>NZ_QRAI01000002.1 GCF_014336955.1 Saccharophagus sp. K07 | reverse complement strand
ACTCTAAACTTGGCTCAAACCACGTTTGACTACCTATTCGCGTTATTACTAAGCTGAATTGATGGTCTCTTGGGTTTGAATATCTCTTAATTCACTCAACCACAAGAGCCCACACGCTTTGCTTGATCCTATTTTTAAACAGCCCCAAGTCGCTTCGGACTTTAGGTTCACCCCGTTGGTGAGGCGCGCATTCTACTCTTTCTTTCGAGCTTTGCAAGCTTTTTTTGCTTGCCTGACTCTCTATTTTCTATCGAGTCAGTTGGCTGCACCGCCGTGAGGGAGGCGCATTATCTGGATGCGCCCATGCTTCGTCAACTATTTTTTTCATCTTTTTTTTCGGTCTGAATCTGCACATCTTCAACTGGTTTCTGCGTCCCAGTTGTTACAACTGATTTCCGGTAAGCAAGCAACCACATTACAGGTCCAGACAAACAATAAATGCATGCCATCGCCAACAAGACAGTGGGCGGGTTGATCACCACAATGATGAAAACGAGCAACGCAGCCAGCATCACTACGAAAGGCACCCTGCCGCGCAGGTTAAATCCTTTAAAGCTGGTGTAGCGGATATTGGAGACCATCAACAATCCGATAACGACAGTAAGGATTCCCACCAACACCGAAACCTCGTAAGGAGGCACCACGTCGTGCCACAGCCAAACGGTAGTCGCAAGAATGGCCGCTGCCGGTGGACTGGCCAAGCCAACAAAGTAGCGTTTATCGACAGTTTCAACCTGAGTATTGAAACGAGCAAGACGAAGAGCAGCACAAGCGGCAAAAAGAAACGCTGCTGCCCAGCCGAACTTCCCTAGCGGCTCAAGCCCCCAACTAAAGATGACCAAGGAGGGCGCCAGACCGAACGAAACCATGTCCGACAAGCTGTCGTATTGCACACCGAACGCGCTGGTGGTGTTCGTTAGGCGCGCGATACGGCCATCAAAGCCATCCATTAGCTGAGCCACGATAATAGCCAATCCCGCCGCCTCAAAATTTCCCTTCATCCCCGAAATGATCGCGTAAAAGCCTGCAAACAAGGCGGCCGTAGTAAACAGATTAGGCAGGAGGTATACACCTTTATGCCGTTCCTTCTGCCCAGTGGATGTAACCACCTCTTCTTCGTGCTCGTCCACGATATTCAGTAACGGGTTATCCTGCTGATCATCACCGCTTGTTTTGTTCATATACAGCCCTTTTTGTGCGACGTTAAAAACAGGGAGTCGCAGTCAACCACTGCGCTCAGACAAATGATGGGCATGGTATAACAGGCCAATTTCGCTGGCTATGGGATAACAAACTTAGAGATTGGAATTGGAAGAAGAAAACGCAGCTCCAGGGAGGGGAGCTGCGCAAGAAGGGATTAATTGCGAGTCTTGTCGATGATTTTGTTGGCTTCGATCCAAGGCATCATGGCGCGAAGTTTGGCGCCGACTTGCTCGATAGGATGCGCAGCGTTGTTACGACGATGTGCAGTCATTGAAGGGTAGTTGGTCGCGCCTTCAGAAATGAACATCTTCGCGTATTCGCCGTTTTGGATACGCTTCAGAGCATTGCGCATGGCTTGGCGAGATTGCTCATTGATCACTTCTGGACCAGTAACGTATTCGCCGTACTCCGCATTGTTGGAAATGGAGTAGTTCATGTTGGCGATACCACCTTCGTACATCAGGTCAACGATCAGTTTGAGTTCATGCAAACACTCAAAATACGCCATTTCTGGGGCGTAACCTGCTTCTACCAGTGTTTCAAAGCCGGCTTTTACCAGCTCAACGCAGCCACCGCACAGAACGGCCTGCTCACCGAACAAGTCAGTTTCGGTTTCGTCTTTGAAACTGGTTTCGATGATACCAGTGCGGCCACCACCGATAGCGCTGGCATATGACAGAGCCACTTCTTTCGCTTTGCCGGATGCATTTTGGTGAATTGCCACCAGGTCCGGAATACCGCCACCTTTAACAAACTCAGAACGCACTGTGTGGCCAGGAGCTTTGGGCGCGATCATGACTACGTCGAGGTCGCTGCGGGGAACGATTTGGTTGTAGTGGATGGAGAAGCCGTGAGCGAAGGCCAAAGTAGCACCCTGCTTCAAGTTAGGCTCGATCTCTTCTTTATACAACTTGGACTGGAACTCATCGGGAGTCAGGATCATGACCAGGTCAGCGAAAGCTACGGCTTCTTTAACAGGCAGCACTTTCAGGCCCGCGCGCTCAGCTTTTTGCGCAGAGGCCGAACCGGGACGCAAGCCAACAACTACGTCAACACCAGAATCTTTCAGGTTGTTGGCGTGAGCATGGCCTTGAGAACCGTAACCAATTACCGCGACTTTTTTACTGCGGATGATCGAAAGATCACAATCTTTATCGTAATAAATCTGCATACATTCCTCTTCAGGTCATAGAGTTAGCGACGGGCGCATTTTAGACACAAGAAATTGTTGAGTAAAATGATATATTTGGAACTTCATATTTCATTTTTCGCAACAAAACTATGGATTTCACCCCGCTTAAGCTCTTCCTGACGTTAACCGAGACTCTCCACTTCAACCGGGCGGCGGAGCTTAGCCATGTCAGCCCATCGACTTTGAGCCGTTGTATCCAGCAGCTTGAAGAACAGCTCGGGGTGTCATTGTTTATTCGAAACAACCGCTCCGTTGCACTAACTCCCCAAGGCGCTCAACTGGCCAACTTTGCACGGGAAACTTTGCAACATTGGGAAACGCTTCGCGACAGCCTGCAGAGGAGTTCCAGCCGACTTCAGGGTTCTCTTAGCCTTTATTGTTCCGTCACCGCCAGCTATTCATTTCTTTACGACATCCTTAAAGACTTCCGCCAAGCACACCCCGCCATTGAACTCAAGCTCCATACTGGCGACCCAGCTCTGGCAATAGAGCGGGTGGTCGCCGGACATGAGGATGTAGCGATCGCGGCGCGCCAGGATGTGATGCCGCAGGAAATTCATTTCAAAAAAATCATCGACTCCCCTCTCCTGCTTATTCAGCCCCTGGATTGGCCAACCGATCAAAGTGACTCAAAAGAGTACTGGCAGTCAGTGCCTTATATAGTGTCGGAGCGCGGTGTCGCGCGGGATCGACTGGATGCCTGGTTTCGCAAAGGCAAAATCGCGCCCAAGATTTACGCTCAGGTCGCTGGCCACGAAGCCATCGTCAGCATGGTGAGCCTGGGACTTGGCGTAGGACTGGTTCCTAAAATCGTGCTGGACAATAGCCCTTTGGCGGAAAAGGTAAAGGTGCATCCTCACCAGCCCCGCCTCAAACCCTATGAGGTGGGCTTGTGCGTGCTGGCGAGGCGACTGAAAAGCCCGATCGTGCGGGCTTTTTGGGAGAGGATAAAAGAAGCTTAAACAGCAGCCACTTTGAAGGGTTTTACCATCAAAATCAGTTTGGGCAGCAAGAAGAGCGCCCCCAACAGAGCGACTAGCATGGCAAAACCGGTGAGTATTCCGAAGTAAATCGTCGGAATAAATTGCGACAGCACCATGATGGAAAAGCCAAAGATAATGATCACCGAGGTGTAGAACATTGCTCTGCCAATGGATGCGTGAGAGCGATGCATAGCAGCTACGTAATCGCCATCTACAGCCACCTCTTTCTTGAATCGATGGATATAGTGGATGCAATCATCCACTCCGATGCCCACAGTGATCGCAGCGATCGTGATGGTCATCATATCCAACGGAATTCCTGCCAAGCCCATTCCGCCCAAAATCACAATTGCCGCAAGAGCGTTGGGCAAGATAGCCACAATCGAAACCAGCACTGAGCGGAATAACACAACGAACATTCCCATAATGCACAGAAACACCGCGCCGATCGTCACAATCTGCGAGTTGAACAAGCTTTGCAGCATGTTGTTATACAGAACCAGAAGACCGGTGAATTGGTAGTGCTCTGGATTCAGATGCAATTCACTCGAAAGATGTTGCCGAAGTCGTTCGACCAGTTCCGCGCGCTTCAAGCCCGGATATGAATCCTTGACTCGCATGGTAATGCGCGTTTCTTCCGCTCCATATATATAAGGATCAACCAACGCTTGGCGAACCTCGTCGGACAAAGCTTGTTGCATAACCGCCAACTCAAAATTATTGAGGCTGCCGTTAATTTCTTTTCCTACTTTATATAGCGTGGCAAGAGACTGAACCTTGCCTATTTCCGGCAAGGTTTCCAAATAGTCGTGAATTCTCTCGATTTCCTGCAAGCCAGCTACCGTCATCCAATAACTGGATTTACTGTTGTCAGAGTCAGCGGAATCCGCAAATGGATCATCCTCTTCAGAACTCGACGTATCGAAAGGATCTTCCGCTTCAGCAAAAGGATCTTCTTCATCGGAATTAGATGCATCGATCTCATCATCTAATGTAAAGGCATTGGTTGCTCTTGCATTAATGATGATGTCGAGAGACGTAGTGCCACCAAGCTTTTGATCGATAACTGACAAACCTTGATAGATTTCCGTGTCTTCATGGAAGTAATCGATAAAACGATTTTCAACCTGTAAGCGCGTTACACCCCCCACACCCAGGGCAAGCAGAAGCAAGCTGATGGCAATCAATGCTGTGCCGTGCTTTTCAATCCATTTGGAGCAATAGGCGGTCAGAGGTTTGCCCTCGGCTTTTTTGCCGAGCACATGTAATCGAGCTTTTTCGCGCGGCATCAACATCAAAGCTGCGGGCAGAATCAGAAACGACAACGCCAGACCGAAACCCAGACCAATCGTCATCATCCAGCCGAAATCAATGACCGGGCGAATTCCGCTGACAACCAGCGACATAAAGGCGACCATAGTCGTCAAGGTTGTATACAGACATGGAACAGCCATAAAACGAATGGTTTCTGCGACCACGTCCTTTTGAGTCCAGTCGGGATTTTTATCGACAAATTCGCGATATCGCACCGCCAAGTGAATGGCGATGGACATGGTCAAAATCAGCAGAAGCGCAACAAAATTGCTGGAAATCACCGTCAGTCGCCAATCCAACCAGCTGACAAGTCCGATCATGAACCAAATGGTCGCAATACAAACCACCATAGGGATGGCGACAAAGCGCAATGAGCGGAAAATTATGGCGAGCACCAGCGCTATAAACAAAGCAGCGGCAGAGCCAAAGATCACCAAGTCCTTTTTAATAAAGGTAATCATGTCGGCAGTAATCATGGTGACGCCGCCGACGAAAATTTGCGCGCGATCTTTGTAGCGCGCGACCACTTCGCGAACCTTTTCTACCCGATCATGCGCGCGCGCTTCACTCGCCGTTCTATATTCCAGAAATACGCGGGCGACTTCTTCGAGCTCGTCTTTTTCCGCATCCGACAAACCTTCCTGATCGCGCTTTGCCCTTAGAGCATCGCGTTTCTGCACTAGATCTATATAGTGCTTATCAACGGCGAGATTGAGTTGCAGTGCGGTGGTCTGGCCGTCCGGCCCCAGAATCATCTCGCGATAAATGGGACTTTCCAGAAATTCTGTTTTTGCCAGATTTCGATCTATCCCCGGTGTTTCTAGAGTGCGAGGCTCTTTTGCAATTTCGCGCAGTGACCGCTTGGGGCTGAATAAAAGGGGAACATTCAAAATGCTGTTGATGCTGGAAACGCCTTCTATTTCAGCCAAGTCATCTTGCAGCTCGCGCAGTAACTTTAAAGATGCGTCACTGAAAAGGTCTTCTTTGGGCGTGAAGGTGACAATGAGGAAATCGCCACTGCTGTAATTTTTGACTTTCTCGCGAAAGTAATTGAGGTCTTGATCGTTTTCTAAAGTCAGTGAATCAGCGGAGGCATCTATTTTAAACCTGGGAAATCCCAAAGCCGCCGCTATGGCCAAAACTGCGAGCGTCAGTAATACCAACTTGGGAAATCGTGTGACAACAAAGAGCCACGATTCGATAAAACGATAAATCATATAAATTCCTTAAAGATCGAAAACTAATCGTCCTGCGAGTGATTGCCGCTGCGAGACTCAATATGAGCGCCGAGCGGTTTTTCCGGGAAGGCTGCGTCGCGCACTCTCAATTTAAGCTCTTTTGCGCTGGGAAATCCCCCGTCTCTTTTACGCTCCCAGATGCATTGGCCATTTACCAGAATCTCGAAGACTCCTCCGGTGCCTGGCTGAAGAATCACCTGATAAAGTTCATCGCTGAAGCTGGCGAGCAGTTCTTGAGCCATCCAGACTGAGCGCAACTGCCACTGGCATTGAGTGCAGTAGTGGATAACAACCGTAGTGGATTTGCTTTGCATTGAACCGGCCTTTTTAATCAAAGGGGCGTCATTCTACCCACTCTGCTCCGCCCGCGGCAGCAAACTCGTGCAAAACCTTGAGCACGCTGAATTTGTGATGCCTACACTAAAATGAATGAAGCAGTCCTCCTTTTATCTGAACGATGATTGAAAAGACCGGACAAAAACCTATTATGCGCTTCGATTTATCGCACGAGCCCGCGCCCGCACCTCAAGCCAAGGCAAACGCTCTGCCCGGACCTGACTGCCCATGCTGAAAATCCTCTTCACAGATCAACGCCGCGAACCTGTCTGGATGGTCGACAAGTCTCTGACTATTGGCGGCGCTGAAGACAATGATCTTGTTCTGGAGGATCCGCAGATCGAGCTGCAACATGCGCGTATTGTGTTTGCGAATGACTCCTACGGTCTGCACGATCTAGGCAGTGAAGCAGGCAGTTATGTCAACGGCATAAGAATTACGCAAAAGGCTTTGCAAAACGGCGACAAGGTCCAGTTGGGCAGCGTACAACTGGAGATTATCGATCCCTCGTTGCCGGAAAATCAGCCGGAGTGGTGTCTGGTGGCTTGTTCGAGCTGGCTTTCCGGGCAGGAATTTCCGGTCCGCTCACGCTCTCAATCGAACCAGATCAAAATCGGCCGCGCGAGTCACTGCGACATGATCTTCGCCGGCACTCATCTGTCCCGGGAACATGCATTGCTGACGGTTTGGGAAGATCGCCTCGAAGTTAAGGATCTCAAGTCGGCCAACGGCACTTTCATTAATGACAAGCGAATCAGCGAAGGGGCATTGTATTCAGGTGATTTACTGCGCCTGGACGTTTACGGCTTTCGCGTGTTTGGACCTGGGCGACGCCAGGAAACCAGTGAGCCGGCCAAAATCCGGACAACATCTGTCGGCAAAGAAGCCGTCGATGGCAGAGAGACCCTAATTCGCCCGGCACTGAATATCCCTATTCCTGAACAACCCAAACCCAAGGCGCAACCCACTACTCCAAAACGCTGGAAAACAGCACCTACGTCACCGGGCAATCGCCAGGAAGAGCCGCAGGAAAAGCAAGGCTTTTCCCTATTTGCCAAAGTTGTCGCTATAGGTCTGACCTTGGCTGTACTGGGATTAATTGCCTATTTATTTTCTGAATAGCCCAATTATTGACCGCCCCATGGTGGCAGCAGCGACTGCGAAATACCCAACTGGTCCATAATGCGGGCCACAACAAAATCCACCAGATCCTCAATGGATTTAGGGTTTTGATAAAAACCCGGGCTGGCCGGCAATATCACTGCCCCCATCTGCGTAAGCTTCAGCATATTTTCCAAATGAACCTGTGAATAAGGTGCTTCACGCGGCACCAGAATCAATTTTCTCCGCTCTTTAAGAGCCACATCCCCGGCTCTCTCGATCAGATTATTGCTGGCACCACACGCCAAAGCCGATAAGGTTCCACCGCTGGCGGGGCATATCACCATGGCATCTGGTGCACCTGAACCTGAAGCGACGGGGGAAAACCAGTCTTCTCGATCAAACAACCGGAGCTGTCCTGGCCCAGAAGGAAAAGTTTTGGCAAACCATGCCTGTTGCTCCGCCAAGCCTTCGGGCAGGTCATAGATAGTTTCCCGGCGAATCACCACTTCAGCGGCTTTGGAAATCAGCAAATAAACCTGGCAACCCGAGCCCAGCAACACTTGCAGCAAACGCAAACCGTATTGCGCGCCTGAGGCTCCAGTAATGGCAAGAGTGATCGTCTTAGCCATTGCGCGCCTGTAAAGCAGCAAGCAATTTTTTATGGATGCCGTCGAAGGAACCGTTGCTCATCACCACCAGGCGTTCGCCAGGCACTGCGCTATCCACCACTTTGGTAATAATCTCCGCTGTTGAATGGCAAATATGGTGTTCTGTCTCACCACTTGCCGGAACATCGGTCAGCGACCATCCGCTGTTTTCCGGCTCGAACCAAAATACTCTGTCAGCTGCCTGACAAGCCTGTTTCAAGCTGTCCCTATGAACGCCCAGCTTCATGGTGTTGGAACGCGGCTCAATAATGGCGGTGATTTTTGCGGCAGGATGCTGTGCCCGTGCGCCTTCCAAGGTAGTTTGAATGGCGGTTGGATGGTGAGCGAAATCATCGTACACGGCGACACCGTTTACCTCGCCCACCAATTCCATACGGCGTTTAACGCCTGAAAATTGGGTCAACGCTTGGCAAGCGACGTCAGGTGTCACCCCCACATGACGAGCGGCCGCAACTGCCGCAGTCGCATTGTGAATATTGTGGAGGCCGGATAATTCCCAACTGACCTCGCCTACTATCTCACCCTGAAATTGCACGACAAATTTTCTGCCGTCTTCCTGCAGTAATTGATAGGCCCAATCGCCGCCCAAGGTCTGTACAGGTGTCCAGCAGCCTTTTTTAATCACTTCAGTGAGCGCCTGATCCTGTTCGGGATAAATAACCAATCCCTCTCCCGGGACTGTGCGAACCAAGTGATGAAATTGCGTCTGAATAGCTTGCAGATTTGGGAAGATGTCCGCGTGATCATATTCCAGGTTGTTCATGATCAAAGTGCGCGGGCGATAGTGAATAAATTTGGAGCGTTTATCAAAAAAAGCGCTGTCGTATTCATCCGCTTCCACCACAAAAAAGGATGACTTGCCTAAAGCAGCGGAAGTCGGGAAATTCTGCGGCACACCGCCGATCAAATATCCGGGCTCATAGCCTGCAAAATGTAGAATCCAGGTGAGCATGCTGGTGGTCGTGGTTTTGCCGTGCGTGCCGGATACCGCCAAAACCCAGCGATCCCACAGAATGTGTTCAGCAAACCATTGCGGCCCTGACACATAAGGAAGATTGCGATTGAGGATGGCTTCCATCAAGGGATTGCCGCGGGAGACGACGTTGCCGATGACATAAAGATCGGGCTGCAAATCCAACTGTCCCGGATCGAACCCCTCAATAAGGCTGATGCCAGCTTGTTCCAACTGCGTACTCATTGGCGGATAGACTTGGCGGTCACAGCCGGTTACCACGTAGCCCTTCTCTTTGGCCAACTGCGCCAGGCTTCCCATAAAGGTGCCGCATACGCCGAGAATATGAATGTGCATGATGTGCCCCCGAAAAAATAGCTCCGCAGCTTAGCACGGAGATGCAAGGGGATCACCCAGCTGACCGAGCCTTGCACCTCGCTGCCGGGAGCCTTCCCTGTTTTTCCTATGATAGAATGCCGCCCGTTTCTTTCCTCATCACGTCTGACCAGGAATTTTTCATGAGCTTACAGTCTGTACCTACTGGCAAAAATCCTCCCGAAGAAGTCAACGTCATTATCGAAATCCCGCAAGGCGGCGACCCGATCAAATACGAAATCGACAAAGATTCCGGAGCTCTGTTCGTTGACCGTATTTTGGGTACTTCCATGCGCTACCCCTGCAACTACGGTTACATTCCCCACACTTTGTGTGGTGACGGCGACCCGGTTGACGTTCTGGTAGTGGTACCTTTTTCACTGCAAGCGGGCAGCGTCATTAAGTGCCGTCCGATCGGCGTATTGAAGATGTCTGACGAATCCGGCCAAGATGCCAAGCTGTTGGCTGTTCCTGTCAGCAAAACCACTCCGCTCTACAACAACGTGAAATCCTACAAAGATCTTCCGGAAATCCTGATCCAGCAAATCGCTCACTTCTTTGAGCACTACAAGGATTTGGAACCCGGCAAATGGGTGAAAGTTGAAGGTTGGGGCGACGCGGACGAAGCCAAGAAAGAAATTCTCGACTCCATCGAGAACTACAAAAAAGCGCAATAAAAAACAGGGCCTGCGGGCCCTGTTTTGTTTTAGCGTCAATTCTGCAGCTTAATGTGATCCACATTGGGAGGCGGTGGCGCTACGGGTCGGGGCGGCCCTAATCTCTCACCAACTTGAGCAAGACTTAAGCCTGACAAATCCACTTGCACAGGCTCCACTTTTGCCCGCTCAGAAGGCAGCAACAGATCACTACCCACTTCAGCAACATCCAGTTCGGGGATAGTGACGGCAATTCCTGGCAAGATCATCAACTCATCTTCTTTAACCAAGTTGCCTTCTTGCGGCGCAACCGACAAATAAGATGTGTCCACCACAACCGGTTCTACTGACGGTCGCTCTTCAGGCCGCAGCACATCTGCACCCACTGCCGCCACCTCGAAGTTCGGCGCCACTATATTCGGGCGAGGAGCCTGAGCGGTTAGTGGCTGAGCACCGAGCGAGGTAGTGAACTTTGCGCCACTGGCAGAAGTTTCCGTCGATTTTATTTCTGTACGACCAGCGGGTGCGGCAGCTGGCGCTGATGCATCATTGGATGCAGTTGGCGCTGGCGCAGCTTTAGGTGTGGCAGGAGCGGCCTGCTGGCTCAACACCAAATCAACCCTCGCTCCCGCCTTTTTCATGGCGACGCGGTACTTGTTTGCCGCATCAGAATCCACCCCTCGCTTCAGCGGTACTGGCTTGCCGCAAAACAAGGCGTTTATCTTTCCGTCGTCCAGGCGAAACAGCGCCTGCAGATTCTTTTTCACTTGTGAAAGCTCGAATCCCGGGACTAATTCGCCGCTAAAGATCAAATCAAAACGCTCGTCGCTCATACTACTCACCAGCCTAGGGTAGGCCACTCACCAGCCACGTCCATCAATGAAAGTACGCTCACACCTGCGTACCGCTATCAAAAAAGTAAAACACTTTTACCGCACTTCTGCCACCCAGGCGGGAAACACCTCACATTAGGCGCATTAAACACAGAAAAAATGAGATCCATTCGATATTTTTTTCATTAAAAGCCAGCACCTTTCCTCGCCTTGTCTATAAAGAACCCTGCTGAGTCCGAAATGACTTTTTTTCTAACGCACTGAAAACTAAGGAAGTTATTTTTTGTCATCAAACTTCCGTAGAGATCCATGCCGAATTTTTTGTAAAAGTTTATGAAGGAAAGAAGTTCAGAGAACCAACAGCTCTTAGAATCAGACCCAGTTTGACACTTAGAGCTTTTCGTCATACTGGCTTAATAAATCTTCTCCTACCATACTTACAGAAGCGCTGGAAACAGCATCGGTCGAAGACTAAAAGGGACCTGTTAAATGAGTGTTGATACAACTACCAATACCAAGCATATTCCTACCGTGATCGACCGGCTTATGCCCCGATCTTCCCTCGACAGCAGCAGCGCTATAGCCGCCAAAGTCATTGAAGATATCCATTTTTTGCAGGATCGCATTGAGCGTATAAAAAAATTGCAAACGCCTAATTCAACGGTTTTGAAAACCTATCAATCCATGCTGGAAAGTCGAGAAGCTGTTCTGGAATGGTTGCGTGAAAACGGCGATCTGGAAGAGGAAGATCTCTCTCATCACGTGGGCTGATGATTTTCTATTAGCGATTGCAATTTCGACATGTGATCAAATGAAATCACATTGAGATTTGCATCCTGCACGCTCGTGTATCGAAACACGGTCATCCCCGCTCGCTTCGCAGCTGTAACACCCGCTACAGAATCCTCTACCACGATTGTTTCATTTGGAGAAAACCCCATATGGCGTGCGGCGGATAGAAATAAATCAGGAGCTGGCTTTCCTTGAGGAACAGATTCCGCTGAAAAACAGCGATCTTCAAAATATCCACCAAACCCTACGACACTTAATGAGTGACGTATTTTTTTCAGTGACCCATTACTAGCCACACAGAACGGGACATTGATCTTCTGCAACCACTGAAGCACTGCTTCAACACCGGGAACCGGTCGCAGATGCTCGGAGAAATATTTTTCGGTGGCAACCGCAAGTAGCGACAAAAAATCCTCCGGCAGCGCATTTGGATACAAACGTTCCAATTCCTGAAAACAATAATCCATCGTGTGGCCACGAAACATTTCTTCGCACTCGGCAGGTGTCATTGCAATCCCAAACAAAGCCAACTGCGCAGAAAATACTTCTGCCGACAAACGTTCGCTATCAACCAGAACGCCATCACAATCAAAAATCACTAACATCATTACGCCACTTAGCAGGATAAAGGTTCCAGGGAACCCAAATAAATCTCTCGTAAATTTCGTCGAAATGACGCGCCACAACGTCTTTCAGTTCTATGTCGAGCGACATCACCAACTCCAACAACTGCGTTTTTTCCAGGATTTTCTGCCACTTCGCGGCTGCCGGAGCAAAACTCAAATGCCAAGGCTCTGGAGCAACACCTCCGCTTGGGCGCACATAAGGACGAAAAAAGGTTGCGGAGGGATCAGCAAGACGTGCGTCCAACCATGCATGAAATGGCGCGAACGGTCCGCAACACTCCGCCAGCGTCAGTTGGACTGAGGCTCCTTGGGGAAGTGCAGCGCGGTCATAAACGTCTATATCGGTTCCCCAATGATGGCGCGACGTGCCAGGCAAAGCGGACCATCGCAAAATGGCAAAAACAAGTTCACTGGAAGTCAGTTTATTAACATCAAGCACTTGTTCCTGGTCGTCGAGCACTGGGCGCTCGCCCCTAACTTTTGCGTTCCAAATCTGACATTGACGCTCAATTGAGCGAAAACCGCTGGCGAGTCGCAATTCAAATCCAGCAGACGCAGCTGACTCAACCAAATTGGTCAGATCATGCAGCAGCGTTTTGTGAACTCTGCAACCTTGAAACTCGATTAACTCATACTCAACTTCAAACAATGTCATGAACGATTTCAAATTTTGCTCAGTTTGTTGATATTCCCTATAAGAAAAATGTAGTAAATTCCAAAACCGACATAACAAGGGATTCTAGAAGTGCGTGGTTAGAATACCTGTCGTCCATGGTTTCTGGCTCTTACAGAAATTTGCACTACAGTTATATATGGATTGACTGCCCTCTGCGGCACGCCAGGACAGCATCAATAACAAGCTAACCTACCCAGGCATTAGTGCCTCGCCACAAGATAATAATAAAGGATGACCAATGAACAACGTTAACCTCGCCCATAGCGAACTGCTCGAACTCAAAAACCTTGGCATGGCCTCGGTAAATATTCTGCAAGCCATAGGTATCAACACTTATGAAGACTTGGCGGAAATGGGTCCGGTACGAGCCTACTGCAAAATCAAATCCCGCGGTATTCACGTTTCAAAAGTCATGCTTTATGCGCTGCAAGGCGCGCTTATGGACGTTCATTGGAACGATCTTCCGCAAGACCTCAAGGCACGCCTCGTAAAAGAAGCTGAACATCTCGAGCGCGGAGAAGTGGCTCATACGCTCGCTTGATGGAGCTGTGCCGCATTGAAGAAGTAGCGGACGGCTGCGCACGCGGATTCGATATAGGCAATCAACGCTACATTGTCGTTCGCCAAGGACAAGATCTTTTTGTCTATCTAAATCGCTGCCCTCACCTCGGCATCCCTCTGGAATGGTTCCCAGACCAATTTATGGATGCCGATGGTGAGTTTCTGCGCTGCGCCACTCACGGGGCACTTTTTTTACCAGATACCGGAGAATGCGTATTTGGTCCGTGCACGGGTCAATTTTTAGTCAAACAATCTTTTGCGCGAATCGATGACATCATTTATTTGAAATGATGTTTATCCATCCAATTTGACTGGCAACCTTCGACTCAAAGTAATGGCTTGCGGGGAAATATCAGCCCCCAGCGCATAAACCTCCACACCAGCTGCTACCGCTGTTCGAAATGCTTCGGCATAGACGGCATCTATATGCGCCGCAGGTGCCACCACTTCGATTCCAGTGTGTTGAACACAATAAAGAAGAACAGCCCTGTGCCCGTTCTTGACCATTTGCACGAGTTCGCGCAAATGACGAGCCCCCCTCTGACTGACGGCATCCGGGAAATATCCCATCCCATCATTTTCCGCCAAGGTGACGCTTTTCACTTCCAAATAAATAGGCTGCCCATTTTTGTGCAAAAGAAAGTCGATTCGGCTGCGTTCTTCACCATAAATCACTTCAGCGCGCAGAGAGTCGTAATCCACCAATTCTGCAATGAGCCCATTTAATAAGGCTTCGTGTACCAATTTATTGGCTCGACCGGTATTGATGCCGGCGAGATGTCCAGTTGGCGTAGTCGCAATTTCCCAAGTGGCACTGAGTTTGCGTTTTGGATCAACTGATCGTGAGAACCAAGCGGGAGCGCCTTCCACGATGCAATTTTTCATACTTCCTGTATTCGGGCAGTGGGCGGTCAGAATTTCGCCATTTGCCAGTTGGATATCGGCAAAAAACCGTTTGTAACGGCGAATCAGGAGCCCTTGCTCTAAAGGACTTGGAAACAACACGAAGCGACTCCATCTAAACTAGATAAACCAAGGAGTATAGCGAGACATTCGCAAAGGGAAATCACTTCTGTGACGGGGGTACAAAAGACTGGCACACTCAGATCGAATCTGATAGCTTTCCCGGTTTGGCCGGCCGGCCACGGGGATTATAGACCGGTCTCCGATACCGAAGTGACAGACGAGTTTTGCATCAAAATGCTTATCCAGATCCGGAGAGGTGTTGCGATGCGCAGCAAAATTAGACTTAGAGGCTCAATAACAATGCCCGATCCAACAAATTTTTCTTTGCACGGTATCGAACCCTACACCCTGGTCCAGGGTGAGGAGTACATGAACGACAAACAGAAGGAGCACTTCAGAAAGTTGCTGTTGGCCTGGAAACGCGAGCTGATGGAAGAAGTGGATCGCACTATGAACCACCTCAAAGATGAAGCTGCCAATTTCCCGGATCCTGCAGACCGCGCCAGCCAGGAAGAGGAATTCAGCCTGGAGCTTCGCACACGCGATCGCGAGCGCAAATTGATCAAAAAAATCGACAAAACGCTGGAGTTGATCGAAAGCGATAACTACGGTTATTGCGATGCTTGCGGCGTGGAAATCGGTATTCGCCGTCTGGAAGCACGCCCCACTGCGACTTTGTGCGTCGACTGCAAAACCATTGACGAAATCAAAGAAAAACAGGTCATGGGTTAATAAAAAAGGGAGCCCACCGGCTCCCTTTTTCGTTCAGTCCACTCACATTCTTTTTCGATTCTGCAGTGAAAAATCAAACCGTCATACGCCCTTATGTCGGCCGGTTTGCCCCTTCTCCTACGGGCCCATTGCATTTCGGCTCTTTGGTCTGCGCATTGGCCAGTTATCTCGATGCCAAACAGCATAATGGCAAATGGCTTTTGCGCATCGAAGATATAGATCCGCCGCGCGAACCCCCAGGCGCCGCCGATGCCATCAAACGAACTCTGGAATCTCACGGGCTATTTTGGGATGGCGAAGTGCGCTATCAAAGTACACGCTCCGAAGCCTATTGGGAGTGTCTTAATAAACTCGCAACTCTTGATCTGACTTATCCCTGCAATTGTACGCGCGCGCGTTTAGCGCCTCTGCGCGGTTGTTATGGCGGATATTGCCGGCGCAATCCGCCATCCCAAAATGAGCCTTGCGCTCTGCGCTTGAAAGTGACTGATTTGCCAGCAGCGTTTCGCCATCTGGACAACCAAATCGAATTTTACGATCGCATTTGCGGCCTCCAGAGAGAAAACCTCGCAGAGGCCAGTGGCGATTTTGTGATCCACCGAAAAGACGGTTTGTTCGCCTATCAATTGGCCGTTGTCGTAGATGATATTGATCAAAATATCACCGACATTGTGCGCGGCGATGATTTACTGGATACAACGGCGCGACAAATTTTCCTCTACCACATCCTCGGACACACACCGCCGACCTATGCCCATATTCCGGTGATCAAAGACAGCAATGGCAATAAATTAAGCAAACAAAACCATGCGCCAGCCGTAAACGATGCAACCCCTCTCCAAAATTTGTGCAATGCCCTGTTGGCTCTGGGAGTTCAACCAGCGGAAGGTTCCATAGAGGATATTTTGAACGAAGCTGCAGAGACTATGTCCTTTGCGCAAAATGCCTCCATTGACTGATTTGTAATCATCATTCGTTGCGCATTCCCCCCGGATTTCAGTACCATCGCGCCACTTTCTAATGCAGCGCGGCCTCATGAACCGGCAAAGTCCTCTGATACTCCTGTTATTGATCGCCTACATTTTTTTTCCAGCCCTGTTCGATTGGATCACTGACGCGAGTAGCGGCTGGTACAAACCTTTTCTGATCTGGATCGCCGTGATCATCGGCGCCTATCTGTTGCAAAGACGCGATCACCGCAATGACTCTTAGCTTTATCGAAGTTGCTCTCGTCAGCCTCGCCTATCTGGGCGTGCTGTTCGCCATTGCTTACACCACTGAGCGCGGTTGGGTGTCCGACAAAATCGTCAGCCATCCGGTCACCTACATTTTTTCCCTCGGGATCTTTGCCAGCGCCTGGGCGTTTTACGGGGTAATCGACCTCGCGCACGAATTTGGTTACGGGGCTCTGGCTTATTACTTGGGCACAGGGGCGCTCTTTTTATGTTCGTCCTACGCCTTAAAACCTCTGATCGAGCTGGCGCGGCGCTTCCAGGTCAACTCTATGGCGGACTTGCTGGTATTCCGCTACCACAGCCACTCAGTGGGAGGCATGGTCACCCTTGTCATGCTAATGGCCATGGCGCCCTTGCTGGCCCTGCAGATTCAGGCTGTCGCCGATACCATGCATCTGTTCACCCGCGGCAATCATGAAGCCCTAAGTCCAGCTCTGTCCGAATTCGGTATTCGTCAAACGCTGGCACTGATTTATTGTGTGGTGATCGCACTGTTTGCCACTGTTTTTGGCTCTAACAGGGAACACCATAAAGGGTTGGTCACAGTGATGGCCTTCGAGTCGCTGGTTAAGGTTTTTGGCCTAGTGGCGATCGGCGGTTTCGTGATCTTTCACATTTTCGGCGGGATGGGCGGCCTGGATCAGTGGCTGGTGCAACACCCGGATCAACTGGAAGCGCTGCGCACGCCGGTCGACGACTCCTCCATCCACGCACTGCTTCTGGTTTTTATCGCCACCGCAGTTTCCATGCCCCACATTTTCCATATGACCGTGGTGGAAAACCCGGTTAAACACACGGAAAAAACCGTCAGCTGGGCGTTTCCCCTGTTTCTGCTGGTTATGGCGTTACCTATATTCCCAATCCTGTGGGGCGGCGTAGCGCTGGGGTTGGATACGCCGGTTCAGTACTTCCCGCTTACAGTTCCTATGGCGGCCGAGAGCAGCACCTTTGCGATTATTGCGTTTGTCGGCGGGCTTTCCGCTGCCACTGGCGCCATGATTGCCATTGCACTGGCCCTGGCGACCATGATCATGAACCATTGGTTGCTGCCCATCATCCATCTGCGCGCTAAACGCGATGTATACGGCCAATTAATCTGGATGCGCCGCGCACTAATCGGCGTCGTTATGCTGAGTGGCTATCTCTTCTACGTCGCGCTCAACAACCGCTTCAAACTCACGGAATTGGCCCTGGTAGCCTTTATTGCCACATTGCAGCTTCTACCGGGTGTTATGGCCGTTGCGCATTGGCCGCGCGGCAGCCGGCGCGGCTTTATTGCGGGTCTAATGGTAGGAAGCAACATTTGGTTTTTCGGCCTGATGTTACCCATGATGCAAGGCTGGACCAGCGCCACTTTGCCGTTCTGGGACATCCCCATTCCCATAGGTATCAATCAATGGGATCAAATCACTCTATGGAGCCTCGGCCTGAATACCCTGGTGTTTCTGGTGGTGTCTTATCTTAGCCGGCAGTCGGATGACGAGCGTTACAGCGCTGAGCTGTGCTCGGAAGATGAGTTGAGTCACCCGGTCCGACTCGCTCTGGATATCCGCTCCCCCACTGAGATCATCGAACGCCTCAGCACCCGCATCGGCCGGTCCACAGCGCAAACCGAGGTGCAGCGTGCCCTTCAGCGCCTGGGCATGAATCTGAACGAAAGCAGGCCTTATGCGCTGCGCCGTTTGCGCGATGAGATCGAGGCCAACCTTTCCAGTCTGATCGGGATCTCCATGGCGAGCGAAATCATGGATCGGCTGGTGCCTTACAAAGTCCCCGAATCGCCCGGCGCGACCGATATCAACCTGATCGAAAGCCGTCTGGGGCAAGTGCGCAACCAGTTGACCGGTCTTGCCGCTGAACTGAACAATCTGCGGCTCTACCACCGCCGCACTTTGGAAGAACTGCCCCTGGCAACCTGCTCCATTGGCGCAGATATGGAAATTTTGATGTGGAACAGCGCCATGGCGAAGCTTACCGGAATCCCCAGCGATCAGGTGACAGGCTCACACCTGGAAGACGTAATGGAACCCTGGGGACGCCTATTGACCAAGTTCGCCCGCTCGCGGGAGCCGCATTTCTATAAAAGGCAGATCCTACTCAACAATCGCCCCCACTGGATTACGCTGCACAAAGCGTCGATCCCCTCCTCACTGGCTCACCGTGTCGATGGCCAAGTAATCCTGTTAGAAGACGTCACCGAACTGCAAATGTTGGAACAGGAGCTGATTCACAGTGAACGGCTGGCCTCTGTCGGAAGGCTGGCGGCAGGCGTGGCGCACGAAATCGGCAACCCCATTACGGGTATTGCCTGTCTGGCGCAGAATCTGGAATACGACACAGACGACCCGGAAATCTTGGAAACGGGCAACCAGATCCTGTCTCTGACCGAGCGTGTGACTCGCATAGTGCAGTCGCTGGTCAGCTTCTCCCATGCCGGTCAGCGTGTGGACAATGAATTCCACCGTGTCCATCCAAGAGAGTGCGTGCAGGAAGCGATCAACCTGCTTTCCTTGCAGAAGGAGCGCAATCAGGTCGAGTTCTATAACGAACTCCCGGATGACATAGTGATTGAGGCCGACAGTCAGCGGTTGATCCAGGTATTCGTCAACCTGCTCTCCAACGCCCGCGACGCCAGCCCCGAGGGCGGCCGGGTTGTAGTGGAAGGCAGCATTCAGGGAGAGGAAGTGAGGATTACCGTTACCGATGAAGGGACCGGCATTCCGCCCGAGGTCGCCAGCAGGATTTTTGAGCCGTTTTTTACCACCAAAGATCCCGGTGAAGGTACCGGCCTGGGCCTCGCTATGGTGTACACCATCATTGAAGACCATATGGGCCGAATCGAAATTGAATCGCCCGTCGGCCCAGAGCACAGAAACGGAACACGGTTCATCATTCTGTTACCGTTAAAACTTGCAACCGTTGATTCGAAGAGTAACACTAGGGGAGATTTATAAACGAAGTAACAACCGCTATGAGTAAGATCCTCATCGTTGAAGATGAAGTCATCATTCGTACGTCCCTGCGCAAACACCTGACGCGAAACAAGTACGATGTAAAAGAGGCCGCTTCTGTTAAAGAAGCCACCAGCAAATACAATTTGGACTCCTTTGACCTCATCATCTCTGATCTTCGCCTCCCCGGCGCACCCGGCACCGATCTCATTCAGGCCGCCGGCGACGTTCCCGTTTTAATCATGACCAGCTACGCCAGCCTGCGCTCCGCCGTAGACTCAATGCGTATGGGGGCTGTGGATTACATAGCCAAACCTTACGACAACGACGAGATGCTGGCGGCGGTGAAACGGGTGTTGAGTCGCAGCGAGAAGGCGTCGCCAGTCAAAAACATTGAAGGCGTGAGTAACGAAGCGGTTGCCGGGATGATCGGCTCTTCACCACAAATGAAGGAGCTTTACGCCAAGATCCGCAAAGTGGCTCCAACCAATGCTACTGTGCTGGTTAATGGTGAAACGGGTACTGGTAAGGAACTGGTCGCCCGAGCCCTTCACCATGAAAGTCCCCGCGCCGACAAACCTCTGATCTCCGTAAACTGCGCTGCAATTCCAGAGACCCTGATCGAAGCCGAACTGTTCGGCCACGAAAAAGGCGCATTCACAGGCGCTGCCAGCAATCGCGAAGGCCTGGTGGCAGCGGCCGATGGCGGAACCCTGTTTCTCGATGAAATCGGCGAATTACCACTGGAAGCGCAAGCCCGCCTATTGCGAGTGCTGCAGGAAGGGGAAGTGCGGCCCATAGGCTCAGTCGAATCCCGCAAGGTCGATGTTCGTCTGGTAGCAGCAACTCACCGCGATCTCGGCAAACTCTCGCGAGAAGGTAAATTCCGCGAGGACTTGTACTTCCGCATCAACGTTGTCCAACTGAAACTCCCTCCTCTGCGCGAGCGCGGCAAGGACATCCTCACTCTGGCAGAAACCTTTGTTCGCCGTTACTGCGAAGAACTGAAGAAACCTCAGCTGGTATTGTCGCCGGAGGCCATTCAAGCCATTACGACTTACACCTGGCCCGGTAACATCCGCGAGTTGGAAAACGCTATCCAGCGCGCGGTAATCCTGTGTGAAGACGAGCGGGAAATCTCTCACAACCTCCTCTCCATCGACCTGGATCTCATCAAAGTCGACGATGATGAGGGTGTTCCGCAAGGGGAAAACCGGCAAAAACGCACAACGTCTGATCCCAATGAAGATCTGTCACTGGAAGATTACTTCCAGCGTTTTGTGCTCGAACACCAGGATTCCATGAGTGAAACAGAATTGGCCCGCAAATTGGGCGTAAGCCGTAAGTGCTTGTGGGAACGTCGACAACGCTTGGGAATTCCGCGTAACAAATCTGGCCAGAACGTCTCCAGCAAATCCTGACATCAATTTATTACTTGTCTTATGGCCAAAGGAATGGCCTTTACACCCCCTAACCTCACCCCTCTTTTCGTATTAACTCGCAAACCAATTCTCATTCAAAAGCATGATATAAACAGTGCTTTTAAAAACAGTTCCCCATTACAACCAAAAAAACCCCCTGTTTTTTGCGACGCAAGTCGCATTTATGTTACCAGAATGGGAAACATGGGTAACACGAAACGAGAGGATTGGTAACGCTTCGTCCATACTTAAGACTGATTCCAAATTGTTATAAAAACATAACCTGTTGTTTTATCGATGAAAATTTTTTCTGGCATGCATCCTGCTCTTATTTCGGCAACATAACAACAATAAAGAATAATAAGAAACAACTCGATAACAAATAAGAACAATAAATAATAACAAGAAAAAATTTTTATAATAAAAACAACAACTAATAATAAGATGAAAAATAGATTGACTTGAGAGGAAGGGCTCGCGCCAAAAGAAACATGGATGTCACGCTTATCGAGCGTGCAGACATAATAACCATATAAAACTGATTATAGACGGGAAGGCCAAAAGCCTTCCCGTTTTGATTTGGACACTACTAATAATCTTCATCTCTACCGGCCGTCCAGCCAAACATGTCTACCCCTGCGCTGCATTCAGCCAAACTCCGATCCGCTCCCCCACCACTCATTGCATAAAGCGTATGGTTTGCACATTCCACGTGGGTTAGACTCGCGTTTTCGTTACGACACGTCTAACTCACACATGCTCAACCGCCTACTCAAGCTTTTTAACCCTACAAAAACTCTCTCCAAAATGCCGACCCCTAAAATTATTCCCGCCAGTGAACACGGCTTGAGGCGCTCGCAATTCAGCCCAAATGCGATCAAGGTTATCGAAAAGCTGCAGGAGGCTGGGTTTTCCGCGTTCTTGGTGGGCGGCGGCGTACGCGATCTTCTGCTCGGTGGCCAACCCAAAGACTTTGACGTTGCAACCAACGCCACCCCGGAGGAAACGAAAAACCTGTTTCGCAACTCCATGATCATCGGTCGGCGGTTTCGCATTGTGCACGTCCGGTTTGGCCGCGAAATTATCGAAGTAACCACGTTTCGCGCCCACCACGATCAATCCCTGGACCCTAAAGACGCCGCCCAGTCCCAGACCGGGATGTTGCTGCGTGACAATGTCTACGGCGACATAGAATCCGATGCGGCGCGGCGGGACTTTTCCATCAATGCGCTCTATTACGATCCGAGCACCGGCAATTTGTTCGACTACACCAATGGACTTAAAGATCTGAAGCGGCGCGTGCTGCAAATGATTGGCGACCCCGAGGCGCGCTATAAGGAAGACCCGGTGCGCATGCTCCGTGCTGTCCGCTTCAGCGCGAAACTCGGTTTTGCCTTAACAGAAAATACCGCGGAGCCAATCAAACGCCTTGCGCCGCTGATGAGCCATGTTTCCTCTGCACGCCTGTTCGAGGAAGTTTTGAAGCTGATGATGAGCGGGTCCGCTACCAGCACGCTGCAACTCCTGCGCGAATACGGCCTGTTTGGGGCGTTGTTTCCGGGAACCGAGCAGTGTTTACAGTTGGGCGATGAGAAGCAGTTACAGTTCATCAATCAGGCTGCATTGAATACGGATAAGCGCATTCGCCAGAACAAAAAAGTAACACCGGCGTTTATCTATGCCGCCTTCTTATGGCTGCCACTGCAGGCTGCCATTCGCAAGCTGGTCCACGACGACAAAATGTCCGTGGCGGACGCGGTGCGCCACGCCGAGCATGGGGTCATTTCGCAACAACTTACTTGTACTGCCATTCCCAAACGCTTTTTGATTCCCATGAGAGAGATCTGGGCGCTGCAACTGCGCCTGCCGCGCCGAGAAGGTCGCAAAGCCTTTTTGTTACTTGAGCACCCACGTTTCCGTGCGGCCTACGATTTTCTTCTGTTGCGCGAACAATCTGGTGAGCATCTTGATGGCCTCGGTCTGTGGTGGACTCAGTTCCAGGATGCGTCGGAGGAGCAACGGGAAGCCATGGTGCAACAGCTGGGCAAACCCCAGCAGCGGCGGCGCAAATCGCGGCGGCGCTCAAACTCCAACCCTCCACCCCCCGCTTCCACTTGATGGCCGCTTCAATGCACACAGTTTTTATCGGGTTGGGCAGCAATCTCGACGATCCCGTCGCGCAGCTTCAACAGGCCTGGGCCACACTAAAAGCCGCTCCTTGGTGTAGAGAGGCGAAAATCTCGTCGCTCTATCGCAGCGTCGCTGTAGGGCCGCCGCAACCGGATTACATCAACGCCGTCGCGCAGGTAACAACAGATCTCGCCCCCCTGGATCTGCTCGATGCTTTACAGGCAATCGAATTGAATCAGGGGCGGCAGCGCTTGATTCATTGGGGACCGAGAACCCTGGATCTCGACATACTGTTGATT
Source organism: Saccharophagus sp. K07 (assembly GCF_014336955.1). Classification (GTDB taxonomy): domain Bacteria; phylum Pseudomonadota; class Gammaproteobacteria; order Pseudomonadales; family Cellvibrionaceae; genus UBA5868. The sequence continues at coordinate 722,686 of NZ_QRAI01000002.1, read as the reverse complement.
GATCAGGAAATCATTCAGCACGAGCGCCTCCAGGTTCCACATCCCTATTTAACTGAGCGCAATTTCGTGTTGATTCCCCTGGCGGAACTGGCTCCCGAATTGCGCCTACCGGACGGCCGTAACATAGGAGACTTGGCGGCGCAAATTGGTAACCAAGGACTAACCCGACTCGCATAATTTCCAGAGGTCGAGAATGGAAAACCGTCGCATCAACCGCAGTGATCTGACAGATATTCGTCTGCCGCGCTACATAGTGATCGAAGGTCCTATAGGCGTCGGTAAAACTACTCTGGCGCGCCTGCTGGCCGAAAGTCTCAATTGCGCTACTTTATTCGAGGACGCCGACAGCAATCCGTTTTTACCGCGCTATTACGCTGGGGAAAAAAATGCGGCTTTATCGACGCAGTTATTTTTTTTGATGCAACGCGCCCAGCAAATGCAGGAACTGCGGCAAGAAGATTTGTTCGCCACTATACGTGTGGCGGATTTTCTGATGGAAAAAGACCGGCTGTTTGCAGAAGTCACACTGGATAGCGATGAGCTGCAACTTTATGAAAGCGTGTACGAGCATCTGACCATCAACGCCGCACAGCCCGATTTAGTGATTTATTTGCAGGCGCCGACCAATGTGTTGCTCGAACGCATTCATAAGCGCGCGATCCGCGCAGAACAGCAAATTACACGAGATTATCTCGACCGTCTCAACGCCGCCTATTCACGTTTTTTTCACTTTTACGACAAAGCTCCACTGTTGATCGTCAACGCAGCCGATATCGACTGGGTGAATAACATCACTGACTACAACAACTTGGTGCGCTACTTGCTCGGCATTTCCCACGGCCGACATTATTACAACCCTCGACCGGCCCTGTAGCCGCTCAATCCGCAGGTGACATTTCATGGTTTATTCTGGTTCGCCCGATTCAGCGCTCACAAAAAAAATCACTATCCACACTCTTCGCAAAATGAAGGAGCAAGGGGAAAAGTTCGTCACAGTGTCTCTCTATGATGCACCTATGGCGAACATGGCGGAGCGATGCGGTGCAGAAGTGGTACTGGTTGGGGATAGTCTCGGAATGACAGTGTTGGGCTACGACAGCACGATTCCGGTAACCATGGAACAGATGATCTATCACATTGAAGCGGTCAAACGCGGCAACCAAAAATCATTGATTATTGGCGACCTGCCCTTTATGACCTACGCCACACCAGAACAGGCGATGATCAATGCCACCCGTGTAATGCAGGCTGGCGCCCATATGATCAAAATCGAAGGAGGTCGCTGGCTGGCGCCCACGATTTCGATGCTTAGCGAGCGCGGCATACCGGTTTGCGCCCATATCGGCCTGACGCCTCAGTTCGTCAATAAATTTGGCGGTTTCCGAGTGCAGGGCCGAACGCCAGAGAGTGCCGCGATCTTGCAAGAAGATGCATTGATTTTGGAGCAGGCCGGCGCCGATATAGTGCTGCTTGAGTGCGTACCTGCGGCATTGGGCCGCAGCATTACCGCCAGTTTGAAAGTACCGACCATAGGCATAGGTGCTGGGCGCGATACCGACGCACAGGTTCTGGTCATCAATGATATTTTGGGCTTAACCGAACATCCGCCCAAATTCTCCAAGAATTTCCTCTGCGAGACTGCGGATATCAAAGGTGCCCTGTTGAAGTACGTCCAGGACGTCAAAGCCGGCATCTTCCCCGCAGAAGAGCACATGTTTCATTAAAGAGCTCGCGAATATCTGCTCTTATACATAAAGCAATTTCTTATAGCCAAAATGAATTAAAGATGCATGTTGGCGCTTGAATCAATATGAGTTGGCGGTGCTAGAATACGCGGCGATTCCAATTAGGAGAACCATTTGATGACCCATCTGCCCGACACATTGCGCGAAAACGTACGTCTCCTGGGGGAACTCCTTGGGGAAACCCTCTTACAGCATGAAGGGTTGGATGTCTTTCGCAAGGTGGAAGAAATCCGCACTCTCGGCAAAGCCATCAACCGTTCTCCAGACAGCGATTCCCAGCCGCTGATCAACTTTTTATCTCAGCTGGAAGACAGCGATATTCTTCCCATTGCCCGCTCCTTCAACCAGTTTCTGAACCTCGCCAATATCGCGGATCAGGATTATCAGACCAGCGCTGAGGCAGAAGAGGACGACGTGCTTGACCAGATGTTCAAGCAGTACGTGAAATCACTCGGCAAAGATGCACTCTACGATGTGGTGAAGGCACTCAATATAGAGCTTGTTTTAACAGCCCACCCTACAGAAATCACCCGTCGTACTCTGATCCGCAAATACGACCTGATCGCGAGCAAGCTTTCAGAAAGACGCAACAAAGATCTGTTGTCGTACGAGAGAGACCGCCATCGCGGCCGCCTGCATCGATTGATTGAAGAAATCTGGAGCACCAATGAAATCCGCGACGAACGCCCGACAGCGATAGACGAGGCGCGCTGGGGCTTTGCGGTGATCGAAAACAGCCTGTGGCAGGCCGTTCCGGACTTTATTCGCCATCTGGACCGCCTGTCGCGCAAACGTTTGGGCAAACGTCTCCCGTTGGATTTTCATCCGTTTCGCCTGTTCTCCTGGATGGGTGGCGACCGCGACGGCAACCCCAATGTGACTCATGCGGTTACCCGGGAGGTTATCCTGCTGGGCCGCTGGATGGCGGCAGAACTCTATCTGCGCGATATTCACAGTCTCGGTGGCGATTTGAGTATGCAAGCGGCAAGCTCTGAGCTGCTCAGCCATTTGCCTGGCCCGAGCCGCACCCCCTATCGCGATATCCTTCACAGCTTGCGTCGACGTATCCAGCAAACCCTGGACTGGACCGAAGACCTTCTCGCTGGCAAAGACGTTCCAACACCTGCTACCGTCATTACCAGCCGGGAAGATTTGCTTGAGCCACTCCTGCTCTGCTATCGCTCTTTGAAAGCGGTTGGCCTGGACTTCGTTGCCAATGGCCCGCTGGTCGACACCATCCGCCGCATCTACTGCTTTGGCATCAACCTAGTGCCGCTGGATATTCGCCAGGACGGCGATCGCCACGTGCAAGTTCTGGATGAACTGACCAACTACCTGGATATGGGCTCTTACCGCGAATGGAATGAAGAACAGCGTCAGCAGTTTTTGTTGGAGCAGCTCAACGGCAAGCGTCCGCTCCTGCCCGCCAACTGGCCGGTCAGCCCGGAATCACAGGAAGTGCTCGATACCTGTCGCGTGATTGCCTCTGAACCCAAAGAGACGCTGTCCCACTACATCATCTCCATGGCACAACAGCCGTCGGACGTATTGGCGGTCATCCTGCTGCTGAAAGAATGCGGTATGACCTGGAACATGCCGGTTGTCCCCCTGTTCGAAACGCTCGACGACCTGGATCGTGCACCGGTGGTGATGAACACGCTGTGGCAAATGCCGTGGTACAAAGCTTACGCCGGTGAAAAACACACTGTGATGATCGGCTATTCGGATTCCGCCAAAGACGCAGGTAAATTCGCAGCAACCTGGGCGCAATACAAAGCTCAGGAGCAGTTGGTGAGCTTGGCGGAACAGCACTCTGTCGACCTGATGCTGTTCCACGGGCGCGGCGGCACCGTTGGTCGCGGCGGCGGCCCATTGGAAAAAGCCATGGCATCACAACCGCCTGGATCGGTAACCGGCAAGATTCGCGTAACCGAACAGGGCGAAATGATTCGTTACAAATTTGGTTTGCCCAAAATCGCCTTCAAGAGCCTATCGACCTATGTCCAGGCGACTTTGCGTGCGACTCTGTCTCCTCACGCGGCACCCAAGCCGGAGTGGCGAGAATTGATTGAGCGCATGGCGCAGACCAGTCTGGAAGCCTATCGCAGTATCGTGCGCGGTCATCCACAATTCGTAGCCTACTTCCGCAGCCTGACGCCGGAGCAGGAACTCAACAAACTTGCCCTGGGCAGCCGTCCGGCGAAGCGCAAGGCCACTGGCGGTGTGGAAAGCTTGCGCGCGATTCCCTGGGTTTTCGCCTGGACGCAGGTGCGTCTCAATTTGCCCGCCTGGCTCGGTGTGCGCCAAGCGCTGGAATACGCGCAGAAGGAAGATAACGCGACCCTGTCTGCCATGATGGCCGAATGGCCCTTCTTCTCTGCGTTTGTCGACCTGATCGAGATGGTACTGGGTAAAGCGGATGTGGAAATCTGTCAGTACTACGAAAAACAACTGGTGCCCGAAGAGCTGCACGGCCTCGGCCAACAGCTGCGCGACGACCTCAAGGCGCTGGAAAAGCTGCTCAACGAACTCAAAGGACAGCAAAACCTGCTGGACAGCGACCCAACGCTGCAGAGCACTATCGAGGTGCGCAAGCCCTACATTGATCCACTGAATTTCCTTCAGGCAGAGTTGATCAAACGCGAGCGCAAAGCAGGAAGTATCAGCTCGGATCTGGAACGTGCGCTCAAAGTCACTATGGCAGGTATAGCGGCCGGCATGAGAAACACCGGTTAAAAAACTCTGGCAGGCGAAGGTAAACATATACCTTCGCCTGTTATCTATTATTCGCCAACAAATCCCAGCGAAATCTCCCCGATTTTTCTCCTATCACTTCAATGCCGATAAGTTCGCAAAATGTGAACCGCAACACTCTCATCCCCAAATGCTGTGCTTAACTTGAGCTATGATTCGTTTCGGCTTAAGTGTTTTTTGCAGTCGTATCGCTTGGCTCAGCTCTTGCTAATGGACCACACTGTATTTGGTTAGCAACAGCTGCCTCGCACTTGGCCCGTCCAGCAATTCTCTAGCCGCTAAATCTGTTTTCGGCCCAATCACAGGTGTTCGTAACGATGGAAGGAATTCTTTCCAGCTTCCGTTTTTCCAACAAAAAAATGGAGGCTGATGCCAAATCCCACCCCAAACATGTTTCTGATACGCGCAACGCCGAACCCGTTAAATCGAGCGGGCCGAGCGCGCCACACAGTACTGCCCACCCCACTCAAGACAGGAGCTCCACTATGCGTTTAAGCAAAAGCACTCCAAATAAAGAAGACGAATTCGAAATCCCGTCTGAACCTGTTCTTCCCACCACTTTTAATACGGTTCCCTCGCCTATTTCTGCGCGCCCATCCACCAGTGCGCAGTCTTCTTCCGGAAACTGGGCTGCGGTTATAGGCCCAAAAATTACCTTTAAAGGCGAAATCATCGGCGAAGAAGATTTGCTGGTGCAAGGCAAGGTCGAAGGTTCCATCGATCTCAAAGGCAATCACCTGACCATCGGCCAACAAGGTGTGGTGAAAGCCAACCTCAAAGCCAAAACCATAACGATCGAAGGTACCGTTGAAGGCGATTTGATTGGCCAAGAGCGCATTGAAATCAAAGCTTCAAGCAATGTGAAAGGTAATCTGATTGCCGCTCGTGTCACTTTGGAAGACGGTGCAAAATTCCGCGGCTCAATCGACATGGACTCATCGGGACAAGCCAAAATTTCCACTGCGGCGCCAGAAAAGAAAGAGCCGTAGTCAAATTGTTACCGGCGGAATGCCCTCCTGGAGCCTATTGATTGGTTCAGCATCGCAAACGATATGAATGATATTGTCGATACAGCAAGCATTATCCGCACAGCTGTCGAGCATCGCTCACCGGGACTAACCGCCGTCTACAACGAAATGAAGGGGTCGAAGGACCATAGAGTATTGGACCTAGGCCCCTCCTCCGCCAAAAACTTCAATTTTTTTACCCAGCTCAGCTGCAAAATCCGTTTTGAAAACCTTAGTGAATGGCTGATGGACCGACAGGAGGAATTGGCCGACGACGCACTCCTGAGGCAAGAACTGGCCGACTATCTCGGCGACTTCGGCGATAACCGATTCGATCTGATCCTGACCTGGGATATTTTTAATTATTTGAGTTTGGCCAATGTCGAGTGGCTGATCAGTAAACTCAAAAGCCTTTGCCAACCGGGGGCTGTGATCCATATGATCAAGTATGTTGGACAAAAAATCCCTGCCTGCCCCCAATCTTTTCGCATTATTGATCAATACAAACTACAAACCATCCGCGCCAGCGAGTGGCAAACACGAGCTCACGCAAACCTCGATACCGCGCGCTTACTGAAACAGATTCAAGACTTTTATATGGAACGGTCTTATCTGAATCATGAGGGCATGCTCCCCGGTGTCATGGAACAGGTTCTGCGATTTCAACCAGATAAGTCGTTGACTGTCCGACCACAAGGTAGTGAAGAATTACATGATCAGGAAGTAATTCCGAATGCTTCGGGGCCACGCCTGCGCCACAAATCAGAAGCATTTTCCACTGTCTTCAATCGCTTGGGGACCCAGCCCACAGTTTTGGATCTCGGGCTGAAAAATCGCCATAACACTGATGTTCTTTATCAACGTACAGCCAATCTCTATACAGAAGACATTTACCACGAATTGCAGCTGCAGATAAAAAATGGCGCACCTGTGCAACTCAAAGCCCACATGCTGAATTTCGCCGCCGATGTACGCTTTGATCTGATTCTAGTCTGGGATCTGCTGAATTTTTTGGAGGCTCCAGCCATAGAAATGCTGTTCAATCGTCTTGCCCCCCATCTGACGAACAATACAGTCGTCCATGCTGTCGTCTACTCCGGCCGCGAAATGCCGTCGGCACCGCAATCTTTTACACTCAATAATCTCGGCGAATTTGAGATTGCAGGCACTGAAAAAAAAGTCTGTTCCTCACCTGTAACCTCAAGTCGTTTATTAAAGATGATGCGCAGCTTCCGGCTTGAGCAAACGTACATGTTTCAACCGGGCATGCAGCGCGGTATTTACGAATATTTGTTCCGGCGAAACCTGACGTAACTTATCCCACCAAATTATCTGTTGAAGAATTTAACACTCTTAAAAGTTCATTTTTCCTGACACGCCCGCCTGCCTTTAAAAGGTGCTCCCGTTAATTCATCAATCAAACATTGAACGCCAATTAACAAAATATTGTGCCTTTTTCGCGCTTGAAAAAGATTTTTTTTGCATGGCATACAACGTGCAATCCGCACGCATTCTCCTGGTGCGCTGACTTTCACCGGAGACTCAATGCTGTACGAGTGGAACGCGGTAACAAAATTAATATCACCGATTGATGAGTAAGGATTGCACTATGACTCGATTCAGATGGCCCCTGGTCTTTTTAGTTTTTTTAATATTGTTCGCGACGCAAACCGTGCACGCGAAACCGTGGAAAGGTGCCGAGTTAATTACTCGGGAAACCTATAAATATGGCGCTTTTGAAGCACGCATTCGCGCCGCCAGAGGGTCAGGAGTGATAACCGCATTCTTCCTCTGGAAAGATGGCTCAGAGATTCCTGGAGCCCAATGGCAGGAACAGGATTTTGAAATATTCGGCCGGGATGGACGCTATCAGACCCAAGTTATGACACCCGGTGATCCGCGCACTGAAAATAACCTCCGTCACACCCTCTCGACTCCTGGCTGGGAAAATTACTTCACTTATCGAATGGAGTGGACGCCGAACTATCTGGCTTTTTATGTCGACGGCCATTTGATCAGACGAGAAACAGACCCTGTCCGCTACGCCAAATTACTCGATCCCAATCGTGCGGAACCAGCTCAGTTGCGCATGAGCTTATGGGCGGGAGATTGGGAATGGTCTGGTGCTTTCGACCAAAGCGCCGTACCTGCTCACACTTATGTCGAATTTATCCATGTTTACAACTACACCCCTGGCGCAGGCCCCAACGGTTCGGATTTTACTTCGCGCTGGCGAGATGAGTTCGATGGCTCTTCCATCAACACCAACCGCTGGTGGTTCGCCAACTGGACCTTTGAGTATGCCGTCAATGACTACGTCACCCGCAATGCCGCTGTTCGCAATGGCAAGTTGGTGTTGGCGTTAACAAGTGAAGCCGGTTCAGGTCAGTTCCCCGCAACCGCTCCTGCCGATAATCCACCTGTACCGCCATACACCGGAAATCCGAATCCGGAACCAGAAGGCCCGCAACCTCAGCCTGAGTCATACAGTCCTGTTGTGTTACCTGCGCGCCTAGAAGCTGAAAACTTCACTGGATATCACGATTCAACCGTCGGCAATGAAGGCGACTCGGGCTGCTATACCGGTGACTATTATGTGGACACCGAAATCACCCAGGACACCACGGGAATCTGCCACATTGCCTATACAACCCCAGGGGAATGGGTTGAATACAAAGTGAATGCTCCGGAAACCGGGCGTTATCAAATGATTCTCCGCACGGCCACCAATCGCACCAACATTCGTTTGCATGTGGAAGTGGATGGAGAGAACGCCAGCGGTCTTCTTGCGGTACCTACCAACGGCTGGCAATCTTTCACCAACCTGCCTGTGCCGTTAAATCTGACGGAGGGTGAGCACACCATTCGAATCGTGTTTGACACTGGCTACGCCAACCTCAACTACCTGGATTTTTCCTGGATTGGAGGAGAGCCAGAACCAGTTGAGCCTATAGTGCTGCCCGCTCGCATAGAAGCCGAAAACTTTTCTGCGGCTTTTGATAGCACTCCAGGCAATCAAGGAGATGCCGCGTGCAACACCGGAGATGTGGATTCCGAACTGACTTCTGATCCCACAGGTGGTCTCTGCAATCTCGCCTGGACTACAGCAGGAGAATGGGTGGAATACGAAGTCGCCGCACCTTCTGCGGGCAATTACATAATGACCTTCCGCGCATCGACCAACCGCGCTGGTACCATCAGTTTTTACGTCGAAGTGGATGGCGTTGATGTCAGTGGTTCCCTGGTGGTTCCGTCACGCGGCTGGCAGAACTTCTCCGACATTTCCGTGCCGGTCGAACTTACCGAAGGCGATCACACCATTCGCGTGGTGTTTGAGACCGGGGAAGTTAACCTGAATTATCTGGTCATCAGCGAATCTAGCCCAGGCCCAGGCCCCGCTCCCGTTGAAGCAGTCAGCATCCCAGCGCGTATAGAAGCTGAACATTTCACGGCTTTTTATGACACTACGCCTGGCAACCTCGGAGCGGCTGCCTGTAATAGCGGAGATGTGGATACGGAGATCACCGGTGACATAGACGGGGGCTGTAATGTCGCATTTACAGCCGCTGGAGAGTGGACGGAATATAAAATCCAAACTTCCGGAGGTCAGTTTGACTTGGTGATCCGCGCGGCTACAGAACGGGCTAACCAAACGTTTAGAGTTTTAATCGACGGTGTCGATGTTTCAGGTTTATTGACACCTCCGCTCCTCGGCTGGCAGACCTATAGCAACCTAGTCGTTCCTGTCACCTTGACGCCAGGAGCGCACACGGTTCGCCTGCATTACCAAACCGGTAACGTCAATATTAACTATCTGGAATTCAAAACACGCTCGGAACCTATACCGGAGCCGGAACCTGAGCCAGAACCAGAACCTGAGCCGGAACCAGAACCCCAGTGCCAAGCGCCTGTGGTTTATCAAGCGGAAAACATCAACCGCTCTACAGGTGGTGCCAGCAGCGACGGTATTTCTTGGAATATCTGGAGTAATGGCTATGTAAATACCAACCATACCTTTTCCGGCAACGACACTTTGATCACTGTCCGCGCCAGAGGAGATATAGCAGCAAATGTTTGGCCGAGAATGGTGGTTCGTGTCGGCGGTCAGGTTATAGGGGATCTGTCAGTGACTTCTGCAGCTTACGCCAATTACGAGCTGATCTACTCTGGCCCAGCCGGCACATTTGACCTGCGAGTGGAATTCACCAATGACTATGCCAACAACGGGGAAGACCGCAATCTGCGTGTTGATTACATTGCAGTAGACGATTGTCTGTAATTGAGAAATATCTCTAAGACATACAAAAGAGCCCCTTATGGGGCTCTTTCTTTATCTGAAGAAATCAATCGAACGAGTACCACAGGCGACGCACCACTCCTATGCTGATGCTGGCGTAGTGGTCCGTCTGCACTAACGAACTGTCGGTAAATTTCGCACCTTCAAGATAGTCATAGCGCGCGGAAACACCCAAACGCCAATCCTTCCAGGATTTCGAGAGAGAAAAACGCAGAAAGCTGCCACTGTATCCCCCAGAGGAACGGTAGAAAGGCCGATCTTCCGTGACATAAGGCATGTCTACGTCGTAGTAATAGGAGTGATAGGAGCGATCCGCAATCATAAAGCCCGCGTTAAAGGACGCGCGCCAATCCGCAATAAAATTCGACTGACGCCAAGTCAATCGTGGACTAAAAACGTTGCCTATATGATCCAATCCATCTTTGGAAATGGTGACCACCGCTCGCACCGGCAGACGCAATGACCAGCCCTCCTTAAAACTGTCACCTGAGAGCCGGATATTCAAAGACGGCCCAAATTCCACTGCACTTTCCAACTCAGGCATGCCTTCGCGTTTTTTATTGTTATCACTGTTGCCATTTAGTGAACCATCGACCGAAATATTGAACTCCATTCGAGTATTCGACCAAAAATCACCCCGCACACCATCCCTGTCGGCTTTCAGAATCGGACCTTGATAGAAAAAATACGGTAACGGCAGAGCGTAAGGCCGATAGTGATTGGAACCGCGATAATCCGCAGAACCCTGAGCCACCAGCACAACACCGGCTTCCATATAGGTTTTGTTTTCCAGTGAAGCGGTGTCTTCTTGTGCCCAGCTGATGGCAGGTATCAAGGTAAGCGCAAGTAACGATTTACGCATAGTAGAGATATTTCCAAAACCATAAAAAAAGCCCGCTAAAAAGCGGGCTATTTGTGAACCTGATGCGTTCTACGCTTGAGATTCTGGTGCTGCTTCCGATTGCTGAGTTTCAGCTGAAGCCGGCGGTGGCAAGGTCTCTTTAATAGAGAGCTTGATACGACCGCGGTTGTCTACGTCGAGACATTTAACCGTTACTTTTTGACCTTCTTTCAGATAGTCACTGACGTTGTTGACGCGCTCGTGAGCAATCTGAGAAATGTGCACAAGGCCGTCTTTGCCGGGCAAGAAGTTAACGAATGCACCAAAGTCGACGATGCGAACAACAGTACCTTCGTAGGTCGCACCGATTTCCGCTTCAGCAGTGATTTCGCCGATGCGGAAGAGAGCGTTTTGCAGGCTTTCTGAATCCACTGCGTACACTTTGACGGTGCCATCGTCTTCGATATCGACAGACGCGCCAGTGGATTCCGTGATGGATCGAATGGTCGCGCCGCCTTTACCGATGATGTCGCGAATTTTTTCTGGATCCACTTTGATGGTGTGCATTTGCGGCGCGTTGTCAGACAGAGTAGCGCGCGGCACGGCCAGGACTTTATTCATCTCAGCCAGGATGTGCAGACGAGCTTGCAATGCCTGCTCCAACGCCACTTCCATGATTTCTTCAGTGATGCCTTCGATCTTGATGTCCATCTGCAGCGCGGTAACACCATTGGCGGTACCAGCTACTTTGAAGTCCATATCGCCCAGGTGGTCTTCGTCACCCAGGATGTCGGTCAGAACGGCGAACTTGTCACCTTCTTTCACCAAGCCCATGGCAACACCGGCAACCGGAGCGCGCAGAGGAACGCCCGCATCCATCAGTGCCAAGCTCGCACCACAGACGGAGGCCATGGAGCTGGAACCGTTGGATTCGGTAATTTCACTCACCACACGCATGGTGTATGGGAAATCTTCTTCTTTTGGCAGAACCGCAGCTACACCGCGACGAGCCAAACGGCCGTGGCCGATTTCGCGACGGCCAGTAGAACCCAGGCGACCGCACTCACCCACAGAGTATGGGGGGAAGTTGTAGTGCAGCATGAAGTTCTCTTTGCGCTCACCTTCCAGGCTGTCGACGATCTGCGCATCGCGGGTAGAGCCGAGAGTGGCCACAACCAAAGCCTGAGTTTCGCCACGGGTAAACAAAGCGGAACCGTGAACTTTTGGCAGAACGCCAACTTCGATTTGCAGCTGACGGACAGTTTTGGTGTCGCGACCATCGATACGAGGCTCGCCGTTGACAACTCGGCCGCGCACGATTTTCATTTCGATATTTTTGAACGTCTCTTTAACTTCGTCAGCGCTGAAGTCTTTGCCTTCACCGCTCAATTGTTCAACGGCTTGCGCGCGCAGTTCATTCAGACGGTCATAGCGCTTGGCTTTGTCAGTGATGCGATAAGCAAGGCCAATTGACTCGCCAAAGTCTTTTTCCAAAGCAGCAATCAGGGCAGTGTTCGGCTGTGGGGGCTGCCAATCCCAACGGGGTTTGCCAGCGTCACGTACCAGTTCGTCAATCGCCTGGATAACCGTTTGCATTTCCTGGTGGCCGTACAGAACCGCACCAAGCATGATGTCTTCAGGCAGCTCATTCGCTTCAGACTCAACCATCAACACCGCGTCGCGAGTACCCGCTACCACCATGTCCAGCTCAGAAGTTTTCAGCTGCTTATAGCCTGGGTTGAGGATGTAGCCGTCTTGTTCGGTGTAACCAACGCGTGCGGCACCGATTGGGCCATTGAAAGGAATTCCGGAGATTGCCAGAGCCGCAGAGGTTCCGATCATGGAAGCTATATCTGGGTCGACATCCTTTTCCGCAGCCAGAACGGTACAAATCACTTGCACTTCCGCCATGTAGCCGTCTGGAAACAAGGGGCGAATGGGGCGATCGATCAAGCGGGAAGTCAGAGTTTCTTTTTCAGAGGGGCGGCCTTCGCGCTTAAAAAAGCCACCTGGGATACGGCCAGCAGCGTAGCTTTTTTCCTGGTAATGAACAGACAGCGGGAAGAAATCTTGACCAGGAGAGGGTTCTTTTGCGCCTACAACCGTACACAGTACGCAGGTTTGGCCAACAGTGACAACTACCGCTGCCGTCGCTTGGCGGGCGATGCGGCCAGTTTCCAAAGTGACGGTATCTTTACCGTATTGAAATTTTTTAATTACAGGATTCACTTTATTATCCTTAGGTTTCTCTTTGCATTCTTACGTTCTTATAAAACAGAAGTGCCCGCGTTGCGGGCACTTTAAGGTCTATCGACGCAAGCCGAGCTTTTGGATGAGGTCGGCGTAACGCTCAGTATTTTTGGACTTCAGGTAGTCCAGCAATTTGCGTCGCTGGTTAACCATGCGGATCAAGCCGCGTCGAGAGTGGTGATCTTGTTTGTTCTTTTCGAAGTGTTCTTGCAGTTTGTTGATATTGGCTGAAAGCAGTGCGATTTGTACTTCTGGAGATCCGGTATCAGAGTCGGATTTCTGATAGGTTTTGACGATTTCAGCTTTTTCTTGTGCACTCAGTGCCATGGTATTGCCTCATATTTTCATGGAATATGCACCCTGGCATCGCCAGGGAAGTTAATGGCCCGACCGTGCATATTGACAGACGGGTCATATCTTATGTGCCAGTAGCAATCACTCTGCGCGGCGCAACGCGCCCATCATCGGTGATCTCACCGAGGCCGAGAAATAACCCGTCCTCGCGGCAGACGCGCACTGTATCACCTTGGTTCCCTAAACGGTAGACCCGCATGTCCATTATCGCCTGCCCTTGGCAGAAGTAATGGCTGCTGATGTTACTGAGAGCCAGTTTGGGAATCGCTTCAAGCGCAGCATCCGGCGGCAATAAATAGTGGTCCAAAACATCTGCAGAGCGCTCGCCGAGTTCTTCGATCAATTGTTCGAGCGTTACAGCCTGATCTTCGGTAAAACAACCGGCGGCGGCGCGGTGCAATTTACTGACATGCCCACCCACACCAAGCGCTTCACCGAGATCGCTCGCGATACTGCGAATATAGGTGCCCTTGCTGCAGCGGATATCGACGTCCACTTCCGCTACCGGGCCCAAACGAATGGCCAGAATATCCAGCTGATAAATCGTCACCGCCCGCGCTTGCCGCTCGATCACTTGGCCTTTGCGTGCAAGTTTATAGAGCGGCTGCCCGTTGACCTTCAGCGCCGACACCATAGGTGGAACCTGCAGAATGTCACCGCGAAACGCTGCCAAGGCTTTTTCGATTTGCGCGGCGGAAAGGCCGCTGGCGTCAACCCGCGCCAACTCTTCTCCTTCGATATCCGCAGTGCTGGTTGCGACACCGAGACGAAAAGTCGCTATGTAGCGTTTATCCGCATCCAGCAAGTACTGGGAAAATTTCGTCGCCTCACCAAAACACAGTGGTAAAACACCTGTGGCGAAAGGATCGAGACTTCCGGTGTGGCCGGCTTTGCGAGCAGAGAAAAGGTATTTTGCTTTTTGCAGGGCATGATTGGAGGTCATGCCTGCAGACTTCATTAAAACCAGGACGCCATTAATAGGGCGTCCCATAGAGCGCTTGCGGGACAAGAATCAAATCTCCTGCTCATCTTCTTCCGAGCTGGAATCGCGTTTGTTCGCCTTATCCGCTGCTATAGCGCGATCGATCAAGTTACTTAACACCTGACCGCGAACACTGGACTCGTCATAGTAAAACTGGAGGCGCGGCGTCGATCGAACGGTTAATTCCTTACCGACCAAGGAGCGAAGAAAACTGGCGGCGTTGTTCAGAATCGAAACCGAATCCTGACACGCCTTTGGATTGTCTTCGCCGACAAAGGTCACGTAGATCTTGGCCAAAGTAAGATCGCGCGAAACCTCGACCGAATTGATATTCACCATCCCCAGACGAGGATCGCGAATTTCGGCCGGAATCAGGTGCGCCAAACTGCGTTGCACCGCATCGGCGACGCGATCAGAACGACTAAATTCTCTTGCCATACATCTGAGCAAGAGTGCATTACAGCACTCTTGCCACCTCCTTGACTTCGTATACTTCGATCTGGTCGCCAACTTTAACGTCGTAGTTCTTCACACCGATACCGCATTCCATACCGGCGCGCACTTCGGAGACGTCATCTTTAAAGCGACGCAGAGATTCCAGCTCGCCTTCAAAGATAACCACATTGTTGCGCAATACGCGGATCGGTTTGTTGCGGTACACAGTACCTTCCACCACCATACATCCAGCCACTTGGCCGAACTTGGGCGAGCGGAAAGTATCGCGAACATCGGCAACACCCAGAATTGTTTCCACACGCTCCGGCTCCAGCATGCCGGACAGAGCCGCTTTCACTTCATCAATCAATTGATAAATGATGCTGTAGTAGCGGATCTCGACGGATTCTTTTTCCGCCAGTTTGCGCGCACTGCTATCGGCGCGAACGTTGAAGCCCAGAATAATCGCTCCAGAAGTGAGCGCCAGGTTGACGTCGTTTTCGGTAATTCCGCCAACACCGTCGCCGACGATGCGCACTTCAACTTCGTCGTTACCCATATCCAGCAGAGAGGTGGAAATGGCTTCGAGAGAGCCGCGTACGTCGGTCTTCAATACCACGCTGAGCGTTTTCTTCTCACCACTGCCCAGACCGGCAAACATGTTTTCCAGTTTCGCCATCTGCGTGCGCTGCACTCGCTCTTGTCGCTCTTTTTCCGCGCGGAATTCAGCAACTTCTCGGGCTTTGCGCTCATCGGAAACCACCAGGAATTCGTCACCAGCGTTAGGCGCAGAATCCAAGCCGAGGATTTCCACCGGAACCGATGGGCCCGCTTCTTTCACTTGTTGGCCGAACTCGTTGGTCATAGCGCGAACGCGACCAAAGCTTTGGCCGGCGAGCAGAATGTCTCCAGGCTTCAAATAACCGCCTTGTACCAATACGGTCGCAACGGCGCCGCGACCTTTGTCCATGCGGGATTCGATAACAACACCGCGCGCAGGCACATTGACCGGCGCTTTTAATTCCAGCATTTCCGCTTGCACGCCAACGGAGTCCAACAGCTGATCGATACCTTCACCGGTCAAAGCCGAGACGTTACAGAACTGCGAATCACCGCCCCACTCTTCCGGGATAACACCTTTGGCAACCAATTCATTTTTAACGCGATCCGGATCGGCGCTGGGCTTGTCGATTTTGTTCACGGCGACAACTATGGGGACACCTGCAGCGCGCGCGTGTTGGATTGCCTCTTCGGTTTGCGGCATCACACCATCGTCAGCTGCGACAACCAGAATGACCACGTCTGTACATTGGGCACCGCGTGCGCGCATTGCGGTAAACGCCGCGTGTCCGGGGGTATCCAGGAAGGTCAGATCGCCGTGGCTTGTCTTAACTCGGTAAGCACCAATGTGCTGCGTAATACCACCGGCCTCGCCCGCAGCGACTTTGGCTTTGCGGATGTAGTCCAACAGTGAAGTTTTACCGTGGTCGACGTGTCCCATGACCGTAATGATCGGCGCGCGCGGAGCCATATCAGACTCGTCTTCAACCCAGTCTTTTTTCAGATCTTCTTCGATCGCGTTAGCGCTGACCAGAACTGGTTTATGTCCCAACTCTTCAACCACCAATTGAGCGGTTTCTTGATCGATTTGCTGGTTGGCGGTCGCCATTACACCCAGCTTCATCAATTGTTTAACCACTTCGCCCACTTTGACGCTCATGCGCTGCGCCAATTCGGACACCACGATGGTCTCGCCAATTTCAACTTCGTGCACGATTTTCCCCGTCGGCTTTTTGAAGCCGTGTTTGTTGGCGATTTTGATCACCGGGCGGGATGTGGGCTGAGGTGTCGTAACCTTTTTGCGAACCGGCGTTACCGCGGCCAACACGACTTCGTCATCGCCATCATCCAGATAGCTCAACACAGCCGAGCCTTTCTTGGGCGCAGGAACATCGACCTTTTTAACGGCCTTGCCTGCCTTTTTGTTGTGCTTACGGGCTTCTTCCTCTTCGTCAAAGTCCGCAGCTTTGCCTTTCTTCTTGTTCAGCTTGTGTTTTTCTTCTTCCGCTTTGGCCGCCAGCTCTTCTGCTGTCAACACAGGCGCAGGCTTTTTCGGCGCAGCTGGATCAGCAGCTTTCGCTCCTGGGGCGCCAGCCTCTTTCTTAGCGAGCTCGCGTTGGCGCTTCTCTTCCGCTGCGCGACGCGCTGCTTCTTCGGCTTCTTTCTGCGCTTTGATACGAGCTTCCATGGCGCGGATACGACGTTCTTCCGCATCATCAACAAAGGATGAACGCGTTAGAGTCTCGCGCACAGGTGCAGCCGCTTGCGGAGCCGATTCTTCTACCGGCTCTTCAATTGCAGGTTCAGCTGCAACAACTTCTTCCTGTACAGGCTCTTCTTCGATGACAGGTTCTGGTTGAGTCTCCTCGACTTCAACTGCAGTGACCTCAGGTGCACTTTCGTTAGCCGCTTCTTGAGACTCCTGCTCCAGTTGCACTTCTTCTGCTTCAGCCACTGCTGCCTGATTCAGGTTTTCATCGTCGAAATTCTGCTCATCGGCTTCATTCGAAGAAACCTCGGCTTCGCCTTCCTGAACCTTGACGTAAGTGCGCTTTTTACGCACTTCGACGTTGATCGTTTTGCGGCTGCTGCCACTACCTGTTTTAAGGGTGGTAGTGGTTTTTCTTTTCAAGGTAATTTTTTTCGGCGCGCCTAAATTTTCACCGTGGGACATTTTCAAGAAAGTCAGCAGAGTTTGCTTTTCTTCGTCCGACACTGTGTCGCTCGGCGCTTTATGTGGCAGACCCGCCTGCCCCATCTGTGTCAAAAGTCGGTCTACCGAGGCACCGACAGACTTGGCGAGTTCACTTACAGTTACGTCAGCCATTCTATTTCCTCGTTACCTCAATTAATTGGTTTGTGCTGAGTCTGCGAACCAGGGCTCGCGCGCTTTCATAATGAGCGCGGCAGCTTTTTCCTGATCCATACCATCAATTTCTAACAGATCGTCGACGGACTGTTCCGCCAGATCTTCCATGGTAATGACACCGCGGGCTGCCAAGCTAAAGGCCAGTGTGCGGTCCATACCTTCCATATTCAGCAAATCTTCTGCCGGTTCTGCACTCGACAACTGCTCTTCTGACGCCAAAGCCATAGTCAACAGAGCATCTTTTGCGCGCGAGCGAAGCTCTTCCGCGATGTCTTCGTCAAAACCTTCAATTGCCAGGAACTCTTCCAGCGGAACGTAAGCCACTTCTTCCAACGTGGTGAAGCCTTCTTCCACCAACACTTCCGCCACGTCTTCATCAATGTCCAATGCCTTCATGAACATGTTCTTGACGTTGCCGACTTCCGCCTGCTGCTTCTCGCTCCACTGTTTGGTGCTCATGACGTTGATTTCCCACTGGGTCAACTCAGAAGCCAGGCGTACGTTCTGACCGCCACGGCCGATGGCCTGAGCCAAGTTTTCTTCAGCTACAGCGACATCCATAGTGCGGGTATCTTCATCCATCACGATGGATTCGATTTCGGCGGGTGACATGGCATTGATCACGAATTGTGCAGGATTGTCGTCCCACAGCACGATATCGATGCGCTCGCCAGCGAGCTCGTTGGACACAGCCTGAACCCTGGAACCGCGCATACCAACGCACGCGCCTACCGGGTCGATACGACCGTCATTGGTTGAAACGGCGATCTTGGCGCGTGAGCCAGGGTCGCGCGCAGCACCGCGCAGGGTAATCACTTCTTCAGCGATTTCCGGCACTTCAATCTTGAACAATTCGATCAACATTTGCGGGCAAGCGCGGCTGAGATACAGCTGCGGACCGCGCGCTTCGGGACGAACATCCAGCAGCACAGCGCGAACGCGGTCGTTCATACGGAAAATTTCGCGCCCGACCAATTCTTCCCGCGGCAACAAACCTTCAGCGTTATTACCCAAGTCAACGATGATGTTGTCACGCGTAACTTTCTTAACGGTGCCGGACACCAACTCACCAATTCGGCTTCGGTATTCGTTGACTATCTGCGCACGCTCGGCTTCGCGCACTTTTTGCACTATAACTTGTTTGGCTGTCTGCGCAGCGATACGACCGAATTCGACGTTTTCGACGACTTCGGTATACACATCGCCCACTTTCAAGTTGGGATCAATGGCGTGTGCTTCTTCTGTTGTCAGCTGAGTGCCCAGTTGCGCAACCGTATCGTCGCTCACTACCAACCAGCGGCGTTCGGTAACGTATTCACCGGTTCTGCGGTCGATCTTGACCACAATGTCGGATTCTTCCTCGTAGCGCTTTTTTGTAGCTGTCGCCAGCGCGAGCTCAATCGCCTGGAAGATCACCTCCCGATCAACACCTTTCTCATTGGAAACGGCGTCTGCCACCAGCAAAATTTCTTTCTTCATGAAGATGCCTCTGCACTACACCTCAAAACTGAGGGACTATATTCGCCTTATCGATCAACTCGTAAGGCAGTATGTATTCTTCGTTATCGACTTCGAGTACGACTTCCTCGTTCTCGATACCTTTCAGCAGACCGGTAAACTTGCGTCGACCTTCAAAAGGCAGGCGCAGCCGAACCGCCACTCTTTCGCCAACATTCGCTTCGAATTGCTTCAGTTTGAACAAGGGGCGGTCCATTCCAGGTGACGAGACTTCCAGTGTGTATTCCGATTGGATGGGATCCTCCACATCCAACACGCTGCTCACTTGGCGACTGACACGTTCACAATCTTCGACGCCAATTCCCTCTTCTTTATCGATATAAATGCGCAACAAAGCTCTATGGCGCCCTTGAGCCATGTACTCAATGCCCCACAGCTCGCAGCCCAGCGACTCAACCACGGGCTCAAACAACTCTGTTAAACGCTCCTGGATGGAAGCCATAAAAACACACCACTACAGAAACAAAAAATGGGCCTAAAGCCCATTTCACTCTCAACCGGGAGCGACCCTATGCCGCGCGACGGTTACGGACATGCCCTGCGCAGCGCCAAACAGATAATAAAAAACCCCATAAAGGGGCACCTTACATCATAAATTTTGGCGCTTACCGGCCCAGCTGAAGCTGTTGGGATAATCCAAGGGAGGAAAACCCGGCCTGCAATTAGGGTGGCGATTTTAAGTACTTGCCACTAGTGCGTCAAGCCAAACTCGTTAGGCGGCGAGAAGTTGCACAGAAAGTCCGCCGCCTATTTCGTTTTAAAACCGTCTTTATTTTTTCTTTTTAACAAACTTCATCAGACGCCGCTTTTTCTCCACTTGGCGTTGCGTGAGTTTGTTTTTCTTACCGGCGAACGGGTTTTCGTTGTTTTTGAATTCGATACGAATCGGCGTGCCGTGCAAATCCAAGGCTTGGCGGAAGGTCTTTTCCAAATAGCGGACGTAGTGATTCGGAACTTCTTCGGTTTGGTTTCCGTGAATCACGATAATCGGCGGATTGTGCCCACCTGGATGCGCGTAGCGCAGCTTGATGCGCCGGCCTTTCACCAGAGGTGGCTGGTGGGTGGTAACGGCATCCTGCAGGATGCGGGTGAGGAAGTTGGTGGAAAACTTCTCCGTGGCGGCTTGGTAGGCTTTTTCGATGGACTGATAGAGATGGCCCACACCAGTGCCGTGCAGAGCGGAAATAAAGTGGATATCCGCAAAATCGACAAAGCGCAGGCGGCGCTCCAGCTCGACTTTCAAATAGGACTTGTGGTCTTCATCCAGACCATCCCATTTGTTGAGGGCGACAACCAAGGCACGTCCTGAGTCGATCACCTGCCCCATCAAATGCAGGTCCTGTTCGACTATTCCTTCTTTGGCGTCGATCAGCAGCACAACAACGTTGGCGTCTTCGATCGCCTGGAGAGTTTTGACGATGGAAAATTTTTCCACGGTTAACGAAATATTTTTACGCCGCCGTATGCCCGCTGTATCAATCAAGGTATAGGGCTTGCCATGGCGCTCATAGCGGATGTAGATGCTATCGCGCGTGGTTCCCGGCATATCGAAAACCACCACACGTTCTTCGCCGAGCATGCGGTTGACCAGAGTGGATTTACCGACGTTGGGACGCCCGACCACTGCGATCTTGATGCCGGCCTCGACTTCGGCTGCCACCTCTTCTTCCGCAGGCGGGGGCAACAGATTGCACACCTCTTCCATCAAGATATTGATGCCGCGACCGTGAGCAGCAGCAATGCCGTGCACTTCACCCAGGCCCAATTCATAAAACGGCGCAACCGCAACATCGGGCTGCTGGCCGTCAATTTTATTGCCCACCAGCATGGTGGGTTTTTGCTGCAGCCGGAGGTAATGGGCGATCTGTTCATCTGCCGCTGTCAGACCCGCGCGGGTATCGACGATAAACAGCACCAGATCACACTCTTTAATGGCTTGGCGAGCCTGCTCCGCCATTACCGCATCAATGCCCTCCTCTTCACCGCTCAATCCACCAGTGTCGATCACAATGAATTTGCGCTCGCGGAATTCGGCTTCGCCGTATTTGCGATCGCGAGTCAGGCCCGCAAAGTCGGCGACCAGCGCGTCCCGACTTTTGGTAAGGCAATTGAACAACGTCGACTTGCCGACATTAGGACGCCCAACAAGGGCAATGACAGGAATCATGGAAACTTATTTAACCCCGGTGGGTTTGGTGGAAATCGCGCCTTTGTGGCGATTGGACGGCATATCCCAGAAAGATACAGTAGAGTCGGTTTCCTCAGTGCGGAAAGAAAACAAAACTCCAGCCGTATCGAGGATATAAAGGTTACCATCGATCACCAATGGCTGCGCAGCAACTGAGTGTTCACCGATGCGAGTGCGAGCAATCAAGCTGCCGTCCGCAATGGATAAACCGTGTAAATAACCTTCCTCATCAACTACCACGACCAGCTTGTCGAACACCGCAGGCGCACTGATGCCACGCCTGTGCAACTTGTCATTTTCCCAATTGAGAGAGCCATTCAAAGCATCAAACGCACGCACATGACTGTTCGCATCGCTGACAAAAATTTTATTTTGCGCACCTGCAATATTGTGAGCCGTAGACACATCCTGAGCCCAGGCGGTACGGCCAGTGCCTTTGGCTATGGCGACTAGGCGGGCGTTATAGCCAGCGCCATAGACATAGGGCCCCATCTCGATGGGGGTCGAATCCACGTCTATCAAACGCTCTAATTCCGTTTTTCCTTGCGGCTGCCCAATACGAGCACTCCAGCGCAACTGGCCGGTCTGCAAATCGAAGCTAAGGATCTGCCCGTTGTCGAACGGTACCAAGGCACTTCCTTGGGTAATCAACGGGGCCGCGTTGGAGCGGAGCGTAAGAACAGGCACCGGATGGTCGTAGTTCCATAACTGGCGACCATCTTCGAACGCAAAAGCAAATACGCGTCCATCAATGGCCTGGGTAACAACCACTTGCCCGTCGGACTGGGGAGCTGACACAACTTCACTGGAGGTTTTGGCTTCCCATTTGACGCTGCCGTCTGCCAGATCATAGGCAATGACCCGACCGTCGAGGGTGCCAACAAAACCGTAGCCTTTCGCAATTCCAACACCGCCACCTATGGCAGCATGCAGCTTATTTTTCCAGAGCCTTTTACCGTCACTGGCGCGCCAAGCGGAAACTGTTCCTTTGACATCGGCAACATACAAAATGCCATCGGCGTATGCTGGTTGAAGGCGCGCATAACGGGCATCCTGACCGTCCCCGGTAGTACTACTCCAATTGCGAATGAATTTGTACTGGGCCTCGATTGGTTCGAGTTTGACGGGTTTCAGCTCTTCTTTAACGCTGCTGCAACCAGCCATTAGAAAACCGATGCAGCATGCTGCGGCCAGCGAACGCCGAAACTTCATCAGGCGTCCTCCGCCGCATTCTGAGCGGGATTGTGCGCACCGTGCGGATCATGCGGGTTAGGCAGAATTACAGGCGCATCATTAGCCGTTAATGTGTTGTCGATTTTCAACTGCACCAAGCTGCGGCGCATAGGTTGTGAAGTGCCTAATGCCTGCAGGGCAGTTTCATAAGCGACGCGAGCTTCTCCCAAACGTTTCAAGCTCAGTAAAACATCCCCTTTAGCTTCCGCATAAGCCGCCGCATAAGCACTGGAAGGAGTCGATGACAACAGAGTTAACGCCTGTTCTGCCTCACCTGATGCGACAAGAACTCGCGCCAAACGCAAACCGGCCAACTCTTTTACTGCGTCGTTAGTGCCCTGATTGGCAACCTTTTCCAAATGAGTTCTTGCACTGGCAAAGTCCTGCTGTTCAACCGCCAATTTGGCCAGATACAGCGTTGCAAAATCCGCGTAAAGACCTGAGGAATTATTGGCGAGAACGTCGTTTGCCAAACGTTTTAATTCAGCGGAATCTTCCTCGCTGGATTCATCAAATTCCGCAACTGCAGTGGCGAATTTATCGTAGATAACAGACGCTTTTTGCGCTTGGCCTACTTTGTAGGATTGATATTGGTTCCAGGCAAAAAATCCACCGAGGCCTAATACGGCGGCCACCAAAACCGTGGTGCCATAGTCTTTCCACCAGCGCTTGAGGGCTTCGATTTGTTCTTCTTCAGTCAAGTGTGCGGCCACTGTTTGGCTCTCCTGTTATAGTGTTCGTGATTATTGTTGCCCGATCAGACTCGGAATTTTAGTTCCTAATTCGATTTATTGGTCCAACAAAGCTTTTACAGTCTCTACCAACTGTGCTCTGGCAACCTGTTGTTGTGCAGAATCTAAGCGCAAAGGTTTAACACCCACTTCACCTTTAGCCACTTCGTCTTCACCCAAAACAAGCGCTAATTGAGCGCCGCTTTTGTCGGCTTTTTTCATTTGCGATTTGAAAGACCCGCCGCCAAAGTTGGTTACCAAGCGCAACCAGGGCAATTCGGATCTTAAGGTCTCGGCAATGACCAGTGCATCAGCCATGACATCGCCTACGGCGACCAGATAGACATCAACGGTTTCCTGAATGCCTGCAGGGATTGCGTTCATTTCTTCCAGCAGTAACACCAGTCGCTCCAGGCCTATACCGCAACCGACTGCCGGAGTTGGACGACCGCCCAATTGTTCCACCAGACCGTCGTATCGTCCGCCAGCACACACGGTTCCCTGGGCACCCAGTTTTGTGGTCACCCACTCAAACACTGTGTTGTTGTAGTAGTCCAGGCCTCGCACCAAACGCGGATTGATCTCGAATGCCACCCCGGCACTCTCCAGCAGACGCTGCAGTTGCGCAAAATGGCTGCGCGAAGTTTCATCCAGATAATCCACCAATGACGGTGCATCATTCAGCAGCGCCTGGGTAGACGGAATCTTGCTGTCGAGTATGCGCAACGGATTGGTAGACAAGCGACGCTTGCTGTCTTCATCCAACTGCTCAACACGCTCGCTGAGATAGGTAACCAGATCGGCGCGATAACGTGCACGCGCTTCGCTGGTTCCCAGGTTGTTAATCTGCAGGCTCAAACCATCGGCTATGCCCAGCTCGCGCCACAAGCGGGCGAGCATAATCAGCAACTCTGCATCCACGTCCGGTCCGGCCATACCAAAGGCCTCAAACCCAAACTGATGAAATTGACGCAAGCGCCCTTTTTGCGGTTTTTCGTAGCGGAACATCGGCCCTGTGTACCAAAGCTTTTGCGTCTGGTTATACAGCAAGCCGTGCTCTTCCGATGCTCTGACGCAACTGGCTGTACCTTCGGGTCGCAAGGTTAGACTTAGGCCGTTGCGATCATCGAAGGTGTACATTTCCTTTTCCACAATATCGGTGACTTCACCGATACTGCGTTTGAACAGTTCGGTCTGCTCGACAATCGGAAAACGGATTTCTCTATAGCCATAGCGTTGCGCCACTTCCGCTATGGTCGCTTCTACGTATTGCCAAACCGGTGATTGTTCCGGCAGCAGATCTTCCATGCCTTTGACGGATTGAATTTGTTTCAAAGTGGAATCCTTGTTTTATCCGATGACAGACATTTGCAACGGGCGTTTAGACCGCTTTTGCGATCAAATCTTTTTCTTGCTCGGCTTTCGCCGCGGCTTTTGCGCGGATCAATTGTTCTAACTGATCCACCAGATTTTCATTGTCGAATTTATCTTTCGGCTCACCGTCGACATAAACCAGATTGCGCGGTGTTCCTCCTGCCAGTCCGACATCCGCTTCTTTTGCTTCTCCCGGCCCATTGACCACACAACCAATGACCGCAACATCCATGGGGACTGTAATGTCCTCTAACCGGCTTTCCAGCTCATTCATGGTTTTGATGACGTCGAAGTTCTGCCGTGAGCAGCTCGGGCAAGCAATAAAATTGATGCCTTTGGAGCGCAATTTCAGGCTCTTCAAAATATCCCAGGCCACTTTCACTTCTTCGACAGGATCGGCCGCGAGAGAAATGCGAACAGTATCGCCAATACCATCCATCAGCAGCATGCCGATTCCCACTGATGACTTCACGGTACCACTGCGCAAGCCGCCAGCCTCGGTAATACCCAGGTGCAACGGCTGTTCAATCTGCTGCGCCAGCTTGCGATAGGCTTCCACCACCATGAACACATCGGAAGCTTTAACGCTGACTTTGAAGTTGTGGAAATTGAGCGCATCGAGAATTTCGACATGGCGCAAAGCGGATTCCACCAGGGCGTCTGGGGTCGGTTCGCCGTACTTCTTCTGCAGATCCTTTTCCAAAGAACCCGCATTGACACCGATACGAATCGGAATGTTCAAATCGCGCGCTTTATCGACCACCGCCTGAATGCGTTTTTCGCGTCCAATATTGCCGGGGTTGATGCGCAGGCAGTCCACGCCGAGGTCGGCGACGCGCAGAGCGATGCGGTAGTCAAAGTGAATATCGGCCACCAGCGGGATGGTCACCTGTTGGCGAATCGCGCCAAAGGCTTCGGCGGCGTCCAGACTCGGAACTGATACGCGCACTATGTCAGCACCAGCCGCCTGCAGCTTTTGGATCTGCGCCACAGTGGCTGCAACATCGGTCGTTTCCGTGTTCGTCATGCTCTGCACGCTAATAGGTGCATCACCGCCAACCGGTACATTGCCCACCATGATCTGGCGGGATTTCCGACGCTTAATAGGGGATTCACAGTGCATTTTTGCTTACCTGAATTCGACTTCGGCGACTACTCGCCCACCGTCAACCGGCGGGTCTTACGCCCTGGCGATGGAGTTGTGTCGATTGTTTGGCCATTGAGAGTGAGGGAAGCCACCGCGGTGGCATCGCCTAGCACAACTTCAAAGGGGGCCTGGCCAAAAAGCCGCAAATTATCGCTCGAAGTCGCTTGGCGGGCAATGATAGCTTTGCCGGTGGCATCCTTGACGCTGACCCAGCAATCGCCGTTGAAGCTTAGGGTCAGCTCATCCGTTGCCGATGTCACCGGCGCAGGCAACCGCTCTGACTGCTCGGTCGACAACATTTGAGGCAAATCTGTTGAGGATGACTGCGAAGAATCCGTTACCTCGGAGGAAGAAAAATCGCTGTCGGACAAGTTGTCGTCAGCGGCGAGAGAAACAGCTTCATTGGTTTCTCTCTGAGAATCATTCATCAAACGGACTGCCAGCGGCAAAACTCGCGCAGCTGGTTCATCAGGTTCTCTGATAGAGACGGATGACGGTGTTATTACAGTGGGGGAAGATAACAGCGATGATGACGTCACCCCTACATAGGCCACCAGAGCCACCAGGATCACCAGAATAATTAGCGCAGGCCAGAACAGAGACCGCGGTCGGCGCTGCACCTGCAGCGCAAGGGCAACCGGGGGAGTCTCCGTCATCAAGGGGTCGGGTTTCGGCAGGATTTTTTCGAGATCGCGTAACAGCGGCTGGGGATCCAAGCCGAGAAAACGCGCATAGGAGCGGGTATAGCCCAAAACAAAAGTGGTGGCTCCAACCTGAGCGTAATCCTCGTTCTCGAGTGCACGCAGGCGGATCAACGGAATCAAGGTCCGCTGCGACACATCCTGCAAACTGATGCCGGCCCGCTCGCGCGCCTCACGCAAAATGGATCCTACAGATGCTGCAACAGTTGAAGAAGGTTGTTCGACGACCACCATGAAATGCCTTAGTTCTGTTCAGTAAATCGCCGGTATTCCAGATATTCCTTGGAATAAGGGTGTAGGTTTTTGAGGGCTAATGCGTAACTCGCTTCTTTGTCCTTATTGCCAAAAATCCTTTCTATACGAATCCCCAACCACAAGCTTGCCGGCGTTGGTTTGGACAATTTTTCGAAATGCGACAACAGGCGCTTGCTCTTCGCATATTCGCCTTCCTGAAAATAAATCTCCGCCAGTTCCACCATCGGCGGTACATATTGGGGGTCGAGATTAATCGCGTGCTCATAAGCCGGTTTCACCCGCGCGGTATTGCCGGTTTTTTGCGCGCACTGACCGGCTAGATAAAGCGCTTCCGGGCGAGCTTTATAGTCGAAATCGCCCGCCGCTTTTTCAAAATGTTCGCAGGCCTTTTTCGCTTCTCCCACTTCCATCAGATAACGCCCATACGACACTGCAATAGGAGAGAGCTCTTTGGGAGTGGCATAACGGAATGCACTTTTAAAGGCCTTTTCTGCATGATCCAATTCGCCGTTGGCCTGGTGGACAAGTGCCACACCGTGATAGGCCTGCGCGGAGTTTTTCTTGAGCTCCATCGCTTTGCTGAACTGCCATCGAGCATTGTCCCGCTGCCCCACCTCCAGATACTTCATACCCAGTTCGATGCGCTTGTCATGCGCCGCATCCGGTTTTGCTTGTGTTTTGTTGGAGGTCGTCACACAGGCTGACAAACTGCCAATCAAAACAGCGACCAACAAATTGCGGTACCAGTTGTTCATCAATCGTTGCTCCCAATGCTTTCGTTATTGATGTTTTACACGCATTACAGATGCAAGTTTCGCCCAACGGGCAACATTTTGCTCATCGGCCTCAGACACTCGGCAGTATTCGCACAACGTCCTCGGCCGTACCCAAGGTATTCACATAACGGGCGCTGCGGCGCGTCCGGTCATTGACCTTGCCAGCAAGCTGCCCGCAGGCAGCTTCAATATCGTCACCGCGAGTGGTACGCACGGTGGTGGTAAAGCCCTCGTCCATCAGAATCTGCTGAAAACGGCGCAAGGCGTTATTGCTGACTCTTTTGTAGTTGGACAAGGAAAACGGATTGAACGGGATGAGGTTGATCTTCACCGGCAGATCGCGCAGCAGATCCGCTAATTGATGCGCATGCTCAGGCCGGTCATTGAGTTGGTCAATCAAGGTGTATTCGATAGTCATCTTGCGATGAGAATCCGGCAGACCTTCGATATAGCGGGTGGCGGACTCCAACAACATCGCAATCGGATATTTCTTGTTGAGCGGCACCAGTTGGTTGCGCAGCTCATCATTGGGCGCATGCAGGGAGATCGCCAAGCAGGCGTCGGTATATTGCCCCAGGCGATCCAGCGCCGGCACCACACCGGAGGTACTGATGGTGACCCGACGCTTGGAAATGCCGTAGCAGTTATCGTGCATCATGATGTTGACAGCATCGACCACGTTGTCGAAGTTGAGCAGAGGTTCGCCCA
Source organism: Saccharophagus sp. K07 (assembly GCF_014336955.1). Taxonomy (GTDB): domain Bacteria; phylum Pseudomonadota; class Gammaproteobacteria; order Pseudomonadales; family Cellvibrionaceae; genus UBA5868. The sequence goes on along the minus strand of NZ_QRAI01000002.1, from coordinate 694,461 downwards.
TCCCCATAAACACAACGTTGGTGATTTTGCGCGGGCCGTTTTCCCGCAGCTGGCCGAAGGATTTGGCGGCGATCCAGATCTGCGCCACGATTTCGTGCGCCGACAGATCGCGGTTGAACCCCTGTTTGCCGGTAGCGCAGAAACTGCAGTCCAGGGAGCAACCGACTTGTGACGAAACACAGAGGGTGCCGCGATCTCCATCAGGGATAAACACGGTTTCAATCGCGTTGCCGCCTTCCACCCGGATCAAAAACTTGCGCGTGCCGTCGGAAGAGTCCAACTGCTGCAGCACTTCCGGCAGGCGAATCTCCGCCACTTCGCTCAACTTGACCCGCAACGCTTTGCTGATGTTGGTCATCTCCATGAAATCGGTCACCCCCAGCTGATGAACCCATTTCATCAGCTGCGTGGCGCGAAAGCGTTTTTCCCCCAGTCCAGCAAAAAAATCTTCCAGTTTTGCCTGCGTCAGGCCCAACAGATTGACTTTGGCAGGAACCGTTTCACTGTTTGGAGATTGAAGATCGACCATAAATACTTACCACGTTGTAGGTCTAAGCCGCTCGATAACCCTTAACGGGAGTAAATTTCACTGGCAGCGAAAAAATAAGCCACTTCGCGTGCTGCGGAGGTCGGAGAGTCCGAACCGTGTACGGCGTTGGCATCGATACTTTTGGCGAAGTCCGCGCGAATGGTGCCAGGAGCTGCTTCGGCGGGGTTGGTTGCGCCCATCAGCTCGCGGTTGAGCTTGATGGCGTTCTCACCTTCCAGGACCTGCACTATGACCGGACCGGACGTCATAAAATCCACCAAAGGCCCAAAGAAGGGACGCTCTTTGTGCTCAGCGTAAAAACCCTCGGCCTGGGCGCGTGACAAATGCAGCATTTTGGCCGCCACCACCCGCAGGCCGGCGTCTTCAAACCGGCTAATGATTTTGCCGATGACGTTCTTACCAACAGCGTCTGGTTTAATGATGGACAGGGTTCTTTCAAGAGCCATGCAGGTTCTCCTAATGGTTCAAAGCTATATCAATGAGGCACCGCAGTCATGGCAAACACGCGGAGCCGAGTGAGAATTGAATCAAACCCGTTGATTCGTTTGTGTAACAGGCAAAAAATTGCGCAATTATACGGACAAAGCCGTATATGTGTAAGCAGTGATACGTGACTGTCTCACCATCCAGAGACTTTGGCGGCCTACCCAAACGCACCATTTACAGCAGTCTGAACCCCTATGGAGGTATACTTGAGCGAATTCCTTTTGTTGGTGGCTCATGCCCCCTCCCCTAATACCCAGGCGATTCTGACCGCCATGACCCGCGCCTGGGATGAATCCCTGCAGAATTTGCCATACCGGGCTGTATCACCCTTTGAAACCGACGCATCCCTGATTATGGACGCAAAAGGCATAGTGCTGTTTACCCCGGAAAATTTCGGTTATATGAGCGGAGCGCTCAAAGACATGTTCGACCGGATTTACTATGACTGTTTGGACAATACCCAAGGGCTGCCTTACTGCCTCTGCGTAAGAGCCGGGCAGGACGATGGCAGCGGCACGGAGAAATCAGTCAAGCGTATTACCACTGGACTGCGGTGGAGGGAGGTCCAGCCACCGCTGATTTGCTCAGGTCCCTATCGGGATGACTTCCCCAGCAAAGCTGCAGAGTTTGCCACGGGCTTTGCACTCGGTGTAGAAATGGGGATTTTTTGATTATGCGAGATCCGCCAACATGGCCTTGGCGAGCGCTTCTGCCACTTTGATACCGTCCACACCGGCTGACAGAATTCCACCGGCATAACCTGCACCCTCTCCCGCCGGATAAAGCCCGCGCACATTCAAGCTTTGGAAAGTCTCTGCATCCCGGGTAATGCGCACCGGTGAAGATGTTCGGGTTTCGATACCAGTGAGAACCGCATCCGGACGATCAAATCCGCGAATTTGTTTGCCGAATTCCGGCAGTGCTTCCTGAATCGCCTGAATCACATATTGAGGCAAGGACACGGTCAGATCGCCGAGCAAAACACCGGGTTTATAGGACGGAATGACCTCACCGAATTTTGTCGACAGACGCGCTTTTAAAAAGTCACCGACAAGTTGGGCGGGCGCGCAATAATCCTTGCCACCCAGAATAAATGCATTGGCTTCCAAAGATTCCTGCAATGCAATTCCGGCCAATGGGCCGCCCGGATAATCTTTTTCCGGAGAAATACCCACCACAATTCCTGCATTGGCATTGCGCTCGTTGCGGGAATATTGGCTCATACCATTGGTGACAACTTTATTGGGCTCTGAAGTTGCCGCCACCACAGTACCACCGGGGCACATACAAAAACTGTAAACCGCTCGACCATTGCGCGCGTGATGAACCAGCTTGTAATCCGCTGCCCCCAATTCGGGATGACCGGCGAATTTTCCTAAGCGTGCCTGGTCGATCATGGATTGCGGATGCTCGATACGAAAACCTATGGCAAACGGTTTTGCCTCGACATAAACACCGCGTTCGTGCAAACGGCGGAAGGTATCGCGCGAACTGTGCCCCAACGCCAAGACGACATAACGACTGCGAATTTCTTCACCGTTGCCCAGCACTACGCCTTCAATTCGTCCGTTGTGAATGATGAAATCATCCACTTTGGTTTCGAAGCGCACTTCGCCACCGAGCCGACGAATTTCCTCGCGCATGGACGACACAACACCCGTTAACCTGAAGGTGCCTATATGAGGCTTGCTGACATACAGAATTTCTTCCGGCGCTCCGGCCTTCACAAATTCCTGCATGACTTTGCGGCCGTAGAATTTCGGATCCTTGATCTGGCTGTACAACTTGCCGTCCGAAAATAAACCGGCTCCACCTTCACCAAATTGCACATTGGATTCCGGAGTCAGAATTTTTTTACGCCATAAACCCCAGGTATCTTTGGTGCGACGCCGTACATCTTTACCACGCTCCAGCACTATGGGATTAAATCCCATTTGCGCCAAAGTCAAAGCAGCAAACAATCCACACGGACCAAAGCCGATGCCCAGCGGACGCTCGGGCAAATTCTGCGGCGCTTTTGCCACCGGGTAATAATTGGTATCCGGAGCAACCCTAACGTTTTTATCCTCTGCAAACCGATTTAAAACCTGCTTTTCATTCGCGACTTCTACATCGACAACATAGACAAAGAGCAGCACATCGCTGTTTTTCTTACGCGCGTCATAGCTGCGCTTAAACCCACGAAATTGCGCAAGCCTTCTTCGGCGATTTTCAAGCGTTTGATAATGGCTTGGCGGAGCTGATCAGCCGAGTGATCAATGGGGAGAGAGAGTTCGGTTATGCGGATCATAGGAAGCCTGGCCGGTCATTGCGGCAAAGGTAACTGAGCGGAGCGCATTCTACTCCCATGCTTAAATGGACGCCATATGGCGGACCAGTAGCCAGATGAGCGGATGGGAGCAAAAAACATTTTTTGCGCTGGCACCGAAAATGCAAATGAGCAAACGCTAGATTCTGAATTCCTCAGAATATTTATGACCAGAAATTTAGGAGCAAATTATGAATCGAAGCTTTCTTCCCACCGCTGTGATCACGGCATTGGCAGCGCTGCCATTTTCCGCATCCGCTGCTGAAGGAATCAGTTATTCCTATTTTGAAGTCGATTATATTGTGCAAGATGTCGATATGTACGAAGACGATGATGCGTTCGACAATATAATTGAAGACGTGGACGACGGTGACGGTTTTAAAATTGGGGCGTCCTTTGCGTTCACAAATAATCTGTTCATATTTGGTAATTATGCACAAACCAAGGCAGATTTTACATTTATCAACGATACTGGAGCCGTAATTCCTCAGGATACCGACGTAAAAACACTGCAAGTCGGTCTCGGTTATTTTACTCCAATTACCAACAATGTAGACTTTGTCGTTCGAGCAGCTTACATGGACGTCGATCTGGATGAATTCAGTCTCGGTGCGACTGACCAGGATATCGGTGACGATAGTCTTGGCGATGCTTGGGATGATTTGAATGAAGATACCAGCGATGGTTACTTCGCCGACGTAGGCGTGCGGGCACAAGTGTTAAATTGGTTGGAAGTAGGCGGCGGCGTGCGTTATACCGACTTGGATTCTGGCGATGACGTATCCGCGTTTGGTAACGTCTTGTTCGAAATCAATCAGAATATCGGCATTAACTTGTCCGCAAGCTTTGGTGACAAACTGTCATCCTACGGCTTGGGATTCCGTTATTCGCTCTAAGCGCAGCACAACTGTTGTCATAAAAAAAGCGCTGTTTTTAACAGCGCTTTTTATTTAAGACCAAAACTCAAATCACAAAATTTAAGCTGCCGTTTCGGCCATTGCGCGAATTCGTTTAACCATTGCACGCAAACCGTTACCGCGAGTTGGACTTAAGTGTTTGATCAAACCTAAGCGATCAAAATAATCTTCAATATCAAACTCGAGAATCTGCGCTGCCGTTTTGCCGTTGTAAGCCGCCAACACGACACCCAGCAATCCTTTTACGATAAAAGCGTCGCTATCGGCTTCGAACCAGAATTGTCCGTCGACAGATTTGCCATCGATCCATACCTGACTCTGGCAACCTCGCACTAGATGCACATCGTCTTTTTTCGCTTCATCCATAGTAGGCAATTCTTTGCCGAGATCAATAATGTATTTGTAGCGATCTTCCCAACTATCGAAAAAGCCCACCGTATCAATGATGTCGTCTACGGTAATGGTAGTGCCGAATGGATTGGTTTTCATCAGTAAAACATCCCGGTTTCCAGTTGAGCTTCTTCTGACATCATGTGGCGACTCCACGGCGGATCGAATACCAATTCGACATCAACGGATTTGACATTGGGCACCATGGCTACGCGATATTTGACATCACCGACCAACACTGGCCCCATACCGCACCCGGGCGCAGTCAGCGTCATATCGATTTTGACATGGCCTTTTTCCTGATCGATCGCTACGTTATAGATCAATCCGAGGCTTTTTAAATTGACGGGAATTTCCGGATCGTAAACCGTTTCGAGCGCTTGCCAGATTTGCTCTTCGTGAATTTTTCCATCGCCGTGATCGGTAAAATTCAATTCAAATTTTTCCATGCCCAAGGCGTCGGCCTCAGTGCCGTCAACACGCACCATATTGCCTTGATAGACCAGCGTAAAATTACCGCCGAGCGCTTGGGTTACAGTGACAAATGTATGTGCGGGAATCGTAACGGGTGTCCCCACTGGAACCAAACGTGCGGGGCAATCCCTCACAGTGGCAACCACTCTTTGTTCAGACATTTTTCAATCCACACATAAAAATATTTCGACTACAGACAAGCCTGCCATCACACGCTAAAACTTTCACCACAACCGCATTCGTCTTTGACATTGGGATTATTCATCACCAAATTCTTGTTGAGCCCCATCTGTGTCAGGTCGATTGAGAGTCCTTTAATAGCGGCTAGGCAACCGGTTTCCACATAAAGCTCAACGTCATCCGCAAGCTTGCGGGTAGTGTCGCCATCGTGCGGGTTATCAACCTCTTCGATGACGTATTTGAAACCGGTGCATCCGGCTTCCTTCAAACTGATACGCACGCCTTTTTTCGCGTTTTTCTTCAGCAGGCGGCGAAAATGCTCAAGAGCAGCGTCCGATACTGTAATGGTATCGATCAACTCTCTCGGATTAGTGCTGTAGGTTTCGACGGACATAACCACCTCTACGAATACCTGATGAAGAAAACATGATTGCTAGAGCAAAAATTTTTTCACTTTTGCCATGGCATTAAAAAACCGGTCGATATCCTCGTGATTGTTGTAAATCGACAAAGACGCTCGCACAGTACCCGGAACTCCCAGATAGGCCATCAAGGGTTGTGCACAATGGTGACCCGTGCGCACTGCTACGCCTTGTTGATCCAGGATTGTCCCCACATCAGAAGGATGTGCGCCCGGCAATAAAAAGCTGTAAATACCTGCCGCATGGCGCGGTGACGCAACGCGGCGCAAACCCATTTCCTCACCGCGCTCTATACATTCCGCCAAAAGCGCCGCTTCATGAGCTTGCACGGCAGCGCGATCCAAATTGCCCAGATACTCGATGGCCGCAGCCATACCTATCGCACCGGCAATATCCGGAGTACCCGCTTCAAATTTGTAAGGCAATTGATTAAACGTAGTACCACTGAAACTGACGGATTCAATCATTTCTCCGCCACCTTGGTACGGCGGCATTTGCTCCAGCAAGGACTCACGTCCCCACAACACACCTATACCCGTCGGTCCAAAGGCTTTATGGCCAGAAAATGCATAAAAATCGCAATTTAAATCCTGTACATCCACAGGAAAATGCGCGATGGCTTGCGCGCCGTCCACCAGCACTTTGGCACCAACGGCATGAGCAGACTGCACGATGGATTTAATCGGATTGACCGTGCCGAGCGCATTGGACACCTGATTGACAGCAACGATCTTGACTCGCTCATCCAATAAAGCAGCGTATGCATCCAAATCCAGATCGCCGCGATTATCCAACGGAATTGGAATAACAGTCGCTCCGCGTTCGGCCGCAATTAATTGCCAAGGCACAATATTGGAGTGATGTTCCAGCGTGGAAACCAGAATTTTGTCGCCGGGCTGCAACGCAACCCTGCCATAGGATGCTGCGACCAGATTGATTGATTCTGTAGTACCGCGCGTCCAGATAATCTGTTCTGGCTTCGGACTATTGATAAATTGCGCAATGCGCTTGCGGGCATTTTCAAAACCCGTAGTGGCGCGATCTGCCAATGCGTGCGCCGCGCGGTGCACATTGGAATTATCCTGCAAATAATATTGGCTCAGAGCATCTATCACGACTCTGGGCTTTTGCGTTGTTGCAGCGCTGTCCAAATAGACCAGCGGCTGATCATGGACCAGCTGCTGCAAAATAGGAAAATCCCGGCGTACAGCTTCTACATCGTAACTAGTCAAAGTGCTCTCCGATTTATTCCGCCGCGGCCAACTCGTCTACGAGGCTTGTTTCCCGGCCGAACCAATGGGTCAGCACTGGTCGCAAATAATCTGTAAGCGCCTCTTGTTTGAGCTGACCAATCAGTTCATTAATGAAACCAAAGCTCAGCATCACTTCCGCTTCTTTGCGCGAAATGCCCCGCATCAAAAAATAATGCAGCGCATTTTCATCCATGCGGGCGACAGTCGCGCCGTGCGCACATTGCACGTCGTCAGCGTAGATTTCCAGCTCTGGTTTGGTATTGACCTCGGCTTTATCGCTCAACAACAAATTTTTATTGCTGAGTTCCGCGCGCGTCTTTTGCGCTTGCGGGTGGATATGAATGCGACCGTTAAAAACGGCTTTGGCGTTATCTGCAACTATGCCGCGAAATACTTCCTGGGTCGTACAGTTCGGCACCCGGTGCTCGATCGTTGTGTGGTAATCAATCTGCTGATTACCTTGCGGCAGATAAACACCATTCAACTGACAATCCGCACCTGGGCCATTGTGATTGATCACCACATCCACGCGCTTCAATGGACCTCCCAAACCGAGATGGAAACTGTCCAAGTAGGAGTTGGCTGCCAAGGATGCGTACACGCCACCGACGTGCACCGCACTCTGCTCTTCCAGATGAATTCGATAATGCTCACAGCGCGCGCCATCTTGCAGACACAATTCCGTCACACCGTGAGTAAAACTGTTCTGAGAGTCTGCCGTGGATACAAATTGCTCCACCAAAATCACCGAGGAATGATTTTCCGCCAGCAACAAAAATCGCTGAGGGATATGGAACGGTTTTTCCTGCGCGCTCGACAGCCAAACGATTTGAACCGGCTTATTCAGCTCAATATTTTTGCCGACATGCAAAAACACACCATCTTCAATCAACTGCTGGTTGACCGCAGCAAACAGATGACAATCCGCCTCCACCACGCTGTTCAAATACTTTACCAACAATTCCTGCTGTGAAGCATTTGCATCGGCAAAACGAATCAACTCAACACCGGCGGGAAGACCTTGCAGGTCGGACAAATTCGCAGAAAATACGCCGTTAACAAAAACCAAACGGTATGCATCGAAATTGGCTATAGCAAAATGCTGCGACAAATCGGCATTAATGGCGTGGCCGCGCTCGGCCAAAAAATTTATGTGTTCCAGCGGACGCAGCGACGTGTATTTCCAGCTCTCGGTTTTTCGCGTTGGCCATGCGGCATCGCGCAAAATAGCAGCGCCTGCGTCGTGAACAGCTTGCAACCAAGCTGGGCCGCCAGCGCGCAGGCTCGCCAATTGCTCAAGAAATTGAGACATCAGGCAACCTCGTTCTCGATCCAGCCGTAGCCCTTCTCTTCCAGTTCGAGAGCCAGGGATTTATCGCCGCTCTTGATAATGCGACCACCGGCCAGCACGTGCACATAATCCGGAACTATGTAATCCAACAAACGCTGGTAGTGAGTCACCACAATAAATGAGCGCTCCGGACTGCGCAGAGCGTTTACGCCATTGGCGACGATCTGCAATGCGTCAATATCGAGACCGGAATCGGTCTCATCGAGAATGGCCAATTTGGGTTCCAGCAACATCATTTGCATGATTTCGTTGCGTTTCTTTTCACCGCCAGAAAAACCTTCGTTAACGCCGCGTTTCAAAAATGACTGATCGAGGCCGACCACTTTGCAGATATCGCGCGCTTTTTTCATAAAGCTGACTGCGTCCAAAGGCTCGAGGCCGTGATGCTCACGCTGGGCATCGACTGAAGCTTTGAGAAATTCCATATTACTGACACCAGGAATTTCTACCGGGTATTGAAACGCCAGAAAAAGTCCTTCGCGAGCGCGTTCTTCGGCATCCAATTCCAATAAATTTTTGCCGAGAAATTCCACTTCGCCACCGATAACTTCATAACCGGGTTTCCCAGCCAGGGCATATCCAGTGGTGCTTTTGCCTGAGCCGTTCGGCCCCATGATGGCGTGAACCTCTCCTGCTTTGATCTGCAGATTCAAGCCTTTCAGAATCTGCTTATCATCCACAGTCACCTGCAAATCGCGAATCGACAACATTTAATTCATTTCTCCAAAAACGGCGCGGCCATAGCAGCGCAAATCAAACTTTTTAGCCCACCGACCCTTCAAGGCTCACTTCCAGCAATTTGCCCGCTTCCACGGCAAACTCCATCGGCAGTTCTTTAAATACCTCTTTACAGAAGCCATTGACGATCATGGACACGGCTTTTTCTGCGCTTATGCCGCGTTGCTGGCAGAGAAACAATTGATCGTCGCTGACTTTGGACGTAGTCGCCTCGTGCTCGATGACTGCGGAAGGATTTTTACTTTCGATATAAGGGAATGTGTGCGCAGCGCATTGATCACCGATCAACAAGGAGTCGCACTGGGTGTAATTACGCGCACCACTCGCACCCGGGTTCATGCGCACCAGCCCACGATAAGCGTTGGAGCTTTTACCGGCGGAAATACCTTTGGACACAATGGTGGAGCGGGTATTTTTGCCGATATGGATCATTTTGGTGCCAGTGTCCGCCTGCTGGAAATTGTTGGTGAGCGCGACGGAATAAAATTCGCCGACGCTGTTATCACCTTTCAGAACACAACTCGGATATTTCCAGGTCACAGCAGAACCGGTTTCAACCTGCGTCCAGGACACGCGCGCATTGGTATGCGCCACAGCACGCTTGGTCACAAAGTTGTAAATACCGCCTTTGCCTTGCGCGTCACCGGGATACCAGTTTTGCACGGTGGAATATTTGATATAGGCATTATCCAAGGCAACCAACTCGACAACAGCTGCGTGCAACTGGTTTTCGTCGCGCATTGGCGCAGTACAACCTTCCAGATAACTGACCTGGCTGCCTTCATCAGCAATAATCAAAGTGCGTTCGAATTGGCCAGTTTTGGATTCGTTGATACGGAAATAGGTGGACAATTCCATCGGGCAGCGCACACCCTTCGGAATATAAACAAATGAACCATCACTAAAGACCGCGCTGTTGAGGGCCGCGTAATAATTGTCTTTTTGCGGCACTACGCTGCCCAAATATTTCTGCACCAGCTCCGGATATTCACGAATGGCTTCGGAAATCGGACAGAAAATAACGCCGGCGTCTTTTAATTTTTCCCGGAATGTCGTCGCGACAGAAACCGAGTCAAACACCGCATCCACCGCAACGCCGGCGAGCATTTCCTGCTCGTGCAGCGGAATACCTAATTTTTTGTAGGTTTCCAAAAGTTGCGGATCAACTTCGTCCAAACTCTTAGGTTTGTCCGCCAGACTTTTGGGCGCAGAGTAGTAGGAGATCTGATCAAAATCGATTTTGGGATAACTGACGTGCGCCCAGGTGGGTTCGGTCATTTCGCGCCAAGTGCGATAGGCTTTCAAGCGCCATTCAAGCATCCATTCCGGCTCGTCTTTTTTGGCGGAAATAAACCGAATGACGTCTTCATCCAATCCCGGCGGCAGCGTATCGGATTCGATCTGGGTGACAAAACCCGCCGAATACTCTTTGCGAATTAAACTGTCGATTTGTTCTTGCGACATAAAAACAACCTTTCTAGCGCCCTGCCGGGCTTGGCAAAACTGACATTAATTCAGCTTTCACCTATACGATTAATAACGAATTTAGCCGCGCATTTCGCGCACGACACTCACCACTTTTTCCGCAGCAAAATCCACGTCTGCGTCGGTGGTGAAGCGGCCAAAACTAAAGCGCAGCGCGCTGTGCGCCAGCTGGTCACTCAAGCCTATGGCCTTGAGTACATATGAGGGTTCCAGGCTCGCGGACGTGCAAGCGGAACCGGTCGATACCGCCAATTCGCGCAACATCATCAGCAATTGTTCGCCATCGACGCCACCGAAACTGATATTGAGGTTGCCAGCCACACGCGGCTCGAGCGCGCCGTTTACATATACGTCATCGAGCTCCTGAACCTTGTGCCAAAAGCGGTCGCGCAGTTGTTTGATGCGCGCCTGCTCTTCCACCATATTTTTCTGCGCAATGTGCGCCGCTTCGCCGAGACCGACAATCTGGTGCGTCGGCAAAGTGCCAGAGCGCATACCGCGCTCATGCCCGCCGCCGTGAATCAGAGGCACCAATTTGAAGTCTGCAGTGCGGCGGACAAATAATGCGCCTATGCCTTTCGGTCCGTACATTTTGTGCGCCGACACCGAAAGCAAATCCACTTTTAATTCGTGAACATCAATCGGCAATTTGCCGGCACTTTGCGCCGCGTCCACATGAAAAATCACGCCTTTGGAGCGGCAGAGCTCACCCACGGCGCCTATATCTGTGACAACGCCAATTTCGTTGTTCACGTGCATCAAACTGACCAGGATGGTATCGGGGCGCAGCGCTGCAGCGACCTGCTCGGGGGTGACGATGCCCGACGAATCCGGACGCAGCCAGGTAATTTCAAAGCCCTTCTGTTCCAGATACTTGCAAACATCCAGCACCGCTTTGTGCTCAGTGACGGAAGTAATGATGTGTTTGCCTTTGTCGGCGCGGCTTTCGGCTATGCCTTTGATCGCCAGATTGTTGGATTCGGTAGCACCACTGGTCCACACGATCTCGCGCGGATCCGCGCCCAGCAGAATGGCCAATTGGTTGCGCGCTTCTTCCACCGCCTCTTCCGCGCGCCAGCCATAAAAATGCGAGCGGGAGGCAGGGTTGCCGAAATTGCCGTCAAATGTCAGACATTCCGCCATGCGCTGCGCGACTTCCGGATCGACCGGAGTCGTTGCTGCGTAGTCGAGGTAAACCGGCATGGACATGATGTAAAGAACTCTCGCAGATTAGTTCAGAGAGGAAACCGCGATAACACTTTCTTCGTCATCGCGCTGCGTGCGCCCGTCTTGTCTTGCAGATACGGACTGAACGTCGCGGCGAGCCACCAAGCTCGCAAGGCTGATACTGCTTAAAAACTGATGAATCTGTTCACTCAAGTCGCTCCACAAATAGTGGGTCAAGCAGACTTCACCGTGCTGGCAATTTCCAGCACCGCCACAATTGGTGGCATCTACCGATTCGTTAACCGCATCTATGATCTGAGCGACAAACACTTCTTCCAGCGGGCGCTTGAGCTTATAACCGCCACCTGGCCCCCGCACGCTGCACACCAAATCATTCTGGCGCAGCTTGGCAAATAATTGTTCCAGGTATGAAAGGGAGATTTCCTGGCGTCGGGAGATGTCCGCAAGGCTTACCGGACCATCCGAGCTGTGCAACGCCAAATCCAGCATTGCCGTCACCGCATAACGGCCTTTAGTAGTCAGACGCATGACGAATCCCCTTGAGCTTCACCCTGAAAACAAGCCGAAGATTATCAAATACCCTACTAATTTAGTCAAGTATTGCCCTGACCCGGGTCACCACCTTCCAGTTCACGTATACGCGCTTCCAAAGCCGCGATTTTGTTGTGTGAGTGGAAGATATGGTTCTGCACTGAAGTCAGCACGCCACGCAGAATGCCAAGCTCCATCTGGTCCAAACGCACGCGGTTATACAGGCGGCGCAAACGCGTCATGGTCTGGCGGGGATTGTCGGCGGTGAGAAAGCCCAGCTTGGTCAGCGTTTCTTCGAGATGGGTGAAATACATCTCGACATCCTGAAACTGTGCGGGCGGCATATCCCAGTCATCAAAATGAACCGGCGCGCCGCTTTCCGCCGCCAGGGCGGACATGCGAATCTCATAAGCAATCACCTGAAGCGCCGCTGCGACGTTGAGCGCGCTGTATTCGGGATTCGCCGGGATATGCACATGGAAATGGCATTTCTGCAGCTCTTCGTTGGTCAAGCCGCGATCTTCGCGCCCGAACACAATGGCCACTTCATGTTTGGCGGATTCTGCCCACACCCGGTCACCACACTCGCGCGGTGTTAACAGCGGCCAAGGAATTCGGCGGCCGCGCGCGGACGTGCCGATCACCAGCGGGCAATCCGCCACAGCTTCTTCCAGGGTGCCGACCACCTGGATTTTGTCCAGCACATCAAGGGCATTGGCTGCGCGCCAGACGGCTCGCTCAGAGGGATATTCCAGCGGATCCACCAGCACCAGACGGGAAAGCCCCATATTTTTCAGGGCGCGCGCAGCAGCTCCAATGTTGCCGGGATGGGTGGTATTCACCAGAACCATGCGTATGTTGTCGAACATGCTGTAATCCGGAGGTCGCGAAAAAGGCGCGGAGTTTAGCAGATTCGGCTCGGCGCTGTTATAATCCCGCGCCTTTTGCACCATCCTGTCTTGAGAGTCACTCCATGGAACCCATGTTAACGATGGCATTGCGCGCAGCTCGCAAAGCCGGTGAATTCATTGAACGCTCCCTGGAGCGCGTCGATTTAGTACAAATCGAAGAAAAAGGCCGCAACGATTTTGTCAGCGAAGTGGACCGCAAGGCAGAACAGGAAGTCCTCTACCACCTCAAGAAGGCCTACCCTACCCACGGGTTTCGCGGCGAAGAGTCCGGCACCGTCGGCAATCCCGACAGCGAATACCAGTGGATCATCGACCCACTCGATGGCACCACCAATTTTCTCCACGGCATTCCCCATTTCGCCGTGTCCATTGCTTGTTTTTATAAGGACCAGCCGCTGCACGCTGTTGTGCTGGACCCGGTAAAACGCGAAGAATTTACCGCCAGCAAAGGCAAAGGCGCCGCCCTGAATGGTCGACGCATCCGCGTCAGCCCGCGCCGCAGTCTGGAAGGCGCGCTGATCGGCACTGGCATTCCCTTCAATGGCTTTGCCCTGGAACACATAGATGCCTATCTGGATTGCATGCGTGAAATCGCAGGCCAAACCGCAGGCATTCGCCGCCCGGGCTCAGCCGCTCTGGATTTGGCCTATGTTGCCGCGGGCCGCTATGACGGTTTTTGGGAAATGAACCTGAAGGAGTGGGATATAGCTGCGGGGCTTTTGTTGGTGAAAGAAGCTGGCGGCATGGTCTCCGACTTCAAAGGCGGGAACGATTATCTCGACAGCGGCAATATCGTGTGCGCCACTCCCAAAGTCTTTAAAAGCTTGCTGCAAATCGTCGGCAAGCATATGGGCAATATCTAAATCTCCAGAGCCATGCAGGCCCAAGTCCGGTGCCTTATGACACCGGACTCTCCTCTTCCTCCAGCAATATGTTCATCACATCCATCAACTGCTGCAAATTCAGCGGTTTGGTGAGGTAGTACGAAAAGCCTGCAGAACGCCCTCGATCTATATCCTGCGCCATAGCATTGGCAGACAGTGCCACAACTGGGATATCACGGGTATTGGGGTCGGCTTTCAGAACGGCCAGAGCTTCGTAGCCGTCCATGCCGGGCAAATTGATATCCATCAGGATCAAATGCGGCTTATTGGTGCGCGCCAGATACAAGCCGCGCAAAGCATCCACCGCCAAGTCCAAATGCAGGTTGGGATAACGGGCCAACAGGCGCGCCACCAAGCGCTGGTTGGAAACGTTGTCTTCGATATAGAGGACTTTTTTCTGACCTGACACCGATAACTGGAACAAGCTCTCGTCGCCCGCAGCGACCGCAGTATTCGAGGGCGACTCCAGTGCGACTCCTGTCGTAGCTTCGGCGCAAAGCGGCAAATCCACCCAAAACTGACTGCCGACTCCCTCTTCACTGGTGAAATCAATTCGCCCGCCCATATGGCAGACGAGCTGTTTGGTGATCACCAATCCCACACCGCTGCCTTCGATACTGCCCAGCTCAGCCCCCAACCGATTAAAGGGCTGGAAGACTTCAGAATGGCGCTCTTTGGCGATGCCTCGACCGGTGTCTTCAATGTTCACACGGAAATAATGATCGTCAGCGATACAGCAGGTAATCACGACTTTGCCCTGCTCGCGGTTGTATTTAATCGCATTGCCTATGAGGTTGAGGAACACCTGACGCAGCCGGACCTTGTCGCCGCTGACGGTTCGATCAGCCAAATCGTTGGTCTGCAAACACAACTGCACACCGCGGGATTCCGCTTGGGCCTTCACCAAGGTGATGCATTCTTTAATGAGATCCACCGGTCTTAAGATCTCCATAGCCAGCACCAACTTGCCGGCTTCGATCTTGGCCAAGTCGAGCACATCACCCACCAGCTGCAACAAATGTTCACCGGCAGCGCGAATCTCCGCAGCGCTCTCTTGCAAGCTGGGCGATACGGAAGCGTCCATTTCAATCAGCTGGGCAAAGCCGAGAATTGCGTTCAATGGCGTGCGCAGCTCATGGCTCATGCTGGACAGGAATTCGGATTTCGCTTTATTGGCTTTCTCCGCGACTTCTTTGGCTTTCAATACCCGCTCTTCGGCGAGCTTGAGTTCGGTGATGTCCATATTGGTGCCGGACATGCGCAGCGGCTCGCCTTTTTCATTGAAGGTCATCTGGCCGCGCGCGCGTATCCAGCGCCACTTTTCGTCTTTGCCGCGAATTCGGTATTCAACGTCGAACGGCGCCTCACCTCGAATATGAGCCGCAAGTGCTTTGTCGAAGGCAATGCCGTCTTCCGGGTGCATGCGGCGGCGCCAGGCTTGGATGCGGTCGATACCCTGATTGACCACATCGTCGTGGTCGGTGTAGCCAAGGTGCTCCCAACACCGATTGGAAAAATGGAATCCGCCGTGTTCGGCTGACCATTCCCAGATACCGTCATTGGAAGATTGAATAATGCGCGCGTGGCGCGCTTCACTGATCAGCAGCGCTTGCTCGGTCTGCTTCTGTTTGGTGACATCGAATGCGATACCGCTGATGTACAACACCCAGCCATTCTTATCGCGTACGGAATCGGCGCGAATCTCGGACCAGATATAACCGCCCTTTTTGCGGCGTGTGCGATAGGTGACTTCGCCAGGACCGGGCTTCTTCAGCATGCGACCAACAGCCTCACGCACCTTGTCCACATCGTCCGGGTGGATGTAATCGTAATAGTTGGTTGAGACGGAAATGTAGTCGACATCCTCATCGGTATAACCGAGATAACGCCAGTAGCCACCACTCCAATCCATGCGCCGGGCCATCAAATCCCAATCGAAATAACCGTATCCGTGGCTTCCATGGAAAATCCTTTGGTGACGCGCCACAGCTTCACGCAGCTCGTTCAGTTCCTTTTCGTGGTCCGATGTAAATAAGGTTTTTAAGAATTTCATGAAAGCCCTTCCCTCCTATTCCGTGCTCTGCCCCCGTCCTACCCTTTTCCCATCTACCAGAACCTAACTTTCTCGTTCGATCAAGCTAAGGGGAATCAAGAAACGGCTCGCTAGATTCTTTTCTCATTAGATCCGCGG
This sequence comes from Saccharophagus sp. K07, assembly GCF_014336955.1. Classification (GTDB taxonomy): domain Bacteria; phylum Pseudomonadota; class Gammaproteobacteria; order Pseudomonadales; family Cellvibrionaceae; genus UBA5868. The sequence continues at coordinate 678,202 of NZ_QRAI01000002.1, read as the reverse complement.
GCGACTCGCGCAAATGGGGCCGAGTCTATACTTTTCAAAAGCGCCCGCAAAGTAGTCAAAAGCGCTGAGCAAGAGAGTCAAAGCACCAGCAAAAATGCCGTTTCCCTGCGGCAATGCTGTTAAAACCTGTTCGACAGCAGAGGAGTTGCCCTATGAAGTTTCGGGAATTCAGCAAGAATTTATCCGACGAGATTGAGAATTTGTTCGTCAATTTAGGCGGCAGCTGCCTACCGGAAGAGGCGCATCGTCTTGATGAGACTGTTTCGATTCAAGACATTTTGGAACGGGTAAAAAATCTCGATATTGATACCGATAAGGTAACCGATCCGTCCAAGCCTGCTTCCCGTTGAGTCCGATAAACCGAATCCAATAAAAAAGGGGCCTAGGCCCCTTTTTGCTTTGTAACCACTCGCTGCTTAAGGCAGCTCGTCCAGTTCCGCTCCTTCCTTCACTGGCGGCATCAAGTCTTCTCGGGTCAGTTTCATCCAGACAATCGCTGGTGACATGACGAAAATAGATGAGAAAGTTCCGACAATCACACCGATGATCAAGGCAATGGAGAAGTTTTCCAGCAGCTCCCCACCGAACAAATAGAGCGCAATCAGTACCATCAAGGTGGTACCGGAGGTGATCACGGTACGACCCAGTACCTGGGTCAGGGATATGTTGATAATTTCTTCCGTCGTTTCCGTACGCAAAATGCGGAAGTTTTCCCGAATACGGTCTGCCACAACGATCGAGTCGTTTAATGAATAGCCATTGGCCGCCAAAACCGCAGCCAGAACCGTCAGATCAAAATCGAGCTGAAATAAAGAGAACACCCCTAATAGAATCAGCGCGTCAAATACTTGGGAAACTATGGTCGCAACCGAGAATTTGGTCTGGAAGCGCACGGCGACGTAGATGAACACAGTTCCAAATGCGACCAGCAGACCGAGAATACCGTTGGTGGCCATCTCTTCACCAATTTGCGCCCCTATGATTTCACTGCGCGTCAGAGTGATATCAACACCCGGTGTACGCTGGCGAAGAGCATCGGCAATGGCTTCCCCAATATTGGCTGTTACCTTTTCTCCGTCTTCACTCGTATCGCTTTGCAGGCGCACCAAAAGCTCATTTTCTGAACCGAAATGCACGACAACCGCACCTGGATATCCCGCCTCGCTCAGCTGCTGGCGCACAGTTTCCAGGTTCGCAGGACGATCGTAGTGGAGTTCGAGCAAGGTCCCGCCGGTGAAGTCCAATCCGAGATTGAAACCTCTGACCCCAAACGAAACCAAAGCGACCAAACATAAAACTAAAGAAACGCCCATCACCCAATTGCGGGCGCCCATAAAATTAATGATTTTTTCGTTATTCATGGACTATACCCCGCTCAGATCCACAGTTTGGTAACGTTTCGATTGCCGTAAATGAGATTCACAATTGCGCGAGTACCTACCACGGCAGTGAATACTGAGGTGACAATCCCGAGAGACAGAGTAACGGCGAAACCTTTCACCGAGCCAGAGCTGATCGCATACAAAATGAAGGCAACGATCAAAGTTGTCAGGTTGGCATCTATGATGGAAGTAAAGGCACGATCAAAGCCGGCACGAATGGCGCCTTGCGGCGACAGCCCTGCTTTAAGCTCTTCCTTGATGCGCGAGTAGATCAACACATTCGCGTCCACCGCCATACCCAAGGTCAAAACGATACCGGCGATACCCGGCATGGTAAGTGTCGCGCCCAAAATCGACATAAGCGCCGTCAGCAATACCAGGTTCATGGTCAGCACTATATTCGCGACAATGCCGAAAACCTTGTAGTAAACCAACATGAAGATCACGAGCAGCAGCAATCCGATCTGCACGGATTTGATACCCATGGCGATGTTTTCCGCTCCCAGAGATGGACCCACGGTGCGCTCTTCGACGAACACCATAGGCGCTGCCAGAGATCCCGCGCGCAACAGAAGAGCCACGTCGTTGGCTTCGCGTGAGCTGTCCAAACCAGTGATCTGGAAGCGTGCACCCAGTGCACTGCGAATCGTCGCCAAGTTGATGATTTTGCGATCTTCCTTGGTCACATCTTTTTCTACGACTTCGCCGTTCTCCACTACTCGCTGCTTCTCGGTGTAATAGTCGATAAACAGCACACCCATATTGCGGCCCACTTCATTACGAGTGGCGTGGTGCATCAGGTTGCCGCCCTCGCTGTCCAGGGTGATATCGATTTTGGGGCTGTTACTCTGGTCGTCGAAACCCGCCATCGCGTTAATTACACGCTCACCGGTAATAATGCGCCGGCGCTCCAGGTATTTGGGTCCGCGCATTTGCCGATCCTGTTCGGTATAAAACTCGAACTTTTCTTTTTGCGTCACTGGAGTTTCCGGCAGAGCTTCAAGACGGAATTCGAGGTTGGCAGTTTTGCCGAGAATTCGCTTGGCACCAGCGGCATCTTGCACGCCCGGCAACTCGACTACTATGCGATTGCGGCCCTGACGTTGCACCAAGGGTTCACTCACACCCAATTCATTCACCCGGTTGCGCAAGGTGGTCAGGTTCTGCGAGACCGCGTGATCTTCGATTTCGCGAATCGTCTGATCGGAAATCTGCGCGCGAATCCAATAGCCTTTGCTGTCGCTGCCGCGCTGGCGCACCAGGTCTGGCAGGTTGTCTTGCAGGAATTTCATCAGCTCGCGCTGAGTTTCTTCACTCGGCGCAGTGATGACGAAAGTACGTTCTTCCTGCTTCACATCCACATTGAATAAACGGCGCTCGCGGATGCCTTTTCTAATCGTTTCCTGCATATCCGTCATACGGTCAGCAACGGCTCTCGGCGTATCCACCTCCAACAAGAAGTGCACACCGCCGGCCAAGTCCAACCCGAGGTTCATCGGATTTGCGCCTATGGACAACAGCCAATCAGGGGTATTGGAAGCGCGGTTGAGCGCAACCACATAACGCTTGTCGGCCGCCTGAAATTCGGCACTGTTCAAGGTCGACTGCACAACCTTTTGGGCGGCAAGCTGTTGAGATCCGTCACGCAGACGAATCATAGCGCTGCCAGCCTCGGTGATTTCCTCACCAAAATGTTCGATACCCGCTTCTGACAAAGCAGCGCCAAGGGTTTTCAACAGAGCATCATCCACATTGGCGGCGCGGGAGTTGGCGGTGACCTGAATGGCGGGGTCCGGGCTGTAAAGGTTTGGCAAGGCATAAATGAAGCCGACACTGATGACGACAATCAGCAAGACGTACTTCCATAAAGGAAAACGATTCATGAGTCAGTCCAACGTTTCTTGTTAAAAATAGTTATTCGTATCTAAAAGCTTTCACTTCAGCGGTAGCCACATGGTCCCGCGGCCACTTCCGCCACAGCGGGGGCGCATTATAACCGGCCTGCGCAAGGCTGACAGTTCAGCCTTCCACCAAATCCTGCAAGTGTGCAGGTGGCGACATATCCCGGCGGCGATAAAACTCTTCCACGTACGCAGATAAGCGCTTGTTCTCAATCGCAGCACGCAACTCTCTCATGACTTGTTGGTAATGATGGAGGTTGTGAATGGTATTGAGTTGAGCGCCCAACATTTCGCCGCAACGATCCAGGTGGTGCAGATAGGCGCGACTGAAGTTGCGGCAAGTGTAGCAATCGCATTCAGCGTCCAACGGACCAGTATCGTGTCTATGCGCGGCGTTGCGGATCTTGACCACGCCAGTACTGGTAAAGAGATGACCGTTGCGCGCGTTGCGCGTCGGCATTACGCAGTCGAACATATCCACGCCGCGCACTACGGCCTCCACTATATCTTCCGGCTTGCCTACTCCCATCAGATAACGCGGTTTGTCGTTCGGCATCTGCGGTGTCAAATGATTGAGAACGCGCAGCATATCCGCCTTGGGTTCTCCGACGCTTAAGCCACCGATGGCATAGCCGTCGAAGCCGATTTCTTTTAAACCTCGCAACGAGATCGAGCGCAAATCCTCGTACATGCCACCCTGCACAATACCGAACAGAGCCGAAGGATTATCGCCGTGCGCACGTTTACTGCGCTCTGCCCAGCGCAAGGAAAGCTCCATGGATTCTTTTGCCTGCTCCCAAGTCGCCGGGTAAGGGGTGCACTCGTCGAAAATCATCACAATGTCCGACCCCAGCTCACGTTGGACTTGGATGGCAACTTCTGGATTCAGGAACACCTTGCTGCCGTCGATGGGCGAGCGGAAGGTAACGCCCTCTTCGGTAATCTTGCGCAGATCGCCCAAGCTGAAGACCTGGAAACCGCCCGAGTCGGTCAGGATCGGTCCTTTCCAACCCATAAAATCGTGCAAATCTCCGTGCGCCTGAATCACCTGTGTGCCCGGACGCAGATACAGGTGAAAGGTATTGCCCAAAACAATCTGAGCACCGGTCGCCTCTATGTCTCGCGGCAAAATACCTTTGACGGTGCCATAGGTGCCAACCGGCATAAAACAGGGCGTTTCGACCACACCGCGCGGGAAGCGCAAGCGACCGCGACGGGCAAGCCCGTCCTCACAATCCAATTCAAACTGCATAAACGACATAGGCTGAATTCTTAACTAAGTGTCAGGCGTTAGAGTTGGGCAAATCCGCCTCTGCCTGCGGATTGCGGGTGATAAACATGGCATCGCCGTAGCTGAAGAAGCGATACCTCTGAGCGACTGCATGCTGGTAAGCCGCCATAGTATGGCGGTATCCGGCGAAAGCGCTGACCAACATCAATAGGGTTGATTCAGGCAGATGAAAATTCGTTACCAGGGCATCCACCACCTTAAAACGGTAGCTCGGGTAGATGAAAATATTGGTTTCCCCTTCAAATGGCGCGAGCGTGCCACTTTTCGCCGCCGTTTCCAGGCAGCGCACGCTGGTGGTGCCCACCGCTATGACCCGTCCGCCGCGCGCTTTGGCTGCTGCGACTTGCTCGCACACTTTTGCCGACACCGCCATCACCTCACTGTGCATGGTATGGGTGCGCACATCGTCGACGCGCACGGGGCGGAAGGTACCCGCTCCCACATGCAACGTCACAAAAGCCGTTTCCACACCTTTTTCTGCGAGCTGTTTAAGCAGCAGATCATCGAAATGCAAACCTGCAGTGGGAGCCGCTACGGCGCCGGGGTTGCGTCCGTAAACAGTTTGATACCGCTCGCGGTCTTCTGGCTGATCCGGGCGATCAATATATGGAGGTAGCGGCATATGGCCGATTTCATCCAGAACATCCATCACCGAACGGTCCGCAGGGAAACTCAGTTCAAAAAGATCTTCACTGCGCCCAACGACGGTTACTTCTGTTAGGTTTTCCAGGGATAAACGGCTGCCGATTTTAGGCGACTTGCTGGCACGGACGTGGGCCAGCACTTTGTTGTCTGACAGGACACGCTCCACCAGAATTTCGATTTTTCCGCCCGTCGCCTTTTGGCCAAACACACGCGCAGGAATAACGCGCGTATCGTTGAAGACCATTAAGTCGCCCGGCTGCACCAGCGATAGCACATCGGCAAATTGGCGATCCTGCAAATTACCGCTGGCACCCTCGAGACACAACAAACGGCTAGCGCGCCGCTCCGCAGGGGGCGCTTTGGCGATTAATTCTTCAGGCAGGTCGAAATAAAAATCCTGGCGCCACATGGAGATCAAGGCTCAAAAAAAGAAAGGCGCAAGGGTATAGGAAAATGCCAGGTAATGCATCGCTTGTTCGCCGGCAAAATCCACTTGACAAGCTCAAACCCAGATTGGGCACATGAGAGACGACAAAAGGGATTTTTGAGAAAAGAAAAAAGACAAGAAATTAAGAATTGGTAGCGGGGGCTGGATTTGAACCAACGACCTTCGGGTTATGAGCCCGACGAGCTACCAGGCTGCTCCACCCCGCACCTGATCAACTAACCTAGCGGCTTAGCTGAGGCCGCGAATTATAGGGAGCACCCACAGGGGCGTCAACCATTATTTTCATTTGCATTAAATTTCTTCCCGCAATCTCAATTGGACGGGATAAGGGCGCAAATAGGTTTGTTGCTTAATGTATGCATTGGTGCTGGTCTCCAAATACTGAAGCAACAGATTGATTGGCACAGCGAGCGCAACTTGGCCGATGCGATACTGCTCGATGACTTCCGCCAGATTTTGCCGCAACTCTCCAGACAAACTGTCTCGCAAATATCCCGCCACATGATGAAGAGCATTCACATGTCCCTTTCGCGTCGGTGGCCTCACGGTTCCTTGCATTAAAACTTCAATATAACGCCCCATGACATTTTGAAGATTTTTGCGGTTGGCACCGGAAATAATCGCACCAGCTTGCCGATAAAGCGCTTGCCCATAGGACATCACCAGATATTTTTGCCGGGAGTGAAACTCAATAAGATTTTTTGCACTGGGATTTTCCATTACTTCTTTTATCCATCGATCGTAGAGAAAAACCCGGCTTATAAAATTTTCCCGCACATAGAGATCATCCAAGTGCACTGCCTCTTCCACCGGCAACAATGGAAATAAATTGCGCAAACGTTCCGCAAATACGCCCGAGCCTTTAACAACCGTTTTCCCATCATTACTGTAAACATTGGCACTGACCAGACCGCAACTCGGCGATTTATTCATAAAAATATAGCCGCGCAGAGTTTTGGCTTGGTCAGCAATAGATTCAGCAAACTCCCTTAATCGATCCGTAACATCCATATTCGAATTTGCCGTGCCAACTGCACGCACGCTTCCGTCTTTATCAGCAACCAGATGAATGGTTTCGCGAGGAACTCCCAAACCAATGGCCACCTCGGGACAAAATGGCTTGAAGTCAAAATACAAATGCAATTGTTCGGCACAAAAACTATGGTATTTGTGGCCACCGTTATACCGCACCCGTTCTCCCAACAAACAGGAAGAAATACCTACAGGAATTTTTTCGTTATGCGGTTCTTGCATGAAATTTTGCGGCCCCAGAAATGACAAAGCCGACTCGTGGTCGGCTTTGTCGCGATAAAAAACGCTTTACATTAAAGCGAGCAATTCTTCGGTTTTCCGCTTCATCAAATCGACGTCGCCGCGCGCTTCCACATTCAAGCGAAATACCGGTTCAGTACTGGAACTGCGTACATTAAAGCGCCAGTCAGCAAAAGCAATCGACAAACCATCCGTTTTATCCACTTGCAATGCTTCTGGAGAATAGATTTCTTCTATGCGCTTCAACAAAGCGACAGGATCGGCCACTTTGCGGTTGATTTCACCACTGCAAGGGAATTTGGCGATTCGCTCACTGACCATTTCCGACAATGTCTGCCCGCGGCGACTCATCAATTCAACCAGCAACAACCAGGGGATGGTGCCGTTGTCACAATAGGCAAAATCGCGGAAATAATGGTGCGCACTCATTTCGCCACCGTAAACGGCATCCTCCAGGCGCATGCGCTCCTTAATAAAGGCATGACCAGTTTTGCTCTGCACCGCTTTGCCGCCGTTGCTCTCCACCAAGTCCACCGTGTTCCACACCAGACGTGGATCGTGAACTATGGAAGCGCCGGGGTATTTGGCCAAAAAGGACTCCGCCAAAAGACCGACCACATAGTAACCATCAATGAAATTGCCTTTTTCATCGAAGAAGAAACAGCGGTCAAAATCCCCATCCCAAGCAATGCCGATATCGGCTTTGGCTTCAATGACAGCGCGCGAGGTAACGCCTTGGTTTTCCACCAGGATCGGATTGGGAATGCCATTGGGGAAATTGCCATCCGGCTCGAAATGGACTTTGACAAACTCCAGCGGCAGGTAGGATTCCAACGCATTTACCACTGCACCAGCACCACCATTACCCGGGTTCGCCACTACCTTGAGAGGCTTGATCTTGCTGACATCGACATAGCTGAGCAGGTGGTCCACATAGGCTGCCCGCATATCTTGTCTGGTGACCGACCCCACACGCTTTGCCGCTTTGAAGATGCCGCTTTCGGCCAGCGCACGGATTTCACTCAAGCCACTATCGTTGGATATAGGACGTGAGCCTTTTTGCACCAGCTTCATCCCGTTGTAGTCCATCGGGTTGTGACTGGCAGTCACGCAGATACCACCATCAACGCCTAAATGAAAGGTGGCGAAATACACCTCTTCGGTACCGCACTGGCCTATATGAGTTACATCCGCACCCGCTTCCGTCAGCCCACGCACCAGCGCATCCGTTAGGGATGCGCTGGTCAAACGTATATCGTGTCCAACAACAACACTTTTGGCATCGAGAAAGTCGACAAAAGCTCTGCCGACTCTGTAGGCGACCTCTTCGTTCAACTCTTCAGGAACGCGGCCGCGGATGTCGTAGGCCTTGAAGCATTCAATCTTCATCGCATCGTCCGTAATACTTAGCCTTTGTAGATGTTGTGGTAGACGTAGTTGGTCGCTTCGACGAAGCCTTCAACGCTACCGCAGTCAAACCGACGACCTTTGAATTTATAAGCCAACACGCATCCAGTCTGCGCCTGAGTCAGCAGCGCGTCAGTCAACTGAATTTCGCCATTTTTCCCTGGAGGAGTCTTTTCCAGGATGTCGAAAATATCAGGAGTAAGAATGTAGCGGCCGATTACCGCCAGATTGGAAGGGGCATCCTTAGGATCCGGCTTCTCCACCATGTTGGAGACTTGCACCAGATCAGCTTTGATCTGACTGCCAGCGATCACACCGAATTTGGAAATCTGGTCTTCTGGTACTTCCTGGATAGCAACGATACTGCAGCGAAATTGGCGGTAAAGGCTGACCATCTGCGCCAAAACCCCGGGAGTGTCACCATCAGATACGCACAAGTCGTCAGACAGTACAACACCGAAGGGCTCATCACCGATCAAACGTTTACCATTTAATATGGCGTCCCCCAACCCTCTCATCTCACTTTGACGGGTAAAGGAGAAAGAGCCCCGGGCCATAACAGAACGAATCGAGCTGAGATATTCCTCTTTGGAAGTTCCGGCAATTTGATGTTCCAATTCATAGCTGACATCGAAATGGTCAGCAATTGCCCTTTTTCCTCGACCTGTAACAAAACCTATTTCGTTGAGCCCTGCTTCCAACGATTCTTCCACTCCATATTGCACCAGTGGCTTATTTACAATCGGAAGCATTTCTTTGGGCATGGACTTGGTGGCGGGGAGGAAACGGGTACCATAACCCGCAACAGGGAACAGGCACTTCTTAATCATAAAAATCAATCCTTAGGGCTGATGGCTCGATTAAACAAGGCGCCGACTATACCATACGGCTTTTAACGAAATACAACGGAGACCCCACAGCTGAGCGCTTTTTGCTGGACATCATGCGTTTTACCGCTAGAATGGCACTCCCCGGCGACTTGGCACCTGTGTTGGCGGCCGAATCGTCGCAGCTCAGAATAAAACTAATCCGACGCCCGTAGATTCTTCTCACGCGATCAACCACATACGATTAAACAACGAGTACCCTATGCAGCCTTTCGAGCCGAAACCCTCCTACGGACGCGATGAATTGCTCGCCTGTGGCGATGGCGCCATGTTTGGACCCGGCAACGCGCAGCTTCCCAAGCCAAATATGTTGATGGTTGATCGGATTGCCCATATCAGCCATACAGGTGGTGAGTTTGGCAAAGGCGAAATCGTAGCCGAGCTGGACATTCATCCCGATCTGTGGTTTTTCTCTTGCCACTTCCCCGGCGACCCCGTTATGCCAGGTTGCTTGGGCCTCGACGCCATGTGGCAGCTCGTCGGGTTCTATTTGGCATGGCGAGGCAACCCCGGTCGAGGCAGAGCCCTGGGCGCAGGAGAGGTGAAATTTACCGGCCAAGTTCTTCCATCCGCTAAGCTGATTACCTATCACATCAATTTGAAGCGCGTAATCGAACGAAAGCTGGTGATGGGAATCGCAGACGGTAGAGTGAGCGTAGATGGAAAAGACATCTACTTTGCCAAAGACCTTCGAGTTGGCCTGTTTACCAATACAGAAACCTTTTAAGGCTGCAGCATAAAACCGATGCGCGCCAAGCGAAGCAGGAAGGGAGAATTGTTGTCAGACATCTGTCTTACATATCTCCCGACCGATCCGCTTATCAACCGGATGCTCTATCCGGAAGACCATCCGGACCACTCCGGATTAATGCATTTCAATTCTGATCCAGTTACAAGAGGCTTTTTATGAAACGTGTTGTTGTTACCGGAATGGGAATTGTGTCCTGTTTAGGCAACGATATCGCAACCGTACTGGACGCTCTGAAAAACGGTAAATCCGGGGTTAAGTACAACCCGAGCTATGAAGAGCAGGGTTTTCGTAGCCTAGTGTCCGGGTCAGTAGAGATAGATCTCGCCGAGCATATCGACCGCAAAAGTTTACGCTTCATGGGCGACGCAGCTGGTTTTGCTTACGTTGCCATGCAAAACGCCATTCGGGATTCCGGCCTGAGTGAAGCGGACGTTTCCAATGAGCGCACCGGCATCATCATGGGATCTGGCGGCGCCTCGACCAAGAGCGTAGTGGAATCTGCCGACATAATGCGCAGTAAGGGCGTTAAAAAAGCCGGTCCCTACCGTGTAACCCAAACCATGGGAAGCACTGCCTCTGCTTGCTTGGCCACCCCCTTCAAAATCAAAGGCATCAACTACTCCATCTCCTCCGCTTGCGCTACCAGCGCGCACTGTATCGGCAACGCGATGGAACTGATTCAACTCGGCAAACAAGACGTTGTATTCGCAGGCGGCGGTGAAGAAGAACACTGGACCCTGACCGGCTTGTTTGACGCCATGGGCGCCCTGTCCACTAAATACAATGACACCCCCTCCCAGGCGTCGCGCGCTTATGACGCGGATCGCGATGGTTTTGTGATCGCAGGCGGCGGCGGCTGCCTGGTGATTGAATCACTCGACCATGCCCTCGCCAGAGGAGCCAAAATCTACGGCGAACTGGTCGGCTACGGCGCCACCTCCGATGGATACGACATGGTCGCTCCGTCCGGGGAAGGCGCGGCGCGCTGCATGCGTCAGGCGATCGCCATGACCGACAGCACCGCCATCGATTACATCAACTCTCACGGCACCAGTACTCCAGTCGGTGATATCGCAGAGTTGCGCGCAGTCAAAGAAGTGTTCGGCGATAAGATCCCGACTATCAGCTCCACCAAGTCCCTGACTGGCCACTCTTTGGGAGCCACTGGTGTGCAAGAAGCGATTTACAGCTTGCTGATGATGCAGCACAGCTTTATCGCTGCTTCTGCCAACATCAACAAATTGGATCCTGAAGCTGAAGGCATGCCGATTGCGCTGGAAAACCAATACAGAACACTGAACAAAGTTATGTCAAACAGCTTTGGTTTCGGCGGTACAAACGCAACATTGATTTTCCAACGTTACAACGGTTAATCACCCGCTAAAAACCAAATGGCCGCGAAAGGAGTCGCGGCCATTGATGCTCAAATCTCAAATCAGCTTAAGCTGACATTGCCCGCACCAGACGCCCCATTTGGATCTCCCTCTCCAACCATTCCGATACCTTGCTTTTGATTCCCTGGCGCCAGCTGCGGTATTGGAAACCGAAATTATTGGTACAGCGCTGCCCTTTCAGCCAGCCGCTGTAAGGAGTAAATCTCTGCTCCAGCGCGCCGAGAGAGATGGCGCCGGCCTCATACCCCGCCTTTTGCAGCAGCCGAGCCACATGGTCGGCCAACTCAGCTTCCGAGCAGCTGTCACTGGCGTGGAGATGAAACACCCCCCAGTTCTGCGCGCCGCAAAAAATCTGCTGGATCATCGCCTGAACCAATCTCACCACGTCCTCTATGAACACCGGTGATCCTCTCCAGGTATCGGAGACGACACATTCTCCTCGATACAAAAGGGCTTCGCAGAGACGATGCAAAACACCTGAAGGACGATCCAGCACCCAAGGTAAACGAATAATGATCGACTTCTCCCAGCGGGCAGCCTCCTGCTCTTTGGCGAGCAATAACGCCCCGATATTCGTATCTGGCTCCGGCTGATCCTGTTCCGACATACCAATGGTTTGCTGCGCCACTCCAAATACTTCATGGGAGGAAAGACTGATCAGCACAATCTGATGCTGGCGGCACAGATCAGCCAGATGGCGGGCATAATCCACTGCGGCTTCCGGCTCCAGCCAATCGCTCCACAGGCGGGTATCGACAACAACAGAGGGCTTGCTGCGCTCAATTTGAATACTGAGGGCATCGCTATCGGGCGCATCCGGATATACCACGGGAATTGTGTTGGCTTCTAAAGCCTTCACATGCGCAGCGCCTAAGGGTGAAAACTGATCCGTAACTAGAACTTTGAACGCCACTGCGTTGCCACCGCTCGCGAGAGTCGAGAACTCTGGATTGAAGGAGCGCCATCATTGAAGATGGCGCCGGCCAATTTTAAAACGGAATGTCGTCGTCGAATCCGTCAAAGTCGGGCACTTGAGATGAGCCCGCCGGAGAGGAATGGGGAGCGGAGTGTTGCGGTGGGCTTTGACGCGGAGCTGAGGGGGCCGATGGCGGCGCGCCGTAATCCGGACCGCCGTATTGAGCAGACGATGATGAAGTATCGACGCCGCCAGCGCGGCTATCCAGCATCTGCAGTTCAGCGGCAACGATTTCAGTCGTGTAACGATCCTGCCCCTGCTGATCCTGCCACTTACGAGTACGCAGAGATCCTTCGATATAAACCTTGCTGCCCTTGCGCAGGTATTCTCCCGCAATTTCAGCCAGCCGATTGAACAGAACTACGCGGTGCCATTCAGTGCGCTCTTGCGCTTGACCAGTCTGCTTGTCTTTCCAAGTTTCCGACGTCGCCACACTGATGTTTGCTATGGCACTTCCACCCGGTGTGTAACGGACTTCGGGGTCTTGTCCGAGGTTACCCACCAATATCACTTTATTTACGCCACGGCTCGCCACTCTACCCTCCAAATTTCAAATACCATGCTGAACGCACAAGTCTACAGGAAAAAATCACTGCCAAGGATATTGGCCTCAGGGAACCGCAGCCTTTTGCAGGAATGCATTCAACTCGCTTTTCTGGAAAAACTGATCATCTACTTTCAGATACAGGAGCGCCTGCTCCTTCACCCATAAGGCTTCCACCACACCGGGCACCGCATTTTGGATGGCTTCTACGGGCACGTCATGCTCTAGAGGCACACAAACGCTGGTGAGGTAACGAGGCGCACGCATACCGACGGCCATAATCAACCACACGATGTTGACACACAAGGCTGCGATCAAAACGCTGTCGAAACCCCAGTTTTGATAGCACAGCCCTCCGATCACACCACCGGATGCAGCGCCGAGAAACTGAGACGTCGAAAAGATTCCCATAGCCGTACCCTTGTTGCCCGCGGGTGCCATTTTGCTGACCAGCGATGGCAGCATAGCTTCCAGAAGATTAAATCCGGTGAAGAAGATCAACAGACCCAGCAGCCAATATTCCAAGCTATGGACGTAAACAAGAAAGACTTCAGCAAGGCCCAATAACGCAACCGCACCTATAAAGACTGTTTTAATTTTGCGCCGACGCTCAGCGACATACATAAACGGCAGCATCAGCACAAACGCAATCATCATAACAGGCAGGTAGTAGTGCCAGTGCTGGCGTGTACCGACACCAGCGTCGTCCAACACCAGCGGCACAACCACGAACATCGCCGTCAGCGCAAAATGCAGCGCAAACACACCGACGTTCAGGCGCATCAATTCACGGTTGCGGACAGCTTTCTCTAGCAGCGTCGGCACTGCCAAACCATCGGACCCGGCTTTTCTGCCGGCCGGCGGGTCAGGAACGAGCAGGCGGAGAATTGCGATACCAATAAACGCTAGGCAGGCAGAGGTCCAAAAAACGGTTGGCAAACCGCCCATGGAGGCAAGGAGCGGTCCCAAGATCATGGCAACGGAAAAAGACAGGCCGATAGACGCACCTATAACTGCCATAGCGCGGGTGCGATTTTGTTCCGAGGTCAGATCGCCCACCAAGGCCATAACCGCGCCAGCAATAGCTCCCGCGCCTTGCAAAGCCCGGCCGATAACCAGCCCCCAAATCGAGTCCGTGCTGGCAGCGACAATGCTGCCGACCATAAAAATGGCAAAGCCGAGATAGATAACCGGCTTGCGCCCCCAGATATCGGAAAGCAGTCCAAGAGGCACCTGGAAGATCGCCTGGGTCAGTCCATAACCGCCCAAGGCCAGCCCGAGCAAGAACGGCGTGGCGCCTTCATACTCGGAACCAAAAATCATCATGACAGGAAACACCATGAACAAACCGAGCATGCGAAACACATACAACAGCGCCAGAGTTACTGTCACTCGCACTTCGGAAATCGGTCGACCGCTACTCACATCGTTCCTCGCCAATCACAAAAGAGCGGCATTCTAACAGCGGTGACTGTCGGTCCAAAGGATTTGTGTCGCACTTGATTAGCTCCGCCCAGCGACAAAAATGAAAGGAAATTTTGCTAAAAGTGATAAATTGACAAGCAACTCAGGCGAGAGCGATGGTTTTTTACTCTTTCGGCAAAACAGGAATTTAGGCATAATTCCCGCCGCTTTTGGTAATCAATCCCGCTTCCGGACACCCAGGTCAGGATCAACATAAGGCAGACAATATTGTGACCGCGACTTCAGCACGCCCCGATGTCAAGGGTATATCGCTGTACTCTTTAAACAACAGCTTGCAAACGGGACTATTGGCCTCGCTGATTACCGAAAAAATCGGGGTTACCTGTTCCATCATCAAGCAACTCGCCCCGGATACCACCGCCGATCATTTATTGCTTATTGACTGCCAGGGACTTAGCGGCGACGACCTGCGCGAACTGATCAACGAAGTTCACTCCCACAGCCAGCCATTGACCGCCGCCCTGCTTAACGCGCAATACAACAGCGAGCACGAAAACCTGCTCGACTGGCCGTGCATTTCCGGTCTGTTCTTTGTCGATACCGATCAAGAACAGTTGATCCGCGGACTGGAATGTTTATTACAGGGAGAATACTGGGTTCCCCGCCGCCTGCTGCATCATTTCCTGGAAAAGAACCGTCGCGCTCCGTCAATCCGCCATACGGATATCAAACTGACCAAACGCGAACGCCAGATCCTGCGCCTGATCAAAAACGGCGCGACCAACCTGGATATTTCGGCGGCGCTGGAAGTCAGCGAACACACCGTCAAAAGCCATCTGTACAACGTTTACAAAAAAATCGGCGTGCGCAATCGCCTGGAAGCGAGCAACTGGGTGCGCGACATGGAAGACCTGTAGATTTATACAGGTTGTCAACGAAAAACCTCATCCTCTCTCGCCAGTTTTCCGTATACTAGCCCCCTTTTAGCGGCGCCCTCTGCGGCGCCCGCTCTCCGCTTAAAGCTCAATTCTCACTGCAAGAGGTAGCTTGTGGATCGCATTTTGGTTCGTGGGGCGCGCACCCATAATCTCAAGAATATTGACCTCGATATTCCCCGCGACAAGCTGGTCGTCATAACCGGTTTGTCTGGCTCCGGTAAATCGTCTCTGGCTTTTGACACTTTGTACGCTGAAGGCCAGCGACGTTATGTGGAATCCCTGTCGGCCTATGCCCGCCAGTTTCTCTCCATGATGGAAAAGCCCGATGTCGATCATGTCGAAGGCCTGAGTCCCGCTATTTCCATCGAGCAAAAATCTACCTCACACAACCCGCGCTCCACTGTCGGTACCATCACGGAAATTTACGACTACCTACGCCTGTTGTTTGCCCGCATCGGTGAGCCGCGCTGCCCGATTCACGGCGTACCTCTGGCTGCACAGACCATCAGTGAAATGGTGGACCAGGTTCTCGCCCTACCGGAAGGCAGCAAACTGATGCTGTTGGCGCCCGTGGTGCGCGAGCGCAAAGGCGAACATTTACACGTCTTCGAATCGCTGCGACGTGACGGTTTCGTCCGGGTTCGCGTCGATGGAATTGTGGTCGACCTGGATGATGTACCAACGCTGGACAAAAAAAAGAAACACACCATCGATGTAGTGATCGACCGCTTTAAAGCGCGCCCCGACATTCAACAGCGACTTGCCGAAAGTTTTGAAACCGCCATTCAGCTTTCCGGCGGCTTGGCAATGATCGGTTTTATCGACGGCGAAAAACCCGAGCAAATTTTTTCTGCCAAACACGCCTGCCCGCATTGCGATTATTCAATTCCAGAACTGGAACCGCGCTTATTTTCCTTCAACAATCCGGCAGGCGCCTGCCCGAGCTGTGACGGCCTCGGCGTTAAACAATTTTTTGCTGAAGAAAAAGTGGTGCAATTCCCCGAAGAGTCCATTGCAGATGGTGCTATTCGAGGTTGGGACAGACGCAGCCTGTATTATTTCCACATGCTGTCGTCAGTTGCCAAACACTACAAATTCAGCTTGGATACGCCGTGGAACAAACTGACAAAAAAACAACGGCAAATTATTCTCTATGGGTCTGGCGACGAAGTAATTGATTTTGTCTACGTCAACGACCGCGGTGATTCTTTTCACCGACATCATGTATTTGAAGGTGTCATTCCCAATTTAGAGCGACGTTATCGCGATACTGAATCCAGCTCCGTACGCGAAGATCTCGCCAAATATTTAGCGAGCCAAGCATGCCCGGAATGTGAAGGCGCCCGATTAAAACTGGAAGCGCGCCACGTTTTTGTGGACAACAAAACGCTGCCGCAAATTACCAATATGCCTGTTGGCGATGCGCACCAGTATTTCTGCAAATTATCCTTCACCGGCGCACGCGGGAAAATTGCCGACAAAATCTTAAAAGAATTGCGCGATCGCCTGCGTTTTCTGGTGGACGTTGGTCTGAATTATTTAACACTGAGCAGAAGCGCCGAGACACTGTCCGGTGGTGAAGCTCAGCGAATACGTCTGGCCAGCCAGATTGGCGCAGGCCTGGTCGGTGTTATGTATATTCTCGATGAGCCATCCATCGGCCTCCACCAACGCGACAACGACCGTTTGTTAAGAACCCTGACCCATTTGCGCGATCTCGGTAATACCGTGATCGTGGTTGAGCACGACGAAGACGCCATACGCAGCGCAGATTACATTATTGACGTAGGCCCCGGCGCAGGCGTGCACGGCGGCGAAATTGTTGCCCAGGGAGCTCTACCGGATATTCTCAAAAGCAAAAAATCCATTACCGGCGCCTATCTTTCCGGGCGCAAATCCATTGCGGTTCCCAAACAGCGATTGGCCGTCGATAAAGATAAATGGCTGATATTGGAAGGTGCGCGCGGCAATAACTTGCAGAACGTCACTCTGCGCATTCCTGTTGGTGTGATGACTTGCGTTACGGGCGTTTCCGGCTCAGGAAAATCGACCTTAATCAATAACACGCTTTATCCGATTGTGGCGACCGAATTGAACGGTGCGACCACGCTCACGCCGGCGCCTTACGACGCTATTCATGGCTTGGAGCTGTTTGATAAATGCGTCGATATCGACCAAAGCCCGATCGGTCGCACGCCTCGCTCCAACCCCGCAACTTATACCGGAATTTTCACACCGATCCGCGATTTATTTTCCGCAACGCCGGAGGCGCGCTCGCGCGGATATCAGCCCGGCAGATTCAGCTTCAACGTCAAAGGCGGACGCTGTGAAGCCTGTCAGGGCGACGGCATGGTCAAAGTGGAAATGCACTTCCTGCCGGATATTTATGTCCCCTGCGATACCTGTAAAGGTAAACGCTACAATCGGGAGACCTTGGACGTTCACTACAAGGGCAAAAATATTCACGAAGTGCTGGAAATGACTGTCGAAGATGCGCGCGCATTTTTCGATGCAGTGCCAGCCATTGCAGGTAAATTACAAACCCTGATCGACGTCGGGCTTTCCTATATCCGCTTGGGACAGTCGGCGACCACGCTCTCTGGCGGTGAAGCGCAACGCGTGAAACTCGCGCGCGAACTGTCCAAACGCGATACCGGAAAAACCTTATACATCCTCGATGAACCGACTACCGGTTTGCACTTCCACGACATCCAACAGCTTTTATCTGTTCTCCATCAATTGCGCGACAGAGGCAATACAATCGTAGTTATTGAACACAATCTGGACGTTATCAAAACCGCAGATTGGATTGTCGATTTAGGTCCGGAGGGCGGCAGTGGTGGTGGACAAATTATTGCCGAGGGAACGCCGGAAGATATTTGCAAAATTTCAGCTTCACATACCGGTCGCTTCTTAAAACCTTTATTATCCGGCAACCCTGCCAGTCCACCGAAAAAAGAAAAAGGCCGCACAAAAAAATAAACCCAGCAGATCTGGGTTTATTTTTTACGCTTGATTTGATTTTGGCCTATATTGCCTTTTTGGAATTTGCCTGAGCTTCGCGCTCGAGGCTATCAATTTGGTCCAAAGCTTCAATCAAACGTGCGTCGCGCGTGAATGCCATTTTCCCCTCGATGACTTCGCGCGCTTTGTCGTATTTTTTGAATTCACAAAACATCATCGCGCGATAGACAACCGTTTCCACATCCTCTTCCGTAGCATCATTCAGTTCTACTTCATCCAATTCCATTAATTCAAGGTTTTCCATTTCCTTGCGGTACTCATCCGGATTGTACTGCGCCATTTTTTCCGCGATAGACATACGAACTTCTTCATCAGGACGGCGCGTCGGATGTGCATTTTTATCTTTCTTGCTGCGTTTTTTCGTCGGCTCTTCGATCACTATTGGAGTTTCAGCACCAACAACAGGTTGCACAGAAAATTCTTCAGCTTCCGGCAATGCTTGAGTCAAATCTTCGATTGGGAGATCGTCCAATGACTCCAAGCTTTTGAGAATGTCTTCGTCCAAAACCAAATCTTCAAAGGCTTCCTGCACTTCCCGAACCGTTTCATCTTCCTGTTCGGCAACAGGATCAACCGGAGTGACTTTCTCGCCGATCCAGTCTTCTTCGTTTTTCTTTTTATGCGCATATACAGGCGTCAAGTCGCCATCATCAAATTCCACTGGATCCGGCTCTTGCACAGGTGCAACGCGTTTTTCGGCTACAGATGTCGCAGGGGAGTAATAACGCGGCCCTACCGGCTCTTCATCCACTCGTTTCGCCGGAACCATGCGGCGGTAGTAGGCGAACATGCCAATGAACAGAGCGCTTAGCGCAACGGCAGCACCAAATAGCAGCCACATCAGCCAACTTTTGGATTCTTTCTCGGTGACCGGAGGTGTAATTGCCGGTTCAACATCGATGATGGACTCGGTTTGTACATTATTTTCCAGGGGCACAGGCGCACTTGTTTGCGTTGCCAGAGATACATCCGCTTTTTTGCGGTTGTCGACAGGAACGCCGATTTCACCCAACAGAGTGTCCATCTCCTGGGAGACATCATTGTCAGGAACACCTAATTTTTCGCGCAGATCGGAGATCTGCTGGCGCTGCAAAACGATCAATTGCTTCAGAGTGTCGAGATACTCAGAACTCTCCAGCTTCTCCATACGCGCTTTTAGAGTTTCATTTTCTCTGACCAGCAAATCGATCAATTCGCGCGTTCTATCGTCCCGACTGTCGGTTCCAATTGTCAGCAATCCGCGGACGCTGCCACTTTGCGCCGCATCATTACCTGCATTTCTGCGGGCTTCCTGTGCAGCTTGATCAGCAACAGCTTCCGCTCCGGATAAACCTTCACCCGAACCGGTTTTAGGCAAAGGCGCCAGGCTGGGGGCTGTTGTCCTAGCCGTCTCATCCAATCGATAAGCTGTCAGATCCGGCATCTGCAGCACAGCGCCCGCGCGCAAGCGGTTGATATTGTTGTTGGCGAATGCATGGGGATTGTTCTCGAACAACCACTGAGCGGTATCGCCGATACTCTGGCTTGTGCCTTCACGCCATCTTTCGGCGATTTTCGACAGAGTGTCACCCGGCTTGACTTTGTATTTGCCCTGGTCGGTCACCAGAGGTTCAAGGCGAATTTGTGAAGGCGCAGAACGGGTGGAAGTTGGTGTCGATCGAGACGGCTGGGAAGTAGCAGGCTGCGAAACAACACGAGGGGTTTCTTTGGGAACTTCGCGAACAGGTACCAGCGGGGGCGGGTCGAGCAACAGCGGATACTCGCGATATACCACACCTTTTGGCCAGCGCAGCTCCACCAACAAACTGAGATAAGGTTCATTAATAGGCTCGCGGGATGTCAATGTGACCGAGGGAGCGCCTTTACGAGCGTCCAATTGGAAGTCAATTCGGTAAGGGACGTTAAAAATGTCGACACCCATTTTGCGGGCTTCATCCGGTGCCACTTGGCGCACGATGATCGTCTGAGGATCTATATCCCCTTCAAGGGAGACCAGATCGATGGTGGCTTTCAAAGGCTGCCCCAAGTAAGAGCTGGAACTCATCTCGCCAAGCCCCAGGGCGAAGGCCAGAGAGGAAACTGAGGCAAAGGTCGCGCCGCACAACGCCGCTATAGCACGCCTCAGGCTAGGACGTGGCGGGAATGGGATCGCCAATAGCCTATTTTCACTTTTATTGTTTTTCAGACCATTGTCACCGAATGAACTCACGTCTATACCTCAATTTTTCTTACTACAGGCGTTGACTGGAAGAAGCCCCGAGCCCGTGCGCAGGCCGGTTTCCCGTGATGAAATCCGTTACGACATCACCCTAGCAGGCGATCAAAATTTAATCAATTATTGTATTTTCTGACCTGAAGCAATTAATGAGCCAGAGCATCTGATCTCAAATTGACCAGAAAGATTTGCGCTCCATGTTGAATCACATTTCGTCTCGCGTGGTGCTCGGACGATTTTATAGTTCTACGGCTTTATATAACTGATCGATGCAGTTAATAGCTCCTAGCTTTGCAAGGCGCGCGTTATCAGGATGCGCGCATAAGGTCCTGCAGAAATGGCAAAATCATTTGCCTAGTGTGAAATGGCCGTCACCTATTTCACAATATACTTCAGGAAATATGCCTTCTAAAACCGTGGAGAAAACTGGCGCATTATATACGTTGGCATCCAGAAAAGAAGGGATAGACACTACAGTTCATTTGCGTTGAGCACAGAAACAACACTGCATTTGTCGGACGAATCTTTCCAGCTCATCCTTTTTCCGTAAGCACACAAAAAATTCCCAATACATTTGTCTGAGAGCGTTCCTCCCCTCTCTATTAATGGGATCTAATTGATAGTAATAGCATCTGACTGACAG
This sequence comes from Saccharophagus sp. K07, assembly GCF_014336955.1. Taxonomy (GTDB): domain Bacteria; phylum Pseudomonadota; class Gammaproteobacteria; order Pseudomonadales; family Cellvibrionaceae; genus UBA5868. Next base: position 657,059 of record NZ_QRAI01000002.1, on the reverse strand, counting down.
CTACTAGTGTGGGCTTCCGTTCGCCCTCTATACTCAACCGCCTATCTATTCGCTCATACCTCAATCCGGAGACACAATGGAAGAACTTATCACTACCTTACGCGAATCCGCTGAAGATGTTCCGGTCCCTTTAGATTTGCCAACCGAAGACGATTTAATCAACGTCGAAGAACAGCTGTTCTTAACATTGCCGGCCGAATACCGCGAGTTTCTTCTCAGTGTTAGCGACCTGGTGCTCGGCACTCTCGAACCCGCCACCGCCGCTGACCCGCACTCCCACACCTATATTCCGGAGCTCGCCGCAGAAGCCTGGGACAGAGGCTTGCCGCGGCATCTCATTCCCGTTTGCCGATTCAAGGAAGGCTTTTACTGCATAGACCCAGATGGGCTGGTGGGCTATTGGGCGTCAGGTAAATTTGGCGAACAGGAATGGGACAGTATTTGGGAGTGGGCGGAGGACGTCTGGCTGGCAAGCGCAGGCCGTTAAAACCCGATATACATAGGCTTTTATGGCGCGCCGATTAGTCCACTAGAGGATCCAGATTATCTTGGAATAAGCCTGGAGGGATTGGACTTTAGCTGCTGTTATTGATATGCGCGAAAAGAGTGATTCACGTAACGCGCCCCGTAACACGCACTTTCCGTTCTCTAGGAGCCTATGTGAAGAAAGTTTATCTATCGATACTCTGCGCCGCAGCAGGGTTTGCTCATGCCGATTCCGGCCACGTTTCCCCAGGATCAACTCTAACCACCGGACCGGTCAGCAACGGTCACGCACTTTATTCCGCCACCCACAATCCTGCTGTAGCCGCTTTGACGGTTGGCAAAGATGAAAATTGGCGGATTGCATATCTGCCCAGCATCAGTTTTTCCACTGAGGTGGGTGATGTAAACGACTTTGTCGACGAGCTCGACGAGTTGATCGATATCCTCGACGACTCATCTCTGGCGACCGACTCCATCGAAGAAACCCTGGACCGTTTTAATCGCGTATTAAAAGAAATGGGCGAGAACGGCTACGCCAAAGTGGGCGTCGGCATTACTGCTCCTATTTTTCCGATTTACTGGCGCCCCAGCGAATTCTCCGGAACCTTCTTTATGGAAGCTGGAGTCGACGCGCAAGTGCGCTTGGGCCTGCTGGATCAACCATTGGTCTATGACGACCAGCACGAAAGTTTTTCCACCGGCTCTTCCGCTTATTTGAAAAGCGGTATCGAAAAAAGAATTTCTCTTGGCTACGCCAAGCCAATGCTCGATGAAAGAAAATCCGCAGAATATGGCGGCCAGCTGTATGCAGGCGCCAAATTAAAGCTGATGAATCTTGAATTGAGCAAACAAGTCATGCGTCTTCAACTTCTGGAAGGTCGTGATATTGAAGATGTTATGGAAGACGAATACGACAACAATTTGAAATCCACTACCAATATCGGTATCGACGTCGGTATCAGCTGGGTGACTCGTTTCTACAGCGCGGGTTTTACCCTGAAAAATATCAATTCTCCTTCGTTTAAATACGGAACTGTCGGCGTCAATTGCGCGCAATACGAAGAAGGCAGTTTCGGTCGTAATAATTGTGAAGCTGCGGCCTATTTCGCTTTCGAAGCAGGCGAAATCAATGCCTACGAAAAACACAAAAAACATGCGACCGCCACAGTCGATGGCAGTTTTTATCCGACATCCTTTTGGTCCCTCAGCGCCTCAGCAGACCTCGCTTCCTATGACGACATAGTCGGCATGGAAACTCAGATGTTTAACTTATCAACTGCAATCAATACCAAATCGCTTTGGATTCCGGATATCCGCCTCGGATATCACAAAAATCTGGCCGGCTCCAAATTGGCGAGCGCTGCAGTCGGACTTTCGTTTTTTGACACAGTCACACTCGACGCCCGCATAGCCCTGGATGAGGTCACCATAGACGGTGATAAAGCTCCTCGCAGCGTCGCATTTTCCATCGCATTTGAAGAGAAATTTTAATGCTGCGCCCGGCGTTAAGAAGCTCAATTTAATGGAGTATTGATATGTCACACCACCACACTTCACATTCAATCATTAAAGCCGCTGCACTCTGCCTTGCGGCAGCGGTCACCCTGCAAGGGTGCGGCGGGTCCGGCCAGGACAAAGGAAGCGCCTCCGCTAATTACAATCAATCTTTTCGTGGCGTAGTCATTGATGGCTACCTCGCAAGAGCCATGGTTTTTCTGGATTACGACAACAACAGCACACGCGATCCCTGGGAACCCTTTGCCTTCACCGACGACGCCGGTTATTACTCGTTCAACCCCATCATTAACACGGATTATTGTGCCACTGATGCACCCGCTGAATTACAAATTTACTGCTTAAAATCGAAGCGCTCATTGACGGAAGCAGTGATTCGTGTCGACGGCGGGTATGATGTTTCCACTGGCGAGCCATTTCATGGTCAGCTGAGTCGTCGTATCAGCATTTCCTCTTCTGGCGTAGTCAATGATGTCGTTGTATCTCCATTGACCACTCTTTTAACGGATGTCCGTTCTGCGGAGCAAAAAAATGCGCTCCTTTCAGCTCTGGGCATTACCGAAGCGGATCTGGATGTCGATTATTTCAATTCTGACAATGCTTCCGGATTAAATCATGCTCTACTGAACGCTGCACTGAAACTGCACAAAACCATCAGCGTGATGAACCATTTTATCGGTCTTCACTACGAGGAAATTGGCAATCATTCTGGCACCGCCAACGATCTCACCTCTTCCATTTATCGCCACATAGCCAATGAGTTGCTGACGCAACAAATCAGTTTTAATACGTTGGTAGCCAGCGCTGAGAGCCTCGAAAATATCCTGCGCCGAACAGAAGCGGATGCGCACAATATCTACGACCAGTGGGACATGGACCTGCCCTATATCGACATTAATTACGCAGCGGTAATAGAGAAAAGCCGCGCATTAAACGAAATCATCGATCAATTGGTTCCCGCCGATGGCACTGATGTCGACCAGGACAACATTAACGGCGTAGCCAAATTGGTTGAGACGCTGGTTATAAAAGCCATGCGCGCACCTTACGACAGTGATGATTTCAACAATGCGATCAGCTTTTTGCAGTCATCTGATAACGCAAGTTTGGTAAGAGATCTGATTGATGCTCTAATTTCAGACCGATCCGACCTTGATGGTTTGGCAAATCACAATTTTGCGGGCGACAAATTCAGCTCATCCGACTCAATTCGAGAAATTGCCCAATTACCGTCTGGCACCCAAGCATTTTCCCAAATCGGCGGCCAACAATTGCGCGTTTCTGACATGGATTTAGGCTTCGCCCCAAATAATCTCAATGACTCAGAAGTGGAGTTTTATTTTCACGGCGACAGCGAGACCACCAGCGGCCGGTTTAATGCCTGCGTCAAATACATAGAAGATGCAAGCAGCGATGGAAAATTGGGGGATGCAAATACACGCGGTGAATTGGTGTCTGGCTACTGGAGTTTATTGGGTGCACAGCAAAACGCTGGCGAATCCTACAGCCTATTGCTGACGATTCAATTTCTCGGCTCCACCTACCAAGCCATCCTAAAGCCCGCAGGTTTTGCGAAATTCGATGACGCGGAAATGCAGGCCATAAGGTTTGACTATGCCGGTGATCTCAACACCTGGTATAGCGCTAATGGTTTTGAACCTCAGGGTCAATTGCCCACTTCAAACACAGATTGTGCTGAACGACTCCCATCGCGTATCGGCATCTGATCTTCTACCGGCATCTATCCGCAAACCGGCACACAAGTGCCGGTTCTCCCCTTCTCCCTCCATCTCCGAATCCTAATCGCCTGACTCCCATAGCGTTTAGCCGATTTACCTTTAAAACGGTAGACAGATCGACCGCGCGCAATGGGCTTACGCTTAGAAATGAATCAATGGTGCAGAAAGCTGAGGGAGAGAAAGGAGAGATCGGTGAGAGAGTGAGATGACCAGCGGGGAATCCGCTGGTCTGAATACAAATTAACGTCGGGTATCTTTGTAGGGAACCAGAGAGATATCAAAAACACTGGCATCACGAGAGGCGTCGGCGATTTTGATATAGGTCTCTGTATTGGAATTCTCGTGCGCTCTTACAACTACGCCACCACCTGGGTTTGCAGCTGCTTTTTGTGCGATCAAAGAACGAACAGAGCGGATATCCACGCGGCGACCGTCAATAAAGACATCGTTAGCCGAATCCACCACTATCAGAATAGTTTTATTGTCGCTGGGAGGCGGTGGTGGCGCATTAGAATTCTCAGGAACGTTGACGTTGAGAGTGCTTTCTTTAACGAAAGACGCTGTCACGATGAAGAAGATCAACATGATGAACACAACGTCCAACATGGGGGTCAGGTCGATTTCGGCCTTGTCACCGTCGTCTTGGTGCTTACGTTTTCTACGACTCACCGTTAAGTCTCCAAATAGGGCCTGAAAAAGGCCGACATCTTTATTATGGGTTCGAGAGGTGGAGCACTCCACCCAACCGGCGGACCAGTCTGGGCGCTAAGTGTACATCAAATTATTTCGCTTGGCTCCAGTATCATTGCTCACGAATCCATCACATTTCAAACTTTCTGCGTGTCGATTCAGCGCTTGCGGATCGACACTTCGGCCGTCCCTCCGGATACGGTACATTCCGCTGCGTATTGCAGCCGCTCTCCCCGCACGCCCCGTGCATCAAAGTTGGCCACAAACTGCACCTTGTTACCTTCCCAAAAGTCCGGCTGAGGGGGAGATCTGAGGTCGGTAATCCAGGTAAGCTCCGTCATCAAGCTGGTTCGCTCCATCAATTGGTTACGACAGACCTTCCACACATACTCCAGCCAACGGTTTCCCTGATTAGCTCCCGGAGTCGTCAAAGTCGTAAATGTGAGTCCATCGACCATCTCGTTGTAGGTCAGACCGTTGTCCTGACGACACAAAATCCGATAGATAGGGTGATCCGGCGTACTCTGGTCAATATCCAAGGTCCCTTCTACAACCGCAGCGCAGCGATCCAAGGTTTCCGCGGTTTCCGCCGCTTTCACCAGGGACAGATATAAAGACTGATATTTTACAGGTAACCAGAGACGTTCTTTATCCAGGGCCAGGGCGGCATTGGTAAACAAAAGCGCTAAACAGCACAGCGCGACAGAAAATCTACTCATAACAACAATCTTCATTAATAGCTGTACAGCATCTTCATTACCGCCAACCATCTCTCTTCATTCACTATCTATATCGTCATTGGTCAGCTTCGAATTCCAGATGAATAGCATCTCCGCAAGCCCTCTCGCCTGCTCATCCAGACTCAGCAGCTCTTCGAGTGTATCTCGCGGGCCGGCGTAAAGGCGGATTTTGCGGTGATCCATAGATAAGCGGTATTGCGGAAAGAGGGATCTATAGACCTCCAACTTCCATCGCAAGTTGTGAACCATAGTTCGGTAGAACAGCAATTTCACTGGCAGGCAAATGCAGCCGAAATCCTTAGGCTCGCCAAAAACCGAGAAATCCGTGCGTAGAATGACATTGGTTTTAACCCGAACGTCGGCAATAACCGTGGCTGAACGCGGTAAATCCAGCAATATCGCCATATCGCCAAAAATTTCTCCCGGCGTAATGGAATTGACCTTTTTAATGGATTTACCGCCGGCATAAACAGCTAATTGTCCTTTTAACAAGAAATATAACCACGTATCAATTTGCCCAGCTTCTATCAGCACTTCTCCGGGTCGCGCCTGCACTAGCTGAGAGTAATGCAGCAAAACCTCAAATTGTTGCGGATCCATTGTGTAGATTTGTTTATACAAAGACACAGAACCGAGCAGCCCATCTATGGTCTGCTGAGAACAATGTTGAAGTGACTGAACTTCCATAAGACGAAACCGTCGCCGCTAAACTCGGTTGGTCAAACATTCGTCGGATCAGGGCCGGTCATTTGGCCTAATACAGGCCACAAACTTGATGCTGCCCAACAAACATATACAGTTAAGAGTAGGCATTACCCCTGATCGATGAAGTATAGTGTTATCAATTGCGCTTAAAATCATGAAGCCGGCTATCGATTGTGTCTGGCCAAGCTCAAAACATAGCGACCGCAGAGGGAGGATCTTCGTAGACCGCCCCGCAGATAAGAACAGAAACGAGATTTATGATGATAGCCAAATATCGCAAAACCGTTCTTGCCGCCCTAGCTTTGCTGATGGTTTTCTGCAGCCTTGGACTCGCCCAGGGCGCCCCTACTCTCAACGGCATGGCCCTCCATGTTCAACTCAGTAAAGAGCAATTTATTGCTGCCCTTTATCTCACCACACCAACTTCCAATGCCCGCGACGCATTAACAAAAGAAGAAGATAAGGCAATGGAGTTGCGCATATTGACCGACGACCTCTATGCACGACGGTTTCAGCGTATGTGGATTGAAGGGATCGCCATCAACGCCGGCGCAACAGAAATGGAGCGCCATGCACAGAACCTCGCCAATTTCAGCAATCTGTTGAAAATCAAATTAGTCAAAGGCGATATTCTGCGAATAGAACGATCTGCGGCGAAAAATACCACTACTGTCATTCTGAATAGACAAACTCTGGACACTATCGCGGACGCACACTTTTTCGATTTGCTGCTTCGCACTTGGCTGGGCCCTGTACCTTTATCTTCCGAGTTTAAAGAGAGTCTATTGGGTGGTGGCACCGTCAAACCTGAACTGGCAGAGCGTTTTGCCGACATCAGCCCTACGAGCGCAAGAATTGCGGAAATCGCAACTCTGCTGAAAGGTACAAAATTGCCCGAACCCGCAAGGCAAGCGCCCCCTGCTCCACCTGCTGTCGCCCCTGAAATCCCAACGCCACCACCCGCTGTCGCGGTTGTACCCGAACCGCAGGCAGAAGAACCTCAGCCAGAAGTCGAGCAACCGCAAACACCACCCGAGCCAGAAAAGCTGCTGACGGAAGCATCTCTATTTAATGACGAGGAAATTTTGTCAGACGAAGAAGAGGATGGATTTTCATTCACAGCGGAAAACCTGTTAAGCGAACAGATTTATATCGCCAAGCTCACCAAATGGACGACCAATTTCGTCAACTATCCTCGCAATGCTTTGAGAAACGAACACCAAGGTACCGTACGCCTGACGGTAACCCTCTCCCGCGACGGCCGCGTCCGCGATGTGCAGATATTGGAAAAGTCCGAGCATGAAACACTGAATAAGGCAGCGGTGAAAGCCGTCAGAAGTGCCAGCCCCTATCCTGCGGTGCCGGATACGATCAAAGGCGATCGTTTCTTGTTTACTGTCCCTGTGGTCTTTCGGATGAACTAAATATGAGGCTGCCTGCCTCATTATCTCTAAATCAACACCTTCATTCGGTCCAGGATCGTGCGGCGAATTTCGTTCAGTTCCAGCGGCGACAATCTAGGCATATTGCTGAGCGAAATAGCGTGCAAGTGCAGACAGGGAGTGCGCGCATCCAGCTCGCGCAAATCGCCTTTCACCAGTACAGGCAACAGCGGCAAATTCGGCGGACGGCGCTGGTTGATCATGCGAAAGCCAATCTGGAGAGGCACAGTGCGATAGGGACTTTCCGTGCTTTTCACCGGAATGCGCAGCATCAACTCACCATTATTTCCCGGCACAATGTACAGCCCCGTGGCCTTAACGGCCGATTCCGGTATGCCTTGAAAAATGTCGTGATGGGCGTAGGGGTTAGGCAGGATCACCAGCCGGCTGTTCTCTTCCGCTGGCATAAAGATGTTGTAGTTGGTGTAGAGCTGCTCAACTGAGCCCGAAAACACACACAGTTTGTTCTCGAAATTCAAAACAAACTCATGCGCGCGCTTGCGTTGTTTGAATGCATCAAGATCCCAAATCAGATCCTTGTTGTCGTCTTTCTTACCGACATCAATGTTGTTCAGATCTTCATACATGGGTGGAATTGCTCTCCGATCACAGCCCTACACCGTTGCGCGGGGATGCGCTAACGGCAGTCCATCTAAGTCTAGTCTGTGATCGGCAAGCTTTCTCTGTGTCCAGCCCTCTTTTTCTCTATCCCAAGTGACGAAGTCCTTACCAGGGAAGAATTTCTCCGTTGGAATGCCAGAACGACCCGCTATTCTCGATAGAGAGGCCGTCTATCCTGGCCGCCAACCGTTGCGCTGCCACGTCGGCACTGATATCGCCGCCGAAGCCCACCATCTCGGTCTGCACATACCCCGGGTGGAGAAGCGCGACAGCTATGCCCTTGCTCTTCAGATCCTTGGCAAGCGACGTCCCCGCCATATTCAATGCGGCCTTTGACATGCGATAGCCGTAATAACCACCTGACGAGTTGTCGGCGATCGAGCCCATACGGCTGGTAATCAGTGCGACCTTGGACCCCTTGCCCAAGTTGGAAAGGAGCGCCTCAGTAACACGCAAAGGAGCAACTGCATTGACATTGAACTGCTCCAGAATGGTTTGATAGTTGATGCTGCCCAAGCGTTCTTCGCGCAAGATGCCGGCATTATTGATCAGTACATCAATGGAAACGCCAGCGAGCGCCTTGCTGAGCTGTGCAGGCAAGTCTGGACTGGTGACATCGATATTCTCAATCACCTTGGCTCCAGAAGCGCTGAGCTCGGGCGAAGTCTTCCGGCACAGAGCAATAACTTGATCCCCTCGCGCCCGATACAGCTGCACAAACGCCAGACCAATTCCGCGATTCGCGCCCGTCACAACGATAGTTTTACTCATAGGTATTCTCCGCAAGATGACCCGTAAAGATCGGCAAATGGTAGATGTATGCAGTCTTCCATTCAAACGAGGCAATAAAGCCGACTGATTAGGTTTCGCCTAGCAGAACAGAATGCAGCACTTAGTAGGTAGGTCTACAGAATACCTAATAAACACTAATGATCCTGAGCGATCTGTTCGAATAACCGCTCTATTTCGGACATGGAAAACCCCCTATAGCGCAAAAAACTGATTTGTCTGGATTTTTCCCGTAAATCCTGCGGTGGGGTTTTAAATTTTTTATTCCACACATGGAATAAAGAACGATCCTGATGCTCATCCACTGAATGTTCACTCAGGGTTTTTTCGATAAGACCAGACTCAATTCCCCGCAGACGCAGCTCCTGAGCAATTCGCTTATCACCATACCCCTTGCTTCGCCGCCCGCGAATATAGGCATCTGCGTAACGCTCATCGGACTGATAACCCTGATCGGCTAATTGAGCCAACACCTGCTCGATGGATTCTGCATGAGAAGAAAAACGCTGCAGCAATTTTTGCTGAAGCTCATGGTGGGAATGCTCGCGGCGCGACAGAAGGCCGAGAGCGAAGTTATAGATTTGTTTGACGGGATCTTGATCGTTCACGGGAATACACAAATTTGACGGCGGGCAGATTATCTGCCCGCCGTCTCTGCATTATTCCGTTACATCTTCTTCAACATATTTGGAAGCCACAGATTTTCCTGCAGGCCCCAACAATTCTTCCTTGATTTTTGCTTCCAGACTTTGCGCCAGTGCTGCATTGTCGCGCAGATACTGGATCGCATTTTGTTTGCCCTGGCCGATTTTTTCGCCCTGGTAGCTGTACCAGGCTCCCGCTTTATCAATCAGGCCGAGCTTGACCCCGTAATCAATGATTTCGCCCAGACGGTTGATGCCTTGGCCGTAGAGAATCTGGAATTCGGTTTGTTTAAAAGGTGGAGCAACTTTGTTTTTAACAACCTTGACGCGGGTTTCTGAACCTACAACTTCCTCGCCTTCTTTCACCGAGCCAATACGGCGAATATCCAAACGTACGGAAGAATAAAATTTCAGTGCATTACCGCCAGTGGTGGTTTCTGGGTTGCCAAACATAACGCCGATTTTCATACGAATCTGGTTGATGAAAATCGCCAGACAATTAGCGTTTTTGATATTACCGGTAATTTTTCGCAGGGCTTGCGACATCAAACGCGCTTGCAAGCCTACGTGATGGTCGCCCATATCACCTTCGATTTCCGCTTTCGGCGTCAGGGCTGCAACGGAGTCGACAACCAATACATCAATTGCGCCAGAGCGAACCAGCATATCCGCCACTTCCAATGCTTGCTCACCAGTATCGGGCTGAGAGACGATCAACTCATCAACTTTGACACCGAGTTTTTCCGCGTAGATAGGATCCAATGCATGCTCGGCGTCGATGAAGGCGCAAGTTCCACCATTACGTTGAGCTTCTGCAATCACTTGCAGGGTCAAGGTGGTTTTACCGGAAGACTCAGGTCCGAAGATTTCAACAATTCTCCCGCGCGGCAGACCGCCAATGCCCAGAGCCACATCAAGGCCGAGAGATCCTGTCGATATACAGGGAATCGCTGCTCGCTCGGAATCCCCCATGCGCATTACGGTACCTTTACCGAATTGGCGCTCAATCTGTGCTAAAGCGGCCTGAAGCGCTTTCTCTTTATTCGCGTCCATTAATCACTCCTCTACCTGACAGTATTGTTCACAAGATCGACGCCCGAGTATTCCCACTCAAAGCATCTGTACCGGCCGCACCTTAAGCGCCCTGATGTCGTTAAGAATAAACCAAGGATACTGTATATGCAAACAGCTATTGTGTTTTTATACAGTATCGTTCACCCAGCTCCACCAATCGCTTTAAAGCGACATTCACAGCCTGCTCCCGCACCGCATGGCGGTCGCCAGCGAATTGATGACGCTCGGCGAGAACTCCCTCTGGATGCCCCCATGCAAGCCAAACTGTGCCAACAGGCTTGGCGGCTGATCCACCACCAGGCCCGGCTATTCCGCTTACCGCCACCGCGAACTGCGCAGATGCCTTCGCCATAGCCCCTTTAACCATAGCCCGCACCACCCGTTCGCTCACAGCGCCGTATTGAGAAAGCAGGGATTCATCGACACCCAACAACTCATGTTTCGCCTGATTGCTGTAGGTGACAAAACCGTAATCGAACCATTGAGAGGAGCCTGGCACCTCAGTAATGGCGTGCGCTATGCCGCCGCCAGTACAGGACTCAGCGGTGGCCACTTTGGCGCCGAGAGTTAGCAGAAGCTCACCCAGGCGAGTGGCAAGTTGGAAGGAGTTGAGTTCATTCATGGCGGGCAACTTAAGTCATGGGATGTCATAGACGCAAGGGTCGCTGGTCATTCTGCTACAATCTCCAACTTTTTCGGCTTAGCACAACCTAGCATCAGCTTCGACGCCAGCAGAGCGGAACCATGGCAGACGATACAGTCCTTCTCGATCAGCACACTCCCATGATGCAGCAGTATCTGCGCATCAAAGCTCAACATCCCAATGAATTGGTCTTCTACCGCATGGGGGATTTTTACGAACTGTTTTTTGACGACGCCAAAACTGCCGCCCGGCTGCTGGACGTGACCCTTACCGCCCGCGGTAAAACCGCCGGCGAGCCGATTCCCATGGCGGGCGTCCCCTACCACGCGGCAGAAGGCTATCTGGCCAAGCTGGTGCGCCACGGCGTTTCTGTGGCGATCTGCGAGCAAATAGGCGATCCGGCAACAAGTAAAGGGCCAGTCGAACGCAAAGTCGTGCGGATTGTGACGCCGGGCACGGTCAGCGACGAAGCTCTTTTGGAATCAGGTCGCGACAATCTTCTGGTCGCCATTACCGCTCTGGAAGATGCCTTCGGCATAGGCACATTGGATATGGGCAGCGGCCGATTTACTGTGCAGGAGGTCAACTCTGAAGCAGCACTGATCGCTGAACTGGAGCGTGTCCGCCCCGCCGAACTGCTGGTGCCCGAAACCTTTTACCTGCCCCCGCTGCAGGCCGTGCGCAGTTTACGCAAACGCCCGGATTGGGAATTTGATGCGGATGTCGGCCGCCGTCTGCTGACGACACATTTCGGCACTCGCGATCTGGTTGCCTTTGGTTGTGACCATATGCGCGCCGCCATTGCTGCCGCTGCAGCCCTGTACAACTACGCCAAGGAAACCCAGCGCACCGATCTTTCACACCTTTCTGCGCCCATAGTCGAGCATCTCGATGAAACTGTCGCCATGGACAGCGCCACCAGAAAAAATCTGGAACTGGATGCCAATCTCTTAGGGCAAGAAGACAACACGCTTTATGCGGTCTTAAACACCACCACAACCGCTATGGGAAGCCGCTTGTTGCGGCGCTGGCTGCATCGCCCACTGCGCAACCTGGAAAAACTCAACGCTCGCCAGGATGCTATAGCGGCACTGCTGGAAAATTACGCTTTTGAAAGTTGTCGCAAATTGCTCAAGCACATCGGCGACCTTGAGCGCATTCTCGGCCGCGTCGCCCTGCGCTCTGCCCGCCCACGGGATTTATCGCGTCTGGGAGCTTCCCTTGCGGTTCTGCCACAACTTCAACCACTCCTGGCGGAAATCAAATCCCCGCATATCCAGGCGCTGGCATCCGCCGTTGGTGTTTACCCGGAATTAGTCGACCTGCTCCAACGAGCCCTGGTGGATAACCCGCCGGTAGTGATTCGGGACGGCGGTGTTATAGCCGAGGGCTACGACGAAGAGTTGGACGAGCTGCGCAACCTGAGTAACAACGCAGGCGATTTCCTTGTACAGCTGGAAGCTCGCGAGAAGGAAAGAACGGGCATCTCGACGCTGAAAGTCGGCTACAACCGCATTCACGGTTACTACATTGAAATCAGCCGCGGCCAGGCTGATAACGCCCCTGTCGATTATCAACGCCGCCAGACTTTGAAAAACGCCGAGCGCTTTATCACCCCTGAACTCAAAGCCTTCGAAGACAAGGCTCTGTCCGCCAAAAGCCGTGCTTTGGCCCGCGAAAAAGCGCTTTATGATGAATTGGTGGAGCGAATCAACGTCGATCTCCGCCCGCTGCAGGATACGGCGAATGCCATCAGCGAACTCGATGTGCTGACGACACTGGCCGAGCGCGCCGATCAGCTCAACTACTGCCGCCCCGAGCTGACCTATGCACCGGGCATTCATATAGTCGAAGGGCGCCACCCCGTGGTGGAGCAAGTGCTGGAAACGCCGTTTGTGCCCAACGACCTCGAGCTGAACAACGAGCGCCGCATGTTGATCATCACCGGCCCTAACATGGGCGGTAAATCAACTTATATGCGGCAGACGGCGCTGATCGTTCTGCTGGCGCAAATCGGCAGTTTTGTACCTGCCAGTCGTTGCCGTATCGGTCTGGTCGACCGCATTTTCACTCGCATAGGCTCTTCCGATGACCTCGCTGGCGGACGTTCGACCTTCATGGTGGAAATGACCGAAACCGCCAATATCCTGCACAATGCCACCAATTCCAGCCTTGTGTTGATGGATGAAATCGGCCGCGGCACCAGCACCTACGACGGTTTGGCCTTGGCTTGGGCCTGCGCGGAACACCTGGCCAAATATGTCGGCGCCTTTACGCTCTTCGCCACTCACTATTTCGAAATCACCGCCCTGCCGGAGGTGATCAGCGAAATGGCCAACGTGCACCTGGATGCGACCGAGCACAATGACAACATCGTCTTTCTGCACAATATTCGCCAGGGGCCGGCCAGCAAAAGTTACGGTTTGCAGGTTGCCAAGCTCGCAGGTATTCCCTCGATAGTGCTGGAATCCGCCAAACAACAGCTCGCCAATCTGGAGCAGTCTGGCAGCAAGGTTTCCACAGATGCGCTGACCGCCAGCGAAAGCCTCAAACCAAGCGACAATCTGCAGCAACCAAACAAACGCGGCAAAAGTTCAGCGGCTGACGCGTTGCAGGCAGATCTTTTTGCTCAATCCTCTCCCAGCCTGGTGGAGGAACGGCTGAAAAATCTGAGCCTCGATAATCTGACACCGCTCGCTGCGCTGCAGACGCTTTACGATTTAAAAGCATTAGTGAAGAAGTAAATCGGTACAACCGAATGGTATAGAGGTGAAACAGGGTTTAAATTCCGAGAACTCCTGTTTAAAATGCCGCGCCGGCTCCGCCTGAAGATCAAGCCAATTCAAGAGGTGTAATTCATGACATTCGTAGTGGGCGATAACTGCATCAATTGCAAACACACCGACTGTGTCGAAGTCTGCCCAGTAGATTGTTTCTACGAAGGCCCTAATTTTTTGGTTATTCATCCTGACGAATGCATCGACTGCGCCCTGTGTGAACCAGAGTGTCCTGTAGACGCGATCTTCTCAGAAGATGAATTGCCGGAAGGCCAGGAAGTCTATCTCGAACTCAACGCTGAATTGGCAGCCATTTGGCCCAATATCACCGAGAAAAAAGATTCCATGCCCGAAGCCGAAAAATGGGACGGCGTACCTAACAAACTCCAGTATCTGGAGCGCTAAAACAAAAAAGCGCGCTGTTTTGCAACAGCGCGCTTTTTAATTCGCTCTCGTTCAATACAGCCGCCTATTAGGCCCCGCCAAATAGAGCTTCTGCATCCAAACCTTGTTTTTCCAGGATATCTCTCAGGCGACGTAACGCCTCGACCTGAATTTGACGCACTCTCTCACGGGTCAAGCCAATTTCACGGCCGACTTCTTCCAAAGTACTGGACTCGTGACCGCGCAAACCAAAGCGGCGGGCCACAACTTCGCGCTGTTTTTCGCTCAACTCATCCAACCAACTGTCAAGACTGGCGCTCAAGTCGCTGTCTTGCAGCAGCTCAACCGGATCGGACACCTGCTGATCAGCAACCGTGTCGACCAGGGTCTTATCGGATGAAGGCCCAATCGGCGTATCCATGGAAGTGACACGCTCGTTGAGGCTCAGCATTTTTTCGACATCTTCTACCGGCTTCTCCAACAGCTTGGCGATTTCTTCCGGAGAGGGTTCGTGGTCGAGTTTTTGCGACAGCTCACGCGCCGCACGCAGATACACGTTCAATTCTTTTACGACGTGAATTGGCAGGCGGATAGTACGGGTTTGGTTCATGATAGCGCGCTCGATGGTCTGACGAATCCACCAAGTCGCATATGTGGAAAAGCGGAAACCGCGCTCCGGATCGAATTTTTCTACGGCGCGGATCAATCCGAGGTTGCCCTCTTCAATCAGATCCAGCAGCGCCAAGCCACGGTTCACATAGCGGCGTGAAATTTTGACAACCAAACGCAGGTTGCTTTCGATCATGCGTTTGCGGGCAGCTTCGTCACCGCGCAAAGCTTTGCGGGCATAAAAAACTTCTTCTTCCGCGCTCAGCAGTGGAGAAAAACCAATTTCGTTCAGATAAAGCTGGGTTGCGTCCAGATTTTTCTGGTACAGGTCCTCTTCTATGTGATGACTGCTGCGGGTTATCTGTTCGAATTCGTCCTCCGCTAAATCAATGTCCTCATCGAGATCGAAGTCAGACATAAATATGGAGTCGTCATCACCTTTGAACACGTCAAGATCGAAATGTTGAGCTGCCATCGCATAATCCTCGGACCAATAGGTTATTTTTTTAAGCTCTAATACGCACCTAATTGGCGTAACTTCAAGAACTTGCTTTTTGAAAGATGTACCCTAAGCTGAATATCGACAATTTCCGTCCAAAATTGCCTTTTTACAGTTAGCGGATTGGCGCGCTAAACCGTATATCTCAACTCGTTACAGGCGCAGGCTTTGCTTTTGGCTTCGCACCACCCCGCCGGGCACAGGTAGATGCTTATCGGCAGGTACTCAACTAAGTTGAGGGGATCACTGGAGACGCGGCAAATAAGCCAGCGGATTTACAGGCTGACCATCAAGGCGAATTTCGAAATGCAGCTTTGCCGTGTTAGTACCCGATGAACCAACCTCAGCAATTTTCTGGCCCGCCTTAACCTTATCCCCTTCGGCCACCACCAACACTCTGTTATGCGCATAGGCGCTTAAGAATTGTTCGTTGTGTTTGACGATGACCAACTGTCCATATCCCCGCAGCCCCGTACCGGAGTAGACAACTTCTCCATCGGCGGCCGCAAGCACAGGCTCCCCCAATTTTCCACGAATATCAATACCCTTATTCAGACCGTCTCCAGCTTGAAACGCTTCTAATACTTCTCCCTTAACTGGCCACTGCCATTTCAATGCCCCGGCCTGCTTGGCTGGCGCCGGAAAAACTATTTTGGCAACCGATTCAATTTTTGAACTAGCAGCCTGCGTGATTGAAGTTGACGAAGTGGGCTTTTTGGCTGGAACCACGGAGGCAGTTGGCGGGCGGTAACTGCTCGTATCGAGGCTTAAAATCTGTCCCGGCGAAATTCGATAAGATGAATCTAACTTATTGACTGCAGCTAGTTTTTTATAGTCTAGGTCGTAGCGCAACGCGATGGAATACAGTGTTTCACCCGGTCCGACATGGTGGGTTTTGATGCGGTGATCCGGGATAGGGGTGGCGTCGACAACCGGCGCTTTATAAGGCGTGGAAGAGCATCCAATAAACACCCCAAAAGCGATTGAAATAATGATCAACCTAATCATTTTTCTGCTGCACCGCATATTTTCCCTCCTCCGCCATGGCCTTTATGGTCAAAATTTAACCTTTCTTTTTTATAACTGAAATGAATAGAACCAAAAAACTTATTAGAAATTAGTCTAAAAAAATAGGAAAAAAAGAGGAGTAATAGGGCCATAAATCCGACTTTTTCTGAATATTTTTGGCTTATCAAGGTCGAAAATATTCACTTAGTAACCAATAACAAATTTTTTAAACCAATAAGAAAGTATTAATTTTGATACACCAAGCATTACGAAACACCAGGCAAAAGCGGGACGAATCTCACCGGTTCAATAACTTTTCGGCGCAAATTTCCATCAGCTTCGCGTTTAACTAGTACCAGATTTTGCGCGGAATCAGGTCCTACCGGGATGATCAAAACGCCTTCCGGAGCCAGTTGAGACAATAAATCCTGAGGAATTTCCGCGGGAGCGGCAGTGGAAATAATGCCGTCGAATGGGCCGTGCTCCGGCCAGCCGAACCCACCATCGGCATATTTATATTGAACGTTGTAAAGCTTGAGGCGGCCGAGGCGACGTTGCGCTTTGTTTTGTAAAGGGCGAATACGCTCAACAGTCCACACTCTCTCCACCAGTTGGGCCAATATTGAGGTCTGATAACCCGACCCAGTCCCTATCTCAAGCACCCGTCTCGGGGCGGCATGATTATCGAGAAGTAACTCCGTCATCCGCGCCACTATATAAGGTTGGGATAACGTCTGGCCGTAGCCGATAGGAAGTGCTGTATCTTCATAGGCTCTGTGAGATAGAGCTTCGTCCAAGAACCAATGTCTCGGCGTGTTCGCCATAATCTGTAAAACACGCTGATTGCGGATGCCCTGCTCCTCCAGGCGCTGGATCATACGATCGCGAGTGCGCCGGGAAGTCATACCTATGCCATCAAAATGAAGTTCGCTCAAAACTGTTTTTCACCTCAAAAACATCGCATCGATTGTGTGGCGAACCCGCATAATCGATACCGTACGCATATATCAGCGCTGCCTATAATACCTTGATCGAAACCGATAGCACCCTGATCGAAGCCGAGCTCCAACTAATCAAGCGCTGAGATTATCAAGTTGCAGCACTTCCCGCAGAACCGCAGTGGCAAATTCTCCGGGTCGCAGATCCAATGACAACCGCAGATTTTGTCCTTCGAGTGCCCAATCCAATTTCACCGGGGACAGCACAATAGATCGTCGTTCTTGCGACAGCCCGCAATGCTCCAAACCGTTCAACCAGGATGAATACTCGGCCAATGCGTTTTGCTCCAACACCAAAGCCTCGTCACTCGCCCGGCTGCGGCCGCGCCCCCATAACGGACCAGTTGGTGTCCCCTCAAGCAAGACATCCCCGGGAATTTCCGTATTCCAATTCGCCTGACGAACACGTTCTGCCACAACACAGTTGAACAAATGCGATCGTGCAGCCGACATGATCATGGATTTACCGCTCATTTTATTCAGCGGCACACCATCCTCCAGCCAGCGTTTCGCCGATACCAAATTGCTGCCATTGCGACCGAAACGTTGTTCACCGAAATAATTTGGAACCCCTGATTTCGATATCGCCAACAATCGCTCTTGGAGTTCATTTTCCGATGTGCCGGACACATTGCGCAGCAGAATGACAAAGCGGTTGCTCGCATGTTGGCCGCGGCGCAATTTACGTCGACCTTTGGATAAAGACAGCACTTTAATAGCAGCGTCTTCTTCGAGCTTGTGCCAATCTGGAACATTCCCTTTAGGAAGATAGACACTGAACCACTGATCGGCCACGCCATGCCGGTCTTTCAGTCCACAAAAACCCACATCAGCGGGTTTAACTCCGGCCAGGCGCGCAATTTTCTGCGCGACCCAGTCAGTGTTCACGCCGCGCTTCTGCAGATGCAAATAATGGTGTTCACCATCCCCCTCCGGCGCAAAACCTAACTCCTCTTGCACAATAAAATCTTCCGGCTGTTGGCGGAAAGCGGCTCGACCGAGCGGCCCGCCATGGGCAAAAGGGGTATCGAGTGTGTAGCTCATCAAAGACTCCTGAAACAAAAAACCCCAGGCATTGCCTGGGGTTTGGGCTGAGGAATCTTAGCAGAACTCACAGCATCTGGTTACCGCTGCATCATCCGCACGCATCTGATATCAGCAACTGAGATGACAAGTGCAGGCTTTTTGGTGACGGCTGTTGCATCTATATCCAGCGCCAGCCAAAGGGTCTAACTTATACTCTCAATATCGCCGCTAAAACGCCGTTTTACGGAACCCCTGTACATGAAAAAACAATTTATTTCCGCCAATGAATTGCTTTTGGACTCTTTTCGCCTGGCCGAATTGATCTATCAGCGCAATTTTTATCCCGATTTTATCGTCGGGGTGTGGCGCGGAGGTGCACCGGTAGGGATTGCTGTGCAGGAGTATCTGGAGTTTATGGGGGTACACAGCGACCATATCGCGATCCGCACGGCGTCCTATTACGGAATCGACGAGCAGCACAAGGAAGTCAAAGTGTTTGGCTTGAATTACGTACTCGACAATCTGCGACCGAACCACTCGCTACTGATTGTCGACGACGTTTTTGATTCCGGGCGTTCACTGCAGGCAATTATCGAGCAGATCCGCCTGCGCGCCGGAGAAAATACACCGGCGGTCATCAAAACGGCGTGCCCCTGGTATAAACCCAGCCGCAATGCAACCAATCTCACACCGGATTTTTATGTGCATGCGACTGATAATTGGCTGGTGTTCCCCCACGAGCTGCAAGGGCTGACGCTGAAAGAAATCCTCGAAGGCAAAGGTACCGAAATCGGCGACATTATTTATCGTGCGTCACGGCAGCGGAAAAATCCCGAATAGTCAGGGAGTTTCAAGTAACACAACCGCCAGAGCCGTAATCCCCTCTTCCCGCCCGTTAAAGCCGAGTTTTTCTGTGGTAGTTGCTTTGACATTGATATCGTCTACGGAGCAACCGAGATCTTCCGCGATATTTTCCCGCATGCGCTGAATATAAGGCGCCATACGCGGTTTCTGCGCGATGATCGTCATATCGGCGTTAACAACACGCAAGCCTTTGGCTTTGAGTTTTGACATTACCAAACGCAGCAGCGCGCGGCTGTCCGCGTTGGCGTATTGCGGATCCGTATCGGGAAAATGGCGTCCTATATCGCCGAGAGCCGCAGCCCCCAGGAGCGCGTCACTTAACGCATGGACCAATACATCGCCATCGGAGTGAGCAATTAAGCGGTGCGTGTGCGGAATCACCACACCGCCGATCACAATTTTGTCACCCGGCCCAAACGCGTGAACATCTACGCCCTGCCCTATTCGAAAACCCATAGAAATTCCTGTGCGGATATAACAGTGAAATTATTCGGCGGAAATTTGCTGGTGCAGGATAATTTCCGCCAGTGGTAAATCTTCCGGTTGGGTGATTTTGATATTGTCGCGACTGTCAGCCACCAACATGACTCTGCCGCCTGCCAATTCGATTGCAGAGGCTTCGTCAGTTACGGGCAGAGAATTTTCCAAGGCTTTGCGCAAGGCTGCGTGCAATTCGCCGACACGAAACATCTGCGGCGTATGAGCAGCCCACAAGTACTCGCGACTGACCGTGTGCGAAATATTCTCGCCATCTGCCTTTTTCAAAGTATCGGATACTGGTGCTGCCAGAATTGCGCCGCAATTTTCCTGTAAAACCTTCTCGATCAAGCGGCGAATATTATCCGGTCGAACACAGGGTCTGGCGGCATCGTGCACCAATACCCAATCCTCTTTGCGGCCGTGCTCGAGAATGTAACTTAACCCCTGAAATACGGAATCCGCGCGCTCGGCTCCACCAGTTACAGTGTGAATATTGCCGCTCAACGACAGAGTCGCAAAATAGGGATCGTTTTCCGCCAAGGCGACAACAACACTGCGGATACCCGGCACTGACAAAAGTTTTGCCAGCGTGATTTCCAGAACGGTTTTGCCCTGAATCTGTAAATATTGTTTGGGCTGAGAAATGCCCATACGGCGCCCGGATCCGGCCGCAGGCACAAGGACCCATAAGTCCGCTGAAGCTGTCATAGGCTAGAGAGATTTTTTTGCAGTGGAAGGCTGGAGAACCATAAAGAAGGTTTCGCCTTTTTTAATCATGCCGAGATCGGTGCGGGCACGCTCTTCAATTGCATCTTTATTGGTTTTGAGAGCGAGGACTTCCGCCGCCAACAAACGATTGCGCTCTTGCAAACGCGCATTTTCCGCTCGCTGTGTCTCAATTTCCCCTTGCAGCTGCACCAGATTGGCAATACTGCCCTCGCCAATCCACAAACGGGATTGGAGATACACAAAAACAACAAAAAAAGCAGCCAACAACGATTTCATATAAGTGGTGCATTCCTGCGTGCAATATCAAAGGCCGGCATAACGCCGGCCCTTATAGCATAGTCCTTATTGTGATCGCAGTGGCGCGGCTTAGTTCTTAAATTCCGCGCGACCGCGATAAGGTGCTTTGCCTTGCAATTCCGCCTCGATGCGGAGCAGACGGTTGTACTTGGCAACGCGATCTGAACGAGACAGAGAACCAGTTTTGATTTGGCCAGCAGAAGTTGCAACTGCCAAGTCAGCAATGGTGGTGTCTTCGGTTTCGCCAGAGCGGTGAGAAATAACCGCAGTGTATCCCGCATCTTTCGCCATTTTGATGGCATCCAGAGTTTCGGTGAGAGAACCGATCTGGTTGAATTTGATCAGGATGGAGTTGGCGATGCCTTTTTCGATACCTTCTTTCAGGATTTTGGTGTTGGTTACGAACAGGTCGTCACCCACCAACTGAACTTTGTTGCCGATTTTTTGCGTCAAACCAGCCCAACCTTCCCAGTCGCTCTCATCCATACCATCTTCGATAGACAGAATCGGGTAACGGTTTGCCAAGTCAGCCAGATAATCGGCGAATTCAGCAGAAGTGAATTTCTTGCCTTCACCAGCGAGATCGTAGACGCCGTTTTCGTAGAATTCAGAAGACGCGCAGTCGAGTGCCAGAGTCACATCTTTACCGAGTTGATAACCAGCGTTGGCTACCGCTTCTGCAATCGCTTGCAAAGCAGCTTCGTTGGACGGCAGGTTAGGAGCGAAACCACCTTCATCACCTACAGCAGTGTTCAAGCCGCGGCTTGCCAACACTTTTTTCAGTGAGTGGAATACTTCTGCACCTACGCGCAGAGCTTCAGCGAAAGTCGGAGCAGCAACTGGCTGAATCATGAACTCTTGGATGTCGACGTTATTGTCGGCGTGCTCACCACCGTTGACGATGTTCATCATCGGAACAGGCATGGTGTATTGGCCAGGAGTGCCGTTGATATCCGCGATGTGGGCGTACAGAGGAACTTTTTTATCGATCGCAGCAGCTTTGGCAGCGGCCAAAGATACGGCGAGAATTGCGTTAGCACCGAGTTTGGATTTGTTTTCAGTGCCGTCAGCGTCGATCATGATCTGGTCGAGTACGCGCTGCTCAGCGGCATTTTTGCCGAGCAACAGAGGTTTGATCACGTCATTGATGTTGGCTACGGCTTTTAATACACCTTTGCCGAGGTAACGGCTTTTATCGCCATCGCGCAGTTCGAGCGCTTCGCGAGTACCTGTAGAAGCACCAGACGGAGCACAGGCAGCGCCAACTGCGCCAGATTCCAGAATGACTTCCGCCATCACGGTCGGGTTGCCGCGGGAGTCCATCACCTCAAAGCCTTTGATATCAACAATCTTACTCATGGGAGTTTCGTCTCCGTTTAGTCGCATTTACTGAATGGGAACCAGACGCAAAGGCCTGGCGAATGGATTTAGTCGTGCTTGCAATTAATTAATTTGCAGCTCAGGAAAACTTTTGACCAAGTCATCCAGCGCTTTCATTTGCGCCAAAAATGGCTCCAACAAATGCAGCGGCAGAGCGCTAGGTCCGTCGCATTTGGCGTTATCCGGATCGGGATGCGCTTCCAAGAACAATCCCGCCAAGCCAACCGCCAACCCGGCGCGCGCCAGTTCGTGCACCTGACGACGGCGACCGCCGGACGCAGCACCGAGTGCATCGCGGGTTTGCAGCGCGTGAGTCGCATCAAAAATCACCGGCAAATCGCCGCTGACTTCGCGCATGGTGCGAAAACCCAACATGTCGACGACGAGATTGTCGTAACCAAAGCAGGTGCCGCGCTCACACAAAATGATTTTGTCGTTACCGCACTCGCGGAATTTTTCCACGATGTTTTTCATCTGGCCGGGACTTAAAAATTGCGGCTTTTTGATATTGATCACCGCGCCAGTGCGCGCCATTGCCTCTACCAGATCCGTCTGGCGCGCCAAAAATGCCGGCAATTGAATCACATCCACCACTTCGGCCACTGGCTGTGCCTGCCAGGTTTCGTGCACATCGGTAATGATGGGCACGCCGAAAGTGCTTTTGATTTCGGCAAAAATTTTCAACCCCTCTTCCATACCTGGACCGCGGTAGGAATGTATGGAAGAACGGTTGGCTTTATCGAAGGACGCTTTAAAAACGTAAGGAATATTCAACCGCTGGGTAACTTCGACGTATTTTTCCACAGTGCGCAACGCCAGGTCGCGCGATTCCAATACATTCATGCCGCCAAACAGCGTCATGGGCAGATGATTACCGACTTTTACAGCGCCGACTTCGATGACAGGTTTCATTTAGCTGCAGCCTTTGTTCGCTCATGTTGCTCCAACGCCGCTTTGATGTAGCTGATAAACAGCGGGTGGCCGTCGCGCGGAGTGGAGGTGAATTCCGGGTGGAATTGGCAGGCGATAAACCACGGGTGGTCGGGCAGTTCTACGACTTCTACCAAAGTGTCGTCCGCAGACCATCCACCGATGGAGAGACCGGCCTGACGCAATTGATCCAGATAGCGATTGTTGACTTCGTAGCGGTGGCGGTGACGCTCAACAATCACGTCTTCGCCGTAGATTTCGCGCACTTTCGAGGTTTTCTCCAAGCGGCATTCCTGTGCACCCAAGCGCATAGTGCCACCGAGATCAGAGGTTTCATCGCGTTTTTCGACTGAGCCTTCCGCAGTGGTCCATTCGGTGATCAAGCCCACTACCGGATGAGGCGTTTTGCGATCGAATTCGGTGCTGTTGGCTTCGGGCAAATTCAATACATTGCGCGCAAATTCGATAACGACTGACTGCATGCCAAGACAAATTCCCAAATAGGGAATCTTGTTCTCACGCGCATAACGCACCGTGGCCAATTTGCCTTCCATGCCGCGTTCGCCAAAACCGCCGGGAACCAGAATCGCATCTACGTCTTTCAGCAATTCAACGCCTTTTTCTTCAATGTCTTCCGCGTTGATATAACGGACATTGACGCGGGTTTTGGTGTGGATACCGGCGTGCGTCAGGGCTTCGTTGAGCGATTTGTACGCATCCAACAAATCCATATATTTGCCGACCATGGCAATGGTCACTTCGTGTTCCGGATTCAACTTGCCGTCGACCACGCGATCCCATTCGGAGAGATCGGCTTCCGGCGCATCTATATTCAGGCGCTCGCACACGATTTGATCGAGCTTGTAGCCCTGCAACATGCGGGGAATGGCATAAATGGTATTGGCATCCGGAAGTGGAACGACCGCGCGCTCTTCCACGTTGGTAAACAGGGCAATTTTGCGGCGTGAATCGTCATCGATCACTTTGTCGGAGCGGCACAACAAAACTTCGGGCTGCAAACCTATGGAGCGCAGTTCTTTAACGGAGTGCTGCGTCGGCTTGGTTTTGGTTTCACCCGCCGTGGCGATGTAGGGCACCAGGGTCAAATGGATCAGCAATGAGCGCTGCGGTCCGAGCTCGACTTTGAGCTGGCGCACCGCTTCGAGGAAAGGCTGGGATTCGATATCACCCACGGTTCCACCGATTTCCACCAGGGCGACGTCATAACCCTTACCGCCTTCCAGAATGCGGCGTTTGATTTCATCTGTGATATGCGGAATCACCTGCACTGTACCGCCGAGGTAATCGCCACGGCGCTCTTTGCGCAGCACGGTCTCGTAGACTCGGCCGGTGGTGAAGTTATTGCGGCGAGTCATTTTGGTACGCAGGAAACGCTCGTAGTGGCCGAGGTCCAGATCCGTTTCGGCGCCGTCTTCCGTCACGTATACCTCGCCGTGCTGGAACGGGCTCATGGTACCTGGGTCGACGTTGATATAGGGGTCGAGCTTAAGAATCGTGACTTTTAATTTTCGGGCTTCCAAAACCGCCGCCAAAGAAGCTGCAGCAATACCTTTACCCAGTGACGAAACTACGCCGCCTGTAACGAAAATAAATCGAGTCATTGAATGCCTTTATGTAAAACCAGGGTCAAACTTCTGCTGCGGCCCGGCGGCAGCGGTGCGGACACAAAAGAAAGCCCGCAACCCTTGCACCGGTATACCGCGAAAAAAACACGCGGAGCCCGTCAAACGGGTGCATTTCGTATTAAAGCGGGAGCCAATCAAACGGTGAGATTTTGCAAACCAGAGCAGCAGACTGTCAGTTCGGTTGCAGGCTTCTCTGGCTGTACCATCGCTTTCAAGATGGGGCGCCAGGGTAACAGAAAAGCCTTTTTGCCTCAATCCGATACCGGGTTCTATATGACCGATGGATAGTGCCATTGCGGCCATAAGCCCTGCTCCACCGCTGCCGTGTGCTCGACCCAAAGATCTGCTACTGCCACCAGCCGCTCGCCATCGAACACCAGCGGCACCCGCTCGCGCAACCATGGCTCCAGCGCGTATTCCTGCAACAGTTTTTTGAGGGATTGCGAATGTTGGCGCCCCTTGGGATGGGCGCGTTGGATATGCGAGGCCGCATACCGCGGCATTATCCGGTAATTGCCCGATGGCAGGCCCCATTGAGCAGCCTGCCAAACAATCTCGCTGCCGTCGCTTAATGGATACGGTTTGTTGGTGCTGACAGTCTGTACTTCTTGGAAAATCGCTCTATCCCAATGCGCAGGCAGGCAGTAGATCCGCTCGCGATAGCGGCGGATTTCGCAATCGCCGAGATGGAGCAAAGGGTTTTGGTCCTGCCGAGCATTCAATACCGACTCAAACTCGTCCAAGCGCTTGAGTGACGGCAGACGATAACCCTGCTTCGTCAGCCAATGCCGCAGAAGATTGCGGCGGCGGGCGTTTGACCAGCACATCAACAGCTTGAATCCGATACTGCAGCCAACTCTTTCCGTGCGCGGACTGCAACTACTCAAGTCCTGTTCTGCATATTCACCAAGCAATTCATCGCTTTCCCGCAGTAGCTGGGATGTTTGCTGCACCCGCGCAGGCAATTCCGGCCAGCGTTTCTGCAGGTTCGGCAGAATGTTGAGACGCAGAAAATTGCGGTCGTATTTCTCGCTTGCGTTGCTCTCGTCTTCCACCCAACTCAAGCCCAGCGAACGGGCGAATTGTTCGATTTCCTCCCTGCCCACCTCTATAAATGGGCGCCCGAGTGTAGCGGCTCCCCAGGGGCGCAAAGCGGCCATGCCAGCCAACCCTTTAACGCCGGCTCCGCGAGCCAGCCGCAAGAAAAAGGTCTCGACCTGATCCAGCTGATGGTGGGCCATCAATACGAGATCGCCTACCTGCAACTGACTTTCGATGGCGGCGTAGCGCGCTGAGCGGGCCGCCTCCTCCACCCCCACGCCGGCCGGGTTGACTTCAACTTTTATACAGATAAGCCTCACACCCAGGCGTGTGCACTCGCGCATGACAAAGTCTTGCCAGTTGTTTGCGTTAGGTGAGAGCTGGTGATTGATATGGATGGCAAGCAGCGGGAGCTCAAGCTCGGCCTGCACAGCGGCATGCAGCAGCGCTATGGAGTCCAGCCCGCCGGACACAGCCAAAACCACTCGACGCACCTGCGGAGTTAGTGCGACAAAACCGCGAACGAGTTGGGGCAACCTATTCATTTGGGTATATTGAGCCACTTTTGATTGCGAACCTGAGCCAACATCATGAAGAAAATTGCTGCTTATGGTACCTGGACCTCGCGCCTGACGGGGGAATTCGTCGCCGGCAACTCCGTAAAACAGGGCGAACCGCAATGGCAGGGAAAATCCTTGTACTGGCTGGAAACCCGCCCCACCGAAAAAGGCCGGCAAACCATTCTGTGCCGCAGCCCAGACGGCAGCATCAAAGAACTGCTACCCAATCCCTGGAGTGCCCGCACCAAAATTCACGAATACGGCGGCGGCAGCTTCACCGTTGGCGATAACAAACTGTTTTTCGTTAATGGAGAAGATCAGCAGATTTACCAGCTGAATCAGCACGACAGCACCATCACGTCCCTGACCTCCACTGAATCCTGCCGCTATGGCGATCTGCATTATTGTGCGGCCCGACAATGGCTTTTTGCCGTGTGCGAAAACCATAGCGGTGGCTCACATGAGCCAACCAACCATCTGGTGCGTTTGGACTTAGCTACCTCTCAACAGCGTGTGATCGAGGCCGGCCACGATTTTGTCACCTCGGCGCAAGCCTCTCCCGATGGTCGCTGGCTGGCCTATATCACCTGGGATCACCCTTCCATGCCCTGGCAGGCAACCCGCCTTTGGCTCCGCCCGCTTCAGGAAGATCACGCTTTCGGCGACGCTATTTGCCTGGCTGGCGATGCGGGCAATGAAAGCATTGTTCAGCCGCGCTGGTCTCCTGATGGCAAGCTGTATTGGATTTCCGATCGCAGTGGTTGGTGGAATCTCTACCAGATCGATCCAGCAAATCGCCAAACCACTCAGGTCGTTTCCCTGGATGCCGATTTCGCGCCACCGCAGTGGGTGTGCGGCCAGGCGCACTACGGCTTTTTGAGCAACGACAGTCTGCTGGCTTGCTACACCCAACAAGGTTCCTGGCACCTCGCCCGACTCGACCGGCAAGCAAGTGAGTGGCAAATAACACCGCTGCTGCCGGAATGCTGCTCCGTGCAATATATAGCCGCCGGCAATGGCCAGGCTGCCGTCATCGGCGGTAGTGCAACGTCGGCGCAGAGCTTGTGGTTGATCAGTGGTGACGAGATCACCACCTTGACCGAGCAGTCGCCCTTGGCGGCCGACGATATTGCCAAAGGCCATGCGGTGACTTTTCCAACGACCAATGGCGAACACGCATACGGTTTCTTTTATCCGCCGGCCAACGCCGAATTTGCCGCTCCAGAAGACGGGCTTCCACCGCTGATCGTGATTGGTCATGGCGGCCCCACTGCCGCTGCAGATCCATCGCTTAATTTAAAAATTCAATACTGGACCCAGCGCGGTTTTGCCGTGTTCGACGTCAACTACCGCGGTAGCACAGGATTCGGTCGCCCATATCGGCAAGCGCTGGATCAGCAATGGGGTGTAGTGGAAGTCGATGACCTCTGCGCAGCGGCGGAATATGCCACCGCGCAAGGATGGGTGCATCCGCAGCAAAAGATTATTCGCGGCAGTAGTGCCGGGGGCTACAGCGTATTAGTGGCGCTTACCGAACGGCAGGTGTTTAACGCGGGCGTCTGCCTGTATGGCATTGGCGATCTGGAAACGCTCGCCACCGACACCCATAAATTCGAAGCGCATTATCTCGACAGTCTGATCGGCCCCTACCCCGCCATGCGCGATCTTTATATTCAGCGATCGCCCCTGCACAAAGCGGCCAATATCCGCTGCCCGCTACTGGTATTTCAGGGACTGCTCGATAAAGTCGTACCGCCGGATCAAGCCGAACAAATGGTGGCTGCCGTGCGCCAAGCCGGTGTTCCCGTCGCCTATATCACCTACGCCGACGAGGGTCACGGCTTTCGCAGCGCGCAGACGATCCAGCATCAGCTGGATGTTGAATTAAGTTTCTATCGCACCATTTTTCATCTTGCAGGCGATAACGCGCAGGAAGAGATGATCCAGATTTACAACTGGCCTCAAGTTACGCCGTAAGCCTTGAGGCATTTAGCAGACAATCCATTTTTAATAATTTTTCTTTTTAAATATGAGCACACCACTAATAACCGAAGAAGGGCTCGCCAAACTCAAAGCTGAGCTGGATTACCTGTGGCGCACTGAGCGGCCGGAAGTGACCAAAAAAGTGACTTGGGCGGCCAGTCTCGGCGATCGGAGCGAGAATGCGGACTATCAATACAACAAAAAAAGATTGCGTGAAATTGACCGCAGGGTGCGCTACCTGCGCAAACGAATTGATTCATTAAAAGTAGTCCCCTACGCCAAAGAACAAGAGGGCACGGTCTATTTTGGCAGCTGGGTCAAAATCGAAAATGAGGAAGGCGAAACTAAAGAATTTCGCATCGTTGGTTACGATGAAATTTTTGGTGAGAAAAATTACATCTCCGTCGATTCGCCTATGGCCAGAGCTTTATTGCGTAAAAAGGTCGGTGATGAAGCTGTTGTCAAAACGGAAGCAGGCGAATTTTATTGGGAAATAATCTCTATAACCTACCAAAAACAATTGCCGGCAACGGAATCAAGCTGAATAACAAAGGAGTACGTGGTAAGCAGATTTAAGAGGCTGGCAAACAGCGTTTGCCAGCGCAATGATAATCGACATGAAAGTGAACATCCCTGTTCGACAGCATCAAACAACAGCGTTTGAATTAATACAGTGTTTCCAATTCGTCGCCAAAACGTACAACCACTAGGCCAGTTCGCTCTTCGATGACACCGTACACAACACCTTGATAAGCCACATCACCTTCCGCTACCAATTTGTTACCGGTTTTGACTTGGCGCAGACGTAAGATCACACCATCTTGGTTAGTGATCGTGAGGTAACCTTTGGGCTCACCCGCTTCGACATCCATGCTAAAGCGGAATTGTTTGCCAGAATAACGCACATTAAGCGATGTTTCCGCAGCCTCTAAAGCTGTACGCGATGCACTGAAGCTGATCACGACCGCATTAGGAATGCCGGTTAATTTCGCAGTAAAGTGCAAACTGCCAGATGCATCCGCAAATTGCTCTTCGGTTTCTGTGGTTACCGACTTAGTGCCATTGACCCAAGCTTCCGTCAAACTCATGCCTTTTGCATCACCAGACAAAGCCAATGCAAATTGCGCAGTTTCACCAGCGGAATTACCAACAGAGCCATTAAAAGAAAACGCTACAGTTCCCAAAGACGCCTCTGTGCTGTCGCCGCCAGTAGCAGATGTTGATTCAAGCTCAACATTGCTAACCGTCGCCTCTAAACGCCCTGTTAAAACGATTGGCAGCTCAACATTTTGTTTGAGTTGTGCGGCTAGACGTAACTGCAAATTGCTCAACTCGTGATTTTCAGTTACGGCCTCTTTTGCCCCTTCATAGTTAACACTGAAAGAGCCTTGAGAAATGATCAATGTCAAAGCGTCGGTTTCGGCACTGCCAGAGATAGTGTATTCGCCAGACGCAGAGGCATCTGTCTCACTATCGTTCAAGTCCAACGCATTGGTTGAGCTCAAAGTCAATTTAACGGATGGATTAACAGCCGTTATGGTTTCGTCAATTTCGAAGGAAACAGCATCATCACCCGCTTCAATAGCAACTGTAATTCCAGTGTCGCTTACATAAGAGGTTAATGCGTTGTTAGCTTGATAGGCACGGTTTGCATCATCCAATGCAGAAGCCGCTAAAGTCAGCGCTTCAACCAATGCGCCCGCATCACCGCTGGATGCCATTTCCGCGCCTTCAATTTGTAAAGCAAAATCATCGGCAATCGCACCAATCGTGCCGCCCTCAATACTTTGTTCACCGAACGAGAAAATCAAATTGCGCAAATCCGTTACCATCGCAATCGCTTTTTCACGCGCGCTTGCATCGGGATCAGTATCGCTAGGCGTGCCTTGATCAAATTCATCTGGCTCTTCATTGGAAGCCAAATCCGCTTCTGTAGTTAACTCTTGTGTCAAGGGCTGCAAGTTAAGATTGCTGCTTTCACCCGCTCTTTCTCCCACAATCCTCAAAGCCTCAGCCGCTTGGCGCACAATCTCAGCGAAACTCGTGTCACTATCTCTAGATGTGTTTCCAGCAACACCACGCTCCACATAGTCAGCAACAAATTGGTTCAACGCACTTCCCATGCTGCTCTCTGGGTTGTCATTCATCAAAGCTGACAAAAGACCTGAGTTTAACGCGTTATAACGAGCGGTTTCTCTGTCTGAAAGACCTTGAATCGTATTCGCTTGATTGGGATTAGTGATATCGATAACCGGCAACCCAGTAAGGTCGGACGAAATGCCAAAACGGTTAGCCACTTGCGAGTTACTTTCTGCAATATAACGGCGAATCGTATCTAAATTATCACCGGACTGGGCTTGATCAAGAACTAAAGAAGTGGCGATTGTTGTGAATGCACTGAGGTTAACGTTTTGATTTTCCGAAACGCTCGGCACAATGGCACTCAACTGAAAATCGTCATCCACTGGAGTGGGTTCACCAAACTCATTGTCTCCACAACCTTGCGGCAAATCGCAAATCATGGTGGAGTCGGATCTGGGCGCGACCCTAACAATAATTGGTGAGCCGATATTTTGGCGTGGGATTTCTAAACGGTAGGTACCATCTGTTTGAGTAATCCCAGACGCAATAGGTTCGTCCACGTTGCCCGAAAAAATATGCGCTGTTGCCGTAAAATTCTGCAAAATACCTTTACCAGCTGTCCCTTGAATCGTTACTGTCGATTCAGCTGGCGGTGTTGTTGGGTTGGATGTGCGTTTTTTATTGCTATCACAACCACATCCCTGAATGCTTACCGCCACTGCGGCTGCGCCTATCATAAAATAACGTCGCAAATTCATCTTGTATGTTTCCTTCTAATTATTTAACGCGCCCACAGCTAGCGCAAATTAATGTAAACCGAGAACAGCAACGCATTCTCGGGACATAGAATGAGAATAGAAGGAACCTGCATTGCTGCAAGTCAGAGAGCGGAAGAATTTATGCGAATTTAAATCTCAAATCGTCAAAAAATTGACACCCGAAAAATATTTACGCAAAAAACAACACAAGATGAGGAATTTTAGAAGTCAAGAAAAAATTCGTAAGATTACTCTTGGTGCTTGAATAACATACAGCTGATTGGCTACACCTCTGCTCGCACGCCGCTGAACGGAGAAGTCAGTACTAATTTAGCGGAAAGAAACGGATGTCGTGAATGTCAGCTATAAAAGCCATTCACGCCATAAACAAACCGCGCTCCAGATAATTCTTCAAGGTGATGCCGAAGGTTTTATCTTTCCACACCTGCTTGATCAGGTAATCCTTGCTCAGCTCGCCTTTTTCGACCAGGGACAGATCGACCATGACTTCCTTGGGCAGCGGTTGTTTATCTTTGTCGCGCAACATCACGATGCGCGGAAGGTGGCGATAGCGCGGGTTGGACTCTATGACCATGCCGACTTCGCCGGAATAGAGTTCGACGATACTACCCGCCGGATAGAGTCCCACCATCTGCAGGAATTTCAGCGCGAGCTGCTCGTCGAAATGGGTACCGCGATCTTTGTAGATGATTTTGATGGCTTCTGTTGAAGTGCGCGCTGTCTGGTAACAGCGATCTGCCGTCATGGCATCGTATGCGTCCACAATGGCAATGATTTTGGAAAAACGCGAAATACTGTTGCCGGATAACTGGCGCGGATAACCTTTGCCATCAATGCGCTCGTGGTGGCTCAAGGCGACGTCAATGGCACCGGTGTAAATGCCGGACGAACTCAGTAATAAATTTCTGCCGTGTACTGTGTGCGCCATCATGATGCGCATCT
Organism: Saccharophagus sp. K07; assembly: GCF_014336955.1. Lineage (GTDB taxonomy): Bacteria > Pseudomonadota > Gammaproteobacteria > Pseudomonadales > Cellvibrionaceae > UBA5868. The sequence goes on along the minus strand of NZ_QRAI01000002.1, from coordinate 624,957 downwards.
CGTCGACAGTCAGTCTGTCCGGTTTGTTGAGAATTTCCGGCGGAATTTTCATTTTGCCGACATCGTGCAACAGACCGCACATTCCCAGGTTCTGTAATTCCGATTCCTCCATACCCAAATGGCGGCCAAAGGCTATTGCCAAAATACAGACGTTGAGACAGTGCTCAGCCGTGTATTCGTTTTCATCACGCATTTTTGACATCCACAACAAGGCGTCGGGATGGCGGATGACGGACTGCACGCATTCGTTGACTGTGTGACGAGCCTGCTCGGTATTAATAGCGCCGCCGAGACGTATGTCGTCCAACAGGGTTTTAGTGAGGCTGCGGGCTTGACGGAAGGTCCCCATTACCCGGCGATGTTCATCTTCCAGGGGGACTTCCGGCTGAAAAATATTGGGATTGACCCGCACTTGGCGGGCCGTGCCGACATTGGAGCTGTGTTCGCTAGCTTTTGGTTTAACGCTCTTGTCGTCGTCGATATAGACGTATTGGCAATACTCAGCAATCACGTCGATATCACCTTCCTCTTCTATGTGGAACCCTTGCAAGAGAAAAGGTGTTTCCAGCCAATCGCGGTCCAGGCGGCTGACAAACATACCGACACGCAACTCGCTAACGTGTACTTTTTGGGTGTTAGATGACATTGAGCCTCAATTAAACTTCCTCCTCTCCACAAAAACCAAGGAGGATGCTGAATCATCCAATAGACACTAATAATCCAGTAGATAATCGTCCGTTAACTACTGATCGTCCGTGAAGCTGGTCATCCAATAAGGGTTAATTGGTGCGATCTGCGGACACTTTTTGAGCAGTATATAAACCCGAGAAGCCAATTTCCATCCCTCCCCGGGTCACTTGTCCGCCTCGATTTCACTAGTGTGATCTTAATCGCTCCCACGAACCACGTTGGCGACTGCGTCACAGACGTAATCGAAATTCTCGCGGTTGAGACCGGAGATACTGGTTCGCGCCGAGTTGAGCATATAGATCGAATATTTTTCCCGCAGTCGCAACACTTCAACTTCAGTCAGACCGAGGTACGAGAACATTCCTTTCTGCAGTTGCACAAAGTCAAACCGATTTGAATCAAGTCTAGCGCGCATTGCGTCGCTGAACTCACGACGCAATCCGTTGATGCGGTTGCGCATTTCAGCAACTTCTTCAATCCAACGGGCGCGCAGCGCTGCATCGGTCAAAACCTCGGCGACCAAGGCCGCACCATGATCTGGCGGCATGGAGTAAATACCGCGCGCAATGGCCAGCATATGACTCATTGCCGCATTGGCGATTGCCGGGGTAGGAGCCATCAAGCCGACCAGTCCTACCCGCTCCCGATAGACACCGAAGTTCTTGGAGCTGGAGGCTGCGACTACGACTTCCGGAAGATTGTCGACCAAGTAACGCAGACCATAGGCATCCGCATCCAAGTCGTCCGCAAAGCCCTGGTAGGCGATATCGACGAAAGGGATAAAGCCGACCTTCTGCGCGAGCGCCGCCACTTCACGCCATTGCGCAGGGCTGAGATCGGCGCCTGTGGGGTTGTGGCAGCAGCCGTGCAGCAAGACGAAATCGCCCGCTTTTACCTCGGCCAGGGCCGACATCATGGCCGCAAAATCGACGCCAGACGTGGCCGCATCAAAATAAGGATATTGGCGAATGGCGAGGCCGGCATTCCCCAGCAGCGGAATATGATTGCCCCAGGTGGGATTGCTCACCCAGATGGTGGCTGAAGGATTGGCGACCTTGATCAGCTCCGCCGCCACTCGCAGCGCGCCGCATCCACCGGGCGCCTGCACTGCGGCAAACCGACCTTCCGCCAAGCCTTTGGCTGGGCCGAGCAGCAACTCGCTCATGGCGGCGTTAAAGGTGGTATTGCCAGCCAAACCGACATAGGCTTTGCTGGTCTGCCGGGAAATCAACCGCCTTTCCGCTTCGGCGATTGAGGGGAGTACGGGGGTTTCGCCGCGCTCGTTCTTATAAATACCAACACCGAGATCAACTTTGCGTGGGTTGGGATCATTACGGAAAAGACCCATCAGCCCCAGGATCGGGTCGGCGGGCAACGTGGAAATACGCTCAAACATAAAGAGTCTCACGCGCAGCGCAACTATAGCGGTACGGCTTAGGATGGAAATGTGCGCGGATTATAGCCGGCCCCCGATGCGAATACAGCCTGCGCGAATCACGGTTTTAGCTATTAGGGAGATTGGTTATTGCAAACTTTCTTTAACGCCTCGACCGCTTCATCCACGGTCAAGTCATCGCACTCCAGGGTCACATCCGCATAACGACGATAAAGCGGTAGCCGTTCTTCATAGACGTTCTGCAAACCTTGTCCCGGTGCGCAGGAAAAGCCGCGCTGCTGCCAGTTGTCGACACGGCGTTTGACCGTCTCCAGCGACAGCGCCAGATACAGGATCAGCCCGTCCTGTTTTAAGCGATTCATGGCGGACGGGCCGTACACCACACTACCACCAGTGGCCACAACGGCGCGTGCAGGCAAAGCGCAAGTGGCGACAAACTGTTCTTCCCTCTGCCGCATGGCGAGATAACCCAGGCGATCCAGCTGGCTTTGCAGGGATTCGCCAAAGTACTGCTCCAATAATTGATCGGTATCGACAAAGTCGATGCCCAACTGTTGCGCCAACTTTTGCCCGACCGTGGTTTTACCCGCGCCAGGCATGCCGATCAAAACAAATTTATGGATAGGTGGAGCGGAATTCATAACTCGCAGCCTTAATGGAAACGCTATGGATTTAACGCCTGGGTTTGCACCAGCGAAAGCTGTGCAGGGGATAGACCCGCGAACAATATCACACTACCCTAACCCGACATTTTCCTAACAAGTTCACAAAAGCCAGCCGAACGCAGCATAAATCCAAGGCTTGCTTCCTGAAGTTCAATCATTTCAGCCATAACCAAATGGGGGTGACAGCATGGCCGGTCTCGACAAAGTGGTGACCACCTACGACCAGGCGCTCGCCGGTCTGGCGGACGGCATGACAATTATTGCAGGCGGATTTGGTTTGTGCGGCATTCCCGAGGGGTTGATCGCCCAGATCAAAAAAATGGGGGTGCGCGATCTTACGGTGGTCTCCAACAATTGCGGTGTCGACGGTTTTGGCCTCGGCATTTTATTGGAAGGCCGCCAGATCAAAAAAATGATCTCGTCTTACGTCGGTGAAAATGCGCTGTTTGAGCAGCAGTTGCTCAGCGGCGAGCTGGAAGTGGAATTAACGCCGCAAGGCACTCTGGCGGAAAAAATCCGCGCAGGCGGCGCAGGCATCCCCGCGTTTTTTACTGCCACCGGCTACGGCACGCCCATTGGTGAAGGCAAGGAAGTGCGCGAATTTCACGGGCGCCAATACATTCTCGAAGAATCCATTACCGGCGATTTCGCCATAGTCAAAGGCTGGAAAGCCGATCGCTTCGGCAACGTGATCTATCGCCATACCGCGCGCAATTTCAATCCGCTGGCAGCGACGGCGGGAAAAATCACAGTGGTGGAAGTCGAGGAAATCGTCGAGCCTGGCGAGCTGGATATGGACAACATCCACACCCCAGGCATTTATGTCGACCGGGTGATTCAGGGCACCTTCGAAAAACGCATCGAACGCCGCACCGTGCGGCAGGAGGCTTGATATGTTGACTCGTGAACAAATCGCTATGCGTGTCGCCCGGGAATTGCGCGACGGCTACTACGTCAACCTCGGTATCGGCATTCCCACACTGGTCGCCAATTACATTCCTAAAGGCATGCAGGTGATGCTGCAATCGGAAAACGGTCTGCTCGGCATGGGCCCCTTCCCCACCGAGGACGAAGTGGACCCGGATATGATCAACGCTGGCAAACAAACAGTAACCGCGGTCACAGGCGCCTCTATTTTCGATTCTGCGCAATCCTTCGCCATGATCCGCGGCGGCCACGTAGACCTTACGGTTCTCGGTGCGTTTGAAGTCGATGTGATGGGCAATATCGCCTCATGGATGATCCCGGGAAAACTGGTGAAGGGCATGGGAGGGGCGATGGATTTGGTGGCGGGGGCGGAAAATATAGTCGTCACTATGACCCACGCTAGCAAAGACGGCGAATCCAAATTACTCCCACAATGCACCCTGCCTCTGACCGGTGCCGGCTGTATCAAAAAAGTGGTGACCGATCTTGCGTATGTGGAAATTCGCGATGGCAAATTCTGGCTGATCGAGCGCGCGCCGGGGGTCTCGGTCGACGCCATAGCGAAACTCACCGCAGGCGAGCTTGTCGTACCGGAGATTGTTCCGGAAATGGAGTTTTGATGGGCCCTCCCCACTGATCATCCGCCATCCGACGGATTTACATTTCGCTACAATTCAAAAATGCACAGAACACGGTCTGTTTCTGCGACAATTGCGCGCACTGTCGCGGATAAAAAAGGCGTTGGCATGACCGCGTCACCTAACGGAGTACAACTATGAGAAAAATATTACCAGTGGCCAGTCTCGCCGCCCTGGTCTTTCTGGCAGGCTGTAAAACCGGCTACAACCGCACCCACAGCGGCAGCAAAGATCCCAATCCACCGCCGTGCGCGGAAGAGGCGTCCAATCCGAATCTCACCGCTGAAGCGCGCCGCGTGTTCAAAATGCTGGCGGGTTTGACCTGCTCGAGTATTTCTTTTGACGGTTACGTCATGGGTCAAAACGCCGGTTTTGGCAATCAGATCGCGACCGAAACCAGCGATCGCTCCTACACCCGCCTGATCAGCGGTGTCGATAGCGCCACCACTCACACGCCTGGACTGGTGGCCATAGATTATGAACACGATCAAATATTTACTCTCGATCAGCTGAAACAGGGCAACGAAAAACTCAAAACCCACTGGCGCGAAGGTGGCTTGGTCAGCATCAGCTGGATGCCGCGCAATCCATGGGATTCCTCCACCCTTCTGTACACCAGCGATGTCGATCTCGACAGTTTGCTGGACGATTCCACGTCGGCATATGACGCGTGGCGCGATCGTCTCGATGTCATTGCCGATGCCCTGAAGGATCTTCAAGACGCTGGGGTGGCCGTCTTATGGCGCCCTCTGCCAGAAATGAACCGGGATATCTATTGGTGGGGAAGCCGTGCAAGCCATGTCAGCGGCGACTCGGCTGACGCCAGCTTATATACGGATCTTTGGGAAGACATGTACACCTATTTCAAAGAGAAAGGACTCAACAATCTGTTGTGGGTATACAGCCCAGGTGAAAGTTATTCCGGCAATGCGGGCCCCGCAGGCAAAAGTGCTACCTGGGCATATCCCGGAGACGCGTTTGTGGATGTAGTCGCGGGTATTGCGCGCGACGATTCGCTCAGTATCAAGGATTATCAGGCTTTGATCGATCTCAAGCGCCCCTTCGGCATGGCGGAATACAGCCCTACCCCTGCTGAAGTTGGCGGCAAAAAAAGTGCTACGACTAAAACCTTTGATGCACGCACTTACGTCGATCGCCTGCACGGCAGCTATCCCGCGACCGGCTATTGGGTAAGCTGGCACAGCTACACCGCACAATTGAATGACGACGAGGAAGTGCGTTCACATATGGCGTTGGTTGACAGCGATCGTCTAAAAGAGCTTACCGACCGCAGCAATGTTTTGAGTCTCGAGCGCATTAAAGAAAAGAAATTGCGCGATTAAATTCACTCCAGTCTTGAAATAAACAGACTGTGATTACGCAAACGCCCGGTGTTTTTCATCGGGCGTTTTGTTTTAGAGGGCATTCACGTGCCGCCCTCACCCCTGCCCTATCCCGAAGGGAGAGGGGGTTTGCGGCCATCAAATCCTCTCCCTCTGGGAGAGGATTTAGATGAGGGTCATAACTTTATGTGCCCATCCTACATAAACCAAAAAGGCCCTATTTGGGGCCTTTTTTTATTCTTGTTCAAGCTGACATTCTTTTTTTGCACGGATTTGCCGTTCCGGCGGTGGCGCGCCTATATGGGGTTGATTGCGTTTTTTGGCCAGCTCCATTTGTTTTTGGCGCTCGGCAAAACGCGCGCGCTGCGCTGGTGTTTGTTTATCGAAACAACGCGGGCAGGCAATGCCCTCCAGATATTTTTCGGATTGTTTGTCTTCTTCTCTCACCGGCAAACGGCAACCCGGGCAAAGGTTGTAACCACCCTTTTCCAACTTGTGATTGACCGCCACGCGGTTGTCAAAAACAAAACATTCACCGCGCCACAAGCTCTTTTCTTCCGGCACTTCTTCCAAATATTTCAGAATGCCGCCTTTCAAGTGATACACCTCGGAAAATCCCTGCTGTTTTAAATAAGCTGTGGATTTTTCGCAGCGGATGCCGCCAGTGCAAAACATGGCGACTTTTTTATGTTTGGCAGGATCAAGATTTTGCGCGACGAATTTGGGCAATTCGCGGAAAGTTTCCGTTTTCGGATTGATCGCGCCTTCGAAGGTACCCACCTCGTATTCGTAATCGTTGCGCGTATCCACCAACACCACGTCCGGATCGCTGATGAGCGCGTTCCAATCTTTGGGTTCCACATAGGTTCCGGCATCTTTGGTCGGATCTATGTCTTCCACGCCCATGGTGACAATTTCTTTTTTCAGCTTGACCTTCATGCGAAAGAACGGCGTGCCGTCATCGAAGGACTCCTTATGGTCGAGATCAGCGAGGCGCGGGTCGCTTTTCAGATAACTGAGCAGATCGTCAATCGCTTCACGGGTGCCGGCGACCGTGCCGTTGATGCCTTCGTGGGCCAGCAGCAAGGTACCCTTGATCTCACGGGAATTGCAGAAATCCAACAACGGCTGCTGCAGATCACGGAAATCTGGCAGGCTGACAAATTTGTATAGTGCGGCGATAACAAGCTGACTCATGGGAACCCCTATCTGACAGGCCGCGCATTGTACTCAAGCGATTGTTTTTTGAACAGAAGCAACTCGGCGCAAATGTTTCGCTTGGCTCACACATGTTAGACTTTGCGCTTTGAATCACGAATCGATTCCAGTGCCATCCCGCCACGCATCACCGCCGTGCGCCTCGCTTTCTGCCAGGTTAGCTCGGGGATACACTTGCCTCTTTTTTTCCGGTAGTCGCGCATGCAAGCGAAATTTACTCAAGGATCCATCTATCGCCACATCAATGTGATGACCTGGTCGGGCACCATCGGTCTGATCGCGCTCTATCTTGTCGATCTGGTCGATATGTATTTTTTGAGTTTGCTTGGCCAGATCGAAATCAACGCTGCCATTGGCTACGCCGGATCCATTTTGTTTTTTACCCTCTCCCTCGGCGTGGGCCTGTCCATCGGCTGCGGCGCGCTTCTGGCACAAGCGGTTGGCAAAGGCGACAAGGCCCTGGCGAAACGCCAGATTACGCACAGTTTTCTCGCCATCCTGGCCATCACCATTCCCACCATGGTGATCCTGTTATTGTGCAAGGGACAAATCCTGGACTGGCTCGGCGCCAGTGGGGCAGCGAAGGATCTCGCGATCGACTATTTAACGATTATTCTGCTCAGCATGCCGGTGATGACGATCGCCATGGCCTGTTCCGGTGTATTGCGCGCCCTTGGTGAAGCCAAAAGCGCAATGAACCTGTCACTTATTGCGGCGGCGGTGAATGCAGTACTCGATCCCATTTTTATTTTTGCCTTGGGATGGGAAATCAAAGGCGCAGCAGTGGCAACCGTATTGGCGCGGCTCGCCATGGCGGGTTATGGCTTGTGGATCGTATTCCGGCATCATCAACTGGTTAGTAAAGTCGAACCAAACCATTTAAACCGCGATATGGGGGGGTATTTTTCCATCGCCTTTCCCGCCATATTAACCAACCTCTCCACGCCTATTGGCCTGATGTACGTCACCTACGTTATGGCCGGTTTCGGCGATGCCGCAGTCGCCGGCCAAGCGATCGTCGGTCGCCTGCAGCCGGTGGTCTTTGCGGGTTTGTTTGCCCTCTCCGGCGTCGTAGGTCCCATTGCTGCGCAAAACCTCGGCGCACTGCAATTCGGGCGCGTTTTCGAAACGTTTTATAAAAGCGTGTTTTTTATTTTGCTCTATTGCGCAGTAGCGACCGCCCTGCTGTTTCTCGCAACGCCCTATTTGATTACAGCATTCAAAATAGACGGTTTGACCGCCGATATAGTGCGCTGGTTTTGTTACGGCTTTAGCCTGATTTTTGTCTTTAACGGCATCACCTTTGTCACCAATGCTCTGTTTAATAATCTACGTGCTGCTACCTACGCAACTCAATTTAATTTCGGCAAAGCCACGCTAGGCACAATTCCATTTGCCTATTTTGGCGCAGCCTGGGGCGGACCTTTGGGAGTATTTTGGGGAACTTTGATAGGTGCGGCGATTGTCGCCGCATTAGGCTTGTGGGTTTGCGAGCTACATATTCGCAAGCTGCAAAAAAAAGCCGCGATTTAAATCGCGGCTTTTTGTCGCTCTTCTTCCCGCAGAGTCAAAACTTCATAACCATCGGCGGTAACTGCAATGGTGTGCTCCCACTGGGCGGACAGTTTTTTATCGCAGGTCACAACGGTCCAGCCGTCTTTTTTCACTTTCACCTTCGCTTTACCCTGGTTGATCATGGGCTCGATGGTGAAGGTCATGCCCTCTTTCAATACCAGTCCTTTGCCTTTCAAACCGTAGTGCAGTACTTGCGGGGCTTCGTGCATCTGTCTGCCGATGCCGTGTCCGCAATAGTCGCGCACAACCGAATAACCATTGAGAGTGGCGCAATGTTGGATGGCATGGCCAATGTCGCCCAGGGTTGCGCCCGGCTTCACCACTTTTATCCCCTCCCACATAGCCTCGTAGGTCTTTTCCACCAGTTTTCTGGCGTGCGGGCCGACATCGCCGATCATGTACATTTTGCTGGAATCGGCAATAAACCCACCTTTTTCTAAAGTGATATCGACATTGATGATATCGCCGGATTCCAGCTTCTGCGTCTCCGAAGGAACCCCGTGGCACACCACATGATTGATTGAGGTATTGAGAACATATTGAAAACCATACTGTCCCTTGCTGGCCGGACGGGCATGCAGTTGGTTGACGATATAGTCTTCCGCCAGGTTATTGATATCCATGGTGGAGATACCTTCCTTGATGTACTGATCCAAATAGCCAAATACCGACGCCAACAAACGGCCGGATTCGCGCATTACTTCCAATTCTTGTGGTGTTTTTAAAATGACTTCTGCCATCGATAACTTTCTCTTGCAAATAGAGTCGCGACTGGCAACTCAGATCTTACCGGCGTACACCGCGCCCTTTGGACTTGCGCGCGGCATTATTTAATTTGGTGCGCATTTTGGCCTGATTATTGGCCGATAAACGTTTGGTTTTCGGCTCATCCGGAATCAGCGCTTTAGGACCATCACCAATCAAATCCGCGCGCCCCATTTTGCGGAATTGTTCGCGCAGCATTGGCCAGTTTTTCTCGTCGTGGAAACGCAATAAGGCTTTTTGGAAGCGGCGTTGTTCGATGGTGCGCGGAGTGCGCACGCTGTGACTTTTATAGGTGACTTTGTGCAGCGGATCTTTTTCCGAATAGTACATGGCGGTGGCCAGGGACATAGGTGACGGATAAAACGTCTGCACTTGATCCAAACGGTAATTATTTTTCTTCAACCAGAATGCCAGGTTGATCATGTCCTCATCTTCACAGCCCGGGTGAGCGGCGATGAAATAAGGAATCAAATACTGCTTTTTGCCCGCTTCGCGCGAGAATTTCTCGAACATTTCCTTGAAGCTTTCGTAGGTGCCAATGCCCGGCTTCATCATTTTATTGAGCGGGCCATCTTCCGTGTGCTCGGGAGCAATTTTTAAATAACCGCCGACGTGATGCGTCACCAATTCTTTGACGTATTCCGGATCCTGCACCGCCAAGTCATAGCGCAGACCGGATGCAATAGCGACGCGTTTTACACCGGGAATTGCCCGCGCTTTGCGATACAGATTGGTGGTCGGCGAATGGTCGGTAATCAGGTTTTTGCAAATACCCGGGAACACGCAGGACAGGCGGCGGCAATTGGCCAGAATATTCGGGTCTTTACAGCTCAATTTATACATATTCGCCGTAGGGCCGCCCAAGTCGGAAATGGTGCCGGTAAAGCCGGGCACTTTATCGCGAATTTCTTCAATTTCCTTAAGGATCGATTCTTCCGAACGGCTTTGAATAATGCGCCCTTCGTGTTCGGTGATCGAACAGAAGGTACAACCGCCAAAACAGCCGCGCATGATATTCACGGATGTTTTAATCATGTCGTAGGCCGGAATGGTCGCTTTGCCGTAACTCGGATGCGGCACGCGGGCGTAAGGCAGGCCAAAAACGCCGTCCATTTCATCGGTTTCCAGCGGAATCGGCGGCGGGTTGATCCACACCTCCTTGGTGCCGTGTTTTTGCACCAAGGCGCGCGCGTTATGCGGGTTGGATTCCATATGCAAAACCCGCGAGGTGTGCGAATAGAGCACGCGGTCATTGCGCACTTTTTCGTAGGACGGCAGACGGATACAGGTTTTTTCTTCGTTCAATTCGTACTGGCGGTGCAGCGGCATGGGAATAATGCGTACCACCTGCTCTTCGTTGGGGTCGACCGTTTCTTCGGTTTTACAGCTTTGCGTGGTCTGATCTTTCCATTCATAGGGGTTCGGCAGCGCATCGATATTTTTCGGCCAGTCGACCCGCGATGAATCTATAACGTCCCAACCTTCCGGCACCGCGTCGCGCACCACGGCCGTTCCGCGAATAAACTGCATATCCTCAATGGTTTTGCCGGCAGCGAAGCTGTGAGCCACTTCCACCACCGCCCGCTCCGCATTGCCGTACAGCAGAATATCGGCGCCGGAATCGATGAGAACCGAGCGGCGCACTTGGTCACTCCAGTAGTCGTACTGGGCGATACGGCGCAGGCTGGCCTCGATGCCGCCGATCACAATGGGCACATCGTAATAGGCTTCGCGACAGCGCTGGCTGTAGACGATCACGGAACGGTCCGGGCGCTTGCCGCCTTCATTGTTCGGGGTGTAGGCGTCGTCAGAGCGCAGGCGCAGGTCGGCGGTGTAGCGGTTGATCATGGAGTCCATATTGCCCGCAGACACCCCGAAGAACAGGTTGGGCTTGCCCAGCGCCTTAAACGGCTCGGCAGAGCGCCAGTCCGGCTGGGCGATAACCCCGACGCGGAAGCCCTGACTTTCCAGCAGTCGACCGATCACCGCGGTACCAAAGCTGGGGTGATCCACGTATGCATCACCACTAATAATGATGATGTCGCAGGAATCCCAACCCAATTGGTCCATCTCTGCGCGCGACATCGGCAGAAACGGCGCGGGTCCGAAACATTCGGCCCAGAACTTGGGGCGGGAGAACAGATGTTCGGCTCGTTTGATCATAACAGCGGGTCAAGTATCGTCAGGGGTAAGAAGGGAATTGGACAAAATCTGTGCAAAATAGTCGCGCATTCTCCCAGAAAAGCGGGTGGACTGCCAGGGCTAGAGTTCAGACCGCGGGACTGGGTTACGCTTTTAGGAGTGAAAGGACCGGAATGACAATCTTTGCTGGAGCTTCAACCCGCTACGGATGGCCCTGTCAGCACTCCCTCGCCCATGGATCCCCGCTGCGCGAGGATGACAGACATTCAAGCAGACTGATCAACCTAACAAGCGCATAGATCCCCGCTGCGCAAGGATGACAGGACTTTCATACCACGAGCCAAGCATGGATCCCCGCTGCGCGAAGATGACAGGCCAAGTGGGCTTTCGTGACCACGAATCAAGCATGGATCCCCGCTACGCGAAATGACAGAGGGACTCGTAATCAACCTTCCCCTTCGTCATTCTCGCGACAGCGGGAATCCATTGTCTGCAGACTGTGACCACTTGCCTCCCACACACGCCGCGCTGCAATCGGTTGAGCCACCCTTCGAAACGCCCAGCTTCGAGATTAGTCATGCTCTGGCCCGAGTGGCTTCATCGCGACCCGGCGCACCAATGGTTGCGCGAGCATATCGCTAATCGATGTAGTTTTCAGATAACAGAGATGGCTATGTGAGTGGCACAAAGCCTGCTAAATCCTCTGTGAGACACAATTCATTTTGAGGATTGAAAATGACCGATAAGGCCGCTCCCCAGTCGCTGGGCAATCAGATGGAAGACATTATTCAAAACCTGCCGGAAGATAAATTCAGACTGAGCGAAATCACAGATCGCTTCGGGGCGCAGGGTTTGTTGTTGATGAGCGCGTTATTGACCCTGGTGTTTCTGATTCCTGTGTCCATTCCGGGTGTCAGCACGGTTTTTGGAGCGGCTATTTTGTTGGTGGGAATTAGCCGTTTATTCAACCGGCCTATGTGGCTGCCGCAAAAGGTCCGGGAGCGCCCCTTACCTGCCGACAAGTTGCGTCCGGCGCTGATGCGCGGTTTAACCTGGGTGCGCCGTTTGGAGAAGGTCAGCCGCGCTCACCGCCTTGCAGCTTTGGCCGAAGGGCGCGTGGCAGATATTTTCAATAACCTGGTATTTATTCTCGCGGCCCTTTTATTAATGGCTCCATTCGGTTTTATTCCGTTTAGCAACACTGTGCCGGGTATTGCACTGCTGTTTTACGCAATTGGATTGTTACAGCGGGATGGTGTGGCAATTCTGTTCGGCCATTTGGCAAATATCGCCGCCATCGTTTATTTCGGCGTTTTGATTGGCGGTGGCGGATTTGCTGTTAAAGAACTGATGGAACGTATGGGCTAATTGACCCCCTTCGGCATAGTTCCTTAATCTCACCGCCTTCTCGGAAAAACCTGTTGGATAACGAACGGAACCGAAAGCTGCGCCAGCCTATGTTTCCATGGCGCCGCTAATGGAGACGTTCGTTGATCTGGTTTCTCGCCTTGCACATCATCGCCCTCATCTTCTGGTGTGGGACTTTGCTCTATCTTCCGGCCTTGATTGCAGGGATTCATTCGCGCGGTATCGAAATCAGCGAGCCTGAACACAAATACGGCAGCGTCGCGCGTTTTGTCTTTACCACTATCGCCACTCCCGCCGCGCTGCTGGCGATTATGTCTGGCACCGTGGTTTTTCTGCTCAACCGCACAACAGAAGTCTGGCTGATCGCCAAACTCACTTTGGTGGCTGGGCTAGCCGTGTGTCATACGCTGGCGGGATTGTTGTTGCTACACACGCAGGAGCGCACGCAAAAACCCATAGTGCGCTGGTGTCGCATGCTGAATGTTGGGCTATGGGTGCTGATTGGAGGAATTCTTTGGGTTGTATTGGCTAAACCGGCCGAGGATATGTTGCCATGAGCCGCTCAATGTTTTGCCGAGCGTTCCACAGCCACTTCAATGTCCACGCCAACCGCTCGTTCATAGACAAGTTGACCGCCGAGAAAACTGGTCACTGCAATCAAGGCGCCTGTCAGAAGCGACACATACAATCCCCAAGGCCAGATATAGTCTTCCGCGCCATTGAGGCGCAGCAACCAATTGAGCGATGCCAGGGAGAGGAGCATTACCGCGAGAGTGGCATGACACCAAGCTGTGATCAGCCGGCGGATGCGACGCACGGTCACCAGATCAACCAAACCGACAAATCCGGAAATCCAACCGCCAAAGGCACCCACACCGCTGAGCCACAAGCCCATGCGCGCCCAGAAAAAATCACTCGTAATCAAATAAGCACTGTCCGCCGCGATCAGTCCAATCAGCGCAGCGACGGGAAAATGAATCAACATGGGATGGATAGGATGAGCGCCGAGGGACATGCGACTGATAATGGGTTCGTGATCCATAAGGTTCCTCGCTTTGGATTGCTTAGCGCCGCCGCGGTATTGCTGACCGCTTGCTCCGGCCCCTACTCCGCTCTTGATCCCGCCGGCCCGTCCGCCAGCGGCGCCGCCTCACTCTGGTGGGGCATGTTTACTTGGTTTTCCCTGGTATTTATCGCCGTGATTTCCCTGTGGTGGTTCGCTCTGCGCAGAGCTCCAGCCGACAACGATAAACCGATCCACCATAATCGCTGGATTATCGGCGGAGGTGTTCTTTTGCCTCTGTTCACCATCGCAGCCTTGTTGTTCGTCAGCGTACCTACCGGCTACCGCATGTTGCCCATCCCGAGCGCAGACAACGTTTTGAGCATTAACGTTGTCGGTCACCAGTGGTATTGGGAAATCCACTATCCCGATACCGGCCTCCGCTTGCGTAACGAGTTACATATTCCGGTAGGTCAGCCGGTGGATATTCATCTTTCCACTGCTGATGTTTTGCACTCCTTCTGGGTACCGCGACTGGCTGGCAAACTCGACGCAGTGCCCGGTCGCGTCACCATTCTGCGGCTGCAAGCAGACGAGCCCGGACTGTATCGCGGCCAGTGTGCGGAATTCTGTGGGTTGCACCACGCGCATATGCAGTTCGTGGTGATGGCACATTCACTCAAGGATTTTCGCCGCTGGCAGGAGGGAGCCAATGGTGACTGATTCCAGCCTGCACGAAAAGTTGGAGCGAATCTGGTCAAATCCGCCGGGGTGGCGCACTTTGGCGGGAGTGAACCACACTTCCGTCGGCATACGTTTCATGATTACAGGGACGGTTTTTTTTCTGATCGGCGGAGTGCTGGCGATGCTGGTGCGCGCCCAACTGGCGTTGCCGGAACAAACTCTTATAGATCCCCACCTGTACAACCAGATTTTCACCATGCACGGCACGGTGATGATGTTTTTATTCGCCATTCCGGTATTGGAAGGTTTGGCGATGTATTTGATACCGAAAATGATCGGCACGCGCGATTTGGCTTTTCCTCGGTTGGGCGCTCTCGGTTATTTCTGTTATTTATTCGGCGGCATCATTCTCTGCTCCAGTTTGCTGTGGAATATGGCACCGAGTTCCGGCTGGTTTATGTATACACCGCTGAGCGACGGATTTTTCAGCCCGGATCGCGGCCCGGATTTTTGGCTACTGGGTATTACCTTCGTGGAAATTTCGGCGGTTTCTGCCGGAGTGGAATTGGTCGTCACCATTTTGCGCATGCGTGCGCCCGGTATGACGCTCTACAAAATGCCGGTGTTTTGCTGGTACATCCTCGGCATGGCACTGATGATTTTGTTCGGTTTTCCGCCGCTGATTCTCGGCAGCATTATGTTGGAATTGGAGCGCTCTGCCGGCCTTATCTTTTTTGCAGTGGAAGGCGGTGGTGATCCGCTGTTGTGGCAGCACCTGTTCTGGTTGTTTGGTCATCCGGAGGTTTACATCCTGTTTCTGCCGGCGGCAGGCATTGTGTCCACCATAATTCCCGTTTTCGCTCAGCGGCCACTCGTGGGTTACGGCTGGATTGTTTTATCCGTGATCACCATGGGTTTTATCAGTTTCGGCTTGTGGGTTCACCATATGTTCACCGTGGGAATTCCACAGTTGGCGCAGGCATTTTTTTCCGTTGCCAGCATGCTGGTCGCCATACCCACCGGTATTCAGATTTTTGCTTGGCTGGCGACTTTAATGAGTGGGCGCGTGGTGTTCAGCCTGCCGATGTTATGGATTTTTGGTTTTCTGGTGATTTTTGTCTGCGGCGGTTTGACCGGCGTTATGCTCGCGACTGTGCCGTTTGACTGGCAGGTGCACGACACTCATTTTGTCGTTGCCCATATGCATTATGTTTTGGTCGGCGGCATGGTTTTTCCATTGATCGCCGGGTTTTATTACTGGCTGCCACATTTTTCCGGAAAAATGCCGTCAAAAACACTCGGTGCCTGGGGTTTTTGGTTGACATTTATCGGCTTTAACGCAACGTTTTTATTGATGCACCTCACCGGCCTGCTCGGTATGCCGCGGCGCGTTTATACCTACCCTGCGGGCGTTGGCTGGGATTGGCTGAATCTGCTGTCTTCTATCGGTGGATTTATTATGGCGCTCGGTATTGGAATTATTCTGCTGGATTTTTTTCTCCATTTTCGTTTTGGCAGTCGCGCCAAACACAATCCATGGAATGCGGATACGCTCGAATGGGCAACCACGACACCACCCTCCTCCTACAATTTCGTCAGCATTCCGCATATTAACGATCGACATCCGTTGTGGACAAAACCGGATTTGGCGGATTCCTTGGCCAAGGGCGAAGGTTATTTGGCGCGCGCCATCGACGACCATCGGGAAATTCTCGGCACCAGCAACAGTGACGCGCAAGTGCGCGAGCTGATTCGTATTCCGAGCAATTCCTGGCTACCGCTGCAGCTTGCCAGCGCTCTTGCCATTGTCTGCATCTGCTTATTGGCGCGTTGGTATCCTGTGGCAGCGCTTGCCGCTGTGGCGAGTTTTGCCCTGATTTTCCGCTGGAGTTGGATTAATTCCGGCCACCCTAAAACCAGCCCTGCCGACTTAGCGGATATTCCGACTTACACCCGAACACAAAATGGCGTTGGCGTTTGGGGCGCAGTGGTGTCATTAATTGCGGACGGCAGTTTTTATCTTTCTCTGTTATTTGGCTGGTTTTATTTATGGACTGTTGCGCCCTCCTGGACAACGCCAGCGGAACATCCTGTCTCATTTCCGCTATTGTTGATCAGCGGGATTTTTCTCACCTTGGCGGTAGTCATTTACCACGCTCTAAGACAGCGTCTGCACCGCGGAAATAGTCAGTCTTTTGGTGTTGGGTTATGGCTGGTCGGCCTACTGGGCATGTGCCATTTGCTAAGTTTAGCTTGGGCATTTTTGCCAGATCTGCAGCCTCGATCATCGGCGCATGACTCGGTTTTATTGCTGCTGTTTTCGTATCTGGCGCTACACGGCGCGATTATGGCGATCGCCACTATTCTCCAGGCCATTCGAGCCAAACGGGGTTATATCAGCGCAAACCAGCCTTATGAAGTCTCCGTTTTGTATCCCCTGTGGTTGTATAGAGTGATCACGTTTTGGTTGGCGTTTGGCGTATTTGCTGGAGGTGCTGCGTGAAATTATCGCCGTCCCATCCTGCACATCTGGTTATTGGTCTTGGCATCTGGAGCGTTTGGTTTGTCGCCATTTATGCAGCCCTTTCGCTCTACTGCAATTACCGGTTTGCCGATATAGGTAGATTCACCGCTGCGACTGTTTTTAATACAGCGCTGATTATAAGCGCCGCTGTTATTGGTGGTTTTTTATTTTGGGCGGGCATTTGGTGCTGGAGAGCAGCAGCAAAAATTGCGGCGGGCTTATATTGGGCATCTGCAATTGCAACCTTGGTTATAGCGACGCCGATATTTTATTTACCACCATGTTTATAAAGATCCTCCCCTCATTAGGGGAGGAAAACTCTGTTTTTATGTTTTATTCAAAGTCGTTGGAAATTACTATACGAACTTGTTGCATATCTTCCTGAGACATTTCCATTTGCTGGTCCTGGGTTAAACCAGGCTGTTCAATGGATGCAGGATCTTGCGATGACCCTTCAAAGCGCCATTGCACAACTTTTACACCTTGTTCTTGCATAAACGTTCTCAATTCATCCACCTGTTCGGCAAAAGCCGCACCGGTTTGAGTTTGTTGAGACGGATCAGCGGTATCTGGTGTTACTGCGCCAGGAGCAGTTGGAGGCTGGGATTGGATCGCACCTTCCTCTATTGCAACAATTACTTCAACAGGTTTGTCTTTATCCAAGGACTCAACCAAGCCTTGCAATTTGTCTTCAGACGCGGGCTCCATAGTGGCGCCTTTGAATTTCACGACTTCATGGTGATCAATTTCAGCCAGATCTCTGTCACGCTGCGCGGCTGATCCGTATCGACCATCGTCATAATTGCCATCACCTACTGCATCGCGATTCGTAATGGGATTTTGACGATCTGTCTCCGCGATTGTGGAATCTTCTACTGCTGATGGTTCCGGAGGTGTATATGCGCTGCGTTCTGCACGATCATTACATCCGGTAAGCACACCAGCCACAAGCATTGTCGCTGCAAGAGTTTTTAATTTCATTTTCATGCTATCTACCTCTCTCCTGTTTCGTTAATCGCCTGCTGCGTTTAAGGCGATAGTGTGAACTTCGGAGAGTTAGCAGCGATTTTAATGCCAGATTTGTATTTATTTGATAAATTCTCGGCATAAAAAAAGCGCCTGGAGGCGCTTTTTATTCAGCTTTGAATTATTCTTTCATTTCTCGAATAAATGCGTCTGCTTCCGCTACGGATTTGCGAATCGCAGCGAGCAGCACATCCACGTCCTTGTCAATTTTTACAACTTCCTGCTTCAGCGACTGAATCGCACGCGCGTTCAAATTATGCTTGAGGTATAACACCTGATCGTTCATCGCCTTCAGCACTGGATCCAAGCGGCTCTCGGTTTTGCGCATTGTAGCCAGCAACTGCTGGTATTTTGTTTTGGTGGTTTTGAGCTTCCTCTGACTTTCATCGCGCAGTTGTTTGTTCGTATAGTCCTTCAGCTCACTTTCCCATTCTTTGAATAAAGCATTGGCCACCGATTCTATATCGTCTATGCGTTTACGGATGTCATCGGCGGCACTTTTGCTTTTTTCATACTCGCCGTTGAGCTTGTCATACACTTTTTCCAGATTTCCGCCATCGACAGCCACTACAGACTTGAATTGTTCAAGCGCGGATGCAAATTGTTTTTCTCCCTCACGCTGAGAATCCCGGGCATCCTCAACACGGTCCACCAGAATATCCCTTTTGTGGACGCCAAATTTTTCCATGGTTTTGTAATAAGCCGATGAGCAACTCACCAACATAATGCTAGCGACCACTGCCAACACTATCTTTTTCATGCAAGGATTCTCCACTAAAAGGTTGCAAGGCACCCATTCTACGCCAAAGCCCGACGCTCTTAAATCAGCAAAAAATCTCGGGCCTACAAAAAAACACCCAGCCTGCAGGCCGGGTGTTTCGGTTAATTCCCTTTGGGAGTTCCCTTTTATTCAAGCCAATCGTTATTCAAAGTCAGCCGCACCGCTCAGACCTTCAGTCGCGATTTCGCCACTGACTACCACTCGCAGCTGCTGAACATCCTGACTTTGGGCATCAGCGCGGTTATCCAGTCGGGATACACCGATATTCTGGGCACCCGTAGACTCGCTTTCCAGATTCCATTGCACGACGTTAAAGCCTTTTTCTTCCAGATAGTCACGGATATTTTCCGCGCGGTACATGGAAACCAGCTGTGATCGATTTTCCTGCTGAGTCTGCGCCGGGTCAGAGCCCATGCCAGCGCCAGTACCGGCTACTGAATCCTGAGCGGGATAACCGGCTGAGCTATCTTGATTGATACCTGCGCTGCTGGATCCGGCAGACGCTGCATCGTCAACCGCAACGATCAATGCAACAGGCTTGCTTTTATCGAGCTGTTGTGACGCTCTCTCCAATTCGCGCTCGGCTTGCTGGGTCAAGCTGACGGAATTTGGTTCAAATTGAATGGAGCTTTCAGCTTGTGCTGCAAGTTGGCTGGAGCTCGATGGGCTCGAACTTGCTGGCTGAGATTGTTCAATGGCGGGCTGACCACTAACTCTGTCCTGAGTACCTTCCATATCGGGACCACTCATATCAGAACGGTCTGAATAACCTTCAACATTAGGGTTCGTTACGGTCTCATCCTCAGTGTTGATATTGGATGGGAGCGATGATCCCGGATTGCCAGAGCGAGACTCAGAAAAGCTTGGATCTGAAGAAGTTTCAGGGTAGGTCGTGGATTGAATTTCCTCTACCTGCTGCACCTGGCTTTGATCGACATCGGTGTTCTCCGCCATGGCAGAAACACCTAATGTAGCCACACTTGCAATCGCCGCTGAAATTGCCAATTTTTTTATGTTAAACGTTTTCATATCTTCACCTCATCTATTTCTTTAAATACCGAATCGCGATGGAGAATAATTTTGTTAATGCCATCACCTATGATTCATTTCTTTTTGCACGGCACTTGATTTGCGATTTGTATGCCAACCCATAAAACCGCGGAAAACAAAGCATTTTTAATTGAAAAACAGATGAACGAGACATAAGACATGAAGACTTTACATAAATTTGAAAATTATTTAGAGGAGTTTTAATAATCCATTTCTAGCACTATTAGCCCATCCTTAGCACGTTCAAACCATTTCTTGCAATTTCCATAGAACATTAATTTCACAACGAAGTCACATTTATTATCTTCCCACCTATAAAACGCAGGAGGTAACTATGGTCTCGCATCTTCAACCCAAATATGCGTTGATTACTGGCGCCACCAGTGGTATCGGTTATGAATTAGCAAAAATATTTGCACAGAATGCTTATAACCTGATCCTGGTAGCGCGTACCGAAGCCGATCTAAAGGCGGTAGCGAATGAATTTGCGCAATCCTATGGCATTTCAGTTGTTACTTTGCCCAAGGATCTGTTTCGACGCGAAGCACCGTTTGAGATATATGAGGAAATTCATCAGCTCGGCATTAGTGTCGACGTTTTGGTTAACGACGCTGCGCAAGGTTTTTATGGAAAATTTGTCGAAACGGACGTGCAGCACGAATTGGATATGCTGCAGCTCAATATAGGAGCTTATCTGGTTCTTACCAAATTGTATTTACGTGAAATGGTCCAGCGCCACGAAGGAAAAATTCTTAACGTCGCCTCCATAGCCGGCAAAGTCCCCGGCCCTTATCAGGCGGTCTATCACGGCACTAAAGCGTTTATTCATTCTTTTACTGAAGCTATTCGCGCAGAAGTGGCCGATTCCGGCGTGACCATTACTTCTTTATTGCCCGGCGCGACCGATACGGATTTCTTTCGCAAGGCCCATATGGAAGATTCCAAAATACTCGAACAGGATTTGGCAGATCCTGCCAAAGTCGCCAAAGACGGATTTGATGCCCTGATGAACGGTGATGACATGGTGATTTCCGGCTTGAAAAATAAAGCCCAAATTGCCGCAAGCAATATCACTCCGGATAGTTTGGTTGCCAAAACTATGATGAAACAGCAAGAACCCCGGCATAAATCGTAGCATCGAGGAGGCCACTCGCTTGTCCAAAGCTTCTTCGGCAAAAGCGAGTGGTCGCTTAATTAGCAAAAATCAGCCAAGTTCCCTTTTGCCTTCTATAATGCATCCCTTAGCCACCAGGCGAAACTCACATAACCATAAACACAGCCCGTTTGCTGACACCTGGAGAACCCTATGAAACGCTGTTTTGCACAATCTGTCCTTGCCTGCGCCATGATCATGGGACTTGCGGGCTGCACCTCAACTCCGCCAGCGGCTGTTACCTCAGATACCGGCAAAACAAATAGCGGCAAACCACCGATCACCAAATTCAAGGCGTATACCCAGCGCTTTAGCGGCGAAACACTGCTTACCCAAAGCCATGCCACAGGTCATGTAGGCAATGTGTTTTTTACCCATTGGAAAGACGGTGGTGAGGCATCGCTTAAATTAGACGAGCAAGGAAATTTCACCATTAATTGGATTGGCGGCAACTACAACTATGTCGGCGGCCCGGGTTGGGAACACGGCGATAAAAATCGCGTAATCGGCTACCACCTTAATGAAGACTCAGGTGCGAGCTATGTAACGCTCTACGGTTGGGGCTACAACAAAGAAATGGACCACCAGGATCCTGCGCATTTGGTTGAGTACTACATTATTCAACGCTGGGTGCGCACACCGGCACAAGGTGGTGAACAAGGAATTACGTTTGTCAGCAATGGCGTCGAGTACACCACCTACCGCACTGTTCGCAAAGAAAAACCATCCATCAACAACACTGCAACTTTCTACCAATATTGGAGCAAACCCAAAGAACAAATGCCGCTCGGTGTCGATCACAAAATTATTTTTGCCGACCACGCAAAAGCCTGGGAACAAAATGGCTGGAAACTCCCTGACTTAAATAACTTCGACGCCAGCGACGATCCAACCTATCAGGTATTTGCGGTTGAGGTTTTTCTGGTTGAAAAAAGCGGAACTGCCTCCGGGCGGGTTTGGGATGCGAGTAAGTGATTGGTAAATACAAATAAAAAGCGCCTATCCTGTAGGCGCTTTGTTAAGCTTTTCAAGCTGACCAGACGACATGCCCCTCGTAGTTATAGTATTTTTCCACCTTTTCTACGCCTGCAATTTTATCAAAGCGCCACACATAATAAGACTCTTCTATTTCGGTTTGACAAATAAATGCCAAAACAGCAAATAGAGAAAATCCGAGACTTAGCCATTTAAAATGCTTTTTCATATTCCCTGATACACTCGATCGGTACATTTTTAAATTATCGGCGAGGCCAATCTTGATTGCCATGTGGCAGTTATTGAGCTGCCCAGAACTTATCCTAATGTCGAACCGCTCCTGATTTAGTCTATTTTCGACTATAAGCACTCCCTCATCAGCC
This sequence comes from Saccharophagus sp. K07, assembly GCF_014336955.1. GTDB lineage: Bacteria > Pseudomonadota > Gammaproteobacteria > Pseudomonadales > Cellvibrionaceae > UBA5868. The sequence goes on along the minus strand of NZ_QRAI01000002.1, from coordinate 602,651 downwards.
GAATACGCCTGCAAAACCGGCCGGCGCATCTTAACAACAGTGAAACGAGGTTTTGCCGGAAATCAGCTAAAATCACTCGTCCAAGCTAGGTGCCGCTTAGCCCGCCACAGGCGCAAACCTTGACAGTCAGGGACCGCCCCCCTAGCATCCACCCCCAAAATCCAGGCCATAAGAAATCCTTCCAGATGCTGCCTTTTCAACAAGCTATCGCTGACGACTTATCTGCGGTCAACGATTTGATCATTGAACAATTGCATTCCGACGTTGGCCTGGTGGAAAACATTGGGCATTACATAGTCGACAGCGGCGGCAAGCGGCTGCGACCCATTTTGGTGCTGCTGACCGCTAATTGTCTGGAGTACCCACAGCGCCGCCATATCGAGCTGGCCACCATCATTGAATTCATCCATACCGCTACGCTGCTACACGACGACGTGGTGGATATGTCGAATCTGCGCCGCGGCAAACCGACCGCCAACGCCCAGTTTGGCAATGCGCCCAGCGTTCTTGTCGGCGACTTTCTCTATTCGCGCGCGTTTCAGATGCTGGTGCGCCTGGGCAGCATGGAGATCATGGCCATTCTGTCGGATACCACCAACGTCATCTCCGAAGGCGAAGTCCAGCAATTGATCAACGCGAAAAATCCGCAGGTTACCGAAGCGGATTACTTTGCCGTCATCCATAAAAAGACCGCCGCGCTGTTTGAAGCCGCCTGCAGCACCGCCGCCGTTCTGGCGGACGCTCCTCAGCAGCAGCGCGATGCCGCCTGGCAATTTGGCCACCATCTCGGGCTCGCCTTTCAATTGGTCGACGATCTGCTCGACTACGAAGGCGATCAGGAAACCATGGGCAAGAACATCGGCGACGACCTTGCAGAAGGTAAGCCGACCTTGCCACTGATTCACGCACTAGCGCATACGCAAGGCGCCGAACGAGCTTTGATTCAGGAGGCGATCACTCATGGAGGTGTGGAGCATTTGCGTGACGTACTGGCGCTGGTAAAGGAATGTGGCAGCCTGGAGTACACTCGCCGCAAGGCGCAGGAACATGCCGCAGCTGCGGCTGAAGCTTTGCGGGTCATGCCTGACAATAAATACCGTCAGGCCATGGCCGACCTCGCGCGTTTCTCCGTAACGCGTGCCTACTAAACAAACGATGGGGCAATGCTGACCGACCCCTCATCCCGGAGTATTTCATGTCCTACAGCAAACTTTCTGATCGATATACCGTCTGGCCACAACTGGAACAGCATCGAGAGATCTGGAAATCCCAGACCTTGGCCCAGCTTTTCGCTGACGATACTAATCGCTGTGCCCGCTTCAGTGTCAGCGCTGCCGGCATTGAACTGGATTACTCGAAGAACCACATTACGACCGAAACCCTGCAACTTCTGCTGGAAGTTGCCCGTCAGGCGGATCTGAGCGGCGCCATCAAACGCCTGTTGAAAGGTGAGCACGTCAACGGCACCGAAGACCGCCCAGCCCTGCACACCGCGCTGCGCCACACTGGCGCCCCCACCACCCCGGAACAAAAAGCCGTCGCGGAAACGCTGGCCAAAATGTCCGGCCTGATCGAGGCTGTGCACAGCGGATCCTGGAAAGGCTATACCGGCGAAAAAATCACTGACGTAGTCAATATCGGCATCGGCGGTTCCGACCTCGGTCCACGCATGGTGGCCAAAGCTTTGACTCCCTATCACCTCAACAAAGTAAATGTTCACTTTGTCGCCAATATTGATGGTGCTGAGCTAAGTGATCTGCTGGCCAAGCTCAACCCGGCCTCTACCCTGTTCCTGGTTGCCTCTAAATCTTTCTCCACCCAGGAAACCCGCGAAAACGCTCTGAGTGCGCGCGCCTGGATGCTCGAAGCTGGCTGCGCCCAGCAGGATCTGGCCAAACACTTCGTAGCCATATCTTCGCGCGTTGATAAAGCAGTGGAATTCGGTATCGCCGAAGAGAATGTCTACCCAATTTGGGACTGGGTCGGCGGGCGTTACTCTCTGTGGTCCGCAATCGGCATGTCCATCGCCTTTGCTGTGGGTATGGATAACTTCAACCGTCTGCGCGCTGGCGCAGAAGCCATGGATAAACACTTCGCCGAAGCGCCCTTGGAGAAGAACCTGCCGGTGATTCTTGGCTTGTTGATGTTCTGGTACGGCGAATTTATGGGTTCCACCACCCAGGCCATACTGCCTTATGCACACCATCTCGCCCTGCTGCCGTCTTACCTGCAACAGCTGGAGATGGAGAGCAACGGCAAGAGCGTAACCCGCGATGGCAAACCCGTGGACTATCCCACTGGCGCCATTGTGTGGGGTACCGAGGGCACCAACGGTCAGCACTCCTTCCACCAGTTGCTCCACCAGGGAACCAGTCTGGTGCCCATCGACTTTATTGCCACCCTCAAAGGCCACGACAATCTGAAGCATCAGCACCGCCTGTTGTTTGCCAACTGCGTTGCGCAAAGTCAGGCGCTTTTGACTGGTCGCAGCCTGGAAATGGCCAAAACAGAACTGAAAGCCCAAGGCTTTAGTGATGAAGAGATCGCTTTCCTGGCGCCGCACAAGGTTCATCCGGGCAACCGTCCGAGCAACACCCTGCTGCTGGAGCAGTTGACTCCAGAAACCCTCGGCGCACTGATCGCCGCTTACGAACACAAGGTTTATACCTTGGGTGTTCTGTTGGATATCAACTCGTTCGACCAATGGGGCGTTGAGCTGGGCAAACTTTTGGGTACCCACGTAAATATCGCCATAGAAACCACTGATATCCCTGGCGATTGGGACTCCTCCACTCAGCATCTCATTCGCAAATTCTGCTCCGCCAATACGGATCTGTAGCACATTTGGGTGCGTTGTTATTCCGCAACGCACCCATTCGAGCCGAATTTGTGACCAGTTGTGCCATAAACTCTTGAATGGGCGGCTTTGATTCGATCTATAATCGAGCCCATTCTAAGAGGTCCTCATCGCCGCTAATCATGGAAAAATTACCTAAGCGAGCGGGCATCAGCCTGCGGCCACAACACTATCAGGAGATCCTCAACTCACAGCCGGATGTGGGTTGGTTGGAAATTCATCCTGAAGACTACCTGGGATTAGGCGGTGCCTCGCATCACTATTTGGAACGGATTGCCGCCATTTACCCTCTCGCCATGAATTCCCGCAGCCTTTCACTCGGGTCTGCCGAGAGCGTCAACAGCAAACATCTGCAAGATATAGCGGCCTTGGTAGAGCGCTATAGACCTGCCCAGTTCTCCGACCATCTGGCCTGGAGCCGCTGGCAGCGCGGTTACTTCCACAGCATGTTCCCCCTGCCCTACACCTTGGAAAGTCTCGACCAGGTGAGTTTCAACGTGCGCACTGTGCAGAACACCCTGGGCCGGCGCATTCTGGTAGAGAACCCGGCGCGCTTGTTGAGCCTCGACGACGAATTCAGTGAAGGTGTGTTTTTATCCGAACTGGTGCGCGCCAGCGGCTGCGGGCTGTTGCTGGATATCACCAACCTGTATTTGTCCTGTCTGAACTTGGGCAAAGACCCTTTCAGAGAGCTGCAGCAATACCCATTGGCGGCGGTAAAAGAGATTCACTTATCCGGCCACTCCCTGATGCCACTGGATGACGACTACGTTCTGCTGGTGGACGATCAAAGCACCACTATATGCAAACCGGTTTGGCAGCTGTATCGCGAAGCGCTGACGCAATTGCCCGCGCCAGTCGCGACCCTGATTGAATGGGACGAAAATGTGCCGGAACTCAGCGTGCTGGTTGAGCAGGCGAAAAAGGCAGATCAAATCATTGCCGAGGTCGAGCGCAAACCGAAAGTGAAGGAAGTCACTTTATGAGCCTTGCCAATTTTCAGGAGGCTTTTACCAAAGCCTTGTTCAGTACCGAACTCGATCCCGCTCTGGTTGCAGAAATTCCGCATCTGACGAATTCTCCGCGCACACTCAAACAATTTGCCGCTTATCGTGAGCGCGCTTTGCGCGGGCTGACTGATATTCTGCGCTCGGTATATCCGACCACTGTCGGTGTTATGGGGGACGAGGAATTCAACAAAGCTGCGCGGGCGTTTTTTCTGCAAAGCCAACCGCAAAATGTTGACCCTATCTTGATAGGCGAACCCTTTGCGCCCTTCCTTGAGCTTTATCCCACGGAAGAAAAGCTGCCACATCTTCCCGATGTAGCAACACTGGATTACGGTTGTTTCAAAGCCAAGCAAGCGATTGATGCTACGGCGATGAACACACGGATTTTTACCGATTTGAGCCCCGAGCAATTAGCCGCGCGGCGAATCCAATTGCATCCGGCGTGTTTTTGGATGTCCTCTCCCTACGCCATTTACGATATTTGGCGCTCTCATAGCTCGCAATTTTCGGCAAAACCACTGTCAGTTGAATCGCCGCAAGAGGTGGTGATTATTCGGCCAAAATTACAGGTGGAAGTGCACAGAGTGGACGTGGGTTTGATTAAAGTTCTCGATGCAATTGACGCAGGTGAGACACTCAACAGTGCATTAATGGATGCACGCATGACAGATCCCGGTTTTAACGCCGTGGCTGCCATTCAGTTTTTGATTAAGAACGATTTGATTATCAGCCTGTACTAAACAAAAATCAGCCGAGCTATTTTGCGCCCGGCTGATTTTTTGATTCCCGCTTAAGGCGAAAACACCACAGTCTTACTGCCGTTCAACAATACCCGGTGCTCAGCATGCCAGCGCACCGCCCGTTGCAACACCACTGCTTCAATATCGCGGCCGAGTTCCACCAATTGTTCTGGTGTCTGCGAGTGTGATACGCGCTCCACCGCTTGTTCGATGATCGGACCTTCATCCAATTCCGCGGTGACGTAATGCGCAGTTGCACCAATCAATTTCACGCCGCGATCGTAGGCTTGATGATAGGGTTTAGCGCCTTTAAAACCGGGCAAAAATGAGTGGTGGATATTGATCGCCCGACCGGCCACGTGCTTGCACAAGTCGTCGGACAGAATCTGCATATAGCGCGCGAGCACCAGAAAATCCGCTTTGGTGTCTTCGATCAATTGCAGAATTTGTTTTTCCTGTTCCGCCTTATTGTCTTTGGTCACTGGCGCGTAATGGTAAGGAAGCCCGTACCACTCAACTAAAGATTGCATATCGCGGTGGTTGGAAATCACCCCGGTAATTTCCACCGGCAGAGATCCCTGCTTCCAACTGTTGAGCAGCGCATTCAAACAATGTCCCCATTGCGATACCGCAATCACCATGCGCGGCTTGTAGGCGCCATCGTAAATTTCCCAATTCATGCCGTAACGTTTGGCGACAGCGGAAAATGCCGATTTGATATCAGCCATTTTTTTCGGGCCTTCGACAGACTCCAACACAGTGCGCATAAAAAACTGCCGCGTGTGAATATCCTCGAACTGGGATGATTCGCGAATATTAAATCCCTGCAGGGAAAACAAACTCGCCACAGATGCCACTATGCCTGGCTGATCCTGACAACTGAATTTCAGAATCAACTGTTCGGCCATAGTGTCGTCATTGGAAGAAATGGAAGCCATAAATCTCACACAAATAAGGAAAAACGCCGGCATTCTAGCAGACGTTTTTATGGGATAAATCGATAGTGTCCGGTAAGAGGCGCAACATTGAGTGCATCCTCTTCCTGCACACCCACTCCAATATTATGGATAATCAGCGGTCTTTTACCGTCGGCTGAGCGACGGTCGGACACTACGCCTATATGCGGCAAATTACCCGGCAACATCCAGGTAAGCAAATCACCCGGTTGCAAATCTGAATTTTCCGTTACCGGAAGACTTTGCCCGAAGCGCTTGAAATAGGTTTGCAGATTGGGCACACGGCGGTGATCTATATTGCGATCCGGTCGGCTCAAGCCCCAGTTTTTCGGGTAGAGCGCAAAATGCGCTTGCATATCCTCGTGCACCAGCTGCTGCAGGTCCTTGCCTAATGCGCGGTACGCGCGAATTACCACATCCGTGCACACACCACGATCAATCGGCACATCACCCATAGGATAGGCGATGCGCTGATAGGAACCGTCGTAATGCAAGGTGTAGCGCGTCTGTTCCCGCGCAGCTTCCACCAACTGTGCTCGCCACTCCTCCCGTGTTCGCTCCTCTTCGGCAAAAGTCAGTGGGGCGAATAAAACGAGAAAAACAAAGTTTAGCGCTGCTTTCATTGTTGTTATTCCTTGGCGTTAATGCTTTATCCCTAGTCGGCTCTTAATTTTTATCCCTTGCTGGCATCGCCCGCAGAAGCGGTTCCATAGCGGAGGCCACAGCCGCGTATCCGCCCAATACCCAACCACCGTCGACGGGCAGAATCACGCCGTGAATATAAGAAGCCAAGGGCGAGCTTAAAAACAGGCAGGCGTTGGCAATATCCTCCGGCACGCCCATACGTTTGAGCGGCACGGATTTGCGACAGGCGTCGTGAATTTCCGGCGTCGGCGCCAGGCGGCGCATACCTTCGGTGCCATCAATTGGTCCGGGAATAATGCTGTTTACGCGAATACCCTCTACCCCCCACTCCAACGCCAGAGTGCGCGTGATCATATCGACACCGGCCTTGGCCGCACACACATGCGCTTGCCCGACCATGCCGACCACCGCCTGGGGTGCGGAGATATTGATAATGCTCGCCCCCGGGCGGCGCAGATGCGGATAAACCGCGCGCACCACGTGGTAAGTGCCCAACAAATCGATTTCCACCACCGATTTAAAGCCGTTGGGCGACATTTTGTCCGCCATGGCGGGGAAGTTGCCGGCGGCACCGGAAATCAAAATATCGATAGGACCAAACGCTGCGACTACCTGATTTACTCCCGCGACCACAGAATCGTAGTCACGCACATCGGCGCTGAATCCTGTGGCTTGCGCGCCCAATTCCTGCAAGGCTGCCACTGTATCCGCCACTTTTTGCGGATTGCGACTCGCCACTGCGACCTTGGCGCCGTGTTTGGCAAAAGCTTCCGCGATGCCGCGATTGATACCGCTGGTGCCACCAACCACCAGCACCGTTGAACCAGTAAAATCCAGAGTCAACATAAAATCCTCTCCTTAATTATTCAAAACGGGAAAAATCCGGCGCGCGCTTTTCGAAAAATGCAGCAGCGGCTTCAGCAAATTCGGGGCTGCGCAGGCGCTCGCTGAAAACGCGAATTTCTTCTTCCATGATCTGCCGTACATCATCGGCAACCGGTTGACGCAAAAGTGCCTTGGTGGCGCGCACGGCAGCGGGGGCCATTTGGGTGATTTGCTCTGCCACCTTGCGCGCAGTCGCCAGCGGGTCTTCAACTACTTCGTTGATCACGCCCGCCTCCGCCGCCTGTTGGGCGTTGAAGGTCTTACCGAGCATCAACCACTCGTTGGCTTTTCTATGGCCGACCAGACGCGGCAAGAACAAAGAGGCGGCATATTCCGGGCACAAGCCCAATTGCGCAAAGGGCGTACGAAATTCGCTGGCGGGACTGGCGTAGGCGAAATCGCTGTGCAGCAGCAGGGTGGTTCCAATGCCGACGGCAACGCCGGTGACCGCCGCTATAAAAGGTTTGGGGAAGTCGCGCAGGGCGAGCATAAATTGCACTATGGGCGAATCTTCCGGAGAGAGATTCAAGCCGCGGGCAAAATCCTGCAGATCGTTGCCGCTGGTAAAACTACCGCCTGCGCCGTGCAGTATGACCACGCGAACCTGTGGATCCCTGGCCGCCTGGGTCAGCTCCTCGGTAAGGCGGCTGTACATGGCAAAGTTGAGCGCATTTTTGCGCTCTGGCCGGTTGAGCATCAGTTCGAGAACGGCACCGCGCCGCTCCACTGCGATTTCACCTGTTTCGGTCATGCGCTCTCTCCTGTTTTGTTGCCTCTGCCGCAGCTTGCATCTACCCGGGAGGCCGTTACAATCGCCTGCTCACCAAATCACAGACGTTCAATTTATGACCATTCGTGCCCTGCTCACCGAGCTTGCTCAAAATGCCATGCTCGCTGCCGGAATTCCCGCCGAGTGCGAACCACATGTCGCGCCGAGCAAAAATCCCGCGTTCGGAGATTACCAGATCAACGGCGCTATGGGCGCTGCCAAAAAAGTGGGCAGCAACCCGCGCGAACTCGCGCAGAAGATCGTCGCCGAACTCAAACTGGACGGCATCGCCCAGAAAGTCGAGATCGCCGGTCCCGGTTTTATCAACATCAGCCTGGACTCCGCCTGGCTTGCCAAGCTGCTGCTCGACCAACCACCTTACGCCAGTTTAGCCCAGGGCCTGGAGCCGCAAACCATTGTGGTGGATTACTCAGGTCCTAACCTCGCTAAAGAAATGCACGTCGGCCATCTGCGTTCGACCATTATCGGCGACGCCGTGGTGCGCGTTTTGGAAAGCCAAGGCCATAACGTTATCCGCCAAAACCACGTGGGCGACTGGGGCACTCAGTTCGGCATGTTGATCGCCGAACTCGAAGCCCAGCTGCAGCAAGACGAGCGCGCCGAACTGGCACTGCAAGACCTGGAACATTTTTATCAAAAGGCCAAAAAGCACTTTGACGAAGATCAGGCTTTTGCCGACCTCGCCCGTCAATATGTGGTGCGTTTGCAAGCGGGCGATGCGGAAGTGTTGAAGCTGTGGCACAAATTCCGCGAAGTCTCCCTCGCCCACTGCGAAGAGATTTATGAACTGCTCAATGTGTCGCTCACACCTGAGCATGTGCGCGGCGAAAGCTTTTACAACCCCGACCTGCCGGTGTTGGTGGAAGAACTGAAAAACCAGGGCCTCGCCCAGGAAGACCAGGGTGCTCAGGTGGTATTTCTGCAGGAATTGGCCGATAAAAATGGCAATCCATCGCCGGTGATCGTGCAGAAAAAAGACGGCGGCTATCTCTATTCCACGTCGGATCTCGCGGCGATTCGCTTCCGCGTCGGTACCTTGGGTGCAGCGCGAATCATGGTGTTCAGCGACGCGCGCCAAGCTCTGCATATGCAGCAGGTTTACACCATCGCACGCAAAGCAGGTTTTGCCTCTGAACAAGTCAAACTGGAGCACTGCCCCTTCGGCACCATGATGGGATCCGACGGCAAGCCGTTTAAAACCCGCACCGGCGGCACCGTAAAACTCGCCGAGCTTCTCCACGAAGCAGTGGAGCGTGCATCCAAGGTGATTCAGGACACCGAACTCACCGCCGAAGAAAAAGCCGAAGTTGCCCGCAAAGTGGGGATAGGCGCAGTGAAATACGCCGACCTCAGCAAAACGCGCACGCTCGATTACGTATTTAATTGGGATCAGATGTTGAGCTTTGAGGGCAACACTGGGCCCTATCTGCAATACGCCTACACGCGCATTCGCAGTATTTTCCGCAAAGCTGGTATTAATCCCGCCGAGTTGGAAGCACAACTGCAATTAGTCGAGCCGCAGGAAAAAGCCCTGGCGCTGAAACTTCTGCAATACGGCGAAACCGTTGATCAGGTTGCGCAAGAAGCCATGCCGCATTTGCTGTGCACTTATTTGTATGATCTCGCCAGTTTGTTTATGACTTTCTACGAAGCCTGTCCTATTCTGAAAGACGGCGTCGACGTAGAAATTCGCAACAGCCGCTTGATTTTGAGCGACTCGGTTGCACAAACCCTGCGCGCGGGTCTTGAATTGCTCGGCATCGAAGTCATGGAAAAAATGTAAGCTCCATTATCAATACTAATTTTTCTCGACAAGCCCGAATTTTCGGGCTTGTTTTTTCTTAAACACCATCAATTTTTTCAGCCTGGCCTTGAACATAAAAACATATCGCCAGCGCTTTTATTTTTTGGAATCGAATTTTTATGTGGTTTAAAAATCTGCGCGTCTATCGCTTGACGAAACCTTTTACTTTATCGCCGGATGAGCTGGATGCAGCACTGGAACAAAAAGCATTTCAGCCCTGCGGCAAACAGGATCTTTCTGTTTACGGTTGGGTGCCGCCGCTCGGGCGCCACGGTAAACAACTGGTCCATGCCACCAACGGTTATATGATGATTTGCGCCAAACGCCAGGAAAAAATCCTGCCCGGCTCAGTGGTGCGTGAACAATTGGAAGAAAAAGTTGCCGCCATAAGTCAGGAAGAAGGCCGCAATGTCGGCCGCGCGGAAAAACAAAATCTCAAAGAAGAAATTATTTTTTCCCTGCTGCCACGCGCGCTGGTGCGCTCACAATTGCAATTTGCCTACATAGCGCCACAGGACAATTGGATCGTGGTCAACGCATCGTCTGCCAAACGTGCAGAAGAACTGCTCAGCGCCTTGCGCGATGTTGTGGGCAGCTTGCCGGTGATTCCTTTTGCCACCAAACAAATTCCCAGCCAGACCATGACCCACTGGCTCGCCAATTCACAACCGCCTGCAGGATTTGCCTTGGGCGATGAATGTGAACTGGAAGCGCCACGCGACGACGGTCGAGTGATTCGCTGCAAAAAGCACGATTTAACTGCGGAAGAATTGCTCAATCATTTAAAAACCAATATGACGGTACGCAAATTGGCGCTGACTTGGCAGGACTCCATCGAGTGTGTGATCGATCACGAGTTGGCCATCAAACGCCTGAAATTCAGCGAGCGCATTCTCGATAAAGCGACAGATCGCCACCCGGAAAGCGCGGCGGAAGAATTCGATGTCGACTTCTCTATCATGACCATGGAATTAAAAGAATTTCTCGATGCGCTACAGGAGGCGTTCGGCGGCCTCGATACCAAAGTGCGCGCTGTTGACTTAAGCGATGATTAATGGAGAACGGCTAATATGAAAACTTTTGAGTTGGAGGGCCTTGGGTGCCCCATCAATCAAGGGAGCCATTATGAGTAATCCAAACCCCTACTCTGCCCCAAACGCAGACCTCACGGTTCCTTACGAAAAAGGTGAGTTTGAGCTCCACGCCCCTCGCACGGTAAATGCCAGTCAAGGTGTACAGTGGTTGGTCGACGGGTTTAATTATTTTAAACAGGGTGCAGGCATCTGGATCGCAATCACGATTATTGGAATTTTGCTGATGGTTGGGCTCAGCATACTGCCGGTGATCAATTTTGTCGTTTCGCTCACAACCTATTTGTGGGTCGGTGGATTGATGCTGGGATGCAAAGCTCTGCACGACCGGGAGCCGCTGAAAATCAGCCACTTATTTGCTGGATTCAGCGAAGAGTTAGGTCCGCTTCTGCTCCTAGGTGTGGTGCTGATGGCAGCAACCTTTGTGCTTGTAATTGTCGCCTTGGTTGCAGTTATGGTTCTGACCCCCTTGTTATCATTGTCGACGGGAAGTTTAGACCTCCTTCTCATTCCGCTTATTAGCCTTGTTATTCTCGCTCTCTACACTCCGATCATTATGGCGGCGTGGTTTTCGCCCGCTCTTATAGTGCTGCACAAAGTGCCCGTGTTTGAGGCGATGTCCATGAGTTTTAAAGGCTGCTGGAGAAATATGGTGCCTTTTTTACTTTATGGTCTCGTCTTGATGGTCCTGGCTGTTCTTGCGATATTCACGCTGGGCTTGGGCTTTCTTGTTCTGATCCCCGTGATATACGCTTCAATATTTTGTTCCTATAAAGATATTTTCGTAGACGAATAGAATTAGAAAGCCGTCCAGTTGGACGGCTTTTTTATCTCCTGCGATACCCGCCCATTTTCAAAGACGCAAACCAGTCGCGTTTATTCATATAAAAACTCAACATGGTCGGGCTGAGGTTTTTTAAGGCCTCCCGCTCTGAACGTTCATCCTTCTCGGCCAAACGTGCGCGCACCAGATTGAGCGCCGCGCGGTTAACGGCATTGTCGATTTCCACCCGCTGCAGAACCGGCAGATTGTCCATGACCGCAACCAATCCCGGTTGCTGGATCAATAAAAATCCAAGGAACAACTCTGCGGGCCAATCTTCGTCGAAAGCGAGAAATTGGTCCCAGCGCTCCACCAATAATTCGCCCTGCTGGCCGATCAGACGCTCACCGTCGCTGGGGAAACGTTCGAACAATAATCCCCACAAAAGATAAAACGCATTCACCTGCTGACACTGAAAAAAGCCGTGGGCAAGCCGCGCCAACAATATAGGCGAGTCAAACAGCGCCGGTTCTTTTTCCAGACTTTGCACCAATGCCTGCCAGTCCGGAATTTGTTTGTAGGCGTAGCTGATGTGCAAATCCGGCTCTGCAGAAGAAAACGCATGCTGCTGCAGATTATCGGCAAGCCGGCGCCAGGCAAAGGCGAGAAAATCTCTTTTTTTGTTTCCCAACAATTCGCTAGCAAGCGGCGCCACTTCCTGGTCGAGGCCGTAAAATTCCGCTGCCAAATTTTCTTGTTCGATATTGGTATTGGCGCTGCAATGCAGCCCGTAATTAATCAGATCCTGATAGCCACCGAGTTTGCGATGGCTGGCATTTAATTTGGCCAATCGTTGCAAGGCTTCATTGGCGCTGTCGAATTGTCGGTTGGCCAAGGCGTCGAGCACCTGGTTCTCCGCAATGGCAGCGGAGTTGTCCATAAATAAGTCCATTTGCGGCGCATCTTTGGGCGAGGTCCAGCGCGCCGCCAACAAGTTGTGCCACTCTGCATCTTTGCTGATGCGCAGTGGCGCACGCTGCTGGCCATTCCAGGCGTAAAAGGTTTGCGCCTCCTGCTGCAATTTCAATTCACGGCAGGTTTGTTGTGCCTGCTGTAACAAACGGCGTAAATCGTCCAGGGCGAGCGTAAAAGCGTCATCGAGCGTTTCTACTCGCCCGTAACGCCAATCTTCATAGGCTGCGTAAGGAATAAAATTTTCAGCCAGCATCCAATCCAATAAGCAAAACTGTCCCTGCTGGCTTACTTGAGAATCAACAGTTGCTATGTCAGCCATAAGGTTTTTGTTCTCCAATTATTATTTTGTCGGACGAGATCAAACAGACACTTCATCGTCCTGCCATAAACGCAACAGATCTTCGAGTTTCAACGCGAACTCGATACCGCTGTCTTGCGCCTGGCGATTGACTTGCGCGCTCAGCAAGGCTTTGTTTTCCTGCAGCTGCGCAATTTTCTCTTCAATAGTGTTTTCCGCAATTAACTTGTAAACGAACACCGGCTGGGTTTGACCTATACGGTGGGCGCGGTCGGCTGCCTGCTCTTCCGCGGCGGCGTTCCACCATGGGTCAAAATGAATCACCGTATCCGCACGCGTCAGATTCAAACCGACTCCACCCGCTTTCAAGCTGATCAAAAACACCGGCGCTTCACCTTTTTGGAAAGCTTCCACCAGTTCAGCACGGTTGCGGCTCTGGCCTGTCAGTTTTAAATAGGAAATCTGCCGCTGCTCCAGCTCCTCCGCCAATATGTCCAACATACTGGTGAACTGGGAAAACACCAGCGCCGCCCTGCCCTCGGCAACCAAGGACTGCAGCATCTCTAAACAATATTCGGTTTTTGCGGACGACACCTTGTCCTGGCGCAAAAGTTTTGGATCGCAACAGGCTTGACGCAAACGCGTTAAAGCTGTTAACAGGAGAATTTGTTTCTGGCCGGGGTTATCGACTTTCTCCAGCTCCAAGGCCAGATTGCTCCAACCTTCCCGTTTTAACTGCTGATAAAACAGGCTCTGATCTTCGCCAAGCGGAATCAGTTGCTGAACCACCGTTTTCGGTGGCAAATCTCGCGCCACCTGGTTTTTTGTGCGTCGCAACAGCAATGGCGCAACCCGTTGCAATAACAACTGCAAACGGTCGGCACGTCCTTCCTGTTCAATGGGTTTTTGGTAATAGGACTTGAATTGTCGCTGACTGCCCAATACTCCCGGGCAGAGAAATTCCATCAAGGCCCAGAGTTCACCCAGATGATTTTCCACCGGCGTACCGGACAAACAGAGGCGATTTTGTGCACGCAGTTGGCGCACAGATTGGCTAATTTGTGTCGCAGGATTTTTAATTGCCTGCGCCTCATCCAACACCAGCCAGCTGAGGGATTTCTGCAGCCAAAAATCCAGATCCCGCACTACCAGGTTATAACTTGTTATCAATATATGCGGTTCGCGCTTGGGCCAATTTTGATGCCGCTGGCCACCGTGGACTATATGCACCCGCAGATGCGGGCAGAAGCGCTTGGCCTCGCGCGCCCAGTTGGATAACAAACTGGTGGGCGCAACGATCAAAGCGGGCGCGGCCAGAACTCCCTGTTTTTCCTCCAGGCTGAGATGCGCCAGGGTTTGCAGGGTTTTACCCAAGCCCATGTCATCAGCCAGCAGGCCGTTAAAGCCGGTGCGTTTGAGGTGTTGTAACCAGCACACGCCCAGCCATTGATAGGAGCGCAGTTCGGCTTGCACGCCACTGGCGGCGGGGTCCAATAATTCCGGGGATTGCTGCAGCTGTTCGGCCTGATGCAACAGCGTCAGTTCGCCACTCCATTCCGCCTCATCCGGCAGGGATTTGCGCAGTTCGTTCAAACGATACATCTGGCTGCGGGGAATACCGTCGCCGCCGTACCATTCGCTGAGATCTTCCAATTCCTCGGCCAGCGCGCCCAATACACCTGCGGGCAGCACCAGGATTTTTCCGTCGATATGCAGCTCGGTGTGATCCCCCTGCAGGCTTTGGTTAAGCGCCCGCAAGCGTTTAAGCAGCATTAACAGGTCGTATTTTTTCTCGTCAATCGTCAGATCGAGTTCGAGCTGCCAGCTGTTCTCTTTCTGTCCCAAAGCAACCTGCCAGCGGCTGGGGGCCACATAGGCGTGGCGAAACCCTGGAGCGAAGTCGACGACTAAACCGAGTTTTTCCAGATGCGCGCGATGTTCGAGCAGCAGCTGTTTCCATTGCTGCTTGCCGGCAGGGCGCCAGCGATTGGATGCTTCTTGGCGCAGTTGCCCGGCAAAGTGGCTGTCGAGATAGCGGGCAAGTTGCGCAATAGCGGTGTTTTCTGTCTCGCATTGCCGCGCGACAACCAGCAGCTCTTCGCCTGTCCAAAAACGCGCGTCTTCTACCCAGTCTGAATAAAAACAAAGCGAATCTGCCGTATAGCGGAATCTGACGGAAAAGGTGTCATCCGCGTGACAAGCGAGAACGGATTGAACATGTGCCTCGCAATGGCGCGAGTGGAGTATTCGCGGCAGTGGTAGCCCAAGCTCTGACCAGTGATCCTGGTATTGCTCGATAAATCGCTCTAGGTCTCCAGGAGCGATTGCGACCGAGTTGCGAATTTCCGCGAGGGCCTTATCCACCAGATTACTGATGGCCGGTCGCACCTGCTGGCCTTGCACTACAACGCCAATGGAGTGCGTCGCCCACAGCTCAGCCCCGCGCGGGCAGGACCACAGCAATTTTTGCTCGCCGGCGCTATCGATTTGCCATTGGGGCATCAATTCAATTGGGGTGCCCCAATGCAACGCCTTAGCACCTTCCGCGGACGAGGCGGTGAAGCTTTTTTGCGTATCGATGATTTGCTTGAGGAAGTGGTCATCGGGCGCGCCGAGATCGCCAGCAGAGCGCCCGATCCAGCCGCTGTCCTGCTGAATCAAGGTGCGTAAAACGGCGAGATCTTGGGGATTGATAAACGGCGGCGGCAATTGCAGGTGCGCCGGCTGGATCTCATAGGGCTGACCGAATTCGCGCAACAGGTCGTTTTCGACCGTGGCCAAGCGCAACGTGAGAGTCAGGCTTGCTGGGGCGCGCTGTTCAAGGAAATAGCAAAGTTGCAATCCTGCCGGTGATACAGGGCTTTGCTGCTGGCGAAGCCGGGCGAGAAAACTCATGACGCAGACGCTGACAACCCTTACAAAAACGGCTGGCATTATACCCAGCCAAAATTGTCGGGCTAGCCTTGTGCCGTGAACCAACCTGGCGCCATAAACTATCTTGGCGCCATAAATAGTCTCTAGGGAACAGAACTAAACCGCTACGCCAAATAAGCTCCCCACCGCGCTAGTGGCGGCCATCGCCAGAGCGCTCCAGCCGCAGACGCGCAGCGCCGCGCGCACAACCGGTGCGCCACCGGCTTTCGCGGCAATGCCACCGAGCAGGCCGAGAAACAGCAGGCAGCTCACCGCGACAGTCCATTGCAATATTCCAGACGGCGACAGTAAGACGACTGCCAAGGGCAAGGAGGCTCCAGAGGAAAAGGATGCTGCTGACGCCAGCGCCGCCTGAACTGGCCGGGCGCGAGTATTGACGGAGATACCAAGCTCATCGCGCGCATGAGCACCTAGAGCATCATGTTCCATCAGTTGCGTGGTGACCTGTTCCGCGAGCTGCCGATCCAAGCCTCGATTAATGTAAATTTGCACCATCTCCTGATGCTCATACACTGGGTCGCGCTCCAGCTCGCGACGTTCCAAATCGAGATCCGCTTTTTCGGTATCCGCCTGAGAGCTGACCGAGACGTATTCACCTGCCGCCATGGACATGGCCCCGGAAACCAATCCCGCCACCCCCGTCAATAACACAGTGCTCGAATCGCTTCCGGCAGCAGCAACCCCCATAACCAGACTCGCCGTAGACACAATTCCGTCATTTGCCCCAAGCACCGCCGCTCGCAACCAGCCGACCCGGTGAATACGATGTTTTTCCATATTTGCTCCGCTAGCGTTTTTCTTGACAAGTATGGCCCTATAGAAAAGTCCGCGCCATTAAAACTTAACAAACCAGAACTTACCCCAACCCCGGGATTCCAATTGCAATAGTCGTATTTGCTGCAACAAAACTGGGCGAATAAAGTCTTACTTCATAAGCAGAGTGATAATTCATAAAAAGCGGCTATTTGTCCTTTGTCGCTTTTTTAAAAGTCGTTCCAAATTAACCGAGCGGAGGCATTATGAAAAATGAAATTTGGATACTAACCGCCGATGCACATAAAGCCCGTGTTTTTAAAACCGAGCCATTGGGAAAAAACTGGGAGGAAATCAAAACCTTTATTCAACCGGACACAATTTTGCCAGAACAAGATTTGGTCAGCGATAATCTCAGCCGTCGCAACCACGGCTCCGCTCAACCTCGCACAAACCCCAAAGACAAACGCATCCAGGAATTTGCCCGCGATCTTACGCATTTTCTAGAAGCGGAACATAAAAACGGCTCTTTCTATAAGCTCGGACTGGTGGCGGAGCCTCATATGTTAGGCGAGCTGCGCTCGCGCTTCAGTGATCAACTGGCAGACGACATCAGTTTTGAAATAGGCAAAAATATGACGCAATTTAATCCCGCCGAATTTCGCCAGCATTTACCAGAGCGCTTAGCACCATCGCCGAATTTATAGTTTTTAATTGTCGGGAGGGAGTGAGGTTAAAACAGCCACCGCTTCGTCCTCCAACGGAATAAATGCCTGCACCAACCCTCGCCGCTCCAGCGGCGAGCCTCCGGTAAAAATACTAAACGCCGGCATAATGCAATGGGTCCGATAAAACGCAAATACCGGCAAGCGCAAACCATTCTTAAAAATCACCGGATGGGTGTGACCAAAAAATAAAAATTGATCTGATTTTGAAGGCTTATCCGCTTCATCATGATAAAAACCAAATGGCCCACAATCCCAACCGTGCTCCTGCAATACAAGCGGCAGAGAAGATAAAAAACGGCGATTCGGCCTATCGTGGTTGCCGACGATTACCATAATTTCCGCATTTAAATTTTCACACCACTGCTCCACCTCCTCACAAACACGTTTGGTCAAACCACTGCGGTGATGAACAAAATCGCCGAGTATCAGCAAACGATCTGCAGATGCAGACGATACAAGCTGGGTCAAACGATTAAGATCTTCCTGTAATACCTGCCCCGGCACTGCTATACCAGCGCGCTGAAATGTCTGGGATTTGCCGATATGCACATCCGCCACTATCAACGTTTTTTCTTCGTGCCAATAGAGCGCTCTTTGCGGCAATAGGCTCAGGGTTTGTCCATGTATGGATAGGCTATGCGCGCCGATCATGGTTTCGACCACTGCCGGACGAGTTTTGCCACGCGCTCGGCAATGGATTCATTGGTCAAATGCGACGATACGCGCTCCGTCAACAAAGGAAATCCAAAAGGGGTGGGGAATATGGCGAATTATCAATTCGGCGGATCCCAATCTTTGTAAGGTGCGTTGTAAGCGGGATTGTTCAAAAAACTGGTCCAAAGCTTCCCGCTCCGCCTGTCGCAACAATAAATTGTCCGGCTCATAACGCTGAAATACGTCAAATAAAAGTGACGCACTGGCTTGTAACTGACGCGCAAGGTGGCGACGACCGGGATAATTTTGATTGACTAGACCTGTGATGCGCGCAATATCGCGAAATTGCCGTTTAGCCATACTGCTGATATTCAGGCTGGCTAAAATATCGTCCGCTAAATTTTCAATGCTGAAAATTTCCGGCTTTAGTAGTTCTTCAAACGGAAAGACCTCGCGACTCAGCAATTCCATCCCATAATCATTTACGGTTAACGAAAATGTCGCTCTGGTCGCGCGGGTAAAGCGATAGGCCAATAATGGCGCTAGACCTTCGTGTACGAGACGACTATCAAAGGGATAGAGAAATAAATGATATCCCTCGCGCGTGCGACATGTTTCCGCCAATAACTGGTGCGATTCGGGCACTGCGGATAATTGTGCCTGGCGCTCGAGAATCACCCCCACTGCGGCTAATTCCGGCGATGTCTGTCGCGCTTTTTTTTCGCTTGTCAGAATTTGGCGGATTTCCTCACTCAAGGATTCCGAGATCGGCAAACGGCTGCCGGGCCATTTGGTGATGGCGCGACTGCTTTTTTCACTCAAGCGCACCAGCACTGTATCGTCTTCCACGCGAAACAATTCCAGAGTGCGGCCTGCGAAGACAAAACGATCGCCCTTCTTTAAGCGACTGATAAAACCTTCTTCAATCAAACCTAAACTTTTGCCGCGTAAAAATTTCACCTTAAGCTGCGCATCCGAATGAATGGTTCCTATATTCATGCGATGAATATGAGCGAGGCGCGGAGTGACAATTCGATAACGCCCGGCAGGATCGCGGGCGATTTTATGATATTCGCTGTAGGAGCTAAGGTTCTGACCACCGTGCTCAACCAGAGCCAACACCCATTCAAATTCCTGCCAGGTTAAATCCCGGTAGGATGTGGCGGTTTTAATTTCCGCAAACAATTCTGCGGGCATAAAACCATCACCTGCAGCGCAAGACACCAAATGTTGCGCCAAAACATCGTAGGGCTTTTGTAAACGCGGGCGAGATTCCACCTCGCCTTTTTCTATAGCACTGCGCGTCGCAGCAAACTCCAATAATTCGAGTGCGTGAGTAGGCACGCAGGTAATTTCGCAGGATTCGCCGATACGGTGATGAGCGCGCCCAGCCCGTTGAATGGTTCGAGCAATACCTTTGGGCGAACCAATCTGATAAACCCTCTCCACCTGGGGAAAATCCACTCCCAAATCCAATGACGAGGTGCAAACGACAAGCTTGATCAAGCCGGATTTCAACCCCGATTCCACAAAATTGCGCGAACGTTCATCGATGGAGCCGTGGTGTAAAGCCATCAGTCCCGCCCACTCCGGACGCGCATCGAGAATTTCCTGATACCATTTTTCCGCCTGATAACGGGTATTGGTGAAAATCAGAGTGCTGCGCCCTATATCCAGATCCGCCACCAACTTATCCCGCATGGTCAGCCCCAGATGGCCAGCCCATGGAAAGCTGTCCACCTGATCGGGAATTAGGAATCGCAAATACACAGCGCGATCAATTTCCGCATTAATAATGACCGGTTTTTGCAAAGTACCCAACGCTAATTGAGCTGCACTTTCTGGATCAGCCAAAGTTGCCGACAAGGCCCAGGTTTGCACCAAGGGGGAATAATGACGCAACCGCGCCAATCCCAGCTCCAACAAAATTCCGCGTTTGCCTCCGACTAATTCATGCCATTCGTCTACCACAACCATTTTGGTCTGGCGAAACTGTTCGCGCGCCTCCGGATAAGAGAGCAATAAAGCAAAAGATTCAGGCGTGGTAATTAAAATATGCGGCAAATTCTGCTTTTGTTTGCGGCGCAATGAAGCTTTGGTATCACCGGTACGGGTTTCTATGCGGATATCCAAACCCAAATCAGAGCAGGGTTTGGCGATTGCCTTTTCCACATCGCGACTCAATGCGCGCAGCGGGGTGATATAGAGCAATTGCAATCCTTCTGCGGCAATTTCCAGAAGGCGAGCCAAGGTCGTAAATACTGCAGCGTAGGTTTTGCCGGATCCTGTCGGTACATAAATCAGGCCGCTTCGACTTTGAATTTGTTCCTGCCATGCACGGCGCTGAAATGGCAGCGGCTGCCAGCCTTGCGCGGCAAACCAATTTTCGATGCGCACCCAGGAATTTTCGCCGGAGCGTTTTCGCGCAGCGCGTTTCATCGGGCGGATTGTCTCGATTGTTCGGCTGGTGTTATATGAATCAGGGATTTTAAATTTTCCAGGGTATCGGCTTCTTGATAAGGCTTGTCCTCACGCCAGCGTTTAATGCGCGGGAAACGCACCGCCACACCAGATTTATGCCGATTAGACAGGGCGATATTTTCAAAAGCCAATTCAAACACCAATTCCGGTTTGACCGAGCGCACGGGTCCAAGCCGCTCAACTGTATTGCGACGAATCCAATTATCCACACGATTGATTTCCGCATCGGTCAAACCGAAATAGGCTTTGGCCACCGGCACCAGCTCATCACCTTGCCATAAGGCAAAAGTGTAATCCGTATATAAATTTGCCCGCCTTCCCGCCCCCGGCTGGGCGTACAGGAGCACTGCATCAATGGTGTAAGGTTCGATTTTCCATTTCCACCAATCGCCCTTTTTCCGCCCGACCTGATAAGTCGAATCGAGACGCTTAAGCATCAAACCTTCAACACCGTGATGCCGCGATCTATCGCGCAACGCGGTTAATTCATTCCAGGAGGAAAAGGAAATCGATGGCGATAATTGCAAACGCGGGTTAGCAACCGTTTCGACAATCTTTTGCAATTGTTGCCTGCGTTGTTGCAAAGGCCTATCACGCCAATCTTCTTCCTGCCATTGCAAGAGATCATAGGCCATAAAAATAACCGGG
Source organism: Saccharophagus sp. K07 (assembly GCF_014336955.1). Taxonomy (GTDB): domain Bacteria; phylum Pseudomonadota; class Gammaproteobacteria; order Pseudomonadales; family Cellvibrionaceae; genus UBA5868. Next base: position 581,639 of record NZ_QRAI01000002.1, on the reverse strand, counting down.
TTTTTCTGCAGCACACTGCTGCCCGGCTTTTTTCGCCCTAAACGTTTTTGCAAGGCGGCAAAATCCATAGGTGCATTTTCCATCCAAGCGAGAATTTCGCCATCCAGAACTGCGCCGTCCGGTAATTGATAAGCCAATTCCACCAATTCCGGAAATTGTTCGGTGACCAGTTCCTCGCCGCGCGACCAGATCAGCACTTCGCCATTTTGCTGCATCATCTGTCCGCGAATTCCGTCCCATTTCCATTCCGCTGACCACTCCTGTGGTTCGCCGATGGATTCCAGGTTTTGCTCCAGCGGATAAGCCAAATAAAATGGATAGGGTCGCGGGCTTGCGCGGGAATGGCCTTCCACGCTCATCGCTTGCTGGAAAAATTCTGCATTCGGCTGCCACGCACCGACAAAACGGTGGGCAATCACAGCAGGATCCAAATGCGCCACTTCCGCGAGAGCGCGCAATACCAAGGTTTTGGATACGCCGACACGGAAAGCACCGGTCAGAATTTTATTGAGAACAAAACATTCCGCGACACTCAATAATTGCCACCATTGTTTGATGCGCTCGCCCTGCTCTGTTTTTTCCAATTGCATCAGCGGCAGAATTTCCCCTTCCATCCACTGGCGCAAAGTGCGATTGTCCAGATGGGATCGGGGATGGCCGACAAGCAGCGCGATGGTTTCTGCAGTATCACCTACCGTATGATAGGAATCCTCGAATAACCAGTCGGGCATAGCGGTGAATTCCAGCGCCCAATTTTGCAAATCGCGGGATGAAATAAACCGCTTCATGCGCTCGCCCATCAGAAAAAATGCAGCCCAGGCGGCGTCGCCCGCGCTGGCATCCTGAAAATAATTCACCATTGCCGCCACTTTTGCGTTGGTGGAAGTGGTGGTATCCAGTGCTTGAAATAATTCGACAAACCGCTTCACATCCGCACCTCGGCTTCCATTTCATCTCCGGTAAAAAGGGTATCGAGCGAATGTGCTTCCATGCCTTCGTGGCTGAGATAGCGGGCGAGCAGATCCTTGTAACCGTGAGTGACATAGATTTTTTGCGCACCGCACTCCCGCACCGTACGCAATAAGCTCGGCCAGTCGGCGTGATCGGATAATACAAAACCGCGCTGATAACCACGCCTGCGTCTATGCCCGCGCACGCGCATCCAACCAGATGCAAATCCCGTGGAAATATTTTTAAACCGTTTCATCCACACTGACCGATGCGCAGATGGTGGTGCCAACACTAAAGCACCCGCATAGGAATGATTTTTGGCTAAATCAGTGGTAGGTATTGTGGGCAACATTTCGATGCCCGCTTTGCGGTAAATATTGGTCAGGGTTTCCACCGCGCCGTGGGTATAGACAGGTTCGTCGGTAAAACGCGTCAATTCCGCCAATATTCGCTGGGCTTTGCCGAGGGCGTAACAAAATAATAACGACGTAATACCCTGATCGCGGTTATCGCTCCACCACTGAAAAATTTCCGCTACGGTTTGATCTCCGGCCTGCCATTGATAGACCGGCGCACCAAAGGTCGCTTCGGTGATCAAAACATCACTCGGCACAATTTCAAAAGGCTCACAGCTCGGATCGTCACAACGTTTATAGTCACCGGTCACCACCCACACTTCGCCTTCCGCCTCGATACGCACTTGCGCGGAACCCAGGATATGTCCGGCCGGATGGAGCGAAACAATGACATCACCAAATTGCCGGCGTTCGCCATATTCCAGGGGATGCAAATGTGGAGCCTGCGGCAAACGATGCTGCAGAATAGGAAGTGAATTGACGCTGGCAAAATAATGTTGCGAGCCGAAGCGCGCATGATCGGAATGCGCATGGGTAATAATCGCGGTTTCCGTCTCACCCCAGGGATCAACATAGAAATTTCCCTGTGGGCAATAAAGACCCCGCGGTGTCACCTGGATCAATTGTGCCATACGCAACACACCATTTTTTATTTATGGTTGTTTGACGAATTTTGCGAATGACAAGTTCCAGTTAATTCATTGTGCTGCGTTTAAGCTCCGCTGCATCGAGACGATACATCTACGCAATGGGCAGTCGCACTCTAAATCTCGACCCCGCACCCAAGGTTGAACTCGCACTGATGCTACCGCCGTGCAATTCCACCAGCCGTTTGGTAATCGCGAGGCCCAGGCCCGTGCCGCCGTATTTTCGGTTATCGGTGCCGTCCACTTGCTCGAAGGATTCAAAGATTTTTTCCACTTGGTCTTCTGGAATACCAATACCTGTGTCAACCACATCAATTACCACTGTTTTGTTCTCGTGCCTGGCACTGACCGTGATGGACCCCTGGTCGGTAAATTTCACGGCATTGCCCACCAGGTTATAGAGAATTTGCTGCAGACGCCCTTCATCCGCCAAAACCGGTGGAATGGTTTCCGGCACAGCATTGATCAACTCAATGGGTTTGCCGTTGACCAGCGGCTCGGTAATTTTCAGCAACAGCTGCACGGACTCATGCACTTTGACCGGTCGCGGATGTAATTGCAGTGTGTGATTTTTCAGTTTGGAAAAATCCAGAATATCATTCACCAGATTCGCCAAACGTTTACCGCTGTAGGCGATCATTTCCAGATATTTTTTCATAGGCTCTGGCACCGGGCCTGCAGCGCCGTCGAGCAGCGATTCTGACAAACCTATGATGCCGTTGAGCGGGGTGCGCAATTCATGCGAGGTGTTAGCGAGAAATTCATCTTTTAATTTATCCAGTTCCTGCAACCGTTGATTCAACGTGTGCTCGCGCTCGAATGCCTGTTTTTTCAGTTGAAAATACATCACCAGATAAATCAGCAAAATCGTTATAAAGCCATACAACAAGTAGGCCCACCAAGTCCGCCACAGCGGTGGAGATACCACTATTTTGACTTGTGCACCTGTTTGGCTCCATAAACCTTCGTTATTTGAGCCACTTACATAAAAGGTATAGGTTCCTGGATCGAGGTTTGTATAGGTGGCGGTGCGTTTTTTGCCAACGTTTTGCCAGGTTTTATCAAAGCCTTCCAATTTATAGGCGTATTGATTTTCCTCTGACGAACGGTAATTCAACGCGGCAAATGAAAATGAAAATACCGATTGATCATAATTCAAATGAATGGTATCGATTCGATACGGCGCTTTGGTCAAGGGTGAGCCTGGAACACCTATGGCAACGGGCTTGTTAAAAATCTGAAAATCGGTAATTACAACTGGCGGCACATAAGAATTGTCATGCAGTTCCGTCGGATTAAATAAGGTGAGTCCTTTGCTGCTACCGAATAGCAATTCGCCTGTGTGAATTTTGCTTGGCGTGTCGCGATTAAATAAATTTCCCGGCAATCCGTGGCGTTTATCGTAGGAGCGGAATAATCGGGCTGCCGGATCAAATCGCGCTAACCCTTTATGAGTACTCACCCAAAGATTATTTTGATCATCTTCGATAATGCCCGTGACAACATCATCCGGCAGCCCCTGCTCCTGTCGGTAGGCGGTAAATCGGCGATTGGCAACATCCATACGATTCAACCCACCGCCGTGCGTTCCCAACCATAAATTTCCCTTGCCGTCTTCGTAAATCGCCTTAACGAAATCTGAACTCAGACTATTGCTGGCGCCCGGGCGATGACGAAAGCGTTCGAATTCCCCGCTGACGCGATCGAGCAAAAATAATCCGCGGGTTGAACCGACCCACAGATTGCCGCGCGAGTCTTCGTAAAGAACGCGGGTGTAAAAACTGGTATCGCCATCGATTTGACTTGGATGCGGCGTGAAATGGGTGAAATCATCAGTGGAGCGGTTGTAGCGATTGATGCCCTCCTCCGTGGCAATCCAGAGATTATTGTCGCGATCCACCAGTAAATCCCAAGGCTCTCTGCCCAATAAGCTGCCGGGCGCAGACGGATCTGGCATATATTGGCGAAATGTTCCGGTTTCCGGATTAAACCGGTGTAATCCCGCTGCCCACACACCAATCCAAAGATCACCACTGGGATCGCCCGTAATACTTAAAATGGTGTCGCCACCTTGAATAGAAGTCGGGTCATCCGGATCGTGGCGATAGGTGGTGAAGGTTAATTCCTCGCGATTAAACAAGCTCAAACCATATCCCCCACCGATCCAGATATTTCCCTGCGCATCCTGAAAAGTGGCCAAAATACCGCCTTCCGGAACTGTATTGGGGTCGTTAGGGTTATAGGTGAAATTGCGAAATACCGACGCCTGGCGGTCCACCATATCCACTCCGGAGGGGAAATAGCCAATCCACAAATCCCCGGCGCGGTCTTCGAAAAACACCATGGCCACATGATTGCCTGGACCATGGGGATCGCCCTCGCGGTAGCCAAAACGACGCGACGCACCTGTGTCCGGATCCATCACCATCAGCACACCGCCATCGCCCACCCAGATATTGCCGTCGCGATCTTCCGAAATAGTCCAAACCGCTTCGGTTTTCTCGCTGGTGTCGTAGGGATAGCGAACAAATCGCTCTTTTTCGTGCACAAATCGGTTAAGGCCGCCGCGATAGGTGCCGACCCAAAGGCGATTCTGGCTGTCGACAAATAAGGAGCGCACGTCATTGTGGCTGAGACTGGATGGATTTTCCGGATCGTGGCGAAAATGCTGAAACGCAATTTCTTTTGGATCAAACCGGCTGAGCCCGCCAGTGTGGTTGCCGATCCAGATATAGCCGTTTTTATCCTCAGCCAGCGCTGACACCACGCTGTCGCCGCCCTTTTTCGGATAAGGGTCATAAAAATAACGCGTAAACTTTCCGGTTTCGCGGAAAAACCGGATAAATCCGCCGCGTGTGCCTATCCAAAAACGCCCTTCACTGTCTTCCAGGAGAAAGCGGCCATCGTTGACGCTTTGACCAGTGGCGGATTCGGATTCGTGCAGATACACCTCGAAGGAGTCCGTATCGGCGATATAGCGATTCAACCCCGCCTGAGTGGCAATCCAGAGTTCGCCGTCGCGGGTTACCAGCAGATGATTGACGAAACTATTGCTGAGGGAACCGGCGACACCTTCCTGATGGCGGTAAAAGGTAAGACCGTAGCCGTCATACCGCGCCAGGCCATTGTCGCCGCCAAACCAGATAAAACCATCGTGATCCTGAGCTATAGCGGTTAAATACCCTATGGCTTCCAACTGGTCGGGCAGAATATGGCGGAAAGAGAGATTCTGCGGCAGTGTTCGGGCACTGACCGACAGACATTGCAGCCATAACCATCCCATCCAGCACAGCAGCGTGCAAAAACGATAACTCGTAAACCATTTACGCCGTGTTTTTCCCATGAAAAAAGTCCACGTATTTTCCGCCTCGGGCCCGGCATCATAACAACCGGCTTTTGCACTGCAAAACCGCGATGGGCAAATCCTCACTGCCTTGACGCTTGCGGATTCGAGTTCATACACTGCCGCGCACTTTTAGCCGCCATGCGTCCTACTGATTTTCCATGAGCCAATCACCTGATCTGCCGATTTTCTCAGTACTTGCAGACATCACCCAGTCATTGCAGCAGTGCGATCAGTTGGTGCTGGAAGCTCCGCCGGGCGCAGGCAAAACCACCCAGGTGCCACTGGCTCTGCTCGACCAGAGCTGGCTGCGCGGTCGCATATTGATGCTGGAGCCGCGCCGTATGGCGGCGCGCTCGGCCGCCCAGCGCATGGCGGATCTGTTGGGCGAAGCGGTCGGTGAGCGCGTCGGCTATCGCATCCGCCAGGAAACCCGGGTCAGCGCCAAAACCCGCATCGAAGTTGTCACCGGCGGTGTTCTCACCCGCCTGCTGCAGGACGACCCGGGCCTGAGTGACTACAGCGCGCTGATCTTCGACGAATTCCATGAGCGCAGCCTCGACACCGACCTCGGCCTCGCCCTGGCTTTGCAGGGGCGAGAATTGCTGCGCGATAGCAACGACCCGCTGAAAATCATCGTGATGTCCGCCACTCTCGACGGCGGTCCTATCGCAATTCTCTTGAATGCCCCCGTTATCCGCAGCGAAGGGCGGATGTTTCCGGTGCAAACCACCTACGTCGGCAGCCGCGCCCGCCCGCAGGAGCCGGAATGGCTGGCGGCGCTGGCGCAAACCGTCCAGCAGGCACTGGCGCAACATTCAGGCAGCCTGCTGGTGTTTCTGCCGGGGCAAAAGGAAATTCTGGCGCTACAGGAAATGCTCGTCGACAAGATTGCTGCCGATGTTCAGCTGGCCCCGCTATACGGCACCTTGTCACTGGAACAGCAACAAACCGCTATCAATCCGGTTAAATCGCCCTATAAGCGCAAAGTGGTATTAAGTACCGATATCGCCGAAACCAGCTTGACCATCGAGGGGGTGGAAGTGGTGATCGACGGCGGCTGGCGTCGCGAACCCGCATTCGATCCGCGCTCAGGTCTGACCCGGTTGCATACCACACGGATTTCCCAGGCCTCCGCCACCCAGCGCGCAGGGCGCGCAGGGCGACTCGGCCCGGGCTTTTGTTACCGGCTGTGGCGTGCCGATGAAGTACTTGCGCCCTTCGCCAAAGCGGAAATCGAACAGGCGGACCTCGCGCCAGTGGCCCTGCAAATGCTGGCCTTCGGCGTGGATGACCCCACATCCCTGGCCTGGCTGACCCCTCCTCCAGCCGCAGCTTTTGCCCAAGCGCTGGATTTATTGCGCGCACTTGGCGCCATAGAGCGCGAAAGTTCTCAGCCCAAACTGACCGCGCACGGCCGACTGATGGCGGAATTCCCCGCCCATCCGCGCTTAGCCCATATGATGCTGCGCGCCGCCGATCTTGGCCTTGTGGAAACCGCCTGCACCCTGGCGGCGGCAATTGAAGAGACCGGTCGGCCAGGTTTTTTAGGATCAGATGTCGAGCGTTGGGTAAACCAGCTGGAGTCCTCCGGCGGCGGCGCCTGGGCGCAGCGAGCGCGCAAACAGGCGCAACAATACCGCGCAGCACTGCCCGCCAAACAAGCCAAAGCCGATGTCAGCACACCCTGCGGACTGCTGCTCGCCCTGGCCTATCCGGATCGAATTGCCCGCCAACGACATGCCGGCAAACCGATGTACCAGCTCAGCAACGGCCGCGGCGCACAATTGGGCGAGGCCGATCCACTGGCGCGGGAACCTTGGCTCGCAATAGCGGAAGTCGGTGGACTGGCCGGGCGCGGTGACGACCGTATCTTCGCCGCGGCCGCACTCGACGCGCGCCTGCTCGACGATGAACTCAAAGAATTGGTCGATACGCGGGAAATTCTCGATTGGGACAAAACCCAGGAGCGCTTTGTCGCAGAGCGGCGCTTTACGGTCGGTGCGATTATTTGGCGCAGCGAAAAACTGCAGGACATCAATCCGGAGCGCAGACGCCAGGCGCTCGCCAATATGATTCGCCAGGAAGGACTCGCGCTTTTGCCCTGGGAAGAACACCACCAACAATGGCGCGCGCGGGTCAATCTGTTGCGCGAACATGTTAACGATATGGATAGCGTTCAATGGCCGGATGTTTCCGATGAGGGATTGCTGGCGACTTTGGAAGATTGGTTAACGCCCTTCCTCGACAATATCAATAAGCTGGACGACCTGCGCCGCGTGGATCTATCCGCAGCTCTGACCAGCCTGCTGCCTTGGCCACTGCCGCAAAAACTCGATGAATGGGCGCCGGCTCATATCCAAGTCCCCTCCGGCTCCCGTATCTCCATTGATTACTGTCAGAATCCGCCAGTGCTCGCCGTCAAACTGCAGGAAATGTTCGGCTGCGAAACCACTCCACGCATTGCCCTCGGGCGGGTCGCATTATTGATTCACTTGTTATCACCCGCACAAAGACCCTTGCAAGTAACGCAGGATTTAGCGGGTTTTTGGCGTACCAGCTATCACGAAGTGAAAAAAGAAATGAAAGGCCGCTACCCCAAACATCCCTGGCCGGATGATCCACTGACTGCGCCGGCGACGCGGTTTACCAAAAAACATTCTTAGCAACCGCAGCAGCTGTTTTGTGTAATCTGCAACATGCTAACGAGGTACGCCGCCGACTTCATCAACAACTTGTTCGACCAAAAAACGCTCGCTACCCTCCGCACGCTTAGCTACCACATCGGCCAATAAATCCTGCAATACGGATAAATCGATAGGTTTAACCAAGTGGAGATCGAAGCCCGCGTCTTTCGACATATGGTTGTGGCGTTTTTCGCTCCAGCCGGTTTGAGCAACCACAACGGTGGAATCCAACGCAGGATTTTTTCGCAGCAAACGACAGGCTTCATAGCCGTTCATATCGGGCATGCCTATATCCATCAAAATAAGGTCGGGGCGATATTCCGCGGCAATTTCAATAGCAGTGGGGCCGTCGAACGCGGTCTTTGTTGTGTGGCCAAGCAAATCGATAAGTTGGGCAAGCGTTTTTGCCGATTCCCGATTGTCATCCACCACCAATATGCGCAACTCACTGGATGATTTATTTTGAATAGGCGGCTGTACTTGGTCGTCAGGTGCCGAGCTTTGTGCACGTGGTAATGTCACGGTAAAGCGACTGCCTTTACCCAAGCCATCGCTAAAGGCTTCGACACGACCGCCGTGCATACGCAACAATTGCTCCACCAAAGTCAGGCCGATTCCCAAGCCGCCGTGAGTTCTATCCAGGTGGTCCGCCACTTGAGAAAACATTTCGAAAATAAATGGCAATTTATCCGGCGGAATGCCCATGCCGTTGTCCTGCACGCTCACCACCACCTCAGCACCATTGGTTTCTACAGTCACCTCAATAAGACCACCAACGGGTGTGTACTTGGAAGCATTATTCAGAATATTGGTAAAAATCTGCGACAAACGCGTAAAGTCCGCGTCCAGCCAAATTTCGTCTTCAGGGAAATGTAATCGCAAGGTTTGCTGCCTTTCGACAACCATGGATTGCACAACCTCAATGGTATTTTGCAACACACGTGATAGAGACAATCGCTCTTTGCGCAACTCGACTTTACCGCAGGTAATGCGCGACACATCCATCAAATCGTCCACCAAACGCACCATTTGTACCAACTGGCGATTGATTAATTCGCGCATTTCATTGACTGCACTGGGGTTATGAGACATATCCATGATTTTTAGCGCCTTGCTGATAGGGGCCAAAGGATTGCGCAATTCGTGCGCAAGAGTTGCGAGAAATTCATCTTTGCGTTTGTCCGCTTCGCGCAAGGCTGCCTCACTTTCCCGCAATTTTTGTTCTGCCTCCCGCCGCAGACGCATATCGATATTTTTATCAATAATCAAGGCTGCAGTACCACCCAAAACTTCCACCGCCAAACGATCACCTGGCGATGGGCTTGTCATAGTATTGGCGTAATACAGCGCAAAGGTGGCGAGCGGTTTTCCTTCGGTGGAAAAAATCGGCATAGACCAGCAAGCGCGCAGATTGTGGGAGAGGGCCAAGTCTTTGAAATCACGCCACAGCGGGTCGCGTTCTATATCGCCCACCATCACATTTTCCCGGCGATATACTGCTGTTCCACAGGATCCCGCATCAGGACGGACAAATATTCCATTAACGCTGCGATTGTAGGATTCGGGCAAGCTCGGCGCTGCGCCGTGCCATAGTCGCTCGCCGGTTTCATCCAACAATAAAATGGACGCATAAACATCACTGCTGGATTGCAACTCCACCGTTTTGGCAAAAACGTCGAGAATTTCTGTCAAAGGCACACCGGCAACACTCATTTCCAGTGCACGTCTCTGCCCGTCCATGACGATTTCCATTCGCCGTCGATCCGTAATATCAAATACACAGCCAACAAAACCAATAAACCGATTTTGATTATCGTAGCGTGGAGATCCGGCACTGATCACCCAAATATATTCACCATTCTTTTGGCGCAAACGAAATTCACTGCGAAACGGCCTGCGTTCTGCAGTAGCGATTAAAAATTCCTCTACCTCAAAATCATTGGCATGTATTTTTTTAAACCATTCAAAACCGAGATCTTGCGGTGCTACTCCACCGGTCAGCTCGTACCATTGACGACTTAAATAAGTACACTCGCCCTCTGCATTTGTGGTCCAAAGAATCGCAGGTGAGCTGTCAGCAATCATATGAAAATGCTGTTCTTGTTCGTAGCGCTCTTCCTCCTTCATTAAAATTCCCTGCACCCGAGCTTTTAACTCGCGCGCACTGAAAGGTTTGACGAGATAATCGTCGGCACCGGCCTCCAGCCCTTCAATACGCGCTTCTTCACCAGCGCGGGCGGACAGCAAAATAATGGGAATATCCCGAGTTTCGCGTTTGCCACGCAATTCTTTCAACAAACCAAAACCATCCAGCTTAGGCATCATCACATCGGAGAGAATCAAATCGGGGCGCTGCCGTTTGATTTCTTCCAGAACCGCGCGCCCATCCCCCACTGCAACCACATGGTACGCATCACTTAGTATTCGCTGGATATAAACGCGCATATCCGCATTGTCATCTGCCAATAAAATACGCTGGCGCTGGTTAGTCGATTCCGCTGTCGATGCTGCATTGTCCGGCAACCAGCGCAAAGCTTCTTCCACAAATGCTTCTGCGCGCGTAGCAGTGCTGACTTTGGCGCGCTCACCGCTAATTTGGTCCTGTGGCAGATGATTTTTGCCGAAGGGAATTTCAACGGTAAAAGTCGTTCCACGACCGGCGGCACTGTTTAGATGAATCGACCCGCCGTGCAGTTTTACCAGCTCTTTAACCAAAGCCAATCCAATACCCGTTCCTTCATGAGAACGCCCACTGGAATTTTCTACGCGGCGAAATCTTTCAAATATCTTTGCTTGATCTTCCTGCGCAATACCGACGCCCGTATCGGAAACTTGCAAAATGGCCGAGTCAGACTTGGCTCGTAAAACTACGCCGATGCCGCCCTTAAAGGTAAATTTGAAAGCGTTGGATAACAAATTGAAAACGATTTTTTCCCACAAATCCCGATCAACGTAAACAGGCTGAGGAAGTGGCGCGCAGTCAATCGATAAATCCAATCCCGTCCGTTCACAGGCAGAGCGAAAATTACTGGCCAGATCAGCGGTGAGAACAGCCAAATCCTCCGGTGCATAAACCGCCTGCATTCGCCCGGCTTCAACGCGGGAAAAATCCAGTAATGAATTTACCAGTTTCAATAAGCGCAAGCCGTTGCGATGCACAACTTTCAGGTCCATCCGGATATCTTCACGCAATTCATTATTGTCGAGTACATGCTTGAGCGGGCCGAGCATTAATGTCAGCGGCGTGCGGAATTCATGGGAAACATTGGAAAAAAAGATGGTTTTGGCTTTATCAATTTCGGCAAGCGCTTCGGCTCTTTTGCGCTCTTCCTCATAGGCAAGCGCATTGGCAATAGCAGCGGAAATTTGCCCCGCCACCAATCCCAAAAAGCTTTGGTAATTGTCATCAAAAAGTCGAAATGGATTCAGCCCAACCAATAAAAAACCGGATCGCCCCGTTTCTCCATTTGGGAGAATGGGCAAAATTGCTGCGGATTTAGGCGCTTCTTTCCATACACCTGTTGGTAAATTACCAAAATGCTGAGCCAGAAGATCAATCAGGGTAATTTGATGAACGACATTATCCAGCGGCCATGGAGAAGACTCTGCTGTCAATTGTGATGGCGCAGCCGGATGATCGCGTTCAATGCCCGATACGCCGCACAAAGAATAGGCCATGCCGTCAGCTTCTTTAAGATAAAGCGCAGCAAACGGCAGATCGTACTGATTGGAACGCAACGCCGCCATGCTATTTTCGCAAGCGCTGCGCCATGACTTGGTATCGACGATTTGTGCAGCCAAATAACTTAACAGCGCAAGCTGGCGCTCACTGATCACCCGCTGGGTATCGTCCGTATTCGCACAAATAATCCCCCCAACGTTATTGTTGTCATCGGGAATGGGACTGTAGGAAAAGGTGTAATAGGTTTCCTCCGGATAACCATTCCTTTCCATGATCAGCAGCTGTTCTTCGACATAGGTGCCTTCAGTTCCTGACATGGCGGTCGCCAGCATAGGTCCGATTTCTGCCCAGATTTCCCCCCATACTTCTTTAACAGGCTTCCCTAAAGCCCATGGATGGCGACCACCAATAACGGATTTATAGGGATCGTTGTAGAAATAGATCAAGTCCTGCCCCCAGCCAATCCAAATTGGCTGGCGGGAGGTCATCATGATACAAATGGCGGTTTTTAAACTTTGCGGCCAAGTCTCTGCCGGACCAAGCGAAGTGGATTCCCAAGGAAAACTCCGCAATAGATCAGCCATCTCGCCACGACCGGCAAACAGCTCTGCACCGGCAGAATGTTTCGAACTCATGCTCAATACCTTTTGTAAACGCGCCTTTATGCAAACACGGAAAGGTGGGCGCGCCAGTCATGATGAAAATTTCCCTGTTGCCCGGCAGTTTGCACAAACCAGATAACAGGGACGCGATAATCAGCCCCAATAAGCACAGCGGAACATAAATCCAGTACAGCGGGCATCAAGCTATGGTTTTTTTCGAGGAAGCCGTAACCCTTTAACAGTTACGGCGGGAGGAGGCGATGCAGATGCAGGAAGTGATTATGTAGCAGGAAAATTACCGCTCGTCTAGGCGGCGGCGAAACTCTGCCATGACAGCGTCATAAAGTTCGCCTTCCAAAAACTTGTCTTCAACGGCGGATTCGATGGAGGGGTTATCGTTCACTTCGATGATGTATACCTCTTTGCCGTTTTGCTTGAGGTCCACACCATAAAAGCCGTCGCCGATTGGCTTGGTTGCATTGATGGCCGCTTTGAGCACGTGTTTGGGCACTTCAAATGTCGGCATAGCATCAAAACCACCGGTTTTTTTGCCATCGCCACTGTGGTTGTAAATCTGCCAGTGGTTTTTCACCATGTAATAGCGACAGGCGTACAAAGGCTGATTATTCAAAATGCCGATACGCCAGTCGAATTCCGTATAGGTGTAAGTCTGAGCCAACATCAAAGCGCTGTTTTTAAACATCGCTCTCAGTTGTTCCACCAGTTCTTCTTTGGTTTTGACCTTCTTGACGCCAACTGAAAAGGAACCATCCGGTACTTTCAACACCATAGGCAGGCCGAGATCATTGATGACATCGTCGATCCTGTGAAGATCCGACTTCATCAAAATTCGGGTTTTAGGCGTCGGCAGTCCGTGGGTTTCCAACAGCTGCGCGAGATAAATTTTGTTGGTGCAACGCAGAATTGAATCCGGATCGTCCATGACCACCAGCCCTTCCGCCTGAGCGAGCCGGGCGAATTTATAGGTGTAATGGTTAACCGATGTGGTGGTGCGAATAAACAGCGCATCGTATTCCGACAGTTTGCCGATATCTTTGCGCGTAATAGTCTCGGCCATGATGTCGTGCTTTTTGGCCGCTTTTATGAACCGCTTAATGGCAACCGGGTTGCTCGGCGGAAAGGGTTCATTGGGATCGACAAGAATCGCCATGTCATAGCGATAATTTTTACGTGTTTTCGCCTTGCGCCAAACCAAGTGACTATAGTTATCGAGAGCGTTGGCGAAATCCGTTTGCTGTGTTTCGGTCAAGGCGTTAAGCGCACCCGCCTCTAACGAGGCCAAGCGCCAAGTGGCATCTTTGCGGTGGAATACTACCTTTAAAATTGGCACTGGTACCTGCTCAAAAATCTGCCGCGCAAGGTCCGCCAGCTGCGGTTCGGCAGTAAAACCGAAGTACACCATTATCTGGTGCTCTTTGGCATCACCAGCGACATCCGACAGTTGTTTTTGCGCATCGATATTGATAACGCCAAGCCAAATACGGCGCGAGAGGTCCTGAATATGTTTGACTGCTGGAATAACCTGATGATGGCGCGCTTCCGCCAGCAAGGAGCAGTAATAGCCCGTACTCAAATAGGTGTACTGGCGGCAAAGATTGATAACTTTATAGCGTTCTTTGGACGTCGGTTGTGCGAGATAGTCTTTGGCAAGCACAACGTCTTCGGATGGATAAAAAGCCGCCCAATCCGACGCGTTTTCAATAATGATTTTTAGTTGGGCCATATACTCTGGGGTCCGGAGGGATAAACCGCTTGCGGTTGCGCGCAAGTGTGGCAAAATCTTGCAACTTATCAAGTACTATTTTTATGAACTCTAATCTCCCCCGCATTGCGTCTCTGGACGACCTCCAAGAACTCGTTAGACTCGAAAATCTCTGCTTTACTCACGATCGAATCAGTAAAAGAAGTTTTCGTTATTTTCTTACAAAAAGCCAAGCAGAAATCTGGGTAATTGACCAGTCAAATAGTGAAAAATTGTCCGACGGAGCATCCTCACCACTCGTCGCCTATGGATTGGTTCTGTTTCACCGGGGCACATCGCTCGCCCGTATTTATTCTCTTGCGGTAGCTCCTCAGGAACGAGGCAAAGGGTTCGCCCGGCAACTGATTCTCACCATGGAAGCCTCTGCGCGTAAGCACAACGCCCTTTTTATTCGTCTCGAAGTTGCCGAGGACAACCACGGCGCCCGCAAGCTTTATCAGTCTCTCGGCTATGAGCCTATTCGCCGCTTGCATCATTATTATGAAGACGGCAACGACGGTTTCCGCTTGGAAAAACGTCTGCAAATCGACCGCCAGATCCCGTCACAATTGCCGTATTACACCCAGACCACCGAATTTACCTGCGGCCCCGCTTCTTTATTAATGGCGGCCAAAAAACTCAACCCAAACCAACCGGTAAGTCAGATAGAAGAATTTAATATCTGGCGGGAAGCTACCACCATTTTTATGACCACCGGTCATGGCGGCACCTCGCCTTACGGACTTGCCATAGCCGCCCATAGGCGCGGCTATAAAGCCCGGTTGTGGTTGGCCAATGAAGACCCACCGTTCCTGGACTCCGTACGCAGCCCGAAAAAGAAAAAAATCATCGAATTGATTCACCACGATTTCGCACGGCAAGCGCAGGAATACCGCATCGAAGTGGAGCCATTTCCGAAAGATATCGAAGCCATACGGCAGGCGCTGCGTGCTGGCCAACAAATCATTTTGTTGATCAGCACCTACCGCATGAACCGCAGCAAAGGCCCACACTGGATCTGGCTGGTGAACCTCGACGACGACTTCGCTTATTTCAATGACCCTGAGGTAGATGAAGACGAATGGAAATCGGCCGTGGATACGGTCTACGTACCTGTGCCAATCTCGGACTTTGCCAAAATGATCAAATACGGACGCAATCAATATCGCGCCGCGGTATTAATTTCTTTTAAGGAAGAGAAAAAAGCTAAAAGACAAGTCGCCGAGCCAGCCCAAACCGGCCCGGCAAAAAAAAGGATTAATTAGCCAAGGCAATCAGATAGCGTCCATCCTGCATTACCTGCAGCACCACCTGCATTTCGTTTTTCTCTGTGCTCGTTTCTTTTTCGTTCAACAGAACAGCGGTCTGGATCGGATAAACCCCCTGAGGCATACCGACAGGCAAGGTGAAACTAAATTCGTTTTCGTAAGTACCACCCTTTTGCGACGCACCGCTTACATTTTTTACCAATGACTTAATTACCTTGTTGGGATCTTCGTTATCGAAGATGGAAATTTTTTCCTGCACCAACACAGCTGCGCCATCTTTGCCCGGTACAACTTGCACACGCGAAACCAGCAACACAGGCTCTCCCGGTTTTACCACCTGGCCCGGACGCAAGTTGGATTCATAAGCAACCACCTCAGCGGTAGCGGGTAGATTTTTGAATTTGGACTTATAAGCTTCAGCAACCTTATCTTCGTCTTCGACTTTTTTGCTGCGGTAATCGATCACCATGTCATAAATGATTTTCGCGGCGATCCCCACTGCAGCCACCTTGGCTGCTGTTTTGAGATTCTCCTTGCGTTTGCAGTCGCTCTTGTTGCTGGACTTCTCACATTTATCCGTATCCGGCTTGATTTCCTTGGCCAAATCTTTAAGGCCGAAACCGGTGGTTAAAGTGCTCGCCAAACAAACCGTCGCAATAACTGCCAGACTTTTTTTCAGTTTCATACAAAGCTCCTTTTTTAAGGTCACAAAATGCGCTTCCGCGCGGAAATTATTCAATAACAATCTGGCTTTTAAGTTCTTCCACCGCCTTTTGAGAGGCGCGGCGCAACTCCAATGCCGGGGCGTAATCGGGCACGAATTCCAGGGCGGATTCCGAGCTGGCGATTGCGCAGCTGTAATTTTTCTTTGCAAAACACGCCTGGCCCTTGGCGAGCACATTTTCTGCTCGTTGCAGATTTCGCTGATATTCCTCTTTAGCAAAATCGATACGTTGCACCAGACTTTGCGCCGCGATTCTATCCACCCCCAACGACAACGCATTTTGGGCGTAGCGTGCGGCGCAGGAATAATCTTTAGCAGCAAGACAAGCCTCTGCCCGATTGACCAGCGATTGAAATTCGCGCCGTCGCTCTGCGAGCGCCTGCTGTTCTTGTGCACGAGCTTGCTGAGCTTGCGTGACCAACTCCAAAAATTCAGGATTACCAAGTTCTGGGGCTCTTTCAGACAATTGGATAATGCAAACCCAATCGCGTTGAGATGCGCACTCCCTGGCTTGGGTCATTATTTGCTCCTGCGCCTGCTGACTCTGGAATTGGATTAATCGATATTCCAGCTCTGCCGCACGAGCAGTCATCCCAACTTCTTTCAAGCGACGTAATGCATCCTTTGCACAGGATTCATCCGCAGAATGAATGCAGGATTCAAACTGCCCTATCAATTCATTTTGTTGCTGTGCCTGCAATTGGTCTTCGGCGGCGCTTTGCAGTGCGCGCGCCGCTTGATGACTGGCATCCAGTTGCAACACCGCTTTAGCGCTATCCAAGGCGCAAGTGAAATCGCCATTGGTCAAACATGACTGACCACGGGAATAGGTTTCCGCGATACGGGAATCCAATTCATCACCCACTAAATAGCGATAAGTGATGGTTCCACCCAGAGCACTGATTAAGACAGTGGCGGCCAACAACCCTTTAATAGAACGACGGCGCTGGGTGAGTCCTTTATAAAACTGGGTGATATCTTGTATCCGCTCGGCGCGGCGCAATTTCAAACCGCGCTCAAGGGTTTTCCACTGTTGTTTGGTCAGGGACTTTATAGGTGCGGGGCGCAGTTTTTCTTTTAGCGCTATGCCAGCAGGTTTGCGCTGATAAGGATGCTCTCCGGCGAGCAATTCATAGGCGATGATCGCCAGGGCGTACACGTCATCGGCAGGATGCGGATCTTCGCCATTGAACATTTCCAGACTGGCATAGGCTGGCGTCAGCGCGCCCAATGATCCTGCATCAAAATCGCTGGCTGCGGTTTGGGAAGTCAGACGCGCAATACCAAAATCCAGCACCTTGGCGCCGTCGGCGCAGACAAAAATATTTCCCGGTTTTAAATCGCTGTGAATAATGTGTTTTTGATGTGCGTGCGCCAGCGCAATGCCAATTTCGCGCACAATGCGCAGCGCTTTGGCTTTTTCCAGTCCTTTGCCCTTGTGTTGCCGGATCAAGGGTTCCAAACCAATGCCCTGCAACAATTCCATGGTCATGTAGATAACGTCGCCGTCGCGGTCGAAGTCATGCACAGTGACAATATTGGGATGCGACAAAATGTGTGACCGGCTCGCTTCCCGCTGCAGCGTTATAAATGCATTGGGGTGATTTTTGAAATCATCGTTAAGAACTTTAACGGCCACATAAGGATTGGGATCGCTCGCTTCGACCTTGCGCAAGTCCTTCGCTTTATAAACGGTACCCATACCACCCGCTCCGAGGGTGGCTTCCAGCACAAAACGATTATTCAGAATGATTTTATTGGCAGCCAACGCCCGGTCGGCTATTTGTTTGGCGCGCAGAAAGCCCTGGCTGCTGTTTTGTTCACGAATGGCTTGGCGAATGCGGGTGAGTTGAATTTCCGCTTGAGCTGCAGCAGGTGTTGCTTTTGCCGGTGCTTGTACGCGCGTGCGCGCATCCACTGCTCGTCCTTGGATGCGGGTTTTATTGTCCTGAGGAGCTTGTTGATCCTGAGGAGAATGCGGAGGCTGTCCCGGGCCGTCTTTCATCGGTCAGTCCTGATCTCGATTACGCTTTAATAAAGCAAGTACACCATTCAATTTGCGGCCAGCATAAAACAATTGCACATCTGGCCAGAGTTCACACGCCTCTTCCCTGAGGCCATGATCATTGGTTAATCGACAAAAACGCGGGCGTTGCGGAACAGGCGCAACCAGCCGCCATCTTCGCCCCAACCTGACGGTTGCCAGGAATTGGTCACAGTGCGGAACACCCGCTCCGGGTGCGGCATCATGATGGTGGCGCGGCCATCGCGGCTTGTCAGGCTGGTAATGCCTGCAGGAGAACCGTTCGGGTTTGCCGGATATTGAGTGGTCGGCTGCAGATGGTTATTGATAAATCTCACTGCCACCAAGCCGCTTTCGTTACAACGACGGAAGGCTTCTTCGTCGGCAAATTCCGCCCTACCTTCGCCATGCGCCACTGCAACTGGCAGGTGCGAACCGGCCATTCCGGCCAACAGCACGGACGGCGACTGCTCGATTTTCACGAGCGATACCCGCGCTTCAAACTGCTCGGACAAATTGCGCACAAAGCGCGGCCAGTGGTCCGTGCCGGGAATCAAGGACTTCAGATTGGACATCATCTGACAGCCGTTACAGATACCCAAGCTGAAGGTATCTCCGCGTTGGAAAAAAGCGGCAAAGGCATCGCGCGCCTGGGAGTTGAACAAAATAGTCTTCGCCCAACCTTCCCCCGCTCCCAATACGTCGCCATAGGAGAAACCGCCGCACGCCGCCACGCCTTTAAATTCAGACAGATCGATACGACCACTGAGAATATCGCTCATATGGACGTCAACTGCGGCAAAGCCCGCACGGGTAAACGCCGCCGCCATTTCCACCTGACCGTTTACCCCCTGCTCACGCAGAATCGCCACTTTGGGTTTTACCCCGCGATTGATATAGGGAGCGGTAATGTCATTTGACGGATCATAGGTCAGGCGCGCGCTCAAGCCCGGATCGTCCGCAGGAATGGTCTGGAATTCCTGTGCGGCGCATTCGGGATTATCGCGCAGGGCTTGAATGTGATAACTGGTTTTCGCCCACAACGCCTGCAAGGCGGCGCGCGTAGAGCGATAAATAATATTGCCACCGGCGTTGACGGTGAAATTCTGTTCCAAAGTAACTCGGCCGATGTTCACCACAGTGGTACAACCAGCTTCCGCCAAGCGGCGTTGTACATCGGCGACATCAGCCGCGCGCACTTGCAATACTGCGCCCAACTCTTCGTTGAAGAGCGCCGCCAGCGGATCGCCGCCGAGGGCGTCCAGATCCACTTCAACCCCGCAACGACCGGCGAAGGTCATCTCCGCCAGAGTCGCCAACAAACCACCGTCGCTGCGGTCGTGGTAAGCCAGAATGGCACCGGCTTCCAAGTTGGCCTGGATACCGTTAAAGAATGCGCGCAATTGCTCAGGCTCATCCAGATCCGGCACTTCATTGCCAATCTGACGGAAAGTCTGCGCGAGAATTGATGCCCCCAAACGCTGACGACCACCGCTGACATCCACCAGCAACAACACAGTTTCACCAAGGTCGGTGCGCAGTTGCGGCGTCACGGTTTTGCGCACGTCCACGACTGGTGCAAACGCGGAAATAATCAGGGACAAAGGTGCAGTGACTGCCAATTGTTTGCCGTCTTTCTGCCACTGGGTGCGCATGGACATGGAGTCTTTGCCCACCGGAATCGTCAGTCCCAATTGCGGACACAACTCCATTCCCACGGCTTCCACCGTGCGGAACAGTTTTTCATCCTCGCCCGGGTGGCCTGCGGCGCACATCCAGTTGGCGGACAGTTTGATATCGCTTAATTGGCCGATACGGGTTGCTGCAATGTTGGTGATGGCCTCGCCTATAGCCATACGGCCGGACGCAGGCGCGTCCACCAGCGCCGCAGGAGTGCGCTCGCCCATGCTCATGGCTTCACCGGCGTAGGTATCGTATGCCGAGGTGGTGACGGCGCAATCTGCCACTGGCACTTGCCAGGGACCGACCATTTGGTCGCGCACCACTTGGCCGGTCACAGAACGGTCACCAATAGTGATCAAAAATTGTTTGCTGGCAACGGCGGGATGCTGCAGTACGCGCTCCACAGCCTGGGCCATCGCGACGTCGTCGAGCGCCACTGGCGCGGCATCTACAGGCTTTTGTTCAGCAGTGCGATGCATCTTCGGCGGTTTGCCGAACAACACCGACATAGGCAGATCGATGGGGCGAGAGTTGAATTCGCGATCGTTGAGGATCAAAGTTTTCTCTGAGGTCGCCTCCCCTACTACTGCATAGGGGCAACGTTCACGCCGGCAGATGGCTTCAAAACGCGGTAGATTTTCCGGTGCAATCGCCAGCACATAGCGCTCTTGCGATTCGTTACACCAGATTTCCAATGGCGACATACCGGGTTCGTCATTGGGAACCTCGCGCAGTTCGAAACGTCCGCCGCAACCACCGTCTTTCACCAATTCCGGGAAGGCATTGGAAAGACCGCCCGCGCCTACGTCGTGAATAAAGGCAATGGGGTTTTCCGCGCCGAGCGCCCAGCAGCGGTCAATGACCTCCTGACAGCGCCGCTCCATTTCCGGGTTCTGGCGTTGCACCGAGGCGAAATCCAGAGATTCAGTCGAGCTACCGGATGCCATGGACGAGGCTGCGCCGCCGCCCAGACCAATCAGCATGGCCGGTCCACCGAGGACTACCAATTTGGCGCCCGGGGAGAATGGATGCTGTTCGATATGTTCTTCTTTGATGTTGCCGTAACCACCGGCGATCATGATCGGCTTGTGGTAGCCGCGACGCTCGCCGGCAAAATCCTGCTCAAAGGTACGGAAATAACCGCAGATATTGGGCCGGCCGAATTCGTTGTTGAAGGCCGCTCCACCGAGGGGTCCTTCGATCATGATGTCCAGCGGTGACACTATGCGATCGGGTTTGCCGTAATTGTCTTCCCAGGGCTGCTCGTAACCTGGAATGCGCAGGTTGGAGACGGTAAAGCCGGTCAAACCGACTTTCGGTTTAGAGCCTTTGCCGACTGCGCCCTCGTCGCGGATCTCACCGCCAGCGCCAGTACCAGCACCCGGGAAAGGCGCAATGGCGGTCGGGTGGTTGTGCGTCTCAACCTTCATCAGGATATGAATCGGCTCCTGATGGAAGCCATATTCACCCGTGGTGGGATCCGGATAAAACCTGCCTGCCTCCCAGCCGCGGATAACCGACGCGTTATCGGCATAGGCGGAAAGTACGTTATCACCGGCTTTTTCGTAGGTGTTTTTGATCATTTTGAACAACGACAGAGGCTCGTCTTTGCCGTCGATTGTCCAACTCGCATTAAAAATCTTGTGACGGCAGTGCTCAGAGTTCGCCTGAGCGAACATCATCAGTTCCACATCTGTCGGATTGCGCCCCAGTTGCTGGAAGTTTTCGAACAGATAATCAATTTCGTCTTCCGCAAGCGCCAAGCCCAGCTCGGTGTTGGCAACTTCCAGGGCAATACGTCCGCCGCTGAGGATGTCCACTATATTCAACGGCCGGGGCTCGTGTTGCTCGAACAACACAGCGGCATCGTCGAGACTGGCGTAAACCGCTTCCACCATACGGTCGTGGATAAGCGGCAACACTGCTTTGGGATCGAACTGGCCCTGGATGTAATAGGCCACACCGCGTTCGATACGCTGGATTTTGTGCAGACCAGCGTTGTGGGCAATGTCCGTGGCCTTGGACGACCAGGGTGAAATAGTGCCCGGACGGGGAACGACCAGCAGGAGACCGCCGTTGAGAGCAACCCTTTCTGACTTGGGTCCGTAGGTCAGCAGCTGCGCCAGCAGCTCTGTCTCATGCCCCTCGAGGGATTCGGCGAGATTGATGAAATGGATATATTCCGCTGCAACATCCGTAATACCCGGCTGACGCTCACGTAACGATTGAAGAAGCTTGTCGCGACGAAAAGAAGAAAGAGCGGCTGCGCCGGGCAATATCAACATAACTAAGATTTCTCAAAAAGAGGGGGCAGAAAATCGGGTGGGCATTGTACTGTAAATGCCGCATGGGGACATCCCACTTGGGAACCGCGCCTATATTCAAACGTTGTCTAACGCACAGATTTTTATAATGAATTGCTCGTCAATACCGCAAAATCCGCCGTTTCGCAAGCTAGGCAGCCAGGTTTCGTTTAGATAAAATCGAACAAAATTTGTTCAACTTCACAATTTTGCGTCGCTGTTAACAGCCCGATGGACAGGAACCTTGCGACGATAACGGTAAAGACGGGAGCATCAATGGAACTGAAACAACACTTGAAACAGAAGTGCCGAGCTGTTTGGTTTGGACTGCGCCGCTTAGCGCAGCAAATCAAACTGCTGGCATTTGCTGCTGCAGTGTCAGCCCCCTTGGTCGCCAGTCGAATGCCGACCACTCTCGAACAAATCCAATCCAGCGGCAAGCTGACCATCATTTCTCGCAACGGTCCAACCACTTATTACGAAGGTACTGATGGACTCACCGGGTTCGAATACAGCCTGGCCAACACCTTCGCCAAACGTCTGGGCGTGGAGCTGGAAATCGTCGAACAGGAAGACATCAGCCGCATCTTTGACGAAGTTGGTCGCAAAGGAAACTTCGCCGCTGCTGGACTCACCGTTACCGAACGCCGCCAACGCAGCGTCACCTTCAGTCGCCCCTATGCCTATGTCACTCAGCAGGTGATTTACCACTCTGGGACACGTCGCCCAACCTCTTTGGAAGACCTTGAAGGCAAACAGATCGTGGTGATGAGCGGCAGCTCCCACGCCGAGCGTCTGCGCGAACTGCAAAAGCAGCACCCCGAGCTGACTTGGGAAGAGCGCCCGGATGTTGAAATGCTCGACCTGCTCGAAATGGTGCACAACCACAAGATCGACTACGCGGTAATCGATTCCAACGCATTTGCACTCAACTCTGCCGTATATCCAAAAGCCAAAGTCGCCTTCAATATCAGTGAAGCAGAACCTTTGGCCTGGGCGTTCCCACAGTCTTCCGACACCAGTCTGCTGGACGCCGCCAACGAATTCCTTACCACCATGGAGCAAAGTGGTGCGTTGGCTGACCTGCAGGAGCGCTTCCACAGCAGCAGGGGTATTCATCATAACGATGCACTGGTATTCGCCAGCCGAATCAAAGAGCGCTTGCCCCAGTGGCGCGACAAAATCAAAGCAGCCGCAGAGGAAAACGGACTGGATTGGCTGTTGATGGCGGCGTTGAGCTACCAGGAATCCCACTGGGATCCTCTCGCAAAATCCCCCACGGGCGTGCGCGGTTTTATGATGCTGACGCTTTCCACAGCCAAGGAAATGAACATCAAAAACCGCCTCAATCCCGAACAAAGCATTGAGGGCGGAACGCGCTACTTCCGCAAGCTGCTCGACCGAATTCCTGCCAGTGTTAAGGGCGAAGAGCGCATTTGGCTCGCCTTGGCCGCCTACAACATTGGCTTTGGTCACCTGGAAGATGCCCGCATTCTGGCGCAACAACACGGCGCCAATCCGAATCGCTGGAGTGATGTAAAAGATTATCTGCCACTCCTGTCCAAGCGGCAGTATTACAAGTTCACCAAACACGGATACGCGCGCGGGCAGGAAGCCGTTGATTACGTGCAGAATATTCGCAACTTCTACACCATATTGGCCTGGAACGATCTGGAGCAGGATCGCCGTGCAGCTCTTGTCATGAATGCTTCAGAGCCACCAGAAGACGACTTTAACTTCATCATCAGCGAAGCCATCGCCAATCAGAATTTCGCCTCGCGCGCCCTCACCACCAAATCCATGTAAGGCTTAACCGGGCTTGCTCTTCGCTTGCAGACGACGCAACTGGAAGAACGAGCGCATAAGATCGGCGGCCTCCTCCGAGCAAACGCCACTGGCGACTTCCAAGCGATGATTCCAGTGGGTTTCCTCAGCCAACTGAAGCTGGCTGATCAGAGCACCTGCTTTGGGTTCAGGCGCGCCGAATACCACCCGCTGAACGCGCGCATGGATCATGGCCCCGACGCACATAGTGCAGGGTTCGATGGTCACATAGAGCGTTGTTTCCGGCAGGCGATAGTTGCTGCAGTTATGCGCGGCGTCCCGCAAAGCCACAATTTCGGCGTGCGCGGTCGGGTCATTGGTGCTGATGGGGCGATTCCAGCCGCGGCCAATGATCTCCCCGTTTTGTACAACCACCGCTCCCACTGGAACCTCTCCTGCTTGCGCCGCCTGCTCAGCAAGTGCCAGCGCCGCCTGCATAAATATGTGATCGCTGTCAGCCACGTCCGAGTCCCGTCGATTCCTCCATGGGTCCGACATAGGTAAAGCGGGCGACGCTCTCCCCGCCCACGGAAACCGACTCCTGGAACATCGCCAATGGACGCACCCACAGGCTGAAATCACCGTACAAGCAGCGGTATACCACCAACGGCTCCTCGGTTTCCGAATGGCGGGCGACACCGAACACTTCATAGTCGTGGCCTTTGTAATGGCGATAGCGCCCCGGCTGAAGCTGATCGGAAGAAATCTTGCTAACTGACATAAAACGCAGGTTCTCGTTTATCGTAAAAACGATAGATTTTTGCTACGAATTTTTAGGACTTGTCCAATTTGGCGCCAAATGCCGCTACGGCTCGTGTCCGAGCTTATCGATTCATGCCCGAGCTGGTATGATGCGCCACCTCAGACAGCCGTGGGGTTTTCCATGTTAGACCAAAATAGTATCGCCCAACTTTCGCAGTTAAAAAAAGAAATCCTTGCCAGCAAGGATTATGCGGAAGGTGTTGTCGTGGGCGCGAACGGGCGCTTCGGTTTTGTGAAACTCGATGACGGCCGCACCGCATTTCTCAATCCTGAGCGCATGCAACGCGTTCTGCCCGGCGACCGCATCAAGGTCAATGTCGTTAAAAACGATAAAAATCAGCTGGAAGCCGAATTGGAAAAATTGCTGAATATAGGCACTCAGCAATTTGTCGGGCGATACAAAATCAAGGGAAACAACCACTTCGTCCAAGCAGAAGAACAAGGCGCTCGCTGGCTGTTTATTCCCCCTCCGTTGAGAAAAAAATGCCAGGAAAACGACTGGGTCTTGGCAGAACTGAATAAACACCCGTTTGACGACGGTAAAGCTTCTGCCAAAATTGTTGCCCGCCTCGGCTCTCCAACTGACGACTTTATTCATCACAATATTGTGACCGCACAGTTCGGCCTGCACCGTTTTTGGTCGCGCGATGCGCTGGCGCAAACAGAAGAAATTGCCAAAGGCATCAATATTGAAAAACGTGAAGATTTCTCTTCACTGCCATTTGTCACCATTGATGCATCAACCACCAGCGATATGGATGATGCCATCTACGTAAAAACCGGAGAAAACGGCTGGCAATTGTGGGTTGCCATTGCAGATCCCGGCCATTTCGTGGCACCGGGTACACCTGTTGCAAAAACCGCACGTAATTTCGCTCAGAGCGTCTACCTCCCAGGCAGATCTCTTTCCATGCTGCCGGAAAAACTGGCAAATGAAAGTTTTTCTCTGCTGCCCAATGCCGGCCGCCCCGCCCTGCTGGTACGCATCAACATCAACAGCGACGGCAGTATTGCTGATTATCAATTTCAATTCGGCAAAATTACCTCGCGCGGCAAACTTTCTTATTTGGACGTAGGCGCATTTTTACAAGGCGAAAATCCGTCTATTACCGATGATGATGAAGTCAAAAAGTCGCTGACAGAAGCCAACAAATTGGCGCAGGTACGTCTGAAATACCGCCAACAGCATCATTTGGTTTACGAAGAACAGCTCGATTACGACTTTATCCTCAACACCAAAGGGCAGTTGGAAAGCGTACAAAAACGCGAGCGCAATGACGCGCATCGATTAATCGAAGAAGCCATGTTGTGCGCAAATATATGCGCGGGCGAATTCCTCGCCCAACATAAAACCGGTGTTTTCACTACGCATCTCGGATTCCGCCCGGAACGCATCGGTGAAGTACGCGCAGTTATTCGCGAAGACTTCGGCGAAGAATTTAATTCCGAGCAAATCAACGAACTGCAAGGACATATCGATTTTATTCACCTGCTGCAAAATTCCGATGAGCACCGCTCCTTGTTGGCACCACTGAAGCGCATGATGCAAAACAGCGAAATCAACACCGCAGCAGAACCGCATTTGTCCATGGGCGTAAAGCACTACGCAACCATCACGTCGCCCATTCGCCGCTACGTGGATCTGTGTAACCACTGGTCCATCATTCAAATTCTGGACGGCAAACAACCTCAGCAAATGCCGGCAAAGGTATTGGATGAATTGCGGGAAACTTTGCAACAAGGTCGCCAGGCATGCCGTCAACTGGAACAAATTCTGGTTGGTCAATATCTTTCCAACCATATTGGACTTGAAGGACAAGGTGTTATTCGCATAGTCACACAACAGGGATTCGGCGTAAAACTGCTGGAAACCGGTTTTGAAGGCTTTGTACAGATTCCGAAAAAAGTCGAAAAAGTTTTTGATGCGAAGCGCATGACCATTCAGATCGGCGAGCGACATTTTGCGCTTGATGATGTAATCACGGTTCGCGTCACTGGCGTCGATCTGGAAAAACGTCGCGTGCAGATGTCTCTGCCAGACGGATTCCCCACTGACACCAGTGAGTTAGACGCATCTGACGAAGTTCTCGCGGAACAGGAATAAAAAAGGCGCCCTAGGGCGCCGAGGATGCAACCTTTATGTGCAAGGATGCACGTCATTTCTTCTCCATTTCAAAATTTACCCGGTGCACCAACCCTTTATAGGCTATTGGCTGACCATCGCGTATTACTGGGCTGAACTTCCAACGTTTCACTGCTCTTATAGTTTCGGCATCAAAGACCTTGGGAGGCACCGCCGCGATCACGCGAATATTGTCGGTTGCCCCAGTTGGGGTAACATCAAATTCCACGTCCACATATCCCTCTATTCCCTTATTAGCTGCGACAGCAGGATAGGAAGGCTGCACCAGCATTGTCGGCACAGGGATATCACCTGAAACAGCGCCAATTTTGGGCGGTATGGGGTTTTCAATTTTGGTTGGAGGCACAAAATTAGAGTCATTTGTCGGCGCTAAAGCGATTTCAATGACCGGCGGCGCTGGCTCCAGCTCCACCGGATCCGGAGGCTTAGGCCGCTCATAGCGAATTTCGATTGGACCCGGCTCGTCGAGAACCGGATTCGGTATTGGGCGGAACACATGCTCCGGCTCAATAAATTCGTTTTCCTGTTTAATCAGGTAATCCATACCAAAAAGCAACAATATTGTTGCGACAAAAGCAGCAGGCACAACTTGCACCGCCCGCACTATTGACGTGCTTTGCAATGAGATTGCATTCGACGCTTGATAAATTGAAGAGAGACTCATCTGATGACCTCCAATGTGCCGCTAATTTATTGTTGTTGCGGCGATTAGTTACTTTGCATCCTCAAGCAATTTAAATTCGAATACTTTGGTCATACTCGCAGTTGTTTGCGCGCGCGGGGTAAATCGATAATGGCGAACCGCATTAATTGCTACTTTATCGAATACTCCTTTGGGTTCAGAACGCAAAACTCTCACATCGGTTGTCCGCCCATCCGGCAATACTGAAAACTCAAGTTCCACCACACCTTTTTGGGCTTTTTTCAATGCCTCAGGTGGATATTCTGGAATAATCGTAATTACCTGCATAAGTTCCATATCGAATCGCCCGAGATCCAAATTTCTATCGTAAATGTTTGCACGAGCTTCCAAGTCGAATGGATATGAAACATCAGCGACGGACAGTATTTCCTTCTGAATTTCATGCTGAAGAAGGTCGCGATCATCAAAATTAAAGTCTTTCCCTTCTTCGCCAGCATCCGCAACAATCGGCATGGTTTTAAGAGAATAAAATTCGTACTCGGTCTCACTATTTGCGGCAATTGGCGATAATTTTACCGAGCTGCAAAGCAACAGAGCCGCACAATAGGTAAGTGAATAGATACAGAATTTCACCTGGCTGGTTTGGCGGATCCTAGAGCCATCCAACACTGCGGAAATCCGATCAAAATGGCTACCTGCTTCCGTAAGTGCAACTGCGCCGGCTATGGGTTGCTGCACTTCGCTGGTCAAGGCCAGCAAATCATCGGCGTAATCCGTCCGTCTTCCCGCTATGGTAATAACCTTGTCGTCACAAGCCAGTTCTGCCAACCATTCCAATTTTCGCTGCAGCACCCAAACTGATGGAATAATCCAAAAACATGCCGCAACACAGTATCCGATAAATTTCGCCAGCCAATCATGGCGAGCAATATGTGCCATTTCATGCAAAAGAAAGCGCCGCACTCTGTCATGCCGCCACAACAAACTTTCTCGCGGCATTAAGATCACGGGACGAAAGACGCCATAAGTTAACGGGGTGCGCACATGATCGGAGTAACGCAGATCGATGGAGCGCCGGACAGAAAAAATTGCGGATATTTCTTTTACGAGCTCGACATGATCAGCAATATCAAGTCGTTTTGCGCGGCATCCCAGAGCGATTACAAATAATACTTGAAGAAAGCGTTTTGCCCAGAGAAGGCAGATCACTGCAAAATAGCAAATGGCCGCCAGAGAAAAATAAAAATTTATGTCTTCCCGAGCGAAAGAAAACTGAATTTTTAATTCCGCCCACGGGGGCAAAATCGAGATATGCAAGACAGGCATCATGCCATTTAACAAAGGCACAGCACCGACCCCCAACAGAACCACGAGCAAAACAGAGTGCAATGTCCCAGCGGAGCTGTTGCGGCTCCTATCAACAAGAAGCAGCGCAGTTGCAACCAAAATCCATGCTTTTAGCAAAACCCCAAAAACTTGATTCAGAACGTCGATTTCCATCGCAGCTGCCCTGATTTGCCGAAGTTAGTCGTCGTTATTCTTACGCGCTTTCAACTGTTTTATTTTTCTTTCCAATTCCTCTATTTCACGCGCGGTCATCGCATCGGCGTCCATATCCAGCAAGGCGCTGGCTGCCTGCGCTGGAGAGCCTTTAAAAAACGTTTTGAGCAAACGACTGAGTGCAGATTGCTGGGCTTTTTTTTCTGCCACCTTGGGAAAGTAGATATAGCGCGCACCTTCCTGACGAAATTGCACAACGTCTTTTTCGACCAGTCGCGCCAGCAATGCGCGCACGGCGGAATAACTTGGCGGATCAGGCAAATGATCTTGAATGTCTTGTGCAGAGCAGGCTTGATGCTCATAGAGAATCTCCATGATTTGCCGCTCACGCCGACTCAATTGTTGAAGTGAAAAGGATGACATCTAGCTGACCTGCTAAATTTTTAGCACCATGCTAAAAATTTAGCACCCCATATCCATCAGTCAACCCCAAAACAGAAAATGCAGAATCCAGCACATAAAAAAACGGGCCGAAGCCCGTTTTTTCGATATCTCTACAGCGAGGGATTATTCGATTGGCTCGAGTTCCAGCTCTACCCTGCGGTTGGCTTCGCGGCCAGATGCCGTGGAGTTGGAGGCGATAGGATAACGATAGGAGTAGCCGATAGAGTTGATTCGACCAGACGCAACACCTTTGCCAATCAGATAGTTTTTGACGCTTGCTGCACGATCTTCACTCAAACGCTGGTTAAGATCGGCACCGCCAGTGTTATCGGTATGTCCAGAAACTTTAATGCGGGTCTTTTTGAATTCCGCCAACACTTGCGCAACAGAATCCAGAACTGGATAAAAGTCGCTGCGGATATCGCTTCGATTGGTAGCGAAAGTAATGTTGCCAGGCATGATCAGTTGAATGTTGTTGCCTTCGCGACGCACTTGAACACCGGAACCTGCGAGACGTTCACGCAGAGCTTTTTCCTGGTTATCCATGTAAACACCCACTCCACCGCCAATAGCAGCTCCTGCAACTGCGCCAGTCAATACGCCTTTTTTACGGTCGCTTTTACTGGATGTTGCAGCACCTACTACAGCGCCAGCAACCGCACCTACACCAGCCCCTTTTGCAGCATTACTGGTTTTTGTTTCCCCAGTGTATGGATCCAGGGTGGTACAAGCTGCCAATACTAAGGCCAGCAAAGCCACAGTTAATTTACGCATAGGATGTCTCCAGTTAATTCGTTTTAATTTGTCGTGCTTTTCTCAGGCCCGCATAAATGTCACAGACGCCTGCGGACCCGTGGGCCGCGGTATTTTAACGACCCTCAGAGGGACTGCAATGACAATTTAGCAGGCCCTATGAATTTAGCAGGCGCTTATGAATCGTTGCTGAACTTGCTACCATCCAACAAATTTCTCCCCCGCTCTATTTCAAAGGAAACGCTATGAACAGCCGTGCGATGCCGATCAAGATTATTTCTACTATTTCCATCGCTGCAGCGCTGTGCGCCTGCGGACGCTACGCCGTGACACTGAACGAACAGCCTATTTACACTCCACCAGCGCTCTACAGCCAATTTTCCCTGGCGGACGAAGCGCTGCTGAATTGCGTTAAACAAACGATTATTGATCAAAAGATAACGTCGGCAGACGCACTCGTCCGACTGACCTGTCGCCACGCCGGGGTAAAAAGCCTTACCGGGCTAGATCATTTTTCATCGCTGGAAGAATTGGACGTTTCTTTTAACGATCTTCAGGACATCAGCAGCTTGAACCAATTGAAAAAGCTACGCTTGCTGAAACTCAATGATAATCCGGCTCTGCGGTGCGACCAGTTGATCTCTTTGGAACAGGCAGAACTCACCATAGTTCCGCCCAAGCACTGTGACAGCTAATTCAGCCATTACTTCACAAACATCAGACCTATAATGTTTCTATGACTGTGCATCACTTTCATAGGAACGGGCTCTGCGTTAACAGGGCCAATGATTTTTTTGAAAACCACGTTCACGACCGTGCCCACTGGGGGCGTCGGATGGTTTTCGATGGAGACCTGAGCCCCACCATCGGAAATGTCCATGGTGAAGCCAACAATGGTGCCAAATGAAGGATGTGTGATTTCGACCCGAAAAGCGGATGCTTTCCGCTCATAGCGCCTACGCTCTTCCACGGAACTCTCCTCGACTGTTTTTATTTCTCCAGAAGTTATAGCACCGAATGCTCAACGCTGCTGTGCACAATGCTGTGACAGTAGCTACTAATCCATAGTTGCTCCCCAAGCTTCCAAAGCATTACTCACAGACTTATCCACAATCATCACATACACACATTAGCTGTGGATATTTCTGTGGGATAACTTTTGGTAACGCCCGCTGAGCCGCGTTATCAGTGCCTTCGCGCAATCTGTCTTTTATTTAACCAAAAATAAAAATTCTTTTATTTTCATATATTTATAAAAATCGATCGACTTGGAGTGGCAACTGAAGTCTCCTAGCAGGCAAAAGCAGGATGGCAGGAAACAAATGTGGAAAAGATTCGAGTCAAGGGCTTGACAGGTTCGTTTTAAACGACCTGGAGCCACCCAAATCCCTCGTCCTGACAAGCAAAAGCAGGCGCGCAAAGTGGTTTCGATAGAGTGGCAAGAGCAGCCGCCGCCAGGGCTATAGAATTATTTTTTCTCGATATATGCCCAACAACCAGATGCTGCAAGCGATCGGTATCGATCTGCTCAAGAAAGGCGACCGCTTGTTCATTGCTCAAATGTCCCCAGGGGCCGGCCACACGTCGTTTTAATGACATTGGATATGGACCGACTGCCAGCATATGCCGGTCGTGATTGGCCTCTAACAACAATGCGTCGCAACCGCCGTAAGCCGCGAGCACACAGTGATCGATACTGCCCAGATCCGTAAGAATTCCCAAGCTTCTTCCAGCCCGGCGAAATACATACTGCACCGGCTCACGGGCATCATGCGGAACCGGCACTGGCTGTACTGTGATTTCGCCAATGGCGAACGGCTGATCAGAGGAAATTAGCGTTAATTGCGGAATATTGCCGAGGGCGCGGGATTCGTAAGTCCCGCGCGTCATATACACAGGAATAGCGCAGCGCCGCGCGAGGAGCGGAACGCCGCGAATATGATCACTGTGCTCATGGGTGACCAGCAACGCGGTGAGATCCGTTAAGGCCAACCCTAAACGGCTTAGGCGATAAGTCGTTTCCCGCACACTGAAGCCACAATCGACCAATATATGAGTTGTTCCGTCGCTCACGATAGTCGCATTGCCGCTACTGCCGCTGCCAAGGGAGGCAAAGCGCAGCATGATGAAGATTTAAATCAGATTACGACGCAGGATGGATAACATACGTTTGTTATCCGCAAGGTTAATGCGCGAGCCGCGGGCATCGCGAATTTTGACCACCACGTCGCCACCTTCTCGCTGCAACACCACCAGATATCCAAAGGCGTCTTCCAAGCCATCAGAGAAAGCGACGTTTAACACACCATTAAACAAACTGCGCACTTCTTCCTTTGGAGCCAAATTGGCGAGGATTTCGTTCAACGGATAACGCCGTTCTTTCGCATTCGATTTTGGCTCGAAGGTAAACAAACGGATAAACCAGTTGCGTTTTTTGGCGGGGTCGAGGAACTGGGCGTAAAACACGCGTTGATCAGCGGACTCATCCCACAAGATATAGCCTTCTTGCGTCAAGGCATGCGCCAAAGACGCCCAAGCGCGAGAGTGCTCCAGACGCAATCTCATGGCCGGTTCAGTGCCATCAATAAAGAGTTCTGCTTTGACTTGGCCACCGACTGACTGCCCCAAGAGAGATGCGGCTTTATTGTCGATATCGCCCGCCAGCGCATTGGCCAGTTCTTCCAGCAACCAGGATTCGCGCTCTACATTCAACGACTTCCCACCCCAGGGAGCTACATCTTTGGCGTCTACATCGGCGTGGCGTTGCAGAATGTGAATTTCAGTACTTTCCGGACGCAGCCCTTTTTCAATACGAATACGGTATTGATTTTTGATTTGCGGGTCGGATTTAAATATCACCCAATCAGTTACCACCAAGCCTGTATTCGGCGAACTCTCCGCCACCTCAATTCCTGAGCGCGATAGAAAACTTTGTGTCAGCGGCCAAACCTGCGCAGCAGGTGCATCGATCAGAATCCAACGGCGGTCACCCACTTTTTGAATTTTGATTCGCGCCTTCTCGCCAGCGGCGGATATAGGCTCAGGGCGCGGCACCACAAATCCGTCTGTGCGAATATCATAGAACGTAGTGCTCTCTTGCTCGCGAACTTCTGGAATTGGATAAAGAGGCTCAAGTGGGACGCTGGAAACCCCTTCCGGCAAGGTGATTTCTTTGATGGAGCCCGAACGTTGATACTCTTGGCTGCGGTCGCGGAATATACAGCCGCTTAAAGGAAGGGTTAGGGAAATCGCGAGCAGAACAATACGGGCGGAGAAAGCGGAATTTAGTGTTTTGCGTATCATCGAAAAATTCTAATCATCGTGGAAACGGTTGATAACCAAGTACCAGCAGCGCCCGTTTCCGAAGGCTGGTGGAACGCTTTTACAGAATGCCCGCCGCAATCATTGCCTGGCGCAAAGGCTCGTGAAAACGCTCAGAAAGCGGCGTCATTGGCAGGCGAATACCAGCGGCAATTTTTCCCATCTGTGCAAGAGCCCATTTCACCGGAATCGGGTTGGATTCCAAAAAAAGACTTTTATGCAGCGGCATAAGGCGATCATTAATGGCGCGAGCTTCAGCCATGTTACCGGCGATCGCTTTTTCGCACATTTGGGCTACCAGACGCGGCGCCACGTTGGCTGTCACAGAGATCTCGCCCAAGCCACCAAGTTCAATCAAATCCACTGCAGTCGCATCATCACCGGACAACAGGAGGAAATCCTGCGGCACTCGCTCGCGGATTTCCTTGGCGCGCTGGAGATTACCGGTAGCCTCTTTGATGCCGACGATATTGTCCACGGCAGCCAAGCGGGCGACGGTTTCCGGCAGCATGTCGACCGCAGTGCGGCCGGGAACGTTATAGAGAATCTGCGGAATGGCAACACGCTGGGCAATATAGGCGTGATGCTGGAACAAACCTTCCTGAGTTGGCTTGTTGTAATAGGGAGTCACCAACAGGCAGGCATCGGCTTTTGCATCTTTCGCGGCCTGGGTCAGCTCCAAAGCTTCAGAAGTGGAGTTGGCGCCAGTGCCAGCAATAACCGGAATTCGGTGATTCACCATATCCACGGTGCGGCGGATCACTTCGACATGTTCTTGCATATCCAGAGTGGCCGACTCGCCGGTGGTGCCGACGGTGACAATGGCGTGAGTGCCCTGTTCTATATGCCAATCGATCAAGGCGGCCATGGATTCCCAGTCCAATGAACCGTCATCTCGCATGGGTGTAACCAAAGCGACCATGCTGCCTTGAAACATGTTGATCTCCGCGCTTGTGCTGCTGGTGGGGAAAAGCTGGCTATGGTAATGGCGGTCCCTGCAACACTCAAGCTGGAATCATGCGGCCGAGTGCCAGGGAACGCTTTATTTGCGGCGGCGCTTGCGTATCACGCCCGCCTGCTCATAAAGATCGGGTTCGCCGGGCGGACGGGTTTTGAATCGCCGGTGAACCCACAGGTACTGCTCCGGCTGCTCCAGAATCCGTGCTTCAACAAACTGATTGATGCGCACAGTATCCGCCACTTCGTCGCCCGAGGGGAAATCCTGCAGGGGTGAATAAATTTTCAGATGGTAGCCGCGGCCATCGGGTTTGCGGGTCTGGGTAAAGGCAATGACCTGCGCTTTGCCGAGACGGGCGAGTTGGCTAGTAGCGGTCACAGTCGCCGCCGGGATGCCAAACAGGGGCACAAAAATAGAGTGTTTTGCCCCGTAGTCCTGATCGGGGGCGTACCAGATGGCCCGGCCATTGCGCAGCGCCTTCACCATTGCCCTGACATCATCCCGCGGAATCGCCTGCCCCTGCATGGTGTGGCGCTCACGGCCAGTGCGCTGGATGTAGTCGTAGACCGGATTGTTGTGCGGACGGTAAGTACCATCGATGGAGAATCTCAAGCCCAACAACTTCGCCCCTATATCGATATGGGTGAAGTGAAAGGCCATCAAAATCACGCCAGTGCCGTTATCTCTCGCCGCTTCCAGATGCTCCAGACCTTCGATGGTGTAGAGACGCTGCAAACGCCATTTGGGCCAGAACCAGGCAATGCCAGTTTCAAAAAAAGCGATACCGATGGACGTGATGACTCCCCGCGTAACGGCTTCGCGCTGTTCTTCGGTCCAGGAGGGGAAACATAAATCGAGGTTGGCACGGGCGATCTGTCGGCGCCGTTTGGCTAAGTGATACAGCAGCCATCCCAAGGCTCGCCCCAGCTGGTATTGCACTCGGTATGGCAACCAGCTCAGGGCGTACCACACTAAAAAGCCTAGCCAGGTAATCCAGTACTTGGGGTGTAAGAGTGCAGAACGAAAACGAGGTGTGCTCATGAAGACTCAAAAGCGGGTGCTATCGCATGGATTTACCCAGAACAGCAGCACTAAGGCGCTGCTGGGTTACTCAAGCGACAGCACCTCTAAAGATTAGAGAAAATCCGCCGGTACGATTGGACTGATATCCGCTTCATAGTCCACGCCTTGCACCCCAAAACCGAACAGTTTCAGGAACTCGGCGTTGTAGCCTTTGTAATCGGTCAGTTCGAAGAGATTTTCTTCGGTCACCTGCGGCCACAAATTCTCGACCTTGGCTTGAACTTCCGGATTCAGCTCCAGGTTGTCCATGCGCAGACGCTTGTGGTCGTCCAGGCGCGGCGTGTCGGTGTAGAGACCTTCAGTAAACAGGCGATACAACTGCTCGATACAACCCTCGTGCGTGCCCTCTTCTTTCATCACTTTGTACAACAGAGAGATGTAGAGCGGCATGATAGGAATCGCAGAACTCGCCTGAGTGACCAGCGCTTTCAGCACAGCGACATAGGCCTTGCCATTCAATTTGGCGGCAGAGGCATTGATGGCCGTTGCGGCGCGATCCAGATCTTCTTTCGCTTTACCGATGGTCGCTTTGCCATAAATCGGCCAAGTGATTTTTTCGCCCAGGTAGGTGTAGGCAACGGTCTGGAAATTAGGCGCGAGCAAATCGGCGTCGGCCAGGGCTTTGATCCACAATTCCCAATCTTCACCGCCCATGACTTTAACGGTGCCGAGGATTTCTTCTTCCGTCGCGGGCTGCAGCGTAACTTCGGAAATTTTCAACGTATCGGTGTTGAGGTTCTTGGCTGTGTAGGCTTGGCCGATCGGCTTGAGAGATGAACTGTAAACTTCGCCAGTGACAGGATCGGTGCGGCGCGGAGCTGCAAGGCTGTAAACCACCAGATCCACTTTGCCCAAATCGTTCTTCAAGATTTCCAGAGTCTTGTCTTTGATCTCCTGGGAAAATGCATCGCCATTGATGCTCTTGGCGTACAAGCCCGCTGCGTGAGCTTCTTTCTCAAACGCGGCTGCGTTGTAGTAACCGGCAGAGGCAGTTTTGCTTTCGGTCGGTGGTTTTTCGAAGAAGATACCCAGGGTGTTTGCGCCACAGCCGAAAGCTGCCGTAATGCGGGAAGCCAAGCCATAACCTGTCGATGCACCGATCACCAGCACGTTTTTCGGTCCATTGGCGATGGTGCCGGACTTCTTCACGTAGGCGATCTGTTCGCGCACATTGGCGGCGCAACCTTCCGGATGAGCGTTGGTGCAGATGAATCCACGAACTTTCGGTTTGATAATCATGGGCGCAATCATATCCTGTTGAGATTGAAAGGCCGGCATTATAACCGAATCCATTGTGACGTCTGCCCGCCTTTGCAGCGCCCCTGTCTGCCAGCAGACGAAACGGAGTCGTCTGGGCCTATAATACGCGCCCGATTTGAACGACCTCCGTTAATTCCATGTACTCACTTCGCTACCAAACGCTCCCTGCCTGGACCGAAGCTGTCTTGGCTGACTTTGACGCTTTTTTGATCGATCACGCTGCGGCCGAGAAAAAAGCCTCCGGCATGGCGGTCGCCATGCTGTCTCACTATCCGGATAAACCGGAAATCGTCACGGCCATGGTCGATCTGGCGCTGGAAGAAATGACGCATTTTCGCGAGGTGGTAAAAATTATTCACCAGCGCGGCTTGCGCCTCGGCGCCGACCAGAAAGATCCTTACGTCAACGCGCTGCGCGAGCACACGCGCACCGGCAAAGAAGTGTATTTGCTCGACCGCTTATTGATCGGCAGCATAGTCGAAGCGCGCGGCTGCGAACGCTTCGGTCTGATTGCCGAAGCTCTGCCGCCCGGCGATCTCAAAAAATTCTACAAAGCCATTACCGAATCAGAAGCGCGCCACGAAGATTTATTTATCAAACTGGCGCAGCTGTATTTTCCGGAAACAGAAATACGTGCGCGCCTGGATCAATTGCTGGATGAGGAAGCCAAGATAGTTGCAAGTCTGCCGATCATAGCGGCACTGCACTGACAATGCGCCAGCCCAAATCCATCGCCAAATATCTGGACCGCTACGCGGAAGCGGAAACGCAGGCGTTGGAAACCTTTCCGGGAATTGCCATTGACAATATTCTGGTGGTGCCGTTTTATCGCGAAACCACGGCTTTTCCGCAACGTTTTGTGGCGGGTGATCTCGGTCGCACCCAAACGCTGGTTATTGCCGTTATCAACCAACCGCCGGGTCCCGAAGAACCGCAAAATCGCGCGCTTGCGGATTTTTTTCTACAGCGCGAAGTGATTTGGCGGAACGACAACCTCACGCTCTGTCGGGAAAATATCGAGGGACTGCATTGGCTGGTGGTGGATCGTTTTAGCGCAGGCAATACCATCGATTCGCAATACGGGGTTGGCCTCGCACGCAAACTCGGTTGCGATTTGGCAGCGGCATTAGTGGCTCGTGGCCGCTGCAATTCGGAATGGATTTATACGACTGACGCGGATGCGCATTTACCGACAAATTATTTTTCCGCTCAATCCACACTTGGTTCGTCTGAAGCAAGTGCTGCAGTTTTTGCAACCAAACATATCTCTCCCGGCGGAAACACTGACGTTTACCGGGCCACCCAGCTTTATGAACGCGCGCTGGATTATTACGTTTGCGGTTTGCACTGGGCAGGCTCGCCTTATGCGTTTCCCACGATCGGCAGCGCCGTGGCAATCCGCGCAAAAGCCTATTGCGAAGCCAGAGGTTTTCCAAAAAAAGCGGGCGGCGAAGATTTTTATCTTTTAAATAAATTGGCAAAATTGGGAGCAGTCTCTTATATCCGCGAAATTCAAATTGCAATTGAATCGCGCGTCTCAACCCGGGTCCCGTTTGGAACCGGGCCTGCGGTGGAAAAAATTCTTGCGCTTGCCAATCCCGATGAGCATTTCACCTATTACGCACCAAAAGTTTTCCTCGCACTGCGTCAATGGATTTCCCATATCCCTAATATTTGGGGTTGTATTCAGCAGCAGGAAAACCCTCTCGCAAATTTGCCTGATTTTATTCAAAACGCTCTAAACCAAGCGAACATTGACGAATTGTGGGGCCATATTGAGCGGCAAATAAAAACCGCTGGCGAATGTGAGCGCGCTATACATCACTGGTTTGATGCCTTTCAAACCTTAAAATTTATCCGGCGACTTCAGGACAGCTGCTACCCTGCCCTGCCTCTCAAAACCTGCCTTGAGCAAGCGCCATTTATGCAGGAGTGCACCACATGATCGACATGTTGGTTGAGCAAGTTTTGTTATTTTTGATTTCCGTCGCCGCCAATGTTTTATCGTCTCTCGCCGGCGGCGGCGCAGGCTTAGTACAGCTACCAGCGCTGATATTTCTCGGCCTGCCCTTTGCCACCGCCCTTGCTACTCACAAAATTGCCACGGTCGCTCTGGGAGTTGGCGCCAGCATCAAACACGGCAAACAGGGACATCTGGAATTGCCGTTTGCGCTATTTATTCTCGCCTGCGGCATACCGGGCGTTATTGTGGGCGCGCGTACGGTTCTCAATTTGCCGGAAAATGCCGCACGCATATCCCTGGGATTGCTCACCATTGGCCTGGGCATTTTTTCCTTTGTGCAAACCAATTTCGGTCAGGTCTGGCAGCCGCGCAACCGCGATAAACGCGGCATGCTCTTAGGCGGGATCTGGCTTTTTCTACTCGGTTTTCTCAACGGCTCTTTGACATCCGGCACAGGACTGTTCGTCACTCTACTGCTGGTGGGATGGTTCGGCCTGGACTATAAACGCGCCACTGCCTATACCATGGTATTGGTTGGACTTTTCTGGAATGGTACAGGCGCACTGACCTTGACTATGCTGACACCGGCCCAATGGTCCTGGTTACCCGCGTTGATTCTCGGTTCAGTGATCGGCGGTTATTGGGGTGCACACCTCGCCATTCAAAAAGGCAACCCGGTGATCAAGCGCGTTTTTGAAGTGGTCACTATTTTGTCTGGACTTTCGCTAATAGGGACTGTGTTGGCCTAAGAAAAACACCACAAAGCCACAATGTGGCACTAATAGAGAAATATGATGTTACCGTTTTACCTCAACCCACTTTCCGTTTTTCGCACACTCGATCAAATCGACCGCGAGCCACCGTCTTATACTGCAGATCGCGCAAGCACATCGCGCACTACGCTGATCGTTTTATTCAGCACCTGTGTAGCACTGCTCTTGTTGAATTACGCCAAAAATTCATCCTCTATGGTTGCTGCCCTGACACAAATTGCACTTTGGCAAGGTCATGCAGGCGATTATTGGATAGCCAAACTGGATCAAACGGGATTTTATGATTTAGGTCGCTACGTCTGGTGGAGCGGGTGGCACGTAATTGCCTATGTTTTGATTCCCGCTTTTGTGTTGCGAGTGTTTTTTCAGCAACGTCTGATCGATTACGGCTGGCGCTGGGGCGAAACCCACAAACACTGGCGCGGTTATCTGGTGTTGTTGAGCCCGATACTGATTTTGGTGGTACTGGTAAGCCACCGCGACGATTTCGTTAACCACTATCCGTTTTACGCTCAGGCAAGTCGCAGCTGGTTGGATTTTATTGCTTGGGAATTTTTTTATCTGCTGCAATTTGCCTGTCTGGAATTCTTCTATCGCGGCTATATGGTGCAAACATTGCGGCCGCATTACGGGTCTTCCGCAATCTGGATCATGGTCGTGCCCTATTTGATGATCCATTTTCCCAAGCCCTGGTTGGAAGCAACCGGAGCAATATTTTTCGGACTTTTTCTCGGCATGCTCGCCTTGCGCTCCCGCTCGATCTGGGGAGGTTTTTTTGTTCACGCCGGTGTGGCAATCAGTATGGATATAGCATCGCTGATACAACAGCAACGCCTGCCGCAACAATGGCTGCCGTGGTAATCACTTTCGGGCGGTCTAAAACATCATGCCAAACTGCAATGCCAGCCCAGCTTCTGGATATTTTTCTGCGTAGGTCGCCGCAATATTAAAACTGCCATTTTTAAATGCGACGCCTAATCCGATGCTGGGCAATCCGGTACGGTCGACCGTATTGTACTGGTAACCCAGCCTCACCATTTGAGGCCCCCAGAGACGGAATTGCGAGCCGATACTGATAAATTGTTTATCGCCATCAAAACCCAGAGGCTCATTGCGGGTCAGATCCGCATCTATTGCCAGCAACGCATCATCAGTACCCAAAGTTAGCCCTGCGCGCACGATCGGCCTTACGTGAATAGTATCACCGAAGCGATTTTTCAGTTCTTTAGATACGATATTTTTGATCACCGCACCAAATGACCAA
The DNA here is from genome assembly GCF_014336955.1 of Saccharophagus sp. K07. Taxonomy (GTDB): domain Bacteria; phylum Pseudomonadota; class Gammaproteobacteria; order Pseudomonadales; family Cellvibrionaceae; genus UBA5868. The sequence goes on along the minus strand of NZ_QRAI01000002.1, from coordinate 540,917 downwards.
TAGTTTGCAGCGGCGTAGGTAAAACCGGCATCCAGATTCCAGAATTGGTAATCCAATCGTGTGTGGTCCAGTTTGTATTCATCCAATTCAAACTCATCCACACGTTGCACAAACGCAATAGAAGAATATTCCTGTTGCTTTACATTTAGACCGAAGGCAAAGCCTTCCAACTGCTCGGGCATGATGGAAAAGTTGAGCGCTTTTTCGGTGACTTCGGCACCGACATAAATAATTCGACTATTAATATCCTTGGGAATCTCGTGGCGAAGAAAATTGCGCAGATCCACGTCGTCCAGTTCCATTTCTTGGATATTTTCCCTAACGCTTTCGTCAGCTAAAAACTTCGCCATCCCTTGCAAATCAAAATGCTGGTCCAGCTGCTTCAAACTCTGTCGCAGATTTTGTAACGCTGCCAAAAAAGGCACTACGCCGGGAATTTGTTTCGGATCGCGCAGTTGATCGTGCAATTCCCATTTGTCAGCCGATTGCTGAATCAATTGCTCTACATAATCCCAGTCCACTTGGCGTGCGAGAATCTCCAGCTGTTTTGCCCGGAGGTGCAACTCCTTGGCAGGGGTATCCTCATTCACCGTTTTGAGATAACCCTTGTAGTTGTCGATAGCCTTTAGCAGCGGGCGAACACCTTCCAATTGTTCGTAATTCAGCAGCTCATCGTCGACTGAGCTGCTGTCCGCCGACTCGCGCAAACGATCTTCGATTCCCGGCCAGTCGACACGGTGGTAAAGGTCCTCAACACGTCTGGAACTATCGATGGTATCTGCGAGGGAAAATGCGGTATCGGCAAGACGACTGATGCGGATGATGTCCTCTGGGTCATTTTTCACCACACCACTCAGCACTTGGTAATGACTGATAAACGCACCCACAGCAAACGTCCGATGTTTACTCAGTGCATGCGCGCCACCGGAGGCAGCTATACGAATATAACGGTCGGGCAATTTATTGACTTCATCGAGCACATGATTCGCCGTTGCTGCCAAGTCACGCAATACTTTTGTATCTAGGTCGCCATTACTAAACGCATTGCGCGCATTGCGGAATTTTTTCTCCAGTTGCAGGCGCTCAAAATTCTCTTCGATCTCTTCAAACGTCTCGATGAAATGCTCCCGGTCAACCACTCGCGTGCCCAAATACGCATCCCAACCATGAGAATTTTGTAAGCCGGCAATAACAGCGGGATTTAAATAGGGTCGATCGCCTCCTACACCAGTCACGGCCCCAGCACCACCCATCGCCATGGAATTGGCATCGAAGGGTAAAAACGATATGGCATTTGCATTCGCGCCAAAGCTGGCAACGAGCGCCAAAGTTGTCAAACGGCAAAAGATTGGGAAAGAAGGCACGAAATCCATCGTAGGGGATATAACATTTCTGAGGGCCCGCAATGGTGACTCGGCCAGAAAATCTTTTCCAGTCCGATGCAAAAAATCACAACGGATTTAACAGTTCCGCATTCTGGTTACGCCAAAACGCGAAGCAGGACGACATCAACGTTATTGATCAAGTTCAGAATCCGACGTCCGTGTCGGATTTGGATAGATTAATTCGCAGAGAAGGAGACAGAAATGCGGTTATTTTTCTGCGCGATCGCATTCCATTCGCCAGCGCTCACCGCGTTCGTTATCGCCGGGTAGGTGTAGCGCGGAATAGAGTAAGCGTGAGATGACAATTCAACTTCGATATTGCCCTCCAGCAAAATCGGTGCACTGTGCAAATAATTTAAAAACCCCACGGACACCTGGTCATTAACCGCCACTTCCGGTACACGATTGGCCAGAAACATGCATTCATCGAGATTGCTTTCCGGCTCCGGCAGAATAAATCGGCCGCTGGGATCTTCCACCACACAGAAATTGCCCAAGTGAATATCCAGATAAACTGCACCATTAAAATTGGCCGCTTTCAAAAGCGCCAGCAATTCTCCCAGCATATAAATCCGCTGGTCGCCCAGCGGAATTTCGCCGAAGGCAATTTGCGTATTCACATTGACGGCCCAACTGAGGGCATCCAGCAGAATCTGGCGATCGGCGAATGAACCTGCTGCCGCACCCGTGGCATCCGCGTCACCGCTGACATTACTTAAGAGACGATTGACCAGCTCTTCCTGTGCCCGCGTGCGTTTAATCAGCTCCTCGTATTGGGATGCCAGTAACTCCTGATGACGATTGTTCACATAGATGTGATAACCGAGAAATGCGATACCGAGCAAAATGATGCCGAGGAAAAAATTCGATAAACCCGATCTTTCTGCTGGAGGTTCAACAAAAGGTTCCAGAGGTACGGCGGGTTCCGGCGCTTTTTCCGGCGTCACGTTCGCAGCGCGGTTGGTTGCGCGGTTCTTCTCCTGCGCGTCCTTCGCCAGGCGGCGCAGCAGGAATTTGGTGCTATCTTCGATTTCCTGACGGACTTTGGCGATATGTATCTCGAATAGCCGGCTGATCTGCTTCTGCACCTGATCCAGATCACTGTGGGGAACCGCTTCCGGTTCCGGATCTTCCACTGCATCAAAGGAGGTTAACAGCGGCTTCACCAGGGGCTTCTCTTCCACGGCATCCGTCAGCAGCGGTTCTGTGGCTTCCGCCGTTGGCTCCTCCACCCCTCTGGGGCTGATGCCCAAGCTGCCGAGAACCTTTTCCAGGTTGGCATACTTCATCACCTCTTTGCCGAGGATGTCGATCGCCCCTAACGCCCGAGCCTGGCCGACGTATACATCTCCTTGCTCAGATGTATACATGATCACGGGAATCAAGGCCGTGCCGGGGTTGGATTTGATGATCTTGAGTGCCTCCAGACCGTCCATCCCCTCCATATGGTGGTCAAGAAAAATGACAGCTGGCTGACGATAAGAGAGGTAACCCAAGGCTTCTTCTGCGGACATAACCGTGTCCACTTCCAGATCGAAGCGCTCAAGCATTTTGCGCAGGCGCGCCTGCGCAGTCTTGGAGTCATCAACAATAAGTACACGCCGGCGGGCCATACCTGTTCCTTATTTTTGTGCTGGCTGCACCGGACCCGAGGTTACGTGCACACCATGCAAAACCGATGATCATTCAGCGGAGCGAATCTCGCCCATACGCTTAGTTCCTGAGCTCCGGTGGGGGTTCCCCGATGCGTTCGCATGCTCGCCGGAGAGCTAGTAAGACCCATAAGTTATAACACAGATCCCCTGGGCACGCCGGACCCGGCGTCAATAGGGTGATCTGGATTGCGGAAAAAGCTGACACTATCGCAAAAAATGGCCTGCGGCTCAGCTGCAGAGATAGACCGGGAAAACATTGAGATGGCACAAAATAAAAAAAGCGGCTTACGCCGCCTAAACGAGTGCGAGAGGGGAATCGGGGGTAACAATTTTTTACAGAAGCTATACCAATACTTGAACGCGACCCGCGATTTCACGCACGGGGTAGGACTTTACCCGCACGGACGGCTCTTCAAGACAAACGCCGGTCGCGAGGTTGAAATGTTGTTTATAAATAGGTGAAGCCACCACCAGCTGACCCTTTACATCGCCGACTATGCCGCGTGATAACACGGCGGCACCACTAAAGGGATCTATGGAGCCTATGGCATATAGCTGGCCCTGCACCCGGTAAATCGCAATTTGTTCATCGTTAACCAAGGCGCGGACACCCAGATTGGGAAGAACATCTGAGCTATCACAGATATCCATCCAATCCTCTGCAAGCCGTTCTGCTGAATTCATAAAGATTTCTCTCTCATTCTTTTACTTAGCTCGATTATCAGGCTGTTTCCAATTCATTGGCTTCAACAAAGCGAACGATTTCTTCTTCGTTGGCCGGACGGATTTGCTCACGCTCTTCAACAAACACAACCGTGTTATCGCGCTTGTTACTGTTAACAAATGTGCGGAAACGCTTTAATTTCTCAGGATCGCTGATAGTGGATTTCCATTCGCATTGATAGGCGTCTATCACCATTTGCATTTCTTTTTCCAGCTCAGCGCCTACGCCGAGTTTGTCGTCGATAATGACGCTCTTCAGATATTTGAGTCCGCCTTCCAGGTTGTCCATCCAGACGGATGTGCGTTGCAGGCGGTCGGCCGTGCGCACGTAGAACATCAAAAAGCGATCGATATATTTCAATAAGGTTTGGTCGTCCAATCCGGTAGCAAATAAATCCGCATGACGCGGCTTCATTCCACCGTTACCGCAGACATACAGGCTCCAGCCATTTTCGGTGGCGATAACACCAACGTCTTTGCTCTGCGCTTCAGCACATTCACGTGTACAGCCGGAGACAGCAAATTTCAGTTTGTGCGGTGCGCGCAAACCTTTGTAGCGCTCTTCAATCGCGATAGCCATGCCGACGCTGTCGAGCACGCCATAGCGGCACCAGGTACTACCCACACAGGATTTCACGGTTCTGACCGCTTTGCCGTAGGCGTGCCCGGTTTCAAAACCGGCGTCGATCAATTCCTGCCAGATCGCCGGCAAATCTTCGAGCTGCGCACCAAATAAATCTATGCGCTGACCACCGGTAATTTTGGTGTACAGGCGATATTTTTTGCCTACCATTCCCAGGGCAATTAATTTATCTGGCGTAATTTCGCCACCGGCTACGCGCGGCACAATGGAATAGGTGCCGCTTTTCTGCATATTCGCCATAAAATAGTCATTGGTGTCCTGCAGATGAGCGAGTTCATTTTTCATAATCAACTCATTCCAGCAGCTCGCCAAAATAGAGGCCACCAAGGGTTTACAAATATCACAACCCAAACCGCGTCCGTGTTTTTCTATCAATTCTTCAAACGTGCGGATATTTCCCACCCGCACCAGGTGATACAACTCTTGTCGTGTATATGAAAAATGCTCACAGACATCGGTGCAAATATCGACACCAAGTTTGGTAAGTTCGCTGTTCATTACCTGAGTTGCCAAAGCGACGCAACCGCCGCACCCCGTACCTGCTTTGGTGGAGCTTTTGATCGCCCCTATAGTGGTTGCGCCATCGCGCACCGCGCAACAAATCGCACCTTTGCTGACGTCGTGACAGGAACAAATGGTGGCAGTTTCCGGCAGAGCATCAACACCGAGACCTGTAGCGGCTTGGCCGTCGGATGCCGGCACAATCAGTTGCTCCGGAGATTCCGGCACCTCCATATGATTCAGGCAAATTTGCAGCAAATTGCCGTAGGCAGAGGAATCACCGACCAGCACCGCACCAATCAATTTTTTGCCATCGGGCGACAGCACCAAGCGTTTGTATATTTCGTTGATACCGTCCTGATAAACATAACTGAGAGCACCGGGAGTGCGCGCCTGTGCATCACCGATACTGGCCACTTCAACACCGAGCAATTTCAGTTTGGTGCTCATGTCCGCACCTAAAAATTGCTCTGTGCCACCAGTGATATGGGAGACCGCCACGCGGGCCATTTGATATCCCGGAGCCACCAAGCCAAAAATGCGGTTGCTCCACAGGGCGCACTCACCTATAGCGTAAATATTCGGGACAGTGGTCTGACAATAATTGTTGATGACGATACCGCCGCGCTCACCGACGCCCAAACCGAATTTGCGCGCGAGCTCATCGCGCGGACGAATACCGGCGGAGAATAAAATCATATCGGTTTCGAGATAATTGCCATCGGCAAAAATCATGCGGTAGCGGCATTTTTCCCCGGCAACAATTTCCTGGGTATTTTTTTCGGTATGGACTTTAACGCCGAGCTTTTCGATTTTACTGCGCAGTACTTGACCGCCACCTTCGTCCAGCTGCACAGCCATCAGACGCGGTGCGAATTCCACAACATGCGTTTCCAGTCCGAGATTTTTTAATGCGTTGGCCGCTTCCAAACCCAGCAAACCACCACCGACCACAACACCAACTTTGCTTTGTTTGGCCGATGCGGTAATCGCTTCCAAATCTTCGATCGTGCGGTAGACCAAGCAGTGCGGTTGCTCCCTTCCAGGTACAGGAGGAACAAAAGGATAAGAACCTGTGGCCAGCACTAATTGGTCATAGGTTTCTTTGTGGCCACTGGCGGTTACAACACAATTTTCTTCCGGTTTCAGCTCCACGACTTTTTCATTGAGTTTGTAGCTGACGCCTTTTTCTTGATAGTAGGTTTCCGAAGTGAGCATCAAATCTTCCGCGGTAGAACCGGAAAAATAGGCGCTTAATTGCACACGGTCATACGCGAGACGCGGTTCTTCCGCGATAGTGACGATTTGATACTGATCCGCGTTCGATGATGCCAGCAGAGTATCGATAAATTTGTGTCCCACCATGCCGTTGCCTACCACGACAATTTTTTGCTTCTTCATATGCGATACTCCAAAAAGCGATGCAGCAGCGAATTCGCGAAGGTGATGCTGCGGTGATCTACCGAGATTCGAAAAGCTTGAGCATTTAAAAAAATATCCGGTAAGCGCCGCAAATAAAGTGCTACGGGTTTATTTGTCGAAGCATCAAAAAGATGCAGAAGAATATTTTTAATAAACGCACTCAAACCAGTGGCAGGGAAATAGCAAGTGATGTACCAGCTTGCGAATGCGTGGAAGGATTATTTTTTGCCGTGTAAAAACAGAGCCTTAGATCACTGATTTTGAGAAGAGGCAATCCAGCTGTGCAAATCGCTCGATTTTGTATGCACCTAATAAAAGCATTTTGGCACCAACAAGTAGCACTCATGATCGAAAAACCATATCCATATGCGCACCAAATTGTCCCAACTGATTTACGATTAAGCACCATTTATGATCAATAGTGCTTTTGGCGATAACACCAGGGAAGTGAAACGCGCCATTTGAGGGCGAAAGTAAACCGGATTCGGATTGGCGAGGTCTATGCACTAGACCAATGCTTTCGATTTTCTTTAACCAGGGGAGTCTGCATAATAACCCGCATGATTGAGCCCAGCCTGACAGACCCCTTCGGTCGCCAAATCCGCTATCTGCGACTCTCCGTGACAGACCGCTGCGATTTTCGCTGTCGTTACTGCATGGCGGAAGACATGACCTTTCTGCCGCGCAGCCAGGTCCTTTCTCTGGAAGAGCTGACGCTGATCGCAAAAGTATTTCGTCAGCTCGGCGGCGATAAACTGCGCATTACCGGCGGTGAACCGCTGGTTCGCCGCGACGTTCTTCATCTATTCCAGAATGTCGGCAGGCTCGGTTACCGCGACCTGAGCCTGACCACCAACGGCGCGCGCCTGGATCAATACGCCGCTGCGCTGGTGGATGCCGGGGTACATCGCGTCAATATCAGTCTGGATTCCCTCCAACCCCACCGTTTTCACGATATTACCCGCACTGGCGATTTGAACCATGTGCTGCGCGGTATAGACGCCGCCCGCCGCGCCGGTTTTCAGCGCATCAAACTCAACACCGTGGTGATGCGCCATTTCAACCTGGACGAAGTGGTACCACTCGCCCGCTTCGCTCTGGAGCAAGGCCTGGATATCAGCTTTATCGAAGAAATGCCGCTGGGAGAAATCGACGACCACAAGCGGCTGGACGAATTTGTCAGCAGCGCGGAAATACGCGCGCAGCTGGAATCGGTCTTTTCATTGAAAGCAATTGACGATGATACCGGCGGCCCCGCCCGTTATTGGGCGGCACAGGGCTACGCCAACCGCATAGGCTTCATCTCGCCCCACAGCCACAACTTTTGCAGCACCTGCAATCGCGTTAGAGTCAGCGCCGAAGGCCGCATTCTGTTATGCCTGGGCAATGAGCACAGCGCCGATTTGCGCTCGATATTGCGCGATACACCGCCCGGGCAGCAGGAAGAGCGTTTGGCCGAGGCCCTTGTGGCTGCTTTAAGACTCAAACCTGAACGCCACCATTTCAATCTCGAAGAGCCGCCGCAGATATTGCGTTTTATGAACGCTACCGGCGGCTGAGCACAAGGATTCTCTATGTCGCACACCAGCGAATTTCATCCTCTCAATATTTGCGTGCTGACCGTTTCGGATACCCGCACTCTCGCCGAGGACAAATCAGGCGATACCCTGGTGCAACGCCTAACTGACGCAGGTCATCGCCTGCATAAACGCGAGCTGATCAAAGATGACATTTATCAGATACGCGCCGTGGTTTCCGCCTGGATTGCAGAGCCGGAGGCGCAAGTGGTGCTGATTACCGGCGGCACGGGATTCGCCGGTCGCGACAGTACACCGGAGGCAGTAACGCCGCTGCTGGATAAACAAATCGAAGGCTTTGGTGAATTGTTTCGCCATATTTCCTTTAGTGAAATTGGCACCTCGACCATTCAATCCCGCGCCCTGGGCGGACTCGCCAATCGCACATTGATTTTCTGCCTGCCTGGGTCCACCAACGCCTGCCAAACCGCCTGGGACAAGATTCTTGCCGCACAGCTCGACAGCCGCACCCGCCCCTGTAATTTTTATGCCCAGGTGCGCCTCTGAATGTTGGACTTATTTGTTGCCCGGGAAAAAATCGCGCAGGCGGCGAGCGCCCTCGCCCGCAGTGAAACCCTGCCTTTATCGCAAGCGCGCGGACGTATTCTGGCTGAGGATTGTCTGGCGCTGGTCGATGTGCCACCGGCAGCCAATAGCGCCATGGATGGTTATGCCCTGGTCGCTCCGTCCTCGCCCCCACCTTGCACACTGCCCATCAGCCAAATCATTGCCGCTGGAACACCCCCAAAGCCGCTAGAGCAGGGCACAGCCGCGCGCATTTTTACCGGGGCGGAAATTCCTCCCGGCGCCAACGCGGTGGTGATTCAGGAAGATTGTGACGCAACAGCGGAAACCGTAACTGTAAGGGTGGCGGTAAAGCCAAGCGAGAATATTCGTCAGCAAGGCCAGGATCTGCAACGCGGCCAATTAGTCGCAAAAAAAGGCGAAAGGCTCACAGCGGTTCATCTCGGTTTATTGGCGTCGTGTGGTATCAGCGTTGTCACGGTCGCTGCCAAACCGCGAATCGCTCTTCTCAGTACCGGCTCTGAACTGATCGAACCCGGCCAGACTCTCGCGCCGGGTCAGATCTACAACTCCAACCAATTTATGCTCGCAGCCTTGCTCGAGGACTGGGGCTGTGAAGTCGTATTTAAGGGCCGCGTCGAAGACGATCTGGAGAAAACCCGCCACCTCTTATCTGAATGGGCGGAAGCGGTGGACTTGATCGTCACCAGCGGCGGAGTTTCCGTCGGCGATGCAGACCATTTAAAAGCGGCCATTTCCAGCACCGGTGAATTGAATTTGTGGAAAGTCCGGTTAAAACCGGGCAAACCTCTGGCGTTTGGCCATATTCACCACACCGCGGGAAAAACACCGGTTATCGCCCTGCCCGGCAATCCGGTTTCCTCTTTTGTCACCGCCGCGCTTTTTATCAAACCCTTTATTGCCGGTTTGTGCGGGCAACCCTATCGACCATTGGAATTCCGTCCGCAAGTCTCCGGATTTTCTATCGACCGCCCCAACAAACGCCCGGAACTGATTCGGGTGAAATGGGAAAACGGCAAATTGCAGCGCTTCAGCAACCAGAGTTCCGGGGTGTTGAGTTCTGTCGTCTGGGCTGACGGACTTGCCTGGATCGAAGCCGATATCTGCGTGCGCGCAGGCGATACAGTTCCCTACATTGCAATGAGCGATTTACTCTCGCTCTAACCTGTTAATCAAAAGAGACGATTTATGGCAGACCAAGAAACTTCCATAGAAGCTGCGGTATTCCGCCGCTTGCTGAAACACCTGGACGACAACAAACAGGTGCAGAACATCGACCTGATGAACCTCGCCGGTTTTTGTCGCAACTGTCTAGCGAAATGGTATGTGGCAGCAGCAGCCGACCAAGGCGTCACAGTCGACTATGAACAAGCGCGCGAACGCATTTACGGCATGCCTTACGAACAATGGAAAGCACAATACCAAACACCAGCGAGTGCTGAACAGCTGGCCAATTTCTCCAAAAAATCGGACCACTGATTTATGCCTGTCACCATCGAACAGCTGTGGATCTACCCGGTGAAATCCCTGGCCGGTATTCAACTGTCCAGCGCGGAATTGGGAGTCGCTGGGTTAAAAGGCGACCGGGAGTGGATGATCGTCGATGACAAAGGCGTGTTTTTGACTCAGCGAAAGTTGCCGCGTATGGCGACTATCAAAACCGCGTTGCGCGGCGACCAGCTGATTTTGAGCTGCAAGGGCGATGGTGATATCGCACTGACGCCACCCGCCGGAGACAGTGAACCCGTGCAAGTGTGGAGTTCACATTGCCGCGGCTTGGCGGCCGACGCCGAAATCAATCGCTGGATATGCCAGGCCATCGGCGTCGATAAAGCCAAACTGGTGTATTTCGACAAACGCCAGCCGCGTCCTGTGGATCCCGAGCGCTTTGGCCCCTACCACACCCATTTCGCTGACGGCTCACCCTATTTGGTGACCAATTTGGCGTCGCTGCAAGCGCTGAATCTGCATCTGCTGCAATCGAATATTCCGCCAGTCAACATACTGCGCTTCCGCTCCAATATTGTGATTTCCGGCCTCCCCGCTTTTGCTGAACACAATACGCAAGTTTTGCGCAAAGGCAGCGCGGTTATAGCGCTGAAAGATCGCTGTCAGCGCTGTTCGGTGATTACGGTCGATCAGCGCACCGGAATACCCTCACCTGAGCAATACCCATTTCAAGCACTGGCGCAAATCAACGGTATGCCCGACAAACCCAAAGCGCCTGTATTCGGGGTGAATTCCGTGTTAACAGATGGAGCTGGCACCACCATCCGTTGCGGCGAACAATGGGAAATCGGTTAGTACGACAGGACTTCTTTGACGAAGGGAATGGTCAGCTTGCGCTGTTGCTGCAGGGAGGCATCGTCCAGGCGATTGAGGAGATTGAACAGTTCGTTGGTGTCGCGCGGTGCACGGCTGAGAATATATTTCGCCACCTCATCCGACATGTCCATGCCACGCGCTTTCGCCCGTAGTTGCAATGCATGGGCCTTTTGCTGATCGTTGAGTCCGTGCAGGTGATACACCACGCCGCCCAACACACGGGATTTCAAATCCGGCAAGGTCAGCGGCAGCGACGGCGGACTGGAATGGGAGGCGATCAACAAGCGATTGCCCGCGTCGCGCAGGCGGTTGAACAGATGAAACAACGCCCGCTCCCACGCTTGATGGCCGCAGATTTCATCTATGCCATCGAGGCAAACCAGGCTGACTTTATCGAGCCCCTCACAAACATCCTCCGGCGCATAGCCCACCAGATCGCGCAGCGGCAGGTACTGCACACTGATTTTGTGTTCATAGGCCAAGTGACAGCAGGCTTGCAGAAGATGGGTCAGCCCAGCGCCGCGGTTGCCCCACACCAACAGATTTTGATCGCCGCGATTCAGGCTGAATTCGCGCAGCGCGTAGACAACCAGCTCATTGCCTTCTGCCAAGTAAAAATTGGCAAAAGTGGCGTCGTCGTTGAGTGATACCCCAAGGCTTAATTGAACTGGCGCGTGCTCGCCAACCCCATCCATAACCGCCCCCTAACGCCCAATCCACTGGAGCTGCAAAGGCTTGTCGGGTCCTCCGGCAGCTTCGGCCATCCACGGGGTCGACTCAACGGCGGGCGCGCGAGCGCGCAGCTTGTTATCCAAGGACAAAGCGTTCAAAAACTGGCTCTGCGAGCCGCTCAAACGCAATGTAAGCAGCACCGTATCGTCGGTGATGGCGAGCAGGTCATAGGAACTCACAACAGCCAGGGTGCGGAGATAATCCAAGGCTTTACGGTAGGTACCAAATTCATTGACGGGGCTGATCTGAATATACAGCTGGGCAGCGGATTCCGCCTTGGAATCCAGGGCATAACGGCTGGCGAGTTCGTCGGCCAGTGGAGCCAGCGCCTGCTGTCCGACCAACGCTGCATCTACTCCCCGATATTCATAAAGACGACTTCCTCCTTGTTGGAAATATTGCCAAGTAGTCCACCACTCACCGGAGAAACTGCGGGCATAGCGTCCGACCAGAATCGTGTCTGCAACATATCTCTCCGAGGCACTGAGAATGGCCTCTTCGTCAAAACTCCACACCTGTTCAGCCGAGATCGCCAGTTGGTCATCCAGGTCGAGCAAAGGCAGCAACAAAGGAACACCGCGTTGTTTGGCGGCAGCGGACAACCCCTGCATAACAGGGCCATTGGGATCATTGATCAGACGTTTGCCTTCTGTCGCATCGTCCTCCACCAGCCACACCAAGGTGCTCGGGCGGTTCGCTGGCCAATAGGGCAAACCGGCTTCTTTGATAATGCGCTCGATAACGGCGGGCGAAAAACTCATCACCAGATGCTCGACCCGGCGTCCATCGCCACCTCGCACCAATTCATATTGGAATTGCTGGATATGGCGACTGGCGTTGCTCAGAACTTCTTGAGTTGCGGGGTAATCATCGAGTTGGGTGACTCCCGACATACGCACCAACACCTCGCGCAGACCTTGCGCCGCGGCGCGGTTCCGCTCACTGGTGGATTGGGAACTGACGGGGACGGATGCACTGAAATAGCTGGAAGTATCGGCGTAGGAATTAGCACCGTACGACAAAAGCACCATCAGGCAGAGGTTGCAGAAAAACGCAAACCGCAACTGCGCGGGTAGTGTCATAAACAGGGTTCCGGTGAGCCTATAGAAAAAGAGCGGGCGATTGTAACAAGGCGCCAGAGTGACTTAAAGCAGCCAAGTCTCTCCTGAGACATGCCGTTTCAATATCTGTTGCCAACCCCCAATGAAACCTTTCGTTTGGCTCCATCCTGCATCCAAGTCATCATGGCTGTTCGCCCACCTGAACATTGCTGGTAGAATGCCGGCTTTTTCCGCGCCAGTCGGCGCAAGCTGTGAGATGGGCAATTCTATGAGCGACACGCAAAAGCAATCCTTAAGTTACAAAGACGCGGGTGTGGATATCGACGCCGGTGAGCGACTGGTGGATCGCATCAAATCTGTCGCTCAACGCACCCGCCGCCCCGAAGTATTGGCTGGTCTGGGTGGATTCGGCGCCCTATTCGAACTGCCCAAGGGTTACCAGGAGCCCGTTCTGGTATCGGGCACTGACGGCGTCGGCACTAAACTGCGCTTGGCCATGCAATTGCGCAAGCATGACACCATTGGTATCGACCTGGTGGCCATGTGCGTGAACGATCTGGTGGTCGGCGGCGCCGAACCTCTGTTCTTCCTCGACTATTACGCCACCGGCAAACTGGATGTCGATACTGCCGCAGATGTGATTAACGGAATCGGCAAAGGCTGCGAATTGTCCGGCTGCGCCCTGGTCGGTGGTGAAACCGCCGAAATGCCCGGTATGTATGAAGGCGAAGACTACGATCTGGCTGGCTTCTGCGTCGGTATCGTGGAAAAATCCAAAATCCTCGACGGCAGCAAAGTGAAGCCCGGTGACGTCCTGCTCGGCTTGGCATCCAGCGGCCCCCACTCCAATGGTTACTCACTGATTCGCAAAATCCTGGAAGTCAGCAAAGCCGATCTCAATCAGCCGATCGCTGGCCGCACCCTTGCCGAAGCCCTGCTGGAGCCGACCCGCATTTACGTCAAATCCCTGCTGCAAGTGTTGAAGACCCACCCGATCAACGCCCTGGCGCATATCACTGGCGGCGGTCTGCTGGAAAATATTCCGCGCGTCCTGCCCGATCACACCAAAGCCGTTATCCAGAAAAACAGCTGGCAGTTGCCCGAAGTGTTTGCCTGGCTGCAGCAACAAGGCAATGTGGCTGAGCGGGAAATGTATCGCACCTTTAACTGCGGTATAGGTATGGTGGTTTGTGTACCGGCCGACGCAGCGGAAGACACCCGCCGCGCATTGGAAGCCGCTGGCGAAACAGTCTTTACGCTCGGTCAGATCGAGCGCGCTGACGCAGAAGAACCCTTCGTCGAAATCGTATAAGCCATCAGCTACTGCCCCTCACCAGAGGGGCAACACTCCAAACACGCCAGAATTTCCCTTCTATGAAAACACGTGTAGTGGTCCTTATCTCCGGTAGCGGCAGCAATTTGCAGGCGTTGATCGATGCCGCCGCCAATGCGGATTACCCGGCGCAAATCGTCGCCGTTATCAGCAATAAATCCGACGCTTACGGTTTGGTCAGAGCACAGAACAGCGGCATAGCGACCGCCGTGTTGGATCACAAGGCGTTTGCCAGCCGCGAGGAATTCGATGCCGCTTTACGGGACAAAATCGATTCCTACCAACCGGATCTGGTGGTACTCGCCGGTTTTATGCGGATTTTGACTGCGGATTTCGTCAACCACTATCTCGGGCGCATGCTGAATATCCACCCTTCCCTGCTGCCGCTCTATCCCGGCTTGCACACCCATAGACGTGCAATCGAAGCCGGCGATGCCACCCACGGTGCGACCGTGCACTTTGTAACAGCCGAACTGGACGGCGGACCTGCCGTGGTACAAGCCGAAGTGCCGGTGGAACAAGGCGATACCGAAGAGTTGCTCGCCAAACGCGTGCTAGCGCAAGAGCACCGCATTTATCCCTTGGCGGTACGCTGGTTTGCCGACGGGGATCTGGTGTTTCGGGATGGCAAGGCTTGGTACAAAGGAGATGTGATTCCAGCGAGCGGAATCAAATTTAAATAGAGGAGCATATGCCCTTTATTATAAGGGTGACCCCTTCTCGCTGCAGAATCAATGCAGCCCTTCTCCCAAAACAAAACGCCCGATGTACTCAATCGGGCGTTTTAGTAAATCAGCATCCACTTTCAAACTATCTCAAAAATGCATTCAACTGATTTTTAAATAGCCATTTATTAATGCGCTTCCACTTTTTGTTTACCACAGCGGACGCACTGATAAACTGTCACCAGCTTGCCTTGCTTCACGTCGAATTTCTTTTCCGTCACGATCTTCCATTTATGAAACCCCTCGCGACACAGGGTTCTGCCTTTGAATTTTTCTTCCGCTGAAGGGCGTTTAAAAGGAAGGATCACAGCCATATTCAACCTACCTCAAATTCTTTGTTAAACGCATTTGCGCGGTGGAAATGTCTTACCCAACGTAAAAATGATGCGTGAGACATTGGCGAAGCCAAGGCAAATCCCTGGGCAACGGAACAACCGAGCGAGCGCAGCACCTGCAATTGCTCCTCCTGCTCGACTCCTTCCACCACCAGATTCATACCGAGTTCCCGGGTAAACGCCACCAAGCCTTTCGCCATGCGACGTGCATCCGGGTCTTGCACAATACCGCGATACAAACAAGGATCCAATTTAATGCAGTCCAATTGGATCTCGTGCAAATGAGAAACCGCAAAAAGGCTAGCACCGAAACCGTCCAGCGCCACTTTTACGCCCAGTTCCCGCAACGCCTTGACCAACTCGCCTGCGGCGGATGAATCCTGCAGCAATGCTGCGCCGGAAAATTCGATGGTCAGCATTGATGGCGGCAACTCAGTTTCACGCAAAATCGCGCTAACTTCCTGCGCAAATTCAGCAACCGCCAGAAAATGCAGGTTGGCAATATTAACCGAAACCGGAACACTTAAACCGAATTCGAGTCGCCATGTTTGACATTGCTGACACGCTTCGCGCAACACCAGAAGATCAATGGCTTTCAGCAGACCGGACTCTTCGGCAAATGACAAAAAATCTCCCGGCAACATCAGGCCGCGCTTATGGTGATGCCAACGCACCAGCACTTCGCAACCGGCCACCTGGTTTGTTTCCAAATTCACCTGCGGCTGGAAATACAGTTCCAACTCGCGGCGCTGCAAAGCCAGTTTTAATTCGTGGTGCAAACGGTGTTTATTCAGATTGGCCGTTCCCATCGCCGGATCGTAAATCGCCAAGCGATTTTTACCCGCCTCTTTCGCGCAGTACATAGCAACATCGGCATTGCGTTTTAATTCATTCAAATCGGTTCCGTGCATGGGGAACACTGCCGCCCCAATGCTTAAACCAATTGTCACACGCCGATTGGCAACGCTGAATTCGTCCTGCATCGCCTGCAACAGACCATCGGCAACGGTTTGAATATGCTCGATGTTCTGTACACTTTCGATCAACACAATAAATTCATCGCCGCCCAGGCGGCAGACGATATCTTCAGCGCGCAGAGCGCTGCGAATTTTATTTGCTGTAGTTTTCAGCAACTCATCACCGACCTCATGTCCATAGGTGTCGTTGATGTGTTTGAAGTTATCCAGATCCAATAACAGGACAGCGAATTGTTTGCCCGCGCGGCGCGCGTGCGCGGCAGCACGGTTAAATTCTTCGTTCAGCAGAGCGCGATTGGGCAATCCCGTGAGTGTATCGTGCAGTGCGCGATAGCGAAATTCCTCGGCCAGTTTTTGCAATTCGCGAGTGCGCTGAACTACCTGTCGCTCCATCATCAAATCGCGCTGTTCAATCTGGTTGAGCATTTGATTAAACGCCTCGCCCAACTGCCCCAGCTCATCGCTGCTACGAACCTCTGCCCGCAAGCTGTAATTGCCTGTCTCCATGACAGCACGGGACAGGCGGTGCAATTGCAACAGCGGCTGCGACACAATTTTCTGTACCAGCCAGGCGACCAAGGCGGCAATCGCCAGGGCAAATAGAAAAGCCAAGGCGGAGTAGGCGCCCATATAGACACTGCGCAGTTCTATATCCGCATAGCTCACTTCCACTTCGAGACGCCCGACTTCACTGCCGCGCCAGATAATCGGCCGGCTGTAATTGACGGAAGAAAATTCGAAACCTTCGGGGTTGGGTAGAGGGGTAAGTTTGCCGGCAACTACCGGATATTGAGACAGCAGCCCACCGTTGCGGTCGTATACCGAGGCGGCGATTATGCCGTGGACGCTGGTGCCATTTTTCAGGAGATAGTCGACGGTATGCAGATCGTTCTGCACCAGTGCGTTAGCGAGATTGCCCGTCAGAATGGATAGTTGCGACTCAACCTGTTCAGCCTTGATGCGTTTAACCAGCCGCAAGTCCTGCACCACGAAGGCCACCAGAACACACAGCAGCGCAACCGTCGAGGCTGCGACAGTAATCAGCGTAAGCTTGACGCTGATATTAAGGTTTTGCAGTCGCGTCATAAGTCGTCCGCACGACAGGCAGTCATCAGTGTGTCCCCAATCTCGTTCTAATTATTTGCTGAATTGCCAGACATCTTGTAGGGGCATTATAAACTGCTCGCCCAGACCTCAAACGAGAGTGTGAACAATTTTTAAACAAATTAGACTTCGATCACGGGATTGGGGCCTGTTGGATCAAAGCATCAGTTTTTGCTGCTAAAACGGCGTCATTGCGATGCAACCCGCGAATCTTATGCGTCCACCAAACGACCGTGGTCTTGCCCCACTCCACCGTAATAGCAGGATGGTGATTATGGACTTCTGCCAAGTCACCGACCTGTTGGGCAAACGACATAGCCTGAGCAAAGTTGCTGAAGTTGAATTGCCGGCGCAGTTTTTTGATGCCCTCTTCGTCTACCACCGCCCACTCAGGAATTTGCGCACGCAGCTCAGCCAACTCCTCATCGGAAAGTGTGGGCGCGCCAACACGGCAGGCTTCACAGGACTCGTTTATTAATTGCGTCATAAGCGCGCTCCTCAAATGGCCGATGATCGGAGATCTATCTGCGACTTAGGAATAAGCCAGCGCTCAATTGGTTCCGCTAGAGGGCTTGGGTGCGTGGGGTGTGGGGTGCGGGGTGCGGGGTGTGGAGAAAAAAAGCCGCCCTTATGGGCGGCAAAGCGGCAGAAACATTAGAGAGAAAAAACCTAAGACTTACCCCACCGCAGCGACTGGTACAGCATGGCGCTCGTAGAGAAATTTCAGCACTGTGGCACGGCACTGCAGATAAACCGGATCTTCCACCAGGTCCACTCGTTTTCTCGGACGAGCCAGAGGAACGGTTAAGATTTCCCCGACGGTTGCCGACGGGCCATTGGTCATCATGACAATACGATCGGACAACAATACGGCTTCATCCACATCGTGCGTAATCATCAAAATGGTGTTCTGCAGCTCGACTTGAATCCGCATAACCTCATCCTGCAATTTCGCGCGGGTAAGCGCATCAAGCGCACCAAAGGGTTCATCGAGCAGCAAAACCTTGGGTTGCATGGCGAGCGCTCGCGCAATACCAACCCGCTGCTTCATACCACCGGAAATTTCCGCCGGGCGTTTGTGCAATGCGTGAGTCATATGCACAAGCTCCAGATTTTTCACAATCCAATCGTGACGCTCTGCTTTGGTTTTGCTGCGACCGAATACCTGATCGACCGCCAAGGCGACATTTTCATAAACCGTCAGCCAAGGTAAAAGCGAATGGTTTTGGAACACCACGCTGCGATCCGGTCCCGGCTCATTCACTTCCTTGCCATCCAAAATTACCCCGCCATTGGTGGCTTTTAATAAACCCGCAACAATATTCAACACTGTGGATTTACCGCACCCGGAATGACCGATGATGGAAATAAATTCACCGCGCTCCACCTTCAAATTGACATTTTTCAAAATATTGTTGGACCGTCCACCGGTATTGAACGTCATATCAACATTTTCAATTCGCAGATAACTCATGATAGTGCCCTCAACCTGCCGAAGTGCCGCGAGTAATAACTTGGCCGAAATAGGCCACCAATCGATCCAACATAAAGCCGACGATGCCGACATAAATCAACGCGATGATAATGTCGCTGATCAATGAAGAGTTCCATGCATCCCAGATAAAGAAACCAATGCCAACACCGCCCACCAACATTTCCGCCGCAACAATTGCCAGCCAGGACAGACCAACACCGATGCGCAAACCGGAGAAAATATAAGGCGCTGCAGCGGGCAGCATGATTTTCCAGAAATAGCCGAAGCGTTTTAAATGGATGACCCGCGCAACATTGCGATAATCCTCAGGAATATTGCGCACCCCGACTGAGGTATTAATAATGATTGGCCATATCGCCGTAATAAAAATCACAAAAATCGCCGATGGATGACTGTCTTGAAATCCCGCGAGAGATAAAGGCAACCAAGCCAGCGGCGGAACAGTGCGCAACACTTGAAAAATTGGATCCAGGCCTTTCATCGCCAGCGAAAATTGGCCGATCAAAACACCAATCGCAATACCGACAAAGACCGCCAGACTATATCCATAAGCCACACGTTTTAAGCTTGCGAGAATTTGCCAACCGAGTCCAACATCATTACCCCCATTATCGTAAAAAGGGTGCATGATCAGTTCGCTGGTTTCACTAATGGTGCGCGAAAAAGAAGGCAGTGACGAATCTGGCGTAGAGCATAATATTTCCCAAAGCCCGACAAATAAAAACAACATTACCAATGGCGGCATAACGTTGCTCACGAATTTTTTGCTTGTCTTCAGAAAAAAGCCAGGTTCTTTGGCGACTTCCTGCACAGGCGGAACTTCGTTGGTTGATGGTGATGATGCAGGCGCTTTTGCCGTTTCAGCAACATCAGGTTTCGCGATAAAACCTGAGTCACCCTCAGGTTTTTTAGTAACAGCACGCAAATGGGTTATGGAAGTCATAGTCAATTCCTATGCGGGAAATCTTAATTAAAACATCAGCTCAGATATTTGATGGGCTGACTATCCAAGTAGGCTTTGGGATTTTCAGGATCGAATTGTTTACCATCGAAGAAGGTTTCGACTCCTCTTGAGGTGGATGAAGGAATATCACTCTCCGCTACTCCCAAAGACTTGGCCGCTTGACGCCATATATCTTCACGGTTGACTTGCTCCACCAGAGCCTTGATATCGGTGTTGGCTGGCAAATACCCCCAGCGGATATCTTCTGTCAAAAACCAGAGATCGTGGCTTTTGAACGGATAGGAAGCTTGATCTTTCCAATAGCGCATTTGGAATTCGCTGTCTTTTACAACTTTGCCATTGCCGTAATCAAAATTGCCTTTCATGCGCTCGATAATGTCTTCGTAAGGCGCATTGATCCAGCGGCGTGAAGAGCAGATGCGAGCCACTTCTTCTTTGTTTTCCGGCTTTTCACAAAACATTTGCGCTTCCATCACCGCCATGGTCAGTGCCAGAGTGGCTTTGGGATATTTTTCGACGTAATCCGAACGCAATGCGAAGGATTTTTCCGGATGGTTTTTCCAGAGCTCACTTGTTGTGATAGCGGTGTAACCAATTTTCTGGTTGATCAGCTGCGCATTCCAAGGCTCACACACGCAGAAGGTATCCATATTGCCAACTTTCATGTTGGCAACCATCTGCGCAGGTGGCACAACAATAGTGGAAATATCTTTTACGGGATCAATTCCGCCGGCGGCCAACCAGTAGCGAATCCAAAGATCGTGGGTGCCGCCCGGGAATGTCATGGCAGCATTAACCGCTCTACCGGATTTCTTTTTCGCTTCCAACGCAGCTTTAAACGATGTTGAGTCAACACCCAATTTCAGATCCGCATATTCTTTGCCGACCGAAATACACTGCCCACCCAAATTCAAGCGCGCAACAATCTGCATAGGCGTCGAAATATTATTGGCCGTCATGGCGCCGGATGAAATCAAATACGGCATAGGAGTCAGAATATGCGCTCCATCAATACCATTTTTATCCGAACCTAAAACCAGATTATCGCGCGTCGCTCCCCAGGAAGACTGTTTGAGAACCTCCACTTCCGGCATGCCGTATTTTCTGAAAATGCCTTTTTCGAGAGCAACAAACAAAGGTGCTGCATCGGTTAAAGCAATAAAACCCAGTTTCGCTTTTTTAGTTTCAGGGCCGCCGCCATCAGCAGCCCAGGCTATGCTTCTCATAGCGGGACTAATAAAAGCGCCGATTGACGCCGCGCCGGCTGCTTTTAAAAGCGTTCTGCGAACTGTGGATGTACTGGAGAGATCTTTGGAAATCGGGTCAAGTTTTTTACGGCTCATTCATCTTTTCCTGGAGGCTGTTGCATCACTTTTGGCGTGCTCATCTGGAGAAATTTTCCTTTCTAACACGCAACCCACATTAATTCGAAGCCAAAATAGATTGGCTATTTGGCTCAACTTCCATCGGCTTTGGGAATTTTGGTCACGACTGTTACCCAAAGCAGATAAAATCAATGCCTCACTAAGATCGCTCCACTTTTGTGGTGCACACGGGGAAAATTTTCCTTGCGATCATCGCTCCTATATATACCGAGATATATCGAGCAGGGCTTTTAAAAGCCGACGTTCCCGTCTGACATATGCAGAAAAAAATTGGTTCTGCAGAAAAAATTCGGTTACTAAAAAGCAGGTTTATTTATGGGATATCAAGGAATGTGCCAAATATAAAAGGCAAAAATAGTGCAGCTGCTTCAAGAAGCTAAATCGAAGTTTCTTTTGACTTTTTTGCTACAGCCTGAAAAAAGCGAGTGCATAATGCACCGGAATGAAGCAACCGATTCCAATTCCTACGGCGTCAAGAGCGCGCACACAGTTCGGAATCTGCGCCAAGTTAGCGCAATAAAGAGGCATTTTGGACCAGCCTGGACAAATATTTTTAAGCGTCTGCTCGATCAGAGCTCAATAAAATTTTGTGGATGTTAAAGAAGGAAGATGAGAGAACGGAGAAGAGAGGGAAAACGAGGACCTCATAGAGGTCCTCATAAGCAGATTATTTGACCGTGATGGAGCCTTCTTCAATCTTGGCTTTCCAGATGCGCGGTCCAGTCTGGTGAACCGATTCGCCTCGGCTGTCTACCGCAACCGTTACCGGCATATCTTTCACTTCAAATTCATAGATGGCTTCCATACCCAGATCCGCAAATGCCAGCACCTTGGAGCCGACAATCGCTTTGGAAACCAGATAAGCCGCGCCGCCGACTGCCATCAGGTACACCGCCTTGTGATCGCGGATAGCGTCGATCGCCGCGGGCCCGCGCTCGGATTTACCGATCATGCCAATCAAGCCGGTTTTCTCCAACACAGTACGGGTGAATTTGTCCATACGGGTTGCGGTGGTTGGACCAGCCGGGCCGACTACTTCATCTCTCACCGGATCAACTGGGCCTACGTAGTAAATGAAGCGGTTGGTGAAATCCACCGGCAGTTTTTCACCGCGCGCCAGCATGTCCACCATACGTTTGTGAGCAGCATCGCGGCCGGTCAAGAGTTTGCCGGAGAGCAACAAGGTGTCGCCCGGTTGCCACTGCTGAATTTCCTCGCGTGTAATGCCGTCGAGGTTGACGCGGCGAACATTGGCTCCCGCCTCTCGCGTGATAACAGGCCAGTCTTCCAGGCTCGGTGGCGTTTGCAGAGCGGGCCCGGAGCCATCCAGGGTGAAATGGGTGTGACGGGTCGCCGCGCAGTTGGGGATTACCGCTATCGCCTTATTGGCCGCGTGAGTTGGGTAATCCTTCACTTTAACGTCGAGCACCGTGGTCAATCCGCCCAAGCCTTGTGCACCAATACCCAAGGCATTCACCTTGTCGAACAACTCCAGGCGCAGCTCTTCCGCGCGATTGCTCGGTCCGCGCTCGCGCAGCTCATGAATGTCGATCGGATCCAGCAGCGCCTCTTTGGCAAGCAGCATGGCTTTCTCCGCAGTTCCACCGATGCCGATACCGAGCATTCCGGGCGGGCACCAGCCTGCACCCATTTGTGGTACAACGTTCAAAACCCAATCCACCACAGAGTCGGATGGGTTGAGCATGGCAAATTTGGATTTCGCTTCCGAACCACCACCTTTAGCGGCAACGTGAATATCAATGGTGTTGCCGGGCACAATTTTGTAGTGGATAACGGCTGGAGTATTGTCGCCGGTATTTTTTCGCGCACCGTCTGGATCAGCCAAAATGGATGCACGCAAAACGTTATCGACATTTTTATAGGCGCGGCGCACACCCTCGTTGATCATGTCTTCAAGCGACATATCGCCTTCGATGCGAACATCCATACCGACATTAACAAATGCAGTCACAATGCCGGTGTCCTGACAAATCGGACGATGCCCTTCAGCACACATGCGCGAATTAATCAGAATTTGCGCCATCGCATCTTTAGCTGCTGGATTAGCTTCTTTTTGATACGCCTCGTAGACAGCGTCAATAAAATCTTTCGGGTGATAATAAGAAATAAATTGCAGGGCATCTTCCACGCTGGCGATGAGATCGTCCTGCCGAATAACCGTGACCATGATGTATTTTTAAACCTCGAATAATGCAAAAATTAGGAAATTAACCGCCTTTTAGTTGAATGAGCTCGCGATTGACTTGCACGCGAAATGCATCGATTGCTTTTATCGCTTCTTCATGAGAAGTCACTTTTTTCCGCAGGTCGTTATCCAACTTGTCGAATTGATTGCTCAAATTCGTCAAGGTTTGAGCCTGAGTTTTATAGGCTTTATCGGCAGAATTAATAACCGCCTGCTGCGCGTCCACTAATTCACTCAAAACTTTCAACTCACCTGTAACGTCTGCGAGCGCCGTTTTGATTTTTCCGTCTACGCCGGCGAAATTCTTCTCCAGTGCGCTCACTTTGGTTTCCAACTGCGTAATCGCTTTGCGATTGCGATCATTGGCAACACCCCAAAGCTTGCGAATTTCGCCCGCATTTTCTTTTACTTGCACCTGCAGCGCAGTGAGGGATTGGGACGACTCGTCATCGGACAGTGCCAAACGCTTTTCCAACTCCGCTATACGTGCATCTGCCGCCACTATACGCGCATCTGCCGCTGCAAGAGCACTTGCAGATTTCTGCAAAGATTGTTGCGTCTGATCCAGTTGCCAATACAGAAAACCAGCGAAGCCCGCCGCAGCCAAAGCAACTATCAGTGCTATGGGACCCAACGGAGAACGCACGACAACCGGACGGGACGATACCGGCGGTGGTACCGGCCGGGTAGATTGGGCAATTGCCTGAGCCTTTCCTTTTTGGGTTGGAGACTCATCCCGATCAAGCGGCAAAGTGGAAATAATCGGGTCGCGACGCTCTGTCATTGAATCACCTTGTAACTCTCAGCCTAACTCTCAATTTGCGTATAAATTGCTACCAATTGCCCGTGACTGCAACTACATACACCCTAGTCAATAACATCACGGGTCATGCGGACAACGAAGACTTCCAAATCGGCAGCTATCAGTGGACCGGCCCGGCGGAAAACGGTTTCCTGGGCGCTCACTAACTATAGGATCAATTTGCGCGGATAAAAAAAAGGAGGCAAGCAGCCTCCTGTGTTTTGCGCACAATCCTATTAGGCGAAATTGGCGTTTACAAAGTCCCAGTTCACCAGCGCCCAGAAATTTTCAATGTATTTCGGTCTGGCGTTGCGGTAGTCGATGTAGTACGCGTGCTCCCACAAATCGCAGGTCAGCAAAGGTTTGACGCTTTCGTCGGTGAGCGGAGTGCCGGCATTGCTGGTGTTCACAATCGCAACGCTGCCGTCCGCTTTTTTCACCAACCAAGTCCAGGATGAACCGAAATTGTTGATCGCGGAATTGGTGAATTCTTCTTTGAATTTCTCAAAAGAGCCAAAAGCTGAGCGAATCGCATCTGCAACAGGACCAGTTGCTTCACCGCCACCGTTCGGGCTCAAGCAGTGCCAATAGAAAGTGTGGTTCCAAATTTGTGCAGCGTTGTTAAAGATGCCGCCAGTGGAAGTTTTAATGATTTCTTCCAGGGATTTACCTTCAAACGGGGTGCCGGGAACCAGAGTATTCAATTTGTCGACGTAAGCTTTGTGGTGCTTACCGTAATGATATTCCAGGGTTTCTTCAGAAATATGAGGAGCCAATGCATTTTTTGGATAGGGTAATGGAGGTAATTCGAATGTCATGATGTTCCGTCCTATTCTGATCGGGTGTTTTGTTTAGTGGGGCCAAAGTATACAAGCAAAGGCATTAATGGGGCCAATCGGGCAAAAAAAACGGTCCTTTCGGACCGTTTTTTCCACCAGCGGTGATTACATCATGCCGCCCATGCCAGGCACAGCGTGATCGTGGCCGCCAGCTGGTTTGTCTTCTGGCAGGTCTGCGATCATGGCTTCGGTGGTGATCATCAAACCAGCAATAGAACCAGCAGCTTGCAGTGCAGTGCGGGTTACTTTTGCAGGGTCGAGGATACCCATTTCCAGCATATCGCCGAATTCGCCAGTTGCAGCGTTGTAACCGTAGTTACCTTTGCCGTTGCGTACGCGCTCAGCAATTACGGAAGGCTCTTCACCAGCGTTGGCAACGATTTGACGCAGCGGAGCTTCCATAGCGCGACGAGCTATAGCGATACCAGCGTTTTGGTCTTCGTTATCACCTTTCAGGTCAGCAATAGCGTCTACTGCGCGGATCAGAGCGGTACCACCGCCAGGCACTACGCCTTCTTCTACAGCTGCGCGAGTAGCGTGCAGAGCGTCTTCTACACGAGCTTTCTTCTCTTTCATTTCGATTTCGGTAGCCGCACCAACTTTGATCACCGCAACACCGCCAGCCAGTTTAGCTACGCGCTCTTGCAGTTTTTCGCGGTCGTAATCGGAAGAGGTTTCTTCGATTTGAGTGCGGATTTGTTGTACGCGAGCTTGGATCGCTTTCGGATCGCCAGCGCCATCAACGATAGTGGTGGTTTCTTTGTTCATGGTGACGCGTTTGGCGGAACCCAGGTGCTCCAGAGAAGCACTTTCCAGATCCAGACCAACTTCTTCAGAAATCACAGTACCGCCAGTCAATACTGCGATGTCTTGCAACATGGCTTTACGACGATCACCGAAGCCAGGTGCTTTACAAGCAGCAACTTTTACGATGCCGCGCATGTTGTTGACCACCAGAGTCGCCAGCGCTTCGCCTTCAACGTCTTCTGCAACGATGACCAGAGGCTTACCGGATTTGGCAACGCCTTCCAGAACTGGGAGCAGTTCGCGGATGTTGGAGATTTTCTTGTCAACCAACAGAACGAAGGGGTTTTCCAACTCTACGTTCATGTTGTCTTGGTTGTTGATGAAGTAGGGAGACAGGTAGCCGCGGTCGAACTGCATACCTTCCACAACTTCCAATTGGTTTTCCAAACCACTGCCTTCTTCCACAGTGATAACACCTTCTTTACCAACTTTTTCCATGGCTTCAGCAATGATGTCGCCGATGGAAGAATCGCTGTTGGCAGAGATAGTGCCCACTTGGGCGATGGATTTGGAATCTTCACAAGGCTGAGCGATAGATTTGATGTGCGCAACAGCAGCGGTAACCGCTTTGTCGATACCGCGCTTCAGGTCCATCGGGTTCATGCCCGCAGCAACGGATTTCAGACCTTCGTTGACGATAGCCTGAGCCAACACAGTTGCAGTAGTGGTGCCGTCGCCCGCTTCGTCAGAAGCTTTGGAGGCAACTTCTTTCACCATTTGTGCGCCCATGTTTTCGAACTTGTCTTTCAGTTCGATTTCTTTCGCAACGGAAACACCGTCTTTAGTAACGGTAGGAGCGCCGAAGGATTTGTCGAGCACCACGTTACGGCCTTTTGGACCGAGAGTTGCTTTAACGGCATCTGCCAGAATGTTCACTCCCGCCACCATTTTTTGACGGGCGCTATCACCAAATTTTACGACTTTAGCTGCCATAATTTTTTCCTAGTGTTTGACTAATGGATTGGATGACCTGAATTACTGAAGAACGGCTTTGATGTCGTTCTCGCTGAGAATCACAAGTTCTTCGCCGTCAATTTCGATGGTGTCGCTACCGGCGTATTTGCCAAACACGACTATATCGCCAACTTTTACGTCAACTGGGCGCACTTCACCATTGTCCAGCACTCGACCAGAGCCAACAGCTACAACTTCGCCTTGATTGGGTTTTTCCTTGGCTGAACCGGGCAGAACGATACCGCCAGCAGTTTTTTGTTCTTCTTCCTTGCGACGTACCACAACACGATCGTGTAAAGGACGGATTTTCATTAAGGTTTCTCCAATAGTAACGTTTTAGATTTTTGTCCCGTTCGCCATGGGGCCGCTTGTTCATCTGCTCGAACAAGACCCGCAAACGGGCAGTTTGACATCTCCAGATACCGGAGTCCCCGCCCCGGCTTGAAGATGGCGCGGCGGGAGGAAAAAAGTCTGAGGCGAAAATGGGAGCGTTTTTGCCGATTTCAACACCCGAGGCAAAAAATATTTCACCTCAGTCTTCGATCCTCATCGTCCGGCTTGTCTTTATCATCACGCTCAAACTCGCCATCGATAATGTCGCTCGGCGAGCGTCTTTGCGACGACCAGCTTTCATAGTGCTGCACGTGAATGTTTGTGCTCACCGCAGCACGTGTGACAAACCAGCGCATTAAGACTGCGCGAATTGGCGGCAACAGGCAGCACAAACCAATGACATCGGAGATAAAACCGGGCAAAAGCAGTAGCAATCCGCCGATTGCAACGAACAAACCGTCCAGCATTTCCTTAGCAGGCATTTCCCCCACGGCGACTTTCTCGCGCACTAGCGCCACCACCGTATAGCTCTGACGGCGCAGCAAAAACACCCCTGCCACTGCGGTGAGTATCACCAGCGCAATGGTTGCCGCAGCTCCAATTTGCCGGCCCACCTGTATCAAAACAAACAGTTCCAACAGAGGCACAGCCAGAAACAGAAAAAGAAATACGCGCACTGAGCCCCCGGTGAAACATTCGAAAGCACTCAATGGGGTCCAGAGACGAAATTACAAGGCGCCCGGTTTAAACCGGGCGGTATGAGAGATCACTGATACCATCGAATGATGGCGGCTTGTTACCAGCCGTAATTGACACCTAGACGATAGATCGTGTCCTGCAAGGAGGCGTTGGGGTTTTGATCCCGAGCGTGGTTGACGTAGGCCCATTCGACGCTGAAGTTAGCGGAAATACCGAAACCGAGCGGAAAATTCAGGCCCGTATCCGTGCGCAGTTCCCATCGCTCCGTTTCGCCCTCTTCCGGTGCCACAATCGAATGGTTGAATTTATTCTTGTGATAGAAATTCAGACCGTTCTTCATTTTGTAACGGAAGTTGGTGGAAAACCGCATCGCCGGATAAGTATCTGGCTTAACGGACGGATCCGTCTGTTCCAAGTAAGTCCGGTTGAACTGCAAACCGGCTTCTACGTCGAGGGAGGAACGGCTATCTTCCCAAAACAAATGCCCGAGACCAGTCGAAGCACGGTATTCCTCGCGGATATTCCGGTTGTCATCGTGCTCCGCGGAAACCATATTGACCCAATACCAGCGCGGCAGAAAAAACCAGCTAAGGGAATAGGAACCCAGGCTGCGCTGAACATCGGTTTTGAAAACCCGATTGTTGTCGTAGTCAATGGAAGTAGTGCGCTGAATGTTGTAGTTGATATTGAAATCATGGCGCAGATCGCTGTGGCGCAAACGCACTTCGGTCATGATCTCCTGATATTCAACCTTGGTATTACCCGTCTGCTTCCAGCCGGTTACGCGCAAATTTCCGCCATAGGAATAGTTGGCTGCAGCGTGGTTGGCGTAAGGCACTACATGCTTGAGGCCCATCAGCGAATAGAGCTTCTTTTTCCCTTCACCGCATTGAAAACGAATTTTGCGACCTTTCATTTCCAGCCAGTAACACGGCTCTTCTTGCCCGCGAATTTTCAAAGGGGTGTCTGAGGAGAGCTTGTCAATTTGCGATTTGGGCAGCCGGAGTTCGCCCAAGCTGTCGGACTGCCAGATCACCATACCGCCTTCTATACCGCGCACTTCTCCGGCAATAGTATCTCCGTTGGTCAAAACCACTTGGCCTGCAAACGCAGGAACCGAAACTGAAAAACACACTAAAAGAGCGGACTGCGCAAAGCTGCGCTTCCGGAACATCAACATCGTATTCAAAACCAACATCTCTCCTGAAAATCAGCGCCGCAAGCTGTTAGGATGGACGCGCCATTTCAACGGGAAGCCTAAGACAAGACAGTGCCATGTCAAATTCAAGCGCCATTTTTGCCGTCATAAAAGCCATACCAGCCGGACGTGTTGCCACGTACGGTCAAGTTGCTCGACTGGCGGGTTTACCTGGTGCTGCGCGTCTGGTGGGACATACCTTGCGCAAACTGCCGGAGAATTCCCAACTGCCCTGGCATCGCATCATCAATGCACAAGGGCGAATTGCACTGCCAGAGGATTCCCCTGGCTATAGTGAACAGATCGCTCGCCTCCGAGACGAGCAGATTGAGGTGGTCGGTGGACGCGTATCCCTAAGTCGCTATCGATGGCGGCCAGAGCAGCTTTGATATGCCCGTTCCTTTCCGCTTGCCGCAAACCGACTCTTTAAATTTAGCCAATAACTTTGATCTTGAGGGCTTTTTTGCTTGGCCGTACCGGATTTGAATACCAGCCGACCTACTAACAACCTGCGCATTTTCCTCGACCGCCGGATTATTACCGTCTTTTGTTTTGGCATGTTGAGCGGCCTGCCGTGGGTCATGATCGGCTCCGCGTTGACGTTATGGTTGAAAGAAGCGGGCGTCAGCCGCACCGATATCGGCTACGCGGGATTCATTTTTACGGTATTCGCCATCAACTTTCTCTGGTCGCCCTTGCTGGATCAGGTCCGCCTGCCCCTGTTTCGCAAATTGGGCTCAAGGCGTAATTGGATTTTTTTGTGCCAGATTCTGATCGCAGCATCCTGCCTGCTGATGAGTACGCTCTCCCCCGCGAGTGGAGTCAAAATCATTGTGCTCACGGCGCTCCTAATTGCCATAGCCGCAGCGACTCAAGACATTGCCATAGACGCCTACCGGGTAGATTTGTTCGATGCCAAAGACGCAGCCTTTATTTCCGCAGGTGCGGCGGCGGCCACTTCTGGCTGGTGGACTGCCTTTGCCGGTCTCGGCATGGTGCCCTTGCTGCTGTCGGACCAGGGATGGAAATGGCCGCAACTGTATCTGTTGATGGGCGTAACCACTCTGGTGCTCGCCTCTTGTATTTTTTGGAGCCCCGCCCCGCCCACCTCATCGCGCCAAGAACATCTGAACAAGCTGCAACAGGGCAACCGGCAGCTTATGGCGCTAACATCTGCGAGCAAACGCAATGCATTGTTGTTTCTGCTGCTCGCCCCCATAGCGCTGGCGATTTGGACCTTAAGCGGCAATACCGGGCTGCCGACCGCACTGGTCAGTCACCCTTTGTGGATTCCCGCCGTTGTGGTGACAGAAGTGGCTTTATTTCTCGGGCTGCTGTGGTATCTGCATCAGTTGCAACACCAGTCTTCGGGATTGGGACGACCAAATGACGGCGTGTTAACGGCGTTTTACGCTTGGCTGCTAACCACCGTGGTCGCACCCTTTGATGACTTTTTTCAGCGCAACGGCACCCGCCTGGCACTCTCCCTTTTGCTGTTTATTGTGCTGTTCAAGCTCGGCGAGGCATTCCTCGGCCGCATGTCGATTGTGTTTTACAAGGAAGTCGGCTTTTCCAACACTGAAATTGCCGCTTACTCCAAGCTGCTGACCTGGGGCATCACTATGGCAGGCGCTATTCCCTGTGCGCTGCTCAATGCGCGCTTTGGTTTGGTGAAAGGCCTGGTGGTAAGCGGAATCTTTATGGCGGCGAGTAATTTGATGTTCTCGGTGCTCGCCTTTACCGGTCCCAATGTGCCCATGTTTATCGCCACTATAGTGGTAGATGGCTTAACCACTGCCTGGGCATCTGTTGCGTTTGTCGGTTTTATTTCGATGCTGTGCAGCCACACTTTCTCGGCGACGCAATACGCGCTTATGTCGTCCCTGGCATCCCTCGGCCGCACCACTTTGGCTGCGTTCAGTGGTCAGATGGTGGACGGATTGGGCGGCAACTGGGCGCTGTTCTTCGCCATTACGGCGTTTATGGTGGTGCCGAGCTTGTTGATTCTGATAGGCCTAAAAAAAGCACTTAATCAGCTTTACTCAGGCGCGAAAAAGGAAGAGCAATAAAATAGGAATTGGTCTTGCCGGGAGCCATACCAGTTCAGGGTTAAGGTGCGCACCACATCCCTGTGGATGAGGAGAGAACTGTATATATATACAGCTCCCGACAAGTTTGGCCATCATAGGCGGGCAGTTTGAGATTGGCAAGGGAAATAGAAACCAATTCAAAAATCAGCCAAGTACAGGCATTAGCTTCTAGGACTGCAGCAGAATAAAAATCGCCAAGCAGGTAACCCAAAACCACAAAGTCCGCGTATACAGGCGCTTGAGCGCGAGCACTTCCCGCTGCGTACAGTCGCAGGATTGCATTAATTCATCATCGACCGACAAGGCGCCGAGCACCGTTTCTCGCAGCACTTCGGTGGAAGTGCTACTCACGCTCAAGGCGAATTGCTTCCAGCGATTCACGCAGCCGACAAAATTACCCGTAATCGCAAAGCTGGCACCGACAAGTCGCACCGGCAGCCATTCCAACGCCCACACCCAACGTTTCAGTCGCTGGTTTTCCGGGCGCGCCTTGGAATACAAAAATGACAGTCGATAGAGCAAAGCACCTGCAGGTCCGAACAGTAGAAACCAGAAAAGCACTGCAAAAAGCCGTTCGAAACCTTGGTAGGCAGACGCTTCCAGCATGCGCTGGTGCAATCCAGGCCAATCACCCACAACCAATCCTTCAACAAAGGCGCCTTGCTTTTTTGCTTTGTTAATCGCGACATCCCAGGCGCCGTCGTTGCACGCCAGGGTATAGGCCACGGTTTCCGGCGCAAAATCACCTCGCCCCAGGGAATAAAGCAGTACTGCGGTTGCCAACACCAGCCAAAAACCGAGGGGCAGTACAAACGCCAAGGTGGCAACTATAGCAACTGGCACCAACAACACAGCAACCATTTGCAACCAGAGCCAGCGCTCAGGCCCAATCCATTCTTCCACCAGATCTATCCAGGAGTAGAAGGCTGTGTCCCTGTGCAATGGATTGCGCGAACCCCACAACTGAAGGGCTGCCAGCGCCAACAAAATCACGATCAAATACATGAATCGCTCCTATGAATTATGTCCGTCGAGCACTCTGAAGTAATGCGCCCAGTCGAAAGCCGGGCCGGGATCGGTTTTGCGCTCGGGTGCTATATCGCTATGCCCGACAATGCGCTGCCGGGTTATGGCCGGATAGCGCGCCATCAATGCCTGAGTTAATGCGGCCAGTGTTCGATACTGCAACTCCTCGTAAGGCTGCTCATCTGTGCCTTCAAGTTCAATACCGATACTGAAATCGTTGCAGTTGGAACGCCCCACAAAATTGGATACCCCCGCATGCCAGGCGCGATCGGCAAAGGAGACAAACTGGGTGATCTGCCCCGCTCGATCAATCAGACAATGAGCTGAGACCTGCAGATGGGCAATGGATTCGAAGTAAGCATGATCCGCGACCGGCAGGCTGTTGCAGAAGAATCGCTGGATATAACCCCCACCGAAATTCCCCGGTGGCAGGCTGATGTTATGGACAACCAGGAGGCTGATTTCGCCTGCGGGGCGAGCATTGAAGTTGGGGGACGGACAGCGCACGACGCCTTCCAGCCAACCGGAGGAGTCGATACTCAACTGCGGATTCGAATCGATTTGACGCTGCGCCACGCCCTGTCCATCAAAGAAAAAAGAAGGCGCAGTTTACAAGACTTGCTTGATCGGGGGCAGATCATATCGCGGCGACGACTATGCGTTTGGGTGCATAGCGTCACCGCGCCTAGTTGTTGTTAAGATCGAGCGTATTTTTGGCTTTGGCCTGGCGCAAATTGGTCACCACCGACTCCAGCGCCTTGTCGAACAGCATGCTGTGATCCAGCGGTCGCATATGCCCAGATTTCAGTGCCAGGGCAAGTTCGGTCTGCGTCTTCTCCGCGACCTTCATGCCGTTGCGATTGACGAAAATGTAACGGCCGGTCGGGCGGATAAAGGCGGCCAAACGACAGCGCAAGGCTTCGTTGCCCTCGCCCCCATCCAGATCAAACCAAGCACCCTGGGCAAAACTTGCCACCATCACCATATGCGGATCATCAGCGGGCAGGCCCGGCTCTTCTGGTTCGACCTTCTTCTCTGGCTCAGGCGCGACAGCTTGACGCGTTTCAACCTCTTTAGCGGCAGGAGCCTGTTGTTCACTTGGAGCCAATTCACCGCGAATTCGGGCCAGATGGATTTCTTCCAATCCAGTCAGCAGTTCAGCGACTTCAAAGGGGTTGTATGAGATGGAATCCAAGCCGCGACGCAGACGCAGAATCAAATCCGGAATCAACCGAATCAGCTTCTGGCGCTCAGCTTTAGTGGTGTGTGGCTGCACGCTCCACACCAGATCCGCCAGGACCTTGATCTGCTCGTCCCATTCCATGGATGAAAAACCGTATTTGAGGCCGTGAACAAAGAGAACATTGCTCCAGGGTCCTTTGATCAACCCCTGCACGATCTCCGGCAGAGTGTGACCAGCGGTTATCTTGTCGATCTCGCTGGCGACGGTCTTGCGCGCCAGTTCTGCACGGGCTTTGCCGTCCTCAGCATCCACTGTGCGTTTTTCCAGCACCGCCGCCCGGCGTTTTTCTTTTTCCACAAATGAAGTGAAATCCGCCAGAGCGTCTTTGAAGAGTTCCGGATTGTGATCGAACTGGCTGAGAACACGATCGACAATACTGCGCATAAAGCGCAACAGCGGATCATTGCTGATATCAGCATCACTACTCTGCCACTCAGACGCGACCGAGACCAGCTCATTGAGCAAACGGCGGGCCGGGTGACGCTTTTCCATCAAAAACTGCTCGTCGAGCAGCGCCATTTTCAATACCGGCACCTGCATACGGCCGATCAGATCGCGAAACGGCGGCGCCAGTGCCTGGTCCTGCAAAATGGAGCGAAACAGCATCTGCACCAGCCCCATGGTTTCCTTCTCCAGGCGACCGATCTCGACGTTCTGGCCGCGGCGATGCTGGACACTGGCCAGGATGCGCTCGAAATCCAAACCGCTGTCGCTATCGGCCGTTACCGGCAGCCGCTGAATAAAGGAAAGCAAGTTGAGAAGCTCCGCGCGGTTGGGCGGTAAATCCGGCATAGAGGCGGACGACGATGAGGTAAATGGTGCTCCACCACTAGCATCAAAGCTTTCGCTTTCCTCCGCTTCGGACGCATAGCGCCGCCCCATAACCACCTTGATGCCACCCGCTTCCAGGCAATCGATCATCAATTGGTTGATCTCAGGCTGGCGGCTCACCACCAGGCGATCAAACAGCTTGAACAAAATCAGCTTGGCCTTGATATCAATATCCAGCCGCTTGATTTGCGCCATTACCGCATTGCAGATAACGGCAGGGCTAAGAGGCACCTTCTGTTCATTAATGGGGGTTGGCAGGATTCGCGACAAGGCTTCGGCGATCGCTTGCAACACCTGGACATGCTCCCGCATGGCGCGCGCCACAGTGGATTCCAGTGCGACCAGCTGTTCGAGATCTTCGTTTTGTACCAGGGACAAGGCTTCGGCAGACAATTCGGCGTCGGATTTGGCGAGCGCCTTGCCCTCTTCCCCGGCCAGCCGGGAAAAGGCTTCATCGATCATCTCGAAAAAGCGGCGCTCACAGCTACGGCGTTGCACCCGCACTTCCCGCATGGAATCAAAGAACACATTCTGCTCGTGGTTACTTCGCGCTTTATCTGCCAAGTCAAACAAGGCATCATCCGCAGCATCGAAGTAGGTTTCGAGAGCGCTTGCGAGAAATTTTTGGCCCTGTTCGTTCAAACTGTGGATTACTGCGGGCAAACGGGCGAGACGAGCCCTAATCTGACGCTGAATTTCAGGCTCCAGTCGGATTACCTTCGCGCTGTCAGTCACTGCAAACCTCCGAAACAACTTAAGTATCCATGCATTTCAATCTAAACAATAAACAGTTATTCCTATTCCTAATACCAATTGTTTAGAAAAATCTTTGGAATCCATTCTAAAGTACCAAACACCAATTAAATGTATCACAGGGTGCCGAGCCGAGCGTGAGGAAATAAAAAAAACGTGGACTTAGTCTAAGATCGAATTAGCCACCTTTACTACTTAATTAGAACGAAACGATTTAATGAGCGATTCCAGTCCAAATTCAAAAACGGAAGTCAGGCTGGGCAAGGGCATGATCCTCGCCGGATGGCTGATTGCTTTGGCCTTACTTACCATGTATTTCAATCAATGGCTGAACGAGCGGCAAAATCCCAATGCCAATCCAATGACCTCAACGGAAGGCGGTGTCAACCAAGTCGTTCTGGTGAGAAATTTTCAACACCATTACGTAGCGAGCGGCAGCATCAATGGCGTCGAAGTGACCTTTATGGTGGATACAGGGGCAACGACCGTATCGATTCCGGCACATTTATCCGATAAATTAGGTCTTCGTTCCGGCGCCCCACAAATGGTCAACACCGCCAACGGCGTGGTGGAAACACGCGCAACCACCATACACGAATTACGCCTGGGAACCATCACATTAAATAATGTGCGCGCCAACATTAATCCTGGCATGCACGGCGACGAAATATTATTGGGCATGAGCGCGCTGAAAAATATCGAATTTACTCATCGCGATGGCACGCTGACACTAAAACAATACTAAACCCCTGACATGAAAAAATTCATGAATATTCAATTAAACGACATCATCCAAGATATTCGCCAAACCGTTGCTTTTGCCTTACAGGAAGATATTGGCAGCGGTGATATCACCGCGGAATTATTACCTGCTGATAAAGAAAACACAGCAACGGTTATTACGCGGGAAGATTGTGTGTTGTGTGGGACTGCGTGGTTTGACGAGGTTTTTGCGCAAATCGATCCCGCCGTCAAAATTGAATGGCATGCGAAAGACGGCGATTTTGTCGCTGCCGAAACCAAACTCGTCACTTTGCAAGGCAAGGCGCGCTCGCTGGTCACTGGTGAGCGAACTGCACTGAATTTTTTGCAACTATTAAGCGGCACGGCCACACAAAGTCGGAAATATGCTCAATTGGTGGCGGGAACTGATATCAAAATTCTCGACACCCGTAAAACCATCCCCGGCTTGCGCACCGCGCAAAAATACGCGGTCGCCGTCGGCGGCAGCCACAACCATCGCATCGGTTTATACGACGCCTTTTTAATTAAAGAAAATCATATTGCCGCCTGCGGAGGAATTACCGCAGCCATATTGCGCGCACAGGAATTGCATCCAGAAAAACCGATTATCGTTGAAGTGGAAAATTATCAAGAATTTTGTGAAGCTGCTTCCCATCCAGTTACCCGGATTATGCTTGATAATTTCAGTGCGGAAGACCTGCAAAAAGTTGCAGCTCATCCGAGCAATATTCCGGTGGAAGTGTCCGGCAATATCACCGCTGCTGAAATCGAGAAACTAGCTAAGTTAAAAATATCGGCCATATCGTCCGGCAGCTTGACGAAACACCTACGCGCAATCGATTTATCGATGAGGATCATTTGATCCCATCCACAAATCGGCGCATTCTTCCCAAACCTAAGACTTTGTTCCTATTTCTCCCGCCCGACAAATAACCTAAAATCGCGTGTCTTCTCCGGAGCGACGGCACGCTATCGGCAGCCCTGTACTAAACGGACTTTACCTATGCCATCTGATCTCCCGCTTCAAAGATCGCGCCCACCCTGGTTATCCGCAGCTTTTCAGCACCACGCCTGGTGCGTGAATGGAATCCGATTAACGTCTATTTTTTTGGTGTCACAATGAAATTTCTATCACTTGTAAGCCGTGGAATGCTTCTCACATTCGCTGCCAATCTGAGTTTATTGGGTTGCAGCCAAAAATCTTCGACCATCGATCCTGCTCTCTCAACACCCGAGGATTCCGCCGTAGTTGAAATCGGCGACGATCTGGGAGTGACCTCGCCAAAACCCAATAAACCTGGCGAGCAAGCGCGTTTCCGTCTCAGAGCGGGCAATCTCGGCCATGCCGACTCCGCCGTTCTTCTCCGTTTAAATGGACAAGTCGAACTGCTGCAATCTCAAGCTCTGGCAGCCCAACTCTGGCAACAGGAAAGTGGCCCAGAGGCCATTATTCTCAATCCGGATCAACTGGTTACCTACGCATTGCTGCCCTATGTCGATGAAGCCAGCCAAATTACCTTCAGTCTGATTGCAGCCGACACCGAATCCTACGTGGCAAAAGACTACACCTCAGTCACCGTCATGCCACTGCAATCGCCATTACTGGTTTCGTCCGTTGTCGAAAACGAAATTGCCCATACAGTCACCTTTATTGTCCGCCTCACCGATGCCATAAGTCCGAATACGGTCATCTATTATCGAACCGAAGATGGCGACGCTCTTGCGGGCGAAGATTATGTGGCGCAAAGCGGTATCCTGGAGTTCAATTCTGAAATTGGCGAAGCGCGCATCACGATTGACCTGTTGGGCGACACAAAAAGCGAGCCCAATGAATACTTCAGCGTGGTATTTAGCAGTGATTCACCCGAATTCAGTCAACGCGCTTATGCAGTCATTGAAGATAACGATGGCGATCGCGCAGACAACAATAGCAATTCGCCGAAAGATCTCGGCCCTGTTACGGAAACTGAGCTGCCCGGCGACAATGGTGAAGTCAAAATTCTTCTGACCGCAGTCGAAGGTCCGTTACCGCTTTTGACCATTCTGGATTCTTGTTTCAACCTGATTCAATCACCCTACGACGACGGCACGTGCGAAGATAAAACCGCCCGCTGGCAAGAGTTGGGAGAAGGCGCAAATCGTTTTATCGATGTCACCTGGGAATCCGGACCACGCGGACGTTTTTATATCAGCCTGGAAAATCCATCCGAGGGCCGTATTGCCTACGACCTGAAAATATTCTGGCGCGGCGGCAGCCGACATCTCACCGGCATCCTCGGGGAAAATATCGGTATTGAAGCCTATCAATTCGACAACACAGGCAATCCACCGTCTAGCTCTAGTTCATCCAGCTCTTCAAGCTCCAGTTCGAGCAGTTCCTCCAGCTCTAGTTCTTCTTCCAGCTCGTCTAGCTCATCAAGTTCTAGCTCGAGTTCATCAAGCTCTTCGAGCTCAAGTTCGTCCAGCTCTTCATCCGGCAGCAACTTCACCCCACAATGTAAATCCGGATCAAACGGCAACCCCGACTGGATCGATTGCAGCGCTCTACAAACAGAAGGCAATCCATACGCAGGTACCCGAATGTACCTCGACCCCGATTACCGTAAACACTTGGAAAAATTCAAAGCATCCGTAGCCAACTCGCCGGAATTAGCTAAGGCTACCGACATAGTCATGACCCAACCCACCGCTATCTGGCTGGACACTCCCGGAATGCTGGATAAAGGAGATGAAGCTACAGGACGGATAGGCTTGGCAGAACATCTGCGCCTGGCCACAGCCGAGCAAAATGCGCAGCTTGTTGAGGGGCGGATTCAGCCGATGGCGATTCAAATCGTCACTCGACGCCATCCAATTTCACAGCTCAAAATAGCTCAACCGGACACAATGGGATATACCGAAGACGATTTAAAACAATATAAAAATGAGTTCATTGATAAATTAAAAGAACTGGTAGATACCTATCCCAATATTCGTTTTATTGTCATTCTTGAGCCACAAACTATTCCAGATCTGCTGGAAATTCACGAGTGCAAAGAAATTCAGTGCCAACGAATTGCCGATGCTACCGATATTATCCGCTATGGCATCAATACACTTGGCAATGTTGCAGATCGCAATATTTACCTCTATTTGGGCATAGGTCACTCAGCTTGGCTAATTTCTAGCGGCAAACGACTTCCCGCATGGCTTAACAGCCTAGAGCTTGATATCGATAGTACAGTGAAGGGCTTTGCGACCAATACAGCTGCATATGTTCCTCTTCACGAAGAAATGATCATCTATCAACCCAGTTATTTCAATGAAGGGTTTTACCAATATCGATCTTATCTCGACGAAAAATCATTAATTGAAGAAATGGACAGAAACCTCAAAGCGTCCATGCCAAATTCTCATTTTGGTTTTATTACCGACACCTCCCGCAACGGCTGGGGCGGTCCAGATAGACCTACAACCCCAGGAGGCGTAGAAAGTAGACTAGACAGGAGAAAAAGGAGCGGGAATTGGTGTAACGTCTCTGGTGCAGGTATTGGACGTACTTTTGAAATCGAACCAACAGACATTATGGCTAATATGCACGCCTATACTTGGCTAAAACAACCCGGATACTCCGATGGTGTTCCAGAAGAAGTCGAATGGATCGAGCCACACGCCTGCGATCCTAAAAACGGAGATGCATTAGAGGACCCACCGCAAGGCGGCATGTGGTTTGAAAAGCATTTTATTCAACTTCTTCAGAACTCCTGGCCAAAACTCTGAGATTTCTCAGTGACCGAGTCTCTATAAACACAAAAACAGACAACTCCCTTGTTTAACATTAAACAAGGGAGTTGTCCTGCTATATACATAAGATATTTATAATATTCCCTACAGTGGCCACCCAAAGTTTGGCGTGAGCACCCTTAAGCTTTGTCTTCAGTATTATCAAGATTTTTGCACGAGCAACAGCTACTTTAACAACACCCTATAGGAGATTGGATTTAAAGATAGTTTTGATTGGGATAAGGAAAAATGCAGGGCTCAGATGACCAGATCCACACAGACAAATGAAACAAACTTCATTTGCACCAATGTTTACGTGCATCGATCAGAACAATCTAATCGCTATGTAAGACAGAAGAAAAAGCAGCCAAGCATTAAGCGATTTCCGTAAAAAAGATTCCTCGCGCACACTCAGATGGTACAACCCAGATATTAGAAAATACATTTGAGAGACAAGAACCTACCCACCAACTGGATAAATTCTTCTTTACAGATTAATGGCTTTTGAAGGAAAAGCCTCAAAAGCCATTATAAGAGCTGGCTGACCAGCACGAACGGATTACAAAACGAACAAAACGATAGCTAATTCTTACCAACATTGGTCGGTTGTGTTTACGTCATTCACATCTTTAGCCGTCTTTTGTCCAACATGATTCAGAGTGAAAATTTTACACTTAACGTCTGCCGCCTGTGGGCCAGTAGATACTGGGGTAGCCACAATTCGATAACACGGCTTGGTCCCACACTGTCCCTCGCCGGTTCCTGGTGTAGTGTAAATATTGATAGTGTAAAAGCCCTCTGTACTAGTATTCGCTACTCCAAGAGCGGCGGCGTTGCCATAGTCGTTTTTTGTAAAAAAATACCTCTCTTGCAACGCTGCGATTCTTGTTAAGGTCTCCTTTGCATCCGCCCTTCGTGTTTTACGCACCGATTCTTGATACGACGGAACAGCGACCGCCGCGAGTATCGCGACGATCACCACTACAATCATTACCTCAATTAGAGTGAACCCGTTTTGCTTCTTCATACGAATAAACCATTCCAACTTTGAGATTAATGTAGTTCACTCATCGGTATTTCGCGCCATGCGCGGCGGACTGGAGATGGTGGATTTTGGTCTGCATCAACTGAGCTCAAATCACCTTCATTATCCCCATAGATAATTTTTCTTCCCGCCTTAGAACCACCCAAAATTATTCCGGGAGTCGGCGGCGCATGGTCCGACACAGCACCGCCTTCAGGACCTTTTGAATCGATGCTTTTGACGTTGCTACCGTCACGAACAAAGA
Organism: Saccharophagus sp. K07; assembly: GCF_014336955.1. GTDB lineage: Bacteria > Pseudomonadota > Gammaproteobacteria > Pseudomonadales > Cellvibrionaceae > UBA5868. The sequence continues at coordinate 500,453 of NZ_QRAI01000002.1, read as the reverse complement.
TATTGCGATTCTCTGTTTGCGGTAATCCGGTGAACATATTAAGCCAATACAAGCGACTCATACCTTCAGGCTTACATTCATCCACTGATGGCGAAAACGAACCGACTGCCAAAGTCGTTCCAGAAAATGTGGGACTATTGAGAACGAGCTCTGGACGATATCTTAAGTCTTTTACCCATCCGGAATAATTTTCCCTAATTTCCAACTCCATTTGATCAGGTGTAACAATATCCGAATTTGGATCAACAACCGTAAAAGATCTTATGTTATTTTCGACCTTGGTTATAACTTCAACGCTGGAAATATCTTTTAGATTCGACTGATAAATACCCGCTGACTGACGCCATCCCCCCGCATCGTTAACTCGAACACCAAACAGTCTGTTTTGGTCAATATTTTCTGCCAGGAGATGATCGCTAACCATAAATTCTCCTGTCGCTGCGTACACCCAATATCCGTTATTTGTAAGATCCCTCACCACTAGAGGTGCCCGACTAAATGGTAGATGAACATCGTTCAGCAAACGAGTGGGCGTGCTTATACTTAGCGCATTGGAATAAGAAACTTTCGCCTGCATTAATGCCCCGCGACTATCCCCTGCTCCATTTCCAGTACCAACAACACCGATATATAACATATCGGTTTGGAAATCGCTGTTCCAATCGACAGCTGTTACTCCGCCGACATATGCGTTACTTATTCCAGTAGAAATTTTATTAACCCAAGAGTTTGAGTTAGTCGTTGACGTCAAGTCATTCAAACGAACATAAAACACTTTAGCTTCCTGGTCACTTTTTGACTTTTTCAACGCATTTGCGCCCGTAGGCCCAGACCCGAAAACCAAATACCATTCATTCCTCTCCGGATTTACGAATGAACCAGTTTGAGCATTAGGTCTTCGGATACTAATAATGTCCAAATCTCCAGTCGTATATCCTAGATCTTCATCAGTCAATTCGGCGAGAAGTCTCGGCTCTTTCTCCGGATTGGTAACATCCAACACTACGTATGCGGATCGAGTGGTGCGATCAGGCACTTGATCGCCGTTGGTATCCAGAGCGTACGGGCCACCACCAAAACGCATTCCCACCACCAAAATAGTGCCCCAACCGCCGGGATAATCTTCAGCAGAGTATTCATTTCCTGAAAAGATATTCACATCAAATGTATGGACTTTGGAGTCCACATAATAGACATGGGAATATTCGGGATCTTTCAACCACTTCAGATGCGGCAATAAATTGTACGGAACGTAAGCCCACAATTCGGCACCAAGTGCATGCTCTTTCACGTCAATATTTTCATCCAGAGGCCTCGTCAAATAACCTGGACTGTTGAGGCTGTAGTTAAAAAATCCTCCATTAAACGCGTGCAACATACCATCATTAGCTCCCACATAGGCGACCAAGCGACGATTACGGTAACGATTTACAAAAGCTGCATACGTGGCGTCACCAATACGATCAATATCGTAGGTAGCGGAAGGCCGACCTACCAACGCAGCGGAAGAATTAACTATGTCACCCAACAACCACTTTTTATCGTTTATTGTGCGACTTCGAGAGTTAGGCAGAGTCTCATCGCCTCGGATATATTTAACAATATCCTGAGCGATTGCCGGATCTTCCACACCTAACAACCGGTAGTTTCTACTTCCCAATCCGACCGTGTTAGGCGTGGTTTCTGCAAAACTGCTATCCAAAAAAGGCATCACATCATTTGATGCAACATTAACCCTATTATCTTTAGCTACTGCAGTAAATATATATCGTTTTTTATTATCGACCACCCCGTAGCCTCTTTGCTCCAAAGGTTTGCTGACCGATGACAATTCGGCATTCGCACTCCAAAGTGGTTTGAGATCCTGATAATCAAATGGTCCCTGCTCACTCTCTGGATCTATCGAAACAACCCCCTCTTCATCTACAAGGGTCTTGTACCGCTTAAACATTGTTTTCTGCGAATCGTTATCAAAAAATATTTCAATAACGCAGTCATCATTCGTAATTACTCTTGGAGCACTTTCATCCGGCTGATGGCAATTTTCCCAAAACAGACCATCTTTATAAAAAAGACCGTTAAAGTGACCAACCCAAGAGATTTGTTCGCCATTTCCATTGGTCAACTCGGGAGAATAAAGACTGCTCATCACCAACCCCTCTCCCGCAATTGCATTGGTTGCCACGGATGCCCCCGTGCCGGGCTTCAGAGCGTTGAATAATCCTTTAAGAATCGTGTCCAATCGCGAACGCAATTTTGATGGGTCATCTACTTCGGCATGGCCATCTGTTCCAATTCCAGAACCTACTTCAGCAGCAAGCGCCAACGGGGAAGGTAAGAAATCAGCGTCACTCCCTCCAGTCGTAGAGACTGCGAATGTTATTCTTTGATAATCTCCCCCACCTCCTTTTTCACAATTATTTGTAGAGGTACATCTACTGTTTATTGGGCCATCAGATTCATTCGTAGGCCGCCAATTTGAGTTTGGACCTTTCCGCAAAGTCGAGAGATAGTTCCAGTCACCTGGCGTTACCGCTGGAAATTTAACACCGTCAGCGCCCCCAACAGTACCAGAAATTACGTAGCCAAAAAGCAATTTGTCTGGAGTTCCGTTATATAAAAGCTCTGTTTCAACAACGAGCTCGTTGTTCGTCAACAACTCATATCGAATAACCCCTGCTGCGTCCACATCATAGTCCCCGCCCTGCTCGGAGTCTTCCCACGCAACATAATATGCTCCAGCCCGCTTGATCTGCACTCCATTTGGCAAGCCTGGTCTGCCGGACGCTCGCTCGAAATTTTCAATTGGGTCTTCGATAACTTTAAAGCTCATCAGAGCACAATTTCCACCTGTTGATACATTTCGACAGGCAGGAACAAGTTGTACCTTTGCGTCACCGTCTTCACTAAGGGGAATTTTGATACGAGGTAAAGCATCCGTTAGTGAAACCCCAAAAGTTCTAATACCCTGTTCCTTATATAGGTAGTCCGCCAATCCTGCCCCCAAATAACCGCCTTCCAACCTTGGAGTTTCCGGACAGGTACCACTTATTTCTCCCAGGTTATTTTCCACAGTTTTTACTGTACAGAGACCAACATTTTCAAATGGCTCACCTCCAGATCCATTATTCCCAATAAAGTAATTACCATTTCTTCCTAGAGCATTTGTCAGATCTGCCAATGTCGCATCATTACTCGAGTTAGGTATGCCCAGTCTAGATGGTGTTAATGATTTAAACTCATTGCTCCAATCGTAAGAAACGGCACTAGCATTAAATCCGAGAACACCTTTAGCTGAACAACTGAATTGATTTTCCTCTGTTGGTTGGCTCTGTTGCGATTCCGGCCAATCATCCACACTAAGCCCTGTGAGCAACTCCTCTTCTTCTGAGTCCACATTTACACTAGCATTCGTAGCGCCGGTCAAATAGCGATAGGATTCAGCCAATATCTGGCTAAATGGGTTGCCCCAGTTTCGACACTCGGAAGAGTTAAAATAATTTTGTCCCCATTTGCAAACTGCCGCTCCTGTTTGCGGCGACTGGTAGGTACCACTGTAATCCGCCATCTTATTTAGCGGATGGTCCAGCGGATATTCACCATACGTAATCGGCCGATCGGGGGTATAGTCGTACAAATAGTCCACAACCCGCAACGCATTGAGGTTATGAACAATAGAGTTCGGGACTTCGTCTAAGCTTTTAAAAGTCCCATCAGTGGCATTTATCTCTTCACTAAAATCACTAATTTTTTTTCTAAGGGCGCCAAATGATTTATTGCTGATATAACTGCCGCTCAGCAACCCGAACTGAACGTTGTGAGACGGACTTGCCCCATAACGCTGCAATAGACCGACCGGCTTATAATTATTCTCGCCATATTTTTTACAATCATAAGCCAGCGGATCTCCTTCATCGGGCCCCAATTGGCCTTCATAGAAATTCGAATCACATACAGAAACCCTAACAATATAGTCCTTAACGTAAGCTTTTAACGGAGACCTAGGGAAAGCTTGAATACCCGATAAATCAGGGTTATTCAAATTCGCGCCCGCAGGGTCAAATTGCACATTCACATTCTCCGCTGGCAACACTCCAAAAACCTGCTTTGCCTCACTTTCGTCGCGAATGGCCAACGTATTTTGGATAAATATTGTCCAAGGAGCCTCATGAATTCTCTGATAGGAGTTAGGCATATCAGGTGTACGACTGGGATAATAAGCACTTGTCGTCAAGCACTGATATCGTTCCCCAGCATCCCAGAGCATATAATTGCCTCTGACAACCCTTAATAAAGGAGGCGTACTAACCTGCTGTGAAAGCATATCAGGACCGGGGGGTTGCGAGGTATTACAGAACGTAAAGCCCTTGCAGCGATCATCCTCATTTTCTCTGCCTGCCGGGCATTCGCCCGCCGGCAAATCAGAAACGACTGCAAGGCCATCTAAGTTGATTTCTGCAGGCACATACTTAGCAAAGCTATGAGCATCACTAGGTAAGTAAGATCGTTCCAGAACAGTGCGGCTTGGTTGATCTTTATATCGATAACCACCATATAGTACCTGCCGCACCAAATCGATACGGGTCATAGTGGCCCAATTCAAAAAATTCCCACTCCATTGACCCGAAGCACATTTGCGACTCACACTATCTCTGCGAGCCACCGCCTCAAATATATCCGATACGTACGAATAACAGAGAGCGAAGTCAAAGTAGCCAACATAGTCATAATCGTGTACATACGTATTATCTGGCTTATCATCCCCAGTCAAATCCGAAAAGTCGTTATAAGCTTTCATAAACAGCTGGTGATCCCGCGACATCGCCAGCATGATGGACTGATTAGACAGAGCCTGCACTGAAAGAGCTGGCAACGCAGCATAATCATCCATCGTTTGCGAGAATGATTCTGCTGAAATTAAAGCACCAATTGCTGCTGCGACAATCTTTGTGGAAACATCTAAAAAGATTTTAGGAATTTTTATATTTCCCATTTTTAAATTCCTCACGCTTAGCGAGCTGAGCGAAAAATTGATTGCAACATTACAGATGAGCGACCGGCATCTCCCGACGCTCTGGCTGTAATTCGATACAATGGCACGTCACTATCCCCTTCTGTTACTACACCACCAGCGCCACCATATAATGAGCGTCCGCCACTTGGTGCAAAACACAAAAATTCAATAACATATTTCACTGAATGTTGCTCATTCCCGACTCCGGGCAACGTTACCTCAAGATATTTAGAAGATTGTTTCCAAAAAACGTCATTCATCCAATCAGGTTCTTCGGCTCCACCAATAGGCGCTAATCGACATTGTTTTCGACTACCTAAACTATCGAATTCCCCAAAAAAACATAAACCTCCATTACAATCGGAATTGAAACAATTCCCATCATTGCAATTTGAATCAAAACTTCTTATAGGATAAGGACTATCAATCAGCTGCCGCTCTACCATCAACAAAGCAGCTTCTGCTCTCTGGAACGCCACAGCGCGATCACGCGCACTAGCCGCCATCCGCAACTCCAAATTTGAGCTGCGCATACTGGCAACCCCCAAAAGGGTGACCACGGCCAAAATAACCAAACTCACAATTAAGGTCGCACCTTTCTGACATGTAAGCTTTTTATAATTTTTCTTATCCATAAATCATATCCGGTTTCTAATTCTGAAAGTGGTTGTGACTACCTGTCTCATATACTTATCATTATATGTACGCCCACTAGCACCAAATATTTTACTTTCTGCCGCCGGCAAGCTGGCGGTTTGGGACCGCATCATCACGCTCACCTCCACCGAAATCACTTGATTCCAGTCAGTCACGTGGTTTGCCTGAACATAAGTTAGGTTGCTGCCATTTCTAATACCGTAGCGGAAATGTATATCTTCAACTCCTAGCGCAATTTCTTCTTCTATCACTTCGCCTGTACGCCTCAATACAGCTCGTTTAAGCGCTGGCACTCCGGATAACGCTGAAGAATCACCGACATAATAAGCCTGCGCAACATAATTCATTGCGACAGCTCCAGGGTTATAGTTTTGGACAAAGGAAGTCGAGCAATTTGAGCCAGGACAAATGATATTGGTTTCCAGGCTGGGTTTTATGGTAGGCATACCATTATTGTCTGCTGCCGTGTAGCTCACAGAATTGTTAGTTCTAGCACTTATCCGAATCACACCAATCCTCTGACAATCCTCAGCAACAATTCCTAGATAATCCCCAGCCGAAAAGCCATGTGGATTAGTACCCGCAAAAGTCAGTGTTGACGAGGAATGCGATTGAATGATGGATTCCGGTCCAACAAAGGAACGAATTAAAATCGACTCTGATTTGCCACTGCCATTTCCAACGGAGCCCAGTTTATTAACGTATGCGGCGGGAGCACCCAACTCTCCTGCATAACCCAAGATGCTTTCTACTCCCACAAAAGCTGCCGAGTTGGTATTAGCAGCACCTGCCACTAACGCTATGCGAGCATCTTGTCCAGCGCATCCTTTATATCCCGCCCCTTGTATATCTTTGCCGAGAACATCCATCGCATAGCGGGCGTTTTCCTGAATAAATGACATTTCCTCTTGCCCAAGAAACGTCGTTTTGCTCGTAACAACAACTTGAATAACACCCGCCAAAATAATCAAACCAATTAGAATTGCCACCATCAGCTCGACGATGGAAAAACCTTCATCCTTTCTTTTATGGCGTAGCTGCTTAAGTCTCATGTCAGAACTCCACCACCAATGCATATTCTTTCGTTCCGTTATAACCACCCACGCCATTCACTTTGCCGTCCACACGACTATCATCAAATCTCACTATTATTGTGTAATAGTCGTCCTCTGCCTTTATTTCCGCCTCCCCCGCTGGCAGCAAACGTTTTACATTTTCACTCCAAGTATATTTATCCCAATCAACCAATTGATCTCCAGAACAAGCACTAGTTTGACAATTTTCAGAGGCAGCAGCTGGCATTTGTGCCATCGCATAGTTTTTTCTTGCATCCGCATCAATATTGCTTCGAATCCTCTCCGCCATATCATTCGCCAAATAAATCGCCTGAGAATAAATATGCGCAGACTGGTTGAACTGCATCGACTTGGATTGCATAGCCAATATGCCGAGCAAGCCAATGGCTAGTACAAAAAGTGCGACCATGACTTCTACAAGTGAGGCACCAGTTTGTTTTGCCGTCCTCATATTATTTCTCCTGTTTCATTATTCTTTCTAATGATCTACCGCTTATGGGCAAACCAGGTTTCCATCGCTATCTACTGCAGACGAATCGGCGTCGGGATTGGGATTATTATGTTTGCCGTCTCCATCGGTGTCCTTGGTTTTCATCACTAAACCACTTTTATTTACAAATAAACCTCTTGCATATATCTGCTCTCCATCCGGCTCACAGATCGTTAATTGCAGGGTTTCGCCATCCATTACAAATCCTTGGGAATTAAATGAAATGCCAGTTCGGTCACTGGGATCAGAGGTGACTTTATAACCGCCTTGATTGCGATAAACGGAAATGAATACATCTCCGTCAGAATATTTTTTGTCGCGATCGTTATCTTCGAACACGATCCAACCGGTAGACCAAGTGCCGCTGCAAGTGGCCTCATCATTACTGTGACAAATTCTTACAACCTTATTCCTCGACGCTGCCTCCGTCCTGGCTGTAGCCAGGGCACTGGAGAGTTTGGATTGCAGACTGTCGACGTTGTTGCGTTTTATGAGGCTGCTGAAGGAAGGAACGGCGATGGTGAGCAGGATGGCAGCAATGATGATGACTACCATCAGTTCGATCAGGGTAAAACCTCGGTTTTTGCTTTGGCCTATCACAGTGCGTCTCTCTTCTTGTTAACGTATAAAAGAGCCTGCTTTATTTAAAAGCACAGTAAAACAGGCTTGTGGGCTTGTCATTGAGGCGCGGACAAAAGGACTAACGTTGACGACGAGCGGCATTGAAATATTTGCCAGCTTGTGCTGGCGAGAACCGCATCACGTTTTATTTTTTATAAGTTAACGATTTGCGGTTTGGTGCGCCTTCCCGCGCCAGTATGCCATCAGGGGAAATAATTAACACTATCCCTAGATTTGGTTACAGGATGCTATGAAACGCGCAGCTCTTTAGGTAAGGAGAAGCTTACATTTTCCTGCCGGCCGTCCAGTTCCACCGGTTCAGATGCACCCATCTTTTTCAAACCGTCTATCACATCGCGCACCAGGACTTCCGGGGCGGAGGCACCAGCGGTAATGCCGACGACGCGACAGTCTTTGAACCAGTCCGCCTGCAGGTCAGCAGGGCCGTCGATAAGGTAAGCCTTGGCACCACAGCGCTCGGCGAGTTCGCGCAAACGGTTGGAGTTGGAGCTATTAGGTGAGCCGACAACCAGAACCACTTCACATTCCAGGGCGAGTTGTTTGACTGCGTCCTGGCGGTTTTGGGTTGCGTAGCAGATGTCGTCTTTGCGCGGACCTTGAATGGCCGGGAATTTCGCCCGCAAGCTGTCGATTACTTTCGCGGTGTCGTCGACCGAGAGCGTCGTTTGAGTCACATATGCCAATTTATTGGGGTTGCGGACTTGAAGTTCGGCAACATCGTTTTCATCTTCTACGAGATAGATGGCGCCGCCGTAGCTGGTGTCGTACTGCCCCATGGTGCCTTCCACTTCCGGGTGGCCCTCGTGGCCGATCAGGATGCATTCCCAGCCTTCATTGCTGTATTTGACAACTTCCATATGGACTTTCGTTACCAGCGGACAGGTTGCATCAAATACCTTTAAACCACGATCAGCGGCATTTTTGCGCACCATTTGCGATACGCCGTGAGCGCTGAAAATCACGATCACATCGTCCGGTACAGCATCGAGTTCGTCGACAAAAATAGCGCCGCGGTTGCGCAATTGCTCAACCACAAATTTGTTGTGAACGACTTCGTGTCGCACATAAATCGGAGCACCAAAGACGTCCAATGCGCGGTTGACTATGTCGATCGCGCGATCAACGCCGGCACAAAAGCCGCGTGGATTCGCCAGTTTAATTTCCATAACGCTGTTTAAACTCTATCAGTGGGTTACGGCCGGATTGACATCGATAATGCGAACCTTAAATTCGATATCGCGGCCAGCCAGCGGATGATTAAAATCAACCGTCACAGTTGTTTCGTCAAATTCCTGAACCACACCAGGCAGTTCATTGTGTTGCGCGTCGGCGAAGGACAAAACCAGGCCTTCGGTCAACTCGACATCCGCCGGAAATTGCTTGCGGGGAAACTCCTGGATGTTTTGTGGATTGTAGGGACCAAAGGCTTTTTCCGGCGGAATAATAAATTCTCTTTCATCGCCCGCTTGCAGACCAAATAAAACTTCTTCAAAACCGGCCAACAAATTCCCATCGCCAATAGCAAAGGTTACGGGCGCGGCATCGAAATTGGAGTCAACGACAGAGCCATCCTCCAAACTCAGAGAAAAATGCAGGGTGACCTGAGTTCCCGGACCAATTGTTAAATCATTCATGCGTTGCAGTAGCCTTTTTATGCCCCTTGAACATATCCAAAATCAAAAGTGCAGCGCCTATGCAAATTCCCGAATCCGCAATATTAAATGCCGGCCACTCCTTTGCGCCGTAATGCAGAACAATAAAGTCCACTACATGGCCGTGCACGATTCGGTCGTATAAATTTCCAATGGCACCGCCCAGAATCAACGCCAAGGCAAAGGCTTCCAAGGTATTACCCTTTTGGCGATAGATGCGCATAATCCAGGCAATCAATACGACGCCAACGGCAATAGCCAAACCGGAAAACAGCCAGCGCTGCCATCCGCCTGCGCCGGCAAGAAAACTGAACGCAGCGCCTTCGTTAAATCTCAAGGTGAGATAAAAAAACGGCGTGACGGGTGCAACTTCCAAATATTCCAGTTTGGCGAGCGCCAGATATTTGGTGATCAGATCAAGGGCGATCACCAATACAGAAACGCCCCATAACAACCACGGCAATTGGCTGCGCGCAGAATTTGCGTTAGGCATACAAACGCGACTCCCCGGTTCCGTCGACATTTTCCACGCAGCGACCGCACAATTCCGGATGAGCGGAGTGGGTGCCTACGTCTTTACTGTGATGCCAACAGCGCACACATTTGGGCGCACTGGTCGGTTCAATGACAACGCGAATTCCGGGAACATCACTTTTGTTAACATCCAATGCGCCATCATCCAATTGGATATGCGCTTTGGAAGTCATCAAGACAAATCGCAATTCCTCTCCCAGCAGAGAGAGTTTTTGCAGATTTTCGCTGCTGCACAACAAAGTCACTTCAGCCTCAAGGCTTTTACCAACGAGACCTTGATTACGTTTGGCCTCCAGCTCTTTATTGACCGCTGCTTTAACGTCGGAAACAAATTGCCAAAACGCAAAATCCATCGCACCGACGTTGGACGCTTCAGGCAATTGATACCATTCCTGCGCAAAAATGGATGAGCTGCGATCTCCTGGCAGAGTCTGCCAGATTTCATCCGCTGTAAATGACAGGATCGGCGCAATCCAACGCACCAGAGCTTCCGCGATATGGTATTGCGCAGTTTGTGCAGAACGGCGGGCAGCACTATCTGCTTTGGTGGTGTAAACGCGGTCTTTGGTGATATCGAGATAAAACGCACCCAGATCGACAACACAGAAATTGTGTAATTTCTGATAAATCAGGTGGAACTGATAATTGTCGTAGCAGGCAATAATTTCTTTCTGCAGTTGCGCCGTACGCTCAACCGCCCAGCGATCCAGCGCCACCATTTCGTCGATATGCACGGCAAATTCCGGTTGGAAATCCGGCAGATTCGACAGCAAATAACGAATGGTATTGCGGATACGGCGATAGGAATCGGCGGTGCGTTTCAGAATTTCGTCGGACACGCTCATATCACCGCTGAAATCCGTTGCGGCAACCCACAAACGCAATACGTCCGCCCCGAGGTCATTAACGACTTTTTGCGGTGGAATAACGTTGCCGAGGGATTTGGACATTTTGCGTCCCTCTGCGTCCACGGTAAATCCGTGCGTTAAAACCTGTTTGTAAGGCGGCTGACCGTGAATGGCCAGCGAGGTTTTTAATGACGATTGGAACCAACCACGGTGTTGGTCCGAGCCTTCTAAATAAAGATCGGCGGGGAAACGCAAATAATCGCGCTGTTGCAAAACCGCAAAATGGGTAACACCGGAGTCGAACCACACGTCCAACGTATCAGTGACTTTTTGATATTGGTCAGCTTCATCGCCCAGCAGTTCGCGCGGGTCCAAATCAAACCAGGCGTCGATACCTTTTTCTTCGATTTTTTTGGCGACCTGCTCCACCAATTCCGGTGTGCGCGGATGCAATTCTTGGGTTTCTTTATGCACGAACAGCGTAATCGGCACGCCCCAGGTGCGCTGTCGGGAAATACACCAGTCGGGGCTCGCATCCAGCATGGCTTGTATACGCGCTTTACCCCAATCCGGAACCCAGCGAACTTGATCAACCGCTGCTTTGGCGCTGTCCAACAAACCATTTTTGGTCATGCTGACAAACCACTGGGGCGTCGCGCGATAAATCAATGGGGTTTTGGTGCGCCAGCAGTGCGGATAGCTGTGGGTGATTTTGCCTTGGTGCAGCAAGTGACCTTTTTCCTGCAGCAGCGCAACCACTTTGTCATCGACTTTATACACATGGTCGCCCGCGAATATTTCGACAAAATCGCGGAAATTGCCGTTGTCGTCGATGTAATTCAAAGTGCCTATCTGATATTTCTGCGCGACCAAAAAGTCTTCCATACCGTGGTCAGGCGCTGTATGCACGCAGCCGGTACCGGCATCCGTTGTAACGTGATCGCCGAGAATAACGGGCACTTGGCGAGCATAAAATGGATGGTTCAGAAGCAAATGTTCCAACTGCTTGCCTTTGAAGCGCGTCAGAATTTGCGGTGAAGTTAATTGCGCGCGTTTGCTGACGGATTCCAGCAGAGCTTCCGCCAAAATCAAACGCTGATCGCCGGTTTGCACCACCACATAATCCAGTTCCGGATTCAAACTCACCGCCTGGTTGGCAGGCAGAGTCCAAGGCGTGGTGGTCCAGATAATGACGGAAATAGGACCCGATCCAGACACGGCACCAATGCGCGCAACCAGATCCTCTTCATTGGCGACAGGAAAACTGACATCGATGGAGAAGGAGGTTTTTTCGTGATATTCGACTTCCGTTTCCGCCAGCGCGGAGCCGCCCACCACGCTCCAATAAACCGGTTTAAAACCGCGCTGCAAATGACCGTTTTGCGCAATTTTGCCGAGGGCGCGAACAATATTCGCTTCGGTGACGAAATTCATGGTGAGGTAGGGGTTATCCCACTCACCCAACACCCCCAAACGAATAAAATCCTGTTTTTGTCCAGCTACTTGCTGAGTGGCGTATTCGCGGCATTTTTGGCGAAAAGTTGCATAATCGACTTTTACACCCGCCTTGCCGATTTTCTTTTCCACGTTGTGTTCGATCGGCAGACCGTGACAATCCCAACCGGGCACATAGGGCGCATCAAAGCCGCTCAAGGTTTTGGCTTTAACGATAACGTCTTTGAGAATTTTGTTGACCGCATGACCGATGTGAATATCGCCATTGGCGTAAGGAGGGCCATCGTGCAGGATGAATTGGGGACGACCAGCGCGCGCTGCGCGAATTGCGCTATACACGTTTTCCTTTTGCCAACGCGCCAAAGTCTGAGGCTCGCGCTGAGCAAGGTTGGCTTTCATGGCAAATTCCGTCGCCGGTAAATTCAAGGTGCCTTTGTAGTCGGTCATGAGCGTTCGCTTCTGTTTCAGGTTTAACGATCGTGAAGATCGCTCAAATCGGGTTAGAAAAATACTGACGCGCGGCGAGTACGTCTTGGTCAATTTGCCGCTTCAACTCTTCCAATGAAGGAAATTTCTGTTCGTCGCGCAGTTTGTGGCAGAACTCCACGCGCAACCATTGGCCATACAAATCGCCGGAAAAATCCAGCAGATGCACTTCCAATACAGGTTTTACCGTGCCATTGACGGTAGGCCGCACACCTACATTGGCCACGCCGTTCCACTGCTTTGGGCTGTCACCGTCCCACTGTTGCGTGCTGTTTTTGCCCGCTGGAATAGACGCCTTCACGGTATAGACACCATTGACCGGCGATCTATAACGGCCAAGGTTGATATTGGCCGTCGGCACGTTCAGCGTGCGTCCCAGGCGTTTTCCGTGTACCACTCGCCCGGTCAGGGAAAACGGTCGTCCGAGCAGAGCTGCGGCTTCGTGGAATTCACCCGCCTCCAGCAGGCGGCGGACTCGAGTGCTGCTCACCCGCTCACCCTGTAACACGTAGGTTTGGGTATCCCGCACTTCAAAGCCGTAGTGCGCTCCGGCTTGCTGCAAGAGGGCAAAATCGCCGGTTCTGCCGCAACCGAAACGAAAGTCATCGCCGATTTCCAGATGTTTGACATCCAGGCGATCCACCAAAATGTCGCGGATAAAGGCTTCAGCGGACAGGGTGCGCAGATGCTCGTTAAAGCGCAGACACAACACCCGGTCGATGCCACAACGGAACAAAGCATCGACTTTTTCACGCAAGCGCATCAAACGCGCTGGCGCCTGCTCGCGGGAAAAATATTCAGGTGGCTGGGGCTCGAACACCATCACCAGAGTCGGCAAGCGCAGTTGTTTAGCCACTTCACGCAGCCGCTGCAAAATCGCTTGATGGCCGAGATGGACGCCGTCGAAGGAGCCGATGGTCGCCACACAACCTTGATGATGCGGCTTGAGTCCCGTCAGACCGGCGATGAATTCTTGTGGAAAGTCGTTCAAACCAAGCTCAACCTGCTGAAAACGCGAGGGCGCGAGTATAACCCAGGGGGAAGTGGGTATGAAGGATGCTCAGAGATCGCTTAGAACAAACAACAACCAATAAAGAACGATCGACTCTAGTTAACCACAAAATCCGGGCGCAGATGCTTCAACCGCCATCCACCCATAAACAACACCGCGCCATAAATCAGCATTCCGCCTACACACAGCCAGCCGATATGAATCAAACGCAGCCACCATTCCAGGCTGACGAAGTCCGGCAGAACGTAAATAGCGGCGGCGAGGAATGCACCCATGGAGCCGCTGGCTACCGCAAGCAAGGTGAGAAAACGCACCCAGCCATCTCGCGGTGCAAATGCTCCACTGCGTCGCAAGCCGGTATAGAGCCAACCGGCATTTAAAAACGCAGAACCGGATGTGGCCAGTGCCAAGCCTACGTGCCCCGCCTCCACTAAAAAGTGGAAAGGCATCACCAGAATCATATTGAACACCATATTGGCCACCATCGCCTTGATGCCGATTTTTACCGGTGTTTTGGTGTCCTGACGAGAAAAATAGCCAGTGGCGAGAACCTTGATGAGCATAAACGCGCTCAACCCCACCGCATAGGCCATCAAGCTGTAGGAGGACATACGCGCGTCAAACGCGGAGAAACGTTCGCCGTGCTGGAACAGGGTAATGATGATGGGCTCCGCCATCACGACTAGTGCGACGGTCGCGGGAAAACCGATCAATAAAACGGTGCGCAACGCCCAATCGAGGGTGTGGCTGTAGTGTTCGCAGGCTGCACTGTATTGCCGGGACAGTGCGGGCAATATCACGGTGGCAATGGCAATGCCGAATACGCCCAAGGGCAACTCGATCAGCCGGTCAGAGTAATACAACCAGGACACACTGCCGTCGGAGATCAGTGACGCCAATACCGTATCCAGCAATAAATTGATTTGCGATACGGACACGCCAAACATAGCCGGCGCCATCAAGGTCAGCACTTTTTTAACAGCGGGATCGCTCCAGGCAACTTTAGGTCTGGGCAATAAATGCAGGCGCGCGAGAAACGGCAACTGGATAACCAACTGGCACACACCTGCCACCAACACACCCCATGCCAACGCCATCACTGGCGTTTCCAGCATGGGTGAAATCCACACCGCTGCTGTGATCAGCACAATATTGAGAGTCACAGGTGTCAGTGCCGGCACCGCAAAACGGTCGTAACTGTTGAGAATGGAACCGGCAAAACCGGCGAGAGAAATCAGTGCTAAATAAGGAAACGTAATGCGGACCATATCCGCGGTCAGGGCAAATTTTTCCGGCGCATTCATATAAAAGCCGGGCGCAAATACAAAAGTGAGCAGCGGTGCGCCGAGCACGGCTAGCGCGGAGACACTGATCACCGCCATACCCAAACAGCCGGCAATGCGATCGATCAAATGGCGCACCGCTTCTATGCTGCCCTTCTGCCGATACTCCGACAGCACCGGCACAAACGCCTGGGCAAACGCGCCTTCGGAAAACAGTCTGCGCAGGAAATTGGGAACCTTGAAAGCGACAAAAAAGGCATCCGCCCCGCCGCTTGCGCCTATAAACCAGGCGAACACCACATCGCGCACCAAACCGAGCACGCGTGACAGCATAGTCGCTATGCCGACCAGGGCGCTGGAGCGCAGCAAGCCAGATTTTTTTACAGGGGGATTCGATGGAGCAGACAAGGGGTGACTCTCGACAATCGAAGGCAGCGGCGCATTGAGCCAAAAAATAGTAGGAGGCGCAAGCGCGCATATTTGACGATGAGATTAAACCGCCAAAGTTTTCACACCTTATGTCGCCACCATGCGCCGCAAAAAATCCATCGCCGTAACCACTCCCACCACACGGCCGTTGTCCGTGACGAAAAGCCGGTGAACATCTTCTTTTACCATCAGATGGCAAGCTGATGCGGCGCTGGTATTGATGTCACAGGAGTGTATGTGTGGCGTCATGATGGAATTGACCGTACAGGTTTCTATGGCCTTTTCCTTCAACCGTCGAATATCCGCAGAGTTAAAACCTTGAACGTTCGGACCGTAATAAAACTGCACCATCTTGCGCACTTCCGTATCCGACGGAGTTTTCGTCTCGAATTGGATGATATCCGCCTTGGTAACCACGCCCACGAGAGAATCGTCAGAGGCCACCACCGGCGCACCGGAAATTTGGTGCCGGACAAAAAATGCAGCCAGGCGTTTAATGGACCATCCTTCATATGCGGTCAACACACCGGTGGACATAAGATCCGTCACATGCAGAGCGCTGATATCGCTCAACCGGTCGTCAGGCAGGCTCATAGAATTCTCCACAGATTTAAGGCCGCGCGATTTTGATTCGCCTCTATACAGTGATCGACGCTCACGCTTGGTCTAGAGTTTCATAACAACAATAGAGGTGCCTCCATGCGTTTCGCTTGCTATCGCGATCACCTTCGGTCCGCTACAGTGGATTTCCACTTCAGCAGTTTTTCGTTTCACTACGATAGTTTTTCGTTTCACTACAATGGTTAAAGTGACTATGGGGTTTTATTCGACTCATTGCCCTGTGCTATCCTGCATCACCTGT
This sequence comes from Saccharophagus sp. K07, assembly GCF_014336955.1. Taxonomy (GTDB): domain Bacteria; phylum Pseudomonadota; class Gammaproteobacteria; order Pseudomonadales; family Cellvibrionaceae; genus UBA5868. The sequence continues at coordinate 484,013 of NZ_QRAI01000002.1, read as the reverse complement.
TGATAGGAGCGAGTATGTCAGATAAGACAACATTATTCGGCATCAAGAATTGCGACAGTGTCAAAAAAGCCCGCGATTGGTTTGAAGCACGCGGAATCGACTACCACTTTCACGATTTCCGCGTGGATGGGCTCAGCAAAGATTTGCTGCAAAGCTGGCTCGACCGCGTAGGCGCGGAAGCACTGATCAATAATCGCAGCACCACCTGGAAACAGCTTTCAGAAAAGGACCAAAAGCTTGCCATGGGCAAGATCGCCGCCGCGGTTGTCTTGGCAAATCCGACGCTGATCAAGCGCCCAGTGGTGGAAATGAAAGGTGAGCTGATCATCGGATACAAACCCGAGGACTACGAAAAGCTGCTCTGATACGGCGCCTATCCCCTCTCCCGCGCCGATCATTCTGATCCTTGGCGCTGATTTTCCATTCTTAAAAAACAGATCCAAAAGGTAAGTTTATGACCACTCTTTATGCGCTCGGCCTTGGCGTGGGCACGCAAAATGAAAAAGGCGAATGGCTGGAAGTGTTTTTTCCCCGACCTCTGTTAAATCCCAGCGCCGAAACCGCCGCTGCCGTCGCGCAAGCAGTGGGTTATCAACAAGGCAATGTCTCCATCGCTCTAACCCCGGACCATTTACAAGCCTTAAGCACTTCCTCTTCCGAACTCAGCGATCTCATCCCCCCCTTCCAGGAAAGCCGTAAACCTTTAGTCGCCGTCCTTTTGGCAACCAATGAAGGTCCCAAAAGCGTTCCGGAAGCCTATCTCAAGCTCCATTTGCTCAGCCATCGCCTGGTCAAACCCCACGGCACTAAATTGGATGGCATTTTTGGTGTGCTGCCGAATGTCGCCTGGACCAATAAAGGCGCGATCGATATCAATGAACTGCCCAAGGCCCAGTTTGCTGCGCGTCTGAAAGGCGAATTGCTGTCCGTAGACAGCATCGACAAATTCCCCAAGATGACCGATTACGTAGTGCCCAAAGGCGTGCGTATCGCCGACACGGCGCGCGTGCGCCTCGGGGCCTATATCGGCGAAGGCACCACCATCATGCACGAGGGCTTCGTCAACTTTAACGCGGGCACACTGGGCACCAGCATGGTGGAAGGACGTATTTCCGCTGGCGTGGTGATCGGTGAAGGTTCCGACCTGGGCGGCGGCTGCTCCACCATGGGCACATTGTCTGGCGGCGGCAATATCGTCATCAGCGTCGGCGAAAAATGTCTGATCGGCGCCAACGCCGGTATCGGCATTCCACTGGGCGACCGCTGCACCGTGGAGTCCGGCCTGTATGTGACCGCCGGAACCAAAGTGGCGCTGCTCGACGATCAAAATCAACTGGTCAAACACGTCAAAGCGCGCGATCTCGCTGGCAAAAGCGACCTGCTGTTCCGCCGCAATTCCGTCACCGGCGCGGTGGAGTGCAAAACCAACCGCAGTGCCGTCGCTCTCAATAACGAACTGCACGCGAACAACTGATGACTGCTCTCTCGCCGACTCTACAACTCACCATGGATTTGATTCGCCGTCGCTCCGTCACCCCGGAGGACGCGGATTGCCAGAACATTATGATCCAGCGCCTGCAAGCCATAGGTTTTCAGGTGGAGCATCTGCGCTTTGGCGATGTGGATAACTTTTGGGCGGTGCGCGGCCAAAAAGGGCCTATTCTGGCGTTTGCCGGCCACACCGATGTAGTGCCCAGCGGGCCGGAACAGCGTTGGAATACTCCGCCGTTTGAACCTATCTTACGCGACGGCATGCTCTACGGGCGCGGCGCGGCGGACATGAAAGGCAGCCTCGCCGCCATGGTCACAGCCTGCGAGCGCTTTGTCGCCGAATATCCCAACCACTCGGGCCGTATTGCCTTTTTGATTACCAGTGACGAAGAAGGCATAGCCATCAACGGCACTGTCAAAGTGGTTGAGTGGCTGGAAAGCCGCAACGAGAAGATCACCTGGTGCATCGTCGGCGAACCCTCCAGTACTAACGTCGTAGGCGACGTGATCAAAAACGGCCGGCGCGGATCGCTCGGTGGCGAGCTGGTGGTCAAGGGCAAACAAGGGCACGTGGCCTACCCTCATCTGGCGCGCAACCCGATTCACTTGGTCGCACCCGCACTGGCGGAACTGGCAGCGGAAGAATGGGATCGCGGCAATGCCTTTTTCCCGGCGACCAGCTTTCAAATCTCCAACTTCAACAGCGGCACTGGCGCGACCAATGTGATTCCTGGGGAAGCGCATATCGTCTTTAACTTCCGTTTTTCCACCGAACTGACCGAAGAAGACCTGCGCCGCCGCACTGAAGCCATCTTGGACAAGCACGGACTGGAGTATGAGTTGACCTGGAAACTGTCCGGTCATCCGTTTCTTACCTCCAGCGGCGCCCTGGTGGCCGCGGCACAAAAAGCCATTCGCGCCGTCACAGGTAGAGAAACTGAACTGTCCACCTCCGGCGGTACATCGGACGGTCGCTTTATCGCGCTAACCGGTGCCCAAGTGGTGGAACTCGGCCCGGTCAACGCCACCATTCACCAAGTAGACGAATGTGTGAAGGCGGAAGACCTGGATCTGCTCAGTTCCATGTACGAGCACATAATGCGTGAACTGCTGACGCCATGAGCGACCAACCGGATCAATTGAATCATTTGCCGGATCAATTAAGCCATCTAAATGCCAAGGGCGAAGCCCATATGGTGGACGTGGGCGGCAAGGCGATTACCCAGCGCACAGCCAGCGCGGAAACCTACGTCACCATGGCGGCGGAGACGCTGCAGTTGATCCAATCCGGCGGTCACAAAAAAGGCGATGTATTTGCGGTAGCGCGAATCGCTGGAATTCAGGCGGCGAAAAAATGCAGCGACCTGATCCCCCTTTGCCATCCGTTGATGCTCAGCAAAATTGCTGTCGACCTGGAAGCCCAGCCGGAACACCAGCGGGTGCGCATCGAAGCTACCTGCGGCTTGGCCGGACAGACCGGTGTGGAAATGGAAGCCCTAACCGCCGTATCCGTAGCGGCTTTGACGTTGTACGACATGTGCAAAGCCGTCGATAAGGGCATGACCATAGGCCCGACCCGCCTGCTTAGCAAAAGCGGTGGCAGGTCCGGCGACTGGCAGTTTCCCACCGAAGGAGAAGCGCCATGAGCGGCGCAATCACCGTTTTGTTCTTCGCCTCCCTGGCCGATCAGCTGCAATGCCGTTCCCTTTCACTCCCCATCACATCTCGGCTCACCGTCCAACAACTGCGTGATCAGCTGATTCAAGAAAAAGGCGCAGCCTGGGCGGCGTTAAACAGCGAACGCCTGCGCTGCGCAGTCAACCAGCAAATCGTCAAGCTGGATCATGTACTGCAATCCGGCGATGAAGTGGCGTTTTTCCCTCCCGTCACTGGCGGCTGAAACATGGGCGACAAGATCCAGGTACAGACTGACGATTTTGATCAGGGCGCCGAATACCACGAGCTGGCCCAGGGAAGCGATGCAGGCGCAGTAGTGACGTTTGTCGGTCGGGTCCGGGATTTTGCAGGCAGCGATCAATCCATGTGGCTGGAACATTACCCAGGTATGACGGAAAAAGTGTTGGCCGAGTTGGTGGAGCGCGCGCGCCATAACTGGCCGCTGATTCGGGTCACCATTATTCATCGTATCGGCCATTTGGCACCGGGCGACCAGATCGTCTTTGTCGGCGTCAGCTCTGCCCACCGCAAAGCCGCCTTCGCTGCCAGCGAATTCCTGATGGATTTCCTTAAAACCCAGGCGCCCTTCTGGAAACGCGAAGGCGATCGCTGGGTGGAAGCCAAAGACAGCGACCAAGCTGCTGCCGACGCATGGAGAGAACGGGCGAAATGACGCGCGTCAAAGCCGCTCTGAAATCCCTCAAAAAATCCGTGCGCGCCTATTATCAGGTGCCTATGGAAGTATCCTTCCGCCAATTTCGCGCAGGCCTGATCTATTTCGCCGTCGGCCTCGGCACCGTCTTGATGGCCAACAACTATATGGAGCCATCGGTGACGCAGGAGCTGGTGGTGCTGGGCGGCTTAGTGCTGGGTGGCATAGGGTTTATTGTGGCTTTGCTCGGCCAGAGCCGCCTGCTGGTCAGTCGACTGCTGAGGTTTTGGCTGAAGGATCGATAATTTCCTCTTGCGCACCTTTATACTCGGGCGATAGTCCTACACTTAATACCTTCAAATCATTGGATACCATCCGGCGCGGCGCTAGAATGCGCGGCCGCCAGATGATTTACGCAGTGACCCTCTTATGATTCCACAGATCAGCCAAACCTCCCCCGTCCAATCTCTCTACTTGAACTTCCTGCAGGAGCTGGGCAAGCGAGGCTTTAGTGGTGAGATCTGCCCGGATTACGCCAACCGTACTGTGTTGTCGACCGATAACTCGATTTATCAGGTGCTGCCGCAAGGCGTGGTTTATCCGCGCGATCTGAATGATCTGGTCATAGTGACGTCACTGAGCCAGGAAAAGCCCTTCCGCGAAATCGTGCTGTCACCGCGCGGCGGCGGTACAGGGACCAACGGCCAGTCGCTGACCGACGGTTTGGTGGTGGATGTGTCCCGCCATATGAACCGCATCCTGGAGATCAACCAGTCTGAGCGCTGGGTGCGAGTGGAAGCGGGAGTGGTCAAGGATCAACTCAACGCGGCCCTCAAACCTTTCGGCCTGTTCTTCGCCCCTGAACTGTCCACCAGCAACCGCGCGACCATCGGCGGCATGGTCAATACTGACGCCTCCGGCCAAGGTTCCTGCCTGTACGGTAAAACCCGTGATCACGTATTGGAGCTGACCACTGTTTTGCTGGACGGCTCTGTGCTGCGCTCCCACGCGCTGAAGGAAGATGAATTGGAAGCGCTGTGCGACCAGCAGGATCGGGTCGGCCTGATTCACCGCATGATCAACAATCTGCAGAAAGAACATCACGCGTTGATCGATGCAAAATTTCCCAAGCTCAACCGCTGCCTGACCGGTTACGACCTCGCGCATATCCGCGATGAAAAAGGCCGTTTCAACCTGAACAATATTCTGTGCGGCAGTGAAGGCACGCTCGGGTTTATTACCGAAATCAAACTCAATCTGGTGCCGATTCCCAAATTCGCCGCGCTGGTGGTGGTGCAGTACGACAACTTCAACAGCGCCCTGCGCGATGCCAAACGATTGATGCAGGCGCAGCCCACCAGTATCGAAACGGTGGACTCAAAAGTTCTCAACCTCGCCAAAGGCGATATCGTCTGGCACGAAGTGGCCGAATTTTTCCCCGCCGACAGTTCCAAAATCCAGGGCATCAACCTGGTGGAATACACGGCGGATGACGAGGCGACCTTGCGCGCGGGCGTCGAGCGCTTGACCAGTATTTTGAGCGGCAGCGAAGCCAACGCCGCCTGCCTGGGCCACAGCCTCGCCTGGGGCGCATCAGCAGTAAACCGTTTATGGAATATGCGCAAAAAAGCGGTGGGTTTGCTCGGCAACAGCCAGGGTGAAGCGCGCCCGATTCCGTTTATCGAAGACACGGCGGTGCCGCCGGAAAACCTCGCCGATTACATTGTGGAATTGCGCGAGCTGCTGGACAGTCACGGTCTGCAATACGGCATGTTCGGCCACGTGGACGCCGGTGTTTTACACGTGCGCCCGGCCATAGATATGAAAGATCCGCAACAGGAAAAACTGGTGCGCGTGATCTCCGACCAAGTGGCTGAATTGACCCACAAATACCACGGCCTGCTGTGGGGTGAACACGGCAAAGGTGTACGTTCAGAATATGCGCCGAAATTTTTTGGCGAACTCTATCCGCAATTGCAACGCATCAAAGCTGCCTTCGATCCCTACAACCAGTTAAACCCCGGCAAAATTGCCACACCATCGACGCAAGCGGAATTGCTGAAAGTCGACGGTGTACCGACCCGCGGACAATTCGACCGAACCATCGCCGTGCAAACCTGGAACGGGTTTCAGGAGGCTGTGCACTGCAACGGCAACGGCCTCTGTTACAACTGGAGTTTTCAGGACCCAATGTGTCCATCGTGGAAGGCGACGCGCGAGCGCATTCATTCGCCCAAAGGGCGCGCCTCGTTGGTTCGCGAATGGCTCAAGCAACTCAATGATCGCGGTTTTGATCCGGTTGCTGCGCTTGCGCAACCGACCGGATTTTTCCACGGGCTGAAAGCTCTGCCGGAGAAAATCAAAAATACGCGCGCGAAAAAACGCGGCGAATACGATTTTTCTCACGAGGTTTATACAGCGATGGCAGGCTGTTTGGCCTGTAAATCCTGTACCGGTCAGTGTCCGATCAAAGTGGATGTGCCGACCTTCCGCAGCAAATTCCTCGCGCTTTATTACACGCGCTATATGCGCCCGTTAAAAGATTATTTGGTGGGCGCATTGGAATTTGTGTTGCCGCTCGCGGCGGTATTTCCTCCGCTGTACAACGGCGTTACGCAAAATAAATTCAGTCGCTGGGTATTGTCCAAAGGCGTTGGCTTTGAAGATCCACCGCGCCTGTCCGAACGCACGCTGGTGAAATTGCTGAAAGAAAACCAGATTCCCTTTGCGACACCGGCTGCGTTGAAAAAATTAAGCGCTTCGCAAAAAGCGAAAAGTGTGGTGATCGTACAAGACGCGTTTACCAGTTATTTCGAAGCGCCGCTGGTTCTGGATATCGCCCTGCTGCTGCGCAAATTAGGTTTTTATCCACTGGTTGCGCCTTTTAAAGCCAATGGCAAACCGCTGCACGTACACGGTTTTCTGCAGCGCTTTAGCAAAGTGGCCAAACGCCAAGCGGAATTTTTGCAGGCGCTGGCGGCGGAAAATGTCAGTCTGGTTGGTATAGATCCGGCCATGACGCTCACCTTCCGTAGCGAATACGTCTATGCGCTCGGCAAAGATGCGACGCCCAAAGTGAATTTGCTACAGGAATGGCTACTGGAGCACAAAGATCAGCTGGTGCAGCAGAAATCCCTGTTCAAACCCGACGGCGAATTCCGCCTGTTGCCCCACTGTACGGAAAAAACCAATGCAGCGCCGTCCATCAGCGCGTGGCAGAAAGTGTTTACCACTCTGGGACAAAAACTCGATGTGATTCCCGTGGGTTGCTGCGGTATGTCCGGCACTTATGGACATGAGTCGACCAACCGGGAAACCTCCAGCCGCATCTTCGAGCAGAGCTGGCGCGGCGCGGTTATGGCGAAAGACAATCAGGGCCGACTGGCGGCTACAGGATATTCCTGCCGATCGCAGGTAAAACGTGAGGCGTTCATCAAATTACCGCATCCGGCGCAATTGCTCCTGCAGCAACTAAAAGCCTAGCCGACAAACGGCAAAAGCCTTCTAATTCAATAAACTAGGCCCGCTACAGCGGGCCTGATCTCCCGCCCCGCAGCCTTTCGTCCTGCAACCATATCCAATCGCTGGCAAACTCCATTGCATATCCACAGTCCAATATGCACCGCTGAGAATTCAGCTCCAATTAAGGCACGGATCCCTATAAACGATTCAGCCGACAGAAATTTGGCAGGATTTGTCGGGATTCTTTCAACCATCAAAGGAGCGGCGATTATGAAAGCCCTCATATCCTTGTTACTGGGCGCATGGCTTTTTGTCATAGGCACTAGCGTACAGGCCGATACCGACCGAGTTTTCACCCGGGCGGAAATCGACCGAACGCTTGCCCCTATCGCCCTTTATCCAGATACAGTTCTCTCCCATATTTTGATCGCCTCCACCTACCCTCTCGAAGTCGTCGAAGCCGAGCGTTGGATTCGCAAAAACCCTCACCTCAAGGGGGAAGATGCGGTCAATGCGGCTTATGAGAAGGGCTGGGACCCGAGCGTCGCCGCCCTGACGGCGTTTCCCGATATTCTGCAGCGCATGAGCGAGGATATTGAGTGGACGCAGGATTTAGGCGAGGCATTTTTGGCAGATGAAGGCCGGGTGATGGATGCGATTCAAAATCTGCGTGAAAAAGCCTACGCGTCGGGCCACCTGCGCAAGATGAAGCACGTAAAAGTGCATAGAGAGAATCAAATCATCATCCTCGAACCTGCGTCGGAGCGGGTCGTTTACATCCCCTACTACGACACCCGTGTGGTATACGGCAATTGGTGGTGGGATTACCCTCCGGTGTATTGGAGCCACCCGGCCTCTTATGTGTATGTCAGCGGCTTTTATTGGGGGCCGAGAATATCGCTTGGTCATGGATTTTTCTTCAGCGCATTTCACTGGCCACAACGGCGAATTGTGGTGATTGATCGACACCACCATCACCCGCATTTCTACAGTGCGCGCAAAATCGCTCACTACCACGATGCGCGCCATTGGCACCACGACCCGGTCCATCGCCGCAATGTGGTTTACCGCAGCGAACCTGTGCGAGTCCGCTATGCAAATCTGCATGGACGCAATCTTCACAATGAGCATCGTACGCTGCCTCCCCGACGGGCGGAGCCTCCGCGTGAAGTACGTCGTGATGATCGAGCCCCCCTTGCCCGCGAAAGAGACCGCGACCAACGACGTGAACACCTGACCGAGCAGAGAAACAATCGGGAAAAGGTAACCGTGGATCACCGCCGCGAGGGTTTGCCCAATCGCGATCGACCCAATCGTGCCGAAGAGGTGCGGGAGCGCCTGGGAAATCGCGGTTCTGAGCAGAGAAGCGCCAACCAAGGTGGCGACAGAGGCCAACATAACCCCGGCCAATGGCGCAATCGCGGTGACGGTGAGGGCGCTCAGCGCACGCCGAATATTCCGCGGGAAACTCGCGAGAAGCACGCAACGACTGAACGACGTGATACTACTCAAGCCCCAGCTCAAGCCCCAGCGCCACAGCGTACTGAGACTCAGGCACCGCAGCGTGAACGCTCGACCTTCACAGTAGAACGTCGTCAAGACACGAGCCAGAGACGGGAATCTTCAGCGCCGGCGCGGGAAACCCAAACCCGCCGGGATTACCAAAGCGTTCCCCGTGCTGAGTCGCCGCGTCCACAGCGCCAGGAAGTACCGCGGCAATCGTTCGAGCAGCGCCGGGATATGCACAGCAATCACAGGCAGCCGCCGGCAGGTGGCTCCCGTTCGCATGAGGCAAGGCCTGAGCGGCACTGATCAGTCTGCGCAAGAAGCTAAACAAACCCCAGTTCAGCTGGGGTTTGTTTTTTAGCCGATCAATAACGGATGCATTGGCTCAACCGAGCCGGTAAACTCCCCCGCCATGTCTGACGCTCCCCTCCATATTCTGCAAAACACCTTCGGCTACTCCGCGTTTCGCGGTCAGCAAGAGGCGATTGTGCGCGCGCTTTGTGACGGGCGCGACGCGCTGGTCTTGATGCCGACCGGCGGCGGTAAATCTCTGTGTTACCAAATTCCCGCCCTCGCGCGTGACGGCGTCGGCGTGGTGATTTCCCCCTTGATCGCACTCATGCAGGACCAAGTGGACGCTCTGGCACAATTGGGCGTTGCCGCGGCATATCTCAATTCCAGCATGACCTCCGCAGAGCAGTGGGCAACGGAACAGCGTTTGCGCCTGGGCAAAATTAAATTGCTGTATATAGCCCCCGAGCGACTGATCCAGCCGCGCATGCTGGAGACGCTGCACACGATTCCCATCTCCTTGTTCGCCATTGATGAAGCGCACTGCGTATCCCAATGGGGTCACGATTTTCGCGCAGATTATTTGCAACTCAGTTTATTGCACGAACAATTTCCGGATGTGCCGCGCATTGCATTAACCGCCACAGCGGATTCGCGCACGCGCAACGAAATCGTGCGCAGGCTGCAATTGGAAAATGCCGAACAATTTGTCGCGAGTTTTGATCGCCCGAATATTCAATATCGCATAGAGCCCAAACAGGACAGCCGGCAACAATTATTGCGTTTTTTGCGCAGCGAACACGCGGGAGACGCGGGCATTATTTATTGTTTGTCACGCAAAAAAGTCGAAGAGGTTGCCCTCTGGTTAAATCAGCAGGGATTTAATGCCCTGCCCTATCACGCCGGTTTATCCAATGCCGAACGACAGGAAAATCAAACCCGTTTTTTGCGCGAAGACGGTTTGATCATGGTGGCGACCATCGCCTTTGGTATGGGCATAGATAAACCGGATGTGCGCTTTGTCGCGCATTTGGATCTGCCCAAAAGTATCGAATCCTATTACCAGGAAACCGGGCGCGCGGGCCGCGACGGTGCGCCGGCGACTGCCTGGATGGTGTACGGTGTACAGGACGTGTTGAAGCTGCGCCAAATGATGGCGCAGTCCCAAGGTTCCGACGAGCACAAACGCATTGAGCGTCAACGTTTGGAAGCCATGCTCGGCCTGTGTGAAATTACCTCGTGCCGCCGCCAGACACTGCTCGCCTATTTTGGTGAAACTCACCACACTCCTTGCGGTAATTGCGATACCTGCCTGCAACCCGTGGAAACCTTTGATGCCACTGTGGTCGCGCAAAAAGCGCTGAGCTGCTGTTATCGCAGCGGGCAAAAATTCGGCGTCAATCACTTAGTGGATATTCTGCTCGGTAAACTGACACCCAAGGTCGAGCAATTTCAGCATCAAAAACTGTCCACTTTCGGCATAGGGAATGAATTGGACGCGGCACAATGGCGTTCGGTATTTCGCCAGCTGGCGGCGCGCGGATATTTGCAAGTGGACATGGAAGGATACGGCGGCGTTATGTTGACGGAAAAATGCCGGCCACTACTGCGCGGCGAAGAAACCATTGAGTTGCGCCGAGAGCGCAAAAGTGCGACAGCAGAAAAAGCGAAAAATAAAAGCGAAAAATCTTCGGCGAGTAATCTCGCTTCTCCTGACAAAATACTTTGGGACAGTCTGCGCGAGCTGCGCAAACAACTCGCTCAGGAACAGGGTGTGCCACCGTACGTTATCTTCCACGATGCGACCCTGATGGAACTGGTTCGTCTACAGCCGCAGGATCTCGGCTCTATGAGCCAGGTTTCCGGCGTTGGGCAAAGTAAATTGGCGCGCTACGGCCAGGCATTTTTGGAGGTTATTCTCGCGCACATAGCCGCCGCACCAGAAATAGAATCCAAAACTCAAAAACAACCAACGGAAACTGAGACACTGATTCTGTTGCGCCAAGGAAAAACTTTGGAAGATGTAGCGCAGTTGCGCGGACTGACTCAAGGTACGGTTTACTCCCATGCTGCATCACTGATTGAGCAAGGTCATGTGCAATTGGAAGATGTGATTCCGTTGGAGCAGGAGGAATTGGATCAGATTATGGATGTGATGCTCGCCCATTCCGAGGAGCCCATACGGCTAAAACCGATTTACGAGGAATTGGGCGGAGCTTACAGCTACGATATTTTGAAATGCGTCCATGCAGCCTTGGTGCGGGAAATAGCGGCACCAGAGGATTACTCCGACGTGTGAGAAAAAATTTCCGCTAATTTCTCTTCAATATCCGCCATATTCAGCGGTTTGTACAGAATATGGCAGCCAGACACCTTCTTTACCGCGTCTTTGATAAATTCTTCGTGCGACCCAGTCAGTACTATTGCCGGAATGCTGGGTGCATGTTCACGAATCTCCTTGATCAGCTCAACACCGTTAATATCCGGCAAATAATAATCGGTGATCACAATATCGTAATTGCCGATTTCGTGCGCGTGGCGCAAAAGGTCCAAGCCAGTGTGAAAGCACGAAATTTTATAATCGAGCATTTCAAATAATGTCTTCCATACTCGCGCAAGGGAATGATCATCCTCGACGAGAATAATGGAAGGCGGAGATTTCTCATATGCACTCATACAGCCATACTTCGCGATTGGTCCTTGGTAATTTCCAAACGAAATGTGGTGTTGGGAGCACTTGGGTCAACCACCAAGTCGCCGTTGTGCCGACGTGCAATCGCACGCGACAAGGACAGCCCCATACCTGTTCCGTTTTGCATTTTTTTGGTACTGAAGAATGGCGTCATAATTTTTTCGGTGAGACTGGCATCAATACCATTCCCGCTGTCGGTCACTGTGACACACACTTTTTCGTCCTGTTCTTTCAGTACAATTTTGATCCATGGATTTTCAGTGCCGGCAATCGCTTCCAAAGCGTTGTTCACCAAGTTGATAATGACCTGCATAATCTGAATGGCATAACAGCGCACCATCAGGTCACCATTGGGCATTTCCACTTGCAAATCCACATCCGAACGCTGTATGCGCAGCTGGCAAATTTTTAATGCATCCGAAATCAATTTCTGCATGGATGCATATTCGAAAGTGCCCGGATCAATTCCCGCCACCGACTTCAAGCCGCGCACGATATTGGAGATTCCCTTCGCCATAGTTTCGATATCCTGCGCCGACTGAATTACCAGATGATCATTCAATTTGTTCATCTTAACCGCGCGCTGCAGAATATCCGTATTGGCGGTAATCACGTTGAGCGGTGTATTAATTTCATGCGATATACCTGCGGCGATTTCTCCGAGTGCAGAAAACCGCGCATAGCGGGACAATTCTTCCTGCTGCGACAGAATAATCTGTTGATCTTTCAGACGTTCAGTCACATCAAATATCGAGAGAATGATGTGCGATTTGATGTCATCAAACGAATCGATTTTGGCGGAGCGCAACTCGAAGGTGAGCTCTTCACCGCGTGGCATAAGTGCAGTAAATGTAAATGACGCTTCGCGGCTTTCTTCGATCGCCTTGGCTAGCTCGCTAACCGAGCGAGGTTTGCCTTGCATATGAATACTGTGGAGAAAATCTTCCAGATTGATACCAAGCAAATCAGACGAATTGACGCCGAGCAGTTTACAAAGCTGCTCCGAGCAAAACGAAACTGCAAGACCATTACCGCTGTCTTCCAGAATCACGGCACCACTATTCGCTGACGAAATGATATGACGAAACAGCTCCAGTTGCCGCTCGCGAATTGCCCGCTCGGTAATATCCAGCGAAATCGTACACACGGCATAAGGCCGGCTTCTCGCGTTGAACAACGTAAATTTGGAGGACGTCCAAACATGGGTTTGACCGCCAATAAAGAATGACTCCTCCATTTGCAGTCCTTCATCCTGTTTCAATACCTCAAAATCCGTGTCGCGGATCTGTTTGGCAATGACGTGGTCAAATAATTCTTCATCAGTGCTACCGATCACATCCTCGGGCTTTTTGCCCATCACTTCGCAGAAGCGATTATTCGCAAGGATATAAACGCCGGACAGATCTTTCATGGTGATCATGGCCGGGGTATTGTCGATAATGCTCGCCAAACGGCTCTTTATCACCCGGGCTTCGTCCAGCGCCATGGATATTTCGGTGTTGTCGATAAAGCTCACCACAGACCCAGCCACTGTATTTTTTTCTCCAAAAAAAACCTGAACCTGAATTTCAAACGATCGATCTTTCGTCTGATATTGAAAGCGGCTGTTTTTCTGCTCGCGCAGCGCCTTGCCCACCGCATTGATGATGTCGGTGAAATCCAGCGGCGTGGGAATGGATCGCAGCTGTGTGCCAATATCTGACTCAGAGATACGCAGCAAATGACGTGCCGATGGATTGAAATCCAACAGGTTTAATTTTTCATCGATAATCAACAGCGGATAAGCGATCGCATTTTGAATGGCTTGGTGCCGGTTGTAGAGAACCTGCAGCTCAGCAGATTTTACATTCAATTCCTGATTGAGCGTGGTCAATTCTTCGTTGGAGGATTGCAGTTCTTCGTTGGTTGTCTCCAGTTCTTCGTTGGAGGACTGCAATTCCTCGTTAGCGGACCGTAATTCCTCGTTGAGCGACTGCAGTTCTTCGTTGCTCGCCTGATATTCCTCCATAATCGACTGCAATTGCTCTTTGACCGATATCAGCTCCTTTTCCAGCTCGCGGGTTCGCTCTTCAGCGGGCTTGCCATTGGAGGTATAAGCAGGCGCTGGCTCGGGCAGTTTTGGAGATTTTGCAAAAGCCAGCAAATACTGCTTGCTTTCGCCTTTTAATTTCAAAGGCGCAACGGTCATTTGCACCAGGTATAGCTGGCCGTTTTGCTTGATTTCGTGCTGTTTCCCTTGTGCCGAACCGAGACTTTTACTGACGCGATAGAGAAGTGATGGCAATTCTTTTCCCATCTCATCCGGCAATAAACGCGACACATCGACAGTGACCTCACCTGCTGGAAAACTCAAATATTCGCTTGCCTTGCCAAAGGTGTGTTTGACCCTCGAAGTTTCGTCGATGATCACCGAATCCGGGGCAAAGCCCGCGATCATGGCTTGAAATAATTCGGCTTCGGATTCTTCGCGCTCCGCGTGTTTTTTTTCGCCCGGATTCGGCATATCGGAATATCCCGCTTTCAGCACCGGGAGAATGGTGCCACTGCGCTCTTTCATCGAATAGAAAATGCGCGCTTCTTTGTCCTGCACCTGGAATAAATGGGACGCGTGTCCGGAAACCGCTTCGGAACGGCCAAGAAATAGAATTCCGCCTTTACCCAATGAATAACAAATGGTTTTGAATACCCGCTCCTGCAGACTTTGGTTGAAATAAATCAATACATTGCGACAGGAAACCAAATCCGTATTCAAAAACGGCGGATCTTCGATAACGTTGTGACGAGAAAATATGATCAAATCCCGCAGAAACGGCCGCACCTGCAATTGATCTTCATAGGTCACAAAATATTTTTCTCGCAACTCAGGCGGAAATTTATCAAAGCTGGCGCGCGAATAAGAACCGCGCCGCGCGACTTCCAATGCGGTTTCATCCAAGTCTGTGGCGAACACTTGCAAACTGAGCTTCTTGCCGAAGCGCTCGACCAACTCACAGATCATAATGGTAATTGAATAGGGTTCTTCGCCAGTGGCACAGCCTATGATCCAGCAGCGGAAGCTATCGCCGTTTTGTTTGGCTTGTATTTTTTCGCTGACATGCTTTTCCAAAGCTTCATAAGCTTCCGGATCGCGAAAAAATGCCGTCACCGATATCAAAATATCCTGGAATAAATTGCTGGATTCGGCAGGGTTATTCTGCAGATATTCGGCGTATTCCTTGATAGATGCGCAACGTGTAGCGATGATTCTGCGCTCGACTCTGCGTCGAATAGTAGAAGGTTTATAGTTGGCAAAGCACGCGCCTTTTTCTCGTTCCAGAATGGCAAAAATGCGATCAAAATGGTCGTCATCTGCAGGTTCGGATTTTTCCCGCTGTACACGTCGGGGAATTTTTCCGAAGCGCGAAAGCTCCTGCGCGATTTCTTCCGGGCTCAGCTCCAAATCCACCGCACCTGTGTGCTTGGCCGCACGCGGCATACCGTCGTATTTGGCGGTGCTGGCTTTTTGTGAAATAGTGAAGCCGCCTGCCGCTTTTATCGCGCGCACACCGTGAGCGCCATCGGAACCTGTGCCGGATAAAACAATCCCAATCGCAGACGAGCCAAAATTATCCGCCAGTGAACGAAAGAAAAAATCTACAGAAGGTTTGGGACCGATTTTTAGATGCGGCTCCATCAAACGCAGGTGGCCGTTTTCGAAATAAACGTCGGCATTGGGCGGGGTAATGTAGATAACGCTGGTTTCCGGTCGCTCACCATCTTCCACTTCCTTGACTTTCAAATGAGTGGATTGCGCCAAAATTTCCACCAAACGGCTTTTATGGCTTGGCGCAAGGTGCTGGACCACCACAAAGGCCATAGGAACGTTTTGCCCCAAACAACCAAATAAAGTACGCAATGCTTCCAAGCCACCAGCGGACGAGCCAATTCCGACAATAAAACGCACTTCTGCGCTTTTTTTGTTGTTCAGTGAATTCTTGTTTTGTAGGCTCTCATTCATACAGCGTCTTCTTTGGCAATTCCGGCTCTTTTGTGTTATCCCTGATTTTCTCAGTTATTCTGGCTTGGTCCGCCAGTTTCCTGTGTTATTTTTACTTCCCGCCATGACTAATTACTGATCGTTTGTGACATTTCCCGCTCCTCTATGACATTTCCTGCATGACCGGCAACAACTAAATCAGGTCCAGTGCGTCATATACAGCTTCCTGAATGGACGAGGACGTCACTGTATCCTTGGAAATGTATTTCACCACGCCGCGACGAAATGCTTCGCTTACCAGTAGCGCCTCTGGTTGACCGGTGATAAAAATCACGGGCACTGGATGAATCGTTTGCAAATCATCCAGCAGGGACAAGCCATCGCGATCAGGTAGGCGAAAATCCAGAATGACGCAATCCGGCTTTGCCGATGCGCAGATTTCCAAACCGGCGTGAGCGGACGACGCCTCCAGTATTTCAACGGCTATGCGATCTTGATTGGTCAAAAAGCGTCGATAAATTTTCCGATCTGCAGCACTGTCATCAATGATCAGGATGATGCGCGGCTTCTCTTGCTCGTCGTAGCGGTCTTGTTTGATAGCCACCTGGCTCAGCTCCTCTTGGATTGCTTGGTCTCGTCTTTGAATCGCCGTATACATCTCATTCATTGCACTGTCTGTTCAAGAGCGGGCTGCCATTTTGGCTTCTTGGCCGGACGTAAAGTGAAGTAAAAAGTCGAACCCTGGCCTGGAGTGGATTCTATCCAGATCTGCCCACCGTGCCGGTCGACTATCCGCTTGACAATGGCCAAGCCCACGCCTGTGCCGCCTTCATACTCGTGTTCGGTGTGCAAGCGCTGAAACATTTCAAAAACGCGCTGGCGATTTTCCGGGGCGATGCCGATGCCATTATCCCTGACGTAAAAGATAGGAACCTGATCCACTCCATTCACATCAACCTTGTCGGTGCTAGCAAGGTTTACACCCACTTCGATCACTTTCTCGGTTTGCTGGTTATATTTTGCTGAGTTGGTGAACAAATTGGCAAAAAGCTCCCCCACGCGGACTTTGTCGCAATACACCCTTGGCAGAGGCGATGAGATATGCAGGTGGGCGTTTTTCTCCTTGAAATAACTCGATAAACGCAGCGCAACATCCTGCACCACGTAATTCAAATCCACCTCACCGAACGACATATCAATGCGGCCAACTTTTGCATACTCGTAAAGATCGGCGATTAATACTTTTGCTTTACCGGATAAGCGACGAATTTCCTCAAGGTAATTTTGCGAACCTTCATCCAAACTCCCTTGCAGATCTTCCAGCAAAAAATCGCTAAAAAAATGGATTCCGCGCAGCGGTTCCTTTAAATCGTGCGCAATCACCGAGGCGAATTGTTCCAATTCGGCATTGCTATCCATTGCTGCGCGAACTTGGTTTTCCAAATCGACTTCAATAATCGAACGGCGCAATTCCTCAATGGCTTCAATTTCCTCCGGCTGCCAGGGTAGCGATGTCAAGCGCACGGTCTCCTGCCAAAGCTCGAAGGAATGACGGGGACTTAACGACGCACCACCCTCACCCATCTGCACTGCCTTATTTGGATTTCCGCCCCAATTCACGGTTTGAATAACCTCGGACTTAAACCACAACACATAACAGGGCTCAATTTCCGGAATGGAAATACTCACGATACCGCTGGCGCAGTTACTAAAAGACTCAGCCTCAGGCAAACGCTTAGCCAGAGAGGTTGTATGAAACAGCGGTTTTTCACCGGTATTGATGCGCAGCCAATCGACCAGCTTCGTTAAGAATTCCGCAGGCGGTGTAACACCGAGTAAAAACCATTTTCCCCTGCGCAAAATGGCTCCACCGCAGCAACCCTGCGCGAGACTTAAAAAATTGGGCTCGCCGCGCAACAATCCGTGCAGAAAAGTGGATTCCGCTTTCATTTTCGTCAGCAATTCGGCTTCCTGCGCTCGCAGCTGTTTTTTGTAATCGACATTTTCCAATTTTTGCTTAGCGGCGTGCTGAATGGAAAAAATGCGCCCGATAAATTCCAAACCCTGGCGAACTTCATACGACAAATAGGCAGGTTGGTCGTGATGCAGCGCGATCAATCCCCACAAAATACCGTCTTTGATGACCGAAATACTGGTAGACGCCCCCACTCCCATATTTTTGAGATATTGAATATGCACCGGTGAGACACTGCGTAAACTGCAGGTACTGAGGTCCAAAGACGCATCTGAACCATTGTTCTGCACCCGCCCCGGCACAATCGGCGAAGGCTCATAGTGCACATTGGGAATCGAGCGCAGCCAATTGACGCTGTACAGCCTGCGCGCCTGCGCCGGAATATCCGACGCGGGATAGTGCAAGCCGAGAAACGGTTCCTGATGCGGTGCGCAGACTTCCGCAACGACTCTACCGTTCCACTCCGCATCGAATTCATAAATCATTACGCGCTGATAGCCGCTGATCTCACGCACCCACTCCACGGTTACACGATAGAGTTCGGCCAAATCTTTGGCCGCGCCAATTTCTTCAATCGCTGCGTGAATTTGTTGATAAATGCTGAGAAAGGCCGGATTCCGCCCACCGCGTGAAGGTTCGAATTCGAGTAGAAGGAGCCCCTGGGAACGCTGCACCACGACTTCCCAAACAGTTTGCTCTTGGTGGGCAAAATTCAGTTTGAGCGGATTGACCCGCTGTAGATTGGCTGCGCCAACCGCTTTTTGCAGCAGTTCACGCGAGGCTGGCGCAAGAAAGTCAAAAAGGGAACGCCCCAATAGATCCTGCACGGCAGCTTTGAATAATTCCGCGCAGTTGGCACTCAGCTGACTGATGGTCAGCCCCGCCTCCTCCACTCCTACCAGGTAGCCGTGCGGCTGAATGCTGCCTGGAATATGGATAGGCTCGCGCGCGCAGCCGTCGATGTTGATCTCAGCCTGGGCAGTAATGGCTTGGGACATGAATCCTCCAGTTAAAGAACCTAGATGCCTCGTCAGGTGGGCTCCGTTAGCTTACATGGCGCCATTAATTGGTCTGGCGATCTGCGCGGTGAAGCGCGCTACGTACCTCACCCGCTTAAAATGTGCGATTCATCACAAAATATGCTGTGGGAATAATGACGACGCAGCAGGCGATAGCCTGAACTAAAAATGACGGGATAAATAGAGAGAAAGAGAAGAAGAGAAAATAACTCGACTATATAGGGATCATGTTTGATCCATGATTAGCGGACACATTAAAAGAAGGAGGCCTAGGCCTCCTTCCAACACCACTCCCCTAAAATTTCTAAGGTGTGATTACATCTTCCACCGGATTGAAATCCAACACATCATAAGTAATGCTGCTGTTGCGACGCGTTATAGTGTCAGCCCCTGCGCCGAGCAGAATTGGAATATCCATATTCTGGTTCAATACCACTCGGTCGTTTCCGCTACCCATATTCAGCTCCATTGTGCCCCACAATGACGGATCTCCTCCGAGCAGGAATTCGCTGTGAAATGTCGCGGTATCATCTCCACCCATCAAGTCAATAGTGATGGCTGCCGAAAAGCCTGCATTCGAAAATGGTCCAGTACCTGCGTATTTTCCATAAATAAACTGATTGGGACCATCCGTTCCTCTGACCGAAAAAAACGGCCCTTGACCGAAATAATCACGCAAACTCCAACCACCATTTAATTCAAACTTGGTATCAAAGTCGACCTGGAATAAATAGCCAGCATATACTGAACTGGTACCATTCGCACCGAGAATGATATTATCTGCTTTTAAATAGAGATAATCTGTATCAATCGAGGTATTGTTTGCTTGCTTTATAGTAGCCCCGGGACCAACCGAAGAAATGCTGACACTCACCTCCTCATTGGTGCGGATATTTTTAATCGTTAAATCGTTTTTATCCACATAGGAAAATACTCCCATCCCAATACCACCCGATGCCTGAACCGTAGCGACATCATTTTCAGGATGTCTCAACACGGCATTATAGGAATTCCAAACCAATCCGCCGCTCAAATTAATAGGTCCAGTTTGCGTTACAAAAATATATGGGGAATTGAATGTCAGGTTGGTGCCAACTATTCGCTCAATAATGATGTCATCGTTCCTTTGCTCCACATTGGCCTCGATAACAGAAAGTCCGCGCAGATCCATTGTCACGTCATCGTTATAGCTATCCCTGGCTCGAATGCGAACACTATTGCTGCCATCGCCTTCATAAGTGTAAGGACGCAATTCCACTGAGCTGTTGGTTCTGATGCTTTCCGTAAAATCCACGTAAAACTTAACGCCTACAAGGTCAGTCGAACTGCCATTTCCACCAAGAATTACATTAGCTGCTGTAAGTTGCAAAGTTCCTGCGCCAACAAAAAGATTGCTATTCGCAATCTGGCTGATCGTTCCCAATGCTTTGACATTCAATGACGAATCATCCATGGATATATCGCCCAAAACGATATCATTACCATCGGCAATAAAAACCTTATCGTTGTAATTCGAACTGATAGTGACCGTGTTGAAATCATTTGCAGCATTAGTCAAGTACACATTTGTGCCAGACGCAGTCGTAATATGCGTATTACCGTTCACCACTATCGATGCGCCAGGCGCGGACTGTTGCACATTCCCCACACTGGCCACATATAAATGATTAGTATTCAATGTTGGCAATAACAGTCCCGGAATTTTGCACACCATAGTTGTTCACTTCAGCAGCAAGCTCACTTGTAAGCGTCTCTCTATCAATCCGTACACCAATCAAACCATCAGCATCAAATGTCACTACCGCCTCTGCACCCGAAGCCAGCGCTACGTGTCCCAGGTCTGCACTGATCAATCCGGAGTTAATAACATTCTTTCCAAGCAACGCTACGTTCCCTCCGGTGGACGCGGTAATAAGGCCTTTATTGCGAACAAGTCCCGACGAATTTAAAACCTCGGAAAAAACCAGATCGCCATTCATAAAATCGCTACTTTCGATATTCAATCCAGATGCTATTAATCCTCCGACATTAACGACCGCAGTTCCATTAAAGATAACGCCGTTGGGATTCATCAAGATGACCCGACCGTTGGCATCGATACGTCCAGCAATTTGCGATGCATTGCTATCCAAAATTCGATTCAGCACTATAGAGCTGGCTGTCGGTTGAACAAATTCTACTCGCTCGTTACTGTTGACATTGAACTTATTCCAGCGGAGAGAGAGGCGATCCGAGGTTTGGGTAACACTGGTTAAATTTCCGGTTTGATTAATTGAACCAGTTCCTCCAACTACGGTGCCTCCCGTAGGGGCAGCGTAGACCTGATAGGGAAGGACAGTGCATGCGGCAACTGCTCCAACCAATAATTTTAGGGATAGTAATTTTTCAAAGGGAATTTTTTTTGCAGATTTAGAGTTCAATAGACGGGTTTTCATGATGCACACCTATTCTCACGCTCTTATCGAGGCTTGGTGAAAGAAATGGAATATCCATGTCCCGCCCGGCTTGGCCGCCGGTGTTGTTATTTTGTGTACCGTTAGACAGCAATCCCCGTGCCCACTCCCTCCGCTCGACTGCAAAACAATTTGCCCTTGGCGAAACCACATATTTAAGTATCTGTATTCGCTAACGAAACAAATAACCTGATTGTTACGCTCCGACAACAAAAACACAGAGCAAAAAAAATTCCCCCACTCAAAAAATTGCCGAGACACATGTTTCGCCGTAAAAGGTCTCGACAAGGTTTTTGCGCCAAGCCTCCTAATTCCGACCTCATTGAGTGAGCAGGATGAAATAAAAAAGGAGGCTGACGCCTCCTCTCCAAGAATCCATTCAATTAAAGTCCAACCAATGTGTCCTCGGCGGGATTAAAGTCCAGTACATCATATTCGATTGTACCGTTCAGAAGAGTCAGGGTATCTCGCCCTGCGCCGAGCAACAGTGGGATTTGGACATTACTGTTATATTCAACACGATCGTTTCCGCTGCCCATATTCAATTGAATTAAATCCCACACTTCTGGATCCGCTCCGCCGATAGGAAATTCACTATCAAAAATAGCGACGTCTGCTCCACCTTTCAGGTCTATATTCAAACGTGCA
The DNA here is from genome assembly GCF_014336955.1 of Saccharophagus sp. K07. Lineage (GTDB taxonomy): Bacteria > Pseudomonadota > Gammaproteobacteria > Pseudomonadales > Cellvibrionaceae > UBA5868. The sequence continues at coordinate 462,171 of NZ_QRAI01000002.1, read as the reverse complement.
AAATAACCCGCGTTGGCAAAACTGTTATTTACCGCATTCGGACCGAATCTCAGCCTATTACTACTATTGGTTCCTATAATGTTAACGAAAGGCCCTTGGAGTGCATATGAGCTCACGCTCCAAGGGCCATCGATTTCCAAGTCTCCGGAAAAATTAATGTCCATAACGCTTCCGCCAACAATTTCACTGGTCCCACCAGCTCCCAGCGATATGTTATTTGCAGATAAAGAAAGAAAATCTGCCTGTAATGTCGTATTGGCAGCTTGACTCAGTGTGCCTCCCGAACCAACTGAAGCCAGACTGACGGAAACCTCGCTACCTGTAATCAGGTCATCTATGACCAAATCATTTTTATCGACGTAATTCAGCGATCCAAACGCTGGGCCGCCATTTCCCTTAATCGATGCTATATCATTTTGCGGGTTTGTCAGCTCTGTAATATAGGAATTCCAGGTCAAGGATTCGCTAAGTGTGACTGGACCTGTCTGATATGTTTCCAGAGAAGCTCCATATAACTCTGCTGTGCGACCGAGCATTCTGTCGATCACCAGCAGATGTTCACCATCTTCAAAAGTTGCGTTAAGTTCAATTTGGTCGCCACCTTTCAAGTCCAGCAACACATCCCCGTATTCCCTGGTCTTTCCTATAAAGTGAACCACATTGCTGCCTTCCATCCCCATATAAGGGTGCAAAGTTACCGACTCATTGGTGGCAACGCTCTTAGTAAAATCTACGTTGAAAGCAACTCCTGTGAGATCACTGGTACTTCCATCTTCACCGAGAATTACGTTATCCGCCTCCAATCGCAAATGACCTGCGCTTAGGAAGAGATTGCTATCTCCGAGTTGGCTGATGGTGGCATCCTCCCCTAAAGCTTGCACGCTCAAGGAAGAATCTTCCATTTCAATATTGCCCAACACTATGTCATTACGGTCCGTGATCGAAACATTATCGTTGAAATAAGTCCTTATACTGACTGTATTAAAATCGTTATCAGAGTTATTCAATTGAATATCACCACCAGCCGCGGTTATGTGCGTATTTCCACTCACTACGGCAGGCGCACTTTGTGTCAGGGTATCCAAACTGCTGACGTACAAATGGTGCGTATCTATATTGGGCAACCCAGCTTCCAAATACCCAGTGGCGTAAGTGTTACCAGTAGTGGTTATAGTGGCCGCCGCTTCGGATTGAATCTTGTCGGAATCCAAACTTACTATTCCACTGATTACTCCAGCTGTTGCAGTTATGGAACTGGCATTCCTCATCCACACTTGATCACTTGCTTCTACATATATTTCTCCGGCGAGATTAGCGCCTGAGGCATTTGCTTGAATAACACCTCTTTGCTCCACATTCTTGCCTGCGACTATTACATAACCCGCGTCATGCCCGCCTGGCCCACTAGCAGATACCGAGAGAGCCCCGCTGTTAATAACGTCGTTGCCTCCTCCCAAACTAAAACTTCCATCCTCATGTAGGACTACTTCGGTGCTGCCATTTAAACTTCCACGGTTTACGGCCTCACTGAATAGATCTGCACTGGCACTGGCATTTAGCAATATTTTGCCTCCTTTGGTCGACACCATACCGGAATTATTAACGGCGTAGGCTGCCACGTCACTGGCTAGAGTTTCCTGATCGATTCTTACACCAATTAGACCATCATCATCAAATGTCACTACCGCTTCATTCCCAGAAGCCAGCGCTACGTGTCCGAGATCTGCAGATATCAAAAGATTGTTTGAAACATTTTTTCCAAGCAATAGAACATTGCCACCTGCGGCTGCCTTTATGACTCCAGAATTGGTAACTGAGCCAGATGTGCCTTCAACTCCAGAGAATTTCAGATCGCCACTCATAAAATCACTGGTTTTAATATTCAACCCAGATGCGATCAAACCTCCTACATTGACTTGGGCACTAGTGCCAAACAATATCCCGTTGGGATTCATCAGAATTACATGGCCATTGGCATCGATTTTCCCAAGAATCTGGGAGGCGTTGTTGTCCAATATCCGATTAAGTGCTATGGCACTTTTGTTCGGCTGAACAAACTTCACACTTTCACTTGCCGCCACATTAAATGAATTCCATTGCACAGCGAGGCGATTTGACGTTTGCTGGACCTGAGTAGTACTACCGATTTGGTTAATAGAGCCAGTACCGCCTACCACCGCTCCTCCTGTAGGAGCGGCGTTGACCTCGTATGACAAGATGCCAGATGCAGCAATGGCCGCAACCAAGGCTTTAATGGAAAAAGATTGTGGTGACGATGATTTTGAGATGGATATACGAGTTTTCATGATGCATACCTTTGCTGACGCCCTTCACTAGGCTTGATGAAAAGAAATGGAATCCTGTGTCCCGTCCGGCTGGGTCGCCGGTTCTTTATTGTTGTTGTGCCGTTAAAACAGCAATCCCTGTGCCCACCCTTCCTCTCGATTCGGATAAACCTACAAAAGTGGCTTCTTGTTGCGTCGGGCCTGCGCGCTTAAGTACCCGTCATGCTTATCGAAAAAAAAGAATTGTTGTCACGCTCCGCCAATAGGAAAAATTCAGGGCTTAGCAAATCAAAATTTATCAAAAATGAAAAAAATGACACGGCGCATGTTTCGCCGTAAAAGGTCTCGACGAGATTTTCGTGCCACATTCACCGCCTAACAGATCAGAGTCGCACACTCAAGAGATTAACAAGAAAGCGTCTCATTTAGACTTGATAAATTTCCGACACCCTGGATTACCGACCAATAATATCCGGCCCCTGATAAATAACCGCTTCCTCAAGTGAGTTGCCTTGCCAATAAATTAGGAAAGCGTCTAAAGATCAGCAGAAAGCTCATTTATGGATCTTTGCAACCGTAAACGGCGTTAAATGGCGATTCACCCTCATATTCAAGCGATGCATCGGAAAGAATGGTTTCCATGCTTCATATATAAAGGAAATAACAACTCCCAAAAAACGAATTTTTGTCACTGAAAAGCGGAGGATGCAAAGCACAAAATTGCGCTCATCGCCTTGCCCCAAATTAATGAGCCAAAAGAGTCATTGTCTTTTTGACAGCGCTCTGATCGCATCCTATAAATTAGCTACTACTTCGGTAGACGGAATAATTCTCACGGCAGAGCTTTAATTCCCCAGTTAAGAGACAGCTTCCACTAAGCCTTCTCGAAAAAGTAAGAGCCCCTATCCCTATAAAAGACAGGAATAGCAGTATGTTTGCCGATCGCTCGGGGCAATCCGATGTTCTGACAAAAATTTATCTGACAAGAACATCCATCTTATTCGCCGTTATCATCCCGGTCGCTGCCCTTCTATTTTTAGCCCTGATTTTCCCGCCAGATTCATACGTGATACGCGGTTTGCTGGGTCTGATCCTACTCGTATTTACGACCATCACGTGTCATTTGCTGACGCAGCATCAGGGAACGCTTCGCTCATTCACTGAATTGGAAAATGAGTGTGACAAATCACATCAGCAGGTAAAAATACTCACTGACATAAACAACAACTACCAGCAACTTCTGCAAGAACTGATTCCTTTATGGAATCGTCAAACGGAACTGGCGCGCTCGCAGATGGAAAAAGGTATTAATGAGTTAACGACACGCTTTTCCGATATTCATTCGCGCTTGCAGATTGCCGTTGATACTTCACGTTCGACGGCTTCCAACATGCAAGGCCAGGAAGGCCTGAGCGACGTAATCATGTTCGCGGAAAACGAGCTGGGAAATATGATGACGTTGATTTCCCAGGCGATACAGCAACGCGATGCTCTGCTTTCCGAAATCAATGCCCTCGCACAAATTACTGATGATCTTCGCAGCATGGGCGTCGAAGTGGCCGGTATCGCTTCGCAAACCAACTTGCTGGCTTTGAACGCCGCCATCGAAGCTGCGCGGGCTGGCGATTTCGGTCGCGGATTTGCTGTGGTTGCCGACGAAGTACGCACGCTCTCAAGTCGCTCCGGTGAAACAGGCTCGCGCATCAGCAAACGCATCGAACAAGCCAATGCTGCGCTTCAAAAAACCATGGACACCACCACAGAATTTGCGAAACAGGATACGGATCGGCTGCAGCAGTCTGAAATTGCCGTTCAGGATGTTTTGAAGAAATTCCGCAGTACCAGCGAACGCATCATCAACTCCGCCTACTCGCTCGAACAGGAGAGTTCAGCCGTACAGAACAACGTTGAAGAAGTGCTGGTTAACCTGCAATTCCAGGATCGGGTCAACCAGATCCTGGGGCACGTAACCGCCGATATGCAAAAGTTCGGCGATATGCTGCAAGAACACCAGCAAAAACTGAAACGCGGTGAAAGCATCCGCACCATCGACGTGGGTGCCTGGCTCGATTCCATTCGCCAGACCTATACAACGCTGGAGCAGGTGGATGTTCACCAAGGTATCCAAAGCACTCACACCACAGACCAGAGTTCTCAGATTACATTTTTTTAGGAGACCAACATGTCTAAAACGATTTTGATCGTGGATGACTCCGCCAGTATTCGTCAGGTAGTGGGAATTACCTTGAAGGGTGCAGGATACAGCGTTATTGAAGCCGTCGATGGCAAAGACGCCTTAGCCAAGCTCGAAAGTGCGCCCAAAATCAATTTGGTGATTTCCGATGTCAATATGCCAAATATGGACGGAATCAGCTTTTTAAAGGAATTTAAACAAAAGCCTGCCTACAAATTTACTCCGGTCATCATGCTCACTACCGAAGGGGCCGAAGCCAAAAAAAGAGAAGGACAAGCGGCGGGCGCAAAAGCCTGGGTAGTCAAACCGTTCAAGCCTGAGCAAATGCTGCAGGCCGTTTCCATGCTGATCAACTAAATTCTGATTCCCATGAGCATCAACTTTCAACACGACATTAGTAATACACCTCCACGAACGATCATCGGTGGTGAAGTCACTATATTTCATGCTGCCGAACTCAAAGAAAGAATGCTCGACATATTGCCTGATTCCGAGCATTGGAAAATTGATCTGGCGCAAGTAACCGATTTTGATGGTGCGGGCCTGCAGTTGCTTTTGTGGGCCAAACGTGAAGCTGAACAGCACGGAATCGAGATACAAGTATACGCCCCAAGCCAGATCGTTCTAGACGTTCTCGAACTCGTCGGCCTCACCCACTATTTCAATATTTCTGCCGAGACTTTGGCTGACGAACCTGCAACAGAAGATGGAGGAAATATAGCGTGATCACTCAGGATCAGATTCTTCAGATCTTCATCCAGGAAGCGCAGGAATTGCTCGAGAGCATGGAACAATCCCTGCTGGAATTGGAAAACGATCCAAACGATGGCGACCATATAGCGGCAGTATTTCGCTCCGCCCATACCATCAAAGGATCCGCAGGTATTTTTAATTTTTCTGCGATCGTTGATTTCACTCACATTCTCGAAGACGTGCTCGATCGCGTCCGTGCCGGAATGCTTTTTATCGACGCGGATTTGATCGCTCTGTTGTTGGAATGCGGCGACCATTTGCGCGAAATGCTCGATGTTATTGTGGTAGAAGGCACCGAATTAAATGAAGGTGCATTAAAGCGCGAACAAGACCTGCGCAACAGACTCACCGCTTACCAAACGCAAACAGAACCCATGCCCGAGAGTCCTTCGCATAACTCGCTGAATATTCCTGCTGAATTACCTGTTAATACGCAAGACCACAATCACGTCGCCTCACAATTCTGGCATATTTCACTGCGCTTCGGTCCGGATGTGTTTCGCAATGGCATGGACCCCCTTTCCTTTATTCGCTATCTGAAAACCTTTGGTCGCATTGTCAGCATTACAACCTTGTGCGACACCATGCCCGCAACGGAAATCATGGATGCGGAGACCTGCTATCTCGGTTTTGAAATTGATTACGACACCACCGTTGATAAACAAACTATCGCCGATGCTTTTGCATTTGTACGTGAGGATTGTTTGATTCACATTCTGCCGCCGCACAGCAAAATCACCGAGTACATCGAGCTTATCCACAATCTGCCGGAAACCAATGCTCGCCTTGGCGAAATTTTGATTGCAAGCGGCGCTCTGACACCGCAGGAATTGGAAAGGGGTCTAAATCGGCAAAAGGAAAATGTTGAAATCAAAGGTACGCAACCACTTCTGGGCGAAATTTTGGTTGAACAACATGCGGTGGAAACCCAGGTGGTGGATGCGGCGTTGGAGAAACAAACCCGCAACAAAGAGCAAAAATCTCGCGAGGGAAGTTCTATCCGGGTGCAAGCAGACAAGTTGGATAAATTGATTAATCTAATCGGCGAATTGGTAATCGCCGGCGCTGGTGCCAACCTGATCGCCCAAAAATCCCGCGATCCATCCTTTCATGAGGCCACCTCTGTGGTAGCCGATCTGGTCGAAGAAATCCGCGATAGTGCATTGCGCCTGCGCATGGTACCCATCGGCGAAATTTTCAATCGCTTCCATCGAGTGGTGCGCGACGTCAGCAATGAGCTGGGCAAAAACATAGATCTGAAAATTACCGGCGCAGAAACCGAAGTCGACAAAAGTGTGGTGGAAAAACTCAGCGATCCACTGGTGCATCTGTTGCGCAATAGCATGGACCACGGTATCGAAATGCCCGAGCAGCGAGTAAGTTTGGGGAAATCACCGACCGGGACGCTGAGCTTAAATGCCTATCACGAGTCCGGCAGCATCGTGATTGAAATTACTGACGATGGCAGAGGATTAGACCGGGAAAAAATTCTCAATAAAGCCATAGAACGGGAATTGGTGAGTCCTGGAACCACCCTTTCCGATCAGGAGATTTACAACCTGATCTTTGAACCGGGATTTTCTACCGCAGATGCTATTACCAATTTATCCGGGCGCGGTGTCGGCATGGACGTCGTCAAGCGCAATATTGCTGCACTGCGCGGTACCGTGGAGCTGTCCACAACCCCCGGTTTGGGCACACAAGTAAAAGTTCGCCTGCCTCTTACACTGGCAATTATTGACGGTTTCCTGGTGAGCGTCGGTTCCGCAAGCTATGTGGTTCCGCTGGAAATGGTGCAGGAATGCCTGGAGCTAAACGATGAGATACAGGAAAAAGGTGAAGTCGATTGTCTGAATTTACGCGGTGAAGTACTGCCACTTATCCATCTGCGCAAACAATTCAATATTACAGACAGCCACGCCCGTAGAAAAAATATCGTGGTTGTGCGCTATGGCAATCAAAAAGCGGGCTTGGTCGTCGATGGACTGGAAGGTGAATTCCAGACGGTGATCAAACCTCTAGGAAAAATGTTCAGCACTCTGCGCGGCATTAGCGGATCGACCATATTGGGCAACGGTGCAGTTGCTTTGATTCTGGATATTCCGCTACTGGTGCAAAAAATCATTGATCGGGAAACCAACCAGAATGCACCCATAAAAGCATCTCTGCATTGAGAGACACACAGGATTTCTAAACAAAGACCGTCACATTTATGACGGCATTTAATCCCCCACCACACGTAAGCTCGAGGAAACTTTAATGAGATGGTTTTATGATCTGAAAATAGGGACGAAGCTTTTGATTTCGTTTCTTATTGTTTTAGCGCTGGCGGCATTTATGGGAATTTTTTCCATAACCAAGCTGGAGGAAGTCAACACCGCCGGTGCGGAAGTTCGCGACGTCTGGATGCCGACAATGCGGATAGCTCAGCGCATACGTTTCTATGTTACAGATTATCGTCTCAAAGAAGCGCGCCACGTTCTGGCTGAAGATGCGGCAAGCAAAACGCGCTTCGAAAAAGAAATTGCCGAAAGAGCCGAATTTGTAAAAGGTCTCTTCGCAGACTATGAAAAACTCATAACCATGCCGGAAGAGCGGCAATTTGTCGAATCACTGAAAAACCACTGGCGCGATTATCAATCCATCAGTAGTAAAGTTCTCGATTTGTCCGATCAGAATCGTCAGGAAGAATTACGTCCTCTGTTCGGCGTTCAGTCGCGTGAGCGGTTCGATCACATGCTCGGGGTCATCCAACAAATGATTGATTTGTCTGATGAGCACGCCGCCGCTTCCAGCAAGCTCAGTGCGGAAATTTCAAAAAATTCTCGTTTTGCCATTATCCAGGTTTTAATCGTTTCCATTATTCTCGGCATTGCCTTGGCATTAGTAATAGCCCGCATTATTGCCAGACCGCTCGCTGAAGCTGCGCAAATGGCGACACGCTTAACCGGTGGTGACTTGACCCTGCGCATCGACGTCAAATCCAAAGACGAGACCGGCCAGCTTTGCCAGGCCATGCAGGAAATGGTTGAAAAACTCTCCATGGTGATTACAGAAGTTCGAGGCTCTGCGGATAGTCTTGTCAGTGCATCAGAAGAGATCAGTGCGACTGCGCAATCCATGAGCCAGGCAGCCAGTGAACAAGCAGCCAGCGTGGAAGAAACCAGCGCGTCCGTTGAACAAATGAGCGCAAGCATTAACCAAAATACCGAAAACGCCAAAGTGACCGACGGCATGGCAAGCAAAGCGACCAAGGAAGCCAATGAAGGTGGCGAGGCCGTGCAGCAAACCGTTAATGCGATGAAACAGATTGCGCAGCGCATCAGCATCATCGATGACATCGCTTACCAAACCAACCTGCTCGCACTTAACGCGGCAATCGAAGCTGCACGTGCAGGCGAGCACGGTAAAGGTTTTGCGGTGGTGGCAGCGGAAGTTCGCAAACTGGCAGAACGCAGCCAGGTTGCAGCGCAGGAAATCGGTGAATTGTCGTCCAACAGCGTAGAGCTGGCAGAAAAAGCTGGCCGACTTCTGGATGAAATTGTGCCGTCTATTCGCAAAACGTCTGATCTGGTACAAGAAATCAGTGCCGCCTCGGAAGAACAAGCCAGTGGCGTTTCGCAGATCAATACCGCCATGTCTCAGCTGAACCAGATCACGCAGCAGACCGCGTCCAGCAGTGAAGAATTGGCAGCGACAGCGGAAGAAATGAGCAGTCAAGCTGAACAACTGCAACAAATCATGAGTTTCTTCCAAGTTGACGCCAACGGCGTCACCAAGCCTCAAGCCAATGCTAAAAAAGCCACCGACAAAAGTTCGCATGTAACCTCTCGGCCTGCCAAAGCTCCGGTCTACGCCGCAGCAGGTGGGTCATTCGATAGCGAATTCACGCGCTTTTAACAGGAGGCTAACATGGGCGAACTTGCTTTGAAAAACTCGCCGGCTGTTTATTCAGAAAAGGAAGATTATCAATATCTGACTTTTTCCTCCGGTGGCGACATGTTCGCCATCGGGATCCTGGCGATCAAGGAAATCATTGAGTATGGCAATTTAACCTGCGTACCCATGATGCCGAATTTTGTGCGCGGCGTAATCAATGTGCGTGGTTCGGTGGTTCCGGTTATCGATCTCGCAGCACGCTTTGGACGTAAAACTTCCGATGTTACACGTCGCAGCTGTATCGTCATTATTGAGGCAAAAACCGAAAATGACGATCAACAGGACATTGGCGTTATGGTAGATGCGGTATCAGCCGTCATGGAAATTCCGTCGAAAGAAATTGAGCCGCCGCCGAGCTTTGGTTCACGTATCCGCGTGGATTTCATCAGCGGTATGGCGAAAATCGATCACAAATTTGTGATCGTCCTCAATGTGGAAAAAGTATTGTCCGTTGAAGAAATGACCATGATTTCTGAAATGACCAACCTTCCCAGCGATATCACAGAATAAAGTGCATTAACGATGCCATCGCAAAATTCGCAGCGACGGTTTGCGATGGCATTTTTATCAGTCAAATGCATCACAGAATACTCAAATGAGCCTTAACCATCTAAAAGACAGCGAGTTCAATCAGTTTAAAACCTGGCTTTACGATGCGTCAGGAATTAACCTCTCGCCCGCAAAAAAAATGCTGGTTGAAGGCCGTTTAACCAAACGATTGCGACACCACAACTTACACAGTTTTGGTGATTATTTTAAATTGATCATGAGCGACAAGGCCTCTGCGGAGCTGCAAATTGCCATTGATCTGCTGACGACTAACGAAACCTATTTTTTCCGCGAACCCAAACATTTCGAATTTTTACGCGATACCATCTTGCCCGGGCTAACCCCCGGAAAAACTTTTCGGGTATGGAGCGCAGCCTGCTCTTCCGGGGAAGAGGTTTATACCATTGCCATGGTACTGGCAGATAAGCTGGTTTCCACACAATGGGAAATTCTCGGCTCCGATCTCAGCACCCACGTTCTGTCCATGGCCCGCAACGGTCACTATTCCATGAATAGGGCGCGTCATATTCCGCCGGATTTTTTGCGACGTTTCTGCATGAAGGGTATAGGACGCCAGGAAGGAACCATGCTGATCGACCGCCAACTACAACAGAAAGTGCGCTTTTCCCAAATCAATCTCATCGCACCCCTGCCAGGCGATCTCGGTGAGTTCGATGTGATTTTTCTGCGCAATGTGATGATCTATTTCGATCTGGAAACCAAACGCAAAGTGGTTAGCCGCCTGCTGCCCAAGCTGAAACCCGGCGGCTATTTCTTCGTAAGCCATTCCGAAAGCCTCAATGGCATTTCAGAAGCGTTCAAACTAATCAGCCCGTCGGTGTACCAAAAATTATGAAAGCGCCAGATGGAGTCATCGACATTTTCCTTCAGCCAGGTGATTACTACTTTGGTGATGAGTCGACGCGCATTCGTACAATTTTAGGCTCCTGCGTTTCCATAACCCTATGGCATCCATGGAAGCGCATAGGTGGCATGTGCCATTTTATGCTGCCGCAACGCGCACAACGCGGCGACGAATTTCATGGTAAATATGCCGATGAAGTATTGGAATTGTTGTTGAAGCAAGTCCGGCTTCATAAAACCCATCCCGGCGACTATCAAATCAAATTATTTGGCGGCGGTGATATGTTTCCCGGCCGCCCGTCCCGGGGGGAGAGTATTTCGCGCCGCAATATCCAGGCTGCGCGACAGTTCTTAGACCAGTACAACATGAAACCCATATCGGAAAATGTCGGCGCCAGTGGACACCGCAATGTTATTTTTGAAGTATGGAGCGGCAATGTGTGGGTCCGCCACCAGCCTATTAGAGAGGTCAACTAGGTGTCTTTAAAAAAAATCAAAGTGTTATTGGTGGACGACTCCGCAGTTGTACGTCAGGTATTGATGAAAATTTTGCAGTCTCAGCCCGACATTGAAGTGATCGGGTCGGCTTCCGATCCCATATTCGCCATAGACAAATTAAATAAAGAATGGCCGGACGTCATTGTCCTGGATGTGGAAATGCCACGTATGGACGGCATAACCTTCTTAAAAAAAATTATGTCCGAGCGCCCTACTCCCGTTGTCATTTGCTCTTCACTGACGGAAAAAGGCGCGGAAACTACCATGCAGGCGCTCGCCCTGGGAGCGGTAGAAATCATCACCAAACCTAAAATGGGTCTGCGCGATTTTTTTGAAGAATCGACCGATCATTTGATTATGGCGATTCGTGCTGCCGCCAACGCAAGAGTAAAACGCACACATCTGACTTCCGACATTCTCCATCCGCCGAAAAAGAATTCGGCCGATGTGATCCCGCTAGGCGCACCTCCAGGTGCCATGGCACAAACCACGGAAAAAATCGTCGCTATAGGCACGTCCACTGGTGGAACTCAAGCTTTGGAAACTGTGTTGGTTCCCTTGCCTCGCGTGTGCCCCGGCATTGTTATCGTGCAACATATGCCAGAAAAATACACTGCGTCTTTTGCCGATCGGCTTAATAAACTCTCTCAGATTGAAGTTCGCGAAGCGAAAAATAATGACCGGGTTATTCCCGGCCTGGCGTTGATCGCCCCGGGCGGCAAACATATGCAGCTCAAACGCAGCGGCGCCTATTATTATGTCGAAGTCCTCGACGGGCCGCTGGTCAATCGCCATCGTCCTTCAGTCGATGTGTTATTTCGTTCTGTCGCACGTTTTGCGGGAAAAAATGCCATCGGCATTATTATGACCGGCATGGGCGACGACGGCGCCCGCGGTCTGCTGGAAATGCGCCAAGCTGGCGCCAGAACCATTGCCCAGGACGAAGCCACATCCGTTGTTTTTGGCATGCCCAAGGAGGCCATCAACCACGGTGCAGCCCAGGAAATATTGCCGTTAAATAAAATTCCCTTGGTGATTCGCTAAACGGGCATATTCCCGCTTAATTTCCGCAATTTGTACCGAATAGGATTCGTACCATTTTTCCGCACCCAGTTTTTGCGCGGCACTATGCTCCGGGTGCGATTTCCATAAACGTATATGCTCTTCCGTTGGCCAATAGGAAAGCGTCACTTCCTCTGGCCCTTCACTCACCGAATAAAATTCAACACAACCAAATTCCGTTAACGCCAGCTCGCGCAGGCGCGCAGCGGTTGTGGAATATTCTTCGTCAAGCTGCTTGATGCGCGCGCGGAAAATTACAACAAACAAAAACTTCTCTCTCCTGAAAAAGAAAAAGCCGGCGTAACACCGGCTTATTAAATCTCTTAGTGCAACTTACCTGGCTCGCGGCGTGGTGATATCCGGAACCGGCGGAGCACTCATACCCTCACCCAGGAAAAAGCTCGGGTGCGGTGGCTGGTTGTAAGCGGTATTTTGCCACGCAATAGCAACGCGGTATTGATGATCGTGCATCAGCGTATACAAGCGGTGCTCGGTTGGAATCGTTGTGGTGTAAATTCGCAACTGACGATTATCCGACGTGCGGAAAATCACTTCTTCCCGCCAGTCGCCCAGAATATCCGCAGACAATGCCGGCGTTGATTTGGTACCGTTGTTGGAAGATACGCCGCTCGGAGCAAAAATGCTGGTTGAAGTACCACGCTGATAATCCCATTTATAAATCGTGGTGCCATCCAACAATTCACGCAATAAATCGCCATCCCACCAGCTTAGGAAATTCATTTGTGATGGTTTGGTGGAAAGCTCCTGACCAGTCGAAGTAAACAGACCATTGCGCGATGCCCAAGCCTCCATACCGGGATAACGCGGATCTATATCCGCCGCTACGCCACGGCCAACGTCCTGGGCGTTGCCATTGCCGCTATAGAGAATTTGCCCAGTGCGCGCATCGTGCACTTCCACACCGTGGTTGCCGTAGCAAGATGGGCACTCGTGCACCATAAACACTTCCAAACCGGGACGGTTGGGAATGATATCCGCCACATGCAGCGCATCACCGTGACCCAAATTGGTTGTATAGAGCCCATTGCCGTTATCGTCGATGGTGGCGGCGCCATAAATAATTTCGTGGCGGCCATCGTTATCGACATCCGCAATACTCAAGCTGTGCGCGCCTTGGCCACGATAATTTTGATTTTGGTTGTCGTCTGCGTTAAAGGTCCAACGCTTGGTCAGTTGACCATTGCGCCAATCGAGCGCAGAAATCATGGTTTTTGCGTAGTAGCCGCGCGCGATAATCATGCTCGGACGGCGACCATCCAAATAGGCAACGCCAGCGAGGAAACGTCCAACACGGTTGCCGTAATTATCGCCCCAAGCGGATACAGTGCCGCGCGGATTGGGATATTCAATGGTTTGCAAAATCCGCCCAGTCTCACCATTAAATACGGTGAGATATTCTGGCCCTGTCAGAATATAACCGGAGCTGTTGCGGTAATCCGCATTGGCATTGCCAATCACAGTACCCGCTGCATCGCGAGTGCCATCAGCGGTTTGCACCACTACTTCGGCTTTGCCATCGCCATCAAAGTCGTAAACCAAAAATTGAGTGTAATGCGCGCCCGCACGAATGTTACGACCCAGGTCGATGCGCCACAGATGTTTGCCATTTAATTTATAGGCATCCAATAAGACGTTGCCGGTATACCCGCTTTGCGCGCTGTCTTTGGCGTTGGTCGGATCCCATTTCAGAATAATTTCATATTCGCCATCGCCGTCCAGATCACCCACCGACGCATCATTGGCTTCATAGGTATAAGCACCATCCGGTGTACTGCCGCCCGCAGGAACATTCAGGTTGATGGCGAGGTATTGATCTGCCCAAACCGATGCAGGCGCATCCGCACCCTGCTCAACGCCGTTGATAATGGCTTTTACTTCATAAGTGGAATTAGTGCTGCCAGCGGTATCGACATAATTGGTGACATTGGTCAGCGGCGTTCCATTGACCAAAGTGCCATTGCGATAAAGGTTAAAACTGACATTTTGTGGATCTGTACCCAGCAAGCGCCAGGACACAAACACCCCGTTGTTCACTTTTACCGCCACCACCCCGCGATTCAGCCATTCCATATATTTGGCGTTGACACTGCCGGAGGATGAGCTGGACGATGATGAGCTGCTGGAGGAACTGCTGGACGAAGAACTTGAGCTTGATGAAGAACTACTACTGGAGGAAGAACTGCTGCTTGATGAAGCGCTGCTGGAGGAGGACGAACCACCTCCCGTTCCGCCACAGGCGGCTAACATCAGTAATGCGACACTCAGAGGCACTAATTTTTTATACATAGGTTCACCCAGATTATTATTTCGAGATCCTTTTTGCAGTGATCACATATGCCGAGGTTATCTGCCCGGCGATACTGCCATCTCTCTTCTTTAAAAATCAGCATCGATTTATTCAACAAGCGTAAATTGACGATTTTTTTTGCTGAATAGGTTTACCCGACCAATGGGATAATCGGGCTATTGTACCCGGCAAATTTTTCCAATTCGGCAAACTAGAACGCTTTTTTGCACAATACACGGCGGCAATGCATGGAATAAAACACCCTTAAACGTGAAGCAGTTCTTGTTTGCATTGTTAATGCGATCAAGACGCTGAGCCAATCAGCTCAGATAAACGCGTTGCTTTTGTCTCTTTTATTAATCGAATAACGCTGAACTAAACGTGACGCATAGCACAAATGTTTTTAAGGTTGCGCAATTGCCGATTGAACCCGGCAATGCCGCAGATCTTTCCTATTGCATTTGTGACCCGAATCGTCCCGGCCTCGAGGTGGATTCGGTATTTTGTAAGCCCCCATTTGCATGCTTGTATCCTGGGCAGTGGGATCTGCATAAACACACAATAAAAAGGTCAAACATGAGAACAGTCTTACTTGGGATACTCCTACTGGTGCTGACGGCCTGTGGAGGCACTGGAGAGAACGGTTCCTCCAGCAGCAGTTCCAGCGCCTCGTCCTCTAGTTCGTCTTCCTCCAGTAGTTCCAGCTCTTCGAGCTCTTCCAGCTCAAGCTCATCGAGTTCCAGCTCGTCCTCTGGCAGCACGGTTTTGACCATTGAAGAAGGCGAGACCGGCTTTTGCGAGTTCATTGGCATCATCGAATCCATTCACGCGGGCTACACCGGCCGGGGTTATGCGAATACGGATAACCAACAAGGCGTCAGTTTGACCTGGGCTGTGCAAGCGGCCAACAGCGATACCTATTCGGCCGTGTGGCGCTACGCGAATGCCGGCACGGCGAACAGACCTGCGCAGGTCAACGTAAATGATCTGCCGCAGACGGTTTTGAACTTCCCACCCACACAAGCCTGGACCGATTGGCAGACGCAAACCTTTAATCTGGAGCTAAAAGCGGGTTTGAACCTGATTCAGCTGATCGCCGCCAGCGCTGATGGCGTCGCCAACCTAGATCGCCTGACGCTTACAGGCGCAGGCTTGAGCAAAGCCAATTGCCCGGCCAATACGCGCGAAAATGTGCGGGTGTTTGTGGTGGGCGATTCCACCGTGGCCAACTACAACTCGAGTCAGGCGCCCATGACCGGCTGGGGCCAGATTCTGCACCACTTTTTCTACAGCGATTCGGTTGCCATTAACAACCGCGCGATCGGCGGACGCAGCTCGCGCAGTTTTTATCAGGAAGGCCGCTGGCAAGGCGTGGTGAATGAATTGAACGCGGGCGATTACGTGCTCATTCAATTCGGACACAACGACCGCGATTTCAGCAAAGCTGAACGCTATACACCACCAGCCGATTTCCAAACCTACTTGCGCATGTATGTGAATGAAGCGCGCAACAAAGGCGCTATTCCGGTGTTCGTCACGCCTATGGTGATGAACGCCTACAACAACGGCCAATTGCGCAATGTCTTTACCGAATCCGGCAACGATTACCGCGGCGCTATGGTGGCAGTCGCGCAGGAAATGAATGTCGCCCTGCTGGATTTAAACCAGCGCTCTTTTGAGTTGATTCGCTCGGTCGGCCAGAACTACGCCACGCGCTTTATTTTTATGGGCCTGCAGGCGGGTGAATACGCCAACTATCCAGATGGCGCCAATGACGGCACCCACTTCCAGGAAATGGGCGCAGTGGAAATGGCCGGTTTGATTACCCAGGCACTGCGCGAACAAACCCGCTCAGACTTGAAGCGCCTCGCCGATAATTTAAAACCGCGTTACAGCCTGCAAATTACCGCCAACCCAGCCAATACCGGCACTATTACGCGCAGCCTCTCCCTGCCCGAAGGAGCGCCGGTCACGCTGAAAGCTCTGCCCAACAACGGCAACAGCTTTACGCGCTGGTCGCAAAACGGCAATTCCATCAGCACCAATTCCCTACATCGCGTCCTTATGCCGGCGGGCAATACGACTTACACAGCGGAATTTCGCGGCTCGAACGTCACGGAATATCCGGCGGCTCGGGTATTTTTGATCGGCGATTCCACGGTCTCGGATTACAACTCGGGTTACTACCCTATGATCGGTTGGGGTCAGGTGTTCGGTAAATTTTTCCGCAGCGACAAAATCACCGTCTTCAATCGCGCCCTCAGCGGTCGCAGCTCCAAAAGTTTTTACAACGATCATTGGGCGGACGTGAAACGAGAAATCCGCGCGGGCGATTTTGTGTTTATTCAATTCGGCATCAACGATCGCAACAACGCCGATCCCGATCGCTACGCTCCCGGCAACGGCGTCTTCCAGGATTACCTGACCCGCTTTGCGCGCGAGACTCAGGCACTCGGCGCAACGCCGATTTTTGTCGCCACCCTGGTGCGCAATGCGTGGGACGGCAACAAGGTGTATCCCGCCTACCATGAACACCCGGTCGTCACCCGCGAACTCGGAGCACAGCTCGGTATTCCTGTGGTCGACCTCGATGGCAAAAGCACCGCCCTGCTGGAAAGCGTCGGCGAGGAATACTCCACCTACTTCTATTACATGAATCTGGCGGCGGGCGAATATCCCAACTACCCCAGCGGCCGCGCCGACCAGGTTCACTTCCAGGAAATGGGCGCGGTGGAAATGGCTCGTTTGGTGACCGAGGGGTTGCGCGAATCCGGCCATGCAGCAGTGGCTCCCCTGGTTGCCGCGCTGAAACCCACCTACTCCCTCACCGTCAACACCACCAACCCCAACGCAGGCTTGGTGACACGCGGTTTTCAATATCCGGAAGGCATTCCAGTGACCTTAAAAGTACGTCCAAGGTCCGGTTTCAATTTTGTCGGCTGGCGCAACGCCAACGGCCAAACTATTTCTACTAATCGCTACCACGTGATTACGACGACTGCTGCGCCGGCGACTTATACGGCGGTGTTTTAATAATGCGGGAATAAAAAAGGCATCCTATTGGATGCTTTTTTTACATTTTTTGAATACTTTTCTGTTTAGACTCCAACAATATAGTTTCCGTCGTTTTTTCGTCGAGCTTATCCCATTTTATGGGTGGAAATTCTTTGACCAGAGATGTATCTGTCAAGCCTTCCAAGGCTTTTTTTGTTGCTCCTTCGCTTCTGGCGATAATTCAACTTTGATGCTACTGATGATTTGATCCATCAATTCATGCATAGGACTAACACTTACGAGCTTATCCATTTCCTCACGAGGAATGTTTTTTAACCGACTTGGTTCAAACCAGATGCGCACCATCAAGCCATCTGACAAAGGGAAAAACATAAAATGCTCTATGGTTCGATGAGGCGAAAAGTCTTGCGAAACCACCTCCAATCTCACCGCATTTACAGGCAAATGATCCAATGGTTGCCAATTCACTGGCGCTTTAAACTCCTGAATATAGTGCCTGGTTTCATCCAAATGATACCCATAGGTATCACTAAGGAAATCCCCAATAACCATTTCCATTGCACGAGGATGGAACAGTGAAAATTTCTGAGGATAATTAACTGGGGCAAATAAAGTTAAAGTCATACGGAGTTCGGACAACACTCCAGTAAACCACGGCCCGCAAAAAGCCCAACCGTGATAAAAAATTTTAGCCTCGCGCCAAATATCCTTTTTACCTTTAGCTGCCTCCTGCTCATTGTAATAAGACCGAAGGGGTAATTGATCATAATGGCGCTTGGGAAAAATAGGTTTGCTATTGGAATGCCTTGATGCATGTCGGGGCACTTTAAAACTCAGTTCAGTGCCTTCGACAGTGGTGCCAAATAGTGCGCGCCCATTGGAAATCTGGCCCTTTTGGAATAACCAGCGTTTTGGATTCTCGTAGCTGAAAAGGAACGTAAATCACTGCTACATCCTTATTATTTGGGAGTCATTGTATTCCGAAAGCATATACAAGAAGGCATCCTATTGGATGCCTTTCATTTCTACATTTGCTGGATGTTTTTCTGTTTAGACTCCAACAATATAGCTTCCGTAGTTTTTTCGTCGAGCTTATCCCATTTTATGGGCGGAAATTCTTTGACTAGAGATGTATCCACCAAGCCTTCCAAAGCCTTTTTTTGTTGTTCTTTCGCTTCTGGAGACAATTCAACTTTGATGCTACTGATGATTTGATCCATCAAATCATACATTGATTCGGCACTGACGCAATTGTCCATTTCCGAATCAGGCACATTTTTTAAACGGCTTGGATCAAAACTAAATAACACCAACATATCATCGGCAACCGGAAAGAATATCATCCGATTATTTCGTCGATACGGAGTGAAGTCTTGAGACTTTACCCACAAGCTAACAGTATTGATAGGCAAGTGATTTAGAGGTTGCCAATCAATCGGCGCAATATATTCTTGAATATAATTTCTGCTTTTATTCAAACGATGCCCGTACAGAGACGTTAAATAATCTCCAATCGTCATCTCCATTGCCCTGGGGTGAAACAAAGAAAACTTCTGCTCGGAATTTACAGATCTAATTAACCACAATGACAATCTTAATTCCGCCAGTGTCCCAGTAAACCAAGGCCCATTAAATGCCCATGCACGGTAAAGGAAGAGCATTTCTTCCCAATCATCCTTGACCCCTCTTAAAACATCTTCTTCTTTAAACCTCGACGAAAATCGCAATTCATCTAATGCATAGCGTTTGCCGGGGAAAACCTCTTTATTGTTTGAGTGTCTAGGCGAGTGTTTTGGCACTCTAAACTGAATCTCAGTTCCTGCGATACTGCTACAAACAGCTTGAGCCCTTTGGAAACTAGGGCCTCTAGGGATAGTTAAACCTTTGGGCTCTCGGAGTTTGAAAGGAACATTCATCATGTATCCGGCGCCCCTTTATTTATATTTTTTCGGAGAAAGAGTTTTCGTTCCTGCCACAAGGGTCGTGCCAACAAAATACAATGCCCCTGCAAATCCTACGACTCCCGACGTTGTTAGACTAAGCCCCGCCACACCAAAAGCAGCACCTGCAGCAGACAAGCCGAACGCTGAAGTTTTAACGGTTGCTTTAAAATTCAAATCTGAATTCACGATCCTCTAGTGTCGCTCTTACTCCTGGCAAAACGACGTAAAACAGCCCTCTACCATAGGCAATATTGGTTTCCTGTTTGACATAAATATTGTCCATATGAAGACGGCCTGAAGTAAGGCCGCGAATACCTTGGACAATCAGCCGAGCCCAATAATTGCCATTGCGGGCAAGGCCGACCAGGGAGTTATATACAGGAAGAGCCTGTGGGGAGCAGCGTACTTTTCGACCGGCAGTCTCCCCTGCGATGGTGGTGAGCTGACCTTCCGTGACGTGCAGGCGATTGGCTTGAAGCATAGAGACTTCTCCTTGTTGACCTAAACTTTTGTATTCCTGGGCATCCTGTGGGGCGAGCCCCGGCGTAGGGCCGAACTGTAGCGATCAAAAGAAGCCGAGTAAAGTCAATAGACGACTCCATAGTCCATATAGGAGGAAGCATCAACAGATAGCCGCTCCAGCCGACTTATTTCATTTCGCTATCAATCCGGATTCATGCCGCCATTTGGCGAGCAGGCATCTACATCACTCTCCCGCGAGCCGCTTGACCTTGGTCTATACTCGCTAGAAGTTGTCCCCTAAATAGCTGCGCTTAGTTTGGCGCCAGATGCATGTGAATCGTTACGCGCAGGGATTTCAGCGTAGAGGCGTGTCTATGGGCTCGCCGTTGTCGACGCCCTGGCTCTTCGGTCCTGCGTGCGTGGATTTCATTCTTATAAGGTCGTATGTCGGGTTTATTCACCAGCATCAGATTCGTCATGGCGTTACTCACAGTGCTGGCGATTGTGGGAAAGCCTTTTATTCCGCTTAAAACGCTGGTCATACACCCGGCGGACGGCGTTACGGCCAAACTCTACGGCCAGAGCAACAGCGATGGAGAAACGCCCCAAAACGCCTGGCTGGACGACTCCCAGTGGCGCTGCCAATTGCCCGAGCGGGAAAAACAACTGTATTGCGGCATTACCTATTCCTGGGAAACGCTCAGCGAGTGCACACATCAAAATGAGACTCCGGCCGACGCTTGCGAAACGCTTAAACAAGTGACCTTCAGACCCGCCGCAGACGGCACCATCGACTTCAGCGCCTACGACGGACTCAGCTTGGATATTTCCTACGAAGGGCGGGCGCAGTATCTGCACGTGTACCTGCAAGACAAAAATCCCCTGTACCCCACCATCAAGCCGGACATTACGGAAAAATTTATTGCCGCTTTGTTGCGGACCGACGATTTAAAAACCGGTCCGGTGGTGATCCGCTGGAATCAATTCAATGTTGAGCATTGGTGGACCATGGCGAAGAATCCACCATTACAAATTGCCGGTCCGGAGTTCGGCCATATCGCGGAGGTTGCTCTGGGCAATGTGGAACCCGGCGTGCACCGGATCCGAGTCAATGAAATCAAGTTGGTCGGTGAACGAATCTCCGACAAAACCTATCTGCTCACTATTCTGATTTTCTGGATCTTTTTGGGATTGTTAGAAGCCGCTGTGCGCTACTACCGCTTGCGCAGCGCTTTGCAATCTCAGCAGCAGGAACTGCTCGGCCTTGAAGACAACGCCAATTTGTTGGAAGCGGAGCAAGCACAGCTGCAATCGCGCGCTCTGACCGATCCACTTACAGGCGTGTTAAACCGCGCAGGCATAGCGCGGCAGCTCAACCATAGACACGGCGGTAGTCTGTTGCCTTCCCATACCGGCTTAATCGTTCTGGATATAGATCATTTCAAATCCATTAACGATACTCACGGCCACGATGTTGGAGATGCCATTTTGCGCGAGTTTGCCGAACTGATCCGCAGCGAAATTCGCGTCCATGATTTATTTGCCCGCTGGGGCGGTGAGGAATTTATTTTATTGGTTGAGGAGACAACCACGGAAAAATTGTCGACACTGGCGGAAAAACTGCGACAAAAAACCGCTTCGCATCAATTTAAAGCTCTGCCCGCCAATACCATTACCGTCAGCATCGGTGTGGTGAAAGCAACCGACAATGAATCGTTCGATAATTTATTCAAGCGCGGAGACAAAGCACTGTACAAAGCCAAGCTCTACCGTAACACCGCTGTTTACGAGTGGTTGGAATAAAATTTTTTATGCAACTCACGCAGAGCAAAACAATACGTTACTACCGCATCGGCGTCCGCTGGGCATCGCTGCTCACCCTTATTATTTTTATCGGCCATTATTTTCTGCCAGCCAAAACTCTGGAAGTCAAAGCGCCTTTATTTGTTGCCAAACTGTACGGTTTTGTCGACCGAGAAAAAGGAACATCCGCCTACTGGGTCAACGAGGAAGAAAATCACTGGATTTGTCATTACAAAAGCACGCACGCCTATGGTTGCGGCTGGCGCACGTCACCGGATCTCGAACCCGTCGGAAGTGGAGTGGATCTGACCTCCTATGATTTTATGGAAATCAAACTGCAATACACCGGACCCGCGTCGCGCATTCGTGCGTATCTGCGCAATTTCAATCCCGCCTATTCCGACCCCAACGATCTCAGCACCACTCAACCTATGGAAACAACCTTCGCCACAGCGGAAGCGAATCAGCCTGTGTTGCTCAAACTCAGCGATTTTGCTCTTGCCCACTGGTGGTTGATGGAGCGCAAACATCGCCGCCATTGGTCAGAACCGGAAAAAAACAACATCACGTCCATCGGGTTGGATTTTGTTGAGCAAGGCAAACACGAAGTCATAGTCGAGCGTATAACTTTGATTGGCAAATGGATTTATACCGAAACACTGATACTTATCATATTGTCCTTATGGATGACCCTATTTTTGATTGAAGGCGGTATCCGTTTTTACGGTCTGTACCGAGCCGGGCAACGCGACCGCACTGCGATCCAGGCTTTATTGGAAAGACAGCGCGCGCTCGAAGAACAAAATAAACACTTAGAAGCGCTTGCCGATACCGACCCTCTCACCGGCGTTTACAATCGCGCGGGCTTGCGCAGCAGAGTCGACTCAGAAAAAATCCGTTTCGGCACCTTAAGTGGACTGGGTGTTTTGGTACTGGATCTCGATCATTTCAAAAACCTGAACGACCGCTACGGCCACGATATGGGCGATAAGGTTCTGAAGGCTTTTACCTCTCTACTCGCCATGAATTTACGCACAGAAGATATTTTCGCGCGCATGGGCGGCGAAGAATTTATGGTGGTTTGCCGGCGTCAACCGCTGGAAGGTCTGCGTACCTTTGCGGAAAAATTGCGCAGCCTTGCAACCCAGTGCACCTTCAATGGCGATGACGATTTACATATCAGCGTGAGTATTGGCGTTGCCGTAGTGGGAGAAGATGAAGATTTTGCCGACGCTGTGCGACGTGCCGACCAGGCACTTTTGAGGGCCAAACAAAATGGCCGCAACCGTGTGGAATTCACTGCACCGTTATGATCAGAATGATTTTTGTCACAGCCTTGCTCCTGGGCGCCGACTTCGCGCTGGCGAACTCGAGCATGCGCGTTTATCCACTACATTTGGATAAAGCCTACCGGCAGGATTATACGAACACCGTCATTCGCGATTCGGAAGGCTTTCTCTGGATTGGTACAGATAACGGTTTAAAACGCTACGACGGCTACAGTCTGCAGACTTTTTCTCACGATTCGCAAAATCCGGCCACTATAGGCTCCCCCAACACCAATGCATTTCTTGTACATTCCGATGGCACTTTGTGGACGGCTGGTAACTACCTCAATCGCTACAACGCCATCAGCGAAACCTTTACCCGCTACAACGTCAGTCAGTACAAAGAAATTTACAGTCTTTACGAAGACGAACTCGGGCGCATTT
Source organism: Saccharophagus sp. K07 (assembly GCF_014336955.1). Taxonomy (GTDB): domain Bacteria; phylum Pseudomonadota; class Gammaproteobacteria; order Pseudomonadales; family Cellvibrionaceae; genus UBA5868. The sequence continues at coordinate 438,784 of NZ_QRAI01000002.1, read as the reverse complement.
GGGTTGGCGGCGATCAATTTGGTCTGATTTTATTTAACCCCAATAATGGCCAGGTCATACGGCAATTTTTTAATGAGCCCAATTCTGCCATCAGCGTGCAAAGTATCATCCGCCGCCAAAATTCCGCCCAATTGTGGTTAGGTACCAGCGAAGGATTATGGCTGTTCGACACGCAAACCCTGCAAGCGGAAAAATGGCTGGATTTGCCCAACACCACTGGCTTCCGTCCATTTATGCGCATTCAGGAAGGTGGCGACGGCGATGTGTGGATCGTCAGCCGCGAAGGTTTGTACCGCTTTAATCCTGCTACCCGCACAGCGCGGCCGTATCGCCTGGAAGAGAAAGAACACATTTCGGATATTACGACCCGCGCCCTCACGTCCATCGCGCGCGACCAACAAAACAATATTTGGATTGGCAGCGATAAACACGGTGTATTTCGCTATGCACCGGAAACTGACAGTTTTGTCCATTACGCTCCATCCGCCTACGATAAATACCGTTTTCCACCGGCGCCCATCACTTATATTTTTGATGATCAAAAGGGTTCCGTGTGGTTTGCAGCGGGGCATCACGGCGTTTTTCGCTTAAGTCCTCAATTGCAAAAATTCCATACCTTTCAGCACAGCTTCGAGACAGAAAATTCGCTCAGTTTCAATCAGCTCTCCGCTTTGTATGAAGATAGCAAGGGTTTTATCTGGATAGGCACGGATGGCAATGGCGTGGATCGTTTTGATCCGCGCAGCCAGTCTTTCCAGAATTTCCGTCACTCTTCCACAGATCCACACAGCCTCAGCTCTGATTCCATTCTGTCCATCGCGGAAGATTCACAAGGTTTTATTTGGTTGGGCACATGGGCGGGAGGTCTGAACCGGCTCGACCCTGAGACTGGAAAGGTGCAACACTTTTTACGCGATCCCAAGCTCCCGACAAATCAAACACTGGCGGAAAACCATGTTTTTCGCATTGCGGTGGATAAAGACAATCGCTTGCTGTTGGCTGTTGGCAGTTCCGGCTTACAGATTTTTGATCCCGAAACCGGCGAGTTCATTCATTATCCCCCGGATGAGCAGAATCTTGCCCACGGCCTGCGCAGCGACTATATCAACGATATATTGCTTACCCCCGATGGTGATATTTGGATCGGCGGTTATCGCGGTCTGGAAAAATATTCACCCGAAACCGGAAAATTCACCACAGCCAATCTCGCCATAAACGGCGCCATCTTTGATCTTCACAGCGATAATGTGGGCTTGCTGTGGATTGCCACCTCGCGCGGTCTGATCCGTTTTAATCCGGTGAATTCTGAAGCCATTCGCATCACGCCCAAAGATGGTTTGTCTGACGAGCATGTCATGGGCATTGAACAAGACGAGCGCGGCTACTTATGGCTGGCAACGCGCAACGGTTTGAATCGCTTCGACCCTATCAGTAAAGAAATCGAAGTGTTCGACGAAGAGGACGGTTTAGCGGGAGCGCAATTCAACCGTTTCAGCCATTTTAAAACCCGCTCCGGCCATCTGTATTTTGGCACCAATCGCGGCTTCAGTTATTTTGATCCCCAACACATACCACGCAATGAATTTGCCCCATCAATTCATTTCACCAGTATCAGTCTTAATCACCAAATTCAAATTCCCGGCCAATCGCCCTGGCTGCCGCAATCTCTGCGTTACATGGATACTCTAATTCTGCCCAGCGATACCGATGATATTCGCTTATCGTTCACGGCCACGAATTTGATTGCCCCGGGAAAAAATCGCTATCGCTATCGCCTGCTCGGTCGCGATAAAGACTGGATCGAAACCACAGGTGACGAGCGCACTGTGCTGTATAGCAATTTGCCAGCGGGAAAATATCAATTCCAACTGATTGCCGCTAATAATGACGGCGTTTGGGCCGGGAAGGCGAAAACCTTGAACATCGAGATACAACCCGTCTGGTGGCAGACCTGGTGGGCCTATGGCATGTATATCTCGCTGCTAGTGTTTCTGACCTATGGCTTCAGCGTGTGGCGTGTGCGTGTCAGTGGCAAACGAGCACGCGAGCTGGAAATATTGGTCAACGAACAAACAACCAAACTCAAAATTGCCAACCGCGCAGTCAGCTTGCTGAACTCTGAACTGGAACAGCGCGTCAACCAGCGCACCCATGAGCTTTTGAAAGAAATTGAAGAGCGCAAGGAATCCGAAGCCAAGGCGACCTATATCGCGTATCACGACTCACTTACCGGACTTTATAACCGCGCGTGGTTATTGCTCCAGCTGGAAAAAACCTTAAAAGGTGGCCGTTTTGCCCTGCTGTTTGCCGGCGGCGACCGCTTCCGCAAAATCAACGATACCTACGGCCACCAGTTGGGTGACCAGGTGTTGATTGCCGCGGGCCAACGCTTGCTGCAATTGTGTCCGGATACCGCGCATGTCACTCGCCTGGGCAGCGATGAATTTGCGGTGCTGATTGAAAATATCGAAAACGACAATGAAATCGAATTACTGGTCGAAAATATCATCCAGTCCTTCCGCGATCCCTTCCTGATCGATCAGGTTCGCTTGAGCTTCACCATCAGCATTGGTTATGTGATTGCAGAACCCGGCGATTATGATGAGCCATCCTCGCTGCTGCGCAACGCCAATATCGCCATGCAAAAAGCCAAAGATCGCGGTCGCGGCGTGTGGCAGAAATTCGACGATAAAATTCTGCAGGAGACCTTATCGGCAGCCGAATTGGAAACCGATTTGAAAATGGCTCTGCAACTCAAACAATTTCATGTGGTGTATCAACCCATCATTTCGATCGACTCGTGCCGCATCGTCGGCTTCGAAGTGTTGATTCGCTGGCTCCATCCACAAAAAGGCATGATTCCACCGGATAAATTTATTGCCATGGCGGAAGCCTCGGGGCAAATCTTTGATATAGGTTTGTGGGTTCTGGAACAGGCTTGTCAGCAATTGAATATCTGGAAGACCCAGCACCAGGTTGATCCACTGCCGGTTATTTCCGTCAATTTATCGCCCATTCAACTGGAGCGCAGAGATTTTCTCGATCGCATTGATGAAATTATCATCAACAGCGGCGTAGATACGGAAAATATCAAATTCGAAATTACCGAAACGGCGCTGCTGCAACATACCGAAACGGTGGACGATATTCTCGAATCTTTGCGCGAGCGAAAAATCGAATTGGCCATCGACGATTTTGGCACTGGTTATTCATCTTTGGCCTATCTCGATAAATTGCCGGTGCAGGTTCTGAAAATCGATCGTTCATTCATCAACGCTCTGGCAGAAAACAAGAGCAGCGCTCACGAAATCGTGCGGGCCACTATTTCGCTCGCCCACAACCTCAACATGCGCATCATCGCCGAGGGCATCGAGACGCAACAGCAAATGGAAATTTTGAAATCCTACGGCTGTGATTACGGTCAAGGCTATTTCATCGCCAAACCTCTGTCGCCGGAAAATGCTACGGTTCTTTTGCTCTCCTCCACCGGACAAGCACCAACTGCATAAGTGCTGCTGCGAGGCTGGTTTAGCAAATAAATCAGCCTGCATTCCTTCCAGCTGCTGTTTTTATTCCTCGCATTTGCCATTTTATTGGTGCACTATTAATCGCGTTTCTATGCCCTCTCCCTCTTATGGCTCACAGGAGGAATCCCTATGGCCATGCGCAACTCTCTAAGCATTTTTGAAAACTCGTTAAATAGTTATATCTACTGCTTGCGCTGGTGGGAAATGGCGGTAGCCTCCGGCCTCACCATTGGCCTCCGCCTTAGCGGGATCAGCTATAGGTTGCAGAATAATCAGGCGCCGGACACTAAAGAGCTGTGGCGCATGGTGGAAGAGAAAGCAAGTGCTTCTACTCAGGGCCTGATGGCGCTTACCCAGGCTGCTATAAAGCCCTGGCCGCAGATGAAGGGCCTGGACCTGGTGCAATACCAACTACAGCTGCAAAAAACCGCGCTGGATGCGGCATTCAGCTTCTGGAAGCCCTTTTATCACGCCAGTACAGCCAATGCTTTAAGACTCAGCCGCGCCGGCCGATCAAAATCTCGCCAAAACAGATAACAGGCGAAATGGGATCTGCTCATCTACACTTAAACCAAAGGGCAAAGCAATCGCATCGGAAGCGCCAAGTGTACGGTGGGTCCAGCAGTTATGATCTATGACGAACAACTGGCAGAACGCATTCGCCGCTATTTCTCCAATCATGATGGCGTAGTAGAAAAGCAGATGTTCGGGGGATTGGCGTTTCTTGTCGACGGGCACATGTGTGTCGGTACTAACGGTCGCAGACTTATGGCTCGCGTCGGGCCGAGACATTACGAACGAGCGCTCAAAGAGATGTACACCTCCATCATGGACTTCACCGGCAAACCCCTAAAAGGATTTGTCTACGTAGAACCCGAAGCCATCACCTCTGATTCTTCTCTGCACAAATGGATCCGGCATTGCGAACATTTTGTGCGCAGTCTTCCGCCCAAGGGCGATTAACACTAATTTCTTCCGCGCGATTTAAAACTAATTTTGCAAAATACGTACGTGCTTGTCTTCTATCGAGAAAGCAAGCACAGCATGATCAAGCGAAGCACTTCACATCAACCTCTCGCTTTACGCGCAGCCAGCCACTGATGCAATTGTTCACGCTCCATCGGTTTAGCGTAGAAAAAGCCCTGCACTTCATGGCAGCCCATTTCTTTCAACAGCACGCCTTGCACTTCTTCTTCCACACCTTCGGCGATAACATTCAGACCCAAGGTTTTGCCCAATTGCACGATCATCTCGACAATTTCCCGCCCGCTTTTGGTGTTGGAGCGATTGACGAATGAGCGATCGATTTTTAAGCAATTGATCGGCATTTTTTGCAGGTAGGTAAAGGATGAAAACCCTGTACCAAAGTCATCCATGGACAATTTAAAGCCGATCTCGCGTATTTTTTCCAGGCGACGCAGGTTTGCTTCTATATCCCCCATGGCGATGGATTCAGTAATTTCCAGCTCGATGAAGCTCGGATCTATATTGTTTTCACCAATGACGCGCATGAGCATTTCCAGTACATCGGGATGCTCCAACTGCGCCACCGATAAATTCACCGCCATGCTGGTATTCATGTAGCCTTTCGCACGCAACAGTGCGAGCTCCGCAATGGCATTGCGCAGAATCCACTCGCCCATGCGAATAATCAGACCGGATTGTTCCGCCAGTGGAATAAATTCCCCGGGTGATACAAATCGACCGGAACTGTCTTTCCAGCGAATCAAAGCTTCAAATCCTGTGACGCTGAGATCGCTCAGTTTCAATTTCGGTTGAAATACCAGAAACAGCTGATTCAATTCAAATGCAGAGCGCAAATTGCGCAGCATCTGCAAACGCGAACGCGCATCGTCCACCATCTTATGGTGGAACATCACCACTTGCCCGCGACTCTGGTTCTTCGCCTGCTTAAGGACAATGGACGCATCCTTGATCGCCTCAGAGCCTCTGCCTTGAATTTCGGTCAAGGGAACTATGCCTGCAGTGATCGACAACAACTGCAATTCGCCGCCAATTTGGAAGGGATTCACAAACGGCTGCAACAGCGCTTTTTTCTGCACATGTGATGTAGGGCCGAAAACAGCAAAAGTATCGCCACCAACCCGCGCAACCGTATTAGGCTCATAAAAGCGCGCTTTTAAACGATCCGCCGCTGTTTTCAATAATTGATCGCCGTACTCCTGACCAAGCGCCGCATTGATTTCCGCGAAATTATCTATATCGATCAGCGCCAGCGAATAAGGCACATCGGATTTTTGATCAATATAACGGTTGATCACTTCTTCCAGCGCGTTGCGGTTGGGCAAGCCCACCAGGGTATCGGTAAACGCGTAATCCTTTAAGCTTTCCAGGAAACTGATATTGTCAGCGCACAACGCGATATTGTTACAGAAAATTTCCAACAGGCCTTTATCTACATCGGAAATAGGTGTTCCGCTGGCCACATAACAACTCATATCGCCGCGTGTATGACTGCCGAGATAGAGTGCCACACCAGTTTTATGGAAAACATTACAGCGATTATCGAGACTTTCACGCAACAAGCGTGATGTTATGCTTTCGCTCATTTCCGACAAGGGCCGGTCGATAAGCGAGCAATAATCCCCCGCCGCCGCGATAATCATTAAATCTTCTTCAACGTGTTGGTCGCGTCGACGCACACAAATCACGCCTTCAGGCGCCACGCCGAGCAGCGCAGCTATATGAATAATGACGCCCTGGGCAAAATTGTTCAGCCCCTCCTGGGTCAGCAATTCCGAGCTGGCCTGCAGGATCATATTCAAACCTTTTTTACTGTCCTCGATGGTGCGCAATTGTTTGTACGAACGCACCGCCGACGTCAGTGAAGCGTAGAGTTTTTTCTTGGTGAGATCGGATTTGAGCTTGTAGTCGTTGATATCGTAATCGCGAATGACGTCAATTTCCGGCGCCTGATTCGGTTCGCCGGTGCGCAAAATAATGCGCAAATCGTTCATTTTGAGTTGTTCGCGAATGACGGGAACAAGGTCGAGACCTGCGTTCGATGTTTCCATTACGACATCGAGCAGTATCACGGCAATATCCGGGACTGTGCGCAATATATCCAGCGCCTGGGCGCTGTTGTAGGCGTGGTAAAACTCCAGATTGCGGGTCAGAATTTTGGTATCGCGCAGTGCATAGAGCGTCGCCTGATGAACTTCCTCTTCATCATCGGTGATCAGAATCCGCCACACGCGATCGTCATCGTCTTGGGTATCGCTGGAGCCAGGTGAGCCCGTATCGGTAATCAGGATCATCTTGCCTTCGTCTTTGAAGACGAAGAGGTCTTTATCTTTTGGAAAATTACCACTCATGAGAACACACCTACTGCTGAATTAAATTGTCGCAAGCAGTTCTGATTTAGACTGATCCTGCTCCTGCGCACCTTCTTCCGGTGCACACAGAGGCAAGGTCAGAATAAAGCGTGTTCCCTCACCCACCTGCGACCACAGCCGTATTTCCCCCCCTAAAATACCTGTGACGATGTTATGCACAATATGTAACCCCAAACCGTTGCCGCCGGCACCGAGTTTGGTGGTAAAAAATGGATCGAAAATTTTTCCTTTATTTGCATCTGGAATTCCTACACCATCATCTTCGATAACCAATTCCACTTTATCGTCTTGTTTTTCCGCCCGCATGACCACCCTACCGGACTCCCGTCCGTCAAACGCATGCACCAGCGTGTTATTCAGCAAATTCGTCACCACCTGCCCTAAGGGCCCCGGGTAACTATCCAAAATCACATTCTCCGGCACTTGAATATCCACTACATAAGGAGTGCGCTTAAATGCCGGTGATAACGTCAAACGAGTTTCCTGCAGTATTGACAACAAATCGAAATTCCGCCGCTGCGCACTGGTCCGATCCATGGCTACTTGTTTAAAACTGCTAACCAGTTCCGCAGATTTTTCCAAATTGCGCCACACAAGTTGTGAGCCTTCGTCCATCTCGCGCAAAAATTTCTCCAGGGATGAACGGGTCAAACCGCTTTGCATTTCCCGTTTTATGGAGTCGCAACTTTCACACATGGCCGTGGCGACGGTCAGGCCATTGCCAATCGGCGTATTCAATTCATGCGCAACCCCTGCAACCAGGGAGCCAAGCGCCGCCAGTTTTTCCGACTGGATCAAATGCTCCTGCGCCTGCTGCAGGCGATCCAAGGTGCCTTGCAAGGCTTCATTGGTCACGCGCAATTCCAGAGTGCGTTTATCCACCCGCTTTTCCAATTCAGAAAAATTGTTATCCAATTCCTGCCGCATGATTTCGAGCTGTTGAGATAGAGCCCCGAACTCGTCATCGGCAAGTTTCGGAATATTCGTTTTCAGGTCACCTTTGGCAATTCCCGCTGCCGCGACCGACAATTTTTTCAGCGGCGATAACACTTTTCGGTGCAACATCCAGGAGATGGTCACCAGTGACACCACCAACTGCACAAAAATAATAATGGCCAACAAGCGGGTTTCACCCGCTGCCCGCGCCTGCGCTGCAGCAAGGCTGTAGTGCAATTCCACCGAGCCAATCCGTTCCCGGCTGTGCAGTACATTGCGCTTCAAAATAATGTGATCGCTTGCTACCGAGTCATTCGGCGCACGCACATATTCCAAAAAAGGCTCATCGCGATCTGTCACTACACGGATCGCCACCACCGCCGTGTCCACCAAAATACTGTCCATCAACGGACGTCCCAACTCCGGTGAGACATTCCACAGCGGCACCGACATACCGCCCTGCAGCAAGTCGATGTAGTTGTTCGCCGTCGCCAGACTGTCCTGTTCGAGCGTGCGCTGGTAGTTCTGCCAAATAAGCACACTTCCACTGATCACAGCCGGCAGTGCAATGGATAGAAATACCACTATCGCAAGGTATCGCTGCAAGCGATGTCCATGCGTGCGGCCTGGTGTCTGAGTCATGCTTTCCCTAATTAAATCGAGTTATCGCGCGCATCATTCGGTTTTGAAGCTACCGCTAAAATCAGCCGAGTACAGGTCTTCTTAAATAGCTTTTAGTTAAAGACTATCAGTCATATATTTTTTCACTATAGCCAGCGATTAAGGCTTCGCCTAACCGGGAGTCGGATTTTTAAGCTTATTGTCGGCAAATCTTTTGCTTTCTATTCTGATTCAATAGGAAATTCCGTTTCTTTATTCCACTTCCGCTGGTTTCTGGCGCATCTTCGAGTTTTCTGCACATCGACTATGCTGATAGAAGTCTGTTAATGGAATAAAGGAGAAGATTTCCTCGTGCAGCTCCACTTTCGCCGTTTGTGCGCGGCATTTTTGCTTTGGCTTGGCCTTAGCCCGTACGCCGGCGCTACCGAAATCATCCGGCATTACAATCAGGGATATTCCCCGCTGCTGCGGCTTTATCTCGCCAATGTGCTCAAGCTGACGCTGGATAAAACCGTGGCGGAATATGGGCCTTATGAACTGGTTTATCTGGAGGAGTTCATGTCCTCCAACCGGTTAAAGCTGGAAACCGAAAAAGGCGCACTGCTCGATTTACTCTTCTCCCCGCACTGGAATGGCCGCTATGTCGACAGTTCCAAAGTGATTCCCGTGGAATTTCCCGTGCTGAACGGCATGTTGGGACTGCGCGATTTAATTACCACGCAGCAGGCGCGAGCGCATATAAAAGAAAAAGGGAATCCACAGAATTTTGGCGAACTGACCGCAGGACTTGGGGAAAAATGGATCGACGTCGAAATTTTGGCAGGTAACCAGATTCCGGTCGTTGAAGCGCACAATTTCGACGCCTTATTTCCGATGTTGATGCACGGGCGCTTCGACTACATTCCCTTAAGCACACTGGAAGCACACACAACTCTGGCAAATCAGCGGGAAATTCACCCTGAGCTCACGCTGAGCCGGGATGTCAGCCTGTTTTACGCGTTGCCTTTCTATTTATATGTACACGCCGGAAAACCGCAACTCGCCGAACGCCTGCACAAAGGTGTGCAAATAGCACTGCAAGACGGTTCACTACAACAATTGTTCGACCGGCATTTCCATTACGTGTGGACTGAATTAAAAGTACAGAAACGCAAATTGATTGTGCTGAAAAACCCGCTGATCAGCGATGAACGCAACGAGTTTTATCTGCAACAGCTGCTCAGCCGCTATGAGGAAGGTTTTGAGGTGCTACACACCCAATAAATCGAAAATCAGGTCGGAAAAGGCGCAGCCGCCTTCCGACACTCTGGATATCCAACAAAAAACACCCAGTGGGCCGGACAAAGTCCCCTTCCGACACACCGAATATTCAATACAGAAAGTTAAGGCGCCGTCGTCACCACCAACCGAATCGCCGACAACTGCACCTGCACCTGACTCTGTAACGCGTGAATGATCGCCGCTTCTTTTTCCCGCAGCGCCGCCACTTCGTCCATATTCACAGCTGGATTGCGCCGCGCCAGACTTTCCAATCGCTGAGCCTCTCCGCTGAAATAGGCTTGCACGCGCTGCACCGCCTGATCCAATAATCCTTTGCAACGGGCTTCGGCGAATTTTTCCGCCTTGTGGTACCACTGCGGCAATACATCCTTGCGCGACTGGATAATTTTGCGCGCGAGTTTTTTATCGGCAGGCGTCAGGGATTTTTCGAAAGAAAGTTCCGGCAGTGCATCGGACAAATCCTTATCGCCTACATCGAGCACCAAGGCGCGCACCGACAAATCTGTCAGGAACGGCAAACACGCGGTCGCCTGCGCCGATTGGATCACCATATCAAAACAGGTTTCCAACAGACATTTGCCGGGTGGCAATTGTTTGCTGGGCAGGAACGCCACTGATGCCGATCCCAAATCTGAGTGATGCAGGATTTCCCACAAGCCGATAATAAACGGCGAATCCCAGGTGAGGAACAACACATCTTCACGCGCATTGGCCAAGGCGCGATCGAATGTCACTTCGATACCGTCGAGAGGAATTCCAGGCAATGACGGAATCAACATATTGTCTGCGGGAATCAGAGAATAAGCGCCACCTTGAGTTTCTTCGAAGTGAAAATGGAACAATTCGCTCGCCTGCTCCACCAGCGCAAGTGGAGTTTCACTTTCAAATTCGGCGATGGTTTGCACCAGTTGCGCCGCTTGCGGCTGACGGCAGCTGTTCATTTCCAAGAGCGCGTCGCGCCCTTCCTGAATTTGCTGTTCCAATTGCATACGCATTTGGCGCGCGGCATCCCAAATAGATTTATCCGCATCTGTATGCGTCAATTGCGACCAGTAGCGATCGTGTACTGCACCGGCTGCCGGGCTCTGGCGATCGATACATTCCAGCACTTCGTGATACCAAGTCAATTTTTCCTGCTCGGCAGAACCTTCCGCATAGGGAATATGAATGGAAACCGTCTCGCGCTGACCAATTCGATCCAGACGGCCAATGCGCTGTTCCAACATATCCGGATGATCCGGTAAATCCAGACACACCAAATGATGGCTGAATTGGAAATTGCGACCTTCACTGCCGATTTCCGAGCACAGCAACAACTGGCAACCGCGTTCCATATCGGCAAAGTAGGCAGCGGCGCTATCGCGCTCTATCAGATCCATATTTTCATGGAACAGAGCAACGTGAATGCCGTGTTTCTGCCACAAGTGTTCCTCACACGCGCGCACGTGTTCCACCAGATGGCAAATCACCAGGATTTTTTTGCCGGGATTTTTGCGGGTGAAATTCGCCAGCCATTCAAACTTGGCGGTCCAGGAATCTTCTTCCAATTTATGCGGCACCGCGACGCGCTGCGGGAAACCCTGCACAGATGCGCGCGTATTGCGGAACATCACCCGGCCAATACCGTGGCAATCCAATAATTGATCCAGCAATTGTTGATCGTCGACGGACGGATCAACTTGATAATCGCGAATCAATTGCTCACGCCCTTTGGGCAGGGCGCGAATTTTCTGATTCAACTCGCCATAGGTTTGCTCCTGGGCGAGGAATTCTTCCAGCGAAGTGAATTTGGCAGGATCGAGCAAACGCAGACGGGCAAAATGGCTTTCCACTCCCAACTGTTCTGGCGTAGCGGACAGCAAAATCAAATGGTGGCATTGGGCGGAGAGGTGTTCCAGCAAAGAAAACGGTTCAGAGCCAGGCTGGATATGGTGAGCCTCATCGACGATCACCAGATCGAACTCGCCCGCCAATTCGCGCAGACGTTCGTCGCTGGTCATGGCGGAGTGCGGCACCAGATGGATTTGTCCGGTGAGGTAATCGTGCTCTTCCGCCGCGTAGAGATCCGGGCGCAGATTAAAACGGCGAATCAATTCCACCAGCCACTGAATTTGCAGCGCATCCGGCACCAGCACCAGGGCGCGTCGCACCCGGTCAAAACGCAGCAAACGCGTCAGGATCATGCCGGCTTCGATGGTTTTACCCAGACCAACCTCGTCCGCTAGCAACACGCGGACGTTTTCCCGGTTGCAGGCGCTGTGGGCAACGTAAAGCTGATGGGGAATCAAATTGGCGCGCACGCCGAGCAGGCCGCCCAGTTGCGATTGCCAGGTACGCGCAACGGCGCGATCCAACTGACGGCGAAAGGCAAACCATTTGGCGGCATCGAGCTGGCCGGTCTGCAGGCGCAGCAACGGCTGGTTCATCTTGATCTCGCTGGCCAGGGACAGCTCGGGGACCAGTTGCTCTTCGCCTATGTCGTATAACTTGAGGCCGTTGAGCTCGTGGACCGCGGTAACGGTTCCGGTGCGTCCGTCAGTGGTGTGAATCTGCTCGCCTACGTCGAACGCTATGCGGGTAAGAGGCGATTTTTCCCGCGCGTACATGCGCTCGCAGTCCGCTTGCGGAAACATCAGGGTGACGACCCGAGTATCCACTCCGACAACAATGCCAAGCCCCAATTCCGGCTCCGCATCCACCACCCAACGCTGACCTACGACAAAATCCGCCATACCGCTTTGACTCTCTAACTGACACCTGATCGGACATCAGGGGCAGCCGAACGACCACCACCCGAATTTTTCGCGCGGCATTGTAAGGCTTTTTCAGAAGAAGGATATGTTCGATTAGGGATAAATCGGGATTTGTGCGACGGACTGAACCGAAGTTCGAGGCTGCTCTATCGGCCCCGCCCCCTCGGTTTGTACCTGTGCAACCGGAACATAGGTAACACTTTAAACCGGCAACATGGGTTACACCTTTTCCCCTGCATGCCACTCGCATGCAGTTTCCAGTCGCGAAGTTTTTAAGTTGATATGACCAAGTAGGTGGAAGCTGTATCTCACTTCCACTCGGTCATTATCAATTTCTCTCATGCCTACATGGTTGAAAGCGAGTAGCTCGCTGATGTAGATCAACTTGCCGCCCCATTTAATTTCACCGTTTTGGCGAATGCTGCGGACCTTCTGGTCTGCGTCATATTCAATTGGCTTTAAAACAGGTGAGTAAGCTCGCCTTGATGGCTGGTAGACGCTGGCTGGCGTTTTTCTTCCCAAAGCTTCATGGCTGCGCTCGGAATTGTATTCGTGTCGAAACGACTCCAGCATTGCTTGTTGTCGGCTCAAGCTGGAACCTCGCAGCTGATCACCTATCGCCTGATTCAGTGAGCCGTGCATACGCTCATGCCGGGCGTTTTGAGTGGGTGTACCCGGCTTCGTACGATGCACGGCGATTCCCAGATCAATCCACCATTTTGATAATCGTGTTAACCCTCCTGCAGCACGGCTGGCGAAGGGTGATCCATTGTCAGACAAAATGCCTTCAGGTAACCCGTATTTCTTGAACGTCCATTCAAGAATGGGCTTGGCCTGCGCATAATCCGTAGCCGTTACACCTTGAGAACACAGCAGATAACGACTGCCATTGTCGGTCAGCGTCAACGGGTAACACCAACGACCATTGGTTGTCGGGTATTGTCCTTTGTAATCCACGCTCCATAACGCATTGTTGCGGTCTCCCAACTCAAAAGGTTGAGGGTCAGCTGGATAAGGCTTCTTGTAGCGCCGATTTTTTACCAGTCCCGCAGCCTTCAGCAGGTCTCCCGCCGTACTATCTGCTGGCCAGCTAACCTGAGGCTGCTTGCGGCGCAGCAGGTCCATAACCTTCTTGGGCCCAAAGCTTGGGTGGCTACGTTTTGCGGCTAATATTTTGTCTGCCACTTCATCTGCCACCGCGTGCGGGCAATGCTTGGGAGCACGTGAACGCTCTTGCAGGCCAGACGCTCCTTCATCCTGATAACGCGTCACCCACTTATAAACCGTTTTGCGGCTTAAGCCATAACCTCGGGCTAATTCACTGATGCTGCTTTCCTGTCGCAGCCAGTCAGCGATCAACTGCATCTTCAAATCCATCACACAAGTCTCGTTCCAGGGCATAAGCAAGTCCTCCTTGCTCATACGATACTTGTGTAACCCATGCTCTCGGTTTGTTTTGTTACCTATGTTGCCGGTTTGCACAACCGGCCCTCACCCCAACGGGAGAGGGGGTTTAGAAAACCTGCGCATTCATTTGTAGAGCTAACAAAAGAGGAAACGTCAGCAGTCTTTTCAACGACATCAGCTGCAAAGTGACGACCGATTATCAGGCGACGGTTTCCCTACCCCCTCTCACAAATCTCCTTCAACTTCTCCAACCCAACACGCCAGCTGTCCGTCATATGGTGCTCATAGGACTCGGGGACGTCTTGGTCGATTACGACTCTGGTGCCGGTGGGGATGGTGATGAAGGTGTAATTTTCGTAGGCGGGTGCCCATTCGCGTACGGCGGGGCTGGTGGTGTCTTCTTTGCCGTTTTGGATAGCGCCGATATGGCGGATGGAGACAAATTCATTTGGTCTCAATTCGGCGATTTCTGAGAGCATGCCATCCTGACCGGAAGGAGCCAGAAAACGGACTTTTTCGCCCTGCTCCCATTTGCCTTCGTAATAGGAGCCTTCCATAAATGCGGAGGTCCACTCCTTATAGCTCTCCGGGGCCAACATGATTTTGAAAACCACTTCAGCTGGTGCGTCGATTTCAGTTGTGAATTGCAGTCGTTTAACAGCCATAGGGTTGCCCTCTTAGCAAGTTAAGTTATCTTTTGGACCACGAATTCCTGAGCATTTTTAACTGTAATTGCTTCAAATACAAAACCGCCGTCCTTTGATCCGCGCCACAGACCGAGACGACACGCTTATATTCACTTAAAACAAAGCTTAACGTTTGAGCTGACAAGAAACCAAAAGTAGAAATTCGGCATAGGTGGACTTACGTGTGGGTGCTAGGGGGCTTAAGTCACTTGAGCTGTATCTAAAAAACCACAACGTGAGGTGGATGCGTTACCAACATTGCGAAGGGCGAAACCGCACGGCTTCACCCTTTCTTATGTTCCCGCCCTTGCCAAGGGGCGGGGTACGAACCAGTCACAAGGGAGGGGCCACTCATCCCTTAGCCACCAATGGCGTCACCTTGCTGGCCGCAGGCTCTGGCGCTGCGATTTCCTCCAGCAGCAACTCTGGTTTACCCTTGCACGCACGCGCCAGAAGATCGCGATGTTTGGCGAGGAACAGGCCTACCGCTTCGTTGTGCTCTGCGGTACCGCCCGGGACATGCTGGTTGAGCAGTTCGCTGATATTTTCCGCCAACTCCAGCATTTTGTCGTATTCTTCAGCTTCTTTTCTGTCTTGAAACATAGTGCCGTCTCGATCACATTGCCAAACTGCGATAACCGCCATTGTCTACCCTCCAGATCTACACTGTATTTATATACAGTATCGGTTATATACTGGAAATGTCAACCTGTAGAGCCCATATGGAACCATTAAGACTGTTTGCCACTCTTCAATCCCTCGAACCGCTGGAGACTTGGGCCGCCATCTTCAAGCGCGCAGGCTGGAGGGCGACACAAAGATCGGATCAACTGATTCTAAAGTCCGAAGGCTTTAGCGGATCACTCGAGCAAAGTGAGCCCGGTATGTGGATGTTGCGCGGTGAGATAGAGGGCCTGGAAATGGCGGATCAGCTAAGCTCAATCTTGCGGGCTGCGGAAGCGCAGTTTCAAATCGATCTGTTTGAAGAAGATGGGCGACTTTTAAGACGTTTGACTAATGAACCTAATTGAGAGCGCTTCTAGCTTGATTGAAAAAATTCAGAGGGACCTACCATGAGCAAACCTTCGAGTCACACCCGTCGCTGGCTATTGAGCGCTGTGGCGTTGGCATTGTCATCCTATACGGTTTACACCTATGCGCGTCCCCTATGGGTGCCGCTGTATCGCCAAGCAACAGGCGCAAGATCAGTCCAAGATGTGCAGCGTATTTACGGCGATAAAGCGCAAGCGCGCTTAAAGCCGTTTTTTGAATCCGCCAAAGCCCCCTACCCGCCCAAGTCCATTACATTGCTCGCCATCAAGGATGAAAAAAAGCTGGAGCTCTGGAGTGAAGATAATGGCGAGCGTTATTTTATTCGCTCCTATCCCATAAAAGCCGCCAGCGGCATCACAGGTCCTAAACTGAAGCAAGGCGACGAACAAGTACCGGAAGGTATTTATCGGCTGGAATATTTAAATCCCAACAGCCTTTATCACCTGTCAATGAAAATCAATTATCCCAACGAATTCGACCGCGAACAGGCACGCAAGGAAAACCGCAGCAATTTAGGCGGCGATATTTTTATTCACGGCAAAGCGGTTTCCATTGGCTGCCTCGCCATAGGCGATCCTGCCATTGAAGAACTTTTTACCCTGGTTGCCCAGATTGGCATTAAAAATGTAAAGGTCATTATTGCACCGAGCGATGCACGCAAACACGATTTGCAGCCACTCGCAACCAATCAACGTCCCTGGGTAAAAACGCTCTATCAAACTATTGCTGACGCGGTTCAGCAGTATCAAGTTTTCGAAAATATTGCAGCAGCCGAAGGCAGCACTCCGCTGATGCAAAAATGCCATTGATTTTGGAGTTATTGTGAAAAGTCATTTCTACGCTTACATCAGTAAACTGCGCTGGCTGCAACGCTGGGGGTTAAAGCGCAATACCGTCAACGAAAATGTGATGGAACACAGCTGGGAAGTTGCAACCATCACCCACGCTCTGGCGCTGATCAAAAACCGTTATTTTGGCGGCCAACTGGATGTGAACGCAGTGGTTGTGGCAGCGCTGTATCACGACTGCGGTGAAGTCATTACCGGCGACCTGCCCTCACCCATCAAATATCACACGCCGGAAATCACCCAAGCCTATAAGGCCATCGAGCGCCAGGCGGAACGGGAATTATTGAATTTGCTGCCGGATGAATTGCAAACCGATTATCGCAATGTGCTGATGGAAGAACAGATCCCGGAGGAACATCGCGCATTAATCAAAGCCGCCGATACTATCGCCGCCTTTATTAAATGCCGTACGGAAGTGAACGCCGGCAACCAGGAATTCAGCAAAGCCGAAGAAGCCGTCAAAGCGCGCCTGGACAATTTAGGCATGCCGGAAGTGCAGTATTTTCTCGATACGTTTATCGACAGTTACAGTTTGACGTTGGATGAATTGCTAAGTAAGAAAAAATAAACGGAACTTGGCAAGCCCCTCCCCTTTTCAAGGGGGGGGGGCAACTTATCAATAACCAACACTCTCAGCATAAGAAATAATCTTATTCCCCCAATTCCCACCCCAACTGTATCCATTACGACGCTCTTCAGAAATTTGCATAATGTCGTAATAGGTACCGCCGTCGCGATCACTGAAAAATCCGCGATTGGTGTCGAGTTTATAAAAGCGGTACCACATTTTACTGCCCGGCCTGTAGACGATTTTTTGCGCTACGCTGTTGTCGTAGGCGTAGTCGGCCAAATAGGTATTAGGACTTCGATACCAATCCAAAGCCGCTTTAACCGCTGCCACAATTTCCGGTGTTTGCGGCTGCGTCATTAAAAAACCGATGATTTCCGCTGATTCGCTGCCGCTAAGGGATTCCAATTCGTAGGCGCGTGCAGCTTTAGGTAGATAATCCGTTGCACCGTGTTGTGCGCACCAGACGGTCAAGCGGCCATTTTGGCGCCATTGCGATTTGAGAATGTACTCCACACCTTTTGTAACCGCCACTGCAGCGCGGGCGCGTTGTTGATCTGTCACAACATCTGTATCGAACGGTGCTGTGCGCTGCGCGATGTGATGCAACATAGTCAACACTCGCGTCATGGCGTTATCGTTGAAGGTTACATGATCCCAATATCCACCGCGCAGCGGATAAAACTGCGGCCAACCGCCCGATGCATATTGCGCATTCAAGGTGAAGTCCACGGCTTTGCGCACGGCATTGAGATATTTGGACTGGCGATCACTGCTGTACAAATGGGCGAGATAAATGATTTCCGTGGTGGTAGCACCATTATCAAAAGTGGATTCCCCTCTGCCATCGCCACCAGATCCGAACGAGTTGTATTCCTGATTTTTCGGCCAGCCGCCATTGGAAAATTGATGCGACAAAACAATATCCGCTTTCTCTTTACCCCAAGCGGTTTTGGCACTGTTATAGCGGCTTTGTACGGGGTTGCCACTTTGCGGCAGTATTACTGCGCCGGAGGATGTTCCACCAGAACTGGAGCTGCTAGACGATGAACTGCAATCGCCCGCAGCAGTAGGCGCACCTGTTACCGATAAATAATCGATATTGGCAAGACCATCACTGGTCAGCGAAGACAATTGCAAAATATTGTTGCCTTGCACCAGATCAACTTCCATTCGTGCATTTTGCCAATTGGTCCAGTCGCCGGCCGCTGGAAATTCCACGGTGTAATTGCCGTTACTGCCGCTATTAATCAGCAAAGCGCCATTGCGGCCACTTGTTCCGCCATTGGCAAAACGAAAAATCAATTGATAACGACCACTGGCTGATGCATTGACGGCCCACACAATTGCCGTACCTACAGCATTATCGACATTGGCATAACCAGAACCGGTAAAACCGGCGTTTTTCGATTCATTCGGATCGCCATCGACGCGGCATACACCAGGCTGATTTTCCTGTAACGTCAGCGTCACCAAAGCTGCGCCGGAACTGCTCGACGAACTGGACGAGCTGGAACTGGATGCACTGGACGAACTCAAACCAGACGAGCTAGAGCTGGATGCACTTGAAGAACTTGAGCTCTCCCCTTTTTCTCCACCGCAGCCAGCAAAAACCAATCCCAGAATTAACCACAATACAGTCTTTTTATTCATGATATTTCCCCGATTTTACGGCTGCGGATTCCAACCCTGTCCATTATTGTATGAACTGAATATGCGGCTGCGGCTTGAGTAATATTGGTTGACCTCATTCGCATTCAAAATATAAGCGCCCACGCGACTGCCTAAATTCACCGGGCTTCCGGACAAATTGGTCGTGCCATATTCGCGATAACCGTTGGTGGCGGTGCCGCGACTGGGATTTTGCACTTTGCCATTTTCGGTTCTAAATCCTGCAGAATTAATATGCACATCCATTTTGCAGTTAATGAAGGCAAAGCTGTCGAAGTACTGCGGCGGATTGCCGTTGCCTGTGCGGGCGAGATAGGTTTTGCCATTGCCGATGCTATTGCCCGCCGGACCTGCTGCACGCGTGAAAGTGGAATTCAGGAATATAAATCCAGGATCTGACGCGGAAGAAACTCTCGCCTGCAATACATAACCGCCGTTATCGCTGTTAGGCGACGCTGAATCTCCCAGCGAGCGAATTTCGCTGTTTTCAAACAGGGCAACTTTTGCGGTTCCCCATATAAAATCGACATTACCGGCGATCAAGGAGTTGTAGAACCAGGAATAACCGCTCAACAACAAAGTATCCTGCTCGCTGATAAACGCCATATTTTTCGCGATCAAGCGCGCTGAATGGTCGTAATAAATGGTCTCCGCCTGCCCTTCTGTGCCGCGCGGCGCATTATTGTGAATGGTGAAATTTTCCAGACTGAGCAAATCGCTCTGCTGAATCAACCACAAGGCGCGAGCGCGCGTGCCGGAATTGGTTTGATTGCCATTGCTTGCGCGAATAATCGTGTTATCACGGCTTTCACCCATCACGCGCAAATTATTTTTATCGCGTAAAAACAGCAATTCCGGATAAATGCCATTGCGCACATTGATTTGCGCCGGAGTATCTTTTGCCACGGAACGCATAACGTAATTAAGTGCGCCCTGCAGCGAGCTGAAATCCGCCGGGCCGTCGTCGTCAACGGTCACGGTGGTGCCGGAAGGCCCTGCCGATTTGGTGGTAAAAGTCCACTGATTGCCGCTAGCACCGGTGTAAGTCGAGCCATTGACGCTGCCGGAAAATACGCCATTGCCAATCACAACTCTATAGGTTTTGCCGTAGGCAAGCTTGCCGGTATGCGGGTTGATGCTGATGGTTTTATCCAGAACCACCGCCGGTTTTACCTTCAAAGTGCGCGCACTGCTTTGGCCGCTGTAGCCAATAGTGTCGGTATCACCCGCGACATTGATGGAATCGACTAATTCGTTAGTCGTGTTGTCGTAAATCTGCACCACACCCGATTGAATGGCGGGGCGATTATCGAAAGTAATGCGTAAGCGCACATCGGGGTTGACGCCTGTCGCCCCAGGAGCTGGAAACAGAGGGCCAGACGCCGCAACCGGACACTCGCCAGGTTTAAGTCCGTCCGCTGCAAAATAAATGAAATCTATATTGGCGAGGCCAGCCGCCGTGCCCGCCGTCAAACGCACCAGATTATTGCCTTGGCGCAAATTGATATAGGCACTTTCACTGCGCCAATCCGTCCATCCCGCAGTCGGCGCAAAGCTCATAGATGCCGCCGGACCAGAATTGTCAACGCTCAGGCTTGCCGTGCGTGTCTCAGTTCCGCCATTGGCGTAACGCAGTTCCACCACCAGACTATCCGCGCGCTCGGCATACACCGCCCACACTATGTCGGCGCCAAGCGTGTTAGCCGAATCAATAAACCCTGCACCGGTAAAACCGTCATGGCGGTTATCAACAACACCATTAAAGGAACAAAGCCCTGCGGAATTCTCCTGCAATGTGAGGCCGGTCACACCAGAACTGCTCGAACTGGAAGATGACGAACTGCTTGATGATGAAGAGCTGGAGGAAGAACTGCTCGAAGAGCTGCTGGAGCTCGAAGAAGAACTGCTTGAAGACGAACTGCTGGATGATCCCCCCTGGCCACCCCCACACCCGGTCAGGAGCAATCCTGCAAGAAAAAGCAATCCGACAAAAAGTGCTCTGTGATTCATCTGTTATAGCCCTTGGAATTATCTTGGATTAGGCATTTTTCGGGGTCACACACCTGGAAGGCCAAACTGGCCGGATATTAAGCATCGCTGACCGCTGCAAAATAGAAAATTCTGCAGGATTTTTTGAATCCTACGTTTTTTGCATAGCCTTATCGGCGTAGCAAACATTTTTTGAGACCCAAGCCCTCTGACGGAGCGTTATATTTTTCTCTTTTATAATACTTTTTTAATCGGCGGAGAATGACCCAATATCAACCGAACTTAATGCTCAAAATTAACAGCGTCAATTTAGCTTGCAGAAAATGTGATCAAGGCATTAAACCTTGATGAGAAGGGAGCAAGAGAGGGTTTAATAGACATCTCGACAATAACGTCGATTTTCCGCCAGCTGATCGAGTAGGTCCCGGCCGAGTATTGTGGCAAGCGCCTGATCCACTCCTTGAGACATCCCCTGCAGGCTGCCGCACACATAAATCGCCGCACCAGCCTCTACCCACTCGCGCAGACGTTGCGCGTTTATGGGTAATAAATCCTGCACATAACGCGGCCCGCCCGCATCGCGAGAAAATACCAAGTCCAGGTGCGTTAAAAAGCCTTCCTTTTGCAACGCGCGAATTTCATCGCCAAAGAAAAAATCATGGGCAGCGGTGCGCTCGCCAAACAGCAACCAATTTTGCCTTGCGCCTTGGCGACGGCGCGCCTGGAGATGTGCGCGCAGTCCGGCTATGCCGGTGCCGTTGCCAATCAGAATCAAAGGAATATGCGACGCTGGCGGATGAAAATCCGGATTGCGACGAATACGCAGCAGAACTCTTTCGCCTTCCTGAGCGTAGTGGGTCATCCAGCCCGAACCCAATCCCAATTCACCGCGATCATCTTTAACTTGGCGAATCAACAAATCCAATGATCCCATGTGTGGAATAGAAGCAATGGAATATTCGCGGTGCGGTAATTCGGGCAAGGCTGCAGCTAAATCACGATCCCCAAGCGCCCGTAAAGAATTAATGGATTCGTTGTCTTGCGGCAAATCGCGACGCAGCAACTGTTCGCGCAATTTTTCCAATGCATTTACATCCGCATTTGGACGCACGCGTTGCAAAAATGCATCCAGGCGTGCGGTGCTATTACATGGACCAATTTCTGCAATATCACCGGCTTGCCACATTTTTTTGTCAGCAACAGGATTCAACTGAAGAAAAAATGCAGGGGCACCGGGACTGCCGGGATTGAGACAGGTGCGCAGCTGCAAATACCAGGGCTCATATTCCGGCGTTTGCCAATCCTGAAATAAGGTTTGGCCGCTGATTTGCCCCAGATAATATTGCCAGTGGCGGATAGCGGCCGAATCATTTTTATCGACCTCGATCATATCGAAAATCGACGTTGCACCAGCGCTATGCAATGCTTGATTAACGGAATGAGCAAAACCGCAATAACATCGGTAATTGCGGTCACCCAAGGCCAACAGGCCATAGTGCAAATGGGATAGATCGAGTTTTTTCAGCCGCGGCAAAAAGCGATTGCCATTGTCCGGCGCTTCGCCCTCGCCAAAAGTACTGATGATAAACAGAATATTTTTATGTCGTCGCAACAACTGCGCATCCAGGCGATTAAGCGTTACAACCTGTGCAGATAATCCCGCATTCGTTAATTGATCGCAGCTTTGCACAGCCAATTGCGCAGCAGTGCCGCTTTGACTGGCATAGGCAATCAACCAATCTGGTGCAATTTCGGTCGACGGCTTATGTTCGCGCCGCATTTTGCGACTGTAGTGCCACCAACACAGCACACAAAAAAATGCGTATGCAACCAGGACTAAGCAGGCTAAATAGATTCGCAATGGTTTTCATCCGTTACATTAGAAACCATCCTAAAAGCGCCTACTCTCGGCTGATTTTTGAGATGGCTCTAAAAACAAAAGCGCCTGTAATAGGCGCTTCACGATCACAGCCAGAATTTTACTGCGTTATTCCGGCAATACTTCAAAAGTTGCAACATAACTGGCGCTGCGTTTTTTCGCAGGTTTTTTCGCTTTATCATCTTCGTAGCTGACGCTCATCCAATACAATCCAGCTTTCGGCCAGGTAACCGTAATGCTACCGTTTTTATCAGATTGGACGTTGATGCTGTCCTGCTGGTTGCGATAGCGCATGCCGCCGGGAATAATTTCCACTTTTGCCCCAACTGCGGGTTTGCCATCGATCAGAAATTTAAATTCCGCTTTTTCACCGGCGAACAAATCGTTCGGGTGAGTAACAGGCACCAGCTCCAAACCTTGGTTGGACGGAACAAATACTTTGGCATCTGGCGAGCCGGCGGTTACGAATGTTTCCATGCGGCGTGAACCGTAGGAGACTTCCAGATTTTTGGCTTTTTTCGGCACTTCTTTGGCAAATGCTTCCTCAGTCGCTTGCGCTCCACGATTAGGCCAACTACGGCGTTCGCCATCTTCAGTTTCCCAACGCGCGCGCAAACCGCCGCTGAATGAAGTGATTTTATAAGTGCCTTTTTGTTTGAGATTTACATCGAACACACTGCGGTATTTTCCAACAGCGGTATTTTGCAAAGGCACCTCCTTGCCGTCCGGACCGATCGCTTTTACACCTTCCAAACGCATAGGTGCGTGATCCGCGTGAAAAATATCGTTGGATACCGCAGCGTCAAACGTCACCCACGGATCTTCACTGGAAAGTACTGTGGCTGCAGGAACAATCCAGGCACGGTGAGCGTGAGCAGCGGGAATCAAAAGCGCTGCCAATAAAGCGCCAGCCAGGGAATGACTTATTTTCATGGACGTTCCTCCTTATGGAATCAATTGCAAATTCAATGTGCCGAGCTCACTGCTGCCTTTAGCAGAGTGCGACTCCTCTTTTTGCGGTGGCCATTGGAATGGGACTTTCAGCACTTCCCTTCCACCCACTTCGCGCGCAGCTTCAACCAATAACTGATATTCGCCCGCTGGCAAATCTGCCAATACGCCTTTGCCCGGGGTAAATGTCAGAGTATGCACACCGGGAGCTTTGGTCGCACCGCTGATACCGTCCACCGGCATATCCAGATTGCGTCCACTGCGACGCCACCACTGACGCATATCTTTCAGCCATTCTTCACCTTTTTCTGCGCCCTGGCCGTTTCTTTCCAATTGGTACCAAACCGCGAGATTCGCTGCGTGCGCGCCATCGCGCTCCAACCAGACAGCCACATAAGGGCGGTGATATTCCGCTACATCCAATTTAGGAATTTCCACAGAAATCGACAGTTCTGCTGCCAATACTGGAGCACAGATGAACAGGCTCAATGCGGATAAATATCGTCGAAAAGCCATATTGCGTCTCGCAAATTAGTGAATAAATAAAAGCGCCAGAATGATCGGAACAACCAAACCAAGTCCCACCAGCGGCCACGTAGTTGGCCGGCTTCCGGCATGTCGATACAACAAAATCAAACCGCTGATACAAAAGACCACACAGGCCACAGAAAAAATATCGATAAACCAGAACCAGACTTTGCCGGTATTGCGGCCTTTATGCAGATCGTTGAAATAGGAAATCCAACCGCGATCGGTTTTTTCGAAAAACACCGTTCCATCAGTCAAATCCACTGTCAACCATGCATCACCGCCAGGTCGCGGCAAAGACAAATATATTTCGTCTTCGCTCCACTCCGCCGGTCGTTTGCCAACATAAATGTCGAGCTCTTGTTCCAGCCATTGTGCTACAGGCATTGGCAATGGGGCTTTTTCCGCATCGGGCACAACCAAATTGCCGACAAGATCCTTCGGCAATTGTTTTTCAATAGATTCGACACGCGGCTTTGTGGAAATCTGCGCAGCGTGATTAAGCGTGATGCCGGTAATAGCGAACAGCAGCATGCCGACCAAACAAATGGCGGAACTGATCCAATGCCACTGACGTACAGTGCCGAGAAAAATCAAAAATTTTTGTCCTTCAATTCATTAATACCGCATTCAAAAATAAGGCGCCCGAACATGGGCGCCATTGTCGATCGGATCAGAAGCTGAGGTTTGCTGACAACCAGAAACTACGAGCCTTTTCAGTGGTGTTGTAATCAGGCTGGCTGTTGTAACCGTTTTGCTGATCATTAAGTGTATAGGTAATGCTCGACAGATCATCATCCAGCAAATTGTTGATCGCGGCACCGAAACTCAAATTGTCGTTGTATTTGTAACGCGCGCGCAGGTGATAAAGCTCATAAGACTTGTAGTAATTCAGCGTACGCTCACCCGTAACTGTATTGGTTGTGGCGCCGCGATAACGCTTGCTGCGTACTTCCGCTACTAATGACAGGAGGAGGTCATTCGTCGCTTGCCACTCGAGAGTTCCATTGAACATATCGCGCGGAGTGTTCACCAATGGCAAACCCTTTTCGGAACCACTTCGCTGCTCGCTGTCGGTCATGGTGTAGTTTGCTTTTACTGCCCAGTTGCGAGCGAAGGCATAGCGAGTGGCGAGCTCAAGACCGGAGGTGACTACCTTATCGATGTTGGTGCTCTGGTTAAAGTTCTGATAACCCAAAGGTGCCCAGCCTGGTCCTATATCGACACAGTCACCGCTCAAATATTTCAAGTCGTTAATGTCGTAACAGTTGGGAACACTCGGTGCGCTGGCAATTTTGTCATCAAAGTCGTTATAGAACACTGTCGCATTGGCGTTAAAGCCATTGAGGTTGTCAAAATAAACAGCAAACTCGTAGTTGCGACTCTTTTCCGGTTGCAGATCTGGCGTGCCTACCAGCGGGTTTACACCCTGACCACCAAAACCGGTGATCCCCGCAAATAATTGGTCCGGGCGCGGCGTTTTATAACCAGTACTGATACCACCTTTCAAAGTCCACCAGTCGTTGGTTTGCCAAGTCAGGTAAACACGCGGACTGGCGTTCCCACCAAATATATTGTGGTGGTCGTAGCGCAGACCCAGTGTGGCAACCAGCTCGTCGGTCAAACCCCAGTGATCTTCAACAAAAATGGCTGACTGACGATGCGGCTGAACGGTGTCATCTCTATAGCCATCACCGAACATCCCGAAAACACCGTCTTCCATTTCAGCGTCATAGTATTGCGCACCGACGCTCAACGCATGCGAATCGCCAATGCTGGTATCGACGCGGGAATCCAGCGTGTGATTTTTGATTTCCAATGTACGCAATGGACGCGGTAGAAACTCGGTGACCAAAATTTCCCTTACGTCGTCGGGGATTTGCCGACATGCGGTAGTCGTAGGACAATTTTCATCCCACAGCTCCTGTAAGCGAGCTCGCTCAGATACGGTCAGAGGTAAAGAACGCCCGAGGTTGGCACTTGTATTGTAGGTGTAAGTGGTAACCCAAGTGCCGAAATCGTAATTTCCGGTATGACTGAGAGAAATCTGCTCACGTTCTACTCGCTGATATGGCGTATAACCAACGCGGGGCTGAACTACCGCCTTCTTAACTCCGTTTACTATTTCAACCTCGGCGGCTCTCCATAAACTTTCGGGACCATCCAGAGTTCCCGTTTGACCTTTGGTATTGTCGTAGCGCTGGTTTGCCACATCGTACGACAAACTCAGTTCGTGACCTTCCGCCACCAACCAATTCAAAGTGGTGCCAAAATTCCAGTTTTTAGCGCCGACAATTTTCTTATCACCGAAACTGCCTTCATCTACCCACTCCGGCGGATTTGGATTGCCATTGATATCCGTTGCCGGCAACGGCAGAGCATTACTGTAGGAAGGATCGCTAGAGTCGCGCTCGTAAATACCGCCACGCAGGCTGAGGCCCAGTTTTTCCGTCACCAATGGCCCGCCCAGGTAGACATCCAATTTTTTATCATCACCAAATTGCGAGTCTTGCTGCAGCGTTACGCTGGTATCCAAAGAACCGGTCCATTTTTGCGGCACTTTGCGGGTAATGATATTGATTACCCCACCCATAGCATCTGCGCCGTACAGGGTGGACATGGGACCGCGCACCACTTCAATCCGCTCAATGGCGGACAGCGGCGGCATATACATAAATTGGCTATTGCCAAAGTTATTGGGGCCAATGTTGCCAATATCACTCTGACGGCGGCCGTCGATCATCACGACGGTATAGTCGGACGGCAAACCACGCAAGGTGATGGAGATATTGCCGTTTTTATCGAAGCCAGAGCCTACGTCTATGCCTTCCAGATCA
This sequence comes from Saccharophagus sp. K07, assembly GCF_014336955.1. GTDB lineage: Bacteria > Pseudomonadota > Gammaproteobacteria > Pseudomonadales > Cellvibrionaceae > UBA5868. The sequence goes on along the minus strand of NZ_QRAI01000002.1, from coordinate 411,893 downwards.
CGCAGTGCATCCGCAAGGCTGGTGTAGGGCTTGCTCTTCAACTCTTCAGAGTCAACTACGGTTACGCTCGCTGGAGCATCTTTTATCTTTTGTTCAAAGCCGGTTGCCGATACCACAACCTTTGGCAGGCTTGATGAATCCTGGGCAACCGCCTGGGCCGCCATAACGGCGGAAATCACGGAACTCAATACCCATTTTGGGCTGATCTTAAAGGAAGAGCAGAACTGCATTATGGAAACCTTTTACCCCAACACAACGAAAGCTAAATGATAATCATTTTTATCATCGGTTCAACGAAAATTTTAGATGGACGCCAATTCTGTGAATATCTCCACAGGGGATGACGCCCCATGCTATTTACCTTAGCGACCCATCAATTGATCGAAGACAAATAAGGTTTAAAAGACGGACCACAGGTGCGGAGGCGGTAGGTCTATACCTCACTCCAGCGGCGCAGCAGATTGTGATAAACGCCGGTCAGCTGGACCGCCGACGGATGATTTGGAACATCCTGCTGCAAGCCTCGAATAGCGCTATCGAGGTCAAACAACAAACTGCGCTGAGCATCCTCACGAACAAGACTCTGTATCCAGAAAAAAGAGGCAATGCGCGCACCGCGCGTCACTGGATTGACCTTGTGCAGGCTGGTCGACGGATAGAGCACCATATGGCCCGCAGGCAGTTTTATGCTCTGCGCGCCGTAGGTGTCTTCGACCATTAATTCACCGCCGTCATATTCTTCCGGTGCTGACAAAAATAATGTCGCCGACACATCTGTTCGCACGCGATGGGGTGTTCCTCTGATATCGCGGATCGCTCCATCCACATGCAAACCAAAATTGCCGCCTTCCTGATAGCAATTAAATAGCGGCGGATAAATTTTGCGCGGCAGTGCGGCAGAGAGAAACAACGGACTGTTTCCCAATGCCGTCAAAATGCGTTCCCCGAGTTGGCGCGCTACAGGATGATCCTCTGGCACCTGCAGGTTGTATTTCACCTGCGCGGATTGATGGCCAGCGGTAACCCGTCCATCCACCCATTCCGCTTTTGCCAACTCACTGCGAAATTCCGCCACTTGCGCAGCGGTTAACACATTAGGGATCGCTAATAACATAATGATTTTTACCTCAGCATTTAGTAGGCACCTCAAAAATCAGCCGAGCTGCATTTTTGAGATGACTTCTAGAACGTATAAGAAGCGGTTAACACTGTCGTACGCTCCGGCGCCGGCAAAGCCCAACGGTTGGGGTTGGTGGAGAACGTCGTGAAATATTCCTCATTGGTAATATTGTTCACGTTCAACTGCAAGGTGGCCTGGCCGATGGCATAGCTGATGGCGGCGTTGTGGACGACATAGCTCGGCACTTTCGGATCTATGGTTACGTCGCCGACTGTGGTAGGTCCATTACCAATATAAGCGCCGCTGGCAAAACGCAAACCATAGCTCAAGTTCAAACCGGACTCGAACGTATATGTAGTCCACAAGGTACCGGAATGTTTTGGTGTATTGGCGAGCGCGTGGCCTTTCTGCGGATCGCCGTTGTTCGACGCAGTATAGTTGGAAACGCTTTGCAGCATTTCACTATCCAAAAATACGTAGCCGGCAAAAATCGACCAGTTTTCCCGAATTTGCCCCGACACGCCCAGTTCTAAACCGTCGACCCGAGAACGTCCTTCCAACACCTGCTGCGTCACCGAATCTTCGCCAGATGCAACCCGGGCATTTTTCTTTTCATTACGGAAAAGCGCTGAGGTCAAAGCCAATTTACCGTCGTACAAATCCCATTTGGTACCCACCTCATAATTCACTGCCTCTTCAGGATCTATAAAGCAGTTGCTATTGAAGTTACAGGTTGTATTTGCAGAAGGAGTCGCCGGGTTTGCAGATGTGCCATAGGAAACATAAATACTGCCATTTTCCTGCGGCTTATAGACCAAACCTACTCGTCCGCTAACCAATTCATCATCGAATTTAAACGCAGGTGGGGTATAAGGTTGATCCGGTTCCGGCTCAGGAGGACTAGTAATTTTTCCATCCGCCACCGTAAATGTCTCTTGCGAGAAGGTGTAATGGTCATATCGCAAGGTGACGTTGGCTTGCCACTGCGGACTGAATTTAAATGTATTGGATGCATAAAATGCCACCACATCCAATTCGGAGTTCGATTTACCACTCAATATTCTTTCGACGGGACCATCCCAATAAGAATTGGGATTATATAAATCCACGGTGACGGTTGCCGTCGGAATATTATTAAAATTCTGACGATCACCTCTTTCGGTGGAAATCTGATTACCAAATACCAAAGTATTTTCCGTAGCTCCAATTGCGTAATCCCAGGTGAGATCGGTCTGGGAAAGAGCTGTGGTATTAATCGAATCTCTTCCTACTGCACGAGGACCTTGAGAATGTTGATAAACGCCGGATGCAGTACATACCGCCGTATTCGGCGCTGTGCCGAGCGGCACCTCGCCCTCTTCGATACACACACGTCCCTGCAAAGCAGTATTGACGAAACGTCCATCCACCTGCGACCAACGGCTCAAGTTTCGCAACGAAAGTTTTTCACTGAATTTATGGTCGACAGAGACACTGAACGAACGGCTGTCGGTATTTTCGCCGTCGAGGTTGTGCCAACCGTAATAATTGCTGCGAGCAACACCCGGAACTTCACGTCCCATACGAATAGGCACACCGTAGTCGTTCCAACCTTGGTCATCCTGAAAATGCGCGTTGAGAACCACTTTGGTATTTGAATCCAGTCCAAACGCAATGGATGGCGCTATACCCCAGCGCTCGTATTCGACGTAATCGCGGCCTGCAACTTCATTAGCGTGGGTCATCAAGTTCAAACGAACGGCCACACCATCGCCTATAACCTTGTTGGTATCCAGAGTCACGCGTTGATAGTTTTCGGTTCCCAATCCGGCCGTTACCGTGGTGACGTCTTCGTTCTTCGGTGATTTGGTCACCATATTCACAGTTCCGGAAACGGAACCCGCACCGGAATAAACGGAATTAGCTCCTTTGACGACTTCCACTGATTCCAGGTTGAAGGAGTCGGAGCGCGTAAAGCGGCCCGAGTCGCGCACACCATCGACGGTAATATCAGAGGAGTTATTGCTGATGTCATAACCGCGCAGAATGATATTGTCACCGTAGCCGTTGCCGCCTTCTGCCCCACCAAAGGTGATACCGGGAACATTACTGAGAATGTCGCGCAGTGATTGCACGTTTTGGGATTGAATCAAATCGCTGGTGATAACGGTGATGTTTTGCGGGGTGTCACGGAGGGGTTCGGTATATTTTGGTGAAGACATAGTTTCCGCTTTATAAGGAATTGCTGTGTCTTCAACTTTTACCGTGGGCAGCTGCGACGGCTTTTCCTGCTCTGCCGCCTGCGCTGCAGCGGTCAATCCAATACCCAGAACCAAAAGCGAAGATGCAGCTGTGCGTGCAACCCCATCGCGCAATTGAGCGTGATTTGGCGCTGGCAGAGCAAAACCTTGATTGGCATTCCGACGTGCCATAGAACCCCCCGATAAGCAAAAAATAAGTGGCCGATTTGAATTTGACGCGATCATAAACGCACCAAAGCGATATCGCAAATGATATTTATTTTCATTTAGATTTGATAGCCACTTTCTTTCCTTTCTATGCCCCCCGATTACCGGAGCCCGGATTAATACTTTCGCGGGGCGAACCTTGATAGAATCCCCGCCTTTGGGCCAACCGGCCGAGGGGAGCAACGCAGGAGAAAGCGCCTTGAACAGAGAAGCACGCGGAATCAAAGACTATTTGGTGGTACTACTTAAAGGTATGTGTATGGGCGCGGCGGATGTAGTACCCGGGGTCTCGGGCGGCACCATCGCGTTTATCAGCGGGATCTATGATGAATGGCTGGACTCCCTGAAACGCTGTCATCCAGCCACTCTGTTGATGCTGAAAAACGAAGGCATAGCGGCAACCTGGCGCTATATCAACGGCAATTTTCTCGTCGCCCTGTTCGCCGGCATTCTGATCAGCCTGAAAACCCTTGCCAGTGTCGTGCTCTTTGCCCTCGACGCTTACCCCATATTGGTGTGGGCATTTTTCACCGGTCTGATCATCGCCTCCATTTATTCCCTTTCCCGTCATCAACCCCACTGGAAATTGCCGCATTGGATCGGCCTCTTGCTTGGCGCCGCCTTTGTTTACGGCGTTTCCGTGCTGACGCCCGCGCAGTTGCCGGGTCATTGGTGGGTATTGTTCCTCGGCGGGTTTGTCGCCATATGCGCGATGATTCTGCCGGGCATCTCCGGCAGCTTTATCCTTCTGCTGGTCGGGCTCTATCCGGTTTTCCTTAACGCCATCCACAATCTGGATTTGATTGCTCTCGCCTCCTTCGGCGCTGGCTGTATTTCCGGCCTGATTCTGTTTTCCCGCTTTGTCAGCTGGCTGTTGACGCGCTACCACGCTGTCACGCTCGCCACCCTGATCGGTTTTCTGGTGGGTTCACTGAACGTCACCTGGCCGTGGAAACAAGCGCTGGTCACCACGGTGGACAGCCATGGCAAAACCGTTGTGCTGCAACAGAGCAATCTCAACCCCTTTGACTACACTGCGGTCACCGGCGCTGAGCCGATGATTTTGCTGGCTTGCGTATGCGCGCTGCTGGGGGCAGCACTGGTGCTCGGCACCGAGTGGCTCGCCGCAAAAATGAAACAGAACTGAGTATTACCTCCATACATGCCCCGTCATTCCATCCTGCTCCAGGAGTGCCGAGCGCTGCTCGGCTTGGAGCGCAATACCACCAGTCACGCAGAAAAATTGGTCTCCGGTCTCGGCGGGCTGGTGGGCATCATCTCCGTATACGCTATTTCGGTGCTGGTTTGCGGGACTGGCCCCGGCGTAATTGTGATGACCGCCTCCATGGCTGCCAGCGCAGTGTTGCTGTTCGGCGTACCTCACGGCGCGCTTTCCCAACCATGGCCGGTGCTCGGCGGGCATTTGATTTCCGCATTTTGCGGTGTGACCTGTCAGCAACTGTGGCCCGATCAATTCTGGACCGGTGCCCTAGCAGTAGGCACAGCGATTACCGCCATGCACTATTTGCGCTGCATACACCCGCCGGGGGGCGCCACTGCCCTGGCCGCCGTTATCAGCGGGCCGGAAGTGCATAGCCTCGGCTATTTCTATCTGCTTACCCCTATCCTGTTGAATGTGCTTGCCATTTTGACAAGCGCGGTGATTTTCAACAGTTTGTTCCCCTGGCGCCGCTATCCCGCGCATTTGGCGCGTCGCCGCAAAACCAAATCAGTCAAACCCGCCGAGCGGCAATTTGAATTGACCCAGGAAGATTTCGCCGCGGCCATGGAAGAACTGGATTCCTACGTGGATATAACAGCGGAGAGCCTGACCGAGTTGCTGGAACTCGCCAAACAGCACGCAGAAAAGAACATCACCCACCCGGAGCACATCATCGCCGGCAAGTTCTACAGCAATGGCAAGCTTGGCAATCTGTGGAGCATCCGTCAGGTGGTGGACGCCAGCAGCGGCGATGACCGCAAGGACCAGGTGATCTACAAGGTGTTGGCCGGCGACGGCGCCTACGAAACCGGCATCTGCTCCCGCGATGAATTCCGCCAGTGGGCGCGCTTTGAAGTGACGCCAGTGAAAGGACGTTGGATCAAGTCCACTGGCGAAAACTAGATCTCCTGTCGATTTTGCCCCGGCCGATGCGACTGAAAAGGAACTGAATCGTCGCAGAGGCATATATGGGCAGCCCGTTCTCAATATTCCCCATCCCCGCCCCACACCTGCGGCCCGCTGCCCTGTTCAGCCAGCCGGTCCCCCGGATTGCGCAGCGGGCAGTCCTGCAGAGACAAACAGCCGCAACCAATGCAATCGCTCAATTGATCGCGCAGCTGCGTCAGCCGCTGGATGCGCGCATCCAGGTCGGCGCGCCAGAGCTGGGACAATCTCCGCCAATCCGCCGCCGACGGTGCGCTGTTCGGTGGCAGCACACTCAGCGCCTGCTGGATTTCCGCCAGCGGAATGCCGGCGCGTTGGGCGACTTTGATCACCGCGATGCGCCGCAAAATGCCGCGCGGGTAGCGCCGCTGATTGCCGGAGGTGCGCCAGCTGCTGATCAAGCCGCGGCTCTCGTAAAAATGCAGGGTCGCCACCGATACGCCACTGCGGCGCGCCACCTCGCCGATGGTCATTTCCCGGCCCGGTGTTTTGTCTGCGTCATCCATCATCCAACCCCTTGACCTCAAGTAAACCTGAGGTTTTAGCATCGCGCAGCTTGTATCACCAGTACCGTTTTCAAGGAGCGTTTTATGGCCTACCAACCCAATGCCATTACCGTGGTTCACAAATTGATTCGCCAGGAACTGTTTACCGCCGCCGGCCTGCTCGCCCGCGCCACACCGGCGGACTCCTCTGAGGTGCTGCAGACGCTTACCGCCATTGCCGGCGTATTGCGCCGACATGCGGAAACGGAGGACCGCACCTTGGCGTCCCAGCTGCGCCAGCTCGACCCCGCCCTCGCCAACCATATGGCGGAAGATCACCGCGAGCTGGAGGCGCAATTGTCCCGGGTGCTGGTGCTGGCGGAAGATCTGGAGCCAAGTCAGGAAGGTCCGTGCCGGGAACTGCTGGCGCGGCTGCATTTGGATTGGCTGAAGTTCGTCGGCGAGTACTTGTTGCATCTGGACGACGAGGAACGCCTATTGTTCGTCTCCATGGAGCTGCCGCCCGCGACCCTGGTGGGGCAATCCGCAGCGGCCATGCCGGCAGCGGAGCGGCGGAATTTCCTCGCCAAACTTGAGCAGGCCCTCAACCCGTCTGAACTGAGCCTGCTGCTCAGTGCCATCTGAACAGCAAGACGCAATCGGCGTATGATACGACTCTTTTTGCAAGAGGTCGCACGATGTTGGAACTGCAATGGCTGCTGGCGTATTTGGGCCTGGGTGCCGTCGTTGGATTGCTAGCTGGATTATTCGGTATCGGTGGCGGCGGCATTATGGTGCCGGTGCTGACCATTCTGTTCGTCGCCCAGGGTTTTGCACCTGAGCATTTGGTGCATATGGCGCTCGCCACTTCCATGGCGGCAATTGTTCCCACTTCTTTGGCAAGCTTACGCGCCCACCACCGTCATGGAGCTGTGCTCTGGCCGGTTGTTGCGCGCTTAACGCCCGGCATATTGCTCGGCACTTTCGGAGCAACCTTTTTGGCAGCTCTGGTGCCCGCCGCGCCGCTGGCGATCTTTTTCTCGATCTTTATGGGGTTTGTTTCGCTACAGTTATTTCTCGATCGCAAACCCAAGCCGTCGCGCCAGTTACCGGGTACCCTGGGAATGACCGTAGCAGGCAGTGGAATCGGTGGCATTTCCGCGCTGGTGGCGATTGGTGGGGGATCTCTCACAGTGCCGTTTTTGGCTTGGTGTAACGTTGCCGTTCCAGTGGCCATAGGCACTTCCGCTGCCGCCGGCCTGCCAGTGGCGCTTGCTGGCGCACTCGGTTATCTCATCAACGGCTGGTCTGTCGAAGGCTTGCCGGAATTTACTCTCGGATTTATTTACTGGCCAGCAGTCTTGAGCATCGCTGCTCTCAGCCTGATTACAGCGCCTCTGGGGGCGCGTCTCGCCCACCGCTTGCCGGTCAAATGGCTGAAAAAATTATTTGGCATCCTGTCGCTGCTGCTGGCGCTGCAGATGTTGAGAACAGTGCTTTAAAGGGAAGAGAAAAGAGAGAGAAGAAGAGAGAAACGCAGGGGAATTGCCCCCTGCCCGCCTATCACGCCAAACACTTCTGCTTCGGCGCTTCCCAAGTGGGTTTGGTGGCAAACCAATACTCCCGCTTCAATCCCACCAAGCGATAAAAACCTTCTGCCATATCCGCGTACATACCGCGCAAACACTGGCAGCCATTCACGCGCGCATAACCCGCCAAACCTTGCACATATTGGCTGAGTAACCGCGCCACGCGCTCGGGATCCACTTCGCTTTCCAAATAGCCTGCGGCGAGCAGTGAGCGCACCATGGCCAGATAGTACTTCACACAGTTCTGCGACATTTTGTGCAGACTTTCGTTGATCATCGGCTCTTCGCAACCGGTTTGCAGACCGGCGCTAAAGAACGGCGAGCCGCGCACACAGCTGGAATCGGGCGTGAACTTGTGGTGAAAAATAAAGGAGATCACGTTTTCCAGCTGCTCCAACGGCGTGTTCACCGGCGACAGTATGGCGTCGAGATCGCGCTTGATGTTTTCCCAATAGTGCTCGCTGGCGGCGCAAAACAATTGCGCCTTGGATTCGAAGTGATGGTAAAAGCCACCTTTGGTTACGCCCGCCTGCTTACAAATCTCGTTGACGCCTACGGAGTTGTAGTTGCTCTGCCAAATCAACTCCAGGGCGGTATCCAGTAAACGGTTGCGGGTTTCTTCTGCGGACATATCAATTCAATCTCAGGAATTTGCTCACTCTCATGATACCGACCGGTATGTATATATCGGCATCATGACTCTGGGCTGCTCGAAACGGCGTAAAAATTAACCGCATGACCTATAAATGGCAAGCAACCTGCCCATCAGACCACAACGCGGGTATTTTTTATCCAACTAATCTCTCATTAAATCTAAACCAAATTTTTACATTTGCCTGATTGGCCACATACCGAACGGTATGTATTATCGCCCAACATATCTCGAAATACCTAGGACGCCGGTCTTTAACCGACCGGATTTTTTGTTGTTGGCACCGGAGAATGACTTATGCGCTTTGCCACAAACCTCAAATTCAGTCTCACCAAACTCTCTACCCTGCTTTCGTCCCGCACCCTGCCCTTCGTTCTCGTTGGGATACTCGGCAACACTACCGCTTTGTAGCGCCAATGCGGACGACGCATCCAGCCAGACGCCTCCCGCTCTCAATGTTGAAGTTGCCCAACTTGTGCCGCAGGCAATCCGCACCTGGACGCGCTTTTCCGGACGCCTGACGCCGGTGGAAAGCGCGGAAATCAAACCCCTGGTCAGCGGCACCATCCAGCAAGTGTTATTTGAAGATGGCCAAGTGGTGCAAAAAGACGATCCCTTATTCGTCATCGACCCTCGCCCTCATCAAGCGCAATTGCAACGTGCGGAGGCAGAACTCAGCACGGCACAGTCCCGCGCACGATTGGCGCGGGACGAATTGGAGCGGGCGCGGCAATTACTTGCCAACAAACTGATTTCCCAAAGCGTTTTCGATAGCGCGTTCAACGACGATCGCGTCGCCCAAGCGGCCGTGCAAGCAGCGGAAAGTGCCGTGCAGCAGGCGCGTTTGAATCTGGAATACGCGCATATTCGCTCGCCGATAAAAGGCCGGGTTGGCCGCGCGGAATTGACGGTGGGCAATGTGGTAAACGCTGGTGTTAATGCACCAGTGCTCACCACTGTAGTAGCGGACGATCATCTGTACACGGAATTCAATGTCGACGAAAACACCTACATCCAATCGGTGCGGCATATTCAACAGCAGGAAAAAATGCCTGTGCATTTAACGCTGGCGGGCGACGATGGCGATAACAAAAAGATTTATGAAGGCTACATTCATGCGTTTGATAATCGTTTGGATGTCGCCAGCGGCACCATCCGCGCGCGTGCCATTTTTGTTAACGAGGATAACGCGCTTACACCCGGCATGTACGCCAATATTTCTTTGGGTACCGCAACGACTACCGAAGCTTTATTGGTACCCGAGCGCGCCATTGGCACCAACCAAAATCGCAAATTTGTTTATGTCATAGACGAAAACAATACGGTGAATTACCGCGAGGTTTCGCTCGGCGGGCACTACCAGGCCCACCGCATTATTTTGAACGGCCTTCAGCCGGGCGGCGTATAGCGGTCAACAGCCTGTCTCATCTGCGCCCCAGCACAGTCGTCAATCCGGTGACCGTTTCCACGCTCAATCAATTGGCTGCGCAATAGCAGCCAATTCTTTTTATTTTTCTCCAGGCTCTAAGCAGGAGCGCTTATGAATATTTCTCGCTTTTTTGTCGACCGCCCTATTTTTGCCGGCGTCATATCCATGCTGATTTTTATCGCGGGATTGATCGCCATGTTTCAATTACCCATTTCCGAATATCCGGAAGTGTCACCGCCATCTGTTGTGGTAAACGCCTCTTATCCCGGCGCCAATCCCAAGGTCATTGCCGAAACCGTTGCGCGGCCGCTGGAGGAACAAATGAGCGGCGTGGAAAACATGCTGTATATGTTTTCCCAGGCCACCACCGACGGACGCATGACGCTCACAGTGACGTTTAAAATCGGCACAGATCCAGACCTTGCCCAGCAGATGGTGCAAAACCGGGTTTCCCAGGCTTTGCCGCGTCTTCCTGATGTCACTCGGCAAACCGGTGTTACCGTGGTAAAAAGTTCACCCGATTTGACCATGGTGGTGCATTTGATTTCGCCGGATAAAACTTACGACGAACTCTATTTGCGCAATTACGCTTTGATGAACGTCAAGGATGAATTGGCGAAAGTGTCCGGCGTCGGCATGGTGCGATTATTTGGCTCCGGCGACTACGCCATGCGCATCTGGCTGAATCCGGAAAAAATCGCCGAGCGCAATCTCACTGCCAGTGATGTAACCAATGCCGTGCGCGAACAAAATGTGCAAGTTGCCGCCGGTATTATCGGCGGAGCACCGATCAGCAATGTGGTGGAAGTGCAATTGCCGGTTAATGCCAAAGGCCGGCTGGACAGTGTCGAAGAATTCGAAGACATCATTATCCGCTCCGGCCGCAACGGCGAAATTACCCGCTTGAAAGATGTCGCCCGCGTAGAACTCGGTCCTGCGGAATTCAGTTTGAATTCCATGCTAAACAATCAACCGGCGGTCGCTATTCCAATTTTTCAAGCGCCCGGAGCTAACGCGATTCAAATTTCCGAAGGCGTGCGTAAAACCATGGCGGAATTGAAGGAGCGCTTTCCCGTCGGCGTGGATTACGAAGTGGTATATGACCCGACGATTTTCGTTAAAGACTCCATCAAAGCGGTCATCAAAACTCTGCTGGAAGCGCTGGCGCTGGTCGTTATAGTGGTAGTCGTATTTCTGCAAACCTGGCGCGCGTCCATTATTCCGCTGCTGGCTGTTCCCGTCTCCATCGTCGGCACCTTTGCATTGATGTGGGCATTTGGTTTTTCCATTAATACACTCTCGCTATTCGGCCTCGTACTCGCCATCGGCATAGTGGTGGACGATGCGATTGTGGTGGTGGAAAACGTCGAACGAAATATCGAAGAAGGCTTGTCTCCACTGGCGGCAACCTATAAAGCCATGCAGGAAGTGAGCGGTCCTATTATTGCCATTTCGCTGACATTGGTTGCTGTATTTGTGCCTATTGCATTTGTCAGCGGACTGACCGGGCAGTTTTACAAACAATTTGCCCTGACCATCGCCATTTCCACTGTGATCTCCGCAGTGAATTCCTTGACCTTGAGTCCGGCACTCGCGGCCCTCTTATTAAAAGGACACGACGCGCCAAAAGATCGCCTGACGCGAGTGATGGACGCATTATTCGGCCGATTCTTCCGCTGGTTTAATCGCAGCTTCCAGCGCAGCGCGGGAAATTACTCTACCAGCGTTGGCAAAATGCTCGGTCGCAAATCACTTGCTGTAGGCATTTATCTAGTGTTACTTGCCATTATAGGTGTCGGCTTCAACACGATTCCCAAAGGCTTTGTACCCGCACAGGACAAACAATATCTGATCGGTTTCGCGCAATTGCCCGACGGCGCCACCTTGGAGCGCACAGAAGCGGTAATTCGTGAAATGGGCGAAATCGGTTTGGCGGAACCCGGCGTGGAAAGTGCCGTGCAATTTCCCGGTTTGAGCATCAATGGCTTTACCAATAGCGCCAGCGCAGGAATTACCTTCCTCACCTTGAAACCGTTTAATGAGCGCACGGGAGAAACTCTTTCTGCTGCGGCCATTGCGCAAAAACTGCAAGCCAAATACGCCGGCATTGAAGAAGCCTTTATTGCGATTTTTCCGCCACCACCTGTGCGCGGACTTGGCACTACAGGCGGATTTAAATTGCAAATCGAAGATCGCGCAGGGCTCGGTTACGAAAAACTTGCGGAAGTGGTCGGCCAAGTGCAACAAAAAGCCTGGCAGCGTCCTGAATTGTTCGGGGTTTATTCCAATTACAAAATCAATGTGCCGCAGCTTTACGCGGACGTGGACAGAACCAAAGCTAAACAATTGGGGCTGAATATCAAGGACGTATTCGACACCATGCAGATTTATCTTGGTTCGCTTTACATCAACGATTTCAATCAATTTGGCCGCACTTATCAGGTGATTGCCCAAGCGGACGCGCCCTTCCGCAGCACGGCAGGCGATGCGCTGAATTTAAAAGTGCGCAACCAACAAGGCGAAATGGTGCCACTCGGTTCTGTATTGATGATGCAAGAAAGCTACGGCCCGGAAAGCGCCACTCACTACAACGGTTATCTCGCCGCGGATTTAAATGGCAACGCCGCACCGGGATATTCCAGCGGTCAGGCGCAGGATGCGATTGCCGAAATTCTCGCGGAAACTCTGCCGCCGGGAATGGTGTTTGAGTGGACGGATCTCACTTATCAACAAGTACTGTCGGGCAATACTGCGATTTATATTTTTCCTTTGTGCTTGCTCTTGGTATTTCTGATACTCGCTGCACAATACGAAAGTTTGGCATTGCCGTTGATCGTGATTTCCATAGTGCCTCTGTCGATTTTGTCCGCCCTTTTTGGTGTATGGGTGACAGGTGGCGACAACAATATTTTTACGCAGATCAGCTTATTTGTGCTGGCAGGGCTGGCCAGTAAAAATGCGATTCTGATCGTGGAATTTGCCCGCGAATTGGAACAGCGTGGCATGGCCACCTATCAAGCGGCCATCACTGCCAGCCGTATGCGCTTGCGTCCGATTTTGATGACCTCCTTCGCATTCATTATGGGTGTGGTGCCAATGGTGTTCTCCACTGGCGCAGGTTCGGAAATGCGCAATGTCATGGGTATAGCGGTATTCTCCGGCATGCTGGGTGTGACCTTCTTCGGCCTGATTTTCACCCCCATCTTTTACGTACTGCTGCGTAAATTGGAAGGCAAGCGTCAATATTACATGCCGCAGACCCATGCCGAATTACCAGCTACCTCTCATACAGAACATACTGGGCATACAGAACACACAGGAGCAGCAGCATGAAACACGGAAAATCCTTTTTGCTATTGAGTCTGGTCGCCGCCTTGGCCGCGTGCAGCAGTTACAAAAGTGCGGAAAACGTGCGCGCGCAGGCGGAAGTGAATGTGCCAGGGGAATTTAATCTCGAGGGCAGATTATTGAACGGCCAGCCTGTGGCCGCCTGGTGGTCACAATTGGACGATGATGCACTCAAAAATCTGGTGCAGGATGCATTGACGCACAATCAGGATATCCGTATTGCGGAGGCATCATTGAGAGAAGCCCGTGCATTATTGCGCAATGCACGTCTGCATCAATTGCCATCTGTGGAAGCGGATGTGGCCTATGCACGGGAAAAAACCAGTGCGGATTTATTACAGCCGGGCGCTGAAACGATTCGCGATATTTATACCGCTGGTTTTGACGCGAGCTGGGAGGTGGATTTATTTGGCCGCGTGCGCAATCAGGTGCGTTTGGGTGAAGCGCAGGTCGCGGCAAGGGCAGCCGATGTGCGCGCAGCTCACGTCAGCGTCGCCGCGGAAGTAGTGGCCAATTATGTAATGTTGCGCGGCAATCAATATTTGCTGCAGGTGGCGCAGGACAGCGTCAAAAATCAGCAAGAATCACTGGCCTTTATTCAGCGCTTGCTGGAAGTAGGACGCGGCAACCAACTGGACATTGCCCGCGCGCAAGGTCAATTGGATTTAACCCGCGCGAGCATTCCGCCGCTGCAAGCGCAAGTGAATGAGGCTCTTAACCGACTTGCTGTGTTAACGCGCCGCGATGCACGGCAATTGCAGTCTGAACTGACTGAACCTCGTTCCCTGCCCTCGTTGCCGACAACTCTGGCGGTTGGCGATCCTGTGCAGCTGTTGCGAAGACGGCCGGATATTCAATACGCGGAACAGGCTTTGGTTGGCGCAGTCGCCGAATATAACGTGCACGTCGCGGATCTTTATCCGCGCGTCAGCATCGATGGCAGTCTCGGCTATTTATCAACGGAATGGTCGCGCTTGGGCGAAGATCCGACAGAGACATTTATTTTTTCTCCGCGCATCCACTGGGCCGCTTTTAATCTCGGCCGCGTCCACGCCCGTATAAAAGCGGCGGATGCGCGTACGCAAGTGCGCTTAACGGAATTTGAACAACGCGTCGCCCTGGCGTTGGAGGAAACAGACAACGCCCTACAACATTTCTCCCGCGAAGAAGAACGCCGTCTGCGCTTGCGCGACGCCGCCCACGCCAGCGCGACAGCCGCGCGCCTTGCGCAGCAGAAATTCCAGATTGGCAGCAGTGATTTTCTCAGCGTGCTGGACGCACAACGCGAACAACTCAACATCAACGCCCAACTCGCCCAAAGTGAAACGCAATTGCTGCTCAATATGGTGGCGATTTACAAAGCTTTGGGTGGTGGATGGGAAACTTATGCGGGAACGGCGCAGTTGGAGTTGAGTTTTTAAATTATTTGTCGGAAGGCGCTGCGCCTTTTCCCAAGGTTGGAAAAGCGCAGCACCTTCCAACGATTAATTGCATCAAGAGTTGAAACAGCAGAACCCGATCTCGGCATTGTTCCCCCATCCCAAATGGACCATAATCGACGCCATTCGACCTCTATCCATTAGACAGAAAGCCGCTCGCAACCAGCCGCAAGCGGCGCAATGAAAGGTGTCATCCCATGGTGCAACTCAAGGTCAATGGCCAAACGATCCCCCTCGATGTTGATCCCAATATGCCCCTGCTCTACGCTCTGCGCGACTTTGCGCATCTCACGGGCACGAAATTTGGCTGTGGGGCCGGGCTTTGTGGCGCTTGCACAGTCCATCTGAACGGCATTCCCATCCGCTCCTGCCTTACCCCGGTCTCCGCCGTAGTCGACCAGGACATCACCACCATCGAAGGACTAGCCAAAGACGGCAAGTTGCATCCGCTACAAAAGGCTTGGGTTGAACACAATGTCGCCCAATGCGGCTACTGCCAGTGCGGCCAGATTATGACTGCGGCAGCGCTTCTCCAACAAATACCCAATCCTTCCGAAAAAGATATCGAAAATTATATGCAGGGAAATATCTGCCGCTGCGGCACCTACCCGCGCATCAAAAAAGCGATTCAAACAGCGGCTGTGATGATCCAAGAAGTGAAGAAAAAGGAGGGTGTATAAATGACTCCCATTTTTCAGGTAACCCGTCGGGATTTTCTCGCGCAATTGGGTATAGGTGCAGGCGCACTGGTGCTCGGCACATCCCTTCCAGGTATTAGCGCCGCAGCCGTTAACGCACAACCAAATCCTTCAGCTGCAGCGCTTGGCTATTTTGTCAGCTTAAGTCCGGACGGTGCGGTCAATATTATTTGCCACCGTATGGAAATGGGCCAAGGCATCAACACCAGCGTGCCGCAAATCATTGCCGACGAAATGGAGGCTGATTGGTCGCGCGTTACCGTTTCTCTCGGCAAAGCCGATGCGCGTTACGGCGATCAAAGCACCGGCGGCTCCGCATCCATCCGCAAATTTTTTACCCATATCCGCCAAATGGGCGCTATAGCGCGTGACATGTTGGAACAAGCTGCAGCGAATCGCTGGAAGGTGGAAAAATCCGCAGTGAAAGCGCAGCAGCATTTTGTGGTAAATACCAAAACTGGCGAAAAAATCGCGTTCGGTGATTTAGCCGCTGATGCAGCCAAATTGCCTGTGCCCAATGCCGATTGGGTAAAACTTAAATCAGCCAATGAATTTAAATTGATTGGCAAAGACGTCAAATTGATTGGTCACCAGGACATCGTGCAAGGCAAGGCAGTTTATGCGCAGGATATTCAGTTGCCAGGCATGTTGATCGCCAGTATCGAACGGCCACCGGTGGTCGGCGGTAAAGTCAAAAAATTCGATGCGACAGAAGCGAAAAAAGTCGCCGGTGTTGTCGACGTCATTAAATTGAAAGACCGTCCACTTCCCGTCGATGCGCGCCCTGTATCGGGCGTTGCAGTGCTCGCCACTAATACCTGGGCGGCCATCGAAGGCCGCAAAAAATTAAAAGTGGAATGGGATCTCGGCAGCAACGCTGACCACAATTCCGCAACCTACAAACAGGCCTTGACCGAAAAAGTTCAGCAACCCGGCAAAGTGGTGCGCGGCAAAGGGAAGATCGACGATCACCAATACAATCCCGAGCGCACGGTTGAAGCTGTTTACACCATGCCCTATCACCACCATATGTCCATGGAAACACCAGCGGCTACTGCCATCATTAAAGATGGCAAATGCACGGTCTGGACGGGAACGCAAACGCCACAATGGGGCAAAGGTTTGATTCTCGGTGAATTGGGTCTCGATCCGCAAAAAGACGGCGATAAAGTGGAAGTGAATACCACTTTGATGGGCGGTGCGTTTGGGCGTAAAGGCAAAAACGATTTCACCCTGGAAGCTGTTGAATTGGCAAAAGTGACAGGTAAACCCGTAAAAGTCATCTGGTCGCGCGAAGACGATGTGCGCCACGGTTTTTATCACTCCATAGCCGCGAATTATTGCAAGGCGGAAATCAACGAGAAAAAATCCGCCGATTTTTGGGTACAGCGCGTTGCCCATCCGCCGATTGGTTGGACGTTTGACGGCAAATCCGATATTCCCGCCGATATGCTGCTGCAACAAGGTTTTGCCGATATTCCCTTTGTGTTGAACAATTTCAGTTGCGAAGTTCAACCCGCTCCTGCGCATGTGCGGATCGGCTGGTTCCGCGCGGTGCAAAACCTTCACAACGCTTTTGCGCTCAGCTGTTTTGTCGATGAACTCGCCGTCAAAGCCGGCATCAGCACGCGGCAGATGTGGCTGAATTTATTGGGCGAAGATCGCATTATCGACCCGCGCAAAGAAGGTTTTACCGGCTGGACCAATTACGATCAGCTCAACGATGACCATGCGGTAGATACACGCCGCATGAAACAGGTCATCAATACAGTTGCCGACAAAGCCAAAATCGAGCAGAAATTGCCTGCGGGTGAAGCCTGGGGAATCGCCTATTCCAACAGTTTTAATTCCTATAGCGCCGCTGCGACCAAGGTGCGCGTCAAAGACAAAAAAGTGGAAGTATTGGAAATGCATACCGCGATCGATTGCGGTCTCGCCATTACACCCGACCGCGTGCGTTCGCAAATGGAAGGCGCGATGATAATGGGACTTTCCATTGCGTTATCCAGTCAGATCACCATAAAAAATGGCGCAATCGAACAATCCAATTTCCACGATTATCCCGTCTCACGCATGCCGGAAGTGCCGCCGCTGCACGTGCATTTGATTCCGTCCAATCATGCACCCGGCGGTGTTGGCGAACCCGGATTGCCTGCGGTGATTCCCAGCATTATCAATGCGATCTATCACGCATCCGGCATTCGCATTCGGGATTTGCCGGCGAAAAATGTTTTGACGGTTTAGATTTTAACCCCACCCCAACCCTCCCCTTAGAAAGGGGGGGCAAAACAAATCGCTCGTCCACACAAACTTACGACCATTAGAAGAGTTTATAAAAATGAAAAAACAATTACTCGCCAGCTGCATATTGCTGGCTATTGCCGGATGTGGAAATAAAAATGCCAGCGTTGATGATCATTCCTCCCACGCGGGACACGAACCGGAAACTGCAGCGCCGATAGAAAAAGTCGAAACCGCAACCGCATCCTGGACCTGCCCTGCCCAACCCGGAACAGCACCGAGTGGCGAACTGGTCGCAGAAAGAATTCCTGGCGCGAACACCACTCGTACTGAAGCTGGACTCTATGAAGGCCCCGTATGGATTGGCGATAAATTGTATTTTTCCGATTTTCTGTTTTCCGAAGGTTTTCCTTCGCGTATCCAGGTATTGCATCCGGATGGCACGGTTACCACCGCTATCGAAAACAGCGGCAGCAATGGTTTGGCGGCGACCAAAGACGGCATGATCCTGGCTGCCACGCACGATCGCAAAGCTATTTCCATTTTTTATGATCCCGCCAAGGGAGAGCGCGATGTGCTCGTCAATAAGTTCGAAGACGATGCCTTCAATTCTCCCAACGACTTGACCATTTCCAGCAAAGGCATTCTTTATTTCACCGATCCGGATTACCAGCGCTCAGCCGCTCCCGGAGGACAACCCAAAACCCGGGTTTATCAATTTGACGGAGTGACAATCACCGTCGTTGACGATTCGCTGAATAATCCCAACGGAATTTCTCTATCTCCAGACGAATCCACACTCTACGTAGCAGGTGGCAGCGTATTGCGCGCTTATCCGATAGAAGATGGCAACGTCGGTGAAGGCCGCGATATTGCTGTTATCGACGGACCTGATGGCATGGCGGTGGATTGCCTTGGCAATTTATACGTGACCGAACACGGCCAGCAGCGAATTCGCGTGATTTCGCCAGCAGGTGAAGATTTGGCCGTTATCAAAGTCGACGCTAATGTCACTAATGCTGCGTTCGGAGGGCCTGAAAGAAAAACGCTGTTTATTACAGGCGCGGGCGCTGTTTGGAAATTGGATTTGCAGGTGGCGGGATTGCCTTACTAGGACATTTTCCATACAAGTTGAAATAGCAAAAAAATCCGGCGGAAGCCGGATTTTTATCTATCACAACCGATCAATCTCGTCCCTCAACTGAAAGCGCTTGGAGGTGACATAAGCTTCCAGCCGCCGAATTCTCTGCTCCACCGTTTCAAACCTGTCCTGCACGCTATTGAGAACAGATTTGCGCTCGTAGCTGCTGTCGAAACGGCTTTTTAATCGACCGTCTTCACCCATTAACGAATTTGGATCATTGTCCAATGCGAAATAGGCGATGATGTAGGCGATCAATGCGACCTGCATCGTCATAAAAAGCGCAACCACAAATAAGATGCGCACCAATTTTCGATCGACTTCAAAATAATCCGCCAGTCCTGCGCATACCCCACCGACTATACCTTTGGCGCGATTGCGATAGAGTTTGCGATCACCACTAAAACGGCTCATAGGTCATGCCTCCAGTTAGGGTGTTGTTTGTCGAGAATGGCTTCCAAAGTCACCAAGCGTTTTTCCATGGTTTCTGCGATTTGCAGCAACCGCTCGATTTTATTGCGCTCCTCCTCCGATGTGCCTCTAGAACAGCGGCCTCGGCCGAATATACGGGTCATAAGCCATAGCGGAATGATCAATAGACATAACGCGAAGCTCAGCGCCATTATCCCCTGTGCTACACCAACCATAACGATCTCCTTTTAACTTGATGATGTTACTTGCCGAGCTTTTGTTTCAGCGCTGTCAATTGGGCTTCGATTTCCTCATCTTTGGCCAGTTGATCGATTTCATCGGCCAATGATTTTTTGCCCAGATCGTAGGATTCCACTCGACCTTCCAGCTCATCCAATTTGCGCTCATAACCTTCCAGGCGAGACAAAGTCTCTTGCACTGAATTTCCGCTCAAGGTTTTGCGCACTTTAAGTTTGGACGTAGCAGCGTTGTGGCGCATTACCAAAGTTTTCTGCCGGGTTTTCGCTTCGGCGATTTTTTGTTGCAGCTGGCTGATTTCATTTTCCAATTCGATCAGGCTGTTCTCCAACGTTTCCAATTCAACATCCACCGCCTGCGCATCGTTGACAAGTTTGAGCCGTTCAGCCAAAGCACCTTTCGCCAAATCTTCCCGCCCCTTGGTTAAAGCCAGCTCCGCTTTGCTCTGCCAGGTATCTGCCTGGTCCAGCAACCACTGCTTGCGGCGGGTGAGTTCTTTTTTATCAGCGATCGCCTTGGCAGAAACCGTGCGCACTTCCACCAGGGTTTCTTCCATTTCCTGAATGATC
Source organism: Saccharophagus sp. K07 (assembly GCF_014336955.1). GTDB lineage: Bacteria > Pseudomonadota > Gammaproteobacteria > Pseudomonadales > Cellvibrionaceae > UBA5868. The sequence goes on along the minus strand of NZ_QRAI01000002.1, from coordinate 391,899 downwards.
AGGCGGACCATTTTTTCCGGGTCCTCGGCCTTGTCCAGCAGCGCGTTGATATTGGAGTTAATGATGTCGGAAAAACGGGAGAAGATACCCATGGTTATGCTCCTTGACTCTATGTGTATGGCAGATTCGGATGAACGTCATGTGACGCGGGAGCTATTACAGCTTTTGTGCCAAACCATAGAAATCCTTCAACCTATTGTTTTTAAAAGATTTTTATTATTATTGCCACCTAATATTCACACAGCTTATTGACTATTTCCGCTAATACTTAGCCAAAATAGCTAAAGGTTGGCTAATATAGCCTATCGAATATACAACCAGGGCATTCAATGACCGAACATAAGCTTTTGGGCGAATCCAACGCTTTTCTGGCGGTGCTGGAGCACGTGTCGCAGCTCACCCGCCTGAACCGGCCGGTACTGATCGTCGGCGAACGCGGCACCGGCAAAGAATTGATCGCCGAGCGACTGCATTTTCTGTCGGACCGATGGATGAAGCCGCTGGTCAAAATGAACTGCGCAGCGTTGAGTGAATCACTGCTCGAATCCGAATTGTTTGGCCACGAAGCCGGTGCCTTTACCGGCGCTTCCAAACGCCATGTGGGACGCTTCGAGCGCGCCGATGGCGGAACCCTTTTTCTCGATGAATTGGCAACTATGTCGCTGCGGACTCAGGAAAAAATCCTGCGTTTTATTGAGTACGGGGATTATGAAAGGGTCGGCGGCAATACCAGCCAACATGCAGATGTTCGCCTGATCGCCGCCACCAATGAAGACCTGCCCTCCCTGGCGAAAGCAGGCAAATTTCGCCACGATTTATTGGATCGCCTGGCGTTTGATGTAATTACCCTCCCCCCTTTGCGTGAAAGACAAGAGGATATACTGCTACTTGCGGAATTTTTTGCCGTTTCCCTCTGCAAAGAACTCGGCATGGCGTACTTCCCCGGATTTTCCACTCGCGCGCAATCGATGCTATTGAATTATTCCTGGCCGGGAAATATTCGGGAATTAAAGAATGCAGTGGAGCGCAGTGTCTATCGTTTCCGCGACACAGACGAGATGATTAATGAAATTATTTTGGATCCGTTTGCTTCGCCCTTCAGACCAGCGACCGAGTCTAAACAAAAAGCGACTGAGGAATTAAAGGCGGAATCCATTACCAAACTAAAACTGCCGGTCGACTTCAAAGACCACTGCCGGGAACAGGAAAAACTCTATTTGACGCGCGCCTTGGAAGAAGCCAAATTTAATCAGAGAGATGCCGCAAAACTTCTACAATTGACTTATCATCAACTGCGTTCGCAATTGCGCAAACATAAACTTATTTAATTGACCAGAAACGGCTTCTGGGTGACATCCTTGTCACCCGACATCTTCTTTGCCAATGATGATTTTTGTCAAAGATGATTCCTTTCGGCAAAATGATTCGGCCATGCGACATCCAACGCCCCACCAGAAATTATCCCTGTTGCACAACACAAACCTGAAATGAATTCTTCTGCCCAGCCATTGCTTGCTCGGAATAAAAAATCATTACTGCCGTGGCGGCCACCACAACAAACGTCGTAATTGCTTTGTAAGGTTTTTCTCTAGACATACCACGCCCTCCATCATCACATGATGCTACAAACGTAAAACAACCTCATGAAAACAAATTGAACAGCGCCTCTTGAGCACCCAAGGCTTTAAAGTTTCCATCACCATTTATGGATTCACGCACTGCTTAATGGATTCACACTGCAGGAATACAAATACGATGAAGGTAAATGCCAACCCCAATGCAAAGCTCTAAAACCCCAAGAGCCTCCATCGTAAAAACTTTGAGCACCAATAACAGAAGCCTGACTAGCTAATAGCAACCTGTATTCCAGCCGAGCTACTCATTCGCATTTTGTTCCATTTCGACCAATTATTTTTCGCCAAAATGAAAATACACAACACAATCAAAGCTTAAAGCTTTTTACAAGACGCAGCATATTCAAAAAGTTTCTCTTCTATTTGGTAAGGCTTACAAAGCTTGCACACCATACAAATACAAAAATTAACCAAGTGGCACCAAAAAATAGCAAACGGCTTCGCAATAGATGTTTGTGGCGATATTTACGACAAATGCAGGAAGATTCAGTCATTACGAGCATGGCGCGTGCTTTGCATCGAGCTTTGGAATGGAAGCATCTGGTGCACCTTAGCCCAGCGTTACAAGGGAAATTTATTTCGGCAGGCATTTTTTGAAATCTTACGTTGATAAACGTATAGGAGATCACTATGAACAATTCAATAACAAAATCTCTCCTGCTGCGCGGCGTTTCAGCGGCAATGGTCAGCAGCTTGCTTTTGTTAAGCGCTAATTTGTCCGCGCAAACTGGCGATACAGTTAACCAAGCAACACCCAACACTAATCCTCAACAAGACCATGGTATCAATCAGCCAAATTCATTTGGTGAAGATCCATCCAGCGCTGGAACCAGTTCCGCAGACGACGGAATTACTTCCAACCGCACCACCAACCGCCGCGGAGATGATGGCGCTGTAAGCGATCAAAATTGGCGTGACCGAGGCATGCAAAGCAAAGGCGAATACGACACAGGCGTATCCGATACCAACCGCCCCTCCCCTACCGACGGCGCGATCAGCAGCGATAGCTCGCAAGACAGCGCGCTTGGTGAAGATAGCTCTCTCGCCGCCGGTTCCGAAAATGCCCAGCCGGGTAGCATTACCGGCGGCACAACCTATTCGGGGCAAGTAGTTCACTTGAGCTCCGACGGTGCCGAGCTGCAGGAAGTGCCGGTCAACTCTTTGGCTAACCGCAAAATTCTTAATTTGCAGCAAAAAGAAATCGGTGAGGTCTCGCAGGTTATTCAATCGCAAGACGGCTCCGGCGCACTGCTGGTCAAAGCCGGCGGCTTTATGGGTATAGGCAAAAAAGAAGTAGTGGTCCCGCTGGACTCCGTAAGACTGTCCGGCAATCAACTGATTTGGGAAACGCAATTAGATGCAGCTCAAATTAAGGATTCGCAGGAATTCAAATACGACGAAAGTCGTTACAGCAGTGTAGTCGACGACGAATAATTTCCTCCCTGACAGTTACTTTACAGGCAGCGCAAGCTGCCTTTTTCTTTAGTCTCCCAGCAGCCTGTAACCTGATACCAATCCACTGGAAAATGTATTCAGCCTACTAGAAGTGAAGCCGCCGAAAAGAAAAAGCACCCAGAGGGTGCTTCAATAAGTGGATTCATCAATGTGGTTTTTAGATTTCGATACAGTCACTAACCCTTCGATGCACAGAAATCCTTATTGGTTTAACAGCCTGAGGAACATGGCCAACGCCCCCTTTTCCCCCTAATGGCGCGGACACTTTTTCAATTGCGCTTGTCCTGTTGGCACTTAAAATATGCCTAAATCAAAAAGCGCCAAAGTGTTCCGAATTTAATGAATCCACATTGAAGACACGTTTATCGGTCGGCAGCATCTTCAATTTTGTCGCCAGTTTTTTCGACGTCGCGCCCAAAGCCCTCCATGGTTTCACAGCCAGTCAAACTGCAGACTGAAAAAATGCCCAACAAAATACACATAAGCCAAGTTTTCATTGTTAATCCTCCGTTTGAGTTATGGGTGACATGCTCTTTCATTTTCATGTCAACCGAGCTTGCCCGTACGCAATTAGCATGCCTGCATTACGAACTCGAAAAATCCGCCGGGAAAATACCTGTCAAATGTTGCGAACCACATTCCCGTCGCAGCACAAAAGCAAAAAACCACCAAGGGTCTGAGAGAATTTTGCAAGCTTTTGTAAAACAGAACGTAGATGATCTAGCGCAGCAGGAACGGAATATACAGCAGCATTACATAACAACATCAAATGCGCTGGCGCCAGAATTTCAAATGCGCGATCTGGCGGAGATATTGTTCTACTGAAGATATGCTTCCCATGGAAAAGAAATTCCGTTTCGCCGGGAGCCGATTATCGATAAATGGCCGACGGTCAATAAAAATGGATTGTCTCGCTAAACGACAGTGCTAGACTCAACACGTCGTCGCTTTTAATCTGTGCCATGGTGACACACAGACAACGAAGCATACGTCACGAACACCCGGTTCGTATTCCGGCCAGCAACATCAAAAACAACATTCATCGAATCAACAATAACGTTAATACCGAGGAGTCGAATGTGAGCGATAAAAACAGTAGTGCTGAGCAATACTGGCGCGCCAACCTGCGCCTGATTCTGGGGTGCCTGATTGTTTGGGCATTAGTGTCTTATGGATTTGCCATTCTCTTGCGTCCGCTGCTGGCGGGCATATCAGTTGGCGGTACTGATTTGGGATTCTGGTTTGCCCAGCAAGGGTCAATTATCACCTTTATAGTTTTGATCTTTTTCTATGCCTGGCGCATGAACGCCCTCGATAAACGATTCGACGTTCACGAGGACTGATCTATGAGCCAATTCACCATCAATATGCTGTTCGTGGGCGGCTCATTTGCGCTTTACATTGCGATTGCCATTTGGTCGCGCGCCGCCTCCACCAAAGAATTTTATGTCGCAGGCAGCGGGGTCAATCCGGTGGTCAACGGAATGGCGACCGCAGCTGACTGGATGTCTGCCGCATCTTTTATTTCCATGGCCGGCATTATTTCCGCAGGCGGTTACGGGAGTTCCACCTACTTGATGGGCTGGACGGGCGGTTACGTTCTGCTAGCCATGTTGCTCGCGCCCTATCTGCGCAAGTTCGGCAAATTCACGGTGCCGCAATTTATCGGCGATCGTTTTTACAGCTCAGGCGCGCGCTTAACGGCGGTTGTGTGTTTGATCGTGATCTCGGTGACCTACGTAATCGGCCAGATGACCGGCGCGGGCGTGGCGTTCTCCCGCTTTCTGGAGGTAAGCAGCACTGCGGGATTGATCATTGCCGCCATAGTTGTGTTTTTCTATGCAGTGCTCGGCGGCATGAAGGGCATTACCTACACTCAGGTCGCTCAGTACGTAGTGCTGATCATCGCTTATACGATTCCGGCGATTTTTATTTCTATCCACCTGACCGGTAATCCCATCCCTCCCCTCGGTTTGTTCTCAGACCACACTCAATCGGGTGTCCCGCTGCTTTCAAAACTGGACAGCGTTGTGCGCGAACTGGGCTTTCAGGATTACACCGCAGATGTTCCCAATAAGCTGAACATGACTCTGCTGACCTTGTCATTGATGATCGGTACCGCAGGTCTGCCCCACGTAATCATCCGCTTTTTTACGGTTCCCAAAGTGGCCGACGCGCGTTGGTCCGCCGGTTGGGCGCTGGTGTTTATCGCACTGTTATATTTGTCCGCTCCGGCGGTGGCGGCCATGGCACGTTTGAATCTGTTGACGACGATTTATCCCGACGGCGCAGAACAGGCCTCCATTCGCTACGAAGACCGGCCAGATTGGATCAAAAACTGGGAAGCCACTGGACTGATTAAATACGAGGATAAAAACAACGACGGTCGCATTCAGTATTACAACGACGCGCCCGCGTTCCAGCAAACCGCTCAGGAGCGTGGTTGGAACGGCAATGAGATGACTGTGAACAACGACATCATCGTCTTGGCCAACCCGGAAATTGCCAACCTGCCTGCGTGGGTTGTCGGTCTGATTGCCGCAGGTGGTCTGGCTGCGGCACTTTCCACTGCCGCAGGCTTGTTGTTAGCGATCTCTTCCGCGATAAGTCACGACCTGATCAAAGGCTGGATCAAGCCGGATATCAGTGATCGCGGCGAATTGCTGGCGGCGCGGATTTCCATGGCGGTGGCCATAGTGGTGTCCACTTGGCTGGGCATCAATCCACCGGGCTTTGCCGCGCAGGTGGTGGCGCTCGCCTTCGGTATTGCCGCCGCGTCTATTTTCCCGGCGTTGATGCTGGGAATTTTCTCCAAGCGCGTAAACAGCATCGGGGCGATTTGTGGCATGCTCGCCGGCTTTATCTCCACCGTGGTTTACATCTTCCTGTACCTCGGCTGGTTCTTTATCCCCGGCACGGCTACCTTCGCCAATACCGAAGCCAATTGGCTGCTGGGCATATCCCCATTGTCATTTGGTGCAGTCGGTGCTGTGATCAATTTTGTGGTCGCTCTGACGGTTTCTGCTTTCACCGCGCCGCCACCGAAAAAGATTCAGGAATTGGTCGAAAGCGTCCGTTATCCGCGCGGCGCTGGAGCCGCTACAGGCCACTAAAAGCAATATACATTCGTTCAATCGTGGGCTTTCCTGGGAAAGCCCTTTTTATTTAAGGCTCTTCATGTTTTGGGAATTTATCGCCACCCTTTTTGCCGGCGTGGGTGCCGCAGGCGTTCTTTTGATCGTCCGGATGATCACTCGCTGGAAACTGCCGCGCTGGGGTATTCCTGCGGTTGCAGGCGGGGCTATGTTGGCGTTTCAGATTTACAGCGAATACAACTGGTTTCCCCATCAAAAAAGCCTGCTGCCGAATGACGTCACAGTGGTCCGGCAAATCGAAGAGGCTGCCCCCTGGCGTCCCTGGAGTTATCTCTATCCGCAAACCGTGCGTTTTATTGCCGTGCGCGTTGGCAAAGCCGCCGTCAACACCATCAATCCAGACCTGGTACTCGCGGAGGTTTATTTGTTCGAGCGACGTATGTCGGCCAGACGGGTACATCAGGTTTTTCACTGCGGCCAAAACGCGCGCGCCGATTTCAATGAGCAACTGCAGATCCCCCAACAGGGAGAATCACTCAGCGAGCAATGGTTCCGCTTGTCTGCAGATGATGCTCTGCTTAATACTGTCTGCCGCAGAGCCCTCACTGGAATCGGAGATACCTGATGCAGCCGTCGGAGATCCACAGATTTCTCGCCGATACCGCGCCCTTTTGTTATCTCGACCTTGCGACATTGGAAGTCGTCATTCGCCACCTTTCGGTTCTTTATTGCACTTCTGAAGAAATTCTCGACCCGCCAACCGGGCGCCTGGTGATCATCCGTTCTGGGCGTTTTTCTCTGATTGACGAACACAACAACCGCCACACCCAATTAGTCTCCGGCGATTGTTACGGCTACGACGCTCTGATAAAGCCCGGCGTGCAATCTGACCGCTTGGTGTGCGAAGAAGACGGTTTGATTTATCGGCTCACGGCCGAAGCGTTTCACGAATGCTTGCATCATAGCGGACACTTCAAAGGATATTTCGAAGGGCTGACGCGGCGAGCACTACATCAATACCACGAGCCCAATACCAATCCCCGCATCACCGTAAAGATCGAGGACCTCATTTCCACCAAAAAAGTGGTGATTGCGCCGGGCGCCAGTGTTGCCGACGCCGCGCGTTTAATGACGGAAAATCGTGTGTCGTCGTTATTGGTGGAGGAAGAAGGACAATTGGTCGGCATTATTACCGACCGGGATCTGCGCAGCCGGGTTGTGGCGCAAGAACTCGATACCGCTACGCCGGTTGAAAACATCATGAGTCGGTCGCCGCGTTGCGTGGAAAAAAGCGCGTTTGTGTTTGAGGCTGTGTTGACCATGAGTCGGCACAACGTACACCACTTACCCGTCACTGACCGCGGCAAAAGTTACGGCATGATTACGCTCACCGATATTATCCGTGCACAGCAAAAACATCCGGTCTATGTGATCAGCGATATCCATCACCAAATGGATATTGAAAGTTTGCAACAAAGCGCCGCGCAATTACCGGCTCTGCTGGCAGATCTTGCGCAACAGGAAGTACCGGGTCATGAAGTCAGCCATATCATCACCCTGATCACAGACGCACTCACACAACGCCTTGTGTATTTGGCACAAGAACAACTCGGTCCTGCACCCTGTCGCTTTTGTTGGCTGGCGTTCGGTTCGCAAGCGCGCATGGACCAAAGTATCAACGCCGACCAGGACAACGCTTTGTTATTGGAACGAGAAGTCACAGAGGAGGCGGCAGAATATTTTGCCAAGCTCGCCGATTTTGTGTGCAGCGGCCTTGCGCGCTGCGGCATTCCCTTGTGTCCCGGAAATATCATGGCAAGCAATCCGGAATTGCGTCTGAGCCTCGACGGCTGGATGCGCAAATTTTTGAATTTCATTCATTCCCCCGATGCGGAATCCATTTTGGGTTCCGTAATTTTTTTCGATGCGCGAGGAATTGCTGGCGACTTGAGTTTAGTGGCAGAACTGCATGAGCGGTTGCAACCATTTGTGGTGCAGAATTCGTTATTTTTCTTTCATCTCGCCAACGCCGCACTGGAGCGCACACCGCCGCTCAGCATGCTGAGAAATTTTATTCTGGAAAAAAATGCGGACGGTGAATCCGGCGTCGATGTAAAAAAACGCGGCCTCAGTCTGATTACCGATATCGCGCGAGTTTACGCTTTGTCAGCAGGTATCAGCACTGTCAGCACGCGCGAACGCTTGCAGCGTTTGATGCAGCAAAAAATTCTCGATGAAAAGGACGGACAAAATCTCCTGGACGCATTTGAGGTTATTGCCAATTTGCGCTGGCGGCAGCACAAACAGCACCTGTCGCCTGCCGGTGAAGTACCACCCACGGGTGAGGTCAGCTCCCACCGCCCAAGCAATTTGATCAACCCGCAGCAATTGCATGTATTGCAGCGCGAACAATTGAAAGACAGTTTCCAAGTGATCATCCAAGCCCAGGCAGCGTTGCGACTTCGATTTTGCCGGGACTTATAGAGGAGGTGTCGCGTGGCATTCAACTGGTTCCGTCAGCACGAAAACGCTATGGCGCCCGTGTTGAAAAAATTCAATTCCACTCCTATTCCCGATCGCACAACACCGATTACCACCTGCCCTCTTCTGGTATTGGATTTGGAAACCACCGGACTGGATGCCAGCAAAGATCATATTATCAGCATTGGATGGCTGCCGATTCGACAACGGGAAATCATTCTCGGCGAAGCGAATCACCATCTTGTCACCTGCCCTGTCAGCGTCGGCCAAAGCGCAACCATTCACGGGGTGCTGGATAGCGATTTGAAAAATGCGCAAAGCCTTCACGATGTACTCACGGATTTGTTGGAGCGGTACGCTGGATACATTTTTGTTGCCCATCACGCCCCTATCGAACGCGCATTTCTCGGCAGTGCAATTCAGCGTTGCTTCGGTGGAAAAGCCAAATTAACCTTTATTGATACCTTGGCGATCGAACAATCGCGCCTGCAACGCCAGGGATTAGCCCTTAGCCAAGATGCTCTGCAACTGCGCAGTTGTTTGCAACGTTATGGTTTGCCGGAAAGCGCAGTTGAACATCACGCATTGGAAGATGCCTACGGCTGCGCATTACTGCTGCTCGCGCAAATCAGCCGCTCGCGATTTTCGGTGGGGGAAATATTGCGGCAGTCAAATTGATACCTCCCCCTGGCCAGGGAGAGGCTGCAAAACATAAATTTTATAGGTCATAAATCTTATAGGTCATAGCGGGCAGAAAACTGCAACCTATTCATTGACCCTTTCGCAGAATTCTGCAATTCACGCTCGGCATACATCAATTCTGCACCCAGGGTAATTTTGCTGACGGGTGAATAGAGAATATTGGCACGAACGGACTGAGTGCTTTTGGTCTGGGTTGGCGCAATCAAATTACTATCGTCACCTTCCAAAAGGGAGAGGCTGATATTGGAGCGCCATTTGGAATTCCACACCTGGCGGTATGACACCATAGCCGATGTCACATCCAGCGCTTCCAATTCATCGCCATCAATCGCTGCATCGTTAATTGCATTGAGCGCTACGTAACGCCCCAAGCCGGTCCCCGTGGTGACCATAAATCTTATATCGTTGCCATTGCTGCCAAGCGGAATTTTGCCCGCAACGCTTACCCCATAACCGGTGACATTATCGTCAAAGCCATTGCCTTCAGAGGTTCCGTCATAACGAAGATCGCGCAGAATTCCCGCCACTGAAAGACTGCCCCAATCCGCCGCCCAGTTGTAACGGGCAACAATATCCGGCAGTGCGTCATCGTCTATATCCGTTTGGTTGATGGAAGTTTCGGGATTTTCCAAAGAGAACTGCCAAGGGCCGAGGGTATAGCGCACCTGCGCTTGTCTGACGAACACTGTACCGTCGGTAGGGCCAATAAAGTCCAAAACTTCCGGCAAGGCAGCAACATTTTGAAAAGTGGTCCAGCTCTGACCGAACAACCAATTGTTGTAGGTGAGATAGGCGTGGCGCAGTTGCGGCTGATAGGCATTGGTGGTTCTTTCGTTGCCGCCGCTGGGCGTTAAAAAGTCGAATTCGACAAAACCGCCGATGGTGTGCCCGTCAATCTCGGTCTTGCTTTCCAGATTTATTCGGGATGACTTAGCGTGAAAATCGATATCGCGACTCTCGTTTTCACCGCCGACTGGAATACTGGACGGCACATAAAAATCCCGACCTAAATTGCCAGCCGGAAGATCTCCGTCATCATATCCACTGGAAATGACATCCAGTTTCACAAATCCACCGATTTTGAAGGTGGTATTCGCCGTTTGTGCATAAGCAGAGGCCGCAGCCATGCTAAAGAAAACTCCAACCGATGCACCTGCCCACCAAGAGTTTAACCTTGTTATTTTCATATTTTGCCTCTTCTCGATTGTTGCCAGAAAGCCTTCTCAAAAACCAACTAGGCGCGGTCATTTTTTTGATGCGACTTCCGATTTTGTTTTTCCAACTACAACAACTCCACGATGCAAAACTCCTGAAACACACAGCTCCTGTTTACCATTACCTCAACGCGCAATAACACACCTCATTCAGAATATTTTCAACATCTATTTTATTAACACATCAATAATTTAATGGCGAACCGAAAAATCTCCGCACCAACAAAACGAAGGGGAACATTTTGAAGAGGGAAAATCCATGATGATCGACAGGGAGAAGAATAATCACGCAAGCAGGAAAATTATCCGTTTGACCATATGACGAACGCCATCCATCTCACTATCAGGTCCTATCGCCTCCATCAATAAAAGAAGCTAGAGGCTAAGTAACCGGACCCTGCTTTAAAGGCCAAGTGCACTTCTGTGGTCCAAACTCCCCCACATTACAATCCTGTCATGTGTGATGCAGTTACCTGTTTGCACCCCGACGAACCTTTACAGTCTCTGTCGTTTCTTCCACCATAAGCCTTATTTGCTTAAAAACATTCATCAACCATCAGAGCTTTTATGACTAAAACAAAACTAGGTCTTGCTTTAGTTGGCCTGGCCGCAACTCCACTCAGTGCCCTAGCAGCTACCCCACCAGACTTTGAAATAAAAGGCGTATTGCAAACCGGCTTTTCCTATTTCGAAGGCGCTCATAACGATCAGGCAAAAGGGAGTGAATGGGAAATTCGACGCGCCCGCATAGGCCTCAAACACGAATCCAAAAAAGGCTGGGAAGCGGAATTCGAAATTGATATCGACGACGATAACAACGAAGTCAGCATCACTGATGGTTATGTCCGCTATACTAAATGGCCGCACGCGAATTTCACTTTCGGCAAAATGAAAGAACCTTTTGGCCTGGAAAATACCACCGGCTCCAAGAGCATTAACACCGCGGAAAGAAGTATTGTGACCGAATCCTTTAAGCCCGGTCGCAATTACGGCTTGTTGGTCTCCCGTTACAGCGACCGTTATACCTTTAATCTCGGCGGTTTCCGCACGTCTGAAGACGAAGATGGTTTGGACGGCTATGCCCTGACAACTCGTTTGACCTATAACCCACTGCTCACAGAAACCAGCCTGATCCATTTGGGTTTCAGTGGTTCACAGCGGGATATGCAGGGCAATCAGCATCGCATCAATGAATCGCTCGAAGTCGATGCTGCAGGCAGCATTATTGAAGGTCGACGCATCAACGCTGACAAAATCAGCCAGTACTCGCTTGAAGGTGCCGCGGTGTTTGGCCGCGCATCCTTACAAGCCGAGTGGATGGAACAGAAAATCGAAGAGCAAACCACTGGCGACCCGATTCCGGATACCACCTATTCCGGTTACTACGTTCTCGCCAGCTTTTTCCTCACCCAGGACAGCCGCTCCTACAAAAAAGGCTCATTTAGCAGCGTAAAGCCGACGGGTGAAGCGGGTGCGTGGGAATTGGTTGCGCGCTACAGCCAGATCGAATTGGCGGATATCGACCGCAATTTGCAAGCAGATACGCTGATGGTGGGCGTGAACTATTATGCGACTGGCAGAGTCAAACTGATGCTGAACCTTGCAGAATCCGACGTGGATAGCCCGAAAGAAATCGAATCCGGCAAAGGTCGCTCGGCGATTTTCCGCGCTCAATACGAATTCTGATCCATTGGTTAACGCGGTCACCAGCCCGCGCTTCTAATCAAGGGTTTGCTCTAGAGTCATGCATATGCCGCCATCCCCTGGCGGCTTTTTTACTTCCAGGAATCCGTTCTTAACCACATCCCGTCTTTTCCGACAGAAAATCTGTCGCTAACGCCAATCTGTTTCGCCCGACACGAAGATTATTTTTTAACTTTAAAAAAGCATTTTTTTAACATTCGAGACCGCAATTTCTGAAATAGTTTGATAAACCTCACAAGTTACCTGTTTGTATTGTGACCAGAAATGCGATGCCAGTATCATTGGCGCCTGAATTTTGTCGATTTTTTGCTGTAGCTGAAAGGATGGCGCTTTGCATGGCGAATAAATGACGGCGATTGTCCACCAGCACCCACAATACAGGCAGTCCGCCGTCTTAATAATATTTTCAGAGTCACCACAACAGCCATCAAAGCGCCCTAATCCTTTTTACGGATCAAAAATAATTTAAGCCCTTCAGGAGAATTCTCTTATGTCTTTACCCCTTTTTCAGTCATTGGTATCGGCCGTTAGCCGATATGGCTGTGTCGCGCTGCTCGTGGGTGCTCTTGCCGCATGCGACGCTGTAGAGGAGTCCAGCTCTTCAAGTTCTTCTAGCTCATCCAGTTCTAGCAGCTCATCTAGCTCTAGCAGTTCTTCCAGTTCCTCAAGTTCTTCCAGCAGCTCAAGTTCAAGCGGCAGCACCAACCAAGCTGTTAATGGCGATGTGGAAAACGGCATCCTCAACTGGAGTGGTCGCGGAGGGGCAGAAGTTATTCGCACGACCGAAGATAAACACGGCGGTTCAGGCAGCGCTCTGGTCAGCAATCGCTCGGCTGCGTGGCACGGCGCAACCTTTAACGTCCAATTGACTCCAGGCAACGCTTACGACGTCTCCGTTTGGGTAAAACTGACTGCAGAACAGCCGGAAACCGTCATCAAGTTGACCGGCAAATTAGTGGATGACAGCGACCCCGAGACTTATCTGGAATACACCGAAATTGCCACCGCTACCGTCAACTCCAGCGAGTGGGCTCAGCTTTCAGGCACCTATGTCCCTCAAGGCACCTTCGAATCCTTCATTATCGAAACCTTTGACGAAGGCCAGGAAGTCAGCTTCTACGCCGACGATTTTGTGGTTTATGGCGAAGTTTCTGATCCAGGTACAGATCCAGAAGAGCCCACCGGCGAAGGTCTTGCTACCCTGGTGAACTTCCCAGTTGGCGTTGCGGTTTCCGTATCCGGCGGCTCCAACTTCCTCAGCAGCTCTCCACGGCAAAATATCGTCAAGCACGAGTTCAGCCAGATCAGCGCTGAAAACCAGATGAAGATGAGTTACTACAACGAAACCGACTTCTCCAACACCCTCGCGGATCAAATGATTGCCTGGGCGCAAGAGAATGGCCTTAGCGTTCACGGCCACGCACTGGTATGGCACCCGGACTACCAATTGCCAAGCTGGGCAAAAACCCCAGGCAGCGATTTCAAAACCAAATTCATCAACCACGTGCAAAGCGTGGCGACCAAACACAAAGGCCAAGTGCTCAGCTGGGACGTAGTGAATGAGGCATTGTTTGACCCCGCCGACAACACCACCGGGCAATCCACACCTCCGGTAACCGAGTACTATCGCCACTCCGTGTTCTACACCCAATACAACGGCCCGGAATACATTGTCGAAGCCTTCAAAGCCGCGCGCGCGGCTGACCCTGACGCATTGCTGTACTACAACGACTTCAACACAGAAGAAAACGGCAATAAAACCGATGGTCTGGTCAATCTGATCACCTACCTGTTGCAAGAGGGCGCACCGATTGACGGCGTCGGCTTCCAGATGCACGTGCTGCCTGACTGGCCGAGTATCACCAATATCAAAGCCGCCTGGCAGAAGATTTTGGATCTGGATCCAAACCTGAAAATCAAACTGACGGAAATCGACGTACGTACCAACAACCCGTACGCCACTCCGCCGCGCATCAGCCAATCCTGCGACAACAGCTGTTTGAACGCGCAGAAACAGCGCTATAAGGAAATTATCAAAGCCTATATGGACACTGTTCCAGCCAATCGTCGCGGTGGTATCACCGTCTGGGGTATTGCCGACTCCGACAGCTGGTATTCCTCCACAACTCACAACGGTCAAACCGTTCCCGATTGGCCATTGTTGTGGAACGGCAGCCTGCAGAAAAAACCAGCCTACGAAGGCGTGAAGGAAGCATTACAAGGTCTGTAATTTTCCTTCAATTATCAAAACCCAAAGGGCGCATCATGCGCCCTTTTTTATTTCAGGGTGAGGACCCCAAAATCCCAAATTTGTCTGATTTATAACTATTTAAATTTATCTTTTCTCTCCTCCATTTTTGCCACCCCATCAAAAATAGGAAAAATGACCGGAAGTTTTTTCCTATTTTCGCTTCGATAGACCCGATAAATAAAAAAACAAAAAAGGCTGAAAAATCATTTTCGAATGACTATTTAGTCAAATTAAAAATATGACAAAACCAATAGGATTAGGAGAAAACCATGCATCTAAAAAACTCGGTGTGCGCAGTCAGCTTTACTTTAATTTGTACCCTATTACTCACCGCCTGCGGTGGTAGCACGTCAAGCTCTTCAAGTTCTTCATCCAGCTCCTCAAGCAGTTCCAGCAGTTCAAGTTCCTCGAGCAGCAGTTCCAGCTCCTCAAGCAGCTCCAGCTCATCCAGCAGTTCATCTTCATCGGGGGCTGTATCGAAATATTGTCCGTCCAATGCTCCGTGCAAAATTCTGCCTCTTGGTGATTCCATTACCGATGGCCTAGGAGTTTCCGGTGGCGGCGGTTATCGAATAGAACTGTTCAGGCAGGCTGTGGAAGCAGGATTTGATATTACCTTCGTCGGCAATTTCTCCAATGGTCCCAACACGGTTGCTGGCGTTCCCTTCCCGAAAAATCACGAAGGCGTCAGTGGCGAAACCATCGCACAAATTCATAACAGGGTAAGAAACCAGGCATTGAAAGACAGCCCACATATAGTTCTGCTGCACGCCGGCACCAACGACATGTGGAACGGCCCATCCGGCGCACCCGATCGCCTTGGCAGCTTGATCGATGATTTGACTACCCGCTTGCCGAATTCGCTGATCGTGGTTTCCAACATCATTCCCTGGCCAACAATGGCTGGTAATGTGAATCAATACAACTCGGAACTTGCCAATGTGGTCAACCAGCGAATCAACCAAGGCAAAAACGTAATTTTCGTCGACCAAAATACAGGCTTTCCCAGTAACGAACTCGCCGACGGAATCCACCCTAATGCTCAAGGATATGCACGTATGGCGGCGAAGTGGTTTAATGCCATTTATGAGCATTTGGTGGATATCAATTAAGATAATGCCTCAACCTAAAGCCCGCAGATTTAGCTGCGGGCTTCCAGAAAGACGGAGCTGTTTAGATATTAGGTAATCTATGAAATCACCCAAATCAATCTGCCTTCTTATTACCAGCCTTTTTATAACCTCATGCGCCACACTGGACGGGCCAACTTACTCAGAAATTCCCCAAACCATCGAAAGCGGGAAATCTCGCGTAGTTGTATTACGCGCACCAGCACTAAAAGGCTTAGCCTGGCCATCTCATTTTTATGTTGACGGGAAATTATTTGCGATGTTGAACAATCATGGCTTTGCGTATACCGATGTTCCGCCAGGAACCCATGTAGTGAGCACAGGCCCGCAGAAAAATCCTACTTTCAGAGCTGATACTGTGTCCATGGAAGAAGGCAAGACCTATTTCTTTCGGCTTAAACGAGGAAATCCTGATGTCTTTTTCCTAATACTGCCCGATGAAGCTCAGAAAATGTTGAATAACCAAAATTTCCGCTACCAACCTTTAAAGGATTAATACCGCAGCTTGCACAGCTTCAGGCGCACTTTGTTTTCCACCTCCAACTGGCGAATAGCGTCATCAGCCCCTATTACGCGGTATTCACCAGTTAAAATAACGCACTACGAATAAAAATTGATGCCTTTTAATTTAACCGCCTCCTCCAGCGTCTGAATATCAACATAATCACGGATCTGTGCCGCTCGCAATGGCACGTCCGTTACAGCCTGTAAAGCGTAAGAGTAATTTGCCCGTGGATCGGTTAGATCTTCTTCTTTGATATCCTTGATATTGCCATTCTCGACAGTTTTGGTGCTTTTGAGCTTCTCACTGTCTTTTTCTTCGAGGTAGGCCAGCGCATGGCCATTGGTGTCCATGTCCAATGTTCGAGTTAAAGTTTCCGCTTGCTTAACCACTTCGTATAAATAAGTTTGTCCGCCGGGCTGCTTTTTATCCGCCAGATTTGCATGCTCCACGCTATCGCGTCCAATGCCAAAATGCTGGCTGACAACCGACTCGTAACTGTAGCGCTGCTCTATGGATTTACCGGTACCCGGGCTAACCGAGACTTCTGTGACCTGTTCCATGCTTAAGCTCATTTGCGAAACTTCCCCGAGATTAGAGGCATTGGGCGTGAAGCGCGGGCTATTAAAGCTGGCGCAGAAGTCGGGAATTCCGCTTATAAATTCTTTCTCCGCGGCACTTTTCCGCGGCAGGACGTTTTCTTTCGCGAAGCCTGGGTCGGATTGATAATTCCTTTTATCACTGTTAATTGTGCCGTTGCCGGTGTTTCTGGTCGTATCTTCTACATCAGCTTTCGGTGCTTTTGTGCCACCGTTTTTATCGGGTGTAAGTGGCGTAAGAATAGCTTCCAATCCATCGAGAAAAAATTCTGCAGCATCCACGCTTCTTACGCCGCCCGAAAATTCCCCCGCCTTATAGGATCGCGCGGTGTCGATTAGAATTTGCTGGTATTGCAGATAGACATCATTGTCCTCCAGCGCCAACCCAGTCGAGGCAAGAATCGTTTCCGCATCTATTTCGTACTTATAATCATTCTGATTGACTGCCAATGTGTGCGTACCTGCATCCGCATTAAGGCTGTAGGCAATCGTCAACGCGTTGTTCTCCTCTCCGGCGATGCTGAAATCCAATCCCGCAATCACATCGCCGTCCAGAACATCCAAAAACTCCACATCTGTCCAGCCGTCTTTTTGATAAGCACCTGCAATATCGCCCAGACGCTGCACCAGGGCATCTATGGCTTCACGCTCACTGTCACTGAGAGTTCCCGCAACCACAAACGAAAAATTGGACTCGTTAGCCAGCGAGGTACCACCTTCTTTTTCGTTAAGCAAAACATTGGCGCTAATGCTGAGCGTAACTGTATCGCCATCTTTGGTCTTCACAGTAAGGTCGAATAATTCAGCTGTCTGTGAAAGGTTCAGGCTGGCTCTAGGTTCCGTCACACCTTGATAACGCGCCACAAGCGCCTGGACCGCACCCATAATGCCATTTCTCGAGCTGTGAACGTCGGCTGGGTTTTGCTTGCGTCCACAACAGCAATAATTGGAGCGCTTTGTTTAATCACTGGAGACTTTGCCTACAGCTGGCAGCCAGTGCCAGAAAATCTCCCTCAGCGGGCATTGTTGGCGCGATTGACGGGATTGTTGTTTATTGCGGTCGGATTGCTGTGTTTCCTGCCCCAGCTGCGGAATTTTGGCATAAACACGCTTGTGGTAATTTTCTGGGCCTGGTTATTGGTGTTTCATATTCCTGCGCTATTTAAAGATGGATGGTTGGGCGCGGCGGAATTTCTGCTGCCGGCGACCGCGGGTATTGCACTTTTATGGCTGCGATCGGATGGCCGCTCACGATTTTTCGACCGTCAAACTTTTATTTTTGCGCGCATCGGCTTTGGCATCGGCTTAATTGGCTGCGGCGCCTCTCACTTTATTTATGCCGAACCGGCTTCCCAGATGATTCCTGATTGGTTTCCTGCGCGTTTATTTTTTACTTATCTCACCGGAGCCGGTCATATAGCCGCTGGATTAAGCCTTATCAGCGGCATTGCCATGCGAACCGCCACACCATTATTGTGTTTTATGTTCGCCAGCTTTGTTTGTCTTCTGCATGTACCGCGCGTATTGGTTGATCCGGGCAACCGGGTTGAATGGACTATGTTGGTTGTATCAGTACTTCTTAATGGAGCAGCTTGGGTGATGGCTGCGGCGGTTTTTTATGTATCACGTAGGCTGCAACGGTAAAAAACGCGAATCGGCAAATATTCGCGTATGAGTGCAGCGTCATCAATGATCGCAAAGCTTTATGAAAATAATAATCCTGGGAAATGCCGGTTCCGGCAAAAGCACATTCTCCAAAAGGACCATTTTCCAGATTCCGACGACCCCATTGTCACTGGATGAAATAGCCTTCGCGGAAGTTCGGCAAGACTTCCACTGAATGACGGTGTCGCGGATGTAAAAAGATTTATCACTGAAAATAATGACTGAGAAATATGAACTCAAGCATATTTATGAGCATGAGACGGTGTTGCAAGCAGTGAAAGAAAAATATACTCCATCTTCTGATAGCCGCATGAGCTGCGCTGGAATTCACGGGTAAATTCTCCTACTCTGACAAATCCGGCTGAAGCAATTGATGTATGCTATCAAAAGGATTTAAACACAAAAGAATCTCAATAAGACAGATTCAGGAAATCCATGAAATCTTATGGAGAAAGATACTTCTCCTCCTCAGGTACATTGAAAGAGCAGTAAATGAAAAAAACCATTGCCCTTGTTTTTGGTCTGTTAGTATCGACTTCCGCCCTCTCGCATGATGCCAAGCCATTTATCGAGAAGTATTTACAGGATCTCGACAAAAATGCGGATCTGACCGGCTATTTTGTTGAGCGCCCGCAGTTTATTTTTGGTCATCATATCCATATCCCGGATTCGTCCGCTGAAGCGGGTGATTACGTGGGGGACTTGCACAAGAAGCTGGTTGAACAGGGATATGCCAAGTCTGTAATAGAAAACTCCAAGATCCTAGCTCATATAGAGGATTACACGCTGATAACATTCACCCTTAACAGACTCAAATCCGACGGCAAACCCTTGGACAAAGTTTGCAGTACTTATGGTGTCGTACACTTAAAGTTTGGCTACAAAATTCTGAGCTGGCAGCCATCGGAGCCTAATAAAAAGGGAGCGTGCTGGTAGGGCTTCAAAGGGAGCTTGCAATCGCTCATGGATCAATAAGGCTAACGGACGATATGCCCATCTCCGTCAAGGTTCCCAATATCTTGGAAATCCATTCGCCTTTTGATCCTTCATCAAAATACAGCATAAAGTCGAGATTGTTGATCGGCCTGTCGGCTATTCTCAACTCAAGCCCAGCGCGCAACTTGGAAAGATCTTTTAATGGGGCGCCGTTTATCAAAATATCGCCAGAATGGGTCAACATAATAATAATGACGTTATCCGCCTGCGGATCAATGGCTCTCTGTTCAATACCCTTTAATTGAAGCGATACAAGTTTCTGTTTTGGCAGAAAGAAGCTTTCAAAGCCCTCGCAACTCCAAGGCTCGCCAAGCTCTTGCTCGATTTGGGCTTTAATACTTGCATAATAGGCAGAAAATTTTGTTTTATCGGCACTACCTAATATTGTTAGCAATTTATTATTTTTTATCTGCTCACGCTGACATTGGCACTATCGAGCCCTCTCCCTCTGGGAGAGGATTTTGGTGAGGGCTGCTTGAAAGTGGCAGGATTATTAAGGAGTGGCAGGAATAAAAAAGAGCCGCAATCGCGGCTCTCCTTACATCATTTGATCGTAACTGTTTTCTTCAACCGAATATCACTACTGGACGCCCCGACCTGAATTTCATACTTACCAGGTTTGACTCTATAGGCTTTTTGTTGCTCATCGTAGTAAGTGAAATCTTTCGCAGCCGCCAAAGTAAATTCCAGGTTTTTCGTTGATCCTGGCTGCAGTTCCACGGCTTCAAATGCACGCAGATTTTTGATGACATCATTTTCTCCGCGCTGCAATGGTCGCACGTAGACTTGCACCACTTCCGTTGCCGCCATTTTGCCGCGGTTTTTGAGTTGCAGGCGCACGGTGGTTTCGCCATCTGCAGTCATAGTGGTTTTATCAACACTGAGTTTGCTGTATTGAAAATCCGCATAACTCAAACCGTGACCGAAAGGATAAAGCGGCTTGTCTTCGTAATAACGATAGGTTCGCCCCTGCATGGAGTAGTCTTCAAAATGCGGCAATTTGGCGTTTTCCTTATAGAAGGTAATGGGCAAACGACCGCCGGGGCTGACATCGCCAAACAACACATCGGCTACAGCAGAGCCACCGCGCTGGCCCGGATACCAGGCCATTAAAATCGCTGGCACATGCTGATTCGCCCAATCGACGGCTATGGCAGAGCCGCCCGTGAGCACCAAAATAACGGGCTTACCTGTAGCGACCAAATCCTTTAGCAATTCACGTTGAGGTTTGGGCAGGCGCAAATCGGTGCGATCACCGCCCATAAAACCGGGATAGTTCACGCGCATTTCCTCACCTTCCACATCGCCAGTAAGGCCGCCAACAAATACCACTACGTCCGATTTTTTCGCGGCATCCAGCGCGTCATCGTAAGGTGATTTGGCTCCCGGCAATTGCCAGGCTAAACGCACTTCGGCATCGCGAACATCTTCAAAATATTCCAGTTTGATATCCACCGGCTTATTGGCTTGCAGATGTACCTTGGCGGTTTTAGCGCTCAAGCGCTCAGCAAGCTGCCAGGAATCCAATAACAATTTATTGTCGATAAACAAACGGAAGCCGTCGTTGGCGCTGACATTAAATTCGTATTCACCGGTAACAGGCGGTAAGAGTTTTCCTGTCCAGCGCACGCTGAAATAATCGCCTTGCAAACCTTTATCTTTATGCAGTTCGCCGCGCGCGACTAAATTGTCTGTAGGGGCACCGCGATCCCAACGGAAGGCGATGCGTGGATCTACGCGGCGCAGCACGGGTTCGCCTTTTAATTCCGCACCGCGAAAATATTCAGCGCGCAGACCTTGCTCGTTGGAATTGGCGGAAGGACGCAGATATTGCGGCTCGATTACCGGTGCTGCGCGCGGCTCTTCGCGGCCTTCCACCAGATCCACTCCGCGCGCGTAATACACTTGCGTATTAGGCGAAACTGCCTCGCGAATACCTTGCAAAATCGTTACAGGATGTGCAGGTGTGCCGTAATAATTGCCGAGCAGCGACATAACCTCGTCTGCGGTCGGGCCGACTACGGCGATGGATTTAATCTCTTTGGATAACGGCAGCAACGGTTTTTTGCCCACCTTGGCGTTTTTCAGCAGTACCAGGGATTTTTGCGCAGCACGGCGGGCAAGTTCGTCATGTTCTGGAGCTTGATTGACGGAATAAGGTGTATTGGCCCAGGGCACTTGTTCAGCGGGATCGAACATGCCAAGGCGAAAGCGCGTGTAAAACAAACGCCGCAATGCATCATCAATTTCCGCTTCGCTAATCAAGCCTTGTTTTACCGCGTTGATCAGAGCGCCGTAGGTTTTACCGCAATTTAATTCCAGACCTTTTTTCACGCCGAGCGCCGCAGCTTCTTCCGCTGTGTCGACGATCTTGTGATGTCTGAAAATATCGTCGATGGAATCGCAATCCGATACCACATAACCTTTAAAGCCCCAATCTTTGCGCAAAATATCCAACAATAATCGCTGGCTGGCAGAAGCCGATTCACCGTTGACGCGGTTGTAGGCGCCCATTACGGATGCGACATTGGCTTCCTGCACCAAGGCTTGGAATGCGGGCAAATAGGTTTCGTATAGATCGCGCTCGGTGGGGCGCGCATCAAATTCGTGGCGATTGTGTTCCGGGCCACTGTGCACGGCAAAATGTTTTGCGGTTGCATCGGTCTTGCGATATTTCGGGTGATCGCCCTGCAAACCTTTGACGAAAGCAATGCCCAATTGCGCCGTCAGATAGGGATCTTCACCGTAGGTCTCCTGCCCTCGTCCCCAGCGCGGATCGCGGAAAATATTGATATTGGGCGACCAGAAGGTCAGGCCTTGATAGCGATTGCGCTGATCGCGGCTGGAAAATTCGTGATATTTCGCCCGGCCTTCATCGCTGATCACAGTGGCGACTTCGAGCATCATTTTGGGATCAAAACTCGCCGCCAAGCCAATTGCCTGCGGAAATACCGTCGCCTCCCCCGCGCGTGCAACGCCATGCAGTGCCTCATTCCACCACTCGTACTTCGGCACCCCCAAACGCTCGATAGCGGGAGCGTCGTTCTGCATTTGGGAGACTTTTTCTTCCAAAGTCATGCGGGACACCAGATCCGCTGCGCGCTCTTCAAAGCTGCGGCTGGGGTCTTTATAAATGGCGGTTTCTGCCTGGCTTTGAGAGGCAAAGAGCGCGACAAAAAGGAAAATCAGGGAGCGATGTTTTTTGCTGATCATCGATCTTATTCCGGTTGGAAGATTAAAAGGAAACGCCCGGACATAGGTGTTCGTAAAGATCGCCTCAGCCTGTGAGGCACGTCAGGTCCGCTCTGGTTTTTATTATCCGTTTGCGAGCGTTGGATATTTGAGGCGCATACCTGCGCCGTACAACAGTTTAGACCATCATCCCAAACTTGCTGCCAATAGCTCCTGTGTATACGCCTGTTGCGGATTATTAAGAATCTCGTCCGCTGCACCACTTTCGACAATTTTGCCAGCGCGCATCACCAGCACATGGTGGCTAAGCGCACGTATCACTTTGAGATCGTGGCTGATCAGCACATAAGAGAGCTGATAACGCGCCTGCAGATCGCGCAGCAGGTCGATGACTTGCACTTGCACGGCGCGGTCGAGGGCGGAAGTTGGTTCGTCGAGGAAAATCAATTCCGGATTGAGCACCAAGGCACGTGCAATCGCAATGCGCTGACGCTGGCCGCCGGAAAATTCGTGGGGATAACGATGGCGGGTTTCCGGATCGAGACCGACGTCCTGCAGCGCTTTAATCACTGCCGCTTCATTTTCCGCAGCGCTGGCGGATTTTTTATGAATTTCCAAACCTTCGGCAATAATTTGCTGCACCGTCATACGCGGACTCAAACTGGCAAAAGGGTCCTGAAACACCACCTGTATGCGACTGCGCAGCGGGCGCAATTCTCTTTGATTCAAATGCTGAATCGGCATGTCATCCAAACGAATTTCGCCGGAGCTGCCCACCAGACGCAATAACGCCATAGCCAAGGTGGATTTGCCGGAACCACTTTCACCCACAATACCGAGGGTTGAGCCTTTCTGCACTTGAATATTCGCTTGATCCACCGCCAACAAAAATTTGCGCGGTGCGCGGAAAAAGGGTTTTTCCTTGGGAAATTTCACCGTCAACTCTTTTGCGCGCATTATGACGGGCGCATCAAGAGAAACCGACAGAGGCTCCCCGCGCGGCTCACTTTCCAAAAGATGGCGGGTGTATTCGTGCTGCGGATTGGCAAACAATGCTTCGCGCGTATTTTGTTCCACCAATTCACCGCGCCGCATCACGGCGACGCGATCACTAAAATGTCGTACCACACCGAGATCGTGGGTAATCAGCAACATCGCCATGCCGAGTTCGCGCTGCAGGTCGCGCAATAATTCCATGATCTGCTTTTGCACGGTGACATCGAGTGCCGTGGTCGGCTCATCGGCAATCAATAATTCGGGTTTATTGGCGAGCGCCATAGCGATCATCACTCGCTGGCGCTGACCGCCGGATAATTCGTGAGGATAAGCGCGCAATTTGCTCGCGGGGTCCGGAATACGTACGCGCTCCAATTGTTCCAGCACTGCACTGCGCAACGCATCGCCGCGAATATCGTTGTGCAAACGCAAAACTTCGCCGATTTGTTTTTCCACCGTGTGCAATGGATTGAGCGCGGTCATCGGCTCCTGAAAAATCATGCCAATGCGATTACCGCGCAAATGGTTCATGGCTTTTTCCGGCATTTGCAACAGCTGCTGACCATCGAACCAGATTTCGCTTTCCGGCGGATGCCACGCGAAAGGATACGGCAGCAAACGCATAATCGCGTGCGCCGTGACGGATTTGCCGGAGCCGGATTCGCCGACCAGCGCCAGGGTTTCACCTTTGCTTAATTGAAAACTCACATTGCGCACAACCGGAGCTGCGTTCGCTTCGCGACCGAAACTCACGGTTAAACTTTGCACTCGCAATAAAGGATTTTGTGACATGCGGCGGCCTACCCTTTATTGATCAAACGTGGGTCGAGCGCGTCGCGCACGCCTTCGCCGATAAACACCAGCAAAGTCAGCATCAGTGACAAGACGCCAAATGCGCTGAGGGCGAGCCAGGGCGCGTGCAGATTATTTTTGCCTTGCGACACCAATTCACCCAAGGAAGCAGAACCGGGGGGCAAACCGAAACCGAGAAAATCCAGCGAAGTCAGGGTGCTGATTGCACCGGTCAGTAAAAAGGGCATAAAGGTCAAAGTCGCCACCATGGCATTGGGCAAAATATGGCGCAGCATGATCCGGCCGTTGCTGACGCCGAGCGCCCGCGCCGCGCGTACATAATCCAGATTGCGACCGCGCAAAAATTCCGCGCGCACCACATCCACCAGAGAAGTCCAGCTAAACAGCAGCATAATGCCCAGCAACCACCAGAAATTCGGCGTGATAATGCTGGCGAGAATAATCAATAAAAACAGCACCGGCAGAGAACTCCAGATTTCCAAAAAGCGCTGTCCCAATAAATCGACCTTGCCACCGTAATAGCCTTGTATCGCCCCGACCAGCACCCCTAATACCGCGCTGCCAAAAGTCAGAATCAGCGCAAATAAAACCGATATGCGAAAACCGTAAATCACGCGGGCAAATACATCGCGCGCCTGATCATCCGTACCCAACCAGTTATCGCGCGAGGGCGGCGTAGGTGCAGGTCCAGGTAAATTATTGATATGGGTTTTGTAGCTGTAAGGCACCGGCGGCCAAAGTATCCAGCCGTCGTTTTCAATATGTTCGCGCAGCCAGGGATCGTGATAATCCGCGCTGGTTTCAAAATCGCCGCCGAGGTCTGCTTCGGTGTAATCAACAAAAGCCGGAAAATAAAAACTGCCCTGATAGCGAATCAGCAGAGGCCGGTCGTTGGCGATCAGTTCTGCGCCCAGCGACAGAATAAAAATCACCATAAAAATCCAGAAACTCCACCAAGCGCGGCGATTGCTGCGGAAGGTGGCCAAGCGGCGGCGGTTGATCGGACTGAGTTGCCACATAGCTCAGTGCTCCCTGCTCTGAAAATCGATGCGAGGGTCAACCAACACGTATACGAGGTCGGAAATCAGTTTCATGACCAAGCCGAGCAAAGTAAAAATAAACAAAGTGCCAAAAAATACCGGGTAATCGCGGTTTACCACCGCCTCAAAGCCCAACAGTCCGAGGCCGTCGAGCGAAAAAATCACCTCGATCAACAAGGAGCCCGCAAAAAACATACTGACAAAAGCGCTGGGGAAGCCGGCAATAATGATCAGCATGGCATTGCGAAATACATGGCCGTACAGTACGCGCTTTTGATCCAGACCCTTGGCGCGCGCAGTAATCACGTATTGTTTGTTGATTTCATCGAGGAAGGAATTTTTGGTCAGCATGGTGAGCGTGGCAAAACCGCCGATGGTGTATGCCACTAAAGGCAGCGCCAAATGCCAGAAATAATCTTTGATTTTGCCCAGCAAACTCAGCTCGTCAAAATTCGCCGAGGTGAGTCCACGCAGCGGAAACCAACTGAAATAGGTTCCACCGGCAAACAACACGATCAACAAAATACCCAGCAAAAATCCGGGAATCGCATACAGCATAACGATGACAGAGCTGGTGGTGACATCAAAGCGGCTGCCGTGAGTGACCGCCTTGCGAATCCCAAGCGGAATAGAGATAAGGTAAATCAGCAAGGTGCTCCACAACCCGAGGGAAATCGACACCGGCATTTTTTCCAGAATCAGATCGAGCACTGTGGCATTGCGGTAAAAACTTTCGCCGAAGTCGAACTGCAGGTAATTGGTGAGCATTTCCCAGAAACGCTCGTGCGCGGGTTTATCAAAGCCGTACATGGCTTCGATACGTTGAATAATGTCCGGTGGCAATCCGCGTGCACCGTAGCGATTATCACCGGTTTCGCTGCCACCGCCAGTAAATCGGGCCGTTGCTGATTCCGCTCCGTGTCCCTGCATACGGTAGATCATCTGCTCCACCGGCCCGCCGGGAGCAGATTGCACAACGACAAAATTGATGACCAAGATCCCCAACAAAGTGGGGATCATCAATAACAAGCGACGGAGAACGTAACTGCCCACTTTTTTTATTCAGCTTTGGTTTTCGCAGCAGATTGTTTTGCCAAACGGCGTTCTTTTTCGGGGTCGATCCACCAGGTCATAAGTCCCGTAGCGAAGGTTGGATCGTATTTAGGAGCGATCTCGGGATAACCAAATTTATCCCAATAGATCAGTCGGTGATAAACAAAAGCGTACTGCGGCACTACGTAATGATGATGCAATAAAACCCGATCCAACGCGCGCGTACGAGCCACCAGCTCGGCGCGATCAGGTGCATTAATGACCATTTCGACCAGCTGATCGACAACAGGATTTTTGATGCCGGAATAATTACGCGATCCTTGTTTATCCGCAGCATCGGATGACCAGAAATCCCGTTGCTCGTTGCCAGGAGATTGGGACTGGCCCAATACCAAGGTAGTGATATCAAAATCGTAGCTTTGCACACGATTCACATACTGTGAGCTATCCACCATTCGCAGAGTGCCCTCAATACCTAAACGCTTGAGGTTCTGGATATAGGGATTCACGATGCGCTCGGAGCTTGGGTCCTGCGCCAAATATTCAATCACCACTGGTTTTTTGGTTTTCGGATCGATCAACTTGCCGTCTTTCAGGGTAAAGCCGCCTTCCTTCAACAATTGTTGTGCCTTGCGCAAATTGTCGCGGTTATTGCCAGTGCCGTCCGTTTTTGGGTTGGTGTAGGGAGTGGTGAAAACGGATGGCGGCAACTGATCCTTGAAAGGTTTCAATATTTCCAGCTCGCGTCCTTCCGGCAGGCCGCTGGAAGCAAGATCGGAATTGAAGAAGAAACTGTTGTTGCGCGTATAGCTGTCGTGAAACAGATTGCGATTGGACCATTCGAAATCGAATGCGTAATTCAGCGCTTCGCGGAATTTTATGTTGTCGAACGGAGAACGGCGCAAGTTAAGGATAAACGCTTGAATGCCGCGCGGACTGTAATCACGCAGCTCTCTTTTGACCAACTCACCTCGTTTGACGGCGGGGATGTCATAACTGCTATGCCACACTCGCGCAATACGCTCAACGCGAAAATCGTATTGCCCGGCTTTGAGTGCTTCTACGGCAACTGTATCGTCACGATAGTAGTCGATGTGGATGCGGTCGTAATTGTAATGTCCGACATTTACTGGCAAATCTTTTCCCCAATAATCTTTAACGCGCTCATAGGTAATCGAGCGACCGGGGTCAAAACTGGCGATTTTGTAGGCGCCGCTGCCGAGCGGAATTTCGAGAGCGGCCTGTTCAAAGTTTTTATCTTTCCAAAAATGCTGCGGCAGTACGGGCAATTGACCGACAATTAACGCTAATTCTCTATTTTCTGCATTTTTGAAGGTGAACTTCACGCGGCTTTTATCCAGCGCTTCGACCTTGGCCACATCCGCATAGTAATACGCGTAAAAAGGTGCGCCTTTTTCCATCAATGTGTTGAAGGTAAAGATCACATCTTCAGGGGTAATCGGTTTGCCATCGTGAAAGCGCGCTTTGGGATTGATATGGAAAATAATCCAGCTGCGATCCTCTGGATATTCAATTTTTTCCGCGACTTGGCCATACATGGTAAATGGCTCATCGTGGGATGAGGTCAACAATGTCTCATAGATCAATCCGAGGTCACTTGCCGGGGTACCTTTGGTAACGAAAGGATTGAGACTGTCGAAGGTGCCCAACGCAAAATCTCGCAAAGTGCCGCCTTTTATGGCTTTGGGTGAGGCATATTCGAAGTGCTTGAAATCGGCGGGATATTTGATTTCGCCGTGCATGGCGATAGCGTGGGAAGTGATGATCTTTTGCCCAGCCTGCTGAGGCTTGGGGGTTTCCTGCGCGTTTAACGCGGCAGGAAGGGTGGAAAACAATAATGCGAATGTGCAGACCAAGGACTTAAGGGGCAGCATGGATTTTGGCATTTTTGACTGCTCTTCTATGGTTGACGGAGATTATCTCTGGACCGTGCGAAACCTTATAAGTTTTGCTCGCAACGGAGCCGTTTGGTCGAACTGCAATGCGCGACTATACCCCAAGCAGGCAATTGGAGCACAGATATCACTGATCCGGTTTGTCTTTGCTGCGGCGCTCGTTTTTCATCACGATTCCCAGGGCAATGCCAATGCCCATTCCCATGCCTATTCCGACACCCATATCGTCCATCGCCGCGCCTATAGCCGCGCCAATCGCCAAGCCCATAACAATGCCCATCACAAAGCCGCCGTTAGGCTTGGATTTATCACTCTTATTGTCAGGACTTGTCATATCCACCCCTCTGTTATGCATCTAATTAGGCACAAGCTCCCATCAAGCTGTATATAAATACAGATTTCCCCTACACTTCAGCTTTTGCACACCTGCTTCGCCCCATGTCCCAAACCAACGTCACACTGCCGCCGGACTACTATCTGCGCAACTTTGTCAGCCTGCTGGATGCGGTGGTTACGCAGTATGACGATCTGCTGTCGCCGGAGGAAACGGCGTTCTATCAAACCTTTCGCCAGTTGACCCCGGATGCGCAGAAGCTGTATGTGCGCTTGCTGACCCGCAAAGGCGAGATCTTCCGCGCGACCAAACTGCGTTATAAGGAAATCACCGACACAAAGCGGGCCGCACAGGAGCTAGAGAGCTGCGGCCTGATTGCGATTGATCCGGATGTGCCATTGGCAGAGGCCATTGCCCTGTGGAGCAAACCGGAGTGGCTGGAGATGATGGAAAGGCTCGGCGTGTCGGCCAAACCTTTCGCCAAACTGGCGCGGGCGGAGCTGGATGCTGCGTTGATCGGCGTGTTAAGCAGCGGGGACGATGAGCCGTGGATCAGCGGCGAACTGTTGCTCACTATTACCGGTGAGTCGATTTATCAGCTGCAGGATCCGCAAGTCTTTGATGTGCTCAAGCTGCTGTTCTTCGGCAACCTCAACCAAGATCTCACCGACTTTGTCCTGCGCGATCTGGGTACTTACCGCTACGAAAACTACCGGCTCGACCGGGAAACCCGCCTGTTCCGCAGCCGCGCGCAGATCGAAGCCCATTTGACCAGCTATGAGTTGCTCAGCGAGCTGGATGATGTGCTGAGCGAGGACCGCGACGCTCTATTGGAATTTGCCCAACGCGTATCGGTCGTACCCGCCGACGATCCGGTTCTCCTACGGCGGCTGCAGAAAATCAAACTGGCAGTGGCGCGGCAGCTGGAGCGGTTGGAGCATCTGGACGATGCCTTGAACCTGTACCAGCACCTCACTCTGCCCGATGCGCGCGAGCGCCATATTCGGGTGCTGGCCAAAATCGGCCGCGAGCAGGAGGCTCTGCAGTTGTGTGCGCAGTTGCTGAAGGAGAATCGCGAACATCCCTTCCCTCTGCGCTTCGGTGCCAAACTGGCGCGCCGCGCCGGTGGCGACTGGCCAGCGCGGCCGACCTACAAACCTATCAGCCAGTGTGTAGAACTGCCATTTACCGGCGAATCCGTTGAGTTTGCAGTCGTTCAGCATTTGTCTGCCGATGGCCATTGCCACTACGTGGAAAACGCGCTGTTCAACAGTCTGTTTGGCCTGCATTACTGGGACGCTTTGTTTGCCCCCGTGCCCGGCGCTTTCAGCCATCCGTTCCAGCACGCACCACACGATTTGTATCTGCCGGAATTCGCCACGACGCGGGCCGAACTATTGGCCGAATTGGCAGATCGCCTGCACGAGGCGACGGTTTACCAAGAGCGCTGGCGCGACCGGTTTGGCTGTATCAACCCGTTTGTGTATTGGGCGGCGCTGGACGAGGAGCTGATCGCCAGGGCATTGGAGCGCATACCCTCTGAGCACTGGATAGCGGTGTTCCGCCGCTTCTGGCGCGATCTGAAAAACAACTGCTCCGGCTTGCCCGACCTGATTCACTTCCCGGCGTCCGGCGGCTACGAGCTGATAGAAGTCAAAGGGCCGGGCGACCGCCTGCAGGAAAACCAGATCGCCTGGATGACCTACTTCGCCGAGCAGGGTATTCCGCACCGGGTGATCCAGGTGACTTGGTGCGAACAAGAAGCCCTGCGCGAGCACAAGGCTAGGAACAATGACAGCCAACTCGCCTGAGCCGCGCCTTATCTCCCTCAGTGTTACGGATCTGGTGGAGTTCAGCGCGCGCAGCGGCGATCTCCACCCGGAAAACACCGGTGGCCCGAGCGCGCTCGAAGGGGTGCTGGCACATCAACGCATCCAACGAGCGCGCGGTTCCGAGTGGCAGCGCGAGCTGAGTTTGAAATACCGCTGGCAACTCGACGACTGGGAAATTCATCTGCAAGGGCGGTTGGATTTGCTGAGCGACACAGGAGCGTCCGTCGCCATCGAAGAAATCAAAACCACGCTCTTTCCACCCCCACAATTGCCGCCGGGGAAAATTGCACTTTTCTGGGCCCAGGCACAGGTCTATGCGGCGCTCTACCACTTGCTTCATCGCTCGGAATCGCCGGAATACGATCTGCGCGTCGGCCTGACTTTGGTAAATCTGCGGGACGAGCAGCAGGAAATCCTCTGGCAAACCCTCACTCCGCAGGAAGCCGTGGCTGAGACCGAGCGCCTGCTGCGCGTTTATCTCGATTGGTATCGGCAGGTGCAGGAGCGCCTGACGCTTATCCGCATTCAGGCGAAAAAACTTGCGTTTCCCTTTCCCCAATACCGCCCCGGCCAATACGAACTGGCGGCGGATATTTACCGGGTAATGCGCCAGGGCGGTGCGCTGCTGGCGGAGGCGCCCACCGGTACCGGCAAAACCCTGACGAGTCTATTCCCTGCCTGCAAAGCGCTCGGCGAAGGGCTCACTAATCAGGTGCTCTATCTCACCGGTAAAACCACCCATCAACAGCAGGTGGAAAATACGCTGGTGCAACTGCGCGAGCAGAAATTTGCACTGGACTGCCTGACCCTGTGCGCGCGCGACAAACTCTGCCCCTGCCGCACAGGCACAAACGACGTCAGCCAACCCGACGGCACCTGCAGCTACACCATAGGTTTTTGGGACCGTTTGCCGGAGGCGCGCAATGAGTGTTTGCGCGCGCGCACGCTCAACCAAACGACTCTGACGGCCATAGGCCAGCGCCACCGCGTCTGCCCGTTTGCCCTGGGCTTGCATCTCGTCCCCTGGTCCACCCTGGTGGTGGGCGACTACAACTATTTTTTCGATCCGCTGGTGCGCCTCAACGCATTTGAGCGCGGCGGCAATAAACGCGTATTGCTGATCGATGAACTGCACAATCTGCCGGAGCGCGCACGCGCCATGTATGCCGCGCAATTGAGCTCCGCCGATATGCGCGCACTGGCAAACGAGCGCGGCGCGGAAGTCAAACGCATCTGCCGCAGAATTTTGCGCAAATGGAAAACGCTCGCAAATGCCGAACAATTGCCAGAATTGATTGAACAACTGGAGGAATTAAACGCGGCGATTGCGACGGAAACGAGCGAAATTCCCGCGCAAAACGCTTTGTTAAATGAAGTGAGCGAAAAAGATATTGGGCGGGAAATTTATAAATTCTGTGTGATTTACCGCTCGTATATTGAAGACAAAGAATTGAGCGCAGGCCATCGCTGTGTAGTGCAAAATACGGGAAATGATTTGCGCATTCAATTAATCTGCCTCGACCCAGCACCCGCACTCGCTCAGTGTTACAGCGAACAAAAAGCTATTATTGGTTTTTCCGCCACTCTAACGCCGTTGCCTTTTTATCGGCAAATGGCGGGGCTGCCGCCTGAAACCCATTTACGGCAATTACCCTATCCTTTTCCAGCGGAAAATTTATTGACCCTGCGCTGCGATTATTTGGATACCCGCTGGCAGGCGCGCGAGCGCAGTCGAAATGCACTCGTCGACATGCTGTTACATGTCGTCCGCGCAAAACCGGGAAAATATCTGGTCTTTTTTCCTTCTTATGAATATCTCACTTCCGTATACGAGCATTTTTGCGAGCAGTACGCAGACATCCGCACAGTGCGGCAAAATGCAGGCAGCGCGGCAAACGAGCAGGCGGAATTTCTGCGCGTGTTTTTTGGCGATGCGGAACCCGCTTTGGGATTTGCCATTCTCGGCGGCTTATTTGCCGAAGGCGTGGATTACACCGGCGATGCATTACACGGCGCCATTATCGTAGGCACCGCAATGCCGCAGCCAGGAGCGGAACAAAATCTGATGGCGGATTATTTCACCGGCAAAGGACTCAACCCTTACGAATACGTCTACCAATTTCCGGGTTTTACCCGCGTGTTACAGACGGCAGGACGCGTTATTCGCTCGGAGCGTGATAAGGGTGTAGTGATTCTGGTGGACCCGCGTTTTAACCGCAGGGACTTTCGCAATTTGATGCCGGCGCACTGGCAGCCCAAAGGCTGCCGCACGCCAGAAGAATTGAAAAATGCATTGCGGGAATTTTGGAGCCAGGCTCAATCCACGTGACAGCGGCGCATCAATTCCTTCAAATGTAACGTCACTTCCCGAATACTCTCTTTCACTTCGTACAGCAGATCGTCAAATTGACGACCGACATTGCGCCCTTGCACATCCTCCAACAAGGCGGACAAGCGCTCTTCCGTCTGCAGGCGCTGCTGCAAAACCGCTTGCTGACTTTTTTCCCCGGAAAAAATAGCGGAAATGCGCTGCAGAAGCTTTTCGGTAGCTTCCGCATCCGGGTCCGGTGCGGATGGCATATCGTCGAGCGCGCGGATGGCGCGCGCCAAATCTGCGCTCACCATTTCGCGGCGCTCCGCGAGTTGCAGTAATTCGTGCTCAGTATTGGCGTCGTCGAGGAAACTGGCGGCATCGCGCAGTAAATCGGCGCTTTTCTGAATCGCTACCAACAGATCATTTAAGGCGACCTGCTCATCGGTGCGGATAAACGTCATGCGACTGTTTTCTCCCAATGGTTGGGTTCGGGTGGGTTTTGCGCAGCATCGGGTTGCGCGGACCCTTCCAGATTAGCCTGAGATTCCAGCGCCGGCCCCTCTTCCGCAACAAAAAGTTCCAAAGCGCCTGGAACAACTTCGAAAACGGCAGGCGTATAACCGGCCGGTTCGCCATCGGCGTGAATTTCCCGCGGGCGGGTAGTGGTGATGCGAATTTGTTTGCCTATAGCTGTAAAGGTTCGCTTAACCAAACGCTGCTTGCCGCCACGCAGTAGTGGCGCGAGTGTCAATAATTCCCATGCGGACTGCGGTTTAAGGCTGTAGAGATACAGTTCACCACTGTCGATACGCGCGCGTTCGTCCACCACGTTGCCACCGCCATAAAAGCGGCCGTTGCCCACCGCCACGTGAATGCTGCGCATCCGGTAATTGTGGTCATCCACCTGCAAATACAAGCGGAACGTCTGCTTGCGCGACAGCGCGCGAAAAAATGCGTGCAGATAACTGAACACGCCCCATTTCTTTTTGATTTCGGGCGTCAATTCGTAAGTGATATGGACGCCCAGGCCAATATGCGCCACGTTGAAAAAGAACTGGCCATTGACCATGCCGAGATCAATGCGGCGTTTGCGATTGCCGGCAATAATCCTACAGGCGTCTTCAACGTTCGGCGGAATGCCGACTGAGCGCGCCAGATCGTTGGCTGTACCCAAGGGCAAAATCGCCAGGGGTTTGCCCGCTTTATAAATCGCCTCGGCCGCCGCGCTGATAGTGCCGTCACCACCGCCAACAATAAAAAAGTCCACCTGATTGCGATATTCCGCTATCAATTCGACGAGGTGCTCGCGGCTTTCCGGATCGCGGCGGATCAGTTCGACCCCCGCCTGTTCAAGTATGGCGAGGCCGTCCTGCAAATTTTCATCTCTGCCACGCCGGCTGGAGGGGTTGACCAACAACAATGCCTTGCTCGGCAATGACGCTTGCACTGTTTCTTCCGGAGAGTTCCGCAGGTGGATTCCCGGAAAGTGAATCTTGGAATTATCTGGACCCATATTTTCTGCTCTCTCTGGACGCAGCCGCAGCATGCTCAACTGCAGCCCCCTCTTCCTCGACAATTTTGGACACCGAGAGAATTCCGCGGGCGAATAGCAAAGTCAGCAGAGCGCAGCCTGTTCCCGCCGCCCAGCCGCCCAGCACATCCGTCGGCCAGTGCACACCGAGATAAACCCGGCTGATGCCGACCAGCAGCGGAATCAGCACCGCAAAGGACAAGATAAACCACTGGATTCGCCGACGCCGCTGAAAACGTGCCCACAACCCGCCCAAGGTGAGATAGGTCGCCGCCGAATGCATGGAATGACCGCTGGGAAAACTGGCGGTATAGACGTGCTGTCCGTGGGGTACCAAATCCGGCCGCGCCCGGTCGATAACGTGTTTGAGACCGGAACTGAGCAGCAGCGCAATCAAGGTTGCCACCACTATGATCGCCGCAAGGGCTTTTTTTCCGCCCATACAGAGATAACCGGCAAGCGCCGCTGTCAGCAAGGTGAGAAATGGAAATCCGCCGAGCGCGGTGAAATCCCGGGCCATTTCCTGCACCCAGCGCGGCCCCCAGGGATTCTGGATATTGTCGGGATCGCGCATGGCCAGTAGCAGGGTGCGATCGAAGACTTCGGTCGCACCGGATTTAACAAATCCAAGAATTACCACGAAGCCGAAAACCGCACCGACCAATGCAAATATTACAAACATTACGGACAGCTCCAGTCCTCGGAGCCGTTGCAACAATGGGTGCGGGGAGGAGGTCGATTTCATGGTTATGGCTGAGATTCCTGATTTTGGGCGGGTTCGCTGGCCTCGGGTTCACCGCCATCTGCCGTTACTTCCGGTGAAACCGGCACGTCGCCCGTGCCGTTTCCTTTGCTCGATTCATGCCATTCGTCGAGCGTCAGCACGGCTGGGCTTTCATATATCCGCAACAAATGTTCTTTTGGCACATTCTTCGGACCGAGCTTGCCGCGGTTCTGGTCCGTCCAGGTTACGAAATAGCTGAACCAGACGCCATCCAGATGCATTTCCTCTACATAGGGAATACCGCCGAATTCGGTGAGGGCGATCATCTTTCGCCCATTGTGACGACGCAGCAGGTCGTTCCAATTTTCCAGCAGAGTCTCACTGCGATCCTCCGGATAGGCATCAACACCGACAATGTCGACCACATCGTCGCCGGGGTACCAGTCAGGATCTTCATTGGTCAGCACCCAAATCAGATTATTGAGTTCGTGGGTATCGGTAAAACGCACGAACATCAGACGCCACAATTCCTTGAACGCCTCCGGCCCCTTTGCTCCCCACCAGAACCAGCCGCCTTCGGCGGAGTGCAGCGGGCGCCATAACACGGGAATACGCTCATCGGCCAGGCGCTTCAGTTCCACCGCAATCGCGTCCATATCGCGCAGCAGCGCTCGGTATTCCGCGCTTTGTGTATTGCGCAGGGCGTAGCGCAGATTGAATTCGCTACCGTTGGTGTAATAGGCCCGCCACCAGGGCTCGCGATCGTCATTCAACAGGTGCATAGGGGCATTCCAATGCCAGTTCAGGGTGAGCACCATGTTTTGCTTTTTTGCCATCTGGATCGCATCCTCGATCAAGTTGCCCGGATCAGCACCGAACTGGCGGCGCGAGGGCGAGTAGTCGATCAAATCCAAACCAACTATCACCGGGCGACGGTCGCTGACGGAAGCTATGTAATCCACCGCCACATAACGCCCCTGTTCCTGATATTCCGCCTGCCCTGCCACTGTGTACTTGCCGTAGTTTTCACTCAATTTGGTAAACAGCTCCCGCGCCTCGGAAATCAACGCGGGATTCGCCGGGATGGGGGCGACGGCGCGCATCTGCGGCACAGGTTCCTCCCCGCGCGAACAAGCCAACATGAAAATCAGGAATGAACACCAGAGGGTGCAGCGAAGTGGACGGAAAAAAAACGGCATGAATTCGTATTATCCAATGGTTCTTATCGTGCAAAGGTTCTTATCGCGCAATCGTTCTTATTCATTGACTTGATCGCTAAACCTACCGGATCGCTCCGGTTCGGCCAAAACAGGCAGTTTAAAGCCTGACGCAATCCCTTGCTACTGCAAAGCCGACGACAGGAAAGCCAAGGCGAGGAAAGGCGGCGCGTCCACTTTTTAAAATTTGGTTTTTGCATAAGCAAGCGGCGCACTAAATTCGTTACGAAATCAAAAAATAATTGACATGAACGAATAGGCGCCAATAAACGAATTAACACGGAAAACCGCTGAATGTATCGATATTTATCGCGGCCAGTTTGTTATCTTTTCAAAGTCATCACAAAAAATATGGCTCAGTTATTTTTTTGAGATGGCTCCATTGTCATCACAAGGGGAGATAACAAAATGAAAAATAAGATATTAGTCAGTTTTATTTTGGCATTTTCATTACAAGCTCATCAAAGCGCAGCACAAGTGCCAACAAGTTATAGCCCGGTAGTTGATAAAGAACCTTTTGAAGCCGTCAAGAAACGCCTCAGCCAACAAAAACCGCAAGCCGAGGAGCGTTTTCGCAAATTGCTCAATGAACGCTACGATCTTGCCGATCGCCCAATACCCAATATCAATATGACACGGGGAAAAAAAATTCAGGGCGGTGTGCGCGTTAAATTGCCGCGCAATGTTACCTGGGATCAATTGGCCAATATGGCGCCAGATGAAATCAAGCAGAAAAACCTGTGGCCTGCTGGGTTTTACCCTCTGCCTCATGAATTGCACCAGGAAGGCGGCATGCTGTTTCCGCAATTTCATATTGATCGGATGCGGCAACAGGAAAAACGCGATCTCGCCCGCTTTGATATTTCCTATCAGCTGCCAGACCACTTTCTGCCGGAATATCCACCCGCAATTTTTCTGACGACTCGCCCGGATCTTGGCGATGTCTCCAAAGGTCAGGTGGTGACCAACGATAATTTTTATGAATTATTCAACGGAATTTTGAATCCGAAACAATTGGAGGGTTTGCGTCTTTTGGTGCGGCCGACCATGCAGCAACAATTTAATGCCACTGCCGATCGCCGCTCTGAACGACCGAGTCTGGGTGTGACCTGCTTCGACTGTCACGTCAACGGCCACACCAACGCCGCCACTCACTTGGTGGGGGATATAAGACCGCAAGAAAATCGCCGCCGTATCGACACACCATCACTTCGCGGTGTCAATATTCAACGGCTGTTTGGCTCGCAACGCGCACTGAAAACCATTGAGGATTTTAGTGAGTTTGAACAACGCGCAGCCTATTTCGATGGCGACCCCGTTATAGCTGCCAAAAAAGGTGTAACCATTCTAGAGCGCGGCAGCGAAGTGCATACCATGTCGGAATTCCAGGCGCTTTTGGATTTTCCCCCAGCCCCAAAACTGGATGTATTTGGTCGCCTGGATCCCGCCAAAGCCAGCGACGCGGAATTGCGTGGCGAACAGTTATTCCACGGTAAAGCGCGATGCGCTACTTGCCATATACCGCCCTATTACACCGACAACTTAATGCACGATTTACAAGCCCATCGTTTTTATCAACCGCGCAATATTTTGGGACGCCTGACCGTTCCCGAAGGCCCAATTAAAACCTTCCCCCTGCGCGGCATAAAAGAATCCGGTCCCTATCTACACGACGGGCGATTGCTGACGCTTGCCGATGCAGTGGAATTTTTTAATTTGGTATTAGGGACGAAATTAACGGAAGCGGAGAAAGCGGATGTAGTGGCATTTTTGTTGGCGTTGTGATGATTTAGTGGAAGGTTGGGAGGGGGTTCCCGTCCTCATCCCAACCCTCTCCCCGAGGGAGAGGGAGTTGTGAGGATCGCGCTCCAACATTCGCGCAGGAAAAATTTAGACGAGGACTCTATCGTCCCCTCTCCCTCCGAGAGAGGGTTAGGGCGAGGCAAAATTCCGCGCAGCCAAATTTAAAGACAATAAAATCATTACCTACGTACAACTAAATCAAGCAATCGCCGTCGCCCCACCCGCTTCCATCACTTCATCCAGCGACTTCACCCAAACCCCGACCTGCAACTGCGCGCCCGGCGGGCCTATATAGGAACCTGAGACGGGTGGCACTCCGGCGGGATTATGGGATACAGCCACGGGAATATGGTCAGCGCCAACAACACAACCGGAGGTAGGATCAAAACCTTTCCAACCTGCGCCGGGCAGATAAACTTCTGCCCATGCGTGGGTTGCACCGGGAATTTCGCTCGGCCCGATGGTATTTAAATAACCGCTGACAAAACGCGCCGCCAAGCCACAGCGGCGCGCGGTAAGAATAAACAGATTGGCAAAATCGCGGCAGGAGCCAGTGCCAAACTCCAGCGTTTGATCTGGTGTTTGAATACCCTCTTCCTCGCGAATACGATATTCAAAACTGGTGTTGATTTTCTCCATCAAGCGTTGCAGAAATTCGAAAGTCTGCAATTTTTCACTGCCTGGGGTTACCGAACGAATCCAGCTATTAAAGCGCTTGCACACAGTGCCTTTGGGCAGCATCAAATACGGGCGCAAAAACAGGTGGTTTTCTTCGCTATAGGAAAATGGATAGTTCACCGCGTATTCATCCAAAATAAAATCCAGCGGCGCTTCATTGAAATGTTGGATATCCACTTCGCTGTAAATTTCCAGACGGTCACTCTGTTCGGAAAATTCTGCTATAGCGATGGAGTTGTCTTCCACGTCACGCACCCATCGCAATACTGCCACAGGTTCGATACGGAGAATCGACGCTTCAATGCGTAACTCGTGGCTGTCGCGCGGGCGGAGCATCAGAGCATGTGGATTTAAAGTTACAGGGGTCGCAAAGGTATATACTGTTCTATGAATAATTTTGTAACGCTTCATTGCCAATCAATCCGGACTTC
Source organism: Saccharophagus sp. K07 (assembly GCF_014336955.1). Classification (GTDB taxonomy): domain Bacteria; phylum Pseudomonadota; class Gammaproteobacteria; order Pseudomonadales; family Cellvibrionaceae; genus UBA5868. The sequence goes on along the minus strand of NZ_QRAI01000002.1, from coordinate 352,597 downwards.
CTTGATGTGAAGTCATAAAAATTAAAAAATAGCGTCCATGCATATTGGAGGATTTCCCTACATCACCCAAAAAATCTTTAATGATCATCGATGATCAAATTTTAGAAGGTAAACTTGGCACCAATCTTAATAGTATCGATATCCGTATCGGAGCTGCTTACCTGCACAGGCCAGTTGTCGTCATTCACTTCGACTTTATAACGATTGTACTCAAGCGACACATCCAGCGGACGAGCGATGGTAAAGCTGCCCCCCAAACCATAGAAGATTTGTTCATCATCAAAATCATCGCGGAAGCCAGCCACGTCCACATCTACGGTGGAAAAGAACTGCCCTGCTTTAGCGTATACCGTAAAGCTATTCGTCAATGGCAGAAAACCCACGACTGCGGCCCCCCAACCATCGACTTCCGCTGAAGCCAAATCACCGCCGTATTCGCCAAAATTGGCGTAATTGGCTTCTATCCCAATAAAATTGTTAAAGCGGTAACCGGCGAGAAATTCGAAGAAATCATTTTCATCTTCAAATTCACCGCCGCGTGCTTTAAAGCCTCCGTAATTTGCGCCCAAATAAAGACCAGAATTACTCTGCTGAGCGTATGCGGAAGAAGCCATAGCCACGGACACACAAGCAATAGACGCCGCCAGAAACAATTTTTTTGTAATTTCGAGTTTTGTTTTGCCTCGTTTCATAGGTCGTTCCTTTTTTTATTGAGTTTGAAAGCTCAAGAGCAAAGGGTGTACCAAGTGAAAATAAGACAAAAAGAGGGACCTTCTCAGCATCGCAAAGAACATAAACCGACAAAAGAAGGTGTTAGCGGAAGACAACCCAAACCCCCAATGTTACCTGGCGGATCGCTGAGCGAGAGAACTTTGTAAGCTTTTGGAGATCGATTGCAATCTTTGCCAAAAGTTCACTAGTTGGCTGCTCTGCTGGGTATGCCTATATGTTTGTTATGCGACATAGGATTCTTAATTATTTGAGTTTCGCGATCGCCAAATTGTTGGTGAACGTCCCAACAATCATATTTCAAAACGCTTTTGCAAAACCCTCCGAACCATTCAAGCGAAGCCTGATAAAAACGGTCGCGCGGCAAGCGGCGGAAAAAATCCCGATAATCGCAGGCGCCGGCAAACAGCGGTACCATGCCCTCGCGCGAGCCTGCTGGTGCGTACACATTGTGAGGCGCAAATACCGGCAGCAGCTCGCGCTGCCGGATATTCTTCAGATGGAGATGTTTGACGTAGGGAGCAAGTACTTTCCAGCTTTCTGCGGGATCCTCACCCGCCTCCCACAAATGCAGCACATCAAAATTCAGCCCGCAGGCAGGGTGATCCACATTGCCCATCAATTCCAGTGCTGTAGGAGTGCAATCCGCGTAGGTCCCGGGATGCGTCTCAACCAATAAAGACACCTGATGTTCGGCAGCAACATCACAAAGACGACGCATTCTCCCAACCAGAGCCTGGTACTGCGTTCTGCTTAGCTGATGGCTGGCAAGTTTGCCAGCAAAGGTGCGCACCTTGAGCGCACCCCAGTGATTCGCCAGGCGACACAAACTGCGCATCCGCGTCAATGCTGCGCGCTCGTCGCCATCCATAGGTAAATAATCGCTCAGCATGGATACTCGTAGACCGTGTTCTTCATTCAGCCAAGCGGCATCCAGGTGCAGCTGATCACTGAGATGAAACGCGTGTACACCCCACAATTCAATTGCTTGAAATCCGGCTTGCGCGGCCCAGCTGGCAATATCAGGCAAAGCGATCAATTGGTGGCGAAAACTGATGGTACACAATGACAGTTCCATCATAACGCGGCCTCCTTGGAGGAATATTTATCGCCCCATTGCAGACCGTATTTTTGTTGCCAGCGACGGGCGACTTCGAGCAATCCTGCTTTAATGGAAAATTCCCGCTGATCCTGCTCATCCAATAACTGCTGCAATTGAGCGAGATCATCCAAATCCTTTTGACTCGCATATTTCATGGCGACAAATTGAACTTTGTCATAGGTTTTGACCAAACGCTCGATTTCATCGCACCAGGATTCGAAAATCGCCGGCTCCAATTGCAGGTCCCGCCAGAAAAAAGCGAACCCATGTTCATAGGCATATTTGCGAATCGCCAGCACAGGCAATTCGCGCAGCGCTTTGCCAAGATCAGTCAATCGCTTAGGATTTTCCCGATGCAGACGCACTACATCGCGCACTCGGTCGGTCATGGGGTTGTCATTAAATTTTATTGAGGAATAGAAATAAGCGAGTACGTCCGCTGGCTTGGGTGTGCGGGCCTGATGCGAGCGAAATCTATAGCCACCTGCAACCGACGGTTGCAAAATGGCATGCAATACGCGGGATTTATCCAGCTCGCCTTGCCAGCGAAAATCCGGATCCCACATCCATATTTTTTCCGGATCGTCGAGATTTTCCAGCATCACATAATGAGGAAACGGATTTTTGTTAAATTTGTTTTCCCGTTCAGGCAATTGAAACAAGTCGAGCATGACCATGATCCATTCATCCACCTGGCGATTTTGCAAAAGGCTTTTCAAATGTTCCAGATTGGCTCTTTGCGAACGTCCAGGGTCATACCAACTTTCCACCGAAATACCGTATAACTGCTCGTACCAGCGGATAAAAAATTCGTGGTCTACCTTATTGGAGTGATAACTAAGAAAACCTGCCTCATCAATAAAGATCTCGGCATCCCAAACTCCAAAATACATAGGGCGATGATCTATGCCACGTAGTTTCAAAGCATTGCACAGGCAACTGACAACGCAATGTACTTTGATATCCAGTTCTTCCTGTGACACCGTACTAACATCGGCGACCCCTTCTTGTGGAATCGAACACAGTTTTTTTACCAAAGTCGCAACATTGGAAAAATCATCCTTGTTTAAAGCAGATTCCGGCACCTGGATACCGTGCTGCATTTCCAGATCCACCAGAATCTGCACCATTTGCATGGAATCTAGCCCGAGATCCAGCAAAAAATCGGTTTCACCGGCTACATGTTTTCCATCACCTATGGCGAAGCGCTGCAACAGCACTGCAGCGATTTTGCTTTGCACATCTGCTGGCTCATAAAAATTCATACGATGGTCTCCCGCTTTTGTATTTCCGAGCTAACCAGATAAGGAGCAAGATCCATTTCCGCCAACATCCGCCGGCTGATTTTGCCATTGTTCATTCGAGGGATGCTGGTCACCCTCTGCCAAAAAGATGGCCATTGATGGCGAGCCAAATATTGCGTGCACCACGTGCGTAACTCAGGCTGCGGAATTTCCCGCGAAGCCACATAAACCGCCGCAACACGCTGGCCTACCAAATCATCGCTTTTGCGATATACCACAACCTCTTCAATTCCCGGCAAATGCGCAATACCATTTTCCACTTCCTGAGGATAAACATTGATGCCGGAGACAATAATGGTATCGTCCAAACGGCTGACAAAATGCCAATCCCCGTCTTTATCCTGAAATACCAAATCCTGTGTGTGCACGATTTTACCTTTCGCCACTACCACGAGTTCTGCCGGAGTATCCAAACTGTTTTGATCTGGATTAGTCGTGAGACATAAATGAGGCAACGGTCGGCCGATAATGTCGCCGCTGCGTGGATTTTTAGCGATAGTCGTACAACCGATTTCGGAACAGCCGTACTGCTGAAAAAAATGCCGGAATCTGGCTTTCATGGTAACGAACCAGGATTCCGGCAGCAGAGTGCCGGATGTCATCACGGCGTACGGGAAGCTCGGTTGCGGAAACATTTGGATAATGGAATGGATAAACGGTGGCGAGCTGTAGAGAATGGCATCTGCATAATTCGATAGAATGCGATGCGCATATTTTGGGTTCCAGGACGTCAGCACATGGGGCGTAGCACCTCGCGCCAGACTCGCTAAAACACCACAGATCAAGCCATAGGAATGAGTCACCGAACACACCAGAACTGGTGTTGTATCTGGCGAAAGCCCCAGCATTGCATTGTATGCGGCAATTTCTTCGTCAATTTCCGCCCAACTGCGCTCGATAATTTTGGGCGCACCTGTGGTGCCGGAGCTCATCTGAATCATCCCACTTTTGCGGCTTTTTGTGTTTTTATTGTCGGCTTGCTCAATTAGCTGCAAACCGTCAATGTTTTGCCACCACAAAGCGTCACACTTCATAGATTCCGCTTTCAGTAATGCAGTGGAAAAAGGTGTATCCGGATGCACAGGCGCAATACTGAGGCCGCGCTCTTTGCAATATAAAACCAGCGCAAGCCACTCCACCATGTTCGGCGTGCAAACGGCGATTCGCTTTGCTGAATAGGAATAAAAATCAATCGCTGAAAATTCAATGGCAACTTTTTTATGAAACTCCATTAAATCTTCGCTACAAAAATAATGATCGTCGATACGTAGCATAAATAGAATCCGCTTAGATGCGATCTCAAAAATACCTGCACCAAAATCTTGGCGCCGACAATGCTCGGCTGATTTTGAGATGACTTATAGTTAATAGTGTTCAGCGAACGGATTGCTTACCAGGTGGTGATATTCTTCAGCGACTGGAGCAGTCCTCAGTTTTTTTCGCACAAGGGATTCCGTGCGGATCAAAGGCGCGGTGTAATCAACACGCTGCAACCTTTTGTCACTGCAATGTCCGCTCCGTGCATAGTCATTTAACAATGCTTGCAACATCTGCCAGAAGTTTGCCTCTGGAAGGTTATAATGGCGATAACAGATATCGGCCAACTCTGAGAGATGGAAGACAAACAAGGTATCCATCGCCAATTCACGCAGGGCTTCAATCGAATCCATCCAATAAAATTGATTGGACGTCGCATTCCGATATCTTGGATTCATCGAGGCAAAATCCGGAATCCTATGCGTTTCAGCAATATAATCCGGGTTATATTCGAGACTTTCGTGAAAATCCCGCAAAGCTAAACGGACCGGCCAGCCATTGCGAACAATCAAAACAGCATTTTGAGCATGGGCTTCCAGTGCAATTCCATGACCCATCAGCAAGTGCCATACAGGCAATATCAACACACGAAAATACTGGTGCAACCAGGGAAGCAATTCGTATTGCGTCACCCACGGATGAATAAAAGGAGAGCCGTCAGATTCTTCTGCAAAAATGGCCGTCGCTGGCACTGCCTGTTCATCCGAGTGCAAATGCTCGATGACATTTTCGCGCCAGATTGCAGATAAACGGCTGATTCCCGGATCGTCTTCGGGCGCATAAATCGATTGATCAACTTTAATTCCGGCAAATTCCCGCAAAATTGTCAGCGGATGATCGCGAAAAAATTCATCGTCCGCGACAAGGTTGTAAAGCCACTGGGAGATCACCGGCGACGTGCAAATACCGTGACTGAGCAAATTACGTCGCGACGAAGTGCAAACTATATCCAGCGGCAATTTCACATCAGGTGATCCCGCCTGAGAGAGATTCATCAATGTCCGCTGCGATTGCGAAGCCAGGTAGTAATCACCCATTTCACCAAGTGAAATCAAAGCGGATTGATGTGTATTCAATCCGGGCGCGAGGCTATTTTTCCATTGCCAAGGATGTACCGGAACAGCTGCGTAATGCGCTAAATCCAGGTTGCAGGCTTTCATTGCTCGCAAGACTTCTGCCGGCACTTGCTTAGCCGCAAATTCTACCAACGTTATATCTCTTCCTTCTGCGTCACATGCGCGAAATTCGATTTTGGATCTGGGCACGGCCAACCATTGCATCTGGAAGGGCTCTGCACTTTCATAGCCGTAACGCAGCTGATCGTCCGCATTAAATCCCGTGCGGGTTTTACAGCAAGGGTGATAGGGATGACCCTCGCGCAAGGCGGTTTCCAGATAAGGAAAAAGGAGATTTTGTCGCGCCGGCACGGGCGGGAGATTCCGGCGAGTCCATTCGAGCCAAAATATGGATTGCAGTAGTTCATCCAACAGGTGATTTTTTGCATTGGCATCACCTGGCGCGGCTCTTAAGATCCACATCAGCATTTCATCCAATGCCACCGGTTGTTTTTTACCGCCATCCAACTCAGCTAGTTCTGTCATATCCAGGCGCAGTCGATCGAATCCGCCAATTCTTCCAGTGCACACAAAATCGTGTTTTCCCAGCGAAAAATAAATAACGTGACCATCGCCCTGGCTGCGCTTGACAGACACATGCTCGATACAGCGTTCGAATAGCAAGGCTTCCAGCAACTGGCGAACAACACGCTCTAGAGCTGGCACGTCTGCTGTTTTCTGCTTACCCAATTGAAAGGTCGCTGGTGCAGAAATCGCGGATGCACGTCTGATCGACGTTATAGCCACGGAATCAGGCATACTCCACCTCATACTCTTTACGGCGCATACCATTGGCAATTCGCAATGGATTGCTGAGCGTGACATATACCGCCATTTCCATATCGGCGTCCAATTCGTCTATATCCTTGATACGAGTAAGCAAATTGGCTTTGGTTGGCAATGTGTCCTTGGTCAACAAGCGCCCAATAAACTCATATCCCAGCCCGCACATACGCGCTTGCAGAGGCATCAATTTTTTCTGCGTTATGTCCAGCCAGTGTTGCTCATTGGCATAACCGTCGCGGCCGAGTCGATAAATCACAGCAAATAAATGATTGACGATGAGGTAATAAGTCAAACGATTCAATATCATGTCCCGCTCGTAGAATAGCTCGGGGCAGCAATCAAGCTCTGGCAGACAATCCAGCAATTTAGCGCGCTCGCATTCTGCCAAATAAAATCCTTGGTTATCGCGATAGTAATAGGCAGAAGGATAACCTTTGGAAACATCGATCAAACTATTTTGTTGATGGGCTTCCAAGCCGATACCCCAAATATCCAACAACATCAAAAGCGGCTCAATCGCACAATTCCAATATTGATCAAACCAGTCATGCGCAACCATCAGCTCGCTGCGCTTTTCTTTCTCTGCTATATCACGAATCAATTTTTGTAGCGGGGATTTGGTTTTGGATTCGGCGGACCAGTTATCCTGCAACAAAGCAGCCAGAGTTACTTTGCCCTGCCCTTCGTTATCCATAAACGGATTGCGGCGAATAATCACCTCAAAACCGGATTCTTTAAATCCGGGCAACTCCACTGTTATAAAGGCAGGATCGCTGATCAGTTGAAAGCTGGGCCATTGCCGCGAAAAGCCGATCCGCTCGTACAAACGGCTCATGATTACGCCAGCCAACAACTCGTGTTTTTTATTTTGGCGGAATGAATTGGTGATTTTCACTGGCACCGAGAATTTGAACATCCAAGGAAATTGCTCCTGGAATACAGTGCGCACGGAAGATGTGGCAGTAAACACATTACCGACCTTACCTAAACTGCGAATGCGCCCACTGGCAAACCAGGGTTTTAAATCCTCTCGATGCAGCAGCCACTCCGCTTGCAGAGGGTGAACTGGAATCAGCACTTCGTTTTCCTCCAGTATTTCCAGAGGCCAATCCGCCGCAGCCAAACATATGGCGATCGGATCGGGATTTACCTCATTGCTTTCCCACCGCACCAGCTCGTGTTCAACTGCAAAATAATGCAGGTGAAACTCACCATGCAATTCCGGCGCGAACAAACGATGTTGTGAGTTTTGCATTCCCTGGCGACTCTTGGGCGTCGGATGCAACCAGTGACCGCACAACAAACTTTGCTCGGCAATGCAGAAATTTTCCAAAGGATTTACAGGATGCGGATTATTGGCAAAATAAACCATCATATTTTGCAGGCTGTCTTCCAGGCGATTAACCAATTCCTGCTGACACAAGCCGAGAGGATCTGTGACCGCTTCAACTGCATATATTTCTGTGACCAATAGCTGAATTGCATCCCAAAAACCGACCCGGCTCCATTTGCTTTGATCCAAGCAGCCATAAACTGCATTGATAGTGTGGCATCCAACAGTGGATTTATAAGCCAAATCCAAAATTAAACTCTGGCCTTGCTTTGGCAGTTCCAGCTCAATTAAAAATTCACCACACAATGTTGGCGTAGTGTTGAATTCCAGCCATTCACGAACATTCCACATTTTTCCAGCATTGATCTCGCGGAGATACCCATTGATAAATGCTTGAAAGGACGCCGCCTCAGCAATCTTTCGCGCCTGCTCCAACATAGGTCACCTTTTATTTAACAGGTTTAAAAGAACCCTACATGATAACGATTCTCAACTGCAGTTGTTTTTACAATTGTTGCAATTAAGCGGACAGAAGCGGAGTATTCGACTTTTATGAGCGCGCTAATTTATGAATAAAGCATGTCTAGTTGTTTTGCGACGCATATCAGGCGAACTGCAAATTTTGACATTCCGGCATCCCATTGCTGGAAAACAGTTGGTAAAAGGGACAATGGAACAAGGTGAAACACCGGAAGCGGCGAGTGTGCGCGAGCTTTGGGAAGAAGCTGGTATAAATTTGCAGTGCGAAAAATTTCTGCAGTTGTGGCAATGGACACCTGAGGCGACGCCGACATGGGCGTTCTGTTTGATGGAAAACGGCGATCAGCTTCCTGATCGGTGGCGGCATTTTTGCTCCGATGACGGCGGTCATTATTTTGAATTTTTCTGGCAACCGCTGGCAGAGTCGCCCCAGCCTTCCGAATGGCATCCGCTGTTTATTGCTGCACTGGCGGCAATTCGCGGTATCCTGAATCACTCAAAGTGACACTTCCAAACCGGGCAAATAGCCAAAATGCAACAATCAGTGTGCAAATTTCCGCAGCAGGTAAAACCGCTACAGCAGGTAGATCCAATTGAAAAATCACAATAAAGCAGACAAACACAAGCGGTAAAATCAAACTGCGCAATATGGCAATGCTGGTGGATTCCATCACTCTGCGGCAGCCGGTAAACCACGCAGAAATGATCATATTGATGCCGCACAGAATAAATACGGGCCACAACCAACCGAGATATTGCACTGCGTAATCCGCAGCATGCACAGGCACCAAAAATAAAAACCAATTCGGCCCCCACATGCCAAACACTACGGCAAAGGTTGAGGTAAACCCTAAAACACAGACAATCGCCAAACGCCGATAAGCGCGTGCGGTATGTATTTGTCCACTGCCGATATTCTGACTTGCCAAGGTATAAACCACCTCTGCGACCGCACAACACACCATGGCATTGATAAACAGGCCATAATTCACCAATGCAAATCCTGCCACTGCGTTTACGCCATCCTGGCGAATTAGAATCCATTGCATCACGCCTATTACCAATCCCACCGAAATTTCGTTTACGAATTCGGAGATACCATTTGCACTGCTGTGAAAAGTCTCTTTAAGGCGCAGCCAACTCGGTCGCCAGCGCAATAATTGACGGCGATATATAATGATTCCCAAAATTAAAAATTGGGTAATCTGAGCTGCAACCGTCGCCGCAGCGGCAGAAGCAATACCCAAACGAAGCACACCCAGAAAATAAAAATCCAGCACCACATTAATGCACGCGCCGCATAAAAGTGCAGTAGTGGCCGCGCGCGGATATCCGAATCCGCGCACAAAGTAGTAAAGCACTACAGCAATCAGCTGCAGCGGCACCCCCACCAAAAGCACACAAAAATAATCGTTCAAAAAAGTGATTACGTCCGGAGTTGCCCCGAGAATAGCAAAGAGCTTGTAACGCAATACAAAAGCACTTGCTGCGAGAAGCAGCGCAATAGCTAAAACGACCAGAAGAGTATTGGTAAAAATAGTGTCAGCCGAGGCCTGGTTATTTTCGGCCCGGTAATAGGTGCATTTCACGACTCCGCCTATGGCAAACATCAGGCTCAGACCAAACATCAAGGTCATCGGCGGAATCAACAAATTGACAGCGGAGACAGCTTCCGGTCCCAGATAATGCGCCACCAGGAGCCCATCTACGACAGCAGCGGTAGAGACACTCAATAATGCAATAATTGATGGGACCAAATAACGGAAAAAATTGCGCAGCAGGTCAAAACGATCTTCGCTGATGGTCATGACCTCACTTCGACACGCCGCCATCCATTGGATTGTGCGACTACATCTCCCATTCGCGAAATATGGCGTTCCAAAGTATCTTCAATTTCCTGCAGTTGGCTTTGATCATTGGAGAAGCATCTGCAGATGATTTTGTCTGACTCCGCCTGCAATGTCGCTTCCCCTTCGGCAAAGTGAATCAGGGAAAAGCCGGTCAATTCCTCCGCCGGGACTTTATGGCGAAAGTGTTTGATCAGACGGCGCATAAGCTTGCGCGGCTCGGCAAGGGAAAACTCTGCTCTTGAGCTGTACAGAAAAAAATCCGTATTTTCCTTGCGGTTCGGCTTCAGTTTAGGAGGTATCTCTGTTTCAGTAATCATGGTCGGCACCCACACAAAGACCGAGATTGACGAATTCAAAGCATGTTAAGCATTAATACGCGGTAAAGATACAGACGACGCATAAAAGCTAAAACCTTCCGATACAAAACTTTACGTTTTACCTTGAATGTCTTGTTTGTTCTGCGACTGACTTCGCGCAACGCCATTTATGCGGCGCTATTCGCGCAACACTATTATTATTTCCCGCAACAAGCACTATTCGCACAACACTTCGTGCGACACTTCGTGCGACACTAAACAAAACAATAACCCTTCCCATGCACCGTCTGCACCCTATCTGGAGCCAGGCCGGCTTCTTCCAGTTTTTTTCGCACCCGGCTCAAATGCATATCAATGCTGCGATCATGGCGACAGAAGGGTTTTTCCAGCACCAAGGTATGCAGATAGGGTTTTGGCAAGACTTCATGCTGATGCGCTACCAGGAACCACAACAATTTGAACTGTACTGGCGTAAGCTCTACCGGATTTTCGTGCACCAGTACCTGAAGATTCTGCCGATTCAGATATAAATCCCTCACGTGCAATTCGGTTTCCGGCGCCCGCAAATCCTTAACGGAACAAGTTCTTCGCAAAATGGCCTGCACGCGTAGGGCCAGCTCCGTTAAACACACAGGCTGTTCGACAAAATCATCAGCGCCGCTGCGAAACCCTTGAATGCGCAATTGCCCCTCCATGCTTTGCCCGAGCAGTATCACTGGTGTCCAACGGGATTTGCGAATTGCGCGCAAAATTTCCAAGCCGTTTTTCCCCGGTAGAAACACGTTGAGCAGGATCAAATCGAATTTTTCAGAAACAGCCTGTAATAAGCCTCGGCTGCCATCGCAGCACTGCGCAACGTGATGTCCGTGCTCACGCAGAACCTCGTGCAATTGTTCGCACAAACGCGGATCTTCATCGATCACCAAAATGTTGGCGGATGCAGGAGACATAGTGTTTTTTCTGTTTGCCGATTTTCAATCGGGCAGCGCCGAGCGGCGGGCCCATCCCATGATATTCAATCTGTCAGACAGGTTGAGAATTTACTTTGCGCCAAAACGCGTCTATTGCTGGCTTTTATGAACTAGCTCTGATATACCGAGATTGTGATTTTTCAGTCCGAGTTACCTTTTCAGTCCGGCTTACCGCAGCTACGGATAATTCTTCAACATTATTGATAACAGAGGCTTCGTGTCCGCGTTGAAACGCAGCGACCCGAGCGACAATCAAACGCATCATTTTTTCCGCCATGGAATCTAGCTCTATGCTTTTACGGCGGAAAAAATCCGCCACTTCATCCACCAGACTGCGCGCTGCCATCCAATTGCCTTCGGCAATAAACCCATTTACCAGACCCGATAAAGATTCCAGAACATGGACAGGTTTAAAAATTTCGTTGCAGCACTCCATGCGCAGCACTGCAATTTCAAAGGCGACGCGCCAATAGATTTTCTCTGCATCGGTGCGTTTTTGTCGGGCGGCGGCAACAGCGCGGCGCGCCGTTGCATTCCAAAGGCGCCAAGCCTGTGCTTCGTCACTCTGCAAGGATTCTGCAGGGGTTCTGCCACGGTAAAACTCGCACTTGTGCATATCGCCGCCCTCTCATTACTCCAGGCGTTTAGCCGGGAGCAGATCGCTGGAATACCAGCCTATTTCAGGGCCGCTGTTTTTTACAGAGACCCTCTATACTCGGCCGCGTATGCGCAATTCCACCGCTCCCCAGAAATATTTTCCTGTCAAACGATGGTACAGCTTCGCCGTCCAACGATGTAGCAACGGGCCCTGCGCATCAGCAGCCAAATCTTTTTCGACCAGCACATCAGCGTGCAAATCGAGTTTTTCAAGCAAATGTCGTCCGTCAATAAAAACATTGCATGCTTTTCCATAGAGCATACTCTTTAATTGTTTACGAATTTTTTGCAAAACTGGACTCACGTAATCCAAAATCACATGGACCGGAGCGTTACTCTGAGTTGCCGCGTCAATCAGCGGAACCAAAAAGCGGTGCAAATCATTTATTTCACCTGGTAACGATTCGACGACCACAATTAATGGACAATCTGAGGTCCAGCCAGTTTTCCTCAACCAATCGTCCCTAAGAACATCGCACGCCACCAATCGATAATTATCTGTGTGCGGAAAAATCAAATCGGCGCAGTCGATAACATCCGGGGAATCAATATCTGCCCAAGCAAAGCGAGGCCAATCCGTGATGGCAGATAGACGCTGAAAACGCGTACTCAATCCCGCGCCGACTTCTACTCCAATTGCATGCGGGAATTGTTCCAAAAATGACAGAACTCGCCGATCAATCCATTTACAGCGTTCCAATTCCAACTGATGTTTGGCTGCGAAACAATTTTCGCTTAAGTCCGAGCGGTCCAATTCCAACTTGCGGACGAGATATTCAGCCGCTTGATCTACAAACCCCAAGTGCGGCCAAGCATGCACTGCATTTGCGCGCACCAATAAAGGCGTTAACAGATGTTCTGCTTGATTTGGTGTCATTTCCTCGCCCCCCAGATTTTCAGCACCACCGCCTTAAATGATAAAGATTCTCATTTGCATATACAACTTTTATTTCGGAAGGAAGCGAAATATGACGCCTCGTTAGTAAAACGAGGAAAAGAAAAGTTTTGCGCCGTTCCGCGAGCTGAGCGAGTTTTGCGACCTTGATCACTTGCGCGACCTAGCACCGCCATATCAGCCGGAAACCCGGTGCTATACTCCGGCCAATACAGATGCGGACCGCAACGCGGCTTTCATGTGACTATTTTGCATTCGTGTGTGACTATTCGCATTCGTGTGTGACTATTCGCATGTGGGCGATCGCCTTTCGCGTGTGGCTATCTCGATGGAATAAATTCGCTATTACCTATGATCTTGTTAAACGCCAACGAAAAACCGCCATCATTCCATCAACATTCTTGGCGATTAGCGCTGTTTTTTTTCCTTGCCCTATTTCTGCTGGCGGCTTGCGGCGCATCGGAAAGCCATCCCGCCCCGGCCACTCTCGCCTACGAAATATTGGAAACCCACCCCCACGACAGCAACACCTTTACCCAGGGTTTGGTGGTGCACAACGGTGTGATCACGGAAGTCTCGGGGCTGTACGCCAAGTCGTTTGTGGTGCAGTACCGAGCGGATAATGGTGAGGTACTAAAGCGTCTCGCCCTGCCACGCGATATTTTTGCCGAAGGCATCACCCTGTTCGACGGGCGCCTCTACATGCTCACTTGGCACAATGAAAAGGCCTATGTGTTCGATGCCCAGAGCCTCTCACAGGAGACCATCTTGACGTACACCGGTGAAGGCTGGGGCATCACTCACGACGGAAAACATCTGATCACCAGCGATGGCTCGGATACTTTGAGCTTCCGCCAGCCGCAAGACTTTTCCGTGGTAAAACGCATCAGCGTCCACGGCGGCTCACAATCCTGGAGACTGTTAAACGAGCTGGAATACGCCCAAGGTTTTATCTGGGCCAATGTCTGGCAAACGCCCTATATGCTGGCCATTCGCCCGACAGATGGATCCCTGGCCGGCATTTTGAACCTGACGGAACTGGAGCGCGCCAACAATCATCGACCAGGAGAAAGTGTGCTCAACGGCATCGCCTATGATGCAGCTACAGACTCCTTCTGGATCACCGGCAAACTGTGGCCCAACCGCTACAGGATCCGCATCAAGCAGCCTTAACCGCTTTATCTTCATTCGTTGAATGTTTGGCCATCGAACGCTTGGGCGCGATAGAAGTCATAGCGTTTCGAATCGCGGCAAAGCGTTCGCGTTGCAACGCCCACTGACGTTTCACTTCGTTGAAATTTCCGCAGTGCTGTTGAATTTGCTGCGCGCATACCCATAATCGCCCACAACTGATTACTCACTTTACAGGAGAAGTTTCTGTGCTACGCATAGGTCTGTTTTTGCTCACCAACTTGGCGGTACTCGCCGTTGCTGGTATCACCCTTAACCTTTTGGGGGTTGGCCGGTTTCTTACGGCAGAGGGGTTGGATCTGGGGGCGTTGTTCGCCTTCTGTGCTGTCTTTGGCTTCAGTGGCGCGATTGTCTCGCTGTTTCTGTCGAAGTGGATGGCCAAGATGTCCGCCAAGGTCTATGTCATCGAAAACCCGCGCACGCCCGATGAGCGCTGGCTGGTGGAAACGGTGCGCGAGCTCGCCGCCAAAGCCAATATAGGAATGCCGGAAGTCGGTATTTTCCCCGCCGATCAATCCAACGCATTTGCAACCGGCTGGAATAAAAACGCGGCATTGGTCGCGGTCAGCGCCGGCATGATGCGCCGCTTCAGCAAAAACGAAATTCGCGCTGTTCTCGCCCACGAAGTCGGCCACGTCGCCAATGGCGATATGGTGACCCTGGCGCTGATTCAAGGTGTCGTTAATACCTTCGTTATGTTCTTCGCCCGTATCATCGGCTATGTGGTAGACAAAGCAATCTTCAAAGAAGAGCGCGGTCACGGCATGGGCTTTTATATCGCAACCTTCGTTGCCGAAATTATTCTCGGCTTCCTCGCCAGCATGATCGTCGCCTGGTTTTCACGCCGCCGCGAATTCCGCGCCGACCACGCCGGCGCAACCCTGGCGGATCGTCAAAGCATGATCAGCGCGCTGCGCCGCTTAAAAGCCGAGACCGAAGTGCCGAACCAAATGCCCGATACCCTGGTTGCGTTCGGGATCTCCTCCGGCGCCACCAGTAAGCTAATGGAACTGTTCGCCACCCACCCACCGCTGGATGTGCGTATCGCCACATTGGAAAGCGGTCGTTAATTGGAATTTACGAAAAAGGGGCTTCGGCCCCTTTTTTATTGCCCTAAATAAAGGGGCGCTTTTCTACAGTAATCGAGGGTATTGCCCTCGCCCCCTCTCCCAGAGGAGAGGGGGCGATCGTGCTCCGCCTAAATTACGAAGCCGGAAACTCCACTATGCGATACGCCGGTTTATCCGGATAGGCTCGCTGTAATAACGGTTTAGCAACGTTGTAAACCGGAATATTATTGATGGTTTTTCCTTCCGGTGTGCCGCGGTGCGCATGACCGTGAAAAACCACATCCACAGGATAATGCACCAAAGGATCTTCCAACCGACTGGTACCGAGAAAGGCATAGATTTCTTCAGGTTCGCCTTTCACAGTGTCAATCACTGGCGAGTAATGCAGCAGAGCGATTCGGTGCGGCGTACGCAATTTTGCTAAAGCGGTTTCCAATTTCATCGCTTCCTGCAAAGCTTCGTTTACAAATTGTTTAATGCCTACCTCGCCCCACGGACCTAACGCATGACGGCCAAAACCACCGGCAAAACCTTTCGCTCCGGCAATTCCGATTCCGGAAATTTCGCACGCATCGCCATCCAATATTTGAACACCTGCCGCAGTTAACACCTGTTTAACTTCGTCCGGCTTGTCCGATTCGTAGTCGTGGTTTCCCAATACTGCAATTATTGGAATTTTTGCAATCGATAACTCATCCGCCAAAACCTGCGCTTCCTCGATCAAGCCGTAATCGGTGAGATCGCCACATAACAAAAGTATGTCCGCCTCTTCCGCTACCTGCTCAAACAACGGGTGCAGCTGGCCGGACATCATTTTGGTGCAATGCAAATCGCCTACCGCCGCAACTTTTATTGTCTTTTTTGGCATGACTCACCTCACCGGCACGGACGCAGTAGAAACTGCAACATCTATACCATTGAAACAATTCGATCTTTTCAATGGCACGTGTTTTGCTCAATTAAATTTAGTGACTTTTTATTATTGGTTATTACTGGGCAGGACGATCATGCAGCACGCAGAACCCATTGAGGAGAGCAATTCTTTTCTTCATGAATCCGAGAATCAATTTGAAGCGGGAGGATTTTCTCTCACTGATTCTCTACAACTCGAAGACCCTCTACAAAAAGAAAATAAAATGGCCTCTTACAAAAAATTTGCACACCCCGACCTACCACCAGAAAGTCTCGGCTTTTATCGCGACGTATTGCAAATTCTCAATCGAGAAAATTTGCCGTATTTGGTGGGCGGCGCTTATGCATTGAATCATTACGCGGGAATCAATCGCCACACTAAGGATTTTGACATTTTTATTGCGCGTAAAGATTACGAAAAAATCAGCCTTGTTTTGACCCAAGCTGGATATCCGACGGAAGTGACTTATCCACACAGGCTTGCCAAAGCGCATCACAACGGCGATTTTATCGATTTGGTTTTCAGTTCCGGCAATGGCGTTGCGGAAGTTGACGAAGCTTGGTTTGAGCATGCGGAGCACACCCATATTTTTGGCATACCGACACAAGTGTGCCCGGCAGAAGAAATTATCTGGTCGAAAGCCTTTATTATGGAACGTGAACGTTTCGACGGTGCTGATATTGCCCATTTGATTTTGGCGCGCGAGGACCAATTGGATTGGAATCGACTGATGCGACGCTTCGCCCCTCACTGGCGTTTATTGTTAAGTCATCTGATTTTATTCGGCATGATTTATCCCGCACATCGCGATGCGATTCCGCGCTGGGTTATGCAGCAATTATTAAAACGTCTGGAACAGGAATCCTACACTCCGCCGCCCATGGAAGAAATTTGCGGTGGAACCTTGTTATCGCGCGAGCAATATTTAAACGATATTCAAAGCATGGGATTTAAAGACGCGCGTTTATGGCCGCACGGAAATATGACGCCATCGGAAACCAATCTCTGGACGGAAGCGATTCCGAAAAGGATTTAAAAATCTCAAGCTGAATAAATTACGTATGCCCTCACCCTAGCCCTCTCCCACAGGGAGAGGGGATTTAGGATTCCGCGCGCTGAATTGGCATAGCTCCATATTCATAGATATTCATTTCGAGTCCAGCAATATTAATTTCCAGGTTTCCCTTTGGGATAAATTTTAGGCGGGGCAATTATGTCCCCTCTCCCTCTGGGAGAGGGCTAGGGTGGGTAAAAACCGGCCACATAGGTAACAGTTAAAACCATGGGCATAGGAGCAAGTAAAAATTCCAACTTTATTTAAGAACAGATCACCACAAATAAAAAAGCCGGCACAAGGGCCGGCTTTTTTATCGTTAACGGATTTTATCAGCGAACAGTAAATTGCCCCTGCAATCCTTCCTCAGCGTTAGGCGCAATCCACACATGGAATTCACCCGGCTCCACAACCCAATTCAGTTGCTGGTTATAGAACGCTAAGTCATCTTTGGTCAGTTTGAATTTCACCACTTTGGCTTCACCCGGTTTTAAGGTGACGCGCTGGAAGTTTTTCAATTCGCGTACCGGGCGAACGCTGGATGCTACCAGATCACGAATGTACAACTGCACGGTTTCGGTAACCGGGCGTTTGCCGCTGTTGCGAATTTTGGCGCTGACTTCCAAGGTGTCGTTTACACCTATGGTTTTTTTGCTGAGTTTCAGATCGCTGTACACCGCATTGGAATAGCTCAAACCAAAACCGAATGGAAATTGCGGTTTGAAGCCTATATCGATGTAGTGGTTTTTATGTCCAGTGGAATGCTGGAAGGCTTCCAGAGGGAAATCGTCCATTTGTGTGAAGTTGCCCTCTTCTGCCGGACGGCCTGAGCTGGGGCGATTGTAATAAAGGGGCAGCTGACCAGTTACTTTCGGCCAGGTAACCGGCAAACGTCCAACGGGTTCAGCATCGCCCATCAACAAACGAGCGATGGCCGGGCCGCCCATTGAGCCCGGATGCCACGCCATAACTAACGCGTCCATTTCACTGATCACGTCGTTCAGCGCAAGCGGGCGGCCCGCCATCAACACAGCTACCAGCGGTTTGCCGGTCTTTTTCAGTTCGCGCACCAGGAGCTCTTGAGTTCCGGGTAAGCGCGTGTCCGCACGGCTGTGAGCTTCGCCGCTCAATACGGCTTCTTCACCACCAACAAATACAATTACGTCTGCCTTGCGCGCGAGTTCGAGCACTTGGCTAAAGTCGGTTTCGCGTGAACGGCTGCTGTACATGGCTTGGGAGTACAGCAACTTGCTTTCCGGCAGGATTTTGCGGAAGGCATCGAGCACGGTAACGGAATCCTGCTTCTTGGCGTCCAGCACCCAGGAGCCGAGCTGGTCATGGGCCGCATGCGCCAGTGGACCGATCAGGGCAACGGTTTTGCCGCGCGCCAGTGGCAGCACTTGTTTGTCATTTTTCAGCAGCACCAGACTTTCCAGTGCGGCTTGTTCCGCCAGCGCTTTGTGCTCATCGGTCAGAATGGCTTTTTCCGGATCCCCGGACACATAAGGCTGTTCGAACAGACCCAGTTTGCGCTTCATATCAATGATGCGACTGACCTTGGCGTTGAGTTCCGACTCGCTGACCTTGCCGCCATCCAACAGGCTGAACAGGTTTTCCTGGAAGGTGGTACTGACCATCTCCACGTCCATACCGGCATTGAAGGCGATACGCGCCGCCTGCTTTTTATCCTCGGCAAAGCCGTGGGGAATCAATTCCAGCACCGAATCCCAGTCGCTGACGATGACGCCGTTGTAGCCAAATTCGCGGCGCAATACGCGGTCGATGATGTAGTCGTTGCCCGAGGCCGGAACGCCGTTGAGGTCATTGAAGGCGGTCATGATGCTCATCACGCCCGCATCCACCGCGGCCTTAAACGGCGGCAGATAGACGTTGTGCAGCAAAGGTTCCGGGATATAGGTGACGTTGTAATCCCGACCACCTTCCGCTGCGCCGTAACCGACAAAGTGTTTGGCCGTGGCCGCGATACTGGTGGGATCGCCCTCTTTGCCTTGATAGCCGCGCACCGATGCGACGGCCAGTACGGAGGTCAGATACGGGTCTTCACCAAAGGATTCGGTAATACGTCCCCAGCGCGAGTCGCGGGAGATGTCGATCATAGGAGCGAAAGTCCAGCGGATACCCATACTGGATGCTTCCACCGCTGCAACGCGCGCGCCCTTTTCCACCAATTCGGGATTCCAGGTCGCCGCCTGGCCAAGGGGTGTCGGGAAGATGGTACGGTAGCCGTGGATCACGTCGCGGGCGAATACCAAAGGAATCTTGGCTTCGCTCTCGGTCATGGCGATGCGCTGGAGTTCGTTGGCCACTTCAGGATTAGGCACATTCAAGAACGAACCCACTCGCCCTTCGCGAATGGCCGCCCGCAGCTCGTCGGAGATGTCCGCTATTGTTTTGGGTTCAGCATTGGACTGCTGCAACTGGCCGATCTTCTGGCGCAGTGTAAGGGAATCCACCAGAGGATCCACTTTCGCCGCGGGCGAGGTCTGCGCCCAAACAGTAGAGCTGGCCGCCGTTATCGCGAGAAAAATCAAACCCCGCAAACCATCACGGCGCAAAGGATGTGAGAATCGAAGCATGGATGGCTCCTTTATTATGTAATGTGTGTTTAGGTCAGCGAATCGATCGCCGCTGATTAAATGAAGAGTGGCACAGGTCCGTCCGTGCGTCGCCCCAGATTGCGATCAAAACAAAAAGTGGGCCGCGCCAGAATCGTCCGGAATCGTGCCAAATTTGTGGTCGAGGCGGAAAGTGGCACTTGGTTGTTCTAATGTTTCAGTGCCATCCGTGGTTAGCGTTTGTACGACCCCTACTGGATGGACTAATGTGCGACCTTCACCAAGAAAAAATAACGACTAATGTCCTTACAGACACCGCTTTTCAATTTCCATGACATCGCCCTGATTCTGGTGGTGTTTCAAAACCTGTTGCTCGCTTTGCTGTTGATGACGGTCCGCCAGGGAAAGATTGTAAGCAACCGCTTACTTTCAATTTTTGTGGCGTCAATTGGTCTGTCCGCCCTCGATACCTTGATGTACTGGTGTGACCCGCTGAAGCAAGCCTATCTGCACGATGTACCTCTTGTGTTCTTCGTCTTCAAGTTCGCCATACTGCTGCAAGGCCCGCTTCTCTTCCTTTATATAAAGTCGGTTATCTACACCGACTTCGCCCTACACAAGCGCGACTATCTCCACTTTTTACCCGCACTGGTCACGCCCTTCTACTGTCTGGGAGTGATTGCTAGCCTGGGAGCGGAAAACCTGCATGCAGGGGTCCATGACTACGCCGCTTTTTGGGACAACCCATTTTTCCGCACTCTGGTACTGGTTCAGACCCTGATCGTACCGGTCTATGCCTTTGCGTCTTTGAGACTGATCCTCGGTTATAGAAAGCAGCTGAAGGAAAACTACTCCAATCTGGATAGCATCGGGCGAAATTGGCTGAAGATCCTGATCATAGGCTTTTGCTTGATCTGCCTGTGGAACCTGTTCGGCCATATAGTCAGCTGGCTCAGCTCCGGCGACCTGCCCGCCCTGCTCGGCCTGCTCGGCAATTACCTGGCGTTTCTGTTTGCCAACTGCCTGGTGTTCTACAGCCTGCTGCACTCCAACGTGGTTCAAGGTGTACGCGATCCTCAGGGGGAGCCAGTTGCTCCGCCACCAGAACCTGACGAACCGGAGGAAGAAGTCAGCGCAATCGATAACAAACGAGAGGAGTTTTCGCCTGAACAAATTGCCGCGGTGGAACGAGCCATTCACCAGGACAAGGTGTTTCTGCAACAGGATTTGACTCTCGAAGAGCTGGCCAGCAGCGCACGACTGCCGACGCGTGTAACTTCAAACATTATCAATCGCCACTTCGGCATGAGCTTTTTTGACTTTATCAACTATCAGCGGGTGGAAACCGCCAAAGCCATGCTGCTGGCCGAGCCGGATAAATCCGTGCTGGAAATCGCCGAAATGGCCGGGTTCAACAGCAAATCGGCGTTCAACCGCTTCTTCAAAAAATTCTCCGGCAAAACCCCAACCGAATTCCGTCGGGAAAACTCCGCCATATGAACCTCCATCAGTTAAAAGGAGCCCAAGTCGAGCAAGTCACCCTGATCGGTGCGGACTTATCCAGCGGTGATGTGGAACTAAAGTTTGCCCAAGGGATTTTGCGTATCTTCAATCCACTAAAAGTGACTTGCGATAACGGTTTTCCTTTCTCGCTAGAAAACCTTGCTGGCACTACCCTGACGGACATTTACACCACTGCCGATCAATTGACACTGGTATTTGCCGGAAGGATTTACCTGGAGATTTCTTTGCGGGAGGAGGATTTTGTGCGGGCGGAGGCGGTGGTTTTTTATGATGGTTCTGGGAATTTATAACTGCGTAGAATTCCATTTCACACTGTTCGATCTGCTGTGTACAACCATCATTTTAAGATGCCCTCACCCTAGCCCTCTCCCGGAGGGAGAGGGCTAGGGTTGTGCAAACCGGCAACATAGGTAACAAAACAAACCGGGAACATGGGTTACACAAGTATCGTATGAGCAAGGAGGACTTGCTTATGCCCTGGAACGAGACTTGTGTGATGGATTTGAAGATGCAGTTGATCGCTGACTGGCTGCGACAGGAAAGCAGCATCAGTGAATTAGCCCGAGGTTATGGCTTAAGCCGCAAAACGGTTTATAAGTGGGTGACGCGTTATCAGGATGAAGGAGCGTCTGGCCTGCAAGAGCGCTCACGTGCTCCCAAGCATTGCCCGCACGCGGTGGCAGATGAAGTGGCAGACAAAATATTAGCCGCAAAACGTAGCCACCCAAGCTTTGGGCCCAAGAAGGTTATGGACCTGCTGCGCCGCAAGCAGCCTGAGGTTAGCTGGCCAGCAGATAGTACGGCGGGAGACCTGCTGAAGGCTGCGGGACTGGTAAAAAATCGGCGCTACAAGAAGCCTTATCCAGCTGACCCTCAACCTTTTGAGTTGGGAGACCGCAACAATGCGTTATGGAGCGTGGATTACAAAGGACAATACCCGACAACCAATGGTCGTTGGTGTTACCCGTTGACGCTGACCGACAATGGCAGTCGTTATCTGCTGTGTTCTCAAGGTGTAACGGCTACGGATTATGCGCAGGCCAAGCCCATTCTTGAATGGACGTTCAAGAAATACGGGTTACCTGAAGGCATTTTGTCTGACAATGGATCACCCTTCGCCAGCCGTGCTGCAGGAGGGTTAACACGATTATCAAAATGGTGGATTGATCTGGGAATCGCCGTGCATCGTACGAAGCCGGGTACACCCACTCAAAACGCCCGGCATGAGCGTATGCACGGCTCACTGAATCAGGCGATAGGTGATCAGCTGCGAGGTTCCAGCTTGAGCCGACAACAAGCAATGCTGGAGTCGTTTCGACACGAATACAATTCCGAGCGCAGCCATGAAGCCTTGGGAAGAAAAACGCCAGCCAGCGTCTACCAGCCATCAAGGCGAGCTTACTCACCTGTTTTAAAGCCAATTGAATATGACGCAGACCAGAAGGTCCGCAGCATTCGCCAAAACGGTGAAATTAAATGGGGCGGCAAGTTGATCTACATCAGCGAGCTACTCGCTTTCAACCATGTAGGCATGAGAGAAATTGATAATGACCGAGTGGAAGTGAGATACAGCTTCCACCTACTTGGTCATATCAACTTAAAAACTTCGCGACTGGAAACTGCATGCGAGTGGCATGCAGGGGAAAAGGTGTAACCCATGTTGCCGGTTTAAAGTGTTACCTATGTTCCGGTTGCACAGGGTTGAGGGCCAAACCCCGACAAAACTGAGATCTCTACTGTTTAATACAAACACCGCCTAAACAACCCAATCGCCATCTGATATCCGAGCAACTGCAATTCCGCATCATAACGCTCGCCTTCATCGCGCATAAACGCATGCACGCCGTTGAATTCGTGCCAGGTGAAATTGATTTTTTTCTCCACCAGATTTTGGTAAATGCGCGCGCGGCCTTCTGGTGGAATATGGGGGTCTTGTTTACCCCAGATCATCTGCAACTCACCACGAATATCCTCCGTGCGAGTCAGGCTGTCGTTGCCGGGTTTGGAGGGAGTAAGGCCGGAGTGAATATCGGTTGCATAGAAGCAGCTAGTCGCCAGAACCAGTGGATGCATAGCCGCGCGGTAAGCTAAACCGCCGCCGAGGCAAAATCCCATGGCGCCGAGTTTGCCGGAAAAATAGGGTAATTGTTGTAAATAATCCACTATGGCCTGGGTATCCGTGTCGTGGGCTTCCAGATATTTGGCAACCTTATCCGCATTGCCTTTATCGCGCCCAGCATCGTCATAACCCAAAACGGTTCCTATGGGATTCAGTTCATGAAATACCTCAGGCACCGCCACTATAAAACCATGGCCCGCCATGATTTGCGCACTGCGCTGAATCGGCGAAGTCTGTTGAAAAATCTCCGAGTACAAAATAATGGCAGGATATTTTTTCAGTTCTGCCGTCTCTTTCGGGCGATAGATATAGGTCCGCATAACGCCGGTTGGCGTTTGTAGATCGGCATAATGACTTTGAATCAGCATAGTGTTTCCCAAAATCGCTTGTGAGTGAGGTAAGTTTTATAAGTGAGACGACATCATCCAAAAATCGGCGACACACTGAAAACGAGTTAGCCTAATGAAGAGGCCATCCGCTGGCCACTATATTTATCGCCGGATTGTGTACGGTTTTTCTGCTCGCGTTTAAACCTGCTTACGACCACCAGTTGCACCGTAGATTTCACCGGTAATGTAACTGGCTTCATCACTTGCCAAAAATACATACAGAGGCGCTAGTTCCGCCGGTTGCGCAGGCCGCTCGAACAGCGTGTTTTCGCCGAAATTGCGTACTTTTTCCTGTGGCATGGTGGAGGGAATAAGGGGGGTCCAGACTGGGCCTGGCGCGACCGCATTGACGCGCACACCGCGCTTGATCGCCTCTTCCGCCAGAGACACAGTGAAGTTGGCGATGGCGGCTTTGGTGGCGGCGTAAGGTGCAAGGGCCGAACTGGGCGAATAGGCTTGAATCGAGGTAGTGTTGATAATGGACCCGCCTGGAGCAATAAACTTCAAGGCATAACGGGAAAAATAGAAAAAAGCCTCGATATTTGTGCGGAATGTGTAATCCAGATCCTCGTCCGGAATTGACTCCAGAGAGTCATAGGTTTTCTGAAAGGCCGCATTATTTACCAGGATATCCAGACGACCGAATTTTTCGATGCAGGCGTCCACCGCTTTTTCGCAAGCCTGCCGATCTGTCTGATCCATTCGGATTGTCAGTGCATCCTGGCCGCACTCTTTGATCAAGCGTTTTGTTTCCTGCGCATCATCCTCCTCGTCCAAATAGGTGATGGCGACATTCGCTCCTTCGCGCGCATAGGCAAGGGCTACCGCCCTGCCAATTCCACTATCCCCTCCCGTGATCAGAGCAGAAGCGCCTGCCAATTTTCCACTGCCTTTGTATGTCGCCTCACCGTGATCCGCCAGCGGTTGCATTTTTTTCTCAAAACCTGGCATTTCCTGCTCTTGCTTGGGAAACAAAGAGGTCGGGTATTTCGTACGTGGGTCATGAAAAATCGTTCTCATAGGTTATCTCCTGGTTATTCTCGTATATTTTTCAATCACTTTTGCCGCGTCACCCTTAGCCAATCAGCTTGTATACCCTGCCCGCTAGATCCCGTTTTCCAAAACACGTCTGGCAGGCTTGTAAATCTTGCAATACGTTTCGCTTTTTACAGTGGCCTTGGTGACTTTTTACAAAGTAGATGCCCGGCAAAACTCGTTTTGAACTCCCGCCAGCTCAGCAAGATGCGCTCCACAACAGCGCTGCATACTAGTAAATCCGGCGTCTCAGGGATTTTTACGTTTTGTCTTGCGCATTAAATTTTGGACAACGGCAGGCTGGCACGGTCAGTGCTATTGACCACAGACCAAAGTGACACCGAGCAATTCGACTTCTCTGTCTCTACGGATTTGCAAATTCCACTACAAAATTTGCGTCCATTTTTATAGAGCCACTACCAAAACCGGTAGCCGGCACGAGGGTCGACAAGTTCTACACCAGGGAAAGGTGTTGTGGAACGTCAAGATTTCAGTTCCTTAATCGGTTCATTAAATACGGGTTATCACAACAGGATGTTGGGCGCTCGACCTGACCAGTTAACGCAGCAGCAGTCAACGCAAGGTTACCGGAGATATCCATCATGAATTCATTACCACATCCGCAGCAAAATCAGCTATTGGCTTCTCTGTCCCCTGAAACTCAGCGCCGTCTTCTGCCACATTTGGAACCTGTCCATTTGGAATTCGGCAAAGTGCTGTGTGGTTCTGGCGATGTGTTGAGTCATGCATATTTTCCAGCAAACGCCATTGCCTCATTGGTTTACGTTACCCGCGATGGCGCATCCTCCGGCTTGGCAGCTGTAGGAAATGAAGGTGTCGTAGGTGTCACTTTATTTATGGGCGGCGACAGCAGTCCTTTGCGCGCCATTGTGTTGAAATCCGGGTACGCCTACCGATTAAAGGCCTGCCGTTTTAAAGAGGAAATCAATCAGCACGGCGACCTGAACCGTTTGATGCTGCGCTACACCCAATCGCTGATTACCCAGACTGCTCAAACTGCCGTTTGCAATCGCCACCATTCCATTGAACAGCGCCTCTGCCGCTGGTTGCTCCAGACTCTGGATCGCCTGGAAGAAAACCAAGTGTCACTGACACAGGAATTTATTGCGGAAATGCTGGGTGTGCGCCGCGAAGGCGTCACAGAAGCTGCGGGCAAGCTGCAACGCATGGGAATTATCGAGTACTCGCGCGGACGCATAACCGTGTTGGACCGCGACGAAATGGAGTTCCTGGCCTGCGAATGCTATAGCGTCGTCAAAACTGAAACAGATCGTTTGTTGCCAAACGTGCCACTGCATCACCGTCCACATCAGCAACCTCACACAACGTTCCACCGGTTAGTTCGATCTGCCTGAGAGATGGTCCTTTAGAGACGCCGCTAGGGCGTCTCATTTTTCTGTCCTCGTACAAATTGATCAAAGCTTTTTCACCTTTTTCAACATCCGATAAGTCTGCACTAATTAATTTTGGTCATCTTTAGTATTTTTTGTTTCGCTAGCTCCAAAACCCCATTCCAATCCAAAAATCTCATTTAATTCATTCTGGAGCCGATTTTGCTACGGTTTCGCCATCACAATTAAATTTGGCGATTTGCGGAGCAAAATATGAAATCCCAATCGAGAAATAAAAAATTACCACTGCTTTTTTGCACCTTTTTGGCAAGCTTTGCTCCTCTTGCAATTACTGCATCCCAAGCAGAAAGCGCTGAAAATCATAAAGAGCACGCTCACAAACAACATAACGATAATAAAAATAAATTAAGCAATAGCAATGAAATGAGCCTGCAAAAACATGTAGAAGGAACTATCGAACCACAAGCATTTGTTGAACAGGCATCGGCGTCCGGCGCAGCAGAAATCGAACTGGCCAAACTCGCTTTGCAAAAATCGACACAAGTCGATGTAAGAGAGTTTGCCCAAACCATGATCGAAGATCACCAGCGCGCCAATACCGAATTGCGCGAATTAGCGCAGCACACCGGCTTGACTATCGCCGACGAAGCGACGCTGACGCAAAAAGCAAAAGCTTTCGTGCTGCAGCAAAAAGAAGGCGAATCATTTGATGTGGCCTATGCAAAACATCAAGTCACCGCTCACGAAAAAACCGTCAAATTGTTTCGCCTTGCCACCAACTCATCTGCTAACGAAATTAAAGAATTTGCCGAGGCCAAATTGCCGACGCTGGAATATCACCTGACACTGGCTCGAGGATTGGTCGATTCAGTATCACAAATTCACTCCAGCGGCGATCGCACCAGCAAAGGCTCTCATAACCCCAAAAGCACAGATTCCAAAGCAGATGGCAAATAAAACACTGATCACCTGACTAAGCTGACAGCCAGGGTCAAAAAGAGATTTGTGGAGATAACGATGGCACAAGGTAGCAAAGCAAAATACACCGAAAAGCAAAAACACAAGGCTGAACATATTGAAGAGAGCTATGAGAAAAAGGGAGTCTCTGCCAAAAAAGCAGAGCAAATTGCCTGGGCAACGGTAAACAAACAATCCGGTGGCGGGGAGCGCTCCGGCTCGGGAACAAAAAAAAGTGCTAAAGCAAAAGCTAATGATCGCCATGACTCCGCGCAAAAAGCAGCGGAAACCCGCAAGAAAGCGAAAAAACAGGGATCACTTGAAAAACAGACCAGAGAATCACTATTGGAAATTGCCCGCGCCCATCATATCCCTGGACGTTCACATATGAAAAAGCAGGATTTGATCGCGGCGCTGCGCAGTCCGCGAGCGTAATGTGTTTTGTGGGAAGAGACGCTATTAATTAAATGAGAACAGACACTATGTCGACGCGCGCACAGCGCTATGGCGCTCAAGTCAATAATGGGACGACACGTTTTAATTTATGGGCACCGGACGCCCATGAAGTAGTAGTAAAAATTCGCGATCTTGATGATTTTTCCATGCAGTCGCAGGGAGATGGTTGGTTTTGTGTGCATGCGCCCTGTGGTGCGGGGGCAGAATATTGTTTCCTCATCGACGGCAAACATCAGGTTCCGGATCCCGCCGCCCACGCTCAAGTAGAAGATGTGCATGGCTACAGCCAAGTTGTCGATCACAACAGCTACAACTGGCGATGTACCGAATGGAAAGGCAGCCCCTGGCATCGCACCATCATTTACGAACTGCATGTTGGTTTGCTGGGCGGATTTAAAAATGTGGAAAAATGCTTGCCTATTTTAGCCAGCCTCGGTGTAACCGCTATCGAGCTGATGCCGTTGCATCAATTTCCAGGTACACGCAATTGGGGCTACGACGGCGCACTTTTGTTCGCTCCTGCCAACGTCTATGGCTCACCAGACGATTTAAAAAGTCTTATCGACACCGCGCACGAACTCGGCCTTATGGTGTTTGTGGATGTGGTGTACAACCATTTTGGCCCCGACGGTAATTATCTAAGCTTGTACGCCAGTCCGTTTTTCCGCTCCGACGAACAAACCGCGTGGGGTTCTGCCATAGATTTCCGCCGCACCGAGGTGCGTGATTTCTTTTGTGAAAACGCTCTTATGTGGGTGCTGGATTACCGCGTTGATGGTTTGCGATTCGACGCAGTGCATGCGATTTCCGAAAAGAACTTTTTGGTGGAGATGGCCGGACGTCTGCGTTCTTCCGTTACAGAAGGGCGGCATATCCATCTGATGCTGGAAAATGAAGAAAACAATGCGCTTTTATTGGAAAAAGGCTTTGACGCGCAGTGGAATGATGACATTCACAATGTTCTGCATCATCTGCTCACGGACGAAGATCAGGGCTATTACGGTGACTTCTGCGAGAACCCCACACAAAAGCTCGCCACCAGCTTAAAAGAAGGATTTATTTACCAAGGGCAAAACACCCGCCACGGTAAACCGCGTGGAGAATCCAGCGGTCATCTACCGCCGACGTCTTTTATTTTCTTTTTGCAGAATCACGATCAAGTTGGCAATCGCGCTTTTGGCGAGCGCTTGCCCTTACTGGCAAATCGCGACGCATTAAAAGCCGCCACAGCTGCCATGCTGCTCTCCCCCATGATTCCTTTATTGTTTATGGGGGAGGAATGGGGCTCAGAGCAGCCGTTCTTTTATTTCACCGATCATCACGATGAACTTGCTGTTGCAGTGCGCGAAGGCCGGCGCAACGAATTTGCCGATTTTGCTCATTTTGTCGATAAGGAAATTCGCGATCGTATTCCCGACCCCAACGCCGAAGCCACTTTTACAGATTGCATTTTGGATTACGAATGCACGCGCCAGCCACTGCAAATGGAATGGAATGATTTTTATCGCCAGCTGCTGGCGCTACGCCATCTGGAAATTATTCCGCGCCTGCCGGGCACTCGCGCGGAAAACGCCGTGGTCCTTGCGGAAGGCGCAGTAAGTGCAACTTGGCACTTGGGCGACGGGAACCAGCTGCGTATGGATATCAATTTGAGTAGCAGCAGTGTGAAAAACGAATCGGCTGAGCAACATGGCAAAATAATCTTCCGCCACAGGGTCGATGATCAAAACGAGCGGCAACGCGTACTGCCGCCCTACAGCATATTGGTTTCCGTTTGAGATTTTTATGATGACTGACGACAACTTTTATTTACATAGGACGCATCTTGTATGATCGACGTTCGTGCGACCGTGCGTTTGCAATTTCACAAGGGTTTCACTTTTACCGACGCTATACCGTTGGTGGATTATTTTTCCCGCCTTGGAATCAGTCATATTTACGGCTCACCCATATTAAAAGCACGGCCGGGTTCCACACATGGATACGACGTTGTCGATCCCAGCTGTATTAATCCGGAATTGGGTGGCGAAAGTGAGCTTGGGCGACTAGTTGAAGAATTGCGCCGTCATAATATGGGCCTGATCGTCGATCTGGTTCCCAATCATATGGCAGTGGGTGGCCAAGGAAATCCTTGGTGGCTGGACGTATTGGAATGGGGGCGACAAAGCCCATTCGCGAAATTTTTTGATATTCATTGGAATTCACCTGATCCGCTGTTAAAAGGCCAATGTCTGGTGCCGTTTTTGGGATCTGACTACGGTGAAGCTTTGTGTAAAGGCCAGATAGAACTTGCTTATAACGCTGACACAGGTTCATTTTACGCTAGCCATTTTGATCATCTATTTCCTATTTGCCCAAGCACCTACGGCGAAATTCTAAGTGCCAGCCCTAATTCGACTCTGCGCCAGTTCGGCGAGAGCTTTGCTGCGCTGGAGAATTCTCCTTCTGCCTGGGAGGAAGCCAAAACCCTGCGCCGAGAGTTTGCCGATCAGGTAAAACGCGACCATTTGGCATCCTCCATTCAGGAGGAATTGCTTCGTTTCTTTCCAAATGAAAAACAGCAAGAGCTGGATGAAGAACAAAAGGAAAATCTGCATCGGCTACTTGAATTGCAAAACTACCGTCTGGCCAGCTGGCGCACCGCCGCGGACGATATCAATTGGCGTCGCTTTTTCGATATCAATGAACTCGCTGGCTTGCGTATGGAGCGCCACGATGTATTTGAAGCAGTTCATGCCAAGATTTTTGATCTGGTAGCCAAAGGCTGGATCGATGGTTTGCGTATAGATCACGTCGACGGCCTCGCCAATCCGCGCGCCTACTGCCGCAAGTTGCGCCGCAGGGTCCAGCGTCTGCTACCGGCCCGACCAGAAAGCGCCGCTATTTCCCGCTTTCCCATTTATGTGGAAAAAATTCTTGCTGCCGGCGAACAACTGCCTACCACTTGGCAAGTGGACGGTACTACTGGTTATGAATTTATGAACCAGGTGAATTTATTACAGCATCACGAGGCCGGCGGCCGGCAAATGGCCAATTACTGGCATCAGGTGAGCGGTCGGCCAGCGGATTTTATGGAAGAGGTTTTGGAAGCGCGCCGCTTAATTCTCGCCACTTCATTAGCAGGCGATTTTGAGACGGTTGCACAAAATCTTTTATTGATTGCGCGCTCTGATATTCATACACGCGATATAACACTCGCGGCGATCCGACGAGTGCTGACCGAACTCCTGGTGTATTTTCCGGTTTACCGCACCTACGCCAGCGCCTGTGCGCGCACGGAGCAGGATCAGGTTTTCTTCCAACGCGCATTCGAAGGTGCGCGCAGCGCGCTGCAGGAATCCGAATGGCCGCTGCTGGAGCGATTGGCGCAGTGGCTGGGTGGAGAAGCCCTACACGAATTACCTCCAGGACCGGATCGCTCTTTGCGCGCTCGCACTATCGCGCGTTTTCAGCAGCTCACTTCGCCAACGGCTGCCAAAGCTGTGGAAGATACTGCGACCTACCGCTCGGCAGCACTTTTATCGCGCAACGATGTGGGCTTTGATCCGGAACACACCGGAATATCCTTTAAGGATTTTCATCAAAACTGCGCATGGCGCCAGCAATATTTTCCACGCAATCTTTTAACCACTGCCACGCATGACCATAAGCGTGGCGAAGACACTCGCGCTCGCCTCGCTGTTTTGAGTGAACGACCCGATTGGTTTATGGAAAAAGTACGCCAATGGCGAATGTCGACCCGCGCGCTGCGCACAGAATTAAACGATGGTCCTGCTCCTTCCCCCGGTGATGAATGGATCCTGTTGCAAACACTGCTGGGTTCCTGGCCGTTGGAAGATTCACCTGATCTCGATGTTTATTTGCAACGTTTAAGGGGCTGGCAGGAAAAAGCTCTGCGTGAAGCAAAATTACGCAGTACCTGGAATGCCCCCAACGGCGAATATGAACAAGCGTGCCAGCAATATCTTAACCGCATATTTGAAGATGCTGATTTGGCTGACCTGCGCAATGATATAGCACGCTCCGCCATGCAAATCGCCCCTGCAGGAGCGCTCAATGGCCTCGCCCAAACTCTACTGCGCCTCACTACGCCGGGAATTCCAGATTTATTCCAGGGCACCGAATTCTGGGATTTCAGCTTGGTCGACCCGGATAATCGCCGGCCGGTGGATTTTGCTGCGCGCGAGCAAGCATTATTCGACGAGGCCAATCCCGCCGAATTAATTACGAATTGGCGCAATGGATGCATCAAACAATATTTGATTAGTCGCGTTCTTGCAGCGCGACAGCAATATCCATCTTTGTTTGTTGATGGCTCATATCAACCACTGGAGCTGCGCGGCGAAATGGCCAGTCACTGCGTAGCATTTTTACGTCGACTAAAGGATTCGCATTCAAACTCCGAGCAAATATGCGTGGCACTGGCTCCACGCCTGACGGGAACTTTATTGCGCGACTCAACGATCCCTCATGTTCCACCCGGTTTATGGGCTGACACAGCGATCGTTCTGCCAGAGGATATTTATGCGAGTCATTTTTTTAGTGTGATTACAAATAATCAATGGCAGGCTGAAAATGGTCTCCTAAATCTGCGCGAACTTTTACAGGATTTCCCGGTGAACGTCGCACTCGTTAAATCCGGAGGTAATCTTTTATGAAATCCCCCACTCACCAATTCAATGCATTTGTGCAATTCAATACATCTGTGCAATTCAATGCACCGCTGGACCAAGAGGGAGACGAGCCGACCGAAACTCCAAACGCTCCAGAGTATCCAACGCCCATTGAAATTCCCAACCCAACAGAAATTCCAGATCCGGTGCCGCATCAAGACCCGGTGGAAATTCCTGTTCCTGGCAGCGACCCCGCACCAGAAATCGAACCGCCGCAGGAATTAAATACCTATCCCATGGAAGATGCGTCCTACTCGATTTACGGGTATTCGGGTGCAATCACCTGGATACCCACTTATTCCACTCATAACTATTCAATGAGATCGACTATTTCCGGTTTGTGAATATCACCAACCGACTTTCGGGAGCTTTTATGACCACAACAGTTGCACCAGAAATCATGACTCGATCACGCATAACGGAAGGTCGTCCCTTTCCACTCGGCGCCACCTGGGATGGGCTAGGAGTTAATTTTGCAATCTTTTCCCGCCATGCAACCAAAGTCGAACTGTGTTTATTCGACGACACAGGCGAAATAGAGCTGGAAAGAATCGAACTTCCAGAATACACCAATGAAATTTGGCACGGTTATCTGCCCGATGTGCACGCCGGCCAGGTTTACGGTTACCGCGTCCACGGCCCCTACGAACCCGACGCAGGACACAGATTTAATCCGAACAAATTGCTGATCGACCCTTACGCGAAAGAACTTGTTGGTTCGTTAAAATGGTCGGATCGTCTGTTTGGTTACAAGATCGGCTCGCCAGATGCCGACCTCAGTTTTGACGATCGCGATAGTGCGGCTTATATGCCCAAAGCCCGTGTCATCGACCCGGCATTCACCTGGGGCGAACATAGATCCTTAATAATCCCCGCAGATGAAACCATTATTTACGAAACTCACGTGCGCGGTTTTACCATGCTGCATCCGGCAATCCCGGAAGATGTGCGCGGATGTTTTGGCGGAATTACCCACCCTGCGGCCATTGACCATTTACGATCACTTGGCGTTACCAGTATCGAATTAATGCCTGTCCATGCATTTGTGGATGACAAACATTTATTGGATAAAGGTCTGAAAAATTATTGGGGTTATAACACCCTTGCATTTTTTGCTCCGCACTCACTTTATCTCGCTCGCGGTCACTTAAATGAATTTAAGGAGATGGCAGCTCGGCTGCACGCAGCCGGGATAGAATTGATTCTTGATGTAGTCTACAACCACACGGCTGAAGGTAATGAACTTGGCCCGACACTCTCTATGCGCGGCATAGATAATTCAACCTATTATCGCCTTATGCCGGATAATCCGCGTTATTACGTCAACGATTCCGGCACCGGCAACACCTTGGATTTAGGCCACCCCTGCGTTCTTCGTTTAGTGACCGATTCCCTGCGTTACTGGACCACAGATATGGGAGTTGATGGTTTCCGCTTCGATCTTGGAACCATATTAGCGCGTGAGGACACTGGTTTTAATGAAAGCCACGGCTTTCATTTGGCATGTCTGCAAGATCCCGTGCTGAGTCAGAAAAAATTAATTGCCGAGCCGTGGGATTGCGGCTGGGGCGGTTACCAAGTCGGCGCATTTCCCTCAGGCTGGTTTGAATGGAATGATCGCTATCGCAATACCGTTCGTTCATTCTGGCGCGGTGATCAAGGGCAATTGCCGGAATTGGCAACTCGTATGACAGCATCCGGCGATATTTTTAATCAAAGAGGCAGACGCCCTTCCGCCAGCATTAATTTTGTCACGGCACACGACGGTTTCACATTGCACGATCTGGTCAGCTATAACGACAAACATAATGAGGCCAATGGCGAAGATAATAAAGATGGCACCAACGATAATCTTTCCTGTAATTACGGTGCCGAAGGTCCGACAGATGATCCGGATATCATTGAAATTCGTCAGCGCCAAATGCGCAATTTTATGGCGACCTTGTTATTTTCCCAGGGCACGCCGATGATCTTGTCCGGCGATGAATTTTTCCATACGCAAGAAGGTAACAATAATACCTATTGCCAGGACAATGCTTTAACCTGGCTGAACTGGGAACTCGACGACGCAAGCAAACAAATGTTTGCCTTTACCCAGAAATTAATCAAGCTGCGAAAAAATTATCCGATTTTACGTCGCGGTCGATTCTTGGTGGGAGAGCACAACGAGGAGCTCGGCGTCACCGACGTCACTTGGCTGTCCCCGGACGGTTCAACCATGACGGAAGAAATGTGGCGCGATCCCGGACGCGCTTGTTTAGGCATGTTACTGGATGGAAGAGCTCAGCCAACAGGCATCCACAAAACTGGCGGAGATGAAACAGTATTACTGATCGTCAATGCGCACTTTGAAGGTATTCCTTTCATTCTCCCAGAAACCGCTCAGGGAGATACTTGGATAAGCCTGATCGATACCAGTCGACCGGATTTGGAATTAGCGGAAAAATATCAATTTGGCCATGAGTATCAGGTTCCCAGTCGATGTTTGCTGCTTTTTAAACTGGAGAATTCACGCGTTAAGCACGAAAAAGAAACCAAGGCACCTGTGGAAAAATAAACATCTTCGGCAGGGATGCTGATTACAACAAATATCAGACATTGGTTGATGGGCTGTCAGTTTCAGCGATCGCGATAATTTAATGCATGACAGGCAGATAAATTAAGACAAGCACCAGGGCAATAAAAAAGGGAGCTAAGCTCCCTTTTTCTTATGCCTAATGCATCTGTTTCAAGCGATTGCTTGATTAAGGTGAGGCGTGATTAGTGGTGCTGTGGCTATGGCTTGCGCGACCGCCTTTACGACCAGCTTCTGCTGCGCGCTCTGGGTTATTGCGAAAATTGCCGCCGCTTTCATGGCCACCTTTGCGGCCAGCTTCTGCTGCGCGTTTTGGATCATTTTTGAAATTACCTCCGCTGTGTTGACCTCCCTTGCGTCCGGCCTCCGCTGCGCGCGCCGGATTGAATTTAAAATTGCCGCTGCTGACTTGACCGCCTTTGCGTCCAGCTTCTGCTGCCCGTGCCGGATCTGCTGCGAATCCGCGCCCACTTTTCTTTGGCTGAGTGGTTGTTGCTGGCTGTGCGTTTTGTGAGCCTTCGCTTGCTTGAATGTTGTCGTCTCGCTCGTTCATTTCGATATCCTCATGCTGAAGAAGATCATTATGTTTACCTACTCAAGGCGTTACCAAATCTCCTTTTTCCTGTAATGCATGGCCTCTAAATCATCTTAATTCAAGCCATATTGGCGATTTGTCCCGGAGCTACAAAAACACCTCACTTTCTTCCGTATTTAGACCAACAAAAGTCTTTTTTTACTGTCTACTGCAACAGCACGGTTCTATGGGCGTTTAGGAAACTTTACTCAATTGCTTGCGTCCGGTGTGTTGGTTAACGAACAGAGGTAGGAATATATAAGAACTAATTTTTTTCAACGTTAAAACAATTTAAAACACGGGAAGAAATATTATGGTAGCCACAGCGAAAAAAATTCAAAGTGACACAAAAATCAGCAAAGCCCCTGAAGCGACAGCGCTTTTGCGCGCTGACCACAAACTTGTGAACAGTCTTTTTGAGGAATATGAAAACGCACGCAGTCTTGCCAAGAAAAAATCCATCATTGATGAAATCTGTCTTGAGTTAACAGTGCACGCTCAAATCGAAGAGGAAATTTTTTATCCGAAGGTCAAGCAAGCTCTTAAAGACCATGAGCTGGTACCAGAAGCGATTGTTGAGCATGACACCGTAAAGCAATTGATTGCTCAGCTGCAAAGCCAGGACATAGAGCAGGATAAAGACGATTACAACGCCAAAGTTACTGTTCTTTCGGAGTATGTGAAACATCACGTCAAGGAAGAACAAAACGAGCTTTTTCCCAAAGTTAAGGAAACCAAGCTCGACCTTTATGAATTAGGCGAACAACTATTGAAACGCAAGGAAGAATTAATGGCGAAACTCAAATAGATGATTTGGCAATATTCTTGTGAATATCCTGCGAAAATCGTCAAGCAAGAGGGAAGCTGCTAGTTAAAAGGATTTTTGAATAATCAATATTTGAAATGGCTCCCGGACGGAACTTGGAGCCAACTCGAAATTATCGCTCTTTTGCGAATTTCATTCGCCAATCGCCTAAACACTCAGCAACCAAAATGTCAGAGGCAAATAAAATGAACACAGGCATCAACGAGAGCAACCTGCGCGAAATCGCATACCGGATATGGGAAAGCGAGGGTCGTCCAATCGGCCAGGCTGAGCGGCATTGGCTCATGGCGCTGGATCAAATATCTGCGGATCAAAAAACCACTGGCGACAGCTTTTTGGGTGAAAGAATAAACGATGGAGTGGCGCCTCTGGTGCCCGACTCAAACGATTATTCCTTCCAAAGTGAGCTGGAATCAAGTGATTCGGAATTGGACGCAAGTCTTCCGGAAAATGTTCAGCAGTCTTTTGCCGGCCATAAGGAAAAAATTGGTAAGCGCAAAAAAGCTAAAGCCAAAAACGAGGAAACCTTTGCAGACCAGAACGCGTCTCCAGCTCCGCGGAAAAATTCCCGCAAGCCAAAGACTTCCGACAACAATATTCTGGTTTGACTTACTCCGCTGGCCAGCCATCTTAAACTCGCATCAACGACGTCTATCGGCGTCCGTTCATTTTCGCGTTTTGAGGCAACATGTTTGACCAGCGGAGGTTCTGTAAACCTCAAGCGGAGAACAAATGCATGAGAATCAGCGACATAATGACCCACGAAGTAGAAACCATTACACCCGATCAATCCATAGCTGAAGCAGCACGCACCATGCTCAAAAGCGACTGCGGCTCATTATTCGTTCGCGATAATGACAAACTCGTGGGTGTAATAACCGATCGCGATATAGTTATTCGATGTGTTGCTAAGGATTTACCTTGTGACACACCTGTCAGCCAAATTATGACGGATGCCATTCTCTATTGTTTCGAAGACGAAGATATTCAACACGTCGCAGAAAATATGGCCGATTTGCATGTGCGCCGATTACCCGTTATGAATCGCAATAAACGTTTGGTCGGCATTGTTTCCCTCGGCAATTTTGCCAGCGGGGCCAATGTCAATGCGGGGAGCACACTTCTGCGGGGAGTCGCGCAAGCACATTAATAGATCTCGGCACTTAGCCCATTAACGACTTAATTCTTTGTCGAAGTCAATATTTAAGGCTCAAGGCGCAGCAAGGAAATTCTCGCTGCGCCTTAAAAGCCAAATTATTCTTCGTCGAGCAATTTTCCCAGTCTGTCAAAGCGGCGTTCCCATAAGCGCCGGCGCTCGTGCAGCCATTTTTCTGCAGCAGAAAGCGTCTCAGTTTGAATCTCACACGTTCGCACGCGCCCTTCCTTCCAGGTTTTAATCAGACCGCAGTTTTCCAGCAAATTAATATGCTGAACGACTGCAGCCAGCGTCATATCCAACGGCTTCGCCAATTCGGAGACGGTTAAAGATCCTTTGCTCAACTGCTCCACCATCGCCCGCCGCGTATTATCGCCCAATGCGTGAAATATGCGACTGATATCCAAAGAGGCTCCCATACAAATTGCGCTCCTATTTACTTTACTTCTGCGTCCAGCGCTCCACCCAATTGCTCCAGCAACACCTGCCATCCCGCACGTCTTATATCAGCCCCATCAGCACCTTCAAAAAAGGCGGCCTACTCAGTAAAGCGCAATAGCGTTTTGCTGTTTTGCGGTAGCAATTCTATTGTGCTTAAAGAGGCGGAAATACGATTTTCCCCGAGCGTCATGGTGTAGGCAATCACGATCCGTTTATTCTCCACAATATCCATATACCAACTGTCATTACGACAAACCAGACCCGCAACTGGCCCATGATTCATAAGAAAAACACCGGTTTCTTTACCACCTACACGAAAGTCCATCTCAAAGGATTGCAGAATCGACCCCTCGCCTTCCGCAAACCACTTGCGTTTCCTGGCGGGATCCGAGAAGTTTCTAAAGACTTTCTCCGGGCTGTGCGGATATTCTCTCGCCAAAGTAAAGCTTTCATAAGTAACCGTTGACTCAACCATAACAAACTCCTTCCAGTTAGTTTATTTTCTACTTAAGTATCTGACCACCCCATTCAATAGCCAAGAAAAAACTTAACTATTATCGACCGTACTGTATTGACGGAACGAGACTAGACTCAGTTTGGTTACTCCCAACGCATCGACCTTATGCTCCCTGATAGGTAAAATTGCGACTTTTGCAAGGCAGCAAACCGATGGAAACCAAACTGCTTTTGGATTTTTCCCCCATTAAAGGCTATCGCATCGGATACGCACCGGTGGGCAAACCTTATATGAGCGTCATTTGTTACCAAATCGATGAATTGCTGATTGATACCGGCCCCGCCAATTCACGCCGCGCCCTGATGGGTCTTCTGGATCCCAAAACCATTAGCCGAATTTGCCTGACTCATTATCATGAAGATCACGCCGGCAACGCGGCTTACCTCAGCAAACATCATAATATTCCTGTTTACGGCCATGCTCTGACCGCCGAAATTTTAAAAAAACCAGTTAAATTAAAACCTTACGAAAAATATATCTGGGGAAATCTGGAGACTATCGATATTCACCCTTTAGGTGATTCAGTGAAAACAGAGAACTATCGCTTCACATTGATTCACACACCGGGTCACAGCGACGATCACATTGTCTATTGGGAGAAAAATCAAGGCTGGCTTTTTTCCGGTGATATGTATCTCGGTTCCCGCATTAAATATTTTCGTGCGGACGAGAGCATTAGCCAGACCATTGATTCTTTAAAGAAAATTACATCACTTCAGTTCGACAAACTGTTTTGTGGACACAATCCAAAACTTGAACAACCTCATGAGGCCATCCAACGCAAAATTGATCATTTGGAGAATATCATCGGCAACGTGCAGTATCTTTATACTCAGGGAAAATCGCACAAGGAAATTCTGCAAGAATTGGTAAGAGGACGGGAATCCTGGCTGGTTAAAATCGTTTCTATGGGCGATGTGAGCTATAAAAATATGGTTCTCTCCGCCATCAAGGATATTGAACAAAAATCGTCAGCATAAGGCGTACCCGCCATGTAGGTAAACGCCTTCCAACGTCTATTTAATCCAGCGAGCAAGGATCTGCTCTATATCCCTATGATTCAACAATCCCGCCTGTTGCCACTGCAATTTGCCAGCGACAAATACCGCAAAATTCGGAATGCTGCGGATATTGTATTCAAGCGAAAGGCGCTGCTCCTGCTCGGTGTTCACTTTCAATACCAACACTTTTCCCGCCAGCAATTGCGCAGCCTTGGTTACTTCCGGCGCGGCCATACGACAAGGGCCGCACCAGCTCGCCCAAAAGTCGACCAAAACCGGCACGGGCGCTTCGCGAATAATGTCTTCAAATTCCGCTTGCGTGACGTCAATCGGCTCCGATTGCGGCGCCAATTCTTGTTTGCACTGGCCACAGCGGCCTCGGCTGGCGAGATGGCGAGCGGGGATGCGATTTTTAGTACCGCAAGAAGTGCATACTCGGATCATGGTTCTGCTCCTCTTAAATTTTGGATTTCTTCTTGTCCCTTACCCACCAAATATTTCCATCTTTTTTGGTTTCAAACAGGTCAATCGCCTTCAATAAATCACTTAATTTGTTGTAGCCGTAATTGCGCGAATCGAAAGACGCATGGTTGGCAATATGGGAACCGAGTGCACCAAGATGCGTCCAGCCTTCGTCGTTTTCGCAGGCCTCCATTCCCTGCCGTAGGAGATTGATCAGTTTGGTATCTCCCTTTAAATTCACCTTGGTTTCCGCTTGAATTTGCTCTGCGGGCTTTTCATCGACAAACAGGAATCTCGAGCAGGCGTTAACAAACGCCTCAGGTGTTTTGCGTTCGCCGAAACCGATCACAAATTTTCCATCGGCCAAAATGCGCGTAACCAGTGGTGTAAAATCGCAATCGGAGGAAACCAGGCAAATAATATCCACCTGTTTGGTATAGAGCACATCCATAACGTCAATCACCAAGGCTATATCGGTCGCATTTTTGCCTTTGGTGAGATCGAACTGCTGCATAGGTTGAATGGCATATTCCTGCAGAATATTGGTCCAGCTTTTTAGATTGGCGCTGGCCCAGTTGCCATAGGCTTTACGAATATTGACGACACCATATTTGGCAAGTTCGGCGAGAATAAAATCGATTTTACTGGCGGGCGCATTGTCGGCATCGATAAAAATCGCAATTTTATGTTTTCCCGCAATAATGTCGTTCATCGGTTTATCCTCGTTTGTTTTTCTGTCTGGCGAGATAGGCATCCAGCTGATTGGCAAATTTTTGCCGGTCGGTTTGATCGTAAGGCGGACTGCCACCTGTCTGAATTCCACTGCTGCGCAATGTTTCCATAAAATCGCGCATATTAAGCCGCGAACGGATATTTTCTTTGGTGTACAACTCGCCGCGAGGATTCAGCGCCACACATTGTTTAGCCACCACTTCCGCCGCCAAGGGAATATCCGAGGTTACCACCAAATCCCCTGCCTGGGCATTTTGCGCAATCTCGTTATCCGCCACATCAAATCCCGATACCACCTGGATACTTTTGATAAACGGCGACGGCGGTACACGCATGTATTGATTGGCAACCAGCACCACGGGGGTTTCCGTCCGCACAGCCGCGCGAAAGAGGATTTCTTTAGCCGCTACCGGGCAGGCATCAGCGTCGACCCAGATGGTCATATGGGATTTACCTTAAACAGTTCGTATAAGGCGCTCATGGTAGGTAACTGCTAACAGGGTTTCAATGCTGCGGTGCATTCGAGTGCGCTTCTCTATAATCAAACGTAACTTTGGAGGTATTTGGCCGCTGGCTTGTCTCGAGAGTATCTCTACTTCATGGAAGTAGATAAATCAGAGTATTGGAGATGCTATGAAGAGTATTACCCGAGCAGTTTGCTTACCCGTCTTATTGCTATTCACCTCCTGTCTAGTTCTTGGTGCCTGCAGCCAAGGCGGGAAAGGGGGCAAGTCGCAATCGCAGCTGCAACCGCCTGCCGCCCAACCACCCGCCGATACCGGTCCATTCGCTGGCAAGACCATGGCGATGAAAATGGAGGCCTACACATTCAATATAAGCTTGGAAGAGGTTTTGGAGAACGCGAATCCCGATTATGCGCTTACAAATATAAATCTTTACAAGTACGACGACTTGGGCAGATTCTTGCGGGAAGCCATAGTTACCCTGCCTCAATCTCCCACATCCAATATTCCGCCGACTGGCGCTATAGCTTATTCGATCGAATTTACTTATAGCGATTCAGATCCTGCGCAAGAAGAATTTGCCATTCAGGATACGTGGGATGCATGGAGCGACCAATCTTCCGGCGCACATACACAAACCATTGTTTGGCAAGACGATATCGAGGAACACATCTATTACAACGATGGGCAAATGACCAGTATATTCTTTGCTATTAGCAAAGAATTCAACGCACAGGGTTATTTAACTCGCTCAACTAGCAAAAGAATGGATATTGAAGAGGAGTCGACTTGGTCAGAAACATTTTATCGCGCACCCGACGGCAAGCGATTGGAAAGCATAGTTAACACCAATGAAACCATCGAATTTCAATACGATCTTAATGGTGTGTTGCAGGCGATGCGCGCAGTAAAGCCCAATTCTCTTGATGTCACCACCTACACTTATTGGACCCAAGCGGACAGATACCTTATAGGTGCACAAACCCGTTCTTTTGATCATGATGGAATTGAAACCGGGATTCGCACAGCCGTGGAAATTTTTAAAAGCGGTTTTTGTCACGAAGCAACGCGCCGGAGGGATATTTTCCAACGGCCAAACTGGGCGCCTTGCAGAGAATTTTCTGACTGGAAATAACGGCTGGAATAATAAAAGCGCGGCCCAAAACCGCGCTTTTATTGGCGATTAAAACCGTGCAGTAAGACCGATCTGCACAAGTGTCTGGTCTCCTTCTTTTACGTCGACTTGTCGGCGCTCCGCCCAATGGGAATATTTGCGCGTGTAATGTTGTTCGTAAGTGCCGAAAATAGCGATTGTGTTATTCAAGCGATATTCGAGTCCGGCGGTGAGCTTGTACTGTATTTCCCGGTCCTTAAAGTCATCCACCAACGATTCTTCACTATCCAGAGTGAGTTCTGCACCCCCAATACCAGCACCTAAAATTCCGTGCAGTCTCGGCAGATATAAATTAGGTGTCCAATAACCGCTGTAAAAAATTGCATGCTTAGTGTATTCAGCAGACAAGCCCACAAGGTCCGTATTCTGGTAGTAGTACTCAAACACAAACCGCGCATTGTCGTCCGCCACCCCCCAACTGACTGAGATCAGGTCACTTTCTTCATTATCCAAAGTGAAGGACGTCACAACAGGTTTGATAGGTTCAGCGGGAGGCGTCTCTGGTTTTTCACCAAAATCGGTGATGGTCACGAGAGTTTGATCGTGATCGAACTTGCCGGAAGAGGCCGATAAAAATACCTGACCATCCGCTAAAGCGGATGCGGAACAGGTCAGTAACGCTCCCAGAACACCAATGCGAATTTTTTGTTTCATTACTTGTTTCCTTTTCGATTTAAATGAAATAAACAATCACCTGCGTCAAATATTTCGGCCGCGAATCCGGCATTTCGACTGTCAGTTAAATATTCCGATTGCGAATCGTCTCCAGCGCTACCAGCACTCCGCGCAGTTCCGCCAGGCCTTTTAATCGGCCGAGATAGGAATAACCCGGGTTGACACCAGGCTGGCCAATTTCATCGGCTAACAGATGACCATGGTCAGGGCGCATGGGGATTTGCCAATCACTGCGCCCTTCGCGCTTGCGACGATTTTCTTCGTCCAGCAGAGCCGACATCAAACCAACCATATCATTATCGCCATCCAGATGATCTGATTCGTAGAAGGAGCCGTCTGCCTCACGCTTCACATTACGCAAATGAACAAAATGAACCTGCGGACCAAATTCCCGCGCAATAGCCACCAGATCATTATCACCGCGCGCACCGAACGAACCGGCACATAGGGTCAAACCGTTATTCGGGCTGGGAACGCGTTTGAAGATGATGCGCGCATCGTCCGCAGTCGACACAACGCGTGGCAGGCCAAACAGAGAGAACGGTGGATCATCCGGGTGGATGCACATATTGATGCCCGCTTCTTCGGCGACCGGAATGACTTCTTCGAGGAACAGGATGAGATTTTCGCGGAAACGTTCTTCGCCCAACTGAATAAAGGCTTCGATCGCGGCGCGCACGCCTTCGCGGTCATAAGAACCTTCGCCGCCGGGCAAACCGGCGATGATATTTTTCTCCAACAGAGCCTTCTCTTCTTCGCTCATAGCCGCAAAACGCTCTTCCGCCCGGGCGATAACTTCTGGGCTGTAGCTTTGTAGAGCACCTGGGCGCTGCAAAATATGGATGTCATAGGCAGCAAAGTCGGTCATCTCAAACCGCAGTGCTTGGGCATTGTTCGCCAGGCGATAGCTAAGGTTGGTGCGCGTCCAGTCCACCACCG
Organism: Saccharophagus sp. K07; assembly: GCF_014336955.1. Taxonomy (GTDB): domain Bacteria; phylum Pseudomonadota; class Gammaproteobacteria; order Pseudomonadales; family Cellvibrionaceae; genus UBA5868. Next base: position 308,875 of record NZ_QRAI01000002.1, on the reverse strand, counting down.
GCATAAAGTTGTAACAGACTGTATGCACTCCCGCGGCACCTACAGCGCGGATGGACTGTTTGTAATTTTCGATTTGGGCAATGTAATTGCCCGTACGCAGCTTGATGTCGTTGTGTAGCGGGATACTCTCTACCACCGCCCACTGCAACCCCGCGCGCTCAATTTCCTGCTTGCGTTTAGTCACTTCCGCCTCAGTCCAGGCCTGCCCCGTAGGAATGTGGTGCAGCGAAGTCACTATCCCTGTGGCGCCAGCTTGGCGAATTTTTTCCAGGCTGATGGGATCATTTGGACCAAACCAACGCCATGTTTCTTGCATAACAACCTCTCTTAAATTGGCTTGCCCGAACACAAGCCATACAACTAAGTGATCAGTTTCATAAGTCGCGGGCAACAGTGCCAGCGAAGATAAATAGTAGTCAGCGCCAGCCAGCCGGGGCGGAAAATTTATTCGGCGCAGAAAATGGGCATGCTACCCAACCCCGCGCCATATGGCCACATAGGAACACCGATCTACCGAGGGTATGATGTCCCTCACAAATTTTTTTACTTTTTAATGAGGTGTTTATGCGTAAGTCCGGAGATAAAAAGACTGTTCCCAAAATCGTCGTAGTAGGTGGTGGCGCTGGCGGTCTGGAGCTGGTCACCAAACTGGGGGACACCCTCGGCAAGCGCAAGCAAGCGGAAGTCGTCTTGATCGACCGCGACACCTCCCATCTCTGGAAACCCCTGCTTCACGAACTGGCAGTAGGCGCTATGGACGACGGTCTGGACGCGGTCAGCTACCGCGCTCATGCCATCAACCACCACTTCCATTTTCGCGTTGGCACTGTGACGGGTATTGACCGCGAAAACAAACAAGTGATCCTCGCGCCTATGCGCGATGAAGACGGTTCACAGTTCCTGCCGGAAACTCGCATCAACTACGACTATCTGGTGATGGCCATAGGCTCCATCTGCAACGACTTCAATACACCTGGAGTGAAAGAGCACTGCATCTTCCTCGATAGCCCCAAACAGGCGCGTCGCTTCCACAGCAAGTTGATCAACTCCTTTCTGCGCCTGCAGCGTCTGCCGGAACAGTACCATGAGGTCAGAGTCGTGATAGTCGGCGCGGGCGCAACCGGCGTGGAACTCTCCGCCGAGCTCCATCACGCGGCGAAGGAGATCCACAACTACGGCTTCAGCGCCGTCAATAACGACAAATTCAAAGTCACTCTAATAGAAGCTGGCCCACGTATTCTCGGCGCCCTGCCCGAGCGCATTTCCCAGGCCGCGCACCGCGAGCTGCAAGCCTTGGGTGTCACCGTCAAAGTGAGTACCGCCGTTACCAAAGCGGCTGAAGACCGTCTGGAAACCAAAGACGGTGAAGTCATACCGGCTGACCTGATTGTCTGGGCAGCAGGCATCAAAGTGCCGGAGTTCATGAAGGAAATCGGCGGCTTGGAAACCAACCGCATCAATCAACTGGTGGTCAATTCCTACCTGCAAACCTCGCGTGACCCGCATATTTTCGCCATCGGCGATTGTGCGGAGTTCACTGGGCCGGATTCAAAAAAAGCGCCGCCGCGCGCGCAAACGGCGCATCAGATGGCCTCAACCTGTTATCACAATCTGGTGGCAAGCTTGCGCCAGAAACCGCTGAAAGCTTATGCCTACCGCGACCACGGCTCACTGATTTCGCTGTCCGAATATTCCACCGTCGGCAATCTGATGGGCAATCTAAGCCGCGGCAGCCTATTTATTGAAGGCAAACTGGCGCGCGTAGCCTATATCTCGCTTTATCGCATGCACCAATTCGCGATTCACGGTTTTTTGCGCACAGGCGCTGTAGTTCTTTCGAGCGGCTTGAATCGCTTATTGCGTCCATCGCTTAAACTGCACTGACAGTCTGCGCCAAGGACGGTGCTGTATTTATGGATAAGACAAATGCAAAACATTTTAGATGGTTCGCCGCTCGAATTCTTCGATACTCATTGCCACTTTGATTTTGAAGACTTCGACAGCGATCGCGATGAAATTTGGGCGGAATGCCAAAACCGCGGCATTCACCATATGCTGGTGCCCGGCGTGCAACCGGAACAATGGCCGCGCATGCGCGATCTGTGTGCAGCTAATCGTGGAATTTATTTCGCCGCGGGATTGCACCCCTGCTGGCTCGAGTCACCCCAAGATCAAAATTTGTCCCAGCTGCAACAAGCGTTGCGCGATATAGCCGCGATCGAACATTGCATTGCGATTGGCGAATGCGGTTTGGACCAATACATCGACGGCGACGAAACGCTGCAGGAAGCCGTGTTGTGCGCCCAATTGGAAATGGCTCAGGAATTGGAAAAACCAGTGATTTTGCACTGTCGCCGCGCTCACAATTTGTTATTGCGCTGCCTGAAACAATTTCCGCTAAAACGCGGCGGTATTTTGCACGCTTACAGCGGCAGCCAGGAACAAGCCGAACAATATTGGAAAATGGGATTTTTTCTCGGCATAGGCGGCACTATTACCTATGAAAGAGCCAATAAAACCCGTACCGCCGTAAAACATCTGCCTCTAAACGCCCTGGTGTTGGAAACCGACGCGCCCGATATGCCTTTGTTCGGCCAACAAGGAGAACGCAATTCGCCGCTGAATGTACTAGAAGTTGCCAAAACCTTGGCCGAATTGCGCGGCGACTCCCTGGCAAACATTGCCACCCAAACCACACAGAATGCCAAGCAGCTTTTTGGACTGATATAAAAATATGACACCCGATGATTTTTCTTCCGTAAACCTGGATCTGTTACGGCAAAACCGCCAATGGCAAGCGCAATATCGCCAGTTAATGGAGTGGGGAAATCTGATTCAACCCAAACCGGAATTGCGTCTGGCGGACAATAAAATTCGCGGTTGCGCCGCAGATGCTTGGTTGAGTTTTGATGGAAAGCGATTTTTTTTCGATAGCGACAGCCGCATTATCAATGGGCTTGCGGTGTTGTTTCTGTCGCAGGTGGAACGCGCGCTGCAGCAAGGAAATTCTTTGGAGGGAGTTATTGATGAATTGGCTTGGGCTGAAATGTTGACAGAGCTTGGCCTGCAAAAACACCTTAGTCCTTCGCGCAGCAACGGCTTTCGCGCTTTGGTACGCCGCGCTCATGAGCTTACTGATTTAAAAAAATCTCATCCTTGAGATTCAGGGGTCGCCATATTATTTCTTACGCTGAAAGCTTTTATTACGCCTAGCCTGGTTAACTGAAGACTTCCTCGGTTTAAGCTGAAGGCTCTTTTCAATTAAGCCGAAGGCTATTCTCAATTAAGCTGAAGGCTATTCTCAATTAAGCGGAAGGCTCTCCACGCTTAAAGTGCTCTCCTCGCTTAAAATGTTCGCCTTTCTTGCCGTGCTCACCGTGTTTAAAGGGGCGATCTTTGCGTTTTTCTTTCAGGCTCTGCCATTTTTCACGCTGTTCAGGTGTCAAGACTTCATAAACTTTTGCGTTGATTTCACCGCGTTCAATAATTCGTTGTTTAACGGCGTTAGCGTGCGCTTCGGCTATCTCTGCGACTTTTGCGCTGTAATCTGGCGATGTCGGATCCAGATTGGTCAAACCGCGCTTGAAGCCGCGCACGCCAGGATTTTTGTCCTTTTTGGCGTAGGAACGATGAATTTCGGCAATGGCTGCCTTTTGCTCGTCAGTCAAATCCAATTTTTTCGCCAGGAAGTGCACGTGCTCTCTACCACCACCCACAGGGCCATGATCGGGGCCGGCATAGGCAGCTGCGCCAGTTAACAAAGCGGTGCTCAACAATACTGAAGTCACTAAACGTTTCATGATTTTCTCTCCGGGGTGTCTGTTTGCCACGATTCCAGTATCGTCCCAGCGCCTGCAAAGTAGGGTTAAGCTGGTGTAAAGTTGTGTAAAGCCCGGTTACATTTTCACCATGGAAGGCTGTTGACCATAAAGATGGTTTACTATGAAAAGCAGCGGCAACAACAAGTTCTCAACATGACGACACTCTCATCAACACCAGCACAATCCACCATACTGCTCGTCGACGACGACCAGTCTTTAACTCAATTACTCAGCGAATATTTAAGCGGCGAGGGTTTTACGGTTTACTCTGCAGCAGATGGCGAAGAAGCACTGAGCAAACTGCGCGACAACATCAGTGCTGATGTTGTGGTGCTGGATATCATGATGCCGAAAATCTCCGGCTTGGATGTGCTGAAACAACTGCGGAATTTTTCCGATATACCCGTGATTATGCTTACCGGGCGCGGCGATGATATTGATCGCATTCTGGGGCTGGAGATGGGTGCGGACGATTATCTCGCCAAACCCTGCAATCCGCGCGAATTAAGCGCACGCATCAAAGCCGTTCTGCGCCGGACTCGCCCCTCTGCTAACGATAGCGCTAACGGACCTAAAACCGTCGCCGGTCTACAATTGGACCCGAGCGCTTTAAGCGCAACACTGGACGGTCACCCCTTATCACTTACCGGAGCGGAATTTCGTGTTTTGCAATTATTGGTTGAGCATATTGGCCAAGTGCTCAACAAAGAATTTCTGACCGAGCAGGTGTTGCAGCGCAAACTCACCCGCTACGACCGCAGCATCGATGTACATGTCAGTCGCATCCGGCAAAAACTCGCCCAATTGCAAACCTCCAATGAAGGTTTGCATATCAAAGCCGTGCGCGGCATGGGCTATCAATTATTGACGGGCGCGAACGGCGATGAAAATTAAAAGACTTTTTTGGAAAATATTTGCCTCTTTCTGGTTAGTCAGTCTTTCCATCATGCTGGCGACCAGTTACGCGATTCTCGCGTCCGTGGAAACGGAAAAATTTCGCAGTCAACACGAAAAAATTCTCCGCAATCTGGCCGAGCGCACCATCGAGCATTACGAAAATCTGCCGCCGGACAGCCAGATAAAAAAGAGTCTGCTGCGCAGCTACGGACCACCCTATAACATGGTGAACCATCGACATATCGTCAGCGTCCGTCGCGGTGACACCATTATCTACGAGCGCGATACGGATAATTCACGCAAGAGCGAGACCTACACCTTTGACGTTATTTCCGCCAAAGGCAATCGTTATACGGTTGAAGCCCTGACACCAAGGCCGCCACCGCAATTAATGAATATGCTGCAACGGGTTAATACCCTGCAGTTTTTTATTATTCTGTTCGCTTCGACCCTGGTGAGTTTGTTGCTGAGCTGGAGCATTACACGTCCGCTCAAACAACTGGGCGTCGCCAGCCGTCAATTTGCTCAAGGCGATCTGCATACGGAAATTGATCCGAAATTACTGAAGAGAGCGGATGAACTGGGCGATCTGGCTCAGGATTTCTCTTACATGATGCGCAAGATCCAGCAGACCATCAGCGCGCAAAAACAATTGCTCCACGATGTTTCCCACGAATTGCGCGCGCCCTTGGCACGCTTGCAGGTAGCGGCGGAATTGATTCAACAGAAGGAAGAAAAACCCTCCTCGTATATTCAACGCATACACGCAGAATGTGAGCGCATGGATGAACTCATTCAACGAATTTTGAATTTCGCGCGCCTGGAGGAGTCCACAGCGACTTTTGCGACTTTTGACTTGGTTAAGCTATTGCGAAGCCATATCGACAATATTCAGTTTGAATATCCGCAGCGCGAAATTCGCCTCTCTCACGATATGACAACACTATCGATAAGCGCCGATAAAAACCTGCTCGGCGAAGCCATCGATAATATTCTGCGCAACGCGTGCAAATACACGCCGGAAAACGCCCCAATCGATTTGGCAATCAAACAAAGCCATCAGCACGTCATTTGTACAATTCGCGATTACGGCTCAGGCGTTTCACCCGAGGATTTGGCAAAACTCACTACACCTTTTTATCGCTCCGACAACCGCATGCACGGGGACGGCTTTGGCTTGGGCTTGAGCATTGCGCGCCGCGCCATGGAAAAACATGGCGGGACTTTAACTCTTGGCAATCATCCGGAAGGTGGGTTGCAGGTTGTCATGACAATTCCTGAGCGTCTTTCCTAGAAAGGAGAGACGCTCAAGGAACGGATGAAGATTAGAAGAATCCTGACATTGCGAACGCTGTTTTCTCGAACATCAGATTTTGAGCGTCTTCAAGTTTCAAATTCGCTTTGTTCGCAGTGGTAACAATGCGTGTGCGATATTCTTTTCGATTTGATACTTCAGACACCGTCTGGCGACTGGAACCAGCATCGGACACTTTGGTATCTACTTGGGTATCTTTACGAACGATTGCGCCATATTTGGTTTTTTCCGTAACCTGGATATCGCAGACCAACATATAAGTCACATCTTTCACCAAGGCACCTGAAATAAATTCAGCTGCACCCCCAGCGACACCGCCTATGGCGGCTCCCCTCCAAGCTCCACCAGGGCGGGACGTGGCTGCACCCACTGCCGCGCCAGCAGCTACCGAGCCCCCAGATAGCCCTGATTCAAAGCGGCTTCGGCTGCTGTCGGACTCGCTTTTTCAAGATTCAATACGTAAGCCACCATGACGAACTGAGCAGCATCTGGATCATCTACGATGCGATAACCGTTGTCGTTCAACGCAAACTGCTCTTTGACATACGTCTTGAACGCGCGGCGATCAAACTCCATTACACCACTTTTAATATCCAAATAAATAGTGCGTTTATCTTTGGCAACAGGATCGACAAATATGGCTGTACTGGTGCGCGTTTGCACATCCAAATCTTTTTTGGACAGAGCCACGCCTGTCGCGGCGCAACCTGCCAAGTAATAACACACGCTCAGCAAAAAGCCGATTTTAAAGATGGAATTAATATGCTTTTTCATGGATATACATCCCTTATTTTCGGACGAGTTGATGTTAACGATCCTTCACGGTCAACGCGCACACGCAAGATGTACGCATTGACATGAATCTTTTTAAATGGGGTATGACCTGGACTTAAATAGAGATACTACCAATACCGACCGTAGTAGTAGCGATAATAACGACAATTCTGGTAAGCGCTCCAACCATAACTATAAATATCGGCACAGGTATAACCGGGCTTCCAGTAACTCGGCGCCTTTTGCACTTCTGGCTTCAAATCCTTAGCCATGGCACCTTTAATATATTCATCAATTTTCGCTTCATCTTCGACAGAAAATGGCTTTTCCAAAACCTGCGCATTTAACTGTCTCTGCATTGCCATCATTTCTTCTTCTGATTGCCCCAATGCCAAACCATGAGCCGATAACAATACCACCGCAAGAATGCTGACTTTCAATTTCATTTTGCCTCCATTTTACAAAAGATTTGCCTATTCATGCCGACTTATTCAGCAAGCTTTAATACAACTCCATTGCCAACCAAAATTCCTTCTTGATAATTAAGCAAAATTGCCAAACGGAAAATGCGCACCTCTGGTGTGCAACCGACGTTTATTAACTTGAGGAAGTTTGAGGAAAGCCAGCCGCCCGCAATAACATCCAAATGCTAGAACCAACTCCAGTCGGAATTGCATCGGCGAAATCCGTTAAACAAATGTTTAAATCAATAATCCTTGATTCTTCTTGTGCTTTTTGTAATTGATTTGAGCGGTGCCCACAAAACAAATAACTTGGATGTTATAAGGACAGGGCCGCCAAAACTTATTGAAACGGTTAAACCTTGCTGCGGGTTTAACCGCCGTCACTGCAAAATGAAAGATAGACAGACCTACACGGCCTTCCCGACCGATGACTAAGAGAGATATCGCAGAACAGAACGCGTGACGAAGATGCCCTCGCGGTAGCTCCCTTTACAGCTAATCGGGGCGCGATTTGGCGAATTTAGTAATCCGCGGTAGCCAAGTCAAGCAAATTTTTACGCAAACTAGCTTATATTCATGCCAGAGCTAATCGGCCCCCAAATATTCTTCTTATTTAGATCCAATTCGCTCCACCAATTGGAGATAACGCTCTACAGCGCGTGCGGCGGCAGCAAATCCAAATGCGCCGGTCACCATTACGCAAGAGCCAAAGCCGCCTGCGCAGTCGAGCCGCACACCGTCCTGCAGCACTTGCTTTTCCATGCACACGGTTCCATCGGGTTTCGGGTACACCATCTGCTCCGGCGAGAACACCGCATCCACGCGAAATTTCCGATGGCCATCGCGGGCAAAGCCGTGACGGCGGAATAATTGAGTGCGAATTTTTGCGAGTAAAGGATCCCCCTCCGTACGCGCCAAGTCGTCAATGCGTATACGGGTTGGATCCGTTTTGCCGCCAGAAGAGCCAACTGTCACTAGGCGAATTTTGCGCGCGCTGCAGTAAGCGACCAGCGCGCCTTTGGTAATAGCCGCGTCCATCGCATCGACTACCACGTGATGCTGGGGGCCTATATAGGTCGGCAAATTGTTGGAATCGAGAAAATCTTCGATACGGTGCAGACGAATTTCCGGATTAATGTCTTTGAGACGGGCTGCAATCACCTGATTTTTGGATTGGCCAACATTGGCTTTTAATGCATGGCTTTGCCGATTGGTGTTGGTAATGCACACTTCGTCCATTTCAATCAGAGTCAGCTCACCAACGCCAGAGCGCGCCAGGGCTTCCGCCGCCCAACTTCCCACGCCACCCAAACCTATAACCGCCATATGCGCCTGAGCAAGCGCCTCCAAAGCTGCCTCACCATAAAGTCGGCCAATACCGCCGAAACGCTGCCGGTATTCGTCTGACAACGCCATACAACCTCACTCTACCTCTGCACAAAAAATGCGCGCGTTTTAGCGCAATCTGCCGGATGTGCGCAAGACGATTTTCATGTCCCTGTCCCTGTTGCTCTTCGCTCGCTTCTCACTTTCAATATGCGACCCGTTTTATTGCGACTTTTCCTCATGACATTGCTGCAACTGCTCGGCGCACTTACGCCTCTGCTCGCCATATTGCTCCTGCTCGTCATACTGCGTTTGCCGGCTACGCGCGCCATGCCCCTCAGCCTGTTCGCCACCGCGGCAAGTGCCTGGCTTATCTGGCAAGTCTCGCCCGTGCGAATCGCCGCTGCAGTCATTGAAGGTTGGTTCGTCGCTCTCTCCATTTTGTGGATCGTCATAGGTGCCATCACCCTGCTGAATGTATTGCGAGCCACCTCGGCCATCGAGGTGATCCGCCACGGTTTTATCTCGATTTCGCCCGATCGCCGGGTGCAGATGATTATCATCGCCTGGCTGTTCAGTGCCTTTTTGGAAGGCATTTCGGGATTCGGCACGCCGGCAGCCATAGCTGCGCCATTATTGATGATTCTCGGCTTTCCACCCATGGCGGCAGTGGTAATGGCACTGGTAGCCGGTTCCAGCCCAGTGTCATTCGGCGCAGTGGGCACCCCGCTCCTGATTGGCGTCGGCCAGGGTTTGGCTGATCCCTCACCTGAACTGATCCAGCAGATTGGCGTCGCCACCATTACCTTAGACCTTTTTCTCGCCAGCGCTCTGCCCTTGCTGATGAGTGCCATGCTCACACGCTTTTTCGGCGAACAGCGCCGCTGGCGCGATGGCTTGGCCGTTTGGCCCTTCGCGTTGCTGGCGGGTTTTGCCTTTACCGTCCCCGCCTGGTTGACGGCGCGGCTCCTCGGCCCTGAGTTTCCTTCCATCGTCGGAGGCTTCGTCGGGTTGCTGATCACGACGTTCTGTGCTCGCCGCCAATGGCTGACGCCGCGTAACGTCTGGGGTTTTGCTGGTGATGCGCAGCAAGAACACCTTCCCACTCAGCACATGAGCCTGCTGCGCGCCTGGTTGCCTTATGCATTGGTTGCGGTGCTGCTGATCATCACTCGCGTGGATGCACTGCCATTGAAATACTGGCTCAACCAAGTGGTGATCAGCACCGGCGACATTCTCAATACCGGGATCCGCAATGAACTGAAACCGCTCTATCTGCCGGGCACTGTGTTTTTGCTGGTGTCATTGTTAGCGGGCTGGTTCCAGAAGGGTCAGCGCGCGGAACTGATCAACGCCTGGCGTGCCAGCCTTATCAAAGTGATTCCCACCGGCATAGCTCTGATGACGGCAATCCCGATGGTCCGGGTCTTCTTGCGCTCCGATATCAACACCGCCGGCCTACAGTCCATGCCCTTGGAACTGGCAGCACTGGCGGCCGATGCCATGGGCGCACACTGGCCTTTGGCTGCCCCCTTTATTGGCGGCCTGGGTTCTTTTATCGCCGGCTCCAGTACCTTTTCCAACATGATGTTCTCCGGCTTCCAGGCCGCCGTTTCAGAGCACTCCGGCTTTCCCCTCACCCTGGTCATCGCCCTGCAAGTGATCGGCGCCAACTCCGGCAATATGGTGGCTGTCTCCAACGTGGTCGCGGCGGCATCGGTGGTTAATATCAACGGTCGTGAAGGCCAGATCATCCGCTTTACGCTTGGGCCTATGCTGCTGTATTGCGGGCTTGCAGGATTGCTGGCGTTGACCTTACTGACTTTGGGTCTGGCGCCAAGCTGACAATCATTTATTAGAAACCTTTGGCACGATTTTCATCTTTCTTGATACCAATCAGACTTAAACCAACCATAGCGGGCGGCCGATAAAGATAGGACAAAAAAGCTAATCTCCAAGGCCGCCGACATGATCATCAGCCAATCCCAGGTTCAACTCGCCGCGCAGCACAGTTACAAAGAAAAAAGCACAGTGCAGGAACGAGTAAGAGTGCTGAATGCGCGGCATGCAGAGCCACAAGAAGCAGCGCAGACTCCGCCGCAAAACAATGTGGTTTCCAGCGGAATCCGCTTGGCTGCAGCCCCCCAAAAACAGTCGTTGAATTTAGGTTCGCCCATAGGGGCAAATGATCGACTGCAGATGCTGATCATTGCCCAGCTGTTCAAACAAATCACCGGCAAACAAATGCGTTTGTTCACCCCAGAACAGATCAACGCCGCGCCAACAGTAGCGATCGTGGAAATATCCAATCCATCGGTCTCCGCACCCGCATTGGTTTACGAACGCCACACCCGCTACGAGGAAACGGAAAAACTACAGTTTTTCGCGCAAGGCAAGGTGACGACCCAGGATGGCCGGGAAATCAATATAAGCGCGAGCTTAAGTATGAGCCGCTCGTTCGTTGAGACATCCTCCCTCACAGTGCTCGGCGGCAATGCGGTCATGACCGACCCGCTGGTCATCAATTTCGACGGCACGGGAGCACAGCTCGACAACACCCGGTTTGATTTCGATCTGGATAGCGATGGCATTCCCGAACAAATTGCCAGCTTGCGCCCCAACAGCGGTTATTTGGCCCTGGATCGCAACGGCGATGGCATCATTAACAATGGACAGGAACTGTTCGGCCCTATGAGCAATAACGGTTTTGCCGAACTAGCGGTTTACGACGAAGACGGCAACGGCTTTATCGATGAAGGCGACAGCATCTACAGCCAACTGCGCATTTGGCAGCACCATAGCGACGGGACCAGCAGTTTGTTTGCCCTCGGCGATAAAAATATAGGCGCAATTTATCTGGGCCACGCCGCCAGTCCAATGCAATTAAAAGATGCCAACAACACGACGCTAGGTGAAATTGTGTCTAGCGGCTTTTATCTGCGCGAAGATGGATCGAGCGGAATAATTCAGCAAATTAATCTCGCCGTTTAAAGTGCGCTTATTCCCAAGTTTTTTACGCTACGCTTGACCGAATAAATCTTTCCGAATTGAATATGCGCCCTCTTTTAGCCTTATTTTGCGCATCGTTTGCGGAAATCTTTTAATGCCCATTTGTTTATCGCGATGAAACGAATTCTCCTCGGGGCACTGCTGCTTTTTCTGTCTTACCAGCTCTGGATATTTGCCCATGTGCTCTGGTGGAAAGAGAACAATCCAAGCGAAACCAGCTTTATGAGGATTCGTCTGAATGAGCTGCGTGAGCACAACCCAGACGCGGAGCTGTACCACGAATGGATAGAGTACGAGCAGATCTCCAATCACCTAAAACGCGCAGTCATTGCCGCGGAGGATGGAAAATTTCTCCAACATCGAGGGTTTGATTGGGACGGCATGGAGCGAGCGATCAAAAAGAATCAGCAACGCGGCAAACGAGCGGCTGGAGGCTCCACCATCAGCCAACAACTCGCCAAAAATTTATTTCTCTCGCCTTCGAAGAGTTATATCCGTAAAGCGCAGGAGGCGATTATCACAGTGATGATCGAAGCCAGCTGGAGCAAACGACGCATACTGGAGGTGTATCTGAACGTCGTCGAATGGGGCGATGGAACCTTTGGCGCGCAAGCAGCGGCATGGCGTCATTATCGTACCAGCGCAGTGCACCTTTCACCGGCTCAAGCGGCTCATCTGGCTGTCCTTCTACCCAATCCTCGTCAGCATGAACGACGCCTGCCGGACTACGCGCAGCGCTATTCCCGCGTTGTTTTACAGCGCATGCCAAAGACCAGCATTCCCTAGCCCGGCACCCACCGAAGCTGGCAATTGCGGGATGAATCACGCATGGTGCTAAGCAGCACAATAAATTCCTTGCACTGCCGGGTAATTCCTGTAGAATCCAAGTCGTTGAAAATCCTGCAAGTATACTTTTTCCTCCTCGACGCCTGTCTTTCGCAGTTCCAGACCCGAAGCTCCACGTCAGTTGCAATAAAGTAATCCAGAATTTCCAGCATCCCCGCAGTACGCGGTTTTTACGATTTTTTGAACAAAAGGTTAATGAATATGGCAAATGAAACGACTGGAACTGTTAAGTGGTTCAATGACAGCAAAGGCTTTGGCTTTATCGAACAACAGCGCGGTCCAGATGTATTCGTCCACCACAGCGCCATCTCCGGCACTGGTTTTAAAACTCTGAAAGAAGGTCAACAAGTTAAATTTGTTGTGACCCAAGGCAAAAAAGGCCCACAAGCTGAAAACGTTATCCCCCTCTAAGTAGTATTACCGCCGCTTGATCGGCGGAACCAGATCCCGAGGCTTTGGTCACCTGAGTGACCAAAGCCTCTTTTTTTTCCCTCACTGGAGCCAGCCTTATGATGAATTCACCTCACGTGCGCTCCATTCATGGCATCCGAATACTCAAACACAAGCATCAGGTCATCAAACGACTGAAAAAGGAATCACCACAACCAACCCTATACGGGGATCAAGTTTGGCATTCCAGCTTTTTGCTTATGGACTACTTCAAACAGCACCCGCTGCCGGAACGGCAGCGCATTATGGACATCGGATGCGGATGGGGCTTATTAGGAATTTATTGCGCCAAACATTTTAATAGCGACATAGTTTCGGTGGACGCCGATAGCGGTGTGTTTCCCTACGTACACTCGCACGAAGAATTAAATGAAGTTTCCGTAAAAACGGAACAGGCAAGCTTCGATCAACTCAAAGTCGATGATTTTGCCCAGCAGGACATGGTAATTGGAGCCGATATTTGTTTTTGGCCATCCATGGTGAGAGAACTGAAAACCTTAATTGCCAAAGCCATTCGCGCCGGCGTAAAAAAAATTATTCTCGCCGACCCAGGCCGCTCGACGTTTTTGCAATTAGCTGAGCATTGCAAGGAAAATTACATCACGCGCCTCGAGCCCTGGCAGTCAGCGGAACAAACGACCTCCAAAGGCATGCTGCTGATTATCGAAAATCCCCAGGCGAGCTGATTTTCAAATGGCGCCAAAGCTCGCCACTTAATCCATAGAATAAAATCATCACCAACGCAAAATTCCATTCCACGATATTTTCAGCCTGAAATTTATTTTCAGGCTGACTAATCGTCACCGCCAGCGATACCAAACCAATCAACCATTGCGCAATCACCACAAACCAACACGCTTGCAACCACCGTTTTGCCTGTGGCGAAATTGATTGGTTATAGGTGCTGAGCGACTGCATACTGATCAGTTGCGCCAAGAGCGCAAATGCAAAATAAAACGTAATGCCGAAACTGCGCATAAAACGGTAAAAACCGCCTTGCGAGCCGAGAAAATTCGCGTAAAGAACCAGAGCAAGAGCGGAAATAATTCCTAGACCTAATATCACTTTATGGCGCTTGCGCACACCCACCAATTGATCCAACCAGCGACACTGCAATACCCAATAAAATACAAACAGCATGCTCATGGGCATCATCAGCCCGCGAAACCAAAATAAAGCGTCGCCATTGCGCACACCGCGACTGATAGAGGTGCAGCCCTCGATTAATGGAAAACAGGCTTCCGCGACTTGTTGATGAATAGAGATGAGATAACCGCCGATAACGGCAATCAGAGGGACAAGGGTATTGAGCCAGGCGATAACTCGGGGACTGAACACAAACACCTCGCTAAAAGGTTTGCGCCAGCCCGGTTTATTCCATCGACTGGCACTGACTGCGGATAAATTCCTCGTGCGTTGGCAGATTGTTGACCATGCCTCGAATCGCCTGCTTGGCCATCCGTAAGGTTGTGGAGATCTGCTCCAATTCGAGATTATTCACCCGCGGGCAATGTTTTCGCGGGCGTATCCCCATACCTTCGAACACTGACTGCCAACTTGAACTGCGGAACAGCTCATCTGTGCCTTCCCGCAAAGCTCCATGACCTTCAAACAGCTCGATCCGTTCCCGCAGCGAATCGGGCAAAGACATATTCCGGCACCAGCGCCAGAACTCCGTATCTTCCCGCTCGGTGGCGCAATAATGAAGCACAATGAAGTCGCGCACTTCCTCATAATCGGCCGAGATGCGCCGGTTGTATTCGCGTACTAGCGCAGCATCGCAGTCGCGATCCGGGAAATAGCGCAAAAAGAAGTCCACTCCTCTGGCAATCAAATGAATCGCGGTCGATTCCAACGGCTCAATAAAACCTGCCGCCAAACCCAGGGCTAAACAGTTATTCCGCCAGATTTCCTTACGTCTGCCCGAGGTAAATCTGATCATCTTCAACTCTTCCAGAACTTCGCCTTCTACGTGGCGCAGCAAGGTGGAACGGGCTTCTTGATCGGAACAAAACGCGCTGGAATAGACATAACCCTGACCGACCCGGTGTTGCAGCGGGATATTCCACATCCAGCCGGCACGCCGCGCCGTTGCCCGGGTATAAGGGGGAATCGGCGAGATGGAAGAAGTTTTTGCCGCAACGGCGCGGTCACAAGGGAGAAATTCCGACCAATCCTCGTATCCCACTCCCAGAATTTTCGTAATCAACTCACCGCGAAAGCCGGTACAGTCGATAAAAAAGTCGCCTTCCAGCTTGCGGCCATCATCCAATAGCACCGCATCGAGAAAACCGTTATCCCGCTGCTGTGCCGCCACAACTTTGCCTTCCAGACGTTCAACACCGCGCTCTTCAGCGTAACGGCGCAAATACTGCGCAACCAGAGTGGCATCGACGTGAAATGCGTACCCAGCTCCGCCGATCGGCGTATTCAGAGCCTCACCCGGGCGAAAGAAGCGGCCGTTTTCCGCCATAACGGCGCATGGGGAGAATTCAGATAGAGATGATGTATCGCCAGCCTGACGTGCACGCAGCCAACATTGATAAAAATCGTGACTACCTATGCGTTTGCCGATTACACCGAAAGGGTGGAAATAACGCTCGTTGCGCTGACGCCAGTCGACAAATCGAATACCGAGCTTGTAGGTGGACTGGGTGGCGCGCATAAAATCCTGTTCGTCGATCCCCAAGCGCCGGATCAGACCAACAAAAGGAGGAATGGTGGATTCACCGATCCCGATGGTGCCTATATCCGCAGACTCCACCAACTGGATGCGACACACGCTCTGCTTCAAGTGGTGTGACAAGATCGCCGCAGCCATCCAGCCCGAGGTACCGCCACCGACGATGACAATCTTGCGAATAGGGTTCATTGCATAGGTTTCTCGATTATTGCCAGCGCTTACCATTCGCGATTTTCCACCATCAAACCAGTCAAATCCGGTTCGCGCTCTGTACTAAACCGCCAATACGCAGGGCTACAAGCCTGAACTGCCCGACGCAGAACGTCAATTGCTCGATGACGAGGGAAACTTGCGCGCCATGCCAACACCAGCTGTCGGGAGGGCGAAGGCGCTGCAAACGGGCGCATGGTCAATACCTGAGGAGCATACAAAGGCATCTGCGCCGCAGCGAGCGGCAATATGGTTACTCCCAGACCCGAGGCCACCATATGGCGCAGGGTTTCCAATGTCCCAGCGCGTCCGACGCCCGGGCGATCTTCGACAGATTTGAGCAACGGAAAAGCCGCCAACACCTGTTCGCGGAAGCATTGCCCTTCCCCGGGCAACAACACTTCCTGCCCTTCCAAATCCTCTGCATTGATTTCACTTTTAGCTGCCAGAGGATGGCTCGCGGGCATCAACAGCACAAAAGGCTCTTCAAACAAAACCTGAGTTACTACATCCACTTCCTGAAAAGGTGCTGTAACCAGCACTACATCCAGCTCTCCGTGACGCAGCTTCTTGCCTAGCGCCGGAGCCAGATCTTCCTCTACCCGCAATGGCATCTGCGCTGCCATGCGCTGTAACAGAGGAACAAACTGCGGCAGCAAATAGGGTCCAACGGTTGGAAGCGTCCCTAATGCCAGCGGGCCAGTAAGCTGATCCTGTCCGCGGTTGGCAAGATCGCGGATATCCGCTGCCTGCTCCAGAATACGCCGCGCCCGCTCCAGAATCTGCAAACCAATTGCCGTCGGCTGAACGCTCGTCTTGGCGCGCTCGAATAAGGCTACGCCCAACTCCTCTTCCAGCTTCTTTACAGCGATGCTCAGGGTCGGCTGACTCACATGACAACGCTCCGCCGCCCGCCCGAAATGCTGCTCTTGCGCCAAGGTCACTATGTACCGCAGTTCTGTTAAGGTCATACCATTGCTCCGCGCCGCCACGAGACTTTATTCACTGGCGGAGGCGCCATAGCCAAAATTTATGGGATTTTAATTGCCCACAAGCTTAGACGTCACTATAAAACGCCTTTTGTGCCGACGTACTGCGTTTAAATTCCGATGTGCCGCGACGGCCATAGTATTTTGACTAAGGTAGATGCATGTCTATTGCTCAGCTCTCCGTAACCTTCTTCCTCCAGATGTTCGTGATACTGCTCACCTGCCGCGTCGTGGGCTGGCTTGGTCGCAAGTATCTGCACCAACCGCAAGTAGTCGGAGAGATGATCGCTGGCGTGATTCTGGGGCCATCCCTGTTTGGACTGCTCGCTCCGGAAATTCAGCAGCACATATTTCCCGCCGAAACCAAAGGAATCCTCTACGTAGGCTCGCAGTTTGGCGTGGGCCTGTACATGTTCCTGGTTGGGCTCGGATTTCGTTCGGATCATTTCAAAAGCAATGTTCTGCGGGCAGCGACTGTATCCATCTCAGGAATGGCGGCCCCGTTTCTTGTGGCTCTCGTCATGGCGCCTTGGTTAATGACAGTTCCCGGCTTATTTGCGGAATCGGCAAGCCGGTTTGACGCCACCCTGTTTATGGGCGCCGCCATCGCCATCACCGCGTTCCCGATGCTCGCCCGCATCATCCACGAGCGCGGTCTGAGCCATACCTCTCTTGGCACCTTATCTTTGTCCGCCGGAGCCATCGACGACGCTGCTGCCTGGTGTTTGCTTGCCATAGTCCTTGCCAGCTTCGGTGCTGGTTCCGGAGTAGCGATCAAAGCCATAGTGGGCGGCGCCATTTTCGCTTCGTTTATGATCTTCCTCGGTCCCAAGCTGCTCGCTCCCTTGGGCCGTATGGCTAATCGCGAACAGGCGCTTGGCCGCCCATTGAGTCACACCTTGCTGTCCATCGTATTAATGCTGTTTACGCTGAGCGCCTTTACTGCAGATGCCATAGGGCTGCACGCAGTATTCGGCGGATTTTTGTTGGGCACAGTAATGCCACGCGGCGCTCTATGCGATCAGCTTAGAAAATTGCTGGAACCTTTTACGGTTGTTCTGCTGTTGCCGATGTTTTTCACCTATTCCGGCCTTAATACGCAGCTGACCATGGTCAATAACCTGGAGCTTCTGCTGGTCGCCGCTGTGGTTTTAACCGGTTCTATAGCGGCAAAATTTGGCGCTTGCTGGGCCGCGGCACGACTGAGCGGTCAAGACAACCGCACGGCGCTTGGCATTGGCGCTTTGATGAATTCTCGTGGCTTGATGGAGCTGATCATCATCAATATAGGACTGCAAGCCGGAGTCATTGGCCCGGCCCTGTTCTCAATGTTGGTGATGATGGCAATTGTGACCACGCTGATGGCATCACCTTTGTTCGAACTCGTCTACGGCCGGCAAGCGCGAGCCAGCGGTGAATTGGACGCTGTGGAAAATTCACCCGGAATTTAATTCCGGGAATTCACTAAAGCCTTAATAAGGCCGCCGCCTGCAGGTCACGCAGGAATGTCGCCTGCCAAGTGTGAATATTATTGGCGCGTAGAACACTCATCATTTTTTTCCATCGATCAATACGCTCATCTGCTGGCATACGAAGAGCCTCTGCCAAGCTTTTCGCTACGTTATCTATATCGTAGGGATTTACACGCACCGCGGCATCAAGCTCGTCCGCCGCGCCTGCCATGTGAGATAACACCAGCACGCCGGGGTCTTCCGGGTCCTGAGCAGCGACATATTCTTTAGCGACTAGATTCATGCCGTCTCTAAGTGGTGTTACAAACCCTACGCGAGCGCGGTTATACATAGCAAGAATAGTATTGCGGCGAAAACCACGTGTGAGATAACGCAGCGGCATCCAGTCAAAGTCTGCATAACCGCCGACAATATGCCCGACATGGCGATCTATGGTTTGCGCCAAATCCCGATAAGCTTCCACATCGCCGCGGGAAATAGGAGCAATCTGCAAGTACACAACCTTGCGCAGAAATTCCGAGTAATTTTTTAGAAGGCGCTCGTAAGCCTGCATACGCTGAGCAAGACCTTTGGAATAATCCAGTCGATCAACTCCGATAATTAATTGGCGCCCGGACAAACTCGAATTCAAACGCTTAAATTCTTCAGAGGATTCACCTGTTTTACTTGCTGTGCGGAGATTTTCAGTTTCGATACTGATCGGATATACGCCAGCGGTACAACTGAGTTCGCCAACTCTGTAGCGCTTCCCAGGCAACGCCTCGCCTTTTAAGCCATAGCCGATACTCATGTAAAAGCCACAATAATCTGCTTCCGTTTGCAGTCCGACCAGATCATAGGCCAATAAAAAGTGCAGAATATTTTTGTAATCCGGAACCGTGCGCAATAAATCAAATGGCGGAAAGGGGGTATGAAGAAAAAAGCCGATAGGTGATTTCACACCAGCGTCCCGCAACATTTTCCCCATTGGAATCAGGTGATAGTCATGTACCCAAATAATGTCGTCGGGCTTGAGTAATGGCAAAAGGCTTTGTGCCATTTTTTGGTTGACGCTCAGATAACCTTGATAATCAGAAACATCATAATTCATCAAATCCGGACGCTGGTGAAAAAGCGGCCACAATACGCTATTCGCAAATCCTTTGTAATACTGATTATATTCGGCGGGTTTAAGACTAATTGTGGCATATTCAATCACGCCCGATTTTTCCACCTTCGGGATTTGTTCATCGCGACTTTCCACCTTGCCATTCCAACCAAACCACAATCCTCCATCGCGACTCATCGCAGCTGTCACGCCGACAGCCAAACCTCCTTTAGATCCGCTGTTGCTAGAGTCAGATTTAGTAACCCGGTTTGACACCACCACCAATCGACCCATGTTAAATACCCCTATATTTTTAAATCTATCTGCAATAGACCATATAAAAGCGTCTTCGTGCCGACCAAGCCATTACGACTACCGCAACACTTTCTGTAAAAAATCCATCACCGCTGTAATATTTTCCAATCGATACTGAGCCGCAGTCATTCCAGACCCGACTTTAAAAGAGACTCCCTGATTTACATTGACCCAATGAAATGCGTCTTCATCTGTAGTGTCATCACCAATATAAACAGGCCGCCTACCTAAAAATGGTTGATACTTCAAAAACCTTTCTATTGCCTTTCCCTTATCCACTCCGAGAGGTTGAATCTCTCTTACACAATTTCCATAAATGACTCTCAAACCCTCGAGAGTTTCGATGTGTTCGGCAATAAACTTATCCACCACCGTTTTCATATCAGGCTGCCGCCTAAAGTGGAGAGCACAAGAATGCGTCTTATTTTCCATTAACAAGCCATTTTTCTCTGCAAAAGCCAAAATCCGCTCAAGCGCAACGGAATAATTGGGAGAATTCAGTTCAACTTGGCGCAACTCACCCTGAAACCACCACTCTGCACCATGCCCTCCCGCAAGAGAAATTTGCGGCAACCGCAACAGAGAATGCAAAGAACGAATAGACCGACCAGAAATAATTGCCAAAGCACCATTCAATTTTGCATGCAGCTTAACCAACAACTCTCGCAATTCCGCGGAAACAATAACACCCTCAGGATCTGCGGAAAAACCCACTAACGTCCCATCAAAATCGAGAAAAAACGCCATTTCATGGAAATTTAAATTCAACATAATGCATTTTTCATTTTGAAAAATGAGATGGTAACAGGCGAAGCAAATGAAAACAAAATATCGGGGATTTTTTCGCATTAAATTCAAATATGCCTCGCTTAAACCAAATGATCAAGCAAATAACAAATTTAAAAAATGCGCCCCAGCTACTGCCCTTTAATGAGAATTAGAAATGAATAAAGAATCTTCCCAAAGAAATATTGCCGCAAAGCCTAGCTGAACGAAACAAAGTAAAATTGGCAAAAACGAAGATATTGTGCGGCGAATCAGCGATGCTGCTGTCACGAGAAGGCATGAGAGAAGATTGGTAAAGCTGGGATTGAAGCAGGAACTGAGGTCAAGACCAAACACGGATTGGTGTGTTAGGAAGGGATGCAAGGAGAAGAAGATGTGAAGGATGTAGGTGTTCTTTTCCCCAACTGCAGTCCTATTCCCGCATCTGGTAGTTTGTGTTTTCAAAGCTCAAAGTAAAACGCCCCGGCCATTTCTGACCAGGGCGTTTTTGTTAGAAGCCTGACGATGACCTACTCTCACATGGGGAGGCCCCACACTACCATCGGCGATGCATCGTTTCACTTCTGAGTTCGGAATGGGATCAGGTGGTTCCAATGCTCTATGGTCGTCAGGCAAACCGGTTGCTGATGTTCATCAGCGAATTCTGTTTGCTTAGCATTGATAAGCTTCGGTCTTACTTCCCTCAGGAATGCCTCTACTCATCGTAATAAATCGTGGTCAATAAAGTTGTAACCTGCTGAGATGATGGTCTGCTACTTATCCGCGTTGGATCAGTCACTACAGTCATCGCTTTCATTCGTTCATCAAAGCTTGCCATCAATCGCTTCTGTTATATGGTCAAGCCTCACGGGCAATTAGTATTGGTTAGCTCAACGCCTCACAGCGCTTCCACACCCAACCTATCAACGTCTTGGTCTTAAACGGCCCTTTAGGGACTTAAAGTCCAGGGAGATCTAATCTTGAAGGAGGCTTCCCGCTTAGATGCTTTCAGCGGTTATCCCGTCCGAACATAGCTACCGGGCAATGCGTCTGGCGACACAACCCGAACACCAGAGGTTCGTTCATTCCGGTCCTCTCGTACTAGGAACAACTCTTCTCAAATCTCCAACGCCCACGGCAGATAGGGACCGAACTGTCTCACGACGTTCTAAACCCAGCTCGCGTACCACTTTAAATGGCGAACAGCCATACCCTTGGGACCGGCTTCAGCCCCAGGATGTGATGAGCCGACATCGAGGTGCCAAACTCCCCCGTCGATATGAACTCTTGGGAGGAATCAGCCTGTTATCCCCGGAGTACCTTTTATCCGTTGAGCGATGGCCCTTCCATACAGAACCACCGGATCACTATGACCTACTTTCGTACCTGCTCGACTTGTTTGTCTCGCA
Source organism: Saccharophagus sp. K07 (assembly GCF_014336955.1). Classification (GTDB taxonomy): domain Bacteria; phylum Pseudomonadota; class Gammaproteobacteria; order Pseudomonadales; family Cellvibrionaceae; genus UBA5868. The sequence continues at coordinate 287,043 of NZ_QRAI01000002.1, read as the reverse complement.
GTCAAGCTGGCTTGTGCCATTACACAATCCTCCTGATTTCCGACCAGGATTAGCCAACCTTCGTGCTCCTCCGTTACTCTTTGGGAGGAGACCGCCCCAGTCAAACTACCCACCATACACTGTCCCCAACCCAGATTATGGGCCAAGGTTAGAACCTCAAACATACCAGGCTGGTATTTCAACGTCGGCTCCACGAGGACTGGCGTCCTCGCTTCTAAGCCTCCCAGCTATCCTACACAAGTAGGTTCAAAGTTCAGTGCAAAGCTATAGTAAAGGTTCACGGGGTCTTTCCGTCTAGCCGCGGGAACACTGCATCTTAACAGCGATTTCAATTTCACTGAGTCTCGGGTGGAGACAGCGCCGCCATCGTTACGCCATTCGTGCAGGTCGGAACTTACCCGACAAGGAATTTCGCTACCTTAGGACCGTTATAGTTACGGCCGCCGTTTACCGGGGCTTCGATCAAGAGCTTCGCTTTCGCTAACCCCATCAATTAACCTTCCGGCACCGGGCAGGCGTCACACCCTATACGTCCACTTTCGTGTTTGCAGAGTGCTGTGTTTTTAATAAACAGTCGCAGCGGCCTGGTATCTTCGACCAACCTCAGCTTAAGGAGTAAATCCCATCACCAAAGTCGGCGCACCTTCTCCCGAAGTTACGGTGCCATTTTGCCTAGTTCCTTCACCCGAGTTCTCTCAAGCGCCTTGGTATTCTCTACCTGACCACCTGTGTCGGTTTCGAGTACGGTCTTTGTTGCCTGAAGCTTAGAAGTTTTTCCTGGAAGCAGGGCATCAACGACTTCGCTTCCTTAAAGGATGCTCGTCATCACCTCTCAGCCTTAGGGACCCGGATTTGCCTAAGTCCCCAGCCTACCAGCTTAAACGTGGACAACCAACGCCACGCTCGCCTAGCCTTCTCCGTCACTCCATCGCAGCAACAAACGGTACGGGAATATTAACCCGTTTCCCATCGACTACGGCTTTCGCCCTCGCCTTAGGGGCCGACTAACCCTGTCCCGATTAGCGTTGGACAGGAACCCTTGGTCTTCCGGCGTGAGGGTTTTTCACCCTCATTGTCGTTACTCATGTCAGCATTCGCACTTCTGATATCTCCAGCAAGCTTCTCAACTCACCTTCGCAGACTTACAGAACGCTCCCCTACCACGCACTTACGTGCATCCGCAGCTTCGGTTGCTAGTTTTAGCCCCGTTAAATCTTCCGCGCAGGCCGACTCGACTAGTGAGCTATTACGCTTTCTTTAAAGGATGGCTGCTTCTAAGCCAACCTCCTAGCTGTCTATGCCTTCCCACATCGTTTCCCACTTAACTAACATTTGGGACCTTAGCTGGCGGTCTGGGTTGTTGCCCTCTTCACGACGGACGTTAGCACCCGCCGTGTGTCTCCCGGATATCACTCCAAGGTATTCGGAGTTTGCATGGGGTTGGTAAGTCGGGATGACCCCCTAGCCCAAACAGTGCTCTACCCCCTTGGGTGTTCGTCCGAGGCGCTACCTAAATAGCTTTCGGGGAGAACCAGCTATCTCCGAGCTTGATTAGCCTTTCACTCCGATCCACAAGTCATCCGAATCTTTTTCAACAGATTACGGTTCGGTCCTCCAGTGCCTGTTACGGCACCTTCAACCTGCTCATGGATAGATCGCTCGGTTTCGGGTCTACTGCCAGCGACTATCGCCCTATTCAGACTCGATTTCTCTACGGCTCCCCTATACGGTTAACCTCGCCACTGACAGTAAGTCGCTGACCCATTATACAAAAGGTACGCAGTCACCCCATTAAGAGGCTCCTACTGCTTGTACGCACACGGTTTCAGGGTCTATTTCACTCCCCTCTCAGGGGTTCTTTTCGCCTTTCCCTCACGGTACTGGTTCACTATCGGTCAGCTGGGAGTATTTAGCCTTGGAGGATGGTCCCCCCATCTTCAGTCAAGATAACACGTGTCCCGACCTACTTAATATGTGAACTAATGGTTTTCGTGTACGGGGCTATCACCCTCTATCGCCAGACTTTCCAGACTGTTCCACTAACCAATAATTCATCGGCTCTTCCCCTTTCGCTCGCCGCTACTGAGGGAATCTCGGTTGATTTCTTTTCCTAAGGGTACTTAGATGTTTCAGTTCCCCTCGTTCGCCTCCTGTACCTATGAATTCAGTACAGGATACTCAGGTTACCCTGAGTGGGTTTCCCCATTCAGAAATGCCAGGATCAATGCTCGTTTGCCAGCTCCCCTAGCCTTATCGCAGGCTCCTACGTCTTTCATCGCCTCCAGCTGCCAAGGCATCCACCATGTGCGCTTATTCACTTGACCATATAACACAAGTGACTAATGGTATTGCTTGACGACTTACTTTATTTCGATAACTGTTCTCCGTCAGATTCACAATCGTCTCATTAGCTGATATCTCAGCCAACTCAACAACCGTCAACCCAACAGAAATGCAACATGATCACAATCGCCGGATAAGCATGCTCAAGACACACTCATCTCGTTAATTTGCAATGTTACAACTTTATTTTCCACTTTGTTAAAGATCTCTCTGAGCCTTACTCAGAAAACTAAACCCTTGCATAAATCAAAGACTTACTTTTCTGACCGCTTAAAAACTTAGCTTCTATATATTAGGCTTTTAAGCTTTCTCTGAGTCAGCGTGCGTCGCTGAGGTGGCGTATAATACTGATTAAATTTTCCGAGTCAACGCCTTGTTAAAAATATTTTTTAAATTTCTTTTTATTGCTCATTTGTTCGCCTAAACCGAGCATTCTTTGGCCAAAATTGCGGAGACAAACCCCACCCCGCATCACAAATCAGCTAAAAAAGATCCAATACAACAAAGAACCGAGAATTAAATATTTAAGCGTGTAATAAACAAAACGACTTCTACGCTTAATTGCCTTCCCCACCTCTCTGACTTTGTAGAGACGAGAAAACAATTTATTAATAAAACCTATTCTGTCTTCTTCCGTATTACGAGAAACGGCAGCCCCCATAACTACTCGCGCAAAAAGAGCTTCCACCCAACGCACGGGAGCAAACCACAGCGGGCGCCGCACATCGCAAAACAATACAATTCTTCGCTGATCCGTCGCATTTTCGGCGTAGTGAATGTAGGTCTCATCAAAAATGACACCCTCACCGTTCCGCCAGAAATATTTCTCCCCATCCACATAAATTGCACAACGCGGATCTTCCGGAACTGCAAGCCCCAAGTGATAACGCATGGAACCCGCATAAGGGTCGCGATGCGCAACCAGTTTTGCACCCGGAGGCAGGGAAGCAAACATCGCAGCTTTGACAGACGGGATCTGATCAAGCAGAGAAAATGTGTACGGACAAAGTTTGCGGGCTGACACCAGATCATTCCCGTACCACTTCAAATAAAACCGCCGCCAACCCGTTCTAAAAAATGAGTTAAAACCCGCGTCTTCATGCCCTACTGTCGCAACAATCTGTTTACGCTCATCAAGCGCAAGCGCTTCATCTCTAATTTTTTCCCAATTTTCCGCAAGAAGACTTAATTCAGGAAATGTCGCAACAGGATGGAATGGCCGCGCCGGCAGCTTTGAAAAGAGATAAATCAAGCAATTGACGGGCGCCATAAATGTCGAATGATCGGACAACTGACGCAAAGGACGATGCCGCACTTTTCCCCTGAAGTGCACATAAAGCCCACTTACAACGAATACAAGGAACGCAATAGCCCCAGCAGAAGGAACATAGGCTTGCATATAGAGAATCTTGCGTAAACGTGATGAAAAGAGGGATTCTTCGACAGAGGAAACAATAAATCAAGCAATGCGTGTGGGATCTTGTGGCAGGTGATTTCGTTTAAGGAGGTGATCCAGCCCCAGGTTCCCCTAGGGCTACCTTGTTACGACTTCACCCCAGTCATGAATCACACCGTGGTAACCGTCCCCCTTGCGGTTAGACTAGCTACTTCTGGTGCAACCCACTCCCATGGTGTGACGGGCGGTGTGTACAAGGCCCGGGAACGTATTCACCGCAACATGCTGATTTGCGATTACTAGCGATTCCGACTTCATGGAGTCGAGTTGCAGACTCCAATCCGGACTACGAAGAGTTTTCTGGGATTTGCTCCACCTCGCGGCCTCGCTTCCCTCTGTACTCCCCATTGTAGCACGTGTGTAGCCCTACTCGTAAGGGCCATGATGACTTGACGTCGTCCCCACCTTCCTCCGGTTTGTCACCGGCAGTCTCCTTAGAGTTCCCAACTGAATGATGGCAACTAAGGACAAGGGTTGCGCTCGTTACGGGACTTAACCCAACATCTCACGACACGAGCTGACGACAGCCATGCAGCACCTGTCTCAGATTTCCCGAAGGCACCCCCGCATCTCTGCAGGGTTATCTGGATGTCAAGAGTAGGTAAGGTTCTTCGCGTTGCGTCGAATTAAACCACATGCTCCACCGCTTGTGCGGGCCCCCGTCAATTCATTTGAGTTTTAACCTTGCGGCCGTACTCCCCAGGCGGTCGACTTATCGCGTTAGCTGCGCCACTAACCCCTCAAGGAGGCCAACGGCTAGTCGACATCGTTTACGGCGTGGACTACCAGGGTATCTAATCCTGTTTGATCCCCACGCTTTCGCACCTCAGCGTCAGTATTGGGCCAGAGTGTCGCCTTCGCCACTGGTGTTCCTTCCGATCTCTACGCATTTCACCGCTACACCGGAAATTCCACACTCCTCTCCCATACTCTAGCCATCCAGTTCTAAATGCAATTCCAAGGTTAAGCCCTGGGCTTTCACATCTAGCTTAAATGGCCGCCTACGCGCGCTTTACGCCCAGTAATTCCGATTAACGCTTGCACCCTCCGTATTACCGCGGCTGCTGGCACGGAGTTAGCCGGTGCTTATTCTGTTGGTAACGTCAATCTTCAAGGGTATTAACCTTAAAGCCTTCCTCCCAACTTAAAGTGCTTTACAACCCGAGGGCCTTCTTCACACACGCGGCATGGCTGGATCAGGGTTGCCCCCATTGTCCAATATTCCCCACTGCTGCCTCCCGTAGGAGTCTGGACCGTGTCTCAGTTCCAGTGTGACTGATCATCCTCTCAGACCAGTTACGGATCGTCGCCTAGGTAGGCCTTTACCCTACCTACTAGCTAATCCGACGCGGGCTCATCTGATAACGTGAGGTCCGAAGATCCCCCACTTTCCCCCTTAGGGCGTATGCGGTATTAGCGCCCCTTTCGGAACGTTATCCCCCATTACCAGGCAGATTCCCACGCGTTACTCACCCGTTCGCCGCTCTACTCAGGCCGAAACCCTTTCGCGCTCGACTTGCATGTGTTAGGCCTGCCGCCAGCGTTCAATCTGAGCCATGATCAAACTCTTCAGTTTAAATCATATGAGCAATCTCTCGATCACTCTAAACTTGGCTCAAACCACGTTTGACTACCTATTCGCGTTATTACTAAGCTGAATTGATGGTCTCTTGGGTTTGAATATCTCTTAATTCACTCAACCACAAGAGCCCACACGCTTTGCTTGATTTAATTGTTAAAAAGCTCACTCCGGCTTGCGGAGCTTTTCGCTTTGGTCCGTGACCGCTGCTGAGGACGCGCATTATACGTAGATCAAAGAGCAGCGCAAGCAGTTTTTAAAAGATTTTTTTATTCGCAGCGAAAAATCCTATTCCGCCTAAAAATCAACCAAACAAACGGATCGATCCACTTCGTTTGGAGTTGAGCACTTATTGCTCAGATAGCCGCTATATATTTGTCATGCCCCTGGGTGGCCTTAACACACGCAGCCACCACTTCTTCTACTTGCCTTAACGCAGCTGCAGCTTGCTCGACTGATACAGTCTTACAAAACGGACTTTGTCTTTCGGGATAAATTCCCTGTCCTTCCATAACCGAAAGCCAGCTATTTTCGGAAAACAGCTCAGCACCGTCGCGAAACAAATACCCGCTTGAACGATACAAATCAATTTTTTGCTGCAAAGACTCTGGGATTTCCATATTTTTGCAATATCGCCAAAATTCCGTGTCTTCTCGGTTAGTCGCCTTGTAATGCAAAATAATAAAGTCGCGGATGGAGCTGATTTCTTGATCCATCATTTGATTGAAACGATTTCTTTCCACCTCGCATTGCTCAAAATGAGGAAAAATGCCTAAGAATTTGGATAAGGCAGACTGAACAAGGTGGATGCTTGTGGATTCCAGAGGCTCTAAAAATCCGCTTGCCAAGCCAAGACTGAGACAGTTTTTATTCCATATTTTTTTTCGCTTACCCGAGGTAAAGCGCAGCTGCTTGGCCTCTCCCAGCACTTTGGTTTCCAAATTGCTAAGCAATATGTCTTCAGCCGTTTGATCAGAACAAAAAGCATTGCTATAGACAAAACCGTTGCCAGTTCTGTGCTGCAGAGGGATTCGCCACTGCCAACCAAACCCATGTGCAATCGCTTTGGTATGGGATGCAGGAACAGGCTGTTTTTCACTTGCGACAGCCTTAGCGCTGTTACACGGCAGGTATTTACTCCAATCTTCGTAGCCAGTTTTTAATGTCTGCTCGATTAAAATCCCTTTAAACCCAGAACAGTCAATAAAAAAATCTGCCTGAATATCTTCGTGATCTTCCAGATGCAATGTCGAAATATTGCCGGTGTCGCTATCGGTAGAAGCGGATGCTATTTTGGCTTCAATCCGACGAACACCGCGCAGTTCACTGTAGCCTCGCAAAAATTGCGCATAGAGAGACGCATCAAAATGAAATGCGTAATTGATACTCGCCAAAGGAGAGTTGGGGATGTTTTTGGGCTCGCTAAACTTCTTTTGCATAGCCATTTGCGCGTTGATGGAGTATGCCTCCAGCCTTTTGGCCAATCCTTGCGAATAAGCCATGCGCCATAGCTGATGAAAAGGCATGCCATAAGAATCCGGTCCATAGGTTCCAAATGGATGGTAATAGCTATCCCCTTGATTGGCCCAGTTGATAAATTCGATTCCGAGTTTAAAGGTCCCTTTGGTTTCCTTTAGCAATTCTTTTGTATCAATACCTAGGAGTTTATTAAACGTCAGTATCGGCGGAATGGTCGCTTCACCAACCCCCACTGTTCCAATTTCCGACGATTCAATCAGCAATATGGAGTAATGCTCTTTAGGAAGAGCCTTGGAAAGTGCAGCGGCGGCCATCCAGCCCGCAGTACCGCCGCCAACAATAGCAATAGTAGGAACTTTTCCCGCAGGAGTTTTGTCTGCTGATGATGTTTGCATTACCGCATGCCTATCGAGAAATAAGAGATTTTGTTCGACCAACTATTTGATTGACGCTTGTCGATGCAGCAAACGCATTGGTATTAGTCGGTTTATAGCCAGCCGCATGGAACAACCCCGTCCAACTGTTTTCACTAATAAAAACGTTGTTTTCCTTGACAGTACCGGCCGAAGACTGAAAGAGCGCAATACGGCGCTGGTTGCTAGGCGTCAGTTCCCGCGCGAATCCAACACCGCACAACATAAGATTGACCGCATCTACCGCTTCATCAAGATAGCGATTGGAGAGCGTATTGAAGTGGCGCTCGCTATAGACTGTTTGAGAATTCACCCCAATCAACCAGGACAGCACCATCAGCTGCTTTTCCAATATCCGGTTTAAATCAATCAGAAATTCCGGGATCTCGGCGAAGCCACGCCCAACAGCTATGCAGTTACCTAACCATGGAAATTGGAAATACTCTGCGTTTGCCTCACCCCCATTAAAATCCGCCGTTTTTTCATAGCTGGTATGGCCGTAATTGATCGTGGAGATCATTTGCGATGATGCAAATTTGAATGTGCATGAAATAGCGGAGCTGACGCCGGAAATACGTTTTCGTGCGACCGACCAGGAAGGCATTATTTCATCAGAAACACGCACTCGCTCCTGTACGCAGGACATCAATTTGCCTTTGGCGGAGCAGTCGATAAAGTAATCCGCTGTGACCCTCTGACCATCCGATGTCTCCAGAGAAATAATTTTCCCCTCGTCTTTTATCACCTGCACGCTTTTACAAGGGATAAGCACAACATCTTTTTTGACCGCCAAACGACGATAATCATCCGCCACGGATTTGCGGTTATAGATGATTCCCGGTGCCTTCTCCTCAAGAAAACGGTCGTATTTGGGAAAATCGGCAACATTTTGCACGCAAATCTGATATGCCTGGGGAAAACTCACCCCAGCGCTCACCACGCCGTATGTGGAGAAATTAAAACCCAATCCTGCTGGACTGCTCGGCGTATATAGATCGATTTTGCGCAAACTCGATTCAGCTAGCTGCTGGCGCAGGATGGGGCTGATAGGTTCCGAAAAAGGCGGAAAGCTAAAGGAGAAATCCTCATCACTCTCATCTTCAGGTAATTGCACGGCGAGAATGATAGGCTTCAGATACTGCAATTTTTCCGCTAAGTAGGCAGCTGACAATGTCAAAGACAAGCCGCTGCCAACAATTGCGATTGTGATGCGGGTGGAGTTCATGAAAATACCCCATACAAACTCATGGCAGACTGAGGCCATTTTTCGACCTCGCCACCACCGTAAATTCGATTGAGCATATCTGACTGCTTACCGATGCTTTGTGCAGTTTTTGCTATTTCCGCGTGAAATTTCCGCAGATGCTCCAAAAGCTCCTGATCACTCAGATGATGGGTTCGATGATGCGAAGCATTGGATTGCCCGCCCTGGCAAAAATACACATAAGCCCAACTGGATTCGAGAAAAAGGCCGTGTTGATAGGTATCAATAATTCCCGCCTCTTGAATTAAATTCATCCTCTGCTCAAGCGAGCTGGGCAATGGCATATTTTTGATATATCGCCAGAATTCAGAGTCCTCTCGCTCTGTCACATGATAGTGAAGCACCAGGAAATCGCGGATTTTTTCATATTCGTCGGTCATTTGCCGGTTAAACTCGTCCCGCTCAACCCGCCAATCTTTGCCGTTCGGCAGTAATTCGGTCAGTTTCATAATGGCGACCTGGATCAAATGGATACTGGTCGATTCCAGCGGTTCGAGAAAGCCACTGCTCAAACCTATGGCCACACAATTATTTTTCCATGAGGCATCCATTCTGCGCGCACTAAAGCGGATAAGATTTAAATCCGCCAATTTGTTCCCGGCGAGATTTTTATGAAATAGCTCCTCCGCCTCACTATCACTCATAAAATTCGTCGAATAAACGCAGCCATTGCCCGTCCTGTGGCGCAGAGGAATTCGCCATTGCCATCCTGCGGCGTGGGCAGTTGCGCGGCTGAAGGGAACATCAGGATAGGTTTCGTCCGTCGGAACCGCAATCGCGCTATTGCAAGGCAGATATTCCGACATGTCCAGAGGCTTTGCGCCCAAGGTCTTGTTCAGGAGTAGAGAGCTAAAGCCGCTGCAGTCGATAAAAAAATCGCCATCGATTGCAAGACCACTATCCAGCTTTATGCCGGTGATATCACCGCTGCTCGAGTCTTGCAGGACATGTTCTATTTTTCCTTCCTGACGAGAAAAATTGCGAAAAGTCTTCTCACAATATTGCCGTAAGAACACGGCGTAGCGCGCAGCATCTATATGAAACGCGTAGGAAAACGTCGACAACAATTCGCTGTCATTTTGTGACGGATAGGTAAATCTCCCCAGGCGCGCCATATGGGTGGCAATGGAAAATTCATCCGCCGCCAATTCCAGGCCCAATTGATGAGCTCGTGACCAGTAATGATAGAAAGGTCCGTGACTGGTGGCGAAGCCAAATTCGCCAAACGGGTGAATGTAGCTATGACCTGGCTTGCGCCAATCAGAAAACATAATGCCCAATTTAAATGTGGCATTAGTGGCTCGCATAAACTCATGCTCATTGATACCGAGCCTTTCATTGAAATAACGCAGATGCGGAATCGTCGCCTCGCCAACTCCCACTGTGCCAATGGCATCGGACTCCACCAGCGTTATTTGCAAAGGGCTGTCCTGAAATAAGTGGCAGAAAGCTGCCGCTGTCATCCAGCCCGCTGTTCCACCGCCCACTATCACCAGCTTTTGAATCATGCGTATATCTCTGACAAAAAAAAGGCATAGTCGAGACTATGCCTTTGTAGCGTTTTAACGCGTCGTAACGCTGTTAGTCAGTCACGTGAAAAGACTTAGAAATTCACGTGAAGTGACAGTGCGAATCGACGGTCATTAACAAAGTAAGATCGCGGAGATCTTAAAGTCTCCTGAACACCCGATTCACTTCCTGGATTGATCTCGTTTTGAATGGAGGTTCTCGTCACCTCATTCAACAGGTTGTTCGCCTCAAAACCGATCTTAACGTTGTCGTTGATCCTATAAGAGAAGGATGCATCCAACTGACCGGTTGCTTCACCGTATACCGGTGCATAAGCAATCACGTCGCGAGAGTTCAACAGGTAAGACGAACGCCAGTTATAAGCAAAACGCGTCTCGATGGTTCCATTATCAAAGAACAACACCACATTGTAGTTGTCCTGCGACAAACCTTCTAACGGCAGATCGCGAATATTGTTGAAGGTGTACTGCTGAGCGTACTTGTTATTCGGGTCGCCGCCGTAAAGTACGGAACCGTAGTCATTGGAAGAACCATCAATGTAGGTATAGCTGGCTTGAATACCGAAGTCATCCAAAGCCTCAGTGATAAAACCAAAAGTTCCGGTATAGGCAAATTCAACACCCTTAACTTTGGCTGTGCCCGCGTTTTGCGTACTGGTCACAACTACGCTCTCAGTTTGACCTGCGGTATTGGTCAGCTCTTCGATAACACTGGATTGTCTGAAGTAATCACGAATTCGCTTGTGGAAGAGCGAGGTCGTGAATGAACCCAGATCATCGAAGTACCATTCCAAGGTCAGGTCATAGTTGGTTGACAGCTCAGGCTGCAGGAGCGGGTTACCACCACCATTTGCGACCCAACCTTTCAACTCCACTGACTCGATTCGCGACAATTCTTCACCAGTCTCCAAATCTTTAAAGCGATTGACTTCAATATTTGGAGTAATGAGGCGGGTATTGCGCACATTGTTCAATGTGGGCAGGAAGATCGATTCAGACGCCGCAAAACGAACGATAAAGTCTTCCGTCAGCTCCAATTTTACGTTAAAGCTGGGCAATGCTCGCTTGAAGGTATCGCCTTTAACTGTGTAAACAGGGCCATCCAGTTGATCAAGATATCCAGTGATTTCGGCCAAAACAGCTTGTTTGTTCAACTTCACCTGTTCCACTTGCTGTTCAATACGCTCACGGGCTACAGCTTCTGGATCAGCCGCACCAGCGTTGGTGGCTTCCTGGACATAAGCGTCAAAATAACGGTTGGTGTAGAACTCTAAGGTTGGGCTGACCGGAGCCTGCCAGTCCTCGGTTCTATCGATCCAATAGTCGGTCCAGGCAAATCCATTGATAAAGTCATTGGTTTCACCGCTGAAGATTTCATCAGCTGCACCAAATACGTTCGCACCTGTAGCAGCCAACTGCCAGTTGACATAACGGATACCAATGTCACCGGAGAAACGAATTGCCGTATCTTCGCTGCCGAAGTTCAACTGCAGATAGATAGATGAACGATCTTCTTCAACAGTGGAAAGCTCAGCGGGACGGAAAGAAGAACCTTCCATCGCCGTAGATCGACGATGCAAAGGCTTCCAAGTACCTTCAGGGTTCAGGATGCCGTTTTCGACGGCCTTGTTATAAAAGCCTTCGGTATCGCTTAACAGCGCTTTTGACGGGAAGTAGAAGGTGTTGTTGGTATTCAGGGCAGAACCATTCAAGTGGTCTTTGAAGGTAAATTCTTCAATCAGCCCTGCCTCTGCATATTCGTTAAATTTGATCGGCGCAGTTCCCATCCATGTTTCGGCCAAGGAGCCCCAGTTATAAAGGGATTCTTTAAAGTCGATGGTGCGATTGGAGAAGCGTACACCCGCTTCGATACCAGTGATCAACCCCTGGTCGAACTTGTACTGTGCATCCAGCTTGATTGCGGTCTCATCACCTTCGCTATCAGAAACGTGATCCATCGCCGAACGCATAAAGTAGCTTTGCGCTTCAGTAACTGAGGCGCCGTTGTCATTATCCAGAATTTCAAAAACCGGCTTCTCTGGGTTACGCAAATCCAAATAAGCGTCGGTCGAATTCATACGACCGTGAACGGTGAAATCCGCGATTTTGTTTGTCGCGCGAGCGTATTGAAAATCACCGGTCAACGTCAGGTTGTCGTTTGGTGTGTACTTCAAATTGAAGCTGAGGTCGTCCACAACGCGCTCGTCCTCACGAGTACGCACGCCCGCGACATAGAACGGGTTACCGCGGAAAGCACGATCGGATTCGCCGTCTGAGCCATTACCGCCCAAAATTTTTCCAGATGTGAACAAGCAGGGCTGGTTGCCGGGCAAGCAGTTGTAGGTCCCATCAACAATATTCAGGTTGGCAGAACCAGCATCGTTCGAGAAAGGCTCAGCAGGGAATTCCAGGAAGTGCTCGGTCCAAGTCAAAGTTGAATCAGAGCGAATAAACTCCAAGGTTGCCTGTACGGTATCCGCGGGGTTGGCCCATTGCAAAGACCCGGCAATACCCAAACGCTCGCGGTTATTCTCTTGTTGGCGAGCAGAACCGCCAAGAGGAGCAAACAACTTGGCGCCATCCGGATTTGAACCCGCGTTGGTTACCGGCTTGTAGTTGAACACACCCACGCCGTCACCGCGAGAGCTGAAGTCGGAATAGGCAACGCTCAATAATGCACCGAATTTACCTGCATTAGTGTCCCAAACATTGCCGACGATAGCGGATGCGCTGGGTTTGACCTCATCGATCAGGTCCGCATAACTCGCCTTAACCGATCCACCCAAAATCAACCCTTCTGAGTCGAAAGGTTTGCGGGTTTGGATATTAATCGTGCCGGAAATACCGCCTTCGATATTGCTGGCAGACTGAGACTTTTTAACGATAACTGCACCAACCATTTCGGGCGGAATGTCGGAGTAGTTCAGACCGCCATCACCTGACGCAGAGAAACCATCACGACCGTTGATTTCACCGCGCACGCGGTTCAGACCACGAACAGTTACGTTTCCACCTTCAACCGAAAAGTGGTCGGGGTCATTGGACGCCTCGAAACGTTCAATCGCAACACCAGGGACCCGCTGCAGCGCCTCAACAACGGATTTATCCGGCAGCGCGCCTATATCACTTGCAGTAACAACGTCCTGAACGATTGAAGAATCTCGCTTAAGATCCTGAGCACTTTCCAAGCTGCGTTTCACTCCGTAAATCACAACTTCTTCCAGAGCCACGGGCTCTTCGGCGGATTGACCATAAGCCTGTCCTGCCATCAGAGCAGCGACACATACAGCGAGAGTGGATTTTTTAAAGGCGTGTTTCGCCCGAGTGTTTTGATACTCGAAGGTAGTCATAGGAATCCCCAGAACGAGTGGACGTATTTAGTTATTGGTTTTGTGGTTTATGGTTTTTAAGGCGGGCTAGGATAGGTTAAAGCCTAGATACGGTCAAACGCACTACAACCGATATGTGAGGTACTTGCGGGTAATTGCTATGAAGCTGCCATCCGCTGGCTGCCCTATCTCATTTCCAACCGATCAAAATATCCTTGTTTGAGAATTAAAAGTTATTAAAAGATCAAAAAACAACCCAATAGTCTAAAAACGAGTCAACCATGACATCAATTGCTGTTTTTTGTCATTGAAAGTATCAATCGTTCGTTTGATTGATTTCGAAGAGATGGTAGGTCTTTTTACCCATCTTGGTCAGATAAAAACGGGAATATCGAGCACGCTCAACAGCAAAACATCCTTCCGGATTGGTATTTTCCTCTTGCGCGATTACCACCTGATTAATCTGCACCGCACCGCGCGCCAGAGCGTCTTTTATTTGTTTGCCGGACGAGGCCATACCTGCATCCACCAATATTTGTGTCAGGGTGCGCTCGGCAAAATCCGCTCGAGACAGTTTGGTGTAAGGAACACCGTCCTGCTTGAGCTGCTCCAGATCGCTCTCGGATAGAGACTCCAGATTTCCGGAGAACAAAGCTTCGGTGATGCGTTTTGCTGCAGTTAAGCCAGCCTCCCCGTGTACCAGTTTGGTCACCTCCTCTGCCAGGATTCGCTGCGCTCCGGGCTTGGTACCAGACGCTTTATCGTCCGCTTCGATTTGTGCGATCTGCTCAACACTGAGGAAAGTGAAGTAACGCAGAAACTTATAAACATCGGCGTCCGCCGTATTGAGCCAAAACTGGTAAAACGCATAAGGAGACGTTTTAGACGCATCGAGCCAAATAGTGCCCGATTCGGTTTTGCCGAACTTGGTGCCATCGGCTTTGGTGACCAGCGGCATGGTCAAGCCAAAAACCTGCCCTCCGTACAAGCGGCGAGTCAAATCGGTGCCGCCGGTAATATTGCCCCATTGGTCGGAACCGCCGATCTGCAGCGTACAGCCGTGGTGGTGATAGAGTTCAGCGAAGTCGTATGACTGCAGCAGCATGTAGGTGAATTCAGTAAAGGAAATACCCGCACCTTCCCGCTCCAGGCGCTGCTTTACCGATTCCTTGTTGATCATGTTGTTAACGGAAAAGTGCTTGCCGATATCGCGCAAAAAATCCAAAACATTGATCTGACCAACCCAATCCAGGTTGTTAACCACCTGAGCGGAATTCTCCTGATCACCAAACTCGACAAATTGGGATACCTGGGCCTTCAGCTTTTCAACCCAACCGGCGACTATATCGGGCGTGTTGAGTTTGCGCTCTTGCGCTTTAAAGCTGGGGTCACCAATCAGACCGGTTGCTCCGCCAACCAAAGCAATGGGTTTATGACCGGCCAATTGGAAACGTCGCAACATAAGCAACGGAACTAAACTGCCGATATGCAGACTATCGGCTGTCGGATCGAAACCACAATACAGGGTGCGGGGTGAATTCAAATGCTCGAAGAGTTGCTGATCGCCGGTCATTTGGGCGATAAGCCCTCTGGCCTGCAGGTCGTGAAGCAATTGGGTATCCACTGACATAAATTTCGCCCCGACTTAGGTAGTAATGCGACTGAATGAAAAAACCGGCAAAGATACCGAAACGATCCGTAAACACAAGCTGCGTTGGGGAATTTATTTTCGCCAATCTTTGGTCGCGGGATGATAAACCGCCATTTTTCTGTTATAAACAATAAGTTTAATTATCTTTATTTATTCCTTATGTCCGATGGAACCTATCGAAGTCACCCCTAAACCAGTCCCAAGTGAAACGGGTGCCCTCTCGTTTTTTCCCAAAATGCATCTGGTTGTGGCCGGCGCCTTGGTGTCGGCCCTGGTCGCTATGACGACCATGCCTGCGGATAAAAACACTTCGCAAAGGTATTCCCTCGCTCTTCCTGATCTCGAACAATCCTTCTCCTCCGAATCCTTTTCCGAACCGCTCGAAGCGCCTTTATCATGGGCGGAATTGGAAACTGATGCGCCGAAAACTCGCCAAGAGGAGTTGGTTGTCAAAAGCGGAGATAGCCTGTCCACTTTATTCCAGCGCGCCGGCCTCTCTGATAAAGATATGTATGAGTTGGTTAATTCGCGCAGCGAAGGCAAGCGTTTAGCCAAGCTTTATCCTGGGCATCGGCTGGTTTTTACCTTCGGTGAAGATAAAAAACTCATTTCCCTGACACGCCATTTTGACGCGCTCAACAGCGAAGTCTTTACCGCGCAACAAACCGGCGGTTACGAATACACCAAAATCGAGAAAAAACCCGAAATCAAAGTCGCTGTGCGCACTGGAATTATTCAATCTTCTCTTTATAAAGCGGGATTGGATGCTGGTTTGAACGAAGATCTCATCATGTCTTTTGCGGGGATTTTCGGTTGGGATATCGACTTTGCCCTGGATATACGCAAGGGCGATAGCTTCAGAATTCTGTACGAAGAGAAATTTTTTGAGGGTGAGCGTTTGGGCACAGGCGCTATTTTGGCAGCGGAATTCGTCAACCAAGGCACCGCTTACCAAGCGGTGCGCTACGTGAACCGCGAAGGTGAAGTGCAATATTACTCTCCAACTGGCAAAGCCATGCGCAAAGCCTTTTTGCGTGCGCCGGTGGATTTTCGCCGCATCAGTTCCAACTTCAATCCTCGCCGCCTGCATCCCATCACCAAAACGGTTCGCCCCCATCGCGGCACCGATTACGCTGCAGATCGCGGCACGCCGGTATGGGCTTCTGGTGATGGCAAAGTCATTACCTCCGGCTACACAGAAGCCAATGGCAATTACGTGGTTATCCAACACGGCGCCGATATCCAGACCAAATATCTGCACCTGCATAAACGCAACGTAAAAGCGGGTGAGCGAGTTCGCCAGGGGCAAGTGATTGGTGTTGTCGGATCTACCGGCTACTCGACCGCACCGCACTTGCACTACGAATTCCTGCTGAACGGCGTCCATCGGGACCCGCGCACGATTGTGCAGCAGTTGCCCAAATCTGTGTCTGTCCCCAGTAATGAGCTAGAGCGTTTTTATGCGCAAACGCAGCCTCTGATCGTCCAGCTCAATCAGGTCACTAACGTCGCCAGCTTAGACAGCGACTCTAAAAAGCTTTAATCCGTGCCTTTTTATATAGGGCTTATGTCAGGAACCAGCGCCGACGCCGTAGATGCGGTGCTGGTGGATATTACTGACCGACATTGCCGATCGGTTCTGTCCCATAAATTGCCCCTACCCGATTCGTTGCGCTCGCGCATTACCGACCTGTATCACCCCGGACAAAACGAAATCGATCGCTTCGGGTCTCTGGATCGTGAGATCGCGGAATGTTTTGCCACTGCGGTTCAGCAACTGCTGCAGAATGCGCAAATATCTGCTGATGGAATAACTGCAATTGGCAGCCACGGCCAGACAATCCGTCACCGCCCCCGCCCTGAAACAGGTCGAGCCTTTACCCTGCAAATCGCTGATCCGAATGTGATCGCTGAAGTCACTGGCATAACGACAGTAGCCGACTTTCGCCGGCGCGATATGGCAGTTGGTGGACAGGGTGCGCCTTTAGTCCCGGCGTTTCACAAAGCGGTTTTCTCAGCCGCGGAACGCTATCGAGTTATTTTGAATATCGGGGGCATAGCTAATATCACTTTGCTGCCCGAGCAGTGCGGAGCGGTCCGGGGATATGACACAGGTCCCGGCAATGGGCTGATGGATGCCTGGATACAAAGAAATCTCGGTCGTCCTTTTGATGATCAAGGCGCCTGGGCGGCATCCGGCAAGGTTGATCATCGACTTCTCACTAAGCTACTCGCCCATCCCTATTTCACGCTCCCCTCGCCGAAAAGCACCGGAAGAGAAGAATTTCATCCGAATTGGTTGGATCAGATACTTCATAGCCATCCCTCCAATAAACCGGAAGATATCCAAGCCACGCTCCTGGAGCTGACCGCCATTTCCATTGCAGAGCACATCAGAAAAGAAACCACAAAAGGTGAAATTTTTGTTTGCGGCGGCGGCGCGCGGAATAAGGCTCTGTTGAGCCGGTTGCAGCAACTTCTTCCCAGCTTCGCGCTGGATACCACAGCTGCTCTGGGAATTTCGCCTGATGACGTTGAAGCTGCGGCATTTGCATGGCTGGCTATGCGCACCTTACAAGGTGCTCCAGGTAATCTGGCAAGCGTGACCGGCGCAGCTGAGGATGTGATCTTGGGGGGAATTTATCCGGGGAAAAACTGGCGCGGGCTGCGCGGCGTTTAAGCCGCGGCCAGGCCTCAGATGGAGAAGGACGAACCGCAGCCGCAGGTGCTGCTGGCATTGGGGTTCTCTACGGTAAATTTGGAACCCTGCAGCCCTTCTTGATAATCGAGTTTCGAGCCAACCAGATAGGGGTAGCTCATAGGATCTATGACGACGGTGATGCCGTCTTTCTCGATAGTTGTATCGTCTTCCGCCAACTCTTCGTCAAACGAAAAACCGTACTGAAAGCCGGAACAACCGCCACCGGTAACGTACACCCGCAATTTCAGATCCGGGTTGCCCTCTTCCTCCAACAACGAACGCACCTTGGCGACCGCGTTGGGGCTGATCTGAATCGGGGTTGGTGTATAAAACTGCGCTACTGACATATCGCCTCGTTAAACCACAGCTCTTTCAGTGCTGCTTATGAACAGATACCGCATTAGGTCGCGGCGCTGGCCTTTTTCTTCGGCTCAGTCTCGCTTACATAGACCAAGCTGCCATTAACCTGTGAACCTTTGACCATTTCGATCAAAGTGTAAAACACATTGCCATTTACTACGGCAGTGGCACCAAGCTCCAAGTGCTTGGAGCAGCGGATATCCCCCTGCACGAGACCTCTCACTATAACCTTAGGAACATGGATTTGTCCTTCAATCTGGCCTGACTGGGCGATTTCAAGCTCTGAATTGCCATCGGCGATGATATTGCCGACCACTTGGCCTTGCACATTGAGTTCGCCGCTGAAATGCACTTCACCGACGATACGAGTGCCCTTGGATATCAGGGTATGGTGGTTAGACCCCATAAAAAAATGACTCCTAGATCAAAATCAGATTGCCCTTCAGGTCGATTGCCCATTTAGGCATTTTGCGCCAGCCAGGCGAAGCGTTTTTCAATAACGGTGGAATTGCTGCCCGCAGTGCGCGCTTCAAGTTCGACACGCTCCGGCTCAAAGCCTTCCGGCAACACCAGCTCACCTTCGATATTTTGAAAGTATTTGAAGCGTAACTTGATGTTAGTAGTGTCGACGCTGGAGGAAAGCTCTTTGAGTGGTAACACTTTCACTACACCGTCCTGGCGACCTACTACATTAAAGCTGAGTGTTCCCGTTATGACATCCTGTTGCGTCGCCACATGTTGAACAATCACTTTGTAGCGGTAGGTTCTTGTGCGGTCCGTCTGCGCAATTTCAACTGGACCAAATCGCAGCCCGCGCTTATCCCCTTCCGGAGCCATCAAATTGCGATAAAACTGATTTTCCTCTTCCAAGGCCGCTACCGTAGCCTTTAATTCGATAACTTCCTGGCGTACATCCTCTAAAGACTTGCGATCAACTTCGGCGCCGAGTTTGGCGTTTTCCTGTTGTTGTCTTAACTGCTGCTCCGTTTTGCGCACTTCTTCGAGCTGCGCGCGTACAGCAGCGAGATCGCGTTGCGCACGGCTATAGCCATTTTGCACACCGTGCTGGCCTATGAAATAAGCCCCGATAACCGCAACCAGCACCAGAGTTGCAAGAATGACCGCCTGCCACAATCGGGCATAAGGGCGGACCTTTACCACAGCCCATTGATACTCTTTGCTTCCTTTAACAACAGTCATGAGATTTCCACTGACAATGCCAATCCATTACAGGTCCCCTCGCCTCATCATAAGAACGCGGGGATATCCAAACCAGCCGTTTCAGCGAAACCAAACATAATGTTCATGCACTGAATCGCCTGTCCGGATGCGCCTTTGGTGAGGTTGTCCTCGGCGACTAGCACGACTACAGTGTCGCGGTTTTGCGGTCTTACAACGGCGATACGGCACAAGTTGGTGCCGCGCACGGAACGGGTTTCCGGCAAGGCTCCCGCAGGAAGAACGTCCACGAAGGGCTCGTCTCGGTAGCGATCTTCATAGAGTTTTTGCAGATCAACGTCGTCTCGCAGCAAAGTTGCGTACAAAGTTGAATGAATGCCGCGACCGATCGGCAATAGATGAGGCACAAAGGTCAAACGGGCGGGTTCACCGCGGCCTTGCTGAATGTCGCGCAAGCCTTGCTCGATCTCCGGCAAATGGCGATGGCCTTTTACCCCGTAAGCTTTAAAACTGTCAGTAATTTCGGCGAACAACATGTCGACTTTCGCCTGACGGCCAGCACCGCTGACGCCGGAGGCAGAGTTCGCAATCAAGCGGGTGGGATCGACCAGGTTATGTTCGAGCAGCGGCAGGAAACCGAGCTGAACAGAGGTGGGATAACAGCCGGGGCAAGCCACCAATTGCGCGTCGCGGATTTTCTCGCGATTCACTTCTGGCAAACCGTAAACCGCTTGCTCGACCAGATCCGGTGCTTGGTGGGGCTGGTTGTACCATTTTTCCCACAAAGCAGTGTCGCGAATACGGAAATCCGCAGAGAGGTCGATGACGCGAGCGCCGCCTTTCAGCAACTCCGGCACCATGGATTGCGCCACACCGTGTGGGGTGGCGAAAAAGATGACATCGCACTCCAACAACTGAGCGGGATCCGGCGCGGTAAAAGAAAGGTCGCAGTAGCCGCGCAAGTTGGGGAATAGATCGCCGGCCTTTTTGCCATCTTCACCGCGCGAGGTGATTACCTGTACACGAGCGTCTGGATGCCGCGCCAGCAATCGCAATAATTCCGCACCTGTGTAGCCAGTGCCCCCTACGATACCAACCCGAATCACTCGTCACCTCGTCTTTCGTTGTTAATGCATGGGCGAGTTTTGCCCAGGCGAATCAAGCCACCTGCGTGTAGAATGGCGAATCAAGGGGACGTATGGTAATGGCGTTTCCTACAAAACTGAAGTTAGCCAACAGGCGCGTTCGGTATTTATGACAGAAACGTCAAATTCCCCTCGATTCTCTCCCTACCAACGCCTCAAACGCGCCTTTCACCAATTTCGCTATTCACTTTCCTACGTCGACGCCCTGCCACAACTGGCCTTGCTCGGCTTATTGGTGGGTGTGGCAACCGGCGGAGTCATCGTCCTTTTTCGCCTGAGCATCGAAATTCCCCTTAGATTTCTCCTCCCCGCCGGACCGGAAAGTTTTGAAGCTCTGTCCGTCGAGCAACGTTGGCTGTTTCTCAGCGCTGGCGCCATTGCCCTACTACTGTTATTAACTCTAGTCGATCGGCGCCACCGCCAGGTCAGTGTCGGCCATGTATTGGACCGGCTCTACAATTTTCAGGGACATCTGCCCACCACTAACTGGCTGGTGCAATTTCTCGGCGGCGTAATCAGTGTTGTCGGCGGCCAGTCGGTTGGCCGGGAGGGTCCGGCGGTTCATTTGGGCGCGGGCGTCGCCAGTCGCTGGGCGCGCTGGCTGAGGCTGCCTAATAACAGCCGCTATACCTTGATTGGCTGTGGTGTGGCCGCAGCCATCTCCGCTTCCTTTAATACGCCTCTCGCCGGAGTGATCTTCGCTATGGAGATCATTTTGATGGAGTACACCGCGGTCGGCTTTGTGCCAGTGCTGCTTGCTTCTTTCAGCGGAGCTGCCATCTGTCAGCTCGCCTTAGGCACAGCACCTTTGGTGGAAATGGATCAGGAGAGCCGTATGCAAACTTTGCTGGAACTGCCTTTTATGCTGCTGTCCGGTTTGGTTATCGCCTGTGCTGCGGCCGCCTTTATTGCAATTCACGTCTATTTGGTGCGCTTTCAGCACTGGCCTATAGCGCTTCGCCTGTCACTTGCCACCGTTTTGACCGGCGTATTGACCTGGCGGGTACCAGAAATCATGGGGCTGGGGTACGACACTATTAACTCGGCTTTGGCGGGCGAACTAACGCTCAAACTGTTGTTGCTTGTGGGGCTGACCAAGCTGGTGGCCAGCGCGGCTGTCATCGGCCTCGGTGTGCCCGGCGGCATCATAGGCCCAACTCTGGTGATAGGCGCCTGTATCGGCGGCGCTTTGGGTCTGATCGCCGGGGCGATTTATCCCACCCCTACCGCAGGTCCCGGTTTTTATGTCGCTATCGGCATGGTGGGCATGATGGCCGCAGCGCTCAACGCCCCTATGGCAGCGCTCGTGGCGGTGCTGGAACTGAGCTACAACCCTCATCTGATTTTCCCGTCGATGCTGGTGATCGTGGTCTCCTGCATTACAACCCGTTATGTATTTGGATTCCAGGGCGTATTTACCGAGCAGCTGCGCTCCACCGGTCGCAGCCTGGATTTCAATCCGACTCTGAACGTGCTGAAAAAGACCGGGATCGCCAATGTGCTGGATAACCGGCTGGTCTATCTGCAACGCCAGCTGGACTACGATCAAGCGAAAAACGCGCTGGCGGGGCTTCCTGAATGGATCATTCTGGATGCGGGAGATGATCAGCACAGCGATAAGATCGCCATGCGCGCAGCCGATCTCGCCACTTATTTAAACGATGCTCCGGTTGAAGTACTGAGCCTTACTCAACCAATTGATTTACTGGCCATTCCCGCTCGCCGTCTGCTACTCTCGCCGATCCACGAAACCGCCAGCCTGTGGGATGCGCTCGAAGCGATTCGCACCTCGCGCGGCGAGGCACTTTACGTGGCACATTTTCATAACCCGTTAAGCGCATCTATCCGGGGAATAGTCACGGAAGATGCAATTAAAAACTTTTACCGAATTTAGTCGTCTTCATAACAATCTTCTGCATCAGGGTCGAATATGCTTCCACTCATCGCCAAGTCACTTCACATAGTCGCAGTCGTGTGTTGGTTCGCGATGTTGTTTTACCTCCCTCGCCTGTTTGTCTATCACGCGATGGCGGAGGATAAAGAGGGACGGGAGCGGTTCAAAATTATGGAGCGCAAGCTATATCGCGGCATCGGCACACCTGCGATGCTGGCCACCGTGCTCTTCGGCGCCTGGAGTGCCCATTTTTATTGGTCCTATTACGGGTCGAGCACTTGGTTCTGGATCAAGATCGGCTTGGTGATAGGCCTGATTGGCTATCATCATATGTGTGGTGCCTACGTTAAAAAATTCGCTCGCGATCTGCCTGTACCGAGCCATAAGTTCTTCCGTGTTTTTAATGAGATTCCGGTTTTCTTCCTGATTGCCATTGTGTTTTTGGTGGTGATGAAGCTGCCGACTTAGCAACTGATCGAGGAGAGCATGACATGAATAATCCTAACCCTCCCGTTGTGTTGTGTTTTTCCGCTCTTGATCCATCCGGAGGCGGCGGGCTCCAGGCTGATATAGAAACCACCGCCAGCATGGGTTGCCATTGTGCTCCCATTGCCACTGCCCTGTGCGCCACCGCCACCCCCGAAGATACGGAAGCCGTGGCAGTCGACACCACCCTAGTGATCGAACAGGCCCGCTCTGTTCTGGAAGATTTGCCAGTCAAAGCCGTAAAAGTGGGCTTTGCCGGATCAGTCGCCATAGTCGAGGCCATCCACTCCATCCTGCAGGATTACCCGCATCTCCCATTGATTGTGCAGCCCGCCTTTTGCCTGTGGGATCGCGATTCCGTAGAACAGGCCGATCTGCCGGCGGCGCTCGCCGCACTTTTATTGCCGCTTGCCGAGGTGGCGGTAATCTCGCTCAACGAAGCGCATGTCCTCGTCAAAGAGAGCGATACCATCGACGCCACCGCGCAAGCGCTGACCAGCAAAGGCTGCCGTCAGTTGTTGTTAACCCAGGCATTGCTCAAAGAAAATCGCGCGACTACCGCGTTGTATGACAACACCGGCCTGATCAAACGATACGAATGGGAGCACAGCCCGCCGACTTGCCACGGGGCTACCAGCACTCTGTCAGCAGCGATTGCGTCTTTAAGAGCGCACGATTGCCCCGTTCAGGCTGCAGTGGAAAAAGCGCAGACTTTTACTTGGCAGGCATTAACCGCAGCGCGCCAGCTGGGGTTTGGCAATCCAATTCTGCACCGGCTGTATTGGGCGGATAAAAATCTCGAAACCTCGCCCTGCTCCGCCGCCCCGCCGGCGAACGCTACTCATTAATTTTTGATGTAAGAAGTAACATGCAGTCGAATCTATTGCGGTCCGATCACGACCTCGGACCTATTTACGGGATCACGGATCCTTTTTTGTTGCCCGGAGAACAATTGTTCAAAGCCGTTGAACAGGCTCTGTCAGCGGGCATTAAGACAATTCAACTGCGCGATAAAACAGCTGACAGTCAAACGCTGCTGGAGTCAGCCAGAGAATTGGTAATGCTCTGTAATGCGTACGACGCCCGCTGCATCATCAACGACCGTTGGGATATAGCGCTGGAGAGCGGCGCTCACGGCGTGCATCTGGGTCAAGCAGATGGTTCGGTCATAGAAGCACGTGCTCGCCTGGGCGCAGAAGCCATTATTGGCGTCACCTGCCATTCCAGCCTGGAGCTGGCGCGCCTCGCCCAGGCGGAAGGTGCCCGCTATGTTGCCTTTGGCCGGTTCTTCTCCTCCAATACCAAACCACTCGCTGGCGCGGCGGATATAGAGGTACTGCGTCAAGCGGCTGCGGAAATCGAGCTGCCCATCATCGCCATCGGCGGCATTCGCCAGGATAATATGGCGCCTTTGGTTCAAGCGGGCGCCACTACCCTGGCGGTATGTCACAGCCTGTTCGGCGCTCCTGACGTGCGCGCGGCGGCGGAACAACTGCTAAACACTTTTCGGCAATCCGCATTTAATTCATCCAACGACACTCAATAACCTATGAACAAACTTTTTGCAGAAGCCCAAGCCGTCATTCCTGGCGGGGTCAATTCACCCGTTCGCGCGTTTAAGGCGGTGGGCGGAGAACCGATTTTTATCGAGCGCGCCAAAGGCGCTTACTTGTACGACAGCGATGGCAAGCGCTATGTGGATTACGTGCTGTCCTGGGGGCCGATGATTCTCGGCCATGCGGATGACGATGTCCTGGAAGCGGTGATAGCTAAAGCCCGTTCCGGCCTCAGCTTCGGCGCGCCGACCGAAATCGAAACTGAATTAGCCCGCGAAATCGTGCGTCTGATTCCCAGCATTGAACTCGTGCGATTTGTCAGCTCCGGCACCGAAGCCACCATGAGTGCCATTCGCCTTGCACGCGGTTTTACCGGTCGCGACAAGATCATCAAGTTCGAAGGCTGCTATCACGGTCACTCCGACTCGTTGCTGGTTAAAGCTGGTTCCGGCGCTTTGACCCTCGGCGTTCCCAGCTCTCCTGGCGTGCCTGCCAGCCTCGCAGAACATACTCTCACTCTGAACTACAACGACTCCGAGCAGGTACGCGAGACCTTCCGCGCTTTGGGCGACCAGATCGCTTGTGTAATAGTGGAGCCAGTTGCGGGCAATATGAACTGCATTCCGCCAGCCCCCGGCTTCCTGGAAACCCTGCGCGAAGTGTGCGACCAGAGCGGCGCACTGTTGATTTTCGATGAGGTGATGACCGGATTCCGCCTCGGCATTGCCGGTGCGCAAGGCTATTACAAGATCACTCCTGACCTGACGACTCTGGGGAAAGTGATTGGCGGCGGTATGCCCGTAGGCGCGTTCGGCGGGCGCAAAGATGTAATGAGCAAAATCGCCCCGCTCGGCCCTGTGTATCAAGCGGGAACTCTGTCCGGGAATCCGGTGGCTATGGCGGCGGGCTTGGCGACGGTGAAAAAAATCCAGGCTCCGGGTTTTTACGAACCGCTGTTCGACAAAACCACCAAATTGGTGAACGGCTTGTTGGCAATCGCCAAAGAGACGGGTATTCCGTTTACCACCAACCACGTGGGCACTATGTGGGGAGGATTTTTTACCGATGCGGATTCCGTCAGCAATTTCCGCCAAGTAATGGCCTGTGATACGGCGCGCTTCAACCGCTTCTTCCACGGCATGCTGCAGGCCGGTGTCAACCTGGCTCCAGCATCTTACGAAGCCGCGTTTATGTCGGCAGCGCATACGGACGACGATATCGACTTTACCCTCGCCGCCGCCCGCTCGGTGTTTAAAACCCTCTAATCTCCAATCCAGCAGGGGTCATCCAGCCCCTGCTCTTTCCCGCGCTTAGAGCCAGTTATTCAACATAAACCCTATGCCAATCCGTGTGGTTTTATGGTTGTAATCCAACAGAGATTCGCCATATCCGTGAAATAGCTGCACGTAACCGCGTTTGGTTTTGGCGAAGGGATAGCTGTAGCCGATTTCGATGGCGCCTTTATTGCGATCGTTCAGGTTGTTGCGCAGCATCAGGCTCAGCTCGTTGTCACCGTAGCGGCGAAAACCGCGTAATTCGAAATAACCCAGGTAGTGATGAATATCCGGGTTGTCATCCCCGGCGGCATCGTCCGGACTTCTTTTTCGCCGCTCAGGAATGCGCCACCAGGGTTTGATGCTGAAATAGTACTTTTCATATTCCAAGGTTGTCCGCAGGTACAAGCGGTTCCAACTGCGCGACTGAATATCCGAACGGCCGTTGCTCTGATGTGACAGACCAATACTCACCACCGGCACTTCCGCCCCCAATGCACGAAAAGGCGTGGTGAAGGAGAGAAACACTTCAGGTTCATGATTGGTGTCGCGAAACGGGCTGGACTCGCTGGTGTTGTATGCCTGCCAGAAGGAGCGGGCGGTATAGGCAAAGTACAAAAAGCCATTGTCATTAAATAAAGGCTTTTCGTTCAGCGCGACTTTAAAACTGACCTGAAACTCCACTTCCGTATGCTGCAGCTCCTGCCCTGTTTCCTCAAACGGTTTTTCGTTGGGGTGACTCGTATGGGTGAGAGGCAATATGTAATTGATCGAGTGCGGTGTAATGGCAAAACTGCTGCCTTGTAAACGGCGCTCCTCCTGGAAGCGCTCAAGCACCAGATTTCTTTTTTCCTCCTCCGTCAAAACCCTTTCTTGCACGACTTGCTCATGCGCCACTTCCGGGTTGGGAACACCGGGCGCCTCGGGTGGCTGATCTGTCACCACCTCTTCGGCGGCGATCGGTGCAACGATCAGAGCCAGCGACAAGATTCCGCTTAAACTGAACATTTTCATCTGTCGACCTCAGACCTGCTTGCGAAAATCGGCAATCAGTTCTCCTGCGGCGAGCATATCGGCCTCGTGTTCTGGCTCCGGGGTCTCCTGCAAAGCGGCTTCATACCACTCCTGCATACCGGGCAATTGGAGCAGATGGCGACAGTATTCTGCGGCGGACTCTGACAAGGGCAGACCATAGGTTTGCACCCGGAAAGCGACCGGCGCATAAAAAGCATCCACCGCCGTAAACGCCGAGCCAGCCAGGAATGGCCCACCAAAACGCTTAATGCCTTCACTCCAAAGCTCGTCGATGCGCGCAATATCTTTCGCCAATGCGCCGTTGATCTCGCGCATTCTGACTCTTACTCCGCAGTTCATGGTGCACTGGCTGCGCAGAGCCTGAAAACCGGAGTGCATTTCCGCCGCAGCACTGCGCGCCCAGGCGCGGGCAGTGCGATCCGCAGGCCATGCTTCCGGGCAATCCTCCGCCACATAATCGGCGATCGCCAGCGAATCCCAAATCCTTCGCCCGGCGTGATGCAGGCAAGGCACCTTGCCGCTGGGGGAAAAGTTTCGCCAGCTGGCATCACTGGGAAATAGATGCAGTTGCTCGGTAAAGGCAATGCCCAATTGCCGCAACAATAACCAGGGGCGCAGCGACCAGGAGGAATAATTTTTGTTCGCGATATGAAGGAGATACATGGGAAATCCGCCAGCGTGCGATGAGTGGGCCCGTATTAAAGCAGACTTATAAGAAGGGGCAACCGCAAAATGTTCTGGAGGATAGGTTTCTGGTGAGTAAATAATGAATAGATATCGGGTTGACCGGAAAAACCACGCCAACCCTGAAGTCTTTCTGGATTTTCTAAACCTTAATCTTGGTATTGGGCGATCAAAGTCCGCATTTGCTGGCGCGCTTCATCGGACATATCCATGATCTGGAAACCAGCCCAAACCTGATCACCAGTACCTGTCTCGCTGATCCACAAACATTCAGCGCCGAGAGGTATGGATTCACCTGAACTGACTTCGAAAGCGACCTGGTAGAGATAATCCTCTTTCAAACCACCGTCGCTGATCACCATAAAGCCTTCTTCATGAACATTCGCCAAGGTGCCGAGTTCGCTCCCTGACACTGTATCCCGCACGCATATTTCATCGTCTACAGGAATACGAACTTGACTGCGTTTTTCACTGCTACCACTGCTGCGATTACTTAAGTTCACGTTCTACGTCTCCAGATTGGGCTTCGGCTTGAGCGTTCAACTTCTGGAAAATGTTCTCCAACGCCCGTTCAAAAAATGGTTTAGAGCTTCCAGCTATAATTTTAGCCCGTTTCGCTATCATTTCCCGGGCGATCTCCAGCCCGGACATCATGGCGACTTTCTTGCCCATTTGGTCCACCAACATGTAGTGGGACGTGCGAGCGTTATACCAGGCAATCTTCAAACGCCTGCCACCTTCGAACTCGAACCAGGTGCCGAATTCGATCAGTTTCAGGTTTTCGACGATCTTTGCTTCTTCCTTGGAAATATCGGCAACTTCTTCCGCCTGTCCGGCTTTCACCGCTGCGATCTTCTCGAGTTTGTCGCGCATTGGTGCCGGTGCCGGCTCCGCGCGTTTGCTCTGCTGCGCCATTTCGATCAGGGAGGAAATCGCTTCCAGCAGCTTTTTGCCCTTGGCCTGATCGTAGCCAATGGTTTCAAAACCGGTTTCTATATCGCGCAACAAAGCCGGGGCCAGTTCTGCTTGCCGGGTCACCCCGGCCGGGTCGGTCTGCGGCTCTATGATCCATAAGAGATCATCCACCACTGCCAGGGCATTGGCCCATTTGTCGGACTTCTCGCCATAACGCAGTAGAACGAACGACAGATAATCGGACCAGGGCTGCAGCGCAAACAGTAGTACTGCCGATGGCAACTCTTTGTCATCGGTGCGCTTGCGGATCTCTTCGTTGACTCGCAACTTCACTTCGCGCAAACGCTCTTCGCCCTGAGCTTTTTCCGCCGCGCGTTTTTCCATCAGCTCCTGCCGACGAATGATGCTCTTGGTGTAGTTGTTGAACTCCAGCAACAGTTCGGCGATTACGCGCACGTCGTTTTTAAAGTCGCGCAATACACGATCGACGACATCTTTGATCTTGTTATACATGTCGTGCTGCACAGTGCCGTCATTGCCAACCCAGCGGGTACCGGCTTCGGCCAGACTATTCAGCAGCATGCGCGCCGGGTGCTCCGGCTGTTCGAAGAAACCGGGGTCAATAAAGGCGAGTTTGAGGAAAGGCGTGTGCATATAGCTGAGCAGCGCCTTAACGGAATCCGGCAGGTTTTCGTCTTTCAGCATGTACTCGAACACCATGCCCACCAGGTCGATGGTATGCATATCGGCCGGAGAGACCTTGCTGTCGCGGGTCGTCTTGGACTGCTGGAACTGTTGCGCCAGAGCGGTCAACACCTGGGTGAAATCCATCGGTGGCAAGGGACCCGCGTCGAGCGGAGAGCCGACCACGCCGGCAGCGGAGCCCTGCAACGTCTGCAGGGCGCTCATCAACTGATCCGCCGTGATCACAACACCAGGGCCTATAGGGCCGCTGCCCGGCACGAATGCGGCAAACGGGCTGTCCTGCGTGGCGATGCGAATGCCTTCGGACGGCGCTGCAGCGCTGACTCCGCCTCGCATACTGACCTGCAAACTGCGGATCGCGTGCAGCAAGGCGCTTTGGTATTGCTCGGTGGGCTGATTGGGATCCGGAATCGGAACCGGCCCGATAGAGCCGGAAAACAACGGCTGGGCAGGTGCGGCCGCAGCTGCCTGGCCGGGGATCTGCGCTCCAGCGCCGAGTGGATTGACCGGCGCGACCTTGGGCGGCGTGTAGCGCAAGTTGGGCAGCACACCCGCTTGTTTCAGATAGTCGTTGATGTCTTCAATGACGTTCTTGGCCAATTCCGACAAGCGCTGCTCGTAGACCTTGTAGGCCACAGCTTTCGTTTTGGCAGTCAAAGGGATCAAACGCAGCGCGCGACGCAATGACTCACACAACTGTATAGGCGCTGCCGGATTGCTGGCTTCGGTAACCTGCTCACCGCCATTGAGAATGGCAAAGCGTTGATTGAGTGCCCAGATAGGTTCGGCGTAGAGAACATCCACCTTTTGCACTATGGTGGAGAGCGTAATGGTTTCTTCGAGCGCGTCGTTATCCACTAATGACAGCTCGCCACTGCCGGTTAAGTTCTGCAGCTCGGTGTGCAATTCCTTCTTTTTGAACTTTACGAAGCCTTCCGCGATATAGCCGACATAGTAGCGTTCAAGTTCCTGCTGGTTGCGCCGGAACAATCGCTGGATGCCGGTGATTTCCGACACTTCCTGGTTGGACCTGGCGCGGTCCATTTCCTGGTTGAAGGCTTCGTCGAGATTGCGCAGATAGATTTGAAAGGCTACTTTGGCGTGCTCGCTCGCAATGCCCTGGCACTTTTTCAAGTGGGTGACGATGGTCTCGGTCGTCAAAGGGATGGATGCGACAGACTCGCTCTCAGGCTTGCGCGTGGAAGAATCAGTTCTTATTAGTCGTGACATACACTGTGTTCCGTTCGGTCTGTCAGGGATCACCCTGGCAGCCACATTGCGAAGATTCAACGGGCGCTGCCGCCACTAAACGGCACTTAAAAAGCAACCACTACGCAAAAACTATGCAAGATTGCATAACCGACCGCGCCAAACTGTCGTTCAACCCACAGAGCGGCGCAACGGTGCACATATTTTTTCAATCTTAGGCTTTGATCAGAGGAGATACAAATTGCCTGCTTACGATATCTATGGCCTTGGCGCCGCCCTGGTGGATACCGAAATCACGGTCAGCGATGACGACCTGACGCGCTTCGGCGTTGAAAAAGGCGTCATGACTCTGGTCGACGAAGCGCGCCAACAAGAACTTTTGCAGCATCTGGAAGGCCATATGTGCCACGCCTCGCGCGCCAGTGGTGGCTCGGCGGCAAACAGCATCATCGCCGCGCAGTATTTCGGCGCGCAGACGTTTTATTCCTGCAAAGTGGCGGACGATGAGAACGGCAAGTTCTATTTGAATGATCTGGCCAGTGCAGGCGTCAAGTTTTCTGCTGCCAATGGAACTGCGGCGGGCATCACTGGCAAATGCCTAGTGATGATTACGCCAGACGCCGAACGCACCATGAACACCTTCCTCGGCATCAGCGCTACCCTGTCAAGCGACGATATAGACGAAAATGCGTTAAAAGCGTCGAAATATGTCTATATTGAAGGTTATTTAGTCACCTCCCCCACCGGCCGCCCCGCCGCTATTCGCCTGCGTGAACTGGCCAAGGCCGCCGGCGTAAAAGTGGCCGTCAGCCTGTCCGATCCCGCCATAGTCGAATACTTTTACGACGATCTTCACACCATGGTCGGTGACCAAGTCGATTTGTTGTTTTGCAATAAGGCCGAGGCCCTGACCTTTACTCGCACGAATAATCTGGAAGAGGCGGCTGCGAAGCTGCAGGGCATTGCCCGCACCTTTGCGATTACTTTGGGTGCAGAAGGCGCTCTGGTTTTTGACGGAAATCGTTACAGCCAAGTACCCGCTCCGCAGGTTGCCGCGGTGGATACCAATGGTGCAGGGGATATGTTTGCGGGTGCGTTTCTCTACGGCATTACCCGCGGTGGATGGGATTATGAAACGACAGGCCGGTTTGCAACCCGTGCAGCTGCGGCGGTGGTCAGCCAGTTCGGCCCGCGTTTGCGACCCGAACAACATAAACCTCTATTAGTAGACTGAGAGAACCGCTGTCAGCGGATGAGATGCAGAAGGCGCAGTTGCTATCACCCCCGTGACAGCAACTCGCGCAGATCGATCAAGGCCGCGTTGGCGCGCGAAATATAGTTCGCCATCACCAGGGAGTGGTTGGCCAGCACCCCAAAACCGCTGCCGTTCAGGATCACGGGCGAACGCAGCGGCTCTTGCGTTCCCTCCAGCTCACGAATGATCTGCTCAAAACTCACGCGCGCATTTTTATCGGCGAGCACATCGGCAAAGTCTTTTTCCGCCGCGCGCAGAAAATGCACCAGAGCCCAGGCCGCGCCCCGCGCTTCGTAAAACACGTCATCGATTTCACTCCAGGGAGTTTTGAGTTCGTATTCCCGCGGCGTGGCGGTGGATTGGCGGGCACCTTTGTCACCGGCCAAGTCGGTGTTGAGACGGCGCTGGCCAACGCTCGCGCTCAACTTCTGCGACAAGCTGCCCAGACGGGTTTCGACGGTCCCCAGCCAAAAGCGCAGGTTGTCGGCGCGGGCATAAAACTGGGCGTTTTGTTCGTTATCGTCAACCAGCCGGCGGCGATAGTCCTCCAGATAGGCGATGCCGCGGCGGTATTCATCTTCGGTGGAGGGAAGAACCCAGCTGTTGCGATTGAAATTGAACTGGGCCTCGGCGTCTTTCAGGGCGGGATCTTCCACTGATTGCGACTGGGACCGGCTGTAAGACTCGCGCATCACCCGCGCCAGATCGCGCACTTGCACCAACACGCCGTATTCCCAAGCGGGAATATTGTCCAGCCATACACCGGGAGGCGCTATATCGTTGGTGAGGTAACCGCCGGGTTTATCCAGCAGCATGGTGGCAACTTCGATAATGGCAGAAGTGGTTGCAACACCCGTGGTATAGGGTTTTTCGGTGCCATCGGCGGCGATCTCAGTGCCGGCAATGGGGCGCATCTCCGGCTCGGAACTCCAGTGAACACTGAGCGCGATCATCACCAAAAAGTACGCCAGAACAACCCAAAAGGCGACTTTAAGCCAAGTGCGACCTTCGGTCAGATCTGCACCTATCTCTTTGCCCTCTTGGATCAAAGACTGACTGGCACTCTGCCAGCGCTGGCGAATCCGCGTGAACATTAACGGTCTCCTTCTGCGTTCATGACTCCACCCACCTGGTCAGCGTGAGCGAACTTCGACATCGACAACCAGCTTCTCTGCGCCATCAAATTCCAGCGTCAGGGGAAACGAACCGCCCACCGGAGGCGCATCCGCAACGTCCATTAACATAATATGGTACCCCGCAGGCTCAAACGCCAGCACAGCGCCAGCGGCAACCCGAGCATGAGCGACGGGTCTCATCTTCATTACACCGTCTTCATGAATATGCCGATGGACCTCTGCCCGCCCTGCAATCGGGGTGCTTACCAACTGAATCGTGCGCTCGCGCGCAGCGGAATTTTCCAGGCGCAGATAGACCGCCGCAGTCGTCTGACCCGGCGCTATGGCCCACATATGCGCGTTGCTGGCGCGCAACCCGGGTTCCGTTTTTTTCTGGCAGGCGGTGAGCGCCAACAACAAAGCCGCACATAAACAAACGAAACGAGCGAAAGCTGGCAGCATGGTTACTCCAAAGGGGATAGAAACTCGATAGCGGGTTCACGGGAGATGCGGATATCACCGCGAATGCGATACTCGCCCACGGAATCCTTCATGGTTTTATAGATCCAGCGCCCTTCTGCGTCGGAACGGGCATAGATCATCACCGCTTCATCCGACTGCTGCACGCGCTGGGCAATCTCGATCAACAACTGTTTGGCTTCTTCGGACTTCTGCGCCAGAGCCTGGGCCGGCAAAACCACTTTGCCTCGCCCCTCTTCTTTTTTTACGCCGGAGTCGGATTTTTGCGGCGCAGGCGTGCGTTTTTTGATCTCCGCCTCATAAGTCGCCAGCAGTTCGGCGTTGGGGAACGCGGCCTTTGCCACTTTTAATTCCGCCGCGGCAGCGGAAATCAGACCGGCGCTCAAGCCGCGCTGAATCCGGTCCGCATAGGCTAGAAGAATACTGTTCAACCCCGCCTGAGCCTGTTTGTTGCCCGGATCGAGCATTTGCACTGCGCGGAATCGGTCGTAGGCGTTGTCGTGAGCCGGTTGGGTCATGCGATCCTTTTTGAGGGCCGCATCCGCCTCGGCCAACAATCGTTCAATGGTCTTTTGTTTCGCGGATTTTGGCGGCCCTTCTGCCTGAGGTGATGGGACAACCGGCGGCTCGGGCTGGGGATCAGGCTTGATCGGGCCGACACCGCCACATGCCAGCAACAATCCGGCGACCGCAATCAGAGATGGCAATGTAAGAGGAGCTCGCACGTACCGCATGGGCTGATATCCGTGGCAGGGCAAAGTAAGTCACGCGGCGCAGTGTAAGGATTTGCGGTGGAAGAAGGAAGAACTGGGACCCAACGCAAGCTTTTGCCTTGGATTGCGCGGATCGCCGGAACTCCTTTGGTAGCGAAACGTCAGAAATCCGATAGCAAAGCCAGGATTGCTCAGCCGCTTCAGGCTTCCTCCAACATTGCTGTTTATAATGCCGTTGCTGTCTACGCATTCGACTACGGGATATCTATGCGCACACTGCTTCACCTTTGCACTTTTTTGTCGTTGGTCATAGGCTTTTCCGGCGCGCGCGCCGCCGGTCTCGATTTAGGGCCGCTCGGTTCCAATAACGGCGGGTTTCTGCCGGTTGAGGAAGCCTATAAGGTCAATATCACAGTCGAAGACGAACAGCTCTTTATCGACTGGACCATCGCCAAAGGCTACTACCTCTACCGCGAAAAATTCCGCGTCAGCGCCAAAGTCGGCGACAACACTCAGGCGGTGAATGCCCAGTTGGAGGAAGGACAGCAGAAGTACGACGAGTATGAAGAAAAAGAAGTGCCGGTTTTTTATGACAGCACCCGCATTACGGTTCCACTGGCAGGTCTGCCCACTGAATTTTTACTGAATGTCCGCTCACAAGGCTGTGCCGACGCCGGTCTGTGTTATGCCCCGCGCTCACAAACCTTCCAGATCAATCGCAAATTTGGCACTGCCATTGAAACCGCCCCTGCAGCTGCAGGCTCATCTGCCGCCCCTAGTTCTGGCGCAGGTGCCGGTGGTAGCGATTCAGGGCTTTTTAGCGCTAATCCCTCGTACGGCGCGGCACTGTTTCTGGCACTCGTGGGCGGCATGATCCTCAACCTGATGCCTTGTGTGTTCCCGGTACTGTCCCTCAAAGCACTGAGTTTTGCATCGTCCAGCGGTAGTGCGCACAGCCACCATCTGCACGGCTGGGCCTATACCTTGGGCGTGGTCGGATCTTTTGTGCTCGCTGCAGTGGTTATTATCGCGGCGAAAACCGCGGGCGAGCAGTCGGGTTGGGGCTTCCAATTGCAGTCGCCCACCTTCGTCGCCTTTATGGCGTATTTGTTTCTGGTGATGGGCTTGAGCTTGTCCGGCATGGTGTATTTCGGCACCAGTCTGATGGGCATCGGCCAGGGCCTCACTACGCAAGACGGTTTGCGCGGCTCTTTTTTCACTGGCGTGCTCGCCGCTCTGGTTGCCAGCCCCTGCACCGGCCCTCTGATGGCCACGGCATTGGGCTTTGCCCTGACGCAACCGCCGCTGGTATCGCTGTCGATCTTTGTCGCGCTCGGATTCGGCATGGCGCTGCCGTTTTTGTTGCTCAGCTACAGCCCGCGCCTGGCCAGTGCGCTACCGCGCCCCGGCCCCTGGATGGAGAAATTCAAACAATTCCTGGCTTTCCCCATGTACATTGCAGCCGCCTGGCTGCTGTTTGTATTCGGCCGCCAGGTCGGCATGACCGGCGTGTTTTTCCTGCTGATAGGCGCTATCGCGATAGTGCTGGCGATTTGGCTTTGGCAGAACCTGCCTGAACATCCTAGCTGGCGCTGGGTGGTCAAAAGCACCGGTCTCGCAGCCGTTCTGGTGGCGGGTTCCATTGCTTGGATAGGAGCGGACTTCCGCTCTAACACCGACGGCTGGCAACCCTTCTCCGCAGAACTGGTAGAGGAACTGCGTCTCAACGGCCAACCCGTCCTGGTCAACTTTACCGCAGATTGGTGTATCACCTGCAAAGCCAACGAAGCCGTGGCACTCTCCCGCGAGGGCTTTAAAGCGGCTGTAGCCCAGCACAAGGTCGCCTTATTGAAAGCTGATTGGACCAACCAGGACCCCACCATCAGCGCCGCCCTTGCCAAATACAATCGCAGCGGAGTGCCGCTTTATCTGCTATACCCTGCTGACATGAACAAACCGGCTGAGATTTTGCCGCAGATTCTGACCCAGGATTTGGTCATAGAAGCGATTAAACGCGCCGCAGGCAGTGCCGTCGCCAGCAATCCTTGAAGCTGGGTGGTTTCGCTAAAAGGTGCGCGGCACCGTCTCGAAATCAGTCGATTATGCGCAACTTTTAGGCGAACTCTCAGGAAATTAATGCTTTTTCATGGACACATAATTCCAACTTAGGCACAATCGCTGCCCAGATCAGGGGTAGCCTTTTTCGCATGCCCCTTCAATCCAGCAGCCATGGAGGCTCTTTGAACCGGATTTGTCGGTTCGCTGAGGCTCATAGCGCCTGCCAGTCCTGATCCAAGACTTCAATTATTCCGAGAACTTATGGCCACCATCCTGGTGTTACACGGTCCTAATTTGAATCTGCTCGGCACCCGCGAGCCGCATATTTACGGCTCCACGACCCTGGCGGATATCAACCTTGCTCTGCAGGAGACTTGCCGCACGCGCGGTCACCACCTGCTGACTTTGCAGAGCAATGCGGAATACGAATTGATCGAGCGCATCCATGACGCCGCCAAAGAAGGCGTCAACTTCATCATTATCAATCCCGCTGCCTTCACCCATACCAGTGTGGCACTGCGGGATGCGCTCGCCGGAGTTGCGATTCCGTTTATCGAAGTGCACATCTCCAATGTTTTTGCGCGGGAACCCTTCCGCCATCACTCATATTTGTCGGATATAGCCCGCGGCGTCATCTGTGGCCTCGGGGTACAGGGTTATCAGTTGGCCCTGGAAGCGGCGTTGAATTTCCTCAATCCGCCGTCGACCGACACCCAACAACCCCAATCTAAATAATTTGATCCAGAGTCCTAGCGAGAGGCCCAGATGGACATTCGTAAAATTAAAAAACTCATTGAAATGTTGGAGGAATCCAACTTAGCGGAATTGGAAATCAAGGAAGGTGAAGGCTCCGTCCGCATCAGCCGCACACCGAGCGGCGGTGTTTATGTGCAACCGCAAGCACCTGCCTATGTCGCTCCGCCGGCTGCCCCAGCACCCGCTCCGGCCGCTGCCGCGCCAGCCGCTGCACCAGCTGAAGCTGCTCCGCAAGCGCCCGCTGGCCACGTCATCCGCTCGCCCATGGTCGGCACCTTCTATCGTTCACCCAGCCCAGGCGCCGCCGCGTTCGTGGAAGTCGGCAGCCAAGTCAAAGCGGGTGATGTGGTTTGCATCATCGAAGCCATGAAGATGATGAACCAAATTCAGGCCGACAAGAGCGGTGTCATCAGCGCCATCCACGTCGGCGACGGCGAACCCGTGGAATTCGATCAACCTCTCGTCTCCATCTCCTAACGGGGTTTCGGTATGTTCGAAAAAGTACTCATCGCCAACCGCGGCGAAATCGCCCTGCGGGTCATGCGCGCGTGTAAAGAGATGGGCATCAAGACCGTCGCCGTCTATTCACAAGCTGACCGCGACCTGAAACATGTGCGCCTGGCGGACGAGTCCGTTTGTATCGGCCCCAACCCGTCATCTCAGAGCTATCTGAATATTCCGGCGATCATCAGCGCGATGGAAATCACCGATTCCGTCGCCGTGCACCCCGGTTACGGCTTTCTGGCGGAAAACGCGGATTTTGCCGAGCAGATTCAGAAGAGCGGCTTCACCTTTATTGGACCCGATCCGGAAGTGATCCGTTTGATGGGCGATAAAGTGTCCGCCATTCAAGCCATGAAAGCGGCTGGTGTACCTACCGTGCCCGGCTCCGGCGGCGCCCTGCCCAACGATCGCGATGCCTGCCTGGAAATCGCCCACAAGATCGGCTTTCCAGTGATCATCAAAGCCGCTGCGGGCGGCGGTGGTCGCGGTATGCGCGTGGTGCACACCGAATCGGCCCTGATGAACTCCATCCAGCTCACCAAATCCGAAGCCAAAGCGGCATTCGGTGACGATACTGTGTACATGGAGAAATTCCTCCAGAACCCGCGCCACGTAGAGGTGCAGGTGCTGTCTGACGGCCAGGGCAATGCGGTGCATCTGCATGATCGCGACTGCTCGCTGCAACGCCGTCACCAGAAAGTGCTGGAAGAAGCCCCGGCTCCGCATATCGACCCGCAAGCGCGGGAAGAGGTTTTTAAAGCCTGCGTTAAAGCCTGTATCGATATCGGCTATCGCGGCGCCGGCACTTTTGAATTCCTGTACGAAGACGGCCGCTTCTACTTCATCGAGATGAACACCCGTATCCAGGTGGAGCATCCGGTAACCGAAATGATCACTGGCGTCGATCTAATCAAAGAACAGATCCGCGTCTGCGCAGGCGAAAAACTCAGCCTGAAGCAGAGTGACATCAAAGTGACCGGTCACGCCTTCGAGTGCCGTATCAACGCCGAAGACCCCAAAACCTTTATGCCCAGCCCAGGGAAAGTCACCAACTTCCATGTGCCCGGCGGTTTGGGCGTGCGCGTCGATTCGCACCTGTACAACGGCTATACGGTTCCACCCTATTACGACTCCATGATCGCCAAAGTGATTACCCATGCGGAAAGCCGCGAAGCGGCACTGGCCCGTATGCGTGTTGCCTTGGATGAAATGGTGGTTGGCGGCATCAAGACCAATATTCCTCTGCAACAGGATCTGGTCCGCGACGCAGCCTTCGCCAAAGGTGGTGTCAACATCCATTATCTGGAGAAAAAGCTGAATCTCTGATTCGGTCCGGGGCGCCGGTCGGCGCCCCTTCCTAATCCACTCAAGCCCTCCTGCGACGCCCTGGTTAGAGCTGCTATGCCTTGGTTAGAACTGCGAATCGATAGCAACCGCGAAGACGCTCCCGCTCTGGAAGATGCCCTGCTGGCCGCCGGCGCACTTTCCGTCACTCTGCAAGACAACGCCGACCAGCCAATTTTTGAACCGGCGCTGGGGGAAACCCCGCTCTGGCAGGAAACCCGTGTTACTGGACTGTTCGAAGCCGATGTGGATACCCGCCGTATCGAGCGCCGCCTGCGCCTCGAACGTCCGCACTGGCATGTGGTGGAAGACAAGGACTGGGAACGGGAGTGGATGCAGCATTACCACCCCATCAAGTGTGGCGATAACCTGTGGATCTGCCCTAGCTGGCTGACGCCGCCGGATCCTTCTGCAGTCAATCTTCTGCTCGATCCCGGTCTCGCCTTCGGCACCGGTACTCACCCGACCACCTTTTTATGTTTGGCCTGGCTGAGCCAACAGCAACTGCAAGGCAAGTCGGTGGTGGATTACGGCTGCGGCTCGGGCATTCTCGGAATTGCGACTTTATTGCTGGGGGCGGAAAAAGCGGTAGGCGTGGATATAGATCCGCAAGCCCTGCTCGCCAGTCGCGACAACGCGGAGCGCAACGGTATTGCCGGCGAGCGTTTCCCGGTGTATTTCCCTAATAAAGCGCCCAAAGAACCCGCCGATGTGGTGCTCGCCAATATTCTGGCCGGGCCATTGGTAGAACTGGCGCCGACGCTGATAGGTCTGCTCAAGCCCGGCGGTTTGATCTGCCTTTCCGGCGTGCTCGCCACGCAAGCCGAAACGGTACAAAAAGCATATCGGCATGTGATTGAGTTCGACCCGATCCAACAAAAGGAAGAATGGGTTTGCATGAGCGGGAGAAGAATTGCGACTTAAGCCCAAGCCTTCCCCAGCGGCGCGGTTTTACCTGTACAGTGGTTGCGATTAAACTTCTCGTAATTTTTCCTCGACGATAAAGGATTTTCTTCAATGGCAGACATGATCACACGTTGTCCGAAATGCGGTACCGCGTTCCGCATCTCCGACACATTGTTGAAGTCTGCCAAGGGCATGGTTCGCTGCGGTTCGTGTCTCAGCGTGTTCAACGCGCGCGAGCATCTGGAAACCAAACCGGTTGTGCGAGCCAATCCTGCGCCAGCGCAGACAACCACAGCGCCAGCGCCTCAAACCTCCTCGCCCCATTGGGAACAACCGTCCGAAACAGAAACTCACGTCGGATCTCAACAATCCGAGGCTCAACAAGATAATCCTTACCAAGATCGTTCTTCCCAGGATGAAGATCGATTTACCGCCGAAGATAGCGGCCGGTTTAACGATTCTGATTTCACCTATTCTTCCTCACATGAAGAAGCCCTTCATAAGGACGAAGAGGATTTCGCCGGCACCCACGATGCAAGCGAAGAAACCTTAGTGCGTCGCTGGCCGATTTCGGAACCCGAAGACGAAAGAATCCCAAGGTCCGCGGCTGTCTCGTCTGAGTCAGACGACGTAATAGATGAAGAAGACGATGAATCCTGGGCGTTGGAGCTGCTCAAGGATGACTCGGACCTCAATATCAAGTTGAAGAAGATCACCACGGCGCCCACACCAGCGCAGGAAGAAACCGTTCCGGCCGAGCCCGACAGTTCTCGGGTCAGCTCACTCGCCGACGAACTGGATTCTCTATTGGCAACCGATGAGGCACCTGCACATTCATCCCAGCCTGCAACCGACTCGGCTGAACGGGAAACTCAAGCCCAAGAACCTGA
Source organism: Saccharophagus sp. K07 (assembly GCF_014336955.1). Lineage (GTDB taxonomy): Bacteria > Pseudomonadota > Gammaproteobacteria > Pseudomonadales > Cellvibrionaceae > UBA5868. Next base: position 246,836 of record NZ_QRAI01000002.1, on the reverse strand, counting down.
ACAATTTGAAACTGCCGAACGCGATGACGAAATCTCGTTACAGCAGGACGAAGCAGAAACAGAATCCGCACCCGTAAAAATCGCTAAGGGAGATCAGGAGGAGGCCCCCGCAGCGGTGGAAGAAGAACCCACGGTTGTTATCAAGCGCAAGCCCATCCGACCCAAGCTGGAGCCGAAATCGCCTGCACTGCACGAGGTTATAGCGGCCCTGGAGCCAGAGCCTTTGGAGGTGAACTGGCAAGAGCCGGGCGCGTGGCGCAAACGCCTGTTATGGCCGGCACTGGCCCTGCTCGCCTTGGTATGTCTGTTGGCGCAAGTGGCCTGGCTGGAATTCGACCGCCTGAGTCGCATCGAACCCTATCGCGCCGTTTATGGAATCGCGTGTCGCTATATCGGCTGTCAATTGCCTGAGCTAGTCGACCGATCCCAGATCCAGACATCCAACCTGTTGGTGCGCAGCCATCCGACTGTAGTGGACGCTTTGCAAGTGGACGTGATTCTGCAAAACAACGCGCCATTCGAGCAGAGCTTCCCCAGTCTGGAACTTACCTTCACCAACTTGCGCAGCGAGCCTGTTGCGAAGCGCAAGCTGACGCCTGCCGAGTACCTCGGCGGTGAACTCGCGGGGCGCGATAAGATGCCCATCCGCCAGCCGATTCATATTGCGCTGGAAATCGCCGATCCCGGCAAAGAAGCTGTCAGCTATCACATATCCATCGTTGATTAATAAATTTTTTAATCGGCCTTAGATGATTGTGATAACAAGCTATTTTTTGATCAATCTGATTAAAATGTGCGTTCCCAAAGCCATTTCTTAGCGTTATGATACCGCCCCTTTCCGGCCCTCCCGGCCGGCTCCACCATTGGTGAAACCAGCATTAACCGAAGCACAGACTCTGTTGACTACTGTGCCAGATCTCACTAACGACCTTAGGCGCTAACGCCTTTCGGGGGAAAGCAGTTGTTCCGAATCGGACCCTATCAAATTGGCAGCCAGACCGTACTGGCACCAATGGCCGGTGTGTCGGACCTGCCGTTTCGGTCCCTGTGCGCCCGTTTGGGAGCCGGACTGGTGGTCAACGAAATGATCAGCGCCGATACTCGTCTGTGGAACACCCGTCAAAGCCGCACCCGTCTGTTGTGGGGCGACACCGCCGGTCCCCGATCCATGCAAATTGCTGGCAGCGAACCTGCGCAAATGGCTGACGCCGCGCGCGCATGCGTTGATGCCGGTGCGCAAATCGTCGACATCAATATGGGTTGCCCTGCCAAAAAGGTTTGCAACAAAGCGGCTGGCTCAGCGCTTTTGCGGGATGAGGTTCTGGTAGCGGACATTCTGGCCGCGGTAGTCAATGCTGTGGATGTGCCCGTAACGCTCAAGATTCGCACCGGCTGGGACAGCGACAATCGCAATGCCCGCACTATCGGCCGGATCGCAGAAGACAGCGGCATTGTGGCCTTGACCATTCACGGTCGCACCCGCGCCTGCCGCTTCAATGGCTCCGCAGAGTACGACACCATTGCCGCCGTCGCCGCAGATCTGAGCATTCCGGTTATCGCCAATGGCGACATAGATTCACCTCACAAAGCCCGCGCAGTGTTACTGCATACCGGTGCCAAGGCCGTTATGATAGGTCGCGCCGCCCAGGGCAATCCCTGGCTTTTCCGCGAAATCAACGCTTATTTGGCCGATGGCACTGTGTTGCCCCCGCCGACGCTGTGCGAGATCGAGACGGTTCTTCACGACCACCTCGATGGGCTTTACGACTGTTATGGCGCATTTATGGGCTGTCGCATCGCCCGTAAACATATGGCCTCTTATCTGGAAAAACCGCTTCGCGGTTACTTTTCCACAGTCTCAGAGGCAGAAGTGTGGCGTCAAAATTTCAATTCTCTTAACACTCCAGAAGAACAACGAAATGCCGTCCGACATCTGTTCGACCGGCTGAATCAACTAGAGGACCAAGCAGCATGAACACCGCAGAAACCTTGATCTCCGAACGGACCGTCGATCTGACTGGCAAGACCAGTGAAGGCTACACCGCTAGCCAGCGGCCGTCCTTGCGCGACAGCGTGGAAATTGCCGTGAACAACTATTTCCAACACCTGGAAGGCCAGGATGTCACCGACGTATACGAAATGGTGATGTCAGAAGTCGAAACTCCGTTGCTGGAAGTTGTGATGAAGTACACTCGCCACAACCAAACCAAAGCCGCACAAGTGCTCGGCCTGAACCGCGGAACACTGCGCAAGAAGCTCAAGCAATACGGTTTGCTGTAAGCGAAACAGTTTTACAGTGACCCACAGGTTTTACGGTTACTGAAACACTCGGCGGCGGCGATCATGTATCTGCCGCCCGCACTAAGCGGGATTTTCCGCACGACGAAGCCAAGAGCTTCAATTCCAACCTTTTTATTTGATTGATATCCCCGACGCGATTCGCGCTCAGCACCCGCTTTGCGTGGCGTATATGTTTTTCGCCGCGTCGGATCCAACAGGAAATACCATGACCGGCCCCAATCTCGTTTCCATAAAACGCGCCCTCATCAGCGTCTCCGATAAAACTGGCATAGTCGACTTCGCCCGCGCTCTGCAGGCCCAGGGTGTTGAGCTGCTCTCCACTGGCGGCACCTACAAACTCCTGGTGGAAAACCAGATTCCTGCCACAGAAATCGCCGATTACACCGGCTTTCCCGAAATGATGGACGGACGGGTGAAAACCCTGCATCCCAAAGTACACGGTGGCATTCTCGCGCGCCGCGGCCAAGATGATGCGGTGATGCAGGAGCACGGCATTCAGCCGATCGATCTGGTTGTGGTGAACCTGTACCCGTTTGAAAAGACCGTGGCCAAGCCGGACTGCTCGCTGGAAGACGCTGTTGAAAACATCGATATCGGCGGACCTACCATGGTGCGCGCGGCAGCGAAAAACCATGCTCACGTGGCCATCGTGGTCAGCCCGGCGCGCTATCCGGCCATTCTGCAAGAGCTGCAAGCCAACAACGGCCAATTGAGCCTGGCTACCCGCTTTGACCTGGCCATCGCCGCTTACGAACACACTGCAGCCTACGACGGTGCCATCGCCAATTACTTTGGCCGCCTGGTCGCTCCTGGCTCCGAGAATTTCCCGCGCACCTTCAATACACAATTCATCAAAGTGCAGGAAATGCGCTACGGCGAGAACCCGCATCAGAAAGCGGCGTTCTATCGCGAAGCCAATTTGAATGAAGCCAGTGTTGCCTCTGCACAACAGCTACAAGGTAAAGAGTTGTCCTTCAACAACGTGGCTGACACTGACGCGGCGCTGGAAACCGTCAAGTTGTTCCAGAATCCTGCGTGCGTGATCGTCAAACACGCCAACCCTTGCGGTGTTGCGGAAGCAAACGACATCCTCGCCGCTTACGAAAAAGCTTTCGCCACTGACCCCGAATCCGCCTTCGGCGGCATCATCGCCTTCAACCGCGAACTCGACGCCCGCACCGCTAAAGCGATTGTCGACAAACAATTCGTCGAAGTGATCATTGCGCCCAGCGTCAGCGCGGAAGCCAGCGCTGTGGTCAGTGAAAAGAAAAACGTGCGTCTGTTGCAGTGCGGCCAGTGGGGCGAAAAATCCCTGCCCGGACTGGATTACAAACGCGTCACTGGCGGCTTGCTGGTGCAAGATCGCGACCTGGGCATGGTCACTCTGGACGATCTGGAAGTGGTCACCAAACGCGCGCCTACCGAAGAAGAACTGCAGGATCTGTTGTTCGCCTGGAAAGTGGCAAAGATGGTCAAATCCAACGCGATCGTGTACGCCAGCGGTCGTCAGACCATAGGCGTGGGCGCCGGCCAGATGAGCCGCGTCAACTCCGCCCGTATCGCCGCCATCAAAGCCGAACACGCTGGCTTGAAAGTCAAAGGTTCCGTTATGGCCTCTGATGCTTTCTTCCCTTTCCGCGACGGTATCGACAATGCCGCTGCTGTGGGCATCGCTGCGGTCATTCAGCCCGGCGGTTCTGTGCGCGACGAAGAAGTGATTGCCGCTGCCGACGAACACGGCATGGCGATGGTCTTCACCCGTATGCGTCACTTCCGCCACTGATAAAGGAGTTTTTTCGATGAATATCCTGATCGTCGGCAGCGGCGGACGCGAACATGCTCTGGCCTGGAAAGCGGCGCAAAATCCAGATGTGAATACTGTGTTTGTCGCACCCGGCAATGCCGGCACCGCGACGGACGACAAACTGCAGAACGTCAATATCGACGTTCTGGACTTTGCGGCCCTGGCCGATTTCGCCGTCAATAACGGCGTTGCCTTGACCATCGTCGGCCCGGAAGCGCCGCTGGTGGCAGGTATAGTCGACTACTTCCAAGAGCGCGGCCTGCCCTGCTTCGGCCCCACCAAAGGCGCCGCGCAGCTGGAAGGCTCCAAAGCCTTTACCAAAGATTTTCTCGCCCGCCATAACATCCCCACGGCGGCCTATCAGAACTTCACCGAAGTCGAACCAGCTCTCGCCTATCTGCGCGAGAAAGGTGCGCCTATAGTGGTGAAAGCCGATGGTCTCGCTGCAGGTAAAGGCGTGATAGTCGCGGAAACCCTGGAACAGGCAGAAGAAGCCGTGCGCGATATGCTGTCCGGCAACGCCTTTGGCGACGCGGGTTGCCGCGTAGTGATCGAAGAGTTTCTCAGCGGTGAAGAAGCCAGCTTTATCGTGATCGCCGATGGCAAAAGCGTTCTGCCCATGGCAACCAGCCAGGATCACAAGCGCGTTGGCGACGGCGACACCGGCCCCAACACCGGCGGTATGGGCGCCTACTCTCCAGCGCCTGTTGTGACAGACACGGTTTACCAGCGCGTAATGGACGAAGTGATTATGCCGACCATTCGCGGCATGGCGGCGGAAGGCAATTCCTACGTCGGCTTCCTCTACGCTGGCTTGATGATCGACGCCAGCGGCGCACCCAAGGTGATTGAATACAACTGCCGCTTTGGCGATCCGGAAACCCAACCGATCATGATGCGCTTGCAATCGGATTTGGTGACCCTGTGCGCCGCCGCCCTCGACGGCACCCTCGATCGCTGCAAAACCGAATGGGATCCACGTCCCGCAGTGGGTGTTGTACTGGCCGCCGGCGGTTATCCCGGCGACTACGCCAAAGGCGCGCCGATCAGTGGACTGGATAAAGCCGCTGCGCTTTCCAGCGAACTCGACGGCAAGGTCTTTCACGCGGGCACCAAGGTCAAAGATGGCCAAGTGGTCACCAATGGCGGCCGCGTGCTGTGCGCGACCGCCTTGGGCAACAGCGTGACCGACGCGCAACAAAAAGCCTACGCCCTGGCGCGAACCATTCAATGGGACGGTGTCTATATGCGCAACGATATAGCCTACCGAGCCATTGATCGCGAGCAAGCCAATTAGGAGACCTATGCCGACAGCACTGTCGTTCGCCTGCACTTTTTTACTCGGCGCCCTCCTGGTGGGGTGCGCCCAAAAAACTGTAAAACCGGAGCCGCAGTCGATTCGTCTGCGCGGCGACGCCAGTGTCACCCAGCCCGCCACCGCGGGCACCATCAAAAAAGACCTCTTCAATATCGTGGTCGGCCCAGACACCATCAAGGTTAACGGCGTGGCCTTCAAGAATATCGCTGAGTTGGACAAATTCCTGTCCGGCTATCAGCAACCCGCATTGACAGTTGCGACGCACAAATGCCTCAGCAATGAAAAAGCCGCAGAAGTGATTGGCCTTGCGCAACGTCATACGGACGTGCCCATCGCCTTTGGCTCTTACGGCAACTACGACGACCCGGAATGCAAAACGGACACAAAGAGCAAGAAGCGTCGGTAAAAACTTTATGAATGATTTAAATAAGTGGCGGGACTATCTACGGGACTTTGCTGAAAAGCGCGAGTGGACGCAGTTTCATTCGCCCAAAAATCTCGCCATGGCGTTATCGGTGGAAGTGGCGGAACTGCTGGAGCATTTTCAATGGCAGACGGAAGAGCAATCGCACAATCCCGAGCCTGAACGCCTCGCCGCCATTGCCGATGAAATCGCCGATGTGCAACTCTATCTGATCCGCCTAGCCGACCGTCTCAAGGTTGACATAGGCCAGGCGGTTGAGCAGAAAACCAAGAAGAACGAAGAGAAATATCCCGTCGAAAAAGTGCGCGGGAGTTCGCGCAAATATACGGAATATTAAAAACTATCCCAAATACCTGCGCTCAGCTGATTTTTTAGATGGGTGCAAAAAAACCGCACCAACCTCAAGCGAGGTTGGTGATAGCGCCGGTGGAAAATCTGGGATCGCCAAATGAATTGGCGCTGGCTCCAAATAAATTGAGAATTCCGCTCAGCAAATCGTTGTGGCTGCGGCCATTGAAATTCAGCATACGGCCTGTGCGCAATCCACCACCATTTCCCGCCAGCAGAAACGGCATATTTTTCTTATCGTGAGTGGGTGGATCCGATATTTCCGAACCTATAAAAACCACACTTTCATCGAGTAAGCTGTGCCCGCCCATATCCACCTCTGCCATTCGCTGCAACAGATACGCGTGTTGCTCCGCGTACCAGGTGTAGATTTTTTGGCATTCATTCGGGCGGAAGCCGCCATCGTGTTGGTAGTAGTGATGGTGGTCGGACAAATTCAGCCAGGGGAAGGTGTGTTTAGCTTCCGTATCCGTCCATTGCAGCGACGCAACGCGGGTAATATCGCAAGCCATCGCCATCACAATCATATCCATCATCAACTTACCGACTTTGGGAATGGCAGCATCGGTGCGGTTGTCCTTGATGCTACCGGTATCCGATGAATTAAGACCGGATTTGGGATTGTAATCCGACGTATCCACCCGCGTCGGTTTAACACAGGCGCCACCGACGACCACTTCGTTTTGCAACGCGTTTTCAATTTCACGAATTTTGGTCAGGTGTTGTTCCAGACGCGCACGGTCCGCCATGCCCAATTGTTGCGCCAAGGTTTGATAACGTTTGCCGACAAAATCCAATACCGATTTGCGGCGGGTGAGCAACGCCAAGGCTTCGGGATCCGTATTATCCAGTTGGCCGAATAAATCATTCCAGATTTGTTGCGGATCCAGGCGCGGCGGAATGGGATTAAAACGGCCGTTATCTTCGAAATTCAGCGCATTAATGGGATGCAATAAACCGTGGGACTTTCCCGTGGCCCAGCGAATGGCAACCTGCAAACTTTTTAACGGTGTATCGCCGCCGATGCGATTGGCAATAACCTGATCGAGAGAAGGACCACCCGAATAATCATTGCGCGCCGCATTTTGTGGTGTACCGGTCAAGAGCGCGATTATGCCGCCTTGATGCTGTTCGCCTATGGCGCTTTTCATATCGAGTCCGTGGGGAATCAATATTTTGCTTTTCAATGAATTTAGCGGCTGCAAAATCGGACCGAAATTAAAATTAAATTCCGATCCGGAACTCGCCCATTTATCCCGCACTGTGCCGCCGGGGGTGTACACCGTCAAAAACCGTTTGGCGAGATTGTATTGCTGCGAATAAGCCCTGGTGGGCGCCATGATTTCCAGCCACGGCAGAGCAATAGCGATGGTACCTGCACCACGTAAAACCGAGCGACGGGTTAAGTTGAGTTTCTTTTTCATAGCAGCTCCCAGAACTCGTTATTGCCGGTGATCAGAAGGTAAATGCAGAAACGCATCAGTTTGGGTCAGATCCACAAGCAAAGTGCGAATGTCGTAGCCTTTTTCTGCAAATCTGGTCGTCACTTCTTCTTTAATGCAGGACTCACTCGCACCTATGGTTTTGCCATAGGCAAAATTCGCCCAGTTATAGGCAAAACACTGATGAGTGCGCGGATCGTCGGCAATGGCCTGTACCAATTCCACCGCGTTGCTCACGCGAATACCGGTTCCCGGAAGTTCACCGCTCGCATCGATCAATACATTATTTTCGTGCGTGCGGAAGAGACCAACCGGGTCGAAATTCTCGAATACCAAACCGACGGGATCCATTTTTTCGTGGCAGGTTTTGCACACAGGGTCTTTCGAGTGTTGGCTGTAGCGATCGCGCCCGGTCAAACCGGAACTCGGATCTGGTGGTTTGATTTGTTCGAGAATATCGCCAGTGGGCAGCGGAATATTGACGCACAATAATTTTTTCATCACATAAGCGCCGCGCACCACTGGATTGGTGTGGCCGGAGTGGGTTGTGCCCGCCATTATGCCCGCGTGAGTTAACACCCCCAGGCGTTTACTGGTATCCATCGGCACTTCTTGAAATTCATCGCCGTAGACACCGCTGATACCGTAGAACTTGGCGAGGGTTTCATTCATAAAGGTGTAGGGCGCGGTCAATGCGGAGGCCCAATCACCCGGGCCGGCAAAAATATGATGTTCCAAAAATGTCTGGGTTTCTTCGCGCATTAACGAACCAATCAGCGCATTAAAATTTGGATAAGCAACAGGATCGCGCTCCAGATGGTTCAGCGAGGAAATTGGCAAATATGCATCGAAGAAATAGCGGATCATATTGCGACTGCGTTCATCGGCGAGCATACGTTCCGCCTGTGCTTTTACTTGTGCGGGCGTAGAAAGCTGGCCATTTGCCGCCGCCTGCAGCAGTTCGTCATCCGGCATGCTCCCCCAGAAGAAATAAGACAAGCGCGACGCCATTTCATAATCCGTTGGTTTCAGACGGCCATCGACCATCACACCTTTTTCCACGCGGTAGAGAAAATCCGGCGCTTGCAAAATCGCTTCAATAACACCAGCTATGGACTTTTTGAAATTGCTGCCGTTTTGCATCAGGCTGCGCTGCAAATCTTTATAGGCTTGCACCTCTGTGCTACTGACGGCGCGGCGAAATGCGCGCGGCAATAAACGCTCGATAATCTGATCCGCACAGGATTGTTGGTTATTGCTCTGCACTGTCTGCACACAGGAATGCAAGCTCTGCCATTGGGATGGGTTATTGATAACGCGTTCAGATATACCCTCAGCCACTTTGCTGTATTGCTCTGCCAGGAAGGAGGATACCGACATGGAGTTGGCATCGTTGCCAAAACCATTGCCGATTTCCTCACTCGGCAAATCGTTGCCGGGACGCGTGTTATCACCCAACAAATGCAGCACTGTATTGTTGTATTCAAAGCGGGTGAGACGGCGCACAGGAGAGGATTTCACTTGGCAATCCGCGGTGCCCGGCGCGTCGTCATTAAAGGCATACAGAATAAAACCAGCCACACTGCGTGCGCAGTCACCGGTGCAGCGATCTCCCGCGACCGGCATGGTCATGGAAATTTTGCTGATCAGCGCAGCTGCGGAGCCACAGGTTTTGCATTGGGATTTAATCAGCGAGGGAAAAATACCATTGCCATCGCCGGAAGGGCCATGGCACTGCGAACAGGAGGCGTTATAAATGCCTTCACCGCTGGCGACAGATCCGTCGGAAAACGCCACCACATTATCTCGGTCGGCGTAAATTTCGATACCGGAAAGCGTGCCGTTGTCTTTGCCCGCGGTTACTTTGATAGAAAGCGAACCGTCGTTGACAGTAATTTCCGGCGACTCAATCTCATAAGCGGAAAATTTGCCGGCTTGCGCATGAATATCCAGATTTTTCGCCAGTGTCTGTCCTTCTACGACAACATCGATAATGCGTGAATTATCGGCATCCCAGAACATCTCGACGAATTTTAATTTGACTTTATAGCGCCCCGAGCCAATAGGAATTTCGTAATTCAAATCGCCCCAGCGTTCAGACTGAAACAGCGCCTGCTGTTGCGTTCCGGCAATTTGATTCGCCACCACCTGGGCGGTGCCGCCAAAAATATTGGTCCGCTTCGAAGGTCAAGCCTTTGGTGTCCCGGTACGAACCTCCGCCCACATTGATACCCAGAATAAAATTCCATTTATCCAAACTTGATACCGGAGAGCCGGAACCGCTGCTCGCTGAACTGCTCGACGATGATGAGCCGCTGGAAGTTTCCTCGCCACCGCCACCGCAGCCGGTGAGAGATGCTACCCAGCAGAGTAAGGGAATAAATAATTTTTTTGTACGCATATGTTATCCCGGCAAGTTATTGAGTAATCCCTGGAAGTCGTCTCAAAATCGGAGCGAGATCCGATTTTGAGACGGTTTTACCTACCCCCATGGTCGTTGCGTACAACCTGACACTCGCAACAAATCCGCTTTATTAGAAGCCACCTCTAAAATCAGCCAAACGCAGATATTTCTGAAATCGCTTCTAGAATCGACGGTCAGATCATTATTTTTTATATATGCAGCTACAGCGCATCGAATACCGAATGCTATTTGATCGTAAATTAACGTTATTTAACCTGTGGGAATTTTGTCGCAGTTTGCCGGGCAAAATTCGCAGAAAAAATTCAATTTTCGCTGCTAAATTTTTCTACTCGTCTCATTGAATATTTTGAGCCACCGCATTTGGTGAAAATATTCCCACTGGCTGACGCGCCTTTATTTTTCATTAATAAGCCAGCACCACCGTTGAAACACTGCGCGGCCCTATATCCAGCGTTGCCTTTTGGCCGTCGACAGAAATTGCACGACTTTCGCGCGCCGAATATTGCGAGGTGTAATAAAACTCGGCGCTGTTGATTTTCTGCGGAATCCCAATAATGGTGCCGTTAACCGAACTGGTCTGACGATTGAGAATCACCAGCACAATTTTGTTATCACCTTGGTATGCGGTTATTTCCAAACCATTGGTTTTGCTGTTTTTCGCAGTGCCAACGCGGACATAACCAGGGCGGACAAATTTGGAATAGTGGGAAAATGCCCAGCCGCGTTTGAGCACCTGCCCTTTGGGCGTTGGCCATTTGCCATTGGTTTCGTCACCAATAAAGGAGTAATAACGGCGCGCCCACCACCAGATATAGGCATTCCAATTGGCCTCCATGGAGCGGTGCACGGTGCGCAAAATGGTATCGAGGGTTTCATCCCACACGGCTTTGTTTTGCGGGTCGCGCCAGATGGTTGAGCCATTGGCACCGCCGTTCGCGCCGTCGGCTTCGTGGAAATTCCACTCGGTCATCCAGACTTTTTTGCCTTTTTGTACCGCGAGCGGATAGGCCGATAGATTGGGGCCATTTTCCTGGCCGTATATATGGCCGCCGATATGACCGAATTTGGTTACAGCTACGGAATCATTGAGTGACGGGTCAGTGAGACGCCGGGCAAAACCCAAACTCTCGCCGATCATGATGCTGGTGTTTTGAATCTTGTCGCCATGATCGCGCAGGAAAATGCGGAACTCGTCGCCGCTCCAATCGCAGGAGTCGTAATCCGGATGCCAGTCTGGCTCATTCTGCAGAGAGGTGACATTGATGGTGACGCCGCGCCCGCGCATATATTGCACGTAATCATTTAGATGATAGGCGTAATCGTCGTAGTACTCGGTTTTGAGCTTGCCGCCGTTGACGCGGCTGTTATTGGTTTTCCAGGCAGCTGGCGGCGTCCAGGGTGAGCCGAGGATTTGGACTTTGTCGCCATAGGCTTGCGCCAGCGCGAGGGCATCGGCATAGACGCCCCATTGATTGCGCTCAGGATCGATAATCGTGCGCACAATCGACATTCCGAGCTCACCCTCACCCAATCCCACCAGGGTACGGGTTTCGGCAGCAGTCCAAGAGGACTGCCCCCACATGGGCATAGCGCCGCCAAAGCCGTCGATGACTTGGTAGGTGGTGCTGGTATCAACGGTAATATCCGCTCCTGTAGGCGGAGTTGTCGGCACTATGACTCCCGTCATCGCCAGATCATCAACGTAATAACTGGCGCTGACGCTATCGGACTCCACGTAAACCTGCAGATCGTTTACCGGACCTGAGGGCGAGTGAACATAGGTGCCATGCAGCTGTGTCCAGCCGCTGCTGGTCACTGGCGCCGAAGCGACATTGGGATATCTCGCACCCGTCGCATCCGTATATTGAATCGTCAACTTGGCAGTGGTGGGACCCTCACCCGCAGCCAATTGCACCCAAACGTAAAATTCGTAGCTGTTGCCAGGCGTCAGCTGCGGCAGTGGAAACGCCACTCCATGCCAAGCCGCCGAGCGATTAGTGACCAAAATACTGTTATTGCCACTGCGCTTGACGCTGGTGTTCAGCTGAATCTGCGCTGCCCCGCGCGCTACCCACGGACTTATGCCGGCTTTCACATCACCGTTGCTCAATAAATTGCCCGGCACAGGTGTAATAACACCCGAAGACGACGAACTCGATGAGGAGGAAGAAGAGCTCGATGAGCTGGAAGAAGCACTGGACGCGCCACTGGCTGAGCTGGAGGTCGAAGTCGATCCGCCGCAAGCTCCGAGCAACAGGGTCGTCGCAAGCAGGACGCCCACGTAGAAACTGTTCAGGGGTAATCGCATAACTGGCCTTTCTTATTGGAATTCTGAGGCCGGACGGCAATCCGGCCTTTCCAGAGTACGAATGCCAGGTTATGGTCAATTAGTTTGAAAGCTATGAAAAGTTAAAAATTACAAATAATTGAATTAATTTTTCTATTTGTTAAAGGCGAGCACTAAGACCTGCGACGCAAGCCTGTACCGAGGTGCAAACCAGGTCACATGAATAATCCCGCAGATAAACTCCGTTCCGGCGCCACCAAGTGGCGCGCGGGGCAACACATGATCAAGACCAAGCTGCTGCCTTCTGCTTAAACCTTCTTCTCTTCGCGATCTTCAGCGCGATTGCTCGCTATGTCTTGGCGGATATGGCGATAGCCGTAGTAACCCACACAACCCAACATGGTTATCATGGCGATCACTGTCACCAAGCCCGCGACTACAACACCGTCGATATACATAACACCTCCACCGATTAACGTTTGCCTCTGCCTATTACCATCTGCTGCGGCTATTTCTTTGATCATTCCCTGTCAGCTTCACTATAGAAGCCCACCGGTTTGGCGATTTGATGCACATCAACTGTCGCGCTGGCGGAATTTGTTTTAGAACAAATGTGGTGTTTCCGCTGGAATGCTCATTGGGAGCTATGGTCAACTCGGCTATTATTCAGCTTCTTATAAGAACGAATGGCGGGACCATAGGGCGGGACAATTGATGCAGTGCGGGATCACAGATATGACCAATCACAAGGCAGTCAAAATCCAGGGGCGGGTTCAGGCTTATCAATGGGGAGGAACGAACTTTCTTCCGGAGCTGCTGGGCTACACCAATCCGTCCCAGCGGCCGCAAGCCGAATACTGGCTCGGAGCTCACCCCTGCGCGCCCGCCTCCATCAGTGGTCGAGAGATCGCGCTCGGCGACTTCCTCAGCGAACAACAGGCTCCGCCGCTGCAGTTCCTGCTCAAGATTCTCGACGTGCGCGATATGCTGTCGATTCAGGTCCACCCCAACAAAGAACAAGCCAAAGCGGGTTTTGCACGGGAAAATGCCCTCGGCATAGCGCTCGATGCGAAAAACCGCAATTACAAGGACGCCAACGATAAGCCGGAATTAATGGTGGCACTGAGCGAATTCTGGCTGTTACACGGATTTCGTCCGATCGCACAAATCGCTGAATTACTGGAAAACAAATCCTATTTAGCACCACTGCGCGATATTCTGCTAAAAGACGGATTGGCCCAAGCGTTTGCTCATGCACTGGAATTTTCTTCGTCTGCGACTCAAACCATGCAACAGACATTGGCGCAAGAGCTGCGCGATAAATCAGCGCTCGATAAAAATACACCGGAATTCTGGATTCAGCGCTGGCTGGAAAAAAATCCCACAGTCGAAAATGGCATTCTCACGCTCTACTTTTTAAACCTTATCAAAGTAGAGCCCGGCATGGCCGTTTATCAACCCGATGGTTTGCTGCACGCTTATCTGGAAGGTCAGAATGTGGAGCTTATGGCGAACTCGGATAACGTTCTGCGTGCTGGCCTGACACCTAAACATATCGATGTTGCAGAATTGCTCTCCATTTGCACTATAGAGCCAAGCAATCCAAACGATTACGTCATTCATCCCGAAATAATGCCCAACGGCGAACGCCGCTTTATTACACCATTTACCGAATTCGAGTTAGCCGAGCTTAACGCGCAGAGTCAATCCGTCATCGAATGGGATGTCACTGCTCCGGAAATTATTTTTTGTTACCAAGGCAGCGCGACATTGAATGCGACTCTCGACCTTCAAAAGGGTGAAAGCGCCCTGCTGCTGCCGGGAGAAAAAATCGCGCTGCATCTGCAAAAGGACGCAATTCTATTTAAAGCGCGCAATCTGCCTTAGGCCAAGACCTCAATCAGGGATGTGAAGATGAAACCTAATCTAATTCAATTTCAGCCGATCGATTTAGCTCGGCATATGGATATATGCGCGCAATTTCGCGAGGATTCTTTTCGCATTAGCTTTCCGGAAAATGACGAGTGGAGGAAACGCTGGAACTATGCCGAATACAGATCCTGGCTTGAAAAACACGTCGAACGCTTTCCCGAAGGCGCACTACATTTATGGTGCGGCGAGGAAATTATCGGCCAACTGGAATTTGCCTACACCGACGAATGGGCCCATGTAAACCTCTTCTATCTCCGCCCGGACAAACGCGGCTTGGGCTACGGCGCCCTTCTACAGCGGCATGTAGCAGATTTTATATGTCTCAGAGGCTATTCATCCGCCACATTGCGAGTTACCCCCAGCAACGAACGCGCAATACGGTTTTATTTAAAACATGGATGGAAGGATACAGGCCCGGATGAGCAATATCCGGAAGTGCATTTATTTAGGATTGATTTTTAAAAAACCAATCACAGGAAGATTCCCAGCGCAAAGAAAATAAGAACAGGAGTACGAAATGGAAATTGTCAGAGCCGAAGCGGACGACTGCGCGGCAATCGCACGAATTTTGGCGCGCTCCTGGCAGACGGCTTATCGCGGCATTATGTCAGATGAACTATTGGACAATATTTCGGTACAGAGACTCGAACAAGGATGGAAAGAGAATTTAAATTCCGGCATTGAAGCTTATTTATTATGGCTGTCCGGAGAGGCCATTGGCGTAGTTGAGGTCAGCAAATTTCGCGACCCTATAACAGAATTTTCCACCTGGGGTGAGATACCCATTATTTATCTGCTACCCGAGTACTACGGCTTCGGCCTGGGCGGCAAGCTAATGCGATTTGCGCTCTCCCTTCTGCGCGAGAGAGGAATGGAAAATGTGGGTGTTTGGGCGCTAGAGAAAAATTCGCGAGCCATTCGGTTTTATAAAAAACACGGGTTTTTATTGTCACAACACACCAAAGTGCATAAGCCCACCAGTCTTCTCGAAGTCCTTCTGATTAGACAAAGCCCCTGACCTGTCGGAAGGCGGCTTTGCCTTTTCCGACCATATAACCGCCCATATTGCGCAAGCTAATTTATTATCGCGTTCGTTATTTCTTTTAATATTCTTCGGTCTTCGGCGTTTATTTCAGAACCGATAAAACAGGCAGCAAATTCCAGATTTACATTTTCTAACAGTTTCAATCTGTTTTTGCCTTTTAGCATCACGCCACACGAGTGAGGAAAAAACCTTTTTGTGTTATTCATCCAGGTTTTTGCCGACTCGTATCACACTTTTCGCCGATAAACATTTATTAATTTGCGAAAAATCAGCAAAGTCACCTATTTGCGCAAACTATTGAACTTTTCACGATCTCATCGGGGTATTTTGAGATCGCTAATAATATGAGGGAGGGATTACTATGCATACCAAAATCAGCCTCGCCATCAGCGCTGCCTTACTAGCTGCATGCGGTGGAGACAAGGTAATAGACGACGACCATTCGAACGAGAAGCCGCCGGTAGACTACAGCCAGCTCCAGACCACCCCGCAAAGCACTTCCTCATTGGTGGCCATCAGTAGCGAACAGCTCGGCCAGCACCTGAAAAACGGCATACGCCTGCAACTTAAATCCGGTTGGGGTTTCGGCGGCGGAGCTGCAGCGCCCAATACAGGTGATTCCGTTAATGCAGGTGGACGCGGAAATTTTTCGGAAACTAACGTACATGTCGAGGGTGTTGATGAGGCCGACGCTGCCAAGTACGACGGCAGCTTCTGGTTTGTTGCGACCTCGCCTTATGCTTTTAGAGGCACACAACCGCTCCCGCCCGGATTTCAAATAGTTGCGACCGATCCCGTGACACCGGATGTGGAAATCGTCGGGAATTATCAGTTTGATGATGAATGGAGCTACGCCAACTCTTTGTACCTCGTCCAGCAAAAGGATCACACCAGCCACGTCGCCGCCATACGCAATCAATGGGGAAGCGTTTATCCAATTTTGCCCGGTTTTCCTATCGACCTAGCCGTTATTGATATTGCGCGCCCGCCCAGCACCCAAACTGCAACCATCGCCCCTGCTGCGGCTATCGCCCCCTCCCGGCAACACAACAGCAAGGTTCGCGTGCAGTTGGTGGACGTGACCGATCCCAAATCACCGGAACAGGATTGGGAAATCGAACTCGACGGCAGCCTGATCGACAGCCGCAAAATCGGCAACACGCTTTATTTGATTACCCGCTATGACCCTTGGCTGCCCGATCTGCGTTTTGAAGCCGGAGACAGTCGAATCCGCGATCAGAACGAAGAAATTCTCGCCGACACAGATATCAGCAAACTGCTGCCTCACTACCGCATCGGCGCCAGCGAATATCTGATATCCCCACGCTGCCTGGTACAGGAAGGTTTAAAAGACAACTACGGTCTGGGATCGCTGGTGTATATCACGGCGATCGACCTCGCCGGGCAAAGTGTGTTGGGTAGTACTTGTGTGAACAGCAATGTGGAATCCATGACCATGTCGCCGGATGCGCTCTACCTCACCGGCACGGTTTATGACGGTCGAGCTCGCGGGCAACACACGGTGATCCACAAGTTCTCTCTCGCCGAAACTGGCCCCAGTTACCAAGCCACCGGCAGTGTGCCTGGCAGCCTTGGCTGGTCGAGCGATCCTGTATTCCGCATGCACGCGCACGAGGATGCTTTCCGCATAGTGACAAGCTCTTGGGATGAGAATGGGCCACAACATAAATTGTCGATCCTGCGCCAGCGGGCCAACGTCCTGTATGTTGCAGCGGAGCTGCCTAACTACAGCGCCCCCGAGCCGATCGGCAAACCCGGAGAAGATATCTACGCCGTGCGCTTTACCGCCGACCGCGCTTATATAGTCACCTTCCGCCGTACCGATCCCCTGTATGCGCTGGATCTAAGCTCGACATACCACCCCAAAATCCTAGGTGAATTGGAAATTCCGGGCTTTGCCACCTATCTGCACCCCATAGGCGACAAGCTGCTGTTTACACTCGGCCACAGCGCCACCAGCACCGGGGTCGTAGACGGAATTAAAGCGGATTTATTTGATGTCAGTGGCGATACCCCGCGCCTGATCAACACGCTCAACCTTGGCGAAACCGGCAGCTACAGTGAAGCACTAAATAATTTGCGCGCATTAAGCCTGCTGCAACACAGTGCCGATCAAATACGAATTGCTTTTCCTCTAACAAGTTACATAGGCCGCGCGACACCTGCTGATGGTTTCCAACGCCTGGAAATTAATGGCCTGGATAACGGCGTGCCGGAACTCAAAGACGTAGGCATGCTAGTTCTGGATGGTAACCGCACCGGCAGCCACGGCAAAAATCGCGCTATTTTTCACGATGACGCGGTGTTTTTTACTTACAACAACGCCTTTTGGGCTGGGCATTGGGATCATCCAAATACAGTCAAAGGCCCCATTTCCCCGATCCCGCCGGCCTGCGACACCGCCGCCCTGCCCTCATTAAAAGTCTCCGTATATGGCGATAACGCAGATCCAAACGTCGATTTCTGCAAGGCGAGCGTTACCGCTATTCGGGATAGACAGGAATTTATTCTGGACCCCATCCCCAATCACGATCTGATAGCTCCATCCGATGGCAAACCCTGCCTATTTTCCGGCGCCCACG
Organism: Saccharophagus sp. K07; assembly: GCF_014336955.1. Taxonomy (GTDB): domain Bacteria; phylum Pseudomonadota; class Gammaproteobacteria; order Pseudomonadales; family Cellvibrionaceae; genus UBA5868. The sequence goes on along the minus strand of NZ_QRAI01000002.1, from coordinate 228,907 downwards.
AAACTCCCGGCACTTTTGATATCCAGATCAAAATGCCCGGCTACCAAGCGCAAAACCTGAACGGAATAATCGTTCCCAGAGATATCTGCCATGTGATTACGCAAGATTTGCGGGTGGTTCTTAAGTCGGAGTGATTGATTTAGCTGGTTATTGATAAGCCGCCTGCGGGCGGCTTTTTTGTGCCTGAGACAAGGCTTCCGAATAATTGCTGCGGCGCATAAAAAATCATCAGCTTAGCTTTCGATATAACAACGTCGAAGTTTGGAAATGCGTTCTGATTCCATTAATGCACGGATCAATCACCGAGCACCAATAATCAAATCCCATGTATCCGCAAAATCAGGCCGCGTCTCTGTCTGACGGTAGTGTTCAACATAAACACCTCGGCCTTGATCAGTTTTTTCCACAATTCCAAAGTTATTTCCATCGCACCCGATCCCCCTTCAGCGGAATGTAAGCGATGTGGAAGAAGAGCAATCCTTATAAAAAAGGCGCAACCCAAAATCAGATTGCCCCCACAAAAACTCTTCTTTGAATATTTTTCGGGAAGCCTTCGTTTTCAAGCCTAGGGGGCCGCAAGCAGATAAGTGACCAGCTATCGGTGTTATTTCACCTTCATACAAAGCCGCGTCCGTAGCGGCACTCAGCTTCAACATCATCACTGATGCTGTGTCGGAGGCCCAAAAAGCGAATCAAGCGGCAGAATGGCAATTCACCGTTTGATAAAGTGAGAGGCGACCTTTATCAGCAGGAACTGAGGAGTGGATTTATGAGAGGTGGATTCGGTGTGATTCTAGCTTCGGCCTGGTTGGGATTTATTGCCTCATGTGGTGGACAGGATGGAATTAAGGCAGAGGGAGAAAGTGTACATTTTACCGATATCGCATGTCCCAAGAGTTCTTCCAACGCCCAAAACAGTGAGGCGGCCAATATGGTGATCAAAACCAGTGAAGAATTCGAAGCGATATGGTTGAGCATGGGTTATGGGACATCCAGAGAGCTGCCTTCAGTCGATTTTTCAAAAGGTCCGCTGGTGATGGTTTACGGGGGACAGCGCGGGACGAATAATGAGTGGGTCGTCATCAACGATATAGTACGATTGGATGGCAATGAGTTGCTTGTGAAATACGACAATTTTACAGCTAATCATCCAGGCTGCGGAGGCTCAGGCGTCATTGCCTATCCATTTTGCATTGTGCAGGTAGATACAGATGCGGAGAAGGTGGAATTTAGGAGCAACGTATTGAACGCATGTGAAGCCACTGGCCGACCGGATCTAGAGTGAGACGCTTACCAACAAAAGAGTGTCCATTTCATCAGGGGAAGATCAAGAAATCTTCAGAGTGCGAAGCATTGGACAAGTTAATGCATGGCGAACACTATGAAAGCAGCGATAAATGATTGCTGCCTATTAATTCAGTAAATCGGAATAAAAAAACACCCGCTTCTCGCGGGTGTTTTTTTAAATTTACCTACGGCCGATACTCGTAAACCTCAACCCAATCATAAACCACTTTCGCATTCGCCGTTTCATTCGTTACCGGACCAGCCCAGGCGGCGCTGTCGGATGCCCAGATGGTCAGCAGAATATTTTGCGGCAGGTTCATCAGGTCGATTTTTTGTGTCCATACATGTTGCAGCTCGCCGTCCACATAAAATTCGGCGGACGCCGGCGTCCATTGGATGGTGTAGGTATGAAAATCTGCGGACGAATCAAAGCCGAGAGATTTAAGCGCTGGAAATTGTGTCGGCGTGACGGACTGGGTGGGATTTTGAACGCGCGGGCCGTCGTAGATCATGGCGTTGTATTGAATTTGGTTGGGATCTTTCCCGAGCATTTCAATATCCAGCTCGTTCCAATTGTCCGCCGGCCACGGGGTATAAATGGTTACCAAGGAAGAGACCACTGCAGAGCCTTTGGCGAATTTCGCGCGAGCGGTTACGCGACCATAACGGATGGTTTGCACCGAACGCACCTCAGCGCCATAAAACCGTTTTCTTTCGCCATCCACAATGGTGTTATCCGGCGCGGGCAATAATTGCAACGTCATCAACCCATTATTGACGCTGACCGACTGCCGGGAAAAAACCGCCAAATTGCCGCCCCAGCTGTGCTCCATCAATTGCCAGCGCGATGTATCCAGATAATTAAAATCGTCGCGGAACAACAAAACGAAATTATCTGCACCACCATTGGATGACGAACTGCTGGATGAACTGGATGAGCTTGATGAACTCGATGAGCTAGAACTGGAAGAACTTGAACTGTTGGACGAAGACGAAGAATTGCCCCCTCCACACCCAACGAGAAGTGAGGCGCACAGAGCAAAAGTTAGCGTTGGAGCCAACATCACTCCTTTTACGAAAGGCTTGTTCATGAGGTACCCGGATGTTGTTGTAGTCAAAATCAAAGGGCCGCTGCGTCAGGTCAGCCCGAGTGAAACCGCCTTATGATTTCATGATTCGACTTATAGTTCTGTGAACTTATTTCCAGAATGACAACTAGACATCCAAACGATTAGGCGTGTGCCCCCGCGATAAATCTCCGCGAAATCGGTTGCAGTCGAAGCTCACTCACCTTTTTTCCACCGATCAAAAAAGCCTGTTTGAAAAACCCCAGGGGTGATTTTCGGCCGTGCAGAATCACTTGATCACCGGACCTTATGCGGTTCCATAAAGACTCATCGTGTATGCATAAACCTTGGTTCCCAAAATAGGCCTTCACAGCATTAGAAAAGCCGCCGCAGATAAAGTTATCCAGAGAGGCGGCCATAACTACATGCATAGAATTAAAAGCCTAGCCATTGAAAATGGAATCACATATAAAGGTTTGAGAACTCCAGGTGACTTTTGGAGATATCTTGACTCGATGCCCGATGCCTCAATAACAAGAGTTTGGTACAGCGGCCACGCAAGTGGGAATGAGCTCATGCTTTCACTAACACATAACGAAGCTTGCGGATCTGCCGCCTTTAAGAGAGACACTATTCCATTGGAGCAAATTCTAGACAACAAGTCTCTTGCCCGGAAATTTGTTAAACCTTCTAACTTTGTCTCAAAATTCTATGGTTGTTACACCATCCACTTTGCTGAGCTTTGGCATAAGGTTTTTGGGGTTCCTGCGGCAGGAGCAACGAATAAGATCGACTTTGGAGTAGTTAACAGGCCATCTAATATCGTTGACGTTATGGAGCGGATCGAGAAATCTCCAACTTCTGAAGGAAATCCAAATTGGAGAATATTTAAATGAGAGGCACCTTGATGAAAATGACTGTAGCGCTAGGATCCATAGCTGGAGTCCTGGGCTCCTTTTCGGCCTGCTCCAACAACACGTCTACGACCGATATTCAAATCCGGCCAGTTCAACTTTTTGAAACATTGTATTTGGGACTTCATGGCCTAAACTACCCTTCATCTATCAAAATACTGCAAACTTGTAAATCAGCTAAAGATGTCCAATGTTTGCGAACTTACGAAACAGTCAAAAAGGCGGCACATGATTTAAAAACAATAAAGTCGCATAAAACCTTAACAACCACACTCCAGGCCATCCGAAGCTCTTGCGGATCTGATGATGAGCATGCCGCCAATTTTATTTGCTATGGAGCATTAGCATCACTTTATTTCTATAATGAACCCGAATTTGACGCAGAGATCCTACACTTTATTGAAAACCTGCCACCAACCACGCAATCGGACATTATAAATACGGGTTTCGCATGGTTTCATAACCGCCCTCATCCCGAGCAATGGCTTGAATATTTAAAGCGTGCGCCCGTTAAATGGGAATATGAAGGGACTAAAGAGCGGGTTGTATCCATTTCAAAACTGACGCATCGCCGCCTCTTTGGGCAATGGAAGAATAGAAAGAGCAGCGATGCACGGAGAGTGGCATCATAAAAATACGCTTTAATGCCGCCTTAACGCACATCCAAGCTATAACGCTGATATGAAAACCCAAATGGCGACTTACGCCCGAGCAGCGTAAGCTGATCTCCCGGTTTAAATACCTCCCAATGCTCGCGCTGAAATCCGCATATTTCGCTATTCAGAAACAAATTGAATTCCACAACATTAATACCGCCCGCCCTGCAATGCTTTGTTTTGTAATCGCTGTCTTTCGATCTGATGGTTACGATTATTTCGCCAGGAGAAGACAAGATATAGTTCAGGATAATTGGAATTCCTCTTGCTGTTGCAATGTAGAGAAATATCAGAACCATAAGCGTAAAGCCCAAATACATCCGCCACCGTTTTATAGGCCTTCCGGCATATTCATGAGCATACATGTGCAATACCGGGCGAATGGTGAGAGGGACGCAGACAATCGATAAAAATGCGGTAACTATGGCGGCAACTTTTAAGACGCTATTGTTTACCAATGTTCCATTAAATATCCCTAAAATCACCAGCAACGAAACACAAATAACTATACTGATTCCTATTTTTTGGTTCCTGGTAGCGCCTTCCGCAAACAATATTCCCATAATAAACATTCAATCCTTAGGTTAATTTTGGCAGTCGTAATCTAATGGCTTCTTCCACAAGCTTCAATCCATTTACCCGCCTTCTCGCGCAAAACGTCTTTTAATTCTTCTGACTCCAGTATGGTAAAAGTAAACGGCAATTGCGCCAACCAACTGGCAAACCACTCCAAATTATCCACATTGGTATCCAGCAATACGCCTTGTTCATGATGGCGGAATAAGGCTCGTGCATCGGGGCAAAATGTAAACGCACCTGCTGCTGTTTCGGTGTCGGTGTGCAAAATCACCAGCACTCTATGGGTCGCCATGGAATTCAGGCTTTGAATAAAATGATGGGCAATATCGAAATCCGCTGGACGCTTGAATTTTTGCGGCATAAGTTGCGCGCCGGAAATTCTGTCCAAACGAAATGAACGCATGTCGCCGCGCAGGTGGCAGTAGCCGCTCATATACCAGCGACCGAGCTGAAAGAGCAAACCGTAGGGATCGACTTCGCGACACGTAGGTTCTCGGTCGGGGTGATGATAGGTAAAGCTGATTCGCTGTTCTTCCCGCACTGCCTGAGTCAAGGTCATCAGCAAACGGTTGTCGAGCGGTGGCGCCGAGCGGGCGAGCATCAGCTTGGTGGTTTCGCTTACCCCGCGAGCGCGCCGCTTCAGGCCATCCGGCATCACCCGCTCAAGTTTTGCCTGCACGCTCTCTATGGCCGGAGCGGCTTCGGCCAATCCCAGTTGACGCGCCGCCAGCAGCCCGAGGGATACAGCCAATACTTCTTCATCGGTAAACATCATCGGCGGCAATTTAAAGCCCGGCACCAGCATATAACCGCCGTAGCGGCCCTGTTCGGTGGTCACCGGCACACCCATATCTTCCAGCACCGTGATATAGCGCCGCACAGTGCGGCGATCGACCCCGAGCTTTTCCGCAAGCTCAGCGCCGCTCAGCAGCTTGTGACTTTGCAGAAGCTCCAGCACTGTCAGTACGCGGGAAACGGGACCCGTCATGGCTTTCTCTCACAGGATGCACGTTGGGCGAAATAATGCCATCAAACTAGGACGGCTTTCGACCTATATAAGCGTTATTTTGATCTCGCTCGTTAACTAACACCTAGAAGGAGACTGAAAATGGCAGCCATGACGTTTTATACCCACCCCTGGTCGCGCGGTCGCATCGTGCGCTGGATGCTGGAAGAAGTCGGTGCGGATTACGAAGTTGTTATTAAAGAATTTGGCAAAAGCATGAAGGCGCCGGATTATTTGGCGCTCAACCCCATGGGCAAGGTGCCCGCCTTGGTAGACCGAGGCGTTGTGATTACGGAAGTCGGCGCTATTTGCACTTATCTTGCGGATCGTTTCCCGGAGAAAAAACTCGCACCGCCAATAGACAATCCGGAACGAGGCTCTTATTTGCGCTGGATATTTTTTATTGCCGGACCGCTCGAAATGGCAACTACGGCAAAATCCTTCGGTTGGGATATAGACGGCGAAAAAGCCGTGTCTGCGGGCTGCGGCCGCATTGAAGACACGGTCAATACTTTAGAAAAAGAGCTGCAAAAAAGATCTTATCTCTGTGGCGACCATTTCACTGCAGCGGATCTATTGGCAGCGAGTTATCTAGGTTGGGAAATGCAGCAGAAAATTATCGAAGAGCGACCTGCATTTCGCGAATACGTCGACCGCATAGGAGCAAGGCCGGCCAATATACGTGCAGAAGAATTGGATAATGCGCTGATTGGAAAGCTGGAAACAGCTTGAGCCCTCAACCCTACCCTCTCCCGAAGGGAAAGGGAGTAATGGTCCGCGCGCTGACATTGGCACAACCAAGTCTCCCTCCGGGAGAGGATTTAGGTGCGGGGGCAATTTTATTTATGACAGGTTACACCTGAAAAAAAGGCTGCATTTCTGCAGCCTTTTTTAACCATTTACACAGTGACTTTTTCCAGCGCCTGCGCAATATCAGCGATGATATCGTCGATATGTTCAATACCGACAGACAAACGCACCAAGTCTTCAGAAACACCTGCGGATTTCAATTCTTCTGTGCTTAATTGACGGTGCGTGGTTGTCGCAGGATGGCACGCAAGGGATTTTGCATCGCCGATATTGACCAGACGCAAAATCATTTTTAAGGCATCAATAAATTGTGCGCCTGCTTCTTTGCCGCCTTTAATGCCAAAGCTCAAAATTCCCGAGGCTTTACCGCCAGTGATTTTTTGGCAATTCGCATGATAAGGACTGTCCGGCAGTGCTGCGTAATTCACCCAGTTTACTTTGGGATGTTGACGCAGATAGTTCGCCACCGCCAGGGCATTGTCACAGTGGCGCTCGATGCGCAATCCGAGAGTTTCCAAACCTTGCATAATCAAAAATGCGCTGTGTGGCGCTAATGCCGAGCCGGTATTTCGCAGAGGAACAACACGGCAGCGACCGATGTAGGCAGCTGCGCCCAACGCTTCTGTGTAAACCACGTCGTGATAGGAAGGATCTGGCTCATTGAGCATAGGGAAACGTTTTTTATTGGCCACCCAGTCGAATTTTCCGGAATCCACAATCACGCCGCCAATTGTAGTGCCGTGGCCACCGATATATTTGGTCAGCGAATGCACCACAATATGCGCGCCCAAATCAAATGGTCGGCACAAATAGGGAGTCGCAACTGTATTGTCTACAATCAGCGGCACACCATTGCGCTCGGCAATTTCCGCCAAGCGGGCGATGTCCACCACATTGCCGGCAGGGTTGCCGATGGATTCACAAAAAATCGCGCGGGTTTTATCGTCGATCAAAGCTTCAATAGCATCGAACTGCGCGGCGTCGGCCATGCGCACGCTTATGCCCTGGCGTGGGAAAGTGTGAGCAAACAAATTGTAGGTGCCACCGTACAGCTGACTGGTGCTCACGATGTTGTCGCCAGTGGATGCAATACATTGAATGGCATAAGTGATCGCCGCCATGCCTGAGGATACCGTCAGCGCGCCAATACCGCCCTCCATCGCTGCCAGTCGCGCTTCGAGAACCGCATTGGTGGGGTTCATAATGCGCGAATAGATATTGCCCGCCACCTTTAAATCAAACAAATCCGCGCCGTGTTGAGTATCGTCAAAGGTAAAGGAAGTGGTCTGATAAATTGGTACAGCGGCCGCTCGTGTCGTGGGTTCTGAGGAGTAACCTTCATGCAGAGCAAGCGATTCTAATTTCATTGTGTATTCCTCTGTAAAAACGATGTTGGCGAACAATCATCTGGATGCCCATAGACTTGCCAGTGGCGCGATTGTTCAACAGCGCCAAATCATACCTGCTAAGTGGAGCGAAGTGATCACTCAGGTGCGGCGAAGAAATGTGAACATTTCGATTTTTATGACGAAAAGCCGTTGAATTTGACTGACTGGTCGTACCCTTTAACTGGTCCAGGCAGGCGAGAGGCACAAGCTGTTGATTTTTACGCAGCGGTTCTTATAAGGCGCGACAGTTTTACCGGCCATCAAATCAAGAAATTTATTTTTATTGTTTGCTCACCGGGATTTAGTCATTTGAGTGAATATCGAAGTGCAAAACCTCTTCTCTGATGCCCATTTTGGTATAGAGCGCAATTGCCGGGTCATCGCCATAATCGGCCTGCACAAAAATAACGTAGGCGCCTCTAGCACGCGCAATTCGTTTTAATTCCTCTATAAGGGCCGTAGCGATTCCCTGCCGCCGAAAATCTGCATCGACAGCTAAATCGTAAATGTAGATTTCCGAGCGGGCTTGCTCAAACTTCGGCAGCACATAGGCCGCAAGACCACCAACAATTCTGGTGTCAGATAAAGCAGCAATAGCAATAAAGGAATTATTGGCTAATAGCGAGCCAACATATGCGTCATCCGGCTGCGCTTGAGTGTAGGTGGCGAGATCCTCAAACGCTTTACCAAACATCCTTAGCATGGCGCGCAAGATTTCGATATCCTCGCGCATCAGCGTGCTAATCTGCCAATCTGGTTTTTGCGACATAGTCAGTCACCAATAAGCCGTAAGCAATGTACCCTGCGAAGCTTACCAGCTGCAGGGTTACTTCAATGTATAAAATGTTTGACCAGCGAGTTCGGTATAGAGTTTATTGCAAGCAATGCAGAGTGAATTTGGATCGGACAAAAAGGGAAAAGGCGAGAAGCTCCAAGGCTCATTTACGTTAGCGGAACATCAAAGCGTCTGGATGGGAACGCATGGGGAAGAAGGTACTTCACTGTCCAAAAATAAAACATAGCCTCCAGATGCAAGTGGGGCACTAGAATTTTAGATTGACTGAACAAGCCGGATTAATAGCAGCCGCATGCTTTCTTTCAGCGGCTGCCAAGCACTACTTGGGGTTCAGTTTCCGCCAATTTATCTGCCTGTCTTAACCCAACCGGATTTTTTTCTTTTCAGCAGCGATTTGTAAATTTCCATTTTGCCGGTCAGGTAATGAATGCCGCTGATCACATCAGACGATTCAAGGCGCGCCTCATCAGCGGTTCTGTTGACCACCAATAATACAATCGTTTGGGATACCAATATGGACAGGATCAGTGCCGATGAACGGAAATCCCAAAAATACAGGTCGAGGACAGCGACGGCACCAAACAAACAAATATTAAAAGCCGTCAAAACCAGGAACGGCGGGACACCCAAATCCAAGGCGGTCATCAGTAACGACCAGCTCCTTTTGGCAATTGCATTGCGGATAAGCGCGGGGAAATACTTGATGATCATGCTTACATGACCATGTTCCCAGCGTTTGTGCTGAGTCGTTGCGGCTTCCTCACTTGTAGGTAATGGACTGGTAATTAATGCATCTGGTACATAGCGAACCCGATTGCCCCCGAGCGCGAGATCAATACCGAGCTTCATATCTTCCACAATTTCGCCAGAAGCCAGATCAACTTTCTCCAATAAATGATACGGCACAGCAAAACCGGATCCGGTAATTGGCACGCTGCCCCCCAGCTGGTCCAGACCCGCTAATCTAACGTGATTTTTTATGTAAACCGCGAACTCTGTGATATTGCTTCTGACATTGCCGGATGTACCTGAACGCATTTGATAATTGGCTTGCACAGGCTGATTCAAGAACGCGCAAGCCGCTTTAAGCGCACTGATGGAGCCAGGAGTTGCTTCGCAGTCGGCATCCAAAATCATCACCATATCAGGCGGATCTTGCGCCAAGTGCTCTAAACCATAAGCCAGTGCAAATCCTTTACCGCGGTTTTCTTTATCGTTCCGCACCAGCACCTCACATTGATGTCGGCGGGCGATTTCCGCTGTCGCATCATCACAATTGTCCGCTATCACAATGATGCGATCACCCGGGGCTAGCTGACTTTCGATGGACTGTAACGCGCGTTCTATTACTAACTCCTCGTTATGAGCCGGCATCAAAATGGCACAGCGCTGCCCCGTGCTCGGATATTCATCTGCAGGCCGAGATCGCGCACCTATAATCAGCTCCACAATAAAGATTATGGAAGGAATAAGCGCGAGCACCGTAAAGATAAACAAAATGTCAGAAGCACTAATATTCATCATGATCAACCGCCAAAAAGAGATGAAAGTTTTTTCGCTTCAATAGCCGGATTGTGAGCTTGATTTATTTTATTAAGACCGCGATTACCCATTGCATAAAGCTGGCTGGGAGACGTGCTCAACGCCTCCTCCATTGCTTCGGAAAGTTTTTCAATATGGCCGGCAGGAACCAACCAGCCGCAATCCGGTGTAACCAGCTCCGGAATACCCGCGATGTAGGTAGAAATAACAGGCCGACATCTGGCAAAGGCCTCCATGATGACCACAGGTAGACCTTCGGCAAAACTGGGCAAAACCATGGCAGAACATTTATCCAATTGCTCGGCGATATAATTGGAATCCCGCCAACCATGCAGATAAACATTGTTTTGCAGACCATGTTCTTGAATGAACTTTTCGATTGGCTCGCGGAACTCGCCGTCACCGATTAAATGCAATTGTGCATCGGGATGACGCAGATACACCTTGTGAAACGCCGCCAATAAAAGCATCTGCCCTTTCTGTTCACACAGACGGCCAACCGACAAAAAGCGTTTTGGCTCAATTGCTGACTCATTGTCCGAAACAAGAAACTCCGTATTAACAACACAATGTACTTCCGCGATTTTTGGCCAGTCAGACGATTGCGCCCAGCGGAAAAGCTGGCTTCGACAATATGAAGAAATGGCAACAACAAACTTTGCATGGCGAATTTTTTCGTCCAATGCTATTGCCTTTGGGGAGTCAAATTCCTCGGGGCCGTGGATGGTCATGCTATAGGTAGGTCCACCCAACTTTCGGCAGAGCATGGCAACGGTAGTTGAATTGGTTCCGAAATGGACGTGGATATGACCGATATTTTGCTTCTTGCAAAACTGATATAAGGAGCAGGCTTCAAATAAATAAATTATGGGCCGCAAAAGCGCGCATGATCGTTTGCAAAGAAAAACAGTGCTCCTGAGCGCAGGTAACAACTTGGGCAAACACAGCAAAAATGCCTTTATGAGATTCCAAGCTGTTTTAACTTTGCTCTGTCCCAAAATGTAATGGGTAATTTTCTTTTCTTCGCGATCGATGCTATCGCTGAGCTGTTCCTGGGTTTCACGGACAGATATACGGACAACAGAAGTTCCCTGCGCTTCCAAAGCGAGAATTTCTCGTCTGATAAAGGTGTGACTTATTTTGGGATACTGGTTAACCAGGTAAGCAACTTTTGCAGATACTTTTTCCATATCATTCTTCATGAACGTTAAAACTCTGGCACAAGCTAGTTGTTTTTATTAGAAGTGATGGATAGGCCATTCCCGACCATCACACCAGCAAACAAGCTTTTAACGTCAAACGTATCTGTTGAATAGCCGGCTGTTTTGCGCGCTTAGTTAACTTTTAGAGTTTGCGCTCGTTTATGCGATGCCATTTTCAGATTCCTTCTTGGGCTCACAAGAGCCTGTCGAGGGTGCCTACGTTTACGCCTACGGGGCTTATTGCCACTTAATGCAACACAATATTACGCGCCAAGCTTAGCACAATAAATGCCCCGCTCGGATAGGCTTGTTATGTATAAGAACGAGAATATTTGTGACTTAATGGGCATGTGAACGCCAAACCCAAATAACCATGAATCCCATCAACAGCTGACGACAGTTGATATAAAGGCAAAAAACTCTTACAACCGCTTGATTTTTAAATAGTTTCTATTACTGGGGCGCAAGCACGGCATAAGCCAATCGGAGCGAAACATTAATCGCCGGCCCTTTGCCCTATCCCGTTCCTCCCGTTCCATTCCCTGCCCTCTCCACTCGCCTCACTATTTCATACCAGTTATGATTCCGGCCCTGCTCTTACCGACTCAGGCCCCCCCCTATGAAAGCCGCCGTCCTTTTAACCCTTCTGATGTTAATGGGCTGCAATGCCACAATTGCAAAAAAGAACTCCGCAGTCCCCATGTCTGCAGTGCCACTGACCGCTGAGGAGTCTGCTACCGCGGCTCGCGTCTCTGAAGTTGGTAAGGAAATCTTCGCGCGGGACATTCGCACTGCAGAGGCTTCGGATCTTCTGCTCGAACGGATTTATCCGGGAAATTATCCAAATTTTGTCGGCTGGGTCGCCTACCCGAATCAGGAGGATTACACGGTATCGTTTTATGAAAAAAACCCTGAGCAGGTCAGCATAATTGCGGACGTTATTTACGATAAAAATGGAATTCCGGAGATATCGATTGAGCCGAAACGGGAGCCGAGTCAGACTGAAATTTCCATGCTAAATGCACGCCTTGCCGCGTTGGAAAACGGTGTCAATTCCTGCTCGCATCATTTCAATACCGTGGTGGTGCCAGGAGAAAATGAAGAGGAATGGGATGTTTTTATTCTGGCTGCCAACATGGATCCACATGCTGTACAAATTGGCGGTCACACCAAAGTCAGCGTCTCCAAGGCAACACCAACGATTACCAGGACCACACCTTTATCCAAATCATGCCTGGTCATCAATAAAATCGGAGGCGATGTACCGGAGGGAGCAGAAATTCACATGTTGACCGTCAGCCATGTGCTCAGCGCCTACCCTGCGGAAACTCACGCATATTTGAGCTTGCTGCACACCATTCCTTTTGCGGTTATTACGGAGAGAGGGGTATGGCTGGTAAAAGATGGCAATATCGAATTTGCGCCTAAAACCAAATCTGGAGAGCGGTGATAAAGAGCATCCATGCCCAGATTTGCATCCGTTTTATCAGTCCACTTTGGTTTATCAGTCCCACTGCATTGGGCAGTAAGCTTTAAGGAAATCGCCGTGCGATGGGATTTTGCTGACCAGCGTTGAAATATCGCCTTTGAGTTTATTCAGGGCCTGCATAAGCTGCTCTTTGTCCATCGTATGTCCAAAATGATGGTAGCGCTGCGGGAAAATCCGCTGCCCTTGTAATACCTGCAACCAGGAATCCGTGCGGAACACCTCGCCCGCCCCCATAAAGAGAATGCCGGATTCTTTATATAACTCCATTCGTTCCGCCAGAGAGTCCGGCACCTCCATATCGCGGCAATCGCGCCAATAAGGCGTGTCGTCCCGCTCGGTGGCCTTGTAGTGCATTATGATGAAGTCGCGGATTTTTTCGTATTCGACTCTGGACAGTTCGTTGTAATGCTTGGCCAGACTTTCGCAACAACCGGCAAATGGAAACAGCTGTATCAGCCGCGTGATACCCGCCTGTATTAAATGAATACTGGTGGATTCCAAAGGCTCAACAAACCCTCCCGCCAAGCCGATTGCAACGCAGTTTTTCACCCAGGCTTTTTTGCGTCGTCCGGTTTTGAACTTCAACAAACGCAATTCAACACGAATATCGCCGTCCAAATGCTGCAACAGGGTATTGCGCGCATCTTCGTCGGATATATAAGCACTTGAATAAACGTGGCCTGTACCCTGGCGATGTTGCAAAGGAATTTTCCACTGCCAACCGCTGTCGTGGGCAATCGCGCGAGTATAAGGAGGAATATCACCGGAAAATTCGGTTTGCAACGCCACCGCGCTGTCGTTACGCAGCCAATGGCCCCAATGTTCGTAACCTGCATGCAAGGTTTTTTCGATCAGCAGACCGATAAAACCTGTGCAATCCACAAAAAAATCACCGTCAATGCGGGCACCGGACTCCATCACCACAGATTCAATAAAACCTGTGTCTGCGTTTTGTTTTACCTCGATGATTTTTCCTTCAATACGTTTTACGCCTTTTTCTTCGCTGAGTTTACGCAAAAGTCTCGCATAACGTCCCGCATCAAAATGATAGGCGTAATTGATTCGCGGATTCTTGGTAATGGCAAATTTATGGTGCGTGGCCGCCTGCAATTCAAAGCAGAATTCTTCCAACGCCCCTTCGTAACCGTATTCTTTGGCGGCGTACCAATAATTATAAAAATCACCAATCCAATTGGACTGGCCCACTGTGCCGAATGAGTGGATATATCGGTCGCCCTTGCGCGCCCAGTTTTCGAACGAAATACCAAGCTTGATACTGCCGCCGGTTGCTTGCAGAAATTCTTTTTCATCAATTCCATGCATTTGATGGAATGTACAGATCGTCGGGAACGTAGCTTCACCAACACCGACAGTACCGATTTCTTCTGATTCGATTAGCGTAATGTCAAGCAATGAGCCAAACTGTTTGGACAACGCCATTGCTGTACACCACCCTGACGTACCCCCTCCTGCGATTACTACTTTTTTTACTTCTCGAGACATGGACACTCCCAGTTATGTTGGTCGTAATGGTATGAATCTCTACATGTATAAAATATGGTCTACAGATCTCCGGAATTTTACCGTCTGAACCCTCTTCACGCCTATCGCATAATTCTGCAAACGCTCCCAATCCACCATAGCGACAATCAATCGACCCTCGTCTTGCACAAAGGGCTTTACTCGTGCGCGACCAGATTGACTGAATCGGTGACTCAACCGGTTCTTACTCCATCCGTGATACGCATTCAGATTTGTACGTAACAAGAAATTAAAAGGTTCAGCTTTATTAAAATTATTTTTTCAATGCGCTGCATGCATGAGTACTACTTTCTATGGCAATCGATAAGCATTGAACAAATATTGCTTTTAACTCCCCCCACCAACCTAATAAATATGATTTATTTTGACAATGCATTGCGGATCGCCACATTTGCTAGAAATATAAAAATCCAACCCACATACATTTTTATTAACTATATACTAATATTTTTTTAACGTTATTTTGTTTTCAAAATTACCATATCTACATATATTCTACGTCGGTCTTCTCATTTCTTTAAATGAACCTGCTGCGTCAAGCCTAATGCCACGGCAATTTGTTAGATCGTCCACATTTTGATAATAACGCCGGTGATATGCTGCCGTGGCGAATAATTTGGCCGTTTTTTCGAATATACAACGCATACCAATAGGACAATTGAAATCAACGGCCAAGGCCCTGCAGGGTAATGCAGAAGGTTAACTGCGCGCATGATTTTCTGTGTCCACTGTTGTGGATTAGTGCTGCACAAATGTTGATACAGATTGCTCAAGATTTTGCCTTTCAGACAACGCCCCGCTCTCGCAAATAAAACTAAAACGACATTAACTTACCAGGTGACACCCGTGAAAACGCTCCAAAAATGTTATTTGACTGCTTTGATGGCCAGTCTTGTTGCTTGCGGAAGCGAACCACCCGCGAATTCAGCAAGCAGCTCATCATCTAGCAGCTCGTCCAGCAGCTCATCCTCAAGCAGTAGCAGTTCTTCTTCCTCTTCATCCAGCAGCTCTTCTTCGAATTCGAGCAGTTCATCGTCCAGCTCCAGCGGCTCCGGTACCTTGCCGTTGGTTTATGCAATCAATGTGGGAGGCACTGCAGCGGTTACTGTGGATGGCATTAAATACGAAGAAGATCACTTCGGTCGCGGCGGCACACCAAATTCCGTTACCAATGCTATTGATGGGACAACAGGTGATGCGCTTTATCAATCCGAAAAATACGGCGTTTTTTCTTATGAAATTCCAGTAACCAACAGCACTTACGACGTTAGGCTGAGTTTTGCAGAGCTTTATGTGAATGCCGCTAATACGCGCCTTTTTAATGTTTCTATCGAAGGGCGCGAAGTGATTTCTGCGCTCGATATTTATAGCGAAGTCGGCAAATTCACTGCGTACGATCGCACTTTCAAAGATATAGTCGTTGCCGATGATGCACTGACGATTGAAGTCTCCGCGATTATGGAAAACCCGACGCTTTCCGGTATCGCGATATTCTCAGCCAATGGCAAATTGGTTGAACCTCCACCACCGCCACCAGCTCCAAAAACCGCGGAAAATCCGGGTGCAGATTGCACAGTGGGTAATTTGCCTGGCGCAGGATCTCTGCCCGACAGTCCCAATCTGCCCGACCCATTCACCAAACTGGACGGTACCCGTATTACCGACAAGGGCCAGTGGTGGTGCCGTCGCCAGGAAATTCTGCAACAGGCGTACAACTACATTTACGGTGAAAAACCGACGCCGCCCGAGAGCGTCACTGGCTCCATCAGCGGCAGTACACTTACCGTTAATGTATCGGATAAAGGCAAATCCATTTCCTTCACCGCAACCATCAATACGCCCAGCGGCAGCGGGCCATTCCCGGTGATGATCGGCTATGGTGGCGGCTTCTTCGGCAACGGTATTCCCTCGCAGTTGCAGACGATTTTGAATCGTTACAACGTCGCCACTATTACCTATAACCCTTATGACCTCGGCGCAGAAAACGGCGGCAGCGGTCCTAAGGCCGGCAAATTCTACGACCTCTACGGCAGCAATCACTCCGCCGGTTTGTTGGCCGCATGGGGTTGGGGTGTGAGCCGAATCATCGACGTACTGGAGAAGGATTCGCGCTTTAACGCCAGCAGAGTCGGCGCCACAGGTTGCTCGCGCTTTGGCAAAGGGCCTTTTATCGCTTCCGCATTCGACGCGCGTATTGCGCTGTCCATGCCGGTTGAATCCGGTATTGGCGGCGTGCCCGCCTTGCGTCTGGTGCCGAGAATCGACGCCTCCGGCGAGCAGCCTTATCACGCCATGAGCTATGAGCGGTGGCTGAATCCAGGTTCTCTGGGAGCCTTTACCAATTCCAACAGCACCTCCGGCCATCAGTTAAATAAACTGCCAATCGACACTCACTCCATTATCGGTCTGATCGCGCCGCGCGGATTGTTGGTTATCGATAACCCCGGCATTGCCAACCTCGACCCCAATTCCGCGTGGGTAGCCACCAAAGCTGGACAAATGATTTATGAAGGCCTCGGCTTTGGCAGCAATATCGGTTACATAGGCGCGGGCGGGGATCACTGCGCCTGGAGAAGTCAGTACAGTGCTCCGGCGGAAGCTTTCGTGCGTAAATTCCTGGCTGGCGACGAATCCGCCACTACCGGCAGTTTCGCCACCTCCGGCAGCCAGCCGAACGTAAGCTCCTACGTGAACTGGACAGTGCCCAACTTGAGCGGCCAATTAACCGTTCCTGCCAGCAACTAAAACTTTCAATAAAAAAAGCAAAAGCCCATCAGAATATCCGATGGGCTTTTTTATTTTCAAAACATGCTGATTTTCCTCGAGGCTTACAATCCCTGACCGCCGGAAACTTCTATCCTTTGTGCATTAATCCAGCCGGCGTCATCTGCAAAAATCGCTGCAACTGCACCACCTATATCGTCTGGCACACCGACTCGTCCGAGCGCGGTAATCGCGGCAATGCGCTGATTTAAATCTTGATTATCTCTCACCGCGCCACCACCAAAATCCGTTTCAATGGCGCCAGGCGCCAAGGTATTGACCCGAATACGCCGTGGACCCAATTCTTTTGCAAGATATAAGGTAAAAGCCTCCACCGCAGTTTTCATAATCGCGTAGGCAGAATATCCAGGAAACACCATGCGGGTAAGGCCGGAAGAAATATTTAATACCCGCCCTTCATCTTTGAGCAGCGGCAGCAGTGCCTGAGTCAAAAAATAAGGCGCTTTTATATGTTCATCCACCATGCGGTTGAAATCTTCTTCCGTGGTTTGTTCGAAGGTTTTAACGATTCCACTACCGGCATTATTGATTAAATAATCAAAGCCCGTTGCATTCCACTGATGCTGCAATATCTCGCGCACCGTTTGGGCAAATTCCGCAAAACGGTTGCTCTGGCGAATATCCAATTGCAGCGCCACCGCTTTTCGGCCCAAGGCGTTGATTTCTTCCACCGTTGTCTGGGCTTCGTTTTGTTTACTGTGGTAGGTAAAAATCACATCGCGACCTTTGGCTGCGAGTTTTAATGCCATATTTTTGCCGAGACCTCGACTGCCACCGGTGATTAATGCAATTTTGGGTTGCTGGCTCATACACTGTCTCCTCTAAAGTGTTGACTTAGCTTGTTTGCGTGTGACCACTGTAATTTTTTGCCCCTTGATCCGATATGCCTGCATCTCTCCGTTGCTTGCCTAATCCTCCAGCTGAGGTTTTTAGCGCTGGTGTTTTGTGAGCGAGGGTTTTATCGTGGAGGGGAAATAAGGCGACAGGAGCAGCACTATGAATACCGACCAATTGCAAATGCTCGGCAGCCTGCTTGAACAAAACTCCAAACAAGAGGGAATTACGCCCTCTGCGATTCCCGGTGTGGAAATTTTTCGCGCGAGTTCAACCACTACACCTCTGCCGGTTGTGTACAACCCGAGCTTGTGCATTCTGGCTCAGGGGCAGAAGCATGTATTTGTTGGTGAAGAAGTTTTTACCTACACCGCAGGACAATTTTTAACTGTCACAGTGGACCTGCCGCTGCAAAGTCAAATTACGCGCGCCACCACCTCGGCTCCGTACATGCTGTTAAAAATGGATATCAATGCGGCGCTGATTACCGAGTTATTGCCGTTCACCAATCGCAACGGGCGCTTGGATAATGCAGTTGGAAAAGGTTTGTTCGTTGGTGAAATTGATGAACCGACCGCAGACGCGGTAATGCGGCTGGCGGACCTGCTCACAACACCAGAACATATTCCGGTGTTGGCAGAGCAGAGTAAAAGGGAGCTTCTCTACCGCTTGTTGTGCAGTGACTCGGGCCCGTTGATTGCACAAGTCGCCTTTAAAGACAGCCATCTCCATCGCATCAGCAAAGCTATCGATTGGATCAAACAGCAATTTCATCAACAGCTCAGCGTTGCCCATTTGGCTGATCTTGCGGGTATGAGTGTGTCGTCCTTTCACGCCCATTTCAAAACCATTACGGGATTGAGTCCTTTGCAATATCAAAAATCCCTGCGCCTGCTCGCGGCGAGAAATTTAATGGCGGCGGAAGATCTGGATGCGGCTACCAGTGCTTATCAAGTCGGCTACGAAAGTCCGTCGCAATTCAGTCGCGAGTACACGCGTATGTTTGGCAATCCGCCTGGAAGGGATGTCAGTTTGTTAAAACAGCATAAAAATTGGCGCGCGATATAAATCGACCGCACGTAAAAAAAGCGATCAGGTGTATTGCACCTGATCGCAAAAGTCAGCAGAGCGCAGTCGTTTAAATCGCTTAACGGGAAGGTGCCCCAAAGGGTTTAGCGCCTGGAACAGGCTCCACAGGTGGGACAGCCTCTATAGGCGGAACTGCCTCACCACCTTTTGGGCCCGGCGGTTTCTGCTCGCAGTCATAAAAGACATGTGGGCTGCACGGCGGTTTGGGGTGGAAATGCACATGAGTCGCGCGGAATTGTGCGTCGTCTATATAAAAACCGTCGACATCCACATTCAGCGTTCCTTCACGCGCCAGAATTTCATTCCACTCATGCGGCGGAATTTCGGTTGCATCTATATAAAAATCCCCGAGACGAAAACTGCGATTGGCTTCATCTATATCGGAAATCTCGCCGCGCAACATATCCCGTGCGCCCATCAGTGGTTGATCGAGACGAATAATACGGGTGACTTGCCAAACGCCTTCGACACTCACCGCAAATACTTCCACCTCTTCTCCATCGCGCAAGCTGGAGAAATTAAAGTGCCGCTCTTTTGCCTGGGAGTCATCTTTGTATTGCGTAAACTGTGTGACCTGAAAATCGGTATCGATCACCTGAAATGTGCGCGATGAACGATCGATATTTTCCACCAATCCTTTGAATCGCGTGCTATTTACCGGTTTTATGCGAATGCGCTCGGCGCGGATTTTATTTTCCACCAGCGGACCAAATACCACCACTTGCGCACCTTCGCGGATATCACTTGCCGAGCCATTTTCAATTCGCGCTCCTTGTAATTCCACCAAAGTGGTATTGATGCGGAAGGAGCCAGCGCGCAATTCGCGAATAACACCTTCCACGCTGACGCGGTGATCAATACCAGCTGCGTGATCTTTTACAAAGCTAACGCGCGCAGCCGTCAAGATTTGCTGCTCTACATCCAACTTACCTTTTACTCGTACACGTTTTCCGGCAGCGAGATCAGATTCAGTACCGCCGACAAACTCCGCACCCGCGAAGGCTACACGCAATTCATTCAGTAAAAAGAATTCCGCCTCGGGTTCAATAGAAGTGATATAGCCTTCCACTTCCAGGTTCGCCGTTTCGATATCTATATCCCGCTGCTCCAGATAGGTGGCAACAGCCAAGCCGTTATCGGTGACAAAACCGCTGACGCTAACGCCAAGCCCTGCAGTCAAATCCGCAAAGTTGGTTCCAACAATGGTTGCATCCTCGTTGATATATACCTTCTGCCCCAATATTTTCAGCGCTTTACGACCGCGCCCCACTTCATCAACGGACTCGATCACGCCGAGTAACACACGCTCAGCACGGACACGTTTTGCCACACCTTTTTTACCATTGGCAGCAATTTCTCCGGTGACTTCCACCACCATGCCGACCGCAAGTTCATCTTCGCTGGCAACTTCATCGGCAATAATGATTTCTGCAGTATCTGTATCGAAATGCACACCGTTGACGTGGACACTGCCAAAACCTGAAACCGTGCCATAGGCCGACGCTAAAGTGACGCGATCGCCAGTGCCTTCAATACCGCCTGCATATTCATCCTGGTTGTTGGAATCACAACCACTGAGCAAAACCGCTCCAACGAGAAAATATCGCGCTATGTTTTTCATTAGATTTTCTTGTCCCCGATTTCGTCCGGGCTGGGGCCTTCGAGGTAATACACCCCCACGCCGACACGGAAAGTTTGTTGACCGGCTGCATCCGATTTCTCGCGCTCGAATTCACTCAGCCATTCGTTGATTTGCAGCAACAACGCTTGCCCTTCTTCGCGGCAGCGTTGGCGAATCGTTTCTAGGTCGTCAGCTGAAATGTTGTATGACACGGTGCGCTGCAGAAATGGGCCGGGTGGTTCACGGCCGATGTTGTGGTCCATGGTTTTCAACAGATCCGCTGCTGCAGTACCAAAAATGCGCAGGTTTTCCGCCATGTCTTCAATCGGTATATAAGCGCTAACCAGTAGCTGTACATGATCGCCGTCTCGTGCAACAGCTTTTATACGCAACAGCTCATCGATCAATGCCCGCACCGGAACATCGCTCGAATAATCCTTCACCAGAGTTGTAAAGCTGTCGCTTTGTGTCGGCTGCTCTTCCACCAGCAGCGGTTTGGGATTGCCCGTCTCATCGTGAAAACGCGGGTCGTTTGTCCAAGCTGTAATGACTCGCGCGGCCGGGTTGGGGGCATCCTGGCTGTGCTCGGACAAAGGGTGTGGCCGGCTTTTTAGTTTGGCGATGTCCTTGCGATTGATTCCCGTCAGAACCGCCGTGCGGGAATTACTGGGTTTGCGTCCTGGTAACGAAAACTCCTTTTCCGCCACATCCACAAATACGTTCCGCGCGACTTCCGAAAACGCCCGGTACGACATTCCATGCCGCATCAACAGCCGGACCATCGGCCTCAAAACCTTATAAAGCGCACGCGAAAGCGCCTGATGTGCAGAGCTCGTCATAACTCAGTGATACCGCCAGCGGATGTATGAACCCTTTGAACCAGCGCCAATTATGGGACAAAAACGTCAAAAAATGGCGCCACCTACATGCTTTTGTGACTCAGTCGAAATTATTCCCGGGAAATTTGGGATTATAGTGTCAAAACCACGTCGTTATACGGGGGTAAGGCGACGTGGGAATCTCTGGCCAAGAAGGTCGACCAGCCCAACACAAAGTTGGCTGGGCAACCCTTGGCTGGTCCAAAACCTTTAGGAGAAACAAGACCATGTTTTTGAAAAAAGCGTTAGCAATGAGCATCCTCACCGTGCCTGCTCTGATGCTGAGCGGCTGCGGTGGTAACGAGAATGCCTCTACCACCACAAGCACCGTTCCATTCTCACTGGCACTTACCGATGGCCCAGTCGACTCAGCCACTGCTGTTGTGATTGAGTTGACTGGTGTTTCCATCAAACCCAAAGGCGCTGAAGCCATAGTGGTTGAGTTCGATGAGCCACGCAGCATCAACCTGTTGGATCTGCAGGAAGGAGCAGTTACCGACCTGATCAACGGTCTTGAGCTGGAACCCGGTGAATACGACGGCATTCATCTGCATATCACCGCAGTGAAAGACGACGTTTTGGATTCCTACGTGGAATTCGAAGACGGCACCATCCAAGAGCTGGAACTGGAAGGCAAAGCTGACCACGGCCTGCACATCACTAAAAAATTCACCTTGGTTGAAGACGAGCCAGCGGAATTCACCATCGATTTCGATTTGCGCAAGTCTTTGAAAGCTGCTGAAGACTACGTAATTCTGAAACCACATCTGCATCTGGTTCACAACCATCACGCGGGCCATCTGCATGGCGATCTGGATCCAGCGTTGATCGCTGATCTCTGTGCCGATCCTTCCGTCGACCTGGGTGCTGTGTATGTTTTCGCCGGTGCGAATGCCATCCCAACCGACGTCAACGGCAGCGAATCTGATCCAGTCGCAAGCGCGCTGGTGAAACTGGCTCCGCACGGTGAATACCACTATCACGTCGGCTTCCTGGAAGCCGGTGAATACACCGTAGCCTACACCTGTGATGCCGCCTCTGACGTTCCGGATGAAGTCAACGAACTGACCTTCGCCGTTCTCGAGCCCGTCACCATCGAACCTCGCCAAGAACACGAGCATCCCTTCCCTCCCCATGCTCCGCATGAAGAATGGGATGAAAGCATCTGTGACGAGATTGCCAATGGCGGATCTGAAGAACCGGTTGAAGAAGAAGTAACCGAAGAAACAGATGTGGCTGAAGGAAGCGAAACTGTTAAACCTCGTCCAATCCCACCACATATCAAAAAATGGTGTGAAACCGGCGAACAGGAATGGCATCCAGCACCTGGCAAAGGCCCAAAACCACCAGTGCCACCCGTTGAAGGCGAAACTCCTGAAGAGCCCGAAACTCCGGTAGAACCTGAAACTCCCGAGGAGCCAGAAACTCCGGTAGAACCTGAGACTCCGGTAGAGCCAGAAACTCCGGTAGAAGAAGTCGAAGTTTAAACCTCGACGGATTGCCTGTGTTCACCTGACTGGCAATTGCCGACCCTCGCTCGCTGTTTGAGCGAGGGATTTTTCGGCCTTTCACGCATTTTCAAGCCCGCGCCAATCCCACAATTTTCCTTGCGACCTCTGGTATAAAATCCCCTCGCGCTACAACCCCAAGGTGGATCCTATGGCCAGCCGCAATACCTCCCGCACTGCTCTCGTTTTCCTAACTCCACTCGCCCGTTTCGATAACACAACACTATTGTTACTTCGCCTTATGATCGGCAGTTTTTTGGTGTGGGGCGTACTGGACAATATCACCAGCGCTGCTCACATGAAGGAATTCGAGGATTTTCTTCGCCATTTTGGTTTTCCCTATCCCCCGGTTATGGCGCGCCTTTCGGTATGGGCACAATTTTTTGTCGGCGTGTCGTTTATTCTCGGATTACTGATTCGCTGGGGCGGAATTATCTGTGCCATCAATTTTGCAGTGGCAATTGTGATGGTCGACTCCCAAAGTGGCATACGCGCTTCGTTTGCATCTGCATGCCTCGTTTTTAGCGGGCTGTATTTTGCTGCTCACGGCGCAGGGAAATTTGCTGTAGATAGATTTTTTCTAAAATAATCCACTCATATTTCCGGAATTCACGCCGTTCATAACAAAGCAGTTGCATCCTTTTTGGCGGTTTTATAGGCTGGCCGCCCTTTGTCGATTTGATGTTTTGCAGTTCGACAAGGGTTATCGCTGTAGATCAGCGCTTGTAGCTTTCCGGTCATTTCCGCGTCCTCCAGCTATTCGCTCTACATCGTCTTTGCTTGCAGTTTATTAGGCGCCTTTATGAGTCAGCTTTCTCCACCCGATTCCCTTCCCAGTAAAGAATTTATTGTGCTTATGGCCGCCATTATGTCGGTGGTGGCACTGTCGATTGACGCCATGCTGCCCGCCCTGGGGGTCATAGGCCAGGATCTCAGTATCAGCAATCCCAATCATGCGCAGCTTATTATCAGCGCCGTGTTTGGCGGGCAGGCGGTTGGGCAATTGCTATGTGGTCCGCTCTCCGATGCGCTCGGGCGCAAACGCCTGCTGCTCATGAGCTTTGTGTTGTACCTGATCGGCACGGTTATTTGCGGGACTGCCAACAGTCTGGAGCAAATGTTGATCGGTCGCTTTGTGCAAGGCTTTGCCGGCGCAGGTCCCTACGTGTCGACCATTTCCATAGTGCGCGATCGCTGCAGCGGCTATGCCATGGCTCGCATCATGTCCCTGGTGATGATGATTTTTATTATGGTGCCGGTTATAGCGCCCACGCTCGGGCAATTTATGCTGATGCTGGGATCATGGCGATATATTTTTGGCCTGCTATTTTGTTACGGTCTTTCCATTATGTTGTGGAGCCTTTTCCGCCTTAAGGAAACCCTGCCGCCATCCCGCCGCGTGCCCTTCTCCATCGCCAATATCAAAAACGGCGCCCGCACCGTGCTCACCAATCGCACCACTGTGGGCTATATGATTTGCGCGGGCCTAGTATTTGGCGCTTTGATTGGTTATCTGAATTCCTGCTTGCAGATCTTTCAAAATATCTACGCCGTGGGCGACGCCTTTGCGATTTATTTCGGCGCACTAGCCTTTACGCTCGGACTGGCATCCCTGTCCAATTCGCGCCTGGTGCGCCGCTTCGGCCCTCGCTCCATTTGCATTACCGCGCTCATCTGTCTGTGCTCGACTTCGGCACTGCTGTTGCTGGCGCAATTTGTTATTGCGGTGCCGCTGTGGCTATTCCTGACCTACGCCGCGACGATTTTCTTTTGCTTTGGTTTGCTGTTCGGTAATTTGAACGCCCTCGCCATGGAACCTATGGGCCATATCGCAGGCATCGCCTCCGCATTGATCGGCGCCATTTCGTCGGTGATTTCCATCTCCACCGGAACCTTGATCGGGCAGCTGTTTAATCAAACTCTGGTGCCACTGGTGGGTGGATTTCTGCTGCTGGGTTTATTGGCACTCACCATCGCATTACTGGTAAAACCCGCTTCCGCTTGTTCTGCGCCTAAAGCCGCATAACAGGTTCATTGATTATTCCTCAATATCCCCCTGTCCATGTGGACGGGGGAATTCCGGGCTTATATGCTGCCCGGGCACACAAAAGAGGAATATCCCATGACTGCAGTGATCGCATATCAGTCGCTGAACTCCAACTCCGCCTCAGAACACGGTTTGGCCGCCAGCACATCTCAGGCGCATTTGCGCCAAGCGCAGAGAACTTTGGCTGCACTTTATCCAGAAAAGAGCGGCGCACTGAAATATCCCGCCAATACGGATATCGAACCCCATGTGGCTTTGCAGGGACCTGCGCAATTGGTGCCCGTCGCAGACGCGGCCTTCATGGATGTAAACAAACCGAGTAAAAAGCGCAAACGCGATGCGGCGGATGATGAAACGGATAAGGGTTTTCAGGAAGCCAAATCCAGAACCCTCAGCATGGTGGAGGGCAAGGCGCTACAGATTTATCAGCAGGCGTATCGCGACGTGCATGCGCAGTGCGATTTAATTGTCTTTGGCGAATTGGATTCCACCCATCCGGATTGGGGCTCCATTACGGCAACGGCCGGCAAGCGCGTTAAATCCTCCATTCGCACCAAAGCGTGCAACTGCTTCAGCCTGCACAGCTCCGGCTCCGACAGCCATGTGAAATTTATTGCCGAAGGCGAAGGCTGGTGCGCGGCAAAATGCAAAGGCGTGATTGTGGTGTTCGTCCATGTTCCGAACAGCCTTGCAACCAAACGGGATCAAGCCATCACCTTCTATAAAAAAATTAAAAATGCCGTTCTGCAAGCTCCCCATGGAGGGGTTATTGATCTCGTTATGGGCGACACCAATCAGTCCAGCGAAAGTTTTAGCCCCGACGTTATCAGCAAAGGTTTGGATCTAACCTTCCTCGACGGACACACCTCCGGCCATATTCTGCCAACCGACACATGGGCCAAAAAACCCGTTCTTCACTCCGGCACCAACTCCGTCAACTCCAAAAAATTCGACGTCGCCGTCTACAACTCCGCAACCGTTAAATCCATCAAAGTGAAATACTTCACCCAATTGTCGTTTGCGTCAAAGCAAGCTGCGGCTTATACGGATCACATGGGAATTTTGGTGAAGGTGGAGAAGAAATAGCTCATCATTTTTTGGTGAGCTTTCTTAAAATTAGTTTTTTTTGACATGCTTGCTATAAGAAACTTCCCCCCAGAAAAAGAAACGCCCGCGAAGCGCGGGCGTTTTTGATTTTTGTTGGTCAACAAGGTTATTTTTCAACCTCAATTAAATACGCCAAGCCTAAGGAAACAGGCGACTCTTGTCCTTCCGGGACAAAACCAGCAGTAAAGATTCCATAGCTGGCCGTTTCACTCCAATAGCCACGCAGGCGAAGCTCTCCGTCCGCATCGGCAATGCTGATAAGCGTCGCATCTCCCTCCACACTTTCTGCTCTTGCGTCCAACTTAACCGAACGAGTACTGGGCACTATGTCGGAGTAAAATTCTATTTTGGAGATGATACTCATTTCCAAGTCAGCCACCCCCTCTTTATTGTTTTTCCAGGTTATAAAGGAATTAAAGCGAGAGTTGTTCACCTTGACACCTGTTCCGGCAAAACCAGTCGTAACAAACATTAAACGATAACGCTTGTTCGTGAGATCCGGCGCACTCTCCGGTAATTTTATAAAGTACGTTTGACCAAGCTCCACCTCCTCATGGCCTGACGCCTCATCAGATAGAACCTCACCAAAGACTGAAAAATTGGCCTCTTCGTTGAGATAGCCATCGATAAGATTTCCCGCGATTTTAAGCTGACCATCGTCCATAACCTCAATCTCCATCTCTCTGCTGATTCCAAGCTCCGTATCATATTCAAGGCGCCCGTTAATATCTCGACTCAGGCGATTCCGATAGGTTGGTGCATAGTTCATTATGCCGTTAGCAAAAACCAGTTTGTTATTACTCACTTCCATCTCTATATAGCCGTCATTTTCCATCAAAATATTAATGGCGACACGACCAAAAGCACCATCCAAATCTTCCGTCGCCATTCCACTTTTTGCTCGTTTAAAGAAGACATCTAAACCACGAACAATTTCATCACCAGAACGGGCGTCAGGGTTCACAGCATCGTTAATTGAATCGCCATTGGTATCCAATGTGGCATAGCGTATAGCTGCTTCTTGAGGCAACTGAAAGAACAAATTTTGATCGCGAACTTTTTGTACTCGATGAGTTACCGGAGGCCATCGCCACCCCCACTCGCCCTCAATATTTTCCTCAAATTCACGCTCTATTAATAAAACATTAGGATGGGAAAAAAGCGCAGGAAACGATCCAGTGTCGTTGCTAATTTTGAGTGTATATTTCAGAAAAGCATCATCGCTACCACCACTTAGCAGGCCTTCACCGGACCGTCTATTTTTATAAGCGATATCAACTGAGCCATTTGGATCGCCAGTGAAGGCAAGGTCGACATTCACCATCTTAACCCCGAAACTTCCATACGGATTGTTATCGGAGTCATGCACTTCGATTTGCATAGAGATATTGTGGTAATCACCATTGAGAACGGTCGAGTCCACCTCATGGATATCAAGCGTCGCTATCTGACTTTCAATAAACTCTCCAACGGACGCCTCAAGCTGCTCAAACAACGTAGAAAGATCGCCGCTGGCAGCTAGATCGTACTCTTCCACATGAGCGGACAATTTCACCACTGCCGTCGGCTTCAGCATCAAAAGATCAGTACCTTCATCAATAAATTTACGCAAAATAAATTCTGATACAGGAGAGATATTCACCTTCTCTTGCACCACTTGTGCGCGCATCTCACCAACGTCTGAACCTGTAATGCGCACGACTAAATTACCGGCGAGATCTACTCCCGTTGGCAGTACAAGCGTGTAGTGTCCGGTAGAGGAAGTTACCGTAGATGCCAACACCGGTCCGTCTTGATTGCCTTCACTATCAAGACGAATTAGCTCTACTTTTGCACCTCCAACGGGTTCGAGACCGGTCATCGCCGCAGTGACATCACCGACAAACAATTTCATGACAAACCGGACCAAGCTGAAATCTTTAAATCGTGTTACCGAGGCCGCCGGTGCCGTTACTGTACCTCTGATTTCAATTCCCGACTCACCGCCACTCGAACTTGTCGACGATGCGCTTGAGCTAGAGCTGGAACTTGAGGATGCACTGCTACTTGATGAAGAAGAGCTTGAGCTGCTGGAAGAGTCGCCCGGCACTACGCCGCTCGACGCGGAGCTGGTAGACGAGCTGGCGCTATTGGAGCCTCCCGAAGAAGAACTGGAACTGCCCACTAAACCACTGGAACCACTAGAAGAGCTACTGGAGACAGCACCGCCACCGGTGGAGCTGGATGACGAATTTGAACCAGACGAACTGCTCGAATTGGATGATGAACTGGAACCCTTACCCGGCGCTTCCCGGCTACCGGAATCTGAACTGCTGCAACCAGCCAACATTGCACTCACGCACAATGCCACCATAAGTTTTTGAAACATCAAATATTCTCCATGTTCTTTGAGAGCATACGACACCACCCGCGGCAGAATGCAGGACCTAGATCAACGTCGAATAATTGACGTGCCAAATCCCGCACGGCAAAGATTCGGCGAGTCGTGGCCGGCGCCAGTGCCGGTATCGCTGTTTGCGTTTATGAGTATAGGAAGCTTTAGAAGAAATACCAAAAATTCACAGCATAAAACTCCCACCCCGACCAGACTTACAATCGGAAGGATATTCGGAGAGTTAATAAGGGGAGCGAGCAAAGAAAAAGGCGCTCAAAAAGCGCCTTTAGTTCAGAGAGGGCATTTAATCAGCCAAAGGCTCTTTCGATCGAAGCCGCTTCAGCCGTTCACGCACATTTTCTCCCAACACCAACATGCACGGCGTAAAGAATAAGGTAAGCACTGTCGCAATCGCCAAGCCACCGGCGATGGCGCTGGATAATTGCGTCCACCACTGTGTCGAGGGTGCGCCAAAGCCGAGGCTGGGCTCGAGCAGATTGATATTCACCGCCAGCACCATGGGCATCAAACCTACAACGGTGGTAATCGAGGTGAGCAATACCGGGCGCAGACGCAGGCAGCCGGTTTCGAATGCGGCTTCCACCGCGGAATTGCGTTGCGAGCGGAGTTGGTTGTAGGTGTCGATCAAAATGATGTTGTTATTCACCACAATTCCCGCCAGACCTATGATGCCCATACCGACCATTACGATACCGAAGGACTGACCGTTAATTAATAATCCCAACAAGACGCCCGCCGTCGACAGCACAATTGCCGACATGATCAACATCGTTTCGTACCAACTATTAAATTGGAACAACAAAATCATCAGCATTAAAAAAATCGCGGTGATAAATGCGCTCACCAGAAAATTCGCCGCTTCTTGTTGATCTTCACTTTCACCCGCCGCTTTTATCTGCACACCTTCGGGTAATTTTGGAGCGCTATCCATTAAAGCTTTCAAACGCTCGGCAACCTGTTGGCCGGATGCGAGATCGGATTTGATGGTAATCGCGCGATTGCCATCCACACGTTTGATCACGCTGGTTTTGGGCGCTGGCGATAATTTAATGAAATTGGTTACCGGCACCTGACCGCGTGCGGTATTGACCGTCAAACGCTCAACCTGATCGAGGGTGCGCCAGCTCTGCGGAAAACGTACGCGGATATCCACTTCGTCACTGGCGTCCTGCGGGCGATATTTCGCCAGCAATAATCCGTTACTAACCATTTGCACTG
The DNA here is from genome assembly GCF_014336955.1 of Saccharophagus sp. K07. GTDB lineage: Bacteria > Pseudomonadota > Gammaproteobacteria > Pseudomonadales > Cellvibrionaceae > UBA5868. The sequence continues at coordinate 199,148 of NZ_QRAI01000002.1, read as the reverse complement.
CGTTGCCGACGGTCAAAACATCCGCGCCAAAACGCGCCGCTTCCGCGCGATCAACTTCGATTCGCCATTCCACACCCGGCAAACTGCGGTCGTCTTCAATATCGACAAAGCCGCCGATTTTCTGCATTTGCGCAATCAGAATATCCGCCGCTTGATCGGCATCTTCCGGGTCCATACTGGTGACAATCAATTCGATGGGTTTGCCGCTGGAAGGGCCATTTTCCTGCTGGCGGAATTCCAATAAAACACCCGGAATATCTTTGGTGAGCTCGCGCATTTCATCGAGAATCAAAACCGCCGGGCGGCGCTCATGCCAATCGATAAATTGAAATTGCAAAACGCCAACAACATCCGGCGGCATTTCATTGCCAGCCGTGACCAAAGAGCGGGCGTAAAGCGCTTTTACTTCCGGTAAACCCTGCAAGCGATTTTCAACGCGTTGCAATAATTTATCCCGTTCATAAATGGATAAATCGCCGCGCGCACGCACCCATACCTGCGCGGATTCCGGTTCAATGGAAGGGAAAAATTCCACGCCGTGATTTAAGCGGGCGTAAGCGACATAGGTGGCTATAACTCCGGCTATCACAATGCAAAATGTAATGGCGGGGCGGCGTAAGGATTTTTGCAACACCGCCGCATACCAGCGGCCAAACGCGCTCAGCTCCACATCATGCGGCGCGGCTTTGCGCTGGGTGACCGATCCGAGCACCGGCAAAAAAATCAGCGCCATAAACAAGGACGCAATCAAACAAATAATGACCGTCGCCGGCAGATATTTCATAAATTGGCCGACAATGCCCGGCCAAAATAATAGCGGCACAAACACCGCGAGGGTGGTGGCGGTGGAGGAAATCACCGGCCATGCCATGCGGGAAGAAGCTTCTCCCCATGCACGTTTAGGCGGTAAGCCTGCAGCCAGATTTCGGTCGGCCGCTTCCGTGATCACAATAGCGCTGTCCACCAACATACCGGCAACCAGAATCAGGGAGAACAACACAATGATGTTCATGGTGTAGCCGATCATCCAGATCACTAAAATGCCGGCGAAAAATGAGCCGGGAATCGTAATGCCGACCAGAATCGCCGAGCGCATCCCCATGCTGGCAACAATAATGATCATCACCAGCGCCACGGCGGTCAGAACGTTGTTCAACAGGTCCGAGAGCATATTTTCCACTTCGGTGGACTGGTCCATGATGTAATGGACCTCCATGCCTGCGGGGAAATACTGCTTGGCCTCTTCGATAACGGCACGCGTTTTTTCAATCGTGGTAATGATGTTGGCACCAGCGCGCTTTTTAACTTCCAGCACTACCGCGGGCTTGCCGTTGATACGGGCAAAACCGGCCGGATCTTTAAAGCTACGGGTGATGGTGGCGACGTCCTGAAACACTACGGTGGTATCGCCGCTGACCTTGATAGGCATATTGAGGATGTCGTCGAGATTTTCGATCACCCCCGGCACCTTCATGGCCATGCGCCCTGCCCCGGTATCCAAACTACCTGCTGCCACCAGACGGTTGTTGTTGGAGACGAGATTGAACAGTTGCAGATAATCGATGCCGTAGGTTTCCAGAGCGAGCGGGTCCACGACAATTTCCAGCAGATCTTCGCGGTCACCGCCTATATCCACTTCCAGCACTTCGGCGATACCTTCAATGTTTTCCTGCAGGCGGCGGGCGATATAAACCAGCTCGTTTTCGGAAACCGGGCCCGCCAGGCCGACGGACAAAACCGGAAACAGGGCTACGTTGATTTCGTGCACCGAAGGCTCATCGGCTTCACTGGGTAACTTTGCGCGCGCATCGTCCACTTTGACGCGCACATCTTGCAGCGCCTTGTCAGCGTCAAATCCGGCATCGAATTCCAGCATCACCGAGGCGTGGCCCTCGTTGGCAATGCCGGTCATTTTTTTCACACCTTCGAGTGAGCGCAGCTCGTGCTCCATGGGACGCACCAGCAGGCGTTCGGCGTCCTCCGGGCTGATGCCGTCCAGAGTCATGGAGACGTACATCATCGGAATGGCAACGTCCGGGTTGGCCTCCTTCGGGATGACCTTATACGCGGTCAGGCCGGCGATAAATAAAAAGATCAGCAGCGTCGTGACCGCCCGGCCGCGGTCGATGGCCGCTTCAATTATGGCTTTCATTCGGCGGCCTCACGCGTTTCCACTTTGTCTCCGGGGCGCACAAAGCCCGCTCCCTGTGTGATCAGACGCACCCGCTCCGGCAATCCGGTTACGGTCGTGCCGTCGCCTTCAAAACCAATGACCTGGACCTGGTGAAATTCCACCACGTTGGCGTCGTTCACTATGTTGATTCCCAATTCGCCTCTTTCGCCGAGGCTGAGCAACGCCGGTGAAACGCGATGAGCGTTAACCGCGGGCTGGTGGATACGCAAAGTGGCACTCGCGCCCGCTACCCGCCACAGCTCTGGATTCTGCGCGTGGACTTCAACGTAAAAACTGCGCGTCCCAGCCTCTGCAGCCAAGCTGACGAAATGCACCTCCCCATGCATTTCCCGCCCATCCAATAAAGTGACGGTTGCCTTCTGGCCGGGCTGGATCTGACCAATTTGCAATTGAGGAACCTGACCCGCCACTTTGACTTTGGTGGCATCCACCACCGTCATCAAAACTTCGCCGGGCTGCACCAACTGACCAACTTCCACATAACGGCGATCCACCCGACCGCCAAACGGCGCTTTGGGCTGGTTGTAGGCCACCGCCAGCTCCGCGGCTGCGAGCTCTGCCTGGGCTCTGGCGAGTTCACTTTCCAAACGGGCCAACTCGGTCTGAGAAATCAGCTTGTCGGAAATCAGAGTACGACCGCCTTCCAATTCCTTTTCCCGCAGACGCACATCCGCGCGCATCTGCGCCAACTTCTGGGTTCGCCCTTCATCGGACAGACGCAATAAGGCATCGCCCGCTGCGACTACATCACCCTGCTGCTTGAGGAGTTGCTCCACCCGGCCGGCGACCTGCGCTTTGACATCTACCAGCTGCCACGCGGTGATGCTCGCCTGCACCACCTGCTCGCGCTCTGCCGGTTGGGCTTGCGACCAGTGCACTTCCACTTCGGCTAAACGCTGCTCAGTCTTTACCTGCTCCCCAGGCGGCGTTTCCCGCGCGCGCTGCTTTTCACCTCCGAATAACCAGATCACCAACACCAATGAAAGAACGACAGCAATGACCGGCGGAGATGGCGGCCAGGACAAGAGTTTCTTTTGAGAAGCAGACATCAATCGGTTCCTTGGGAGATTGACCAAAGGGGGCAACATTACGACGGAGCGGGATTTTCAACAACAGGGGAAATGTAAAGAAAAAACGAGGTGCGCCCTCTGGGGGTCAAAAAAACGGCAGGTTAAACCTGCCGTTTTGGGTGTGCCTTTATAAGAAGGCCTTAAGGAGCAACTGCTCGTCCTGTGGTCGGGCTGATCTTGCCGGGGCACAGGCCGCGCTGTTTCAGGTTGGCCGCAATCTGCGGAATCGCTTGCAGAGAGTTGTTCTGATTCTGGTGCATCAGAATCACCTGACCGGGCTGCATACGTGCAACGGCATTAACGATGTTCTGAACGCTCGCGCCGTTCCAGTCTTGCGAGTCCACATCCCAAGTGATGGTGTAGAGACCCAAGGCACTTGCTGCAGAGCGAACATTGTTGGTTACCGTGCCGTATGGCGGACGGAAGATAGTCGGCTTAGGCGCACCAGCGTTTTGAATCGCCTGGTTGTTTCGGCTCAGCTGATCGGTCACTTGCTGGGTGCTGTAATTACCCATATCTACGTGGTCGTAGGCGTGGCTCTGGATCTCACCCACCTCCATCATTTGACGGATGGCCGCAGCGTTGTTGCCGATATTGGCTCCGTTCACGAAGAAGGTTACCGGGGTCAAACCGTTCTGCTTGAGTGAGTTGACCCAGTTGCTGGTATTGCCAGTCGGGCCGTCGTCATAGGTGATGGCCACATAACCGTTACAGTTGGACGGTTCAGGCTCTGGTCTGGAGGTATCCAACTTGCCGTCGGCAGAGTAAATCGCCAAGCCTGACAAAGTGCCATTGTCGACAACCGACTGCAGGGCAATATCCAGGGTACCGTCAGTTACGCGGACGTTTTCCACTACATATTCGTAAGCACCGTCATGGCCCACCAATGTGTACAGATCCACATTGGACAGAACTCTCTGACCTTCAACGGACACGTGGAATGAACGCGCTGCCGCTGCAGTGTTGAAGATCTCAGCCATAAACAGCTTGATGGTGAAGGTGCCAGTCGTTACAGGAATTTTGTAACTATAGGTGCCATAACGCTCGGTCTGGTACATGGCATCTGCAGTGGTTCCCGCAATAGGATCCTGCGTGGAGCTGACTGAACCGCCATCGTAATATTTATCTGCTTGGAAGGTGATTCCTTCGTAGGTACCGCCAGTGGTTGCGCCTGAATCAATCGCAATTACCAATGGCAGATTGACTGGCGATCCGCTGGAAGAGCTGGAGCTGCTCGAAGATGAGCTGCTGGAGCTTGACGAGGAACTACTACTTGAGCTGCTCGAACTGGAGCTACTGCTTGAGCTTGAACTGCTAGAAGAGCTACTGGAAGAACTGGAGCTACCGCCAGATGGAGAACCACACGCGCTGAGCACCAGTGATGCGGCTGCAAGCACGCTGATCAAACGGGCCGAGGTGTTAATTGTCATATAATTACCAATGTTGTTATTGTTGATCCGGACTAACAGTCCAGAAAATACCTCGTTCCGCAAAAACTTCTGTGGCGCGCTTCATAGTCCTATCGTTCGATCAAATTAGTACAGGGAAATGAGCAAATCATTGCAAAAAATGACGTGAATTTATGACTATAAGGTGGGCCGCTACAGCAAATTCCTTTTATGTAGCGGCGCGGGGAATAAAAAAAGAGGATTGATTAACGCTCCCGGTGATACATACGTAACGCAATCGGAGCAAAAATCGCTGTAATGATTGCGGTAGCAATCAATACCCACACGATACTGCTGATATCCGGTGCGCCGTGCATCAAGCCGCGAGAAGCATTGGCAAGTTGAGTAACGGGATTGACGCTGACAAATGCTTGCAACCATCCAGGCATAGTCGCGGGGTCGACGAATACATTACTGGCAAAAGTCAGCGGGAATAAAAATAAAAAGCTGGTGGTCATCACCGATTCCGGCGATTTCACCAACATGCCAACGATGATCCAAATCCACGCCAGACTCGACGCAAAAATTTGTACCAGCACAACCGCTAAAATTACGCCAAGCAAACCTCCCTGCGGGCGAAAACCGAGAATAAAACCCAACCCCAACACCATAATCGCTGCGATGGAATAACGCAGCACATCGCCCAACAATGCGCCAAATACCGGCGCAGAAGGCCAAATGGGCATGGAACGGAAACGGTCATAAATACCTTTACTAATATCCGTATTCAAACCGACACCTGTGTACACCGTAATAAACAAAATCGTCTGCACCAAAATTCCCGGCAGCAAATATTGAATATATTCCTGCGGCGAACCTGCCAATGCGCCGCCGAATAAATAGGTGAACATCAAAGTCATCATCAGCGGAAATACGGTGACATCAAACAGCTGAAAAGGGACATGCTTGATTTTTAACAGCGCGCGCCAACCCAAAGCCATTGCAGCGGAAAACGTATTTAATGGTTTAGGTTTGGTGTGCTGGCTCAAAATTCCATTTATTGGTTGATTCTGGATCGGACTGTTCATATTGCCTCCGAGCTTTCTTGTGATTTTCCTGTAAGCGCAAAAAATACTTCGTCGAGACTGGGCGATCCCAGAGAGAATTCCGCCACACCAATTCCCGCATTTTCCAACGCTTGCAATATACGCATCGCCTCTGCAGGATCGGGCACTTGGATACTCAATCCTTCCGTAGTGGCTTGTGCAGGATTGGCGCCAACCAATTGCAATAAAGCTTCCGCGGAAAGTCTTTGCGATGGATCTTGCAGGTGAATTTTTAAAGTGCCGCTGCCAACAGACGCTTTTAATTCGCGACTGGTGCCTTCGGCAATTAATTTTCCGTGATCAATCACCGCTAAACGATCGGCGAGTTGATCAGCCTCTTCCAGATATTGCGTGGTCAACAACACCGTAGTACCGATCGCCGCTATATCGCGCACCATATCCCAAACCTGATTGCGACTGCGCGGATCCAGTCCGGTGGTCGGCTCATCCAGAAACAAAATTTCCGGTGTGATAATCAAACTGGCTGCAATATCGAGGCGTCGGCGCATACCGCCGGAATAGGTGCGCACTTGACGCCCGGCCGCCTCTGCCAAATCAAACGCGTTAAGTAATTCGCCTGCCCTTTGTTTGGAGTCGCGCCAGCTATGCCCCAATAGACGCGAGACCAGAATCAGATTTTCGTAGCCGGTCAGATCTTCATCGACCGAAGCGAACTGACCGGTCAAACTCACTTTGCTGCGAATGGCAGCGCCTTCCGTCGCCAAGTCATGTCCCAATACACGGGCGCTGCCGCCGCTGGGTGACAGCAAGGTGGCGAGCAGGCGCACCGTGGTGGTTTTGCCTGCGCCGTTAGGTCCCAACAGACCGAACACAGAGCCTTTGGCGACGCTCAAGCTGATACCATCCACTGCATGGGTATCACCAAAAGTTTTGCGCAAATCATTGGTTTCAATTGCGTAATTCATAAATTTCCTTGCTTTCGGCAAAATCGATTATTCATCCGGAATTTCAGGTTCAACTATGGCTTGCAGAAATTGCAGAGATTCTTGCCACCCTAAATAGCAGGCCTCCACCGGAATTACGTCTGGAATACCATCCTGCACAATGTTGATTTCCACTCCGCAGGATACTTCGCGAATATCCACCGTCGTTGTCATTTCACCCGGCAGACCCGCATCGTCAAAGGTCGCGGTATAACTCACCCGCTTGCCCGGCACCAATTCTTTGTACACGCCGCCAAATGATTCGCTTTTACCCGTCGAAAAATTGGTGAAACTCATGCGCCAGGCGCCGCCGACCACAGGATTCTGCTCGTGTAGGGTGGCGATAAAACCTCTGGGCGGCAACCAGCGGGTAAACGCGGCGGGGTCGACGAACGCGCGATAAATCTTAGCGGGAGTGGAAACAAAAACGCGGTGTAACTTAACCGTATTTGACATGACGATATCCTCTCAATTGCGTTGAATTTATCCCTTAGTCGATCGCTGTTCTATGGATTCGACAGTCTCCCGAAAAATTTTCGCGGCGTAAGCGGGGATCACAGGATATACCCCCTAGGACTACGGAGAACGACTCTGTTACAAATCATTACACTCCGTTGTCGTTCCAAAAATCTGCGATTAATCGTGCGCTGATCCCACTTCATGCCCATGTTCAATTATCGCAGGACAATTCCACGCGTTGATTCCTGTGCTCAGAGCTGCTTCATGATATAAAACAGCGCGTTCAACGGGAGTTGCATTGCGAATTGCATCCCACGCTATATAGGCATTAGAGGTCGTTTTGAGATTAACGAGAAGCATTGCATCCAATTTTTCTGCACGCTCTTCTGAACTTAAATTCGGGTATTCTGCAGAATTGACGAGCAGCGTAAATTGTTTGCAAAGCGTGTCAAAATCGGAGCGATTGGACGAACACGCCGCTGTCAATATCAAAAATCCAATAACAGAAATTCTTTTGAACATATTGTTAAGCTCCTGGTCCTGTGTCCATACAATCTTTCGGCGCCTGCGGGCCGATTTTGAGTTTAGCGTTGAGATCCCGCAGGGCCGTGCGCACACCTTCTTCGACAACGGGGTGATAAAACGGCATATCGAGCATATGTGCCACCGTCATATTTTGCTGCACGGCCCAACTCAATAAATGAGCGATATGTTCGGCGCGTGGACCGATCATTTCCGCACCTAAAAATAAACCTGTGCCATGCTCGCCGTAGACTTTCAACAATCCTTTATTCATCGCCATTACACGCGAGCGCCCTTGGTCCTCAAAGCTGACTTCGCCAACGGCATAACATTGGTTACAGCGCAGTTTTACTTGCGCGATATTCAAGCCAACACTGGCAATTTGCGGATCGCTGAAGACCACGGCAATAGGCGCACGGCGCAAGCCAGCGCGCAAATCCGGATAAATGGCGGCGTTGTGACCGGCGATTTTTCCTTCATCGGCGGCTTCGTGCAGCAGAGGTCGATCTGCGTTGACATCGCCGGCAATAAAAATATTGGAATTTCCGCACTGCATAGTGAAAGGATCAAATTCTGGAATACCTTGGTCATTGCACTTCACGCTGGTATTGCGCAGATTCAATTGCTCAACGTTCGGCATACGACCTGTTGCCGATAAAACGTAATCAAAGGTTTCTTCCACGGTTTTGCCGTAACGATCGACGAAACGAATCCTTACACCATCATCGTTGCCGCGCAGCCATTCGATAGTCGCTTTTGCGTCTATATAAAATTCTTCCGCAAGAGTTTTTAAGGCGTATTCGCGCACATCCGGATCGTGTAAACCAGCAAGATTGCCGCTGACACCAAACAGTTTGACATCCACCCCCAAACGGCTGAATGCCTGCCCTAATTCCAGGCCGACGACGCCGGGACCAAACACAGCCAATTTTTTGGGCAAGTCAGGCAATTCAAAAATTGTATCGCTGGTCAATAAACGCTTGCCCGCCGCCTGCACCAGCGCCTGGGTTTTAGGGCGTGAACCTGTGGCTATAATGATGGTTTTGGCGATAACGCGATCGCCGTTGGACAGTTGCAGGGTGTGATCGTCGATAAATTCGCCGTAAGCTCTGATTTTGTGACCAGCGGATATTTTGTCGATGGAATCCAATACAAAGCCGACAAATCTATCGCGCTCGCGCTGCACCCGCGCCATGACCGCTTTGCCGTCGATGTGTGTTGCAGGATTGATGACGCCAAAAATTTTACTGTGACGACTGTGATGCGCCGCTTCCGCTGCGGCGATTAGCAATTTGCTTGGCATGCATCCCACTCTGGCGCAGGTGGTTCCCAGTGGCCCGCCGTCGATAATTAACACGCTATCTGTTTGCGCAAGCGCTGCGCGATATGCGGAAAGTCCTGCCGTGCCCGCGCCGAGAATAGCCACATCGATTTTGTGCGTTTTCATGGAATCCTCCCCTGCAAGAACAGGCAGGCAGGATACCGGAGATTACTCCCGTTGGGCCAACCACTCCTGCAACTGATCTGCGGAGCCAATCAGTTGGCCATCGATAAAAACTTGCGGTGTGGTGCCGCGTCCGGTAACCGCTTGCAGTGAGCTATAGGTCACTCCGCACTTGCCCAAAACGATTTCTTCAATGGGGGTAACCTGCCTGACTTAGAGCTTTTTTGGCGCGGGCGCAATGAGGGCAACCCGGTTTGGTAAACAAAGTCACGCGGCGCGGTTTTTTTGCCTTTGGATTGATGTAATCGAGCATGGTGTCGGCGTCACTGACCTCAAAAGGATCGTCAGGATCGTCGCGCTCGATAAACATTTTTTCGATAACGCCATCTTTTACCAGCATGGAATAACGCCAAGAGCGTTTGCCAAGTCCCTGCTCACCTCTATCCACCAACATACCCATGCCTTCGGTAAATTCGCCGTTGCCGTCGGGAATAAACAGAAGATCGTCCGCACCCTGGTCCGTCGCCCACACAGCCATCACATAGGGATCGTTGACCGACAGGCAGATCACCGAATCCACACCAGCGCGCCGAAACTCCGCTGCCAGATCCCGGTAGCGCGGCAAATGCGCGGAGGAGCAGGTAGGTGTAAATGCACCGGGCAAAGCGAATAACACAACAGTTTTGCCGTTAAATAATTCGTCCGAGGTGACTTGCGTCCATCGGTCCCCTTTCAATACACGAAACCTAACGTTAGGAACCCGTTGACCCTCGCGATTTTGGTTATGCATAAGAAACTCCCGCCGCCGTTTTTGTTTGTTCGCCAAGACGCGATGGAGCTGATGTCCATGGCGTAAGATAATTGGCCACCCTTTTTCTTTTCAGAGGCATATTTATGGCCAATGTTCTGATTCCCATCGCAGATGGCACGGAAGAAATGGAAGCCGTCATCGCCATCGACGTTTTGCGCCGCGCCAAGGTTAAGGTGTGCGTCGCATCGGTGATGCCCGGACGCACGGACGTCACAGCATCCCGAGGCGTTCGCCTCACGGCCGATGAACTGCTGGAAAACTGCGCATCCCAAACTTGGGACATGATCGTCCTGCCCGGCGGTATGCCTGGTGCAGTCCACCTGCACGATTCCGAATTGCTGGCGCGACTGCTGCGCGATCAATTGCATAACGATCGCTGGATCGCTGCCATTTGCGCTTCGCCGGCCGTGGTTTTGGGTCGGCACAATTTGATTCCCACCGCCAAGGCCACCTGCTATCCCAGTTTCCAGGCAGAACTCGCGGAATATATCGAGGAAGTGAGCGAAGCGCGGGTTGCGCAGGACGGCAAATTAATCACCAGTCAGGGACCGGGCACCGCTATGGAGTTTGCGCTGCTACTGGTGGAGGTACTGTGCGGTAAGGAACGAGCGGCAGAGGTGGCCCGAGGGATGGTCTACCAAGGCTGATTTGGCGGTCTATACTGTGGCGATCTGGCGGATGAATCCACCAGCGCGCCACGCTTCGGCGCATCCAATGGAAGCTGTATTTCTGGAGTATGCGCAGCAATGGATACAACCGCCGATCAAAGCAGTCTCGACGCCCTCACTAACGAACTAGAAGATCTTTATCAAGCTGGCCTCTACCGCCAAGCCTACGACCTGGGCGTTGCCAGACTGGGCAATCCCAGCGAATGGGTGTTACCGGAACTGCGCATTCTCGCCTCCCGCATTTTGAGTCACTTGGGCCTGTTACGCGCCAGCGACAGTCTGATTTACCGCCTGTGGCGGCTCAAACCGGACACACCGCGCCTCGCCTCCTATTACGTCTCCCTGATCCTGCGCCGCAAAGGGCCGCTGCAAGCGCTGCGCTTGATCAAGCAACTGGAAACCAGTGACAAACTGGACGACCAGGAGCGCCTGTATCTGCAACTGGAGAAAGTTGAGGTCTACAACGCCTACCGCGATTTCGGCGCGGCGGAAGATATTCTCGCCAACATTCCAGAAGAAGAGCGCGACCGCTGGGTCCAATTCGCCAAAGCAGAAACCCAGCGGGCACAGGACGACTATGCCGGTGCTCGCGGCACCATCGACCAAGTCATCGAGCAACATCCGCAGTTTCACTCCGCCCTGCTGTTCAAAGCGCGCTTACTACAACTGGCCGACGATCTCGCCGGCGCGAGCGCCCTGATCGAAGGTGTCTGGCCGCAGGTGCAAAGCTGGTGGATCGGCCGCGCGCTGTTTGATTTTTACATGGAGCAACGGCGCTACGCCGAGGCGGAAAAAACCCTGCAACAGCTGCAAGACTTGCCGCCCTGGCAAGACCGGGATTTGCAAAGCCAGCTGAAATCCATGTGGGCGGATTTTTATTGCGCGCAGAAGGAATACGACAAAGCCCTGCCGTTTCTGCAATCCAAACAGTTTTTCCATAACCAGGTGGCGCAGTCGATCAGCAATCGCAAGGAAGGTGAGCGCCGCGTGCTGGATGTGCCCTTCGTGCGCCAGCGCAATATGACCTGCGCACCGGCAAGCATGTCTGCTATTACCACCTACTGGGGCAACCCCGTCCCCCAGGAAACCATTATCGAAGCCATCTGCTACGGCGGCACCCAATCCTTTGACGAACGCCGCTGGGGTGATGAAAACGGCTGGCTGACGCGGGAATTCGACCTGACCCTGCCGGTGCTGCGCGCCCTGATCGACCGGGATATTCCGGTTCTGCTGGGCACCGTGGAACCGGGCAGCGCCCACCTGCAGATCATCGTCGGTTACGATCTGGCCATGGGCACCTATTTCCTGCGCGACCCCTACTTCCCGCGCCTGCAGGAAATGCTCATCGAACAAAGCCACCGCTATTACGCCTCCACCGGCCCGCGCTGCATGGTGCTATTGCCACAGTTCGAAAGTGTGCGCCTGGACGGAATCGAGCTGCCCAACTCGGCGCTTTACGACCAACTGTATGCGATGAATAAGGCGCTCAAGGACAATCGGCGCGATCTCGCGGAACAAGCCGCGCTGCAAGCTGAAGCCCTCGCCCCAGGCCATCGCCTCGCGCTGGAATGCCGCCGCACCCTGGCGTTTTACGACCGGGATGATCAAGCCCTATTGGCGGTCGTCGAGCAGCTGTTGCAGCTGTTCCCGGACGATATCAACCTGCAACTCAGCAAACTCAATTGCCTGCTGGAGCTGGGGTCGAGCAGCGTGGCACTGGCGTATCTGGAATCCCTGGCGGCGCAGCCGGATTGTCATTTTCTGATTCTGGCACGCTTAGCGGATCGCCTTCGGCGCGACCAGCGCCAGAGCGAGCGCGTGGAGCGTCTGCTCAGCCAGCTGTTGCGCCGCCGTCCAACGCATACCCAAACCCTGTTCGCCTACGCCTGCATGTTGTGGGATCAATCCAAGTATCGCGAGGCCTATCAGCTCTACCGCTTTGCCACCTGTCTGGAAGATACCTACGACTTTTATGCCGACAGCTACTTCCGCGCCGCCCGCTATCTGAAGGAAACCGAAACCGGCCTCAACTTCCTGCGCCAGCGGCGCGACAAGTTTGGTCGCCAGTCCAGCGGACCCGCTGCGTCCTTGTACTACGCGCTGGATAGCCTGGACCGCACCGAAGAAGCCCTCACCGTCCTAGACCGTGCCGTGCAGGAACGCCCTGACGACGGTGAGTTTTTGCTGTTCTGCGCGCAAAAGCAGCTGTATGCCGCCCGTCCACAAAAAGCTCAGGAATTGGTGGAGCGCGCCGCGAACTTAAGCAAACCGGTGCGTCTGCATGAGATCCGCGCCGAAATTGCCCTGCACTTATTACAAAAAGACGAAGCCCTGGCCGCCTATGAACAGGTGCTGCAAATCGAGCCGCTGAACAGTCAGGCCAATCAGGCCATCATGCGTATCCATGCGGAAAATGGCGCCCTGCCCCTCGCCATTGCCCATGTCGACCGGCAACTGGAGCGTTTTCCTGGCAACGCCATGCTGCTGCGTTTGAAGTACCAATGGCTGGATGAAAGTGACCGGGAAGCCAACGAAGCCGTGGCACGGGAATACGTCGCGCAGCACCCCCAGGACTCCTGGGGCTATCGCACTTTGACCTACGCCCTGTTGGGCCAGGATCGCAAAGAAGAAGCTATAGCCGCCGCGCGCGATGCCGTCGCCATAGATTCAACCGATTGCACCAACCACGCCGCACTGGGCGATGCCCTCCTGGTCAATCGCCAGATGCGCGAAGCGCGCGAGGCATTTCGCAATGCCATCCGCCGCTCCTGCGACTACGGCTACGCGTTCAACCGTTTGCTCTCGAGCTCGCATGACCCGCAGGAGCAGCGCGCCGATATCGAATTTATCCACGCTGAACTCCTGGCGCAGGTCAGCTACGGCGACGGCATTCTGGAATTCGCCGCCGCGGCGTCACGCTGGCTAGAACAGGACAAGCTGCTGGAGTTTCTGAACTTTGCCGTCGACGCTCGCCCCGACCTGTGGCAATCCTGGGTGGCCCTGGGAATTGCACAGCGCGACCAAGGCGCCAATGAGGAGTCGCTGGCAACCTTGGATAAAGCAGTGGAGAAATTTCCCCTGCTGCCTCGTATCCACTTCGAACGCGCCGAAACCCTGCGCACACTTCATCGCGACGACGACACTATCGCTGCCTTGCATCACACCTTGGAACTCAGCCCCGGCTGGGTACGCGTATCCAATCGCCTGTGCGAATTGCTGGAGCGGCGCGGCGATTTTGCTGGCGCGATTGAACTGCAGAAGAACGCCATTAAACACTCGCCTCTATCGTCCACGCCTTATGGTTACCTTGCTGACCTCTACCTGCGCACTGGCGAGCGCGACGAGGCGATTGCCCAGCTGGAGCTGGCGATCGGCCGCGATCCCGGCTATCACTGGGCCTGGACCACTCTGCACCGCCTGCGCAAGGAAGACGGGCAGGAAGCCGCTGTGTTTGACCGTTTCAAGGAACAGATGGAGCAATTCCCCAACCGGGTCGATCTGCTGCAAATCTACGCCGAACTCGAGCCTAATCCGGCGAAAATTACCACAGCTATTAGGGACTATTTCGAGCGTCGCCCACTTCATATCGACCTGTGCGAAAAGCTTGTAACCGTGCTCGCGCAGCACGGCGATTTCGCCAATGCCTTTGCCTGGGTAAGCCCAGTGCGCTGGGATGGCAGCCCGCCGGTGGAAATCCAAACCCTGGAAGCCTGGTTGTACGCGCAGCAGCACAACTATGTCCGCGCCATCGAGCAGATGCGCAAAGTGGTCAGCATCAACGGCAATCACTATGAAGCCTGGCGCTTGCTGGCCATTTGGGGTGAGAGGACCAATGACTCGGATCTGGTAAAACAGGCAGTGGAAAACTGCGTCCGGCTCTACCCCAACGACCCGGGAATTCTGTGTTTCGCCGCGGAAAAACTGCAGTCGGTGGACGGCAGCCAAAAGCGCATCGGCGAGTTGTTGAAGCACGCGTTCGAGTTGAACATCGCCGACCAGTACATAGGTCTGACCTATATCGATCACGCGCTGGCCAATGACGATGACGAGGCGGCAAACAGCGCCTTGGAAAGGATGGAACGCCAGCTCGATAACAGCTTTGTCGGCCTGCGCAGGTTGCAAGTGGCAGCGAGACAGGGAGACAAAACCCTGGCCCTGGACGTACTCGGCAAGATCCTGCGCGATACCGCAAAAGGCGGCAATGTGCTGGAAACGGCGTGGAAAAGTCTGGATAAAGCCGGCTGGCAAGCGGATGCCGCCAAAAGCGTGGAAGAGCTTTATGAGCAACAGATTCCCCAGGCCGATCAAGCGGGGCTCTATCTGGCTCGTCACCGCCTGAACACCCTAAAGCCCAGAAAATTTGTCCGCACCCTGCGCACCATGTCGTTCGACACAGACTTTGAGCAGCGCTACCTGGAAGCCTATCTGCGCCACCTGAGCGCGCAAAAGAAAGATGTTCCGCGCGGTCTGCAACAACATTTGCGCAAACATTGGCGCAAAGACACTTTTAATCTTGGACTGGTGGGGTATCTGAAATACAACATCGGCCGCGTCCAGGAAGCCAAATGGCTGTTCAAGGAACTGGAAGGCCGCCCGGACGCGGAGCCCTGGGCGCTGTACTTTGCTTCTTTATGCAACCGCCATTTCGACAACTGGGAGAAAGCGGCGCAGCTGGTCGACCGGGCGCTTGCGCAAAACGAGGGCATGTACCGGGAGGATCTGCAGGTCTGGCATGTACTGGACTGTATGCTGGCCAAAAAACCCATAGATGTCGGCACTATCGCTCATCTGTCCAAGCGCGACTTGGCGCCTTTGACCGAATACCCCTTATTGGCTGCACGAGCCTTGGCGGAGTTGCGCAATGGCGACTGTGTGCAGGTGTTTGCACAACTTTCGCCGCGGCTGCGCGATTGTCAGGTGGTATTCCAAAAACTCAAGGATTCACCTGTGCTGCGCGCCACACAAAAGCGTTTCCGCAAACAGTTGCGCGCACACTTGCCAGCCATGCCCTTCTACCGGCGCTGGTTCTGGCTGTGGCGGCTGGCGAATCATTTTTAACAGCAGTCTGCTCGCGGGTACTGTTGTACCCGCCCATAACCCGTTAATCGTTTTTGTTGTAGGCCGGCGCGATTCCCGACGAAAGCATTTGCTGCAATCCCTTTTTCTTTTTTGCAAGCAGAGCAGAACTTTGCAGTTGCAGGGAATTTTTGCCGTCCATCGCATTCAGAGAAGGTTGCGGTGATCACAAACCCCAGGGGGCCATACTGGCAACTGGGATCGCGAAGTGCTAAGGTTCGAGAATGATTAGCATCTACTCTCACACATTTATTGATTCTGGCGCGCCGAAACTCCCTTCCGGCTGTGCCTTGCTTCCTATGGGCGGTTAGGAACCACTTCCTAACCGCCTGTCCGCTTTTCCAACTGTGTATTTAATCGATTGACTGGTGCCGACTGGCACCTTTTCCTATTTTTGGAGATTTATTTATGACATTAGCCCAACGAGATACTGAGCCGGTTTCCATCGTCATCAGCAAACAGGATTACCAACGCCTTATGCCCCTGCTGCGCGACAGCGAGTTGGAACTTGCAGAAGCGCTAGAAGAAGAACTGTCACGCGCGGACATAGTGGGTGAAGAAGAACTGCCCAAAGACGCCGTTTCCATGTATTCCACCGTGACTTTCCGCGATCTGGATGCCCAGACGGATACAACTGTGACCTTGGTATTTCCCGCCGAAGCCAATATGGCGGAAAAGAAAATTTCTATACTGTCACCAGTTGGCGTAGCACTATTAGGCCTGCGTATAGGCGGCCGCATTCGCTGGCCTATGCCCAACGGAAAGCAGAAACACATCGAGATTCTGAGCGTTCAGCAACCCTGAACTGGAGAAAAGCATGTCGCACAACAATGTGTTCTGGAATCAGCTGCTGATGCGGGGCGATAGCATAGCGGGGATAAATCCGCGCGCTGAAGATGCACTTGAACAGGTGCTCGCCCAATTGGCCACACTGACGGAACAATACGACCGCGTTTTTGATCCCGCGGATCAGTTCGAAGAATACGTTGCCGTCAATTTCTGCCAAGCGCTGCAGCGTGCGCTGACGCCTCAGCCAGCTCAACGCATTTGTCGTGCTCAGACTACGCGGGCGCCCGAGCCCGCCGCGTCTCACGCTCCTGCTGCACAAGCAGTCCTCGATAACGCCCCACCTCAACCTGCGGCCTCTCCCACACAGGCCCCCGCACCCACATCAAACTCAAGCGCGAAAGCCCCTGACGCCGACTTCAAAGCGCCACGACCTTATGTAAATGCGAAAAAAACCGGAAAAAAACCGAATTCGCGAAAAGGCAAACGTCGATAACCTTCAATTCCACCAAGGACAAAATAGCAAGGACGCAAAATACGCTGATTCAATCATTCCAAACCTCTTACAACCCTAATTATCCGGGTGCAACAATTCCCGCCGCATAGGTTTCAAAAATCAATCATAAGCGCTTTTCAACACATCACTTCTCTTAAATAAATCCCGCAGCTTCGCCTTTTTTCACCCCCAATCATGGGGCAATCCATTTTCACCGAATCAACAGTTATAAAACTGTTCCACCTTAAAATTTCTGAAACAACTCCTCCGCAAAATCCAATTCAGTGCAATTTAAGTTACGAATGCATCATTAGTGAACAAAAAACAAAAAAATATAACCTGCCAACAAAAATGATTGTATTTGTAAAAATCAGGAAGTTATTCTTGCGCACCGGAAACCCTCAGATGTGTTCCACCACAACAGGAGACGCGGCATTTTTTATCTCGCCAACTGCGGAAAGCCCGCACAACACCAACCCTTTTTATTCATCTTGGGGTTACTGCTGACGCTGTCGGGTTATAACGCTCACGCACAGAGTCAAGTGAGCGTGACGCTCAATAAGATTGCACATCCTATTTATCTGTCCGTCGGAGACCATCCACCTCTACCGCTGAAATCTACCGACCAAGGAAAAACGCTCGATATTTCCTATATGTTTGGCGCGGGAAATAATGCTTTGCGCGTACGCGCCTTCAATCCCACCGCTCACAGAACAGAATTTTCGATACAGGTAACGGCAAACGGAAATACACCGCTTTCTATCAGCTGTCATACGGATCTTTCTCCTTGTGGCAGTAACGCGCAGATTTCTCAGGTTCAATTCAACGCAGGGTCTGGCGAAGACGAGACCGTCAAATGGGATTTGTTTTTTGACCAGACTTACAACATCTCTCTTGAAAATGCTTTGCCGAAACGCAGCATTCAAGTTGTTCATAACGGATTGAATGAAGGCGAGTCCGGTTACATTTATATCAACAACACCTATACCGGATTTACCGTCGCCGACAACAAAACATTTTTATTGCCGCAGGGTGAATATCGAATTGCGGTTGGAGGGTTTTCAGAGGAGCCGGTGAACTTTGCAGGGTTCAAACCAGAAAATGGCACAGTTGTGGCCGTCGAATTGGAACACTCTACCTATTCCGGACGTTATTTTGAGCAGACAATTTCGCTAACCAGCGACACAGTGACAGACCTGACCAACTCCTCTCCCCTGCCAATACAGCATGAGTTAAGCATCATCATAGTCCCCGTCAAACATACGATCGCGTACAACAAGGACAATCAATTTGTCGGCAACTTCGCTTTGGATGAATCCTTGATTGAGCGCTTCTACAACATGATGATCGCGACAGATCGGGATTACGTCAGGCCGTTTTCTTATGGGCTGCACCGCTGGAATGTCAGCCTGCACCCGTTGGTAACAGAACCGGCAATCCGCCATGTCGATTGGGCAGTGGACACAGGGAGATTTGTGCACGAGGCAAATCTGCGCAGACTGCAGGATCAATACGATGTGGTGATGGTGCTCTATCACGTCGAAGGCTTGGGCACCTACGCTGGCGCCCTGAACGGCTACACCTTCGTACAGCAATCTTTTTATTCCAGGCAGAGAACGGTGGCCGACAGCACCGGCACACCGATATTGACGCGCAACACCAGCCTGCAAACCGGCGAGCGCGAGTTGCCCCACGAGGCGGCTTTTCACGAGCTGCTACACGTTGTGGAGCAATGGAATGCAGAGAGGCTATTCCATTGGAATGGTATAGATGGGCTTCATGGCGGCGAGCAGCACGGCTACGAGCGACGTGATGCAGGCAAGCCGCAAGTGGTATCCGGCTGGGCGCATTACCACGCGGAATTTATGCAAGGCCGGGTTCCCGAACCCAATAACTTATACCAAGGTGCACCGCCTGCGTTTCCCTCCGAATGCAATCAGAACTGCTCTCACACTGGCGTGTTTGACAGCATCCGCGACGGCTTTGGCAACTTGCATCGATTGCTGGACGACGGTGTTTATGCGCTGCGTAATAAATACAGGAGCAGTCGTTATCTCGATCAAAACCTCGGCACCAGCCCCAGTGGTGCAACATTGCCAGCATCTCTACACTGGTCTGTCGAACGGGTGGATCTGCCCAATGAAGATTTTTTCTTCCGTCTGCGCAAAGCGGATTCAACCGATCAATATCTGTCTGTAGACCCCGCCGGTCCCGCGCTTTATTTGGGAGCCCTGGAAACCAACGGTCGCTCAGACTGGTACTTGAATGGGCGCGATAAGGAATTCCACCTGGTCAATAAAGCCACTGGTCACTCCATCCACATGGAGAATAGCGAAACCGACTTGGAACTGGTCACTGCGGCGGAAGATGATCGCGTCATCAGCTGGTGGAGTTCAGCCTGGAACTTTATTCCGGTCAGCACCGGATCCTCCTCTTCCTCGAGCGGCTCAAGCTCGTCAAGTAGCTCAAGCAGTTCGTCTAGCAGTTCAAGCTCGTCGTCATCCAGCAGCTCTTCCAGCTCAGGCGCAACGTCCGGCGCGTACTGCAACTGGTGGGGAACGCCTGCGCCTCTCTGCCAAGTCGCCACCTCCGGTTGGAGTTGGGAGAACAGCCAGAATTGCGTTGCGCCCAGCACCTGCAGTGATCAACCCAGCCCTTATGGAATCGTCAACGGCAGCTCATCCGGTGGCGCGTCCGCACAATGCAATTGGTATGGAACACAGATCCCTATATGCCAAAACCAGCAAGTCGGCTGGGGTCGGGAAAATGACCGCGACTGTATAGGCACGTCGAGCTGCCCGAATTAAGTTCCGCCAACACCATCCGACGGCACCTCCGGGTGCCGTTGTCCGCAACAAATCCAACTTTCGTGATCCGCGCCAAACCTTAGATTGATCAAATTCACAGTTCATTTGTCATTAAGCGCTTTTTGACCACAAGGTTGCTACCATCGGCACACATTACAACCACAACCCGAAGGGTCTGCACCCGGGCAATTCATCCAATGGGTACTCTCATGGTCAAACGCAATCAACTCACCAGCAAATTGAGCGGCACCGTTGCTTTATCTTTGGCGCTGATACTGACGGCCTGTGGCGGCGGAACTGGCTCTTCCAGCAGTTCCAACTCCTCATCTTCTAGTTCGTCGTCCAGCTCCAGCTCTTCCAGCTCCTCCAGCTCATCTTCGTCCAGCAGCTCAAGTTCGAGCAGCAGTTCTTCTAGCAGCTCGTCCTCATCAAGTTCATCGTCCAGCTCTGGCGGCGGCTCTTTGTCTTCCTACTTCGATCAATTCCCCTGCGGGGTGAATTACGAAGCCATTGGCAATGGTGGCTGGAGTGCGTGTTATCGCGTCCAAGGCGGCATGGCTGCGTGTAATCCATCCGGAAATCCGAAATCACAAACGCTGGTGAAATGGAATAACGGCACAGCTATCACCAACGTCACTCACATTAACTCCGTTGATGACAACAACGTGGTAGTAGTGACCGATGACGGCAAAGCCTATTTCGGCAATATGAACAATGTTCCCTCCACTCCGATTGTCGACAGCGGCGCGATTGCCTCCACCGGCGGCAAAAACCCCATGTGTGTGCTGGTGAAAAACGGCAATAAAAAAGATGTGTTGTGCGGCAAAACCAATCTGACCCGCCCTGCATTGCCCGCCGATTTCGACGTTATGCAGCTCAGTGCTGGTTACGGCTTGGTGTGCGCACTCAACCGCCAAGGTGAAGCCTGGTGCTGGTCCGATGGCGGCAACTTCGGCGGCGGCTTGGGCACCGTCGTACAAAACACCCCATCGAAATTCCCCTTCTCTGAACCTGTGATCTTTATTGCTGCTGGTCAAAACGGCGTTTGCGGTATCAAACAGAGCGGTGGAGCCGAATGTAAATTCAGTTATTACGACAACCGCTTCCTGCCCTCTGCCAATATGGATCAACTGGGCGTAACTCCTGCCAACTTCGCGCCGAATGTCAAAGCTATTCAAATGGCGTACGGCAAAGGCGTATTCATCAATAAAGATGGCTCCGCCCAATACTATCCAGGCCCAACCACCTTAAACGTTGGCAAAGCCGTCGCTGCCGGTGGTGACCGTGCGGCTATCACCGTGGTTAATGAAAATGGTGATGTATACGTCGTTGATGGCGGCACGGCTTCATTGGTAAGTGGCCAGTACAAAGCGGAACCGGCGCGCTGTTCTTTGTAATAACAAAAAGGAAATCCGCAAATAAAAATGCCGGCAGAATCAGCCGGCATTTTTTTGTCTTTAAACTCGTAAATCTTTATTCAAGGGATTCATTCAAACTCCATCCACCCCCAAGCGCCAAATACAGATCCACTGCAGCTCTCAATCGATCCAATCTCTGTTGGGCGAGTTGGTCGCGGGCTTGGAAAACAGTGCGTTGGGCATCAAGCAAACTTAATAAATCGTCCCGCCCTTCACGGTAACGCGCTTCAACCAATTGCAAAGTGCGTTCAGCTTCCTTCAGAACTTCCATCTGTCGCTGTTCTAATTCTGCGGCGACAGCGCGGCGGTCGAGTGCATCGTTGACTTCCTGCACGGCAGTCAAAATATTCGCGCGATAACGTTCAACCAAGGTCACGCGTTGAGATTCACTCAATGCCACCTGATTGCGTATACGTCCAGCAGAAAATAGCGTCTGCGCCAAACTCAAACTCCAACTGAGTGTATCTGTGGGTTGCGCAAGCGAAAATAAAAATGGCGATCCGCGACTGGCAGAACCCGTTAACTGGACACTCGGCAACAAGGCTGCACGCGCAGCGGCGACATTGGCATCGGACGCTTGTAATTGCGCTTCCGCACTTGCCAGATCCGGGCGTCGCGTCAATAAATCCGCCGGAATACCAGCGGAAATTTCCGGCACACTTAAGCTCATTAATTGTTCTGCGTTTTCATTATGCAGAACAAAATTTAATGACGATTCACCCACCAATAATGCCAGTGCCGCGCGACTCTGACGCGCTTGCAGTTGCAGCGGAATCAAAGAGGACTGCTGACTGAGCAAATTAGTGCGCTGGCGCGACACTTCAGATGCGGTAGCGACACCATTGCGATACCGCGCCTCGACAATTTGCGAAGTGCGCTCGGCAATACGCAGATTTTCCTGCGCGGTAGCGATGCGTTGCTGCAACACCAACCACTGAAACCACGCATTGGCAACTGCACCATTGATACTTAATTCCGACGCGACCTGATCGTACTGGCTAGCATTAAAATTGGCTCTGGCTGCATTAATATCTGCAGAAACCCTTCCCCACAAATCCACTTCGTAACTGGCGCCGAGACCTAAACGACTGGATTCATTTTTTTGCCACTCCCCTCCATCAAAACGGGAGCGTCCTGAGCCTGTGCTGCCACTGATATTAAAAGAGGGAAAAAGCGATGCGCCAGCAATACGCATTTGCAACTCCGCCTGCCGCACACGCTCAGCCGCAATGCGCAGATCAGGATTTTGCTGATGCGCTAATTCGATCAATTGATTTAATTGCGGCGACTGAAAAGACGCCCACCAATCTTTTTCAATCTCTACGCTTGGGACAATTTCTGCAGCGGCGTTTTGCACTTCCTGGGGAACATCGAATGCTGGCCGCTCCACTCTTTGAATGGAATGACAGGCAGTCATCGTCATTATCGACGCAACCAACAACCCGCGAGTTAAAACGTATTTTTTATTGTGCGAGGTTTTGGTCGTCGGAGTGCTCAGGGCACCGTGCGGCTTTCTGGAATCGGCGTAACCCCCCTGCAGGTGTGAGGCTTTCAGAAAACCGGCCGGCACCCGCCGTTGCAATTTACGAGCGAGATTCAAAAGAAATAAAAATTGCATCGTTAAAACCTCATTTGAACACAAGCTCGCGCGAGCGAATGCCGAAATAGCAAATCATTATTGTGGAAAGAAGTAGTGATCTTAAATTTTGCAGCGAGCACGGAGCCGGAAGTCTTTTGGAAAGCCTCGCGTCCCGGACGGACGCGGGGCAGCCCCCAGGGATGGGTTTACGGCGTTTTCCAAAAGACTTCCGGATTCGTGCGCTCCCAGTTACGAAGCTCATGCCCAAAATCATTCCGAAGCCAATGCCGCCACCGGATCCAATCCAGCTGCTTTGCGCGCTGGCAAAAATCCGAAAATCAATCCGGTCGCAAACGCACAACTAAACGCCAATACCACTGGCATAACCGAATAGGAAACCGGCGTACCCAATACACCCACCAATGCTGTAGCCGACAAACCTAAAACCACCCCGATAATGCCGCCCAGCGCCGACACCACCAGAGCCTCAATCAAAAACTGCTGCAAAATATGTCGCCGGCGCGCACCCGTCGCCATACGAATACCAATTTCCCGCGTCCGCTCCGTCACACTCACCAACATAATATTCATCACACCGATTCCACCCACCAGTAGCGAAATTGCCGCAATTGATGCGAGCAAAATCGTCATAGTGTTTTGCGTTTGCGAAACCGTATCGATCAGCGATGCCATATTGCGGATCGTAAAATCTTCCGTGCCGTGACGCGCGAGCAACAATTCCTGTGCGGCGGCTTGAGTTGCATCCATCAACGCGGGATCAGTAACCGCAATCGTGATATTGCGCAAAAATGTCTGACCAAAAATTCGCAAGCTCCCCGTGGTAAATGGCACCAACACCACATCGTCCTGATCCTGCCCCATAGGCGATGCGCCGCGCTCGCTCATCACGCCGATCACCTGGAACAAAATATTGTTGATGATCAAATACTCTCCGAGCGGATCCCGCCGACTGAATAATTTATCGGCGACGGTTTTGCCGAGCACCGCAACAGTCGCGTAGGTACGCTCGTCCTCTTCGGAAAAAA
The DNA here is from genome assembly GCF_014336955.1 of Saccharophagus sp. K07. Classification (GTDB taxonomy): domain Bacteria; phylum Pseudomonadota; class Gammaproteobacteria; order Pseudomonadales; family Cellvibrionaceae; genus UBA5868. The sequence continues at coordinate 175,334 of NZ_QRAI01000002.1, read as the reverse complement.
AGGTTCCATGAGCCACGTCCCACTGGCGCGCATAAATAAAATTGGAAGAAGTCGCATTGACTTCTGCGCTGTGATCTTCCGTGTCGTAGCGCAAGGTGTAACTGCCGGTTAATTCAGGCACCGCAATTAAATTCGGCAATTCGTTGAGAGCGTTGACGTCCTCGGGCACCAGAGTCGAAACGCCCCAGCGGCCACCGCGCATATTGGGGCCGCCCGGGCGCACCAACAATAAATTACTGCCCATGGCGCTGATGCTTTCCACCACCGCCTGTTTAGCCCCATCGCCAATCGCCAACATGGTGATCACCGACGCTACACCGATCACAATTCCGAGCAGCGTTAACACCGTGCGGAAAATATTGCCGAACAGGGAGCGCATGGCAGTTTTGCCACCAGCGGCGATCTCATCAATTAATGACGGCTCGCCGTGTGCGATAGCGTTATCCATGGATTGCAGCGATTTAGGCTCGGATTTCGGCCCCGCATCCGCCACTACACGCCCGTCGCGAACTTCGATCAAACGATCTGCGTGTGCAGCCACTTCCGCATCGTGGGTAATCAAAATAATGGTGTAACCCTGCTCGGATAAATCCTTCAGCAGTTTCATCACCTCGACGCCGCTGCGGCTGTCGAGTGCACCTGTAGGTTCGTCGGCGAGAATAATCTTGCCGCCGTTCATCAGCGCGCGCGCAATGGACACCCGCTGCTGCTGACCGCCGGAGAGCTGGTTGGGTTTGTGATGCAGACGCTCGCCCAAACCGAGCCGCGCCAGCAGGCCCGCGGCGCGGTCGTGACGCTCCTGGTGGGTCATGTCGGAATAGGTCGCCGGCATTTCCACGTTGGCCACGGCGCTCATGCCCGGCAGCAGGTTGTAGCTCTGGAAGACGAAGCCGAAAAATTCCCGGCGCAGGCGCGCCAGTTCGTCGTGATCGAAGGTGGCAACATCCCGGCCTTCAAACAGATATTGCCCGCCGGACGGACTATCCAGACAGCCAATAATGTTCATCAGGGTGGACTTACCGGAACCCGAAGCCCCCATGATGGCGACAAACTCGCCGGGGTAGATCTTCAGATCGATACCGTGCAATACCTGCGTTGCCACTTCCCCGTTGTGATAAACCCGCGTGATGCCATGCAACTCGATCAACGGCGTGCGTTCAGTGGGAGATGACATTAGCGCATCATCCTCATGCCGCCGCCGAAGCCGGGTCGATTCGCGTTAGCTGCTTGCGCGCTGCTGGCGTCGCCGAGGATGACCTGCTCGCCTTCCTTCAAGCCCGACAATACTTCCGCGCGCACCCGGTTGCTGACACCAACGGTGACTTCGCGCTCTTCAATCTGGTCACGCCCAACCAACACTCTGACCGTCGCTTTGCGCGGAGTATTGGGATCCAAGGTTTCCCGGCGTCGCTCGCCACCACCGTTTGGTGGACGTCGTTCAGCAGCACCTTCCGGGCGTGGACCGCTTGGTCCTGGGCCAGGACCGGCCGCCGGGTTGGCGCCTGCAGGAGCCGTGTTATCAGCTCTGGGAGCCGGGCCTTCACCTTTTATGGCAGGGGCATCACCGCCCTTCTGGAAATTAAGCGCCGCCACTGGAACCTGCAGAACATTGCGCGCCTGTGACACCACAAAAAACACCTGTGTGGTCATTTGAGTCATCAAGACGCCATCAGGGTTGGGCACATCGAACAGTGCGTTATAGAGCACCACGTTGTTAAGAACGGTCGGCGTAGGCTCGACGCGATCCAGGGTGCTGTACCAGCGTTTACCGCCGCCGCCAAAGGTGGTGAAGTAAACCTGCATGCCCACCTGCAATTTGCTGATATCCGCCTCGGAAACCTGCGCTTGGACGGTCATGGTGGAGAGGTCGGCGATACGCAGCACGGTGGGCGCCACCTGATTGGCATTCAGCGTCTGGCCCTGGCGTGAGGTCAAGGACACAACAGTACCGGTCATAGGAGCGTAAATGCGCGCATATTCCAGGTTGGCTTCTTCCACCTGCAAGTTGGATTGGGTTTGCCCCAATTGCGCTTTGAGGGATTCCAATTGCGCTTCAGCGGATTGCAATTGCGCTTCGGCAGATTGCAGCTCTTCCGCGGTGGTGGCGTCTTCCTTGAGCAGATTCACTTGGCGTTGATATTTGATGCGGGCCAGCTTGAGCTGCGCTTCCCGCTCTTTGAGCTGCGCCTGCTGGTTGCGCAACTGCGCGCGGGTTCCTTCCACCCGGGCGGCATAAACGGTCGCATCTATCTCGGCGAGCAAATCGCCCTTATTAACCTTGCTGCCCACATCCACATGCAGCACCTTCAACTGACCGGATACCTGCGCCCCCACATCCACGAAATCCCGCGGCTGCAGCACGCCCGTCGCCGTTACCAGGTTTTCGATAGTGCCGCGTGTGACGGTCGCTGTGGAGAAGCGGGCCTGCCCGCCGGACTCGCGCATGAACAACCAGACTGCGATCAACCCCACCACCAGCAGCGCCAACAACAGCCATTTATAGCGGGCAAAAAAACTCGAGAAACTTGATCTCATGACAAACCTTCAATAGAGCGGAACGGCAACAAAAATTTTTTGGAATGGGCAGATTATAGAGGCTGGGGGGAAATATTTATTCCCGCAGGGTGAGAAAAGAAATGTAAAGTTCCATGGATTTGTGTAAACAGAGAGGGATTTGTGTAAACAGAGAGGGAAAATGGCCAAAAATCAACCTGGGACTATAGACATCGAGCCCGGACTGAGTGAGGGATAACCTATGACTCTTATCAAAACCGCGCGATTGAACTGCATTTTTGTACTGACTGCCTGTACCGCTCTCAGCTCTGCTGACGATTCTTCCCCAACGGACTTAGGCCGCTATATCAATACAAGCGGCTTTGAGGTCGTAGCCCCGCCGTTAAATAGCGCTAATCATCGCAAGATGGTGGAAGAAAAATTCAGTCTGGCGGGCAATCCGGATATTAAAAGGGAAGAGGTAAAGATATTTCTAAAGGATAAAGAGAATTCTCCACTTCATATCGGCTTTATCGCTTTGACCTACGAAAATTCACCAGCAGCCGAATCCGCCTTACAATCCATCCAAACCGAAGGACATTTTAAAAATAGCAAGATTTTGACGCCGTATAAGGCACAACGTGAAAATAAGACATTATGTATTGTTTATTCTGAAACCTATTTTCATCCTGAGCGAGAATCCATTTCCGAGACCTTACTGCAAAACTGCGCTGATTTTGCAGCTCAGGCAAAGTCTCCTTAATAAACTCAACTACCGGCCACGGCTGCTGCCACGGCCAATAAATCCTCACTCTCCTCAAACTCCACGTGCCCCATGGGCACACCGCCCATATCCGGCAGATAGTGGGCTATGCCTTTGTGGCAGTCGATGCAGGTTTTTTCTCTGCTTGCCAATAAAGTGGAATGCATTTCCCGCGCGCGGGGAGATTGCAAGGTGAAATCCATATATTCGAAATTATGGCAATTGCGACATTCCAGCGAATCGTTTGCTTTCAAACGCCGCCATTCCCGTTCCGCCAGATGCCGGCGTTTGGCTACAAATTTATCGCGGGTATTAATTGAGCCGAAGATCCACCCCCACACTTCCTTTGAGGCTTCCATTTTGCGCGCAATTTTATAGGTCCAGTCGTGTGGCACGTGACAATCGGAACAAACAGCGCGCACACCGGAGCGGTTGGTGTAATGGATTGTTGGCTTTAATTCCTGGTACGGGTTGTCATGCATCTCGTGACAGGTAATGCAGAATTGTTCTGTATTGGTGAATTCCAACGCTGTATTGAACCCGCCCCAAAAAATAATGCCGGCGATAAATCCGCCCATGCTCAAGGTGCCAAGTCCGATATAAGTCGAAGGCCGTCTGAAGATGCGCCAATATTCGCCGAGCATTCGCCACATAATTTACTCCGCGTTTCTTTCCAGACTTTTTTGCAGAACCGTGTCGATGCTCTGAAAATCGTTTTCCACTGCCCGCGGCACATCATGCTGCTCCACATGGCATTGCAGGCAAAAATACCGGCGTGGTGAAACTGCGGCGAGCGCTTGATTATCCCGGTCCAGAAAATGCGTAATACTCACCATAGGCGCGCCGGTTTCCGGGCTGCGACCTCGGCTGTGACAGCTCAAACACTGATTAAAATTTTTATCCACCTGATAATCGCGAATGGAATGCGGAATGGTGGGCGGTTGTTCGGGATAATTGCGCGGCGAACGGCGGCCTTGCACCAGTTCCCGCGGAATTTGCGGCGGGGAAAATTCGCGGCTCAAAGTGCCGCCGGGTCTGACGCCATCCAGCGCTGGGGCATCCAAGGGAAATTCGCGGGCTGCGCTATCTTGTACTCCGTTATCCTGCACTCCGTTATCGCCAACCCTACTATCCTGAGCAAATGCAGCGAGAGGCAGCCATAAAAACAAAAATAGGATTCGTTTCATAAGTGCTCGCCTCCTACGCCAGTTTGATCAGCTCAAGCCGGACCGCACATTTTTTGAAATCCGTCTGCAATGAAATAGGATCCGTCGCGTCCAGGGTCAATTTATTGACCAGCCGATTGGCATCGAAGAACGGAATGTAAACCAGCCCGCGCGGTGGTTTAACCCGGCCGCGGGTTTCCACCCGGCCGATCATTTCACCGCGTCGACTGACTACACGAACTTCACTGCCGCGGCGAAACCCTTGCTCGCGCGCGTCTTCGTAATTCATATAAATCAGCGCTTGCGATACAGCGGCATTCAGTTCCGGCACACGCTGTGTCATGGAACCCGTATGCCAGTGCTCCAGCACTCGTCCGGTGCTGAGCCAAAATGGATATTCCGCATCCGGCGCTTCCGCAGGTGGTTCATAAGGCACGGCAAAAATCAGTGCACGTTTATCCGGGTACCCATAAAACTGCACACCACTGCCTTTTTCCACATAAGGGTCATAACCTTCGCGAAAACGCCAGCGGGTTTCTTTGCCATCCACCACCGGCCAACGCAAACCCCGCTCTCGATGATAAGTGTCGAACGGCGCGAGATCGTGCGCTTTGCCGCGACCAAAGCTGGCATATTCTTCAAACAATCCTTTTTGTAAATAAAAACCAAATGATTTCGCCTCATCGTTGCGGTAATTGGCCTCGACATCCGACACAGGAAATTGATCCACCTGACCGTTGGCGAACAACACCTGATACAGGGTTTTACCGCGATAGCCAGGTGCTTTTTGCAGCAACTCCTGCGGCCAAATCTCTTCGGTTTTGAGATATTTGGAAAATTCCACCATCTGCCATAAATCCGAGCGCGCCTCGCCCGGCGGTGGCACCAGTTGATGCCAAAATTGTGTGCGTCTTTCAGCGTTGCCAAATGCGCCCTCTTTTTCCACCCACATGGCGCTCGGCAAAACCAAATCCGCCGCTTGAACGGACGCCGTCGGATACACATCGGACACTATGACGAAAGCTTTGGGGTTGCGCCAACCCGGAAGCGTTTCCTGCATCAAATTCGGTCCGGCCTGAATATTGTTGCAAACCTGTGTCCAGTAAACGCGAATAACTCCGTCTCTTAATTTGCGACTTTGCGTGACTGCGGCAAATCCCACTTTGTCGGGAATAGTGCCTTGCGGTAATTTCCAGATTTTTTCCGCTTTGGCGCGATGCTCCGGATTGGTGACCAACATATCGGCCGGCAAGCGATGGGAAAATGTGCCGACTTCACGCGTAGAACCACAAGCGGATGGCTGACCTGTAAGAGAAAATGGGCTGTTGCCGGGTTCGCTGATTTTGCCGGTGAGCAAATGAATGTTGTAAACCATATTATTCGCCCAAACACCGCGAGTGTGCTGGTTAAATCCCATGGTCCAGAGCGACATCACTTTAATTTTTGGATCGGCATAAATTTCCGCAAGACGTTTTAACCGCTCCGCCGGAACGCCGGTTTCTTTTGCCGTATGTTCGAGCGTGTAGGGTTTTACAAAATTGGCAAAGTCATCAAAGGTAATATCCGTCCAGGTATTGGCTTTATCTGCGCCAGTGGCTTTGATTTGGCGCGGATCCTCCGGGCGCAACCCGTAGCCAATATTGTCCTGCCCGCGCACAAAACGCGTATGTTTATTGACAAATTCGCGATTGACTTTGCCACTTTGAATAATGTGATTGGCAATGTAATTGAGAATAATCAGATCGGTATGCGGTTTAAAAATAATGGGAATATCGGCCAGCTCAAAAGTGCGCGTTTCGTAGGGCGACATAGTCACCACTTGTACATGCTCATAAGACAAACGCCGATCGGTAATGCGCGTCCATAAAATCGGGTGCATTTCCGCCATATTCGAACCCCAGAGCACAAAAGCATCTGCGTGTTCAATATCGTCGTAGCAGCCCATTGGCTCATCGATTCCGAATGAACGCATAAAACCGGCGACAGCGGAGGCCATACAGTGACGCGCATTGGGATCCAGATTATTACTGCGCAACCCGCCTTTAAATAATTTGCTTGCAGCATAGGCTTCCCAAATGGTCCATTGACCCGATCCGAGCATGGCGACACTTTCCGGACCGGCGTCGCGAATCGCTTCGCGGAATTTGTCTGCCATAATGGCGAAAGCCTGTTCCCAGGAAATCGGCTTAAACTCACCGTTTTTATCGTACTGTCCGTTCTTCATGCGCAATAAGGGCGTGTGCAGACGATCCTGGCCGTACATGATTTTCGACAGAAAATAACCTTTCACACAATTTATGCCGCGATTCACCTCGGCTTTTACATCGCCGTGTGTCGCCACCACGCGATCGTCTTTGGTTGCGACCATTACACTGCATCCCACACCGCAAAAGCGGCATGGCGCTTTATCCCATTTGAGCGCGGTTAATTCCCGATTAGTAATTAAATTGGCCGCTTCCGGTGGAACGGGTAAGCCTGCTGCAATAGCGGCTGCCGCAGCCGCATTGGCTTTGGCAAACATCCGGCGAGTCAGTGTCATGGCTGTTCAGGCTCCTCCGTCAGTATTTCGTGATAAACCAACGCAGCACTAAGACAACCCGGCTGCGCGGCAAGATCATCCAAAGTATTAAGAATTGTGCGCTCGCTGTCTGCTTCGATAACCACCACCAATTTTCCTTGCGCACTTTCCGCGTGGATTTCCGCACCGGGCACATGGCCAAGCCAATGTTTTACGGCAGGCATATATTTCGGCCACACATGAACAATCACACTAGCGATATGCAGCGGTTTATTTTTGGGCATATCTGTTGCAATTAAACAAGCCATGGAGAAATCCAAGTTAGACGGGCCCGCGCGGCCCAGCAATCAACTGATACATCCAAAACACAAAGCCGTACCCACCGACCACAGCAACGGAAAGAATGGGAAATAAAAAGACAATAATGAAAATAAAGAGACGCCACTCCTTGGCTTTTAGATCGGTAATTTCGCCTGCATTATGATCGCTTCGGTTATAGCTGTCGTTATCCTGCGAGTTCATAAGAGAACCCTCTTTTTATTTTTTGATTCAGGCAATTTTTATTTCTGCTGCGTTTTTCTTTCTGCTGTGATTTTTCAGCTTCCTATTGCAGTTTAGCCAACAAATCTTTTCCACTACAAACTTCACACGTTATTTATTTGGATAAAAAAGCAATACAGTTCGTCAGCAAACATTAAAAAGAGCCATTTATCGGCCCATCATGAATCCACTATTTTTTTGGCGCACGAATGGACGGGTCTTTTAGGTCCTAAGACCTCGGTTCAAAGCAGAGACCTATCGGGCTTAAAAGGGAAAATTTGTTGAATATGTCGTTCTCTTGCGGCTCGTTTCCTGGCATTCTTCCGCAGTCTTTTCCATTCCACTCGTGATTGCCATGTCGAAAAAATACCGCGTTATCTCTCAGGCAGCCCCTGTCGCGGGCAAATCCAAGCTGGATGTCCACAAAGCGCTGCTGAAAATGAACCTCAAACCCGAGCAGGTGCAACTGTTGCTGCTCAAGCCTTTGGTGATCAAAAAAGGGCTGGATAATCAGCAAGCCCTGGAATACGCCGAGCGCTTTTCCGCCGCGGGGCTGCGGGTAAAAGTTGAGTCCTACGAAGTGGCCGAACCACCCATAGTCACCAGTGTGGAAAAGCAGCGGGACGATCTGTACAAAGAGCTGCTGCGCACCTTCGCCAATCCGTTACGCCCCGCAGGACTGGAAGGCCCGCCGCAATACAATTCCGCCGGCGCCATACTGGCGGCTCTCCCGGCGCCGGCTTTGTACCTATTATTGGTGGCTTTTACCGCCGGACTTTTGCTTTGGTACTTAGCCACAGGACACGCCGCTTTATTCAGTGGTTTGGACTTGCCAGAGGCGCTTGCCACACCGATAAAACTGGTCACTTTGGTGTTGCCGTCCCTCGCGGGAGTCGTACTACTGGCATTTTTGCTCTCGCCTTTCTGGCCGCGCCCGGCACCGCAAGCGCGGGTTGCACTCGAAGCCAAATCTCACGCGCGTTTTCACCATCTGATCAGCCAAGTCACCGCTGCCATGGATGTAGCGGCACCCGAGCACATCGAGATTTCCCCTTCCGCGCAAATATCCGTGCAGGCGGCGCGCGGCATTTTCAGCACGCGTCGCGGGGATCTGCGCTTGGTGATTGGCTTAAGTGCTGTAGCTGGCATGAAGGTGGACGAATTTATGGCCGTGGTCGCGCAGCAGTTCGGCCGCTTTTCCAGCCCATCCGCATCAGCAGCGTCCATCTGGACTGAATCCATCAACCATTGGCTCGCCGAACAAACGAAAGAAGGTGGCCACTGGGACGAACGTCTGAATTTGTGGCGGGAATCCTATAACACCAAGCTTGTGCATCTACTGATTGGCGCAGCCAAATCTCTGCGCATGCTGGTACGAAAATTATTCGCCGGCCTGCTGGAGCTTAACCGCAAAACCACGGGCGGCAGGTTAAAAGATATTGGAGCCAGCGCGGACCTGTATTTGGCGCGGGTGGTTGGCAGCAGCCGTTTCGCAGCGACCCGTGCAAAACACAAGGCTCTGAGACAAGGCGTAGAGGATATTTACGCCTTGAATCATGCAGCGCTTTACCAACGCGAACAGCTGCTGACCAATATCCCCGCCGCAGTCGCAGAAATCACCCAATCCACCGAAACGGCGAGCGCGCCCGCCGTAGAAACCACCGAAATCGAAAGTCTGCAAACGGCCGCGATGCTCAATTGTGATCCAGCCGCCCAATTGCTGTTCGAAGAGTTCGACAAACTGTGCGAGGCCGCTACACTGCGCAGCTACCATCGCCGCGGCATTTCTGACGCGGACCGACTGCTGGTCGCCAATCAAAATATGCTGGCCGATCGGCAAGCCATACTGACGCAGGCGCGGGTACAAGCCATAGCCGCTTCTGCCCCGAGCCCGATAAAAGAAGACGGCACTGTAGATTGGCCCGGCGATGAGAGCGACAGAAAGTCCGGAGAAAAGAGAAGTACTGGAGAAAAGAATGGAGAGTTTGCGTAGCCTCGGCGATACCACGTTCCGCTGTTATGAAGCGGGCGACGGCGCCGAGACGGTGATTTTTGTCCACTGCTCAAGCGGCAGTTACAAAGAGTGGCGATTTGCGCTGGCAGATTATCAGCGCAAATTTCATGTTCTTGCGCCCGATCTGCTCGGTTACGGCGCCAATCCGACCTGGCCATCGCCGGTCAATCCTTATTCCGTCGACGATTTTGCGCTGCTGCTGTCCCTGATTCCCAACGACCGTCCATTTCATTTGGTGGGCCATTCCTACGGGGCGATATTGTGTCTGGAAATTGCCCGGCGCTTGGCTTTACAAGGCCAGCAGCCCGCCAGCCTTTTTCTGATCGAACCACCCGCAGCCTATGCCCTGCGCAATTTATCCTCCCACTGGTCGACCTTTCTGAAAGTCAGCGGCAAATGCCGCAGCGCCGTTGCCCAAGGTTATTTCGCCAAAGCCGCGCGCGCATTTATGGGATATTGGATCGGCCCTTTAGGATGGCTGCTGGCACCGCGCCAACAAAAAAGCAAAATCATCGCCTCCATGGGCAAAGTGGCCTACGAATTCAGCCTGCTCTACGACAATCCCACCACTTTCAAGGACTACGCCATCCTCACCTGCCCCACCACCCTGGTATCCGGCTCCCGTTCACCTCGCATGGTCGCCGCCATAAACGAAGGCTTTCTCGCCCATTTGCGCCGAGCACGACATAAATTAATTAAAGGCGCAGGGCATATGTGCCCATACACCCATCCACAGGAAGTAAAAGAATTATTGGATCGGCATATGGGGTGGGCAACTAAGGAATAGAACTCGTAGTCATGGCGCTACCCCTATGACAGTGCACAGGGAGGTGTAATGGGGATTATCCTTCTCCTTAAGGGCGTGAATGACTTTTTTTACTACATCTTGAGAACTAGTAATGAAGTCAGGTTGTCGAAGCCCGCGATTTAAACTCTGCATATGCGAGGCATCGTCGGCGAATTTCTGGATTTCAGTCTGTTCGAAATCGGTATCAAATAGTAGTCCCAGCTTCTTGTGCCACTGTGATACACAAGGTTTTTTGAACCCGAGATATGCCTCCAGAAATTTGCGTACTAAGTTAGGAGCTGTGTACGCCTCATATAACGACGGATTTTGTGACGATGAAAATTTATAAAGCTGATCAAAAGTGAACTGATATTCCGATTTGTATTTTCGAAGAAGCTCCGGCATATCCTCTAATATCGAATGCCATTGATTATTAGCATCCAGAAACCGCCTAATGTAGTAAGCGGATGCAGTTGTATGGTTTCTATATTGTTTTCCGGCATCGAACCAACTGTCCTTAAGGAGCGTATATAACTCATTGTTATGTGTCGATACAAACATTTGCAAACAAGGTTCTAGTTTCTTTGTAATCAATGCATATATGGCGTAAATATGGTTCGAGTCCAAGCTTGATATAGGATCATCTATAAAGACGATAGTTTGACTCAGCAGCGTTCCATTATTTTCAAGACTAGCCAAAAAGTAAGCAAAGGTAATTGCAGTCTTCTCACCTTCGCTAAGATTGTAAGCAAGTTTCCCATCGCGCCTAAACTCAAACGCTCCATCCGACGCTTCCATAACAGAAATACTGTTATCTGGCAAAATAAAGTGAATCAACTCATTAATCTTTTGTGCAGCAACAGATTCCCGTTGAATCCGCTGTTCAATTGCCGCCCTCTTTTGAACTATATCTTGCAGTAGAGCATCTGCCTTTTCCAATTTTTTACCTTCTATATCGATAGCATCGCTCTTTTTCGAAATCTCATACTCCGTGTAAAAAGTCGCCGCATGATGACTTTCAATTGCTTTCTTGGCTTCCTTTTTTTCTTGATCAATTTTAATAAATTTTTTATTGTGTTCTTCAATGAGAGAATTTATATCCAATATGATTTGAGATATCTCTGAAGCGCGTCCCACATCCACAACACAATCCAGCTCTGATTCAATAGCTAGCTGTTTTCGTCTAGCAAGTTCCATTAATTCATTTTTAACATTACCCGCCCACTCAAACCACTCTAAAGCCCTCTCCCGAAGATTGTTAAAAATGCCTCTAAGATCAGGGATCAAATCACGTTGATCAGGTAGACCAATAGTGGGATCAATGACTTCAATTTTTTCAATAGCGCATCAACGCTTCCAACTAACCGATTATATTCGGCAGAGAAATGCTTCCTTAGGGAATTCAACCGATCAGCCGAAATTGTAGAACCACAAAACTCACATTGATCCGTATCCTCGTGATACTGCAAACCAGCCCGAACCCAAGCTTCCAGATCACGCCTCTCTTTTAGTCTTGATATAGCCTCGTTGCTGGCTGTTTTACGCATCACATCAGCGAGTTCTTTATACAAAAGATCCAAGTCAATAGAATATTTCTCTACTGGATCGAGACGTTTCCACTCATCTGTACTACGTAAAAGAGTCAACTTACCTAGCTGTGCTTCCTCCGTCAGGAAAAACGCTTCTGGCAAAGCCTTAACTCGATCAATATCCGCATTTAGCTTTGTTCGATTGTATGTTTTATCACCTGTCAACAAAGCAACATTGCTTGCACGTAACGTTTTAGAGTTATCCAACTCTTTTTGCATGCTTTGACGCTTACCTGTGATATTCCTTTTAATGACATCTACTTTTGCCTCATGCTCATTCAGACGCTTGATTCTACGCCGCAAATGAATAGTGTCTTGCCCCACAATGAAGATTGCGGGAGCTTTATTCTCTTGCTGAAAGTTATTGTCAATGAAATCTCGGTTAAAAACCTTTATATGCGGCAGATTCAATTGAGAAAGACTGGTTCGCGTCAACTTAACGCCACTTCCGAGTTCAACATCGAACTGGCAACCTTGCCATTTAGATAGCTCATTGGGATTCGCCAGAATGTGAAATAGACGCGAGAGGGTAGTTTTCCCTGAGTAATTCCAACCGTATATGAGATTACGCTTTTTAAAGCTTGAGTTTTCGCCCCACCCAAAGTTCCGATAATTCCCAAAATTGGTTATTTGATTAATTTTGATGATCATGCTTTTCCGACTCATTTCACATCTACAATAGACCAACAAGTGGCCTTAAGAACATCCGGTTTTCCCGCATAGAAAGGGTCAGAAGGGCATATCGGCAGCGCATCTCATAACTTGAGACTTTTTCCAGGCATAGCTAATAAACACGTTCATTGGCTGACAGACCGCTCTATATATACCTAGGGAGCCTCTGGTTAAGTCCAAAAATTTGGCATAATTAGCACAGCTCAACTCTTAGGGTAATCGATTATGAATCAGCTCACTTTTGCCGAAGCCGAATATAACGCAAAGAAGCGCAAAACCCGGCGGGAAAAGTTTCTCGAACAAATGGATACGCTGATTCCCTGGAAGCAATTGGAGCGCAAGATCCAGCGGCATTACCCCAAAAATGGCCAAGGGCGCCATCCCTACCCGTTAAATGTCATGCTGCGAGTTCACTGCATGCAGCTGTTTTACAATCTCAGCGACCCAGCTATGGAGGATTCACTGTACGAGATCGAATCCATGCGCAGATTCGCAGGCTTGAGCTTGAGCGGTTCCATACCGGACGAAACCACTATTTTGAAATTCCACCATTTGTTAGAGCGCTACAATTTAGGCGAAGCCCTTTTTAAAGAAGTGAACCGCCATCTCGACAAACAGGGATTAATACTGAAAGAAGGTAGTATTGTTGATGCCACTATTATCGAAGCGCCCACCTCGACCAAAAATGAAAATGGTGAGCGTGATCCCGAAATGCATCAAACCAAGAAAGGCAACGAATGGCATTTTGGGATGAAAATACATGTTGGCGTGGATGATACTTTGGGTGTTGTTCATACGCTAACTACCACGTCTGCCAATGAGCACGATATAACGCAATTGTCGGAACTGCTGCACGGCGAAGAGGGTACCGTTTGGGGCGACGCGGGATATCGCGGCGCAGAAAAAAGACCCGATCTAAAAGATGTGGAAGTGGATTGGCTAATTAGTCAGCGTCCCGGTGTTCGCAAAACATTAAGAGGAATTGCCGCACGGGCAGAAAAAGCCAAGGCCCAAGTGCGAGCGAAAGTAGAGCACGTATTTTTAAAGATCAAACAGCAGTTTGGCTATGCCAAAGTGCGTTACCGGGGACTCGCCAAAAATACCAACCGGCTTTATGTTTTAGCGGGTTTTGCAAACCTGCTTACCTGCAAGAAATTCTTGCTGACCTAGGGTCAGTGCGCCTTAAATCTGGCAATTGGCCAGATTTAAGGCAAAACAAGTAGGAAAAACGGGAAAAATCATGCCTTTTCCGCCATGAATGAAATTGAGAATTATTCAAAAAATATGAGTGAAAAAATTTGAACTTAATCAGAGCTTCCTTAGATAAAATAGGGTTAAATAAGTTGGTTTTCGGATCTGGCCAGCCTCTGGTTACAGGAAGTCAGCTTAAAGATCTCGAACTTAGTTTTCCATCACCAAAAGAGCAACAAAAAATATCCGATTGTCTCTTGTCCCTCGATGCGCTGATCACAGCAGAAACAGAAAAACTCGATGCCCTAAAAACCCACAAAAAAGGCCTGATGCAGCAGCTTTTTCCTGTTGTGGAAAGTGAGGCTGGGTCATGAGTGAAAAAAAGCTAACCACCCCACCCCTTCGGGGCACCCCTCCTTTTCAGGAGGGGAGTCGTAAAAACTCTCCCCCTGATAAGGGGGAGTACCCCGAAGGGGGGAGGGGGTTAAATAACCTGCCGGTTCTGCGCACATTTCGTAAAGAACTACGCAACCATCTTACTCCTGCGGAGGCCAAGCTATGGACTTACCTGCAACGCTCACAGTTAGGCAAGCGTAAGTTCAGGCGTCAACACAGTGTTGGCTTTTACATTCTTGATTTTTATTGTCCCGCAGAGCGTTTAGCGATCGAACTGGATGGCGCTGCGCATGACAGTGAAGAAGCTCAAGCGCGTGACCACGAACGTGATCTTTTTTTGACCTATTGCCGCATCAAGGTCTTACGTTTTGAAAACCAACGCGTGTTCCTGCAGCCGGAGGCCGTGTTAGCAGAAATAGCGGGTCATTTTGGTTGGCTTACGCGAGGAGCGGCACTATGAGCAACTTGATTCTTTACAACCAATATCTCGCTCAAAATTAAACATGGAGGCATCAAAATATGATGCAACAAGCAAGTTATAAAGGAACCTGGGATCGATACGAGGATATACGCAATCTGGCGCGACAGGTTGCGCATGAGCAACTGCCGGGTTTTATCAAAAATAGACATGGGCATTTAATTTCCAAAGAGGCGGTCGCGCTGAGTGGCCTGGATCATTCTGTGTTTCGCATCTTGTCGAAGTGGGGCGGAGAGAGGCGATTAGCTCCTTGGGATTGGGAAGACGTGCGCAAAAAGTATAAAACGCATCCCAAGCGATTTGAATTGTCAGTATGGCATCGGCAAGTTTTGTGTGGCGCCAGTATTGGTAGACCGACATGGAGCGGCCATAAGTTAAGGCTTGATTTAATCGAGGCAAACCCAGATGGGTCTCCGCTTGAGGGAAAAATTGCAGATATCGTGATTATCGCAGGCCGATTCTATGCTAAAGCTATTGGTGCAACCCAGATCAGAATCATGTATCCGATTAACGATAAGGTAAAAGAGCATTACCTGGGGCTTGGCGGGTTTTCATTTGATGCCAAGGGCAACTTTTGCTATCAGGATTTATAAACATGGCCGATAAAAAACCACCCGAAGAAACTGATGCAGAAATACTGGAACGGCTTCGCAAGTATGCTCAAGAGGCTAAAAAGGGTCTTTTCTCAGAAAAAGACGCTGACTTTGAAGAACGCGGACTAATCTCCGGAAGCCCTGATCTTTGCGAAAAAAGCGATGCAGAATTATTTCCGGATGAGCCTGAAGAATACAAGCCGTCTGAAAGAAAGCCACGAATTGTAATTAACAATGATCCAGATAAAAAATAGCGTCTGGGCAGACCTGTATATGAACTGTGAAATTGTGTTGAAGTGGAATGCGGGGAAGCCGGATTTAGTAGGGTTGTATTTCGTGGCCGTTAAATATGGCGCTAGCGCGGGAGAATTTCAGTTTGCTAGATGGGACGGGGAAAAGTGGGATTTGCAACCCACTGGTGATGTGGAAGCATTTGTTGATATTGAGAGTTTTAAAAATCAATTGAGCGTCCAGTGGCCCAACGCCGCTAAAGCGCCATCTGCCGGGAAAAAGCCTGATAAAGATTTATGGGAAGAGGTGTAGGAGTTGAATGAGCAATGCCGCCGTGGTGTTTGACAGTCTTGATGCAATATCCACCCATCTGCGCGAGCGCCTAGAACAGAAAAAGTACATTCTGCTATTTGCCTATAACGGCACCGGCAAGACACGCCTGTCCATGGCCTTCAAGGAGCAAGGCAAGCAGGGCGATGGAACTCGCGATACCTTGTACTTCAACGCCTTCACCGAAGATCTATTCAGTTGGGACAACGACCTGGACGCCGATGCTCAGCGGGTGCTGCGCATGAATACAGATTCGCACTTTTTCGATGGGCTGCAAGAGCTGGAGATGGAAAGCCGCATCCGCCCGTTGCTGCGGCGCTACGCGGATTTTGATTTTACAATCGACTACGTGCAGGGAACGGTCAGCTTTTTTAGGGAGCTTGCGATTGATGGGCGTACAGAAACTGTCGAGCACATCAAAGTCTCTCGGGGCGAAGAAAATATTTTTGTTTGGTGTTTCTTTCTTGCCGTCGCTCAATTGGCGGTGGACGAACAGGAAGCCTACGCCTGGGTGAAGTACCTTTACATCGACGATCCGATTTCGTCCCTGGACGACAACAACGCTATCGCCGTAGCCAGCCATTTGGCACATCTGTTAAAAGGCGGCAATGGCAAAATCAGGACTGTAATATCTTCCCATCACCATTTGTTCTTTAATGTGCTGTGCAATGAGTTGGGCAAGGCCCAAAAGTATTTCCTCAGCAAGGACGCGGGTGGATTCTTGCTAACCGATACGGGCGACACGCCACGTTACCACCACGTCGCTCTGCTAAAACAACTGCATGAGGTAGCGGTATCTGGCCAGATTTACACCTACCACATCAATATTCTGCGCAGCCTGCTGGAGAAAACCGCCACCTTCCACGGCTTCAATAATTTCTCCGCCTGTATCAAGAAGGAAAAAGTCGACACCGATGGCATTCTCCATGCCCGCTTGGTGAATGTCCTCAGCCACGGCAATTACTCCCTGTTTGAGCCGCAGGAGATGCTGCCGGAGAACAAAGATTACTTTCGCAAAATTCTGCGAGATTTTATGGCGAACTACCGCTTTAATCCGGAGCTGTTTCCCGCCATGGATGACGACCGCATAGGGGTGGAAGCTAGAGCAGCGCAGGATGCCAGAGCCGAGGTCAACCTATGAGTGAGCTGATTCTATACACCACAGAAGACGGCCAGAGCCGAATTCAGCTGCGGGCCGATAACGATACGGTGTGGCTCAGCCAGTTGGAGATGGCCGAACTGTTCAATGCCACCAAGCAGAATATCTCGCTACACCTTCGCAATATCTTTGCCGATGGTGAGCTTGACCCTCAGGCAACTGTCAAGGATTCCTTGACAGTTCAAAGTGAAGGTCGGCGTGAAACAAGCTCAAACACAGGCCAAAAGATTAACCATTAGGCAAAATCAATTATGACCAAAGAACAATTAAGCCAATTGGGCAAAACCCTCTGGGCCATCGCGGACGACCTGCGCGGCGCTATGAATGCCGATGACTTCCGCGACTATATGCTGTCGTTTCTGTTTTTGCGCTACCTGTCTGATAACTACGAGGCAGCTGCGAAAAAAGAGTTGGGGCGTGATTATCCCAAGATGAAAGACGACGATCGTCGCGCACCTCTAGCGGTTTGGTATGCAAACAACGCCGAGGATGTCCCCGCGTTTGAAAAACAGCTGCGCCGTAAGATGCACTATGTGATTCACCCAGATTACCTGTGGAGCAGCATTGCCGAGTTGGCGCGCACGCAGAAATCCGAGCTGCTGCAAACTCTGGAGCGCGGCTTTAAATATAATGCGCGCTCTATTTCCAACAGCATGGTGGCGAGAATCACGGCGGGAAAGGCCACTACGATCATGCCGGCGAAGATCAACATGGCCCAGCCGAAGATCGGCAGCTTATCCAGCGACATACCCGGCGGCCGCGTGCGCAGTGTGCCGACGATGATTTCGATAGCGCCGGCAATGGCGGAAATTTCGATAAAGCCAATCCCCAGCAACCAGAAGTCGGCGTTATCGCCGGGGGAAAACTCCATCAAGGTCAGCGGCGGATACATAAACCAGCCGCCTTTGGGCGCAAGGTCGTAAAAAATGATGGAGAAAAACACGGTGCCGCCAATGACATAGGCCCAAATGGCAAAGGCGCTTAAACGCGGAAACGGCAGATCGCGCGCGGCGAGCATTTGCGGCAGCAGCATCACCCCCAAGGCCTCCATGGCCGGCACCGCAAACAGAAACATCATGGTGGTGCCGTGCATGGTGAACAGCTGGTTGTAAAAATCCTGACTGACCAGATCGTTATCCGGCACCGCGAGCTGGGTGCGCATAATCAGCGCCAGCACTCCCGCCAGCAGAAAAAACACAAAGGCCGCGCCTATGTAGAACAGGCCGATCACCGTGTTATTCACCGCCGTCGGCAGGCGCCAGCCGGTAGGGGTTTGCCAGATGCGCAGCAGCTCTTCCTTCTCACCCGGCGGGCGCGGACCTGGATTGGGCAAATTGAGATCGGTCATGGCATCACTCCAACGCCACCAGGTAAGCCGCCAGCAGCGCCAACTCATCCTCACCGAGAATCTCGTAAGGCGGCATTAGGTTTTGCGGCTTGATCTGCTGGTGACGGGCAAGCCACTGGCGAAACCCCGCCTGATCCGCCGCAAGAATGCCCGCACCTATGGAGAGACGGCTGCCGACATGGGTGAGATCCGGTCCAATCACGCCGGTCGCTGGAGTGCCGCGCACGGCATGACAACCGCCGCAGCCATTGGCGAGAAAGGTCTGCTCCCCCGCCGGATCATTTGCGCGGGTATCCTGCTTTTCCCGCTCCAGCCATTGCTGAAACTCCTCGGGCTCCATAGCCACCGCATAAAACGCCATCAATGCATGAGCGCCGCCGCAATACTCGGCGCATTGGCCGCGAGTGACGCCGGTTTGGGTGGGGAAAAAGCGCAGGGAATTGCTACGACCGGGGATCATATCCACCTTGCCGCCGTAGGCGGGCAGCCAGAAGCTGTGGATCACGTCCGCCGTTGTTAACGTCAGCTCGACCGGCTGACCGACAGGAAAGCGCAGCTCGTTGGCGCTTTCGGTGGTAGTGCCGTCCGGATGCTGATAGATCACCCGCCACCACCACTGTTCGCCTTCTATATGCACGCGCAGCGCCGCGCCTTCGGTGTCCATGGGCATGGCTTCAATCCGCAGCAATACAAACCCGTAGAGCAGCAGCCCGGTCAGCACGGCAATTGGCATCACCATGCCCAACCACACCACCACCCCTTCCCGGCTAAGCGCCTGCTTGAATCGCCCACCACCCAACAGAGCAAGTCCGGTCAATACAACCACCAACAGCAATAAAAACCCGCCGCCGATAAACAACACCCAGGTGAGATGAACGATGCGGGAGGCGTTGGTGCTGTAGCCACTAAAGGCGGATTGTTCGCCGGAGCAGCCGGCCAACAGGATGATTGCAATGATGATGGAGATAGGGCTGCGCATTAACGCGGCACCTCTGCCACTCCGTCCCGCAAAGGCAGCCCGGCAAAATAAGCGGCAACTGCATCAACCTGGGCATCCGTCAGACGCTTGGCCACCCGCCCCATCAGCTGACCATAGGATGTCTGCTGGCGCCCGCCCGAGCGCCATAGGGCCAATTGCTGTTTGATATAGGGCGCTGCCTGCCCGGCGAGCACAGGCACATCGGCGCGTTTGGGTTGACCGTGGCAGGACAGGCAGGCGGGCACATCCCGCGTGGGATCACCTTGATAGGCCAAACGTTGACCCAGCTCCGCATCGCCAACAGGCTTGTGCGGATACGGCGGCTCTGCCAGGGCGGCGTAATAATCCGCCAAGGCTTCCAAATGCCCATCCAACAAAGCCACCGCCACGGGTTCCATAAAGCCGCTTTGCCGCCGGTTGCTGCGGTATTCGCGCAGCGCCCGCAGTAAATATGCTCGCGACGGCCCGCCAAGGCGCGGCACATGCGGGCTTACCGCCGGCGCATCGGCGGTGCCATGGCAGCGGTCGCAAGTGTTGATAGGGAAGATATTCATGCCGCGGCTTACCAGAGTTGTGGCATCCGGCGCGTCCATATGGGTATTGCCGCTGGCTAAGGATTGATAGGTTTTCACATCCATCGCAGGCAGCTCGCGCAGCAGGGTTGCTACCGCCCACATCTCGTCTTCCCGCCCCACGCCGCTCCAGCCCGGCATACCGGTGAACTGCAAGCCGTGGTAACCGATCCAGAACAACTCGCGCACGCGCCAGCGGCTGGCGTTTTCCTGCAGCGGCGGTGGTTTGGGGAGCATATGGGAAAAGGTCGGGTTGACCGGCTGGCCGGGCGCGCCGTGACAGATGGCGCAATTGCCGTGAAAATGCGCCGCCCCCAAAGGCAGCAAATCGTTATCCAGGAAAGCTTGAGAAGTATCGCCGCTATTCACCTGCACCGACCGGCGCATGGCCATGGCGAGAAAGGCTTCCAGCCAATGGGGATGTCCAGCGGATGCGGCGATATTGAAGATGCCGGACCAAGCCACCAACAGCGCCGCTGCCACGCCACCTATCAATCCCATCCCGCCCCACAACAACCAGCGCCGCAAGGCTGACCTCATGCAGCGCTCTCCGCCTTGCCGTCCTCCTCCATAGTGCGCAGCCAGCGGACTACCAAAAGCACGGCGGCGAGGATATAGGTCATGGGGCAGGCAGTGATCATCAACAGGCCGGCCAACTGCTGGTCCACCAACTCCGGCTCGCCGTAGTCATGCCCGGCGTAGAGCGCGCGCGGGGCAAATACGAGCAGCAAAGCCAATAGGCAGAACAATTTACCGGTGAGCAGCAGCGCGACGATTGCGCGCCAGACGTGATTGCCTGCGTGCTGCAGCACGCTAAGCCAGAACGCGGTAGCGACTATAAACAGGGAGCCCTGCGCCAAGGCCATCATCCCGTGGGATTCCATCAACCAAGTCAAAACCCGCGGCGAATGCCAGAGAAAGAACAACCCCAACTGCACCACCGTCGCCATAGCCAGAAAACCGCTGCTTTTAACGCTGGCAACCGGCCTGCCCCAACTCAGCCAAACCATGGCCGCCAGTGGCGCCAGCACCGCCATCAGCCCTATATGCAGCAGCATATGCTTGGTGAGATGCCCGGCTGCGGCTATATAGCAGCCCACCAACAACAGGGTCACGGCCAGGATGGCAACTTCCAGCGCAGTAAATGAGTTTCCGAATCGCACCCGCATGGCCCGCTCCGTCAGCGGCGAAAAACCCTGCCCTGCCGCCACAGTGGTTTACCGAAGCCGCCCGAACCGCTCCACTTACCCGCTAGTTCGGCGCAACTTCGCGCTAATTGCAGGTCATATTCCTCCCCTCTGTGGCGCGATTCCGTTGCCTATCCCACCTTTTACGGGCCTCTGATGCAGACGGGGCTTAACGTGAGCAGCCTCAGCCGTCATAATTGACCGCCATTTTTTGTGGCCCGGCAGGGCGTGCAGCCCATAAGCCAGGTCGCCACCCGTCAACGAATACGAGTCAGACCAATGGGAAGAACCTTCGAAAACCGTAAAGCCGCCATGGCGAAAACCGCCAGCATGAAAACCAAGCTCTACTCCAAATTCGGTAAAGAGCTTTATGTATGCGCTAAGAACGGCGGCGCAGACCCCACCGCCAACCTCACCCTCCGCCGCTTGATCGAGCGCGCCAAACGCAACCAAGTCCCCGGCCACGTTATTGAAAAAGCCTTGGATAAAGCCAAAGGCGGTGGCGGCGAGGATTACAGCACCGTACGTTACGAAGGATTCGGCCCCGGCAACTGCATGATCATCGTCGACTGCCTGACCGACAATAACAACCGCACCATCGGCGACGTGCGCACCTGCTTCAACAAAGCCAAGGCCAAACTCGGCGCACCGGGATCAGTGGCCCATATGTTCGACCACCGCGCGATCCTCTCCTTCAAGCACGATGACGAAGAAGCGGTACTGGAAGCCCTGATGGCTCAAGACGTAGATGTGGCGGATATCGAAAACGAAGACGGCATCATCACCGTTATCTGCCCGCACACCGAGTTCTATAAAGCGAAAACCGCCCTGAGCGAAGCCTTCCCCAACCTGCAAATGGAACTGGAAGAAATCACCTTTATTCCGCAAACCCAAACGGAAATTTCTGGTGAAGATGTGCAATTGTTCGAAAAACTCTTGGATATGCTGAACGATTGTGACGATGTTCAAGACGTGTATCACAACGCGGAAATCAAATCCTAAAAATCCCCTTATCCCCGCCCAGGCGTTCTAAAAACCTGTTTAGAACGCCTTTTTATTTGCAATTTCTGCAAAAATCTGTCTCATCCACATTAAGAATTTCAGCACAAAAAATTCGAATTTCCGGCTAAAAAAAGCGGATTTTGTCGGCATCTTTGACGTTACGTCGACGAGTCTTGAACCCCATGGGCCGATTGTGCTCTTATTAGCCCACCTTATGATCTCCACCCCTGGAGATCGCTAAATTTTGCCCAACTAGATGTTAAAAATAATGAATTCACATACCGATAAACTCTCCGTCATAGAAAAAGTCGGATACAGCCTTGGCGACCTCGCGGCGAATCTGATTTTCCAAACCCTCGTCACCTTCATCGCATTTTTCTACACCGACGTATACGGCATACCGCCGGGACAAGCATCAGTCATCATCTTTATCTGCGGTTGGGCTGGCGCATTTTTCAGTCCTGTTGTGGGCGTCCTGGCGGACCGCACCAAAACACGCTGGGGTAAATTCCGCCCCTGGGTTCTGTTTACCTCCATCCCCTTCGGTGTTCTGTCTCTGCTGGCGTTCAGCACACCGGATTTAAGCGATTCCGCCAAAGTCTTTTACGCTTTTGCGACCTATTTGGCGCTGATGCTGATCTACTCCGCCAACAACCTGCCCTACGCAGCGCTGAGCGGTGTTTTGACCGGCAATATGCAACAGCGCAACAGCTTGTCCGCATACCGCTTCGTAGCTGTGATGGTTGCGCAATTTATTATTCAAGCTTTGTTGCTGCCGCTGGTATTAATTGCAGGCGATGGTGATAAAGCGGTCGGCTTTAAAAATGTAATGACATTTTTCGCCATCACCGGTGTGATTTTCTTCATCATCACCTTCCTCACCACCAAAGAACGTGTTCAGCCGGTTGTAGAAAAATCTCGCCTCAGCGACGACATCAAAGATCTCACCAAAAACCTGCCTTGGGTTTTGATGCTGCTCGTTACTGTTCTGGTATTTATTGGCTTGGCACTGAAAGGCGGTAGCTACATTTATTACTTCCAGTACTACGTCAGCGCTCCGGATGCTGCGCGCTTTTTGGATGAAATCGGCTTCAACGCCTTTATCAACGGCCTCAACGGTGCACTCACCAGCGCTGGTTTTGCAGAATTCGCCTGGCCGGAAGATCCCGCCACTTCCATGTTCAGCTTGTTTAATGCCGGCGGCATTATTCTGATGATCATCGGTATCGGCTTTTCCAAACCGCTCGCGGATAAATTCGGCAAACGCGATGTGTACGCCATCGGCTTGGTAATTGCCACCGTATTTATGCTCGCCTTCTACGTATTCCCACCCGAAGCTGTTTGGGCGATTTTCATCTCGCAAATTCTGCACGGCTTCTTCTACGGTATTACAATCCCACTGCTGTGGGCGATGATTGCCGACGTAGCCGACTACTCCGAATGGAAAAACAACCGCCGCGCAACTGCAATTATTTTCTCCGCCATGTTGTTCGGCTTGAAAGGTGGTTTGACCATCGGCGGCGCACTGGTTGCGGGCTTGCTGGACCTCTATGGATATGATGCCAACGCAGCAGTGCAAACCGACTCCGCCATCAACGGCATTAAATTGTCCGTCAGCTTGTACGCATCTCTGCCGTTCCTGACTGCAGCTGCCTTGTTGTACTTCTACGAAATCAATAAAGCCAAAGAAATCACTATCGAGCGTGATCTCGCTGAACGCCGCAAAAATGCCGGCATCACCCAAAATGCATAACCGTTATTTTCAAAAAAAGAGAATTGATAATGACTCAAGAAATTCAGTACTCCGACGACATTAAAGAGAAAGCCATCTCCCAGCCGTTGGTGG
This sequence comes from Saccharophagus sp. K07, assembly GCF_014336955.1. Lineage (GTDB taxonomy): Bacteria > Pseudomonadota > Gammaproteobacteria > Pseudomonadales > Cellvibrionaceae > UBA5868. The sequence continues at coordinate 151,480 of NZ_QRAI01000002.1, read as the reverse complement.
AACATATCTACACCGCTGACCCATCTGCGCACGTATTCAACGGCAAAATTTATATCTATCCGTCGCACGACATAGATGCAGGCATTCCGTTTAACGACAACGGCGACCACTTCGGCATGGAGGACTACCACGTCATCTCCATGGAAAAACCCGGCGCGCCAGCGGTGGACCACGGTGTTGCACTGCACGTTAAAGACGTTAAATGGGCCGAGCGCCAAATGTGGGCGCCGGACGCTGCTTATAAAGACGGTAAGTACTACCTGTACTTCCCCGCCAAACGCAAAGACGGCATTTTCCAAATCGGCGTTGCTGTCAGCGATTCCCCCACCGGTCCATTCGTACCCGAGCCCGAAGCCATTAAAGGCAGCTACTCCATCGACCCCGCTGTATTTGCAGATGACGACGGCGAGTACTACATGTACTTCGGCGGCATTTGGGGCGGTCAATTGCAAAAATACCGCAACAACGAATACAACGAAAAAAATGAAGAGCCAGCAGACAACGAACCTGCATTAGGGCCAATCGTTGCCAAATTAAGTGCGGACATGAAAGAGTTCGCGGAAGCTCCGCGCGAAATTCAAATCCTCGACGAAAACGGCAAGCCCTTGCTGGCTGGTGATCACAAGCGCCGCTTCTTCGAAGCCGCGTGGGTATACAAATACAACGGCACTTACTACTTCACCTATTCAACCGGTAACACCCACCTGCTGTGCTACGCCACCGGCAACAACCCCTACGGCCCCTTCACCTACCGCGGCGTAATCCTCACCCCAGTAGTTGGCTGGACCACCCACCACTCTATTTGTGAGTACGAAGGCAAGTGGTACCTCTTCTACCACGACTCCACCCTGTCCAAAGGCGTAACCCACCTGCGCTCAATCAAAATGACAGAGTTGACTCACGATAAGGACGGGAATATTCAGGAGATTCATCCTTATAACCTTTAAGGATCAGCCTCTCTTCTTATTTGGAAAGCCGGCTTTATGCCGGCTTTTTCTCTGTGCTCAAAGTCATCAGTATTAATGTCCCCCACAACAGGAAGATATATATTCCTCTCTCTAGTGGCGCTATCAGTGCCCTGTGCCATATTGCCAATTTGGATGATCATTTCGCTGACGGAATCCATCGCGAATAAGCAAACAATAATTCATCTCGACACCGGCCTTCTCTACTTCCTATTGATCTCCGTTTTATGGCCAATGGCAGCAGTGGAATTCTTAGGAGGCCGCAACAAGCAAAACAGCAAACCATTGATCAGTTGGCTGACGCAGCACGCAGGTGCCGTATTTCTTTCCTGGTTTATCATCTGCCTACTTTTAGCGGTTATTGGCGGATTTGCTGTTCCCAAGGTTCTAAAAAGTCATGGATATCAACCCTGTCACAACCCGAACGCCATTCATAGGTTGGGCAAAGGAGAAAGCTTGATCTTTGCATTAGGGGCTTGCCCTCTGAACAATCAGCAATGGTGAGATCGCGGCGAAGGGAGCAGACCTTCACTTTACATCCACCGGCAATAAGCGCCACAGCTCCACTTGCTCTTTACCTAGCAATATCACGCAGCATTCGCTCAGCATTTCTTTTAATCGTGTAACGCGTTATTGAATATCGAACTGCCTTACCCCATCAAAAATCAACATCCATAGGGCTAACCACACCACGTTCATGAATGCCTATAACGTGCGTGTAGATTTGGGTTGTACTCAAATCACTATGCCCCATCAATTCCTGAATATTTCGAATATCCACACCATTACGTAATAAATTGGTGGCAAATGAATGGCGGAATGTATGGCAACTCGCCTTTTTATGAATACTCGCCGCCGCCAAGGCCGTCGCCACCGATCTGCGAATCTGCTGCTCACCAATGTGATGTCTACGCATCACACCGCTGCGCGGATCCTCTGCTCTGTTCGATGCGGGAAAAACATATTGCCATGCTGGACTGCGTGGCGCGGCGGGATATTTCTTTGCAAGCGCATAAGGCAAATAGACTTCGCCAAAACCCTCGGCCAGGTCTTGACGATGAAGGGCCAAAGCATAATCAATTTGCGTTTTCAGCGGCTCGATCAGAGATTTTGGCAAAAGCGTTCTGCGCCACTTTTCACCTTTTGCTGCTCGAACAAATATTCCATTCTGCGCAAAATCAATATCCTGGACGCGCAGGCGAACGGCTTCCATTACCCGCAGACCTGAACCGTACATCAAGCTTGCCACAAGCCTGTGAGTCCCATGCATACCTGCCAGTACGCGGATGGCTTCATCATGGGTAAAAACTGTAGGCAAACGACGACCTTTGTTCGCTTTGGCAAACTGAATATCGCCAACATTCATCTGCAAAAACTGTTTATAGAGAAAGACAACTGCATTTAATGCTGTTTTCTGTGTGTTTATCGCAACATGACGATTATTTGCCAAATAACTCAGCCATTCCTGGATATGCGTGGTTCCCAGAGTCTCCGGATGCTGCTTGTTATGAAAACGGATGAAATCAAGAATCCAGACGCAATACGTTTTTTCTGTCCGATAGGCCATGTGCCGCGCTCGCATAAAAGCACGAAGGCGGTCCATAAAACGTTCGGGTTTGGTGGGCAGGGGGATGGGAATATCATCCATATGCAGTTCCTTTGCCTGATGGTTAAGTGGTTAAGTGGTTGCCGGAAACGGTAATGCTTCGGCATGGTGCATGGCAAGCGCAGATTCGGTCGCCGTGACCGTTATTTCGGCGGGGCCGAGAAATCGGTCTATAATTCAAAAGGTTAGGTCAATTTTTCCGATTTGAGATATGAGTCGCAGAGACCGTTTTTGCAGACAAGCCCACTAGATTCACCCCCGGCTACAGGCTTGACGAGGCGGGGCTTTGAGGGTTAGCTTGGCGAAGTCTTGAACAATACAAAACGGTCAAGGAGATATCGGTCTCGGCGACCACGATATAAATGTTATGAAGACAATCAATAGGAGTATGTTATGGATACCATAGGATGGATTTTTGCAATTACGGGAATGTGCATCGGGTTTTCGGCTTACGCCCGAGTTGGTGCCCTGGAGAAGAAGCTCAAAGAGGAAGGCATTCTAGATGCTTCATTCGATTCGGAAAAGGAAATTGACAAAAGCTAGCAGGGTTGTGATGTCTTCGTTTTGCAGGCTTGTGCAAGTAAAAATTATCGTGGCGGTAAATTAGTAACTGTTTAATGCGTGCAAAACTGCAAGTTGCTGCGTTACCGTCATAACCAACAGCACCAGTACGCGCCCTTCGGGCGCAGGACGGTTTTTAAGTTGCGCGTTTTGGCGAATCGCTGCGCGAATTTTATCGCAAACGCGCATCTTAAAAACCGCCTCTGTGCTGGGCGTTAGGCATTAAATAGGTTTGGAACATCATGGAACGTTACCCAGAGAATACAAATATTTCATTGGATGACTTTAATGCTTGTGGTTGGCGCGAGGCATTGGAAGAAGCACGTCGAGAAGACTATTCATCCATGTGGCAACAGCTATCGTCGAGAGCACGAAAGGCTACAGAAGAAGGTAATTTAGAAGCAGGGAAAGTACTTTGGTTACTTGCAGATGCCTGCTCAATGATGTTGAAGCCTAATAGTTTGAACGAGCCTTTTGCCCCTTTTATGGTTATGGATGGAAAACGTTCGGCACTTCCAGAAGATTTTAAAAATGAAGACATCGAGTTCTTTTCACAAATCATACCTTTTATTGATGAGCCAAAATTATGTGCAAGAATTTCAGATGTAGCGTGGCTGCTATTAAAGCCGAAGAATCCTCAGCATGCACTCTCTGCGATAGATAATTATAGAAGTATTGAAATTGGTACCGAAAGTTGGATTCGAGATGGTCGGGAATGTTGGGATAGGGCTATACAGCTATGTTTAATGCTTCGGGCTGGCGCCGGCGAAAGGTTAAAAGAGATAGAGTCAAAAATAGTTGAGGCGCTGAAAGAATCTTCGCCGGAAGATGGATATTTGGCCAACTGGCTAGCTGATTTACTTTCAAAGCACCACTTGGGAGTTAAAGATAAGAAGGATATTGCTGAAAAACTTGAGGCGCTTGCTACTTACTTTGAGGACTCTGGCGATCTTCATAGGGCAAGAGATTATTTAGATGCGGCATCAGAATGGTATAAAAAATCAGAAGATGCAGCACAATCCACAGTAATGATTGTTAGGAATGCAGAGTGTTGGGTTAAGGAGGCAATCGCTAGACAGGCTAGTGATAATCCTAGCAACATGGTTGCCGCGAGTTTTTATGAAAGCGCGATACATAAATACAGAACAATTCCGAGAGCGCTACGCGATCAACACAATGTTGAAAAAAGGATCGTTGAACTCAGGGGGCTAATGAATGAGGCAGGAGAAAACTCACTTAATGAAATGGGCCAGATTACATCTGGGCCAATAGATATCAGCGAACTAATTGAAAACTCAGTGAAAGCGGTAAAAGGAAAAGAGTTATCGGAAGCGCTATTGCAGTTTGCAAACGTCTACAGAGGGGCAAGAGCTGACAAAATACGAAGCTTCTCTGAGGAAATGATAAGGAATCACCCCTTGCAGTCATTGTTTGCAGCTACTCATATGTCATCAGACGGTAGAGTAGTGGCAAAGAAACCTGCTGCTGATCTTGGGGGAGAAAATCAAGAATCAGTCATCTGGCCAGAAATGGTTAAGCACTACGCTATGGAACTCAGCTTGGTAGTGCAGGGTGATATCTGGCCAGCTCTTGAAGTAATTAGGCAAGAGCACAGATTAAAGGAGGCGGATTTTTATTCGGTTGTAAAAAGGTCTCCGGTAGTGCCGCCAGATAGAATTCGGCTTATAGCAAAAGCGCTTTTTCATGGCTTCGATGGCGATTTTATTAGTGCCTTGCATTTGCTTATTCCCCAGATAGAAAACTTAGTTAGATATCACCTAAAACAACATGGGGAAAAGACAACCAATATAGATATTAACGGCATAGAGAACGAAAACGGTCTTAGCACGCTAATGGATAATCCAAAGGTAGAAGATATCTTTGGAAAAGATCTTTCATTCGAATTAAAAGCAATATTTTGTGATCCTTTCGGACCTAATCTACGAAATGAATTAGCTCACGGTCTTATCGGGTATGAGGAAAGCCAAAATATATATTCAATCTATGCTTGGTGGCTTACTTTTCGTCTTATATTTAACACCTTTTGGAATGCAAATCGTGCCCACCAACAAGAAAATGAAGGTCAGGCAGAAGATAATGCCTAACAAACGCATGCACTCGGACAGCCAAAAGCGTCGCTCCTTCGTCGTGCCGATTTTGGCTGCCGGTGATGCGAAGCGTTAAGCCTATAGGTGCCATGTCCATATGTTGAGTGAGTCATTTGCGTTATTCCAACAGGAGGGTTTTCTCGCGAGATCTAGCTTGCTTGCGGGCCTGAATGCTTTGAGGAAAGCAAATGTAGATGACACGAATAAAGGTCTTTTTTACTCAGCTTTCTTTGAGCTCTCCGTTGGCTTTGAAAGGTTAATGAAGCTTGTTCTGGTTATTGATCACATGGCGAAGAACGACCTACGCCCAATGACCGATCAAGAATTGAAAAACAAGTATGGCCACAAAATTGAATCACTATACAAATCATGCGCAGAACTCAACGATCGTTTAGGTAAATCCGCTGATGATTTCTACGAAGAAGGTAGTTTTGAATGGGATATTATCCACTTCCTCCACGAGTTTGCGTTAAGCGCCCGATATTATAATTTGAGCAAGTTGACTAATGGGCAGCGGACAAATGATCCCCTAAGTGATTGGTGGTCTCTATTAACGAGAGTAATTCATAGTGACGTCAGTCAAAAGAAGTTAGAGAAGATACAATCAAGCAGCCTTGCCTACTGTGATAATTTTGCCGGCAATTCATTTACCATGATGCGCGGGCTTGATGGACAGCTAATGACTACGTTGGATGCAGTTATGTACCCACAGCTGGTGGAGGCAGCAGCCCCTCATATGGTTTGGCAGGTTTTCAAAATTATCAGCCCGTTCTACTTCTTAATTTCTGATGTTGTAGAGTCCGCTCATGAAGTTGAGCATAGCAAGGGAATTAACCATTCAAATATTCCCTATATGTATGAGTTTTTTTCCTTTCTCCTGCTTGATCGCTCGGACGTAATTCGGAGGCGGAAATGGGGTTAACAAGGCGCTGTTGTCGGACTGCTTTTCCGCTGGCGCTCCAAAGCAGCCGCAAAGCGCGGCGTTATACGAAATCAGTGAGTAGCAATAAATGACTTGTACGAAACTATTAGAGCTTCTCCCGTCAGCAGTAATGGCTGTGTTTCTTGCTTATATCGCATATCAACAAATGGTAATTAATAAGAGGCGGTTAAATCTTGATCTCTATAGTAAGCGCTTCTCGGTATACACAGATGTCGTCCGATTCCATCAGGAACTGGCTGAAGAAATGGTCAGTCAAGAAACCCATAGGAATTTTATTGCCAGTAAAGAAGCATCTCGCTTCCTATTTTCAAAAGATTCTAGCATTTTCGAACTTCTTCAGTTAATGCATACAGAATCATTCAAAATTATCGGCTTTAAGCATCATGCAAAGGAGCTTTCAGAAGCTAGTTTTATTGAGGGTTTTGCGTCATCGCAAGAGGTTTTCTTTTGGTGGGACAGACAGATGGCCGAGCTTAAAGAAAAAATGAAACCTTACTTGGACCAATAGATTCGTATAACCAAGCCAGTCAGCAGGACGCTCGCAAGCTCACGCCTCTGCTGGCGGCGTTATGTGAAATAAGGAGAGCACCATAGTAACTTTCAGCGAATCGTTTGCTAAGGCAAAAAATAAATTATTGATCCTTTCCGGTATTTGCCTTTTTGTTGGCCTTACTGAGGCTCTTCCTCAAAAGGTCTCTATCCTTGGGTTAGATCTATCAGCGAAGCCTCATATTGCAGGTTGGTTTCTATTTTTCGTAACTTCATATTTTTTTGTGACTGCCGTTGTGTTCGGCGTGCTGGATCTTATTAAGCATTATCTACCCTCGCTAATTATGTCTAAGAGCTCAAACTTAACTGGAACCATTATTGGGTTAAGTGAAGCTGAATGTTTAACTCATAGTCAGTCTGGTGATTTTGATCCGTCTGAAATAGGTACACCATTCGGAGAATACAAGGATATTCAGAGGCAGAAAGCGGAAATAGAAGCCAGGTATAATTCTTGGTTCAAAAAGCTATCTAACTTTATCAAAATATCAGTTGAGTTTGCTTTTTCGCTAATCTTCGGTTTTGTATCTATGGTAACTCTACTTATATTTCTTATAGCCGGGTGCCCATAAAAAGCACATAACAAAGTGCTGCAACTCGCGCACTGCGTGCGCTGGACAGTTTGTAAATCGCGGCTTTGTGGTTTTGCTGCGCAAAAGTAATCCACAAAACCACAATTTACAAACTGCCGTTGAGCACGGCGTTAGGACGAATCAAGACAGGAGCCATCTAGATGCAGGGTAATGAGCTTTACATTTTTCTGGGACTCGCCGTAGTTGTAGGGCTTTTCTTTTTCCTAAAAGGTAATAAACGTCCTCCCGCCGAATCCTTCACTTGTGCTCGCTGCAAAAAAGCGGAGCGATACTCACCCCGCACAATTGAGGCATGGCGTAGAGGATTTAGCAAAATATATTGTCAGGCGTGTCATAAACTGTGGCTCAACAATAATCCGGAACGTAAAAAGCAAACTTACACATCTGGTAGTGCTCGCGGCGGCTGCCTGGGTATTCTGGTAATTTTTGTACTCATGCCGCCCGCTATATATGGGGTCATAAGGTATGTGTCCTAACAATCAGCACCACGGCGAAAACTGGGCCGTCGCGGTTTTGGTTTCCATTCCGCTGGCGCTTCATTCTAAACCAAAACCGCGCCAATCCAGTTTCGTGTGTGCTGGGCGTTATGCAGGAAATAGGAATTATGGACTTAACTAATGTTCTAGAATTTGAAAAATTTGTAAATTCTGAAGTGAAAAAAGCAGCAGCTGAATTAAATGGCTTGGCTGAAGGTAGCAGAACACATTTGCAAAAATTGGTTTATACCAATTTGGTTGATAGATTCGATGTGATGGTTGACAAAACCATATTAGATAACTCTTTGCATCCTACGTTGCTTGATGAGTCTTTGAGAAAACTTGACTCTCCTGTAACTGAATCTGAGGTTTTGCGTTTGCTTCTTGACGGCTCTGACATAAGAAATGTAGTGCAATCGCGGGTCAAAAATATTCTAAGCAATGGGGTCCTTCGTGAACGTCACTCTAAAAAGCTATCAAAGCTATTCAGCTTGTTTGAAGGTGTCGGTGACGTCTGGAATAAACCAAGGGTTAATAACGCAAATGGCAATATATTAACAACTTATACGGTACAGAATAAAAAAGTTCCGGCGTCAATATGTGGTTATGCTGATTGGCTATATTCCAGAAGAAACTCAATAGTACATGGCGGCGGGTCAAATACCATACTCGGCAATGATGTTGAACAATTAAAGAAAATATTCAAGGTTGACGTTGCAAAAACTACTAGGTTGAAGCTAGGGGCAATTACTACTGCATCAACTTACTATCTCGCCGTAGTACATTTAATAAAATCCAATAATGCATAACAAAGCAATCAAACGGATGGTTTTTAAGTTGCACTTTTTCCATTCCGCTTCGCTGCATTTTACGGCAAAAGTGCAACTTAAAAACCACCGTTTATCGCGGCGTTAACACTCGCAGGAGCTACGTAGCTTGAATTATGAATTTTGGAAAGCAGCAGGTAATGGATTGATTGAGCTAGTAAAGGTGTCTGGCCCATACATTGTTGCCATATTGGGGGCATTTTTTGGATATTTGGGTAACAGAAACGCCAAAGAAATTTCGATTAAAGTAGCCGAACTGCAGAGTGAAAAAGATTTAAGTTTGCAGAGAGAAAACCATCGCTTTGAGGATGGAAAGCGGATCTCTGAAATTAAGAAGGACGTTATCGACCGCGTAATAAAAGAATTGGAGCCTGTTTATAGCAACACCTTGTTGTTAGTTAAATCGTACTATTCCATGTGTAGCTCAGGAGAACCATTTAACAAACAATTGTTTGATCAGCTTATAAGAGATAGATTTTTTGCAGATGTAAAGCCGCAGGATGAGGCTAATTCAGCTATGGCCAGAGTGTCTGCATACGTGAGTATTTTAGCCGACGCCAATATGACACTGGAACTGATTAGCCTTCAGAATTGTATTCTGGAATGCACCGGTGTAGTTGAATGGGATGATAAAAATTGGGGCGCAGAGCACTCTGAAAAAGTAAGAAAACTGATGGAACAGCTTCAGCTAACCTATATGGGACTGTTTATCAAGCTTGGAAAGTCTCTTCAATAAAGTGTTAACAAGGCCAGGCACGGCGACGGCTTTTTCGTTGCGGCTTCGCCTCCACTACAAAGCCGCGCGTGCTGGCGGCGTTAGGCATACGGAGGTTATGTGCCAGTAATAAATTACCCATCGACATGTGATGTAAAGGAAGTTTTCGATTTTTGTAATGAAATTGAGCAGCATTGTGGTGCTGATAAGGTTGTAATCGATTTCTCTAGCATGGGGCGAATAGAGCCATTTACGATGGTGTATGTTGCGAAATATATCAGGGAATTTAATCGCCGAAATAAGGATACGGTCGTTTCCTGCATAGGCCATCAATCTAAAGATTACGCGGCAAATATGGCGTTCTTTAGAGCTTTTGGCCTGAAGCACGGTAGAGAACCTAATTGTGTTGACGGAAATGATAGGTTTGTTCCTTATACGATTCTTCGGGTTCAAACTATCGTTGACGAGGCGACTAAAGAATGGGAAGTAGAGCAGGAGGTTATAGAACGGCGTTCCGCTCATCTTGCTGAAATACTAGCTCAGCAAAATAGCGGGAAACTTGTTGATGCTCTTACATTTTCAATACGTGAAATAATGCGTAACGTTTATGAACATAGTAAATCGAAGAGCATAGAATATTGCGCGCAATATTGGCCTTATTACAGTAAGGTCGAAATAGCAATTATTGACAACGGTATAGGGCTTAAAGCCTCCCTGAAAAATAACCCCCATGTTCAAATTGAAAACCATAGTGACGCCATCCAACAGGCTCTAATGCCGGCGATTTCTAGTAAAAATTATAAGGGAGCAATCATCGATACAAATGATCCTTGGCATAACTCTGGTTTCGGACTTTATATGATCAATAGAATTTGTCGCTTGGGTGGCAGTTTCTTAATTTGCTCTGGAGATCATGGCATTAAGCTCGATGAAGTTGGAAAGGAGCATATTGATCTTCCACATATATGCAGGGGAACAGCAGTTAGAATGGTTTTGAATACAAGTAAATTAACTGAATTAAGTTCAATGCTTGCAAAATTCAGAGGTGAAGGTTATGAAATTGCCAAGCAAATAAAAGGCGTTGGCATGTATGAGGCGTCTGCTGCTTCTCAGATGCTCTCAAGGGATTTTAACAAAAATGCCTAACAATCGCAGGCACAGCGACGGCTTTTTCGTTACGGCTTCGCCTCCACTGCAAAGCCGCGCGTGCTGCGGGCGTTAGGCGAATATAGCAGAAGGAATAAACTTTGAATCTATTTGATTATCTGTATGTAGACTTGGATAAAGTCATCTCGCTGTATAGTCAGCTCACAGGTGGTGTTGTTGAGTTAAGGGAAACCCAATCTGAAAAAGGGTCTACGTCAGACAATAAAAGAAACTACGATTTCAAAGTTTTCAAACATGATGCTGGTGGAACGACACAAGATAGAGAGCAAGATAAAACAACAATCAAGCCTTATCATGCTTTATTGCAAGAATTAGAGTCAGAGCTATCTTCTTCGGGCTACCTTTTGGACTTGGCTAACTTTGAAGAAGGGAAGACATTAAAAGACTCGAATCTTAGGGCTACACTTAAAAATGCCCTATGTATTAAATGCTCAGGCCGAGTAGTCATAGAAGACTATGAAAGGATGAAGAAAATCGGCCAAGATTTTCCAGACATAGTAAAACTGATAAACAGAAGTCATGCTGACACATTGAAGGATTCCCCAGAGTACCAAGAAATTGAACGGCAAATCCAAGAGCTGGAGAGTACGATCGGAGATAGAAATTCACAGGCTAAAGCTAAGAAGAAGGCAAAGGAGCTAAGAGCTGGACTAGATTCATTACTAGCTTCATCAACAGCAGTTGATATGGTTCCACAATGGATCTTGGATGGCATGAAAACATGGATTGATGCGTTTCTTCCCAACATAACAAACATTCGTGTTTATCCATTCAAAGATGAAGATGATGAACATATTTTTGGGCACCTAGACGCTTCAAATTTTACAGTTTCAGATCCCACAGCTTTTCACTTCACTTACGGTTCATTCCCTACCGAAGAATTTACAATGCTTGGTGTCATAACCTCTGTTCCTTCGGATGCAGGAGAAACCTTTTTGCCACTACAAGAATTCGAAAAAGAAGACCTTAAAGACTACGAAAGTGTTGAACGTGCATTTCGAGGTATGTTCCGAGGATTTGATGGAATTGAGGCTATGGTAAGAACCTGTCGGTATCCGAGAGTTCTGGTCCATCCAATTTTGGTATATCGCCAAACATCGCCTAACAAGGCATTGCAGCGGACAAGCCGCTGAATGCGGCGTTAGGTCTTACAATGGAACCAAATGAACAACCTCAGAAAGTCGCTGTGGAAGCTATTCTTGCTAGCTACGGGAGATTCTGTGTCACTTTCGAACTTGCAGTTTTTCGCCTGAGAACGCTTCTCGAAGCAGTCCTTAGAATTGAGGGTTTAAAAAATCAAGGAGTAGTCCAAGTGCTCTTCGCAAATCAGACCGCAGAGCCACTACGCGCTTTACTGTATCCGTTGATTGCTCAAATTCGGACTTTGACAAAAGAAGAAAGCAAAGCCATTAACAACATTTTAACGCGGTTTCAGGATCTGATCGAGCAGCGCAATGTAGTAGTTCACTCAACTTGGTTTCTTATGGCGCTTGACCAAGAAGATGTCGACTACGAAAAGCTTAACGGCTTTAAATATTATCGCAAGAAGGGAGTGGAATCCCTTAAGGTTCTTGCCACTGATAAAAACGCACTTGACGGCTACACTGAGGAAGCAAATATTCTTGCTGACTGCTTCATGGCACTTCATGCTGCAATTGGATTTGGTGACCCAATCAATAAAGCTCTTAAGCCTAACTCAGCGGGAGTCTATTTACCCAATTTCAAGCAATACTGGCCTGAGACCTAACAAAGCCATTAAATACGCTCCCGCTGGTCGCCCGACGCTCCTTACGTCGCGCGGCTTATGGCGGCGTTAGGACACGTCTAGCTCCGAATAATTAAATCTTGTTGAGCATTTGGTTTGTGGCTAATGTTATTAAATAACGTCACAATTCTTTCGGTGCAATATGAAAATTGGAATGCTGATGGCCGGTTTCGGATACATTTTAATGATTTTAGGTGGGTTGGCAGTGGGAGGCTTATTCTTCTATGGAATCTACTTCACACTATTTAATGATGTGAGGCAGGGATTAATGCTAATCGGTGCTTCAGTAGTCTGTACATTCTTCGTTCGCATGTTGTCTGGTCTGCTAATACTCATTGGAACCACAATCAGTACAAAGGCCATTGAAAAGCAAATTGGTCAATAAAGCCCTAACAAGCACAGCCAGTGCGACATTTATTCCGGCGCTCGTTTTGTGCCAGAAAAAGCCTGGCACAAAACAATCACCTACATAAATGCGCCTGCTGTGGGCGTTAGCTTAAAAGGAGACTCGCATGGCCAGAAGAAAAAAAGCTGAGACTCAGGGAATTATTGCTATCGTAATAATTGGTGGCGCAATATGGGCTTTCCAAAACTATCCGGCTATATCAATCATAATGATCGTTATCTTAGTGGTTGGTTACTTTGCCACCAAGTCCCCTGCAAGCTGCCAGCTCTGTAACTCAGCTTTAAAACGCAACTCTTATATTTGGCAAATCGAGGGGCAAAAGAAAACAGTCTGCCCAAACTGCAATCGAGAGTTGGAGCGTAAGAATAGTAAAAAAGCAGTTTCTAAAATATAGCTAACAATCGGCATCAGTCCGACAGCTGGTACTACGCGGTTTTTGTGTTACTCGCTGTCGCTCAAACAATAACACAAAAATCGCTCCGTACCAGCTGCGGCTGTGCCGGGCGTTATGCAGGGGAGTCATCAGGCATGAGAAGAGGTTTATTGGTTGCTGCAACAGGTGCCTTTTTTTATTTTTTCTTGTGTCTGCCAGCATCTGCGCTGGATTCCGAAACCAATGAAATGGGCGCTGTGACAGGTGCGCTAGAATCTGTTGTGAAAGAATGCATCCAATACTCGTTGGACTCCGCAGCTAAATTTGAAAAATTGCTTAATACAGGAGCGGCTAGCAAGTTGCCGGATAAAGACAAGAAAGAGTTGGTGCTGGACAATTACAATTCACTATTAAAAACCTGTCTCCAAGTCGGAGCATTAAAGCTTAATCAGGCCGCTGAAAGCATTGGCATAAAATAAATATATGCATAACAAGGTTGTAAACCGGAACCAAATTACTGCGCAGTTTTGTGTTCGCTGCGCTTATAACACAAAACCGCTCCGCAATTTGGTCCGGTTACAACGGCGTTAGCACTCAATACGAACCATGAACTACATACAAGAAAAAACATCGGAAGTCCGATTTCATACGAGCATGAATGATGTCGCTCGTTGGCTTGAAATCAACCTAGAGGATTACGATTGGCACATTTCCGACATTGAGGGTGGATGGCCTGAATTAGATGACCCATCATGGGTGTACGGCGAGAACATGACCTCAAAGTTGAAGGAATTTGACTATCAGTTTGTATGGTCTGTCATTTCAGCTTTTCCGAAAGGCACGAAGCCATTTACAACAGATAAGCCCTTTGCAGACGGAAACTCCGATTTTTGGGAAGGCGAACCTGAAAAGCAGCTTAAACAATCTCTATTTGAAATTGTATGCTGGGACAGCAGTGCAACCCTCTACATTGGGCTGCCAGATGAATTTGGAAAGAGGCTTGTAGCTAATGCTCCGGGCATCAAAGATTTGAATAAAGAAAATAGGCGGCGCCGGTGCTAACAATCGTAACCAGGCCGAAATTTATTCCGGCGCTCGTTTTGTGCCGAAAAGCTTGGCACAAAACAATCGCCTCCATAAATTCGCCTGTTACGGGCGTTATGCAATAGGTGACTCCAAATAGATGGTGTTTCGAATAAGAGAAACAATCGAGAACTGCTGCTACGGCGCAATAGGTTTAGCGGTTAGCATCTGGCTCTGGTGGCCTTGGCGATACCTGACGCAGGGTGAGGTCGCTCCAAGCCAGGCCACGAACTTGGCAACAGTAATTTTCATTGTGGCTGGCTTGGTTAATTTGGCTTTCACCATTGCCGTTATTCGAAAGCAGGCAAGGATCAGAAACGGTTTTAATTTGGTGGCTGGGGCCATTTCAGTAATGGCGTTTTTATTTATGTTGCTGGTTGGGGTGTAAATGCATAACAATCGCAAACAGTCGGAAATATTTTCCGCTCCTCGTTTTGCGGTTTAACGCTACGCTACCGCAAAACAATCCACTCCAAATATTCCGCTGTTGCGAGAGTTAGCCTTATTCAGAAGATTTATCGCGTAATCAAGCAGGAGACACTCTATATATGAAAATTGCAAGGAACATTATAGCTTTACTAGTAATGGTGTTTACGATACAGGGGTGCCAAACCAATAACATAAAGCATGAAGCTGACGCCGAACGAGCGAGTACGGGGAAAGAGCTGATCCTTAAAGGCCGAGTATCGGTACCGCTGCCGGAAAATTACAAAAAGGTACTTCTTGACGAGCACTCAATGATAATTTCTGCGCCAGAATACTCTGTCGTGTATCGGTGGATAGATCGTAAGCGCTCAACAAAGCACCCGGTTGACAGCCCCAAAGCTTTGCTTCAGCTGCTCGATATCCACATTCCACGGCAGCAGCTTTTCCACATCCTCCACGGTTTTCGCTCTGGGCTGATGTTTGAACACATGCGCCAAATAATAAAACGGATCCAGCCCGTGGCTTTTCGCCGTCATGATCAAGCTGTACAAATTCGCGCTGGCTGAGGCGCCCTTGGGTGTGTCGTAAAACAAAAAATTCTTCCGGGCGATGGCAAAGGGGCGAATGGCGTTTTCCGCGACTTGGTTGCTCATCGGCAGATGACCGGTCTCGCTGTAAAACCTCAGCTTCTCTCTGAGCTTGTAGGCATAGTTCAGCGCTTTGCCAAATTTCGATTCCGGCGTGGTTTTGTGGATGTGTGTCCCCATCCATTTTATAAACTGGTCCCACAGCGGCATGCCTTCTGTCTGGCGAATGCGTTGGCGTTCTTCCGGCGATTTATCCTGGATTTTCCGCTCAATCGCATACAGCTTTTGATAATAATTCAGCGCCATCGCAGCTTTGCTCATCTTGCCGCTTTTGTTTTTCGGCTCGGCTTTTAAGGCTTCGTCGAATTTGCGTCGTGCATGATCATTACAGGCAATATGAGTCAGCTGCCGCTTTTCGCAGACACGCGCATACACGGACCAGTCATCCGAAATGACGGTGCCACGGAAGCCTTCCAATAACGCATCCGCCACCGCGCTGCCACGGGAAGGGTCGTAGTGGAATAGGTAAATCGGTTTATTGGGTGGACCGCTGGCGGTAACCCAGAAGTATTTATTGCCTTCCGGTGGTTTATCCGGCTCTTTGAGCACTTGTACCGGCGTTTCATCAATGTGCATCACGTTAGATGCCCATTGGTGTTCTCGAAGCAGATTGATCAAAGGTTGAGCAAGATTGCCCGCTTCAATACTCCAGCGCGCCAATGTGGCTCTGGGCAGATCAATATCCACCCGCTTCCAGATCTGTTCCTGGCGGTAAAACGGCAGGCCATCCAAGAATTTGGAGACCACCACATTCGCCATCAACTCTGGACTGGCATTGCTTTTGGGAAAGGGCTGAGCCGGCATAGGTGCGGTGACCGGGGCTTTATCCTCACATGCGGTGCAGCGGTACTTTTGGCGGCAGTGCTGGATGACATAGAGATCTGCCGGAATGATGCACAATTGCTCGCTGATTGCTTCGTCA
Source organism: Saccharophagus sp. K07 (assembly GCF_014336955.1). Taxonomy (GTDB): domain Bacteria; phylum Pseudomonadota; class Gammaproteobacteria; order Pseudomonadales; family Cellvibrionaceae; genus UBA5868. The sequence continues at coordinate 135,351 of NZ_QRAI01000002.1, read as the reverse complement.
AAGACTTCCATCTGGCAGCCGCAGGGGCATTGGCGCTCCCCTTGGGGCAGCTTGTGGATGACTTTTACGCGGGGCAGATGTGCGGGTAATTTGCGGCGGCCGGGACGGGCTTTTTGTTCGGTGTCGTTGCTGTCCGGTGCGGTTGAAGCAGAATCTACCTCCGCCACATCGCCAGCTTCCACCTCCGCAGGCTCCTCGTCGTCCAGCTGCTCCGCTTCATTAAAGAGGGATTCCTGCAGATCAGAGACAAAGCGCTCACTGCTTTTACCGAAGCGTTGGGATTTTAAAAGGCGGACGTACTCTTCCAGAATGGTGATCTTTTTATCGCGCTCAGCCAATTTTTTATCTCGCTCGACCAACGCAATATCACGCGCCGAAATTAAAGCTTTCAGCGCGTCGATATCATCAGGTAATTGTGCAAGAGAGGATTCCGCCATGCGCGGAATTATAAAAATGCGAGCGCTTAAACGGAAGCGAATTTTAGTGTTTGATGGGGTGGCGACTGCCAAATATTAAAGCCATCCAATAGCCACTGCAGCTCTTCGGAAGTAATGATAATTGTTTCGGAATTTTGCTGGCGCGGCCAAGCGAATTTGTCCTTCTCCAAACGTTTCAGCCAAAGACAAAAACCATTTTTTTGCCAATACAAAATCTTGATGCGGTTGCGCCCTTGGTTAATAAAAACAAACAGCGCTTCCGCAAATAGATCCAGCTGAAGACTGTCCTGTACGATCAGGCTCAGCCCGTTAATTTGTTTGCGAAAGTCCACCGGCTTGCGGTGCAGGAAGACTTTAGGATGAGCGGCAAACTGCATCACAGGGCGGCCAACCATTTCACCAGTTGCTCATTCAACCCGCCCAGCTCCAGCTCAACGCCATTGACCAGTCGCACACGCACTCCGGTCGGAGCTGCCGAGCTGACTGCAGGGCGCTCCACCTTAACCTCTGCAAAAGCCGGCGCCTCCTGCTCCAACATCCCTTTGCGGCGCAGTGTCATCGACCAGGAGTACATCGCCTGGAGATTCAAGTCGTGTTGTTTTGCATAGTCCGCGTACGTCAGCTGGTCACGTTTTGCTGCCAAAACATGGTCTCGCCAGAATTGCTGTTTGCTTGTCAGATTCATATTCATACCCCAGTCAAAAACCTGGGGGTATCTTTGGTGAATCAACCGAGACTGGCTAGGGTGGGGTTTGTCGAGCGCTTACGATAGATCAGAAAGAAGTAGAATTCATCGGCTCAAATAAGTCTCCATACGGCTTCTTCAAAAGTGTTTTCAATAATCCGGCTTCAGATGAAGAGAAGAGATTTTTAGAGGGGCTAAAAGGTGAAGTTCACCGGCCGAATTCGCCAGCCGACCTGGAGTTCTACTACTTTGACAATAGCGACGGCCGACAAATGTATGTCTTATCAAGCGTTTTAAGTTTTGTTATCGAAATCACCTATAAAGGCGGTGTTAACAACAAGTACCTCAATAATGTTGTTAAACATTCAAAACTTCAATAAAGGAGATCTATCATGGAGCCTATTACCGAGCAAGAAAAGCAGGATTTTAGGGAGTTTTTGTCAACCATCTAGGCCCGCAAGCCAATAGCTGGAATATTAACCTAAAGGTTCTTGAGCTGTTTGGAGAGTTGTTGCAATCCAGCGAATCTTGCAGTCGATATATGGATATGGTTCCTCGTCCGTTTGTTGCTGGAAACGTTATAAAGTGGGCAAGCAAACAAGCGCGCGGCGCCATTATACGCCACTTGAAAAACGGTGGTAAGCACTACTTGGTTTGTCTTCGCGCAGCAGGCGCGAGAATGAAGCCACAATTCTACCTCGCATCACAGGGTCTTTAGGCTAACAAAAAGCTCAAGCGGACGCTGAAAAACGCGCCGCTTAGCTTGGCGTTAGCACTCCGAGTTCCCCAAGAAAAGTAGACACCTCACTACCACCTAACGAGGGTCTAGAAAATGACAAAGAAATCCAAAAACAAGTACAACCACTACACCGAGGATTTTCGACGCGAGGCAGTTCGTCGCTCGGATGATCCCAATACCAGCGCCGCCGAGGTAGCGAAAGAGCTCGGAATTCACCCCGGCCAAATCTATAACTGGCGTCGACAGTACAAACGATTGTCCGACAAACAGTTTAATAGCGTCCAAGGGGTGGATTACTCGATGAGCGAGAGTGAAGAAATCCGCAAACTCAAGCGGCAGATCTCTGATCTGAAAGAAGAGAATGAATTTCTAAAAAAGGCGACGGCATACTTCAGCAAAGACAAATGGTGAGGTATGCCTTCATTAACTCGCTGAGCAGTGAGTATGCGGTGACGAAAATGTGCCGCTGGACACACGTTAGCCGGGCAGGCTACTACAAGTGGCGATCACGTGAGCCTAGTGAAACCGAGATGAGAAAGCTCGACGCAGAGCGACAGCTGATTAATCTGTTTGCGCGCTTTAAGTCGCGTTACGGATCACCGCGACCGTAGAGCTGAACGAAAGCGGTGTATCCATCAGTGAGAACACGGTTGCAAAACTAATGGCCAAACAAGGACTTAAAGCTCGAAACGGCAAAGGCTACAAGTACTTTCCTGATGTCCTGGCCAGGAACCATGTCAGTGATAACCTCCTGCGCCGTAATTTTCAAGCGAGTAAGCCCAATGAAAAATGGGTCTCGGATATCACCTACATCAAGGTTGAAAAAGGCTTCGTCTATTTGGCTGTCATCATGGATCTATTTTCACGCAAGATCATCGGCTGGTCACTCGACACCACCATGACCAACCAATTGATCATGGATGCATTCAAGATGGCGGTGGCTTCGCGCAACATTGAGCCTGGATTGATCCTACATTCGGATCGTGGTGTGCAATACCGCTCCTGGGAATATCAGCAGCTATTGCTTGATGAAAAGATCCGGCCTAGCATGAGCCGTAAAGGCAATTGTTGGGATAATGCCGCGATGGAAGCTTTCTTTGCTCGCTTTAAAGTGGAAGCGCTCTACGCAGAAAGTGTCACCACCAAAAAAGAAGCCTATTCTTGTGTATTTGATGACATAGAATTGTTTTATAACAGCCACCGACGACACAGCACGCTGGGCTATCAAAGCCCGAATCATTTTGAAACTGCTTATGAAAAAATGTGTGCATAAAACAGTGTCTACTTTTGGTGGGGAAGATCAGTGAATGAGATGAAATACCTTGCCACTGTATTTTTGATAATGTTTGCAACAGGCTGCGCCTCCCTAGATGTTACGTGTAGAGGCGCAATGGGTGACGAGGATTGGTCGCTTGTGGAAGATCCCGAAGATAGAAAAAAGTGGCTGGAGGCATCCCGCTCGACGGAAGATGGTCGGGTCTATGTGAATTACGATAGAGGTATCGCTGCTGTTTGCAATAGTTGTGGCGGTAACTCCAAAAGGGCCAAATTGATTACGTATCTTCGTGGTGACTCAATTGTTGATATTGAAGATTTCATTTGCGGACGGTACTAAGCCGTCACCACCTAACCAGTCAAGGCAGAAGAGCATTGAGTCAGGTGAACCTACCCCACTTACCACCCCCAATTCAGCCAATGCGCGGCGGACAAAGGCGTTAGGAATCGGTCATCCTATGCCGCCAACATTTTTAGTTTTTGTGTTCGTAATATTTTATGCCCCCTTTTCTTGTTCGTCCTTTTGGGCAGCGGCATTTTCTGAATTTACAAGATTTAAAGCATATTCAGCCTCTATTCTAGGTACATACTTCGTCTTTCCGATTTCTTTGGGAGCCTCAGCAATTTTGTCACTACCTGCGTTCGTTCTAGCCCCTTGGGGCACTGCCTCCATCAAGTGTACATGTAAATTGTAAGACCCATCGTCATTTCCGAAGTTTTAGGGAATTCCGCCAATCAGAGATATAAGTCACAGAGACCGCTTTTGTAGACAAGAAGCCTGGATCCACCCCGGCTACAGGCTTGACGAGGCGGGGCTTTGAGGGTTAGCTTGCGAGGCCTTGAACAATACAAAACGGTCAAGGAGATATCGGTCTCCGCGACACGATATAAATGTTATGCCATGAAATAAGTAAGGAATAAAATGAAGGCATTAAGAATTACTGCAATATTTATGTTTGCCATTAACTTTTCTGGTTGTGCTTCAAATGGAAGTCACATATATCTGGATGGCAAGTGTATATCTTGCTGGAATAACCCAGTCACCAAAGAGACATTGGATTATGAAACAGCGGGCGCAAATAATTATGCTGAACTTTCATGGCAAGATATGATGCTTGAAGGTCTATCACGAAGTGGTATTAGAGATTTATCTCCATATGGTGAAGACTATCTAAGGCATAGAATTGGCAACAAAGTCGTCTCTTTAAGAAACAATGAAATTTCCTATCAGCGGCATATAAATCAATCTGTTTCTGATCTAGAGTCAGCCCTTGAAGCACATACGCTTAAAAAAACTTATCAAATTACTGTGTCGTCTCAGCTTGAGAATTATGATTTTTCAAAGAATGAGTTTCCTGTGATGCTTGCGAAAAGTTTTACCCTAAACGGGGGAAATAACATACAAGTTTTGCCTGGAAAGATAACGGTCAATGTTGACAACCTTTCTGAATTGCCGAACTTAGAGATGAGCCCTGAAGAAGCTGAGTCTTTCTTAAATGCAAGAAATAAAAGCAGAGGTCTTTATATTCGCTATATTGTTGAAATTACCGGCATGAGTAGCCCCTCTGTCTTTCAATCAAGAGTGAGGGAAATTCAGTTCATAGATGTTAACCCAAACATTGTAACGAGAGAGAATAAGGAAAAACACCAGCCATTCCGTGCTGTCAGAATATAGTGCCAGGGCATTTACAAGGTGCTGCTAGGGACAAACCTACGTACACTTCGGTTTGTCCCAGAGCACGGCGGTCCGGCAAGCACTTCACCCGCTCCGGTCTTCGGTCGTAGTGGCGATGTCCCGAGAAGATGTATTTCGGAGAGCGATTGCCACATTGCCGAGGTACGCGTGCCTCGGGCGGGACGATGTAGCAGCACGCCGGCAGGTGAAGCAGGCTACGATCGAGCTATCAAGACCAGCGCGGGCGCCCAATAATTAGCGCAACCCGATACCCAATAACCCGTTCAATCCATCTGTACTGAATCCATAAGAATATCTAGAATCGCTGACTTGTTGTGAGGCATCGACCGACTTGTTGTGGGACATCGACGGCTTCTGCAGCTATTGCTCGATGAATCCTCAATCAATCAAGTTCACAACAAAAGCAGTCTGTGCAAAATTTACTCTGATGCCAGAAAAACCCTGGCACAAAGCAACTATCAAAATTCGCCTGTTATGAGTTTTAGTGCTCGCGAATCTGCATAGTCATAAGCAGCTTATCTCCAGCTAAAAAGCCTTGGAAGGTGCCGCGTTTAAAAGCAAAGCAGGCGGACGATTTACAGCGTCTTTCCACTTCGCCAAAAACCAATTTAACCGCTGCTGTTTGCGGCGTTAGTTCAGAAAGAGGATCCGCAACAATGGATAGAATACCTTGTAACTCGTGTGACAAACGCGTTGTACCAAGGCTATGGCACTATCGACCTTTTCTTGCTCAAATTTATGTGCTGCCAATCCGGTACATGAAGACTCAACATTTGTGCCCTTTCTGTGGTAGCTGCATGTACGAAACTGGCGGTGAGGTTACTACCATAGGCAAGCTCGTATTTGCACTGGTTGTTATACCGTTCACTTTTTTGCTTGTATTTTTTCCGAACGCAAAAGTGGATGAGGTCATGGGTTACTATCAGCACTACTGCATAGTAGCTACAGCTGTTGTAATGTATCGTCCCGTAAAAAACTGGGTTTTACGTATATTCAAGAAAACTTAAGGCGTCGGGCACATACAGGCAGGCATACTGCTGTATTGGGATAAAATAAAATACGAAAAAAAGTGGTTGGAATTCCCGCTCTCTGCCATTGCGAAGAATGCGGGATGTTGTGGCACATAGGTAACCAGTAAAATCCCCATAACAATGCCAGCCAGCAAGAAGATAAAAATAAGATTTGCAATTCCAATTGCAGGCATTGAGGACAAGCTTTGAACAATACGAAACGGTCAAGGAAATATCTGACCACGATATAAATATTCGGCCACATCAACCACAGGAATCTCAAAAATGGATATGTCCGTAACGGAAGCGCAGTCTGATATGCGACAGGGCTACCACAGCGGAGCCGCTGGCATCTTGGCCTCCGCGCTTGCCTGGTTCACCGCGGCGGGCGTCGCGGCTCTCACTTCTCCCCAAAAAGGAATCTTGGCGCTTCTCATTGGTGGAATGCTTATCCATCCGGTGGGCGTGCTTATCTGCAAACTCTTGGGCTCTCGCGGCACTCATACAAAGGGTAACCCTTTTGGTCTGCTTGCCGGAGCAAGCACGTTCTGGCTCATCTTCTGCCTTCCCATCGCCTACTTCCTCAGCACGCATGAACCGCATTTATTCTTCCCAGCCATGCTCCTGATCATTGGCGGTCGCTATCTCGTGTTCGCCACTATCTACGGCATGCGGCTCTATTGGGGTTTGGGCCTGATGCTGGCTGGAGCGGGTTTCGCGATGGCGTGCCTTAATGCCTCAACACTTGTGAGCGCCTTAGTCGGCGCGGTACTAGAATCAGTGTTTGCCCTCGCCTGCTTGGTGCAACATCGTCGTTGGGTGCTGCCTAACAATCCATTCACCGCCACGCGGCTTGATTAAAACATTAAAAGGTTATATCCAAACTATGGCGCGAAATCCAAAAACAACATGGGAAATGCTCGATCATGCTATGGCACATTATCAAGCATATATTTCCAGCAAGAATCAACGGTTCTCGTTAAGCATTGTTGATTTTCTGCATGTAAGCAATTTTAAAGGAGGCAATGCTTCTATAACTGAGCCAGTGGTTACGCTGGTTGAAAAGTTAGAAAGCTATGAGAAAGTGCTTATTGATATCGACAAAAATTTTAATGGTAAAAATCTTCGTCAACTAAGTGCGCAAGAAACAGGTGAGCTCATCAGCCTATGCAAAAATGTTACTGATTTAACAAAAAACAACAACACCAAGATTAGAGGATTTGGTGCCTCATACGCCTCTGCATTGCTGTCGGCACATTTTATGGATCTCATTCCTGTTCTTGATCGGAGAATACTGAATGGTGCCGGCATTAAGGTGGAGTACAACCGTCAAATGCAAGTCAAAAACATCGCCAATTATTACGGAGATCTAATCAAAGCATGTCAGACCGAATTGCTAAAAAGAAAGAATTTAACCTTGCGTGAACTGGATAAAGAATGGTTTACAAAAGCACTTTAACAAGCCCAAGAATTGGTCCTATTCCTTACTCAATTCAGCTCTAGGAAAGACTGTTTGACTACCACCAGTCATGCATCGCGATTGCCACATAAACACCAACAAAATAATCAATATCACCAATACCAACGACTTGATGGCAACCAGTGCGTTTTCGGCTCTATTCTCCTGTTACGAATTCTTTGCCCAAAGACCACTCGCATCCCGGCTACAGGCTTGACTAGCCGAGACCCTAAGCGTAGCTTAGCGAACCTTTTTGGCCATACAAAACGGTCAGGGAGAAATCAGTTTCAGCGACCAAGATATAAACAAAGCCAAACGTGCTGACTGCCCCATACGATCATTAAAGAAAGGAGTAAATGTGAGAAAGATTTTATTAGCAACATATTGCTTACTATGCCTAAATGCGTGCAGCGACAAACCCTATGCATTCGAAGGAACGTATCACTTGACCGAAGGAGAGCAATGCACTCTGGACGTTAACGCAGAAAAAGATGATGCGCCCGTTATGGAAATAATCGCGCACGGCCAAGGCAAATCCAAGTTTTATGTGGCAAAAATTCCGGTAGGAGCCGCCATGGGTCTTCCAACAAGCAGCAATGGCAATTCATCACCAACAGAGAAAAATGAGCTTAACTTTAGTTTTAGCCAAGAAGGCAAGACCGGATTTTTTGGCGGAAAGCCCAGCATAGATATGACTGTCACGGTGGTCCCTCATGAAAGTAAAAAGGATTTTATATGGCTCAAAAAATGGGACGCTACCGCAACCCACAACGGGATGATCAAGCATCTATCACTTCTGCAGGAAATGCAGAAAGGTGATGCCAAGGCAAGTGATAAAGGAATATGCTTATCTAAAAAGGTATAGCGTCAAATCAGACAAAAGCGCTGCTGCTTCAGCCTTACGAAAATCTGATGTTGTAATGGAATTGATAAAAGCCAACGTGCGGTTTAAAGCCGCGCGTATTGGCGCCATTATGAAGCAGAGGAAATTTTTATGCTAACTCTTAAATGCACCAAGAAAGTTCAAACCTATCTCCACTTGAAACCAAGTGAATTGGCTGAGCTCGTGCAAAGCGAGGAAGGATTGGGCGCTTGGTATGTAAACCTGTTTTACGTAGACCGCCAAAAATGCATTGTTTTCATGAATGAAAAAACGCTTTTGTCGTTTTTATTGTTTGGCTTCGATAGAGCCAGTTCACCCAAGGAGGAGCTTCCTGAGCAATGCATTAACGGAATAATCCAGCTTTTAACAATGGAAGACTTTCCGAATGACTCTATCGGTGCGTTACTTACTTATTCACAGAATTTTCGATATATGAAAACTACCGATAGAAAGACTTTGGGAAACATGAACGATCTGATCTATCTGTATGAAAGCATGATCCTTGCGCAAGGAGGACTACAATATTGCGACCTTACTGGGATTATTCGAGAAATCAACCGAACTCCGCAGCGAAATATCGATTGGGAGTATCCCATTGATAAAGCCAAGGTAGTACTGGGTGAAATTGCATATAAGCTCAAGAATCACGTGATCGTCCATTAGCAAACAGAAAATGCAGTCCCATTTGCTTTAGCAATGAACCGAACATTTATCAGCTCAGTCAAGCGATAAACTGGCGCGTCATCAATCATGGAGCGATAATCAATGAATCAGATGTTACCCCGAATCCTTTTGCTTGTAGCGATTATGCTCGCCGCAAAACCTCTGATTTCCTGCACTAAAGCCGATATCAATACCGTCAACACGGTCATTGATTCTGCCAAGGCATTCAATGACCAGAGTTACGACGATGTCATAAACATTCTTGGCTCCACCACTGAAAATCTATCACCCCAAGAGCAATATTATTTAGCAGCTAGCTATATTCGAACTGGAGATCATGCCCGTTACGATCATGCGATTTCGCTGCTAGAGAGTGCTGCAAATGCGGGAGTAGCAGATGCCGCCTGGGAGCTTGCGCGGATTTATGATGAAGGAACTTTGGGGGCTACGGACATACTCAAAGCGTTAGATTGGTATCGCAGATATTCCGCGATCACGATCAAGAGCACCGAGATTCCCGAATATTTTGATGCAAATGGCAATTCCGTATCTGTCGATGAGATGCTTAAAAAGGTAGAAAAAATGGCACTAGCAGGTGATATAGATTCGCAAATGCAACTGGCGACTGTGTATGGAGAGGGACGCATTGTTGCAACCAATCTTACAAAAGCACTCGAATGGTATGAAGCAGCAGCAAAAAATGGAAACAAAAATGCGCAACTCTTGGCTGGATATTTTTATTGCCGGGGGCTTGGAACTGAAGAATCAGTTCAACGAGCCAACTTCTGGCTTAATAAATTCGACGCTTCAACAAACTGTCAATAAAAAATACCACCAATGGCATGATTTCCAAAACGTCGCTCGGCTGCTGACCACCTTGCCGCGATAAATATTCCCTGCCCTTGACATTTCTTCGCTACGTTGCGGTCGGCGCTGTTGTAGATAGTCCAAACGTAATCTTCATTAATGAACTATTGATAACGGCCCTTTAGTTAAATTCTTCCTAAAAACTTCTTTGCTGATTTGATTTTTTCCGCTACCCAAAAATTTATTGTGAATTTATTTACTGTGTGTTAACAAATAATCCCTTGATCATCCAATCACACAGGGGAGTGTGACGCATGGAAAGCCCTATCGAACGTTTGACTCAATATCAATTTCCCTTCAGATCTGAATTAACGCTAATTCTTGCGAGCCATTTCCACAGCCTCGTCAATTGCCTCGCAAAAACCAAATTGTTTATGTTTGTCGGAGACGAATAATATGAGTTTGGTAACCTTGGACTACATCACTGAACAGACACCAATGGGAGCAAATCTTATTGGTGATGGAGCAACTTTTCGTGTGTGGGGCGGCACGGCACGAGAGGTTCATATATTAGGGCCTTTTATCGGCTGGACGCCCAGCGATGCCACGCGCTTAATTCCGACGGAGAACGGGCATTGGTGGGGTTTCGTTCGCGGCGCAAAAGACCGGCAGCATTATAAGTTGTGGGTCGTGGGGGAAGCGGGTGGAGGATTTAAACGCGATCCTTATGCACGCGAGTTGGATTGGGACGCGGGCGAGTGCGTCATCCGCAAGGATGATTTCGCTTGGCATGATACCGGCTATGTAACACCAGCGTTTCAGGATTTCGTCATTTATCAATTACATGTCGGCACTTTTTATACGCCCAGATGGCCGCCTGCATTGGGGACATTTCTGGATGTCGCCGAAAAATTACCATACCTCGCAGACCTGGGCGTGACCGCCATTCAGTTGCTGCCGATTCAAGAATTTCAAACGGAATTCAGCTTGGGCTACAACGGGGTGGATTATTTTTCCCCAGAGTCTGATTTTTCCGTAAGTGACGCCGATCTGCCACCCTATGTGGAGCGACTCAATAAACTGCTGACTGATTGTGCACTATCCCCTTATGAATTCGAACATCTCCGTGGAGAAATGAATCAATTAAAAGCACTTGTCGATCTTGCTCATATATATGGTATCGCCGTCATTTTTGATGTGGTTTATAACCATGCTGGCGGTGATTTTGGTAACGAAAGTATTTACTTTTTCGACCGCCAGCACGGGCAGGATAACAACCCTCCCCCCCTATTTACCAATTCACTTTATTTCGGCGAAAAGGAACACGCCGGCGGCAGGGTTTTTGATTTCGGCAAACCGCAGGTGTGTGCACTTCTGATCGACAATGCGCGGTTTCTTTTGACCGAATACAAAATTGATGGCTTACGTTACGACCAGACGAGTGTTATAGATCACGATGGCGCACCTCATGGCTGGCAGTTTTTACAAAACCTGTCCTCCGCTGTGCGCGCCACAAAGCCAAATGCACTGCAGAAGGCGGAGTATTGGGGAGTAAACCCCTTCGTCACAACGCCGAGCGAGTTAGGCGGTGCCGGCTTTGATACGACATTGGCTGACGGTCTGCGAATTACTTTGCGGTCTGCAATCAGCGCGGCAAGCGCTCCCGGCGATCATCCTGTTCCTATGGCAAGGCTAGCCGAGTCACTGTGGCAACCGGGATTTGCGGAGCATTGGCGTTTTGTGCAAGGCCCAGAAAATCACGATCTTGTGTTGCGTGATTCCGATAATTCGCGCGAAGCACGTATTGCCTATTTGAGCGACCCTAGCAATTCACGTAGCTGGTACGCACGCAGTCGCAGCCGGGTAGCCATGGGCATTTGTTTGACTGCTCCCGGCATCCCCATGATGTTTATGGGTCAGGAATTCCTGGAAGATAAACAGTGGTCCGACAATCTTGCCTATAGGCCCGAGTTGAGAATTTATTGGGAAGGCCTTGAGCAACCAGATCCCGCAATGCGTGATTTTTTACGTTTTACACGCGAGCTTTTAGGGCTGAGATGGCGTCAGCCAGCCTTGCGAGGAAATGGGTTCAGACCCACCTATGCTAACGATGAAGATCGAATTCTCACCTTTCATCGCTGGGTACCCGGAGAGGGGCATGATGTTATCGTTGTAGCCAGTCTTAATAATTCAATTCTCTATAACTATCAGATCGGGTTTCCAGCGCAGGGAACTTGGCTTGAGGTTTTTAACAGCGATGTATATGACAACTGGGTTAATCCCACCACGGCCGGCAATGGCGGACAAATTAATGCACAGGGGGTACCACTGCACGGCTTTACAACTTCCGCATCGATCACTGTGCCTGCGAATTCCTTGCTGGTATTTGCACAAGCGTAAAAATCCATGCGGAACGATCTGGGGAAAAATCCAATAATTGCGTCAACCTTATTAAGAAGTCCGGCTTCGTACGATTTTTAGGCTATCAGATATAAAAAAGCCCCCAGGCTCTCACCTGGAGGCTTACCACCAACAAGGCTTTTAAGTCGCTTAACGGCGATTGCGGCGCTCGCGGCGCATGGCCAGAATCCCACCAACCAGGGCGAGAGCCAAGCCAGCATTGGCTGCGTCGATTTCTGGAACCGGATGCGGCGCAGGCTGTGGTGCCGGGGTGCTGCCGGTGCAATGTGGATTTCTAGGCGCACGCTCACAGACGTGTTGATCAAGAAAGTCTTTATTGCCTGAGTTACCACCCCAAGTACCAACTGCGTAGCTAGGTCCAGCTACAAACATCAAAGAAGCAACAAGTGACAAACCAAAAAGATGTTTTTTCATAATTGAGTACCGATTGTTGGTCTATCGGGTCCCCATTCGGGAACCTCGGCCTTCCTTAGCAACAACCGAACCAAAACAAGAAAACCATTAAATATCAAAGCGTTACATATCAATCTGACGCCATTTGAATCAAACACCTGCCAATTATTTCGACGCCAAAGCCACGGATACCACCCTTTCTTGCAGCACCCACTTTGCCACAGGGTTTGCTCCCCCCCCCAAATTCACTCACCACCGCAGTTCGAAGTACTGATCATCCCAAATGAGAATTGGATCAAGGAAAGCTTTAGACTTAGTAATTTTTATGAAGCTATTCTTGGCTTTTAGCTTTCATCCAACGCTAGTGCGCCTAAAGCAACATTATGAGAAAAGCGAGGAAACTCATATGGAAAATGTAAAAGCGGATGCAACCTCCTACATCCTGACAGTATTGTTGCAACACCTAGAGACTAAACATCCCGGCATGCTCCAAGAACTGGTTGAAGGCGTACAGGCGGATCAGTCTGCGCTATCTCGCGATACATCAGAGAATGGGTATATAGGGAATGTATTCCAAGAAGCCCTCGGCTTGCTGACTCGGGCCAAATCCTTGTTAGAGATTGAGCCGCAACAATAACAATCACATCTTGTCGACTAAACTTATCTGCATAAGCAGTGGCGAACGAAAACGGGCACCCCGGTGACTTTCAACCACTGATTCACCTTCTCGCCTCACGCAGGCGGCATTAGCTCTATGAGGCTACATGGAAGAAATATTTGACAAGATCCGACCAATACTCAGCGGCCTTGCAGGCGGACTCTTGGTATTGGCATTAGTGGCATTCACAAAACATGAAGGAAAACATGACGGCAATATACGGCATCTCGACTACGGAAAGCCTTTCAAAATATTTGCGTTCCTGATGATTCCTTTCGCCGCTTTCGTCGTCTATTTAGTTTCTCAATCTTATAAAGGACAGGAAATTCCAGCCTGTCTTGTTGCTGCCATTTTCGTGGCTGGCGCTATCTTTCTTCCATACCAAGCTTTCTTTGTAAAGTTTAGCTACGATGACGAATTCGTTTACTACAAAAGCCCCCTAAAGGGAACAAAGAAAGTGCCCTGGAGCAACCTTCTGGAAGTGGGTTATTCCAAACTGCTCCAATCTGACTTTATTGTGATTGATGGCATAGGCAAGATATGGTGCTCAAATATGCTTAATGGCTATGGTGAGCTGTGTGAATTTTTAGAAAATAAAGTTGAGGAACTAAATTCAGATACGCACCAATAAAAGCATGGCTCATCACACCGAAGTAGTAAATATGGATCCCCGCTTCGCGAGGATGACTGCCTTGTCAGTTATGTGCAGGCTCTAAAAGCACCAGAAATAAAAAAGGATGACGATCTTGCCGCTCATGCGCGGCTCTACATGAGAGCCAGAACTCAAATTCGAATATGAAAATCAAACGGGCAAATTGCTTACCCCGATTTTCGTCATACTCGCGAAGCGGGAATCCAGCTTCTCCAAAGCCCGAAAGTATGGATCCCCGCTTCGCGAGGATGACGGTCTTGTCAATTATGTGAAGACTCTAAAAGCATCAGAACTAAAATGTAGAGGATGACGTCTTGTCGCTCATGTGCGCAGCTCTACATGAGCATCAGAACGCAAAAGTCGAATATGGAAATCAAGTGCAAAGATTACTTGCCCCAGCTATCGTCATTCTCGCGAAGCGGGAATCCAGCCTCTCCAAAGCCCGAAAATATGGATCCGCGCTTCGCGAGAATGACAGTCTGCCTGCTACGTGCGGTCTCTATATGCATCTCAACACAAAAAGTAAATTAAGATGCCCAAACAAGGGCGAAACTTTGCTTTCCGTTAAACCTCTAATAAAACCAATCCCTTGAAACCTAGAGGTGCAAAATGGCCGGTGGCTGGACTCGCGATGGTGCGGTTCAAGATCAGATCGATGCAAGTATTGATGACACAGTAAAAAAAGCTCGCAGCCTTCTACCCAGCGGGCCGAGTCTCACACATTGCGAAGAATGCGGAACAGCCATACCTGAAGCGCGACAGAAAGCGGTGCCGGGTGTTCGTTTATGTGTGGCTTGTCAGTCTGTGGTGGATGAAGAGCAGAAAAAAGTTACCGGCGGGATAAATCGCAGAGCTAGTAAAGATAGCCAGCTGCGGTGATTTTTCTGGCCCGCATGTTCACCTTGCTGAATTTCCTTGCGAGAGAAATAGGATAGATTTTTTACGATTCCATCTATCCTGGTCAAAAATCAGCCTTCACCATATCACTCACACCTCTCCCCCATTCCAGCCCTGATCAAACTCTCTCCGCTCCAATAGCTAACCTACTCTTTACATTGGTAACTTGTTTCAGGTTTTACGAATCGCGCGATTAGAGTAAACTCTTGTTCAAAAAACTGCCTACGACCAACTCATTGCTTCTAAGCCAGCAACTTAAAAGCGCTTGATTTTAGGTGCCACTGTGCATTGATCATACGTTTAATATCATATTTGTCCGAGTAAGCGTGCTTTCATCCCTTAACCTAGGAGACCAACTATGCCGAGTTTTTTAGAAATCCAAGGAATCACCGCCTTAAACCGCATTGCGACTGCGATTCCCTCAACAAGCAAGCTCACGGCCAAATTAATGGAACAAAACAGCATGAGCAATACGAATATTTCATCGTGCAATATGACCGCCAGCCTGCTTTTTAACACGATTAATAATGCCCCTCCGCAACCCGTCCAAGGCATAGGCACTTTATCCCAAAAGGCAAGAGCGGATCGAATCGCATCCCTGCTAAACACGGCAAATGTGGTCTACGTCAACATAACACCCGATCATCATTTCATCGTATTCCCAATTTCGGAAACTAAAGTAAGCATCTTGCAGGGATTTCAAGATGTTTACAATTTTAGGCAGTGGTATGAAAAATCCAACCAAGGGAAAATGGATAAATCCGCATTCAATACAAATATGCGAAAGCTGGTTTCCGGAGATCAAGCCAGCAGGGTTACCGCCGCACGAGATTTATTTTCCTATGCCGATGCAGCAGTCATTGGAGAAATAGCGGCATACTTCATGAACCCTCCGGCCTGCCAAATATCTCAAATTGCTTATAAAGCAATTTGAGATGCTTTATACAATACCGAATTCCTCATCATCAAAACTTTACAGATCGCACAAGTTAACATCTTTTGCTTTGTTTAGCCGCACGGCAGGACACCATTATCGCCGTCCTGCGGAAATGGCATTATGCCAGCCATCGCAACAAGGAGCTATCGATGAATAATATTTATGAAACGCCAAAATCAGCGGATTTTCAGGTTGATGATCTAAAAAACAAAAAACCAGGAATTATTTTAATTATTTTTACAGTCTTGTTTTCGGTCTTGGCCTATTCAGCATCCTTTTTAAATCAACTTCTGGCAACGGGGTTGATAGCAAGCGGGGCGGGTGGTGGGCTTGCACCAATTTTATTAGGCGGATTTGTTGTGGGCATTTTTCAGATCGGCAAACGATTCAGAAATTCCAGATCCCGCTACAAAATATTCCTCTGGTGCCAGATCATATTTGTCATTAGCCTGTTGACGAGCCTGATCGGGCAATTTGCTCAAACTGCAAAATAAGTTACCAGGATTTTTCGTGCACCGCTAAATCAGCCGTGCACGAAAACTCCTGCCCTTCATTTTCCCGTTAGCAATTTGCGCCAGCGCATCGGAAGCAACATTGCGTTTTATAGCTACATAAGTGGTATTTTCTGCAACACTGATTTTGCCGATGCTATCGGCCGCCAATCCGCCCTCGCCTGTCAAAGCGCCCACTATATCGCCAGGGCGCAGCTTCTGCTTTTTGCCGCCGTCGATTTGCAGCGTCGCCATGGGCGGTTTGAATCCCGGTTGATTGAGCTGGCTGATTGGCGGCAGGTTTTCCAGGCTTGGGGTGTGTTGCAACAATTCGCCTAGACGTTCCAATTTAAAGCGTTCTTTTTCGCTGACCAGCGTAACCGCCTCACCACTACTGCCAGCGCGTCCGGTGCGACCTATGCGGTGTACATGTACTTCAATCTCCCGGGCGATTTGGTAATTGATAACCAGATCCACCGCATCTATATCCAGACCACGCGCGGCAACATCGGTCGCCACCAAAATAGATGCGCTTTTGTTGGCGAATAGCACCAACGTTTGGTCGCGAAATTTTTGTTCCAAATCACCGTGCAACGCCAAGGCGCTAAAACCGTGACGTTTTAATTCATCGGCAATTTGCTGTACTTCGGCTTTGGTGTTGGCAAATACCAAAGTGGAATCGGGCCTGCGGGTAACGAGCAATAATCGCAGTGCGGTGAGGCGATCGGGCGCATCGCCTTCTACGCGATAAAAGGTCTGCGTAATGGTTGTTTGATCGTGGGTGGATTCCAGTTCGACCTTGGCCGGATTCTGCAGAAAACGTTCGGCGATGGCGCGAATGGGCGGCGCGAAGGTCGCGCTGAACAGCAAATTCTGTCGTCGCTCGGGGAGATAGCTGACGATGGCTTCCAGCGCAGGCTGAAATCCCATGTCCAACATGCGGTCCGCCTCATCGAGCACCAGGGTATTGATGTCATCCAGCTTCAAAGAGCCTTTGACCAGATGCTCCTCGATCCGACCGGGCGTGCCGACCACTATATGCGCACCGTGCTCCAGCGAGCCCAGCTGGGGACCAAAAGGCGCACCGCCGCACAGGGTGAGCACTTTGATGTTATGCACGACCCGCGCAAGGCGGCGAATCTCCTGCGCCACCTGATCCGCCAGCTCCCGCGTGGGACACAGCACCAGCGACTGTATGCGAAAACGCTTCACATCCAGGTTTTGCAGCAGTCCCAAGGCAAACGCGGCAGTTTTGCCGGAGCCGGTTTTGGCCTGCGCAAGCACATCGCGGCCCGCCAGAATCAACGGCAGCGCCTTGGCCTGCACCTCCGTCATGGTATGGAAGTCCAGGGTAGCCAGGTTTTCCAAGAGTTCCGGGCGGAGGTTTAGAGAAGAAAAATCATTGGTATTCAAAGGAGGGTCCTATCTGGAACGACGACTGAAACAACTCAGCCGCAAAGTGCGTAAGGTACCTTATTGGCGGAGATCGACAAAGCGATAGATCCCAGCGTTATACTCCGTTTTCAGCTCTGAAGGAGGAACCTTTATGACTCATCCGGTCGCGCTTATTACCGGCGCCAGTTCGGGCATAGGCGCCGCAACCGCATTGCTGGCAGCTGAACGTGGTTATAACGTCGCATTTACCTACTTAAATCAGCTGCAAGAAGCGGAAAGCATAGCTGCCAAAATCACCGCACTTGGCCGTGATGTTTTTTATTCTAAGGTGGATTTGAGTAGTGAAGCCGATATCCTGAATTGGTTTGCGCAAGTCGATAAGCGATTCCCGCACATTGATCTGCTCGTCAACAATGCAGCGATTCTGCGCCAGAAATTATTTCGCGATATCAAGGCAGATGAATTGACGCATTTATTTGCGGTAAATGTTATCGGCAGCTTTTTGTGCGCACGCGAGGCAGTTAAGCGCATGAGCAAGTCCGAAGGCGGTCGCGGTGGATCGATTATCAATATTTCTTCCGTCGCCTCCCG
Source organism: Saccharophagus sp. K07 (assembly GCF_014336955.1). Lineage (GTDB taxonomy): Bacteria > Pseudomonadota > Gammaproteobacteria > Pseudomonadales > Cellvibrionaceae > UBA5868. The sequence goes on along the minus strand of NZ_QRAI01000002.1, from coordinate 117,262 downwards.
CATAGGTTCTCCTTTCGAATATATCGATTACGCCGCTACCAAAGGCGCTATCGACTCCTTTACTCTTGGTTTAGCAAAAGAAGTCGCAGGCGAAGGTATACGTGTAAATGCAGTGCGCCCAGGTATTATTAATACAACCATGCATAAAAAAGGCGGCGAACCCGGCAGAATTCAACGCGTTGCGCCGTCCGTTCCCATGCAACGAGCAGGTGAGCCGGAAGAAATTGCCAAAACAATTTTGTGGCTTGCCTCAGATGAAGCCAGTTACATTACGGGGTCGCTAGTGGATGTTACGGGAGGGCGATGATTTCCTGGAAATAAATACCAGCCGCGAAATTATCGCGAAAATTATGCCGATCCGACGCTAAAACAAAGCGAGTTTTTAGCCGCAGGCGAGATAGAACTCTGGCCTTTTATAAACAAAGACTCGTTCGCTCGCGCTGCACAAAATCCTGCACCCGCGGCAGACACTAAATTGCATGGAATTCAACACAATTATGAGTCAAAAATCTAATCTGTTACTAGCATCCCTTCTATTGATATCGTCATGCACAAATGTCTATCTGTTCAAAGAAACTCAAAAGTGGAAGACTGCCTGGACAAATCAGTTCATAACAACCAGCGAAATTGAGCAACTTCTCAAAGCCTCTAGCGCCGATCCTTCAATAGAAGGAATTAAAACATTGGCAGAAAGCCAGTTTGGCACAAGCTCCGTCCAAGCGGTTGAAGTCAGTGACATACATACCTATTTCGGGTCGGATAACATCGGACTCAAGGTCAACAATACACTACTATTATTTAAAGATGGACTTTATCATGGCAGTAAAGCCGACCTTCCGTAGTATTGATACCCGATATAATCGCTAAACAAATAATAATCCGAACAAAATTTACGCGGTAAGGTAAATAGCTTCATAAGATCGGCAGAAGATACAAGGTTAAAACACTAACAGCACAGCCATCATGAAGAATAACGTCCTTAGCCAAACACAAGAACTCTTGTTCCCGAATCTCTTCCTCAGATCCGATCGGTACTTCCGCGCAGCTTGAACAAGATTTGGGTCTCACTGTCCATGCATTACCAGATCAGCTCAGCCATTTCGATCTGCTTGGCTTTATTCCGCTTGACCCGGAGGAAAACATTATGATCGCACATGTCGCAATACCCGTTAGTAATTATTCGAAGTCAAAAGAATTTTACAACACAACTCTTAAACCCCTCGGTTATAAAAACAATATGGAGTATGGTGAAGCAGCGGGCTTCAACGATGGAAAAAATACCGATTTTTGGATAAGCAAAAGCGATACGGTTACGAAAACTCATTTGGCATTCGAAGCAAAAAGTCAAAAAGAAGTCGAAGCATTCTATTCCGCCGCGCTCAAGGCTGGCGGCAAAGACAACGGCGGCCCAGGATATCGCCCCGAGTATTGGCCGGGATATTACGCTGCTTTTGTTTATGATCCGGACGGCCACAATATTGAAGCCGTTTGGTATGATTACAGCGCTGATAAGTGAATGCTTTAGTTATATCTGCCCTGTCGTTTTGCATAAACATTGCGACTGGGCTCTCAAGCAAAAAATGCGTCTTTAACAATTTATCGAGCAAATGCCTATGAAAGCCTTTCGTTTGATTTGTATAAATATTCCTTTATATAAACAACTCAAAAGGCACCACAATGAATTTTATTGCAATATCTCAGGATACTCTGTCGGACGAAAGAGTTCACAACTCCGAATCCCTGCAACAATTATGTGATCTGGTCATTAATATTTATCCTAACCGATCGCCCGTACTGCCGTGGGCAGGGTATCTGGCGGAACAAGATGGGGTCTTTATAGGATCTTGCGCATTCAAAACCCCTCCTAAAAATGGCGAAGTAGAAATTGCTTATTTCACCTTTCCTGAATACGAGGGGCAAGGAGTGGCAACTTGCATGGCTCGATGGCTTCTTGATCTTGCAAAAAAACAGGGAATCAATCGTATTAAAGCCCAAACACTTCCAGAAGAGAATGCCTCAACGCATATTCTGCGGAAACTCAATTTTATTTTTGCGGGGGAAGTTATGCATCCTGAAGATGGCAAAGTATGGGAGTGGCATCTATGAGGTGGAAGATGGACGGGCATAACCTATCAAGGCTATTAAATGAAGTTAGATATGTTCAAAGATGGGCGCAAGCATATTCGTGCTTGCGCATTATTTTGCCTATTAGATACCAATTTCGCGATTATTCTATAAATCGCTGCCCAATCAGCAATCCAGAAGAAAACATCTAAAACCGTCCCGACCAAAGACTTGACGAAATGTAGCTTCGACGGTAGCTTTGGCAAGCCTTCACTCAGACCCTAATGTCTCTGCATCTCACCAGAGATGCCACTGTGCACAACATTGGCGTCAAAGCAAAACAAGGAGCAAAGATGAAATTTGACATGTCAATATCCGACAATTACGCATCGTTTATCGACGAGAAAACCGGAATGGCCGTATTCGTTGATTCATTTGACAATAGAGAATTTGAAGTGAGGATCGGAAGCATCGATGAGTCGAAGCTTGCGGGAACAGTTCTAGCCACGAGCTCAGAAGAACTCAATCAAAAACTCCACGAGTTATTCAGCAAATTCCAGGGAGCGCAATAAAATGGGGATTGCACTTGACGAAATAACGATGCTTGAAACCATTCTAAACGAAAAGTTCAGACAGGAAAGACTCCGATTTAAAATGTCCGTGCATTTCGTTCGGGACCGAATGAATGACCCAAGAAATAATCCAGCAATTACCATTACCGAACTCCAGAGCATCTTCAACCGATTAACTACAGTTCATATAAGCAACCTTTTGCGCCTAAAGCACAATGCTCCTTCAATGTTCGTTGCACTAAAACCGACATCAATATTCCGTGTGTAATGTCAAAGAAAATTGACGAGACAGGCGAGTTCCAAAAGGAGGTAATTGCAATAACAGTAATGCGAAAAGCGAACTTCATTTCAAAAGATGCCATTGAATTTAAAGTTTAGACTCTACCAAGCTATTAAATAAGATCTCCATTTCACGCAAGCGCGCCGGGATTCATGCTTTTGAAGGGCTTACATATGGTGCCCTGGCGCCTTTAGACCTTACAACCTGCCTCTTGCAGCAACACCTCTAGAGCACGGAAAATAAAACTATACTGTTTGTTTACCGTCACCCTTGCCCCATTCCACATAGCAGCTAAAAGTATGGAAAACGTTATAGTCGCCGACCTAACCAACCCTCTGCATTCTCGTGCAACGATTGAGCTATTGAACGAATATGCGCAGACAGAAGCGGGAGGTGGCCGAGAATTATCGGAAACCGTTAAACAAAATCTTATTCCTGAGCTAATCAAACGCTCGCACGCTTTTGTCGTTATAGCTTTTATCGATGATGAACCCGCAGGCCTAGCAATTGGTTTTGAAGGCTTTTCCACCTTTGCCTGCAAGCCTTTACTGAATATCCATGACTTTGTCGTATCCGCCAAATTTCGCGGCCGCAGGTTGTCTTACAAACTTCTTGCAAAGGTTGAGGAACTGGCTAGGGAGCGTGGCTGCTGCAAAATTACGTTGGAGGTATTAGAGGGCAATGTAATCGCCCAAAAGGCCTACCGCTCTTTTGGCTTTGAGGGTTATGAGTTGGATCCGCAAATGGGCAAGGCTTTGTTCTGGCAGAAAAAGCTGATTTGAAATCTCGATAGCGAACATCAGGATTGTTTTGAGAATCCTAATCGAGAGGTGTGTGTCGGAAGGCGGCTGCGCCTTTTTCAACCTACGCTATCTTTGCTTTAGCCCTTTTATTGATCGCACAATATTTTCCGCGGTTTGATCAATAACTCTTTGCCGTGCTTCCGCGCTGGCCCAGGCGCAGTGGGGAGTGAGAATTAAATTCGGCAATTTGGCTTGCAGAAGTGGGTGATCCTCTGGCGGCGGTTCGGTGGAGAGGACATCCAATGCAGCGCCGCCCAGTTTTTTGTCGCACAGAGCTTCGATCAATGCTTGCTCATCGATTAATCCTCCTCGCGAAGTATTAATCAAAAATGCACCCTGCTGCATCAACGCGAGTGTTTTTGCATTGATCAATTTGGCGTTGTCCGCTGTGAGCGGGCAATGCAGGGTGAGTATATCGCTGCGAGTGAGCACTTCAGTAAAAGGCAATCTTCCTGGACGCGGCGCGCTTTCAGGGCGTTCGGCGATCAATATTTCCATGCAAAAAAAGCGCGCAATTTCCGCAACGCGCTGACCTATATCACCGTAGCCAACAATTCCCAATTTCATGCCTTGCAATTCGCGCAGAGGATAATCGAGCACACAAAACATGGGCGAACGACTCCATTCGCCCTGCGCTATCGCGTGCTGATATTGCGGCAAGCTGCGCACCAGGGCGAGCAACAACATAAAGGCATGTTGCGCGACCGTTTCCGTGCTATAGCCTTTGCAGTTGGCGACGGTAACACCGTGATCCGCCGCCGCTTGCAAATCCACGTTATTGACTCCGGTTGCAGTGATGCACACCAAACGCAAATTGGGCCGCGTCTGAAAAAAATCGCGTTCGAGTTTTACTTTATTGGTAATTACGCACCAGGCATGCGGATGGCGCTCGGCAAGCTCTCGCGCGCTGGTTTGCGGATATATATGGAGAGGCTTGGCGACTTCGTGCAGGCGCGTGAAATCCACATCGCCGCAGTCGACGGTGGCAGCGTCGAGAAATACCGCGCCGCCGGAGAAATCAACAACAGACATCAATAATGTTCCTTAACCTACCACGAACGCAGCAGCTCAGTGGCTTCATTGATAATCGATGCAATACGTTCAGCGGCGCTGCATGCCTGGTCGAGCTGGCCGCAGGATTGGCCACAATAAAGCGCCATATCATCCAATTGGCCGGTGGCGTCCGCCAAGGGTGAGTCGGTGGAATAAAGGTAAACCGGCTGACCGTCTTGCTGGCCGATGATGGTATCAGGGTCGGCGTGTCGATACTTGCCTTCGGTTACCGCATTTTTAAGTACTCGCACTGGCGCCGGCTCGTGCCAGTTGCGGGCAAAAATGGTGGTGTAGAGCGTATCGTCCGCCCCGGCGGCGAGTACGCACTCTTGGTGATGTGGATGAGCGTTGGATTCGTGAGTGGCAAGCAGCGCAGTTCCCAAGCTCGCTCCCTGAGCGCCGAGCGCCAATGCCGCAACCAAGGCGCGGCCGCTGGCAATACCGCCGGATGCCACAACCGGCACCGGACTTTTGGCGGCGATCACCGGCAAAAGGCCAAACAGGCTGGTAGTACCGCGCACATGCCCGCCCGCTTCATATCCCTGAACGATCAAAACATCCACGCCAGCTTCCAGCGCCAAGTCGGCATCGCGCTCGCTGCCCACTTGGTGGATCACCTGCACGCCCTCCTCTTTCAGATGACGCACCAGAGCTTTATCCACATCCCAGAACAGCACCAAGGCAGGCACTTGCAGACGCAGGCAGGCAGCTACTTGGTCGCGCAAAAGATCAGGCTTGGTGGAGGCCGGAATCAAATTAACGGCAAAACGCCGGTCGGTAAGTTCTCGCAGCGCCCGCACCTCCGCTTCGATCAAGGCCACCGGCTCGCGTACCATGCCCATTACGCCAAAACCACCGGCCTCACAAACCGCTGCAGCCAATTTATGCCGCGCCACGCCGCCCATTCCGGCCAACATAATGGGCAGATCGCAGCCGAGGGTTTTTACAAGGGGTGTTTGGAGGGCGGGGTGCGAATCGTTGGACATAAGCAATCAGTGTTTGTTGATGAGTTTTTGCAGAAAGTCGCGCAGCACTATGGCCTGGTTGTGTTCCGTATCGTGAGCGGAATAAAGAAGAGTAATGGTTTTAGGATGATTTTTCAGCAGAGGTTGAAGCTCCGATTCCACGTCTTTGCGATTTGCAGTTAATTCTTCTTCATAACTTTCGCAGAAGACTTCCCACTTATCGAGGTCATGATTGAACCATTTACGCAGTTCAGTGCTGGGCGCCATATCTTTCCACCAGGCATCCATATGCAGATCTTCTTTCTTTTTACCCCGCGGCCAAACGCGATCCACCAGTATGCGCACTCCGTCGTCCTTGGCTGGCGGGTCGTAAATGCGTTTGATGTTGATGTGCGGCTTCATCATTTATCTTCTCGTGGTTTCGTTGCGTAATGGCAGTATTCCCAATTACCACAAAATCTATATCCGCTGGCTGTACGCCACCACCCAAATAGCTTTTTCAAAGTGCTTCGGAAATATATACGCTGCGTATCGAGCTGTTATGACGGTAAGATGGCCGACATGGAAAATTCTGTATACCGCAAATGCTATTAAAAGAGATCCTCAGCGCTGTCGCCATAGCTCTGACGTTAATCGGGTTTTATCCTTATTTGCGTGGCATTATTCGAGGTACTACAAAACCGCATGTTTTTTCCTGGGTAATTTGGGGCGCTACAACGTTTGTTGTTTTTCTGGCGCAGCTCCAGGCAGGCGGTGGTATCGCAGTATGGCCTATTGGTATTTCGGGCTCGATCACAATTTTGATTGCGATAATTGCTTATATAAAAAGATCGGATATCACGATTACGCGGACCGATTGGTTATTTTTTTCCGCGGCCATGTCTTCACTACCATTGTGGTATGCAACCTCAGATCCCACTTGGGCAGTCGTCGCATTGACGTTTGTTGATCTTCTGGGTTTTGGTCCAACACTTAAAAAAGTCTATACAAATCCTTATTCTGAATCGCTGGGATTCTACGGGCTATTCGCCACACGCAATACGCTGGTGGTAATGGCCTTGGAAAATTATTCCGTTGCCACATTGCTGTTTCCCGCTGCCGTAGCCATCGCCTGTATTTTTATTATATTGCTTATCATTTATAAACGACGCTCAAGGGCAGGCTAACAGCAAAGATACAGACTTATCACCTCTAACCAATTGCGCTTGATGCCCATACATTGGATGTGCTCTTATTGCCGACTATGAGCCCTTATTTGCTCAGTTAACTTATCCAACCAGGAAGCTAAAAATAATGAATTCCACAGCCGAAAAACTCTCAGTTGTTGAAAAGATTGGCTACAGCCTTGGCGATCTCGCCGCCAATCTTATTTTTCAAACGCTTGTTACATTTATCGTGTTTTTCTATGTCGACGTTTATGGCATACCTGCAGGTACAGCTTCCTTTATCACGTTTTTTTGCGGCTGGGCTGCGGCATTCTTCAGCCCAATAATGGGTATCATTGCCGACCGAACAGATACCCGCTGGGGTAAATTTCGGCCTTGGATACTCTGGACGGCCATTCCTTTCGGCGCGATTGCGCTTCTGACCTTTAGCACGCCTGACCTGGGTGATGACGGTAAAGTCATTTATGCTTTCGTCACTTATCTCGCTCTTATGCTGATCTACTCCGCCAACAACCTGCCCTACGCTGCTCTCAGTGGTGTTCTCACAGGTAATATGCAGCAACGCAATAGTCTGTCGGCTTATCGCTTTGTTGCTGTGATGATCGCACAATTTATTATTCAGGCGCTTTTACTGCCGCTGATTTTGATCGCAGGGAATGGAGATAAAGCCGAAGGCTTTAAAAACATCATGACGTTTTTCTCCATTATCGGCGTTATTTTCTTTTTTATTACTTTTTTCACGACCAGAGAACGTGTCCTTCCGGTTACACAGGAAAAATCCCGCATTCTTGATGATGTCAAAGACCTGTTCAGCAACCGTCCCTGGTTGATTATGCTGCTGGTTACGGTGTTGATCTTTGTGAACATCACTTTGAAAGGCGGCAGCTATGTGTACTATTTCCAGAATTACGTCAGCGAAAGCCATGCGGCCATTTTCCTGGAAGACATAGGCTTCAACTCCATGATCGCAGGCCTCAATAACCTTTTGACCAACATGGGCTTAACAGAATTTCACTGGCCAAACGATCCTTCCACTTCTGCCTTCAGCCTGTTTAACGCGGGCGGCATTATTTTGATGATCGTTGGCATCGCATTTTCCAAACCTTTGGCAGACCGCTTCGGCAAACGTGATGTGTACGCGATTTCTTTATTTATTTCCACATTGTTTTTGCTGGTCTTTTATTTCTATCCACCAGAAGCCATAGGCGCCATGTTTATTTCCCAGATTCTGCACGGTTTCTTCTACGGCATTTCCATTCCTTTGTTGTGGGCAATGATCGCCGACGTGGCGGATTACTCCGAATGGAAAAACAACCGTCGCGCAACCGCCGTTATTTTCTCCGCCATGCTGTTTGGCCTCAAAGGGGGCTTGACCATCGGTACCGCATTGGTCGCTGCGCTTTTGGGACTTTACAATTACAACCCCAATATGGTTGCCCAGTCTGCAGAGACGCTAAACGGCATTAAGTTATTAGTCAGCCTCTACGCCTCCCTGCCCTTCCTGATTGCAACGGCTTTGTTGTTTTTCTATGAAATCAATAAAAACAAGGAGCTTACGATTGAGCGGGAACTTGCGGAGCGTAGATTGGATGCGGGCATAGCCTAAGCTTTTTATTTTTCTAGCGGCGGGTTCGGCAGGATTTCGTCATACCAAAATCTGTTGAATTCCGCCTCGAAGAATAAACTAAGCGTCCATATCAATCAGTTGATGATATTGCGATTAACTTTTTCATTTCCCCAAACCAAGTTATAAATTTTCATACTGAGAATAGGCACCGAAAGCAGCAGTGTTATTCCATTAGCCGCAATAATAATGACGTCATCCCTCATCACACCGTAAATCAGCCAGACGGTAACGCCAGCGACGAACATGCCATACATTCCCAGTGAAAGTGTTCGGGTGTCGCGAGATCGCAAGGTGAGGAGAGCTTGGGGAGCGAAAGAAAAAGTAGTAAAAAATGCGGCTATATAACCAATAACGTCAGCAGACATGGGATACGACTTCCGGCAAATGGCGGCGATTGTAATGGATCGCTCAGCAATTCACCAACCAGTCTTAATAAACCCCGCCAAATGATGCGCATTAAAAAGCCGCCTCAATAGCCTTCGCGACTCTTGAGGCGGCTTGTACCGAGTGTTGATTCAATCTTGATATTAAATGCGGACATAGTCCGGTATCAGAACCCCGCCTTTATTTTGTGAAAGCAGACCAAACTGGTTGAGACTGAGGCCAGCGATATTGCCTATATCTCGCAATAAATCGGCATTGGTACGCGATCCGATTCGCATAACATGTTTGTTGCCCCACATGATCTGCGGCTGCAAAACTCCTTTGGCGTCTTCTCGCATCAATTTGTCGACATTGGTGATACCAGTGATGACATCCGGTCGAATCAGGCGGCCTGTCTGAATGCGACTCCCACCGCCAATTAAAATGTGGCCCTTCAACAACACATCGTGCATGCCATCCGCCACCTCTCCACTCAACACTATCAATGTGTTATCGAGTAATGAGCGGCCGTCCACATCAGTAATGGCGTCGAGACTCAGCGCGAAATCCCGCATCGCCTCGGCAAATTCCACGCGCGTACTCCACCAGGTCTCGGTGTTGTTATGAGCGTGCTCGTGGTGGAATTGCGATATAGGATGGAGATCGCCAATGCCCAATACTGCTGTAGTGGTCATATCGTTGGCAAAAGCGACCTTGATCATATCCAGATATTGCCGCAAATCGATGAGGCGATTGTTCTGTTTGACTGGAATTTCTGCGAGCTTATAGCCGCCGTTATTGGCCACCACCGGTTTACGCTTGTCTTCTACACTGACAATAGCTTGCAGATAGCGGCGGATTTTCTCCCGTTCGGAAGTCGCTAATCCATCGAGCCGGCGTTCGGCAGGATTGCGAATGGTGCTGAAAATGGTGTTAACCAGTTGCGCTTCAACATCATTAGCCGGATTACTTCCACCCGCAGGCGAGTCTGGCAAATTCTTAAATACGCTGTTGTAGGCATCAAACGCAGTGGTATAAAACGGCTGAACGCTTCCAGAACCATCAATACTGATCGGATGGTATCTCACGCCCCAGGATGCATACCCGGCACTCAATCGCAAAGTGGTTTTTTTCGATTTTTCTTGCAGAAGATAATCGAGAGATGGGGTTGGCGACAAAGGCATCTGGCTATCATAGGCAGAGGTTTTCTCTCCAAAGGGCACACCTGCCGTAAACATGTCCGCATAAGACAAGTCATGGTTATTGCCCCAGTTACCCAGCGTCAGCAAACCATCAACGACCACACATTTATCGCGAATGCTGTTGAACGGACTCAATCCAGGAGGAAACTCGTATTCATATTCGTTACCCTGCATGAATTGGTTGCTGGACCCACCAATCCCCCAGCCGTGCTGTAACGCCACCAGTAACACGCGATAAGGTGCGGTAGGTGTCTGGGCGAGCAACCGCTCTGCAGCGGTTGTAGAAAGAAGTCCAATACCGGCCAAAGATTTAATCAGGCCGCGACGGGAAATTTTCGTGCTTATATCACTCATGGGAACACCTACTATTGCACTTGTCTGCGCTTGGTAAAACTTTCCAATTGGATCAAGGAATCCAAGAGACTCTTCACCGTCGGGCCGCGAGAGTTCAGCTGCGTCCTATATTTCTTCAATTCACACGAGGTTTCGCTCAAATCCTGACTCAAGTAATGTTCCAGGAAGCGGCGAGAAACACAGCTGGCCATACGCTCAGAATTAACCAGGCCCGATGTGTATTCCACACTGTTTCCATAGGTCAACTCGAAGCCACCGGTGGTTCGCAAAGTTCCGGAGGCATCAATTGGTACGCTTCCTTTTTCGACAGTGCGGTAGCGACCAACCGCATCATAGTTTTCGAATCCAAATCCTGCGGGATCGATAAATTGATGGCAGCCATTACAAGTAGGTTGTGAGCTGTGAGTCAGTTGCAGCAATACTCTCTCGGACGTAGTCGCTGGATCGAGACTTGGCGGCGGTTCCTGGCTGTCAATTTGCGTGGGCGGAGAACCGAGCGACTCACACAAGAATTGTTCAAGCGTGAACACACCACGCTTAATAATTCCAGAGTGGTCCAATGTGGAATGTGCGGCCAAAAAGATTGGATGGCTCAAAATTCCATATCGTTGCGCCGGGTCCAGAGATGTCAACTCGAGCGAATCGGAGGCAACGGAGGCACCAAAGAAGCCTTGAGTGGCCTTGCTTACATAAAAATCGTTGCCACCAAACACATCCATGTAATTGGCATCACCTTTAATACGGTCAGACAACATAAGTTCGGCACTGGTCAAAAGCTCTCGTCGAATTGCATCGGTAAAACCGAGCGCTTCCGCCTTCGCAACCGTCAAGCCCATTTCCAGTTTTAAATAGTCCTTATAAATTTCCACCAACGCTTTATTTGCCTTGGGATCAGCAAACATGCGATCGACTTGATTCTGCAATTCTGCCACGGTCAGTGGTGAACTCTTACGCGCCAAGTTCAGCAGCGTTTGATCGGGAGTAGAATTCCAGATGGTATAAGCCAGCAGTGTGACAATTTCATAATTGTCGAGCTGGCGGTACTCGCCTGCGGCGGTACCAATCTCACTGCGGAACAGGAAGTTGGAACTCATAATCAAACTATTAAGAGCAAATTCCAGCTTCTTCTGATTATTGCTGAACTTTGCAATGCCGCTGGCCAGATCAGTGAGCTCATCAGGGGTCAGCGGACGGCGCCATAATTTCTCACCAAAATCCGCAACTATTGTGTCAACACAAGTCGCAGCCGAATTCTGGGCGCACTGTTTAACAGTGTTGTTACCCTCAATGATCGAGACTACCCAGTCACGTGACGAGTCATATAAACGCTCCAGGTTGATGGCATTGATATTCAAGCGGTCAGCAAGAGTATTCATACCAATGAGCTTGAAACCATCTTCCATATTGGGCACGGAATCCTCTGCGAAAATATTGCCGAAAATATCCCGCAAAGAATTCATGATCTGCACTTCAGACAACCTGCGCAGCTTGGGTTCTAACAAGCCACTCTGGATCTGACAGCTGGCATTTTCTGAATAAACTTTGCCAGTCACTTTTTCTGTCAGAAGCTCGCCGTTCTGATAAATCGCCAGCTTCAGTTGAGCGCGCGACTTCAGCAGATTGTCTGGTACCACAACCGGAGTGGATGAAGTACCGCAAGGCAAACTGACTTCGTAATAAGGCACCGCAATAGGCTTATGGGCATTGGTAACCGTCACGTAGGCCAGCGTTTCTGGAGCATTGTGAGAACTGGAGACAATAAACACACGCTTAGGAGTGAAATTGACATTGCGCGCCGCATTTTTCATTTCCGGATTTGCGCAGTTATAGCAACCACCCACTTTCAACGAGCCATCTTCATAGGTAACGCGCAGAGTCGTTGGTGTAGGAGTGAGCTGCCCTTCATTCGGATTGGCCAATAGCAATCCATAGCCATCTAAATCACCGGAATTACCGCTGTCTTCTGCTAAACCATTTCGCCCAGACCAATGCAAGAACAATAATTGTCCCGACAGATCGTCTGTGCTCGACACCAGGATTCCGACTTTTGCGAATTCGTGCTCGACGTTGGCGACGGCTCTGATATTCAGAGTCAGGTCCAAATTACCGTTTTCAACACTGTCGGTAAGAGCGTTAAACCAGATTTCTTTGCGCCATATATTCTTGCCATCACCCACCAGAGCGATTTCGCCGTTGTCATCTACAGTGGCGATACTTTCGATCTCGACTTCAGAAATTCCATCTTCACGAGAAATAATCGCGCTATACGCCGTCGACAGATCCACGCCCGCATCAGGATCAACCACTTTCACAAGTACATCCGATGCTCCTGCCTGACAGCTCAGATCAAACTTCAGACCGGTTTCATCGAATGACAGATTGGTAATCTCGAGCTTTTCACTACCGGTGGCCGGTGGGGTGCGATAAGCCCAGAGATACATCGCAATATCCTGCGCGCATGCCTCATCACCACAGGCCGGAGCAAAGCGACGCATGGCTTCATTAATAAATTTCGCCAGCTCCTCTACGCTGGAGTCTGAATATGTCTTCTCATACATATTCAACGAAGGATATGTGAAATTGTTGACGTCAAACGGCATTAACCCGCCAAATTGGCCATTCCAGTTATCCAGGTGGCAATTCCCACAACCAGCTGCGTCAAATGCTACTTTTCCGCGCGCCACACCTCCGGCAAAGCCACCGGCTGATGAACTGCTGCTTGACGACGAACTGCTTGATGAGCCCGAAGAAGAGCTGCTCGACGAGGAACTACTGCTCGATGATGAACTGGAAGATGAACTCGATGAACTGCTCGATGAGGAGCTGGAAGATGAACTCGATGAACTGCTCGATGAGGAGCTGGAAGATGAACTCGATGAACTGCTCGATGAGGAGCTGGAAGATGAACTCGACGAACTGCTCGAACTGGAAGACGAACTGCTCGAACTGGAAGACGAACTGCTCGAACTAGAAGATGAGCTGCTCGATGAAGAACTGGACGAGCTAGATGCACTGCTGGCCGCGCTCGAGCTGGACGAACCGGGGATCACAACACCACCAGAGCCAGACGAAGAGCTTGAGGAAGCAGAGCTCGATGAAGCAGAGCTTGAAGACGACGAACTGCTGGAAGAGCTACTAGAAGAAGAGCTGCTCGAAGATGAGCTGCTATCTACCCCCGAACCGGATGATGAACTAGCTGCCGAAGAGCTGCTTGCCGAAGGACTTTGTGAAGGAGACCCGCTGGATGTACCTGGCAAATCTTTTTTCGGAGCTTCTGGAGAATTGCTGCATGCAGTAAGCGCCAGGCATACAGCCAGCGCGCACACTTTCGCTTTGAGCCACATAAAAACCTCTTATCCATGGCCCGGTGTAAAAGGGCCGCGCTCAGTGTCGGGATACTCTTAACCGTCTCCGCGGCACAAACAGGTCAAAAACCAACCTATCTGTTTTTTGGATTTCAGAACCAAACGGAGGGTTACAAATGAAGAAGGTGATAACGGCACGTTGCCACGCGCCAATATACACGCTTCGCTTATTATGAAAGCTCAACTCCCTGAATGAGGACGGGCTTTTAGCCTGTTTTGCGAACCATATCACGAAACGAAACGACCCCATTCCGCATTCGCACGTAAGCACCCACAGACATTGAATCGAAATGTGCCAATCGACGCCAAAACAATACTTTCTCGTCCCAAATTAATTAAGAAATCTTTTGGTAATTATTGGCACACAAATCAACACAAATTGATTTAAGAGCTGTTGGAAAAATTTGCTCTGTGTGGCTTCGTTTTTTTAAAACAAATAGGAGACAGCACCACATTTGCGCGCACTCTGATTATTTTGGTGCAAAGCAATATTTATCCGTGCACCACTCTATTTCCCGCTTAGCCCCCGGCAAGGAAATTGCTCTTAGCCCCCGGCAAGGAAATTGCTCATAGTCAGTGGCTATGGTGCTGTCCGAATTTCTACGTTTCGCTTAAGCGGTAGCACCTGTCATTTGCCAACGAAGATGCTGATTTTTAAACAGCAAAAATCCTGAGGGGGATACGGATGATGAAACCATTATTAGCCCTGGCAATTTGCACATTCAGCGCGAGTGCAGCTGCAGAAGTGATAGTGCCCGTTCATTTGGTCAACGAAAAAGGTGTTGGCGAAAAAATCGGTTCCATCACAGTTACCGAATCTACACATGGCGTGCAATTTAAACCAGATCTGCGAGATCTCCCACCCGGCCAGCACGGTTTTCACGTTCACGAAAATGGCAGCTGTGAACCTGCCGAAAAAGATGGAAAGATAAATGCGGCTGGCGCAGCAGGCTCCCATTACGATCCACATGAAGCCAAAAAGCACGGAGCTCCTTGGGGTGATGGACACTTAGGTGATTTACCCGCTCTTACGGTAAATACCAATGGCACATCAACCCAGCCGATTGTGGCTCCGCGCTTGAAATTGTCTGAAATTAATAATCGAGCCCTGATTATTCACGCGGGCAGTGATAATTATTCTGATTATCCTGAACCTCTCGGCGGCGGTGGTGCGCGAATTGCGTGTGGGGTTATAGCGGAAAAGCAAAATACAGCGGATCAGGAAAATTCTGACGATCCAATGACAGGCGGAGTTTCGCAAGAATCCAAATAAATTTTACAAGGCGCCTCAATGGCGCCTTTATTATTTCCACCGAAGCAGATTTGGCAATCTCAAACCCGATTCTCAGTAAAAATCAAAATAATTTTAATAAAGAACAAATTGTACGTAGGCGTACAGATGGCTCGCTTATCAACACGCAAATTAGCGCTTTCATATTAGATCAATGAGCGAGGCGCGGCATGAGCGGGAAAAAATTCGATAATGTAAAAGGTGCAGGATCCATTTTAAAAACGGTTTCGGGGCCGTCTTCATCACCACCACCGGACAGTATTGCTGCGTCCAATGATGTCGGTGAACGATTGTTATCGAAAAAAAGTGGTGAAATTCTTACATCCGCCGCCATGTCCCACAATCCCAATAAAGCGGGCGAATACGGTGATGCGGCGCGCATCCCGACAATGGGCGCAACCACCAATCCCCCCGGCCCCGATGTAACAGGAAGCACGTCTTCGGAAATTAATCCTTCTGAGAAAACAGGTAGCAGCGCACCGATTTTTAGTGATAACGCTACGGTCGCTCCGCTCGATCGTGTGCGAGTAGATAGCAGCAACCAGGCATTGACGACTAACCAAGGCGTTCCAGTAGCCGATAATCAGCATTCATTAAAAGTCGGGCTGCGAGGCCCTTCGGCGCTGGAAGACTTTATTCTGCGCGAAAAACTGACCCATTTCGATCACGAGAGAATTCCTGAGCGAGTTGTGCACGCACGCGGTTCTGCCGCGCACGGTTATTTCGAAGCTTATCAATCACTCGCGCAATACACTGCAGCTGCACCGTTTGCCGAAGCAGGCAAACGCACGCCGGTTTTTGTGCGGTTTTCTACCGTCGCCGGCGAGCGCGGCTCCATGGATACGGCGCGCGATGTGCGCGGTTTCGCCGTGAAGTTTTACACCGAACAAGGCAATTGGGATTTGGTTGGCAATAATATTCCGGTGTTCTTTATCCAGGACGCGATGAAATTTCCGGATTTGGTACACGCGCTGAAACCCGAGCCTCACCACGCTATGCCGCAGGCATCGAGCGCACATGATACATTCTGGGATTTTGTTTCACTGACTCCGGAATCCGCTCATATGCTGCTCTGGGTTATGTCGGATCGCGCTATTCCGCGCAGCTATCGCACTATGCAGGGATTTGGCGTACACACTTTCCGGCTGGTTAACGCAGAAGGTGAATCTGTTTTCTGCAAATTTCACTGGACACCAATTGCCGGCACTCACTCTCTTGTATGGGATGAAGCCGCAAAACTTGGCGGCGCCGATCCCGATTATCATCGCCGCGATTTGTGGGAGGCGATCGAATCCGGCAATTACCCTGAATGGGAATTGGGCCTGCAAATTTTTACCGAACAAGAGGCCGACGCGTTTCCATTTGATATTCTGGACCCCACTAAAATCGTTCCAGAAGAATTGGTGCCTGTCACGCCCGTTGGTCGATTGGTATTAAATCGCAATCCCGACAATTTTTTTGCCGAAACCGAGCAAGTCGCCTTTTGTACCGCGCATATTATTCCCGGGCTGGATTTTACCAACGATCCGCTGCTGCAAGGGCGTATCCATTCGTATGTCGATACACAATTGACGCGCCTGGGCGGACCGAATTTTCACGAAATTCCCATCAATACGCCGATTGCACAAATCCATAACAACCAGCGCGACGGTTTCCATCGGCAGGCTATTAATCGCGGCCGCGTCAATTACGAGCCTAATTCACTCGCAGGCGGCTGTCCGTTTCAGGCGGGCGTAACAGGTTTTCGCAGTTTTCCTGAGCGTATACCAGCCGAAGATAAAGTGCGCGGTAAACCGGAATTATTTGCTGATCATTATTCACAGGCACGCTTATTCTGGATCAGCCAAACCGAGACAGAAAAAAATCATATTATCAACGCGTTTCGCTTTGAATTGACGCGTGTGCAAGTGCCTGCGGTCCGGCAACGCGTATTAGCCTTATTAGCGAATGTCGACCTCACATTGGCGAGTGGAGTAGCAGAAGGATTGGGCATGGATGTGCCACCTCCGCTTCCCCTCGCCACCACCCGTCCAATGCACAATTACGCGCCGTCACCGGCGTTATCACTGCTTTCACGTCCGGGCGCGGTGGGCATAGCCACCCGCAATGTAGCTATATTGGTGGCTGATGGCGCGGAAGCCGATGCAGTGAAAGCCATTTACACCGCATTGTTACAAGATGGCGCAGTGCCGCGTATTGTCGCCGGTCGCTTAGGAAAAATAACAACGCTTGACGGTGGCACGTTGGATGTGGAAATTACCCTGGACGCTGGGCCTTCGGTCCTCTATGACGCAGTGGTAATTGCCGACGGCGCGGATGCATGCCAGAGACTAGCGCTCGATGCTCACGCGCTGGAATTTGTGCGTTTACAATATCGCCACTGCAAGCCAATTTTGGCGTTGGGTATTGGAGCCGATTTGCTCGCCGCAGCAGGAATTCCTACAACTTTGCCGGATGGCTCTATAGATGCAGGCATTATCACTGCGGCCAGTGCGCAATGGAGTGCCGGTTATGCAAGTTTTACCTCAGTTCTCACGTCACATCGCTTTTATATTCGTGAGACCTATCCACCGGTTGTTTAAACGATTCGGAATCATCGGGTGTCACACCCGATGATTCTATCGCAGGTTATTTATTACGAATTCCACATTCTGTTCTAACAAGCCCGTCCCCCATATACCCAAAGCTTCTTTAGCAAACCTTGACGGTAGTGGGCTTTACGAGTAGCTTGAAAATCCTTTTGGCAACATCACCACCTCTCAACCCTGCAATCCCCATAAATCATGGAACACGTTTATGAATATGAGAGCCTTTCATTTTTCCTTTATTTTTTTGCTTCTAACAAGCTGCGGGGGCAATAACAATGTTGTCGAAGAGGAAGTGGGGGCGTGCTCGGTTATGCCTGCAACTGACGCGGGATGCGAGCTGTTAAATTTTTCCGATGGCGAAATCATCTCGTACCGACTGCCCATTTTGTATGGTCAATGTCCGGGCGGCGAAACCAGTTTAAATATTACGGTTGCCGGAAAAAACTATACTTGGCCAGTGGAAGAGAGTTATTTTAAAGGTGCTGTTTTATTAGAAAGAGGTGAGAATGATATTTGCCTGCAAAGCTCCACCGGCAGTGTCAGCGCCACCCTCCACTACGAACCTGAAGATAATCCGAAAAAGATCAAAACCATTTACGCTATTGCAGCCAACGACGACGGACAGTTTTTAGCAGCCCCTGGTGTTGCCAATGATTTAGAAACTGCAAAGCAAATAGTGTCGGTTCAAAGTTTGATGATGCAATCGGCGACTGCGGAAATGTTGTATAGAGCCACAGGCACTCATCAAACCTATTCTTTAGTGGAAGATGATGACGGCATGCCGCTGATTGAAGTCTTTGAAGTGCGAGAAACTCGCGACGAGCTTTATGCGATGGAAGGACTGGATATCTACTACTCGTTACAGGAGCAACTGCAAACCGAGGCGCAAAATAACTATAAATATTTGGTGATTATGGGATTTTCGAGTTATGCAGACGGCCAAATGCTCGCTCACGCAGCCCTAGGTGGAGGCAATCTGGGCATTTTTGGCGGCTTGCATTTACATACTTGTCCGAGAACCATAGAAGAAATCCCCTCTCGATTTTCCGACGACACACAGATTGATACTGAAATATTGCCGGATGATAGCGCCTACAGAGGCAGTTATTGGGCAAACTGCTCTACAGGAATGGGGGCGAGCTTACACGAACTTGGCCATACCTTCGGCTTGCCTCATACCGACTATGGAATAATGGCGCGCGGGATTGATCACTTTAATCGTTTATTTATGATCGCTGAGCCCGGCCATAACGGGCCAATTACTATTGACGCGGAGTTTGACGCTGTTTGGCATCCGGACAGTCTGGATATTTTATTTGGAAGTCCGTGGATATTTAATTGATGGATACATAAATTTTGAATGAGCCCAACACTCGAATTCAACTGAGTTTATATATCGCCGGACCTCTCTGCGTGTCGCATACTCGATCCTGTTCAAACGGATTAATTCCGAAGCATGCCACTCTCTGCCGAGAGTGATGAGCTTGCACTTGTTGATATTTCCACACCCATCTCGCGACTTGAATAGCTCAATATAAATCCAATTATTTTGCAGTGTTGCCGAGCGGAAATTTTTGCCGGGCATGGTATTCTGCTGCAATGTATCGACGGAGAAAATGACTTTATCGCTGCTCGCGAATATATCCTGGGAAGCCGTTTAACAGACGGCAATATCCTCATATCACCTTGGGCACATCCGCACAATCCCAAAGCACCTGGAAACAGGTTGACATATACCGGTGAATTACCAGAGAACCTTGAGGTTAGATTCAATTGCATTCATCTAAATTGAACAAATAGCTAAAGCTCCTTGGCTTATTAAAAGGATTTTTAAAATCCAGAAAACAAAATCTCTGCCAGATACATAAAACCACAGTTCCTACAGGGTTTCTGAGCAAATTGGCACTTAACGCCTTATTTATAATTACAACGCTCTGCCCATTACGTGAACGAGCGCACTTCCCTGCTCTACATCTTCCTACACAATAGCTTGGGTTGCCTGCTGACCATTATGGTCATTTTAAAATTATGATAAATGCGGGTATTTGTTTCACATTGGGGCATTTTCAACTCAACTCTTTGAGGAAATAGTTATGTGGACCAAACCATCATTTGAAGATCTTCGTATCGGTTTTGAAGTCACTATGTATTTCAGCAATCGCTGATTGTTGCGCGGCTATGCTTCGGCTAGCCGCGTTTTTCCCTTCTCTATTCATATGAAAATCCGCGTTTTGGGCTCCGCTGCGGGTGGCGGATTTCCTCAGTGGAATTGCAACTGCGCCAATTGTCACGGTGTTCGCCAGGGCACCCTGCGGGCCGTGCCGCGTACGCAATCCTCGATTGCCGTCAGCATGGATGGGGGACATTGGATCCTTTTTAATACGTCGCCGGATATCCGCGCTCAACTTGAAGCCTTCCCAGCTATACAACCGCGCGAAGGCAAACGAGACACGGGTATTGCCGCTATTGTTTTTATGGACAGCCAAATCGATCACACCACAGGTTTGTTGATGCTGCGCGAAGGTTGCCCACATCAAGTGTATTGCACCGATTGTGTATACGAAGATCTGACGAGTGGCTTTCCGATTTTTCGCATTTTGGATGCATGGAACGGCGGGATTCACCGCCACCGCATTGAATTTGATCTACCTTTTTCCATTGCCGGCATTGATGGGCTGAGACTTACACCTGTACCGCTCAGCAGCAAAGCACCGCCCTATTCGCCCCATCGCCTAAATCCCCAACCGGGCGACAATATCGGCATTGTGATTGAAAATTTGCTGAGTCGAAAAAAGGTATTTTATGCACCGGGTTTAGGTGTGGTGGAAAAGCATTTATTGCCTTTAATGCGCGATGCAGATTGCCTGCTGGTGGATGGCACTTTTTGGCGGGAAGATGAAATGACAGTGGCAGGCGTCGGCAGCAAACCGGCGAGCGCCATGGGACATTTGCCGCAATCCGGGCCCGGCGGCATGATTGAGGTTTTAAATACTTTTGCTAAACCGCGCAAAATTCTTATTCATATCAACAACACCAATCCCATTCTCAATGAAGACTCGCCGGAACGCGCAGAGCTTGCACACCACAATATCGAAGTGGCTTACGACGGTATGGAATTGGAGTTTTTTGCATGAGTGGCGCAGAGCAAAAGGCTTGGAGCCGGGAAGAATTTGATACGCGCCTGCGCGCGAAAGGTGCCTATTACCATATTCACCACCCTTTTCACGTGGCCATGAACAGCGGCCGCTGCACGCCGGAACAAATTCGCGGTTGGGTGGCCAATCGTTTTTATTATCAGACGACTATTCCCATCAAAGACGCTGCAATTCTCGCCAATTGTGAAGACCGCGATGCACGACGTTTGTGGGTGCAGCGCATTATTGATCACGACGGCAGCAACGGCGAACAAGGTGGTATTGAAGCCTGGCTGCGCCTTGGCGAAGCCTGCGGCATGGCGCGCGAGGAACTATTGGACCACCGCCATTTGCTCCCCGGCGTGCGTTTTGCCGTGGATGCTTATTTGAACTTTGCCCGCCGCGCAACTTGGCAGGAAGCGGCCTGTTCATCTCTAACGGAATTATTTGCGCCGGATATTCACCAGCGCAGATTGGATAATTGGCCAACTTATTACACCTGGATTGAACCGAGCGGATACCAATATTTCCGCAGCCGCTTGTCTGAAGCGCGCCGCGATGTGGAACATGGCTTGCGCGTCACACTGGATTATTTTGTTACGCGTGAACAGCAGGAACACGCGCTGAATATTCTGCAATTTAAGCTCGATATTTTGTGGAGCATGTTGGATGCCATGACAATGGCCTACGTCCACCAGACTCCGCCCTATCACAATTGCGATCGACCGATTTATGAGTGAAACGCTTTTGCCGAAGAAAGAATGGATTCCGACGATTCACTCCCACTTTCGCCTGCAATGGGAAGAGACGCAGCAAGCCTATGTATTGCTGTATCCCGAGGGCATGATCAAGCTTAATTTCAGCGGCGGGGAAATTCTGTCCCGCTGCAATGGAAAGTCCACCATTCAAACGATTATCGAGGACTTACAACACCAATTCCCGGATGCACACAATATCGAACAGGATGTCTTGGAATTTCTTTCAATTGCTTTTGGAAAACAATGGCTGACGACTTATGATTAAACAACGACATTTGCATTATTTAATGCAGGACCTATCCAATCGAAAACATTCGGTGCTTTATCCCGCCGGGAATAGAACGCCTACCGCCCCATCCCAGACCCAGACCTATCCCTGGTTGGATTCGCCCCGACCACAGAAACATTTAGCCGATGTCCGGTCGGATGATAAGGAATCCTTCGATAAAGCCGGATAGTTGTTTTCTCTTTTCCAGACGTCGCGATCCGAAGTCGCGATGTGAATGTGGTTCTTTTCTATGAAAACTGCGCCCTTTTGGTTGTTAGCCGAACTCACCTACCGCTGCCCGCTGCAATGCCCTTATTGCTCCAATCCAATCGAGATTGCGCAAATCAATAACGAATTGGATACAGAAACATGGTTTCGCGTAATGCGCGAAGCGCGCCAACTGGGCGCGGTGCAATTGGGATTTTCTGGCGGTGAGCCCTTGGTGCGCGAAGATCTGCCGGAGCTGGTAGCCGAAGGCAGAAGACTCGGCTATTACACTAATTTAATTACCTCCGGCGTGGGAATGACAGCCGATAAAGTGGCAAATTTAAAAGCTGCCGGCTTAGATCATATTCAGGTGAGCTTCCAGGCGAGCAGCGCCGAACTGAATAATTTTTTCGCCGGCAGCGATAAAGCTTTTGCGCAAAAAATTGCTATGGCAAAAGAGATCAAACGTCACGGCTACCCGATGGTGCTGAATTTTGTTTTGCATCGACAGAATGTTGATCAGGTCGCGCAGATACTGGATTTATCCATGGAATTGCAGGCTGACTATGTGGAACTCGCCAACACCCAATATTACGGCTGGGCGTTTCACAATCGACAGCAGCTATTGCCGACGCGAGAACAATTACAAAAAGCGGAAGCCGTGGTAGCACAGTACCGAGAAAAATTCGGCGCGCGCAGGAAAATTATTTTTGTAGTGCCGGATTATTACGAAACCAGACCCAAACGTTGCATGAACGGTTGGGGCAATATTTTTCTTACTATCACACCGGATGGTACCGCCCTGCCCTGCCACAGCGCGCGGCAACTGCCGTTTGAATTTCCCAATGTGCGGCATCACAACATTGGCTATATCTGGCGCGACTCACCGGGATTCAATCAATTTCGCGGCAATGAGTGGATGCGCGAGCCCTGCCGCAGCTGTCCGGAAAAGGAAAAAGATTTTGGCGGCTGCCGCTGTCAGGCTTTTATGCTCACAGGCGATGCGGCCAATACAGATCCGGTATGCGATAAAAGCCCGTTGCATCACACCATTACCGAGGTAATCGACAAGGCTTATATTGGCGACGCCACACCATTGTTATTTCGCAATATGCAGAATTCCAAAAACCTGATCGCCAGCGATCACATTTCATCGTGACCAGAAACTTCCGCTCCCGCATCCTTTGGCAAACGCAAAAAAGCCAGGGAAGCACCTGCCACCACCAATCCCATCACCGCAAAAGCGACGGAAAAATCCATCAGCGCGAGAGTGTCGCGTTGTGACAGCACGCGCGAGACATTGAGCAAAATCGCGCTCATAGCAATGGCCAACACCATGGCAATTTGCATTAGCATGGAAGAGAGCGTCGACGCGGAGCTGCGCAAAGCGGCGGGAACATCCGCGAACGAAAGCGTATTCAACGCGGTGTACTGCATGGAACGGGTAAGACCCGCGAAAAACAGAATCGCCATAATCACCAGTTTCGGTATTTCCGGAGCGAAGGTGGCGCAGGCACAAATCGACACGCCGCACAAAACACCGTTGATCACCAAAACATTGCGGAAGCCGAAACATTTCAGTGCAGCTGTGGTGACGGTTTTCATACCCAGATTGCCAAGAAAATAGACGAACACATAACTGCCTGCTTCCACCGGTGTATAACCAAACCCAAGTTGCAGTAGCAAAGGAAGCAAAAACGGCGTCGCATTGATGCCCATACGCACATAAGTGCCCGCGGAAATATTGGTGATGGCAAATGTGTGAATGCGAAAGGTGCGCAAATTTAACAGCGGCTGGGAGACATGATGAAAATGCCTTATAGCCACCCAACCCAACAATCCCCCAACCGCAGCGAGTATGCCCGCAGGTGCCCAGCCGATCCATTGATGCGCTAGGGATTCAAGGCCCAACAACAAACAAATCAATGCGCTGGCAGACAGCACAAAACCTTTGGGATCAAAAGCTCGCCGCCCTACGGGGGGCGTGCTGGGAATCAGACGCAGCACCAATATAAATGCAATCAATCCCAGCGGCAGGTTGATTAAAAAATTCCAGCGCCAGGAAAAATAGGTAGTAATAAAACCACCGATTACAGGGCCTATGACCGGCGCCGTCAATGCTGGCCATGTGATCACGGACATAGCCCGCACCAGCTCCGTCTTGGGTGCGTGGTTTAATACCAGCACCCGGCCTATAGGCGTCATAAGCGCACCGCCAAGCCCCTGCACCGCGCGAGCCAAAACAAATTCCCACAAATTTCCGGCAACTCCGCAGGCAACCGAAGCCAGGGAAAAGAGCACTATGGAAAACAGAAAAATCCGCCGCGCGCCGAAACGGTCGGAAAGCCAACCAGCTAGGGGCACAAAGGCCGCGACCGACAGCAAATAAATGCTGATGCCAATACTCAGTTCGACGGGTTTGACGTCGAAGGTTTGCGCCATACGAGGCAGAGAGGTGGCGATGATTGCACTGTCGAGCAGCACCATAAAAAAGGTGCCACCAACGATCAATGCGATACGACGGGCTTGCTTGTTTAAGGATTCGCCAGGCATGTCAGATACATGTGTCGTTGGGAGAAGATGCAATTTAACACAGCAAGCTGCGTGATTGAGTTGGATTCCCCCCTTTACCAATCCAGCTTTGACGCACGCATATGGGAGCCGTTTTAGATATCCGCCTTCGATTTATGAATTTCCCCTGTCAAAGGCAGTACAACTCGAAATAACGCCCCTTCTCCAGGCTCACTGACGACATCTATATTCCCACCGTGCGCCATCGCCAATTGTTTAGCAATATAGAGCCCCATACCCAGTCCTTCGCGCACATTGGAGGAATCCAGGCGTTCAAACTTATCGAAAATTTTCTCTTGCGCTTCCGGTGCTATGCCTTGGCCGTGATCGCGCACCTGAATTTCCGCCACGCCGTCGTAGGTGCACAAGGCAATTTCCACGTGTTTTCCACCCCCATAGCGGTAGGCATTGGTCAACAAATTGACAATGATCTGCTCGACCCTAAATTCATCCCAAAAGCCGATCACATTTTCCTCGGCCGCCAAGCACAGTTCACATCCCGCAGCGCGCGCTTGCAATGCGGTGCCTTCCACCAGACGTTGCAACAATAGCGACAAATTGGTTTCCGCCGGACGAATGCTCAATTTGCCGCTTTTGATACGCGATGTATCCACCATATCGCTGATCAGGCGGATCATACTGCGAATTTGCAATGCATCGCGTTCGATCATCAAACGCAAATTATCTGGCGAAAACGCCTGAAAATCTCCGCGCTCAATCTGCATTTGCCGCAATTGGGTATCAACATACAAAGTGTTGAGCGGCGTTCTTAATTCGTGCGCAACTATGGACATAAAGTCATCGCGCATTTTCAGCGCGTGTTCGAGCTCGGCTTTGGTCTGGGCGAGAATACGACGATTTTCTTCCAGAATGGTCAATTGACGTTTGACTTCATTGCGCTGTTGATAGAGTGCAACAAATACATTGACCTTGCTTTTTACCGCGGCTATATCCAGCGGTTTATGCAGAAAATCCACGGCGCCGGTTTCATAACCTTTAAAGGCGTAATTCAGTTCCCGTCCCCCGGCACTAACAAAAACAATAGGGATATGCCGGGTTTTTTCCGTACCGCGCATTAATTCCGCCAATTCAAATCCGTTCATGCCAGGCATCATCACATCCAAAATTGCCAGGGCAAATTCGTGCTCCAGCAATAAAGCGAGTGCGGCCTCCCCGGATTGAGCCGAATAAATAAGACGGTCCTCCTGCTCAATGATTTTGCTGAGCGCCTGCAGATTTTCGGGCAAATCATCTACGATCAGCAGTTTGGCTTTTTGATCATCCAACATGACTTTGTGGTCATCCGACATTAACAGTCTCCAGGAGAAAAACCAGCGTCCGGATTTGCTGCAACGATAAAATCTGCTGCGGCGTAAATAAATCAATTGCGGCTTGCGGCATGATGGAAAACTCGGCTTCGTCTGGGTCTTGGACCACAGTGAAACCACCTGAACTGGCAATACATGCCATGCCCTCCGCGCCGTCCTCACTGGCCCCGGTGAGCAGAATTCCCAGCAGAGCAGAACCGTAGGCATCCGCTGCGGACATCATGAGATAGTCAATGGATGGCCGGGAAAAATAGCGAGGTTCTTCCCGGCTGAGAGAAAACCAACGGCCCTTTTCGATGGAAAGATGATAACCGGGCACAGCGAAATACACTGTGCCCGGCACCACGAAAGCTTTGTCCTGGGCAAATACCACTGGCGGCGCGAGATTGTGAGCAAACACTTCAGCCAATTTGCTTTGTTTATCTTCCGCTACGTGTAACACAACTATGATAGGAATTCGCATGTTGCGCGGCAGCGGCGACAAAATCGCCAGTAATGCACTGACGCCGCCGGCAGATGCCCCAATAACTATGGCTTCCATCTCGTGCTGACGACCGTTCATAAATTCCTGTAACGACATAGATTCGCTCATGCCGGTTTGCGCCTATTTCTTGCGGTATATTCGCCAGGGTTTATCGAGCGGTTCGAACAGACTTCCGACTTCGGAAAATTCAATATTCTCCTTGCTGCCCAAACCTAAAAATCCGCGATGGCACAGAGATTCATGAAACAGCCGCAATGCCCGCTCCTGCAGGTCATGGTTGAAATAAATCATCACATTGCGACAGCTGACGAACTGCGTTTCGGAAAACACATTGTCGGTCGCCAAACTATGGTCGGCAAAAGTCACGTTTTCACACAGGCTGCGATCGAGAATCGCCGCATCGTAAGCAGCGGTGAAATAATCCGAAAAGGAGTATTTTCCGCCGGCTGCGCGATAATTCGTCGCATAGGTGCGTATTCGGTTCGAAGGAAAAATGCCTTTGCGCGCTTTTTCCAGCACCGCAGGATTGATATCCGTTGCGTACAAAAGAGTGCGGGACAGCAAGCCTTCTTCTTTCAGAACAATCGCGAGTGAATATAACTCTTCTCCGGTACTGCAACCGGCAACCCAGATTTTCAATGACGGATAGGTTTTAAGAAACGGCACCACTTTTTCCCGCAGAGCGAGAAAATACTCCGGATCGCGAAACATTTCCGTGGTGGGAATCGTCAGGTATTGCAATAAACGTGAGAAAAACTCCGGCTCGTGCAAAATCCGCGCTTGCAATTCGGAAATGGACGCACAGTTCAGTTGGCGCAACGCGTGTAAAACACGGCGTTTCTGCGACGCCATGGAATAGCTGCGAAAATCGTAGTTGTAACGTCGATAAATAGCTTCCATCAACAAGGGAAGTTCAATATCAACAGTTGCGTCTTTGGTCTTGGGCATTACAGACGTTCCAAATTAGGCATCCATACACGCAGCAACGAATACAACCGGTCTATGTCGATGGGCTTGGCCATATAATCCGACGCACCGGCTTTCAAACACTGCTCCTGGTCATCTTTCATGGCTTTGGCGGTAATCGCGATAATCGGCAGTTTCTGGAAACGCGGATCGCTGCGGATACGCCGCATCGCCTCCAGACCATCCATACCGGGCATCATGATGTCCATCAAAATCAAATCTATATCGGCAATGGTTTGCACTTTTTCCACCGCCTCAAAACCATCGCGCGCCACTTCCACGGTTGCGCCTTTTTGTTCCAGGGCGCCGGTCAGAGCAAAAATATTGCGCACGTCGTCATCTACCAGAAGAATTCGTCGTCCTTCGATGGCGCTGTCGCGACTGCGCACGGTTTTCAGCATGGTTTGGCGCTCTACCGATAAATCCGATTCCACTTTGTGCAGGAACAAAGTGACTTCGTCCAGCAAACGCTCCGGCGAACGCGCGCCTTTGATAATGATGGAGCGGGAATATTTCAGCAGCTCATTTTCTTCCGCTCGGGAGAGATTGCGACCGGTATAAACAATCACTGGAGGGAAGGAACAAATCACTTCGCTCGACATACGCTTGAGCAATTCGTGACCTTGCATATCCGGCAATTTCAGGTCGATGATCATGCAGTCGAAAATGGTATTGCGCAGCAGTTCCAAAGCTTCGCCACCCATTTCCACTGCCGTGATTTCAATATCTTCCTCACCAATTAATTGACGGATGCTTTCGCGCTGCAGCGCGTCGTCTTCCACCAATAAAACCCGCTTCATTTTGCGCGTCAGTTTTTCTTCGATTTTTTCAAACATCTTTTGCAGACTTTCGCGCGTCGCGGGTTTTACCGCATAACCCACCGCGCCCATTTGCAAGGCGGACTCGGTGCGATCTGCTGCGGATACCACATGCACCGGAATATGGCGCGTAGTGGAATTGCGCTTGAGTTTTTGCAGCACGGTCATACCAGAGGCATCGGGCAATCCCAGATCGAGCAATATGGCATCCGGCAATATTTCCGACGCAAGACGCAAACCATCGGCGGCGGTCAAGGCCACCACACATTGATAACCGAGGTCGCACGCGAGTTTGTAAAGTACATGGGCAAACTCGGCATCATCTTCAATAACCAATACGGAACGTCCCGCAGGATCGATCTTTCCGCGATCATCGACGAAAGACAGTTCCGCCGCTGGCGCATTCGAATTCTGCGCCGCAAGTTCGTGCGCGGATAATTCATAAGGCGCACTCGCGCTGGCGGTTTTTGCAGAAGTGGATACCTGCGGCTGAGGTTTTTCCGGCGGCAGATTTTCCGCCTGGGATTCTTGATATTCGGCGGGCAAATATAAAGTGAAGGTACTGCCGGCTCCGGGGGTGCTAAGCAAATCAATGTTGCCACCGAGCAATTTGGCGAGATCACGCGAAATAGAGAGGCCGAGCCCAGTGCCGCCGTAGCGGCGATTGATGCCGCCTTCGGCCTGTTGAAATGCTTCAAAAATAATGTCCTGCTGATCCGGCGCTATACCAATGCCGGTGTCGCTGACTGCAAAGGCAATCTGGCCATCGGCAGCTGCGCTGATCTTTAAGGAAATTTGCCCGGATTCGGTGAATTTTATGGCGTTGGACAGCAGATTTTTGAGTATCTGCTCGAGCCGCTGGCGATCCGTTACGATCGAATGCAAACCAGAATTGGTAATTTCCATTACCAGCGCCAGTTTTTTCTGCATGGCCAGCGGTTCAAACACCAACTGCAAATCCTGCAGCAGGCGACGCAGATCAATATATTCTGGGCGCAATTCCAATTTGCCCGCTTCCACCTTGGAAATATCCAGAATATCGTTGATCAGATTCAACAGATCGTTACCGGCGGAATAAATGCTGCGGGCAAATTGCACTTGCTCTTCGTCGAGGTTGCCCCTGGCATTTTCCGCGAGGATTTTGGCCAGGATCATCGAGCTGTTCAGCGGCGTGCGCAGCTCGTGCGACATATTGGCGAGGAATTCGGATTTGTATTTGCTGGCTTTTTGCAGTTCCGCCGCACGTTCTTCCAATGCAGCCTGAATAGCGTTGAGTGCGCGATTTTTCTCGTCGAGTACGGTTGCCTGCTCCAGCAATTTTTCGTTGGTTTGTTCCAGCTCTGCCTTCTGGTTTTCCAACATGGTTTGCGATTCTTCCAAAACGCGCGACTGCTCTTCCAGCTCTTCGTTTGCCGTGCGCAATTCTTCCTGCTGCACTTGTAATTCTTCATTGAGCTGTTGCGTTTGTTCCAGGGCGTTTTGCAAACGCCGGCGGTACAGGGATGATTCCACAGTGGTGCCGATGGTGCCGGCAATCAGCTGTAAAAACTCCAATTCACGCGGCGAAGGACGACGCAGAAAACCCAGTTCCAAAACACCGTTGGGCGAGCCGTCGTGGGTAATCGGCAACACCAAAATATAACGCGGCGTAGTATCGCCAAGACCTGTGCTTACTTTTAAATAATTAGCCGGCACCTCGTCCAATTGGATCATGCGGTTGGCAAACAAGGCCTGCTCCACCAGACTGTCGCTTTCACCAATCACTTGCGGAATTTGGCTCGCTTCTTTGCTCAAACCGTAGGTTGCCACTCTTTGCAACCCGGCCTCTTCTTCCGTGCGCACATACATGGCACCCACCACGGAATTGATATAGCTACCGAGAAAATCCAGCACTATGCGGCCGAGCACGGGTAAGGATAAGCGCCCAATGGTTTTTTCCGCTAACCGCACTTGCCCCGAGCGATGCCACGCCTGTTGTTCCAACAATTCCGTGTGCTCGCGGCTTTCTTGCAGGGCTTTGCTGTAGACGCGGGAAAGTCCCAGCAGCTCGCGCCGCCCTAAATAAGCCAGCAATGCGGTGACTATAATGCTGAGAACCAAATAGAGTCCTATGGCGATTGTTCCCCGGCCACTCACACTGTCATTGCGCTGTTGTAGTGTCAGTTTTTCCGCATCCTTGAATTCAATAATACCGCGGCGAAATTCCGCTCCTTCCGTCTTACCGCGCGTGCGCACCAATGCAGCAAAATTCTGATTGGTGTCCTTCAATTCAATCGAGTTTTGCGCGTATGCACTCCACTCTTTCAGCGAATTGCTGATGCTATTCAAGCGCTCCACTTGCACTGCGTTGCTTTTCACCAGTCCATGGGCCGCGTCTATTTCGGCTCCCAACCCGTCTTTGGCGATCTCCAATGCATCGAGAAATTCCTGGTCACCGGTAATCAAATAACCGCGCAAAGCCGCCTGCATATCGCCCGCCAGATTGACCATCTGATTTGCGTGCGTGACCACTTCTTCTGTGTGTTTGGCTGCGCGCAGCACAGATACCAGTGACATTGCCAAAACCGTAAATAAAACAACATTGATCAGCCCGGCCACCAAAGGCATGGCGACGTTGCGGGTAAGAATTCGCTGAAAACCTACTTGATCAACGGGGGACAATTCAGACTTGGACACTTTTTATCAACGCCTGTAAGGGCCTTTTCAACACCCGCTAGGGTATTTGTAAGGCTTGATGATGGACGGTTGGAGGCCCATTACGGAGCGCCACCCAACGATACAGAGAATCTAGAGCAACCGGCATTTCGCCACTGTGCGATGACCCTCTTAAGGTGGCGGATCAGCTCAGTTTTGGGACGCGAAACAAAGGGATGGATTATGCGGAACAAGTACTTACTCCCGCAACGCGAGCTTGCGGGAGTTGTGAAGTCAGAAGAAGAAATAGACTTAATGCTTCATAGACACGCAGGATGGCAACGCGCACAAATAGTTTTTACGCAAAAAATTATCTCAAGGCTGCCGTGGATCTAAAAATCAGCGCGATTCCAATGTCCAATCGCGATAATGGCCACTTACATTGAGCATTGCCAACATATACAACATGCCATCGTAATAACGGTAGAACCCTTCCGGGGCTTTTTTCTTCCATAAAGCCTGTACAAATTCCTCGCGGCGCGGATGGGTGGCTGCCATGCTGGCGGTCGCGTTCATGGCGATTAACGCCGTTGACTGTCCGCCACCGAGAGATTTTCCATCCAGGCTGTAAAGGCTCTGGTATTTATCCAACCCTTCCCGGTGAAAAAACGCCTGGATTCGATCGCTCAATTCCTGCTGCCGCGGGTCTTTCTTCCACCATGCCCAATCCATGGACCAATTCATGGCGGTGCGCCAAGCATCGTAGCGAAAATCCACCGATTCCCTGCGCCAGGGCGCAGCCCAGGGACGGCCGTCGAATTCGCCATAATCCGGTGTCAGGCCGGTGAGCGGGTGTGCGGCTTTGACGAAATAGTCGCGGCTGACCGCCGCAGCGCGCCGCCAGAAATCCCGATCCTTACGCGGCCCTACCCGCGCCCAGACTTCGTAAAACGCCGGCAGATGGTAGGACGCATCCGTGCGCTCGGAATAGATGCCGTCCGGTGTAAAGCGCACCATGGCGTGCTCCAGACTGAAAAGATTGCCAGCGCTTTTCACCTCGCCATTTTGCAGTGATCCCTTGATCAGCGGCTTGTGCAGCAAGCTGGTGAGAATCCTATCCGCCCAGGTTTTGTAGTCGTAGATGCCTTTGCCATTGCCCCAGCGGGCAGCGGCGAAATAAAGCGCTGTGGCGAAATATTCTTCACCGTCCGGCGCAGGCATTTCGTCTTTGGGCACGCCGCCGGGCGAGAGTGACCAGGCAAAGTAGCCAGAGGCGGGATGCTTTTTATTGCTGTGGTACATGTAGGTGACGGACCAGTTCCACAGGGCGTCGAAATCCGCTTTTTTATCCAGTTGCACCGCGACCATCATGCCGTAGGACATACCCTCAGAGCGCACGTCTTCATTGGCAACGTCGAATATGTAGGCCAAAGGGCCATCGGCATTTTTGCCCGCCGGATAGAACACCCGCTGGTCGTCTGGCCGTCCATGGAACAGCTGCTGGTAGTCTGCTTCCAATCTGGCCTCAATCTCCGCAGGCGATAAACCTAATCCCACCAACAGATTGGGTGAACGACCGGACGCGTCAGCCGCGGCTTTGCCAGCCTCAGGCTTGGTGTAGCCAACCCAGGGTGCTAGGCAAATCGCAATAAAGAAGATGGCCTTAACGGCTTCCACCCGCCTTAAAAACATAATCTATTCCCGGAATAGCGTCTTATTCGTCGGCAATTGCATATTGTTAAAATGAGCATATGCCACATCTCCGTTAAGTCAAATCACACGCCCTGTGCCACTTTTTGCCGTATTAATCCTACTGTCGATCTGGCCTAGGCTGCTGCGACTAGTGAATACCGATAACAGGTAATCATTCACCGATGGAGAACACTTTGATGATCAGCACCCATATCTATCTCAACTTCCAAGGCAATACCGAAGAGGCATTCAACTTCTACCGCAGTGTCTTTGGTGGAGAATTTTTAAGTGTGATTCGATTTCGTGATTTTCCCGGTAACTCAATGGGTGTGGCGGAACAAGAGCTGGACAAAATCGCCCATATCGTCTTGCCACTCGGCCCACATGTTTCACTGATGGCCACGGATTCAGTGGTCTCATGGAGTAGACCATTTGTCCGAGGCAATAATTTCTACATCAACCTGGAAACTGAATCCATACAAGAGACCAACACACTATTTGCCGCGTTAAGTGAGGGAGGAAGTGTGGAAATGACTCCACAGGAAACGGAATGGGCCGAATGTTACGCAATCTGCAGTGACAAATTTGGTACCCAATGGATGCTGAATTACACGGGTGCAAAAAGGTTTGGATAAAAGAACAGCATCACATCTTGCACAGCGTCCCGCATCTAAACTCTAATAGGCGTCACGAAAACACATCCTTAGGTTATCGCTCACCGCCTCAGTGTTGGTCGAGCAGTTAAAGACTATAGCTATGACCAACATTATCGATATCAGCAATATTCCGGACGTACGCGACGGACTGACGCGCAAAGAGCGCATTATTCTGTATTGTTTGAAAAAAGCGCAGGAAGAAATGGGCGGGCGCAATGTACCCACCATCATGCTGTATGGCCGGGTTGTGGAATTAGTGGATATCAGTCAGGAAGAATTTCAGATGCTATTGAGTCGAATGACGGGCATACACGGCGGTCATTCGCGACCTTGAACATACGCACACAAAAAAGAGCCGTAAAAACGGCTCTTTACAATATTATTGGATGGAAATTAAGGCTACGGATTCGGATTATAGGGCTTATTTGAGGATAATTTTACCGTGGTATAAATTGAATAAAGCGCAGCAGCTCCCACCAAAATATACACAATACGAGACAATAAGCTCATAGGCCCAAAAATCGCTGCAACCAAGTCGAAGCTAAACAATCCAACAAGCCCCCAATTAACTCCTCCGACAATTAACAAGACCAAAGCCACACGGTCCAAAGTGCTCATGCGGCTGCGAGCCAAATTACCTGCGCGGCGGTCCGGAATTACGCGTCGTTCTGGAATATGCGCCGTTGTAGCCATAATGGATTCCTCCAAAAATTATTGTTTTTAATTCGGAACATCTTACTTACGCCTAGTAAAGGCAATGGCTGTGCCACCAATAACCAACGACCATACCGAACAAAAATGCGGCATAAGCACGACAAAAGTTGCTTTTAACCGCAGGTTGTAGAAATTATTACATCGAGCTTGCCATTAACGACAAAAAAATATTGCAATTTGGCGACGGATCTTAGGCAAACTGCTATCGGAACAAACCTTGCTAACTCATCTTAGAATTGCAATAGAAACCAGCCGGGTCGCGGCACCGTAATCGCAACAGGTGAACACTGAGGAAACTATGTCAAAAACACTGAATGAATTGATGATCTGGACACAGGAGTTTCATCGCGAAATGGCGGAGCGATTCCAACAAGCCGCAAAGGCAACAACTAATGAGCGCTCGCGTATGCTGTTGGAATATTTGGCTGGTCATGAAAATCAGTTGGAAGAACTGGTTGAACGCTTTCGGGAAAAAGCACCGGAAAATGCGCTGAATACACTTATCAGCGAATATAAGGAACAATTTCATCCCTCCAAACACGACAGCCGCAACCATCCATATGCAACCATGGAAACGGGCGACATTTTGCACGAGCTGGAGGAACAGCACCGCCGAGTCATCCGGCTATATGACCATTTTGAGGATTTTGTGCAGGGTTCCGCTCGGGAAGTCTTAACCCAACTGGTCGAGCAGGAAGAACAGACCCTATTGCAGATGGTGCAGAGCGCGAATCGTTTAGAAGATATTTAATCACCCTAAGCCCTTCTTTAGCGGGGCGCAGCTTGCCTATCCTCTGGCAAACCTTTACAGTGCGCCCCTCTTTGTCTTCACTTATCTCTGTTGGTCTCCGCTTTTCCCCGGTGTGTTCTGATGTCCTCCCCTTCTCTCTACGCTGATTTGTCGCATTATTACGATCTGCTCTGCTCAAATATCGATTACCACGAGCAATGCGACTTTGTATTGCGGGCCAATTCTCTTTGGGGCAACGGGGGCAAACAGTATCTGGATTTGGCTTGCGGCTCCGGCATGTTGTTAGCGCATTTTTCCGATGCCGGATTTTCCTGTAATGGATTGGATATCAGCCAGGATATGTTGGACATGGCAGCTGACCGCTGCCCTTCGGCAAATCTGATATGTCTCGATATGAGTGAGATCGATTTGCATAATTCGATGGATTTGATCAGCTGCTTTTTATATTCAATTCATTATTGTTCCTCCGTCGCCGCGCTGCAGAAAACCTTTAAAAATATTTATGCCGCCCTCGCCCCTGGCGGCGTGTTTTGTTTTGATGCGGTAGATAAAGATTGCATAGCCAACGATGACGGCCATTATCACTATTTAACTCTACCCAACCATAATCAGCTGCGTTTTCAAACTCGCTGGCACTACAGCGGCGAAGGCGATGATCTAGATTTGCATATCGATATTCGTGAGACGGCAGGCGAAAGCCAGCGTCACTATCAAGAAAAACACTCCATGACCGCCGTCAACATTATCAATATTCGGCAGATGTTGGAAAACGAAGGATTCGAAGTGCAGATACTGGAACACGATTTCGCACGCTTACGAGAATGGCAGGGCGAAAACGGTAACGTGGTGTTTTGCGCGGTTAAAGCCGCTTAAGTTCATGTCTGGTCTATAGATAAGGTTCGCCCTGGTCTAATTGTTGCGTCCTCTAGTGTACTAGCAGACTGCTGTCAAAAATCCGCCGAGCGCTGCGTTTTTTGCGATATATTTGAGTAGAGGTATTTATGCAAATAGCCAACGACCGCACATGGGAACGCCGCACCGCCAATTGGATTGCCATGCAGGAAAAATCCAAAAAAATTAAAGAAGAAGCGGACCGTTTAGAACTGCACGGCTCTGCGAGACGGCGATTTTTTCAAACGCAGAAAAACAAAGAAAAGGCAAAAGAGCGGAGCTGACGCACAATCCATGTGCGGCGTACTCAATGTTTCAAAATCACATAGAGCGCGTGAATAATCCCTGGGATATACCCCAACAGGGTCAAGATGATGTTGATCCAGAAAGGGCCTTTAAAACCTACCTCCAGAAACACACCCAAAGGAGGCAGCAGGATCGCAAATATCAATTTGATGGGATCGGTAATGGTTAACGGCATACTGTGTTCCTCACTTATTGTGGTTCGATTCGAATTGTCTCGTGCGCCCGGCTCTCATACACATCCGAGATTCTAGTCAAAACCACTGCCCCATCTGTACGAAGCACCACATGCGCTCCGCTGGTGCATTAATATGCGTCTGCAGGCATTTCAAAGGCGCTAGCTCAACCTTGCTAAAACGTAATATAGACCGACGGCGCGCTGCGATTGGCTTCGCCGTGGTATACCGCCTCTATATTATTGCCGTCCGGATCGAGCACAAACGCGGCGTAGTAGCCCGGATGATAGTCCCGCTCGCCCGGTTCGCCGTTACTTGTGCCGCCGCTGGCCAAGGCCGCTTTATAAAAAGCATCCACCTCTGCCCGGTTTTTGGCTTGAAACGCCAAATGGTGCCTGCCGGTTAACAGCCCCTGAGCGGCAGGATTGTCGGGTGAAGAGACGAACAACTCATCTGCCCAAAAATACCCCTCTCCGCGGCCGCTAATAGGAATACCCAGGGCAGACATAACGGCACTGTAAAATTTTTCTGATGCGGCTATATCACGCACCACCAACTGAATATGATCGATCAATCTTCCTCGATGCAGCTCTTGTGTTTCCATAATCTCCTCGCAACGCTTCAGTAGCGTGTTAAGCAACAGATTGGAATTCCGTGTTTTGGATATCTCCTATCACACTTATCACTCGGCATTCTTGCACCGCAACCGAGGGGAAAGGCCATTAGCGCGCGTTTAACAAAAATTAACAAATTCCGTCTTCGCTCTGGCGGCACATTTTCCCGAGTACAGATCTACTACAAATTTTGCGCCCACTTTACAGATACCCTTGCACTGGTTTAGCGTTGCCGCTCGTTTCGAACACTACGGAGAGACTGCGATGTATGCAAACCAGGCCGCGTTTAACAATCCGCTCAGCCGCATGCAAGCTTTGGGGAAAAACACCCGTCCTTCAGCCGCCATTGTGGGCCCCGATGGAAAGCCGCTGATTTATCCTCAAACCGGTGGAATGATTAATCCACAACGCGAAGAACTTCGCACTGGCGCGACGCTGTATCGCTTTGCGGCGGGTTCAGCCAAATTGACAGATGCGGCCACGGGCGGTTGGTGGGTTCATAAAAGGGAATTTGAGAGAATTTTTAATTTCGCGCAGCAAAAAAATATTGCTGTACCTATGGCCGCCCGCTTGTTGTGTTGTGTCCCGCCGGAATGGAGCGATATGGGCACACTGATTCGCGCCACTGTGCGTGAACCTTTACTTGCTTACAAAGGATTGGGGAATCACGTTGTGCAGCCGATGAACGACGGTCTCGGCGCGGTGAAAATGACGGCACACAACCATATTTCAGAATTGAGATTGCACCAGTTATTTATTCCGGGCCTTGCCGATGTTGCCAAAACCAAAGCGAATCAGGTTTTCCCTGGTGCGCTTGTGCTGGAACGTCATTGGAAATTTTCCAAGGATCAAGCCAATCGCGGCTGGATTTATCTTTAACGCAAAGATGTTTGCCGTGTGGCAAACATCTTCTGATTATTCAACCCGACATTTTTTTACTGCATTTTGCCAGCCACTCACCCGACGCTGGCGCTCACTCGCGCTTAATTGCGGTTGGCAGGAACGATCCGCTATCCAATAGCTCGCCAAATCCTCAAGGTCGCGATACAAACCTAATTGCAGTCCTGCCAAACGCGCAGCGCCCAAGGCGCTGCTTTCAATCATCGCCGGGCGTTGCACCGGAACATCGACAATGTCCGCCAGCGCCTGCAACAACCATTCGTTGACGGTCATACCGCCGTCGACGCGCAAAGTCGCGGGGCGATGGCCTGCGTCTTCTGCCATGGCTTCAAATAAATCACGCGTCTGATAACAAACCGCTTCCAGTGCCGCGCGGGCAATTTCCGCTTTGCCTGTGTCGCGGGTTAATCCATATAAAATGCCGCGCGCATCCGGGTCCCAATAAGGCGCACCTAAGCCGGTAAAAGCAGGCACCATATAAACGCCTCGATTTGATTCAAGACTGCGCGCCAGCCCTTCTGTTTCTGCCGCATTGCGGATAATGCCCAATTTATCGCGCAACCATTGCACAGCTGCTCCTGCAATAAAAATCGAACCTTCCAAGGCATAGGTGGTTTTACCGCCGATGCGGTAGGCCACTGTGGTCAACATCCGATTGCGGGATTTAATGGCGGTCGCACCCAAATTCATCAAAGCAAAACAGCCGGTGCCATAAGTGCTTTTCACCATACCTTTGGCAAAACACGCCTGCCCTACCACTGCTGCTTGTTGATCGCCTGCCACACCGGCGATCGGCAATATTCGCCCCAATCCCGCTTTGGCCTCGCCAAAATTTGCGGCGCAATCCAAAACCTGCGGCAGCATGGCTTGCGGAATATTGAATAATTGCAGCAATTCCTTATCCCATTGCTGGGTGTGAATATTGAATAACATGGTGCGCGCGGCATTAGTGGCATCGGTTACATGCATTTCACCACCGGTCAATTTCCAGATCAGCCAGGAATCTATAGTGCCAAACGCCAAATCGCCGCGTCGTGCACGGCCGCGGCCGTTTTGGGTGCGCTCTAAAATCCAGGCAATTTTGGTCGCGGAAAAATAAGGGTCCAACAATAAGCCGGTTTTATCATTGATGAATTCTTCGCGACCCTGTTGTTGGAGTTTTTGACAGATTTCCGCTGTGCGTCTGTCCTGCCAGACAATGGCGGGATACACCGCCTCGCCGGTTTTTTTATCCCAGACCACAACCGTTTCCCGCTGATTGGTGATGCCAATGCCCACCACCTGCTCGGGATTTTCCAGTTGCGCCAGAGCTTCACGGCACACTTTTGCGGTCACTTGCCAAATTTCTTCCGGATCGTGCTCTACCCAACCATTGGCCGGATAATATTGGGTAAATTCCTGCTGCGCCTTTGCTATTACAGTGCCGTTGGGAGCAAATATCATGGCACGGCTGCTCGTTGTTCCCTGATCGATCGCCAAAATTAAATTCGACATAGTGTGATCTCCGTTATTTTTATTGTGTATCACCTCTTAAAACGGTAATACCCATGGAACCAGAATCACCGCAACCACTAAAGTTACCAAGGTAAAAGGCACGCCGACTCGTACAAAATCGGCAAAATGATAATTACCTGGCCCAACCACCAAAGTATTTACTGGCGACGAGACCGGCGTCATAAATGACGCGGATGCAGCGAGGGCAACTGTCATGGCAAATGGATAAGGCGATGCATCGAATGCGTCAGCGATCGCCAGAGCAACCGGAGCCATTAAAACGGCGGTCGCCGTATTGGAAATAAATAATCCGAATACCGCCGTCACAACAAATAACACGGCCAACATCACTCGAGGATCCGCCTCCCCGACCACTTGCAATAAAGCCGACGCAGCCAAGTCCACGCCACCGGTTTTTTGCAATGCCAGTGAAAATGGCATCATGCCGACAATCAAAATCAAACTCTGCCAGTGAATGGACCTATAGGCGCTATTCAAATCCAGGCAGCGGAACAGCCCCATTAACAAACACCCGATCAATGCGGCCTGTACATTGGGAATTACGCCGCTGACCATTAAACCGACCACCAACATAAGCACCGCAAGCGCATATGGTGCGCGCTCCGGCGCAGGCACGGCATCTTCGAATTCGACGGGTAAATTCAGCACCAGCAAATCCTGGTTAGCCGTTTGCAATTTGCGGATTGCTTTCCACGGCCCCACAACCAACAAGGTATCCCCTAGCTTAAGCGGCTCGTGCGCCACATTACCGGAAAGGGCGCTCTGCCCTCGCTTTAAGCCAATCACCGCCAAGTCGTATTCGGTGCGGAATTGCGTCTCCACTACCGATTTGCCGATTAGAGGGGAGTCAGAAGGCAACATCAGTTCCGCCATACCAATTTCGCGCTGGCTGTCAGAAAAATAATTTCCCGACATAGGCAAGGACGCCAGCATATAGCGGTCGCACAATTCTCTGACATTGATGGAGGGATCGACTATATCGAGAAACAGAACATCCCCGGCGAGCAGTTGGGTTTGCGCCAGCGGGCGGATCAGCTCGCGGGAAAACAGGCTGGCGCGTTCTATGGCCACAATACTCACACCAGAGGACGAACGCAGATTCAATTGGGCAAGCGTCTGCCCCACCAACGGTGAATGAACGCCTATCCGAAAGCGGTATTCGCGATCTGCCAGTCCGTATTCGTTCACCCATTCCTGCCAGCGAGGTTGCCAACGTTTATGTTTGTCCTGCTCTTCCACCGGGCCGCGCACCAACCAGCGGCGGGCAAATAACATGTAAATAATTGCCAACGCCAGAATAGGAATACCAAAAGGCGCAAACGCAAAAAAACTGAAGCCGTCGAACCCTTTACGCACCAATTCCGCTTGCAGTACCAGATTGGGCGGCGTAGCCACCAAGGTCATCATGCCGCTGATCAAGGCGGCGACGCTGAGCGGCATCATCAAACGGCCAGCGGCAATATTGGAGCGGCGCGCAATGCGTAGAACAACCGGAATAAAAATTGCGACCACGCCGGTTGAACTCATCACCGAGCCAATTCCGGCCACAGCCACCATCAACAGCATAATCAGCCGCGCTTCGGTTTGCCCGGCATATTTCACCACCAAATCGCCGAGTTTTTGCGCGACGCCCGTTCGCACCAACCCTTCGCCGATCACAAACAAGGTGGCAATCAGCACTATGTTGGGATCGCTCAAACCAGCCAGGGATTCGTTGACACTGATAATTCCCGTCAGCGGCAACACCGTCATCATGATCAAGGCCACCACATCCATGCGCGGCCGGTTAATAGCAAACATC
Organism: Saccharophagus sp. K07; assembly: GCF_014336955.1. Taxonomy (GTDB): domain Bacteria; phylum Pseudomonadota; class Gammaproteobacteria; order Pseudomonadales; family Cellvibrionaceae; genus UBA5868. The sequence goes on along the minus strand of NZ_QRAI01000002.1, from coordinate 76,388 downwards.
ACCACTGTGGCTATAAGCAGCAGTACCACCAAAAACAGATCCAGATTGGAATTTTCACGCACAACGGCATCCTGCAAGCCGCAGGCGGATAAGGAAAAAAGCCCGAGCAAAAGAAAAATGACGGAGACGATTTTTTTTAGAGTCATAGCTACCGCAAGCCTTGGTCAGTTTGCTGCAGTGGAATATGCAGTCCGGCCGATAGTATCCCTCAGCATTCCGTATATCCATACCGGCAACCACTGGAACAAAAACGAAAATTGCTGGCACAAACGCTATATAGAGTAGTAAATAGAATCGGTTTATCGCTTCGCCTAGATCAAATCGCTGCGACTTTTTTGCCGTCGTCTTTGCGAACCGGCTATTCTTTAGCCAATAGGTCGCGCCCCAGCGTCACGCAACCCAACACCATATCGGAGGCTTTTGATGTCAACCGTAGAAGTAGTCATGATTCGTCACGCACAAAGCACCTGGAACGCCGAAGGCCGTTTTACTGGCTGGGCCGATCCACCGCTCACGGATCTCGGGCGCAACGAAGCGGAAAAAGCGGGACAAATCCTGAAACAGCACGGTTATCACTTCGACCGGGTCTTCAGCTCGCGCTTGCAACGCGCCAAAACCACTGCAGACATTATTTTGGGCATTCTGAATCAGTCGGACCTCACCATCGAACCCGACTGGCGTTTGAACGAGCGCCACTACGGCGCCCTGCAGGGTATGTCCAAACAGGATCTGCGGGATAAAGCGGGCGACGAGCAAGTGCACCGCTGGCGTCGCGGGTATCACGATACTGCTCCTGCACTGGCTGAAGACGACCCCCGCCATCCCAAATTCGACCCACAGTATGCAGATTTACCGCGCGAAATTTTGCCCGCCGTGGAAAGCCTGGCCGACACGCGCACTCGCGCGGTGGAGTTTTGGCAGGAAAAGGTTGTACCGGAACTGGCAAAAGGGAACAAAATTTTGCTTTCCGCGCACGGCAATACCTTGCGCGGATTGATTATGGCGCTGGCGGGAATGACAGAAGAAGAAGTGGAACATTTCGAAATTCCCACCGGCACACCAATTGTGTACCGCTTTAAACAAGACGGCACGCCAATTTCCTGGCAGTATCTCGAATAAGTGATGACAGGCGCGGCACAAGTCCGCGCCTTATTTAATTATGAATGGGATTTTCGTTTTTCCCGTTCGTACGCTCTCTCCATTTTGCGCTTATAACGCATCGCAAGCTTGTGACCGTAAGTGGGATGAATTTTTCCACCTTGATTACACACAGCCAACGACAGGCTTTTTTCCAAATAAATCATATTCGCCTTGAATACTAGCTGTTGTGCGGATGAGCTGTGGGTTTTGTACCATCCCTTTCGACCTTCCCGCGGGAAAAGCCATTCGTTGATATGTCCCGCCAGGGTAGAGTCAATAAAAAAGTCGAATACAATCTTTTTGTCCTTCACATCCAAAGCGGCCGGATAAGGTACATCCGCAGGAATTAGCTGTCCGCCCGTTGCATTTAAATATTTTCCGCTCAGAGCAAAAAAATAGGTGGATACCCAACTCTGCAATTCACCTCGGGGTAAGACCATTGGTTCTAAACTCGAATTCACCTCGCCAGCAATGCCATCCGAACGCAAGCATTGACGAAACGAGCGCTGAAATAACCAATCGTCAATTCTGGTCAGGCGGCGAAGTCGACTCGCCGTATCATTGGCAAAAATAAAAAGATCGCCATTCTGAATACTGGCTTGAGTTCTTATGCTGTCTATTCCCACTTGCCAACCACTGAACTCACCCTTGCTATTGTCACCCTTAAGAATCGGCAATGCGGGACGAGCCTTCGCCATAGCTAAATCCGGCGAATTATCCACAATCAAAAGCTTCACCCCCGGCATCCATTGCTTAAATCGGCAAAAAAATGCCAGGGCATCCTCCAGATAATCTGGGTAATAACAGAGCAGCACATAATGAATTTGCGCGCGCTTCATAGGGCGTTAACTTTGAAGTGATTCCGGGGGCTACGGCGCGCGTTGTACATGATCGGGTTCGTTAATCTGGCGATGCCCTCCATAATGAGGGCTGTCAATGGCCAGTTCTACCCTAAATTTGTAACGAAACCGATAAAATATTAGGAATTGCTGATCAGGCGTCGCTGATTTTCGAAAATCGGCACGTCATTAATACTGGCAAAACGCCGCTGCATTAAACCATTTTCTGCGAATTCCCAGTTTTCGTTGCCATAAGATCGGAACCACTGGCCGTTATGGTCACGCCATTCGTATTCGAATCGCACAGCGATACGATCGTCAGTGAACGCCCACAAGTTTTTCTCCAAGCGATAATCGAGCTCTTTGGCCCATTTTCGTTTGAGAAATTCGACGATTGCTACGCGCCCGGAGAAAAATTCATCGCGATTGCGCCATTCGCTATCTGGTGTATAGGCCATGGCGACTCGTTCTGGATCCTTGCTATTCCACGCGGCTTCGGCAGCTTTGACTTTCTGCAGGGCCGTTTCCGCCGTAAAAGGCGGAAACGGTGGGCGCGGCTCTACCAGAGTCAGATCGCCCATAAGTATTACCACGCTTTATAAGGCAGGAATTTGCCGTTCAGGGTGAGAATAACCCGGTCGCCTTTGGGATTTTCTTCCTTGTCGACTTCCATGGTGAAATCGATTGCGCTCATGATGCCATCGCCGAATTTTTCCTGGATCAATTCTTTCAAGGTATCACCATAGACACCGACGACTTCATACAAGCGATAAATCAGCGGATCTTGCGGAACCTGAAAATCCCAGGATTTGCGCGGATATTCCATCAACACTTGTTTGCTGCCTTCCGGCAAATTCAAAAGGCTGCACAAAGCTTCTGCTTTGGCTTCCGGCATGCTGTTCATGCCCAGGCAAGCAGAGGTTGTCCATACCGGCGACATGCCAATTTCTGCGGCGATTTTTTCCCAGGTCAGGTTTTTCTCTTTTTTGGCGAGGATGATGGCTTCGGTAACATCAGCTTTGTTCATAGGATGACTCCTGCTTAGTGAAATAAAAGTTGTGACTATTGATCAGGCAGGTATTGCCTGGGCTTTTAATGGGTTGGGAATACTTTTTATGGGATTGGAGCTCACAATCCCCTTTTGTCCCCGATAATGTTCCATGGATGAGCGATTCACCAAAAAATCCACCAGATGATTGCGCAATTCGTAATATCCGGGATGTTTGATAATGTCGCCTCGCTGACGCGGCTTCGGAATATCGACTACAACCGATTCCGCAATCACGGCATTAGGGCCATTGCTCATCAATAAAATCCGGTCCGCCAGCAAAATGGCTTCATCCACATCGTGGGTGATCATAAAAACCGTCTGGTTGGTTTTACTGCAGATTTTGACCAGTTCGTCCTGGATAACACCGCGCGTCAAGGCATCGAGTGCACCGAATGGCTCATCGAGCAATAACAATTTGGGTTGAGTGGCAAATGCCCGCGCTATGGAGACGCGTTGGCGCATGCCGCCGGATAATTGCGAAGGTTTGCGATTTTCCGCACCTTTTAATCCGACCAGCTCCAGATATTCCAGGCTGTGTTGTAACACTTTTTGTTTTGACCATTCCGGCCAGCGCGCTTTAACGCCGAAACGTACATTGTCCAGAGCACTCAACCAAGGCAGCAGCGAATAATTCTGAAATACAATGCCGCGATCCAGACTCGGCCCTTTCACTTCTTTACCGTCCATAATCACAGTGCCTTCCGTTGGAATATCCAGGCCTGAGAGCGTATTCATAATGGTGGATTTGCCGCAGCCGGAGTGGCCGATAATGCAGACAAACTCACCTTTCGCAATGTTGAAGCTGACATTTTCGAATACCGTCAGCGGCGGTTGGTTTTTGTTGACAAAGCGTTTGCTAAGGTTTTGTACCTGTAAAAAATGTGCGCTCATGGTTTACTCCTGATACTGCACAAGTCGGGCGGCGGCGTTCAGTACAAGGTCCAACAGCATGCCCACCAGACCAATCATCAAAATGGAAAATATCACGCTGGTTAAATCCAGATTGTTCCATTCATTCCACACGTAATAGCCGATTCCAGTTCCGCCCACGAGCATTTCTGCAGCGACGATCACCAACCAGGCAATGCCGATGGAAATGCGCATACCCGTGAGAATCGTCGGCGCAGCGGCTGGCAATATCACCGTAAATGCAGTGCGCAATGGACTCAATTCATGGGTGCGCGCCACGTTGATCCAGTCACGCCGCACACCGGCAACACCAAATGCGGTATTGATTAGCATGGGCCATATGGAACAAATAAAGATGACGAAAATCGCGGAGGTTTCAGAATCCTTTATCACAAACAGCGCAAGCGGCATCCAGGCGAGCGGCGAAATGGGCCGTAATAATTGGATATAGGGATTGAGCGCGCGATACATCAGCGGCGACATACCTATGACAAATCCCACCGGAATCGCGATCAAGGCCGCAAGAAAATAGCCACTTAATACGCGGGAAATCGAGTACGCCAACTGAATACCAATGCCTTTGTCATTAGGACCTTTGTCATAAAAAGGATCGCTTAATTCCTCGAAGGCTTTGACCACTATTGCAGATGGCGGCGGTATGCGCGCTTCCTGATCGGCGCCTCCCATCAGCAATTCATACTCTGATAAGGCTTCCTGAGCTTTGGGCGGCTGACTGTACGCCTCCCAAAAACCCAGCACCAAAGTCAGAAAAAGCAGCGACACCACTATGGCTTTTTGCTTCATATTCAACATAACAAAAACCTTTTTTCTCAAGACGCTTTAATGGCAAAACTTTGGACGTATTCCTCGGGTTTGGTGTAATCGAATTCCTTACCCATAATCACAAAGTTTTTATAAGTCTTATCTGGCGCTTCGTACCCGAGTGATTTCATGACCTTTTCCGTCTCGGATGCCAAATACACTTCTTCGGCAATTTTTTGATAATTCACATCGCCTTTGATGTAGCCCCAGCGTTTCATTTGCGTGAGAATCCATACCGCCATGGAATGCCAGGGGAACGGATCGAAATCGATACGACTGGGCGCATTTTTGACTTCACCCAAACCATCCGCATAACGCCCGGTGAGAACTTGCTCGATAACCGGCACCGGCTGATTGAGATAATTGGTCGGCGCGATGGCTTCAGCAATTTGTTTGCGATTTTCCATCTTGGCGGAAAAATGTGTTGCGTCGACAATCGCTTTCAATAAAGCGCCATAGGTATTGGGATTGGTCGTAGCAAATTCCTGACTGCAGGCAAACGCACAGCAGGGATGGCCATCCCAAATATCTTTGGTAAGAGTGTGGATAAAGCCCACTTTTTCCCAGACCGCGCGCTGGTTGAATGGATCAGGCGATAAATAGCCGTCAAGATTCCCCGCGCGCAGGTTGGCCACCATTTCCGGCGGTGGAACCACACGAATTTGAATATCTTTATCCGGATCCAAACCGTGCTCCGCGACGTAATAGCGCAGCAGGAAGTTGTGCATGGAAAATTCAAAAGGCACACCGAATTTAAAGCCCTTCCACTGTTTAGGATCGCGTTTATCTTTGTGATCTACGTGCAGAACAATCGCCTGGCCGTTGATATTTTCTACAGCAGGCATAATGAAAGGTTTTGCGGTTGAGCCAACGCCCATGGAAATTGCCAGCGGCATTGGGGTGAGCATATGGGATGCGTCGTATTCCATGGCAATGGATTTATCGCGCGCTACTGCCCAACCGGCCGTTTTAATGACTTCTACATCCAACCCATATTTGCTGTAAAAGCCCATAGGGTGCGCCATGATGATTGGCGTAGCGCAGGTAATAGGCACAAACCCTACTTTTAATTTGGTTTTTTCCAGCTTGCCGGATTCTTCTTTCACAGCCGCTTTGATGGCATCCAGCGGCAGGATAGACCCCAATACTGCAGCCAAGGTACTGCCGCCGACCGCGTTGAGGAACCCACGGCGAGAAACTTCGTTTTGGCCAAAAATACCGCACACTATGGCGCTCTCAACCGCGCGATCCAACATTTCTTCGCTGGAAGCCGTACGGCTATAAGTCTCGGCCGATACAACTTCTGCAGTTTTTGCCTTGTGAGTATTTGTACACAAATCACATCCGCAATTCTGCTCATGGCGCAGTGAGATCTTATGGTCGTAGGGGTTTCCCAAACTCTTGAAATGGAATTCTGGTGATGAATCGAATTTTTTCTCGTCGGTCATGGCTACCTCTCCCAAAGTGTTTGATACCCGACATTAGCGATCTTTGTGCCATGCCATTTTGGAGAAAATAATTCTTTGATTTTTATGAAAATATTTCTTTTCTCGAGATTTCCACTCAGCAACGAAAAATCGTGAATCACGAAGTTTCATTATGGTTGGCACGATTTTTCGTTGTAATAGGCGTTGCTGTGAGGTTTACAGACGAGAAAATTTCGATGAATTCGCCCTTTCCCTTATATGACGCCTTCCCGGAAGCCGTGATGGTGATCGATCCTATTGCCGACCGAGTGGAATATGGCAACAAAAACTTACTGAAGCTGCTCAATTGTGGTGCACAGGATTTATCCATGGTGCACGTCAGTCGGTTATTCAAAACCAGTTTGGCTCAGCTCATTACCTTTACGCGCGAAGTCGAACAGCATGGGGAAGGCATGACGCAAGCGCTCTCCATTCACATCAATAATGGTGAATTAGGGCTGGAGGCGACCGGCAGCTTATTGCTTGACGGCGACCGGCGCTTGTTGTGCCTGGTGCTGCGCGACCGCCGCAAGATGCAAATCTGGCGGATGAAAAACAGCACCAATAAAAACCAACAATTCGGCTTGCTGCAGTGGCCGCGCATCCATGAAGTGTTTCAACAGATCGAAAAAGAAAACCAGCTGATTTTGAGTGCGGCGGGTGAAGGCATTTACGGTGTCGATGCCGATGGCAACACCACTTTCGTGAACCCCGCAGCGGAAAGAATGTTGGGATTCAAAGCGGAAGAATTGATTGGTCATAATGTCCACGCTGCCATTCACCACAGCCACAGCGACGGTTCGGATTATTGCGCGCACGACTGCCCCATTTATGCCGCCTTTAAAGATGGGGCCGTGCACAAAGTGGATAACGAAGTTTTTTGGACCAAAGACGGCAAGCCCCTCCCCGTCGAATACACCAGCACCCCCATTTTGGATAACGGCCGCCTGGTGGGCGCGGTGGTGATTTTTCGCGATATTTCCGAACGCCGCGAATCGGAAGCTCAATTGCGCAATGCCTTGGCGGAAGTGGAACAACTCAAACAGCGCCTGGAATTGGAAAACGCCTATTTGCAGGAGGAAATCAGCGCAGGCTACAACTCCTATCAAATTGTTGAGCGCAGTCTGGCGATTCAGCGGGTTTTGCATCAAATCCGCCTTGTGGCACCGACCGATGCCACCGTATTGATTACTGGCGAATCCGGCACCGGCAAAGAATTAATTGCCCGCGCGATTCACACCGCCAGCGAGCGCAATGGCCGGCCTTTGGTGCGCGTCAATTGCGCGGCCATCCCGGGCGAATTATTTGAAAGCGAATTTTTCGGCCATGTGCGCGGCGCTTTCTCCGGCGCGATTCAAGATCGTCCCGGACGATTTCAATTAGCCGACGGCGGTACTTTATTTCTCGACGAAGTCGGTGAAATTCCCTTGAGCCTGCAAGGCAAACTCTTGCGCGTGTTGCAAGACAGCGAATTCGAACGCGTCGGTGACGCCACCACGCGCAAAGTGGATGTACGGGTTATAGCGGCAACCAATCGCGATCTGCAAAAGCTCGTACAGGAAGGCAAATTCCGCGAAGACTTGTATTTCCGCTTGAATGTATTTCCCATTCACTCGGTCGCCCTGCGCGACCGCCGCGATGATATTCCGCTGCTGATTACCCACTTCCTTAAAAAAACTTGTCAGAGGTTCAATAAACCAGAATTGCGTATTTCCGTCGCACAAATGCAGCGCCTGCAAAATTACAACTGGCCTGGCAATATCCGCGAGCTGGAAAATCTGATTGAGCGTCAAGTGATCTTGAGCCGGGGTGATAAACTGACCTTTGACGATCTGCCGATGTTTCACTCCAAAGGCACATCGCCTGTCGTGATCGAAAAAACCGAAAATCTCACCGAGTCCGACTGCGACGCATTGCGTTACCAAGCCATAGTTACCGCATTAAAACGCGCACGCGGAAAATTGTACGGTGCCGATGGCGCGGCGGAGTTATTAGGTGTTAAGCCGACGACATTGGCGTCGCGTATGAAAAAATTGGGATTGGATAAGCGGAGTTTTGCTGAATCCGTGTAATTAAAAAGCCACCTCTGCAGAACTGCAGTTGTGTGAGCTGGCTTCAATCAAATTTAATCGCTGTTTGATTGCTATAAATTTGATGCAAGGTAATTCTGCTCGCCTGATCCTGACTTTTGCGGATATGGTTGGTCATTTCCGCCTGGGCACCAGCCAAATCGCGCTTTAATAGCAGCTCGCACACGCGGTGATGTTCTTCGTAAGTATCGGTCACGCTTTTTTGGTCGGGCCAGCCTAGGCGGCGCACGACTCTTATGTGGTCATTGATATCCCGGATATAGCGCGCGAGTGCCGAATTGCGGGATATTGCCGCCAGTTGCTCGTGAAAGCCCTCTTCCGCGTCTTTCAGCTCATCCGTAACCAGAATGCCAAACGTATAACTTTTTGGATCCCACGCGTCCGCCAGTTGGCGCAGTTCGGAGAGATCCTTTAATTTGCAGATCTCTTCCAGAACCAGATTTTCCAAAGACACCCGCACATCGTAATAATGACTGATCTGCAGCATATCGATATTGCGGATAAAACAACCTTGTTTGGACTTGATGGTCAGCAGCTCTTCATTTTCCAAGCGCTGCAATGCCGCACGGATCGGTGTTCGGCTCACCTGAAAATAATCGGCCAGTTGAGTTTCCGTTACGCGCGAGCCCGGTCTGAGGTCAAAGCGGATAATCATGTTGCGCAGAGTATCGTAAATCTCCTGCGCATTAGGTTTGTGTTCCATAACAAGCGCCACCAAAAATGATGCGCCTAAGTTTTTAGCATAACGACCGATATTGCAAGGAAGCCCATTTGCGCCGCCCGGGTGCGGCGCCCATCTCCACGCACAGTTTTGAACCAAGGCAAACCCGCCTATTGCCAGTGCTCCCCATTTCCATCTCTGCTTCTATCTATTTGAAAGATAAGGCATAAATCTCAAAAATCCGACTACCTCCCTCGTTTGGCAAGGCTTGTGCTTACGTTGTATACAACGTTGTATTTCATTGTTGAGGGATCTTTTCTATGTATCGCAATCTTTACGTCTTGATATTGATAACAGCCGGTTTACTCCTTCCGCAGTTGGCTTGGTCAGGTGCCGCGCAGTGGAGTTCCACTAACCTTCAATATTTATATGGCTCTTCTTATTCGCAGATTTTTTTCAATACGGAAACCTCTTCACTGGATTCGCGCGACGTCAGCAGTTCCATTATCACTTTAGAGCACGTGAACGGCTGGAAATACGGCGATACGTTCTTTTTTGTCGATATCACCAATCCAGACCGTTCCCACAGCGAAATTCCCACCAGCTATTACGGTGAGATTTCACCACGCTTAAGTCTCGGGAAAATTCTCAATAAGGATTTAAGCCTGGGCATTATCAAAGATGTGCTGATCACCACTACCGCAGAAATCGGCCAGGGATTTCGCAATTATTTATACGGTGTTGCGATCGATCTCAATATTCCGAAAACGCCGGTGGCACAAGTCAATTTTTACGTACGCAACGAAATCTCCAGCAGCATCAATCCCGTTACGGATACCGGCAATCAAGTAACGCTGGTCTGGCTCACGCCATTTTCCATCGGCAATCTTTCTTTCGCGTTTGAAGGCTTTTTCGATTACGCCTTCGGCATGGATCACGTGGAGGACAACATTATCACCGCTCCCAGACTGTTGCTCGATGTCGGCAAACTCTGGAGTGCCGAAGGGGTTTTGCAGGCGGGGATCGAATATCAGATCTGGCGTAATAAATTCGGGCTCGACGGCATAGATGAAGACGTTCCACAGCTGATGGTCAAGTGGATCTGGTAATAGCGGAGAGCAACATGTCCAAAATCAATAGCAGAGATTTCATCCAAAAATGTGCCGTCGCCGGTGTCGGAATCTGTGGCGGATTCTCGACCCTGGCAATCATGATCGCCACGTCCAAACGCGGAGCTTTAAATGGTATGCCGGGCGAACTCAGCAAATAATCTGGAGGCGCTATGAGTCGTTTTGTCGATGCAACACCTTATCCCTGGCCTTACAACGGCCAACTGCTCCCATCCAACACGGCATTGATCATTATTGATATGCAGACGGATTTTTGCGGCAGAGGCGGATATGTGGACACAATGGGTTACGACCTTTCCCTGACACGCGCGCCTATAGAGCCGATCAAAAACGTGCTGAAAGTTATGCGTGCGCAAGGATTTCACATTATTCATACGCGCGAAGGTCACAGAGCGGATTTAAGCGATTTACCGCCCAATAAACGCTGGCGCAGTCAGCGCATAGGTGCAGGCATTGGCGATCCTGGTCCATGCGGAAAAATTCTGATTCGCGGCGAGCCCGGCTGGAACATTATCGGCGAATTATCTCCAATATCCGGCGAGCCTATTATCGATAAACCCGGCAAAGGCTCATTCTACGCGACGGATCTGGATTTGATTTTGCGCAGGCTTGGCATTGCCAATCTGATTATTACCGGCATCACCACCGATGTATGCGTCAGCACCACCATGCGCGAAGCCAACGACCGCGGCTATGAATGTCTGTTGCTGGAAGACTGTTGCGGCGCGACCGATCCTGCCAATCATCGGGCGGCGATCAATATGGTGAAAATGCAAGGCGGCGTGTTTGGCGCTACAGCAAAATCTTCTGCGTTACTGGACGTTTTAAGAGCCTGACAATGGCAACGCTGCTGGAAGCCATAGAACCGGGCAAGCGAATATGAATATCATCAGCCAGTATATGGCAGGCCATTAAGCGGGAGTTGTCATGACGTTTTTTATAGATGCCAAACCTTATCCCTACGCATTACCCGAAAATAAACCCTGTCTGATCGTCATCGACATGCAAAGGGATTTTATTGAGCCCGGCGGTTTTGGCGATGCGTTGGGAAATAAAGTGGAACTTCTGACGGCCATAGTACCGACGGTCAAAAAATTGCTGGACGGCTTCCGGCGACTGGATTTACCCATTGTGCATACTCGTGAATGCCATAAACCGGATTTATCCGATTGTCCTGCCAGTAAATTGCAGCGCGGAAAAGCGGCATTAAAAATCGGTGACAAAGGACCTATGGGACGTATTTTGATTGACGGCGACCCCGGCAATGAGATTTTGGACGAACTCAAACCGCTTCCAGGAGAGTTGGAGATCACCAAGCCAGGGAAAGGCTCTTTTTATGCAACACCGTTGGATGAATTTTTAAAGGAAGAGCAGATCACTCATTTGATTTTTGCCGGCGTTACCACCGAGGTTTGCGTACAAACCACCATGCGCGAAGCAAATGACAGAGGTTACGAATGCCTTTTGGTGGAAGATGCCACGGAAAGTTATTTTCCCGAATTCAAACGCGCCGCCCTGGAAATGATCGTGGCGCAAGGCGGCATCGTCGGTTGGACATCAACTTGCGATAAAACTCTGGCGGGATTGGAGCAGGCTTATGGCAAACGATAAAAATGCTGTGGTCGTTCGCGGATTATTTGATGCAGCCAACCTGATTGCATCGCGCGACTGGCAGCCCCTTGCAGAAGGAGTATTTATTTCCAAAATCTACGAGACGGAAAATTCCAGCCCTTACGCTGCTTTTTTGCATTATTTGCCGGGCGCATCTGTGCCGAACCATCAGCATATGGGGCTCGAACATATTTTGATTTTGCACGGCTTTCAAATCGATGGCGAAAAAATTTACAACGCCGGCACTTTGGTTATTCATTCCCCGGGCACCCAGCACCACCTGTCCGCTCCGGAAGGCTGCATTGCTTTGGGTATTTGGGAAAAGCCCGTTGCGTTTACCAGTGACACATCATCTTAATAGAAGCTAATAGTCAAATTATATTATAAATTGCATTCCTATTTTTTAATGCGCAGATTCCGGCGTGCCATCACCATCCTTATCCAAATATCCTTTTTATAAAGCCCCTTAAATTCCTCACAAAATTCTCACAATTACAAAATAGGAATATTTTTAAATCAAAAATAATCAAATTGTATTTTTAACAATTAGTGGATTTTTCTTCCGTTAATTTGCTACCTCGCACACAGTCTGAAATTAACATGGCTGTTAAAATAATTTTGTCGACAAAGTCTGTTCGACTATTTCTATAAATCTTATAAATTCATTTTTAAATTTCTGCGGGCGAAATTTTCCTCCGCCCAGCAACGACACCATGCAGTTCTGTGTCACCTCTAAAAAAGAAAATTAATTAAACAGTCAGGTGAAAAAATGAAAACTTTTTTAAGAACATGTTATGTGGCTGCATTCGTAGCCGGACTTGTCGCTTGTGGAAGTCCGGGAGGGAACGGCTCATCATCGTCGTCGAGCAGTTCATCATCCAGCAGCAGTTCATCTTCCAGCAGCAGTAGTTCCAGCAGTTCTTCTTCAAGCAGCAGCTCCTCATCCAGCTCCAGCAGCGGCGCTTCCGTGACATGCACACTGCCCAATTTCCCGGATGCGACTGCGCTGCCAAACCGAGGCATGAAACTGCCTGATCCCTTTACCTTCTACGACGGCACACCGGTTAATACCAAAGAGCAGTGGGAATGCCGTCGCAAAGAAATTCTGGCCATGGCTGCCAAATATTTGTACGGCCCAATTCCCGGTGATTGCGATGAGGTATCCGGTACTGTCAACGGCGGAAATGTTTCCATCAGCTGTAAAGTCGGCAGCCGCAGCGCCAATTTCTCCGCCACCATTTCCGGTAGCGGTCAGGTGATTGCGCTGGATCTCGCCGCCGGAATTCTGCCTCCCGGCAGCAAGAAGTTGTCGTTCGGCAGCGGTTACGAAAATAACATCCGCACGCTTTATGGCCTGAATGAGCTCAATCCCAATATTGCGATAGGTTGGATGGTCAACCGGGTGATGGACGTTCTGGAGAAAAATCCCGGCAGCGGACACGACCCGCAAAAAATGGTGGTCTCCGGCTGTTCCGGCTGCGGTAAAGGCGCATTTCTGGTGGGTGTATTCAGCCGTATTCCTATGACCGTTATCGTTGAGTCAGGCGGCGGCGGTGCCACCAGCTGGCGCATGACCGAATGGTTCCGCAACGGCGCAGGCCAATCCAGATGGCGCTGCAACGATAAACCCCAGGGTATCGACAACCTGGAAAACAATGGCATCTGCGGTCCCTGGGTAACCAGCGCGGCGCAGCCTTTCCGCTCAACGCCCTCTCGCGTCAACAACCTGCCGTTCGACCAGCACATGCTGTTGGCCACCATAGCTCCCCGCTATCTGGTGCACTTTACCAATGCCAATGGCCAGAACGCCTGGTGTCACTTGGCGGGTACCAGTGAAGCCCTGGCGGCCTGGGCAGCCTATCCGGTCTACAAGGCTCTCGGTGTTCCACAAAATATGGCCTTTGAGGTGTACAACGGCGGCCATTGCGGCGTGGGCGACACAGGTATCGCGGCCAAGATGTTTGACCGGGCCTTCTTTGGCAACACCAGCATCAACACCGGTGGAGTCAATATTCAGGACGGTCGCGTACAAATTCCGGTCAGCGAATGGAAATCTCTGTTTGTCGACTGGAATATGGATAAGGTTCTCCAGTAATCCCCCTAAGCAAAACTCGAAATCTGCGTTTTGTGAATTTGCCGAACCCGCTCCGGGTTCGGCCTTTTTTCTCCCTCCACACTCCTGCTCTAAAGAGATTCTGCACTTCTTGATTTGTGACGCATCACGGGGACTTATATTCAAGTAGACTCCGCGGCACCTTGGGCTTCGCCCCGCAAAACGCAGAATAAGAGACAAGACCAGCCGCATGAAAAAGAAATTCCCCTCGCACTCCCTGGGCTTTGCCGTTATTTCGTCCTCGATTGCCCTGTTGCCGCTTTCGGCCTTGGCCCAAGACGATGTTTCCGCGGAAGAACCGGTTAGCAAAAACTCGCGCAAAAAGACTGGAAACACAGTTGAAGAGATCGTCGTTACCGGTACCAAAATCAATGCGATGGATGCTCAGGAGATGAAACGCGGCGCCGATACCATGCTCGACGCTATCTCCGCCGATCAGATCGGTTTGCTGCCGGATCGCAGTGCGCTGGATGCCATGCAACGATTGCCGGGCGTGGCTATAGAGCGCTTTGCCGCGCCCAATGATCCGGATCACTACAGCGTCGAAGGCTCCGACATTATTCTGCGCGGTATGTCGCAAACCCGCTCCGAATTCAACGGCCGCGATTCCTTCAGTGCCAACACCGGGCGCGGCCTGAGTTATCAGGATATTCCGCCGGAACTCTTGGGCAGCATTCAAATATTTAAAAACCAGACCGCCGATATGATCGAAGGCGGTATTGGTGGCACGGTCAATCTGGTGACGCGCAAACCGCTGGATATCGACGATCATCTGGTCGCCTTCAGCGTGGATTATTCCTACGGCGATCTGGCAGAAACCTGGAGCCCGTCATTTTCCGGATTATTGGCAAAAGCATTCGACGGCCCGGTCGGTCGCTGGGGCGTGTTAGTCAATTACGCAAACTCGGAATTGGTCGGCGAATCCCACGGCATTCAAAGCGATGCCTATGTGCAATTTGAAGCCCAGGAACTCTATACCGCAAACAATCCCAATCCGGTCGGCACGCGCGCGGAAGATTTTTTCGGTGAAGACGGCAAAGGACGTGTGTGGGCGCCCAATGGGGCCAACGCGTTAATGAAGGAAGATCGCCGCACGCGCGAAGGATTTACGGCAGCATTGCAATTTGCCTCCGACGACGGCCGGTTTGAAGCCCTGGCGGAATATATCCGCTCCGACTCCACGCTGACCTGGCACGAGCAGGCGCTTAAATATCAGGGCGGCTATCAGAGCATCGGCATACGCCCGACTGCGCCTCTTGCAGGAACACATTTTTTATTTGATGAAAATGGTTTGTTCCTCGCCGGCACCATTATGGAGGAAGGTAATTCCTGGCGCGTCGGCTCCAGCGGCCACAGCCGCGTGCCCACCAGTTTGAGCGTGCTCAACAAATACAAACAATGGGGCCATCGCACCCAGATGGACAGCCGCATCAACGAAACTCAGTCGCTGGTGGAAGATTTTCATATCAATGTGAAATGGCAACCCCATGATCGGCTCAATATCAGCGGTGATTTGCAATATATAGATGCGGAAGCGCGCGTAGATGATTTATCCATTCATCTGATGACTTACAGCATTTACGACTACGACACACGCGGCAGCACACCGCATTTGCGTTTGATCGAACCCTGGAATGGCCAGCGTGATCGCGAACGCGCAGAAGGCAATCCATTTTGGGATGCCCTCACCAACGATCAATACAATTATCCCGGTTTTGGCGGCGATCCTTTGGGCGACCAAAATTATTTTCAGGATCCCAACTCCTATTTGTGGCGCTCGGCCATGGATCACTACGAGCGCTCCGACGGCGATTCTTTAGCTTGGCGCTTGGATTTGGATTACGCGGTAGGCGATGGTTTACTGCGACAAATTAAAGTGGGCTACCGCTACGCCGAACGCGAACAAACTGTACGTTCAACAGCATGGAATTGGGGTGCGCTGGCGCCGGAATGGAATGGCCAATCCAAAACCAATTTCAATTTGTCCGACGGCGAAATTATTGGTACCGGTATTGGCTGGGTGTCGGATGTTCCGCCGCTGCAAGACGGATACGAGCTGGTCAACTGGTCCAACTTTATGCGCGGCGGTGTTCTGGATATTCAGGGCAATCAAACACTGCATGCCACTGAGAAATTAATTCGCGAAGTCTGGGGCGCCAACCCGAGCCGCAGATTGATTCAGTCTTACTCTGGCGGCGATAACTGGTTGCCCTACCCCGATCGCGATCAAGCGATCGATTTATACGGCAGACATTTTGAAGCGGCAGTGAATGTTCCACTGGATAATCAATACGGAATTTTTACGCCAGATGAAATCAACCGCACTTTGGAAATGCGCAACGCGTTTTATCTGCGTCTCGATTTTGCTGGCGATGGCAATCTGCCGTTCTCCGGTAATGTGGGATTGCGTTATCTAAAAATGGAACGCCAGGCACTCGGTATTGTGGAATTCCCGTTGATCGTACCGCGCACACACGAGTTGCAGCAGTTCCCGCCGGATTCATTGAGTCAGCCGCTCAATGGTGAAATGGTGGAAAATTACTTGCGTCAACAAGTCGCCAACGGCACTTACCCAGATTTTTATCAAGCCGCTACCGCGGCGGAAAACAATTGGATTTACAATCCGTATTTTTTCCTGGCGAGCGAAATACGCGGCTTTACCCAAGGCGTAGCTTTAATAGGGTCCGATGGCAAACAATTGATCGAGCGCAACCAGTTGCAATTCGCGCCTTATGTCAACGAAGAAGTCGCCAAACACAATTACGACACCCTGTTGCCCAGCTTTAACATCAAAGCTGATCTAACGGACAATCTGGTTGGGCGTTTTGCCTTTGCGAAAGCCGTGGCGTTTCCTGACCTGGGCGACGTGCGCAATCGCACCGACCTTGCGCCGATCAATATAGATCCCAATGCGGGCAACCTTAACATCACCTATAGATACGCTGACACCGGAATTCCGGGGGATCGCCCCATCGAATTAATCGATCAGGCTAAACTGAATAAACCTGCTGATGGCACCTGGTTTGTGGGCGAAGGCGGCAATCCCTATTTAAAACCCATGGAATCCGTGCAATACGATTTTTCGTTGGAGTGGTATTTCTCCAACTATGGTCAATTAAGCGGTGCAATATTCCATAAAAATTTATCCAACTATTTTTCTCCCGGTGTTATTACCCGCGAGTTCACCAACAATTTTAGCGGCGTAACACAACCGGTTGCCATCACCACACAACGCAACGGCGGCGATGCCAAATTGGATGGGATAGAAATTACCTACAACCAGTTTTTCAGCGGGCTATTTGAAGGTTTCGGCTTCCAAGCCACCTACACCTACATAGACGCCACCAGTATTCCCAACAACGAAAAGCGTGTTGAAGATGAGCAGTGGTACAACTCTCTGTACGAAGACACCGGCATTCGCGTCGATCCCGCCAAATTGCCGTTGCAAGGTCAATCGGATGAAATCATCAACTTGATCGGCATGTATGAGGATGATCGCCTAAGCATCAACATTGCCTACAACTGGCGCTCCAAATACCTGCTGACCACCCGCGACGTCATTAGCAAAGCGCCAATATGGTATGACGACTACGGCGAACTGGACGGCTCGATTTTCTATAAACTCACCGATAATTTCACGCTGGGATTACAAGCCAAAAACCTCACCAACGCCCGCGCAAAAACCTTGATGATCTTAAATGATCAGCTGCTGGAAACAGGGCGCTCGTGGTTTGTGTCGGATAGGCGAGTGGCTTTGGTTTTGCATGGGGAGTTCTAAGAGTAAAAACTATTCGAGCCTGCGCCTCTCGCGCAGGCGTCTCCACCAGGATTTTTTCCGTTGTTCCTCCGGGCTCGGCCATTTTACTTTTTTGCTTTTGCATTTCACTATGCCATGACTGCCGAGCCGGATTTGCCAGCGTTGCGCACTGGTGTGTTCCTCTCCTGGTACGCTGTATACGACCAACAGATTGTAATCGTGCTGTTTTTCAATGGTGTGTGACTGCACCTTTGAGGAAGGATCATTGGGATCTGCGGGGATATATATTTTGTCGCTGGATGACTGAATCAATTCACACAGCTCTTTGCAATCGAGGGCCAAGCGTTCTTCAATTTGATGTTCGTCCAGCGCAGCCTTATCCAAGCTCAACTCAGAGCGATAACAAATAATTTGTCGCTCATCATTAGTAGACCACTTATCAGAATGCTCCCGGACCGCCAGAGATAGATCCGGTAATTTGCGATAATTCATCCAAATTTTTTGCAACGCCAGTGGTTCGTTGACGTAGGGTTTGAGCAGGCGAATTCGCCAGCGCGGTTTGCCCTTGCGCAAAAATTCGGTAAAGCTCTCGGTCATGTCGTCACGCAACAAATCGCGCACGGCGTAAATCAGCGCAATTAACAAAAGGACCGCCACTGACAATTCCTGTCGACTGTCTCTTAAAATAAAAATCACGTAAGTAAAAAGCGACATGATTAAAATGGTTGAGACCGCCTTAACCATTTTACGCGTGCCACTGCCCAATTCGGTGAGTTTTTTGCGCAGCAATACAGGGTATTCCAGCAATCTTAAGTACATGCTCATGCGGTTCCATATGCGTGTAGGATTGCCCTGGAATTCATTCAGATAATCTTTTTCGTGTCTATAACGATATTCCTGTTGTAAAAATTCCTGGATGCTATTCTTTAGCTCCTCGTCGAGATCAGAAAATCCCTCCATAGTCATGCATTGCAATATGAATTGCTCGGCGTACCAGGAAAAATACATATCCGCATTGCGAAAATACTGCTTTTGCGAGCTTTGTTGTCGGGTGGTTTTCCTCAAGCGTTGGGCAAAATTTTGGCTGATGCGCAAAGCGCGCTTGAGAGAGGTTGCAAATTCTCCCGTCTGCATTTGCAGGCGCAGGCGATCCATGGTAGCCCTGTATTGAAACAGCCATGAACCGTGAATAATTTCATAGTGAGGCGATAGCAGCGAAAAAGAGCCGTCGGTTTTGGTGGCCCGATCCAGATCGGGCAAACCCTGCAAGCGAAAGTTGTGCTCCAATGAGGAAAAGTAAAATTGCTTTTCAGTGAGCGTCCACTCCGAGAAAGCACCCTCATAAGGAGTAAAGAGATAAATCTCTGCCTTATAATGGCCAGGTTCCTTCAGAGTTCGGCTCAATTGCAACCGGTAATCGCTTTTGCGCTCAAGTGAAAACACAGCAGCTCCAAATAATCGACGTTACCTAACGGATTTAATCAATTCCATTAACTTCCTGTCATGGTTGTGCGCAATTTTCGGTGCAACATCGAAAATCATGGTCACACCGTTTGCTCGTGTATAGGGCTTCCACTCTGGCAGCAGGGGATTATTAGGGTCGCCGCGCTTGGCAAAGTTAATCCACGCAGAACTCATAGCATCTGCCAATCTATAAGCTTCGTCGCTGTCGCCCGACCAATGTTTTCCCAATTCAATATTGTTGAACGCCAAAGGAATATCCAAACCATGGAAGGAGCCTTTGCTGCCGTTTTCAACCGGGCTTTTCCATGTCAATAAATAAGAATAGACCGGAGCAGGTGTTTTTTCCGAACGCGCGTCGGCGACAACAATGGTGTTCGGCCGAAACAATGTGTCGATGGAAAGCAGGTCTTGTGGTGTATAGTTCGGATAAGTCTGGGCAAAGAGCTGGATATATTCCTCGGTTTTATCTCCATAGATGTTTTCCAGGCGTTTTTTCACCTCGTCCAAAGTCAGCTCAGATTCATCGTACGCGGTTTTCACCAGCTCGTTGAGGGTTGTGCCAATCATCAAGGGAATAGAGTCGGAGATGCTGGCAAAGTCCGGGGTAAATGGCTGTTGCAATAAATTGACCCCATCCGGCACTGGGCCAAATCCGAACATGGTCGTAGTGCCAGGCTTGCGCAGACCCACGGTTTTTTCCAGGGCTTTATTACCCGCTTCCACCAGCTCTTTATAAGGCATGGATTGCAATTGATGTGCGGTTTCCCTGGTTAATCCCAAAACCTCCAACAGTGCTTTGCCGATTGAGGTGGATTTTTCCTTGGTCATCACATTGATCAAGGTTCCGCTTTGAATAATCGCTTTATGAAACAAACCCTGCGCAGCTGGCATAGACATAAGCGTCCCCACTTTCCCGCCACCGCCGGACTCACCAAAAATGGTGATGTTTTCCGGATCACCACCAAACTGCTCAATATTTTTATTTACCCATTTCAAAGCAGCGACTATGTCCAACATGCCGACATTGGCGGAATCGGCATAAGCTTCGCCCAAATGGGAAAGATCGAGAAAACCCAAAATATTCAGACGGTGATTGACGGAGACTAAAACTATATCGCCTTTTCTGGCCAAATTTTCTCCATCGGTAATCGGGTCATCACTTGCGCCGACACTAAATCCACCGCCGTGCAACCAAAACATAACGGGCCGTTTTTTTCCGTCGTTCAATCCCTGCGTCCAGACGTTTACGGTAAATAACTTATGCTCATCCATGGCTTCCTCAGGTGACCAGCTATTAACCTGCATAGCAATAGGGCCAAATTGGTTCTGCTCTCTTATCCCCTGCCAATTCTCGGGTTCTTGTGGCGGCATAAACCGCTCGGCTTTTGCGTAGGCAATTCCTTTAAAACTGTAGACACCGTCATTAAGGCTGCCAGCAACATAACCATAGGTAGTTTTCACCACCGGCTTTTGCGGGCGATCAACCCAACTGCAGGCCGCAAGTCCCACAACCAGTCCCGCCCACAATAAAAACCAATGACTCCGTTGAACATGCTGTTTCATATAGTTTTCTCGTTCTATAGCTTTGTCGTTTTAATAGGCTGCGTTCATCAATTATCACACCATGGATGGGCGGTGCAGTTTAGTCAACCCCAGTGCTGCTACTTCCCTATCCTTAACAGCACGCCTCTCCCCGAATTAGCACACCCCAGCAATAGATTGAGTATAAGTCCAACTAAGCAATACGAGCCAAGGCGCAGGCTGCTCCCCTTCCCATTTGACCTTTACAGATGAATCTCCTAGTCTGCATGCGTCCGTTATGAAGTCGGCCTTGTCATGTCTGAATCCTCCGTTAGCTTTACCTCCCAATCCAAATTCGGCATTGCTTGCGTTTTGCTGGGCACGTTCTTTTTTGCCTGCAAAGGCATTTTTATCAAGCTCGCCTATGCGTATGGCATAACCGCAGCACCGCTGTTAATGCTCAGAATGTTATTTGCTCTGCCTTTTTATTTGGCAATGGCACTCTGGCTGCATCAGCGATCGCAAATGGCGCTAAGCCGGCAAAATCTAATTCAAATCGTAGGCGTAGGATTGTTAGGCTATTATCTGTCCAGCCTGTTGGATTTTTGGGGATTGGAGACAATCTCCGCGGGACTTGAGCGGTTGGTGTTATACATCTACCCGACGATTGTGGTTTTGATTCTTGCGGTTTGGAAAAAGAAAGTCGTATCTACAAAAGAAAAACTGGCCATGGCTGTGGCATATGTTGGGATGATCTTTATTTTTCTCCACGAGTTGCAATTGCAGCAGAATTTTTCCAACACCATGAAAGGGGGACTGCTCGTTTTTGCTGGCGCCATTACCTATGCATTTTTCGTGGTGATGACGAGTGAAAAAGCCAAAGAAGTCGGCTCCCTAACCTTTACCACCTATTGCATGCTGGCGGCGTCGGTGGGCGTGATTATTCACAATCTTATCTTTATCGATTTACGAGAATTAAACCAACCTCACCCCGTCTATTGGCTGGCGCTGGCGCTCGCCTTTTTTTCTACCGTGATTCCCTCATTCCTGATGAACAAAGGCATAGCCTCCATAGGCGCCAGCAAAGCCGCCATTATGGGAAGCATAGGACCTGTGATTACGGTGTTTCTCGGAGCCTGGTTTCTTGACGAAGCCATAACACTGAGTCAGCTTATTGGCGCGGGGCTTGTGATCGGTGGGGTTAGTTTGGTGGGGCGGAAGTAGGCTGTTGCAACCTATAACAATCACAATGCACTTGAAGTGCAGACAAATGAGGGCAAAGAAAAGTCAGTTAGTTGGTGATTAGCTAATCGATTCAAGGATTTTCTATATCAAACGCTCTAAAATCGATAAGATTATAATAAAATCGATTTCATCGGCCCTGCATACTCCCGGAGTCAAATCATGACGCCTACTATAATTTTGTTATTGCTTTGTGCTCTGCTTTTTGTCGTTTCTTGCGGAATCTACTTCCATCTAAGGCGCAGCACCGCCAGACACGCCCCACAAAACCTGTTGGAGATCATACAAAGATTGAAAGCAACGAAAGCCCAATGGCCAGCAATTATGACGGCCCTAAATCCCAGGAATGATAAAAAGATTCAGGAGTTGCTTATCGAGCTCAGAGGCCCGCATATGTTCGCGCCGCATACTGCGCTCAACCTTATGGAAAATGCCTGTCGCTCGCTCGGCCAAGGAGCCAATGACTCCCGGGCAGTGCTGCGAACTGCATGCGAGAGCATGAAAAAAGTCACTCGATTTGGCGAATAGAACTGAAATATATTCATGCTCTTGCTGATCAGCCTATATTTTGAAGGTCACTGCGAGTTTGCCGCCAACGCGCTTGCGATTTTTTGAAAAGTACTACGCCAACCGGTTTGATAATCATGGCTTGAAGCCTGAATGAGATTGCCATGTTCAAACTCCATTTTTGTGCCATCGCCACTGGGCAAAAGCAAAACTTTAATTTGTGTTTCAACACCTGGCTCGCTCTTCCAACCCCATGAAAATTCCAGTCGTTTATATGGCTCCACATGTCGATAAGTCCCATGTGCGGTATGATGAGTGCCATCACTATCCGAAAAAGTGACTTCAAATTGCCCGCCAACTCGCACATCCATATCTTCTTTTATGACCTTTCCCTCAGGGTCAGAGCCAAACCATTGACGAACCAGCTCTGGCTTTGTCCAGGCGGCCCACACATGCTCAGGTGGTGCGTCAAATTCCCATGTGATTTGAACAGAGCTCGCTTTCATAGATTGCTCCTGTTTGTTTTCCTGCAAGTTACTTTCCTGCGTATACCCTACAACCGTCAATAACAACAGCGATATCGACATATACACCCAACACATCCAACCACTGAGCATAAGCCCTCCTCAGAATTTTTGACTCCCATGCCTATTGAAGAAACAAACTTAACTTAATTGATCAGGCTTCGAACTACCACCCTGTCACTACTGGCGTGTGTGTGAGTCACCCGTTTTTGCTCCTCAGCGAGACGTTTGGTCCTATGCATCAACTAGTCCAAGTCTATGTGCCTCTTCAAACAGACACCCTCCCTGGAGCCATACACACTTTCAGCATTCCTCGAACTCCTGCAAGGAGAAATACCAATGGCTGTCGCTAGCGACCGAACTGGTTTATGGGTTCTTCATCCAATCCACGGCGTTTTGCTTGCCAGCACCATCCCATTATTTTTAGGCGCTTTGCTCAGCGACTACGCCTATACCTCCAGCTACGAAATACAGTGGTCCAATTTCGCCTCCTGGTTGATTTTTGGAGGGCTTGTGTTTGGTGGAATTGCACTAGTATTGTCCATCATCCGTCTAATTAAATCTCCTCAGCGAAGCGGGCTCTCATTTATTTATCCCTTCTTACTATTGCTGACATGGATTTTTGGCTTTATCAACTCGCTCATTCACGCTAAAGATGCATGGGCAACTATGCCCGAGGGAATAATCTTTTCGATAATTGTCGTTCTACTCGCTTGTGCATCGACATGGATTGGCTTCGCTAAATTTGGTGTCGGAGGTATCAGATGAAAAAAAGATTTTTATCTCTACACCAAGACATATTTAAAGTCATCGCAGGAATCGCACTATCTGCACTACTAGGTGGATGTGTCGACCAAGATCCCGATCCCGAAGAATACGGCCCGAGCCCCACGCTTCCTAAACCCCAGCGCGGCCTCTTGCCCAATATGACAATTGCCGAGCCGACACCCTGGAAAGATCAACTACCTACGGTGCCATCGGGCTTTACGGTCGCGGCAATCGCTACCGACCTCAAAGTCCCTCGCCAAACGCTGGTGCTGCCCAACGGAGATATATTGATCGCAGAAGGCAAAGGCGGACACGCACCCGCACTTAAACCCAAAGATATTATCGCCGGATATATAAAAGCCAAAGGCACAACCCCGGTAAAAGGAGGCAATAGATTAACTTTGCTACGCGATGCCGATGGTGACGGCACTTATGAATTGCAAACCGTATTTGCAGAAAATCTTGATGCACCTTATGGATTGGCATTGGTGGGCAATAACCTCTACGTCGCAAATCAAGACTCCTTGGTGCGCTTTGATTATCGCGAAGGGCAAACTCAGGCCAGTAGCCCGCCGACAAAAATCACCGATTTACCCTCCGAAATTAATCATCACTGGACAAAGTCACTTGCGGCCAGTGCCGATGGCCGTTTTCTTTATGTTGGCATTGGCTCCAATAGCAATATCACCGAAAGAGGCATGGCGGCTGAAGCAAATCGGGCAATGATTTGGGAAATCGATGCCGAAACCGGTGCACATCGTCCTTATGCTACCGGCTTGCGCAATCCCACAGCTCTTACGATCCAGCCAAATACCGGAACCTTATGGGCGGTAGTGAATGAGCGCGATGAAATCGGACCAAATTTAGTACCCGACTATCTCACCTCTGTTCAAGAAGGCGGATTTTACGGCTGGCCCTACAGTTACTGGGGACAAAATGTCGATGAGCGCGTACGCCCGCAAGACCCACAAAAAGTCGCATCCGCCATCGCACCCGATTATGCGCTGGGCTCGCACGTAGCAGCGCTTGGTGTCGATTTTTCGGAATCATCCATGGGCGAAGAATTTGCTGACGGTGTTTTCGTCGGCCAGCACGGCAGTTGGAACCGTAAAAATCCAGTGGGTTACAAAGTTGTATTTATTCCCTTCCGAGACGGCCGTCCCGCTGGTGCACCCATTGATTTTGTAACGGGATTTCGCGATGAAAATGGTAAAACACGCGGCCGGCCTGTGGGCGTTACCGTCGATCCCAAAGGAGCTCTGATCGTCGCCGATGATCTTGCTAATGTTATATGGCGCGTGGCGCGTTCAACCAACGAATAGGCGCATCTTTAACAGAATATTGAGAGAAAGCGGATTTAGCGATTGTCGCATCCGACTTTCCTGACAGCATTTTCCCACAAATGCAGAATATTTCTTCGCCTAGCCGAACCTATCGAAGCTTGAAAAACCGCATAAAATCAAAAAATTAACGCGTTATCACTAAAAAATTTTATTTCCAAAATCTTGCCTGTTCTATTTTTTTGAAAACACGTTAGAATGAGACCCTCCTTCGCCTCTCGCAAGGCTGCGTTTATTTTCGAACGCTTCGGACTACGCAAGACATGAATTCACATCGCGACACTTACACCACGATTATTGTCGGAACCGGATTCGCATCATCTTTTTTCCTAAAAAAGTATCTCGCTCGGGCTAGCGAAGATGTACGGATTCTTGTTTTGGAAAAAGGCACCGACATCCCCTACAGTTGGAAAATTCAGAACGTTCAAAATACGCAATACGATTTTGCGAAAGACTTGAACAATCTCACGCCGCAAAAACAGTGGGTGCAGAATATTGCATTTGGCGGCGGCTCCTGCTGGACAGGGAACACTCCCCGGATGCATCCAAGCGACTTTAAAACACGCACACTGCACGGCGTCGGCGAAGACTGGCCCTTCGATTATGATGAGCTGGAGCCATATCTGACAGAAGCAGAAGAAATTATGGGAATTTCCGGTGCTGAAACGGCAGAGTATCCGCGTTCGCGTCCCTATCCTGCACCTCCTCATCGACTCAATGCATTGGATCGTTTGTTCCAGGCCAAATACGGGCATCAATACATGGCCATGCCCAGCGCGCGGTCACCTGAGGTTTCAGTTGGGCGCCCCCCTTGCTGTAATAATGGCGTTTGCTCCGTTTGTCCAATCGGCGCCAAATTCCAGGTAGATATCTACATGCGAGATATCTACCAAGATTCTCGCGTGACCTTGATTACTGGCGCGGACGTCAAAGCAGTCATCATCGAAAATTCTGTGGCCAAAGGCGTCTCATATATTCGTGAAGGAAAGGAACATGAAGCTTTCGCAGACCTTGTCGCCGTGGGCGCACATGCGATCGCAACTCCCTATATATTGCTCAATTCCGGTCTTGATGATTACGCACTGGGTCGTTATCTGAATGAACAAATTTCCGTAGATGTGCGCGCCAATCTTCAAGGAGTCGAAAATTATGATGGTGGTCAACGAGTAACCGGACTTGGCAGCATGTTTGTGAATGAACCCAATCGAGGGCAAATCCCAGGCTGCTTGGTAGAGAATTACAACATTCCGTGGTTGCGCGCTGAATTTGGCAAGTGGCGCCATGTAGGCCTTCTTAAATTTGTCTTGGAAGACATTCCTTCACCAGACAACAGAGTAACTGTAAGCGCCGATGGCCGCATGCAAGTGGAATATGCAGCACACTCCGATTATATGCGGCGAGGCATCGCGGATATCAAACGCAGGGCTGAAGCACTATTCGAGGGATTACCCGTCGAGGACTATGTGATCAACTCGCATGATGACAAAAATCTCGGTGGGTCAGCCCACATTCACGGCACTACCCGCATGGGAAACGATCCCACTACCAGCGTTCTTGACCCTCAACTTATTCATCATCGTGTACGGAATCTTATGGCTCTGGGGGCTGGAGCTTTTCCAACCTGTCCCGCCGCCAACCCAACACTTATTCTTGCCGCCCTTTCACTACGCAGCGCCCATTTGCTTTTAAATTGACACTCCAACAGCAGGAGGCACCATGTCTGGCTCACTGACAAGAAGAAAATGGCTGATTTTTTCCGGGGTGGGTTTAATTGCTGCAAGTTCTGCGCTATTTGCGTCGTGGCGAACCGCAAAAGAGACAGACATAGTGGTGGCGCTTTTGCGCAATCGCTTACGTCCTCTCAGGATCGCACCGGGTGTTTTCGAGCAATTCAGTGTGGAATACATCCAAACACGCAAGGACTATGCAAGTCGTCTACGTCTGCTTGGAACTTTCGCCGAATTATTTTCCTTAGTGACGCCATACCAGCTTTTACCCATGGGACATTCGTGGAGGCGGATGGAAAATAACATAGTATCAGCGTTTTTATTGTCCACCGACTTTTTTCAAAACGGGGCAAGAACAGACATTCCAGTCAATTACCTAGGATTTTATGATCCCTATCGAAGACCCTGTGTAAGGTTCTTTACCTCTTAGCAAAAATTTAAGCCAAGCCTACAAAATTCGACTGCGCTCAAGTATTGAACGCAGCCAGAAATGATTACCGGAAATGTGGTTAAAATCCATAACGCAATTGAGCGCTCAGTATATCTGTCTTTCCCCAATTGCCAAATTTAGCCTTTTCGTATGAAATCTCGGCGCTAACCGAGTCACCAAACTTCTTACCCGCTCCAACACTAATTCCAAATCCCTTTTCATCGAAATAAATACTCGGGGCCTTTCGACCCAAGACAAGATCGTCAGTAGAAATTTTGTACTCGATTGATGAATATGACGGCATAGCGAAGAGATAAAAACTGTTCTCCAAATGGAATTGCGCGCGCAGTTGCACGCCGTAATATTCGTTTATCTCTGATTTTGCAGATACTACAGTTTGCTCTGGCACTCCGTTTTGCGAAGAGCCTATATACAAAGGTATTTTCTTATCCGTTACTCCCACGCCTACCCGTATCGCAGGAACCAACGTCAATCGATCATTCAGTGGAAATTGATACCCGGCACCAAACACCACTGCACCGACATCCATATGATGATTAGTCTGATCCCAATCGAAACTTGAATACCCTGCAGAAATCTCCCACTGCGCTAACGCAGAACTGGCAAGACAAAACAGTGCAAAACCAAATGATGCTTTTTTCAACACTCATATCTCCTTATGTGCGCAGTTTTTATTTTGATTTAAATAACATATTCCAAAATAAAGAAAAATGGTGCTATAAACAATTTGTTCATGCAGCAGCATACTTTTAGTGTGATCTGATTCGGTTTGTGCTTGAGGGAAAATAAGGACTGCGGCTCAATGCCTGGACCAACAATAATGTAACGGGGTTCCCCAAATACCGCCCCCAAATGCCTACCTACAATCCATTGATAGCTCACTTCGCGCGCAAGCGTATTAGGCTGCACCTCCCACCTATGGTTCCCCTGGTTATTCCAAACCCTCATGGTTTTATCAGCTCATATAACAAGTCGCTTAGGGTTTCTTTTACTATACTTCGACCAGCGCATAACAAAATAAAGTCAGATGAAGCAGAAACCCCCATCACGCCACCTGAACGCCGCGAAAATCGCGCTGGCGCTTGCCAGCTGTCTCGCCCTGTTCTCCTTCCCCTACATCCCGCAAAAGAAACTGGACATCTACCCCGGCTCCCAAGTTTGGTGGGGGGCGTTTACTGATGCAGCTTCCGGCGGCAACTCCAGCTTTGAATATATGAATGAAGCTCACACTGCACTCGAATGCTCGATTGGTGATGCAGGCACTTTCAATCTTTGCGGCAATGCTGGGGTATTCGTCGATCATGATGTGATAAACCATAGTCTATTGCTCTCTGATCTAGCACTTGCCACCCGAATCTCTCCTGATATTACCCGGGATGTCAGCAGCTACACCGGAGTCTGGGTGGATATCGATTATCGAGGCCCGGCCAAGTACATCTATTTATCGCTCCACAATCACGAGCCCGCGTTGGACCTGCCCGATCCCGGCCGTCAATTTCGCCCGCAAAGTGTCGGTATAGCCACCTCCGAACTGCATCAACCTGTGTTCGCCCGCCTTCAGGAATTCAAAGTCGCCGACTGGTGGATTAATCAATTTGCCCTGCATCGCACAGAGTCCCATACCCGCTTCGACCGCTTGCAGGCGATCACGGTCGAAATCAAAGAACAGCATCCGCACACCCAACATTATCTCGAAGTTAAGTCGGTAAAATTTGTTGGCGACCGGGTCAGCAAAGAAAATTTCTACTTAACCATCATCATCGCATTTGCGTCGTTATTGGGGCTGGAAGGAACCTTCCGGGTTTACACGCTCTACAAGAGCCAGCGTGCTGCGCAGAAATCTCTGGATGAATTAAACGAATATAACCGTCAGCTGCGTTCTGAAGCCTATAAAGATGAGCTTACCCAACTCTTGAACCGGCGCGCCGTGCAGGAGATTGTGAGCCAGAAACGAGAATTTGGAAATCCACAGGGTCTAGCCATTATCGCGATCGATATTGATCACTTTAAAAAATTCAACGACACCTACGGGCATGCGGTGGGCGATAAAGTTTTAATCAATGTGGCGCAAGCGCTGAAGCAAGTATCACGCGAATATGATCAAATCGCGCGTTGGGGTGGCGAAGAATTCGTCATCATTACCCGCGATGCATCTCCCGAAAATTTGCTGATCTACGCAGAGAAGCTGCGGGAAAAAGTCGCTTCAAGTCCAATCTTTAATGACGGCGACCCAGAACCTATCCTTGTCACAATTAGCATTGGCATAACCCGCAGTCATATTGATGAAGACTTCGAAGCCGCATTTGAACGCGCGGATAAAGCCCTATATCAATCCAAGGAAAAAGGAAGAAACTGCTGCACTTTCTTTAAGGACTGAATTTCAACAGGCTAGGCTTTTCCGCTCAATGGTGATGATGCTTCCCATGTCCATGTGCGCCCGCATCCTCATAGCCTCGCAATACCATATATTGTTTGATCTGCACATCACTCATAACGCTTGCTTGCTGCAAATGTGCGGCCAGGTGAACGGCGCGTAGACGCGCTTCAATCTCACCAATTTTTCTGGTGTGCTCTGATAAGCTCGATTCATTGATCGTTTTGTTTTTAAATGCGTGATCCAGAGCCACCTCCGCAGCGACCAGTTCAGCGCCCAGTTTTTTTGCCGCAGCTTCCATTTGCGCAAAAATAGCTTGCGTTTTTTTCTGTTGCTCCGGCGTA
Organism: Saccharophagus sp. K07; assembly: GCF_014336955.1. Taxonomy (GTDB): domain Bacteria; phylum Pseudomonadota; class Gammaproteobacteria; order Pseudomonadales; family Cellvibrionaceae; genus UBA5868. The sequence goes on along the minus strand of NZ_QRAI01000002.1, from coordinate 46,537 downwards.
AGTGACAGTTCTTTGCTGAGTTCGAGTACATGCTTAGGCCCCGGGTACCCGTTCAATTCCGCTGCCTTGCCATAGCCCATACCCTTGCCGGCCAACAAACCGGCGATATCCGAGGCTGGCAAAGCTTTAATCTCATGTGGTTTAGCATCAACGTGGCCAGAATGATCAGACGCCGACACATCCCTGATGACCAAGGCCAATAAGATAGATAACACCACTGCTCTGCTTCTCATAGATTCTCCGCGAATTTTTATGTTAACTCGTGTTTCTACAATCATGACTCAATAACAACGATTTGCATGAGGCTCTTTAGCAACGACCAATCGCGTCATGAAATATAAATATGCCGCAGGCCTTGCCTGATATAAAGCTCGCTTGTTGCTAGCCGGAAAATCACGAGCCTCTGCACATCGCCAATGCTTTCTTATCGCCGAAATTCCGTCGGCTTTTCCAGTTGGTAAATCGCTTCGGAAATATCATCCATTTTTTTGGAGAGAATCGCCTGCGCATCATACAGACCGCGATTGTAGTAAAACGACCCAATTTCTTCTGAAAAGAAATCAAGTAAAAACTCTGCATCAAACTGCCCGATGTCCTGTCGCAACTCTTCAGTAAAATAGAGCTGAATCTTTCTTACGATAATAGCCTTTTCATCTTTGTTGAACTTTATGGCACTCATAAAATACCCAGCCTTGGTTACATTCTGTTTTAATATTCCGGCCGTCTAACTGTTACAAATTCAACGCCCCAGGCTTGCTTGCAACAACCGCTCTGTGCAATTTGCAACAGTTTTTCCAAGATCTCAAGCGCATTGCTTACAAAATCAACGAAAAACATCTTTATCTAGCTGCGGCATATCCTGGTATAGCAGTTGCTACTGCGGATAACTCCCGTTGTAACCGTTCGCCATTACATGAACCTGCACGACCTTTTCCAAGCTATGTACGAGTCGTGCCTGGGCACAGCCCTGGCGGAATCTCTTTATGTCTATCCACTGGTGGAAGGTATTCACCTGCTCAGCCTAGCGTTCTCCTTTGGTCTTATTGTGCTGGTGGATTTCCGCTTACTGGGGATTGCCCTGCCTTCCTTACCCGTAGGAGAGATGTTGAAGCAATTAAGGCCGTGGATGATTGGCGGATTTACCGCGACCTTTGTGACCGGTATTTTGCTGATGTTTGCATTGGGTCCAAAACTGCTGGCCACATTCATATTTCCTTTGAAGCTTTTGGTGATTCTGCTCGCGGCGTTAAATGCTATTTGGTTTGAATGGAAATTTGGTCGGGATCAGGATTATCTGACAGGTCGAAAAGATCCTGTTGTGTCAGCCAAAATTGCCGGTGCTATTTCCCTGGCTTCATGGAGCACAGTGGTCGTACTAGGCCGCTTGATTCCTTACTTTGATGGCAGTTTCTGATCGCATGACAACTATCGACTTATTTAAAGCTGTTCAAGGAAGTGATATTGCCATCGCATTTGGCAACGCGCCCTTGGTTTTCGGCATAGCCGCGCAACTATTCCATATCAGTGGAATTGTTTTGATTTTAACTCCCACTTTGTTAGTAGCGCTGCGCATTGCCGGAACGGGCCTTGTTGATTATTCCGCAGCACAGCTGGAGCGCAAATCGCGAGTTTATGTGGCAACCGGATTATTGTTTGTTGTGTTCTCCGGCCTTTTTATGTTGATACCGAGCGCCACTTTATATCAGCCAAATCCAGCATTTCAGTTAAAGCTGATTTTATTGCCTGTTGCATTGGCATTTCACTATGGCTTTCTGGCACGGATTGCTAAAGAAGAATTTTCACAAAAATGGCTGGCAAAGATAATCGCACTATTTATGGCTTTGTTGTGGTTTGCAGTAGGTATGGCTGGTCGAGCTATTGGATTTTTGGCGGCGTAAATTTGATATGAAATTAAAACACACTTTTTTGCCGCTGGTTTTTATCTGCTCGTTGGCAGGCTGCACAGGTTCGCATGAAAGCGGCCCATTGGTGGCTGCCGAAACCAACACTGAGCAGCTACCAGCTCGTCCCACCGCCAGCCTGCAGGAAATTATGCTAGGCGTAATCGACCCCAACGTAGATGCACTGTGGAATTCCATTTCCACAACGATTAGCGCCGAAGGCATAACCGAAGTTCGCCCGGAAACCGAGGAAGATTGGCAGACCTTATATCACCACGCTATTTTGCTGCGGGAAGTCTACAACCTGCTGATTATTCCTGGGCGAAAAGTGGCCCATGAAAATTCGAGCACATCGACTTATCCCACAGAGCTGCATGCCGATCAAATAGGAAATCTTATCCATTCGCACTGGCCGGATTTTGTTGCTCGCGCAGCTGCTCTACACGACGCCGCACAACTGGCGGTCGATGCCATAAAACAACGCGATGTGGATGCGCTGGAGGCAGCCGGCAGTTTTATCGAAGCAACCTGCGAGGCTTGCCATTCACAATTCTGGTACCCCGGAGACGCACCGCCTGGAGTGGTACTTCAGTAACTTTTTATTTACGAGGTATGTCCTATGCCATACAACAAACTACTGCAACTCGCATTGGTGGGAATTGTTTCATCTTTTTCCATCAACAGTTCCGCCCACCACGCCTTCAGCGCCGAATTCGACGCCAATCAACCCATCGAATTAAAAGGTGTTGTCAGCAAATTGGAATTGGTCAATCCGCACAGTTGGCTGTATTTCGATGTATCTACAGAAAATGGCGAAAAAGCCACCTGGGGATTTGAATTTGGTTCGCCATTCAGCCTCAAGCAAAAAGGCCTGACGAAATCGACCCTGCCCATAGGAACCGAAGTGACCGTAAAAGGATATAGGGCAAAAAACGGCCTTAATTTTGGTTACGCCGTGTCGGTGACGCTCGCAGATGGCAAAAGCTTTGTGACGGGAGGTGCGCCAGATGCGCCCGCCGCCCAACCTGCCCCCTCGACTCCGTAATCAACATTGGGGACGCGAACTTGAAAACATTGTTGTTAGGTTTGGCATACCGCAGCCAATATTTAATCGTCGCGACGGCATTGACGCTTGCGATTTCCGCTTGCACAAAAAGCGAGTCTTCTGAAGTCGGCAAAATCAGCCAAAATGTGGAGACGGATATCCCACGTTTGGCCAATGGCAAGCCGGATTTTTCCGGTATTTGGCAGACGACCTCGGCAGCGGATTACGATCTTGAACCCCATGCCAATCGCCGCGATGCGCCGCCAAGTACAGGTGTTGTGGAAGGTAAATATTTACCCTATCTGCCGGAAGCGCTAGAGCAAAAGAAAATTAATTTTGAACGGCGCCACGAGCTCGACCCCGCACTCAAAGGTTGGACGCTGGGTGTGCCTCGAGGAATTTATTATCCCGAACCCTTTCAGATTTTTCAGCGTGAAAAAGATCTGATTATCGTCCACCAATTCGGCCATTCCGTCAGAACCATTTTTACCAATGGTACTGATCATCCCCAAGATCCGTACGACTGGTGGATGGGAGATTCCCGCGGTGCATGGGAAGGTGACACGCTAGTAGTGGACGTCAAACATTTTAATGACAAAACCTGGTTTGACCGCGCGGGCAATTACCACAGCGATCAGTTACACGTGATCGAAAAGTGGCAATTTTTGGATAAAAACACCATTGAATATCGCGCAACTATAGAAGATCCCAAAGTCTTTTCCCGCCCCTGGACACTCAGCGTGATATTGCACCGCCACCGGGAAAAAGATTTCCAACTGATCGAAGATTATCGTTTTACCTTGGACTATGACGAATTTTATCCCCCTAAACCGCCGCATGCGCAAAACTGAAATCAAAGGTCGAGAAATCATGAAGTTGCGAACAATTTTGGCGATTTTTTTCAGCGGCGTAGCACTGCCAGCGATTAGCTATGCGCAAGGCGGTATTCCGATTGAAACCCGCTTTCCGATTATCGAGTCCGGCGAGTGGAAAGGTCCGCGTTTGCCAGATGGGCAACCCGATGTTCAGGGGCACTGGTCCAATACCATCGCCAACCACAACAATTTCACTGACCCACAAGGTGGTATACCCAACGATCCAACACGCCGGCCAGATTCTCGTCCGCGCCATGAACGTGCGCCCAGCCGTGTCAGTGACCCCGCTGACGGCCAATTACCATTGCAGCCCTGGGCCTTGGAAAAGGTCAAAGAGTTTCAAATCGGTTTTCACAACCCGGTCAAAGAAGAATATATAGAACCGCTCGCGCGCTGCGCGCCGGCGGGAATTCCCAAATCGTTTTATTGGCACGGCTATGAGATCAGCCAATATCCCGGATATGTGCTGATTCAATTTAATTCCGGAACACGCATTATCCATTTGGATAACAAACCACCACTACCCGAAAATATCAAACTCTGGAACGGCGATTCGCGCGGGCGCTGGGAGGGAAATACATTAATTGTCGATGTCTATAATCACAACGGCAAAGCATTGTTTGGTCGATCAGGCGAATTCGTCAGCGAAAATGCCAAAATTCAGGAGCGCTATATTTTTAGCGACGACGGCAAACGCTATAACTATGTGGCCGTTTTTGATGATCCCGCCGTGTACACTCGTCCTTTTACCGTAACCATTCCCGCACGCCGCTACACGGAGGAAGATCAACCGCACGGCTGGCACTATGAAGTAGAACCCGCCAACCATCCAGCCGGCGAGCTAATTCATGAACATTACGAAAGAATTTGTACGGAAAATAACGGTGCCTTTGGGATGCCGGCGGCGAAGCTTTAATCCCGCTGCAAAAACATCTGGAGGTGCTCACACAGGTACCTCTGCTAATCCTTAGACAAAATCCGCGGTGGTGCAAATCCGCGTTACCTTTTCTCTCCATCCATCCGCTCATAAAAACGCCCGGCTAGTCCGGGCGTTTTTATTTGCCTGATCTGCACCGAGGAGTTCCCCAGGTTATCCAATGTCGCAAGTTGGTTTAACTAAGATAAGGGGGTGCATTTCATTTAAGAAGCAGAGATCCGCCTTATGCATGACGCGAGCTTCGATCTGCCAGAAACTGCCTTAAATCAACCTTTTTAGAATAACGATGAGTCCTTAGCAGCAACCGGAACGGAGCATTGTTGACAAAGATAGTATCTGATGGTAACTCTGGCGCCGTATACACACCGATGGCGGCATTCCCTGCACTATGCCATAAGCTTCCGCTTTGATGTGTTATCCGACATACACCCTGCCCCACTGAACCGGATCGACTGTTAATGAGAACCATCCAAAGTTTTGAAGGATTTCAATCCCAAAAGCATTTCCTATTGCTTGATGGCATTCGAGCCATCGCCATCCTGGCTGTTTTGTGGCACCACTCTTCCGGACAGATTTTTCTGAATTGGGAGCTGTTTGGACGCGGTTATTTGGGTGTAGACCTGTTTTTCGTTCTGAGCGGTTTTTTGATCACGCATCTATTAATCAAAGAAAAAAGACAGACTGGCAAAATATCACTCAGCAAGTTTTACGTACGGCGAACATTAAGAATATTCCCGTTGTATTACGGCTATTTGCTCGCATTACTTTTATGGGCGTTTGTCACTCAAAGCCCGAATCTTGAAGCCATGCTCTCCTCGTTACCCTATTATTTATTTTATGTTTCGAACTGGATGCCCAGCGATGAGTATCTGATTTTTTACCCTGCGTGGAGCTTGGCTGTAGAAGAACAATTTTATCTTGTCTGGCCGGCGTTGATCCTTGCTCTAGGGTTTTATCGCCCGGCTCTGGCCATAGTAGGCATCTTAGTCGTTTCAATCTGTTGCGCGCTCGGTCTATTTGGAGCTAAAGCGTATGACATCAATCAAATTCTGGTACCCTACAGAACAATACTATTAGGCTGTTTGGTAGCCGTAGCTTTAAATACCAAAACGATTTATGAAAAGCTGGCAAAACTGTATGCCAATCCGCTGGTTGCCGTATTTTTTCTGCTCGGCACTGTTGGGTTCATTGGGCTTCAGTCAGGCCCCATTGTGGGGGTTGCACAACTATCCGTCCATTTGCTGATGGCGGCATTTCTGATTGCCTGCGTTCTGAACGAAGATAATTATCTAAAGCCGGTGTTGGCATTGAGCTGGGTGAGATTAATTGGCATCGTGAGCTATGGGATATACATTTTGCATCTCCAATTATGGGGGGTCACCAGCAAAATCCTATCCTTCATTCCCAGCCCCGACTTGTCAAATTCACGCTTCACGTTCTTCTTGATTATGACTGTGCTTTCAACCCTCGTTGCATATATCAGCTTCAATACCTACGAGCGATTCTTTTTGAAATTAAAAAAGAATTATGAGGTGAAATAAATAGCGTTAATTTAGGGGTGGAGGCAAAAACCCTCTCACCCCAAATAACAATTCGAAGATCAGCAGGCCCCATACACTTACTTCAAAAATGGCCATCCCTGTTCATCCCATCCCAAAGTGGCAACGCGAAGCACGGCAGCACCATTATTATTAGCGTCGTATACATGATAGGCGATAATGTATTGCCCCTCGTGAACGTGAATATCCTGTCCGCCTGGCCCAATCCAGCGGCCGTCGTTACCTTTCAGCAAACTTCCGCCGCCTTGCATCATATTGATGCCATTCTTATCCACGTAAGGTCCGGTAATTTGTTGCGAGCGGCCGACCACTATTCGATAGGTGCTATCCACGCCAGCGCAGCAGGCTCCCACGGAGACAAATAAATAATAAAAGCCATCGCGATACACCAAAGTCGGCGCTTCTATACCACCGTCGCGCCACGCCAAGGAATAGAGCTGTCCGGTTGGCTTCATGGTCGTGGGATTTATGCGCGTCAATTTAATTCCGCTGTTCCAGGAACCGAAGGTCAACCAGGGATTTTCCTGTGGATCGATAAATAAATTGGGGTCGATAGCGTTGTAGTCGTTTGCGCTAGTGGTATTGGTCACCAAACCTTCATCCTGCCAGTCTCCAACCGCGATACTGGATGCAGAGGCCAATCCAATCGCCGACTGGCGTGAACCAAAGGTGGAAATGGAGTAATACATCCATACCCGTCCATTGAAGTGGTGAATATCCGGCGCCCATACATCGCGCCCATCCTGGTTGGGAACATAATTCGCCCACCAGCTTAATTTATTGTCAAAAATCGACGGCAGTGGCTCCCAATGGTTACCGTCCGCAGAACGCTTGCCATAAATGCCCAAACCGGACTGAAATTCCCACCAAACGCCGTCCTCTTCAATAATGGTGGGATCGTGGGCGCCGAGATTTCCGCTCAAATTCCACTGTTCACCATCACCCTCCTGCATTCCCGAAGAGCTTGATGACGAGGAAGATGAACTGGAGGACGAACTGGTGCTACTGGATGACGACGAGGACGAACTGCTGGATGAACTGCTGCTGGAACCGTTATGCGTACCGCCGCAGGCGGTAATAGCAAGAAGCACTGAAAGCAGGATTATAATTTTCATGGCCCACCGAGATTTGCTGGAGTAATCAGTAATAATGACCGATCTATCGCGTGCTGGCTCCAACTACTGTCAAGCCCTCTGTGAGGTCTGCCTCACGCTTTCGGCAGATTCATTGACCATAAGTTTTCGGTTCACTTCTCTAATTTTCAAACAACTAAAACAGGCGTTTGATTGTTTACAGGTGTTTGATTGTTTACAGGTGTTTGATTGTTTCTAGTCTCACGGAGGACTCCGCGCATAACCTGCTTTTATAGTTTGAATCATTATTTAACCAATTCTTGGTTGTCAAAGCGAAGCTGGCGTATCATTCATGTCTCTCGCGTCAGACCATAGGAAAATAAAAATGATATACCTACTCGAACATGAAATTGGCTTTGATTCCAACTGCATTGGCTTTCCGAGCATTCAAGGATGTCACGCTGTTGTTTATCAAACCTCTGCAGGTCTCTATGGTTTTCATATCGCCGGAGGGAGCGGCAACGGCGATTGGGCAGCCAATGCCGACGTATTTCGACAATTTATTGATGAGCATGGAGGGCTTAACAGCCCGGGCACACGCTTATACGGAGTCACATTTGTCGGCAATAACCAACGCGGTTACTCTCTGCCAGTCAGAGACAATTGGAAGGGCGAACTTCAGCAAATAGCCAGTGCGCTCGGATATACCGGGAAAATCAGCGGCTATGATTTATTTAAAACTCTAGGCAATAATACGTCGGCCTATGTGGAATTTCAGGCAAGAGGGCCCAAATGCAAGCTATATATTCGCCGATGGGCACACGATCAAACCACCAAGGTTCCCAATACAAATCCGGATAATCACAAAATACGCATTAGACCTCCAGGGCAAGTGCCAACCCTGAGACCATTGGCTAGCGTCATAACAAGTCTAGACCGGGGCCAATTAACCCATGTGCACAAAGAGCAGTTGCGCTAAAGAATTTCATCGGGCAAATCAGAAACTCCAAGCTCAAAATCAAAGCTCTTGCCTAGCGGATTCCATCATGAACGCAGCACGATTAATGGTGTTATGTTTTTTATTTTTATCCACTTCTGCATTCGCGTGCAGATGCAAGGAGCCGAGCATAGAGCAAACCTTTAAAAGCTCTTCTATGGTGGTTTACGCGACTGTAAAGGACTTTATACCATCCCCTCTCGATGAAGGTGGCACAGCCATTATTTTAATTGACACCTGGTGGAAATCTTCATCACCTGAAAAAATTGTGGTCAATTCCCTGACGAACTGCAGATTTAACTTTGAGATCAATAAAAGCTATTTATTGTTTCTCAAACAAGAATCAAGCGGGCTTTTCTATACGGACAAGTGCTCAGGAAATAAGGATTTGACGTCCAAGGATGAGTTCAACGGCATATTTACCAACCTAAAATATCTCTCTTCTAGAGCAATCTAAGCCGAGCACTGCATTTAAAAGCCTCGGCTTCTCTCCACTCCTGCAGAACAGCGCGATGCCAGGCTTCCGGGCTTGAATCACGTCTTATATTTTGAATATGGGCATTACGCATTTTCTTATGCGAGGCCGCTCCGCCGCAGTAAATTTATGCCTTCCAAAGACACACCTACAGCGGCAAATTCGTGCGGCACTTTTTAACTCGAACCATTGCATCCAGTGACATCGCCGCTCATATGGAAGATGATGATCTGGAAATTCGCAGAAACGGTTCTATCCTGCTTGATGCGCTAACCGCAACATAGGTGTAGATATGAAAACAATAATCTCATCACTTTTTCTTTCGGCTTGTGCAGCCAGCCTGTTACTGGTGGGCTGCGAGTCGCTTCAGTCCGGGACTAATGAAGCAAAACCCCTCGCGGCAAAAGGAGTGGAAGGCCGCTTCGCGTTGAACGATAAGGACTACTTCCAGAATCGGGGCGTCGGCGTGATGGTATTTGCCGATACCTATCCTGAGAGCCATCAGAGCGGCGTCATCATCGTCAGCCACGGCAACCGCATTGCGAGCAATGGCGACCTGCGCCTGGAAGCCACCCCTGGCCAATGGGGAGCGACGCCCAAGCTGATTAAACGGGAGGTGAACCGGGAGCTCGGCGAGATCCGCGCAACTCTCGCGTACCCGGATGAACGGATAAAAATGAAAGGCTTCAACCCGATTTATTATCCGGACCTGGAATTGACCTACGAGATGCGGGTCAACACCGACGGAGAAGCCGTCCACGTTTACATCGACTTAAATGAGCCACTGCCGCCCGAGTGGGTTGGCCAAGTGGGCTTCAATCTGGAACTTTATCCCACCGATTTGTTCGGCAAGTCCTGGTATATGGACGAGGCCACTGGGATTTTCCCCCGCCAAGCCTATGGGGTTAGCGTCAAACCGGGTTCCAAACCCCAGCCGCAAATTGTTCCCACTGGTGAGCTAAAAGGTTTTATCCCCCTGGAGAACCATCAGGCTGTGCCTGCACCGCTGGCGGTGGGCAAGCGTTTATCCATCGCACCGGAAGCGGAAGAATTGCGCATGGTAATCGAGAGCCATCAGGGCAACCTGCAGCTTCTCGATGGTCGCGTACAACATCAAAACGGCTGGTTTATTGTCCGCAGTGAAGTGGCAGCTGGCACAACCAAAGGGGCAATTCATTGGTCGATCAAACCCAACGTCATCAAAAACTGGGTAGCACCGCCGGTGATTCAGCACTCCATGGTCGGCTATCACCCGAACCAGAAAAAAGTCGCCGTGGTCGAAACCGATCCCAATGGCAAAATCCCCAGCAAAATGCAGCTGCTGCGTCTTGCCGGCGATGGCCAACACGAAGTTGTGCTGAATAAACCGCTGGCGGAATACGGTGATTTTCTCCGCTTCCGTTATTACCACTTCGATTTCAGCGATGTAAAGCGCGAAGGTTTATATCAGCTGGTGCTCGGCGACACCCGCAGTAAACCTTTCCGCATTGCCAATAATGTTTACGATCAAAACGTGTGGCAGCCTACGCTGGATTATTTCCTGCCGATTCAAATGGGCCACATGCGCGTCAAAGAAAAATACAAACTTTGGCACGACGACAGTCACCGCGACGACGCTCTGATGGCACCCGTAAACATCAATCATTTTGACGGTTACGTGCAAGGCCCTTCGACATTGACGCGCTTTAAACCGCTGGAACATGTACCGGGATTGACCAAGGGCGGTTGGTACGATGCGGGTGATGAAGATTTTCGTATCGAATCGCAAGCGGGCGAAGTGTTTATTCTCAGTGCGATTTACGACGAATTCGGCATTACACGTGATAACACTCTAATTGATCAGAACTTGCGCCTGGTGGAAATTCGCGAGCCGGATGGCAAACCCGACGTTTTACAACAAATCGAACACGGCCTGCTCACAGTCGTCGGTGGTTATCAGGCGTTAGGGCGTTTGTATCGCGGCATTATTGTCCCCACGCTTACGCAATACGTTATGGGCGGTGATTTTTCCGGTCAGACCGACAATCTGATTTACGATCCGAAATTAAAACCCGGTCAACGTACTGCTACCCATTCTTCTTTGCCTGATGATCGCTGGGTATTTACCGAAGATAATCCAGCGCGCGAATACGAAGCTATTGCTTATATTGCGGCAGCGGTTGGCCCAATGCGCGGCTACAACGATCAACTCGCGCGCGACGCGCTCAAAGCGGCAACGGAACTGTGGGCGGTTAAACGCCCCGTGGAAAATAATCAGGTGCGCGCCAATAAATTGCGCGCTGCAGTGGAATTATTCCGCACGACCAAGGAAGAACAGTACAAAAGTCATATTCTCTCAGAGAAAGATTTTATTCTGGAAAACTTCCTGCAAGTGGGCTGGTTCGTTGCTCGCGTTGTGCACGATCTGGGTGATGCCGAGTTAACGGAATCCATGCGCCAAGCTGCGGCGGAAGCTTATCGAAAAGCTGAGCAAGGCATGAAGGATACGCCTTACGGTTTATCGTTCAAGATGGGACTCTGGGGCGTCGGCTGGCCGCTGCAACATCAGGGCGTGGCGCACTATTTCTTGCACAAGGCATTCCCGCAGGAAGTTGGCAAAGACTATATGCTCAATATTTTGAACTATGTGCTCGGCACCAACCCCGGTTCCAACAACCAATCCTACGCAACCGGTGTAGGCGCTAAATCGAAAAGTGCTGCCTACGGCATGACACGCATGGATTACGGTTATGTGCCTGGTGGCGTAATCGTCGGAACTGCGCTGATCGCACCGGATTTCCCGGAGCTGAAGGAATTCCCGTTCCTATGGCAGCAGTCGGAATATGTATTGGGCGGTGGCGCAACCAATTTTGCGTTTTTAGCATTGGCTGCGAATAAGCTGCTTAATCAATAAGACATTGGAATTTTTGCCACAGGGACGTGAATCCTTCCTGCTTTTCAGGCCGTTTTAAAACGGCCTTTATTCACCACTTTAAACGCATTCCCACTCCCACCTGACGAACAGACTCCAGCCGCAGAACCGGGCTTAAAACACCGCGCGGGAAAAGCGGTTTTCCTTTGCCGAGTGTGGCGGAGCCAATTTGAAAAGTTCATCCAACAATCCAGCATCGTAAAACTGGAGAAAAGGTTTCCCGCCCCGATTTTTCCCCCACCGGTTTCTGCCTCTGGTAATTTTTCACAAAAATTAAACGCAATATTTAACAGTGCGCGTAGCCAGCCGGGATTTACATTGGGATCACTGGCTCAGCAAGAGTCAGCATCACCCATTAAAAAACGGAGAAAGTTGTATGAATCTTTTTAGGAAATCCAAACAAACAAAATCTATTGCAGACTTCAAAAGCGGTGCGCAGCACATCAGCGAAGGTGACGCAATCAATGCCATCACTGGAGGCATTATGAATGGTTGCCATCCCATTACCAAAAACAGCCTTCTGTCCTCATTAGCGATAAATCCAGCGAGCTTAAATGCCAGTCTGGGCACGGTCGCCGTACGTTTCTAGTAGTACAAAGCCGGAAGCTAACAGCTTCCGGCCTTTTCCTTTTAATGAAGGAGATAACCATGTCCTTGGATCAACGATTAAGACAAATAATAGAACCACACATGATCGACGGACAAAGCAGTCTCGCACAGCACATTAAAACGCTGGTTTATAAAAAAGCGCCACAGTGGTTTGATCTCTTGGACTACGAGGACGACCTGATTTTTTTGGAGCCGGCTTTATTTGCCTGGTTTACCGATCCATCACCCAACACTCCATTGAGCCAGCAATTAATAGGGCTGGTCAACGCGGATACGACAAGGACGGCGGAAGCCCGATCAGATGAAGACGGCGTTATTTTTGTCCCACGAGCTGGAATACTCCGTGTAAAAGAAGCCAATACCACAGGGACACTGATTCTTGAAGGCAGAGAATGGCTTTGGCATCCAGATGGAAAAGACAAGGACTTATGTTATCCCCCTATACAAGAAACTCTTACCCACATCGCACCCAATGTAACCTTAGGTCAAGGAAAACCACCGGCCGTTGCCGCGCGATTTTTTGCCAATGGAACTGTAAATGTGGGCGGATTTTCAGTTAATGACCTTAAGCAGCATCAAAATGTGAAGCGTGCGCTGGAGCTTATATCCCAGCAAGATGCCACATTGCATGAATGGATATGCTTCTGCACCCGATATATACACCTATATCAGGCTGATCTGACGAATTCCTTCGGCTCACTGAGTGTGCACGGTGCAGCATTTCTAAATGTTCCAGATGATGCCAATGTCATTTTTTATCTGGATGATCTCGCCCATCAATGCGGGCATGTTATTTTTAATTCTGCAACACTACAAAAAAATGCCTTTTTGGCTTGTGCGCCCGACACCCCGCTAAAGTCATTGACAACCGGTTTAAATGATCCAAGATCGGTTTATTCGGCGTTTCACGGTCTATTCACCTATACATCGATACTCAGAAGCTTAAGCCGCAACTTGGACCAGATGTCGACAAACGACGATCATCTGCACGTACTTGCGCGCATTGCGTTTTATTTACGCAAATTCCAGCATGATCTGAAAAATCTCAATAGCGAATACATATACGCGCCACTCGGCAAAAAACTATACGAAATATTTTTTTCTTATTACGAGTTCTTTAGAGACGAATTTGCAGATCAAATCATAACCTTTGATCTGTCAAACCAGCCCTATGCCTTTAGCTGGCGACGATTTGTTGTGGCAAATTTTGCAGGAGGCCATTAATGGATAGATTTGTCGCTTATCAACAACTGGATCAAATGGATTGCGGCCCCACTTGCCTTCGTATGATCACCAAATACTATGGTCGTACTTTATCCATAGAATCCTTACGTGAACAATGCTCGCTGACCAATCAAGGCGTTTCTCTCGGTGGCATATCCGAGGCCGCCGAGAAAATCGGCTTTAATACGGCTGGAGTGCAAGTTAAATTCGATACCTTAAAAGACGAAGTTCCACTGCCCTGCATTGCCCATTGGCGTCAACGCCACTTCGTTGTGGTCTATAAAATAACAACCAAACACGTATATGTAGCAGATCCGGCCTTCGGCAAAGTCCGCCACACTCACAAAGAATTCTGCGACGGATGGCTCAATAGAAAAGATCCCAATACGACAGCAGGCACCCTGCTACTACTCGAAGCCACCCCGACATTTTACGAATCTGAAGATGAAGAGTTGAAAGAGCGAGGCAAAGGACTGGGTTTATTGTGGCCATATTTCCGACCTTATATTCCCCTCTGGACACAATTGATCGCAGGATTATTTGTGGCGAGCCTGGCTTTAGTTTGTTTTCCATTTATTACGCAAACTTTGGTCGATCAAGGAGTAAATACCCAAAACCTCAATCTGATCTACCTTCTGCTGGCAGCCCAACTCATGCTGTTTTTTTCGCAAACCACGGTGGATTTATTGCGCAGCTGGATACTGCTGCATGTAGGATCGCGAATCAACATATCGTTGATATCAGACTTCCTGATAAAGCTCATGAAATTGCCTATTGCGTTTTTTGATTCCAAAACCATTGGCGATTTACTGCAACGAGTACAGGACCATGACCGCATCGAGAATTTTTTGTCCTCATCTACTATAGGCGTACTATTTTCTTTGCTGAGCGTTGTTGTATTTTCGGCCATTCTCGCCTGGTTTTCACCCTTGATATTCACCATTTTCCTTGTGGGAACTGCGCTTTATATCACCTGGATAGCGCTGTTTATGAAACGCCGAAAAGTGTTGGATTACAAACGCTTCGATCAGGCATCCGGCAATCAAAGCAGCATGGTACAACTGCTAAATGGCATGCAGGAAATTAAATTGAACAATTCAGAAAGGCGCCGCCGCTGGGAATGGGAGCGTATTCAGGTAAAACTTTACAAGATTTCGGTAAAAAGCCTGGCGTTGTTTCAATATCAAGCCATAGGCGGCAACTTTATCAACGAACTGAAAAATATCATCATTACCTTTATTGCAGCCAAAGCAGTACTTGACGGCTCCATCACCCTGGGAACCATGCTGGCCATACAGTACATTATCGGCCAACTAAATGGACCCATTAATAGTTTTATGGGATTTCTTCAGTCCCTTCAGGACGCCCGCCTCAGCCTTTCGCGCCTGAGCGAAATTCACGACCAGAAAAATGAAAACGAAAATGCCGTGAATTACCTGCCGGAACAACGAGACATCATCTTCAGGAATAAGGTCAGCTTTCGCTACGGCAACGGTTATTCACCCTACGTGCTGGAAGATATAGAGCTGACAATTCCTGCCGGCAAAGTTACCGCAATAGTAGGACCCAGTGGCAGCGGAAAAACCACCTTGCTAAAGATGCTTCTGAAATTTTATACCCCGCAGCAAGGGCAAATATGTGTCGGCTCCACCAACCTGGAAGACGTCAGCACGCGCTTATGGCGCAGCCAGTGCGGGGTTGTAATGCAGGACGGGTATATTTTTTCCGATACAATTCTGAGAAATATCACGGAATCGGATTCCGATGAGCAGATTGATCCCCAGAGACTGCGCGAAGCACTGCGAATTTCCAATCTGGTTGAGTTAGTGGAATCACTTCCGGGAGGTCTGAACACCAGAATTGGAGCAAGCGGCCTGGCGCTCAGCGGTGGTCAACGCCAACGCATTTTGATTGCGCGCGCCGTATACAAAAACCCCCAATATTTATTTTTCGATGAAGCCACCAGCGCCCTGGATGCGCGCAACGAACGTGAAGTTATGGAGCATCTCAATAGCTTTTTCCAAGGTCGCACAGTGCTGGTGATCGCTCACAGACTCAGTACCGTGCGCGACGCCGACCAGATTATTACATTGGATCGCGGCCGCATTGTGGAATGTGGCAACCACCAAACTTTAATCAAACAAAAAGGGGCGTATTTTACCTTGATTAAAAATCAGCTGGAGCTTGGTTAACAGGCAGGTTTCAGCGAACGGAGTTTCCCCTATGAATTTGGAAGAACAGTTGGCCAATTTGGATGAACGCAGCGAATACGCGCAGGATATATTGAATCGCATGCCTGCTTGGATTGTCCGCTGGGGCTCCAGCATCGTTTTATTGGCTATGGCCGTGATGCTGGCCATGAGTTTTTTTATTAAATATCCGGATATTATTTCCGCCCCTACTACCTTAACAACAGAGCTGCCGCCGCTCCGGGTTATTGCTCGGGCCAATGGCGAATTACAACTTGTCAACCGCCAAACCGACACAGTGAAAGCCGGTGAACTCGTCGCCATCATTCGCAATACGGTCAACTACGACCAATTGGCGGCAGCAGTGTCTTGGTTAGACCGGTTTGATACAACAGAAAACCCAGCGGAATTTGCCGCACAGTTTTTTCAGGCGATGGAGCGGGATTTCAGAAATCTGGGCGAGTTGCAAATTTATTTCAGCCGATTTCAAACCCAATTAAACGGATATTATCTGTTGCATAAAAATCAGAGCAGGGACCACCGCTTGCAAGCGCTGCAAGAGGAAAAGCAACTTCAGCAAAAACTGCTGGCGCAACAGGAGGAGCAGTTGATAACACTAGGAAAAGCCTTGGAAATCGAGCAGGCCGCACTGAATCGCCTGGAAGCATTGGCGCAGAAAAAACTGGTTTCGATGCTTCAACTTGATGAACAAAAAACCAAACATTTGGCTGTCATCAACCAAATCAAAAACCATAGAAGCGCCATAGCCAACACCCAGGTAACGCTTTCGCAGCTGGATAAAGAAGCCCTGGAAATTCAACTGCGCTTCCAGGATGAAATGCAGCAAAAACAGCTCACGCTCGCCGCAGCCTTGGATGAATTGCGCGGTGAAATCAGCCGCTGGAAGCAAACCTACCTGCTTATCTCACCGATTGATGGCCGTATTGTGTGGGCAAATTACCGCAGCTCGTTTCAAGCGGTTGCAGCCAATGAAGCAGTTTTTACCGTTGTCCCAAATGACCAACAAACCGTTTTTGCGCGTATTTTTCTACCGATGAAAAACTTTGGCAAAGCCAAAGTCGGCCAAAGAGTATTTATCAAACTGGATGGCTTTCCCTACCAGGAATTTGGAATCGTCTCCGGTGAAATCACCAACATCTCCCCGGCCCCCGAATCCATGCACTACGAAGTGCGCGTCGAGCTACCAAATGGACTGACATCCAGCCACGGCCAAACCTTGCCCTTTAAACACGAAATGATCGGCGTGGCTGAAATCGTCACCGAGGACCTGCGCCTGGTTGAGCGGATCTTTTATCAGTTGTTAAGTGCTTTTGATCAGAATGCTTAGAGTTACCCTTTATAAGCCGTTCACATACTATCCACCAAGTTTATCAAGCCCCATTTTTAACGCTGAAAAAAATAGCACGATATAAACGAGCAGAAATGATGGACTAATAAAAGCCATTCGTATTTTTCCTATACCTTGCTCTTGAAACTCATTTAGGGCTTGCCATGCAGAAAAAAACATATATACGAGAGCCCATAGAGCCAGCAACCCCATCAGAAATTTGATCACGCTCGGATTTGCATCAGGCTTATCTAGACCCTTGCTCAAAAGAGCGGCTGCAATAAACATTGTAACTGGCGTCACCAATCTTTTTATCGCCGCATCAATTGTATTTAATGCCGCCTTCATTCTCGCTTTCCTCAAATTGTTTAAATACTTTTTTAGCAAACTTAAAGCCTGGGAGGCTAAAAGCGTTATAGAACCCAACTTGAAATTAGGTGATTGGCTTGCGTGCCTGAAAGCACGACGGAATGTGCTTCACCACTCGAAATAAAAAATTCGATCCAGGACCAACAAGCGCCACAGGCATTCTCTCAACAAAGCTCTTTGACGCATCCGACACGAAGCTCTCCCCTCTCGCTATCCGCCCCCTATCCCACTCCCACTTTGCCACACATCACAGAACGGCAGTTCTTGTTTGGACCAGCTTCTTCAGCGGCGTTATGATCCGGATTTGTTATAACGCGTTCGCAGCGGAAAACACTTAAATTGGCTCTGCGATAAACCGCTTATACCGGATGCATATATCGATGCACGAAATTCCGGGCTTTTACATTCCCAGGAGAATATACATGATCGGCAAATCCCTGTTGCGATTCACACTCCTTGTGTGCAGCGTGTCACTTGCTGCCTGCGGAGGCAACAACGGAAGTTCTTCATCCAACTCTTCGAGCAGTTCAAGTAGCTCTTCCAGCAGCAGCTCCAGCTCGTCCTCAAGCAGCTCCAGCAGTTCTTCCAGCTCAAGCAGCTCATCGAGCAGCTCCAGTTCATCCAGCAGTTCTGGCGGCGGTATCTCCGTTATGCTCAAAGGCGTCAATCTGGCGAGCGCGGAATTCGGTGAGGCTTTTATCCCAGGGACTTACGAAGAACATTACATCTACCCCAATCAAACCGAAGTGGATTACTTCAAATCCAAAAAAATGAACGTTATCCGCTTGCCCTTTTTGTGGGAGCGTCTGCAACCTTCTTTGAATCAGGCTTTCAATCAAACCGAATTTGATCGCCTGAATCAGTTTGTTACCCAGGCAACCGCGAAAAATATGTACGTGATTCTGGACCCGCACAATTACGCGCGCTACAGAGGCACCGTCATAGGCACTGGGCAAGTATCGACTTCAGCTTTCGCTGATTTGTGGTCGCGCTTGGCCAATACCTACAAAGGCAACCCTTACGTCGTGTTCGGTATCATGAATGAACCGCACACCATGGCTACAGAAGCCTGGCTGGCTGCAGCTAACGCCGCAGCAAGTGCGATCCGCAACACCGGTGCGACCAATTTGATACTCGTCCCAGGCAACGCCTGGACCGGCGCTTCCACCTGGGGTGATAACTGGTATGGAACGCCGAATGCCACCGTTATGCTGGATTTTGTTGACCCCGGTAATAATTACGCGATTGAAGTGCACCAGTATTTTGATGCCGACCATTCGGGTAAATCACCAACATGTGCTACCACCAACGGCGCAGAAAAATTGGCTGCCTTCACCGCGTGGCTGGCGGCTAACAACAAAAAAGGCTTTTTAGGTGAATTCGCCGGAGCCAACAACGGCACCTGCCGACAAGCAATCGAGAGCGCGCTGCAGCACATCGACAACAACCGCAATTATTGGATTGGTTGGACCTGGTGGGCTGCTGGTCCATGGTGGGGCAATTACATGTACTCAATCGAACCCACCAACGGTGCAGATGCTGCGCAAATGTCCTGGTTGGCGCCCTACCTTCAGTAATCACACTGAATCTTGGGAAAAGGCCAGTTTACGCTGGCCTTTTTTATTTTATGGGACCGACAGCATTTCGATGATTTAGAGCAGCGGAAACGACGCGCAAAATTCCCAAGCGTTAGCCCCGCCCACAAACCCCAATGTAGCGCAACATATTTACGCGCACCCCACCAATCTCTCGCTACCCAATTACTAATTGCTGATTTCCTACTATTATGTGAGCAGCGATGTCTTCCAAGATCTACCGTGTTTGCATCCCAAAAATAAAAATCACCATTCGGAGCATCAATCATGATCCAGTTGCGCTACCTCACCTTCTTGTGCGCCCTCTCCGCATCATCGGCCTTGGCCGAGACCTTAGTGGTATCCTCTCCCGATAAACGAATCACCCTTTCACTCTCCAATACCGAATCCGGTTTGCGCTACCAGGTCGAGCGCGATGGCAATGTGATTATTGCGGAATCCTCTTTAGGTTTTGCCATTGACGGTGATCGTCTCGGCGACGGGGAAATGAAACTGCTCACTCATTCCTACAAAACCATTAAAGACCAATACGAGATGGTCGTCGGTGCGCATAAAACACTGGTGGATCATTACGAATATTTAGTCGCAGAATTTGCCAGCACCAGCGAACAACCCAAATTTCTCAATATTCAAGTGCGCGCCTACGATCACGGCGTCGCTTTGCGTTATGAACTTCCCATCAAAAATCCGTTTGAAGAATTCAGCATCCAATATGAAATGACCGGATTTTTCTTTCCGCAGGATTACCAGTGTTTTGGTTTGAATTTGGGTCGATTTGCCAATGGACACGAAGGCGAATTTGATCCGGTAAAAGCTTCTGTGATTCGCCAACATAATCTGTTCGACCATCCTTTTGTCTGCAAAACCGGCAAAGGCGATACCACTTTTGCATTGGCCGAATCCAATCTGCGCAATTACCCCGGCAGTTGGTATTCCGGCCTTGGTGACGGACGCTTGGGCGTGTCATCGGTTCTTACACCGCGCTTTGACAGCCGTCCCGACGGATTGGATGTGGTCGCCGTAAAAGGCAAGCTCACGGAAAATTTCACCACGCCGTGGCGCATTATTTTAATTGGTGATCGCGCGGGTGATTTAATCAATTACCCACTCGTGCATTTATTGGGTGAGCCGACCAAAATTGCCGATACCAGCTGGATCAAACCCGGCAAAGTCTCCTGGGATTGGTGGAACGATAATAAAGTCGCCCTGCGCGATTCCACCGTTAAACCCGGCATGAATACCGCCACCTACAAGGCATATATCGATTTTGCCGCAGCTCTAAACCTCGAATACATTTTGATTGATGCTGGCTGGCATGAAGGTTCATCGCTGAGCAGCAAACCGGGCTCTGATGTTTTAAAACCTATTGCAGAAATGGATATGCCGGAAATTCTGCGCTATGCCAAAGAACACAATGTGGGTGTTTGGGTGTGGCTGCAGTGGAAACAATTGGACTGGCAAATGGAAGAAGCGCTGAAAACCTATCAGCAATGGGGCATCAAAGGGATAAAAGTGGATTTTATGGAGAGGTCCGACCAGGAAATGGTGGAGTACTACCATAAGTTGCTCAGCACAGCTGCCAAATATCACATCATGGTGGATTTACACGGCTCCATGGCAGCCAATGGCATGAATCGCACTTACCCGAATTTGCTCACCCAGGAAGGCGTTATGGGCGGTGAATTCAATAAATGGAGTACGCGCATTACCGCCCGCCACAATGTGACCTTGCCTTACACGCGCATGTTATTAGGCCCGATGGATTACACCCCCGGCGGTTTCCGCCACACCACACCAGCGGAAATGCCCAATGTGCGACGTTACTACCTGCCTTATGTGCAAACCACGCGCGGTCAAGCGTTGGCGATGTATGTGATATACGACAGCCCACTGCAAATGCTGGCCGATTCGCCCATTACTTACAGCAAAAGCGACAGCCCAACCGATAGCATTTGGCCGCTGCCACAAAGCGAATGGCAGGACGGTTTGGAATTTCTGCGCGATGTGCCCAGCACCTGGGATGAAACGCGATTTTTACAGGGAGATATCGGCGAATATATCGTCCTCGCCCGCCGCAAAGGCAACCTTTGGTACATAGGCGCCATGACCAACGAATCCCCTCGCCAGGTAAAAATCAAATTGGATTTTTTAAATAAGGGAACTTACAGCGCGGAAATCTGGCAGGATGGCCAAAGCATTTCCAGCGTAGTGAAAACGCAAAAAACCGTTAAGCAAAATCAGACATTAAAATTGTCGCTCGCGGCATCTGGCGGAGCGACTGTGGTTTTGCGAGCGGTGCAACCGTAACTATCTTTGAAGACTGCGCCTATTGCATTGCGATAGGCGCGAATCGCTTACCTACCCCACCCGACCTATCACCGACCAACTTCTCTTGACCATAGCCGCCACATTAACATCTCCACTTGACACACCCTCATAATCTCCGACGTATTTGCCCACCCCATCCGAACTGAACGATCAATAACGTCCCTTCTAAAACCTGCAACTTTCCAGCGCAAGCCTCAAACCCCAACTGGCAACAACGGTAACCTTGCTACCCCTTCACTTGACAACTATTATACTTGTTCATCATTCATAAATTTTAAGAAAAATCCACACCTCGAACCGGCTTTTATCAATATCAACATTAAATAGTTTTTCCGCACCAACAAACCCAAAGGAGGTTAAAACCAAGGACCCCCAAAGCTAAATTTTGCAAATCCGACATAAAAACATCAAACATATGAAAAATTAAGAGGATCTTAATATGCGTTACATCCTTAATGGACTTTTGGTCTCTTCATTTCTTTGCATTAGTGCATTTGCATCGGAAGCTGACGAAACCCAAACAAAATTTAGGAAAACCAAAGAATTTGAAGGCGCGACCTATACTTTTGAAAAAAGTCTGACGCCTGACGGAAAAATCAGAGAGACAATCAAGACTGGAAACGGAAACGTCCTCTCCCCACAGGAAGCAGAAACTTTATACGAAAAATCAAAAGCCAAAAAACAATCCAAGCTAAGTCAATCTGTGATTGAACAGTTAAACAGCGATTCCCCAAAAATAGAATTATGGGTCGCATTCAAAACACCCGAAGACGATTTCAAAGATGAAGCCAGAACCGGGTTTTATCAACCCGAAACCGGCTGGGTTATAAACGGAAGATCTTTAACTGCAAAACAGGAGATGGAAGAATTACAAAAACGCTCGGCCATTAGGGCGGAAAGACGAAAAAATCGAGCTTTTCTCTCAGAAGCCCGCATGACTGCCTGGGCTAAAAGACATGGTCTCGAGATTACAAATCCCATACTGCTTGCGGTAAACACCGACGTTAACACAATCCAAATAAACGTAACAAAACAGAAGCTTGAAAGAATTGTTCAAAGCGCAGAAAAGGATGACGAAATCGTATTCATAGATTTATATCGGGGGGGCGGATCGGCTATTGCAAATGCAATGCCTTATTCTCATGTTGACCCCCGCGCGTTGAGCAATTCACTGTTTTGGGGCAGCAATATTGGCGTATTTGTCACTGAATGGTATGGATGCGCAAATCCATGGGACTTCTCTAGTTATACGAGATTAGATGGCGTCACTGATGCTCACGGCCAATACGTACTAGACGTGCTTAGAAATGTATCGCCAAATGCCTATATGTATTGCACCGGTTCTCCGAGATTACCTACGTCAACAGAGCTTAATGGAAGCGGCTCAAACCCTCCGGTACACATAGTGAATGCATCATTTTATTGGGTCACTACAGCAAATAACTACACAACCACGGATCGAGATTGGGACGACTATGTTTATAACAACTACGTTTCCATATTTGGCGTAGCAGGCAACGATGGCACCAGCGTTGGGAGAGTTATCACCCCGAGCCGCGGTTATAATGTTATATCTGTAGGTGCATCAAACCACGCAACAGCAACTGTAGCCAATTTTTCAAACTATATTAATCCTGAAACCGGGGCAGCCAAGCCAGAATTTACTGCTCCCGGGATGGGCCTGTGCTTCAAATGGGGCTGCGGATACGACTCATACGACGGGTACAGTGGGTACTGGGGGACTAGTTTTGCAGCTCCGCATGCCGCCGGAATTGCTGCAGATTATGCGGGATTTTGGACCGGAGTTCGTGACGCCCCCTTTCTTATGCGGTCTCTGCTAATGGCCACAGCAACTATCGCCGAAACGGGCAATAGTAACGGAGGGTATGACTCAACAGGGGTTGGCGGACTCAGCTTCTTGAACAACTCAAATTTTGGATACGTTTACTTTTATTTAGTCGATGCACCAAACAATTATTTTTCATCGGCAGCAATCCACACTATGTCGCCCCTAATAATGACATAGTATTTTATGTAGCTGCTGGCGAAGAAGTGAATGCCGCCATTGCATGGAGCACCAGAGGCACATATACATATGCACACAGAACCGATTTGCACACAATCGGCGCGGATTTTGACCTAACGGTACTAGATCCCGCAAATAACTATGTCAGCTCCTCACTCTCCTACGATAATTCATTTGAGCTAGTTAGATTTACAGCTCCAACATCCGGAAACTATACCTTTAGAATTTCCCGATTTTCGAATAGGGATACATCAGGCGATTATAAATTAGGCTTGACTCTATTCAGGAAAGTTAATTAAAGGAAAAGGCAATTTAGGCTTTAAAAGGCGGGATGCGATGTAAATTACATCCTCTCAATAAAAAAGGCGACCCAAAGGTCGCCTTTCACGTTTAGCAGCAACGCTGCTCTTATCTCAAATGTTTCCGCTTATTTCAAATAATCTTTAATGGCGTTATACCAAGTCTGGCCGATAAACCGATAACCCGTATCGTTCGGGTGGAGGTTATCCGTGCCCAGTCCATTGGAAGGGAAACCTTTGTACTGGTCGACCAGAATGACATTGAAGCCTTGGTTGATACGCTCCTGCACAACACCAGGAATCACAGCGACGTAGGAATCCGCCCACTGCCTGGCGTAGTCGTAGCGAGGAGTAATAACAGCAACAGCGAGCAATGCATTGGGTTTTGCATTGATGATCTTATCGATCAAAGCTCCCAATCTTTGCGCCATCACCTGCGGACCATTGTTGTTCTCTTCAACCCAGGAATCGTTGGTTCCGATCATCAGCAAAATAATGTTCGGATCGCTGTTGAGCGCGGGGCTTGGCACAACACCGGCAATCTGGTTGATCGAATAGCCGCTGTAACCTTCGTGATTACGCGGGAAGGTTTTGCCGTCCACAGTGGTAGGACCATTGGCTTTGCTGCCTACGAAGGTAATGTTTTTGTTGTTCGCCACTGCCTGACGGAACAATTCCACCCGGTAACCACCTCCGCTGCTACCAATGCCGTCGGTAATGGAGTCGCCGAGCGGCAGAATCTTACATGGGCCGGAATCAGGACAAATTGGCGGTATCGGCGGCTCTTCAAACCGGCCGCCATCCGCTGAGTAAACAGCTATACCGGATACTGTGGCGTTGTCCACCTGCGTTGTGAATTGAATCGTCAGAGCACCGTCACTCACCGGGATATTGGTGGCTCTCAGGATATAAGCGGTGTCGTGACCAACTTCTTTATATATATCCAGTCCAGTTACCAGGCTCTTGCCTTCAACGGTAACGCTGAAGCTACGGCTGTTGGCGCTCGTGTGGAACATCTCCACAAAATGCAGCTCCACGCTGTAGGTCGCCTGAGTGACCGGAATGTTGTAGGTAAAGGTGCCGTAACGCTCAGACTGGTAAAGGGCGGCGTTGCTTGCGCCGGAGATAGGATCCGAAGTGGTGTTCGGTGTGCCACTGGAAGAGAAGCGATCTGCCTCAAAGCGCACCCCGTCCAATGTCACCGCAGTCGATGAGCCGGCATTAATGGCATACACCAAGCTGCCAGTCACATCGCCCGAGCTGGAAGAGCTGCTGGAGCTTGAGGAACTGCTGGAGCTTGAGGAACTGCTGGAGCTGGACGAGCTGGAAGACGAGCTCGATGAACTGGAAGACGAACTGGACGATGAACTGGAGCTGCTGCTGGACGATCCATCCTGCGGTGCAGGCTGAGGGCTGCCACAGGCAACCAAAAGAGTTACCAAAGAGAGAGGAAGCAATTGACAGATTTTCAAGGTGAAACCCTCCGAAGTAGTCCGCTTATGTATTCTTTATTGTGATCCCGAGCACATATGCACCCGGCGCGAGAACTTCCGATAACGGAAAGACAATTAGTGTTATCGTAATATGAATATGATCGGCGAACTTGCGCCGGGAGTCTGAGAGGCGGTGCAAAAAACGAAAAAAATATGACTGGAAATTTGGGGGGAAAGGCCGAGTTTTTACACAGAATATTTTAGTCTGGACAATATGCTTCCCTAGGAATCTTTACATTATGGCCATATCTACAACCCACGCATTTTTGAATCGCATCATTTCAAGTACTGACAAAGAAGGCTTGCGAGCTAACGAACCATGAGTGATTACCTGCGTAAAATTGAAGAGACTTTAGGCTTTCAGTTGGCCGTTGATAATGTCCCCTGACACTCACGAATGAGAGGAACTTTTAGTTTCTCGTAGCAAACATGAAATCAAGGAGTTTATTGCTCGACTTCCCGAGGTAAACCCAAAAGATCAATATGGTAGAAACTTCCTCGAAAGAGCCGCAATAAAAAACATTATAGAAGCCGCAAGGTGCTTGAATTGCTCGGTGCAGAATGGATCTTGCAGAGAAAAATTATAAACTTTTTTCCAAAGTTCGAGCGAATTTACAAATATATAAATCAGTGAACACATTGCACACAACCGAAACAAATCTGGTTTCGGATTGATGGGATTTCTACATACAAATTTTCTGTGTGCGATTAATAACACGAACGCCAATTCATCATTCTCAAAGGAGCGCCCAGCTGAATTTAGTCAGACGCTACCCTTGCGGAATTTTTCTATGACTTCCGCATGAAAACACTTGAACTCCAAAGGAAACCGAAAGTCTCCTTTAATCTTACAACAATATAAGGACGCAAGGGCTTCGACGCCCAACCTAACGCATCAACGCCCTCCCCCACGCCAAAAGTACACCTCCCACCACAACGCCCGCAATAACGAAAAGAACAACAAAAGGACTAATGGCTTTATCTTCCGACTTTTGATATTTGGGATCGATGGTGCTGACATAAAACGCAAAAACTGCAAACAACACAAAGGTCACCCATTTAGGCGCTCCATATTCCATGGCAACAAAAGGTGGGATTGCCAGCACTGCCATCCAAATGTATTTTTTCATTTTCAAGCCAATTTATTTAAGAATTACAAGAACAAAAATTTCGATCCAGCATATTCGCTAGCGCGGCCGCTGAGACTCTCTGTGACTTTTAACAATCCTAGCAGCTGTGACCGTTAGAAAAAGTCAGCCGCCGAAACGTGTAAAACCCAATAACCTGTGAGCCGATACAATAAAAGCCGCTAAGCGGCTTTTATTTTTCAATGCCGAGGAGACCTCCGATTCATTCCCTATGGCTTTCTTCTCCTTTGTCAAACACACAAGCCGACATACCCATCATCGGAAAACCCAATCCTGAGCCATCGTCAAATTATAGATCCACTCCAGCAACATAACGTCCACCTCCCTCTTCGGTGGAACATTGATCAGGACATCTAAGCGAATATTTCGCTATCTTCCCACACAGCCCGCTCCTGTGACACTGGTAACGAATTAGAGAAAATCTAAGTTAGAAATTACTTCTCAAGGTTAGAATCGAGCTGCAAATGTTGGTCAGGAAGAATCATAAGCAGTAGCTTTGGCCGCATGATTATCACCTCCTAGCCGTGATTTCAGAATAAAAGAGGGAGCTCAATGGTCCGCTTCTGCCCCAAATCGATATTTCATTCGAATCTAAAGCCGGTGTATTTTCCCGGGATTTCCAGCGCGTTGTTGGCATTTTTTATTTCTTCTGGGAATGCTCAGGACGCAGATAGGAATTTAGCAGTCACAGAGGAAGGCATACACAACGGCTTTTACTACAACCTCTGGATAAATCGATCGGGTGGGAACGACGGAGATATCACCTTTGGATTGCGTGAAGCGGGCCGATATACCGCTCAGTGGAACGAAAAGACCCAATGGCTCGGCGGCATAGGTTGGAATTCGGGCGGCCGCAACAAAACATTGCGCTATTCCGGCAAATTCAATCCCGGGTTAGACCCCAACCAGCATGATTCCAACTTGACGTTACATGCCTGGCCCGAAAATCTAACGACTTTTTATTACATAGTAGAGACTTACGGCCCTAATAGTCCTGTCCCCTGCCTCCCCCTCCGCCAAGGGCTTTACGGCAGCCTCCAGAGCGACGGTGGGACCTACGACATCATTACCTGTAAATATCCTGGCTTACCCCCGGATATAACTGTGTATGTATTCAGTGTGCGCAATCCTCCAAAACCCTGGGGAGATGTCAGCGGCACCATTACCCTTGCCAACCATTTTGATGCATGGGAATCCAAAGGGCTGATTTTCGACGCTCCTGATTTCATCGTTTTAATGACCGAGGCTAACAGTGGCAGCGGCAGTTCCGATATCACCGTGACAGATGTCACTCAACCTCTCAACTGCGGTGAACAGGATGGCATGCCCATTTGCTGCGATATAGGTGCGGATCCCGATGGCGACGGCATAGGTACGCAAAATGATGGTGATGTGTGTACCGTAACGAAATCAACCAAGGGTTGGTATGCGCCGAATCCACCGGATGTACTGGCCGCGATTAATCTGGGCGGCTTCAAATATCATATTGAAGCCGATGGGATTTATTACGCACCAGTCAGCGATGTGACAGTCCCGGGTTATGGTTCCATTCGTGATACAGATGTACTGGGTGGCGGTGGTAGCGCAGTCTATCAATCCTATCGAAACGGCCCTTCCACCATTGAAATCCCTGTGAGCGAACAGCGGGTGTCGGTAGAACTCGGCTTTGTGGAGCCGACCTATCAGGAAGCCGGCAGGCGCACATTCGACGTGACAATTGAAGATAATCCCGTTCTTGTTGCTCTCGATATTTATGCGGAGGCAGGATACAAAACCCTCTGGAAGCCCGCGCCATTTGAAGTTGATGTGGCTGACGGCAGCCTCTCTATTGCTCTTATTTCCAACCCTTACGCAGGAGTGCTCAGCTCCATTCTCGTGCGCAAAATCGACGCCACATCATCATCAAGTAGCTCGTCATCATCGAGCAGCTCTTCCAGCGCTTCATCCACATCCAGCTCTGGCGATTCCAGCAGTGGTGGCTGTAGCAGTGGGTGGTGGCTTTTAATAATCAGCAGCTTATTGATCGTCCGACGTCGAACAGTGAATTAATAAAAGATCTGGAAAATCACCGCATATAAATAATTTTCAAAAATAAAATTGAGGGATACGCAATGACCCGTTTCCGCCACCAATCGATATTTTTTTCGAAGCTAAAGCTGGTGTGTTTTTCCTGCAAAATTATTCTGTCTGGCTTGTCGTTGGCGCTTTTTGGATCTTCAGCAATTGCTCAGGATGCCAATAGGGATATAAAAACCAATGAAAAAGGCATGCACAACGGTTTTTATTATGATCTCTGGTTAGCGCAGGCAACTGCGCCAGAAAACCTTACCTTTGGGTTGCGTGAAGCAGGCCGCTATACCGCGCAGTGGAACAATAATGTCCTCTGGTGGGCTGGAGGTATCGGTTGGCAAGAAGGCAGCCCCTATAAAGCGTTGCAATATTCCGGCACATTTAATCCCGGCTTAAACCCTGACCAAAATACCTTCTTGGCCTTATATGGCTCGGCCAAAACTAAAGGTCGACGGACTGAGTTTTTTATTGTGGAGACCTATGGCTCCCCTATCCCCTCGAGATGCCTAGGTGTCGGTGGCTGGAGTTCTGGCAGCTTCCAAAGCGACGGAGCCACCTATGACATAGTCGGCTGCAATCTCACGAACTCAGCCAACTTCCAGCTCTACAGTGTGCGCAACCCCAGAAAACCCTGGGGCGAAATTAGCGGCACCATTACGGTTGCCAATCATTTTGCCGCCTGGGAATCCAAAGGCTGGGTATTCGAAGACTTTAATTTCATGATTTTTGAGACCGAGGCTTACCAAAGCAGCGGCAGCGTCGACATCACAGTGACCGACGTCACTCAACCCTCTGCCTGCGGTGAGCAGGATGGCGTGCCCATTTGCTGCAGCATAAGCGCAGATCCCGATGGCGATGGTATGGGCATACAAAACAAGGATCAGGCTTGCGTGGTAACCGAAGAAACGAAAGGATGGCACCCGTCCAATCCGCCAGATGTACTCGCCGCAATCAACGTGGGTGGTGCAGGTCACCACGTTGAGGCCGACGGCATTTATTACGCGCCAGATGGCTACACATTTATCACGCATATTTATCCGGAAGCAGTGAGCGGAGGCGACGGCAGCGAGGTCTATCAATCCGCCCGCACCGGTAATTTCACAATTGAAATTCCCATGAGCGCGCAGCGGGTTTCTGTAGAACTCGGCTTTGTGGAATTTCGCTATCAAGAAGCGGGCAAGCGCATTTTCAATGTGAGGATTGAAGGCCAACCCGTTCTTACGGATCTCGACATTTATGCAGAAGCGGGATACCAAACACTCTGGAAGCCCGCTCCATTTGAAGTGGACGTCACTGACGGTAGCCTTACGATTTTCCTCGAATTCCCAGATTTCTGGCCTTGGCTTAGCGGCACTGTTCCGGAGCCAGATCAACAGGGCACGCTCAGCTCCATACTCGTGCGCAAAATCGACGACACACCTTCATCAAGCAGCTCGTCCTCATCGAGCAGCAGCTCCTCATCCTCATCAAGCAGCTCTTCAACCACATCCAGCTCTGGCGATTCCGGCACTGGCGGCGGTAGCAGCGGCTGGTGGTTTTTGGCAATCAGCGGTTTATTGATGGTGCGGCGGCGCATGGCGTCTTAGGGCATTTTGGGCGGTGCTATGTGAATACCGCGGCTTTTTTGGTAAATCTCAATGCATTAAAGCACGCATAAAAAAAGCAAGACTGTCGTCTTGCCTTTTTTATAAAACCATTGGTCCACCCAAATCGGGCGGCCAATTAATGGCGCTTAAACCGGTACGATATTTTCAGCTTGTGGGCCTTTTTGGCCTTTGGTAACGGTAAATTGAACGCGCTGACCTTCTGTCAGTGTTTTAAAGCCACTGGCCACAATGGCACTGAAATGGGCAAAAACATCTGGACCAGATTGTTGCTCAATAAAACCAAAACCTTTCGCTTCGTTAAACCACTTAACGGTTCCAATAACTGTATTAGACATGGATAAATCCTGTAGAAAATAAAATATAAACCCGTAAATCGGGAAATTTGGCAGGGAAGTTGAGACTACTTATAGACTACAGAACGAATTGCGAGTGGTGCAGGTTCGAGATGAAGAGAATAAATATGAGCTTTCTTACTTGCTGGGGAGGCAGCTTACGCTCTTTCCTACAGTTGTCAACAAATTTAATGGATTATCTTTGGGGTGGAGCGCTTCGCTTGCCACCCCTCTTATGCTTTCCACAGCCATCAAGCGAGAAAGCAGATCATTTTTCTAGCATAAAAATATTTCCACCTGGAGAAAAAACTTTCCACCGGGATTTCCAGTCATTCAACCACAAAGCACCAGACCCCACTCTCGAAAAACCCATCCGTCCAGCGACCGGTCTAAGACCATATCACCGATGCAGCAGCACATTAAACCGACCTTCTTTTTCGGCCAAATATTAACGCTTGCGCCGATTCGGATATGTGCAACATCCCCATCAATTTCAACCGACCCGATACGTACATATACCAGCTGCCCATCACGTCTACTCGCTTCGCTATTGAGCTGAGATTTATTGACGAGTTTAAATTGCTCTTTGGCCAGCTCTGAAAACCCGGCGTCATGGATATTGCATCGGTTTTCATCTATTTCTTTTAAAACGAATGCAAAGCCATACTTTGAAGCTAACTCTTGATCGGGTATTCGGATTTCGCTATCCGGATCCAGGCTTTGGTTAAGGACGTCGGTAACAACCGCATTGATAGCCGGGTCGCACATCTCGCCAACGCCTGTAGTGGCGCAGGATGAGATGCATATGATAGTCATGAGCAACGTTAGAAATGCTTTCATATTCCTATCACAAGGTACATACATACAAACTGCTGTGCAAAAGAAGGTGCAATTTAGGCCGAGGAGGGTACGACATGTACCTCCCCTTTCTGGAAGCCATTATCTCTGCAACTGATTAAACATAAACCGCTTGATCAGCGGAATACACTCTTCACATATGGGTGATAAGGACGTGTCGTTGTGGAGTGCGCCTTTGATGACATAAAGCTCGTTTGGAGTGCCCACTATATCGGCATAAGCATTAATGGCGATCGCACCAAAAATATTCTGGTCCTTGTCCACATTAATCACCACATCACCATCGCCATGCAACGTGAGTAAGGGCGCATCGTTGCGGTCGATAATGGCAAGATTGGTGAGCAAGCCGGAAAGATTGATCACTCCTTTAAATGGTGATGGAGTTTTGGGATCACGCAGCAGTTTTCTTTTACGGAACAATTCCGCCATCTTCGGCTCCAGCGGATCGTCCCCATCCAAATAGGCGGTGTGCATGGACGTAATTGCGCCAGCCGAATGGCCGCCGATAAAAATCGCGGTCGGGTCTATACCAAAACGGTTTTCATTTTTCGCATCCTTGATCAAATAATCGAGTGCGGCTTTTTGATCTTCTACCGCTTTGGCCAATGCATTCAGATAATTTTCCGGTGTATTGATATCGGTCGAGAGGCGATACATGTTGAGCGCGACTACATAACCCGCTTTGGCGATTTGCTCGGCGAACTCATTCATCCAGGTTTCATCAGTGACGACAAACCCACCACCGGGGGTAAGCAAAAACAGTGGACGTCTGCGCTCAGTATCACCCGCCGGTTCAAAGACTCTGAGTTTGAGTTTTTCTTTTTTATTTCCCCGGTCATTCATCTTTTCGCCAAAGACGATATCACCAGTAAATTTGGTGGTCTCAAATACTTGATTTAAGTAGCGTCGGTTCGCGGCGCTGGTGCCGCTATCCTGAGCCAAAGCGGTAAAGCTGAATGCACCCAGAAAGACCAATGCAAGTGATCGCAACATAAATTAGCCCTTTGTCAGTCTATATTTTTATCTTTCAAAACAAGCTCTTAGAGACGACGCCCTATTGGCCGACTCCTTAAGCCTTATCCAAGGCTAGCAGGCAATCCAGAACTAGCAACACCACAGCCAGACACCACCTTAGTCCGGATTTTTGCGCCGCATGAATCAATGGCTGCACAAGCGCGAATTGATACTTTCCATTAGAAACCAAGCCAGAATCCACACCGGTCACCTGGGAGACGGAACAGGGTGCAAGCAATTCGACAATAGTGTAAGGACGGAACTGGTTAAAAGAATGCAAATTTTTTTATTAATTGTGCAGTTAGTTAAATAAAAATAAAGAATGCAAATGGTAATTTGCATGCATTGGCAAGACGGAAAGAATGATAAAAAAACTCTCCAGCACCAATACAAAAACCCTTATAAATCCAGAGCAAACGATAAAAACTGGAATTATGTCACAGTGAATCACGCTGCATCATTGCGACTGGGGAAGCATATTACCTTGGTGATTTTTCTTAAATATTCTTATTTGGGAGATATCGCCCCACGGGTAATCGTCGCTCAATACACCAATAAATAATTTAAGCGATTACATCATGAAAAAATCAATAACAAACAAACGGGTCTTATCCCTTGCGCTTGTTGCCACCAGCATGTGGTTTGTTGGTTGTGGCAGCGACAATAGCAATTCAAGTAGCAGTTCAAGCAGCTCTTCCAGTTCTACCAGCGCATCCAGCTCCTCTTCCAGCTCTTCAAGCTCTAGTAGCTCGTCCTCGTCGAGTTCAAGTGGCAGCTCAGCGCAGGGCGATCTGGTGGTGGCCATAAACTCAGGCGGCAGCGCCATAACGGTTGCGGGCGTGCCTTTTAAAGCGGATCAGTATTATCGCGGGGGTTCCGTTAATTCAACGACTGACCCCATTGCCGGTACCGATGACGACGCCTTGTATCAGACCGAGCGCTACGGCAATTATTCCTATGAAATACCGGTCATAGCAGCGACTTACGATGTTGAGCTGTATTTTAACGAGCTGTTTCAAACCACTGCTGCTGCGCGCATTTTCAGTGTTACCGTAGAAGACCAAACGCTTTTTAGCGACTTCGATCTATTCGCCACCGCCGGTCACGACACCGCTTACTCGCGACTAATCAAAGGCGTAACCGTGAGTGATGGATACCTTAGCATCAAGCTGACAGCCACCGTCGATAACGGCACTCTCAGCGGTTTTGCCATCTACTCCCAGGACGGCGCGCTCGACCCGGATGCAGGTCCCTTATCGCGCGGGACAAACCCCTTCGTGCAAACCAACTACACAGCCGACCCGGCACCCGTGGTATTCGGAGACACACTGTACGTCTACACCACCCATGACGAAGACGTCACGGTGAACAACTTCTACACCATGAACGAATGGCGGGTGTACTCCACGACGGACATGGTGAACTGGACCGACCATGGCTCCCCGGCCAGCTACCGCACCTTCAGTTGGGGCAATGACAGCGCCTGGGCGGCGCAAGCCATCGAAAGAAACGGCAAGTATTACCTCTATGTGCCACTGAACAACAACTCCGGCTCCCGAATCGGCGTCGCCGTTGCCGACAGTCCAATCGGCCCGTTCCGCGACCCTCTTGGCACGCATCTGGCGCGCGGACCAACCAGCAACATCGACCCGACCGTCTTTATCGATGATGACGGACAGGCTTATATGTATTGGGGCAACGGCACGCTGCAATACGTGCGACTGAACTCAGACATAATCAGCTACTCGGGCGGCATCCAGACCGCCAGCCTATCCGGTTTCGTCGAGGGACCATGGCTCTATAAACGAGGCTCGATCTACTACATGATCTACGCCGCCAGCGGTAATGGCAGCGAGAAAATCAGTTACGCCACCAGTAACAGACCAACGGGACCGTGGACTTACAAAGGCGACATAATGGATGCGGGCAGAACCTATACCAACCACCCCGGCATTGTCGACTACAAAGGACGCTCCTACTTTTTCTATCACAACAGCTCGCTGCCCGGTGGCAATAACTTCAAACGTTCTGTAGCCGTACAGGAATTTACCTACGGCGCCGACGGTAGTATTCCGAAACTGCCGATCGACGGCGAAGGTCCCGAAGCCATCGCCAAGCTAAACCCGTTTGCGCGAGTTGAGGCGGAAACCATCGCCTTCGCCTCCGGCGTCAAAACAGAAAACTGCAATGACACCGGCGGCGGCCAGAACGTCACGCGCATCAGTGGAGGCGATTACATCAGTGTTAAGAACGTTAATTTCGGCAGCGGCGTGACAGCCTTCCAAGCACGAGTATCGTCCGCGACCGGCAATGCGAGCATCGAACTGCGCCTGGACAGCTTAAACGGCCCAGTGTTGGGAAGATGTGATGTCTCCGGTTACTCGTCCTGGACCACCGTAACCTGCCCGATGAGCGGCGCAAGCGGAACCCACGATCTCTTCCTGGTGTTCAATGGCAACGGCGACAATCTGTTTAAATTCAACTGGTGGAAGTTTGAATAAGGTATAGCGGTTGACATGGTCGCCGCTTTGAGCGGCGACCAGATTTAGGGATTCCTCTCTATAGCATCACCGCCGCGACTTAGATATTGCTACCGACGCTGCGAGGCGACCGCCACAAAAAGAAGAAATAAAATATTTTTGTCCATGTTATTTATCCTTAAAAGCGAAACTTAAAATCAAAGTGGCGACGAGGCTTATTTAGTTTTATCTGCACTTCATTCCAAACTTGTTACTGCGCAATAACTTCCGCCAACTCCGCCTCACTCAAACCGTAGTTATACACCCGAAAATCATCAATCATGCCGTTGAATAAAGGATCGGGAAATTGACTGCGGCCGATGTAGTTAATGACGGGATTAAAATCGGTGAGTTTTACGGTAATTGCGCTCGATTGATCCGCCAGGCTGCCATTGACGTACAGTCGTCCGCCGGATGCATCCAACATAACCGCAACATGCGTCCACTGTCGTGTTGGCAGAGTGCCAGCGTTGAGGCGCTGCTCACCTTCGCCGCGGTTGATGGCAAAACGCAGTCTGCCGTTGTCTGCGGCAGCGGTTAAAAATGCGTTTTCGGTTTCACTGTTGCCAAAATCGAAAATGCGCTGCCACGCATTGCCGCCATTCCAATAAACCCATGCTGTGACGGTAATGGCGTCCTGATGAGAAATGGTGCTGGATAATTTCAAAAAATTGTCACTGCCGTTGAGCTGGATCGCATTGCCTTTTCTGCCAGCCGCAAAGGTCACCGTACCTCTGGCGGCAGCGTGATGCAGGTTTTCGCTGCTATCGGATAAATCGCCGTCGAAACGCAAATGCGCGAGCAGTGCGCGGCCACCCGACGCTTGCGCCTGAATTGCAGTGGTCGCAGCAGAGCGGTTTAACGACTTATCTTCGGCGCGCACTTTATAAAAATAGGTTTGTCCCGGCTTAATGGTGTTGTCGACAAACGCAGTTGCGTCAACATTCCGGGCGATGGTGTTGTAGGGACCTGCGGCGGATTCCGCGCGCAGAATTGTGTAGCCCGCTACATCCGCTTCCGGGCTGGCACGCCAGCTTAAACGGATGGAATGGGCATTGGCACTGGCCGCAAGTTCGGTAGGCGCGCTGGGCGGATTAAATTCCAGCGGGGCATTTGCCGGCAGCAAGCGCCACTGCTGATTTTCTCCACCGTTGCGACTCCACTGCCGCACGTTAACGCCGTGGCCGGTATTGGAACCCTCCACATCCAAACATTTTGCGCTCAGACGACTGCACACATAAAACCAGTTATCGCCCGCGTATTCCAAATACCAATGCTGATTATTGCCGTTCAAATCGCTCCACTGCGCGATATTGCCGCCGTCCGCCAAAGAAAAATCGAACACATCCGGCACTTTGCCGCTGTGCGCTGCTTTCAAACTAAAGTAGCTGTAGTCACCTCCATTGCGCGGTGCCAGCGGTGCGATATTCCACTGCTGATTGCCCGCGCCCGTGTAATTGCCCTGCTGAATATTGGCGCCATCAGCAGTGCTGTTATCCGCGACTTCCAATACTTTCTGACTGTTGCGATTGACCAGAATGTAGCGCCCGTTGATGGGCGGCTGGATATCTTCACCCCAAGTGATATTCACCACTTTTTCGGCGTTGGGTTGGTTTTCCCAATAGCCGGTGCCGCCCGGCACAAAAATGTTGTATTCGCGCTGCGGGCCGTGACCGTCAAAAAATACGTCGCGATCTTTCGCCACAAAACGGTAGGTCGTATCTGTAGCCTGTCTTTCCGAGGCACCCGCAAATGCCTGTACCTGACCATCAGGTGCGCGATATACAGCGGCTGCAGTCCAGTTGGGGCGGTGCTCTGCGTAAGCCAGTCGTTTGCCGTCGCTGGCTTTTACAAATTCACCTCGCGCGCGTTCCGCCGTGCCCCACCAAATCCCGGTTTGCATGCCGTATTCAACGCCCACAATGGCTTCCATCACATTGTGCAGTTCGTCATTCACGGCGCGGTGACCATTGGCCACCACCGTTTGGAAAAACCCCGCGTAGTTGGCAAAACTACCATTGAGCTGATGGGTATTGCCCTCGTGCAAACGGCCTTTCAAAAAGTTGTACCAGGGAGCAGCCGCATCCGCGCTTAAGGTATTACCGCCAGTGATACGTACATTCCGAAAGCGGGATTTCTGCGCAAGCTCCCCCGCCACATCGTAAAAGGCCTGCATGGAGCCCTGATGGGTTGAGTAATCCGGCTCATTAAACGGCGCTGCAGCAATCACCGTGCGACCGCGCTCTTCTGCCCGGCGCGCTGTGACATCCATCAACTCCGCCCAACGCGACGCTATGGTGTTGCCATTGGAATCCTTGAACCAGGGATCCACCTTCGGCGGGTCCGCATTCAACATCACTGCCGCATGTGGCCCGACCAAATCCACATAATCCAGGCGCTGATTCAGCAACGCGTACTGCTCCGACTGCAATTGACCATTCACCAGCGCGGCGGTAGGCGTAAACGACACGCGCACCACATCCACCCGCTCAGCGCCCATAAAAGCAACCCCGCGCCGAATATTACTTTCGCTCACCCAGGCCGTATCCAAACCCCAGATGGGAACGGATTTATTGATACCCGGCGCGCTTGTGTCGAATACCACCGAACGGTCCGACAAAGCCTCAGTAGTGAGCGCGTCGCTGGCACTGGCGGCATATCCCGATGAAGAGGACGAACTGGAACTGCTCGACGAAGAACTCGTTGAAGAAGAAGCCGCTGAAGATGAACTACTGGATGATGAACTGCTAGAAGACGAGCTGCTGGAGGATGAACTATTAGAAGATGAGCCAGCGGTGCCACCGCACCCGCTAAGCACCACCGCCAAAGCCGCAAGTGCCAGATTCAAGGATTTCATTGTTCGCTCCAAACGGTCCGTTATTCGTATTGGAGGATTATCCCATGGCCTACAATCTCGGTTTCGCTATGCAATTCACATCCTGTGCATCCCGGAAGCAACCATGAGGAAAACATTTCAAAAATTAGCGGAGCAGGTATGTTCGGAATGTGCCTATTTTGGAAATAACGACGGACGAGGTCACATAGGCGCTAGCCACAACTACCGCAACAAGGTCTATTGGGCAATCAAGATTTTCATTCATTTAGATTTCTTGCAATTATTTTTCTAAAATATCAATAACAAAATCCTGTATCATTATTGCCAACTCCAAAACATCATATTTAGAAAATACCTCTGGATTTTTACATCCTTCTCTAACACCATTTCTGTGAACTATCGGAATCTCAACGCACATAGGCAAGCAAGAAGTCTGAAAGAAAAGTTTCCAATGAAGTAATCAAATTACTATAGACCAGCCTTCGTATATAATCTTCGGTCCACCTTATATTGTCCACAGCCCCTCTATTTAAATCGGTTGCCTGCTCGATTGCGCCAGAAAAATATCGAATAGCACTTTTAACATCATCACAATTGAATAGGCTCTTAAGTCTGCTCAGGCTAGCGCCATTTCTCCTCAAAATTAGTTCCTGTTCGATATTTAGTTCATACTTTTCAAGTATTGAGACACTAGTCTCTGTCAAAGCCTCCAAAAATTCTCCTTTTTTCTTAACAAACTTATCCGGGTTCGAGCTGTGCACTAATGCTCCATCATCCGTAACCGACAGACGGAGGCTCGTGCTAATTGATCACACATCTCTTAGCATAACTTTCTCACCGCCCCTATTTTTCTGAAAAATTATTAACCCCTAGAAAGCTCAAGATTTTCATAGCAAGCTCTTAAACTACACAACCTAACTTCCAACGCAAAAGGCGAGGCCAACGGCCTCACCGTCCCTATTCAGCATCCCATTCTTCAGCATATCCATTGCTTACCAAGTAGCCATTTAAAGAATGGAAGATATATTCCATCCAAGCAGAAACACCTTCTGCTTCTAATACAGGAATCCCGTTACCTTCATCAGCCACGGCCGCATCAACCATACACCAATAAAACTCAGACAGCACCCTAGCCTCTTTTTTATCAGCCACGCTTCCTTTCAAAATTATTTGCTTTGCCAATTCTGCTTGCATCTTTTCGGCGTAATGCAAGAGGATGGACTTTTCTTCTGGGAATCTATATTCGATCATAAGACCTTCTCCGCACTGGTAATCTTAGACATTCTATCTGCTATCCATTTGAGCTTCCTCACAAGCTCGCTAACATGCATCTTTTCTTTTACCACCAAAAGATAGTGTTGCGAATCTTTTGGATCCTGCTGAAATTCCAATCCCTCTGGAATATCTGCCTTTTCCAGCACCCAAAAAACATCTATCTGCTTTCCTCCGGTAACTTTCTGTTTGAGCCTGTAAATACGCTTCAAATGTTGCCAGTGCGCAGAAAACGATAAACCCATATTGCTGTAGGGAAGAACCCATTGCTCATCAGCTGAGAACATGTAATCACGCTTACGCACTCCCTGTATGACCCCCTTTTCTCCCGAATTGAGATATAAAGTCGGGTGCGCCCCTCGTTCTGTGGGACGAGCATAAAAATTACCCAGGGTTTTTATATAGTCCCTCAAATCCTCTAATGTTTTAAATTGCTCCACAGTTCACTCCTTATTTATCCAGATAAATTCAGTCACGAATGCAACTTAAATCCAATAGTTCCATGGCCTTTACCTCTCAACCAACCGTCGTATAACCTTTTCCAAAAGCTCCTCCCCTACGCAAGCGTATATGCCCACTTAAACGCCCACTTAAAACAAGTTCTTTTCAGTCCTCTTCCTCCGTTGATCAACTCAGCCAGCCGTCATTCTATAACTCAATCTTGATTTCCATCTGATTGCCGGCCAGCAGCGAAATGCCACCGCCGGAGCAAGCGGAGCAGCTCTACATTAACGCCTCATCAGGCAAAGATGAAAAGGTGTGTCGAACCAGACAGGAAGGTGAATCGATAATTCTGTGAACCGCATTTTCAATACAGCTTCCACTAAGACCTCTCGTGCAGATACGTCACGGTGGTCATTACCGCATATCGCACCCGATATTCGCAGGAAACTGATGGTATCGTGTTGCTTTATGGAATCTAATTGCGAATCTTGGCCGAGCAAAAACAGAGAAATAAGCAGAAAAGGCGGGAGTTTTATTTACCGAATACAAGCCCGGCGAATTGCTTCGCCGGGCGTTTTTTTATCGCGTACAGAGCTCTCCCTGCAGTTGCGGTAATTCCGCATTTTCACTTCCTTTATTGCCTTGCATTCCGAAGGTGACGGTCTGGCCTGGCAGGATATTGCCGTTCCAGCTGACATTGCTCGCGGTATAGGGATTATTGCCTGCGAGGGTGGTGTTCCAGCTGTTGGTTATGGCGGAGCCATCACTATAGGTCCAATTCACGCTCCAACCATTAATCAGCGAGTCTCCGATATTGGTCAAGCGCACTTCAGCAACAAATCCCGTGTTCCATTCGTTCGAGATCACATAATCGCAAGCGAGACCTCCAAGACCACTGCCGCCAGAGCTTGAAGAAGAACTCGAGCTCGAAGAAGAACTTGAGCTTGATGACGAACTTGAGGACGATGAAGACGAACTCGACGAACTGGACGATGAAGAACTGGAACTGCTCGCTACTCCAGACGATGACGAACTACTCGATGATGAACTGCTAGCAGAAGAGGAACTGCTGGAGCTCGACGAGGAGCTGCTGGATGACGAACCTGGATTGCCACCACTGCCATTAATCACTACGTCCATACAGCCGTGGAAACGCTCGTAGGTGAAATGATTGCGACCCCATTCACCATAAATAATATGGCGCCCGGAGCGCTCCGGCACAGTACAGGTTGTATGAAATAAACTTTTTGCTTTATCAGCGACTACCGCCGGATTTGCACCCGGATTGGTATCACTGTATTTGAGTACACAAAAAGGCGAGCTTTCAAAATCGTCCCACGTTAAATTACCGCCGACTACATAATTAAAATCGGCCTTGGTGATCCAATAGCGAAACTCGTCAGTGTCGTCGTAGTGTGGACCCCATGAAATATCCCAGGTAATGGTCAAGGGGCCACTACCAATTGCGGTTGTTGGCCAATCGAACTGATGATCCCAAGGCGTCGCACCGCCCCGCCAAGTTTCACTGTCGAACCCGCACACATTCTTCGATGTTCCCCCCATGCGGCCTATGTCGTGCGTCAAGACACTCATAAATTGGTACATGCCGTTGGCATCGGCCTGCGCCGCAGCCACGCAAGCCGGGGTTACCGCCTGATCCGCTTTTTCCAAATAACCACAAAATGCGTTGCGCGCAGGTGGATCCACCATTAATCCATGGCCGAAAGCCGTCGTTGAAAATGCCGCAAGCGCAGCGACACTTGCAGCCGCACTTATCTTATTCTTTAAGGATAATCGAGCCATAAATACCTCTAGCTTTAATTTAAGTAGTAACCGAATTGGATTTCAGTTTTTTGCGTCTAAGCAGAATTTTTATTATAACTGCTGGAAAATTTATCTACCTTGACGCAGTGCACCAGAGGACTTGGAGATCTTATTGCGGTATTAGTTTCTTCGCTGTTGTGATTTAGGTTGTGCGCTGATTACGATGCAGTCGGAGCAGCATAAAAGTTGGTACTTACATTTCCGCTTTGACTTAATTTCCTAATATTTATCTGCATTTCCACCTTCGTTTTCACCTGATTGCCGACCAGCTGCAAATTGCCACCAGCGGAGCGAGCGGAGTGGCTCAACAACCGGCGTTCCATCACACAGTGGGCAGAATGTAGTGAAGGCATCGATTAATGCATCATCAGACAAAGATGGAAAGGTTGCACGAACCAGATCCGAAGGTACATCGAATAATTCTGAAAAACCGCATTTTGAACACGGATGTATTTTCCACTGTGGTCTTTCGCGCAGGTACTTCGCGGTGGTCATTACCGCATATTGCCCGCCGGTATTCGCAAGAAAACTGATAATGTCATTTTGTTTTATGGAATCTAATTGCGAAGGAACGTTGAGGACGCGCCCTTGAAATACATTATTTTCACACGCTGTAATTGAGACCCAAACCGCTTCCGGATATTTTTGCGTGACACGCGGCCCGCCTTCATGAATTATGACTTGCAGATCAGAGGATGAAGTTTGTTTTGTAGATGTGGATGTGTTCGCCAATGCATAGAATTTAAACTCCTCAAATTTATGATGGAAGCTGCGGGCCTTCAGCCCTACGGCCAAAAAAATCAGAGTGAACGCCCCCACACCTCTGATTCCTATTCAATATACAAATATTTTTTGCCAAACTTTTTCGCAAAATCTCTCTTCAAACACCCAGAACCTTTGGGCAACAAAAAACCTTTTACATCAACACCCAAAACATATGGCTCCGCTCGATTAAACATGAATTGAAGGTGCTCACCGTCCATAATCTTAATGTCTTTAACAATTCCCGGCGTCATATCTTCAGACAGTTCAACCTGATCAAGAACATCAAAATTCTTGTCCAACAGAGTTAGATGCAGCGCCTCATCATAAGGAGAGTTTTCCGTCGTAAGGATCAGCACCCAACCGTTCTGCAGCTCCAATTGAGCCTCCAACACTGATCCGGGCACAACAACTGGTTTATCTGAACGCGCTAATTTAATAACCAACTGCTCCGGCCCGGCCTCGACCACATCACATAATGTTTTATTTTTCAATTGCTGATCTCCTGCTTGGACGTGGCATAACCCGTGATAACACTCAACTTCAATATTTTGTTAAAGCCTGTGCATTGCGTAACTGAACCCGATTGTGCCGACCTTTACAATCCCTCTTTATCTCCGTGCCGCTCACCATAAAGGAATTTTGCATGACATATCTCCACACATTTCGAGGTCGCGCGTCGCCCTTGTTGTTGGCTTTTATATTGTCGCTGAGCGGTTGCGGCGGTGATGGCGGCACTTCTTCCAGCTCCTTTTCAAGCAGCTCTTCGTCTTCCAGCAGCTCATCTTCATCAAGCTCGTCTTCCAGCTCAGGTGGATCGAATCATGCGTGCCCAGGTGTCGCTGCCAACGCTTGGCAAGGCACACCAATTGAGCTGCCTGGACGCGTGGAAGCGGAAAATTTCGACCTGGAAGGCTTTTATGATTCCACGCCGCAGAACCAGGGCGGCGCCTATCGGGATACGGCGGTGGATATTGCCGCAATCAACGGGGGTTATGCGGTGGTCAACACGGATGCGGGCGAGTATCTGGAATACACCGTTAATGTTGCGGCTGCAGGCGAATACCAAGTGGTCGCAAAAGTTGGCGCGGCGGGCGCTGGCCGCACACTGGAGCTAAGCCAGTGCGACACACATCTGTTAACTGTAGCAGTGCCTTATTCGGGCGAGGATGCCGCTTTTAGAACGATTGCTCTGGGCGCTATTCATTTAGAGCCTGGATTGCAGGTTATTCGCCTTAGCGTTGGCGACCTGCCCGGCGCGAAGATCGATTGGCTGCATATTGGTAATTACACCGGTGAACTGAGCGCACCCACGCCAGTGGCATTTGGCACCATGCTGGACTCCGCCCAACAAATTCAGGCAGCGCGTACGTTTGCGCAAAACACTTTGAGACCAGGCGCTTCAGGTTGGCGGGCGAAGGGTGATCAAAGACGCAGTTATTACTTCCCAGAGGTCAACGCGCAGGTGGGTTATCGCTTGGTGGTGCCGAGCAGCTGGGACGGCGTCAGCGCCTTGCCTTTGGTGGTGTTCCTGCACGGCGCGGGCAACGATGAAAACTCTTATGTCGATCAAAATAACCGGCAAATGGCGAGGCTGGCGGAGCAACATGGCTTTATTTTGGCGTCGGCGCTGGGCTACGGCGGCGCGTACGGCACCATGCTTCGCCTACCAGCCGTGTTTGGCCAACCCCAGGAGGCGGCGAATATGCTCGCCAGCATCACCCAGGAGCGACGAGCCGCAGAAGCCCTCAGCGAGCGAGACGTTATCAACGTTATTGAATTGGTGCGCGGCGAATACCCAATTAACGACAAAGCCATGTTCCTGACCGGGCACTCCATGGGCAGCGGCGGCACCTGGTACATAGGCGCGAAATATTCCAGCTACTGGGCAGGTTTGGCGCCTATGTCCGGCCCCTTTGTGCAGGAGCAGGGTTACCCCTGGGAAAACCTGAGCACCATGCCGCTACTCGTGACCGAAGGCACCGGCGCCACGCCCTCTTTGACCGGCAGCCGAGTATTGCGCGACTGGCTTAAAGCGCGGGAATTTGACGTCACCTATAAAGAAGTCAACGCCGACCACGCCGGCATGGTGCCGCTGGTGCTGCCGGACGTGTTTCAATTTTTTGCTAATTTGGTGCCTTGATTAAAAAAAGGGGGCGACCGAAAAATCGGCTCGCCCCTATTTATTGAAATTTGGCCAGATTTATTTATCGGATTTCGCTCACCTCTTTCTCAATACACCCAAAATAAATCCCTTTTTCGTCGAATAATCTGACCCTTTTATTCAATTC
This sequence comes from Saccharophagus sp. K07, assembly GCF_014336955.1. Lineage (GTDB taxonomy): Bacteria > Pseudomonadota > Gammaproteobacteria > Pseudomonadales > Cellvibrionaceae > UBA5868. The sequence goes on along the minus strand of NZ_QRAI01000002.1, from coordinate 2,307 downwards.
AACTCCGCACGATAAGCTTTCATTTGATTTCCATTTTGAAGAATGACTAATGCACTTGCATGCGCGCTATTATCAAGCTCAAAACGAACAACAACATTTAGTGCAGGTGTAAAAAACTCAACTGGCGATGACGGATAAATGAATAGCGGCGGCTGACCTTCATACGCGAGCATTAAACCTTCTTTGGCCTCGCTCACGCAAAATTCCAACCCAGCGCTCGTCACATAATGTCCAATGTAATTTGTAATATTGTCTAGTTTAACGGCTTTTTTATCTGCACTAACTTGGCCGGGCCAAGCGTATTCATTCGCAATGGCGCGCCTAATTTCTCTGATAATCATAGTCGCGGTCCACTGCCTAAATTACTGACATTTATTCCTTACTTTCCAATTGTATTGCAGAGCCAAATTTATAGGCAGAATCTTTTCCCCTGACCTATTTTTCCGCCGCGAGCCGTAACGTGATATAGCGCCAGCATATTCGATGCAGAGGGGTCTTACCATAAAGTGTTCCCCGCCCCCTTTGTTATTGCAAACCAAGTTAACCAATTTAATGATTACCCCTTATTGCGCATGGGCTGACACTGCAGCATGACAAGCGGCCTGCGGGGGAATATTGAACAATATCTCGCCACAAATGGGGCCAGAGGAAACGGCGATCCGTCAGATTGAGCTTTTCATTCATGACACTCGCGAAAAATTCCCTTACCATCCCCAGCGGCAGCTAACCGCAGCATGCTGCAGAGACACAGACTATGAAATAGGAGCAAGGAGTTATGAGCCTTTATAAGGACTACCCCACCATCGCCGGCGCAGCCGCTGGCCGACGCGTCACCATCCACCCAGGCCTTCACAACACCTACAGACGCCTAGAACAGGCCGCACTGCGCGGCAACCACTGGGCTCGCATTGCGGTGAAAGAGCTGCAGGCTTTAACCACCGGCTTACAGGGGAAAAACAATGTCTATTGCCGCCCTTTTGGCAGCCCTAAAAATGCTGTGGGCGAACAAGCCTTCTATGTTTTTCTCCCGGGTTTAAAAGCAACCGTCTATCCCGGCATTGTCGGCCAATATCACGTGACGGAGTTGGTACTGGATGCGAATTATTATGAGGCGACTGAGGAGATTCGCGACCAGACGCGGATGGGGCTGTATCGGGCGCGGTTTGATACGGAGAATAATGCATGGAGAACAAAATACGTTGAGGGTGGCAAGGTTGCGTCTCAAGAAGGCCACCTAGTAGCCGTTGCGGATTCGGGATACAAAAGCGCCGATCATGCAGCTAGAAATGTTATGCCTCAGGCAATAAAACACCTCGGTATCGCCGCCGCCAATACCCGCAATAGAGAAAACGACCTGCACTTTACTCCCGGAAAAAAGAGCTTGGGTGGCATGATCCGCTATAACGCCCTTAAGGAAAACAGCAGCCGTGCCTCCGCTCTGCATTTGGCCGCCAGTATGGCTCAGGCTAAAAATACCAAAGGGGTGATATGGATGGCAGATAAAGGCGGCTCGGTGGTGCTGACCCAAGCCATGCAAATTTTGGTGGATAAAGGCATTACGCTGAAAGGACATACCGCCTATCTCTATCATCCTCGCACCTCGCCCGGCGACGCTTTGCGACTGGCGCACAAACTGGAGCTGACATTAAACGAAAGCTTTGCCGATACGGGATGGGATCTACAAGGCGCTGTAAGTCAGCTCAGTGTGGCGGGACTGAGACTGAAAAATAGCGACGACCCTTACAACACGGGCTACCATGCTCAGGCTTGGATTAACGGCTTGGTTAAAGCGGCGGGTCCCGTTGGGTTAGCGGGGGCTGGGGCAGCGGCAATGGGGGTGTCCATGCCAATGTTGGGCGGCATTGTAGCTGCCATTAGCGGTGGTGGTGTGGTGTACGCGCTGGGCCAAAGCCTCGTGGAAGATTTGCGCCACAAATTCAAGCGCTGAGGTTGATGGCATGCGTAATTATTTCAAATACCCGCCGCTGGAGTGGCGCAAGCGCGAAGACTACTGCGTACCCCAAGGGCCCAGCTTTTCCTGGGCGCCTTGGACTACTCTGCATCTTGCCGGCAACCGGTTGCGCTTTAAAGCGCCTAGGCATAGTCCACACTTTTCGTCAGTGGAACAAACCCGAGTCTTGCCGGGTCATGACGTTCTAGCGGATTCCAAACTAAGACACTTCAACTCCACCAATATGCCCAACGATCATTGGGGCTTTGCAACACCGTTGAGTCGCACGTGGGCCTTTTGGGGCCCATGGATGACTGGGTGTAAAGCGGAATTGCATATGGCTGTTACTGTGCTCG
>NZ_QRAI01000001.1 GCF_014336955.1 Saccharophagus sp. K07 | reverse complement strand
GAGGACGTGCGGGCATACGTGACTTATTACAACTCGTGTCGACCACATTCAACACTGGGTGACCAGACGCCTATTGAATTTGAATATTGTGCTTAACAAAGTGTCCGGAATGGGTTGACCACAACAGTAGCCACAGTTTAATGCCAAGTGTCGTCATTGTAATAACGCATAAAACATACGCAATCACTATAACCAGGCTGATCAAGAGGCAATATTTAGCCGAGATTTTACACATACCGGACAATGCTCTGATGACTCCGCGACCACGCGCGGCTATGAGCGCTCCCTTTTATCCGATGATGTGCGAATGTGCAATGGCAATTTGAAGGGAAAGGCAAAAAACAAGAACAGGGCGAGATTATCCGCCCCAACCTCTAGGTTCCACAATTTCACCCGCTCTCAACTGATCTGACGGACTAACAACCAAGATATCCTCAGCGGTAATTCCGGCCAACACTTCCACTTCACGCCCCAAATCCCGTCCCAATTTGATCTCGCGGAATTCCACTCGATTATCCTTGTCCAGTACAACAACCTGAGGGCCTTTGGAGTTCACAAAGAGAACAGCTGGCGGGATAACCAGGGCGTTGGTGGTGTTGCTGAGTTGGAAATTGACTTCGGCGTAGGCGCCGGGGAGGAGTTGGTCATCGGGATTTTGCAGGACTAGGTCGGCTTGGCGAGACCGGGAGCGGGGATCGATACCTCCGGCGAGGCGTTCAATAGTAGCTGTGAAGTATGTTCCGGGTTGCTCTTTAAGTTCGACTTTCACTTCCTGACCGACATGCACTTGTTGTGCATAGGCTTGCGGAATCCATACGGTAAGCCGCAACGGATTGGTAGCAGCTATAGCAAAAAGCTCCTGACCTGCGCTGCGAATCAAATCACCCACTTCCACGCTGCGACGGGTAATTACACCGGCAAAAGGTGCGGTGATATGGCGAAATTCCTGCTGCTGTTGCAAGCGGCGCACATTCGCATCCGCAGCGGCAAGATCGGCATTGGCTTGCTGTAAAAGACTGCGTTTTTCTGCAAGGTCTTGTTCGGTAACGGCACCATTGCGCGCGCCGAGTTGTTCCCAGCGGGTGAGGGTTTGTTGCGCTAATTGCAGTCGAGCATTGATTTGCTCACGCTGTGCGACGGCTTGAGCCAGCTCCTGCTCCAATTCCGGCGTATCTATAACTGCCAGCAATTCACCTTTTACAACAAAATCGCCGATATCTTTATGCCAAGTCGCGAGGTAGCCGGTGCTGCGCGCATAAACAGCCGCTTCAGAGTCGCCACGCAAAGTGGTCGGCAGACGAATATTTTGCGTAACCGCACCGGGTTTTGCTTGCGTGACCAGTACAGATTTTTGCATTAACTCGCTGGTGTATTGGTGCAAGGATTCGGTCGCCTGCCAATTGACATAGGCTCGTACTGCCGCAGCAACAGCTAGACCACCTAAAAATACCAAGGCAACCGATTTAAGCGATTTTTTACTTTGCGTTACTGACTGAGCAGGTTCACTCGGTTTTATGTGAGTTTGTTCATCAATAACAGCATCCAAATATGCGTGGGCGAGATCGTTCATCAAGTTTTACTCAAAACAAAATTCAAGGACGCACTAAAGCCATATTCACAGGTGTAGTTTGGGGAGCGAGGCGACTGTGCAAGCTGGCGAAAATAACTGGAACAAATAACAGAGTGGAAATGGTGGCCATAATCAAGCCGCCTATAACTGCGCGGCCGAGAGGTGCATTTTGTTCGCCACCAATGCCTAATCCCAACGCCATGGGCAACATGCCGACAATCATGGCAAATGCCGTCATCATCACCGGGCGCAGGCGTGTGGCGGCCGCTTTAAGTGCAGCTTGATTCGGCGACAAACCCTCGGACAAACAAGTACGCGCAAACGATACCAGCAGAATACTATTCGCCGTTGCCACGCCCATGGTCATAACAGTTCCCGTGAGAGCAGGCACGCTAAGGGTTGTGCCGGAGAGAAATAACATCCAGGTAATGCCTGCAAGTGCAGCGGGCAGGGCGCCGATAATAATGAGAGGATCCAGCCAGGACTGAAAATTGACAACCACCAGCAAATACACCAGCAAAATTGCCACAATCAGTCCGTAACCCAAACCTGTAAAAGCTTCTTTTAAAGTGTCTGTCTGGCCGCGCAATTCTAGCGTTACGCCGCGCGGTAAATTGGGACGAAATTCCTGCAAGGTTTTTTCGATATCGCGCATAACAGAACCGAGATCGCGATCCTGAATATTGGCGTGGATATTAATGGTATTAATGCCGTTGCGCCGTGTAATAAGAGATGACTGCACCGTGCGCTCATAGGTCACAAAATTGCCGAGTTGATGTTGCCGTCCATCCTGACCTTGCCCTACAGGCGTTTGCAGTAGCGCGTCTATATTATCCAGATCCAACTCCCAAGCGCGCGGACCTATGTTGTAGGTATTGCCGTTTGCCTCATTGAGCCAATTGGTGGGGTTGGTTTGCATGGAACCGCTCAGCGTGATCATCATATTTTCCGCAACGTCGCGCGCGGAAAGGCCCAACTGCTGGAGCTGCAATCGATCCATGGTTAAAGCAAGAGTCGGTTTGCTCCAACGCTGATAAACGTGTGCATCCACCAGTCCAGGAATTGTGCGCAGTTTATGATTCAATTCCGCAGCCAAAGGCAAAATCTGTTCGGGACGACCGCCTACAAATTGAATGTCGATAGGTGCGGGCATACCGAAATTCAACGTTTGTCCCATTTGATCAGCTGGTTGGAAATAAAACTCCACGTCAGGGAAACGCCGCGACAGCTCCAAACGCAAATTGCGCATAATTTCCGGCGTACCGACTTTGCCGCGTTGAATGCTGATCATAATTTCCGCATCAGCCGCTTCACTCGTGCCGGAATTTCCGTTCAGCGTATTAATTGGGCTGTAGGGACCGCCGATAATATCGAGAATTTCTCCGCTTTGATCGACAGGAATATGCGCACGAATCACATCTTCCACCTGGTCCACCAAAGGCGGCATTTCTTCCAAGCGTGTTCCTGATGGGGCGCGTATATGCAAACGCATTTGACCGCTATCCACTATAGGAAAAAGATCCTGCCCAAGGGACGGCACAAGACCGAGCGAGAGCGCGCAAAACGCTAGAAATGCGCTGACAAAAACACGCGCGTTTTGCAGCAGCTGTTGCACAATTTCGACGTAGTAAGAACGAAATTTCTCAAAACCGTAGTTAAAGTTTTCGTGGATGCGGGTAAATAGATTTTTATTTTGGCTTTCTCCATGCAGCGGTTGGTTGCGCAGCATATACATAACCAATGTCGGTACCAAGGTCCGCGATAACAGATAAGACGCCAACATGGCAAACACTACCGCTTGCCCCATAGGAACAAATAAGGAGCGCGCAAAGCCATCGAGGAAAAACATAGGCACAAATACGATGCAGATACACAGAGTCGAGACAAATGCTGGTGCAGCAATTTCACGCGCACCATCTAAAATGGCTTGTACCGGTGGTTTGCCCATCGCCAGCTGCCGTTCGATATTTTCAATTTCCACAGTGGCATCGTCGACCAATATCCCAATAGCGAGCGCCAAACCGCCCAAGGTCATTAAATTAATTGTCTGTCCCAACAAATAAAGGGCGATAAGCGAACTCATAATCGCCAGAGGAATAGATACCGCAATAATGCAAGTGCTACGCCAGTTGCCGAGAAACAACAGAATCATCGCAGCTGTCAGCGACGCGGCGATTAATCCTTCATGCAAAACATTGCTAATGGCCGCACTGACAAACACGGACTGGTCGAACATAAGTTTGATATCGACACCTTCCGGCATAACATCCAACATTTTCGGAATAGAATCTTTGATGTGATTGACCGCATCTATGGTCGATACGCCGCCATAAGCCAATACAGAATTCAATACGCTGCGTGCACCATTTTGCCGGGCAATTGTCGTTGCAGGATCATAACCGTCGCGCACATTGGCGAGATCTTTAACTAAAATTGTGCGGCCATTTCCATTGTGATCAGCCAGCGAGCGCACGGGGATTTCACCAATTTCCCGAATGGAGGGAATATTGCCGTTGAGCTTGATATCAAAATCCTGCGTGCCGATTTTCATGCTACCGGTCGGTAAAACAAGATTTTGTTTTCCCATTGCACTGACCAACTCAGATGGCGTTACACCATGCGCGAGCAGTGCATCCGTATCCAGGTCGACAGACACTTGGCGACGCCGCGAGCCATAGGGTGCAGTTAAAGAAAGACCTTTTTTACTGGCAATAATTGGGCGTAATACTGTGCTTGCTGCATCAGCAATTTCGATATCGGAAAGCGTACTGCTCGACATTCCCAATTGAATGACGGGCAATTCAGATGCGGAGTATCGACGTACTCGGCCGGGGTTAGTGCCGGGCGGCATGGAGCGAGCAGCACCGTTTGCACTCATGGTGACTTGCGTCATGGCGGCATTAATATCCGTGCCCGGTTGAAAATAAACTTTGACCAGACCCAAACCCGCGAGCGCAAGCGATTCCGTATAGACAATATCGTCTACTGCTTGCCCTAATTCCCGCTCCGCCGGACCGGTAATTCGCTCGGACATTTCTTTAGCGGTAAGCCCGCGATACTCCCAAAGCTGTGCCACCACCGGGATATCGATGGAGGGAAACACATTGGTCGTCATGCGGCTTAATACATAAGGTGTTGCCAGCACAATCAGCAACGCCGCCACTATAAAGGTATAGGGGCGGCGGAGGGCCAGTTCGACAATCCACATAAAGGGAGAATCCATCTGTGGCGCGACTCATCAGAATCGCGCCTTTTTATCATTGATTTCGTTGTTGAGCTTTTATTTTCCTCCTTAGAAAGTGCCGGAAAATGTAAGACCAACCCAGCGGCGATAAGGGTAGGGCGAATAACTGACCCAACCTACTTCGTGAGTGTCATCATCGAATGCGTTTTTCACGATCAAAGTAACGTCGAAACCGTCATTTAATCTGCCCAAACCTATAGCAACATCTGTACGGCTATAACTGGGAACGCGGCTATATGAAGACAAATCGTCGTTGTTCAAATAATCGCTGGTAAACGCCGTATTGAAACTTGCATGGAATTCCGTTTGCCATACAGGCACGCGATATTCGGCTCCATAATTAATGGTCCAAAGGGCTGCACCCGGTAAACGACCACCCGTTTGATCAACAAATGGAGAACTCAAATAGTTCAACTCTGGTGGTTTGGGTGAATTTTTGAAGTCTTTATAGCGTGCATCATTGTAGGCACCGCTCAACCGGAAACTGAGATATTCAATACCGGAATAGACTGCATCAAACTCTACGCCTTGTACTTTTACTTTATTCACGTTGCCTTGAGCAGTGATATAAGCAATCGCTTGTTCCGGCGCTATACCGTTATCAATATTGACCTGGGTTTGGAAGTCATCCACCGCACGTACAGCTTGTTGATAGTCCTTGATCTCCATAACAAATGCGTCGATGTTGAAGGTCAAGGTATCGTCAAACAAAATGGTCTTTAAGCCGACCTCATAGGCATTGGTTTTTTCTGGTTTTACGCCCACAGGCTCGCCGTTAATCTGAAACGCCGTGCCGGATTTTTCCCCGTATTGCCAAGTGCCATAAACTTTGATTCCGTCCTTGATTTCAAAGCTTTGGGTCAAAAGTGTGGTGTAGAGCGTATCGTCATAATCGCTTTCCACATAGGAATACAACTGTCCAACTTGCGCAGCACGGATCGATTTTGCCGCGCCGACTTGCGCCTTTTGTGCAGCAGTTAAGCTTTCATAGGCTTGCCCAGGAATATCCGTAATTGGCACACCAAAGTAACGATTCGCCACTTGGTCTGCCAAGCTCAGTTGCTCAGGCGTATTGTTGTTAACCAGAGTAACTGTGCCATCTGCATTAGGGATATTGGTACCAAGATTACCGTTGGTGATTGAAGCGAATCCGCCGAGCTTGACGTCGCGTACACCAACTGGATTGAGTGCACGGCCTGAACCGTGGTTTTCAATCGTCAATATATCGCCGGTCGTTCGGTCTTCAGTTCCAACACGCAAGCCCGCTGTCAATTGCGCGGAGGGATGCCAATTCCAACTCAGTTGGCCGAAAATTGCATTGCTTTGCGTATTGACGTAGGTATGGCCGATTTTGCGCGCATTATCCAGCGTGTCTCGCAATAAGGCTAAGCCAGAGCCTCGATTATCCCCGGCATTGCGATCCAGCAGATTGTATTGAGTGTTGGAGGCAAACCAGGCGCCGGCATCAGAACCCCAACCGGTTTTCGACGTAATGTCATTATCGGTTTTAAACAAAAACAGCCCGACGCGGTATTTGAATGCATCTTCTACTCGACCATCCAAAATAAATTCCTGGCTGTATTGGCGATAGAACACACCGCCACCGCCGTCGATATTGATATCGAATGGAGTGCCTTCATCATTGTGGGCGTCGAAGGTATATTCGCGTACTGCTGTAACCGATTTGAAATCCGCATTTTCAAATGCATATTTCAATTCGAGTAATGCACCTCGGTTGGAGACCGTTTGCCCTTCGATCTGATTGAAGTAAACCTCTTCAAGCTCCTCGCCGGAAACATAATCCTCGTAGGTATAAATGTCCCCATTAAAATCCCTGCCGACAAACCAGTCGCGCGCAGGAACCCAAGTGCGGTTGGAGAGATCATTCAAATTAGGGTAGGAATAATAGCCGGCCAGTTTTGCCTGAGCACTGGTTCCCGTTGGATCGGTCGGCTGGCCGTTTTCATAAAATTCCGGCTGATCATGATAGAAGGTCAAACCATTTTGCAATTGTGGTGCACGCGATTCTGTGTCGACACTGAGTCGGGCCTCAAAATTCTCAGTCGGTGTTAATAAAAGCTGCACTCGACCACTCAGGCGGTTCTTATCGTACAAGGTGTAATTGGTGTTATAGCGGTTTTTGTAGTAACCGCGTCCCTTGTCGACTACAAAAGATCCACGCCAAGCGAGCAAATCGTCAATAATCGGGCCACCGAGGGCTCCTTTAATAATGAGGGCCTCTCTGTCACCAATGGTCAAAGACAAATCGCTTTCTTTCTCAAAAGAGGGCCGCTTAGTATTGACGTAAACAGCCCCCGAACTACCACCTTTACCACCCCAGGTGCCAACGGGGCCGCGGAAGCCTTCAACGCTTTCCACATCGTAAAAATCAAAATTACCGAGAGCGGTCAGACCGAAACTGACGCCGTCCTGAACAACCAGAACGCTGGGATCTTGTACTTCCGCAAAAGCGCGTTTACCGACACCACGAATTGATAAGGATGCTCCGCGCGTGTTGTTCTGGTTAAAGGTTACATTGGCGAGACGCTTTGAAATGGCCTCGTAGTCAAGGCCCAATTCGCGCTCCAGAATATCGCCGGAAATGACCGACTGTGATTGTGGCAGGTCGTAAACTTGTTCTAAGCTGGTTGTTGCAGCTGATGCTGCCACTGCGCCCATGACAAGAATTTCTTCAACTATGCCAGTGGAAGCGGCTTGCGCAAAAGCAAAATTCGGCGCTAAGGCGCTGGCCAGAATAATTGCGGCTAAAGGTTTACGGCGAAAAGACGTCTTTACTTTGTACTGCGAATGCAAGCTCATAATAAATCCTGTTGAACATGTAGCGAGAGCTCGCCCTAGTGCAAGTGATATACCAAAACAAAAAACAGAATTTTTTATTGCTTGTTAAGTATTTTCGCTGAATCATACGCCAGCGCTGGATTTTGCACAGCGGCCAATTTTGTGTTTTGCTTTTGCAGCAAACAAACAATTTGAGATAAGTAAACGGTATCTGTATTGTTTGAAATTGTGCAGCTCATAAGATTCTTTGCCTAAAGATTCATCGCTATTCAGCGCTTTGGTTATTTGCATAGAAAAAAATATTCTGATTACTGAGAATGGCTGCGCATTTTCCGCGACTAAAGAACATGCTCCACCTGTTCTTAAAACAGCAAAGTGATGAAAAACCAACACTCCATCTCAATAGATCCTATCAACCGTTGCATCAGCAACACTTCATACGACCCGCCAAAACGTTTAAACAATTGATTTTCAAGGAAAATACAAGAATTTAAAGCCGTTGGCTTAATAGTTGCCTAAGCGCCACGAGGCTCCTTGAAGTGCCTATCCATAAACAACTATTAGGAGTGGAAGCATGAAAATTAAGAACCGACACCCAGTTAAAGCTTTGGCTGTTGCCGTTGCTCTTTCTTTAGGTAGTCTGGGTGTTATGGCGGATGACAAAGCTGCTAAGCCAGGCCCGGTTGTCTCCGGTAAAGAAGCAGTGGAAATTCGTCGCGCGACTTTCAATTTAATCGGTAAAAACTTTAAGCATGTCGGTGGAATTTTGAAGGGAGAGGTGGATTACAACTCTGTTGACGTGGAGAAAATAGTCAATCGAATTGTGTTCCTGAACGACTTTTTACATGGCACCTTCCCAGAAGATTCCAACCTGGGAGAACCCCAGTCCAAAGCCCGGCCTGAGATCTGGACTAAAAAGGACGATTTCAAAAAGAGCTTGAAGCAATTCAGAGAGAATGCACAGAACCTGGCTGCAGTCGTTGCCAAGGAAAAGTCCAACTCTCCAGCCTTTAAAGAAGCTGCGCAAAAAGTTGCTCAGGATTGCAAGAGCTGCCATGACAACTTCAAGCTCAAATAACGTTGTTAGAGTTTGATTAAAGTAAATACTGTTTCCGCGCTGATCTGGGCCAAGTCAGTGCGGAGGCAGATAAAGAGAAGTAAGCGTAGGAAGAAAGTAAGTATGTCATCCACAATCGAGAATTCCACACCAAGCCAAATCGAAGCTCAAAGCGCGGCCACTTCCGTACGCGTAAAGGTATGGGATTTCCCGGTTAGGTTATTTCACTGGTCTTTGGTGCTCTCATTTATTGGTGCCTATGTCACTAACCGCTTAGGTGTCGCTTATTTCAAATATCACGAATGGTTTGGCTACGCGATTATTGTGCTGGTCGTATTTCGAATTCTATGGGTTTTTTTTGGTACCTATCACGCGCGTTTTGTCGCGTTTTTGCGATCGCCGATTGCCACATGGCGTTACGCCAAAGATTTTGCATTAGGTCGGGTTGCGTCAATACCCGGTCATAATCCGCTCGGCGCATTAATGGTCGTTCTGTTATTACTGACCTTATTGGTACAAGCCGTAACTGGACTGTTTTCTAACGATGAAATTTTCAATGCAGGCGCCTTGTACGGTTATGTTTCCAACGAACTAAGCTTGTCGCTCACTGCGTTACACAAAGATTTATTTTACTGGATCGCTGGCGCCGTAGCCGTGCATATACTTGCAGTGTTGCTGCATCTGGTTTTGAAGCGGGAAAATTTGGTATCTGCCATGTTTACCGGATATAAACGTTTTCCGAAAAATTCCGCTGTACCGGCGGAGCAACTGGTTGAGATCAAGTCTTCACGAAGTTGGCTTGCGTTGGTTTTGGTTACGTTGGTTGCTCTCGCCTTGATTGCGATTTTGCTAACCGCACCTGAAGCCAGCCTATCTTTTGATTACTAAACCATGACGTTGTTTACGCCACAAGGGCTTCCCGAACCTTTATCCACCATTTGGGAAGCTGCGCGCACTGAGGGATTGGTATACGGAGGCGATATCACCGCAGCGGATGCATGGCATTTATTTAGCAGGGGATTGGCATCCCTGGTTGACGTCCGCTCCGCCGAAGAATTGCTGCTGTTCGGAGAAGTGCCTCACAGCATCAATATTCCGTGGCAAAAAGGTCCGGACAGAATACCGAATACGCGTTTTTTGCAGCAGCTGCAAAAGCAATACTCCCGCAACACGCCTTTGTTATTTTTGTGTTGTTGCGGAAAACGCTCAGTCGCCGCTGCTCAAGCGGCAGTAACCGCAAGGTTCCAATATGTGTTTTGCGTATTGGAGGGATTTGAAGGAAGTCACGAGCACTGCCTAGCGCGCGGCAAAGGCGGCTGGCGGCAAAGCGGAATGCCTTGGGTGAGTTAATCCATTTCTTCTATGAGAGCATTTGTATGTTTCTAACGACCACGGCAGCCATCAGCCTCGCATTGCTTACGGACCTTTCCATTATTGAAATTGATAATGCGCAACTGGCCTTATCGGAAGAGGCCACACCCACCACACAGATTGCTGAGGTAAAGACCGAAGAGGCAGTATCAGAAGAAGCAGAAATCGAGACGCCGCCAAAACGCGATGCCACGGCGGCAGTGTGGGCCAAAGACGCGGTGAATCGAAATAGAAGAAGAGATTAAATGATATAGGTCGGAAAAGGGCTGCGCTTTTTCCGACCTACCTCAAAACTGCCAACCTACGAAAGCTCCATTTCAAATAAATAACTCCACGGAAAAATCCCCCGATCGTGGCCATCACTGAATACCAACTGTACACCATAGGGAAATGGGTTGATTTTCTCTACTGTAACCGATTCATCCACCAGCGAAATTTGCCCGCGGATGCGGGCGGCTCTACATTGGGAACAGGGGCAAAGACCGCGCAAGCGCAGATGGGAAATCGTCTGCTGCTCCGTTTCACTCCATTGAATGAATAATTGTTTCTCGGCACGGCGATTTTTAATTTCGCGCGGCGCAGGACGGTTCATCACAGAGGTGCTTCCAATTGTGCCAGAGCAATACGTACTGCTTTGCGAACTTCCGGATCGCTGTCTTGTTCCGCCAAGCGCAGAGCAGACACGGCGCTTTTATCGCCAATTTCACCTAAGGCAAGCGCGGCTTCTTTGCGTAAATTGCTGATGGTATGACTCAACAATTCCTGCAGCGCGGAAATAGCTGGAACAAAACGCAGTTTACCGAGCGCGCGAGCGGCTTGCAGCCGGCATTGCCAATAATCATCTGCCAGCAATTCCAACAGAGCCTTGGCGCCGCTTTGCAAACGCAATTTTCCAAATGCGCTTGCCGCTTCTTCGCGCACTTGCCACGCGCTGTCTTTTAATGCCGTTAAAAGGGCATTTGCCGCTTCGGTATTATCTGACATGGAAAGTGTTCCTACCGCAGTGCGGCGCACATCTTCAACCGGGTCATCGGTTGCCAGTTTCGCCAACTGTGGAATAGCAGGGAGATGTTTTAACCAACCGAGCACACCAACCGCTTCGCGGCGGATAACGGCATTTTCATCGCCCAATGCTGCAAGCGCAGGTTCCGCACTTTCCGGCAGACGAATTTCCCGCAGCGCGCGAAAAACATATGCTCGCACTTCCGGACTAGGATGAGAGGTATAACCTAAAATGGCATAACCCGATTCTGGACTTTTAAATTCCGTCAGACTCAGCGCCGCAGCTTCCCGCACACTTTGGTCAGGATCAGAAAGGGCGTCGCATAATGCTGTTGCAATTTCCGGCTCGTCCCAGGCTTCCAATAATTTCGCCGCTTGGGCACGCAAAACGGGATCTTCATCCAGCCGAACCGCATGCTCAAAAAATGGTAGTGAGTCCGGATCTTCCAGATCTGCCAGCTCAATCAAAGCGACTCGCCGTACACCTGCGTCGTCGCTCGCAAGACGTGGCAATAATTCCTGAATCAAAGGATTATCGGTGGACGGCAGAGCAAAAGTATTGTCAGTCGGCATAAATTTCCTAAATCAAATAATGGCTTGCGGTTCTGCCGTCGGAATACCGAGCGGCGATAAACGGGGCAGGGCGCGTCCTTGTTCGTGACGCAATAATTCTAAACAGTGGCGCTTGAGATGCATAAATTCCGGTGTTGTCACGACTTCCGCGTCACGCGGACGCGCAAAATCCACACGTAGATCTTCGATAATGCGTCCTGGTCTTGGACTCATTACCAAAATGCGATCTGCCAGAAAAATCGCTTCATCAATATCGTGAGTAACAAACACTACGGTCGTGCGAATACGACCCCAGATTTCCAGCAACAATTGCTGCATTTCCATGCGGCATTGCGCATCCAGTGCGCCAAATGGCTCGTCCATTAACAACAGACTGGGATGATTTATCAGAACACGGGCAATTTCCACGCGCTGTTGCATACCGCCGGACAATTGACTTGGCCAGCGACGTTCAAAACCTTGCAAACCTACTAGCTGCAAAATTTCATGTGCTTGCTGAAGACGCTGCGAACGATTGACGCCGCGCATTTTTAACCCGAAGGCGACATTGTCGATCACATTGCGCCAGGGAAATAATGTGTGTTGTTGAAACACCATGCCGCGATCCGGCCCTGGGCCACCGACAGGTTTTCCATCCACCAGAAGTTGGCCGCCGCTCGGTTGCAAATGGCCCGCCAGTGCGCCGAGGAGCGTCGATTTACCACAACCGGAAGGGCCCAATATGCAGATAAATTCCCCGGACCTGATATTGAATTGAACATTCTGCACGGCTTCAAATCGATCCGCTCCATGCCCTAAATGAATGGACAAATTCGAAGCGGACACCGCGCTGGATGTGGATGCTGCTGCATTCATTAGACATTCCTCCGCAGGTGATACCAGGGAATCAAAAATCGACCGGCGACTTTAATCAAAAAGCTGCTGCCCATACCAAGAATTCCGATTAATAACATCCCCACAACAATATCGGGATAACGCTGGATCAAATAACTTTCCCAGGTGTAATAACCAATGCCCCATTGGCCGGAGATCATTTCCGCTGTCACCAAGCAGAACCACGAGGTCCCCATACCGATGGTAAGACCGGTGATAATGCTCGGAGCAGCTCCAGGCAAAATGATTTCTCGCAAAATTGCCCAGGGTTTTGCGCCCAAGCTGCGCGCCGAGGCGACCAGCCTTTTATCCACGGCTTCAACACCGTGAATGGTATTGAGCAAAATTGGAAACAGCGCGCCAGTAAAAGTAATAAAAATCATCGACAATTCAGACGATGGAAATATCAGAATCGCCAGAGGGATCCACGCAACAGCGGGAATCGGGCGCAATACTTCCAACGGCGGAAGCAGGACGGATTCCATCAATTTCCACCGGCCAATAAAAAGTCCTATGCCAATGCCCAACAGCGCCGCTGCACCGTAACCGGCAAATACACGGCTGAGACTGCTGGTGAGATGTGGCAACAATTTGGAAGAGGTGACCAGTTCGCCGGCAGCAACCGCCACCGCATAGGGTGACGGGACATACACAAATGACACCAATCCCAGATCCAACTTATAGGTTGAGGCCAGGTGCCAAAAAATCACACAGGCGATCAGCGACAACCCCGGTATCAAAAATTTGGGTGGCTGTAGAAAGGTACCACGCATAATTCAACCCTTTTGATTAGCGGCTTACAGACGCAAAGTCGCGTACTTGTCCGCCGTGTTCACGTGCATATTTTTCCGCCTGGTCTTTCAACAGAAATGCGCTTAATTCACCGTTTTTGCTTTGCACAAACCAAGCCTGTCCGGCGAGCAGTTTGAGGCCGGTATCACGTGCTTGAGCATAAATGGCGCGAATGGCTTTTCCTTCCGCATCCAATTCTGCAACTGCTTTGAAAGCCGCTTCTGGTGAACTGTAATGACGCACTTTAGGCTCGTCTTTTACCCAAACCTGAGCCAAGCGGCTGAAATCGGTAATGGGTTTACCGGTAACGGCGTCATTGGCGGTCAGAGGAACCGGAGCGTAATTTTTCAGAGCGGCATCGTAATCTTTGCCGGATTGTGCAAATGCCTGACGAATATAGGTGTCATTAATGAACGCGGCGACATCCAGATCGCGGTTGGTGCGCTTCATGGATTTCAACGTATCGATCGCGGTTTGTGTGCCTTGGCGATACTCCGGTTTCCAGGTTAAATCACGCGTTTGCAGGCCGAGAGGCCCGTGGAACAGATAGTTTACTTCTGCTTCTATGCCGGTCACTTTTTCAATTAACTCGCTGTATTTTTCCGGCTCAGATGCCAACAACTGATCCGCTTCCAAAACCGCGCGCTGATAAGCAATAACGATTTCCGGATATTTTTCCGCATATGCCGCGTCCACCAGACTGCCGTGGAAAGTAGGCGCATTCACTTGTGAGCCATCAAAAATTTTGCGCGCGAAACCGCGGTTGGGGAACAAATCGGCAAAAGGCACAAAGTTCGCATGTGCGTCGATGCGGTTACTTTTTAATGCTGAACCGGCAATTTCCGGAGCTTGGGTAATAATGCGCACATCTTTGTCCGGATCCCAACCGAGATCGCGAATCGCGCGCAACAAAACGCCGTGAGCAGTGGACGCAAAAGGCACGGAAATGGTTTTGCCTTTCAATTCACTCAAGGATTGAACGGACGATGCGGCAGGGACAACTATGCCATTACCACTGCCTTTAATACTGCCGGACAAAACATTGATAAACAAACTGCGCTTGCCCGCTTCCTGATGGGCGACGCCGTTGAACGACGCGGGAAACTCCGCCATAGCGCCAAAATCCAGTTTGCCAGCGACCATTTCGTTGGTCAGCGGCGCGCCGCTGGTGAAGTTGCGCCATTGAATATCGTATTTGACGTTTGCATATTTGCCGGTGCGCGGCAGATATTTTTCCAGCAAATTCAATTCGCGAACCAACAAACCGCCAGCAGCGCAATTGATGGTGGTGTCTTGTGTGCCTATGGCAACACGGATAGTCGTCTGTGCCTCAGCGGTCAAACCGACCAAAGGCAGCTGCAGGGAAAGAAAAATTTTATGCAGACGCATGGTAATCCTCACAAATTTACGTGCCTCTCTTGAGTTGGAGTAGGTCACGCGTGCATTTTTAAAATCAGTGCGCCCACGGGTTGGGTAGCAGCATATGGAGTTAACGAAGTAAATAGGGAATTTCTACTTTCACCGCGCCAGTCGGACAATCGGTTTCGCACGGCATGCAATACCAGCATTCGTCGTATTGCATATAGGCTTTTTGCGTTTCCGGATTGATCGCCAATAAGTCCATCGGACAAACATCAACACAAACTGTGCATCCCTTGTGCGCGATACATTTGTCCTCATCCACTGTGACAGGCGCGTTACTACGAAAAAAAATGTCGTGCGCTTTCTGGGACATATAAATCTCTTCAGTAAAAGGCAAAAATCAGCCGTTGGAAGCTTTCAATCTTAAGTTGTGATACGCATCTTTCTCGTGAGAGGGGAGCGGCACAATGTAAGGTTCAACTGCTTTTTTAAAGCTCACCATGCGACCTTGCTCGTCTTTTTTCAGGTGGCAATGGCAAAACCAGTTCTGGTCATCCCTTTCAGGAAAATCCACACGATAGTGGTAAAGCCCCCAGCGACTTTCCTGGCGGAACAGCGACGCCCGTGCAGCCATTTCTGCACAATCACGAATGACGGAGACCTCCATAGCACGCATCAATTCGTGCGGATTGTTGGCTTTGATCTGCTCCAGGTCCTGCTCGATCTGGGAAAAGCGCTCGAGCGCGATTTCCATTTTTTTGGTGACTTTGGGCGGCTGGAGATAGTCGTTCACAAAGCGACGCAGTTTGTATTCCACTTGATTGGGTGGCAGCCCGGTTTCGCGCAGCAAAGGTGCGTAAACGCGCTGTTTTTCTTTGGTGATTTGCTGTTGATCCACCGGCTGCAATTCACGTTCAGCAACATAATCTGCTGCATTGGTGCCGGCAAACCAACCATAGGTAAACGCACCCAACATGTAATTGTGCGGCACCGCTGCCATATCACCGGCAGAATAAAGTCCGGGAACGGAAGTTTCCGCGCGCTCGTTGACCCATACGCCGGAGGCGCTGTGGCCCGAACAAAAACCAATTTCGGAAATATGCATTTCGATCATTTTTTTGCGGTAATCCGTACCGCGATTTGCATGGAACTGTCCTCGGCTGGGACGTTCATTGCTATGCAGAATATGCTCGATGGTTTGAATGGTTTCTTCCGCCAAATGATCCAACTTCAAAAATACCGGGCCATTGCCGCCTTGGAGTTCCTGATAAAACTCCCACATCATCTGACCGCTCCAGTAATCGCACTCGATAAAACGATCACCTTTGTTATTGGCAGTGTACCCACCCAATGGACCGGTCACATAAGCGCAAGCAGGACCGTTGTAATCCTTGATCAAAGGATTGATTTGAAAACATTCCAGATTCGCCAATTCCGCACCGGCGTGATATGCCATGGCGTAGCCATCGCCCGCATTGGTCGGATTTTCGTAGGTACCCATCAAATAACCGGAGGCAGGCAGGCCGAGTCGTCCGGCAGCGCCGCAGCTCAGTACCACTGCTTTTGCGCGGATAATATGAAAATCGCCGGTGCGACAATCGAAACCCAAAACTCCGGCGATTGCACCTGACGCATCCGTCAATAAACGTGTGCTGACAATGCGATTGGTAATTGCCACTTTCGCGCGCTTGAGTTGACGGTAGAGCACTTTTTTAACGTCGTGTCCCTGCGGCATGGGCAACACATAAGAGCCCATGTGGTGTACTTTTTTTACCGCGTAATCGCCGGTTCCATCCTTTTCAAATTTCACGCCCCAGCGATCCAATTGTTCGATAGTGGTGAAACTGTGTTTGGCGTAGGCATAAACCGTTGCCTGATTGACGATTCCGTCATTCGCAATAGTAATTTCCCGCGTGTATTGTTCCGGTGTTGCATGGCCGGGAATAACTGCATTATTTAATCCATCCATGCCCATGCTGATGGCACCGCAACGTTTGACGTTGGCTTTGTCCAGCAGCAATACGCGCAAATTGGGATTGCGTTCCTTCGCTTTAATCGCTGCCATTGGACCGGCGGTGCCGCCACCGACGACCACAATGTCGTATTCCTGCTCAATATTTTTAAACTGCTCAAAACTCATGAATCTTGTCTCCCGCGCTCGGCGCGCTGACGATCAATTCGCAGGCGATACTGGAAAGCATCTCCGCGGTAATAGAGGTATTCAAAATCCAGCGGTGTACCATCTTCCAAATGTGTGAGTCGCTCGATGCGCATAATGGGCGCACCGATTGCGATGTTGAGCACCGTTGCCAATTCCTCATTGGCTTGCACAGCGTCAATAGATAAATCCGCATGGCCGAGTGAATAGCCGAGATCATTTTCCAGAATCAAGAAAATATCCCGCGTTATCAGATCGGCTTTTTCCAATCCTTTTGCGGCTTCTTCCGGCAAATAAGTGACTTCGACAGATACAGGCTCGCGATTGACGTAACGCACGCGCTTGATTTCCGCAACCTGTTCGCCTTCGGATAAATGCAATCGCTCGGCGACCAAAGGTGGCGCAGGAGCGTAGTGAAAACTGCGCACCCGGTTTGTAACTTCATGACCAAAGCGCGCAAGCGATTCTGCAAGACCTTGCAAACTGGAAACGTTCTGAAACGCTTTAGGTTTGGAAACGTAAGTGCCTTTCCCTGGAATGCGAAAAATCAACCCGTCTTTTTGCAAATCGTTCAGCGCTTGCCGGATGGTAATGCGACTGACTTTAAACAGTTCACCCAACTCGCTTTCCGAGGGAACACGGCTCAAGGGCGCATAGGTGCCGTTGAGAATGTGGTTGCGCAAGACCTCGCGGATCTGGCTGTAGAGCGGCACGGGAGAGAGCGCGGCCAATTGATAATCAGAATTTTTCAATCAGCCTGTCCTGTTATAACAAGTTAAGGTTTAAAAAAAGACGCGGGGCGCGTCTAAAGTTACGGCTCAGATCGATAACGCCGCCGACGGTCGATAACGGACCAGTGATCCGTCGAATTCGCCTACCGATGCCGGTGGCGGCTCTTCTTCATTGGCGACTAAAAAGTGTTTGGCTTTGGCAAAAATCTTTAGGGAATTCAGCGGTGGGTCCCACTCCGATTGTTCAAAAGCTGGCTGCTCGTGCTCCGGTACATGGATAAAAACCGCGTCCGGTTCGACATCCAGATTGCTAAGCAAATCAAGATCTTGCTGACTGTAAACATTGAGGCCCACCTGATAACCGCGGGAGCGATAACCCTGCAGCGCCAGGGAAAAGTGGGGCAGGCTGGTGCCATTGAGAAGACGGGTGTGCAACAACACCCGCTCCGGTCCCAATCCGCAATCGCTCAGGATGGCTTCAAATACCTTGCCGTAGTCCGACGATATTGAAATGATGTGGCGCGGGTGGACGCTTAGCGCGAGAATGCCGTTGCCGCTGAACCGTTGCAGATAATTCAGCGAGTGCAATGTACGCACCAGACGATCCAGTTGGACTATATGAGCCGGGTCTTCGAGGGAAGCATAAACTTCGTCGAGCAGCAGCTCTTTACCGAGAGCGGAGCGAACCAATGTTTCGCTTGCGTGGCCGATGATATGTTTGCCATCAGGCGCCAGGATTTTGGAGAAATAACTGCCGAAAGTAAGACTGCCAAAACGCGCACCGAACAGGTTTGATGCCTTATAGAAGCCAATTTCTGGAAGCGAAAGCGTTCGCGCGCTCAGCTGCAGCTGCTCATTAAAATAGTTCATCAAAACGGTGAGTGGCATATGGTTAGAACAACAAAATATGACGAATCAAGATGCGGCAAATGCTAATCTTCCGGGCGCTGTTTTCAAAATGAGAATATCTGCGCTAGATATAACGAATTCGGGAATAGATGAAACAGCACTGTTGATTTTTCAACAGCTGAACTAAAAACTAGAACTGACACAGAGAAAAATAAGCGAGTGAGGTAGGCATGAATTTCCAGCAGTTGCGCATCATCCGCGAGACCGTTCGGCAGAACTTTAATCTCACGGAAGTCGCCAATGTTTTGCATACGTCCCAATCGGGTGTATCCAAACATATCAAGGATTTGGAAGATGAGCTGGGCGTGGAGCTGTATATCCGCCGGGGAAAGCGCCTTCTAGGTCTGACAGAACCGGGCAGGGAGATGGTAAAACTGGTCGAGCGCATGCTACTGGACGCCAGCAGTATTAAAAATCTCGCCGACCATTACAGTCGCCAGGATACCGGGCAATTGACCGTTGCGGCGACGCACACCCAGGCGCGCTATATCCTGCCGCAAGTGGTCACAGCTTTTAAAAAGCAATATCCCAAAGTGCATCTGCGCTTGCATCAAGGCAGTCCTAAAGAAATTGTCCAGATGTTATTGGAAGGCGAAGCGGATATAGGGGTGGCAACCGAATCTCTCGGCGATATCGAAGAATTAGCGTCTTTTCCGTTTTATTCCTGGCGCCACGCGGTGGTAGTACCCAAGAATCATCCATTGACGATTCTGAAAACGCTCACGCTGGAAGCCATTGCGGAATATCCGATTATCACTTACCACGAAGGTTTTACCGGTCGCGCGCAAGTGGAAAAAGTGTTTCAGGAAGCGGGATTAACGCCGGATATCGTCATGTCCGCTCTGGATGCGGATGTTATTAAATCCTATGTTGAACTGGATTTAGGCATTGGCATTATTGCGTCCGTTGCATTTTCCCCCGAACGCGACACTGCTCTGCAATTATTGGATGGTGAGCACTTATTCCTGCAGAACCATACCAAGCTGGCAATTCTCAAGGGGCGTTTGCTGCGCAAATTTGCCTATCACTTTATCGAAATGTGCTCGCCGGAACTGACCGAAGCCGTAGTTGCAAAAAGCGTTACGCCGGAAAGATCTTGATTGTTATCAACCAGCACCATCAAAAATGGTGCTGGTTTAATTTTAGCCATTCTTTTCTCATCCCGCTTAAGTACTCGCCAAATCATTACCTCATTCATTATTGATCGCTTTATAACCGTAAAATCCGCAGAAATTCCCCTGTTTAACATCTCTTTACAATTCGACATTTTTTTACAATTTGCGTGATAAACGCTTATTAAGATCACTCTCACCTTTTTAATAGGAGAGATAAAAATGAATAAATTATTCCTTATGGTGATGGTGCCGATTTTTTCTGCTTTGATCGCTTGTGGTGGCGGTAAAAAAGGCGGCGGAAATTCGCAACCGAAACTGACATTTGAAGACACAGGTTTGGAGAGTCACATAGTTGTGCAACTTAAAGCCTATGACGATGAAGAGCCTCTCTATGCGGCGACCGATAAAGGCGTACATGCGCTTATTGATAATGAGTGGCAACTGCTAACCCCGGAGGAATGGTCGGTAAATGCCATCGAATTTCTGGATACCAACCATATTTTGGCCAGCGTCAGCCTGGAGTCTGGCGAAGCCTTGATGGAAAGTTTGGATGGTGGTGAAACCTGGGAAGAGGTTGCCAATAATTTTGGCGGCGAAGACCAAGAAAAAATACAAAATTTGTACTTCGATAAAGACACCAAAGTGCTTTATGCCATCGGAAGAAATGTATTGGCGCAATCTGAGGACGAAGGGCGCGAATGGACAATATTAGAAGGTGAATGGCACGGATTTGCCTCTGGCTTATCGGCAGTTGCGCGGCACTCCGATACTGGTGACCTCTGGATTGGCGGTCAAGGCGCTATCGAAAATCCGGTTTTGCGACAAGTCAAAGTAGACCAGGAAACTGAAGACCACTCAGCATCCATAGCGGAATTGCTGGAGGCGCCCAGCGTAATCAAATCAATCCGTTTCTTCCCGGACGAAAATTCTGCTGAACACGGTGAACGAGTCCTGGCAAGCGGCGAGGGCGGTATTGTGCACAGCCCGGATTACGGCAAAACCTGGCTGCCTTTATTCGTCAACGAAACCTCTCGGTTCTACTTTGATGTCATTATCGATCCCGATAATTCCAATATCCTCTACACCGCTGGCTGGAGCAAAAACTGGGAAACACCGCAGGAGCTGCGCCTGGAAATCAGCCCGGACAGCGGCAAAACCTGGAAAGCGTACCGCCATAACGACCCCGAACTGTTGGGTGGCGTCTGGAGCATGACGCTGCGCATCGAAGATGAGAAAAAGGTCCTCTATCTGGGGCTCTGCAAAGGCGGTGTTTACAAAGTCGTTCTGCCATAACTTTCGTTAAATCAACGCGATGGAGCACCCATTGGGGCTGGAGGCCCCGGCAGGCTCAAGCACGGGTCCTAAACTGGGTAACAGGCGTGTATAATGCCGCGCTCTTTGGCACCTGTTCGACCATTGGTCGCCGGTTTTCCGGCTGCGGTTAACGGTGTTAGCCGTAGCAACCTGACTCCTGCGAGATTTCCGAATGGAAAACACAATTCACAGCTCAGATGGCGCTGTTTCCGGTGCCGCCGTTCCAGTCGCCATCATCATGGGTTCCCGGTCTGATTGGCCAACCATGCGTGAAGCCGCCTCAGTGCTCGATGAATTCAAGATTCCCTACAGAGCCATGGTGGTGTCCGCCCACCGCACCCCAGATCGTCTCGTATCCTTCGCAACCAATGCTGCTGCGTCTGGCTACAAAGTCATTATCGCTGGCGCCGGCGGCGCAGCTCACTTGCCTGGCATGACCGCTGCTATGACCGAATTGCCGGTGCTCGCCGTGCCCGTTATGAGCCATACACTCAACGGCGTGGACAGTTTGCTCTCTATAGTGCAAATGCCCCGCGGTGTTGCTGTCGGTACACAAGCCATTGGTGGAGCGGGGGCGTTTAACGCTGGTTTGCTCGCCACCCAAATCCTCGCCCTCGGCAATGAAGAATTGGCTGTCCGCCTCCGTGAGTGGCGCGCGCGCCAAACTCGTGATGTTCCTGTGGAGGTCGAATAATGCTTCGCGTTGCCATTATTGGCGGAGGTCAGTTAGCGAGGATGTTGGCGCTGGACGGCCTGCGACTCGGGGTGAAATTCAGCTTTCTCGTGGAGCCGGATGAGTCGACGCAATGTATAGAAGGACTGGGTGACAAGCTGGTATGGGATTTCGCCGACCTTGCAGAAGACGACGTTGATGCGTTTGCCGAACTCTACCAAGCCTTACACCGTCCGCAGGTGATTACGGTAGAAAAAGAAGCGGTGCCGGTACCTGTTTTGCGCGGTTTGGCTCGTTTTGCCGAGGTGCGCCCCAATCCCGAATCGGTTTACCAGACCCAACACCGTGCACGGGAAAAACAATTGCTCAGCCGTTTGTCGATTCCGACAGCCAACTTCATCGTTGCCTATGAAGTGGCAGATGTCCGGGCGGCTTACGAAGCGTTCGGTCTACCTCTGTTTATCAAGGCGGTCGAATCTGGCTACGACGGCAAAAACCAATGGCAACTGCACGCTCCTTCCGATCTCGAACAATTCGAACGTGAATGCCCTCCAGGCCCTTGGGTGGTTGAGCAGCACGTAAAATTCGATCGCGAAGTGTCGCTGATCGGCGCGCGCTCAGCTAACGGCGAAACCGTGTTTTATCCCATTACGGAAAATCTGCATCGCCAAGGCATTTTGATTCGCTCCTTGGCGCCAGCACCAAATTTGTCAGAAGCAATGCAAAACAACGCGCGCGATTATATGACCCGCTTGTTTAACGAACTGGACTACGTCGGCGTGCTCGCCATGGAATGCTTCGTACGCGGCGATGAATTATTGGTTAATGAGTTGGCTCCGCGCGTGCACAACAGCGGCCACTGGACCATGAATGCGGGCATTTGCAGCCAATTCGAAAACCATTTGCGCGCGATCCTCGGCTGGCCTTTGGGCTGTACCGAAATATCTGGCCACAAAGGTATGGTCAATATTCTGGGATCGCGCGATCTGCAAAACCCGCGTCCGCGACAACCCGGTGAAGCTTGGCTCAGCTCCGCAGGTACATTCCACTGGTATAACAAAACCGATCGTCCTGGTCGAAAACTGGGTCATATCAATGTATGCGGTGACGATCTCGCTGAACTGCAAAATACCTTGGTTGAGCTGGACGAGCTGCTCTACGGCGAACAACGCAAGTAAATCCTCAAAAAATCCAGGAGCAGAGCGCACCGCCTGCTCCTTTTTTAAAACTCCGCTTCCTCTCCGTCCGCTTGTAGAAACTCGATAACCCGGCGACACTGGTGTTATTACTTCGCAAGAGGATAGAACCTATGCGCCCCAACACACACTCCATTGTTATAGGGTATCTCGCCTGGATTTTCGGTTTTATGGGTGCACACCGGTTTTATTACGGCAAAAGAATTTCCGGAACCATCTGGTTCTTTACGCTGGGGTTGTTTTTTATCGGATGGATTATCGATTTGTTCTTGATCCCTTCGATGGATAGAGAAGCGGATATGAAATATACGCCGGGCATTTACAACTACAGCGTTGCCTGGCTGCTGCTGACATTTTTAGGGATTTTCGGGGTTCACCGAATGTATCTTGGAAAATGGATTACCGGAATTTTGTACCTTTTTACCGGCGGATTGTTTCTGATCGGTTTGTTATACGACTTATGGACACTGAATGGCCAGGTATCCGAACGCAACCTGATCGAAAAAAACTCTAGCTTCTAGCGCTCTTAAAGGGGAGGGACCCCGCACTGTTTGCCTTTCGATAACTCCCGCATTATAAGCCCTCCCTGGTTTCGTTTTTTTCAGGTTCGTTGATTGTGCTTCCAGGTTCATTTTTTGCAAATAGCCTTGTTGATCATTACAAAAACGAAACACTGGAGCCTCCATGGCATTAAAACGATCCTTTATTATGATGCCAATTCTGTTAATGCCGGTCGTTGCTATAGCCAATTCTCTGAGAATTCTACATATAGAACGGTGTGGCGACCTCTTGGATCTTTCCAAGCGCCTTTATTGCATTCAAACGCCCGACGAAGTGACGCGGGATGTACAAATAAAATTCCAGGGACGCGATTTTCGCTACAAAAAATTGGACGCTAAACCCCACA
This sequence comes from Saccharophagus sp. K07, assembly GCF_014336955.1. Classification (GTDB taxonomy): domain Bacteria; phylum Pseudomonadota; class Gammaproteobacteria; order Pseudomonadales; family Cellvibrionaceae; genus UBA5868. Next base: position 1,454,398 of record NZ_QRAI01000001.1, on the reverse strand, counting down.
CGCTTCAGGTAGATCTTTCGTCACCAAAGCTAACCAGTGGTCCGCTCTGGCTGCAAAAGGGAGATAAAAAAAGCAACGCCATTTGGGTAAGTTTGCAAAATAGCCATGTGGTCGCGGCAGGCAAAGATGGAGTGGTGAAAAACGACGATGGCATTAACACCTATCTGGATCTGGTCAGCATTATTATCGAAGAACAACACGATGGACTTAAAGAAAGCGAGCGCCTAGCCAGAAAATATGGCGCGGACATTGTCGGAATGATTCCGCCACTTAACACTTATCAATTGCGCTTGCCAATTAAAACTCTGATCGAGCGCGATGCCTACGTTTTGCGCTTGGGCAATGAAGATGTAGTGGACGCAGTTGTTATAGAAGAAACCGCTCCCGAAGACAAAGGCGAGGAGGGTGATAAAACGGATCCGACAAAGAAAAATAAAAATAACGATGAACTGGATGCAAATCGATTTTACGACGCTGTCGATTATTACCGACGCCGATTTGCAGAAGCAAACTCTATCCAACCTTATGCCATAAAAATTGGAGTAATCGAGCGCAATGTCGATTTTGACGCGCCTGATTTTGCTTCTTATCTCGGCGGCTGTGCGGCGGAAAAATCAAACCTGTGCGTTTATGCCCGAGACGCAGAAAACCCGGATAATCACGGCACTTCTGTAACAGGAGTTCTGGCAGCGGAATGGGGTGAAGGAGGCAATAAAGGATTTTTGCGAGGGCTAAATTCTGCAGCTCCGCGCATTGATATTATCGTCGACCGAAATTCCGACGCAGGCATTACGGCGAATATCGCGGCCTCCGTCAATCTTGTGGAAGACGGTGTACGCATTCTCAACTGGAGTTGGGGATTTCATAGAGTCGGAACCAAAAACATCTCTAATAAAACATTGGATTCAAGCGTTCGCTCCGGCATTGCCATGAGCGGTTACGAAGAACTGATAGAAGAGTTTTTCCTTTGGCTCAGACAGCACCATCCAGATGTGATGGTGGTCAACTCCGCAGGCAACAGTGCGGCTCCAACAGGACAGGATGATTTTCGCTTGCCTTCCGCACTGGTCACGGACCAACTACTGGTCATAGGCGGGCATCAACGCAGCGCCAAAAGTACCAATGTGACCGATCCCGATTTTGTCAAACGGCGCAAATCATCGAACATGGATAAACGAGTCGACCTGACGGCGGCGGCCTGTATCCAGGGCTCTACGACTCAAATCGGAGAACAATCCAAACAGCATTGCGGAACTTCCTACGCCGCACCTTTAGTAACGGCAACCATAGCCGCCATGTTATCGATCAATCCGGAATTAACTCCCGAGCAAGTGCGCATACTGCTGCGCCGGAGCTCCATGACAATTGGCGAACGCAGCGATTTTGAATCGCCAGATGCACAGGATTTGACAGCCCCGATCTTGCCGTCCGAACGCTATCAGCAATTGGATCATCCGGATATTGGCCGATCAGCAAGGCTGGATATGTACAAGGCACTCGAACTTGCCGTCGAAAGTTTGACTCGAGTGAGATAACAAACCATCAACCAAAGCAGGTTATGTATGTTTGAAACTATTTTTCCGGGCGATAGAGCCAGTATAGAAAACACCAGCCAATCCAAAGTCGCTATCAAACTGGTAAGTGACAATGGGTATCAAGTGGAAATCGAATTGGAACCAGGACAGATTATAGGTTTCACCTCAGGTCCCGCCGAAGCAGATGTAATTATCACCAAAGGCGAAGCGGAAAAAATTCTGATTATCAAGCCGCAGACAGCCACGTGATATCGCACTATGCCCGCAGTTCGATTAGGCTAGCGACTATCTGGACCTCTAGACGAGCAAATCTTCATGTTGGGAAGACTCTTTTTCCTAGGTGTCATTGCATTATTTTGTATATCGGCCACAGCAGAGGAAGTCCTAGTCGCCGTCGCGGCTAATTTCTCCGCTCCTATGACGGAAATTGCCGCTGCTTTCGAAAAAGAAACCAATCACAAAATCAAACTAGCCACCGGATCGTCTGGCAAGTTTTACGCGCAAATCAAAAACGGCGCGCCTTTCCATATATTTCTCTCCGCTGATCAGTCCGTCCCACTGGTTTTAGAAAACGAAGGTTTCACCGTCCCAGGCACTCGCTTTACCTACGCCACAGGTGCATTAGCGCTTTTTTCCAAAAGACCAAACCTTGTGGATTATGCGGGCAAAAACCTGCTTGCGGGAAACTTTGACAAACTCGCCATAGCAAACCCCAAACTTGCCCCTTACGGAGCGGCTGCCGTTGAGGTTATGCAAACGCTTGGTGTATACGAGAAATTAAAACCCAAGCTGGTACAGGGAGAAAATATTGCTCAGACATTCCAATTTGTCGAAACCGGCAATGCCGATCTGGGTTTTGTTGCACTCTCGCAGGTTATAAATACTGAAAAAGCATTTTGGCGCGTTCCGACAAATCTGCACACGCCAATTCGTCAAGATGCCGTTTTATTAAAAAATGGCGAGCACAATACGGCGGCAAAAGCACTAATAGAGTTTTTCCGCATGTCAGTTGCAACCGAAATTATTCGGTTGCATGGTTATGAAAGTGAACAAGAGATTTGATTTTCTTTGTCGCTGCCGCCTTTTTCTTAGCTTAATTGCGCAAACCCGCTGCCTGAGTTGCCAAGGCGGCGCACTCTTCATCAAATTCCGGCGGAGCGCCGGAAACACCTATACCACCCAGCGGTTTTCCATCAGCGGAAAAAATAGGTAATCCGCCTTGAACGATGGCGATTTTGGGTAAGGCGGGGATTCCCCATTCGGCAGTTTTGGCGGTGGCGAGGCGGTAGTACGCCGCCGAAGTTCCCTTCCAACGCGCAACCTCTCCTGTGGCGGGCGCCGCACCGTCGGTTTGGGTAAAGCTCAATAAAATCCCTCCCTGATCATAAATGGCGATTGCCACATCTTGTTTCGACTTGCGCGCATGCTCCAAACACCTGGCATTCATTTTTTGGATATGGCTCCACTGCAATGCGCTTATTTTTTCCTCTTCATTTGCGGCTAAAACAAATGAGGAAGTGGTTGAAACTGCTGCTGCAAAAAACAGCTGAATTTGAATTTTCATTGTTTTCCCTCCACGTAGATGAACTAAAGTTTTCGCTCTACGGCTGCGGTTAACCGCAACAACTTTCCAGGCGAATCCGTAACGACATAAATCGAGCCATCCGGCGCGACGGCGGGTTCATAGGGCCGGCCTTCGAATCGCACGAGAATTTCCTCGTGCTGAACACGTTCGCCATCCAGAGTCAGCAAGCGCAATTGCCTCTGGCCGAGTGCGGTGACCAGAATTTTGTTTTGCCACAGAGGAAATTGCCGACCTTGATAAAAGGTCATGCCGGACACACCGATGGAAGGGCGCCAATAAATCACCGGCTGCTCAACGCCATCCATGCGCGTATGCGGGGTCAAAATGGTGCCCTCGTAGTTGATTCCATAACTCACATTCGGCCAGCCGTAGTCGCCACCCGGTTTGAGAATATTGAGTTCATCGCCACCGCGCGGACCGTGTTCGGTCGACCAAAGCTGCCCAGTTTCTGGATGAATTGCCAAGCCCTGAGGATTGCGGTGCCCCAAGCTGAAAAGTGACGGCAAGGCTCCAGGCTTATTGCGGAACGGGTTATCAGCCGGAACGCGTCCGTCCGGGTGCAATCGATGAAATTTGCCAAAAGGTTTGCCCGGCTCGCGCGCCTGCTCGAGCAAGCCGCGATCGCCGACGGAAAAATACAGATATCCCTGTCGATCGAATGTCAAACGGCCTGCGTAATGCCAGAAGTGGTCGATGTAATCCTCGGGCGCTGCTTCAAAAATCACTTCCTGCTGCGTCCATTTGTGATCTTTGATTTTGCCGCGCACCACACGGGTCATGCCTAACGGATTGTCAGGATCGGCTTTGTTGGGTATTGGATGGCTGTAGGAAAGATAGATCCAACCATTTTTGGCGTAATCCGGGTCCAGCGCTATATCCAACAAGCCACCTTGATTCCACTTATGCGGATTCACCAGTACCTCGGGTGTGCCAGCTATAGGTCTATCGTCGAGCTTGCCGTTTTTGATCACGCGCAACCGACCGACGCGCTCGGTGACTAACACTGTATTGGCATCCGGGAAAGCAATCGCCCAAGGGGTATCCAGCTTGTCGGTTATCACCTCCAGATTCACTTCGTAATCCAGGGTGGATACCTTGCCGGGCGCCGGATCAAACTTGGGTGGCTCTGGTGCGGCTTCCTCCTGCTGTTCTTCCGAAGCAGGTTTACGGGTGGGCACATATTTGGCGATGGCGTTAATCTCATCATCGCTCAGGATGCTGCCAAAGGCGGGCATACCTCTGGAGGCCAGACCATTTTTGGCGATCCGAAAAACATCCCATTCCTGACCGCCATACATATAAGTACTAGGGGAGAGCGCCGGCCCTATACCAGAACCTTGAAACTGCATGCCGTGGCAAGACGCGCAGTTCTGCTCATATAACCGCTTGCCATCCGGCTCTTCAGCCTGGAGACTGAGCGGAAGCGCTACAACCAGAGTTGTCAGAATAATATTTACCGAAGGAAAACGGTTCATACACGGCTCCTTGATTAACAGGTTGCCGTGATTAGACAGGGATAGGCGAGGGGAATGAATGGAGGGAAGATATAGGTTTTCTATAGTTTCTCTAACCTTATTCCACCTTGCACTGATCGAGCGGAAGAGCTCCAGAAATAATTCCTAGGACTCTCACAGTCAGGACGACTGTGAGAGAGCCTACATGGACGTACTCGCGGCGATCCCAGGAATTATTTGTGAAGATCTGAAGCGGGATGCTCCGTAATTGCTTGTTAAGATTCGACAAATCGGTGTGAACAGAAAGAGGGGACCTTCATTGACACTGCCAAAAGACCTGCCGACAAACTTGGATGCCGATCACCGATTCAAAACTGCGGAAGCCTTTTATTTAGGCGAGGCACTGATCACCCCGTCCCTTAACCGCATCGAAGTGCAAGGCGCGCAGCATCAAATAGAACCCAAAGTCATGAAGGTTCTGCTGCTCTTGTGCGCAAGGCCCGGTCATGTGGTCCATCGCGACCAGATACTCCAGCCCGTGTGGGGTGCGACTGGCGACGACTACCTGCTCAAATGATCATCTCTGCTCACCTTCGAACCATATGGCACATAAAACACCAGAAACGCCAAAAAAATATATAAAAAATCATTCTGCGCAGTTTAAGTAGTTTCACTACACTCTTCCTGTTTTAAGCGTTTTTGTCAGCCGATGCCTTGTGCTATGGGCTGGACAAGTGAAGCCCGGTCGTCAATCGGGCCTAAAAAAGCATCAACCGTCACGCAGAGTTAGCCATGTCAAACACACCTAAGTCACCCGCAACCAGCCAATCCAACCCTGCTGCATCTGCAGTCGGAAAAAAACCTGCATCTGCACATCCTGCCGCGGCAGCCGACGCTACCCACCCACCGACGCCCGCAGCTAAACAAAACGTGAAACGTCCGCGCAAAACGGGACGTAATGATGAAGAAAAGGAAAAACTGTTAGCTGAGGACGCGGAAAAAGCTCAAGCTGATGAAATCGCTCAAATTGATTCTGAGGTGAGCGCGGCTATAGCGTCGGGTCAAGCAATTCCGACTACCCAATCTCAGGCACAGGACGATCAGTCCGACGATCACGAACTTCCCATGTGGTTGCAGGTTGGGGCTGTTGGCGCGGCTGGCGGAGTTGCTTGGGCGGTTGGAAGTTCGAAAGCCAAGGGTGAACCCGAACCAGAGATGCTGGTAGTACGCGGGAAGGTCACAGCAGGCCCCGTGGCATACGCCTCGGTGATGATCTATGCCTTCAGGTAACCCGTATTTCTTGAACGTCCATTCAAGAATGGGCTTGGCTTGCGCATAATCCGTAGCCGTTACACCTTGAGAACACAGCAGATAACGACTGCCATTGTCGGTCAGCGTCAACGGGTAACACCAACGACCATTGGTTGTCGGGTATTGTCCTTTGTAATCCACGCTCCATAACGCATTGTTGCGGTCTCCCAACTCAAAAGGTTGAGGGTCAGCTGGATAAGGCTTCTTGTAGCGCCGATTTTTTACCAGTCCCGCAGCCTTCAGCAGGTCTCCCGCCGTACTATCTGCTGGCCAGCTAACCTGAGGCTGCTTGCGGCGCAGCAGGTCCATAACCTTCTTGGGCCCAAAGCTTGGGTGGCTACGTTTTGCGGCTAATATTTTGTCTGCCACTTCATCTGCCACCGCGTGCGGGCAATGCTTGGGAGCACGTGAGCGATCTTGTAGGCCAGACGCTCCTTCATCCTGATAACGCGTCACCCACTTATAAACCGTTTTGCGGCTTAAGCCATAACCTCGGGCTAATTCACTGATGCTGCTTTCCTGTCGCAGCCAGTCAGCGATCAACTGCATCTTCAAATCCATCACACAAGTCTCGTTCCAGGGCATAAGCAAGTCCTCCTTGCTCATACCATAACTTGTGTAACCCATGTTCCCGGTTTGTTTTGTTACCTATGTTGCCGGTTTGCACACACTTAAATCCTCTCCCAGAGGGAGAGGACTTTAAAAACATTCAAAGAGGTACATCGACCGATCTATCACGGATTTCAGGTCGTACAAAAATTCGGCGACTCCTGATTTAAATCAATTTTCAGCTCGCCCATTGCGTTTTTCTCATTTCTAAAACCAGTTATATAAAGTACCGTTCGCACAACCGACTCCTTTACGAGGTCTTGTTATGGTTGCTCCAATCAGTCGTTGGCCGGCGCGCCTGGATGTTATTCAGGGCGTTACCGGGCTGCTGTTGGTGTTGTTTATGTGGGCACATATGGGGTTTGTGTCCAGCATTTTGCTGGGCAAGGACGCCATGTATTTTGTGGCTCGCATGTTTGAAGGGGAGCCGATTTTCGGCAAACCCTATCCGTTTTTGGTGAGCATAGTGGCGGCGGTGGTGTTTATATTGTTTGCCGTGCATGCATTGCTTGCGCTGCGCAAGTTTCCCTCAAGTTTCAGCCAGTATCGCGCTCTGTCCCAGCACCTGGGCTGGTTCCGCCATCCGGACACGCTGCTTTGGGTGCTGCAGGTAATCACCGGTTTTGCGCTGTTTTTTCTCGCCTCAGTCCATCTTTATCAAATGGCCTTTCACCCCAGCGATATAGGCCCTTACGCCTCATCCGACCGCGTGTGGACGGGACGAATGTGGCCGCTTTACTTGGTGATGCTGTTTGCGGTGGAGCTGCACGGCGGTATCGGCTTTTATCGCCTGTTGTTGAAGTGGGGCGTTTTTCTTGGCGATAACCCCAAGCGCAATCGTCGCCGTTTGCAGAAGATCAAATGGGGCATCACGATTTTCTTTATAGTCCTGGGGCTTACCACTTTAGGGGCCTATATGAAAATTGGCATCGAACATGCGGACCGCGCGGGCGAGCGTTATGTGCCTGCCGCCAAACTCGGAGGTGAGTGATGGAAATTGTGCATACCGATGCGCTGATTATCGGCGGCGGCCTTGCGGGTTTGCGTACCGCCATAGGCGTGCGCCGACGCGGATTTGACGCGATTGTTTTAAGTTTGGTGCCCGCAAAACGCTCCCATTCGGCAACCGCGCAGGGCGGCATGCAGGCCAGCCTGGGCAACAGTGTGAAGGGGCAGGGCGATAACGAGGATGTTCATTTTCTCGATACGGTGCGCGGTTCCGATTGGGGCGCGGATCAGGAAGTGGTGCGCATGTTTGTGCATACCGCGCCAAAAGCCGTGCGCGAACTTGCTGCCTGGGGTGTACCCTGGAACCGCGTGCGCGCGGGCGATCGCCACAGTGTGGTCGATGGTAAATCGGTGACATTAAAAGAAGCCGAGGGCACACACGGATTAATCGATGCGCGCAATTTTGGCGGTACCGCAAAGTGGCGAACCTGTTATGTATCCGATGGCACCGGCCATTCGCTGTTGTACACCATGAGCAACCAGGCTATTGCCGAACAAATTCCGGTCCACGAGCGCATGGAAGCGCTGAGTTTGATTCACGAAGACGGGCGCTGTTGCGGCGCGGTGGTGCGCAATCTCGCCACCGGGCAACTGCTTGTCTATATCGCCAAAGCGGTGGCCATTGCTACGGGCGGTTGCGGGCGACTTTACCGCACCACCACTAACGCAGTAATTAACGAAGGCATGGGCGCGGCCATGGCGCTGGAAACGGGCATCGCCAGCCTCGGCAATATGGAAGCCGTTCAATTCCATCCCACCGCGATTGTCCCCTCGGGCATTTTGGTGACCGAGGGCTGTCGCGGCGACGGCGGATTATTGCTGGATGTGGACGGCAACCGTTTTATGGCGGAATACGAGCCAGAGAAAAAAGAGCTGGCGTCGCGCGATGTGGTATCCCGTTGGATGGAACACCATATTCGCAACGGCAAAGGTGTAAAAAGCCGCTTCGGCGACCATTTATGGTTGGATATTCGCTTGCTCGGCAAAGAGCACATCACCACGCGCCTGCGTGAGGTCAACGAAATCTGCCACTATTTTCTCGGTATAGATCCGGTCGAAAAACTCATTCCCGTGCGCCCCGCACAACACTATTCCATGGGCGGCGTGCGTACCGACCACACCGGTCAATCACCGCAATTGCGCGGCCTGTTTGCAGTCGGCGAAGCCGCCTGCTGGGATATGCACGGATTTAATCGCCTGGGTGGAAATTCCCTGGCGGAAACCGTGGTCGGCGGCATGATCGTCGGCGAATATATGGCCGATTTTATCGAATCCTCCAGCGCAGATTTTCGTTTTTCTGCGGGCGTCGTTCAGCAGGCCGTGGCCGCGCAGCAGAAATTACTCTCCTCATTTACCGGCTCGGAAAATCCCGTGCGCATTATTGAAGACATGCGCAGCATCATGTCGGAAAAAGTCGGCATTTATCGCACTGGTGAAGCACTGCGGGAGGCTGTCACTCAATTACAGTCATTGTTACAACGCGCGAAACATATTGGAGTAAAAAGCAGCGCACGCGGCGCCAATCCCGAACTGGTGAGCGCCTATCGCTCGGGAAGCATGCTCAAACTCGCGCTGTGTATTGCGCAAGGTGCTCTGCAACGTGAAGAAAGTCGCGGCGCGCATTTCCGCGCGGATTTTCCCATGCGCAATGATCGCGACTGGCTCTGCCGGACGCTGGCCACCTGGGAAGATCCCGAACAAATGGCCCCCACGTTGCGCTATGAGCCTTTGGATGTCATGCGCATGGAGTTACCGCCGGGTTGGCGTGGCTACGGTGCGAAAGAACGGATCGAGCATCCACATACTGCGCAACGTCAGGCCGAAGTGGAAGCCGCGCGCGCTCAGGATAAAAACCGTTATGAATTACAGCGGGAACTCATGCCGTTCGAACATTTATTGCCGGAAAGTCTGCGCGGCAAAAATGCGCGCTTTCAGGAGGAACCTGTATGAATTTAATTCCTGCACGCGAAATAGCTACTCAGGAAACACCGCGCAAATTGCGTATCACCGTGCTGCGTCATAACCCTTCCGAACCGGATATCACTCCCTATCTGCAAACCTTTGAAGTGGAGGAGGGGGAGGGCACGACTTTATTTATCGCCTTAAATGAAATTCGCGAACAGCAGGATGCAAGTTTGCAATTCGATTTTGTCTGCCGCGCCGGTGTATGTGGCAGCTGCGCCATGATTATCAACGGCAAACCGGCTTTGGCCTGTCGCACACTGACCCGTGATCTGCCCGACCATGTACAACTCGCGCCTTTGCCCGGCTTCGAACTGATCGGCGATCTCTCAGTTAATACCGGCAAATGGATGCGCCATATGGCCGAACGCGTGCAGACTTGGCTGCACCGGGCAGAGGAAACAATCTCCCTGGACGCACTGGAAGAGCGACAAGATCCCGACCTCGCGGAAAAAATCTACGAATTGGAACGCTGTATTGAGTGCGGCTGCTGCGTCGCCGCCTGCGGCACAGCACAAATGCGCCCCGACTTCGTCGGCGCTGTAGGTTTATTGCAGCTCGCTCGCTTCAAACTCGACCCGCGCGATACTCGCGAGGATGCTGACTATTATCAAGTTATCGGTGACGAAAGCGGTGTATTTGGCTGTATGACGTTGCTTGGGTGTGAAGATGTATGTCCAAAGGAATTGCCGCTTGCGCAGCAGATTGCGTATATGAGACGGCAAATGGCGTTAATCAAATAATAAAAATTTCAGAGCTAATTTATGTCAACTATATCTCTCGCCGTAATGCGCTCCACGCGCCCGGCATTTTTACTTCTCACACCGGTTTGCGTATTACTGGGCATTGCCGCTGGCATACATTTTCACGGTGAAATTTCCCTGAAATTAGCTGTGTTAGTGATGATAGGAGCCGTCTCTGCGCATATCGCCGCCAATACCTTTAATGAATATTTCGACTTTACCAGCGGTCTTGATTCACTTACCAATAAAACCCCATTTAGCGGTGGCAGCGGCGCACTTCCGGAACAACCACACGCCCAGTTCTGGGTGTTAGCAGCAGCATGCGTTTCACTCGCGCTGACAATTGCCATAGGCGTTGCACTTGTCAACATTGTCGGATCAACATTGCTTATTCTCGGTTTGATCGGAGTCGTCACCATCCTTGCCTACACTCGCATCCTCAATCGCCAACCTTGGCTGTGCTTGATAGCGCCGGGTTTGGGATTTGGTCCATTGATGGTGCTTGGAACCTATATCAGCGTGACCGCGCCGGAATTGGTCACCGCAAAACATCTGATACACGTGTTATTGCTTTCGCTTGTACCATTTTGTGTGGTGAACAATTTATTGCTGCTAAATCAATTGCCCGACGTTGAAGCGGATAAAAAAGTAGGGCGGAAAACATTTCCTATTCGCTATGGTGTGTCAGCAAGTTTGCAAATCTATCGAATCTTTTTAATCGCGGCTGGCATCTCAATGGCATACGCCATATTTATTGGCATAGCACCATGGTATGCAGCAATTACGCTGCTACCGCTTGCATTGGGATACAGTGCTTACAGAGGACTGCGGAAACAAGCTCAGATTGTTGTTTCTGATTTTCTGCCTTACCTGGGTAGGAATGTAGCAACTGCACTGCTGGCGCCTTTGGTTTATGCGGTTGCGTTGTTAATGCCTTTGAGATAGACGATTTTGTTATTGATACCGTCATCTCCTCGCGCAGCGGGGGTCCATAAACCGCAGACTCGAAGGCATGGACTCCCGCTACGCGAGAGTGACGAAGGAAGGGTGCAGCCCCGTCATCCTCGCGCAGCGGGGATCCTTAAACCGCAGACTCGAGAGGCATGGACTCCCGCTTCGCGAGAGTGACGAAGGAAAGGTGCATCCCCGTCATCCTCGCGCAGCGGGGATCCTTAAACCGCAGACTCGAGAGGCATGGACTCCCGCTTCGCGAGAGTGACGAAGGAAAGGTGCATCCCCGCCATCCTCGCGCAGCGGGGATCCATAAACCGCAGACTCGAAGACATGGACTCCCGCTACGCGAGAGTGACGAAGGAAGAGTGCAGCCCCGTCATCCTCGCGCATCAGGGATCCATAAACCACAGACTCGAAGACGTGGACTCCCGCTTCGCGAGAGTGACGAAGGAAGGGTGCAGCCCCGTCATCCTCGCGCAGCGGGGATCCTTAAACCGCAGACTCGAAGGTATGGAATCCCGCTACGCGAGAGTGACGAAGGAAGGGTGCATCCCCGTCATCCTCGCGCAGCGGGGATCCTTAAACCGCAGACTCGAGAGGCATGGACTCCCGCTTCGCGAGAGTGACGAAGGAAAGGTGCATCCCCGCCATCCTCGCGCAGCGGGGATCCATAAACCACAGACTCGAAGACGTGGACTCCCGCTTCGCGAGAGTGACGAAGGAAGGGTGCAGCCCCGTCATCCTCGCGCAGCGGGGATCCTTAAACCGCAGACTCGAAGGTATGGAATCCCGCTACGCGAGAGTGACGAAGGGAAGGGTGCATCCCCGTCATCCTCGCGCAGCGGGGATCCTTAAACCGCAGACTCGAAGACATGGACTCCCGCTTCGCGAGAGTGACGAAGGAAAGGTGCATCCCCGTCATCCTCGCGCATCAGGGATCCATAAACCACAGACTCGAAGACGTGGACTCCCGCTTCGCGAGAGTGACGAAGGAAGGGTGCAGCCCCGTCATCCTCGCGCAGCGGGGATCCTTAAACCGCAGACTCGAAGGTATGGAATCCCGCTACGCGAGAGTGACGAAGGGAAGGGTGCATCCCCGTCATCCTCGCGCAGCGGGGATCCTTAAACCGCAGACTCGAGAGGCATGGACTCCCGCTTCGCGAGAGTGACGAAGGAAAGGTGCATCCCCGTCATCCTCGCGCAGCGGGGATCCATAAACCGCAGACTCGAAAGGCATGGACTCCCGCTACGCGAGAGTGACGAAGGGAAGGTACAGCCAATAAAGGTGTGAGTCCTGCGAATACCCTAAGCCCACGAGCCATTTCTTAAATTTTTCCAACCCTTGGTCGCCTTGTTTTTAAGGGTGATTGATTCAAAACTTTGAATTAAGAACTCCATGCATTCAGGCGTGGTTTTTTACTGCTTGTGCGGTTGCTGTCGATAGGCAGTCAACCCGCTTTTTACTGAAGATACTCATCATTATGCGCCGAACCAGTCGTCTAACCTTCCCCATGTACCGCATCAAAGTCCTTAATCGCGATAACGATTATCTGCTCGGCTACGCGGTCGATCTTTCCGAAACCGGATTACGCTTGCTCAGCGATACCCTTCAAGAGGTTGATACGCGCCTGCCGTTGCGGCTGAAAATGCGCCTTACGGAAGACGAAATGGCGGTGTTGGATATAGATGCGATCTGCATGTGGTCGCGGGAAAGCAAGAAAAAAGATTTCTTTGAATCGGGCTTCACCCTGACTAAACCTTCACCCGAATACAGCAAGCTGGTTCAGGTGCTGATTGCCGCGCGGGATCAAATAAGAGCTGTAAGTTCACGCTCCGCGAACGTCGATGAATAACATCGACGGCCGCCACTTAACCCAGCGTACCGAGGATATTGACGCTGACGTTGTCAGGAATCTCATTCTGCGATATCACGTGCAAGCCGTGACAAAACACCCGCGCATAACGCGCCAGTAAGGGGCGCAGTTGCGGCACTACGGCAAGAATGGGCGGATGACCCTCTTTACGCAGTTTTTCTTTAACCACTGGCATGGTCGTCTGCAGCTGGTTGAGCAGGTTGGGTTCAACCGGAATATTGTCGAGACTCACCGGCCCCGCTTGCTGGGCAATAGTGAGTGCGCTGAGCAGGGTATTTTCGAGGTTGTTATCCAACACAAACACCGAAATCTCCGTACGCTCTCCGGCGATGCTCGTCATAATGCTGCGGCGCAAGGCGTAGCGCACATCAGACGCCAGCAACACCGGATCTTTGGTGGTTTCGCTGCCTTCCACCAGCGCCGTAGCGACGGTGACAATGTCCTTCAGCGACACTTCTTCCTGCATTAGCTGGCGATAAACGCGATATTGCTGGGTCAGGCTGAGCTGGCCTTTGAGCGTCTCTGCCAGCTTTGGTGACACCAGCGCCAAACGCTGCATCAACTGGTCGACATCATCAAGTTTGAGAATATCGGGTAGGTGCGCACGGATGACCTTGTTCAAATGAGTCGCCACCACGCTGGCGCAATCGATCACCTGATAACCCAGATTAAGCGCGCGAGCTTTATCGGCAGGTTCAATCCACACCACCGGCATGCGGTAAGCCGGATCTGTCCCCAAAATGCCGTCCACTTCGCCGTAGATTTCGGGGGAGGGAATTGCCATCAAACGATCGGCGTGCAGCTCGGCTCCGTCGATGCGTTCGCCGTTGATATAGATACTGTACTGGGAGGCCTTCAAGCGCAGGCTGTCGCGGATCTGGATTTCCGGCAGCAGAAAGCCGAGGTTTTCCGACAGGGTTCGCCGCACGCCGCGCACGCGCTGCACCAGGGGCGCGCCCGAGGCTTCATTCACCAGACTGACCAATTTATAGCCGAGCGAAATGGATAAACGCTCAACCACCGGAATATCGTCCCACACCAGACTCTGCGCACGTTCCTGTTCCATCGCTTTGCTGATTGCATCCAGCTTTTCCTGACTGGGCGTATCCACCGGCGGCCCTTTGCGCGCCACACACCAGCCGATAAACCCTATCAACCCACCGAAGCCCAGAAACGCCATATGCGGCATACCTGGCACCAAACCTATAACCGCCAGAATCCCGGCTACGGTATAGAGCGTGGAGGGTGATGCCAGTAATTGGCGGTGAACCTGGGTGGTAATGTCTGAGGATTCGTTGATGCGAGTAACGATAATCGCCGCCGCGGTGGACAGTAAGATCGCTGGAATCTGCGCGACCAGACCATCACCAATCGACAGTAGCGCATATTGCTGGAAAGCGTCACCCGCGCTCAATCCATGAACAAATATGCCGATGGCAAAACCACCGAACAAGTTAATCAGCAGAATCAAAATTCCGGCAATTGCATCGCCGCGCACAAATTTGGAGGCACCATCCATAGCGCTGTAAAAGTCGGCTTCTTTGGCGATTTCCTGGCGGCGTGCCTTGGCTTCATTCTGGTTAATCAAACCGGCGTTGAGGTCGGCGTCAATCGCCATTTGCTTGCCGGGCAGGGCGTCCAGGGTAAAACGCGCCGTCACCTCGGAAATACGTTCGCCACCTTTGGTGATAACGATAAAGTTCACGATCATCAAAATGATGAATACCACCAGACCGACAATAAAATTGCCGCCGATGACCACTTCACCAAAGGCCTCGATCACTTTACCGGCCGCTCCTGCTCCCGTGTGTCCTTCCAGCAATACGACGCGCGTGGACGCCACGTTCAAACACAAACGCAATAAAGTGGTAATCAGAATCACCGTGGGGAACAGCGAGAAATCCAGTGGGCTACGCGACGAGACGCTCACCAGCAACACCAGCACCGCCATGGCAATATTGAAAGTAAATAGAACATCGAGCAGCTGCGGCGGCAGCGGCAAAACGATCATCGCCAGAATCGACAGAATAAGCAGCGGAATCCCGATACGGCCACTGCGGAAGGTCGAAGCAAGTTGATTTAATAAAGTCATGGTTATGCCTGGTTCGCCATGCTGGCTGGAATATTAAGGTTGTCCGGTAGTTGCGGTTTGGCTCGACGCCCCTGACGGTAGGCCCGTAGCTGCAAAACGTAGGTCAACACGTGAGCTACGGCGGTGTAGAGCGGCGCTGGAATCTGTTGGTTGACCTGGGTCGTAAAATAAATCGCGCGCGCCAGAGGCGGCAGTTCAATCACTTCCAATTCGTGGCCCGCGGCGATCTTACGAATATAGAGGGCCATTTCATCGGCACCTTTGGCCAGCACATAAGGCGCTTGGGCTTTTTTGGGATCGTATTTCAACGCCACCGCGTAGTGTTGCGGGTTGACTATGACCACATCGGCTTTTTTCAGCACATGGTTAACCTGTCGCTGCAGCAACTGGCGCTGCAACTGTTTAATACGTGCTTTAACTTCCGGCCGGCCTTCTTGATTTTTGTGTTCTTCTTTGCGTTCTTGTTTGGTCATCCGCATTTTCTTGAGAAAGAAAAATCGTTGCAGTGGAATATCGATAAACGAAAACACCACAAACACCAGCAACAGCACCAGCATCAGGTTGAACGCCAGCGACAAGGCACTGCCAATAGCATTTAACAGATTAGTACGTTGGAGAGCGATCAGCTGCGGAATCGCATCGACGATCAAATACCAGGCCGCCGTCAGCAACACCAAAATCTTGAGCACCGATTTGGCCAGCTCGGCCCAGTTCTGCATCGACACTATGCGTCCCAGACCGGTAATCGGATTGAGCTTGCTGAATTTGGGATAAAAATTCTTACCCGCAAAAACCCATCCACCGGGCACTAGGGATAGTGTCACCACCAGCAGCGGGGTAATCAGCAGGGGCATTAACAAGGTAATAAACAGCACCAGATTGTGTGCCAGTATCAGGGGCAGATCGTCCAGGCCCACTTCGCTGTTGTAGAAATTTATATAGGACAGGCGAAAACTTTCCTGCAGAAGCTCGTAAAAAAACACCACAAAAAATTTTAGTACAAACAGCGTGGCAAGCAGCGAAACAGTAGTCGCCAGATCTTTGGAGCGCGCCACCTGGCCTTCGGTTTTGCTCTTTTTGAGTTTGTGTTCCGAGGCCTCTTCGGTTTTTTCCTGGGAGCTGTTCTCTTCAGACACGGTGCGCCTCCTGCAGGATAGCGCCAATATTGTCGAGCAGGGTGCGCGTCAGATGGAGATAGGCTTCGGTCAGATTAGGCAGCGTCAGGTAAACACACAGCAAGCCCATCAAAATGGTAATCGGGAAACCCAGCGAGAACAGGTTCATCGCTGGCGAAATACGGTTCAGCAGACCAAAACTGAACTGCACCAGCGTCATACAAAAAACCACCGGCAAGGTAATCAGCACGGCGGCGGAAAATACCCAGGCGATGGAGAACACAAAACTGGCGACGCTGAGAAACTGCAGGCCACTGCCAATCGGCCAGTAAATAAAGCTCTGGTAGAGCACACTGACGGTGAGCAGATGGCCGTCGATGGAAAAAAACAGAAACACCAGCAGGATGAAATACACCTGATACACAATCGACGATGACGAAACACCGTTCATCGGGTCGTTGTAGCGCGCCATGCTCATACCCATCTGGGTCGATACGACTTCGCCGATCACCATAAAAATGGTGAATACCAATTGCAGCGCCAAGCCCAACAGCACACCAAACAAGATTTGTTCGAAGGCAGTCATCAACCCGCGCAGCGATAGCGGATCTATCACCGGCGGTTGGGGTAAGGCCGCCCCCAAGGCAATGGTCAGCGCCAAGGCGAGCAGCACCCGCACTCGAATGGAAATGGACTTGTGATTAAACAGCGGTGCCATGCTGAACACAGCGAGTATGCGGCAGAAAGGCCACCAGTAGGCTTGCAGCAGATGCAGGTATTGGCTGGCTTCAAAGAGCGGTGCGTTCACGGGCACTAACCAACGAGCATGCCTGCCTGCTTGAAGATTTCGATAAACAGGTCTTTCAAGGTTTGCAGAATCCAGTTTCCGGCAAACAGCAACATGCCCAGGGTGATCAGCAAGCGCGGCAGAAAGCTCAGCATCTGCTCATTAATCTGGGTTGCAGCCTGAAATACGCTGACGATCAAGCCACCGATCAAACTCGGCACAATTAGCACGCACACAATCAAGGCGGTGATATAGACCGCATTGGCAACTATGGTAACGGCGGCTTCGGAGGTAAGCATGCAAGCAGTTCCTAGCTAAAAGGGCTGAATACTGGTGGCGAGGGTGCCGACCAATAAGGTCCAGCCGTCGACCAGTACAAATACCATCAGTTTGAAGGGCAGGGAGATCATCATGGGCGAGAGCATCATCATACCCATCGCCATCAGGACGCTGGCGACCACCAGATCGATCACCAGAAACGGCACAAAGATCATAAAGCCGAGCTGAAAGGCGGTTTTGAGTTCACTCAGGACAAACGCGGGCAGCAAGACAAAGAAATCCAGCTCGCTGAGATCAGACGGTGCTTCTTCGCCCGCCAGGGCAATCATGGTGTCCAGCGAAGTTTTGCTGGTTTGCGCCAGCATAAAACCGCTCATCACGGTTTTTGCCCGGCTCAACCCCTCGGTTAGGGTGATTTGATCCTGTTCGAAGGGCGCAAAGGCCTGGGTATAGATTTCCTGCGCGACCGGGCGCATCACCATCAACGACAGGCACAAGGCCACACCGATCAATACGCTGTTCGGCGGGCTTTGCTGCAAGCCAATGGCCTGGCGCAGTATCGCCAGCACTATGATGAAGCGGGTAAAGCAGGTCATCATCATCAACATCGCGGGCAGAAAGCCCAGCAAGGTCATGATGACCAGAATCTGCAGCTTGACGCTCAGTTCCTGACCATTGGCCGTGTCGTTGATGCTCAACAACGAAATATCGCCACCCTGCGCCTGTGCCAGTGGCGCAATAAACCCCATACCCAGCAACAACAGGCTGAGGGCGGTCTGTTGCAGGGTTTTCATGACGTCAGATCGTTCAGGCTCGCGCCGCTGAGTTCGACAATGCGCAGACCGTAGTTGCCGTTGACGACCACCACTTCTGCTTTGGCAAAGAGCGCGCCGTTGACCTTAACGTCGAGCGGATCACCCGCCAGTTTGTCCAGGGCAATCACGCTGTTGGCGTCGACTTCCATCAGGTCTTTTAACGGAATCTCCGTGGAAGCGACTTCCAGCGTTACGTTCACCGGAATCTTGCCGAAGAAACTCAGGTCTTGCTGGGGCAGTTGCACCGTGCCAACCGGCGGCTTTTCGGATGCAAGCATGCCAAGGTCGGTATCGGCATCTTTGATTAAATTGTCGAATTCGCTCTCGGAAATTTGGCTGTTCATGGTTTTTTTACGCTTTCAAGAGAGGTTAAAAGTAAGGAGCCGCCATCTTCAAAGATGGTGCCGCGAAAAAGTTTTTGTTGGTTGATCATCACATCGCAGCGCTCTTGCAAACGCACCGTCACTATGTCCCCCAGGCGCAACCCGAGGACTTCGGACAGCGGCATTTGTAAGGCCGCAACTACGCAATTGAGCCGCACCGGCAGATGTTTGATCTGCTCAAGGGGATTCACCGCAGCTTGATTGGCCACGGGCTTGGCCATCCGGCTGGTCAATTCGTCGACCAGATGGGTATCCAGATATATAAAGATGGAAGACTGCTTATTACTGATGTGGCTGGTGTACTGAAACTCGGCAACGTATTCCCACTGGGTTTCGTCGTAGGCGTTTTCGTAGCAGGTCAACTCGCCTAGGGTGGCACCGCCGAGAATCGAACGGGCAAACAGCTGGGCGATATCTCTCCCCAGGCGAGTGCGCATGCGCTGCTCTGACACGCTGATCGGTGGCTCGCTCTGATTCGGCAGGCGGCTACCGCCGTAGTAACACTCCAGCACTTCGGTCAACAGACATCGATCTATGGCAAAACCCACCCGGCCAAATGCCGAATGATAAATACACTCCGCTTCCTGCTCGCGCCCCTCGTGAACTTCCGCCTTGTTGAATTCCAGATTGATGCGGTAGTTGCCTAAAAAATAGTCACTGACAATACGCGGATGCTTGGCGGCGAGCTCTTTGATGAATTGCGGGATCTTGTGATAGTGCCGGCCCAGCTTCAGCGGTTTAAGCCGCGTCAGACTTTCAAGAGGCACGTCATGCTGGACTTTCGCATTACCGGTCATTAAGGACTCGTTCCTGATAGCGATTGGCTTGCTGGGTTCTTGGCTGATCAGAGTCAAGCTTGACTTCGGATCAGGTGAACAGGTGATGGCAAAGCCGGCGCGGTTATATCGTTATTTCTACAAAATTCCACAGACGGCTAGGTCACATTGAAGGTTCTGCGACCAGAGTTGCGTCACCTTGCAATCGAGTATAGGAACCGGGTTCCGGGAAATTAAATCAAGAGACATCAAGAGATATCAAAAGCTGTTTTTTAGAGGATTTATGCGGGGCTGAGCCCGTTTGAGATCTTTTGATTTAAAACTTTTTGAAGGGCGCTGCTATGTTTCAGACACGCCGGTGTAATGCGTGACCCATCACACCACGAGTGTGAATGAAACAGAAACTGGTGCTGTGTCGACTCGACATCCGGTGGTCAGCATCAGCCGGCCAATAAAACCAACAACGTTGACTATGGGACGAAGCACACGTTTCTCCCGTCGGATAAAAAGACAGGTAGCACCTTGAAGCATTCCAGCCCATCCAAGAATTATGCCTGCGACGTGTCGTTCAACGTGGCGTACGATGAACGGTCGACAAAACACCAAGTAGTGATCCTGGGACAGACCGGTGAGAACAGCTATAGCCTGCTGGCCAACGAATTGCGCCGCCAGGACTGCCAGATATCCTGCTTTAACAACTACACCGATCTGGACAGCGCCACCTTGAATCAGGCCAGTCTGGTGTTTGTGTTTGTCAGCGGCTTGCCAGCCCATGTGCTTTATGCGCAGATCGGCGCCATGTTGCGCGTTACCAGCAATATCAGCGTTATTCCTATTGTGGAATACGCGGATCAGGAAAAAGCCGCGGCGCTGCTCGAACTCGGCTGTGTGGATTACCTGCTTTCGCCGTTCAGCGAAACCCAATTAACCGCCTTGCTGAAACGCCACCAATCGGCGTTGGCGGCAGAAGAAAGTTTTGTCACCTGTTCCCAGGCCGGCCGTCGCCTGTTGGCGATGGCACAGCGTGTAGCTCCCACACGCGCGCCTATACTGATTACCGGTGAAACCGGCACCGGTAAAGAATTGATGGCGCGCTATATCCACCGTTTTTCGGCCAGTCATGACGCACCTTTTGTTGCAGTCAACTGCGCCGCCATTCCTGAACAGATGCTCGAATCGATTTTGTTCGGCCACGAGCGCGGAGCCTTTACTGGCGCCACGGCGGCTCAGCCGGGCAAATTTGAACTCGCCAATGGCGGCACGCTGCTGCTTGATGAAATCGGTGAACTGCCCTTGGGACTGCAAGCCAAATTGCTGCGCGTGCTGCAGGAACAACGGGTAGAACGCCTGGGTGGGCGCAAAGAAATCCCCCTTGATGTGCGCATCATCGCCGCCACCAACCGCGATTTACAGGTGGAAGTCGCCGAAGGCCGGTTCCGCGCCGACTTGCTGTTTCGCCTCGACGTGCTGCCTCTGCACATCGCCCCTCTGCGCGAGCGCAAAGAAGATGTTTTGCCTTTGGCGCGCCGCTTTATTCGTAAATACGCCCCCCATGAAGGTCAGGACAATCTGCTGACCGAAGAAGCCTGTCGGGCGCTTCTGGCGCACGATTGGCCGGGCAACGTGCGCGAGTTGGAAAACATTCTGCAGCGCGCGCTGGTATTGCGTAACGGCCTCTTCATTCAAGCCCAGGATCTCGGCCTCGAAACGGTGACCGCAACAGCACGCCAAGCACAGCCCCTGTCAGTGGCCGTGTCCTTAGCAGCCCCACTTGCAGGCGGCGGCAAAGCCGCGTTACGCGCCAGCGGCAAGCTGGCTGAGTATCACCACGTGATCGAAACCATAAAAAAATTTGGCGGCCACAAAACCAAAGCCGCCGAAAGTCTGGGTATGACTCCCCGAGCACTGCGTTATCGCCTCAACGCCATGCGCGAACAAGGCATTCAAATACCTCTAAACGATTAACCCGACGACCTGTCAGGAGAGCCCAAAATGAACCCAATCATGCAGGTGCAGCAAGATCTGCTGACTCGGATGGATAGCATCAAGAATCTGTCAGTCATGGGGCCAATCAAGCCTGCCCAGCTGTTTGAAAGTCATGTACCGCAAGCCAGTTTTACAACGGCCTTTACTGACATCATCAAAGCGGTGGACAACCAGCAGCACCACGCCGCCGCCTTGGCCGCTGCAGTGGACAGCGGTAAAAGTGACGACCTGGTGGGCGCCATGATCGAAAGCCAGAAAGCCAGCGTGTCGTTCTCCGCGCTGTTACAAGTGCGCAACAAGCTTACCAACGCGTTCGAAGAAATTATGCGAACACCTCTGTGACAGCTATAGGGTTCAAACATGTTGGAAGCAATTAAAACCTGGCTGCCCGCAGGGGGAATCAAGCCCGATCCGCGCCTGGGGATGCTGGCAATAGCCTTTATCGCCGCACTGGTGGCGGTGAGCGTGGTGGTGTATCTGTGGCGCGATCAGGGTTCATTTCGCGCATTGTATGGCGCGGGCGAATCCTTTCCCGCAGCCGAAGTTATGCAGGTGCTGGATAGCGAAGGGGTGAAATATCGTTTGCACCCGCAAAGCGGCCAGATTCTGGTCCATGAAGACCAACTGGCGCGGGCGCGCATGACGCTGACCGCCAAAGGTGTTCAGGTCGCAGTACCGGCAGGTTACGAACTCTTCGACAAAGACGAGCCGCTGGGCACAAGCCAATTCGTGCAGGACGTGCGTCTGAAACGCAGTCTGGAAGGCGAACTGGCTCGCACGATCATGACACTCAAGGGTGTGGATGCGGCGCGCGTGCATCTGGCTCTGAGTGAAAACAGCTCTTTTGTGATCAGCAAGCGCGAACCGGCCAAAGCCTCGATCATGCTGCAACTGGCGGCGGGTTACCGGCTCACGCCGGATCAAGTAGTGGCGGTGGTGGATCTGGTCGCCAACAGTGTGCCGCAACTTGAAAAAACCAATATCAGTGTGGTCGATCAGCACGGCGTGCTGCTGTCACGCGGAATCAATCATACCAACGGTCCGGTACAGAACTGGCAGTTGGTAGACGACTTCCAACAAAAAACAGTCAGTAATGTCGAACAAGTGCTGGCACCGGTGCTCGGCAGCGGCAATTATCGTGTCAGCGTTTCCGCCGAAATCAATTTCAGCCAGCGCGAAGAAACCCTGCAGACCTATGGCAGCGATCCGCGCGTACGCAACGAGAACCTGCGCGACGAAAGTGTGCTCGATCAGCTGGCATTAGGTGTTCCTGGCTCGCTCTCCAACCGTCCTCCTATTGCTCCCAACGCCAACAATAAAACCAAAGGTGAAGAAGGCGCCGTGCAAACGGACAATAAGGCGGCGACATCGCTGCGCAAAGAGTCCAACCGGCAAATCGATTACGACCAAAGCATCACCCATATCAAACACGCCCCATTCGCATTGGTTCGCCAGAGCATCGCGGTTGTATTGAATGCCAACAGCGCACCTGAGGGCGGCTGGACACCTGAAGCACAGGCAGAGCTGGAAGCCCTGGTGAAAAGTGCGGCGGGATTTAATGAAGCGCGCGGTGATCTGCTTACTTTGAATTTCTTTCCCTTTACCGATGCCAGCGTGCCAGTGGAAGTCGTGCCCTGGTGGCAGACCAAACAGGTTCTCGACCTCACCAAACTGGGCATTCTCGGGCTCTTCAGTCTGTTGTTGCTGCTTACCGTGGTACGCCCTGCGTTGCGTAGTCTGATCAATGCCAGTCAGGCAAAAGCTGACGCGCGCGACGCATCTGTGTTCCTCATCAACGAGCGGGCCGAAGCTATGCGTAACGGTTCTCTGGTGGTGGAAACCAACACACCCAACATCCTGGGCGAGCTGAACCCGCTCTCGGAAATTCGCTTACCAGCACCCGGTTCCGGACTGGAATTACAGATGGAACATTTGCAAATGCTGGCGCAAAACGATCCTGAGCGCGTCTCCGAAGTCATCAAACAGTGGATTGGAAGAAATGAAAGAAGCCTTAACCCCGTCTGACGAACAAGGTACATCTGCGAAGAGCGAGCTGAAAAATCGTGCACTGAGTTCGCGTTCTCTGAGCCCGGTGGAGCAGGCCGCGATCCTGATGCTGAGCATGAGTGATTCCGCCGCGGCGGGCGTATTGCGACATTTTTCCCGCGAAGAGATTGTCGCAATCAGTCAGGCCATGGCACGCGTCAATAACGTCAAGCGACCTATGGTGTCAGAGGTCATCAGTCGTTTCTTTGAAGACTTTAAAGAACAGAGCAGCATCAAAGGCGCTTCGCGCAGTTACTTGGCGGGCATGCTCAGCAAAGCCCTGGGCAGCGACATCACTCGCGGCTTGCTCGACAGCATTTACGGCGAAGAAATCCGCGCCAAAATGGCCAAGATGGAGTGGATCGATCCCAAGCAATTTGCTGCCCTGATCGCTAAAGAACACGCCCAGATGCAAGCTGTTTTCCTGGCGTTTCTGCCGCCGGGGATGGCCTCCGAAGTGCTTGAATGTATGCCGACCGAAAGTCAGGACGAGCTGCTGTATCGCATCGCCAATCTTTCTGAAGTGAATCGCGATGTCATCGCCGAACTGGAACAGTTGATTGAGCGCAGTGTTGCCGTGCTTTCGACCCAGGGTTCGCGTGTGCGCGGAGTGAAACAGGTAGCGGACATCATGAATCGCTTTAAAGGTAACCGTGATCAGATGTTCGAACTGCTGCGCGCGCACGACGGCGAGCTGGTCGAACAGATTGAAGATGAAATGTACGATTTCTTTATCCTGTCGCGTCAAACCAGTGAGGTTCTTCAGAAGCTGCTGGAGGTTATCCCGCTGGAAGAATGGGTAGTTGCCCTAAAAGGTGCCGAACCGGCCCTGGTCAGAGCCATTCAAGGCGCTATGCCACGTCGCCAGGCGCAGCAGATGGAGTCCATCAGCCGTCGCCAGGGCCCAGTGCCATTGAGCCGAGTAGAGCAGGTTCGTAAAGACATTATGGGCGTCGTTCGTGAAATGTCCGCCAATGGCGAGTTGCAGATTCAACTGTTCCGCGAACAAACCGTAGAGTGAGTAGGTGGCGATGACGATCAAAGTGATCAAAGGCGCCGGCCATAACTGGCGACCCTACCGATTTCCCCCGCGCAGCAGCCAAACACAGGTTAATTGGGGCAATCCGGAAGCCTTACAGCGCGCCATTGCCGATGGCTTTCAAGAAGGCAGTGAAAAAGGCTATCAACAAGGTCTGGAGCAGGGTCGGGTAGCAGGTGAGCGCGAGGGCTATGAAAAAGGGCGGCTCGAAGGCTTTCAGCAAGGCCGTGAGGAAGGACGAGAGCAGGGCAAACGCTTGTTCGAGGAAGCCAGTCAGCCACTCGAACAGATCAGCGCGCAGCTGCGTCAATTCCTTAATGATTTCGAGCGCAAACGCCGTCAGGAATTACTCGAACTGGTGAAAAAGGTTGCGCAACAGGTCATCCGGTGCGAGCTGACTTTGCACCCCTCACAACTGCTGGCGCTGGTTGAAGAAGCGCTGGCAGCTATGCCCGCCGATCATGGCGAGGTTCGCGTTCTGCTGAATCCGGAAGAGTGCGCGCGGATTAAAGATCTGGCACCTGAGCGCGCTGCGCTCTGGCGCTTGGTGCCCGACGACAATCTGGCACTGGGTGAGTGCCGCGTCGTTACAGCGCAGGCGGAAGCCGATATAGGTTGCCAGCAGCGCCTTGACTCGTGCATGGAAACCTTGGCTGCACATATGCAGC
This sequence comes from Saccharophagus sp. K07, assembly GCF_014336955.1. Taxonomy (GTDB): domain Bacteria; phylum Pseudomonadota; class Gammaproteobacteria; order Pseudomonadales; family Cellvibrionaceae; genus UBA5868. Next base: position 1,429,377 of record NZ_QRAI01000001.1, on the reverse strand, counting down.
TGAGCGAGGATTGAAATCGTGTTGGAAAGCTTCAAGCTCGATGACGCGCTGCGCTCGCTCGACAATGTGCAACTCGCCAAAATCAGCGGCCGGCTGGTGCGCGTCTCCGGTATGTTGCTGGAAAGCCAAGGCTGCCAGCGCATGACCGGGCAGCGCTGTTTGGTCGAACAAGCTGACGGCACCATGCTGGAGGCGCAGGTGGTGGGTTTCAATCGTGAAATCAGCTACCTGATGCCATTCAAAAAACCCATCGGCCTGAGTGCCGGCTCGCGGGTGTTTCCCGGCAAAGATGAAGTCACCTTGCAGATAGACGACTCCTGGCTGGGGCGTGTGATCAATGGCTTGGGTGAACCCCTGGATGATCGGGGAAAACTCACCGGCCGCGACCCATTACCCACCGAATTACCCCGCGTCAATCCACTCAAACGCAGACCGGTTTCCGAACCTCTCGATGTTGGCGTGCGCGCCATTAATGCTATGCTGACCGTGGGCAAAGGTCAGCGCGTGGGGTTATTTGCCGGCAGCGGCGTCGGCAAAAGCGTACTGCTGGGCATGATTACCCGGCAGACCAAAGCCGACGTGGTTGTCGTGGGTTTGATCGGTGAACGCGGGCGCGAAGTGCAGGAATTTCTGCTGCATTCGCTCGGCGAAGAGGGCTTGCGCAAAGCGGTAGTTGTAGTGGCGCCCGCCAATGAATCGCCCTTGATGCGCCTGAAAGCCACCGAGTTATGTCACACCATCGCCGGTTATTTTCGTGATCAGGGCAAAGATGTTCTGCTGCTGGTCGATTCTCTTACCCGTTATGCCATGGCGCAGCGTGAAATTGCGCTGGCGCTGGGCGAACCGCCTGCAACCAAAGGCTATCCGCCATCCGTATTCGGCATGTTGCCCGAATTGGTTGAAAGCGCCGGGAACGGCGAGAGCGAGCAGGGCAGTTTGAGCGCACTCTATACTGTATTGGCCGAGGGCGACGACCAACAGGATCCGATTGTCGATTGTGCGCGCGCAATTCTTGATGGCCACATTGTGTTATCGCGGCGCCTGGCTGATGTCGGCCATTATCCGGCCATTGATATCGCAGCCTCAGTAAGCCGCTGCATGAGTCAGGTGGGAGAACGTTCGCATCTTTCGGCGGCCCGACAATTAAAAGAGCTGTACAGCACTTACGAAAAGATCAAAGAACTGATTCCGCTCGGCGGCTATACCCCGGGAATGGATGCTAAAACGGATCGCGCGGTACAGCTGGCGCCGGCGATCGAGCGCTTTTTACGGCAGGAAGTCACTAGCGGCGCTGATCTCGGGCAGAGCATTGGTATGTTGCAAAGCATCGTAAACAGGTAAATAGCGATGAAAGAACAGATTGATGTTTTGGCTCGTCTGGCACGTTTGCGCAATAACAAAGTGCAGGAAATGCTCGGGCGGGTAAATTACCAGCAGGGTTTGTGTCAGCGCTATCGCAATAACATTGCCGGCCTGACCCGGCTGTGCACGATTACCGCGCCTATGACCACCCCGTTGCAGCGCGACAATCAGCAAAAGTACAAAGCCACCTTACATAAAATGCTTGAGCTGCAAAGACGCGAATTGACTTTGGCGGAAGAGAATCTCGCCAGGATCCAGAGCGAACTGCTGGCCGCCATGCGTGGTGAAAAGGTCATCAGCCATGTGCTCGAAGCTAAAATGGCGCAGTGGCAGCAGGCCCTCGCACAGCAGGAACAAAAAATTCAGGATGGCCTCGCTGCCCAAACTTGGTGGCGTGCACAAGGGGTTTAGAGAAAGGGTCACGGCAAAATAGCCGGGTTAGCTCGCGCGTAATTCGCAGCCAATGCATACACTTAATCAAGCGCTGGTGCTGATCAGCGGATAAATTTTAAATTTCTATTTAAGGCGTTGCCCCGGATGGTCGCTTATAACTAGCAGTACCAAATTTTTGCAGGACAAATCATGGAAATCACCAGACAACTTACGCCCGGCTATACGCTTCCCAGCGATGCGACGGCACCCGCTAAACTTGACGCGTCGACGCCTGCTAAAACAGACGCCAGCACTGATGCAAAATCCAATGAAGTTCGCCTGGATGTGCTGCAGGATGCAATGCGGAGCCTGCCGGATGTCGATATGGACAAAGTAGCGGCTGCGAAACAAGCGCTGTTACGTGGCGATATCAACACCGATATAGCCTCGCTCGCGAGCAGCATCCTCAGCTATCACAAAGGTAGTGATGTGTGAACCGACGTGAGCAGCTGCTACAGGTTCTGGAACGCGACATCCAACAGGACTGCGTCGATTACCCGGGCTTGCACGGTTTGATGCAGGACCTTTATCAGCAGTTGCTTGAACGCAATAGTGCAGCCATCGAACGCATCAATGCTCAGATCAACCTTGTGCTGGAAGAGGTCCGCGCACGCACCGAGCGGCGCAGCAAAATTCTTGCTGCGTTTGGTCTGGGCACCGGCGCGGAGGCAATGAAGCAAGCGTTTTTACTCTTCTCCGACAGTCGCCGCAAAGCCTTGCAGCAACAGTGGCAGGAACTGGCCGAATTGGTTAAGCAAGCCAAGCAGTTGAATGAACGCAACGGCAAATTGTTGGCCATGCACAACGACATCCTCAATCAGCTACTCGCTGCCGATCGCGACCCGCAGGTATATACCCCTCAGTATCTCTGAGACCTCCAACTCCTAATCCAATCTAAAGTGCGCTGATTCGCTACTTGGCAGTTCAACTCCTGCCACATGCGCATCTATTTCTATTTCCCGTTTTCTTTCCTTAACCAAACACCTTTTCTTGTCGCCTATTGAAAACAACAGCCCCTGTCGACAAGGCGGAAGCAGTCCTTCCTCTTTGCGTCGGTGAGTCAGCGAGCGGAAGCAGTTTTTCTGCCTGTAACGGGTGAAACGCCCTAAAAACACAGCTTTTTCCTTGGCCTTGATATTGCTATCACCCAATTCAGAGGAGTAATTCCACATGGCGATAGATTCCGATTACGTAAAACAGATGTCTTCTCAGCTGGCGCAATACGAAGTGCAGGCATCCATTGCCAAAGCAGAGCGTAATGAAGCCAATTACAAGGCCCAGCTCAATGCTGTGACTTCGCTGGAAAGTGCGCTCAAGACGTTCAGTTCAGCAGTTAAAGGCTTGAACAGCGTCAGCAGCACCATGCTGGTGAACAAAGCCACCATGAGCCAGGAAGGCTACGCCACTGCGAACGTGGGCACTAAAGCCATTCCCGGAAATTACGACTTTTTTGTGCAACAGCTCGCCAGTCGTCATCAATTAGCAGTGACCGGTTTAGCGGAAGACGATATTGGCACTAATACCGGTTCCTTGATTATCGGGCAGGGGGCTGAGAGTTTCACGATTGACCTGAGCACTGTTGATAAGGATAACGACGGCAAGAATTCTCTGGCTGAATTAGCTGCAGCCATTAACAGCGCGGCGGACAACACTGGCGTAAAAGCGACTCTGGTACGCAGTAACGGCCAGGTTTCATTAGTACTGGCAAGCGAAGAAACAGGTTTAGCCAATGCAATCACGCTTGCAACGTCCGGCACAGGCAACGCCACTTTTGATACGCAAATAGGCGCCGCAACCGAGTTAAGCGCGGCAAAAGATGCTGAAGTTCGCTTAGGTGGCGAAAACGGCATGTTGCTTACCAATTCAAGCAACACCTTCAACAATATTATTGAGGGCGTAACCCTGACGTTTAACAAGGCGCATGCTCCCGGTGAAGCCGCGCTGAACATCGACATCGGCCAGGATCAGGCAGCCACCAAAACCAAAGCCCAGACCTTTGTCAACGCTTTTAACGCGTTAATGAGCAGTTTTGATTCGCTCACTGGTAGCGGTAGTGAAACCACCGCACGCGGCCCGCTGGCGGGCGACGCAACGATTCGCTCTATTGAAAGTATGCTCAATCAGGCAATCCGCAAAAGTTTTGGCGGTATGACATTAATGGAATTCGGCATAGTTTCCGACCGCAATGGTCAGCTGACCATTGATACGGCGCGCTTCAATAAAGCAATTGAAAATAATCCGGAGGGCTTCGAGAAGCTGTTTACCGAAAAAGGCAACTTGCTCGACAGCGTCGACAAAAATCTAGCGGTTTACACCAGCAGCACCGGCTTGATGAAAACCCGTAAAGAAAGTTTGAACAAAATGTTGCGCCAAGTGGATGTGCAGTTCGACGCCATCCAGAAGCAATACGATAACTACTACAACCGTTATCTCAAGCAATACACCAACATGATGCAAATCATGGCCTCCATGGAACAAACCTTCGGCATGTTTTAAAGAGAATGAATCCCGTGAATGACAGTGTGATTGAAAGTTACGAAGGCTACCGCTCGGTTGATCTTGAATCGCGCGCGGCGAGCGCCTCACCTTACGAACTGGTGCTGGTGTTATTCGATGGGCTGCTGGACGAGCTTGCGCGCGCCCGTGGCCATATCGAAGGCAAACGCTATCAGCAAAAAGGCCAATCGTTGGAAAAATGCCTGAATATCCTCAACGGCCTTAACGGCGCGCTGGATTACGACAATGGCGGTGAGCTGGTCCAGGGGCTTTCGCGGCTTTACGACTACTGCATTTACCGACTTTCCGACGTGAGTGTCACGCTGTCGTTGGAGGGGCTTGATGAAGTTGTACACCTGCTCGAAGTCCTGCGTGAAGGTTGGGAAGGCGTGAATGAAAAACGCGGCGGACGCTGAACTTTTGGCGCGTCTGACCGACGCCCATAAACACTTGGCTGCGGTACTTGAAAAACGCGACTGGGAACGTTTGGGCGCCATCGATCAACGCATCAAAGAATGTTTGCAGGAAATGGCCGGGCGAGAGGATTTAAGCGATGAGATTCTGCTCGTCAAACAGCAGTTAAAACAATTGCACGGCCAAGCCATTAACACCTGCAGGGAAGTATGCGAAAACTTTCGCCAGATCCTGCTCACCCATCTCGAATATGCCGAGGGCAGATCTGCGTATTTGCAGGTCGATTTGCTCAAGGGCGAATAATAAATAGGTGTCAGTTACTCCATGCAATCAGCAAACCTTACCCGCAGTGCCAGCACAACCGTCGCAAGTACCACGACCCTAGAGGATCAAGCGGTTATTGCGGCACATCCGACGCCCGCAGAGACTGCGCTGCAAAAGGACGACTCGAAAACAGCTTTTGCCTATGAGTTGGCGCAGGTTGCTGATGGTCAGCAACCAGTGTCACAGCCCGTTGAAGCACCTGCAGAGCAGCCAGCCACCGAAGCAGACGCCGAACAATGGTTGCTTCATATGCTCGGGCAGCAATCGGCGCAGCTGCAAGCACGCGATGCAGAACACGGCAACGAAACCATTAACACTCCAATACAGGCTTTGCCGCGTACATTGGTAGCGCAAGAATTCGCTGAACAGGTTACCGATAACCAAGCGTTTAAAGCGTCCACCGCGGCACCTATAGCGCCAGCCGGAGAGCTGATCGCCAGTACGGTAAGCGCTGCTATAAGTGGCCAAGTTAATACGCAACCTGAAACAGTTAGTGCGCAATTCGAAAAGGTCAAACTGGATCACAGCGAATCCGCCCATCAACCGCTGATCGCGCAAATGGAGCCTTTAGTTACAGGCACCGCCACGAACAGCGAAATCGCAACACGCATTGATGCGACTTTGATGAACACGTCAGTAAACGAATCCACCGCCCTTGAGCGCACCCTTAAATTACAGGGGCCGGAGACAAAATGGGGCGAACAATTACTCCAGGCTCTGCGTGACAATGTTGAGCTGCACATGCAGCAGCGTGTGCAGAACACTGCAATTCGTCTGGACCCGCCCGAGCTGGGCGTGATGGAAATTGTCCTCACCCATGAGCAAGGTCGTCTTAACGTACAAATTTCCGCGCAGCACAGCGACGTGGTGCGATTGTTACAGCAAACCAGTGATCGTCTGCGTCACGAGCTGGTCGCGCAAAATTTCACTCAGGTGGATGTGGAGATTTCCGGCGGACAAACCGGTCAGCAACATTCACAGCGCGATCAGGGGCGCTTATTCAACGAACAATCTGTGCTTGCCAATCAGCGTGAAGCGGATCAATCCAACGCTCACCATCTCGCACCAGAACCACAAAAATCAGCTCAGCACAACGGTGTGCTGGTCACCGTTTGAGGGGTAGAAATCTGTCATGGCAATGTCGCGGATTATTGTAGTCATTCTTGTTATCAACACCGCTGTAGTCGTCGCCAGCGGGCTGCTGAACTACAAACTGCTTAGTGCTTTTGTAGCTCAGCAGCAGACTGCGGATGCGGTCTCACCAAGCCATCCCAGAATGAAAACCGGTGGTGAGGAATACGTCTTTTTCCCAGTGGAAAAAATCATTGTAAGTTTGCAGGACAGCGGCCGTGAATATTATTTCGTGATCGATCTGGTGCTTCAGGCACCGGCCAAAACCGACCTCCATAAGCTCAAACAAATCGATCCGATGGTACGCAATTCAGCGGTCGCGCATTTATCCACACTCGATTTCACAACTTTGCGAGCCATGCCGATTACCGAGCTGCAAAGTTCACTGGAGCAGGTGGTGTTTGCGGATTTTGCCAGCAAAAGCCTGGCAACTCCCTTTGCGCACGTCCTTGTCAGCAAGTTGATCGTGCAATAGGGCACGCACTATGAATGCAAATTGCGCCTTCGACTATTCCGCCGACCACAACAGCCCACCGGTGTTTGCACCAGGTGCCGAGCAAAAGTGGTTGATACAGTACTTGCCGCTGGTTAAACGCATTGTCGGCCAACTCTCGCTGCAGGCTAATCAGGTACTCGATCGCGAAGACATGGAGCAGATCGGCTTGATGGGTTTGCTTGAAAGTCTGCGCCGTTACGGCGAGCCGGATGAGCAGTTCGGCAGCTTCGCGGCATTGCGCATACGTGGAGCTATTCTGGATGAGCTTCGGCGCCAAGACTGGCGGCCGCGTCAGGTGCGGCAGCAGACGCATAAAATTCGCGATGCCATTCGCGACCTGGCGCGTCAGCTCGGGCGGCCACCGCAAGATGAAGAGATTCTTAAATTTATCGGTTTGACAGAAAAGGAGTATCACGAATTTCTGCAAGCCGATACCTGCGAAGCCATCGAAAGTCTTGATGAGCTTTTGCAAAACGGTCACGAAAATTTTCCTGAGCGCGGCACACGCCTTGAAGAAAGAGCGATCACTGAACGCTTGCTGGAGCAAGCGCTCAGCCAACTCGACGAACGCGAGCGCATAGTGCTGGTTCTCTATTACCAGCACGAATTAAGTCTTAAGGAAATTGCGCTGGTGCTAGAGATCAGCGATGCGCGCGTGTGCCAGTTGAGCAAACAGGCAATTGCCAAATGCAGCCGGTATTTGACGGAAAGGTGAGATTTTCACATCTCTGTGGGATTACGGAGACGCGAGCAAAAGCCGATTTTCCATGATGCGGATGCGGCATCGAGAATTAACCAAACGAGAGCAAAATTGTGCAAAAACTATTCGGTGGATTAATCATTATTTGCTGTGTACTGGGTGGCTACCTCCTGGCCAATGGTGATTTGAGCGTTCTGTGGCAGCCCTCCGAAATGCTGATCGTGATTGGCGCCGGCTTAGGCAGCCTGGTGGTGGGTAATCCCAAAGAAGTGGTGTGGGAAATGTGCTCACAAATCAAAGGTATTTTTATCTTCAAACGCCGCGGCGAGGAGTTCCAGCGCCAGCTCTTGATGCTGTTGTATGAATTGTTGGAGATGGTGGAAGAGGGCGGTCTTAAAGCGCTGGATGCCCATATCGAAGAACCGGAGCAAAGCGAGTTGTTCGCCAAATACCCGCTAATTCGCCAGGAACGCAATCTCATGGCATTTATTGCCGACAACTTCCGCCTTATGGCGATGGGGAAAATCAGCGCCCATGAACTTGAAGGTTTCCTCGAGCAGGAACTGGAAGCTATGGAACACACGCTGTTACAGCCCGCACGTTCGCTCTACAAAATCGGCGAAGCCATGCCCGGTTTCGGCATCCTCGCTGCCATTATGGGTATCGTGATCACCATGGGTAACATCGATGGCTCGGTGGCAGAAATCGGCACCCACGTTGCTGCCGCGCTGGTGGGCACCTTCATCGGTATTTTCTGTTGCTATTGCGTGATGGAGCCTTTGAGCAATGCCATGAGTCAACGGGTAAAAACCGAACTCTCCGCGCTTGAATGTGTGCGTACTACGCTGGTTGCACACCTCGCCGGTAAACCGACATTGCTGGCGGTGGACGCCGGTCGCAAACTGATTGAGCAAGACGTGAAACCCGCATTCCGCATGCTGGAAACCTGGGTGAATCGTTATGAGGAAGAAAGGGACGCTGCATGAAACAGGCACAGCGTGGCAACAAAGGCGGTGAGGTCGTTATACACAAGCGCCGTGGCAAAAAGGGCCATGGCGACGAACACGGCGGCGCCTGGAAAGTTGCGTTTGCTGACTTCACCATGGCAATGATGGCGCTGTTTATGGTGCTGTGGGTAATCACGCCGCAGAACCGGGCGCAAACCGTAGCCGCCGATCAAGAAAGCAATCCGTTGGTCGACGGCGGGGCCGGTGTTTTTGATGGCACCAACCGTCGGCCGCTGGATTTTGAAGGCTTGCCCAACCCGCGTGTCGAGCGCCAGAAGCCAAGCGATCCTCGCGTCCCGGAATTGCAGGATCTGGCGACCCTGATAAAAACCCTGTCTCTCCAGTTGGATGCCGAAGCCAACCTGGAAGTGCAAGTTGTCCCTCAGGGATTACGTATTCTGATTAAAGATGATCAGCAGCGGTTTATGTTTGAGCGCGGCAGCGCGCAGTTGAATAAGTATTTTGAGGTGTTGCTAACACGCCTGGCTGGGGTCATAGCACAGGTGGATAACAAGATCATTATCAGCGGCCATACGGATGCTGTTCCCTATCCTGGCGACGCACGCTACAACAACTGGAACCTGTCCGGTGATCGTGCCCTGCGTGCGCGCAACGTCATGGTCGCCGCCGGTTTACCCGCGCGCGCCGTGTTACAAGTCACCGCGCAGGCAGATGGCATGCCGCTGTTGCCCGATGCACCGGAAGACGGTGCCAACCGCCGCATAGAGATTCTTTTACTGACCCTGCAGGCCGAAGGTTTGTATCGGGAGTTGTTCGGCGACGGCCAGCTGCGCGCCGATTATTCCGCCAAAGGCGCCGAACTGGTAAGCCCCGTTGGTACTTGATCACCACTCCCATCTTCAGGCCGTCACTCTAGCGCAGAGGGAGTTCATAAATTCGAGTCTGTGGTTGTGGATCCCCGCTGCGCGAGGATGACTGGGCAAAGGTATTCGCATAGCGGGAAGTCAAACCCTCGAACCCCGCACCATCGTGGATCTCCACTGCGTGAGGAGGACGTATAGGATTCCTCCCACCGTCACTCTCGCGTAGCGGGAGTCCATGACCCTCAAACCCCGCTGCATTGTGGATCCCCGCTGCGCGAGGATGACGGGGCAAAGGTATTCTCATAGCGGGAAGTCAAACCCTCGAACCCCGCAACATTGTGGATCTCCACTGCGTGAGGAGGACGTATAGGATTCCTCCCACCGTCACTCTCGCGTAGCGGGAGTCCATAGTCCTCACCCCCGCAGTATTATGGATCCCCGCTGCGCGAGGATGACGAATAACAGGTTATGCGGGGTGTCGTATCAGCGATTTTGCGGTTACAGAATCCGCTATGGACAAAAGACTTGGTGGGTTTCCTTGCCATAAAGGCATGTATCCATCTTTTCCAGATTAATCACCGAGCCTTCGTTCTGGGCGTAAAGTAAATCAAATATCAATTCATCGCTGGCGAGACCGCCTAAACTGCGCACCTCACCTTTTTCAACCCGCAAACGATATTTATCCGGGATGCGGTGCTCCGCCACGCCCGAGGTTTCCATAATTGCGTCGCCCTTACGCGTTACTGCGTAAAAACGCCCGTCAACCACACGCAAACTGTGACTGACATCAATCATTTTTCCATCCTTGAGCTGCACTTTACCAAGGGAAAAGTAGCGGCCATCAAGCGCTGTAGTAGTGGTATACATAAGCCCCGATATCGCCTGAAATGCCAGCATGGCAATCGGCAAGCTCAATAAAGCAAAGCGCCAATTCATAAGACGTCCTTTCGCGGACCACACCATTGCAATTGCTCGTCCGCCACTTGGTTGAGCTGGCTTTGGTGGATGGCAACCGAGCGCGCACGCCCCTCAGCCTGCATGCATATAAACTCGTAAAACTCGCCTCGCAAGGACACAAACAACCGCGTGGGCTGATCAATCAATTGCTCAAGACGTGTGGTTAGCCGCTGCGTTTGCGACTTCAACCGCTCAACTTGCTCCGCTTGTTGTTGACTCTCATAAGAAACCATTAACTTGCCGATGTGTATGACATCAGCGTGCAATGGCCTAGGTGTAGCGCCGCGGACAAAGTTGCTGAACAAAAACGCACCTATCAACACCATTAGACTCAACACCACTAGTCCGCAATTGCTGTAGCGGCCCGCTTGCCGCGCTCGCACAGGCTCTTCTGACGGTGACGGGTTAGCTAACAGGGGCTGCACATTTGCCTGGGCTAATACGGGCATTACCTGAGGCTGCGCATTCACCGGGGGCGACATGGGCTTTACCGGAGGCTGTGCATCTGCCGGGGGCGGCAGGCGTGTAATCAGATGTTGAGGATTTAATAAATAACCGCGGCGCGGCAGGGTCTGGATAATGGTACGCTCACGCTCATCACCCAATACTTGGCGCAGAGTATAGATTTGCTGATTGAGACTGCCTTGCCCCACAACTCGATCTGACCAGGCGTGTCTCATTAACTCTTCACGCCCGACCACATCTCCCGGTACTTGCGCCAAACGTTCAAGTAGGCGGCTGCCGGAAAAACCCAGATCAACTTTCTCTTCAACGCCATTCGTCTCCAGCGTCAGTTGATACAGACTGGGATAGAAATGCGCATAGCATCCGGGTCGCCCGGTTTTAATCGTCAGGCGAGGAGGCGGCGCGAATGTGTCGCTTGCAAGATCCTCATCCCGCATTTATTGGGCCTGCTGGCAGAATTGACTGCTAAACATAGGTTTCACCGAAACGAAGGGCTGGTCTAGTGCCAGCTTATGGCATGCAACCGCCTTAGTTGCATGCGCTAGCCGATGAATAATAGACCAAACGCAACAAGTCGGTCGGGGAGGGAGGCACTTAAATAAACTTGCCGACGGGTGACAGGAGCAGCCGATAAAAAATGAATCCGGCGCCACCAAAACCAGGAACGAGGCGTAAGGTCAGGCGAGTATAAAACCCGCCTGGGCTAGAACTAATTAACCGAGTAAAGACATAACCATGCCAGGCATTTGACCGGCTTGTTTCAACATGGAGATACCGGATTGCATCAACATGGAGTTTTTGCTCATGTTGGCGCTTTCTTGAGCGAAGTCAGCATCCAAGATGCGGCCTTTCGCCATTTCGGTGTTGTCTCTCATGTTCGCCAGGTTGTTGGCGGTGTGGTTTAAACGATTGATGTTGGCGCCGAACTTGGCGCGCATACTGCCAACTAAATCGAGCACATCGGCAATTTTATCAATAGTGCTATTGGCGTTGGCTGCGCTCAGTTCTGTATTATTCGTAACCGTCGACAAATCCTCGTCAGGATCGGCTGCTAAGGCCGTAAACATGGCGCTGATACCGCCAAGGCCGCCCGTACCGATGAGCGTGGTCAGATCAGTACTGACATCCATCGTCAGGGTTTCTGCAGAGGTAGCACCAATTTGAAAGCTAACGCCCGCTGCAGTTGAACCGAATTTACCTCCGGTGCCAGCAGCAATACCGTCATCGGCAGCGAATAGACGCTCACCGGCGTAGGTCGTGTTGCTGATAATGTTAGCCAATTCTTTACCCAGCTCGTCGTACTCGCTCTGTAAGGCAGTGCGGTCGTCAGTACTGTTGGTTCCGTTCGCTGACTGGGTAGCCAGATCTTTCATGCGTTGCAGAATATCGGTCATTTCGTTGAATGCGCCTTCGGCGGTTTGCAACAACGAAACCGCATCGCCCGTGTTGCGCATGGCAACTGCCATACCGCGCGACTGTGCATTCAAACGGGTAGCGATTTGCAAGCCTGCAGCGTCGTCCGCAGCAGAATTAATACGAAAGCCAGTACCTAACCGTTGTTGGTTGGTAGAGAGCGCGTTATTGGTTTTATTCAGATTCGTCTGAGTAACCAAAGATGAATAATTAGTATGAATTGACAGAGCCATAGGAAGATTCCTTGGTTGGACTTAAGGTGAAGCTGGCCGTGATGGCCCGCTGTAAAAAGAAGGCGACCAAAAAATCTAACGGCTTAAACGAACTGGAATTTTTTTGGCTCAGCAAAGACAATGACCCGCAAGGCCGTAGCACAAGGGCGGCCGCAATGATTCCGTCATCCTCGCGCAGCGGGGATCCATAAACCGCAGACTCGAAGACATGGACTCCCGCTACGCGAGAGTGACGAAGGGGGGTGCACCAAACCTTATTCCCGTCATCCCCACCAGAAACCCCAAAAAACTATTCCCGTCATCCTCGCGTAGCGGGGATCCATAAACTGCAGACTCGAAGGCATGGACTCCCGCTATGCGAGAGTGACGGGGGGCGAGGGCGACGATAGAAAAGCGGGGGCAGAAGTGACGGGTGGCGCGAGAGTGACGACGGAAGCGTGAGGCGGAATGGACGGATGCGGGGCGGTAGTGATGGAAAAATGCGACCTTCGCAACCTATTACTTAATCCATTAATAAAAAGTCGTTCAAGCGCGGGGTATTGCGCCTGAACGACTGTCGAATTAACCCAGCAGCGACATCACCATGCCGGGCATTTGGCCGGCTTGTTTCAACATGGAGATACCAGACTGCATCAACATGGAGTTTTTGCTCATGTTGGCACTTTCGGCGGCAAAGTCAGCATCCAAGATGCGGCCTTTCGCCATTTCGGTGTTGTCTCTCATGTTCGCCAGGTTATTGGCGGTGTGGTTCAGACGGTTGATGTTCGCACCGAACTGTGCGCGCAGATCACCGACTAGATCAAGAACGCTGTTGATCGCATCAATGGCGCCATTTGGATCAGAAGCTGTATCCACAGAACCGTCCGCAGCCAGTTTGTCGGCAAGCTCTGTACCTGTGGTTCCGGTGGTTGCATAAGCGGCACTAATACCAATCAGTCCAGTACCCCAAGCAGGGGCAGTACCTGCAGCGCCAATCAAAGAGGCCAGTTTTGCGCTGACATTCAGCGATAACGTTTCGGCGCTGGTTGCACCGATTTGAAAACTAACCGCAGCTCCGAACTTCTCTGTCCCGGCAGCGCCGGATCTACGGAACAAGTTTTCACCCGCATAAGTGGTGTTGGCCATAATGTTGCCCAACTCTTCTCCCAACTGATCGTACTCGGCCTGCAAGGCAACCCGGTCTTCGTGGCTGTTGGTGCCGTTGGCAGCCTGGGTGGCGAGGTCCTTCATGCGTTGCAGAATGTCAGTCATTTCGTTGAACGCACCTTCGGCAGTTTGCAGCAGAGAAATAGCGTCACCAGTGTTACGGATGGCAACCGCCATACCGCGTGACTGTGCATTCAAACGGGTGGCAATTTGCAAACCTGCAGCGTCGTCCGCAGCAGAATTAATACGAAAGCCAGTACCTAACCGTTGTTGGTTGGTAGAGAGCGCGTTATTGGTTTTATTCAGATTTGTCTGAGTAACCAAAGATGAATAGTTAGTGTGAATTGACAGAGCCATGGGAGAGTTCCTTGATTGAGATTAAGGTGAAGCCGGCTGTAATGGCCCGCTGTAAGGGTAAGACGACCAAGGAACCTGGCGGCTTAAATGGAACCGGAGTTTTTTATGGCTCGGGAAGCAATGACCCGGCAGCAATGACTCATCAGGGGATCCACAAACCGCAGATTCGACGACATGGACTCCCGCTTCGCGAGAGTGACGAGAAGGGGGGGGGAGCGAGAGTGACGAGAAAGGGGGAGCGAGAGTGACGAGAAAGGGGGAGCGAGAGTGACGAAAAAAAGGGGGGCGGGAGTAGCGAAAAGGGGGCGAGAGTGACGGGGCGAGGTGCGAGAGCGGTAATGTGCAAGAATAGACTCCCGCTGCGCGAGAGTGACGGTGGAAGGGGCTAGCACGGCCGCAACTACTCCGTCATCCTCGCGCAGCGGGGATCCATAAACTACCACGAGAAAGGAAATCTCATGAAGCGACCAGCCATTTACATCCTAGCCAGCAAAAGAAACGGAACCCTCTACATTGGTGTAACCAGCAACCTCATTCAACGCATCTGGCAACACAAACAACACCTTGTTGAAGGCTTCACCAAAAAATACAACGTAACAATGCTGGTGTATTTCGAACAAGCCCCCACAATGGCCTCCGCCATAGCCAGAGAAAAAATTCTTAAAAAACTAGGCCGGCAAGAAAAAATTAATTTAATCAACCAACAAAATCCCGGCTGGCGGGACCTGTATCCCCAACTTATAGGTGCAGAGAAATAGACTCCCGCTATTCGCCCACCTACCCCGTCATCCTCGCGTAGCGGGGATCCACATGTGCTGCGGGCTTGAGGGCTATGGACTCCCGCTTCGCGAGAGTGACGATGAAAGAGGGCGGGAGTAGACGATGGAGGGAGCGAGAGTGACGACAATTCCCCCGTCATCCTCGCGCAGCGGGGATCCATAGACCGCATACGCCGGAGACGTGGACTCCCGCTTCGCGAGAGTGACGACAACTCCTCCGTCATCCTCGCTGAGGCGGGAGCGGCAGCAATACTTCGTCATCCCCACACAACTGGGACCCACCATTAATCCCGTCTTCCTCACACAACAGGTACCAACTCTATTCCCGTCATCCTCGCGAAGCGGGGATCCATAGACCGCAGACTCGAAGACATGGATTCCCGCTACGCGAGAATGACGAAGAAAGGGGGCAGGAGTAGACGATGGGCTGCGCAAGAGAGACGACAAGTCCCCCGTCATCCTCGCGTAGCGGGAATCCATAAACCACAGACTCGAAGAGATGGACTCCCGCAGCGCGAGAGTGACGAAGGATGGGTGGTGCGGCCAACCTTAATTCCCGTCATCCCCACCAGAAACCCAAAAACTATTCCCGTCATCCTCATCAGAAATCCAAAAAACCATTCCCGTCATCCTCGCGCAGCGGGCTCCATAAACCGCAGACTCGAAGGCATGGACTCCCGCTATGCGAGAGTGACGAAAGAAGAGCGCAGCACCTTATTCCCGTCATCCTCGCGCAGCGGGGATCCATAGAACGCATACATTGGAGACATGGACTCCCGCTACGCGAGAATGACGATGAAAGTGGGCGGGAGTAGACAATGGGCAGAGCGAGAGTGACCCAAAAAGCGGGGGCGTGGCGAGAGGGGGGGGGCAGGGAAGGCTGGGGCCCGCCCCTCCGGTAATGGTGGCTAACGAAACGTCGTGAGCACCACGCCCGCTTCAATCACTTGCGCTTCTACGATTTTTTCACTGCGCAAATTCTTCACGCGGATCACGGCGCCTTGTTCGCCGTTTTCCAGCGCTTCACCCAATGTTGTGGCGGCGATGCCGTCTTGGTTGGCGATCATTTTTACCTGCTGGCCACGGCGCACCAACAGCGGCTTGGCAAGCAGGCTGGGGCTGATTAATTGATTTGCGCGCAGGCGGCGCTTGGCGGCTTGGCCGGCCACTTTATCGATGTTATTAAAAAATCCGCGCGGGGCTTTGCTGATATTCAGTTCTTCCACTTTGAGTTGTGCGGCGGTGATGGTGTCGCCGCGTTCTATCACGGTTTGGGAGAAAACCGCTGGAACAAAAACGTTTGCTTCAACGTTTACTTTCACCGTCCAAGCGGGCGTATCTGTGCAGCTAAGGGTTAACTGCTGGCGTCCCATAATCGAGTTGCTATCGCCGGTGACTTGCGGCAATTGGCTGCAGGAGGCGATGACATTGCTGGTGGTTGTACTGGTGTAGGTAACACGCGCACCTTCCCAACCTTGCGCAGTGGCTTCTTGCGCGAGTTGCTGTTTCAGGTATCGCTCAATCGTCTGCTCAATTTGTTGATTGACATTTTGCTCGGCGTAAAGCAGACCGGGCATAACACCGATCAGTACCCCAAAAACAATCCTTTTGCTATTTCTCGACTGCGCACCCAACAGCCGTCGCCATGCGGAAACTGTACTTCCGCCTGTTTTTGCAGGAGTCGCCAAAGGCGGAAAAAGCGTGGTCGGGCCGGAGCGTGAATTTCTCATAAACACCAACAAAATCAACAAGATAATCGGGAGGCATAGTTCGTGCTTAATGAGCTGGTGCAACTTCTACTCCCGGTGTTCAGTAATGAGTATACGAATTGATGACGCTTTAGGCATACACGCCCACACTCTCAATTTGCGCGTCCAGCGCAGTGAAATTCTCGCGTCCAATCTGGCCAACGAAGACACCCCTGGATTTCAGGCGCGAGATATTGATTTCAGCGCAGAAATGCGCCGTCTGGAAAGCGGCTTCAGCACCACCCCCGGGGTGGCAACTGAGCTTTTATACCGCGTGCCGACCCAACCTTCGCTCGACGGTAACACGGTTGAGCTGAGCGTTGAACAAGCGGCTTTCTCGAAAAACGCCATGGACTTCCAGACCAGTCTTACTTTTCTCAACATGAAATTCCGCGGCCTTAAACAAGCCATCGAGGGGCGATAAATCATGGCTTTTGACTCTATTTACCGCATTGCCGGTTCAGCAATGAATGCTCAAACCGTTCGTTTGAACACCGTCGCCAGTAACCTGGCAAATGCCGATTCTGCTGCAGGTAATGCAGAAGATGTTTATCAGGCGCGCAAACCGGTCTTTGCTGCCGTCTATAACAATGATCAGCTCACGCGCAGCGTGGGTATGGGCGGTGCACAGGTTCAGGTACTCGACGTAGTTAGCGCGGGACGCCCGCCAGAAAAGCGTTATGAACCGGATAACCCGCTCGCCAATCGCGATGGTTATGTGTTTTACACCGCTATCAATGAAATCGAAGAAATGACCGACATGATGTCCGCCACCCGCAGCTTCGAGACCGGCGTCGAAATTCTCAATCGCATCACCAGCATGCAGCAAGGCCTGCTCAAATTGGGAGGAGACGTGTAATGACAACGGTCAGCTCCCTCGAGCATTCCAAGCAAGCGTATGGCATCGATGAAGCCATCAAGCAGAGCGTTAACGTCAGTGACGCGACGCAAATGGAAAACCAGTTCATCACTTTGATGGTGGCGCAGATTAAGAATCAGGACCCCACCAATCCCGTGGACAGCAGCCAGTTCCTCGAACAGTACTCAGCCATGTCTCAGGTAAAAAGCCTGGAAAACATGTCCGAGCTGAGCAAAAGCAACCTTGTATTGCTGGATAACCTGCAGACCCTGACCGCCGCCGGACTGGTCGGGCAGGAAGTCAAAGTGGCGGTGAGCAGCATGCGGCTGGATACCGAGCCGGTAAAAGCACAGATCAATCTGCAACACGCTTCGAGCGCGACCGTGTTGACCTTGCGGGACAGCAAGGGCGTGAAAAAAGAGATTCAACTAGGTTCTCAAGCCCCCGGGTTGGTGCCTTTTGAAATTGATCCAAAGGCCTTGGGACTGGCGCCGGGCGACTATGCCCTGGAAGTCACTACCGACGCCGGTGAATACCCGCAGGTCGAAATTTCCGGTCTGGTCAGCAACGTGCGCGTCAGCGCCGAAGGCCCGGTACTGGATGTCGTCGGCGCGGGGGCTGTGCCTTTTTATAACATCACCGAATTTGGCCAAGCCTCACTTGCCGGGCTGCTGTAATCGCCATTCACTTACTCACTTTCCAATAACAGGTTAATTACATGAGCTTCAATATCGCCCTGACTGGTCTGAGTGCGACCAATGAAAAACTCAATGCAGTAAGCAACAACATCGCCAACGCCGGCACTACCGGATTCAAATCCTCGCGCGCGGAATTCGGCACTATTTACGCCGAAAGCCGGGCGATGGGTGTGGAAGTTCTGGGACTTACCCAGAGCATCAGCCAGGGCGGTTCGCTGGTAAACACCGGGCGCAATCTGGATCTGGCGATCAGCGGCGGCGGTTTTTACATCAACAGAGCCAGCAACGGCGATATCAGTTACTCCCGCGCTGGAGTATTCGGCATCGATACCAACAACAATTTGGTCAATGCCTCCGGTCAGTTTTTGCAGGGTTATCCAGTGGATGCGCAAAACAATCTGCAGGTGGGTACGGTAAGTAACCTGAAGCTCCAAACCACCAATATTCCTGCCCGCGCCACCGACTCCCTGAATTTTGTCGTGAATTTGGATGCTAACCAGCAGGCGATTCCGGCCACTCTGCCATTTGATGCCAACGACATTAATACCTACAACTCCACCTACACCACCAAGGTGTTCGATTCACAGGGCAAAGAGCACACCTTCACTCAGTACTTCGTAAAAAACTCGGACAACAACTGGACTGCGCACTATTACGTTGACGGTACCGCTGTGGTTGATGGTGATGGCAACCCCGTAACGCAAGCTTTGACGTTCAATAGCAATGGCCATATGACCTCGCCTTATGACTACGCGGGTGTTCTCGCCAATGATCCGGCCACCCCACCGAACCATGCCAACGTGGTCATTAATGCCCCCTTAGGCGGCGGGGTTAATGACTTGGCTATCACCTTGAATTACGGCGGTGAGACCTTCGGTGGTTCCACCCAGTTCGGTTCCGATTTCGTGGTTAACCGCAACGATCCATCCGGCTACGCCGCTGGTGAACAAACCGGTATCGCGGTTGAGAAGGATGGAAAAATTTACGCCACCTACAGCAACGGCGAGCGCATGTTGCAGGGTCAAATAGTGCTGGCCAGCTTCGCCAACCTTGACGGCCTGAAAAATGTTAACGGCACCTCCTGGGTACAAACCACAGAGTCCGGCGCACCGGTCCTCGGGGTGGCGGGCACAGGTCAGTTCGGTGTGCTTACCGCCGGTGCACTGGAAAGCTCCAACGTCGATTTAACCCAACAGTTGGTTGAGTTGATGGAAGGTCAGCGCAACTACCAGGCGAACACCAAGGTGTTGTCCACCGATAAAGAACTGACCCAAGTGTTATTTAACGCAATCTGAGGCTGAGCAATGGATCGTTTGGGATACATCGCAATGACCGCAGCCAGCCGCACCATGTCATCGCTGCAGGTGCGTGCGAATAACCTGGCCAACGTCAATACCCCCGGTTTTCGTGCTGATCTGGAGCAGGCTACCGCAAAAGCGGTGGAAGGCTACGGTTATGACAGCCGCCATATGGCGCTGGTACAGAACAACGGCGTGAGCCTGGAGCAGGGGCCGTTGATGGCGACCGGGCGTGATCTGGATATCGCCATTCAGGGGCGCGGATTGATTGCAGTAGAAAATGGCGACGGCGAAGCCTACACCCGTCACGGCAGTATGCAGATCGACGCGGATTTGCGTCTCACCATCAATGGCCGTGCGGTCATTGGCCAGAACGGTCCGATTGTGCTGCCCGAATTCGACAGTGTGCACATCGGCAGTGACGGCGTGGTGTCCGTAAAGCCACGCGGCGAAATTCTGATGACCGAGATCGAGCGCATCAAGCTGGTTGATATAGACGCTAGCGAGCTCACCAAAACTGCGACCGGTTTACTAATTCCTATCGATGGCCAGGAAGCGCCGGTCAATGAAGACGTGACGCTGGTTCCCCGGCATTTGGAAGGCAGTAACGTCTCTTCCATCGATCAGCTGATGGCGACCATGAGCCTCAATCGTCTATTCGAAACCCAGGTAAAAATGATGAAAGCTGCCGAGAGTTTATCTGAGGCAGGTAACCGCATAATTCGTGGCGGCTAAGCGCCCGTCGGAGACATAGCATGAGTTCAGCATTGTGGGTCAGCAAAACGGGCCTGATCGCCCAGGATAAAGCCATGGCAACCGTGGCGAATAATCTGGCGAACGTGAATACCACCGGTTTTAAAAGCGACCGAGTGGTGTTTGAAGATCTGTTCTATGCCATTGAACGCCAGCCAGGCGCGCAGGCGGATCAAATCAATACCGTGCCTTCAGGCATTCAATTGGGCAGTGGCGTGCGCGTTGCCGGCACGCAAAAGGTATTTACGGAAGGCAATATCCAAACCACTGGTCAGCCGATGGATCTGGCGATTATCGGCAGCGGCTTTTTTCAGGTTGAAGCACCATCGGGCGAGATTTTCTATACCGAAAGTGGCCAGTTACAAGTCAATGCCGAAGGCATGCTGGTCAATGCCCAGGGCTTACCCTTGACGCCTGCGATTGAAGTTCCGCAAGGCGCAAGCCGTTTCACCGTAGGCAGCGACGGCATTGTGACCGCCTTATTGCCGGGCGAAACAACACCGGTTGAGCTGGGGCAGATTACCCTGGTGAATTTTGTTAACCCGGCTGGCCTCGAAGCACTAGGTGGCAATCTGTATCGCGAAACCGTTGCCAGCGGTGAGCCAGTCGAAGGCATCCCCGGTGAAAACGGCCTGGGCCAGATCAAACAAGGCGTGCTTGAAGGTTCCAACGTGCAAGTGGTTGAAGCGATGGTATCGATGATTTCCATTCAGCGCGCATACGAAGCTAACGCCAAAGTATTGGACGCCGCTTCTAGCATGAAGCAGTTCCTTAATCAGACTGTCTGAGCCGGTTCTATGCGTATCTTACTTTTGCTCTTTGCTTTGGTGCTGGTGAGTGGTTGCCAGAGCTTGGCTGCGGTTCTTCCCGGCGATGACGCGGCGGAATACCAGCCGCCGGAACTCGACTACTCCCTGCCACCGACCACCAGCGGCGGCTTGTTTCGCGCCGGTTACAGCGGCTCGCTGATTCAAGACAATCGTGCACTCAGAGTAGGGGATATCCTCACCATAGTGCTCGATGAATCTACCCAGTCGAGCAAGAGCGCAGGCACAAGTTTCGGCAAATCCTCGGGTGCGAGCGTGGGCATTCCCACATTATTCGGCGACGCCGTGCCCGATGTCGAAACCGCGCTGGCGGCGGATCGCAACTTTAACGGCTCCGCCAAAAGCTCGCAGCAAAACACCTTGCGCGGCGCCATTGCGGTGACGGTTCATAAAGTAATGCCCAACGGCACTTTGTTGGTTAAAGGTGAAAAGAAACTGCAGCTGAATCAGGGCGATGAATATATTCGCCTGACCGGTCTGGTGCGCGTGCAAGACATCAATCGCAACAATCAGGTGTCCTCACAAAATGTGGCTAACGCGCAAATCTCTTACGCCGGTCGCGGCGTGCTTAACGACAGCAATTCAGCCGGTTGGCTGACGCGCTTTTTCACGCATCCGTTATTTCCTTTTTAACGCCGGACCTCTTTTTAAGTGCTGAGTAACCTATGTCGCATTCACTGAAACTTTTGCTCACCGGTTGTCTGCTCCTGTGCCATTGGTCGGCGCAGGCGGTGCCAATGATGGACCTGGTGGATATCGAAGGCATTCGTCACAACCAGTTGATTGGTTATGGTCTGGTGGTCGGGTTGGACGGTAGTGGCGATAAAAGCCAAGTTAAATTTACCAGCCAGTCCGTTACCAACATGATCCAGCAATTCGGTATTAACCTGCCGGCGAATATCGATCCCAAATTAAAGAATGTCGCGGCGGTTATGGTGACGGCCAGCATTCCGCCTTCTTACAGCCCCGGTCAGACCATCGATGTCACAGTGTCTTCACTCGGCGATGCCAAAAGCCTGCGCGGCGGTCAGCTGTTGATGACACCTTTAACCGGCGTCGACGGCGAGGTCTATGCCCTGGCGCAAGGCGCCTTAGTGGTGGGAGGGCTGAATGCGAGTGGCAATAGCGGTTCGAGCGTGACCATCAACACCGCCAACACCGGCAGAATTCCTAACGGCGCGACTATCGAACGGATGATTCCCACCGACTTCAGCGAGCGCGAGGACGTGATGCTGAATATCCGTAAACCCAGTTTTCAAACCGCGACCCGCGTGGTTGAAGCGGTAAATGCACAGTTTGGTGCAGGCACGGCGACCGCCTTGAACGCCACCAAAGTTTCCCTGCGCGCACCCTCGGACAGCAATCAACGCATCCGTTTTATGGCAATGCTCGAGGACATTGATGTTGAGCTCGGACGCACCCGTCCCAAAGTGGTGTTCAACAGCCGCACTGGCACGGT
Organism: Saccharophagus sp. K07; assembly: GCF_014336955.1. Taxonomy (GTDB): domain Bacteria; phylum Pseudomonadota; class Gammaproteobacteria; order Pseudomonadales; family Cellvibrionaceae; genus UBA5868. The sequence goes on along the minus strand of NZ_QRAI01000001.1, from coordinate 1,407,199 downwards.
GGTGATCAGCGATGGCGTTTGGGTGAAAGCAGCTGCCGTCAGTCACGGCAGCTTGACCGTTACCATCAACGAAACGCTGCAAGTCAGCCAGCCCGGCCCTTTTTCGGACGGTCAAACAGCTGTTGTTCCACGCTCTGATATCGCTGTTTCGGAAGAAGCCAAGCCCATGTTCGAGTGGCCGCAAGGCGCCAGCCTGGAAAGCATTATCAATACCGTGAATAGCCTCGGTGCTACCCCGAGCGATGTCATGAGCATTCTTCAAGCACTGGAACAAGCTGGCGCACTCAACGCCGAGCTGATTGTTATTTAACCTGCAGGCCCAGATCCTATGAGTATTGTGTCCCTTCCACAGTATCTGAATCGCCGCACACCCGGAGAGGGCATCAGCGGCGCTGCTTCCACTAATCCTAACAGTCAGCTGGAAATGGCGGCCGAACAGTTTGAGGCGCTTTTTCTTCAGCAGGTTCTCAAGCAAATGCGCAAAGCCAGCGATGCTCTGTCGACTGATAGTCCTATGCGCAGTCGCGAGTTGGACAGCATGCGCGATTTCTACGATGGCGTACTGGCAGAGACCCTGGCCAGTAAAAAACAAATCGGTATCGCGGAGTTGCTGGTCAAACAGCTATCTGGCAATGCCGGCCAAAGCACCAGTATCGAACAAGCCGGTGTAGCTGCGCGCAGCGCCGATTTGCCTTCGCGTTCTGCGAGCCTGCTGGATCCCTTGCGCGGTGCCTGGAAGCGTGGGGTCGAGAATCTGGGTAGCGCATGGCGTTCCGGCGCAGCAAGTTTCAGCCAGCTGGTCGACAGCGTTATTCGTCATGAATCCGCCGGGCGCGTGGATGCCGTCTCGCCCAAAGGCGCGCTCGGTCTTATGCAACTCATGCCGGATACCGCGCGCGACATGGCGGCAGAGCTTGGCATTCAATTCGATCAGGCACGCCTGATCAGCGACGGCGACTACAACAAACTCCTGGGCAGCGCTTACCTGAAAAAAATGCTCGAGCGCTACGATGGCGATGAGGCGCTGGCGGTTTGTGCCTATAACGCCGGCCCGGGTAGGGTAGACGAATGGCTGCAGCGCCATGGCGATCCGCGCCGCGGGGAAATCACTCGGACCAACTGGGTGGAGCGCATTCCTTTTGCCGAAACCCGTGATTACGCCACCAAAATACTGCGCGACTTGAACGGCGCTTCGGCACCAATATCTGCAGTTCTCAAAACTGATGTGCCTAAAGCCGACGTGACATTTTCTGCAGAGGGATTTAAGCCGACGCCGGAAACTGTCGCCTTAACTCAGAAAGCCACCCATTTTGTTGCCGAAGGCACCCATCAATCCCGCTCTGCAGCATTTGCCCAGTTAGTTCGGATTGAGCGTAAAGAGACCTAGTAATGAGCATTCTCAACCAAATCGCCTATAGCGGCGTCCGCGCAGCGCAAGTGGCCCTTGCTACTACCGGGCAGAACATCGCCAACGTGAACACACCGGGATTCAGCCGCTTGAGTCCGGTCATGGCATCACTGGGTGGGCAGGGTGGTCTGAGCATCGGTGGCGGGGTGGAAATAACGAGTATTCGTCGTTTATCCGATGATTTCCAGAATCAGCAGCTATGGCGCGCGACCACCGAGCAGAACTATTACAGCAGCTCGCAGCAGTATTACACCGCTATCGAAGGTTTGATGGCCGGGGAAGGTTCGAGCATCAGCGTCGGGCTTGATCGTTTTTTTGCCGCCTTAAGCGAGGCCAGCGCAACGCCCGGTTCGATCGCGCTGCGGCAACAGATCATCAGCGAAGCCAGCAACCTGAGCCAACGCTTTAACGGTCTCAACACCAATGTCGACCTGCAGATTCAAGCATTGCAAGAACAGCGCACCGCCATGGTCACCGAAATCAATGGCCTGACCAGCAACATCGCGTTGTTGAATGAAAAGATTATTGCGGCTGAATCAGTTAAGAGTGATACCTCGGCGTTGCGCGATCATCGTGAATCCCTGGTTGGCAGCCTGAGCCAATATGCGTCCCTGCGTATCCGCGAGATGGCAGATGGTTCCATCAGCGTGGCTTTGGCAAATGGCCAACCGCTGGTAGCAGGCAACACCGCCGGTCAGTTGCAGATTAACGGCAACGCCAATGGTGAGCAGGAAGTGGCTTTGTCCTTTGCTGGTTCGAGCTTTCCCCTGCAGCAGGACAGCTTCGGCGGCGCCTTTGGCGGGTTGTACAAAGCTGAGTACGGTACCTTGCGGCCGATCCAGAGCGACTTACATGACATGGCTAGCGCGCTGGCGCAGATGGTTAACGATGTACTCGCGACCGGTTTTGATTTGAATGGCAATCCAGGTCAACCATTGCTGATCTACAACGCCGCCAGCACCTCGGAAATATTGAAGGTCAATGGTCTGACGCCGGAAGAGCTGGCTTTCTCTTCAGCAGCAGGTGAAAGCGGTAACAACGAAGTCTTGCTTGGTTTGCTGGAGCTCAAAAACCGCACCATTAACGTTGGCGGCAGCCAGTTCACCCTGAATGATGCCTATGCCGGCCTGTTGGGCGAAATCGCCAGCACCAGCCGCCAGAACCAGTCTGACCTGAAATCATCTACCACCGTGACCCAAACCGCTCAGGCGCAGCGGGACTCGGTCAGTGCGGTCAATCTGGATGAAGAGGGCGTCAACCTGATGAATTATCAGCAGGCGTATCAAGCCAATATGAAAGTGATTACCACGGCCAATCGCCTGTTCGACGACATGCTTGCGGCGTTTTGATGCTGGCTTAGGCCTGGCGTTACGATTTTTTATTGATTGAGGCAAACATGCGGATTACCAACGCACAAATTACCGCCATGATGCACAACTCCATGAATGGCAGTTCGGCGGAACTCGCCAAGTTGATGCAGCAGCTGGCAACCAATAAACGCATGCTTTTGCCGTCTGACGATCCTATCTCCGCCGTTCGCGTACTACGAATTCAAAGGGAAGAGGCCAGTCTGGAGCAATATCGCAAGAACATCGCCAACGTCTCTAGCAGTCTGTCGACCCAGGAAGTGAATCTCAAAGCCACCTCTGACGCTATGCTCAATGTGCGCGATTTGTTGTTGTGGGCGGCTAACGGTTCTAACACCAATGAAGGTCTGGCCGCGATGGCGGGGGAGTTGGAAATCATCGAACAGACGATTTTCAGCTTTGCCAATGTGCGTGACGAAGAAGGGCGCTATTTGTTCTCCGGCACTTTAAGCGATGTGCCGGCAGTCAGTTTTGATGAGGCAACGCAGACCTATACTGTGGAAGGCAACGATAAACACCGTCAAGCAGCCGTGGCAAACGGCGTACTGGTCGATGAAAACGTGACCGCGCGATCGGTGTTTGGCCCTAACATGGATATGCTGAATTCTCTGCACAACCTGATTGCTCAATTCAAAGATCCTACGCTGGATATGAACGCAGTTCGCGCCGATATTCTCGCTACCATCGATCAACTGGACACGACTCACGGCAGTTTATTGGCAACCATTACTGAACTCGGCGGACGCCAGAACAGCCTCGCCTTGCTGATGAACAGCAACGATGATGTATCACTGGTCAATCAGAAAATTGAAGGCGAGCTGTCCAGCCTCGATTACGCCGGTGCAACGATCGATTTGCAGAATTATCAGTTGGCATTACAGGCCACACAAAAGACTTATTTAAAGATCAACCAGCTGTCGCTGTTCAGTCTGTTGTAAGCATGAAGAATCGCTGTAACAAGCTTTGTAACGATAGTTGTTTTATCAGATACGAATGCTATGAAAATAGATAAGCAATTACCTGTTACCACAGCTCTTGACCCTCACCACCGTCCGCAAACGCCCTTGCCCGAGACGGCAGTCAGGCCGCGCCCGGCCGAAACCAATCCAGCCGAGGCACGCGCACCCGAGCGAGTGCCGCGGCGTGAATCGAGTTTCAACCTCCAGCTGAATCAGCAACTGTCGTCGATGCAGTCGGCAGAGCATTATCTCAGCGAACTGAGCAACCAATTGGCTGCGCTCAAGTTGAATCTCAGCCGCCAGCTGAGTTCGCCACAAACCGCCAACGAGCGCAGCAACATTCAGCAGTCGCTGCAAAAGCTCAACACCTTGCTGGAACAGCGCAGCAAATTATCGGGTAACTCGCTCGACGCAACGCTCAAACTGCGCCTGAACGAGCCGTTGCGCACCCGCTTCAGCATTCAAGGCCTTGAATCCATCAAAGTACTGCAGGCCAAGGGCGCTGAGACCTTGGTATTCAGTGCCGGAAACGCGTTTCCCGAACCCCTGGCTGTGGTATTGGAAGAGGGCATGAGCGAGGAGCAGATCCTGCGCCGTTTCAACAGCAGCTTGGGGCAGGCGGGTATTCGCGCAGAGCTGGACAGCGAGGGTGCCCTGAAATTTACCGCGCCCGAACAAGACTGGCGAAAAATCAAAGAACAGTTACGGGTTCAGGGCGAAGGGCAACTGTTTGCCAAAGGTGTTTACACGCCAGTTAGGACTATCGAAGACGGTCTGTTGGGCTTCACGAGCAACCTGCAGCAGGACTCAATCGAGGAGTTGCGTCAGCTACTCAATTCGGTGGTGGCGTCTCTCGACAGGATAACGGCATTGCGTGAGCAGCTGAGCCAACGTCAAGAAGATGTCCGGGAGTTTCTTGCGCGCCAAGAGAATCTCGATGAAAAAGAGTGGGCTCTTAATTTTGCCAGCACCGTCTTTAATCCTCAGGCACGTAAACAATCCCATTACGCCAGCATCTCACAAACCATTGTCGCCCAAGCGAATCTCACACGCTTTGCCGTTGTCAGTTTGCTTGCTTGATACGGCATTTTTTGCCTTCATTTATGAGCTGTGCCCGGCATACCTTCGCCTTTTATCTGTTTATCAAGAGGTTTTAGAGTCATGCGTCCCTTCAACGCAGACATGTCAAAATTGGAATTGTGCGATAACGCGCAGCGCGACGGTTTGCAATCGCCGTGTATTCGTACAGATCAAAACGTTGTAGCATCGCCAATGAATACGTTGATGTGGCCGTCGATGCGGCCTTGGAATGTTGGCTCCAGGATCGGAAGAAAGGTCGCATCATTCTTTTCAGGTGGTTCCGATCGCGGGCGAGGCTCAGAAGAACCTATGGTGTACGTACAACGAGATGATCAAGGACGCTTACTGCGGGTGGAACATGCACCTTTTGAGGGGATGAATGGCGTTCTGGCCGTTGAAAGCGAGGAGTTGCACAATTGGCTTGCGCTTAAAGAAGAAGTGAAAGCGCGCCTGGATCGCTTACACGATTCAGATCGGGAGTTGGTCAGAGTTCTGGAAGATGTGGTAATCGTCCTGGTCGAGCGCGGTGTTATCCAATACACCGATTTACCTGAAGCCGCGCGCAAGAAACTCGACGAACGCGCAGTTGTACGCGCGGATATAGAAGGTTTATGTGGCGCATTGAGTCGAACCGACCAACAATCAAAAAAATAATCGCTATTTAAAACATTGAAATAGTTTTTTGATTTCCATGCAGTCAACCGGGGTCATTTATTGATTCCGAGTTTCTTTTGAGCAAAACCGGCCGAGTTCCTGCTGTAAGTTGTCCAATCTAGGGTCGCCAAATTCCATTATGCAAATGTAGGTATAACTCAAATGGGCCTCAATCAGGAGGGGCAGGGTTGTTCTCCGCCTGTGAACTGGATTCGAGGCGCATTTGGCTGAACCACACATCATCACCATAATCTTCGGAAGAGAATCTAATTTTTCGCATAATTTCTGCAGCAAATTGTGCAACTCATATTTACGAAAAATTTTCACTTTTCAGATTCGGGCCGAATTATCCATACCACAGAACGAATACCCAACGAAACACTGCAAAGAGCAGGGATGTCAGCTCAGGCATATCGGCCTGATTACCTCCATCGATAGAAAGCAGAAAGATTTTGGTGTCATATTTTTTAATCTGCTGATCAAGACCGGACGCCTACTGGCATTTATTGGCACCTAAAGAAACTCTAAGGAGATTCTGATGTGATAGAAACACATCAGCTCATTTCTTCTAAGGGGACTAGTCTATGACAGCGTTCGGATTTAGCTCTATTGATTTTCCTGTCTCAGAAAGAAAAAAAGTGTTTCAAGACGTGTATGCCTCAATCGCTAACCTCGATATTTACCCTGCTGACGATATGAATTCGTTCGTTGAATTGCGTGACCAGTTACTCGGAGCGGTGTCAGTTCTAGAAGTAACAGGATCTGGGCATACAGCAGACCGGACGAAAGCTCACGTCGCCAAGGAAACACAGGACAATATCTCTTTGCTGGTCTCGCTCAGTGGAACAGCAGCGATTAAATCACCTGGAGGAGAACGAATTTTCAATCCTGGTGACGCCGTTCTCGTCGGAAGCGAATCCGTACACACCATTTCTGCTACAGAAGCGACTTCTTTTGCAGCGATCAATATTCCAAGAGCTCTGCTAGGTGATAGCAGAATCGATTTTTCCAGTTCGATACTAGATAACGTATCAGGCGCTCAAACAGCAGAACTACGCTTAATGATGGGTTATGTCCACCTATTGGTTAATGAAGTAAATATTTCCGATGAACTTAGCAGGGTGGCATCAAAGCAAATTCTGGATTTATTTACTTTGATGTTGACTGGGTTTGGCAATGACCCAAGGGACATACGGCATTCCACTATAGGAGCGCTTCGGCTTAAAGAAATCAAGCGCGATATTCTGCAAAATATTAAAGATCCTGAACTCTCTATAGTTACGGTAGCAAAACGCTCAGGAATTTCGCCCCAATATGCTCGATCATTATTTCAGCAATCAGGATCGACATTTAGTGATTTGGTGAATGAAGCCAGATTGGACTACGTTTACCGGCAATTAAAATCTCCAAATTCCTTTTACACAAACATCAGTGCTCTCGCTTACGACATAGGGTTCAATAACTTGTCTTGGTTCAATAGGGCGTTTAAGAAAAAATTCGGCATGACACCAAAAGAAGCGAGAGATTCTCAAAGCCTAAAATAAATTCTATTGAGTGGTCTTTTTACGTAGCACATCTAGGGAGCCTCTGGTTAAGTCCAAAAATTTGGCATAATTAGCACAGCTCAACTCTTAGGGTAATCGATTATGAATCAGCTCACTTTTGCCGAAGCCGAATATAACGCAAAGAAGCGCAAAACCCGGCGGGAAAAGTTTCTCGAACAAATGGATACGCTGATTCCCTGGAAGCAATTGGAGCGCAAGATCCAGCGGCATTACCCCAAAAATGGCCAAGGGCGCCATCCCTACCCGTTAAATGTCATGCTGCGAGTTCACTGCATGCAGCTGTTTTACAATCTCAGCGACCCAGCTATGGAGGATTCACTGTACGAGATCGAATCCATGCGCAGATTCGCAGGCTTGAGCTTGAGCGGTTCCATACCGGACGAAACCACTATTTTGAAATTCCGCCATTTGTTAGAGCGCTACAATTTAGGCGAAGCCCTTTTTAAAGAAGTGAACCGCCATCTCGACAAACAGGGATTAATACTGAAAGAAGGTAGTATTGTTGATGCCACTATTATCGAAGCGCCCACCTCGACCAAAAATGAAAATGGTGAGCGTGATCCCGAAATGCATCAAACCAAGAAAGGCAACGAATGGCATTTTGGGATGAAAATGCATGTTGGCGTGGATGATACTTTGGGTGTTGTTCATACGCTAACTACCACGTCTGCCAATGAGCACGATATAACGCAATTGTCGGAACTGCTGCACGGCGAAGAGGGTACCGTTTGGGGCGACGCGGGATATCGCGGCGCAGAAAAAAGACCCGAGCTAAAAGATGTGGAAGTGGATTGGCTAATTAGTCAGCGTCCCGGTGTTCGCAAAACATTAAGAGGAATTGCCGCACGGGCAGAAAAAGCCAAGGCCCAAGTGCGAGCGAAAGTAGAGCACGTATTTTTAAAGATCAAACAGCAGTTTGGCTATGCCAAAGTGCGTTACCGGGGACTCGCCAAAAATACCAACCGGCTTTATGTTTTAGCGGGTTTTGCAAACCTGCTTACCTGCAAGAAATTCTTGCTGACCTAGGGTCAGTGCGCCTTAAATCTGGCAATTGGCCAGATTTAAGGCAAAACAAGTAGGAAAAACGGGAAAAATCATGCCTTTTCCGCCATGAATGAAATTGAGAATTATTCAAAAAATATGAGTGAAAAAATTTGAACTTAATCAGAGCTTCCCTAGAAAAAGAGCGGCAATAAATACCACTGCACTACCCAGATAAATACCAGCGTTGAGACCTTTATTTTTGTGCATAGACAACATAAAGCTCAGCATAATGACCGCCATCGCCGCACCCATCATCAATGCCATATACGTGCGTGTTTCACTGTAAAATACGTGACTCATCTCGTAGGTGCTTAAGTATTTTAAACAAAACATAACCACGATCGACGTGGCAATCATCAGTCCAAATCTAACGTAATGTGACATAGTATTCTCCGGGATTATAAACAGGTATTTTTGCGTATTATTTTTCGGTTACTTAAATAGCATCCAGGTGCCCATGGCGACCATCATCAGATTTTCTGTCAGTGATATGAAGCCTAGCGGAACGTTACTATTTCCGCCCACACAAGCACATTTTAGTTCTCGTTTATCGATGTAAACGGCTTTAAAAACAGAAATAGCGCCAATCGTACCGATAAATAAAGCGGGTAAAGCGAACAACCACGACGCCGCCCCGGTTAACATACCTATACCTGCAAAAGCTTCTGTAAATGCATAAATGTAGGCATAGGGCACATATCTCATCGCCAGTAAATCGTAGGTAATAAATTGAAGGGAAAAAGCGCTCAAATCACGAAGTTTTTGAATGGCCAAAGCACACATGCTTAACGCGATGAATGTCTCAGCGATATACAGTATTTCAATACCTTGAAAATGACTCCAACTTAAGGCCAATGCCAATAAAAATGTCACGCTGAAGATGGTGATGACTGGTACATAAGTTGTCTCTTCGCTATCAGATACCGCTTTACCGAAGAATTTTTTGAGCTCGTCATAACCGCCAATTCGTTTTTCGTCAATGAACGTTTGCGGTGTGGTTTTTACGCCGTGCTTTTGCTTGAAGGCATCTGTTTCATCTCGTGAGGTGAGGCGATGGTCTTTGACCTCGTATCCTTGCCGCTTGAGTAGATCGCGCGACTTAAGGCCATAAGGGCAGATGTGTTCATCAATATGCATTCTATAGAGTGTTGCGGTTTTGCTCAAAATTTTCTCCTCGTATTAAATTTTTTTGATAATTTGCGTGCGAATAATATGCCGATTTTGATCGTTTAAAATTTATAAGAATCGAAGGTGTTTGATTGATTTTCGAAGGAAAAATGTGAAATATTTACAAGTGGACCGGTTAAAGTGACGTTAACAGAGGTTTAATTAATGGGATTCTTCCTTATCACCTCTGGCTGTCAATATTTGATATTGATCCTTCGACAAACTTGGGAGACGTTGTAAAAACGCCACCATATTCCAAATACGGTCATCACTGTGGCTGGGTCCCCAAGCGGGCATGCCGGACGCTTTTATGCCATGTTTTATGATCCAGAATTGTCTCTTGATAGTTTCGTCTCCGGTGGATCGAGTGTCGTGGCTATGCTTATGCGCCTCGGCAGAGACGCTCAGATTGGGAGGAGAGGGGTATAAACCGACGGTAAAATCACTTTCTGTTTTACCCGGTTTCAAGTGGCAGCTCGTGCACATGTCATTGTAATCCGCTCCACCAGCCAATAGCCGGTCAGAAGATTCCAGGTCTGCTGGGATTTTAATATCCTTTGCAGCGCGAGCGATGGCTCTTTCACGTAGCGTTTCCAACAACCAATAGGTAATGGGATGATGCTGTGAATCAGCTCCAATCGGATAAAGCCCCGAATAGATAAACAGCCCTCCGCCAAGGATGGCTGTAATCACAATGAGCAATAAGCTCTTAAAAAACGCTGAGATCGATAGCATGGTGCCCTCTCATTTAATGTTGATGCTCGGTGTGCTCGTCCTCGTTGTTATTGTCGTCGTGCGCATGGTCTGAATCGGATTCGCTTTTGTCTTTGCCATGATGCATTTCTTTCATGCATTTTTTCATCATGGCTTGCATGACCGGGTCGTCCATATCCATATTGCTGTGATCCATATCTTTCATCGCGGAACAATCCGGCTTTTCGGCGTCTTTCATATGTTCTTTGGGATCGTGAGCTTGAGCACTCATGGCCGTCGTAAACAAAGTTATAAGCAAGATCGGTGGGGTAAGTTTCATTTTCATAATATTGTTCCTCTAAAACGGGGGATATGTCGGAAGTAAGGCCAAAGCTAGCTGCCTTTATTGTCTTCTGGCTTGGCGATGTGCATATAAACGCTTGTGCTGCCATCTGTTTTCATCAGAAGCACATCGTATGCATGAAATCGATCGTTCAGTTCCATGCCGGGACTGCCCAAGGGCATACCCGGAACAGTTAAACCAATGGTGTCTTCTGGTTGTTCTTTCAAAAATCTCTTAACTATGTGCGCAGGGATATGCCCTTCGAACACATAACCATCTATGATGCCGGTATGGCAGGATTGATTAGCGGGTGCAATTTTGTGTTTATCCTTGATGGGGTTCAAATTTTCTTGGTCATGTACCGTTGTTGAAAATCCAGCGTTTTCCATGTGATCAACCCAAGCGCCACAACAACCGCATGTTGGTGTTTTGTAAACGGTTAGTGCGAGGGACGACGTTTCATCTTCGTTAGTTAATAGTGCCGACCCGGACGTGCCATCGGCAGAATTATCAGAGCATGCACCCAGTATTAGAATTGTGGTGAACAACAGAATATTACGCATACATTAAACCTTTTCTAACGCTACACTCTTCAGAGTGATGACTGTTTTGATTTCATTAAAACCAAAACTTCAACCCCGCCAAAACTTGTGTGGTTGATTTATCTTCGCCTTGCGCTTGTAAATAATCTGCAGTGTCGCCAAAGGCGCCTGTCCATTCAACACCAATGTAAGGCGCAAATTGACGGCTAAATTCGTAGCGAAGGCGTAAGCCTGCTGACATATTTGTTAGTCCTGAACCGAGTCCGTTTGCAGGATCATCTTTGCCAAGCAAATTTATTTCCATTCTGGGCTGCAGTATCAATCGTTGAGTGAACAAGAGTTCGTACTCCGCTTCTGCAGATAAAGCTGTTCTTCCATCGTCACCGAGATAAGCCGTGACATCGACCTCAAACCAGTAGGGGGCCAGCCCTTGAAAACCAAGAGCGAGCCACTGGCGGTCTTCGCCTTCGTCATAGTTATCCACCCGTGCGCCTAGCTGAGTATCGAAATACGCATTAAAAGCGCGACTCCAAAGTACATCATTAGAACTCTCTTCCAGAGTGCCATTCAAAATATCCCCCTCGGTTTTTACAACCAAGCGGTTATAGGTGGTCCCATACCACGCCTGTAAATCGAATACAGTACTTTCGGATTTTTCCTGGTACTCCAGGCGATCACCGATGATTGCCCAAAAACGATGTTCATCGGCCAGTTTTAATTGTCTGGGCCCGGGTAGTGCATAAGGCCCCTCTGTCAGGGTGAAACCACCTGAATAAGCATGTGGATCACGTGCATTATCAGGTGCTTTACCACCTTGAGCTTGACCCATCTCGTGGGCTCCTGAATCGTGATTGCTGTGATCCATCTCTGCGTAAGCCCCACCTGCTAATACGCAAGCCAGAGAGATTTGGCATAGTTTGGTTACGGGATTTATGTTCATGACACCACTACCTCGCGGAACATGCCCGCATCCATATGGAACAAGAGGTGACAGTGCCAGGCCCAACGCCCTAAATCATGTGGCGTTGTGAGAAAACTGATGCGCTGTGCGGGCTGCACCGGGATGGTGTGGCGCCGGACACGTAGCTCACCTTGATCGGTTTCCAGTTCACTCCACATGCCGTGCAAATGCATGGGGTGGGTCATCATGGTGTCGTTTTGCAAGATAATGCGAACACGCTGGCTATGCTTGAGCGAAACGGGTGTGCTTCGGCCAAATTCCAGCCCATCAAAAGACCAGCTGTAGCGTTCCATATTCCCGGTAAGATGCAATTCCAGCTCTTTTTCGGGTACACGGTGATCATCAAGCACGCCGTCGAGTGATTTGAGGTCGGCAAGGGTGAGTACTTTGTGCCCTTGTGGACGCAAGCCTTTCTTAACCAGATCGCGTAGACCGATGCCAGGGTCATCAAGGTTGGTGCGTGGCATGTCCACTCGCATATCGACAGAAGGGCCGTATTCAGTCCGCGCGTGGTTGACGCTGGTAGACGGCTTTGCCAATGGATTTTGGGAGCCATGTTGCATACCGTGCATACTGTGATCCATGGCCATACCGCCGTGCATCATTGAATGGTCCATCTTTGAGTGATCCATCTTTGAATGGTCCATGTTCGAGTGATCCATATTCATGCTGCTACGGTCCATTCCCGCCATAGGCATATCGTGCCCCATCCCTTCATGGTTCATCGCCCCCATCATGTCTTGCATGGTCAGCCACTCCACTGGGTCCAGGGTCGGCACGGGTGCTGACAGACCTTGCCGTGTAGCCAGGGTCCCTCGGGCATAACCGGTGCGGTCCATGCTCTGTGCAAAAATTGTGTAGGCTTCATCATCAGGTCTTACCAGAACATCGTAGGTTTCACCGGGACCAAAGCGAAACTCATCCACGGAAACGGGCTCCACGTCCTGACCGTCTGCCTGCACAACGGTCAGTTTCAAACCAGGGATACGGACATCGTAAAAGGAATTGCTGGCGGCATTGATGAATCGAAGGCGCAGGCGCTCTCCCTTTTTAAATACGCCTGTCCAGTTCCCCGCAGGAGCCGTACCATTCATCAGGTAGGTGAGAGTAGCGGTAGATAAATCCGCCAGATCGGTGGGGTTCATGCGCATCTGGTTCCACATCTGGCGCTTGCTCAACGCCGCTTTTAATCCCTTGTCAGACACGTCGCGAGTGAAGTCAAAAAAAGTCGGTTGATTGAAGTTAAAAATATCCCCCTGAACTTTCAGTTTACTGAATACGTGCATCGGATCTTCATCGGTCCAATCAGAGAGTTGTACGACAAAGTCCTGATCGGCCTCATGTCTTTCGCCTGAGCGAGGCTCGATGATGAGAGCACCGTACATCCCAGTCATTTCCTGAAAGCCTGAATGGCTGTGATACCAGTAGGTGCCACTTTGACGGAGTTTAAATCGATAAACAAAGGTTTCCCCCGGCGCAATCCCTTTAAAGCTGATACCCGGCACACCGTCCATTTCGAAGGGTAATAAAATGCCGTGCCAGTGAATGGACGTCGGGACACTTAGCCGGTTTGTGACGCGTATCGTCACGTCATCGCCTTCGCGCAGACGCAGTGTGGGTGCGGGAATGGAGCCGTTAATGGTCGTCGCCATACGGGTTACACCGGTAAAATTCACCAGCGATTGGCCTATTTCCAGATGGATATCGGTGCCGCTGAGCACAGGGGCTGAACCCAGAGCAGTTTGAGCTGATTCGCGTGCCAGCAACGAAGCAGGTGTCGTTGCCAGAACTCCGCCAACCGCGAGGCCTTGAACAAAACGCCGACGACTCAAGGAGCCGGCGAGGGGGCTAAATGGGCGATTCATAGTGTCGTTTTCCAAAAAATGTCATTGTTCCAAAAACGCGTTTTTAAGGTTTGGAGCGGAGATTACAGTCAGGAGTCTGTCATGGGCATGACCTGAAAATGACAAAGCTGTAATCTTCCGGTCATCTTTCTGTGGGGAAAGACGAGCTATTGTTTCAATAAGACAAATTATGTACAGATGAGGGCAGAGCCATGCGGCTTCTAGTAGTCGAAGACGAAGTCAAAACCGGGGATTATTTGCAGCAAGGCCTGAGCGAGGCCGGGTTTATGGTGACGCTCGCCCGGAACGGTCTCGATGGCCATCACCTGGCGATAACGGAAACGTTTGACTTGTTGATTCTCGATGTGATGCTGCCCGACGTCGGTGGCTGGCGCATTGTTCAGTCGATAAGAGAATCGGGATGCCAGGCGCCCGTATTATTTCTCACCGCGCGCGACAGTGTTGATGATCGTGTTAAAGGATTAGAACTTGGCGCTGATGACTACCTGGTTAAGCCCTTCGCGTTTGCCGAATTGCTGGCTCGGGTACGCACCTTGTTGCGTAGAAGTACGGCGCCAGTACTCGCCGATCAGATCGCAGTAGCGGATTTAATCCTCGATCTGCCAAAGCATCGTGCTCTTCGTGGAGGCCGCAAAATCAATCTCAGTCATAAGGAATTTTGTTTGCTGGAACTGCTTGCTCGGCGCCAGGGTGAAGTGCTGCCACGCTCGTTGATTGCTTCCCAGGTGTGGGATATGAATTTTGACTCCGATACCAATGTGATTGATGTCGCCATCCGTCGCTTAAGAAGCAAAATTGATGAAGGCTTTGAGCCCAAGCTGATCCATACCGTGCGTGGTATGGGCTACAAACTCGATGTTGAGGACGAATAAGATGGCGTTTGGATTTCGCCCGGCGCGACCTTTATCACTCAATAATCGTGTGATGCTGTTTGTCGCACTTGCCATTAGTCTCAGCCTTGTTGTAATCGGCCATCTCGTTCAGAAGTCAGTCGAACAGCATTTTGCAGAACAAGACGCTGACGAATTGGTTGTCATCAGCCACGCCGTGGCAGAAGCACTAAAAAAGACAACACGTTCAGGTCGTTCCGCCGACGAAACACTTCCCCATGCCGTTTCCGGTCATCACGGTGTGTATTATCAGGTTTGGGACGAATCGGATGCGCTGGTTTACGGCCCAGATGAAGTGGTTTTTCCTCCCCGAGCTAGATTCAATTCCCCGGTGGACACTATCCGCGCCGACAATCTTGTGAGTTGGCATATTGATGATAAATCCTATCGAGGCGCGATGACACAAGTGCAAATTGACGGTCGAAACTATCTCATCACTGCGGCCATCAATATGGACTTCCATATACGTTTTCTCGAACATTTCAGCCGCAATTTATGGTTGGTCATGGCGTTGGCTGGTGGGCTTACTATACTCGCAGCCTGGTACGGTGTGCATCAAGGGCATGCGCCACTACGGGCACTCAGTGAATCCATACGATCTGTTCAAGCCGACCAATTGGATATGCGACTGAATGAAAAAGCTGTTCCCATGGAATTGCAACCTCTGGTGGAGTCCTTTAACCAGATGATCAGTCGCCTTGACGACAGCTTCACGCGCCTGTCCCACTTTTCAGCAGATATGTTGTGGTCAACCCATTCCGGACACTTTGTTAAGCACAATATTCAAATTCAATAGGCGTCTGGTCACCCAGTGTTGAATGTGGTCGACACGAGTTGTAATAAGTCACGTATGCCCGCACGTCCTCTATCGCAGCTTCTCGCGTCGCATAAATATTTCCAGTAACCCATTCTCGCTTCAGGCTACTGAAGAAACGCTCTGTGGGAGCATTGTCCCAACAATTACCTTTGCGACTCATAGAACAAATCATTTGGTGTTGTTCCAGCAGTTTGCGGTAGTCCTTGCTCGCATATTGGCAACCCCGATCAGAATGATGCAGCAACCCCGGTGCCGGCTTTCGCAAGTTGATTGCCATCATCAGAGCCCGCGTAATCAGCGCCGTTTCCATCCGCCGATCAATGCTCCAGCCGACAATGCGGCGCGAATATAAATCCACCACCACCGCCAGATAAACCCAACCCTGCAAGGTCCAGATGTAGGTAATGTCCGTCGTCCAGACACGGTTCGCCGCAACCGGTGCAAAATCCCGATTTAGTACATTGTCCGCTACGGGTTCTTTGTGCTTACTATCTGTGGTCAGTACGAACCGCTTTTTTCTCTTAACCGCCAATCCCAGCTTTTTCATCAACTGGCGAACCCGATAACGGCCCGTTTCAAAGCCTTCTTTGCGTAACAGGGCCATCAGCCGGCGGCTTCCCAGGCTTTCCCGTGACTGAGCAAACAGCGTCTTCATCCGATGACACAGCTGCCAGGTTTGGCTATCAATAACCTCAGCGCTGCGGCCACACCATTCGTAATAGGCGCTGGTGCTGACCTGCATCACCCGACACAGAAGGGTCACCGGGTAATAAACCTGCTCGTCCTGGATGAAGCGATATTTCACTTCATTTCTTTCGCAAAGAAGGCGCTGGCCTTTTTTAGGATTTCTTTCTCCAACCGAAGCTCTTTGTTTTCTCTACGCAAACGCATCAATTCAGCGCGCTCGTCGTTATTCAGTCGGTCACCGCCGGTCTCCGCCTCAAGGTCGACCTTCCAGCGACGGACATTGGTTTCTGTCGTGCCAACGGCCTGCGCAGCCTTGGCAATCGAATAGCCTTGATCCGTTATCAGGGCTACCGTTTCCCGCTTGAATTCAGGCGTAAATTTCTTTCTCTTTTTGACACTTGTCATAGATCACCTCTATCGGTAGTTTAACCACCTTAACGAGGTGTCCGGTAGGATTGGACCACTTCAATATCGCACATGAGTTGCGAACACCTCTTACGAACCTCGCAACGCAAACCCAGGTTGGTTTGGGGCTAGCGAGAACACTTGAAGAGTATCGGGAATTGCTCTATTCCAATTTGGAAGAGCAAGAAAGATTGACCAAAATGGTGAATGACATGCTGTGGCTCGCGCAGAGTGAGAACGGCCTACTTAAACCCAATTGGGAATTGCTGGATTTGAGGCAAGAAGTTGAAGCCACTTTCGAATTTTTCGAAGCCTTGGCGGAGGATAAAAAAATTACATTGGCTGTAGGGGGAGATCGCGTCAACGTGATGGCCGATCGTTCGATGCTGCGCCGAGTAATTTCTAACCTTTTGTCTAATGCGCTTCGTTATACACCAGAGAACGAAACAATCAATGTCACTGTTGAGGGTGTTGGCAATCAGGCCCAAATAACAATTGAAAACCCGGGGCAGGGTATTCCTGAAGACCACCTACCGAAACTCTTTGACCGCTTTTATCGCGTTGATCCATCGAGGCAGCGTCAGAGCGAGGGCGCGGGCTTGGGTTTGGCGATCGTGAAGTCAATCATTGAGGCACATGACGGAAATGTAGAGGTGTCCTCCGAAATGGGCACTACCCGGTTCGTTATCTCGCTGCCTACTCATGATAAAAACGCGGGTTAGCAATAACGACAATCATTACCGGGTTACTCTCGGTTTTCTGGTTGACCTTCCTATAATGGGAGGGTTTAGACTTGTCAACGCTTAACCGTCGAAGGTAATCAAAATGCGAAGAGTCCAGAAGCCCCGCCCCGAAATGTCCCAGGCACGCCAGTCCGGTTACTACAACATCAGTGAGGCTTCTGAGCTATCAGGTGTCAGCGCGAAAATGATCCGCCATTATGAACAAATTGGATTGATGCCCGAAGCGGATCGTACTGACGCTAATTATCGAATCTTCAGCCAATCTGATATCCATACGCTTCAATTCATTAAGCGCGCGCGGTCACTGGGCTTTTCCATGAAGAAGATCGCCACACTCCTGAATTTGTATCAAGATAAAGGCCGCCCCAGCTCGGAGGTCAAACGCTTAGCCGAAGAGCATATTCAATCGCTTAATGAAGCCATAAAAGAAATGCAGGAAATGCGCGATACTTTATCGAACTTAGCCAAACACTGTCGCGGTGATGAGCGGCCAGACTGTCCAATTTTGGAAGGAATTTCTTGCTCGCATTGAAAAGCGTGTAAAGTCAGGGTTGCCCAGGCAACCCTGTATGACGTATCAAATACTGCAATGTCCACAGCAGCTGCTGTTGTTTTTATCGTTACTTCCTTCAACGGTGACTTCATAGCCCGTTGCTTCAATTGCTTGCTGTAAAAGTCGTGAGGGAGAAGACGAATCAATCGCCACCGTTTTCGCTTTCATATCAAAATGGATTTTTGCATTGCCATCTGTTTCTTTAACCGCTTTGGTTATCACTTTTTCACAATGACCACAGGTCATGTCGGGAACATTAAAGGTAATCATAAGGTAAACCTCGTTAAATTCTTTGCAATCCCGGATGGGATGCTTTCAGTTTGAGGTCTCCCATTGTGGTAAGGTCAAGACTAATTCATCAAAAAATTTCCGTATCTCATGCGATGGTAGTTTGCGAGTTTTTTGCCATACTCACTTGTTGACTTT
The DNA here is from genome assembly GCF_014336955.1 of Saccharophagus sp. K07. Taxonomy (GTDB): domain Bacteria; phylum Pseudomonadota; class Gammaproteobacteria; order Pseudomonadales; family Cellvibrionaceae; genus UBA5868. The sequence goes on along the minus strand of NZ_QRAI01000001.1, from coordinate 1,389,030 downwards.
CCCACGATGGCAAGGATTAAGCTGCAATAAATCCTAAGGAGAACTTGCGATGAAACCTTTAACCGACCATCAATCTTTTCAATTTAAAATCGAGGGGATGTCCTGTGCATCCTGTGTTTTACGTATTGAGAAGGCGCTGCTTGCAACCGATGGGGTGACTAGCGCCACTGTGAATTTCGCGACTGAAACTGGCAAAGTTGAAATCGGTGCAAACACTACTCAAGACACGATATTCGCAGCCATCAAGAACGCTGGATATGAGGCTTTCGCTATGGTGGACGCGTCTCCCGCCAAAACTGCAAATCTGGGTGGGAGTTCGTTTGTTTTATCTGGGTTATTAACCATTCCGCTGATGCTGCCAATGGTAGGGGAATGGTTTGGCTTTAGCTGGTCAGTGCCAATTGGTTTGCAATTGATTTTGGCGTCTATTGTGCAGTTTTATTTCGGTTTTCGCTTTTATCGTGGAGCCTACGCTGCATTAAAAGCACGCAGTGGCAATATGGATAGTCTGGTCGCTCTCGGTACATCGGCAGCTTATGGTTTGTCCATTTACAATATCCTTATCGGTCATGCGGGACATTTGTACTTTGAGTCTTCGGCAGTCATCATCACACTGGTTATTCTTGGGAAGTGGATGGAAGCCAGAGCCAAAAATCAAACCACAAATGCTATTCGTACTCTTCAGGATCTTCGGCCTGAAAACGCCAATTTATTAGAAAACGGCATCGAGAAAATCGTTTCCGCAAACACCTTGCAAATTGGCAATACTATTTTAGTTAAAGCGGGGGAGAGGGTAGCTGCCGACGGCGTTATCCTTGCAGGCAATGGCTTTATAGATGAGGCGTTGATTACCGGTGAAAGTCTTCCAGTTGAAAAGCAGATTGGGGATAAAGTGATCGGTGGCTCGATTAATATAGATGGGTTGCTCACTGTAAAAGTCACATCCAGCAACGCAGAAAGTACACTCGCAAAGATCATTCAACTAGTTGAATCTGCGCAAGCAAAGAAGTCGCCGTTACAAAAATTGGCCGATCGTATCAGTGCTGTCTTTGTACCTGTTGTTTTAGTGATTGCATTGGTTACTTTGTTGACCTGGGGTTTTGTCACTGGTGATTGGACACAAGCGATTATCAGTGCTGTAGCAGTATTGGTTATAGCTTGTCCCTGCGCACTGGGTCTGGCGACGCCAACAGCCATTATGGTAGGGACCGGGCTGGCGGCCAAAAGAGGCATTCTTATCAAAGATGCTGAAATTTTGGAATCGACAGAACATGTTGATGTGGTCGCTTTTGATAAAACCGGTACGTTGACGGAGGGCAAACCCAGAGTTGAACAGATTGATGCTTTTGTTGGTGAAGAAAAGCAGTTGCTCGGCTATTTAAAAGGTCTACAGCAGGGTAGCGAACATCCACTGGCAAAGGCACTGCTCGATTATGCCAATAAAGAATTTGTTACCGCCGAGCGTTTCGAGTTGATTCATACCTTGCCGGGTTTGGGAATGCGAGGTCAGTTAGAAGAGGGTAATTACTGGTTTGGCAATAAACGTTTGATGTTAAACGTCGGTATTGAAGCGTCTTTAATCGAAGACTACAGCGAAAAATTTGCGATAAAAGGCAATACGCTCTCGTGGGTCGCGAGACAAATAAAACCCAATACGATTGAGCTTTGTGGTCTTGCGCAATTTCAGGATACGCTTAAATCCTGTGCAATTGAAGCGGTCAGTCGATTGCACGAATTGGGCATACAAACCTGTCTGCTCACAGGGGACACACAAGACAGTGCGGACATTATCGCCGCTAAATTGGGTATTGATTTTGTTAGAGCGGAAGTGATGCCTGAACACAAGGCCGACGTGGTGAGTCAATTTCAATCAGAGGGTAAAAAAGTGGCCATGGTCGGAGACGGCATTAACGATACGCCCGCATTAGCAACGGCCAATGTGGGCGTAGCGATGGGGGCGGGTACCGATGTTGCGATGCAAACTGCGGGCATTACGTTGATGCAAAGTGATCCATTGAAGGTTGTTGAAGCCATTGCGATTGCAAAGAAGACTCAGCGAAAAATCCGCCAAAATCTATTTTGGGCATTTATCTATAATGTTGTAGGGATACCACTAGCGGCACTAGGCTTACTTAATCCTATGGTCGCTGGAGCAATTATGGCCGCGAGTAGTGTCAGTGTCGTGCTGAATGCGCTATTACTTAGATTGAATGCCTCCCACTGACCCACATGCAATTGCCATTTTGCATGGTTATTAATTTATCTGACTTTATTGTAAGGCCGTGAAAAGGATTTCAGGTCTGCGAATTCATATTGGACTTATCATCTCTACAGGATTCCCCGTGGAGTTCAAATTCCACGGTTGTATGGCTCAGAGCGAACTCCGCCAACTCATCCGACAATTGGGACTTTAAGCTGCGTTGGGCTTCAAGTGAGATGTCTGCATAAAGTTCGATGTGCACGGTGAGTACATGATGCTCTCCATCAAGGGACCACAAATGTAAATGGTGAAAACTTTGAAACTCCGGGATTGATTTGAGTTTGTCTTCAATTTTTTTGGCGAGGTTTTTGTCGGGTACGCCCTGCAAAAATAGTTTTAAGGTAGAACCTACATTACGTAACACATTGAACAATATAAAAAGGGTAAATCCGATGGCCAAAATCGGGTCCAGGATAGGCCATTCGACAAACATAAGAACGATCGACACAATAAAAACGGCAACCCAGCCGAGAACGTCTTCGAGCAAGTGCCAATTGAGAACCTTTTCATTCATGGTCTTGCCCTTGCTTAGCTTAAATGCCGCAAAGCCGTTCACAGCAATACCAAAAATCGACAATGCCAGCATGCCTTCGGTCACTGGCATTTCGGGATTGGATAAACGCGGGATTGACTGATAAAGTACCCAAGCAGAACCGGCAATCAGAACCATGCCGTTGACCAATGAGCCTAATAATGACAGCCGTTTATACCCGTATGAAAAACTCTGCGAGGCGGGCTTATTTCCGAGCTTTGCTAATATCCAGGCGAGCGCTATCGATAAGCTATCCCCCAGATCGTGAACAGCGTCGGCCATAATGGCGGTACTGTTGGTCAGCACACCACCAATAAATTCGATAATGGTGAAGGTGACGTTAAGAAAAAAAGCCCACGCGATACGTGAAGAACTCTTGTTTTGGTGATGGTCGTGATTATGCATGGTATAAAGTAAAAATCCCGATTCCGATAAAGCCAATACCGGCAACATAGTGTAGATACTTTTCGTTGATGTATTCTGCCAGCAAGCTTCCCGCAAGAACGCCCAAGGCGGAAGCCACAACTAGCGCTGCGGAAGCCGCAAAAAAGACCGTATATTTGCTTACCTCTTTATCCGCAGCAAATAGCATAGTTGCTAACTGAGTTTTATCGCCGAGTTCTGCAATAAACACTGATGCGAATATTGTTAAAAATATTTTCCAATCCATAACATTACCTGGTACTTCAAAAGCTAGTAATTTGTAGTGCGTCGTACTTCAATTCAATGCCCCCTCCTCAAAAAGGAGAGGGCTTCTGTATGATTATTTTTTTGTTTCTCGTCTATGAACCCACTGGTACAACACCGGCAGCACCAACAATGTCAGAATCGTCGACGATATAATGCCACCAATCACGACCGTGGCGAGCGGGCGCTGTACTTCAGCGCCGGTGCCGGTGTTTAATGCCATTGGCACAAAGCCAAGGCTCGCTACCAGTGCCGTCATCAATACGGGACGCAAGCGAATCATCGCGCCTTCGATAATGGACTCGGTTAACTGCCCGGTTTCATGCCAAAGCTGGCGAATAAAGGCGAGCATCACCAAGCCATTGAGCACAGCAACCCCGGAAAGTGCGATAAAGCCAATCCCCGCCGATATAGAGAGTGGCATATCGCGAAAATACAACGACAACACACCGCCTGTGAGCGCCAACGGCACACCACTGAAAATAATCAGCGCATCCTCGAAGGATGAAAATGCCATCACCAATATTCCGAGGATCACCAGGAGCGTGAGCGGCACGACGATGGATAATCGCTGGCTGGCTGATTCCAATTGTTCGAAGGTGCCCCCGTAATCCAGCCAATAGCCAGGGGGAATATCGGCTTTCTCGCGAATCGTTTCTTGAACTTCTTTAACGAAGCTGCCCAAGTCTCGACCCCGCACATTCGCCGTAACCACGATCCGGCGTTTACCGTTTTCACGACTGATCTGTGCTGGCGCGGGTGAAATATCCAGGGTCGCGACTTCTTCCAGTGGCACGTAATCGCCATTTTTAAGTGGTACCGGCAGAAATTTCAGTCGATCAATGTCTCTGCGTGTGGTTTCGGGTAAGCGCACAACCAGCTCAAAACGGCGGTCGCCCTCATAAATAATGCCGGCCGATTCGCCGCCGATGGCTGCGGACACCCAGTCCTGCAATTCAGCCACATTTAATCCGTAGCGACCTAACGCTGTGCGATTGGGTATCACCGAGAGTGTAGGCAAACCGGTGACCTGCTCAACGCGCGCATCCGCAGCGCCGTCAATCCCATTAACAACCTTAAGCACATCGTTTGCCGTCAATACCAGTTGATCCAGATCATCACCAAAGATCTTGATTCCCAGATCCGCGCGCACACCCGATATTAATTCGTTAAAGCGCATCTGAATCGGTTGGGTAAACTCGTAGTTGTTACCGGGCAACTCTTCTAGGGCGCGTTCCATTTCTTCCACAAGTTTTTCCTTGGTTTTGGATGTGTCTGGCCATTGACTCTGTGGTTTGAGTATCACAAAGTTATCCGCGACATTGGGTGGCATTGGGTCGGTCGCCACTTCCGCAGTACCGATACGCGCAAAAACTTTCTCCACTTCCGGAAAGGCTTTAATCCTTTTCTCAAGAATTTCCTGCATTTCCACCGCTTGCTCAAGCCCCGTGCCCGGAATACGCATCGCGTGTAAAGCAATGTCGCCTTCGTTCAGTTGGGGAATAAATTCAGACCCCAATGTTGAAGCCAACCATAAACAAAACATCACTAAGAAGGTAGCAAAACTCACTACAGCCCAGCGGAATTTAAGCGCTAGTTTAAGTAACGGGCGGTAAGCCGATTTAGCCTTGGTGATGACTATACTTTCTTTTTCACTGATCTTGCCGCTCATAAACACGGCAACGGCAGCTGGAACAATTGTGAGCGAAAGTATCATGGCCGAAAGCAATGCCATGACCACCGTTGCAGCCATCGGGTGAAACATTTTTCCTTCAACTCCGGTGAGGCTGAATATTGGAATGTAAACGATGGTAATAATGGCTACACCAAACAAACTGGGTCGAATGACTTCTGTTGTGGTCAACCCATTCCGGACACTTTGTTAAGCACAATATTCAAATTCAATAGGCGTCTGGTCACCCAGTGTTGAATGTGGTCGACACGAGTTGTAATAAGTCACGTATGCCCGCACGTCCTCTATCGCAGCTTCTCGCGTCGCATAAATATTTCCAGTAACCCATTCTCGCTTCAGGCTACTGAAGAAACGCTCTGTGGGAGCATTGTCCCAACAATTACCTTTGCGACTCATAGAACAAATCATTTGGTGTTGTTCCAGCAGTTTGCGGTAGTCCTTGCTCGCATATTGGCAACCCCGATCAGAATGATGCAGCAACCCCGGTGCCGGCTTTCGCAAGTTGATTGCCATCATCAGAGCCCGCGTAATCAGCGCCGTTTCCATCCGCCGATCAATGCTCCAGCCGACAATGCGGCGCGAATATAAATCCACCACCACCGCCAGATAAACCCAACCCTGCAAGGTCCAGATGTAGGTAATGTCCGTCGTCCAGACACGGTTCGCCGCAACCGGTGCAAAATCCCGATTTAGTACATTGTCCGCTACGGGTTCTTTGTGCTTACTATCTGTGGTCAGTACGAACCGCTTTTTTCTCTTAACCGCCAATCCCAGCTTTTTCATCAACTGGCGAACCCGATAACGGCCCGTTTCAAAGCCTTCTTTGCGTAACAGGGCCATCAGCCGGCGGCTTCCCAGGCTTTCCCGTGACTGAGCAAACAGCGTCTTCATCCGATGACACAGCTGCCAGGTTTGGCTATCAATAACCTCAGCGCTGCGGCCACACCATTCGTAATAGGCGCTGGTGCTGACCTGCATCACCCGACACAGAAGGGTCACCGGGTAATAAACCTGCTCGTCCTGGATGAAGCGATATTTCACTTCATTTCTTTCGCAAAGAAGGCGCTGGCCTTTTTTAGGATTTCTTTCTCCAACCGAAGCTCTTTGTTTTCTCTACGCAAACGCATCAATTCAGCGCGCTCGTCGTTATTCAGTCGGTCACCGCCGGTCTCCGCCTCAAGGTCGACCTTCCAGCGACGGACATTGGTTTCTGTCGTGCCAACGGCCTGCGCAGCCTTGGCAATCGAATAGCCTTGATCCGTTATCAGGGCTACCGTTTCCCGCTTGAATTCAGGCGTAAATTTCTTTCTCTTTTTGACACTTGTCATAGATCACCTCTATCGGTAGTTTAACCACCTTAACGAGGTGTCCGGTAGGATTGGACCACTTCATTCTGACGTTGCATCAAAAACGGTGCTTAATCGTTCACGTAAATCCAGTTGACCGTTTTTATGTTGATTCTCGGCCAAGCGGCGAACACAGTTTTCAACAATAATGACTGCGCCGTCGACGATCAAACCAAAATCCAATGCACCGAGGCTCATTAAATTCGCCGATACCCCCGTTTTCACCATACCGGTAATAGTCATCAACATGGCTAACGGAATGACAGCTGCCGTAATTAAAGCCGCGCGAAAGTTTCCTAATAGCAGAAACAGCACAACGACGACCAGAAGTGCCCCTTCCATCAGATTTTTGGAAACGGTGGCAATCGCCTTATCGACCAATGCCGTGCGGTCGTACACCGCTTCGGCGACTACGCCCTCGGGTAAGGAGGCTTGAATATCATCGAGCTTGCTTGCCACGTCTTGTGCAACAGTACGCGAATTAGCGCCGATCAACATCATCGCGGTACCCAAAACAGTTTCCACACCGTCTCGTGTCGCCGCACCGGTACGCAGTTCTTTGCCAATACCAATGTCCGCGACATCCTTCACTTTAATCGGAACAGAATCGTGTTCGGTGATGATGACATTACCGATATCATCGACGGTGCCAAGCTGCCCAGGTGAGCGCACCAGCAGTTGTTGACCGTTGCGCTCAATGTAGCCTGCACCACGATTGTCATTATTCGCTTGCAGCGCTTGCACCACATCTTCAACACTGACTTTGTAGACCAGTAGTTTTGCCGGGTCTGGCATGACGTGGTATTGCTTGTTGTAACCGCCAATACTGTTGACCTCAATCACGCCTTTTACTTGCGCAAGCTGAGGTTTGATAATCCAGTCCTGGATTTCTCGCAATGCCGTAGCTGTATAGGGTTCGCCATTGGCCATGCGCGCATCCGCTTTCGCCTGTACCGTGTACATAAAAATCTCGCCTAAGCCGGTCGAGATGGGGCCCATCTCCGGCTCAAGTCCGGGGGCAAAACACTTTTAATCGCGCCCAGCCTGGCGTTAATCAGGTTACGCGCAAAATAAAAGCTATCCGATCTTTCCAAAAGAGCGGATTAATAAAGATAAAATTATTGATAATTGGGAAGACGTTCTTCGTTTGTGCGCATCAATAAAGCTAGGCGAAGTTACGGCGTCTCAAATCTTCAAGCGATTGAACTCATACTCAAAAAACAATCCACTTTACGAAGCACTAAAAGCATTTGGAGGTATTCCAAAAACGTTGTTCTTGCTCCGGTATGCCGACGATGTGGGCATGCGAAAAGCCATCCACCGCCAGTTAAATAAAGGCGAGGCAGGGAATAAGCTTGATCGAGCGCTGGCCATTGGACGAGCAGATTATGTGCAGACAATTAAAGAAGATCAGGAGATCGCAGAGACCTGCAAGCGACTACTTAAAAATGTCATCGTTTGCTGGAATTTTATGTATCTCTCCAAACGTCTGTCAGAGGCCAAAACAGATGTTGAGTATTCCCTGTTGCTTAAGAAGATTAAGGCTTCTTCTATGCTGTCTTGGGAACATTTTGTCTTTCATGGTGAATTTGATTTTTCACAGAACTCGCTAAAAGACTCTCAACAGATAGATCTACAAAAAATCCTTGATCCAGACCTGATCAAAGAATAATCGATCTTCGCCGCTTTGCAGGAGAGTGGCCTCCACTCTCCTCGTTTTCCCAAATTTAACAACGATTTTTAGCATCGTTTCGGGAAAAGAATTGTCGTATAACTTGTTGTATTTAAAGGTTATTATCGAAAACCCATAGTAGTTTTTCGAGTTTTGTTTAGGATTTCCCTGGGGTGGCCATCGCAGTAGCTCCCAATGGCCAACCTTGGGTTGTCCGCGCTGATGGGACGATCTGGCGTTTACTCTATTGAAAAGGGGTAGCTGACGAATAATTTCATACAGCAATGGACCGGATTCTTGCTCGATTGCCTGGGTGCGATTGCACCCAGCGAGCGCGTAGGGGGATCGGTCCTACAACTCATCAACAGGAGCATGTCCCAACCTTAGCAGATCCTTATGTCCAATACCGTGACGTATTTGTCTATAAGCCAACGCACGTCTATAATCCTCAGATCCAGTTTCTGAGGCCAATCCATGGGCGTTCCAAAGCCGGTTCCTTTATATCCCACGCATTCTGAAATCGCCGATATGCGGCTTGCTGACTATCCGGATCTCAGGGCTTTTCTGGAGTCCGGGCCGGATTGGCGGCTTAAGCATTGGGCTTGGGGTTTGGATTTTTTGCGTTATGTGGCTCGCAACAAGTCTGAGCATACCTTTGCGCGCTTTCGCGCTGAGACCGAACGCTTTCTGCTTTGGTTGTTTCTGTTTAAAGACAAACCCATGGATACGCTGCGCAAAGCCGACATCTTGCTGTACGCGGATTTTTTCTGGAAACCACCGGTTGAATGGATTGGCTTGGCCACTGCAGATCATTTTGTTCCCCAGGATGGTTTTTATATGGCCAACCCTGAATGGCTGCCATTTCGTTTAAAGCTACCTAAGAACCAGTCTGTGGATAAAACTCCGGATCGCCGCCAGTACCGTCCGTCCCAGGAAACGCTCAATTCCATGTTCACTGGCGTTATTGCGTTCTACAAATATCTGGTCAACGAGGAAATCTGCTACGGCAATCCTGCTCAGGTTGCCAAATCCGATTGCCGCTATTTCATTGAGGACGTCCAGGTCAAAGAAGTTCGCCGTTTAAGCGATGAACAATGGCAATTTGTTTTGACTGCTGCGGAATCCATGGCCAATCAAGACAGCGTCTATGAGCGCTCTTTATTTGTTATTGCCACTCTGAAAACCCTGTTTTTGCGTATTTCCGAGCTTTCTGAGCGCAAAGAATGGATTCCGGCGATGAACCATTTCTGGCAGGACGAATATTCGAACTGGTGGCTGAAAGTTTTCGGCAAGGGCCGCAAATTGCGCGATGTTTCCGTGCCGGACGATTTTTTGCCCTATTTGAAGCGCTATCGGCTGTATCGCGGTTTGTCGGAGCTTCCTTATTCCACCGATTATTCGCCGCTGGTGGAAAAAATTCGCGGTCAAGGTGGCATGACGGCGCGACACCTTATTCGTTTGGTGCAACAGGTTTTCGACGAGGCCTATGAATCCATGCGCAAACAAAAAGGCGAAGAAGTCGCGCGCAAATTGCGCCAGGCATCCAGCCACTGGTTGCGCCACACGGGCGCCAGCATGGAAATTGAACGCGGTCGGGCCTTAAAAGATGTGTCAGAAGATTTGGGCCATGCCAGCATGGCCACAACAGATACGATTTACGTACAAACCGAAAGCCGCAAACGTGCTGAAAGCGGAAAATCCCGACGCGTTAAATAAGATTTTGCCTGCACTTGCAGTCCAAATGCTGGCAATCTCTCAGAACTCATAACTGATATTTATACGCACCGTGCGCGGCACAAAGCTGTGCACATGATGGTCGGCTACAGGTTCAGCCTCGCCTGCCAATTGGGATTCGTAAAAATATTCGATGTCGTAATCCGACGAATCAAATAGATTCAATACGCTCAAACCAAAATGCCAAGGGCTGGTGTCGTGATAGACAATTTTTAAATCAGCTTTAGATGCAGTTGCAGCGCGCTGACCTTCATCCAACGCGTAATCGCCGACATAACGCCACGCCAAAGATGCCTGCCAGCCCGAATCCCAACTGTACATGGTGCGCAGACTGACGATGGTATCCAAAGCACCGGCAATTTCCCGGTATTCCACACTTTTATCACGCAAGCGGCTGCGCGAACGGGAAAAATCCAGGGATAACAGCCAATTTTCCTGTGGCTGAAACGCCAATCCCAGTTCTACACCGTAACGACGGCTTTTGGCCCCCGAGTCTTCGGTAGTGCCTGCATCACCGACAAACATTAATTCCGAGTCGACCTGCAATGCCCAAAGTGATGCAGACAATTGCCAGCGTTTATCTTGCGAATACCAATCGCCACCCAATTCCGTACCATCCACCGGCACCAATGGATCGGCGGATTCAATTTCTTCGCCAGTCACAGGATCCAGCTTTGCCAATACGCCGCGCGCATCATTGCTGTGATAACTGCGGCCGATATTCCAATAGAATTCGCTGCGATCGCTCAGTGAAAAACGATTGCGTAAAGCGCCTGTCCAAAGATTGGCATTTCGTTGGCCACCATTTACCGATAGCGTTTCGGGCAGCTCCGCATCCAGAGGATTTACATCGAATTGATGGAAATTCCAGCGCAAATTAATCGTACTGGTCCATGCCGGCAGAATTTGCACCGCCATTTGCCAATAAAGCGCACTACTCCATTGATTGATTTCATCCTGGCGAACAACACCCGTTGTATTTCGTTCGCTGGAAAGCAACAGCCCTACCGGATCGATGATGTCGTAACGCGCATTCCAGCCGAACGAATGGGAGGATTTCATACCCAGAAAATAGCTGTCTTCCCAAATCCAGCCAGCGTCTCCACCAACCAAAGTGCGCTCGTCCTGTTGGTAAAACTGGTCGCCGTCAGGATTGGTGAAATAGGAAAAATTCGACCACAAATCCATGCCGTAACGCACGGCATAAGCTGTGGCAAACCAGGTGCTATGAGCGAAGTGCGAGCGTTTCTGCAGCGCCAGGCTATAACGATAGGATTCTCCACCACTGGAAGGATCAATGGTCGACAAGCGCGCTATATCGCCACTTTCAATCGCACGCAGAGGAATCTGGTCGGCGGAATTCCAGTTGTTGTCATAAATCATCAGGCTCGCATCGAAGCCATGTTCCACATCTCCGGTGGAATATTTGAGCCAGATGTTTGTCTTTTTCACATCCTCGTCGATATTTTTCCAGGGACCATCGTAGTTTTGAAATTCCCCTGCCAGGAGTAGAGCTCCCTCCCCCGCTGCTTTTTGTCCTGCCAATAGCGCACGGCGATAACCAAATCCACCGAGTTCCAGAGACGCTAAATTGCGCTGGAGAAAATTCGCCGTTTTGATATGAGCTTCGCCAATAGCGGAAAAATCGCCCAAATCGCTGTAAAACGGCCCTTTGCGATATTCGATGCGATGGACTAATTCAGGAATCAAAAAATTGAGATCGGTATAACCCTGACCATGGCCATGGCTGACCATATTGACCGGCATATAATCAATACGTGTGGAAAAGTCGGTTCCGTGATCGAGATTGAAGCCGCGCAAAAAATATTGATTGGCCTTGCCCGATCCGGAATGTTGTGTTGCCACTAATCCAGGCACCAACTCCAAAACATCTCCAGGACGCTCAAGCGCCAAATTATCTAGATACTCGCGCTCAACAAATCCCGCGTTGGTACCGCGAACTACGCTGTTTTCCTGGGATTTTCGGCCTACTATTAAAATTTCCTCGACGACTCCCATATGCGCCCACGAGTGGGTCGCGCTCAACAGCACAGCGCCCAAACAGTACGGTTTCCACATACAACTCATCTATGTTCCCCAATCATTCAATTTGGATTTGATCAATGCCTCAAAAATGTGCAAATAACGGCGAGCAACCGCATAGCAAGCACCATACCAAACCAAGCGAATCGAATCGAATAAGCAGATTTTTACAAATAAATCATGGGGATAGAAACTAATTGTGAACGACCTTGATGCATAAGCACTGCTCACAAAACAACTAGGGCACCATAAGTGTGCATTTTCTACTGCATAAATCTGCGCACTCTGTACCCCAAACGAAGGTGAATAAAAAATCGCCACCTTGAAAAAAACGAGTGATGAATAATTAGACAATCGCGAGACGGATTCGAATGAAGGGACTAGTGGTTAGCCACGGAGAAAAGAAAAAATCGATAAAAAAAGCAGCTGGTATTCCAGCTGCTGTTAATTTTCGGTTATTTCACTGCAAGGGTTCCTTTCATCAAGGAAATATGCCCCGGGAAAGAGCAGAAAAAGGTATAGCTCTCCCCTTCTTTTAATTTGGCCGCCTCAAATGTTGTAGATGTTTGTTCACCACCGCCGATTAAATCTGTGTGGGCAATAACTCGGTCATCGCCGGGCTTTAGATAGCCGTTGTCCAAACCAGCAGCTATGCCATCGCGAGCTACAGCATCGGCATCAGATGATTTTGCGATAACGACGTTATGGCCCATCACATTTTTTGCGAGTTTGCCGGAGTGCTTGAGATTAATCGTAAATTCTTTGCAGGATTTATCTACCGCGATTTCACTTTTGTCGTAGCGCATCGCGTCGGTGCTATCAACGGTTACGCTGCAATCGGCGGCCATGACTTGAGCTGAAAACGCTGCTAACAAAACTGGCACTACCAAATATTTCATTTTCATTGCTAATCTCCACGGATTGTTGCGCTTAAATAAAGCCGGAACATCAAAATATAAGACCGGCGCTGTTGAAAAGTATCCACTTTGGCATTTATTCCAATAAGGCGTCCAGCATCTGGAATATTTGTCGTCATATTGGCATTCCGTTGCTTAACAGCATATAAATTAAGAATCGTTTCGCCGCGCATAGAACGATGAATATAATTCATCGATCAATGAAAATAATGCGTTTTTGTTCATGCATTGAACTATCTAGGATGGCTGCCGGGTTCAAACTGATACGGACACTTCTTATGGCGATCACACATAATCTCGGCTTCCCGCGCATTGGGACCAAGCGCGAATTGAAATTTGCCCTCGAAACTTATTGGAAAGGCCAGTCTTCCCTGGATGAGCTGGAAAAAGTCGGCGCAGAACTGCGCCAACGTCACTGGCAAGACCAAGCAGACCTTGATCTGGTACCGGTTGGCGATTTTTCTTTTTACGACCAAATATTGGACTTGAGTTTTATCCTCGGCAATCTGCCGCAGCGCGTGCGCGATTTTCATGGACACGAGTTGGATAATTATTTTCGCGTTGCGCGCGGGCGCTCAACAAATACCGCAAGCGATCACGCGCAATGCTGTGGCGGTGTCGCAGCAGGTGAAATGACAAAATGGTTTGATACCAATTATCACTACATAGTCCCAGAATTTACTGGCGACACCATCTTTAAACTAAATGCCTCGCGTTTATTGCAACAATTGGCGGAGACCAAAGCGCTTGGTCTTAGAGCAAAACCTGTTATTGTCGGTCCTATTACCTATTTGGCAATTGGGAAAACCAAGGACAACTGCGACAAACTTGCCCTCCTCCAACCTCTGATTGCAGCTTACGGTGAATTACTCGACGCTTTAGCTGCGCAAGGTGTGGAATGGGTTCAAATCGACGAGCCGATTTTGGTTACAGATTTGGAGCCAGAATGGCAACAAGCCTTTAAACACGCATATCAGGCACAGAATACAGGAAAAATAAAACTGCTGCTCGCGACCTATTTTAGCCAATTACAGGATAACTTGCCGTTGATCGCCAGTCTGCCAGTGCAAGGTGTTCACCTTGATGCAATCAACGCCCGCAATGAAATAGATCCACTGATCGGTCAATTGCCAAATGATCGCGTGATTTCCCTGGGTGTGATTAACGGTCGCAATATTTGGAAGACCGATTTAAATGCAACGCTAGAGTGGTTGTTCCCAGTGCATCAACGTCTGGGTGATCGTCTTTGGCTGGCGCCATCTTGTTCGCTGTTGCACGTTCCGGTGGATTTGAACAGTGAAGAAAAACTCGATCCGGAAATCAAATCCGGGCTGGCTTTTGCCAAACAGAAATTAAATGAATTAACGATCTTGTCTTCGGCTTTGGCGCACGGTTACGCCTGTGTCCGCGCAGAGCTGGAAGCGAACGCCGCAGCGATTCAATCGCGCCGCAAATCATCCCGCGTCCACAACCCCGTTGTGCAAAGCGCACTCGCAAAAATTGACGGGGAGCTCGGCAAGCGCAAAAGCCCTTATGGGATACGTGCAGCTAAACAGGATGCACTGTTGAATCTACCTAAATTCCCCACCACGAGCATAGGTTCATTTCCCCAAACGGCTGATATTCGCCAAACGCGGCACGACTACAAAATCGGAAAAATCGACGCAGCGACTTATACAAGCCGTATGCACAAAGAAATTGCGCGCTGCGTACGCGAGCAGGAAGATTTGGAGCTCGATGTACTGGTGCACGGCGAAGCTGAGCGCAACGACATGGTGGAATATTTTGGTGAACAGCTGGATGGTTACGCTTTTAGCCAAAATGGCTGGGTGCAAAGTTACGGCTCCCGCTGCGTAAAACCGCCAATTTTGTACGGCGATATCAGTCGTCGCAAACCTATGACGGTGGAGTGGATTCGTTATGCACAATCACTGACCAACAAGCCAATGAAAGGCATGTTGACTGGCCCGGTAACCATTCTCAACTGGTCGTTTGTGCGCGATGATCAGCCGCGCTCAGTCTCGTGTTACCAACTGGCGCTTGCTATTCGACAAGAGGTTCAGGATCTGGAAAAAGCGGGCGTGCATATTATCCAGATTGATGAAGCGGCACTGCGCGAAGGTTTGCCGCTGCGTAAATCGGAATGGCAAACCTATTTGGACTGGGCCATAGAATCCTTCCGCATCGCCGCTAATGGTGTCTCGGACGAAACGCAAATTCACACTCATATGTGTTATTCGGAGTTCAACGACATTATTGCATTCATCGCGGAAATGGATGCGGATGTTATTACCATTGAAACATCCCGGTCGGATATGGAATTGCTCGATGCATTCGAAAATTTCAACTATCCCAACCAGATCGGCCCCGGTGTATACGATATTCACTCTCCCAATACGCCGAGCGTTGAGCATATTGTCGCTTTGATGAAAAAGGCTGCGGAGCGCATACCAGCTGAACGTCTATGGGTTAACCCCGATTGCGGTCTAAAAACACGGCAGTGGGAAGAAGTCATTCCGGCCTTAACCAATATGGTAACTGCCGCGAAAGTGCTGCGCGAAACAGCGTGAATTTGGAACCCGGCCACGGCCGGGTTTTTCGTTTGTTATGCGAATTCTTCGCTTCGTCCCCTATTCCTACCGACTTGAAGCCAACCTGTAAATCTTACAAAGCCTCGTAAAATAAATAGCTGCGTCAAGCTGCGTTTTTATAAGCACGACCATATTTGCAGAAAATTCGTGCTGCAGTCACGAGCATTTATTTCATTTGTTCATTTCCCTGTTTTCAATGTTATTAACTGGCATATATCTCGCTTAGCTGCAGTTTTGGCAATGTACGTTCTTGGTTAGGAACCTCATATGTTTGACGCCGCACATAGGTGAGCAACCTGCGTGCGACTCTCCAGCTGGCGATGAATTCGGGACGATCTTTATCGTCTTGCCGCCGGATCCTTACTTATTTCATAAAGAACAGGGTATGCGATGACGCGCGCAATACGGAAAAAAATACTGATCGCGGGGGGAGCGGGATTCCTGGGGATAAATTTATGCAAAAGCCTGCTGGGAGATGGTCACGAAGTCTTTATTTTCGATAGCTTCCCTGCCGGCAGCCGCAACAAAATTGATTACCAATTCGAAGCGGAAAAATCCTCCAAAGGCGTATTGCAGATCCTTGAACAAAACGTCACCCACCATATGGATTTGATCCATCTGGAAATGCACGAGATCTACAATATGATGGCGGACACGCCCTCAAGGCGGTACCAGAAGGATCCGCTGCAAACCTTAAGAACCAGCACAGAAGGCATTAGCAACCTTTTGAAACTGGCCATGAAGCACCGCATCAAAATTTTGCAATCTTCCGACAGCGAAAGTTACGGCGAGCCCGAGCTTCAACAGCAAACATCGTTTGACGAAGGCCAGCGCTGCGCAGAAAGTCTTTGCATGGATTTCCACCGCATGTATGGATTGGAAGTCAAAATTGCACGAATTTTCAATACCTACGGCCCATTCATGCTGCCCAATGATGAGCAGATCATCGCCAATTTCATTGTCCAAGCACTACGCAATCAGCCCATTACCATTTATGGCGATGGCGAGCAGACACAATCATTGTGTTATGTGGACGATCTTATCGCCGGTTTGCGCGCCTTAATGGATTCGCCTCAGCCGATCGTAAGACCAGTCAATTTGGGAAATCCCAGTGAATTTACTGTATTGGAAATAGCGGAAAAAATTATTGCTCTTACAGGTTCATCCTCGCCGCTGATTTTTGAGCCCCATCTCGAAGACGATACCAAGCCCGCGCCTGATATCAGCCGAGCCAAACAGCTGCTGAATTGGGAACCGCAAACACCGCTCGAAACTGGCCTGGCCCGCACCATCGATTATTTCGAACGTCTGCTGCAAAACAATGCATCTTTCGCAGCGCTCCAGAATTCTCGCCCACGTTATCAAGGAGAAATTGTTCTATGAGTCCGCGCATTCACACAAAAGGCGAAGCTGGATGGACCGGCTCTCACCTTAGCCTGAGAGGTTACTTGGTGCGCGCTCTCGATAAAAGTATTCGAGATGGCAACGAATCCATGCGGCGAGGATTGAGCTTATGACTGTCAATTTTAAGTGGCAGGCAGCTCAAGCAAGGCTTGGCGTATCTCAATGGTTGCGCCCAGGTAATCATGAGCAGGTAGAAAAAACTTTGCAGGATCTGCAAGCATTGAATATCAACCGTTTGCGTACGGGAATTTCCTGGGCTGACTGGCAATCACCAGATGGCCGGAAATGGTTCGACTGGTTGATTCCCCGGATTTGTCAACACATGGAATTAGTGCCCTGCATAACCTTCGCAGCAGTAAATCCAAACCACTATGTGGATTTTATCGACACAATCATCACTGCCTACGGAGAATACTTTGATTGGCTAGACCTTTGGAATGAGCCAATCAATTTCGCTAAATCAGATATCCCCGACTGGAAAAACTTTTGCGAAATGATCGGTCTGGCCTCCCACTGGAGCAAAAGCCGCAGCAAAAAAACACTACTTTCCGGTGTATGCCCTACTGATCTCAATTGGTTGGAGATGGCTGGTTCGCACGGCGTACTTATATATATAGATGCCATTGGTCTGCGCGGCTTGGCCGGAACTTCAGAATTCGATTCCAATTCCTGGCCACAAAAATTGGCGAAAGCCCGGGAGATATTCGATAAACACAATTTGGATCCGGAAATCTGGATTACCGAAGCATGTTATTCCACGTGGCAACATGATGAAATTGGCCAAATCAAAACTCTTATGGACGCATTGGAAGCACCGGTAGAACGAGTGTATTGGCACTCCGCGTATGACATGCTGCAGCATGGTGATTTTCACAGAGATACTCAACCTAGCTCCCCTAGAAACAATCGCAATCATTATTTTGGCCTTAAAACTGCGGATGGTTCAGCGAAATTAATTTATCGCGTGTGGCAGCAAGGTGGTCTCGGTGGCTTACACAAACTGGCTGATAGAGCATTCCAGCGCAACGGGGATTTAAGCCCCTCTGCAGCGAAAAGTAATGAGCAAACATTGCACATTCACATCGCCAAAACTGTCAAAAAACCTGTACTGATCACTGGTGGAGCAGGCTTTATTGGCGCTAATGTCGCAGACCGTCTGTTGCAAGAAGGCGAAAAGGTTTTGATTTTCGATAACCTCAGCCATCCAGGCAGCGAACGAAACTTGGAATGGTTGTGCGACACCTATGGCAACAACGTGGAGCTGAAAGTTGCTGACGTATGTGATCGGCATCTGGTAGGCGAAGCGGTGCGACGTTGTTCACGCATTTTTCACTTCGCCGCGCAAACCGCGATTAGTGCCAGTATCAAAGATCCTCAGCGGGATTTCGACATCAATGTGCATGGCACTTTGAATATTCTCGAAACCCTAAGGCACATGAAATCACCTCCTCCGTTATTGTTCACTTCGACAAATCAAATTTACGGAACCTTGGATGAGATTGCTGTAGAACAGGTCGGCCTTCGATATCAGCCAAAAAATTCTCAACATCGAAACGGCATTAACGAATCGCAGCAGTTGGATTTTTGCACTCCCTACGGTTGTTCCAAAGGAGCTGCAGACCAATATGTGTTGGATTATGCCCGCACCTTCGGAATTCCCGCCGTCGTATTCCGTTTAAGTTGTGTTTATGGTCCGCGGCAATACGGAACAGAAGAGCAAGGTTGGGTTGCACATTTTTTACGTCAGTGGATGGCGGAAAAAACTCTGACTTTGCAAGGCGATGGCCGTCAAGTGCGCGACATTTTATTTGTCGACGATTTGGTAGATGCCGTAATGCTCGCACAAAAACATATGGGCCGACTATCGGGCCAAGCTTTCAATATTGGCGGTGGCCCCGCCATCAGCATCAGCTTGCTGGAAATGATGCAACACCTCGAACGCTTGATCGGCAGACCTTGCCCATTTCAATTTGCGGATTGGCGATTTGGCGACCAGAAATTCTACATTGCAGATACGCAACGATTCCGCCAACTAACGGGTTGGCAACCATGCATTGGCATTGAAGAAGGGCTGGCGCAATTCTGTGAATGGGCATTGGAAAATCGCTTTGATTCCACCAACGTCATAAGCCCGACACCAGCTTATCTTTTACAACAGGGAGCCTTGAACAATGTCTGGATTCGCTAGCGCCTTGCTTTCACACCTATCAAATTGCGATACCACTGAATTTCGCGAAGTAATTACGATTAAACAAGTAGCAACGCCTAAACAATTAAAAATGTTTAGAGAGTTAACAACGCTTAAAGAAGTCTGCGACGACCACCTAAAGCAAAAATTCCAAACGTTGGTCGATGTCACCAATCACCTCATCAACGGATGGATCAAGATATGACGCCTGCAATTACCATGAGAGCGGACGCTCCTGTTCTGACAAGACCTGTTCTGCACAACAAATCTGCTAAAACAAACATTACTACGACTATTCCCCGCCTGGGTTTTATTGGCACTGGACGGTTGGGGCAACTGCGAATGCAGGCCTTGATGGATTATCAAAATGCACTGACGAGTCCCCTCGCCCACTTTGATGCCGTGTTTGATCCGTCACCTGAGGCGGCACAAGAGGCGGCAAAATTATCGGCTCGGACACATATCAGCAGCTCACTCGATGAATTGTTGGAAATGGATTTGGACGGCGTGGTAATAGCCACTCCTAGCGCGTTGCATGCAGACCAATGTGTCGCGGCGCTGGAAAGCGGTAAAGCCGTGTTCTGCCAAAAACCCCTAGCTCGCACCAGCGCCGAAACAGCTCGTGTTATTCACGCCGCACGACTCAGCGACAAACTACTTGCAGTGGATTTTTCCTATCATTATTTGCAAGGCATGCACACACTCAGAGAATTGATTGCGAAAGGTGACCTGGGAGAAGTGTTTGCGGTGGATTTGGTTTTCCACAATGCCAATGGGCCGGATAATCCTTGGTGTTATGACATGACTTCTGCAGGTGGCGGCTGCGTGATGGATTTGGGAATTCAACTGGTCGACTTGGTGATGTGGTTGATGAACTCCAACGAAGTCAATCAACTATCCAGCACGCTTTTCCATCAAGGAAAAAAATTGCGTCCACCTTATAAAGACAAAGTGGAAGATTTCGCGATCGCCGAATTCGGCCTGGGCAATACCCGAGTTCGCCTCACTTGTTCCTGGCACCTCCACTCTGGCCAGGACGCGGTAATTGAAGCGCAGTTTCATGGTACCCATGGCGGCGCCGCTGTGCGCAACGTAGCAGGCTCGTTTTACGATTTTGAGATTTACCATCATCAAGGCGCGTCAAGCCAACGAATCGCTGGTTATCCGGATTCCTGGGGTGGTCGGGCATTGACCGATTGGATAAATCGTTTGGCGCGCTGCGATCAATACGATCCGCAGGTGGAACAGGCGCTCCATGTTGCACAGGTCATCGATAGGATTTATTGCCGATGATGCAGCTATTAATGACAACGGATCCCGCCAGCGGTATTTGGACTTACTGCATGGAGCTCTGCACTGCTTTGCGTTCTTACGGCGTACATATTTCCCTTGCGGCTCTCACGTCCGAGATAAATCCGCAGCAAAGGCGACAATTGTCCGCGCTCTCACATGTCACCCTATACGAAAGCCCTTATCACACGCGCTGGCAACAATCGCCTCTGGATAATATGGAAAAAACCGGCGAGTGGTTAGTGGCGCTAGAGCGTAGACTCAATCCGGAAATAATTCATTTAAATCATCTTATTTACGGCAGTTTGAACTGGCGCAGCCCGGTGGTGCTCGTCGGCCATTCCTGCAGCTTATCCTGGTGGGAGGCAGTTAAAAAAAGACCTGCGCCGTTTGAACAATGGCACCGTTACAGGGAAATTGTCCGGCACAGCGTTCGCCAAGCTGACCGAGTGGTTGCACCTTCAACGGCTATGCTGGATTCGCTGCTGTTGCATTACGGTCCGGTGGAACATCCGTCAGTTATTTTTAATGGGCGAGACTTTCCCCCGCTGTTATCCTCACCCGAGGCTAAGGTTCCTTTTATGGAACCCTTGGTAATGAGCGCGGGACGTGTTTGGGATGAGGCCAAAAATGTCAGTACCGTTGCGAAAATTGCGCGGCGTTTACCCTGGAAAGTGTGTGTCGCCGGTGCGCAGGAATCGCCGGAAGGCTTGCGTATTGAATTGCCGGGCGTTATCGCCCTCGGGCATTTATCCGAGGAAAAGCTCGGTGAATGGCTGAGACGCGCCAGCATTTATGTAGCGCCAGCCCATTACGAACCTTTCGGATTGGGAATTCTGGAAGCAGCCCGCTCAGGCTGCGCTTTGGTGTTAGGGGATATTCCTAGCTTGCGAGAAATTTGGGGTGATTCCGCTGAATACGTCGATCCTGACGATCCAGCGGATTTACGCCGCTGTATACAAAATCTGATTGCCAATCCATCCTGGTTGCGTGAGTTGATGGAACGCGCTTGGCGTCGCGCACAGCGTTATTCCTCCAGCCGGATGGCTGCAGGTTATGTCCATCTTTATCAATCTTTGCGCCAACAATTCTCTCAAAACCAACCTCTGCGGCAACCGGCATTCCAGCTGGTGCCTCGCGTACTGGCTTCCCCCACCACCTTATCTGGAGCTCAGAAATGAAATTCAGCCTTTTTTATCACTCGCTGGAATCGGATTGGAATCACGGTAATGCGCATTTTTTGAGAGGTATAGCTTCCGAATTATTGGAGCGCGGCCACCAAGTTCAGATTTACGAACCTGCCGATGGTTGGAGCAGAGAAAATCTACTGCACGATCACGGCACTGCCGCAATTGAAGCGTTTTATGCAGTTTACCCGTCGCTTAAAAGCCAAATTTATACCCAGGAAAGTTTGGATTTGGAGCAGGTTGCAGCGGATTCGGACGTAGTAATCGTGCATGAATGGAATGAGCCGTGGTTGGTCAACGGCTTCGGTGAATTACGCAATCGGCTGCAACAAGGCGCCAATTCCGATCAGAAATTCTGTTTGTTATTTCACGATACCCATCACCGCGTCGTCAGCGATCCCCGTTGGCTGCACCGTTTTCGCCTCGACTATTACGACGGCATACTCGCCTTCGGTGAAGTGCTCACCCGCCTTTATCAGGAACACGGCTGGAGCGACGCCGTTTGGACTTGGCACGAAGCAGCGGACACTCGCGTATTTTACCCACGCGAACCCAATCCCGATTTGCCCTTCGGCGATCTCGTTTGGGTGGGAAATTGTGGTGACGACGAGCGCGCGGCAGAATTAAATGAATTTTTGATTAAACCGGTGCGCGCTCTCGAACTTCACACGCACGTTTACGGTGTGCGTTACCCGCGCGAAATTCTGCAAAAATTCGCTCTTAAGGGTTTGCATTACTGCGGCTGGCTGCCAAATTTCCGCGCGCCGGAAATTTTTGCCAACCATCGCGTAACAGTGCATGTCCCCCGCCGTTATTACGCAGAAAGCCTGCCGGGAATTCCCACAATTCGTCCGTTCGAAGCTATGGCGTGCGGCATACCCCTGGTGAGCGCCCCCTGGGATGACGTAGAAGGTCTTTTTACGATCGGGCAGGATTATTTAATGGCTGAAGATAATCAACAGATGCAGCGTCATTTAGCTACTATCCTACTCGATACGGATTTTGCCCAATATTTGAGTGACAACGCTTTAAAAACGATCCGCCAGCGTCACACCTGTGGACACCGCGTCGATCAATTGTTGGAAATTCTTGAGGATTTACATGTACTGCAGGTGCGCAGACCCGTCATAAGCGCGGCTGCTGCCATCGCCTAAGAGGGTTCACGGAATGCGCGCTGCAAACTCCCTGAAAATTGCATTTTTTGGCTCTGGTCTGGCTTCGTCTTACAGGAATAATGCCGCGACTTATCAACGTGGCATTATCAAAGCCCTGGCTGAGCTAGGTAACCAGATTACTTTCTACGCACCCGACTCTTTTGACGGTCGGAAACATCGGGTAATGGACGATCCCGAATGGGCCAATGTCGTTTTTCCTGCGGATGAGAGCGGCACGCGCGCAGCCTTGTTACACGCAAGCACGGCAGATGTGATTATCAAAATCAGCGATATAGGCGTTGTGGACGAATGGCTGGAGCGAGAAGTTTTAAATATTCATGGCAAACCATCACGTGCGCTCCGAATTTTTTGGGACATGGATCCATCAACGAGGCTGGAGCGAATCAAACGAAACCCTTATGACGCCTTCCGTTCACTCATTCCCCGCTATGACATTATTTTTACCTACGGCGGTGGACGACCGGTTATTGATGCCTATAAAGAATTGGGCGCACGTTTTTGCCAACCGCTTTATAACGCACTTGATCCGAAAACACATTATCCTGTTCCGACAGATCCACGCTATCAAGCAACACTCGCATTTTTAGGAAATCGCCTGCCGGATCGCGATGCTCGTGTTTTTGAATTCTTTTTTCAAGTTGCCGCCGCCATGCCCGACGCAGAATTTCTGCTCGGCGGCAGTGGCTGGGATTCGCATATCCCACTTTTTGATAATTTGAATTACTGCGGCCAGATCCATTCGCAAGACCGTAATACATTTCATTGCAGCCCTCTTGCTGTTCTCGATATTAATCGCGACAGTACGGCACAATGCGGATTCTCGCCCTCGCAACAAGTTTTTGAAGCCGCAGGTGCAGGCGCCTGTTTAATTGTGGATCGCTGGGAAGGTGTGGAAATGTTTTTAAAACCCGGAAAAGAAGTTTTATTGGCATCCAATGGCGTGGAAGTTATGTCGCATTTGCGCACTCTAACGCCAGAACGTGCAACAGCAATTGGTGGAGCGGCGCGCATTCGATTATTGACTGAACACACTTACACTCATCGGGCACGACACATGCAAGAGATAATGGCCGAGCGATCTCAAATGCGGGAGACAGCGTAACAACAGCCGAAACAGTAATACGTCACGCAGCAGAAAATACATTTATTACGAACGGTTTCGGCAAACAGATAAAAATTAAAAAAAGGTTCTTTTGCCATGAAACCTCTAAATATAGTGATTTTCGGGCTATCTATTACCTCCTCCTGGGGCAACGGCCACGCAACCACCTATCGCAGTTTGGTTAAAGCGCTGGCGATGCGGGGACACAGAGTCACTTTTTTTGAAAAAGATGTTCCCTGGTACGCTGCGAATCGCGACCTTCCCGAGCCTCAATTTTGCCGAACGGTGCTTTATAAAAATGTCACAGATTTGAAAGTCTTTCAGGACTTTTGGAAAAATGCTGACCTAGTGATGTTGGGTTCCTACGTCAGAGATGCTTACGACATAGCTCAACAAATCAAAAAGAAACGCCCCGCCTGCTTCGGCTTTTACGACATGGACACTCCGGTGACGCTGGCCAAATTGGAGCGAGGCGATTACGAATATCTGCATCCATCCATGATCCCAGAATTCGATATTTATTGGTCATTTAGTGGCGGTCCTACTCTAGAAACATTGGAGAAAAAGTATCGAGCGCGACGAGCGCTGCCACTTTACTGCTCTGTCGATTTGGATTTGTATTTTCATGAACCGGTGTCTGGCAATGATTACGATCACCGCCAATATGCTTTGGGTTATATCGGAACCTACAACACAGACCGCCAATCGACCTTGGCCAAATTATTAATCGAGCCAGCCCGACGATTACCTAATTTAAAATTCTGTGTTGCTGGCGCACGTTATCCTTCCAGCATCCATTGGCCAGGTAATGTCACGACATTCGAACATATTCCTCCAAGCAAACACTGCCACTTTTATAATGATCAATTATTTTCGCTAAATGTTACTCGCCGGGAGATGGTACGCGCCGGTTATTCCCCCAGCGTTAGACTTTTTGAAGCAGCTGCCTGTGGTACACCTGTGATCAGCGATTTTTGGCCTGGGCTTGATAAATTTTTTCATATTGGCGAAGAAATACTGGTCGCGCGCACCGCAGACGACGTAGTGAAATATCTGAAAATGGATGAAGAACAACGTTTGGCGCTCGGCTTGCGTTTTCGCCAACGCGTCTTGGATGCTCATACCTCTCGCCATAGAGCTATGGAAATTGAACACCACTTTGACCAGATTAGCGCGCCTACCTCATTGGCCGCCAACCATTAGTTCTGGCTGTTATTTAACTGAACTGAGATACGATTAAAAAAATGAAAAGCAATTAAAAGATAAAATAACGGAGATCACCATGGCTTCCACCGCAATTACCAAGCAGATCGAAAAACTCGGCCCCTGGTTTCACAATATCCAGTTGCCCAATGGTGAACAAACAGCACAAAACCCCAACCTCGGTGATTTTCCGACGTCTAAATGGCAACAAATTTCACCTTATCTTCCGCAGGATATGTCGGGTATGCGCGTACTGGATATCGGCTGTAATGCTGGGTACTACAGTTTTGAACTGGCGAAACGCGGCGCGGAAGTCACAGCGATTGATATCGAAGAGCATTATTTAAAACAGGCACGCCGGATGGCGGAAACGCTCGATCTAAAACATAAAATTGATTTCCGCCAAATGCCGATATACCAATTAATGTACGACGAAGACGTTTATGATCTCGTTTGGTTTATGGGCGTTTTTTATCAAGTACGCTACCCCATGCTAGCGCTCGATATAGTGCGTAATTGCTGCCGAGGGCAAATGATTTTTCAAGCAATGACCTTGCCTGGTGACACAATTTTTGAGGCCGACGCTAATTACGATATCAGTCAGCGCGACATTATGAATCATCCAGGATGGCCCAAAATGGCATTTATCGAACACAAAATCGCCAATGATCCGCGCAGCTGGTGGGCGCCAAATCATGCCTGCGTTGGTGCCATGCTGCGTTCTGCCGGGTTTTGCAATATCCAAACTATAGCGCCAGAGATCTATACATGTGATGTCGTAGACCCTATGCCGTCCATTGCCGTTGCAGAACTCCAGTCTGTATTGCAGTCAAAGCACTAATAGATACCCCTTGGAGAACGATTATGGCCTACGAAACAGATGACAATTCCCGCCTACGCCATCCAGTGCGCAGAGGGAAATATAAGGTTCACACGGGAAAATCCGCGCAGCAAAAAAAATCTACCAAGCAAAACCAGAAAAAATTTGACGCGGAAGACGAACTGATTGATGAAGCGTCTGAAGAGTCTTTTCCTGCAAGCGATCCGCCGTCCTGGAGTCCGACAACAACAGGTGGCCCCGATAAAGATCGACACTCATAAAATCAATCGCGCATTCGCAAAGAATGCGCGTGTTCTGGAGGGACTTCCATGACTTCCATATCCACAGAACAAACGCAGGACCATCAAAAAATTCGTGAATGGGTCGAAAAACGCGGTGGGGTTCCTGCGGTTTTAAGAACATCTCAAAATGCATCCATCGGACAACTGCGTATCAAATTCGATCGCAGCGAAGATCATCTGGATGAAATTGGCTGGGATGAATTTTTCGACGCTTTTGATAAAAATCAACTGACCTTTCTTTATCAGGAAGACTTCTGAAATCGGAAGGATCGTCATGCGCCTGCGCAGTATTTGCAGGCACTCTCCTGCCAAAGTACAGCGAAATTCGGGCTGGTCCTCAGCCGGGAAATCGGTACAATACCTCGCCCTTTTTCGGTTGTCCCCGAGGCGTGCCCTCGTTGAAGGGTACCGTTTAACCATCTGAAACAGACACAATATGTACCGCTATATCCTGCTGTTAATCTTTTTACTCACCGGCTGCCAAAAAACCGCTCCTGTCACCAAGCTCGAAGGCTTCACTCAAGGCACCACTTATCACTTCAGTTTTGTAGCACCGAAAGACGCTGATATTGCAGCGATTCAAAGCGACATTAATCGTGAATTTGCTCGTATAGATCTAGCTCTTTCCAATTATCGCGATGATTCTGCCATTGAAGCGTTTAATGCCAACAAGACCACTGATCCGATTGAAGTGAGCAATGAACTGGTATTTTTGGTGGAAACTGCCCGCAGCGTCCACAAAGCCAGCAACGGCTGTTACGACTTGACCATAAAGCCCTTGTTTGACTTGTGGGGCTTCAAAAAGCACGAATTTAGTCCGCCGACTGAAGAAGCTCTGAACCGAACGCTGGAACAAGTCGGTATGGACAAATTGGAGACCGTCAGCAGCAACCAACTGCGCAAACAATTGGCGGATTTACGTATTGATGTCTCCTCCATCGGCCAGGGATATACCGTGCATCGCATCGCCGAGCTACTGGAGGAACGCGGTATTGAGCAATACCTGGTGGAAATTGGCGGCGAGCTGAAAGTACGCGGCCATAAGCCAGACGGCACCCCCTGGCGTATCGCGCTGGAGAAACCTCTCCCTAATGAAAGATCGCTACATAAAATCGTCGCTTTCGATGACGGCAAACCTATGTCTCTTATGGCTTCCGGGACCTATCGCCACTTTTTCGATAGCGAAGGCAAACGCTACGCTCATATCCTCGACGCTCGCAGCGGCAAGCCCGTAGAACACGCGACTGTATCTGTGGCGATATTGCACGAAGATCCAACCGTGGCCGATGCCTGGTCCACCGCGTTGTTGTGTCTGGGTAGCAAAGAAGGCTTAGAAGTCGCCAACCGCGAATCCCTGGCCGCGCTGTTTATCGATCAAATCGACGATAAATTAATAGAAACCAGCAGCCAGGCTATGCAGAAAATTCAGGGCGTATCTGTCACTGACAAATAAATAATTATCTCAGGGGCGGGCCCGCCCCTAGCTCAGCGAAAATCCCGGCATAACTCTCCTGGGAACTCAAATTCAATCGTCGTATGAGCAAGTTGATATTCCTGCAAGCGAGACGCGATGTCTTGCTTGAGCGCAACTTGCTCTTCCAGCGATAAACAATCGCGCAACAACAAATGCGCAGTGAGCACATGATGCTCACCATCCAGCGACCAAAAATGCAGATGGTGAACCTCTTTAACCTGTGCTATCTCCTCAAGTTTCTCCAGAATTTCTTCGCGCAATTCCGCATCGGGCACAGCCTGCAAAAAAACCTTGGCGGTGCTGAATAGCAGTTTCGCCACATTGAATAAGATGAAGGCAGTAAAAGCGATGGACAAAATCGGGTCGAGGATCGGCCAATGCACAAAATGCAGTACGACGGCGACAATCAGAATTGCCACCCAACCGAGAACATCTTCCAACAAATGCCAATTGAGCGTTTTTTCGTTAAGACTCGATCCTTTGCTCAGGCGCCAAGCCGCATAACCATTCACAGCGATACCGAGTATCGCCAGTCCCAGCATGCCGGTGGGATGCGGCATAACCGGATCGGCAAGCCGCGCTATCGCCTCCGTCAGCACCCAGATAGATCCAATCACCAAAATCACACTGTTCAGCAAAGCCCCCAATAAAGAAAAGCGGCGATAACCGTAAGTAAAACGGTGATCTGCGGTGCGGTTGCTGAATTTCTGCAGACACCAGGCCAGGCCAATCGCCAGGCTATCGCCCAAGTCATGAATGGCATCGGCCAGAATTGCCGTACTGTTAAATAAAAGCCCGCCGACAAATTCGATCAGCGAAAAGCTCAAATTCAGGAAAAATGCCCAGGCAATATTGCGGGATGATGCAACGCCGTCGTGGGAATGATCGTGGTGAGAATGGCTGTGACCATGATGTAAATGACCATGACCATGATGTAAATGACTATGACCATGATGTAAATGACTATGACCGTGGTGGTGATGCGACATGCTGGCTCTCCAGCTATTGGTTTTATTTAGTGTATGACATAGCGCGCGCACCCGGATAACGCGCTACTGCCCGGCTCATGCCCACCCTGTCAAGCGCACAGGTTTGTAAAAGCAGTCTACCCGACAATTTCGGCTCTTTTTCTTCGAGCCGTTTCGAAAATGCGACCAGTATTCAAGAATTTTTCCTATTTGCAGGCTACCTTGTCGCCCCATTGTTGTTCTCCTGACAATAAGAAGCGGCTCCGGCCGGTCGACCCAGAAAAATACAAGGTGACATGCATGACACTAGCAAGCTCAGGAAATAAGGGACTGGCATTACTGAAGGCCGGGGTCTTAAGTTTGACCATGGGGGCGTTGGTCGCCTGTGGCGGAGGAAATCTCAACTCATCGAGCAGCAGCTCTTCCAGCAGCAGTAGTTCGTCAAGTAGCTCGTCTTCAAGCTCCAGCTCATCGAGCAGTTCTTCAAGCAGTTCGTCTTCCTCCAGCTCAGGCGCTGGCGGCGTCGGTTCTACTATTGAAGCGGAAAACCTCAATGCTTCCTTGTCTTCGAGCTATCAGATTGATGGCATGACTGCCGATCCCAACCAAAAAATCGTGGGCTATTTCGATACAGGCAGCGTGCTTTGTTATAGCAACGTTAATTTGACCGGTGTTCGCTCCATCGATTTCCTGATGGCCAAGGGCGGTACTGATCCAGGCCGATTTGCCATTCTGATCGACGGCAACAAACCGAAAGAAGCCACCAATCTGGGAGAAAAAATCACTATGCCTACCGGCGGTTGGGAAACCTTCCGCGTAGTCAACGTCGGCCTTTCGCAAGAAGTTTCCGGCTCACACACTTTGTGCTTTTACGGCATAAACGGCGGCGGCATTTTCAATTTGGATAAATTCACGCTGAGCGACGTACCTGGACAAAACGACGGCGTCAGCCCCGATCCGGACGATGGCCCCAGCAATCCTGGCAACGGCATCGCCAAAATCACGACCCAGGGCAATAAAGTGTTGTTCGGCGGACAACCCGCAAGCATCGCCGGCATGAGTTTGTTCTGGAGTAACGATGGCTGGGGTGGCGATAAGTACTACAACGCAGATGTAGTGCGCTGGATCAAGCAAGACTGGAACGCCAAGCTGATTCGTGTTGCCATGGGTGTAGGCGATGAGGAAGGCGGTTATCTGGAAAATCGCGAAGGCAATTTGCGCCGCGTCAAAACGGTCGTGAATGCAGCCATCGAAAACGGCCTGTACGTCATCATCGACTGGCACAGCCATTCCGCCCACAAGCAAAAGCAGCAGGCCATAGAGTTCTTCTCGGAAATGTCTGCCCTTTACGGCAACTATGACAACGTGATTTACGAGATCTATAACGAACCCGTGGGCGCATCCTGGGATGGTGACATCAAACCTTATGCAGAAGATGTGATTCGCGCGATCCGCGCCAACGACCCGGACAACCTGATCATCGTCGGCACACCCAACTGGTCGCAGGATGTGGATGTTGCGGCGAACAATCCGATTCGCTCCTCCATCAATATTGCGTATACCCTGCACTTCTATGCGGGCAGCCACAGTTTCCTGCGTGATAAAGCCAATACAGCTTTGCAACGGGGCATACCACTGTTTGTTACCGAATGGGGTACGGTTAACGCGGATGGTGACGGTGCAGTCAATCAAGGCGAAACCCAAAACTGGATGAACTTCTTAAAGAGCAACGGTATCAGCCACGCGAACTGGTCGCTCAACGACAAAGAGGAAGGTGCATCAGCATTGACACCCGGCTCGAGCATTAACGGCGGCTGGAGCGAATCACAATTGACCACTTCAGGTCGTTTGGTGAGAAGCATTATCAAGGGCTGGTAACAAGTCACTGGCTTGCACCCCACCAAATCCCTCTCAAGCAACCCGGCTAAGGCCGGGTTTTTTTTGCCTCTATGGATTTGAGCTTCTCTTTTAAGGTGGCTGGCGATAGCTCACCGGTATGAGAGTCGCGCAATATTCCCTGCTCATCAAAAAACAAAGTCGTCGGCATAGCCGATGCGCCTAACTGCTGACTCCAGTTGCCATAGGGATCGAGAAAAACATTGCGCAATGCGAGCGTCTCGCGCTGCAAATATGCGGACACTTCTGCATTGCCCTCCCCCTGACTGACAAACACAAATTCAAAAGCCGGTTGTTTTTGCTGAGCTTCCGCCAAGACCGGCATTTCCCGGCGACACGGCGCACACCAAGTTGCCCATAAATTGACGACCAGCGGTTTGCCAACAAAAGAAGACGCCTCTATTACCTGTTCATCCAAACCCAACAATTGAAGATTCGTTAAATCGGTCTTTTGCTGAGGAATGTTCTTCAACCACAGCGAGCCGCCAGCCCACACCAAAACACCACTGACAATTGCCGCGGCAAGATGGCGTCTGATGACGGGATATTTCCAGCTATGCAGCAAACCTATCAACGCTGCGGCTACAACACCTACCGTAAACCACAGGCCGCCATCGCGGATATCGATGATGCGCCAGAGATCAGCCCGGTAATCGTTCCAATAAGCCACTACAAACGCCAAGCGCCCGGCGACAACACCGCCGAAAAACATTTGCATTAACGCGGGCTCCACTGTTACCCGCACGCGCCGCCCGGACAACCAACCCACCAACAGAGAAATAGCGAACGCCAATAAAAAAACGAGGCGTTCAGGTGAGACCACAAAAGGCCCGAATGAAATAGACAGCATGGAAACTCCGAGGAATTGACTCTGTGCCCATGATAGCGGGTGTTAAGGGTTCAATCTTGGTTTGATATGCGGATATATATTTTTGTCTATTTTTTAATCGCCGTTAACGCACAACGGGCGAGTTAAGTCACGCACGTGCACGCTGGGGTTATTACTCAACCACATTTTGGCGAGACTGATAAGTGGCAAAGCTCCCCCCTTTCGCTTCAGCAGTTCTGCAACAGGCTTCGCACTCTTTTAGTTCACAGCCTTAAATAAAAAATTTTTTCCACCCAAAACCAGATCAAAAATTAAACAAACACCCTTGTTGCCTTGCAACTCTCAAAGAGAATTTTTATTAATTTGATAGGGAAAAATAAAAATTTTTCGACTCAAAAATCATTTTTGAAAATATTTTTTCAGCCTATACCCTATCGACTGAGTAGTTATACCCAAAAAAATTTAAAATATTTTCTCAAGGCACAACACTGGAACATTAATTTTCAGGATGCATTTTATTTGTGCTTTATTTTTTAAAAATTCTTCTATTTATTTCAAAAAAATACGCGCCATACGCATTCTTACTGATTAAGAAAAAATTGGTACGCTTAGTGCTATTTCGTTTCCGCCAATTTGAGATGCGCAAATAAATGCGCACTCTGAATTGATGTCAACCTTTCCTTTTATCCTTGAGGTGTTCTGATGTCACCCTTTTCCAACGATAGCGCAAACGCAAAATTTGCGCGCAAAGCTCTTGTTGTTGCTCTTATCTCTGCTATGACGGCGTGCGGCAGTTCAAACAAATCTTCTTCTAAAACAGAGGAAGCTGAGGCGCCATTTTCAGTAATGGAAATTACGATTTCCTCTTTGCATGAAGCTTTGGAATCTGGAGACGTTACTTGTCGTGAAGTTGTGCAAACCTATTTGGATCGCATCGAGGCTTACGACAAAACCACTGGCCTCAATGCCATTATTCGCACTAATACAGAAGCACTCGAACTCGCTGATGAATTAGACGAGCGCATTGCAGCTGGTGAACAGCTGGGTGATATGTATTGCGTGCCTGTAATCGTAAAAGACAACTACGACACCTACGATATGCCCACCAGCGGCGGCAACCTCGCACTGGCCTATTCAATTCCACCTGATGATTCTTATGTTGTAAAAGCGCTGCGCGACGCTGACGCGATCATGCTCGCCAAATCCAACCTGGATGAATTCGCATTTAAAGCAGCTCACACAGTGAGTTCCGTTGGTGGCATTACCCGCAACGCCTACCACTTGGGCAGAACACCTGCTGGTTCCAGCGGCGGTACCG
Organism: Saccharophagus sp. K07; assembly: GCF_014336955.1. Taxonomy (GTDB): domain Bacteria; phylum Pseudomonadota; class Gammaproteobacteria; order Pseudomonadales; family Cellvibrionaceae; genus UBA5868. The sequence continues at coordinate 1,356,399 of NZ_QRAI01000001.1, read as the reverse complement.
CAACTGCTGTTGCAGCCAACTTCGGCACCATAGGTTTGGGCAGCGACACAGGTAACTCCATCCGCGGCCCTTCTTCACACGCATCTCTGGTCGGCTTGCGCAGCACCATGGGCCTGGTCAGCCGTGACGGCGTAATCCCTCTGAACCTGGACCGCGACGTAGTGGGCGGTATGACTCGCACTGTTGAAGATACCGCGCGAGTTCTCAACGTAATCGCTGGCTACGATCCCGCTGACCCGATCACTGAATTGAGCGAAGGCAATGTTCATCCAGATTATCTTGAAGCTTTGCAAAAAGATGGTTTGAAAGGCGCGCGCATCGGCGTATTCCGTCAGATGATCGACGACACCGCTGATCCGGACGTACTGGAGAAATTCGAACAGGCGATTGCCGATCTGAAAGCACAAGGTGCGAGGCTCCAGCGTCAGGACAACCAGCGATCACCGTTCCCATGGGCTTCGATCGCGACGGTTTGCCACTGGGCCTGCAGATCTTTGGTTATCCGTTCGATGAGTTCAATTTGATCAAATTCGCCTACGCGTATGAGCAAGCAACTCATCACCGCAAACCACCAGCTCTGTTCCCTGAACTGAAAAAATAAAACCCAGCCCCCGCCTTGCGCGGGGGCTTTTATTCTTTTTCTCTGTCACTCTCCTCAATCTAAGTCATCCCCCCGCAAAATCTTTAATTAAATCAAAAGTCCAAAATACCTAATTAAAGCAATATCGCAGAAAAACTTCAGGTAACTTCTTAAGTTCGATGCGCGCAGCAATTCTAGACTTTTCAAGCAAAATCAATGATTAAAAATCGAAATTTAAAGTAATTTCAATGCGTTCACAATAATGAACACCCAGACTGATTCTCATAACTGAACCATTAAAACCGGCAGAGTTTCTGCCATACCTTGTTGCGAATGAGTCTCATTTGTGTAAGCATGATCGCTCTCTATTCCCACCCTAGTCGTTCCCTCTTATGTCACTCTCGATAGGAAGCGCCAGTGTCACCAATCTTTATAGCGAGCATCAGCGCTGGCTGAAGGGCTGGATTCAGCGTCGCGTTGGTTGTTCAGATGAGGCTGCAGATTTAGCGCAGGACACATTTATTCGCGTTATTCAGCGGCAGCGCAAAGAGGCTGATTTCACCATCGGATATCCACGCACCTATTTGCGCACTGTAGCGCACGGGTTATTGATTGATCATTTCCGCAGGCGCAAAGTCGAGCAGGCGTACCTAGAAGCACTGCAGCAACTTCCACACGAGGTCGTTATAGATCTGCAGGAAAGAGAGATTATTTTGGAAACCCTGCAGCGCCTGGACAAAATGCTGGACGCCCTGCCCCCGCCCGTGCGCGAAACCTTTTTGCTATCCCGCGTCGACGGTTTGACCTATCAACAAATTGCCGTACAAATTGGAGTTTCCGAACGCACCGTAAAACGTTATATGCAGCAGGCGTACGTCCAGTGTCTCGCTCTGATGCTTTAACGAAGAACCAGCGAGTTCTGCTGGAAGAAGCCGCCGAGTGGTTACTAAAACTGGACGAGGCTCCGCTGAGCCATGTCGATCAGGAGAACTTGCATCGCTGGCGACGCCAGAGCCCCGAGCACGAGCGAATCTGGCAAACCGCTTGCGCATTAAATCGGGATCTCTCCTTATTACCAAGCGGTATCGCCAAACCAGTTTTACAACGCCCGCGCCATTCCCGCCGGACACTTTTGAAATGCGTTGTCGGTGCAGGCCTAGCCCTGCCGATCGGATGGTTCGCGGTCGATAAAAAGACGTTCGCTCAATATCGCACAGCAACAGGCGAGCGCTTGGAACTGACCTTGAGCGACGGCACGAAAATGACCCTGAATACTGCCACCGCAATCGATACGGAGCCTGGCCGGCAAATCCGTCTATATACGGGTGAAGTTTTTATACGCACAGGAACCGCGGATCGAACACTGTCCGTTATTACCGCGCAAGGGACCGTTCAAGCCGTCAAATCCGATTTCACCGTGCGCTGCCTGCCGCAGGAAACTCGCATCAGTGTGATTCAAGGCTCTGTCAAAGCGGGCCCCCGTCGTCTGACCACAGAACAAACTCGCTGGGTAAGCCGGGGCGAAACCTGCGACTTTACGGAAAATGCCATTGGCCTGATTCATCCGCTACCAACAAACCGGGTCGCCTGGCTACGCGACCAATTGATTGCGGAGGAAATGCCACTGCGAGAATTGGTGGAAGAATTAAACCGATACCGCAGGGGAATTATTCATTGTGAGGAAACGATTGGAGATCTTAAAGTTTCTGGCGTATTTCAATTGAACAATCCAGATCAAGCCCTTGAAGTACTTGCCCAATTGCTTAACTTGAAGTTGACCCACTACACCGATTATTGGGTTCTACTTAAAGCTGCGTAAATTTCACCAGCCAATATTTAACAAATTCTCTTTAATACCGCCCAATTTAGGCAGATTTCTCTTTTATTTATTTTTGGCTGTCCCTTTTTCTCCACCTTATTCGACTATGTGCCAATGCTAACCGAACCATGAGGTCGAAAATCGTATGAAGTTTGCTGTACCCCAAACCCAAAACACGTCGATTAAACCAAAATTGGCAGCCCCTTATCGCATCACATTATTGACCTTAGTGATAAGCGCAATGAGTTCCGGCCTCGCATTGGCGGCCCTGCCGGTCAATGCGGCAGAGCAAAATGGAAGCGAAAGCACCTTGATTCTGTATTCAATTGCACCCGGTCCCCTAGCCTCCACCCTAAACGAATTCGCAAGCACTGCAGGCATCACTTTAACTTTTGATCCTGCACAAGTCCGCGGTTTGAACAGTAACGGTTTGCACGATCGATACTCTGTCTCCAATGCATTGCACATGTTGCTCGCCAATACCGGCCTACAAGCTAATCGCACAGCTTCCGGCGCTTATATACTGGTGCCCGGAGTTTCTCGAGCACTGCCAACCGTCAATGTGCGAGCTGAGGCCGTTAGCACCAGCACGGAAAAAACGCTCAGTTACGATCGCGAACAGCTCGACAAAATTAATCCGCAAGACATCAAAGACGTATTTAAACGGGAAGCATCTGTAGCCGTCGGAGGATCCATTACCGCAAACCAAAAGGTTTATGTACGTGGAATCGAAGAAACAGCAATGGCGGTTTCTATCGACGGTGCGCGTCAAAACAATAAAGTTTTTCACCACAACGCCACCAATTTGATCGATCCCGCACTGCTAAAAACCGTGCGTGCATCCGCAGGCGTTTCACCAGCAGATGACGGCCCCGGCGCTCTTGGCGGCAGCCTTGTGTACGAAACCATCGACGTAGCTGATGTGTTACACGCCGATGAGACTCTCGGTGGATTTGCCGATCTCGCTTATCAAACCAATGGCGAAATTTTTGGGGCCAAAGGCGCGCTCATGGCGCAAACCAATGGATTCGAATTTTTAGCTTACGCCAATAAACTTCACGGCGGCGACTACGAGGACGGCGATAGCAACAAGGTTCATTTTACCGAACCGGCTTTAACCAGTGTATTGTTAAAAGCTGCATATTCTTCCGCTGACATAGGTCGCTTTGAAATCAGTCATGACAGGACCGAGGATGATTCGGCTCGCCCCTATAGAGCGAATTTGATGTCCGTGCGCGGGCGTCCTGTGCCGGAATCGCGTCGCTATGATTTAGAGCGGGAAACCACAGTTTTTGAATACAGCAGAGATACCGGACAAGGTCTATTTAACCCCAGCATATTGATTTCAGATTCCGCAACGCGGGTAGTAACGACGGAAGTACCCCTATCTCCTAACGATCAGATCATCATCAACAACGGCGGCACTTCCAGTACTTCAGCCAAGCTGAAAAACGTCTTCCACACCAGCTTTGCCCATATCAGCGCAGGAGTCGATTATTACGACGATACAGCGAAATTTAGGGAAGAAATCAACCCGGAATTTATGCAGGAAAAAGCGGAGAACATTGGAATTTTTACCCAGGTTCGTCATGAAGTGGCGAAATATCTCGACCTCTCGTATGGGGTTCGTTACGACGATCAAAAATTTACCGGAACTGACGGCAGTAGTTTTGACGAACAAGGTGCAAGCGCCAATTTGTCCACTGATCTTCATCTAGGGCAATACGTATCAGTAAATGCAGCCTTCGCAAAAGTATGGGGCGGAGTTGCTCTGGCCGAGAATTATATTCTCAACGATGCCTGGGACTACAGCCGCGCCATTCTTCCGGTGGAATCTGACAACTATAGCGTTGGAATCAAAAGCCACTACAACGGGTTTATCTTGGAAGGCAACCTATTCGAAACCGATATCCAGAATGGGCGCGTTCCATCCTGGCGTGAAGGTGGAGATTTGGTGGCTGATTTTTTGATCGAAGGATTTGACGTTCTCTTCGGATACATTAGCCAACGCGGTGAAATTACATTGGGATACGCCGATATAGAGTCAAAAAAAGATGGCAAAGCCGCAACATCCTATGACGGCAACTACTTTACTGCGCCGCTCGGCAGACTCATCACCCTGAATGCCGAATTGAATTTCCATGACACCAAAGTCCAACTAGGTTTAAACGGTGAAAAGGCATTAAAGAATAAGAAAATCGAAAAAGAAGGACGTGCGCAGCGCGGCTACCTCGTGCTTAACGCATACGCCAATTACCAATTGACAGAGCAATTGCGACTGCGCGTGTTTGCCGACAACCTAACAGACAGGGCATACGCAGACCGCGCTACCTACGGACAGGAATTTGTCGATGTAGTCCCCATCTATGAGCCAGGCCGCTCCGTGGGAATTAGCCTGCGCTATCAATTCTGATCGTCCGTTGCGGGCCTCCCATGGCCCCGCACTTTCCGCATTAAACCCAAAGTCATGTTGCGCACATAACAAAGTTTTACAGGCGCATATATTTCTTAAGTACCGAACAACCACGAAAATATGGTTAAGCTAACGTTCAGCACCTAAGTTCAACTATATGCGGTACGTTAGAATACCCGGCGCCTAAACTGGGCAGGGTAAATTCATTGACTAGAAAAAGGATGAAAAACCATGATGTTGGCACGAATTGGAATAGCAGCATTGATCGCGACAACAGGTTTGCAAGCGGTCAGTGCTGCCGCGGACAACCGCGGCTGGTATGTCGGCGGTGAAATTGGCTACGCGGATGCAGATATTTATGTCGGCGAATACGCTTTGAAAGACAACATTGTCGGAATTGGCGCGTACGGCGGATACAATTTTAATGAATGGTTTGGTCTCGAAGCGTCGACTTTCCACTCAGAAGACCTCGCAGATAACCGTGAAAATCTCGACAGTGCCTACCTTTTCACTCTGTCATTTATGCCGAAATTCACCATCCCTATCGGCAGTAAAGTTGGCCTTTTTGCTAAATTTGGTCCGACTTTTGTTCTTTATACGGAAGAATATGACGATTGGCGTCGCGATCGCCGCCGTTGGGATGACGATGCTGACTGGAGTGAAACTCTGTTTGGCACTGCAGTCGGGGTGAATATCGATATCGCAAATGGCATTCAGCTACGCGTCGTCTATGACTACGTGACGGGTAAACTCGATGAATCCTCGGACAGATGGGCGCCAGTTCGACGGGTGGATGTCGACATAGCCCGCGCGGCAGTGGGTGTTCATTACCAATTTTGATCTTAAACGCAGCGTTTGCTGCGAATCCAATAAGCAGCCAAACGACTCAGCGTTTGGTTGCTTTTTTCTTTTCTTCGTTAGACTCCAACAACTCCAGCATTTTCTTCATGCATGCCCGACAAGTAATGCGATAAGGGTCATCGGTAACTCTCAATCCCCAAAATTCCCGCGACGATTTGCACATCAAATCACCCAATTGCCGTACCAAACGCCCATGAACGAAGGGCAGCGCCAACTGAAAATGATCACGTCCGGGAGTGTGGATATCGTAATGAACGCCTTCGCGAGGCCCGTAAGCGTAAGCCGCCCCACCTACTATCCCCTGATCGGCGAGCTGCATAACGACATATTTCGACACCTGCGCTACGGCTTCATCTATAGCGTCTATCACCTCGTGGATGGTTTCTTTTTTCTGCTTATCGTTACGAATCTTTTTGTACTGCGTATCGTAACTGTCACGCGATTTTCGCAAGAACGTCAGATGGTTTCGCAGCGCATCAACGGAAGGTTTTTTATCCAGTAGCGCTTGGGTGGATCGCAAATACTGATTCCGACTGTGCTCCAAGGCTTTCTTGATTTCCGGCGATAACTCTCCGGCCTTTTCCAAATGCCGAGGTATAAAACGCTCGTTGATGGTCTCTCTGCTAAAGGAATAACTGTGGTTCATATTTACCTCCAGCCAATCGCTGAACAAGTTTACAAATGCACCATTCCGCTTTCTCTAGACACAAAGACACGCTCTGCGATCCATCCGAGGATGATCATTGTGCGGTGATTGCCAACCGCACGGTTGGATTCTTTTTAAATTAACCAAGAATCTTAATATTAGAAAAGCAATCGCAATTCCTACTGGGCTTTTACCAAGTTTCATTGCCTTCCGATCGTCGGCCGCGGACAGCCGTACGAAGCGAGACATTTGACTCACTCGGCAATAAACGCAAACCTCCGGCACATATTTAAGCACTCTTTTAAAAAAATGCTGGCGCGATGCGAAACAGCCAGATAGAATTACTTTTAATTGAGAATACTTTTCATTTAGATTAATGCTTCACGGTCAGCGTTATTGGTTTTTCATGATGTACCCGGGTGATGCTTCCCTACCCTGTACGAGCTTTCAGCAAGGTAACACCTTGCTGATTTTTTATTCAAATCCTATGCCTGAGGACCTTGTAGTTCGAAGTCAGGTATCGGCCAGCACGGTTTGCTTAGGAATGCGGTCAGGTGAGTAACCGTCTGTCTTCAATATTTGCCCTGGTGGCAGTGATTTCGGTTCATGCGGCGGCTATAGGTCTGGCGCTATGGACTCCAGCACCCAAAACTCAGGATTTGGTGTTGCCCACTCTGCAAGGAATATTGATACCCGCTCCGCCAGCGGAAGCCGTCCAGGTTCCTAGCGCCAAAGAGCTTCCCCCGCCGGAACCGCCTCCACCAGAACCGGAAAAACCCAAGCCGAAGCCCAAACCCAAACCGAAAGAACCACCTAAGCCGAAGCCACCTATTCAACCGCCACCGTCAGAAAAGGCGATCTCTCTGCCCGAGGAAACGGTGGAAGAAGCTTCTGCTGCGCCACCTCCGCAAGTGGCAGTACCTGCACAAAAAGACAATGACACTTTGGGCGCACCGGTGACTCCACCGCAGAAGGATGCTAACCCTATGAATACTCCCGCACCGGCGTATCCAAATTTGTCACGCCGGCTGAAGGAGCAAGGTACTGTAATCCTGGATGTTCTGATCCTGGCGGACGGTACTGTAGGCGAAATACATATTAAGCAGTCCAGTGGTTATAAACGGCTGGATGAAACCGCCGTAAAAGCGGTTAAACGCTGGCGTTACACTCCAGCACGCCGCGGTTCTCAGCCTATTGATCACTGGCATGAACAGCCGGTGGAGTTTTCACTACATTGAGTTTGTAAGATCGTTAAGTTTTGATCCTTTTTGGAGGTAACAACATCATGAACAACCCTTACGGTATTGAGGCGCTTTGGAGTCAAGGCGATTGGGTGACGAAATCAGTTGCGATCATTTTGCTGCTGATGTCGATCGCATCATGGTTCGTGATTGTTGTACGCGCATGGGGTTTGTTTCAATTGCGCAAACCGGCCCGCGCACTGGCCGACTTCTGGCACTCACAAAGTTTTGCTGAAGGTTTGCATCTGCTCGGACCCAGCCGCCCCGATAACCACTTCCGTCATCTGGCGGAAGAAGGTCAAGCCGCGCTCGACCACCACACCAACCACAAAACGGACCTGCACGGACACTTGCCTTTGGCCGACTGGTTAACCGCTTGTCTGCGCGGTTCTATTGATGAAGCTGCAGAGAGATTGCAACGCGGTTTGGCGATCCTGGCCTCCGTTGGTTCAACTGCTCCGTTTGTGGGACTGTTCGGTACCGTATGGGGGATTTATCACGCACTGGTCAGTATTGGTGTTTCCGGCCAGGCCAGCATCGACAAAGTGGCAGGCCCCGTAGGGGAAGCCTTGATCATGACGGCGTTCGGTCTGGCTGTCGCGATTCCAGCAGTGCTCGGCTACAACGCGCTCACCCGCGGCAACAAAGGTATTCTGTCCAAGCTTCACCGTTTCGCCCACCAGTTGCACGCGTACCTGATTACCGGCGCACCACCGACCAAGGCAGTAGCCCCCGTAACGCGCCTCGATTCACGCGGCAAGTCACAACCGGAGGCTGTGTGATATGGCCTTTGGCGGCGGACTGGATGACAAAACTGAAGTCATGAGCGAAATCAACATGACGCCCCTGGTGGACGTGATGTTGGTGTTGCTGATCATTTTCATTATTACCGTACCGGTCATTACCCACTCGGTAAAAGTCGATTTGCCGCGTGCGGACAATACGCCGACCGAGCTCAAGCCGGACACCATTGCATTGGCGGTGACCGACAATGGCGTAATTCACTGGAACGAAACCCTAGTCACCCTGGAAGAACTGGAGCTGAAACTACAGGCAGCGGCCCAGCAACAACCGCAACCGGAAATACATCTGCGCGGCGCCCGCACAGTTGCCTATGAACATGTGGCTCAGGTTATGGCAGCGGTGCAACGAGCGGGCATTGCGAAACTCGGTTTTGTTACAGAACCCAGCAACTGATCAACTTGGCCCGCGTTCGCGGGCTTTGCTACCCTGTGCGTCTGTCCAAACCAGGTTTGGGGCCAAGGCTCCAAATCAATGCCGTTGGTATTGATTTATGACCCTCACTGAAGCTGATTGGTTAGCCATTGACCTGACATTGCGGCTAGCCTCCATCAGCACTCTGATTCTTTTATTGATCTGTACGCCTATAGCCTGGTGGCTGGCCCGCACGCGATCCTGGTTAAAAGGTCCCATCAGCGCCTTGGTTGCCCTGCCTTTGGTTCTCCCGCCTACAGTACTCGGGTTTTATTTGTTGTTGAGTTTGGGACCCAATGGATTTATTGGTCAGCTGACACAACAGCTCGGCCTCGGCACCCTGCCCTTTACCTTCTGGGGTCTGGTGGTGGCGTCCGTTTTTTATTCCATGCCTTTTGTTGTCCAACCCATTCGCGGCGCTATGGAGGCTATTAGCGAACGTCATTTGGAAGCAGCCGCAACTTTGCGAGCAGGTCCCTGGGATCGCTTTTTTTCCATTGTATTGCCGCTGGCAAAATCCGGATTTATCACCGCTGCCATTATGGGGTTCGCCCATACAGTGGGAGAATTTGGCGTGGTATTAATGATCGGCGGCAATATTCCAGGAGAAACGCGTGTCGTATCCGTGCAAATATACGATTACGTTGAAGGCTTGGAATACGCCAGCGCACACAAGCTTGCGGGACTTATGGTGTTATTTTCTTTTGTCACCTTATTGGCGTTATATGGCTTGCAGCGAAAAAATGGTTCTGTCACACGCTTCCATATTTAAGCGCACAAAACATTACAACCGCAGAACTCACCTCAGTTCACAATAAGACAGCAATCTCTGCACTTATTGATTGATTTTATTCTCTCTAATACAAGGATTTTGTTATGGACATCTTTCGCTTAAATGCAGCTTTGATCACTTTTTGCCTTTTTCTGTTTGGCTGCACCGCCACCGAATCTCATAGAGTTGTGGAATCGCCCAAAGTCGAGTCCTACGGCACAACCTATAACGGGCCTAAAACAACACTGGTCGTTGGCAACTTTCAGAATCGCTCCAACTATATGCAGGGCCTTTTTTCATCCGGGGATGATCAGCTGGGAAATCAGGCCAAAACCATATTGAAAACCCATTTGCAACAAACCAATCGATTTAAAGTTGTCGACCGCGACAATATGGCGCAGATTCAGGAAGAAGCGCAGTTGCGCGGCCAGCAACAATCATTAAAAGGCGCCCGTTACGCCATCAGCGGTGCGGTTACAGAATTCGGCCGCAAGGTCACTGGCGACAAACAATTCTTTGGGATTCTTGGCTCCGGCAAAAATCAAATTGCCTATGCCAAGGTTTCTCTTAATGTGGTTGATGTGCTGACATCCGAAATTATTCACTCTGTTCAGGGTGCCGGAGAATATCAATTGAGTGAAAGAGAAATTATTGGTTTTGGCTCCAACACAGGTTATGACGCAACTTTAAATGGCAAGGTGCTGAATTTCGCTATTACCGAAGCCGTAAACGAATTGGTTCGGGCGCAAAACACAGGTGTATTACAACTGAGCGAATAATCAAGGAATGATTTATGTTGAGAGTCGCACTTTTTGCCGCCGTAATTTTATTGGCGGCATGCGAAAGCACCTCGTCGCTTTATTACTGGGGAGATTACGAGCAATTGGTGTACGACATGTACAACCGGCCGGGCAAAGCTCCCCCAGAGTTGCAAATTGATAAACTCAGCGCCGATATAGAGCGCGCCCGCAACAGAGGTAAAAAAATCGCGCCGGGCATCCACGCGCATTTGGGATTGATGTACGCCTCGGTTGGCAATATGGCAGCTGCGGAAGCGGCGTTCACCAACGAAAAAACTCTGTACCCTGAATCTGCCGTTCTGCTGGACGGCATGTTGCAGCGCGCTTACGAAGCCAGTCAGAAAAAAGGAACCAGTCGATGAGTCTGCAATGGATAGGCTTTGTATTAATCGCTGTTGTAATTACCGGTTGTGCAGCAACGAGCAAATACGACAAGGCAGCATTTTACGAACTCCGCCCGCGGTCCATTTTGGTGTTGCCGCCAACCAATGCGTCAATTGAAGTCAACGCGCCCTATACGTTTTTATCGACCATTTCCGAGCCTTTGGCGGAAAAAGGCTATTACGTATTTCCCGTCGCTGTGATCGATCAATTTCTCAAGGAAAATGGTGTGCCGACACCGGATGAAATGCATATGATCCCGCTGGATAAAATTCGCCAGCATATAGGCGCCGACGCTGTTTTATATGTGAATATTTCCGACTGGGGGCAGAAATTCCAGATCATTTCGTCGCAAACCGTCGTGCGCGCCCATATGCGTCTGGTCGACACCCGCACCGCTACCCAATTATGGGAGGCGGATGTCTCGGCAACTCAGGATTCAACCAGTCCCAATCAAAGCGGTTTTCTTGCTGCGGTGGCCAATGCAGTGGCAGATCAAATCATCGGATCTCTCACCGACCATACGCCGGGTATCGCGCGGAATGCCAACCGCAATGCCATCTATAATCACTCACAAGGACTACCAGACGGCCCCTATCGAGACGAGCTGAAGCATCCTTAGAGCGCGTCTGGCAACTTAATTCCATACAAGAAGTCCGAAAAAAGCCGCGCTGAGATTCGATCTCGCGTGGCTTTTGCGTTAAATTGCGGCATTACTTCCGGCCACTACGACAGGATTTCTCATGCATTCGTCCTCTAACTGGATCGAAATTCGCAATTTGAGTTACCGCCGCTCCGAGTCCCGCTGGATCTTCAAAGACGTGGACATGAATATCGAACGCAACAAGATCACGGCCATCATGGGCCCCAGCGGTTGCGGCAAAACTACCCTTCTCAAGCTCATTAGTGGTCAGCTCAAGCCCGATCAAGGCACTGTGATGGTCGATGGCGTGAACGTCTCCGCGCTCGACCGCGACGGCTTGCTCGCGCTGCGCCGCCGAATGGGCCTGCTGTTTCAGAATGGCGCCCTGTTTACTGATCTCTCTGTTTACGAAAACGTCGCCTTTCCCTTGCGCGTCCATACCAAGCTTCCAGAAGACATGATTCGCGACCTGGTACTGATGAAACTTCAGGCCGTAGGCTTGCGCGGCGCGCGGGATTTAATGCCGAGTGAGCTGTCCGGCGGTATGGCCAGGCGCGTCGCGCTCGCGCGGACCATTATTCTGGACCCGGAATTGATCATGTACGACGAACCCTTCGCCGGTCAGGACCCCATTCTGAAGGGTGTGCTGCTCGATCTGATCAAGCGCATCAATGAGAACATCCACGCCACAACTATTCTGGTATCCCACGATGTGGCGGAGACGGCATCCATCGCCGACTATATCTTTGTCCTGGCAGGCGGGCGGATTATCGGCCAGGGAACCCCGGATGAAGTAATGAATAGTGAAGACCCCATGGTGCGCCAATTTTTGCGCGGCCTGCCCGACGGGCCTGTGCCCTTCCACTATCCCGCCGCCAGCTGGCAGGACGATCTCGTAGGGGGGCGCGGCTGATGCTCAAACATATACAAGCCTTGGGCGCCTGGGGACTTGGCGTTACTGCAGGACTTGGCCGGGCGACGCAAATCTGGTGCCGCGCGCTTTTCGCTCTGCCGGATTTCCGCTACGGCCCTCGCCTGCTGATCCAGCAAATCTATTACGTCGGCGTCTTCTCCATGATCATCATTGTGGTCTCCGGCGTGTTGATCGGCATGGTGCTGGCTCTGCAGGGCTACACAGTGCTGGTGCGTTTCGGCGCGGAAGCGGCCTTGGGACAGTTTGTGTCCCTTACGCTTTTGCGCGAACTCGGCCCGGTGGTGGCCGCCTTGTTGTTTGCCGGGCGTGCGGGGTCAGCACTGACCGCCGAAATTGGTCTGATGAAAACAACGGAACAGTTGGTCGCCATGGAAATGATCGGTGTCGATCCGCTGCGCCGGGTCCTGCGGCCGCGGCTGCTCGCCGGTATCCTGTCCATGCCGCTGCTGGCGCAGGTTTTCAACGCTGTGGCCATTTGGGGCGCGGTTATGGTTGGCGTCCATTGGCTGGGTGTTGATGCGGGCTCTTTCTGGTCGAATATGCAGAGCTCCGTGGACTTCAGCGCGGATGTGATGAACGGGTTTATCAAATCAGTGGTGTTTGGTCTGGTGGTAACCTGGATTGCGGTTTTCCAGGGTTACGACGCCGAGCCCACCTCAGCCGGCATAAGCGCGGCGACAACCAGAACCGTAGTGCATTCATCCCTGGCCGTATTGGCTTTGGATTTTTTCCTTACCGCCGTCATGTTCGGCATCAGCTGATTGGCGACTAAACAGATCGGAGAATTAACATGCAGCAACGTCAAGTGGAACTCGCGGTGGGGGTTTTTATCTTACTGGGGATTATTGCTTTGGCTTTTCTCGCGCTGAAAGTCAGCGGCTTGAGTTTTCAGGATTCGCGCACGCAAACCTATACGGTGGTTGCCGAATTCAACAATATCGGTAGCCTGAAGCCGCGCGCCAAAGTGAGCATCGCTGGCGTTACCGTCGGCCAGGTCACCAGTATCCGCTTGGATCCGCTGAGTGCGCGGGCCGTGGTGGAAATGGCCATTAACAAAGACGTGGATTATCTGACCACGGACAGCATCGCCGGCATCAAAACCGCCGGGGTTTTGGGTGAGCAGTACATCAGCATCAGCGTCGGCGGAGCGCCGGATGTGTTGGAAGACGGGGGCAAAATTATCGACACACAATCAGCCGTGGTCTTGGAAGATCTGATCGGTAAATTCTTAACCAATATGGGTTCAAAAGATTGAATACCCCAATAATGAGGTGCTCCATGCACAGATACAAAACACTGATATTCAGCGCATTGATGGCGGTTGTTCTACAAATCAGCTCTGCATTGAGTGCAGAGATCACCATCTCCAGAGATGATCCGCAAAAGATGCTGCAAACCGCGACGGATGAAGTTTTAAAAATCGTCGAAGAAACCAAACAGCGTACCAATCGCGACTCACAAGCCTTCTACAAACGCATTGATGATGTGCTGAGCCAAATCGTCGACCTGGAATATTTTGCCCGCGGCGTTATGGCAACGCATGCAAGTGCGCGCCGCTATAAAGCCTTGACCACTGACGAAGAACGCGCTGCATTCCGCGAACGCATTACGCGCTTTAGCAATGTTCTGAAAGATTCTCTGATGGCCAGTTACGCCGATGCGCTGTTGACCTTTGATGGTGAAAGAATTACCTGGGAGCCAGCCCCCAAAGGAAGCCAAGGTGATGATTTGACACTCACGCAAATCATTCACGCAAAATCCAACAAACAATACAAAGCGCAATACCGCCTGAAAAAAACCAAAGACGGCTGGCTGGTTCAGAACGTGGTTGTTGAAGGTTTGAATTTGGGTGAAGCCTATCGCAACCAATTTGCCGATGCAGTGGAAAAAAACAAAGGCAACGTGGATTACGTGGTGGAAAATTGGCCGAAGCTGATGTCAAAAGTCACACCCGAGACGAAAAAATGACCGTCAAAGCCGAATGGGTGAAAAGCTCCAAAGCATTGCTGCTCACTGGCGAGGTGGATTTTGCCAATGTTGTTGAGCTGAAAAATGAAGCCGACGAATGGTTAAAAACGTGCGCACCTCACGCTTCCTTGGATTTATCCGCGGTAACTTATAGCAACAGTGCGGGTGTCGCACTTATCATGGGCTTGCGTCGTGCTGCCCAAAAACGCGATAAACAACTGACGCTTGTCGGCGTTCCGGAAAATTTGGTCTCCATGATTCGTTTTGGCGGCTTGGACTGGTTGTTAAACAGCTGAATCTTTTTTGTTAATAAGGCAATTCAATGCAGATTTTTCGTTCTCTTTCCATTTTGTCTTTTCTTTTTTTGGGGATTATCGGTCTTAGTAGTTGCGATAAACCAGCGAACTCCACAACAGCCTCCCCTTCATCTTCCACCCCCTCAAGCAGCGCCGCCCTGGAAGTCTATAAAAGCTCCACCTGCGGCTGCTGTCAGATGTGGGTTGAACATGCGCAAGCCAACGGCTTTGAGCCAACCATTCACAACACTGAGGATTTGAACGAAGTCAAAGCCCGCTTTGGTATCGCCCGCAAATATCAGTCCTGCCACACCAGTGTTTCTTCCGACGGCTATATCTTCGAAGGCCATATTCCAGCTCGTTTGATCAAGCAGTTTCTTGCCGACAAGCCCGCAGACGCATTGGGATTAGCCGTGCCAGGCATGCCCATCGGCAGCCCCGGTATGGAAATGGGTGACCGCATAACCCCTTACGATGTGCTGCTGCTCAAAAAAGATGGCACCAGCAGTGTGTATGCGCGCGTGAGCGCTTTGGAGTAGAAGTCATCTCAATACCATCTCAGACATACACGTCTGAGATGGCCCCTCCCGCTCTGTGTGCTTACAAACAGAGCTCTCAAGTCCGCTGAGATAATTTCTCGTTGCAGGATATGTTTCGAGGAATTGCGCGTGACTGTTCAGATATTGATTGCAGTCCTCGGTATAGCTGCCGTCTGGCTGAGCCAGGACGAGCGCTACAATCGGCGTAAATACGCTTGTATTTTCGGCTTGATTGGGCAACCTCTGTGGTTATACACCACCTGGAAAGCAGAACAATGGGGCATTTTTTTTCTCAGCATTGTGTACACCTTTGCCTGGGCTAAAGGTTTTTATCTGTATTGGATGGAGAAAAAGTCTCGCCATGAGTAAGATTTCGACTGACCCTCACGATAATTCATCCGACGCTCAAGTTGAGGCGATAAAAAATGTTGTCAAATTTCTGAAAGACCACGGTCGCGTTCTGACCACTGCCGAATCCTGCACTGCAGGTGAGGTCTGCTCATTGATTGCCGATGTCTCAGGTTCTGGATGTGTTTTATATAGCGGTTATGTGGTTTATTCCGAGCAAGCCAAACAAGAGTGCCTTGGCGTCAGTCCTCAAACCATCCAACAATTTGGCCTGACGAGTGAAGAAGTTGCGCGGGAAATGGTGCTGGGAGCCCTCAACAATCACAAACCGGCCGCCAATGATTCAAGCGAAAAACCAAAACCCAATTTGGCGGTTGCCATAACCGGCACAGCGGAGTCGGACGATGAACAGGACGGGGTGGTCTGTTTTGCCTATGCCGCGCGGGACGGCGATGACATTGCGGTATTTAGCGAAAGCGTGAAATTCGAAGCTCACCGCAATGAAGTCAGAAGTCGCGCTGCCCATCACGCTATTTTATACTTGCCGACATTCTGCCAAAGATTTACCAAATCATAGGTGTACGTAAATAACGGAATTCTTTGTGCCATCTGACGTTGTAACTCTAAGCCTTCATCAACAACTAAAAGAAGCCACCGCAGACGTTCACCAAGCGCTGCATGCCGATCCCCTGCTGCGCCGCTTATTAATGCCCGATTGCTCGCTGGATGAATATCAAACGATCTTACAAATCTTTTATCGCTTTTATTGTACGGCCGAATTTTCCTTGGAAACGGAAATCCGTTTTGCTCATGAGGCGCCAGTTTTGCTCTGGCTACAGGAGGATTTGCGATATTTAGGTTGTGCTTTGGACTCCCAGATTCATCACGACTACATAAAACCATACAGTGATATTGCGAGTTATTTGGGTTACCTGTACGTTAAACAAGGCTCCACTCTCGGCGGGCAGGCCATATCCCGCGCATTACAAAAAAATCTGCATTTGTCACCAACTGAAGGACTGCGATTTTTCTCTGGCTACGGCGCAAGCACACGGGAAATATGGCTCGAATTTTTACACTTTCTGGAAGAGCGAGAAGCCGAAATAGATGGAGCTTCAGTGGTGAAAAGCGCGGTATACCATTTTTATCGCCTTAAGCGCTTGTTCGCGGAATCTCACCACACAAGCTGATCCGCCTCTATCCCCTAGCCTTACCTTGCTTCTAAAATGCCGTTTTCTTTTCCTGGATTTAACCCGTGAAAACAGATAGCGCGCGCCTGTCCGAGATATTCCGAGCTTTTCTGTTTGCTGGGCTCACTTCTTTTGGTGGGCCCATCGCTCATCTCGCCTACTTCCGCGCCGAATTCGTGCAAAAACGCAAATGGTTGAGCGAAGCCGACTACGCAGATCTGGTTGCGCTCTGCCAATTTTTGCCCGGCCCTGCGAGCAGTCAGGTCGGTTTTGCACTCGGCTTGCAGCGTGGCGGTTTATTGGGTGCTTGCATCGCCTGGGCAACTTTTACCCTGCCCGCCGCACTTGTTCTGATGCTATTTGCACTGGGTGCCAGTGAGTTGAACGGTCTCTATGGCGAAGGACTTATTCATGGGTTAAAGCTAGTCGCCGTTGCCGTGGTAGCGCAAGCGGTCTGGAGCATGGGCAGAACTTTATGCCCGGATATTCAGCGCATAAGCATTGCTCTTGCAGCCATCGCAACCGTGATTTTATTGCCCACAGCGATCGGCCAATTAGGCGCGATTCTATTAGGCGCGTTGAGTGGTTTTTTATTTTGCCGCTCGACCAATATAAATACGCTCGGCCAATTGCGTTTTCCGGTTAAGCGCTTTCTGGCAACCATATGCTTAATTTTGTTTTTTGTTTTGCTGTTTGGCCTGCCCGTATTAACCAACTTTTTTCCTGTACAAACATTTGCGCTGTTTGACGCATTTTATCGAACGGGTGCGCTGGTATTTGGCGGTGGACATGTGGTTTTGCCCTTGCTGGAAGCTCGGACGGTCGCAACCGGGTGGGTAAATGCCGACGATTTTCTTGCAGGTTACGGGGCTGCTCAGGCCATTCCCGGGCCATTATTTACTTTCGCAGCGTATCTCGGAATGGTAATGCAACCTGAGCCCAAAGGGCTGCTGGGCGCCTTGATCTGCCTGATGGGCATATTTCTACCGGGCATGCTGCTGGTTTTAGGCGTACTGCCGTTTTGGGACAACCTGCGGCGCAATCCCAAAATGCAAAGAATTATGGCGGGAGCCAATGCTGCAGTGGTGGGGATTTTAGCGGCGGCGCTTTACCACCCCCTCTGGATCAGCGCCATTTTTTCCGCCAGGGATTTTGCGTTAGCCTGCGCTGCTTTTGCGTTACTTACCCTTGGCAAAGCAGCGCCTTGGAAGGTGGTCATATTTACCGCCGCCGTTTCCGTCATGGCTCAGTCATTAGGATGAAACCAAAAGCCCTACTCCTACGCCTGCAAGCAATACCGCAAACCCTGTAGCTACCGGTCGCCAGAGAGAACGATCAGCCACAGTGAAAATAATCCCCATTTTTAAAATCAAGTTGGCGACAAATGCGATCACTATAGCAATGCCCGCAGTTTTGGCTTCTATCGACCCCATGGAAAACAATTTCAGGTTGGCGATCGTAATTGCATCTACGTCTGTAAGCCCGGATAAAAAAGCAATTACATAACCCCCTGCACTCTGAAATACATCGTTCATCCAGGCAGACAGGACCAACACTAGCGCAAAGGCTATGGCAAACCCGAATGCGGTTTTGAGTTCAGTAGGATTGGAAACCGTGAGTTCAGGCAGAGGTTGGTCTTGCCGCGCACGATGAAACAACAGCACCGCCAAATAGCCAGTGCCAGCAACGAGTCCACCTATAATCCAGGGGACGATGGATGCCAAAAGAGAAAACTCTATAATCGCAACCAGTACCGCAATCCGAGCGAACAACACCAAATGCGAAAGCAAAATAATTGTGCTGGCACTGCCGGCAAAATTCGGAATATTTTTGCTGTGTTTGGAATACACCAAAGTGGTTGCCGTGGTAGAAGCCAAACCACCTAAAAGTCCGACCAAAATAATCCCGGACTGTCCGCGCACCAATCGCAAAGCAACGTAACCGGCGAGACTAAGCCCGCTGATCAATACCACCATCCAACCCACCTGCGATGGATTAATTACATCGTAAGGTCCATAGGTTTCGTTAGGCAAAATGGGCAACAGAATAAAAGCGACAGCGCCAAATTGAAAAAACGACGTAATGTCCTGGCGACTCAGTCGCTTAGGGAGCCTCTGGTTAAGTCCAAAAATTTGGCATAATTAGCACAGCTCAACTCTTAGGGTAATCGATTATGAATCAGCTCACTTTTGCCGAAGCCGAATATAACGCAAAGAAGCGCAAAACCCGGCGGGAAAAGTTTCTCGAACAAATGGATACGCTGATTCCCTGGAAGCAATTGGAGCGCAAGATCCAGCGGCATTACCCCAAAAATGGCCAAGGGCGCCATCCCTACCCGTTAAATGTCATGCTGCGAGTTCACTGCATGCAGCTGTTTTACAATCTCAGCGACCCAGCTATGGAGGATTCACTGTACGAGATCGAATCCATGCGCAGATTCGCAGGCTTGAGCTTGAGCGGTTCCATACCGGACGAAACCACTATTTTGAAATTCCGCCATTTGTTAGAGCGCTACAATTTAGGCGAAGCCCTTTTTAAAGAAGTGAACCGCCATCTCGACAAACAGGGATTAATACTGAAAGAAGGTAGTATTGTTGATGCCACTATTATCGAAGCGCCCACCTCGACCAAAAATGAAAATGGTGAGCGTGATCCCGAAATGCATCAAACCAAGAAAGGCAACGAATGGCATTTTGGGATGAAAATGCATGTTGGCGTGGATGATACTTTGGGTGTTGTTCATACGCTAACTACCACGTCTGCCAATGAGCACGATATAACGCAATTGTCGGAACTGCTGCACGGCGAAGAGGGTACCGTTTGGGGCGACGCGGGATATCGCGGCGCAGAAAAAAGACCCGATCTAAAAGATGTGGAAGTGGATTGGCTAATTAGTCAGCGTCCCGGTGTTCGCAAAACATTAAGAGGAATTGCCGCACGGGCAGAAAAAGCCAAGGCCCAAGTGCGAGCGAAAGTAGAGCACGTATTTTTAAAGATCAAACAGCAGTTTGGCTATGCCAAAGTGCGTTACCGGGGACTCGCCAAAAATACCAACCGGCTTTATGTTTTAGCGGGTTTTGCAAACCTGCTTACCTGCAAGAAATTCTTGCTGACCTAGGGTCAGTGCGCCTTAAATCTGGCAATTGGCCAGATTTAAGGCAAAACAAGTAGGAAAAACGGGAAAAATCATGCCTTTTCCGCCATGAATGAAATTGAGAATTATTCAAAAAAATATGAGTGAAAAAATTTGAACTTAATCAGAGCTTCCTTAGGTAAATTGCGCAATTCTTCCCGGAAATACAAAACCGCGGTGACTGCCAGAGCAAGCGCCGCTGGAAAAAACGCCTGTTCCAGCCAGACAGCGTAACTCAATACAAATACCAAAATGGCCGCAACTATGGTGGTAGGATCAGGCAGCGCCGTTTGCATTCTGTACTGGGCCAGCAACAGACTTGCTACGATAAGGATTAATAAAACCAATGGAGCTGTGGTCCATTCCCCGTGAATGCCCACATACCCGCTAAGTGCGCCTGCCAAAGCGATAAGGGTAAAGGTGCGTACGCCTGCGATTTTTTCTTCGTGCCGCTCCCGCTCCAGGCCTATCAGAAAGCCGATACCCAGGCTCTGGGCAAACAAAGAAAACTGCGCGAGGCCGAGTTCATATTCGTTCATTTTGGATTTCCGCGTATTCAGGATGCGTCAGATTACCAAAATGGCGTCCGAAATATTACTCGGCCTCGTCTCGCTACTTGTTTAAGCTAGCTGGGATCTGACCGTAACTTCAATATTGATCGTCATCATCAAACTCGCCTTCCAACTCCTCCTCATCGTCCCATGGCTCGCCGTCCAAAGGATCCACGTGCGCCAGCTCTGCTTCGTCCAAACCAACCCCTGCACCTATCTCATCGGCCGATACAACCCTATAGGTTCGGTCCGCAGGCATATCAGAACCTGTTTCAAAGGGCGATAAAGCGCCGTCTTCGGGAATCAAGGTCTCTGGAGCCAGATCATCTTCCCCGGGCCCCTCGCCTGGGCGAGCAGCCTCGGTCAATCCTGCTCGACGGGCGCGATCGAGATCACTACCGCCGCGACGCTCGTCACCAATATGTGGTCTTGCATCCATTTCATCTGTATCACGCGTGTTTTGTTCGAACTGCTGAAAGGGAGTCAGCTTTTTTTCCTTTGTATAACCTTGTTTCTGCATAGCCATAAGGACTACCTCGTTTGGATTGGTACTGATCTTACCGATGCACAAAAAATTCCAGATCCGACGAGTGTGATAAACCGAACTGACGTGAATTATTGATTGGCAATTAATGGCAATATCATTCCTTGTAAATTAGAAGAGTTTTTATGTCATCGCTCGCCTCCGTATCCGATGCCTGTGTCGACGCCTGTTTGCGCTGTGCGCGCATATGTTGGCAAACCGCAACCCAACATTGCCTCACTGAGGGAGGCAAACACGTGGAGCCGGAACATTATCGGCTGATGCTGCAATGCGCAGCGATTTGTCGACTGTGCGCCGATTTTCAATTGTCGTCATCGATTTTCAGTGAAGCGGTCAGAAAGCTGTGCGCTGATGTTTGCGAAGCCTGCGCACTCAGTTGCGAAGGTATAGGTGATATGGATGATTGCGTATCCGCCTGTCGTATATGCGCCGCAAGCTGCGAAGAAATGTCGAACCCGGACAATTCAAACATCTGAAATAAATGTGCATCACGACAAAAATGTAATTTTTGCGACAAAAATTCGAGTGAACGAAACACCTCATACAAAGAGAAATGCAAAGCCTCGCAAACATTTAACTAACAGACTAAGCTTAAGCAGGCACCGTTTACTATTGGCCAACGCTTTCAAGATAAGCATAAAAATGATCATCAACCCGATGTCACCATGTTGGCCCAAGCCAATTGGTTGATAACCAAGAACAGCGTTGCAGTTCCAACTTCAAAAAATGCCAGTCAGCGCACGCCTAAATCCTAAGAGATCAATATGACCGGGGTATTGAACACAAGGATCGCATTTAATTTAGGTACACGCGCAAGCTTCCGCGTCCTGATCCTTGCCTCTGTATTTGGCGCCCTGTGCTCTTTTTTTGTTTTAGATGTCAGCGCACAAAGTTCCGAACAACAGATAAAAGCGGCCTTCCTCTACCATTTTTGTTCATACGTGCAGTGGCCGAACATCTCTACCGTAAATGGAACCGCGACCATAGTAATTGGGATTGCGGGCAGCAGGCGCAGTCTCGGTTACTTTGAACGCACCTTGGCGGGAGTTCACAAAAACCGATTTAATCTGATTGTCCGTCCTGTGGCCCCATCGGACAATCTGGAAAGCATCAATATTTTATACGTCACCAATGACAGTGGATTTTTCTTAAAAGATTTCCAAAAGCTGACTGCAAAGTCCCCGATATTAACAGTCACAGAAGAAGCCACCATACCAGATGGTTCAATGATCAATTTTGTGCTCCGCGAAGACAAGGTGCGTTTCGAGGCGTCCAATTCTCGCGCAACAGCGGCGAGTCTTAAATTAAGTTCGCAGCTGTTGGCGATTGCTGTTCAGGTACATTGAGGGTCCAGTGGTAAGACAATCACTAAAACGAAAATTTCTTCTTGCGGTTCTATTTATTACCGTTATCGCGTTGATGGTCGCTTGCGGCGCAATGGTAGGATTTAATCTGCGTGATTATCGTGAAGACGTGCAAAATGATCTGGCCGTTCAAGCCATGCTGATTGGCCGCGCCGTAACCCCTGCCCTGCAGTTCAATGATCCTGCATCCGCGCAAATGTATATAGAATTATTAAGCCACCAACCACATATTATGGAAGCGGCAATATACAACGAAAAAGGCCGCCTTTTTGTATCCTATCAGCGCGATAAGGACTCAACAATTCCAGACAATATTTTGACCAGGCCGGAAGGTGTTCAAACCGATGTCGACTCGCTCGTCCTTCACCAACGGATTATATTTGATAACGAAATTGTCGGAACTGTATTGGTGCGAATGCGCTATAACATTTTCGCCAAGTTGATAGGCAATTTGGCCATTGCAGTTGGATCAATTTTTTTGGCCGTCGCCGTTTCATCCATTATTTCGCTGTATCTTCAAAAAAACGTCATTGGACCTCTACTCTCTCTCAGCGCCCTCGCACGCCGCCTTGCCGATTCGCGCGATTTTACCCAGCGCGCACAAAAGACCAGCCAGGACGAAATCGGTCATCTGGTGGACGCCTTTAATGAAATGCTCGACGAGGTTTCCCAAAGTCGGCAGGATTTGGAGCAAGCCAACGAAGAACTCAAAAAAGAGGTAGCAGAACGTCGCGAAGCCGAAGATGCGCTGAAAAAATCCGAGGAAAATATTCTGCGCTTAAATGCCGAATTGGAGCGCAGGGTGCAAGATCGTACTGCACAGCTGGAAATTGCCAATAAAGAGCTGGAGTCATTCAGCTATTCGGTTTCTCATGACTTGAGGGCACCGCTCAGAGCAATTGACGGTTTCAGCCAAGTCTTGCTCGAAGACTATCAGGAAATTCTCGACCAAACTGGCAAAGACTATTTAAACCGTGTGCGTGCTGCGGCCCAAAAAATGGGCGGCTTAATCGACGACATGTTGAAATTGGCCAAGGTAAACCGCACGGAAATTATCATGACAGAAGTCAATCTGTCAGATATGGTGGAAACGATTCTGCAGGAATTTCATGACGCCGAACCACAGCGTCAAGTATCGATCAAAGTAACCTCAGGTTTGACCGTCTTTTGCGATAACCATCTTATTCGCATCGCTCTGATTAACCTACTTAACAATGCCTGGAAATATACCTCGAAAAACGACAACGCCATTATTGAATTTGGTATGCGCCGCATGGACGGCCAAGCGGCATTTTTTGTGCAGGACAATGGTGTGGGCTTTGATTTGAGTCAAGCTGAAAAATTGTTTGGCGCTTTCCAGCGCTTTCATTCCCACGGGGAATTCCCGGGAGCGGGCGTTGGCCTCGCTACAGTTAAACGCGTCATCTCCCGCCATGGTGGCGATATTTGGGCCGTGTCGGCGCCCAACCAAGGTGCGACATTTTATTTCACTATTCCACCTCGCGAACGATCCATGTATGAATGTAATGAGGAACAAATATCATGAATAAGCCGATTTTGTTGGCCGAAGACAATCCGGACGACCAGGAGTTGGCCCTGCGGGCATTCCGCAAATCCAATCTTTCAAATGACATTATAGTGGTCAACGACGGCATGGAAGCTCTGGATTATTTATTCGGCCGAGGCAAATTCAGCGGTGAAGAACCACCACCTCTGCCAGCCGTCGCCCTGCTGGATTTAAAAATGCCGCGCAAAACCGGTCTGGAAGTATTGCAGGAAATTCGCGCCCAGGAGCGAACTCGCTTCCTGCCGGTCGTGTTACTCACTTCCTCCAAAGAGGAACAGGATATTGCCCAAGGCTATCGTTTAGGTGTCAACAGCTATGTGCGCAAACCGGTCGATTTCAACGAATTTCTTAAAGCCATCCAACAATTGGGGCTTTACTGGTTAATTCTCAACGAAGTGCCGGAGGCTTAGCGGAGCAATTTATGGTTTCGCTTTTTCACCGAAAAAATACCTTGAAAGTCCTTATTGTTGAAGACAACGAAGACGATGCACTCCTGCTCTGTCGTCATCTGCAGCGCAATGGGTTTAGTGTGCAACATCAGCGCGTTGATACCATGACTGCATTGGAGCAAGCATTGCGGCAGCCTTGGGATGTGGTCCTCGCCGATTATTCCATGCCTACCATGAGTGGAATGGACGCACTGATGAAAGTACGAGCCTCCAACTTGGATATTCCGTTTATTTTTGTATCCGGAACCATAGGCGAGGAACGGGCTGTTGAAGCCATACGTATGGGCGCGCAGGACTACGTTTTAAAAGACAAACTCAATCGCCTGCCAGCCGTTATCCGTCGCGAAATTCAAGACGCCCGCGCCCGCAAAGAACACCGCAGCGCCGAGCAGCAAATGAATTATTTGGCACGTTATGATGGCGTGACCGGCCTCCCCACCCGTCACACGCTTTTGGAACACCTTAAAACACTGATCAACACCTATAACAGCGACAAGCGCATTATTCTGGTTTTGTATATCCGCTTTGCACAGCTGAACTCGACTCATGAAGTTCTCGATTACAACACCGAAGTTCAGTATTTATTGGAAATCAGCAATCGGCTGCAATTTTTTATTCAAGACCAAGGGTTGATCGCGCGTTTGTCCACTCACGAATTTGCGCTGATTCATACGGGCTTTACTGCAGAAGATCCGATCGAATCTACCGTAGAAAACCTCGCAGATACCCTTTCTAAACCCTATTACCTGGATACAATGCCAGTTTATTGCAGTGTCCGCATCGGCGTAGCTGTTTATCCGGGTGGCGCTTTCGACGCGCAAGATATGCTGCGCAAGGCGGAAGTTGCCGCAAATAGCATTGAGCCTAATACAGGCTCCGCATTTTATAGCGCGAACATGTCGCGACTTATTGAAAACCGTTTGGCATTGCAACGCAGCTTGTATGATTCACTGGCGAAACGGGAATTTATTTTGACGTTCCAGCCGCAAGTTGATATGAAGACCGGCGATATTGTATCTGCAGAAGCCATCATCGAATGGCACAATTCAGAGCGCGGCATTATCACATCCGACGTTTTTTTACCTCTGGCAGAAGAAAGTGGATTTATTTTTCTTCTCGGCGAATGGACCGTTCGACAAATTTTCCATCAACTGAAGCTGTGGGAATACAGCGGAATATCAACGCCCTGTATCGCAGTGACAATTACAGGACGGCAACTACTGGAGGAAAACCTCCTCGACATGTTGAAGCAGCTACTGGAGGAACACGATCTTTCCCCCAGTGCTCTCCGACTGGAAATCACCGAAGCAGCCATTATGCAAAACAGCGAAAAAGCCGCTATTGCACTACGAGAAATCAAACAAGCAGGCATTAAAGTAGCGCTGGAAAATTTTGGCAGCAGTCACTCCAACCTTGCGTATTTAAAAGACTTCGTTTCCGATTTCATCACTATAGGCGCAAATTTTCTGCAAGGAGATATTGACACCGCTGCCGATCGCATTGCCATGGCCCATAAACTAGGCCTTCAAACCATCGCCAAAGGAATCGATACTGCCGCACAATATGCCGCACTTCGCAATGCAGGATGCGATCTGGCTCAGGGAAACTTTATTAGCGGAATCCTTGAACCTTGGATGATGCGAGAAAAACTGCGCAATGCTCCGGGACATATAACGAAGTGATCGTCATGCGACGGTTAATTCCCCTCTATACATTCGCATCTGACAATGGAATTCATAGTTTCCCACTGGCAGCGGAGGTAAACGAACCGTCTTCGATTTATTCACCGGCAATTCTTCGCTGATATCCAATGCCGGGAAAATAACCATTTCTGCACAAGGCGATGCATCCTTGCGGAAAAATTCCAGGGCAACCGGTTGATTGGCCGGCAATTGAATATGCGCCGGTTGATAAACACCGTTTTCCAAAAGAATCACCAATGGCTTTTCTTTTGTCACAGCTGTACGTGCCGGTTTGTACAGCCAGAACCACCAGACGATTACCGCAACCAATAAAAACCCGACGATATTAATGACCCAAATCATGCGACTTTCTCCGATTTGAAAAATCTCAGGCGGTTGGCGTTGGCAACAACCGTGACCGATGAAAACGCCATAGCAGCACCCGCAATCACCGGGCTTAATAAAATGCCGAAAATCGGATAGAGCACACCTGCCGCAATCGGAATGCCTGCGACGTTATAAACAAACGCGCCAAATAAATTCTGCCGAATATTGCGCAAGGTCGCTTTGCTGATGCTGATGGCGTCAACAAGGCCGTGAAGGGATCCGCGCATCAAGGTAATTCCCGCGCTTTCAATCGCCACATCGGTTCCAGTGCCTATAGCAAAACCGACGTTAGCAAGGGCCAGTGCAGGAGCGTCGTTAATTCCATCGCCGGTCATGCCAACAATTTCGCCTTCGCGCTGCAATGTCTCTACATGTTTGGCTTTTTCTGAAGGCTGAACTTCCGCGTGCACTTCGCGAATACCGACATGTTTTGCTACTGCTTCGGCAGTAATTCGATTGTCGCCAGTCAACATCACCACGCGAATCCCCAACTCTTGCAAGCGCGCAATCGCGGCGGCGGAGTCTGGTTTTATGGGATCAGCTACGGCAATTAATCCCGCGAACTGTCCTCCGATAGCGGCGTACATAGGCGTTTTTCCTTCCGCTGCCATGGCTTGAGCTCGTGTTTCCCATTTTTTGACATTGATATGTTTTTCATTCATTAATTTGCGATTGCCAAGCGCGACGGTTTTTCCTTCAACAGAGCCTTCCGCCCCCTGGCCGGCAATTGCCTGAAAATGACTAACCGGACTTAAAACTAAATTGCGCTCCGTGGCAGACTCGACAATTGCTTGCGCAAGCGGATGTTCGGAGCCCTGCTCGACACTTGCCACCAGACGCAATAAATCTTCCTGTGTCCAAGACTCAACCGGTTCTATGTCTGTCACTTTCGGCGCGCCCAGGGTAATAGTGCCGGTTTTGTCGAGAATCATTGCCGTGATACTGGATGCGGTTTGTAGCGCTTCGCCATTGCGAATCAGAATTCCCGCCTCAGCTGCTTTGCCAACTCCTACCATTACTGACATAGGTGTCGCCAATCCGAGGGCACAGGGACAAGCAATAATCAGCACAGTAGTGGCAGATACAACAGCCAACGCCAGCGCTGGATTTGGACCGAAATTCAGCCACACTAAAGCACTGAGGATGGCGATAATCATGACCGCAGGAACAAAATAGGAAGAAATCACATCCGCCATGCGGCCAATTGGCGGTTTGGAATTTTGCGCGCGCTTGACCATCTGGATAATGTGCGCGAGCGCTGTGTCTTTACCGACTTTAGTTGCGGTAAAAATCAAGGTTCCGGTTTTATTGATAGTACCGGCCCATACAGCATCGCCTGCTTGTTTTGCTACGGGAACCGGCTCACCAGTCAGCATGGATTCATCCACTGAACTTTGGCCTTCCACCACAACGCCATCGACCGGGATACGCTCACCTGGGCGAACGCGCACTTTGTCGTTAAGCAGAACTCGCTCTATTGGAATATCGAATTCCTGGCCGTTGCGCACCACTCTGGCGGTTTTAGGTTGCAGACCGATCAACCTTTTAATTGCCGCCGAGGTACGTCCTCGCGCACGCACTTCCAACGCAAGACCGAGATTGATCAAGCCGATAATCATCGCCGTTGCTTCAAAATAAACGTGACGCGCCACTTCCGGAACTATTTGCGGCGCAAGCACAACCACCATGGAATACATCCACGCTGTACCGGTTCCCAAGGCGATCAGCGTATCCATATTGGCCGAATGATTGCGCAAGCTTTTCCAACCGCCGATGTAAAAATGGCGGCCGGAAAATACCATTACGCCCAAAGTCAGCACGCCCACAATCAGCCATGCCCAGCGGTCGGCGCCGCCGTGAATGGTCATATCGCCACCAATAAAACCGTAGAGCATCAGCGGAATACCCAACCCGAGCGCCGCCAGGGTGTGGCGCAGCAGGCGGCGAAAATACGCTGCATCAGCGCGCTCTTTTTCTTCCAAGGTGTCGGCTTCGCTATTGGCGGCGACGGGCATTGCGCGGTAACCCGCGGCCTCAACCGCTTGCACCAAGGCATCCGTTGATGCCGATCCACTAACCATGACGCTGCGCAGAGCAAAATTCATCTGCGCGCTCTCCACGCCTGCAACATTGCTCAGAGCGGTTTCAATCTTTCTAACGCAGCTCGCGCAGCCCGCGCCCTCGATCAGCAGTTCCTGGGTCGCGTTCGACTGAGTGGAGTGGCCCTTATGGGCGACTATTGAAGCCATAGGTTTTTCTCCTCGTGTACTCTGGTGCAAAGTGTGAACCTTCCCATCGTGGTAAGGTCAAGTGGATTTTATCCACATTTTTAGCTCAATTCAGGGAGGCCATATGAATATCGGCGAAGCCGCGCGAGCCAGCGGCGTCAGCAGCAAAATGATCCGTCACTACGAAAGCATAGGCTTGCTGCCGCGCTCCAGTAGAAATGACAGCGGATATCGTATTTATTCCGACAGCGACCTGCACAATTTGCGCTTTATAGGAACGGCCCGCTCTCTTGGATTTTCCCTGGAGGAAATCCGCCAATTGTTGTCGCTTTGGCAAGACAAGAATCGCTCCAGCGCCGATGTCAAAGCGCTTGTCATCAATCATATCGCGGAGCTGGACCGGAAAATTTCCGAAATGTCCGCCATGCGCGACACCTTGAGTAACCTCGCCAAAACCTGCAGCGGCAACACGCGGCCGGATTGCCCAATTCTGAATGGAATTTCCGCCCGCTGCTGCGCTCCTTCCAAAGAATAGACATGCTACCGGCGCCTGTCCGGCATATGCATTGCAAAGACGAAAAAGGGTCGCCGTTGAATAACGGATTCAGCAATGCGGCCGCAACCATGCCGGAGAATGCCCTATGTCATATGATCTTTATGCCAGTTGTATTAAAGCCTGTTATGAATGCGCCGCAGCCTGCGATCACTGTGCCACTGCCTGCCTGAGCGAGGCGGACCCGAAAAAAATGGCGGATTGTATTCGTACGGATATCGATTGCGCGCAGTTTTGCCGATTGGCAGCCGGAGCCATGGCACGCGATAGCGAATTTGCAAAAACCATTTGTCAATTGTGCGCAGAAATTTGCCAGCGCTGTGGCGACATTTGCCAACAGCATGATCACGACCACTGCCAGGAATGCGCCAAAGCCTGCCACGCTTGTGCGGAGGAATGCAGGAAAATGGCGGCTTAAAATCCAGCCACCCAGGAATGGAAGAAAAATGGTCTGCCGGAGTCGGCAGACCGTCTCGTGTACGTTACATTGCACTCTGATCGATACGTTTCCGAAATTCTTCCGCCGTTTCCTTACGCTCCGAATAGCGATCTACTAGATAGTCGCTGCGATCGCGGACTAATAAGGTGAACTTCATAAGCTCTTCCATAACATCCACAATGCGGTCGTAGTAAGAAGATGGTTTCATACGGTCGTTATCGTTGAATTCTAACCAAGCTTTGGCGACTGACGATTGATTGGGAATGGTCACCATGCGCATCCACCGGCCAAGTACGCGCATTTGATTCACCGCGTTAAACGATTGAGAGCCACCACAAACCTGCATTACCGCAAGCGTCTTTCCTTGTGTGGGACGCATTCCCTGCATGGCCAGTGGTATCCAGTCGATCTGTGCTTTCATTACTGCGGTCATAGCGCCATGCCGTTCAGGGCTGCACCAGACCATACCCTCACTCCAAGCCACCAGATTTCGCAATTCCTGAACTTTCGGATGTTGATCATCAGTATCATCAGGCAGCGGCAAGCCGGAAGGATTAAACGTTTTGGTTTCTGCGCCGAAGGCTTGCAATATGCGCGCAGATTCCTCCGTTACCAAACGACTGAAAGATCGTTTTCGCAGAGAACCATACAGCAACAAAATACGAGGTTTATGTTGGCTGCGCTCAGGCTCAAATAAGTGCTTTTCGTCGATTGGTTTTAAACATTCTGTGTCTACATTGGGTAAGTCGAAAAGATTCACAATCTACTCCTATTCAAACCAGTGCCGCGTGCGATTGGCAAAACTCACAAGGGTAAGCATTACGGGTACTTCTACCAGGACACCAACAACCGTCGCCAAAGCTGCGCCGGACTGCAAACCAAATAGCGAGATAGCCACCGCAACCGCCAACTCGAAAAAATTGGAAGTTCCAATCATGCACGCCGGCGCAGCAATGTTATGAGGTAATTTCATCGCTTTCGCTGCGGCGTAAGTAATAGCGAAAATTCCATAGGTTTGAATCAACAACGGAATGGCAATCAATAAAATTGGCAGAGGATTAGCCAAAATCAATTCAGCCTGAAAGCCAAACAACAGCACTACAGTCGCCAGCAGGCCTGCAATCGAAATAGGTTTTAAGGCTTGAATAAAATGACCCACTCGCAAACCACGTTGGTTTGAATCTAACACTTTACGAGTGATTATGCCGGCAACAAGAGGTATCACCACATACAACAAAACCGACAGCAGTAAGGTATCCCAGGGAACAGTCACATCGCTAACGCCTAATAAAAATGCGGCAATTGGTGCAAAGGCGAAGATCATAATCAGATCATTGACGGAGACTTGTACCAAGGTGTAATTGGCATCACCTTTGGTTAACTGACTCCAGACAAATACCATTGCTGTACACGGGGCAACGCCCAACAGAATCATGCCGGCGATATATTCGGTGGCGGTTTGAGGATCGACCCAATCTGCAAATAACACGCGGAAAAAGAGCCAACCCAAAGCGGCCATGGTGAAAGGTTTGATCAACCAATTGACCACCAAGGTAAGAAATAAACCTTTAGGCTTTTTTCGAACATCCTTGATGGAGGAAAAATCCACCTGAACCATCATGGGGTAAATCATCACCCAGATAAAAATGGCAACAGGAATATTGACGTGGGCAACTTCCAAAGCAGCAAACCGATGAAACAACTCCGGTATTAAATTGCCAAGCAGCACTCCAGTACCAATGCAAAGGCCAATCCACAGAGTCAGGTAGCGTTCAAATAATCCCATTATTGTTGCTCCTGGATTAATTGATTCAGTTGCGCCTGGAGATCTGCCTTTGTCAGCGATTCCAGATCCAGCGCTAATAACTTTTGCACGCGCTGCTCTATGGTTTCCATCACCGCATAAAATGCAGCTCTAACTTCCACCTCTGAGCCCTGTAATTTAGATGGATCAGGTAAACCCCAATGCACTTTTACGGTGTCGCCAAACCATACGGGACAGGTTTCCGCAGCGGCACTGTCACAGACTGTGACCACTATATCCGGCTGCTCAACCGCGAAATCGTTCCAGGATTGGCTTTTCAAACCCTCAATCGAGATGCCTTTTTCCGCCAGATATTTTAATGACAGCGGATGAACTTGACCGGTGGGCTGACTGCCAGCGCTGAACGCTTTTAGCCTGCCCTTCCCTAAATGATTGGTAATGGCTTCACTTAAAATGCTGCGACAGCGATTATGGGTGCATATATAGAGAATTTTCACAAATATCCTTAAAAATTGGCTTAACAACATTGCGGACGATTTTTCATCGCCTTTAAATTCTTTTGTAAAACTTTGAGAGTATCGGAATTGGCTTGCTGCGCCGCGCGCAAGACTTCCAGCGACCAACCCGGAAGTTGCTTTGACATGGAATAAAAAACCCATTGACCGCGACGAGAGTCATCGAGAATTCCACAATTGCGCAGCTGGGCCAGATGACGAGAGATTTTAGGTTGGCTATCGTTGAGCGCTTCCACCAATTCACATACACAAAGCTCCCCTTCCTGATAAATCAACAAGGTAGCGTTCAGACGAGTTTCATCGGAAAGACATTTGAAAAATTGTATTGGGTCAATCATCTTGCATCTCTAATAGTCGAGTCACCGCTTGCTCCGAACTCCACGAACAAGCGCACCAATATATATGGATATCCGCATATTGTCATGCAACCAAACGCGATAAGCTATATTTTCTTTATAACTCACCTAGCACATTTAAATACGCGTAATTCAGTGTATTGCTGCAAATCAAATGGTCATGAGCTAAAAACACAGGGTTATTGCGCGATTCAGCGGCAAAGTGATACAACCCGACAATTTCAAAGATAAGGTACAGACATGCCGACGCAGGCCAATCGTTTACAGACTGCTCACACCCAAACCGCCGACGGCGTCCTGGCGGCGCTAAATACGTCCGCGCAAGGATTGTCCACTGAAGAGGCGCAGCGCCGCCTTGGCGAGTACGGTCCCAACCGCCTGCCCGAAGCAGCGAAACAAAGTCCTGTAAAACGTTTTTTGCTGCAGTTTCACAATATTTTGATTTATGTGTTACTCGTTGCCTCCGTGATAACGGCGGCCCTCGGCCACTGGACGGACAGCGGTGTAATTCTCGCAGTGGTCATCGTCAACGCCATTGTCGGGTTTCTGCAGGAGGGCAAAGCGGAAAAAGCCATGGAAGCGCTGCATCAAATGCTGGCGCCCAAGGCGAATGTTCTGCGCAACAGCCACCGCGCTTCCATTGACGGTACTGAATTGGTTCCGGGGGATATCGTCCTTCTGGAAGCGGGCGATCGGGTACCTGCGGACTGCCGCTTGATTCAAGCCCACGGCCTTGGCGTGCAGGAAGCGGTTCTCACCGGCGAGTCCGTTCCGGTGGACAAACAACTCGATCCCGTCGCATTAGATGCGCCTTTGGGCGACCGCCACAATATGGTGTTTTCCGGCACACTGGTCACTGGGGGCCAGGGGCAAGCGGTAGTGGTGGGCACAGGTTCCAATACGGAAATCGGCCGTGTCAGCAATATGCTGGCGGGAGTGGAATCGCTGGCCACGCCGCTGACTCGCCAGATCAGTATTTTCTCGCGCTGGCTGACCCTCATGATTTTGTTGGTGGCGGTCATTCTGCTGATATTTGGCTATTTCGTTTCGCAAATGCCGTTTGCGGATTTATTTATGGCGGTGGTCGGTTTATCGGTATCCGCCATTCCAGAGGGGCTGCCAGCAGTGCTCACAATCACTCTGGCGGTTGGCGTGCAAGGCATGGCAAACCGCAATGCCATTGTCAGACGCTTGCCTGCCATCGAAGCCATTGGGGCTGTTTCCGTCATTTGCACCGATAAAACCGGCACCCTCACGCGCAACGAAATGATGGTGGCGTCCGTGGCAGTGTCGGAAGAAACGCTGAAGGTCACCGGTGTCGGTTACGCGCCGGACGGCGATATTTTGCGCGGAGACAAAACAGTCAAAGCAACAAGCGATAACTCTATAGCCACACTCGCCCAAGTGTGCGCGCTCTGCAACGACGCTGCGCTACACGAGAAAAACGGCACTTGGCAAGTGGAAGGTGATCCTATGGAAGGCGCCCTGCTTAGCCTAGCCCGCAAAGCCGGTTTGGACCCAAAACAAACCGCGCAAGAATGGCCGCGCATAGATACAATTCCTTTCGACTCCCGCCACCGTTTTATGGCGACACTTCACCGCCATCACGACGGACACGCAATTGCGCTCGTCAAAGGCGCGCCAGAAAAAATTCTGTCTCTCTGCCGCGCGGAAAAAATTAAAAATGCAGAGCAGCCTCTGGGCGCGGATTGGCAAGACTCCATTCAACGCATTGCCGCCCAAGGTCAGCGAGTTTTGGGTCTTGCCTATAGAGAAATTCCCGCCGAACAAACGACCCTCAACCACGAAGATTTAGAAGGAAAACTCGTATTCGTAGGTTTGGTCGGCATGATCGATCCGCCGCGGCAGGAAGCCATAGAAGCCGTTGCTGAATGTCACAGAGCGGGCATACGCGTAAAAATGATTACCGGCGACCACGCTGCCACTGCAGCGGCAATAGGCAAACAAGTCGGTCTGCAGCGCACCGATAAAGTCATGACCGGTGCGGATCTGGATAAATTGGACGATGCTCGATTGCGCGCACAAGTGCTCGATTGCGATATCTATGCGCGCACAAGTCCCGAACATAAATTGCGTTTGGTCACTGCATTGCAAAGTCACGGCATCAGCGTTGCCATGACCGGCGACGGCGTTAACGACGCGCCTGCCCTCAAGCGCGCAGATGCCGGAATTGCCATGGGTAAAAAAGGCAGTGAAGCAGCAAAAGAAGCCGCGCAATTGGTATTGGCGGACGATAATTTCGCCACCATCGCTGCGGCTGTGCGCGAAGGCCGAACGGTTTACGACAACATTAAAAAAGTGATCAGCTGGACTTTGCCGACCAGTGCCGGTGAAGCCATGACCATTATTGCGGCTTTGTTATTGGGTTTGAGTTTGCCGATTACGCCGGTGCAAATTCTCTGGGTCAATTTGATTACCGCGATTACCCTCGGCCTTGCACTCGCGTTTGAACC
Source organism: Saccharophagus sp. K07 (assembly GCF_014336955.1). Classification (GTDB taxonomy): domain Bacteria; phylum Pseudomonadota; class Gammaproteobacteria; order Pseudomonadales; family Cellvibrionaceae; genus UBA5868. The sequence goes on along the minus strand of NZ_QRAI01000001.1, from coordinate 1,321,746 downwards.
GACTGAAGCCAACACTATGAGCCGCCCGCCGCGCCATCCGGGTGAGCCCATTCTCAGCGGCGAACTGGTGTGGCACATCATCCTGGTTTCGCTGTTATTTCTTGCCGGTGTTTTTGGCATTCACGCTTATGCGGCAAACCAAGGTTATAGCGAAGATTTGGCCCGGACACTGGCGATGAATACTTTGGTGGTGATGGAAATTTTCCATCTATTTTTTATCCGCAATATTTACGGTACATCACTGACATGGGAAGCAGTGCGCGGAACCAAAATTGTTTGGGCAACGGTTGTTGTGGTGACAATTGCGCAATTTGCGGTGACCTATCTAACGCCTCTGCAAGCCGTATTTGGTACAGAAGCGGTTTCGATAAAAGATGGATTTGTTGTGGTCGGCATCGGCGTTGTGCTGTTTGCCATTATCGAAATCGAAAAACAATTGCGTTTGCGCCTGCGCTCGCTGAATTCCTTGGCGGCAGCGCGAGTTTAGCGGGTGTGCTGCGGCTTTACGTCCGCCAGCACTTTAGCCAGTTCGCCGAAGTCCAGAGGTTTAAGCAGATGACTGTCGAAACCACTGTCCTTCGCGCGCTGGCGATCGCGCTCCTGGCCGTAACCGGATACCGCCACCAGAAATAGGCCGGCGAGTTTCGGATCGGCGCGCACCGCGCGGGCTACTGCGTAACCGTCCAGCAAGCCGGGCAAACCGATATCGCACAACACCAAGTCCGGCAAATTTTCGCGAATGGCTTGCAGGCCGCTTTCGCCATCGCCGGCGGTAATGACCTGATGACCTTCGATACCCAACAGCATGCTCAGGGTTTGCAACATATCGGCGTTATCGTCGATCAGCAAAATTCGCAGGTGCTGTCGCGGCAGCGCCGTTTCATTTTTAACTGGCTGGCTGTCGCGTTTTTGTACCAACGGCAGACGCAAAGTAAAGACCGCACCTTTGCCCGGGCCGTCGCTGTGAGCCTCCACAGTGCCGCCGTGCAGTTCCACAAAACCTTTTACCAACGCGAGACCGAGACCCAAACCGCCTTTGCTGCGCGCCAGGCCCTGATTGGCCTGAATAAACGGGTTGAACAGATTTGCCACTATGTCCGCTTCTATACCAGCGCCTGTATCCGCAATTTCCAGAACCGCCACACCGTAGCCGGTGCGCTTCAGGTTGGATTTTTCCTCCCGCACCAAACGCACAGTCACTTGCCCGCCGGGTTCGGTAAATTTCAGCGCATTGTGTAGCAGGTTACCGATCACCTGCGCTACCCGGGTGCGGTCGCCTTCCAGGTACAGCGGCTCGCTGGTGATTTCCGCCTTTAGATTTACCCCGCGCGCGTGATAGTCGCTCTGAAAATCTTCAACGGTGTGGCTCACCACTTCGAGCAGATCCATTTCTTCCTTGCGAATTTCGATCTTGCCGCGGGAGATACGCGCAACGTCCAATAAATCGTCAATCAAACAGGTCATATGGCGCACTTGGCGCTCGATCACATTCAACGCACTCTGCGCGCCCTCGTCGCCACCGTTGATGAACCGGCGCAACAACGCTGTGGCGTTGCGCACGGGGGCCAGCGGATTGCGCAATTCGTGGGCGAGCATCGCCAGAAATTCGTCTTTGCGGCGGGCGGCATCTTTCAGCGCTTCTTCCGCCTGCTTTTGCTCGTGAATATCGGTGAGCGTTCCCATCCAGCGCACGATTTCACCGGACTCATCGCGCACCGGCAGCGCGCGGCCGAGAGTCCAGCGATAGCCGCCGGAGAAATGCCGCAGGCGATATTGGATTTCGTAGATCTATCCAGTGCTCAAGCTGTGCTGCCAGGCTTTGAGGGCCCTGTCCTGATCCTCCGGGTGGAGAATACTGTTCCAGTTGCCGCCATTGATCTCCCCCAGAGATACACCGGTGAAGTCATACCACTGCTCGTTGAAATAATCGTGATCGCCGTCAGGCAGCGTCGACCACACCATTTGCGGCATGGCATCGGTAATGGTGCGGAATTTCGCCTCGCTCTCTTTGAGCGCCTGTTCCGCGTAGCGCCGCGCGGTGATATCCCGGGTGATTTTCACAAAGCCGATAATCTCGCCGGATTTATTTTCCATCGGCCAAACCTGGATTTGCGCGTAATAACTTGAGCCGTCCTTGCGCACCCGCAGCCCCTCTTCTTCGTAGCGGCCATTTTTGTGGGCCATGGCCAATTCGTAGAGGGCGTGTTCGGAGTTCAGATCCTCGCTCGGATACAACATGGAAAAGGGTTTGCCGATGGCTTCCGCCTCGGTGTAGCCGGTAAGACGCTCCGCGCCGCGGTTCCAACTGGTAATGCGGCCGCGCAGGTCCACCATAAACATGGCGTAGTCTTCCACGCTCTCCACCATCAGGCGAAAGCGATTTTCGCTCAACAGCAATTGCGCCGAGCGCTCCTGTTCGCGCGCTGCCAATTGCTGGGTTGCACTTTTAAGAGCGAGTAGTTTCTGACAGCGGATCAGCGGCTCCGCCGGATGAAACGGCCGGTAGAGAAAGTCCTGGAGAGGATCGTCCACCACACTCGCCGGCACTTCTCCCAGAATGTTTTCCAGGATCATCAATATAGGCACTTGGGTAAGCGCCGGGTTGCCGCGAATGCGGCCGATGATTTCCGTGCACTCGGGAAGTTGGGAATAGCAGAGACAAATAATCAGATCGGGCGCGATGTCTGTAGCTCGCAGCCCTTCCTCCCGGCTCGCTGCGCAGATTAATCGAACATGCTGTTCCTGCCACTTTTCGACCAGGCCGCGAATTTCCGGTATGTCATCCAATAGCAGAACAACCGGTGTATGAGTATCGGCTTCTACAAACAAAAGGAGTCTCCGGGAGACGTGAGGCTAAGGAGCGGGATTTTTTCAGTCTTTTGGCGTTTTGTATATCGGTTGGCACACGTCCAGAGCACTTTATGCATCTTTATATACAGCGCACGTGCACTGCTTCAGAAAATTTGACACCGAATGTCCCGTCTGTTCGGTAAACCACCGTTGACGCGGCGATACATAACCCACAATTTTGCTTTTCGATTTCCCGGGAATTGCGCGTGCGAAACCATGACGATGTTGTTGTGATGGAAGAACCCACTCGACCGAAAAATGCTGACCGCTACGATCCAGGCATTCTTCTCAGCGCGCTGCAGGCCATGCGCGACGGTGATTTCACGGTGCGCCTTCCCGGTCACTGGACCGGCATCGAAGGCAAAATCGCTGATACCTTTAATGACATAGCCATCGCCAATGCCCGCGTCGCCAGCGAGCTGGAGCGCGTCGGCCAAGCCGTCGGCCAGGAGGGTAAAACCCGTCAGCGCATGCAATGCGATCGCCGCATCGGCGCCTGGGGCGCGATGGAAACCTCCGTTAACACCTTGATCGACGACCTGCTCTGGCCCACCACCGAAGTCACCCGCAGCATCGCCGCTGTAGCCAAAGGCGATTTATCTCAAACCGTTCCCCTCGAAATTGAAGGCCGCGAACTGCAGGGCGAATTTCTCCACTCCGCCAAAATCGTCAACAAAATGATCGAGCAGATGAACGTGTTTACTTCCGAAGTAACGCGGGTGGCTCGCGAAGTGGGCGCGGAAGGCAAGCTCGGCGGACAGGCAAAAGTAAAAGGTGTATCCGGCGCGTGGAAGGATTTGACCGATAACGTGAACTCCATGGCCAGCAACCTGACGGATCAGGTGCGCAATATTTCAGAGGTGACCATCGCCGTGGCCAACGGCGACCTCTCGCGCAAAATTACCGTGGATTCCCGCGGTGAAATTCTGCAATTGAAAGAAGCCATCAACACCATGGTGGATCAATTGCGTTCGTTCGCCTCAGAAGTAACGCGGGTAGCGCGTGAGGTAGGTACGGAAGGAAAACTCGGTGGCCAGGCAATCGTGCCCGGTGTTGCCGGTACCTGGAAGGACCTGACCGATTCGGTAAATGCCATGGGTAGCAACCTGACTGCCCAGGTGCGCAATATCGCCGAAGTGACCACAGCGGTCGCGCGCGGCGATCTTTCACGCAAAATTACCGTCGACGTAAAAGGCGAAATTCTCGAACTGAAAAACACCATTAATACGATGGTGGATCAGCTCAACAGTTTTGCTGCGGAAGTAACCCGGGTTGCCCGCGAAGTAGGCACCGAAGGAAAACTCGGCGGACAGGCAGAAGTACCCGGCGTTGCCGGCACCTGGAAAAACCTCACCGATAATGTGAACTCCATGGCGGGCAACCTCACCGCCCAGGTGCGCAATATTGCCGAAGTGGCCACCGCAGTAGCGCGCGGCGATTTGTCCCGCAAAGTCACCGTGGACGTTAAGGGCGAAATTTCCGAACTGAAAAACACCATCAATACCATGGTGGATCAGCTCAACGGTTTCGCCTCCGAAGTAACCCGTGTAGCGCGCGAAGTGGGTACCGAAGGCGAGCTGGGCGGCCAGGCAATCGTGCCCGGCGTCGCCGGCACCTGGAAGGATCTGACCGACTCGGTAAACGCCATGGCCACCAACCTCACCGCTCAGGTAAGAAATATCGCTGAGGTGACCACAGCGGTGGCGCGCGGCGACCTCTCACGCAAAATCACGGTGGATGTAAAAGGCGAAATTCTGCAGCTGAAAGACACCATCAACACCATGGTGGACCAGCTCAACAGCTTTGCTGCAGAAGTGACGCGGGTGGCGCGCGAGGTAGGTACCGAAGGAAAACTCGGCGGACAGGCAGAAGTGCCCGGCGTCGCAGGCACATGGAAAAACCTCACCGACAATGTGAATTCCATGGCGGGCAACCTGACAGCTCAGGTACGAAATATCGCCGAGGTAACCACGGCGGTAGCGCGCGGTGACCTCTCGCGCAAAATCACGGTGGATGTAAAAGGCGAAATTCTGCAGCTGAAAGACACCATCAACACCATGGTGGACCAGCTCAACGGCTTTGCCTCGGAAGTAACCCGGGTATCCCGCGAAGTGGGCACGGAAGGAAAACTCGGCGGACAGGCGCGTGTGCCCGGTGTTGCCGGCACCTGGAAAGATTTGACCGATAACGTAAACGTAATGGCCGCCAATCTGACCGACCAAGTGCGCGGCATTGCAGAAGTGGCTACCGCCATCGCCCGCGGCGACCTCTCGCGCAAAATCACCGTCGACGTAAAAGGTGAAATTCTCGAACTGAAAAACACCATCAACACCATGGTGGATCAGCTCAATGCCTTCGCCTCCGAAGTAACGCGGGTAGCGCGGGAAGTGGGTACGGAAGGCAAACTCGGCGGACAGGCGCGTGTACCCGGTGTCGCCGGCACCTGGAAGGACCTGACCGACAACGTAAACGTCATGGCGCACAACCTGACCGATCAGGTGCGCGGCATTGTGAAAGTGGTGACCGCCGTGGCCAACGGCGACCTCACCCAAAAACTCACCGTGGAATCCAAAGGTGAAGTGGCGGCGCTCGCCGATACCATTAACAGCATGACGGACACCCTGGCGATTTTCGCCGACCAGGTGACCACCGTCGCCCACGAAGTGGGTGTGGAAGGACGCCTGGGCGGCCAGGCCAACGTGCCCGGTGCCGCCGGTACCTGGAAAGACCTGACCGCCAACGTAAACCTGCTGGCCGCCAATCTGACTACCCAGGTGCGCGCCATCGCCGAAGTAGCGACGGCCGTAACCACTGGTGACCTCACCCGCTATATTCAGGTGGACGCCAGCGGCGAAGTGGCCGACCTGAAAAATTACATCAACGCCATGATCGGCAACCTGCGCAAAACCACCGAGCGCAATACCGAACAGGACTGGCTGAAAACCAACTTGGCGAAATTCAGCCGCATGATGCAGGGGCAGCGCGACCTTACCGCCGTTGCACAAATGTTGTTGTGCGAACTCGCCCCGCTGGTGGAAGCACACCAGGGTGTGATGTACGCCATGGTGGAAACTGAAAACGGCTATCGCCTGCGCCAGCTCGCTGGCTACGCCGATCATGTCTACGGAGACCCGCTGGGGCGCGAATATAGGCTGGGTGAAAGCTTGGTCGGCCAATGCGCGTTGGAACGCCATCGCCTGATTATCAAAGACGTGGATCAGCAACCTCTGCGCATTACCTCTGGCCTGTTGGAAGTCGCGCCGCGTATGGTGATGATTCTGCCGGTACTGTTCGAAGGCCACGTCAAAGCCGTTATTGAACTCGCCTCTCTGAAAGAATTTAACGCGTCCCATGCCGCATTTCTGGAGCAACTCACCGATATAGTGGGAGTCGTGCTCAACAATATCGAAGCGACCATGCGCACCGAACGTCTGCTCGCACAATCGCAGCAATTGGCAACCGAACTGCAAACACGCCAATTCGAATTGCAGCAAACCAACGAAGAGCTTGCGCAAAAAGCCCAATTGCTTGCCGCGCAGAACGCGGAAGTGGAGCGTAAAAATCAGGAGATCGATCAGGCCAAACGCGCAGTGGAAGAAAAGGCCGCCGAGCTTGCCCTCACCTCGCGCTATAAATCCGAATTCCTTGCCAACGTTTCGCACGAACTGCGCACGCCATTGCACAGTATTTTGATTCTCGGTGAACAATTGGCGGAGAACGTCGACGGCAATTTAACGCCGCGCCAAGTGGAATTTGCCCACACCATTCATTCCGCCGGCACTGATTTGCTGAATTTGATCAGCGATATTCTGGATTTGTCGAAAATCGAATCCGGTACCGTCACTGTGGAATGCGAAGAGCTGCCGTTTGCCAACCTGCGCGAAACCGTGGAGCGCAATTTCCGCCATCAGGCCGAAACGCGCAAATTGGCTTTTATTACGGACTTCGGCAGCAATCTGCTCAACCGCTTTATTTACACCGATCCAAAACGTTTGTTGCAGGTATTAAAAAACCTGCTTTCCAACGCCTTTAAATTCACTGATCAAGGCGGTGTGCAACTGCGTGTGGATGTCGTGAAATCCGGCTGGACGCAAGGCCATCCCGTTTTGGATGCAGCGGAGACAGTGGTTGCATTTTCCGTTTCCGATACCGGAGTCGGTATTCCTCTCGATAAACAAAAACTGATTTTTGAAGCATTCCAGCAAGCGGATGCTGGCACCGCCCGACGCTACGGTGGCACAGGACTCGGTTTGGCCATTAGCCGCGAACTCGCCCAATTGCTCGGCGGAGAAATTCGTCTGCAAAGTGCGCCCGGCCAAGGCAGTACTTTTACGCTGTATGTGCCCTTGAATTACGGCGATCCTACCGCACGCTTTCTGCCGCAGCTGCGTAATACAGACAATAGCTATCCGCCCACTCTAGTTGCCGCGGCGCGCTCCGAGGACGTCAGCGACGATCGCCACAATATTGATTTGCAGGACAGAGTCTTATTGATCGTCGAAGACGATCCCCACTACGCCCATATACTGCTCGACCTGGCACGCGCACAAGGTTTTAAAGGGGTGGTGGCGATGCGCGGAGCTGAAGCACTCAATCTCGCCAAACAATTCAATGTGGCCGCCGTAACACTGGATATTTTCCTGCCGGACACCACCGGCTGGACGATTCTCAGCCATTTAAAACAAAATCCGGAAACCCGCCATATTCCCGTACATATAGTGACCGTGGACGAAGAGCGCCTACACGGCCTGACGCGCGGAGCTTTTGCATATCTCAATAAATCCGCCTCTTCCGAACGAATTGGTGAAGCGCTGCAAAATCTGTTTGCGTTTACCTCGCAGCGCACTCGTCGTTTGCTGATTATTGAAAATCCGGATGATAAAAATCACGACATGGTGGACTTACTTAATCTGGAAAATGTCGAAACCACTATCGCTATCGACGGTAAAAGTGCGCTAGACGCTTTGCGCAAACAACTATTCGATTCTGTTGCGCTCGATCTTTTGCTTCCGGGTGGAGAAGGATTTGAATTGCTGGCGGAAGTACAGCGCGACGCGGAATTGCGCAGCGTACCCATTATTGTCGCCTGCCCGGCAGAACTGCCAGTCGATGCAGAAGAATATCTCCGCACTCTGACCAAAACCTCAGTGCTCAGATATGCGCGCTCCACCGAGCGCCTGCTCGACGACACAGTGTTATTTCTCCATTACCCGGTCGCACATTTGCCCGCGGCCAAACAAGCCATGCTGAAAAAACTCAATGAAAGTGATGAAGCTCTGGTGGGCAAAAAAGTTCTGGTAGTGGACGACGATGTGCGCAATATATTTGCGATTTCCAGCATTCTCGAGCGCCATCATATGGCAGTGATCACCGCCAACAACGGTCGCGATGCCATTGAATTAATCGAACGCACTGACGATATGGCGCTGGTCTTGATGGACATCATGATGCCGGAAATGGATGGCTACACCACCATGCGGCAAATCCGCGCCCGCACAGAATTTCAAAAACTCCCCATCATCGCATTGACCGCCAAAGCCATGAAAGGCGACCGGGAAAAATGTTTGGAAGCCGGCGCATCGGATTACATTTCCAAACCGGTCAGCAACCAACAACTGGTAGCTCTGTTGCGCACGTGGTTGCATCGCTGATGAAAAACATATCGACCGAGGACAGCGGGAAATTTGCTATGGCGTCTCACGAAGTGAATATTCTTTTGGTAGACGACAAGCCAGAACGCCTGCTGAGCTACGAAGTAGCCCTGGAAAGTCTGGGCTACAACATGGTACGGGCGCAGTCTGGCACAGAAGCACTGAGCAAATTAATGGTGATGGAATTTGCCGCGATTTTGCTGGATGTCAGCATGCCGGATATGGACGGATTCGAAACCGCCGAACTTATCCGCAACCATCCGCGTTTTGAAGAAACACCGATTATTTTTGTCACAGGTTTGCATATCACGGACCTGGATCAACGCAAGGGATATGCCATGGGCGCGGTGGATTATGTGCAAATTCCGGTTATTCCGGAAATTCTGCGCGGAAAAGTGCAGGCGTTAGTGCAATTGTATTTGCAGCGCGTTGAACTCACGCGCCTCAATCAAAAACTCGCCCAGACAAACGCCGAATTAGCCAAAGCCCACGAAGAGTTAAAAGCGCGCAATATGCGCGAACTGCAAGAGCTCAACCAGACGCTCGAACAAGCCAACGCGGCTCTAACCGCCACCAACAATAGACTGACACTGGAAATCGGCGAGCGAGAACGCGCTGAGCAGGCACTGTCTCAATCGATGAAACGTAAAGACGAATATATCGCGGTGCTGGCGCACGAACTGCGCAACCCGCTCTCGGCCATCCATAACGCGGTTATGGTGATGCAAATGCCGACCTCTTCCGAGCAGCAACAAGCCTGGGCGCATGAACTGCTGCAACGGCAGGTCAAACACCTTACCTGCCTGATGGATGACCTGCTTGATGTATCGCGCATTTCCAACGGCCGCATTCAGCTGCATACCGAGGTGGTCGATCTGGCCCAGGTGGTGAATCACGCTGCGGATACCATAGCTCCACTGCTGAAAAAACATCGCCATCAGCTCAAGGTAGTAGTGCCGGACCGGCCTCTCTATGTCGAAGGCGATACAGTGCGGTTGTCGCAGGTATTGGGCAACCTGCTCACCAACGCCGCGAAATATATGGACGACGGTGGCCAAATCGATCTGGTTTTGGAGCAACAGGGCGACAAGGTCGCGCAGATTCGCGTGCGTGATCGCGGTGTAGGGATTCCGGCAGAACTGCTCAACAAGGTCTTCGACTTATTCGTACAAGCGCCCTCAGCGCTAAATCGGGCGCAGGGCGGCTTGGGTATTGGCCTCGCCCTGGTACGGGCGCTGGTCGAGCTGCACGGCGGCGCCACGCGGGTCACCAGCGATGGCCCGGGACTGGGCGCAGAGTTTTCCGTCTGCTTGCCACTGGTCGACCGGGTGCCTCAGGCACAGACCGCCATCCCCACCCCGCCGCGCTCCTCGCAGCCGCTGCGCGTCCTGATCATCGACGACAACAGCGACTCCGCTACCGGACTCTCCCTTTGCCTGCAAAGCCAAGGTTACGACCTACGCGTCGCTCACTCCGGAAAAGAGGGCCTTATGGCGGCGCGGCTCCAACGGCCTGATGTGGTGTTGCTCGACATAGGACTGCCCGATATCGACGGCTACGAAGTCGCACAGCGCCTCCGACGAGAACAAGAATTGAAGGAAATCTGCATCATTGCCATGACGGGTTACAGCGGCGAAGCTGATCGCAACCGTGCGGAACAAGCTGGTTTTAACCACTATCTAGTCAAGCCGGTAGAACTGGTCAAACTGTTGGACCTGCTGGACGCGCAAACCTGCGCTGCGTAAGAGATCTCCAGGCAAAAAGGTGTTCTTTTCAAAGCAAAAGATGTTTAACCTCACCCGCCAGGGAACACCTACCCTCCTTTGGCCTCTACGGAAAAAGCTCGGTGACGCTTAAGCATTTTTTCGTGGATGAGCTAATTTTGATTGATCGCTTGAACTCCAATAAATAATAAGTGGAAACCAATGATCACATTCTTGCGCAAATTGAATCTTTTCTTCGTATCCTCCCTACTCCTTTCCGCACCTGCCTTTGCAGATGTTCGACTGCCGCGCTTGTTGAGCGATGGCGCCATTCTGCAACGGGAAAAACCCCTAGAAATATGGGGGTGGGCAGACGAAGGCGAAAAAGTCACAGTGGAATTTGGCGGAAAAACCTATACAACCACCACTAAATCCGGTCGCTGGTCAGTTGCTCTTCCCAAACAAAAAGCGGGCGGCCCGCATTCCATTGTTGTCCAGGGAAATAATCGAATCGAATTGCAGGACGTTTGGTTTGGCGATCTTTGGATCGCCGCCGGCCAATCCAATATAGAGCTGCCATTGCGACGCGTTGCGCAACGCTATCCTGAAGTTATTCCCAACACCAATCTGCCGCAAGTGCGGCAATTTTCGGTTCCTTTGATTTATTCCGTAGATAAAGTCAAAGAGGATTACGAACAAGGCAGCTGGAAACCTGCAGTACCGGAAAATCTGCCCGAATTTTCCGCCGTTGGATTTTTCTTTGCCGAAGAAATCCATCAACACACTCAAGTACCTATTGGTATTTTGAGCATCGCTGTTGGCGGCTCGCCTGCGCAAGCGTGGATAAGCGAAGAAGCGCTGCAAAAATATCCGCACTATTTAGCAGAAGCGAATTTATTTAAGGACCCTGATTATCTGCAAAAAACCATTGAAAAAGACAAAAGCAGCAGCGACGCCTGGTATAAAAAATCACAAGACGAAGATTTAGGTTTAAAAGGTGAAAAAGCTTGGCATTCTGTCGGCACCAATACTGAAGACTGGCCCAAATTTAAAGTTCCGGGCTATTTCGGCGAGCAAAACATAGAATTTAAGCACGGTGTTGTCTGGTTGAAAAAAACATTTGAGCTGACCGAAGCCCAAGCCAAACAGCCCAATGCTACCCTATGGCTCGGCACCTTGGTTGATGGCGATGAAACCTATATCAACGGTGCGAGAATTGGTGGTATCGGTTATCAATATCCACCGCGCATTTACCCCGTGCCTACTGGCGTTCTGAAAGCCGGCAAAAATATCCTCACGATTAGATTGACCAGCTATTCCGGCAACCCTGGTTTTACCCCGGATAAAACCTACGCATTGGAAATCGGCGACCAAAAAGTGGATCTGCAAGGCGAATGGCAATACAAAATTGGCATGCACGCTGAGCCTATGCAGCCTACCACTACCCTGCACTATCTGCCCGGCAGCCTTTTCAAAGCCAAGCTGGCTCCAGCTTTTGCATTCAATATCAAAGGCGTTCTTTGGTATCAGGGCGAATCCAATGTTCAGCGTTCAAAAAGCCTGCATCCTATTCCGCAAGACCTGATTCCAACAACCACTTCGGCGGAAGAATATCAAACCCTGTTCCCGGACTTGATCCGCGACTGGCGTAAACAATTTAAGCAAGGCGACTTCCCTTTCCTGTTCGTGCAATTGCCCAACTTCGGTCCAGCGCAGAGCGAGCCTGGTGACAGCGAATGGGCGAGCCTGCGTCAAGCTGCAGCTGCAGCATTGCAGCTAAAAAATACTGGGATGGCCGTCACGCTTGATATTGGCGAATGGAACGATATCCACCCGCTCAATAAAAAAGACGTAGGCCATCGCCTTGCTCTCACTGCGCGTAAAATCGCCTACAGCGAAAAATCCCTGCTCGCCGAAAGTCCAACAGTCAAATCCGTCAAGCGCAAGGGCAACCAGTTGATTGTTCAATTCCACAATGCTGGTAAAGAGCTGCAAGTCCGCGGCCCTTCGCCGCAACATGTGGCCATTGCGAGCGATGACAAAAAATTTGTCTGGGCAAATGCAAAAATAGATGGCAACCGATTGATCGTGTGGCACGACTCCATTGAAAAACCAACTTGGGTTCGTTATGCCTGGGCGGATAACCCCGAGGGAGCCAATTTATTTAACTCAGCGGGATTGCCGATTGGGTCCTTAGAAATAAAAGCAAACAAATAAGCCGCAATCAAAGAGCGAAGCTAAGAGTCTCTCAGATTCTTAGCTTTCATTAAATTCCACACCGCCATATCAAAAATTTCTGCGCCATTCTTTTCCCGTGCTTATTGCAAGCATCCCTCAATCGCATATAATGCGCCCACCAAATAACAACTTAACAAATTCAACAAAGCATTGAAGAATTCCAATGCCAACCAAAATTAAAAGGATTTTTCTGATGCCATCTTTGCTTAAAAAATACACCATACTTGGCATTTCGCTTCTTATCGCAACCCTTGCCTATTTTTATTACCCATCAAATTCTGAAGATGAAGAAATAATAGGGCACCCTCAACAAGCAACAAACATCACGCCCACGCATCCCAACTCTCCTGTTACAACCAACAATCTAATAACAAACAATGAAAAGCCTCATGAAATAAAGGACGAAACACGCATTTCACAAATATCAATCGAAACCCAGCCGATTTCGGAGCTTGACACCCATGATAAGACGAACTCCGATTCTAATGAGGAAATTTCAGTGCTCGAGCCGAATTACATGGAAGAGCCTAATCCTCACTGGGCTTTTGAAAAGGAAAATTATTATATAAATCTATTTAGTGAAGAGGAGTCGCTAGCCGGCTTTGTGCTCTCCGAAGCCCAATGCGAAGGCATTCAGTGCAAACTTTCTTTCCTTCTGAATGACGAGAACCAAAGAGACGATATAACAAATAAACTCGTGGAAAGACTTATGTCTGAATCTCAAGAACTGAGTGTTGCCTTTGATCTCAATACCCCGAGCGGCATAGCCGTACTTTACATAAGTGACAAAAAATAAAACTAGGAATTTTCGACATTGGCATGTCGAAAATCATTTCCAGCGGATGGAAATGAGTCAGCTTGGAGTATTGCTGACAATCATGGAAATATCATTATTAATTAGGAGACAGTTATGAAAAAATTTACACTTGCATCCTTCACTCTTGCCGCATTCATAGGATCATTCTCAATCAGCGCAAACGCAGAAGACTGCACTTGGATCCCGAGCGGCCTTTCGATTAACAATCAAACATTCACCAATACTTTTACTTGCCAAGCTAATGGCGTATTGGCAACAAAGACAGTCACCGTACAAGCAAAAGTAGCCCCTTCATGTTCACTCACGATTAACAATAACCAGTATGCCAACTACGGAAACTGTGTCACTCCCGACATACGCTTTGTCGGCAGCGATCCGGCACCAGGAACCAAAGTTTGTGAGTTCAACGACCCCCGTACCGGCACAACTCCCGGTTGCACACAAAGAGGGATCGCTGGTAGCGGCAATACGGTTGCTTATGAGATCGCCAAAGATGGCAAAGCACTATTGGTAGTTTCCAAAACCAACCAAAGTAACTGGTGCACTCTTTCCGGAGAAAATGCCAACTATCGTTCAGAGGGAGACTGCAATAATTTCCGTATATACAAGAAATGATGTATCTGGCCCGTCAGATTTCTGACGGGCACCTCAGTTAGAGTCAACCAAAACCGTGACGTTGCGCAAGAGGGTTTGATCAGCAGTTACACCATATCGATAAAAGTATTAATTGATAAACGCCCAGTTGCAGGATTTGGGTCAGGCACAAAATTCTCACCAATTGACCCAGAATGCAAAGAATTGCGCGGGTAAATAATTAGACGATTAAAACACGCCTCCACATTAAGCAGCTGCTCATAAAGAGCGGTATCACCGTTAATATATTTTGCATCAGGCAAATTAGGGCCGTCGTTCTCCCCTTCCAGAGAGCGGAAATAACTTTCCTGTCGACCCAGGTCAATGCTTTCATATCCCGTTTTTCGATGGCGATAAAATGCTGTCCCACCAAGATCCTTCTTAAACAGATAGTGAACCGACGCCAAGCCATTCGGCTCCACAGAGTCAAAATGAGGAATACGCTGCAACATATTCAGTCTATTGGCGGGAGTGGTGACAAGAGAGTAGTGACACATCACAAATTTCAACTCCCGCTCCCCCAGCGCAAAATGCTCTTTTAAATAAGGTGTTAAAACCTGCCGCAAAAATGTCTCATACTCCATAGGGGCGCGCGCACGAACCCCAGGAAAAAAACGCCCATAAGGCGTAAAGTTTGATCGGACCGCCACATCGATCAATGCTTCTGGATCTGCCACCAAATTATCGATAATCAGTAACGGCGTCTTTTCCGCACCGATAAAGTGTATTCTGACAGATATTTGGGGATGTGGAGCTATATCGATCACAGAATCAGACATGATAACTATTTGGTTCCACTGAAAGCGCAATAGGATTTGATAAAAGTTTCGTGCTCTGGAAGTCTATTCACCACTTGAGCAACCTGCGATTTCAATTGTCCCAGAAACTCGCGCAAATGATTATCCGGCATCAATCTGGCAAACGGATGGTATGACTTGGGCATAATTCCCTGCCCCATCATCACCTGCAACCATGAATCAACCCGGAACAATTCTCCTCCAGCTTGGTATGCCTGAGCGTTTTCCACAAACAAATTCATCCGCTGACGCAAGGTATCGGGGATTTCCATATTTTTACAAAACCGCCAGAAGGCCGTATCTTCTCTGGAAGTGGCCTTATAGTGAAGAATGATAAAGTCTCGAATCTGCTCAAATTCGTCGCTGGACGCTTGGTTATAGTGATTCACAATTGAGTCATTGATGCCCGAGAATGGGAATAGCTGCATCAGACGTGTAACACCCATCATAATCAGATGAATACTTGTCGACTCCAAGGGCTCCAAAAATCCACTCGAAAGTCCGATGGCGACACAATTTTTATTCCAGAATTTCCGGCGTTTTCCTGTCTTAAACTTGATGACTCGTGGTTGTGACAAAGGATCCCCAACCACATTTTGCAACAAATTCTCTTTAGCCTTCTCATCCGATAAATAACGACTGCAATAAACCAAGCCATTACCTACGCGGTGCTGCAGAGGGATCCGCCACTGCCAACCATAATCTCGAGATATAGAGCGGGTATAGGGTATTGCAGGTTCCACCGCTGTCGTTTGCACAGCAACGGCCGAATCACACGGAAGCCAGTGCGACCAATCTTCATACCCGGTATGGAGAGTCTGCTCAATCAAGAGACCTCTAAAGCCCGTACAATCCACAAAAAGATCACCCTTGATCGACAAGCCCGATTCAAGATCAATTGACTCAATAAAACCCGTGGAACTGTTTTGATTGATTCGAGTAATTTTTCCTTCGATCCGCGTTACGCCTTTTTCTTCGCTTATTTTGCGCAGAAAACCGGCATAACGCCCTGCATCCAGATGATATGCATAACTTATCGGTGAATCAGGGCTGGTAGCAAACTTATTGGCTTTGGCCGCCTGATGCTCAATGCAGTACTCGCCAATTTCATCATTCGCCAATCCTTTTTCTTTTGCACATAGCCAAAAATGATGGAAATCAGCCAGCCATGTTTCCTTACCCGCTTTGCCGAATGCGTGCAAATAGTGATCACCAAGCGCTCCCCAATTTTCAAAGCTAATACCAAGCTTGAACGTGGCGGAGGTGGCTTTCATAAACTCCTGTTCATCGATTCGCAACAGCTTATGAAATGTTCGCATGGGCGGAATAGAAGCTTCGCCGACACCCACTGTGCCAATAGCATCTGATTCAATCAGGATAATTTCTAAAAGCTCTCCCATTTGAATTGAAAGTGCAGCAGCGGTAATCCACCCCGCAGTACCGCCCCCTGCGATAACAACCCTTTTAATCATGATTAACAAAGCTCTGATTGATTTATCGGCCCAATGCCGCTAATGAATTTATTTTCAACAAATATCAACTGATTTATCTGTTTAATTTGTTGATAATTTTGGTTCGCATTTGTCTGGCGAGCGCGTCATCAATAGTTCCTAAAGTACCCCAGGCAGAATTTGGAATGTGTTCGCGAGGGATATTGGAATCGCCAAAAATGTAATAATCAAATATGTGTTTCCAGGCCATTTTTTCCTGCATGGGCCGATCCCTAATGGATAACAAAGCCAGCTCGAAAGCGTTAATAGCTTGCCCCTGCACCTTTGGAAAGGTGTTCCACCAGTATTGAATCAGAATATTGAATGGGGCCAGAGACTCTACGTGATGCCACCACATACACGGGATGTATAGAACATCTCCCGGTTCCATTTCGGCGACCAAACCTGCTTTTACAGCTTCGGCAAATCGTGGATATCGGTCAAAATCGGGATTGCGGAAATCCACCATTGATATGGCAGGCCCACCAGGCGTGAGATCCAATGGCCCGGGGTACAGATTGTGAATTTGTTCGGGCGGAAATAAAGTAAAGCGTCGTTGGCCCGCCACACAGCACGCCATATTGGATTGGGCATCGTAATGACACGGTGCTGTGGTTCTATTACCAATCCAAATGCCGTACAACAGATTTGCGTTACTTAGAGGCGCATTAACAAAACATTGTTTATTGAAATTGATCTCATGCGCCGCACGCAGACCAGGGAAAAACACATCCGCAATATTAGAAGGAATATATCGAACTGGCGGATTAGGGATTTCCGAAAATTCAAGCAACTCATTCAGAACAACCGCAAGATCCGCCTTTTGCGATTTAAAATTAAGAGCACTTACGTCTTGATTGTATGCAAGATACCCTTTCGTTTCTGCATCAGCAAAATAAACTGGGGCCGGATGACCGGAATAATGCTGCCGCAAAATATCAATTGCAGATGCAACTGACTGCATACCTGCCTTTACCAACGGCCAATCTCGAACCGCTTGTTTGATAAGCACCGGCTTATCAGAGCAAAAGATTTCATCCGGAATATTATCCGCATTAAATCCTTCTATTTGCTCAACCTTATTAGCAACAATCATCTCGGACATTTCAAGCCCTCCCGATGCATTCAACATCTCATACATTCAAGCTGGCATTTTTGATGTCAATCAATCTTTTTACGTTTCCTAATGAGGACAAAACCAAAAAAGCACCCTGAAGAAAACCAGATCGATTTAACTTTTCAAGAGCAGCGCCATCCAAACTTCTAAGACGCTCTTCGCTAATCGTATAATTTCCTTCGACGCTGTATTTTTCGCCGTTATTCAGCTCAATTTTGATGGCAATCGGTTCAATTAGCCCAAACTCTTCAAATATGGCAAACATGGCATTGCTGATTTCCATGCCTGCGTGAATTCCACGCAAAATATCACTGATATTTTCCAGGTAAGGAGTTGCGCCGCCAAATTCTCGAAAAACTCGCTCCCCCTCTTCATAACCCACTCTGGGACTCTCCATATCCACATAAATTACAGGCTCCTGCTCACTTCCGCCCAGCGAGGATTGATCCTGAAAACCTATTAAAAACGGCCCTCGCGCGACAATTCCAGGAACATAGTTTGCATTCCAACCAGGATTTATGCCCTTATCATTACTACTCAAAAAAAGATTCTCTCCCTTTTTAAAACCCAGCAAGACGATTGATTGAAATTTTCCTGTTTCCGAGTTCTTTTGGAAAAGAATGGGATATTCCTTGTGAACATCTCCAAATTCGGAGGGAAATGTCAGTGTGCTAGCAACATTGTCCCCATAAGCGGTTGAGTAACCCAGTTTTACCCTTAAATCCTTGTGTTCGACATTATTTAATAAAACGTACTTAGGCATTTGAGACGCTCACGACAAGACCAAAAATAAAAAGGCCGCTTTGCAGCGGCCTTGTATGATAACAACTGTCAACTCAATAGCAATGCATTAGAAGGTGTAGCGAACTCCGAGAGCGTAACGAGCTCCCAGATCATACAACTCTTCAACCATTGCCTTGGAGCGGCCGTGAGTGCGAATGTTTTCGCCAGTGATGTTCCAGCCTTCCAATGACACGTTCAAGCCTTCAACAGCTGGGATCTCGTAGCTGATGCTGAAGTCGATTTGGAAGTAGTCTTCAACATACACAGGGTTACGAGCGTTGCTGCGGCTAGCGTTGCTCAGGTACTTGTCACGCCAGTTGTAAGCCAAACGAGCCTGCAAACCATAGTTTTCGTACATCAATACCAAGTTGGCAGTATCGCTCAAGCCCAACAGAGCAAATTGAGCCTCGGTTGGAGGAGCAGTGTCGTTATATTTCACGTCACCACGAACCAGGGTGTAGTTGGCCATTACGCCGAAACCAGTCTCACCAAAGAAGTGCTGAACAGCCAATTCAGAACCGTACAACTTGGCTTCTCTGTTGTTAACAGGCTGGCTAACTTGCCAAACAGTTTCTGGGTCATCAGCTACTGCGTCGATGTCATACAGGAAGGCAATCTCCTGCTCGAAAGCAGTTTGGTTGTCAGCTGCAATTGCAGCTGAATATCTGGTCGGGTCCTCGTTATTAGCAATCAGCGCAGTCATAGTAAACAGAGAAGTATCGTTGAGCGGGATACCCAATCTCTCCAACTCAGCAGCTGCCTCTTGCACTCGTGGACCGCTGGTTACGTCTTGAATCAGACCAAATTCCGACAATGGGCGAATAGTTTGCTCTGTTCCAACGAAGTTATTTACACGCTTCTCGAAGAAACCGATAGACGCATAACTTGTGTCAGCAAAATACCATTCCAAAGACACATCCATATTGTTGGATTCCAGAGGAATCAACCCTGGGTTACCCAAGCTAACGGTAGGCTGAGAACCGTTATATACGGAACCGCCACCTGCAGAGAAGTTACTCGCGGACGCAGTCAGGTTACCGAAACCAGTACGAGCAATGGTTTTGCTGTAAGAAGCGCGACCTACGAGGTCTTCAGAGAACTTGATGTCAAAGTCGATGCTTGGCAACAAGTTGTCATAGCTTGCTTTAGCAGAGAACGGAGTAATTTCATCAGCTCGGATGACCTGGAAGTCGTTGTTATCCTGCCACTGGAGATACTTGGGAACCAGCATATCCGAAACAGAAGTCACATCAGTGGTTTCATAACGCAAACCAATCATGGTGTTTGTTTCGAAGTTACCAAGAGCACCTTGCAAATGCGCTTGAACATAAGCGGCAGTAATATCCTCTTTAACCCGGTCATTCAAAGACATGTTCGGGTTGTAGGCAACTACATAACCATTGTCCTCAGTGCCATAGCGATCAACCAAGGCTTGCGCGAGGTCTTCAGCATTGCCTTTGAAGCCGAATTGGAATGACTGTGACGCATCATAGTCATCAAAATCGGACAGGTTATAGAACTCGAACAAATCCGTAGGGATATCACCAACATTAGCAATACCCCAGTCACCCATCGCCATGTAGCGATCAGATCCTTGAGCGGACATTTCCAGAGAGCGTTTTTCAACCCCGAAATCGAAACGACCATTGTCGAATTCCAGAGATCCATCCAAACGCACTTGGGTTACGTCAGTAACTTGCGATGCATAGAACACGCGAACCACTTGTGAACCTATGTCACCCGCGTCGAATTCGTTGTTGTTATTTCCACGGTATTTAGGAGTCGGGGTAACGCCCGATCCAAAGAGTTGTTGCGGATTACCATCAGCATCGAAAAGTGGGTTGCCAGCAGCATCTGTTGCCACTTCCCAATCCTGCACCCAGTCAGGGAAGCGAATATCTGCACCATTAGCATCCTGGTAGTTTTTGGGCGCGTAATCTGGACTGCGCGGGTCTCTGATAGTTTTTGTTGCCTGGATACCGTCGTTGAAGTTCATGTTGTACAACGGCAAATCACCACTGAAATCAATCCAGTGTGAAGTCTGAATTGGGGCGCCGATACTAACAGCGATTTCACCGCTTTTTCCGGGGCCAACAGGCAAGCTTTCCATTGAAGAGTCATGGACGTCGAAAGCAAGCTTGAGTTTATCGGTTGCTTGCCATTCCAAGTTAAAGCCCAAAGACTCCAAGGTGTTTTCTTGTTGACGCAATTGCTGCTCGAAACCTTGGTCGCGTGGACCAGCAGTTTCATGAATGAAGATTGGAGTAGCTACCGCATCATTGCTGAACACTACCGCATCGATAGAGTTTTCGTTAGCCAACCAGCTAGTAGATTCACCGCGACGCTCAAACAATTCGTTTTTCGCGAAGGTGTAATCCAAAGTGGTGCGAACATTTTCGTTGGGTGCAAATTGCAGAACCAACTGAGCATTGGTACGAGTACGCTCCATATCGGAGAATACATAACGGATATCGTTAGGACGGCCGTACAACTGACCGGCTGCAGGCGCGTTATAAATACCTTTCAGTTCTTCTGGGAAAGGCTGATTGGTGCCATTGCGCAGTGAATTCAGATCAGGAACACCACCTTTTTCCACTACACCTGGAGCAAAGGAGAACAGGTTATCTTCACCCCATACACCGATTTGCCATTCGTTCTCAGATACACCGGTGGATCCTGAGTGACGCTCTTGACGGCTCAATGACAGACCGACACCGAATTTCTCGCTGTCATCAGTCCAGCTGATGATACCTGACAATTCAGGAGTAATGTCGTCACCAGTGCGATTGGTGGTGTCGTGCAGGGCTTTGGCACCAACACTGAATTGCAAACCTGGGTTATCCAACGGACGAGCAGTTTTTACGTTGATGCTCGCACCGATACCGCCGGTAGCTACGCTAGCTCGGCCAGTTTTATAAACTTCAACCGCTGATACGTTTTCGGAAGCGATGTTGGCGAAGTCAAAAGCTCGAGTAGAACCGCCTCTGGTACCACCGGCGCCACTACCACCACCATATACGTTAGCGGTCGGCATGGTACGGCCGTTCAAGGTAATCATGTTGAATTCACCACCAAATCCGCGAACGGTTACTTCAGAACCTTCGCCGTTGGTACGGCTGATGGAAACACCTGTGATACGTTGAAGAGATTCCGCCAGGTTGGTATCAGGGAATTTACCCATATCCTCTGCGGTAATGGCATCCACAACCCCGGTCGCGTCACGCTTAACATCCATAGATGCCTGCGCAGAAGCTCGGATACCAGTAACAATGACTTCTTCAACAATTGGGTTTTCTTGAGCTATCGCATAATTGGCCCCTCCAGCCAGAAGGGTCACAATAGCGGCCGAAAGTTTATTCTTTTTCAAAAGCATAGATGAGATTCCCCAGGAGATATGGTTCTACTTTGTGTTGATGGCCCACAAACTGCCTGATTAGTGAAGTCAGATAACTTATGAGACCAACCATGCAAAACACTTTCCGCGATGCGGAAGGCGCTCTGATTCCTTGCCCAAAACCACTTATTGTTGTTATAGCTTTAAAACCGATGCTTTTTTGGTTTCATTTCTAAGGCAATAGTTAAAATTAGAGACCTTATGAAACGAACCTATATATTCTCCGAAACTTTACGTCCAACTTCCTACTTACGCAATGCTTTATAGAGTTTTTTTTAGGAAATATTGGCAAATAAGACGAACGGACAAAGTTATACCACTATTTTGAGAAAAAATAACAAACAAAAAAGATTTTGGCCACAAAAAAGATCATTTTTTAACCAAAACAATGGGATTTTAATCTTCTTTGCGGCCTCCAATGCATCATTTACCGTCCCAATGCACCAGCAATCTTTCCATGTTTGATTGTTTTTTGATCAATACTTTCTTTTGCAACGTAACCTTCTTGGCCGGATCCGACGGAAATTTTCACGCGGCCACTATAGCTAACCTCTTCTCCCTGATCATTGATGAAGCTGATGTGTTGTGAAGGAAGATTAAAGATTACCTGGGTGCTTTCACCCGCTGTGAGCTGAACCCGTGTAAACGATTTCAGTTGACGAATCGGACTTCCCGCTGGGGCGTCCAGCAGACTGATATAGAGTTGCGGAACGTCTTCTCCCGCTCTCTCACCAACGTTCGTCACCTTGACGGAAATATCCAATCCAGCATTGTTTTCCTTAACAACCAAGTTTTCGTAACGGAAGCTGGTATAGCTGAGTCCATGGCCAAAAGGATAAAGAGGCTTGCCGGAATAAAACTTATAAGTTCTATTTTTCATTGTGTAATCAGTGAAAGCTGGCAAGTCCTCCACGCCGCGATAAAACGTAATGGGCAGCCTACCAGAGGGATTCACATCACCCCACAAAACCCGCGCTATCGCAGTTCCTGCTTTTTCACCTGGGTAAAACGCTTGAACAATAGCATTCAGGTTTTCGCTCTCCCAATTCATCGCCATAGCTGAGCCGCTGAAATTAACAAACACAATTGGCTTGCCGAGTGATTTGAGTTTCTTCAGTAATTTGGTTTGCACCTCTGGAAGATTGATATGGGTACGATCTCCACCTTCAAAGCCATCCAGTTGTACGGCCATTTCTTCGCCTTCCAAGGTTGGATCGATTCCTCCCATAAAAAGCACGACATCCGCTTTTTTAGCTGCAGCTATAGCATCTGCTTCAAGCGGCAGCGACACATCCGCCCAAGTCAATCGTGCATTGGCTTCCAATCCCAAATTAATCGGCCACCATTTAAAAGCGAAATAACGCGCTTCAACGTTGTAGGTTTGGCCGCGCTTTAATTCAACGGGCTTGGTGACCCGCTCACCATTTATGGTTAGCAAGACATTGCCAGAAAAACTGTAGTTGCCGGTTTTTTCCGGTTTGATTACACCGCGCCAAATTACCAAAAACTGCTCGTCCAATTTCTGATTCACCGGCGATTTATCCCAATAAAAATCAATATTGGAATCCACGCGAGTTAAATCGGGTTTTGCGGACGGAATTTTTTCCAGCCATTCTTTCGGGCCATAATTGCCAACGTAGTAATCTGCCTGCAACCCTGGAACCAGCATACTGTTGTCATCGTAATGATAAAAATTCACTGCCGGGATGACCTGGTGGTGACGATAAGCTGTTTCCGCTATTGCAGAACCTGGAGCGTAAACGACATTTTCTGCTCCTATACGATCGATAATACCCTGTATCGGCAATACCGGTTGCGAAGGATATCCAGAATAATTTCCTATCAAGACTTCGAAATTCGTTGCATTGGGCCCGATCACGGCCACCTTCACACCTTCTTTCAAAGGTAAGATCCCATCATTTTTCAACAACACCAGAGATTTTTCCGCAGCTTCCTGAGTTAGAGCAATATGCTCTGCGGAGGCAACTTTGGCTAAAGGAATGGAGCTGTAAGGAACGCGATTTTGTTCGTCGAACATTCCCAGCTTGAAGCGCGCACGAAATACGCGTTTTACAGCGAGGTCTATATCGTCCATGGATACCAAACCTTCGCGCAGCGCAGTATGCAAATTCACGTAGGTATTCAGGTGGCTGTCACCGCACTCCAGATCGGTTCCAGTTTTTAATGCCCAAGCTGCAGCTTCGGCTGGAGCGAGCACCACGTCGTGCGCTTTGCGATCGTAAAAATCAGAAATCGCTCCACAATCGGAAACAACGAATCCCTTAAACCCCATGTCTTCGCGCAGAATTTTTTGCAATAACTCTTCATTTCCACATGCGGGCTTTCCGTCTACGCGGTTGTAGGCACACATCAAGGATTCGGGCGATGCTTCTTTTATGGCTGTGCGAAACGCTGGCAAATAAGTTTCATGCAGATCTTTTTTGGACGGATGATAGTCATCGCTATGGCGAGATTTTTCCGGGCCACTGTGTACGGCGTAGTGTTTGATAGTGGCTACAGCTTTTAAATATTTTTCATCATCGCCCTGAATACCGCGGACAAAATTAACGGCCATACGACCAGTTAAATAAGGGTCCTCGCCGTAGGTTTCCTGCCCTCTTCCCCAGCGCGGGTCGCGGAAAATATTGATATTGGGAGACCAGAAAGTAAGTCCGCCATAAATGGTGTGAACATCGTTGTCGATATAGTGGTGGTATTTGGCTCGACCTTCGTCTGATATTGCAGTGGCAACCCGGAACATCAAATCTTCATCGAAAGTAGCGGCAAGTCCTATAGCTTGAGGAAATACCGTCGCCTTCCCCGCCCTGGCGACACCGTGCAAAGCTTCATTCCACCAGTTATAGGCCGGGATTCCCAGGCGTTCTATGGCAGGGGCATCGTTAAAAAGCTGGGAGATTTTTTCGCTGGTGGTCATGCGGGACACCAGATCATCCAACCGCGCTTCCATGTCAAGAGAGGAATTGCGGAAATCGACTTGAGATTCATCCTTGGAGTTTTGGTGAGCGCACCCGATGGAAATACCGAGAGCGACGGCGAGTATTAGTTTCTTCATGTTGATGGTCCAAACAATTTTTATAGGTATGAATCTCAAGCGTTGCGTGTTCTTTTTCTTTTGTTTTCGACACGCTGACCGACTTGAGCCCGGAATCATGACCCCGCGAATGGGCCAAGTTTTCGCGGGGCTATCAAGCAGTGTAGCTGCAGATGGAAGATTGGCCAGAACTAGCGGGAATTTTGCCCCTGTGCACTTGCAGGACAAAGGGGCAAATAACAGGCGATAGAAGAACTTACTTGGTGACGCTGAACATATAGGACGCCTGAATTCCCAATAGGGTCAAGCGATCCCCATTCAACGACGTGGTCTGAAAACTCGCCCCAAACCTCAGATTGCGATAGGCCGGTGCCGTAAAACCCACACCCCAGACCCAGTCGTTTCCATCGCGTTTGATCCATTCCCGTTGATCACCGATTTGCAAATCGTAACCTGCAGCCCAGGACCAAATGCCTAGCTTGGCGTAGAACTCCAGGTCATTTGGGTTGTACAGGCTCAAGCGGATACCCGCGTAAGGCCCCTCCCCCGCTATAGGCGCATGTTTGCGCAGCGCTTGCCGCAAAGGTTCGGGGTCCGAGACTTCCGCACCCACGCTCAATTCGGTTTGACCGCTGTCGAGGTACCCCAGCTCCAGGGCAATTTGTGGATGAAAACGATAGCCGTACAGCAATTGCCAACCAAACCGCTGGCTATCTTTTTCCATTAGGACGTCGGGTTGCGTGCTATCGGACAAGTCTTGGTAGAAGCTCCGAGAGTTCCAACTGCTGCCGATAGCATTGAACGTGCCTTCCACATAGGAATTCTTGTCATTCGCCTGCACCGATTGCGATGGCAGAACCACAGCCCCAGCGGTGAGCGGCAGAAGCAGTGCGGCCGCTTTGCACCACCACTCGGATTTTCTTCCTGTGTGTTTGCCTCGGCGGCGGAATACCGCCAAGCCTAAAAGACTGGTCAGCCACAGGCTATTGACGCTGCCGCCACCGCCTTTGACCCGGGCACGCACGGGTTCGAACAAGCCGGACAATGTGGTGGTTGCGGTGTTGTCAGCCGGATTCCGTTCGAGGGCATCGGAGCGCACAACAGCGGTAACGGTTTGTGAAGTGACCGAACTGGTACTGCCTAATATAAGGTTCAAGGTTTCTTCGGCGTCGGCCGCCAAAGCATCCACGGTACAGTGAACCTCAGCGACTTCTGCATCGTGCACACAGTTGACTGGCAGGTTGATGACACCAAGGTTGTCCAGGGAAACCGTGACCCTGACGTTGAGGGCTTCACTCGGTCCTTGGTTGCTCAAGGTCAGGTTGTAGGCCACTTGTTTGCTGGCACCGTGCACTGCCTGAGCGGCGGCACTGACAGAGACATCCGCCATATCCCCTGTGTCACCTTTCGGATCCGACAGATACACATCCACCTGTTCTTTATTAGGTTCGTAGATAACCACATCGGCCAAGCCGTCGTTGTTCAGATCGGCGTTGATGGCGTAGGTGAAGCTATCAGCCAGGGTTTCCGAACCGTCATGCACGTATTGGAAACCGCCGTCTGCATTCAGGGTGAATTGACTGGCGTACTGAGGCCCGCTGACGAGAATCGCTGTCAATGTATCGCCTGCGTCAATATCGGAATCGTTGGCGAGAACACCTTCAGCGGCATCGAGGGTTAGGGCGCTACCTTCATCCACGCTGTACTGATCTGCCACTATGACCGGTGCCTCGTTCACGTTCACTACGGTGATGCTAAACGCTGGCAAGCTGGCAGAAAGAGTGCCATCACTGACGCTGATCACGATGGAATCAGTAGTGCCTACATCCGCATTGGACGGCGTACCGGAAATTGCGCCGGTTGCAGAATCAAATGACAACCAGGCTGGTAAACCTGTGGCGGAGAACGACAGTGTATCGCTCTCATCCACATCACTCGCTGTCGGGGTAAAGCTATACAACTCACCTTCACTCACACTGGTTGCCGGAGTGCCGAAGATGACAGGCGCATCGTTTACGTTCGCAACAGTGATACTGAATGCAGGCAAATCCGCCGTTGCACCCGCCGCATCGCTCACGGTGATCACGATGGCACCCGTAGTACCGACATCGTCATTCGACGGTGTCCCGGAAACTGCGCCGGTTGCAGGGTCGAACGTCATCCAATTTGGTAAACCCGTAACGATAAATGTCAGAACATCACCGACATCCACGTCACTCGCCGTTGGGGTGAAGCTGTAAAGCTCTCCTTGATTAATATTGGCTGTCGGAGTGCCGAAAATTTCCGGAGCATCATTTACATTGACTACCGTGATGCTAAACGCAGGTAAATAAGATAGTGGCATTGGCTGCTGCGTTGATGGTGGCATTACCGGTCAAGGCAATAGAGTTATCGATGGTGGTATCGCCAATGATCGACAAAGCGGTTGCACCCGCGAGGCTCACAGTTCCACCGCCGAGATTGTTGTCACTGGCGATACTGAGAGTACCTGCGCTTACAGTGGTGTCGGTGTAGGAGTTCTCACCAGACAAAGTCAGCGTAGAACCGCCAGACTTGGTCAAATGGTAGAGGCCGCTGATATTTCCGGAGACAGTGGCATTTGCGGAGTTGCTGATGGTGGCGTTGCCGCTCAGCACTACGCCGTTAGTAATATCCGTAACGCCTGTCACTTCGAGTGTGGTACCCGCAGCCAGCAGTATATTGCCAGCACCAAGGGCGGTACTGGCGCCAATGCTCAGGATACCGGCGCTAACACTGGTGGTTCCTGTATAGGTATTGTTGCCCGAAAGCGTTAATTTCGCTGTACCGGCTTTTATCAGGTTGTCGCCGCTGATGATGCCGGAAATGGTCGCATTGGCAGAAACGCTGATGGTGGCCGTGTCCGTAATGTCGATGGCATTGTCGATGGTGGTGTTGCCTATGATCGCCAGAGTGGCGTCTGGTGAAGCAAGTTCAACAGCGCCACTGCCGAGGCCGGCATCACTGGCAATAGACAAGGTTCCGCCTGTGACTATGGTGTTGCCGTTATAGGTGTTGTTTATACCAGTGACTGTCATGGTACCAGTGCCCTGTTTCCACAGATTGCCGGAGCCGGAAATAACGCCGAGAACATCCGTGCTGGTGTTATTGCCACCGGCGGTCAGGGTGTAGCCTCCAACACCAAGATCCAGCGTGGTACTTGTAAGGTTCATGGCGAGGCTGCCGACAGTCTGGTCGGAGAGGAGTGTGACCTTGCTGCTGTCCTGTATGAGCAAGGCGCTGTTGGCGGAGACAGAAGCTTCGCCATTGAGCCGCACCCAGCCGTAATTGGTGATGGTGGTGTTGCCGCTATAGCTATTGGTGCCCGAGAGCCTCAGCGAATAGCCCCCGTTGATATGCTGGGTGACGGTCAGACCACCTGTACCGCTGATATTACCGGAGAAAACAGTATCGGCTGTCTGGGTTGTGGTCAGAACACTGCTGCCCAGGTCGATATCTCCCGCACCGGAAAGATTGCCAATGGTTGCGTTACTGGTAAGTGCCAGGGTTGCGCCCGCGGCGACGGAAACGTTGCTATTGGTCGAGATGGCACCCGCACCACTGACGGTGAGTGTACCGGCAGAAATGGTCGTAGCACCGCTGAAGCTATTAAGGCCCGACAGTATCAGGTTACCAGCGCCTGTCTTGGTAATGGCGCCTGGACCTTGGATGGCGTTGGTTATAGTGGCCGTGTCACCCGCACCATTGATGAAAGTCTGTGTAGTACCCATACCCAGGGAGATGGGGTCGCCGCTCAGGGTGATACCGCTGGTGGCATCCATACCAAAGGTAAGACTTTCATTGATGTTAATGGTCGGGGCGTTGATGCCCAGCGTCAAACCGGCCAGCGAGCTGGAAAAGACAATGGTCTGGCTGCCGGTAAAATCCGCTGCTGCAATAGCCACAGCTTCGCGGAAGCTCACACCATCGCTGACATCCATGACCGTAGTGTCAGTGGCAGAGGTGACGTAAATGGTGTCGCTGGTGACAATCACATCGGCATTGGCGGAACCGCCATCACCATCACTCAAAGTAAAACGAATCACTGTATCGCCGGTTGGCATGTCGTTGCGGTACTGGATACCGCGTATAACACTTTGGACCCGAGGAGCATCGGCACTGGAATTAAAATTAACGGACAAAACGCCATTGCTATTGCTAAAAGTCGCAAAAGTAGTTGCACCGTTTTGCAAGCTATTGCCACTGACGGTGAAGCCGGTTTCGTTAAATTGAAATAGATCTGCCGCGAGCGGTTTATTCACACCACTGACAACGCGCTGTACGGTCAGGGTGGCATCGGCCCAGTTATTAGTGGTATCGAGTTCGGCATCGGCAACTGTGGCGTTGTTGGCTGCATCGAGCGTTACCCAGTTATTAACACCGGCCCAGTTAACGCTGTCCCCATTGAGGTTACTGATGGTGGGGTTGGTATTGGGGGAAATAGCGGGCTCGAAGTTGAGGTCATCAAGAGCCAACGAGATGTTGCTTCCCGAGATTGTGAAGCTGGTGATGTACTGAAAATTAGTATTGCCTGACAAATCAATGTTCTGATGCGCTATGAAGTCACCATTGCTTAAGTAGTTAATCGCCGTTCCTGCGGTTACACCGTTATAGGGAGTAATCGTGATGTTGGAATCTGCCACCCCATCAAAACTCATGCCGCTGAGCCTGAAATAGCTGGAGTCACTAGCTTCGACTGTGATGCTCGTTACATTGAATTCGGCGTCGCTATCGAACAATATGAAGTAATCGTCTGCGCCATTGCCCAGAGGCGAGAATATTGGACTGTTTGAGATTATTGAGCTATAGGTGGTACTCCCGGTAATGGTGTATTTGACGCCATCCAGAGTGAAGGTATTTGTATTGTTAAATGTGGCTCCAGAATTATCGTCGTAATTCTCATCAGCCGGAACCGCATAAACATTTTGAATCAAGCCTAGAAAAAGTGCGCAGACAAAAATAAGCCATTTAACATTTTTAGCCTTGCTGGAATTCATCCGCGACATAAGATTTTCTCGATACGATCAATTAAATAGTTTTAAACAAGAATTTTTCAAAATCATTTTCTGGTATGCGTCATCTCATCCCTGCGTCCCTAATCCACATACGGATTCGCGCGCGACCAATCAATTTGAAGTCAGCGAAGAATTCGAGCAATTGATGCAAACGCTCCGTCCATTGACGACTTGTGTCGAAGATGAGCGGCGAAAGCGCCCCATTGAACAACCCGACAACCGGGCTGATCATGAAGGCGTGAGACTGAGGAATTTGAGGGCGGATGCCAGCAAGCCAGGCTGACTCAGAGCGCGGGAGCACAGAGGTAAAACGACAGCGCGGCAATCAAATCTCCCCTCATCTACTGATGATCGTATGAATCAAGAGGCAAACCGTGCCGCTATAACCAGTTCCTTTGGTAGTTGGTCCCGCTTTGAGATTAGCAGCGATCTTTGCAAACGCATCATTCGGCGCCAAAAAAATTTTGAAGGACGACTAGAGCGAGAGACTGGTGTTTTGCCGGTTACAAAGCGCGCACCAAAAAGCAGCAAAATTCAGATTTTCATGAAGAAAAAAGGAAGTGGCGAGGCACTTCCTTTTGAAGAGAACTCAATAGCACCTGATATGCTATTGGCTTCTGCGAACGTCAAAATGGTATTGCAGATTCAACCCAAGCAAGGTCAAACGATCCCCATTCAAGGCGGTGGTTTGAAAACTGGCGCCAAGCTTCAGATTACGATAAGCCGGGACGGTAAACTCACTCCCCAGACCCAGTCATCCCCATCTCGTTTAACCCATTCTCGCTGATCACCAATTTGCAGATCGTATCCCGCCGGAAGCCCACTTTTGCGTAGAACTCCTGCTCATGACGATTAACACGGCTCTATGCACCAGCGGGCAAGGACACTCAATAAATTTAGAGCAGATATCACTAATTGCCGGGATGTTGATCGTATGCCTCCGACACGGAACGAGTCACAAACGAAGCGGCTGAACAATGGCGCATAGGCTCTGCAGAGAATTGCAAGTGCCGCTTTGTTATACTCCACGCAACCTGGGAGCACGATTAAGGAAAGTCTATGATTCAAACCAGCACCCTTCAGGCTTTTGAAAATAAGTCAAATTTTGTAATTCGCCAGGGAGCCTCAACCGTAACCGCACTGATTCACCTCTCTCTTTTCTGGGGAAGTGACAATCTGTTGCTATGGATTTTTGCGACCTGCCATTTATTGTTCTACGCCTCGGTTCTTTATTATCTGCCCCCTCTTCGCCGCAACTCCTCCTATAACCTTCTAATTGATTCGACGCTTTACAGCTTTTGTCTTGGTATATGGGGTTACAACCTATTCTTGGCATCCGCGTATATTGCGTCGAACAGTATTGTCAATGCTGCGGCCGGAGGCCTGCCTGCTTTGAGGCGCAGTCTTGTATTTTTGGGTATCGGGGCTTTAGCGGGAGGACTGATCGCGGATTTTTATTATCGACCTTACCTGCCTATTTCCACCCAACTCATCACCGCCACAGGGTTGACGCTGTTTATGGCGGTTCTAGGAATGAAGATTTACAAAATCAATCGCCGCTTGCGCGCCATAAGAAACAGCCTGCGGGACCAGCGCGAGGAATTGCTTCATCTCAATACTCTGGCATTGGCGGTCAATGCCAATCTCGATGTGGACGTAATCATGCAAAGCGTGATGCAAACCATCGAGCAACTCTATCCGTTCGAAGCTTTGTACATTCTGTCATTTGATGAAACCGCTCAACGTTTGGAGGTTTTGGGGATTTACGGTTCATCCATTACTGAAGAGGAACACGCAGCTTTTCGCAGTTTGCGCTTCGATACGGCACGCGATCACAACAGTATTTTTGTTAAAACCTTGATCAAACGCAGAGCGGTTTATCTGCCTCATATAGACGAACACATGGTAAGTCAGGGAGACAAAATCGATTACGAGTTGTACCGGGTCAAACCCAGTGTGTCTCTGGCTTACTTTCCGATATTTGTAAAGGATAAGGTGGTTGCAGGCGCGGCGTTTATCAACTACGAGCGCCCATTTCAATTGAGTCAACGCGATATCGAGCGCATCCAGCAATTTCTCGTGCAAGTTGGCACCGCTGTACGTAACGCCACTCTCTTTAAGGAACTTGCTTTGGCAAAAGAGAATGCCGAAATTGCACGAAAAAAAGCGCAATCCTCGGAGGAAGCCAAAAGTCGCTTTCTCGCTAACATGAGCCACGAAATTAGGACCCCTCTGACAGCCATCATGGGTTATTCGGACGCTCTGACCGAAGAAGGCATTACCAACGAAGAACGCACCAGCTTTATCAGCCATATTTTACGCAACGGCAAACATCTTTTGAGCATGATCAACGATATCCTCGATATATCGAAAATCGAGGCACGAAAAATCGAAGTAGAACTCCTCAGATGTAATCTTTTGGAGATTTTGAGTGATATCGACTCCTATATGAAAATCAAAACACGGGAGAAAAATCTCGCCTACGATCTCTCTATCGCTTTCCCTATTCCACTACATCTGGTAACAGATCCCACTCGCCTCAAACAAATTCTGCTCAATCTATGCAACAACGCAGTTAAATTCACCGCACAAGGTAATATCACAATTAATGTACGTATGGCAGCGGAACACCAGCTGCAAATCTCAGTGTCTGACACCGGGATAGGAATAGATGAAAATGAAAAGAATCGGGTTTTTAACGCATTCGATCAGGCGGACACCTCCACTACCCGGTTGTTTGGAGGCACAGGCCTTGGTCTTTATATATCCAAAAATCTCGCTTTATTGTTAGGAGGCGACGTCACTTTTAATAGTAAAAAAGGTGCCGGCGCCACATTTACCCTCTCGCTTCCGCTAAGCACAGGAACTTCCGATTTCGTCCGCAGCCAAGACGACTTCCAAAAGTTGACAGATAAACTTTTAGAAGCGCAATCCTATAGCCGTATTATCAAAATCTCCGGCAAAGCCCTGGTTGCAGAAGACAATCAGGAAAATCAATGTTTAATCGAGCGGTTGCTCAAACAGGCTGGAATGGAAGTCGATGTTGTCGACAATGGCTTTAAAGCCGTGGAAGCCGCTACCCAAAAAGAATACACGTTGATTTTGATGGATATGCAGATGCCAACTATGAGCGGTCATCAAGCTGCACTTCTTATTCGGGAAAGAGGCATCACCACACCTATAGTGGCTTTTACCGCAAATGTGATGAAGCACCAAATTGATGAATACGAAAATTTGGGATTTGCTGGCGTCGTAGAGAAACCTATTGCCAGAGAAAAACTTTTTGCCACTCTTCGACGAATTGCAAAAGAAAAACCGCCAACCTCAACCTGCAGAGTTTTGATTGCTGACGATAATGAAGTCAACCAAATGATTTTATTTCGTTATGTCACCAAAGCGAATGAAAATGCCCAGATTTCCCTCGCCGCCAATGGAGAAATGGCTGTAGATCTCGTTAATCAGCATAAATTTGACTTGATTTTGATGGATATGGAAATGCCTATAACGGGGGGATTACTGGCCACCGAAAAAATCCGCGCACTCGGACACGATATGCCGATTTATATTGTCTCCGGCAATGTGAGTTTTGAAGACCGCGATCGTTGTTTTTCCGCTGGAGCTACCGGCCATATCGGCAAACCCCTCGACAAGGGGCAAATGTTGAATCTGCTCCGCAACCACCTGAACTGAGTGCTTCGCCTAGAATCAGCTAAACTTTAATTGCGCTTGATACTAAACAAAGGCAATGCAAGGCCAATGAAACATAATGGCCTTATCAGATGCCAAAGACGTATGTCTAGAGGCGAAAGTGATTCGTTAAACGATCGGCAACGATCAGATACTTATGAATACGGAGCGAACTTTATGCGCGTAGGAATTTTGACCGGTGGTGGCGATTGTTCCAGCCTGAATGCCGCCATACAAGGCGTCACCAAAACGCTGATCGAAACAGCAAAGGCCGAAGTGATCGGAATTCAGGACGGTTTTTTGGGATTGATTCAACGCCGTGTCAGACCGCTCGTCGCATCGGATTGTATCGGTCTGATCCAATCCGGCGGCACCATTCTGGGCACCTGCAATCGCTCTTCCCCCCTCAACTACAAAGGTCAGGATGTTTCTGACAGCGTCTTGGAGTTCTATCGCGAGCTAGATCTGGACTGCATAGTTGCGCTTGGTGGTGACGGCACCATGTCGTTGTGCCATGCGCTGTCGCAGAAAGGTATGAATTTCGTAGGAATTCCTAAAACCATTGATAACGACCTGATGCACACCGATCGCAGTTTCGGCTTCGACACCGCGGTCGGCATAGTTGCCGAAGCCATGGACCGCTTGCACACAACAGCCCGCAGTCACGGTCGGGTGATGATTGTAGAAACCATGGGACGATATGCAGGATGGATTGCTCTATACGGCGGTGTGGCTGGCGGTGCAGATATGATTCTCTTGCCCGAATTTCCGTATGAATTGGACGAGGTAATACGGGTGCTTAATGAGCGAGCCCAAACCCATCACTATTCAATGCTTGTTGTGGCTGAAGGTGCGGCACCTAAAGATGGGCAACTGGTAGTCGCCCAGAATATCGCAGATAGCCCTGACCCAATCCGCCTTGGTGGCATTGGCCATTTTCTGCAAAAGCAAATCGAACCGCATATTCCTATGGAAGTGCGCACAACTGTCCTCGGCCATGTACAACGCGGAGGCCAACCCAGCGCATTTGACCGAATTTTTGCCTCCAATCTGGGCTGCTACGCGGCTCGCCTGGTTATCCAAAAAGAATACGGCCGCATGGTAAGCGTCTTGAGCAATAGCCTGACGTCAGTAGCACTGGCTGATGTAGCTAATCGAACCAGAACCGTTACAAAAGACGATATGACGCTGCTCAGCGCCATTTATTCAGGAGTGAGCTTTGGTGTGCGCGATATCAGCAAGCTTTTGTATGAACCTGAAGCAGCTCATCCGCGTCTGCGCTGATATCTAAATTCGCTTAACGGCCTGATTACCTGAATCAGGCCTTCAAAGAGCGCCAGCGTTGAATCATTACGCGATTATTGGCGCGCACCGACTGCAATACTGTAAAACCTGAATTTTCCAAATCACTGACTTGCGACTCAGTCAGATAAGTTTCCGCACATGGCTTAATGGTTTCATCGCCAAAAGAATCGCGATAAATATGCAGCGGTAGATTATCGATAAAACTTGCACCGACTTGGGAAGCGCGATTTTGTAATAAACCGCATAACAGCAGGTAAGCGCCATTTCCCCACAGGTAGTATTCATGCGCCCCATTTTCAGGTAGCTCTTCAAACCGGAACTGCTCAGTCTGTGCGGTGGCTTTGCCATATGGCAAACGCAAAAGCACACGCGGTGCGGCGACAAACACTCGCTCAGCAAAGGTTTCCTGACGCAGCGAAGACCAGGCATCTGCCACCGCATCCGCCAAAACCACCTTTTCTCCAGCAGATGTTGTTTCCACACCACCTGCAATTTTTAAATCCGCTCCCGCAAGCAAAATTGCATCAGCTTTTTCTGCGAGCTGAGAAAAATATTTGAGAACCTGCAAACTTTCGCTGTTTGGCAGGAGTATCTCATCGACCAAAATCACATCGTAATTACCCTTCCCTGCCATTACCGCCTGTAGGTTTTGCCACAAATCTGTGGATTCAATATTTTCGCTTTCAAGAGCGCCCTGTCGAATTTCCTCGGATGTGACATCAAGAATGGATAAATGAACTGAGTGATCCAGGTCGAGTCGTCGCTGCAAAAAATCAAGACCGCGCCAACTTGCTTCCAGCTGCTGGAACGCCGCAGAGTGCATGATTTGCCGCATAACTTGGTTAACCGCAAAATCCACCGCAGTCACATATTCCGCCGCTTTTGGATGTTCCTTTGGCTGCACGTAAGGGGCTATGACTTGCTGAATCAATTGATCGGCAATTCCCGGCGTTCTGTCACTAAGGGTACCGGACAGCAGTGAATCCAGTAAATTTTCCGCTGATTTGGTTTCTGTAGGAGCGGCTAAGTGAGGTTGCTCAATAATGCCCTCTTGCCACAATTGACTAACCGCAGCGTCAAACTGAGAAGGAGACTGCAGCTGCTTTTTTAGATGGCGGAAGCGATTAAATAAAGCAGCGTTGTCGTAAAGATGGTCCGGATGCAGCTCGTCGAAACTTGCGAACTTCAGGGGTTCCTGAGAAAACGGAATGGCTATCGAAACGCCGAGACGAGCAAAAACCTCATCAAAACTGTCGGCATCAATTCGAAGATGTTTGCGGGCATGCAACGGTAATGAACGATCCGTTGCGCCAGAAAAATTGCCGATAATCAAAACTTTTAACGCTGGAGATTTTGCAGAGGATTGAATTTCTTGATGGCGATTTTCGCCAAACACCATCATCCCTGAACGCACACTAATGACCGCCACAAAAACTCCTTAGTTAATTGTTATAGAACTCGAAAAACCATTTTGATATTACCAATGGTCAAGGTATCGCCATTTTGAAAAATCGAACGCGTTACCTTTTTCCCATTGACCGACACACCATTGGTCGAATGATTATCCTGAATTTCCCAAAAGCCATTTTCCCAGCGAATCCAAGCGTGAAGATTCGAAACCGTCGGATCTTCTAAAACCACATCACACAACTGGCTGCGTCCCAGGCTCCACTCCCGATCCACTCCCATCGGCAATTTCAGCTCAATCAGGGTGTTTCTTTTAATCCCTGTTTTCACCAATAAAACAGCGGGGGTCAGGTTTGCATCCAGCGTTTTTTTACCGAGAACGCGCGCCATAAAAAGCGAATTGTCATCGATGGGTGGAGGCTCTGATACCGCGACTTCAGGCAAACTCACCATGCGAAAGAAGGCCGACTCAATCATCGTGTGGTTGGCACCATCCGCCAATCCCGCCATTTCATAGGATGCGGCCATTTCATACTCGACCTGGGCTTCGCCAAAATCGAGATCAATAAAAATAAATTTTTCATCCCCTATAGTGATGACATCCCCATGCTTGAGCCTGGTTGGGCCAGTAATTCGCATGGTATTGACGAAGGTACCGTTGGTGGAATCCAGGTCCTTCAAAATTACGGTGTCTGAATTGACCACCAAAACGGAAGCGTGATGACGGGAAAGGAGTCCGGAATCAATGCTGATGTCGCACTGAGCGCTGCGACCTATGAGAGTCGAAGACTTATCCAAAGGATAAGTTCGATCGTCGCCCAGACTTTTCAGGCGGTATTTTGTCTGCATTGAGGTTACCTAATGGGCTAGCTGGGTGTGAAAGGCCCGAAAACTATACAGGTAGGGTCTGCCCTGCATTGTTCATCAACCGCTTGGCAAAATGAATAGAAATTGGCGCCACATTCCCTTAGCGCAGAGGTAAATTAATGCGCGTCCATCTCCGAGTGCCTGCCACATCAATCCTTCCGGGGTCAGCCGCGTAGAATCTTCAGGATATCCTGTAATTCAGCAATGAGAGCATCAGTGTCCGGTTCTTGACGGCTTTCTACTTTGTTCTCGGAGTTCAATTGCTGTCGCGCACCGCCGATAGTGAAGCCCTGCTCATATAACAGCGAGCGGATGTGGCGGATGGTCAAAACATCTTGGCGCTGATAGTAGCGCCGGTTTCCCCGGCGCTTGACGGGCTTTAGCTGCGGGAACTCCTGTTCCCAATAACGCAATACATGGGGTTTTACCGCGCAGAGTTCGCTAACTTCACCAATGGTGAAATAACGCTTACCCGGAATAACCGGCAGCTCATTGTTGTGGCTTGCTTCCAACATAGGCTTCTACCCGCGCCCGCAATTTCTGTCCTGGCTTAAAAGTCACGACGCGTCGCGCCGTGATCGGAATTTCCTCCCCGGTCTTTGGATTTCGTCCTGGACGCTGCTTCTTATCCCGCAAGTCGAAATTGCCAAAACCCGAGAGCTTGACCATCTCATTGCTTTCCAACGCCTCGCGGATCTCATCAAAGAACGTTTCCACCAACTCCTTTGCCTCGCGCTTGTTAAAACCGAGGTCTTCGTAGAGTTTTTCCGCCAGATCGGCCTTCGTTAAAGACTCAGACATAGGATCTACCGTAGGTTTGCCCCAAACTCACGCTCCAGCCCCTGAACAACAGAAGCAATGGACGCATTAATTTCCTCATCTTTGAGCGTTCGGGAAGGATGTTGGAAAGTCAGGCTGAAAGCAAGACTTTTTCTTTTTGGATCAATACCTTCGCCGCTATAAACGTCAAACAGTTTCAACGCTTTTAGCATATCGCCCGCATTTTTTCGAATACTTCTCTCGAGATCTGCGACGGACAGCGCCTTATCTACCAATACAGCCAGGTCACGGGTAACCTCTGGGAACTTGGACAGAGGTTGGAAACGAGGTAGTTTCGCCTGGGCCACTGATCGCAAATCGAGTTCAAAAACATATGCACTCTTATTGAGATCCAGAGCCTTTTGTTTCACCGGATGGAGCGCGCCTATGTAACCTATATAAACATCTTCCGCGTACACCTTCGCGGCTTGACCAGGGTGCAGGAAACCACTGTCAGTCCAGGGTGCAAATCGAATGGACACACCACGCGCACTGGTCGCCAGCAGAGATTCCAAGTCCCCTTTCAGATCGAAAAAGTCCACATCCCGCTGCTTTTCCGCCCAACTTTGGCTTCTCACAGAACCGTAAACCAAAGCGGCCAAACGGTTGCTTTGCTGCACAGAATCCGCCGTGTCGCCCTCAAAAATCATTCCTGTTTCAAAGAGTCGAGCGGCAGTCTGTTGGCGATTGAGGTTGTACAGAAGAGTCTGCAGCAACCCGGGAACCAAAGACGTTCGCATAACCGACATATCCGCACTAATGGGATTTCGCAACAGGACTGCAGGCTGTTCGGAATAAAGCAGCGAATGAATCTTCGGATCAATAAAACTGTAACTTATCGCCTCCTGGTAACCCCTGCTGACCAAATGCTGTTTCACCGAAGACAGAGGAGTTGCAGTGTCACTATTGGGTGCCAAGCTTGTTTCAAAGGTCATAGGTCGAGTTGGCAACTTGTCATAGCCATACACCCGTCCAATTTCCTCCAGCAGGTCCTCCTCAATCGCTATGTCGAAACGATAAGTCGGGACTTTAAAACTCCACCCCAACTCGGATTCACCCACCAACATCAAACCCAAACGACTGAGCAAATCGACAACATTCACCTCTTCGCTCAGCCCCAGCCCACTGCGCAGTCTGGAGCGGCGCAATTGCACTACTCGCTCTGCGGGAATATGGGACTGACTTTTGACCTCAATAACCGGTCCAGGCTCGCCACCAACGATCTCCATCAGCAACTGAGTAGCGCGCTCGACGGCCAAGGTTTGCAATTGATGGTCCACACCCCTTTCAAAGCGATGAGACGAATCCGTATGCAATCCGTATGAACGGGCTTTACCTGCAATCACTTCTGGTGCAAAGAAAGCACTTTCCAGGAAGATGGATTGAGTAGCAGAATTCACACCACTCTCAGCCCCGCCCATAACTCCCGCTATTGCCAATACGCCACTTTTATCCGCAATAACAAGCGTATCCTCACGCAAAGCAACCGCCTGACCATTCAGTAATTTCAAGGATTCGTCAGCTTTTGCCATGCGGACTTCGATACCGCCCTGAAGGCGGTCGAGATCAAAAGCGTGCATCGGCTGCCCCAATTCGAGCATCACGTAATTGGTCACATCCACAACGGGATCGATGCTGCGCAGGCCGCTGCGACGCAATTTTTCCTGCAACCAAGTCGGAGTGAGTCGACTCAAATCCACACCTCGAACCACCCGCCCCACATAAACCGGGCACGCGGCTGGCGCTTCGACAGAAACTGGAAATTGGTCGTTGGATCGCGGAGCTACAGCGTTAATAACAGGCGCACTGACATCCGCTTGGTTCAAGGCTCCCACTTCGCGAGCCAAACCTCGAACACTCAGGCAATCTCCTCGATTGGGAGTCAAGTCGATTTCGATAACCGAATCGTCCAACTGCAAATATTTGCGCAGATCCTGGCCCACAGGAGCATCTGCAGGCAGTTCCCATAAACCGGAATCGTCATCGCCTATCTGAAGCTCTGTTTGAGAGCACAGCATGCCAAACGACTCGACGCCGCGCAGTTTGGCTTTCTTGATTTTGAAATCACCCGGAAGCTCGGCACCAATTGTGGCGAAGGGAATCTTGATTCCTGGGCGCGCGTTTGGAGCGCCGCATACTATTTGAAGCTCCCCATCTGGATGCCCCTTCACTTTGCATACACGCAATTTTTCCGCGTCCGGATGCGGCTCAGCGGAAATAATTTCCCCAACGATAACGCCAGAAAATGCGGCAGCGGCAGGTTCTACCGAATCAACTTCCAAACCCGCCATCGTCAGTTGTGCAACTAATTCCGTGGTACCTATTTCCGGTTTGACCCACTCTCTTAACCAGGCTTCGCTAATTTTCATAATCCGCTGTCATTCGAAATTCAAAGGTTGTCGATGCTGTGCCAGAACACGTTTTATTTAAACTGACGCAAAAAATTCAGATCGTTCTCAAAGAACAGGCGCAAATCATTTATGCCATAGCGCAGCATCGCCAGACGCTCCACACCCATACCAAACGCAAAACCGGTATAGACTTCTGGGTCTATACCACTCGAGCGCAACACATTCGGATGCACCATTCCACATCCCATGACTTCCAGCCAACCGGTGTTTTTACACACTCGACAACCGCTGCCACCACACTGGGTGCACTGAATATCCACTTCCGCTGAAGGCTCAGTAAAAGGGAAATAAGAAGGGCGAAAACGAACCGGTGCATCTGCTTCAAAAAAGGCTTTTAAAAACTGATCCACGGTTCCTTTCAAATCCGCAAAGCTGACATCTTTATTAACGACAAGCCCTTCTACCTGATGGAACATTGGAGTATGGGTCAAATCAGAATCGCAGCGATAAACCCGGCCGGGACAAACGATTCGAATAGGGGGCTCATTTGTCTCCATCGTCCTAACTTGCACGGGCGATGTGTGTGTGCGCAGCACATGGCGATCACCTGCATAGAAAGTGTCGTGCATGGCTCGCGCCGGGTGGTGCGCCGGAATATTCAGCGCTTCAAAATTATGGAAATCGTCCTCGATTTCAGGCCCCTCAGCTACGCTGTATCCAGCACTCTGAAAAATCGAGACTATGCGCGCCAAGGTTCTGCTAACCGGATGCAAACCGCCGACTTCTTCGGCACGCCCAGGAAGAGTGACATCCACTGACTGAGCGCTTAAACGCCGAGAAATTTCAATTTCTTCCAATTGCTGCTTTTTATCAGCCAGGGCATTTTGAATTTGCTCTTTGGCCAAATTAATTTTGGCACCCGCTTCAGGTCGCTCCTCCGGTGACAATTGGCCAAGGGATTTGAGCAGGCCCGTCAGGTGACCTTTTTTGCCGAGAAAGTCGACGCGAATCTGTTCAATCTGGTCCAGATTCTCGGCCTTTTCAATCAAGGCCAATGCGTCGTTAACTAAAGAAGATAAGTTCTCCATTTAAGGTTTCCCGATGAATCAAAACAATGCGGCAGTTTAGTGGATCACGTCCCTGAGCGATACAGTATCAGCAATCCCAAATAAAAAAGGGGAGAAGCAATGCGCTTCTCCCCCTCAAAGCTTTCAAAACAACAGCAAATTAAGCGGCCAGCGCTTGTTTCGCTGTGTTTACAATAACTGCGAATGCAGCTTTGTCATGAACAGCCAGATCAGCCAGAACTCGACGATCCAGAGCAACGTTCGCTTTCTTCAAGCCCGCGATCAGACGGCTATAGCTTAAACCTTCAGCGCGAGACTGAGCATTGATACGAGCAATCCAAAGCGCACGAAAATCACGCTTCTTAACTCGTCTGTCGCGATACGCGTATTGGCCAGCCTTGATGACAGCTTGCTTGGCAACTCGGAATACCCTGGAGCGCGCTCCGTAGTATCCTTTTGCTGCTTTCAATACTTTTTTGTGGGCTCTGCGCGCCGTTACACCACGTTTTACACGTGCCATAAGATTATCCTCTCAATTCGACTATTAATGACGCGACTCAGTTGGAGCGCAGCATACGTTTAACCAAAGGCAGGTCAGAACCGTTCAACGTGGAAGTACCACGCAACTGACGCTTACGCTTGGTTGTCATTTTGGTGAGGATGTGGCTTTTGAAAGCGCGCTTGTGCTTATAACCAGCGGCGGTCTTTTTAAACCGCTTAGCAGCACCACTGTGTACTTTAGCTTTTGGCATAGATAAATCTCCGCATTGTTGTGCATTTGCACAGGTTTTTTAGAAAACAGCAAGGCAGCTAAAAAGCCCGGCTATTTTTTCTTTTTCGGGGCAATCACCATTACGATCTGACGACCTTCCATTTTGGGCTGTTGTTCAACGATGCCCAAATCTTCAAGGTCTTTCTCGATACGCTTCATCATTTCCATACCAAGCTCTTGGTGAGCCAGTTCTCGGCCGCGAAACCGCAGCGATACTTTGGCTTTGTCCCCATTTTCCAGGAAACGTATCAGGTTGCGCAGTTTCACCTGATAGTCGCCCTCCTCCGTCCCTGGACGAAACTTCATTTCTTTAATCTGCTGCTGCTTCTGCTTTTTCTTGGCAGCAGCTTTGGATTTCTTCAGTTCGAAAAGGTGTTTGCCATAGTCCATCACCTTACAGACTATCGGCTCCGCTTCCACCGCTATGGCCACCAAATCCAGACTGGCCGCTCTTGCCGCCGCCAATGCCTCTTCGATGGATACTATGCCGACCTGTTGGCCGTCGGCGCCGATCAAGCGGACTTCTTTCGCTTGAATTTGATCATTGATCATGGCCTTCTTTGCGCGGGGGGCCTTTCCGTTATCTTTGTTAATAATAAAATGCTCCTCTAAAAATTAATAAACACCAGAGCGTGTCGTCAGTGAGTCGTGCGACCACGTTGAGCAACATCTTTGGAAAGAAGCTCACTGAACTCCGCCAGCGTCATGGAACCAAGGTCTTTCCCATCACGGGTGCGAACTGAAACAGTCCCCTTTTCCACTTCCTGATCACCTACGATGACCAAGTACGGCGTCCTCTGGATTGTGTGCTCGCGGATTTTAAAGCCGATCTTTTCATTTCTCAAGTCAGATACAGCTCGGAACCCCTTGTTTTTAAGGGAGTTCTCGACAGATCGAGCATAATCTGCCTGATTATCCGTAATATTCATCACCACCACTTGCTCAGGAGCGAGCCATGCAGGGAAGGCACCTTCGTAATGTTCGATCAAAATACCGATAAAACGCTCGAACGAACCGAGGATCGCGCGGTGCAGCATAACGGGCGTCTGACGCGATCCATCTTCCGCCACAAACTGGGCGTCCAGACGGGCTGGCATAGAAAAGTCCACCTGAATGGTTCCGCACTGCCAAACCCGGCCTATGCAATCCTTCAGCGAGAACTCGATTTTCGGACCGTAAAACGCACCCTCTCCCGGCAGCAACTCCCAAGCCAAGCCTTTCGCATCCAAAGCATCAGCCAATGCTTTCTCGGCTTTATCCCAGATTTCATCACTGCCTACGCGTTGTTCAGGGCGCGTGGAAATGCGGATTATGACATCGCTGAAACCGAAATCAGCATAGACGCTAAATAGCAAATCCGTGAAACGCGAAACCTCATCCTGAATCATCGATTCAGCACAGAAGATATGGGCATCATCCTGTGTAAAGCCTCTTACCCGCATAAGTCCTTGCAAAGTACCAGACGCTTCGTTGCGATGGCATGAACCAAATTCCGCCAGACGCAAAGGCAGATCGCGATAGCTCTTCAATCCCTGATTGAACACTTGGATATGGCAGGGGCAATTCATAGGTTTAACAGCATAGTCGCGCGACTCCGACTCCACCGTAAACATGTTGTTGCGAAACTTGTCCCAGTGCCCGGACTTTTCCCAAAGCGTGCGATCCACGATTTGCGGTGTTTTGATTTCTTTATAACCGTTCGCGCGCTGGATCTCGCGCATATAGTTTTCAATGATCGTGTACAGCATCCAACCGCGCGGATGCCAGAACACCATCCCCGGAGCCTCTTCCTGCATATGAAAGAGGTCGAACTTTTTACCCAGTTTGCGGTGATCCCGCTTTTCCGCTTCTTCCAAGCGATGCAGATAGG
The DNA here is from genome assembly GCF_014336955.1 of Saccharophagus sp. K07. GTDB lineage: Bacteria > Pseudomonadota > Gammaproteobacteria > Pseudomonadales > Cellvibrionaceae > UBA5868. The sequence goes on along the minus strand of NZ_QRAI01000001.1, from coordinate 1,278,043 downwards.
CAGCCAAATCTTTTTTATTGGCCCAGGCCGTACCGTACACCCGCTGCAACATTTCGTTCTTCGAGTCGCCACGCCAATAGGCGCCCGCCACTTTCATCAATTTGAAGTGACCCAATTTACCTGTGGACGGGACGTGCGGACCGCGGCAAAGATCTTCAAAGTCGCCCTGACGATACAAAGAAAGCTGCTCATCTGCGGGAATTGCCTGAATGATTTCAGCTTTATATGTCTCTCCGAGACCAAGGAAATAAGCCACCGCCTCGTCGCGCGGCAAAACGCGGCGTTGAACATCGATATTCTGCTGAACCAATTGGTTCATGCGCTCTTCGATCAGCGCGAGGTCTTCCGGCGTAAACGGGCGCTTATACGCAAAATCGTAGTAGAACCCATCCTCAATCACAGGGCCAATGGTGACCTGGGCCTCTGGAAACAGTTGCTTAACCGCTTGGGCAAGCAAGTGCGCAGTGGAGTGACGAATAACTTCGAGAGCTTCTGGCGACTTATCGGTAATGATAGAAACAGAAGCGTCCTTCTCGATGACAAAGCTCGCATCAACCATTTTGCCGTCGACAACACCGGCCAAGGTCGCCTTTGCCAGACCAGGACCTATCGACTGGGCCAATTCAAGCACAGTTAGAGGAGCATCGAAGCTTCGCTGGGAGCCATCAGGCAAGGTAATCAGAGGCATTCAAAACAGTCCTTACTCAGTGGTGACCCCTACCAAAGGCCACATGATGGGGAGGGAAAAGAAAAATAGTCGCGCAGTATATAGACAGCATCAGAGGATTGCCAGTCTTCGGGGCCAATCCTGATGCCGCGCAAACAATAGAAGTCTCGTTTGCTAACTCTGAACCAATCTGGTCAGAGCCACCTCACAGAAGCGTTTCTGCCAGAGCAACCGCTCTGCGCCATCTCTCCGCCTTTTGCAGGGTTGCCGGCGAACCGGAGGGAGTCGCTTTTTGGGCACACATAAGGGATAAACGATTATTCGCAGGATGAGCTACCGCGTTTAGCCGTTCAATTACTTCAATGGCTTTGGCAGGTTTATTACATACCAGCACCGCATCGCAACCTGCAGCGAGAGCAGCCTCAGCTCGATCACAATGATCTCCCATGACCGAGGCACCCTCCATCGACAAATCATCGCTAAAAATGATCCCCCCAAAACCCAGTTTGTGGCGGAGTATTTTCTGCAACCAAAATGAAGAAAAGCCGACGGGATTGGGGTCAACAGAAGCAAACAAGATATGAGCCGGCATGACTGCGCCAGCCAGAGGAAGAAGAGCGCGAAAAGGCCGCATATCCTCTTCCCAAACCTCTTCGAAAGATCGCTCGTCCACGGGCAACTCTTCATGGCTGTCTTCTTCAACAGCCCCATGCCCAGGGAAATGTTTGAGGGTCGCAGCCATACCGGCTTCGCCCATACCACCAATATAAGCCTTGGCTAGTTCGGCCACGATCGCAAAATCCGGGCTGAAAGCTCTGTCGCCAATCACGGAGCCAAATGCATCATCAGCATCTACCACTGGCGCAAAGCTGATATCCACGCCGCACTCTCTTACCTCCGACGCCATCAACCACCCCAATTCACGGGCAGTTTGTATTGCACGCTGCGAATCCTGCTCAAACAGGTCACCCACATCGCGCAATGCGGGCAAACGAGTAAATCCACTTTTGAAGCGCTGCACTCGCCCGCCCTCCTGATCCACAGCCAACAACAGATTAGGACGGACGGAGCGGACACACCCCACCAAATAACAGAGCTGCTCAGGAGACTCGAAGTTGCGGCTAAACAAAATCAACCCGCCGACTTGCGGGTGCTGAAGGACTTCAGCTTCTTCGGGTTGCAATTCTGTGCCCGCAATATCGAGCACTACAGGACCAAGCGGATAGTCGGAACGAGACGGCATATTTGAGGCCACTTTTAAAATTGACCATTCTATCTGATCACTTGGCGTAGGTGTGCCAGCTCATCAAGCTATTGTTTTTTCACTTGTTGGACTGTTTAACAAGCCTGTCAATGCATCAACCAAATAAACCAACGCTTGTCTCATATCGGTTTCTTCCTGGTGATCCTCTCGCAGGATCGCTTGAATGGATTCAAAACTTCCCAGAGTAAAAATGGACGCACCCAAAATAAAGTTAAGCCTCCAGTAAAAGACTATGGGATCTAGACCTGGCTGAGTTCGCTTCAGCCACCCGATATAGCGGTTATAGGTTGAACCATAAGTGTGCGAAAGATATGTGCGCAGATGCTGCTGCGACTGTGTATAGGCAAGCCCCAGCAAGCGCATAAAACGCTGTGGCTTTTCATTAATTGAGTGGACGGACTCGGTTAAGGAGTCGATCAATATCCGTAGCAGCCGCTCCGCGCCAGGCACCTGCCCCGGACTTAGAGAACTCTCCATGTCATTTAAACGACGTTCCAACTCTCGGCAAAAAGGGGAAAGAAACTGACTAAAAACAGCCTGTATCAGCGACTTTTTTGTGCCGAAATGATAGTTAACGGCTGCAAGATTCACATCGGCCATTCCGGTGATGGTGCGCAACGACGTTTCTGCGAACCCCCGTTCGGCGAACAAAATCGTAGCTGCACGCAAAATTCTTTCTACCGTATCTCCGTTAGCCATGAGAGTGCCCTTTTCAAACCATGAAGTTCGGGAAAATACGCGCGCACTCGCAAATTTGTCAAGAAAACCCCTTATAAAACACTGGATATTGTCGAGCCAATGCTCTTGGCGTCGTGAGATTGCACTCTTATTTTCACCCTCCTTAAAACTTTCAAAAATATTGATTACATAATCACCCCTACAAAGGGATCTCAAATGTATTAACAAGTTAGATTTTGTTTACTTTCGTACACCTTCTTCATTCGGGGCGGAAACCCTCCCCAGTCCATGCCCCTCCTTTCCCTACCCTACCCCGCAAATCATGTCACTTGCCATCGGTCCACCACTGTATATAATTACAGCACCTGTACATATCAACAGCCCTTTCCGGAGGCAGCATGAGCGATCTCACCCAGAGACAGCGCCAAGTATTTGAACTCATCAAGGATCAGATTGAAGAGACTGGATTCCCCCCGACCAGAGCCGAAATTGCTCAGATCCTCGGTTTCAAATCGGCCAATGCTGCAGAAGAGCACATCAAGGCGCTGGCAAGAAAAGGCGTGATTCAAATCGTCGAAGGCGCCTCAAGAGGCATACGGCTACCCGATCACGCTCGCGGCATACCGCTGGTTGGCAGGGTCGCAGCAGGTCATCCCATTCTGGCCGAGGAAAATATCGAAGAGTACTGCCCCATCCCAGAGAATTTTTTCCGCATGAGAGCCGACTATCTCCTGCGCGTGAAAGGCATGAGCATGAAGGGCGCGGGCATTCTCGACGGAGATTTGCTCGCCGTGCACAGAACCACCCAAGTACACAATAACGACATAGTGGTGGCGCGTATCGAAGACGAAGTAACGGTCAAACGTTTTCGCCGCGAGCGCAACCGCTCTGTTATTGAACTTTGGCCGGAGAACCCGGAATTTGATGTCATTAAAGTTGATTTGCGAGATACAACTTTTGCTATTGAAGGCTTGAGCGTCGGTATTATCCGAAGGAGCTAATCATGTCATCCATCAGAGCCATTGCCCGAAACAGTAATGCCACCAGTAAAGCACCAACTGGCGGTATTACTGAGATCATCCTGCCAGATGATCAGCACGCTTCAGTTTATTTGCCGTCTCTTGCTTTTCTGAGTCAAACCAAAGATAGCCGCTGGTTGACTTGGGTCGTTACAGAAAAGGTCGATAAAGAAAGTTTACGGCTCTATGGATTTGATCTTTATCGAACCCGATTCGTCTATCCGGACTCAAGCGCTGACACTTTCTCGATACTGGTCAGAGCGCTGGAAGAAGGTAATAGCCACACTGTGGTAGGGAGTCTTGGCAGACTTACAGAAAGTCAAATCATGCGTTTGGAAACTGCCGCCCACGTGGGGCGTTGTCATGGTTTATTACTGCGAGGACGCAACGGCGAGATAGAGGGGTAGAAGAGTCTAAGGCTTAGTGCAGGAGACTTGAGCTTTCAATAAAACCCTGAGGATCATCCTGCTGCTCCTCTGCCAGGTCCGCAACAGCGTCCAGCCCTGCTTCAATCATGATTTTCGCCACTTCAAAACGCGCTGCTCCAAGATAGGCATCAGATAACTTGGAAAAGTGCACCGTCACAAGAGGCTCTTCATTTTTATCGTCTGATCGTTGCAACGCGATATCTCCATTATCCAGCTCAACAATCTCGTAAAAGGAGGAGTCTTCAAAAATCGGCATATTGACCTTGAAACCGCACGGCGGAATTAGAGGGAAAACAATTGTTAATAAACGTCAAAATTCTTCGCGAGCAAGCCGCTGTCGCTCAACCAGCTCTTTGAACTTGTGGAGTCCATTGCTCAAACCCGCAAGCTCAATCACCGGTAACGGCTGTTGCCGAGATGACGCAATCAATGGCGCAGATGCTGGAGATTCAAGATCTGACTCGAAAATCGCCCCCTTTATAGAGGGAGACGACTCCACCATCCGCAGGCGGTAAAAATAACCCAAGAGTAGATTTAACCAAGAATCTTCATCCTCCGCCAAATCAGCCAACTCTTTCAGATCAGGATTGGATGTGGGCCGCGCGGTTGCCACCAAGTAATCGCGATCGAGCGTCCAGCGCGGTGCAACCACACTCTTCCCGCCGGGCTGCTGCACCTCTATAAGATAGAGGCAAATACTGAGTTCCAACTGCAAACACAGAGAAGTCAGCAGCGCCGTACTTGCCCCGGAAGTTTCTGCCAAGTGAACTAATTCCTGGCAGATTGACAGATGCTGGTCGACTCGGCGCGCTGCTCTAGACATTAGAACTCCACCACTTACGACTTGGCCTTGGCGGTCGATTTTTTGCCACCATCGGATTCCTGCCAGCGCTTACCATCGAAAAACGCTTTCCATCCTGTAGGTTTGCCGTCCACCTCGGCTTGCACATAGTGCTCGCGGGTTTTACGACTAAACCGGATCACCGCAGGGATCCCTTCCGGATCAGCCTGAGGCGCATCCAGTAAATAATGATATTTGGGATCAATTTGATCTCGATAAGGAATCAACTCTCGTACCAAAGGCGCGCGAGTCTCGCGGTTTTTGGGGAACTGGCTGGCCGCCAGGAACAAACCTGATGCGCCGTCGCGCAGGACATAATGGTCGTCCACTTTATCGCAACGGAGGTCAGGCATATCTACGGCATCCATTTTGGGTGGCGCGGCTTCACCGTTGCGCAGCAGCTTGCGAGTATTGGTGCAAGATTCGTTAGTACAGCCGAAATACTTACCAAATCGACCCGTTTTCAGCTGCATTTCGCTGCCGCATTTGTCGCATTCGATTACTGGGCCTTCGTAACCTTTGAGCTTGAAAGCCCCCTGCTCTACTTCATAGCCGGGACAGTCCGGATTATTGCCACAGATATGCAGCTTGCGCGATTCATCTAACAAGTAGCTATCCATAGCTGCATTACACAGTTTGCAGCGGCGCTTGTTACGCAACTGACGGGATTCGGCCTCTTCGTCTTTATCGACATCCACCGCCTCGTCGCCGGGAACCAAATTCTTGGTATTTTTGCAGCGCTCTTTAGGCGGCAGCGCATATCCGGAGCACCCCAGGAAAACACCTGTCGAGCCAATGCGAATTTGCATATGACGCCCGCATTTGTCGCAGACGATGTCGGTTTCTGTGGGTTCATTCCCACGCATGCCGAATTCACTGCCCTGGGCTTTGGTCAATTTATTGGAGAAGTCTGCATAGAAGGTGTCCAGCAATTCATGCCAATCCCGCTTACCTTCCGCTACATCATCTAGCTCTTCTTCCATATTGGCGGTAAAACTGTAATCCATCAGATCGCTAAAACTTTCAACCAAACGATCTGTGACTATGTCTCCCATTTTGTCGGCATAAAAGCGACGGTTCTGAAGGTGGACATAACCGCGCTCCTGAATAGTGGAAATGATGGATGCGTAGGTGGAGGGACGCCCTATACCTCGTTTCTCCAGCTCTCGCACCAAACTCGCTTCACTGTAGCGCGGCGGCGCTTTGGTAAAGTGCTGGGTTGGTACAAGCTGATCGAGAGTGAGAATGTCATTGACCTTCACATCCGGCAGCAGACCTTCATCGTCCTTTTTGGCCACTGGCGGAGCCACTTTCAGGAAACCATCAAAGCGGATAACGCGTCCTTTGGCCCTGAGCTGATAATCCCCTGCCGCCACAGTGACAGTGGTGCTGGTAAATTGCGCCGGGGTCATCTGGCAAGCAACGAATTGCTGCCAAATCAGGTTATACAGGCGCTCCGCGTCCCGATCCATGCCAGACAAATGATTCGGCAGAATCGACACATCTGAGGGGCGAATCGCTTCGTGAGCTTCCTGAGCACCTTCCTTACTGGCGTAGTAGTTTGGCTTCTCAGGCAGATAAGGCTTACCGTAGTTCTCCTCGATATAAGAGCGGCATGACTGTATGGCGTCGGCGCTCAAGTTGGTCGAATCGGTTCGCATGTAGGTGATGTAACCCGCTTCATAGAGCTTCTGGGCCAGCATCATGGTTTTCTTCACGCCGAAACCCAAACGCGTACTGGCAGCCTGCTGTAGCGTTGACGTAATGAAAGGCGCGGAAGGTTTTGATTGGGTAGGTTTGTCTTCCCGGGCGATGACTTTGTATTGCGCGTTCTCCAGCTGCTTAACTGCCTGCTGAGTCTGCTCGCCTGTTTTGGGCGCAAAATCTTCGCCTTTGTATTTAAAGACTTCGTACTTGCTTTGTTCTTTTTTCGCGGTGCTGAGGAGTGCAGCCAAGGTCCAATATTCTTCCGGCACGAAAGCGCGGATTTCAGCCTCTCTCTCACAAATCAATCTGACAGCTACGGACTGTACGCGCCCTGCTGATAAACCGCGGGCTATTTTTTCCCACAAAAGCGGCGAGACCATATAGCCAACGATGCGGTCCAGAAAGCGTCGCGCTTGCTGCGCGTTAACTCGGTTGATGTCCAACCGGCCTGGCTGTTTGAACGCCTGTTGAATCGCAGTTTTGGTGATTTCATTAAAGACTACCCGGCGATAGCGCTCGGGATCACCGCCTATGGATTCGCGAAGGTGCCACGCAATCGCCTCTCCTTCCCTATCCAAGTCGGTCGCGAGAAAGATTTCATCGGCACTCGCGGCGAGCTTTTTCAGCTCCTCAACTACTTTTTCTTTGCCCGGCAGAATTTCGTAATGAGCTTCCCAGTTGTTGTAGGGGTCGACCCCCATACGTTTAATCAACTGGTCGCGGGCTTTGCGACGCCGATATTCTTCCTTTTCCTCCGCCGTCATTTTGCGGGTTTTGGCCGCTTCTGCGGCGCGCGCCTTAGTGTCCACGGGAGCAGCAGAACCACTGGTGGGCAAATCGCGGATATGGCCAACACTCGATTTAACGATGTAGTTGCTACCCAGATACTTGTTAATGGTTTTCGCCTTTGCCGGCGACTCCACGATTACCAGTGACTTCCCCATAGGTGCCTGCTATCGAATTAAATGAAAATCGTGTCCCGGAGATTAGCCTTATGGCCGCCTCCGGACTCCGTTAGGCTCAGAGCCAAGCGAATCAAGGCATTTCCGAGCCGTCTGACACATGAGGTGCGCATATATAAGTCCTGAGGCTTATAAGGTCAAGTAAAGTGCCAATAGCTGTGATCTAAGCCAAGCTCTTAACCTCCCATCTCAGCAGTCGCCCAAGTCCTCTCGCCAGCCAACTTTAACCTATTGATTTCCCTAGCTTTTAAACAGGCATTGTCAAGTTGGAGCTCTGCTATTCTTAAACCATATGACCGGCGCAGCCTGCGGTCCATTCTTTACACTATTTCTCACAACTTGGTGATATGAGCGGCTTTACCGGTGTCCTTGTTCTTCTCTTTCTGATCGCAGCCTCCTTACTGCTCGTAGGATTTGCCGATCATATGCAGACACGCCGTCACGTACTGCAACATAAACTTCAGCAAATGACACTGCGTATTGGCGAACTGGAGGAGATTTGCGCGGGAGTTGAGCCTCTTATCGAATCGATCCTGGTTCCCAGGCTGATTAACGATGAGATACTCGACTTGGCTCAAAGCATCAAACGGCTCGACCCAAACGCAACATCCATCGATATAAAGTTAGAACAAGCAAAGGAGTTAGCAGAAAAGTTTGCTGCAGGCCAACGGTCCCAACCCTTTTACCGAGTCTTGCCAGACGAAGCCGCCATCGCCAAACATAAACAATTTCTCACCGAGGCAGGCCGTATTGTGCGGCGACACCACGCACTTGGACGCATACAGAATGCAGACATGGAATCGAGCATTCGAGAACTCGGATGGTCACACATGATGTTGGATGTCGTATCTCTGGTGGTGTTGGGACATCAGGCGGTCAATCGCAATGATCCCGTGGTGGCCTACGGATATTACAAGCGTGCCCAAAACCTGCTGATGACCTCGCACCTGCAAGATGATCGACGACATCGGCTGGTGCGGGAAATCGACGAAATTCTGGAAGGGAAACGTTTGGCGCTGGACGAGGAGTTAATGCCGGAATCGGCATTTAATCCAACGCAAAAGCCTATCTTCAGTAATCTGAATCCAACAAATCTGGAGTCGGCGAAGCCTCTGGTCGACGAACATAAGGCCAAATAGCGTCGCTTGTGTCGGTTAACCAACCAGCCAACTGCTTTAAGGTTTCTTCAGTCCCCTGCTCCGTCCAATAGCATCTGAGTCCCAGGCCGTTGGCTTCAATTGCCATCACACCTTTTGGCAACTCTGTCAGCTTCTCCTGCAATATGGCGAGAACCGCATCGGCACGAGGCTTATTCCCCTTCCAGGCCCACCATTCATTAAAGTGAATTTCATGTTGATACGATTGTCGTTCCAGCGACCATTCCTGCCCTCCATAGCGCTGCTGCTCATTGCGCGGCCAGGGCTTTTCATACACTGCGATGGATTGTCCGGCGTGATTTTGCAGGCTGACGCGCAGACCAAGGGAACCCGCCTTTGTCCTCAATTGCGCAATGCGTTGCTGTCGAGGACTGGGCTTGATCAATAGAATCGGCCCTACAATCATCGCAAATACGAGAAACAACAATAAAAAGAAGAACCAATTCACCAAGAAACTCCTAACAAAAAGCCCACTATCGGCCTTGGCTTTTGAATTACACTGCTCAATAGGCGCTTACAGCTGCAAAAACGCCTAATCACCCAAAACATCTATAAGGAGGAGTGATTTATGAGCATCTACACCCATCTCCTGGTCGGTCTCGATCTATCGCCCGACTCGTCCCTGCAAGTTGCCCGCAAAGCAGTAGAGTTAGCCAAGTTGTATGGAGCGAAACTCAGCCTCCTGCACGTTATCGAGCCCGTTACTTTTGCCTATGCAGGAGACATTCCCATGGATCTGACGGAAACTCAGCTGGCGATTGAAGAACAAGCGGAAAAACGCCTGACGTCACTAGCAGCTCAACTCGAGCACCCCATTCACAGCAGCAAAGTTGTTATAGGGCAAACGGCGGCTGAATTGCGCGAAACCGCAGCTCAGTTGGGCGCAGATCTTATCGTGGTTGGCAGCCATGGCCGCCACGGCCTCGCCCTGCTTTTGGGTTCAACAGCTTCAGATGTCCTGCATGGAGCCAAATGCGACGTTTTAGCCGTTCGCGTTTAGCCGTCGCGCATGGACTCCAACTCCTCCCAACGCTGGTAAGCCCGGCTTAGTGCCTCATTTTTCTCCGTGAGCTCTGCGGTTTTGCGCGCAATATCCGCAGGGCTTTGCTGGTAAAAGGCGGGATCCGACATCTCCGCTTGCAACCCTTCAACCTCTTGTTCCAGCTTTTCGATCAGCGCAGGCAAGCCATCGAGTTCCATTTGCAGCTTATAGGACAACTTCTTACCGCTTTGGCGTTTCTCCGCTGGTTGCGGTGTTTGTGCAGCGGGCTCTGGGCGGGGACGAGCGTCAACCACCGACTCTGGCTTATACCACACACCACCTTGGCGAACCCAATCCTGATAGCCACCGACATATTCCTTGAGTACGCCTTTACCTTCAAAACCGATGGTACTGGTCACGACATTGTCGAGGAATTCCCGGTCGTGGCTGACCAGAAGAACAGTTCCGGTATAGGAAAGGAGTAAATCCTCCAAAAGATCCAGCGTTTCAGCGTCCAGATCATTGGTCGGCTCGTCCATGATCAAACAGTTTGCTGGTTTGGAAAACAATTTGGCGAGCAGGACCCGGTTGCGTTCCCCTCCGGATAAAGCTCGAATAGGGGTTCGCGCTCTTTCTCCAGTAAAAAGAAAATCCTGCAGATAACCGATCAGATGCTTGTTTTTGCCGTCGATTTCGATGTATTCGCGCCCTTCCGAAATATTGTCCATGGCACTTTTATCGAGATCGAGTTCATCGCGCAGCTGATCAAAATAGGCGATGGACAATTTGCTTCCCAGGCGTATTTCACCCGACGTCGGCTTGAGCACGCCCATCAGAAGCTTGAGAAATGTACTTTTGCCGACGCCGTTGGGGCCTATAAGACCGATTTTGTCGCCGCGCAATACTGAACCTGTGAAATGAGAAATGATGGGCTCAGCGCCCCAGGAAAAACTGACATCGCGAAATTCCGCCACCAGCTTGCCGGATGCCTGATCGCCAGCCACTGACATGCGGGCATTTCCCTGGCGTTCCAAGCGCGCCGCTCGTTCCTGGCGCATTTCTTTCAGCGCTCTTACCCGGCCTTCGTTGCGGGTGCGGCGGGCTTTTATACCTTGGCGTATCCAGGCTTCTTCCTGCGCGAGTTTTTTATCAAATTCGGCATTTCTCTTTTCTTCTTCCGCTAATTTCTGCTCGCGAAATTGCAAAAAGGACGAATAATCGCCGTCCCAAAGAGTCAAACGTCCGCGATCAAGCTCGCCTATACGATTTGCGACCGCTCGCAGAAAAGCTCGGTCGTGAGTAACAAACACTACGGCACCAGCGAAATCCTTAAGCTGATTTTCCAACCACTCAATCGAAACTATGTCCAAGTGGTTGGTTGGCTCGTCCAGTAACAATACATCGGGTTGAGTCACCAATGCTTTGGCCAATGCCACTCGACGCCGCCAGCCACCGGACAGCTCGGACAACATCTTGCTGCCATCGAGTTCCAGGCGCGTCAGCACCTGTTCAATACGATTTTGCACCGACCAGCCATCCACCGCTTCGATGCGCTGCTGAACACGCCCCAACTCCGCCAGACTGGCAGGATCACTCTGCTTGGCCAATTGCGCAAAGCGGGCCAGATCCTGTCCGAGAGCGGCCAGACCACTGGCAACAAAATCGTAAACTGAAGTGGCAGAAAACTCGGGCAAATCCTGCTGTAAACCCGCCACAACACATCCGGGCTCGCGCCAAATGGAACCAACATCGGGATCTACGGATCCTTCTATTGTTTTGAGCAAAGTGGATTTGCCCGCTCCGTTTCGGCCGATGATGCACAGGCGATCACCTTTGCGGATTAACAACGACAAATTGTCGAAAATAACCTGCTCGCCGTGGTGCAGTTGAAGGTTTTCGAGTTTTATCAGATTCACAGCAGCGCACCATATAAATGAAACAGCGCGGCATCTTGCATGAACGACCGGGGAATATTCAACAATATGACGATTTTTTCAGTGGCAAATTCGCCAGAACTCGGCAAGACTTGATGAGTGAGGTTCATTGACTTGAGAGACAAGCTTAAAGTTGTTTGTTAAGTTATTAAGCTTACTCGCCTGTAAATCCTAACCCTTTTGAGTTTCGCTTCGTATGTCAGCTATTACCGTAGCTCGCAGGCTGATCTTGGCCACAAGCCTCGCGGTCGCACTCATTTCACCCATATCGGCGCAACCTCTGCCGAATAAAGGTGATGCAGAACTGGCGAGCCATCGCTATCACTATCAAAAGGCCAAAGCCGCTCTCGCCCAAAAAGATTCCAAGCGATTCAAAGAGCATTTGGGCCAATTGGGTAATTATCCATTGCGCCAATATTTGGAATTTGCCGAATTGCGTGGCCGTCTGAACGATTTGCCCTTGGCGGATATCGATCAATTCCTCGAAAAATATGCGGATTCTTTTCTCGCCGGCCGCTTGCGTACAAACCTGTTGCAGGTTCTTGCGGTGCGAAATAAGTGGGCGGAATACGTCCGCTATTACGATCACGGCACCAATGACTCTTTGGAACTGCACTGCCACTCGCTGACTGCGCGCATCAAAACAGGCGACAAAAGCGCATTGGACGAAGTAGCACCTTTGTGGGATGTCGGTAAATCTCAACCCGACGCTTGTGACCCTGTATTCACGGAATGGCAAAAAGCCGGCCTTTTGTCGCAAGAGCTTGTTTGGAGCCGTTTCAACAAAGCTATGAATCGCGGAGAGGTTCGCTTCGCTCAGTACCTCTCCAATAAGCTCACCACCTTGAAACCCAAAGCGACGCTGTATCTGCAGGTCCACCAAAATCCCAAACTGATCACCCAAAGACAGCGCTTCAAGGATCAGGACCTTCCCACTCAGCACATTATCGCCTACGGCATCAAAAGGCTGTCTCGCGATCTGCCGACGGTTGCCCTGACCAACTGGCAACTGTACGAAGCCCAGCAATTGTTCCCGGATGATCTGATGGAAGACACCAAGCTCACCATCGTGAAGCGCTTGATCCGCACTGGCCATAAAGACAAAGCGCAGGAATTGCTCAGCTATTCGCACACTCTGCGGCAGGAAGAAGTAGTGGATGAACTGCTGCGCGAAGTTCTAGCGGAAGGCGACTGGGCCAAATTTGCTGAAGCTCTGGCTCTACTCGACGAAAAAGGTCGCCAGAACGAGCGTTGGCGTTATTGGGCCGCGCGTGCTCAGGAAGCCCTGGAGCAATCCTTAGCCGGATTCCCTTCCGCTGAGGAGATTTATCAGGAAATCGCCAAAAACCGCAGTTTTTACGGCTTTATGTCAGCCGACAAACTAAAACAAACCTATTCCTTGGTGGATGAATCCAGTTCCACCGATCCGCAATTGTTGCAGGAAGTCGCCGAACAACCAGGCATGCAGCGATCCTATGAATTGTGGTTGATGGGCAATATCCAGGAAGCCCGCGCCGAATGGCTGCACGCTTCCAGAAACATGGATGAAAAACAACTTATAGCCGCCGGACAGCTGGCGCAGGATTGGGGCTGGTATGCCACCGGCATCCAAACCATGATCAATGGCAACCTCTGGAATGAGCTTACCGTGCGCTTTCCTTTGGCCTATCAAGAGGAAGTCACCAAGGTCGCCAAAGATACTCAGCTGGAACCGACGTTCATTTACGCCATCGCCCGCCAAGAGAGTGCCTTTGACGCAAGTGCACGCTCGCGCGTCGGAGCCATGGGCTTGATGCAGATAATGCCCAAAACAGCGCAATTCACCGCGCAAAAATCTGGCATTAAGCATTCAGGGGTCAATGACTTGCTTGAGGTTGAGCACAATGTGCGTCTGGGCGGACACTATTTGAATTATTTGATGGGAGAATTCAACGGCAACCGGATTTTGGCCGCGGCGGCATACAACGCAGGTCCGCACAGGGTAAACCGCTGGCTGAGCCCACAAGGAAAAGAAAAGCCAGTGGACGTCTGGATTGAAACCATTCCGTTTAAAGAAACGCGGCAGTATGTGCAAAACGTCCTGTGCTTCTCTGTGATTTACGGCTACCGTCTGGGCAAACCCACCTCCTTTCTCTCAGAAGCAGAGGCCACTCGATACCTCTAATCCAGTAGCCAAGGACGGCTTAACCTATCTCGCCCAACCAACTCATTACGCTACTCGCATCGAAGGGCCAGCCCAACTCCTTGCCGGATATAGGGTCGCGTAAAACCGGAATGCGGATTCCGTAGCGCTCCATCAAATCGTCGGAGTCGGCGATCTCGATCACCTGCCAATTCAGATCTGGATGGCTTTGCTGAACCTCGTGCAACACATCCTCTGCTTGTTCACACAGATGGCAGCCGAGGGTAGAGAAGAGAAGGATTGAAGGCATATCGCGCGCACCTCGTTAAAGGCGCGCATTTAACCAAGGGCGGCAGCCCGCGTCCACTCAAAGGACGGACAAAGCCGCCGGTGCAAGCAGGGCATTACGCCCGTCTTGTTGAGTGTTTTGCGCAACCCAATCGAGAAGATCGACCACCAGGTTGCGCGGCTGGTTGAGGCGCTCAGCGAAGTCGGCCGCGCGCAAGACATCTGCAACAAAGCGGTCAGCCGGATACACAGGATGCCCGGTGTATTCGACGGACTCCCCTGCCACTTCTGTGCGGCTCATATTCCAGCGGATATCGAAAGAGGCAATTTCGCTTTTATCGAATGCCAGTTCACTGGCCAGACGAAAAGCAGATTCCAGATCTCCGGAAAAAAACTGCTCAGAAATGCTGCCCACTTGGTCGAGCAGATCCGCCAGAGCTTGCATTTCGCCTTCATCCAACTCCCCTTCTACCGAGAACTGAAAAGAGGATTTCTGACTGCCTGACAGGCTGATGCTTCTGCCCTGCCCGTCAGAATTCACAGCAGATGTACCGGCTTTATCGCTGGAGAGGCGGATGGTGACCGCATCGCCATCCGCTGTACGCAGCCTCAAGGAGAAATCCCTACTTTCCTTTACGCCATAAGCCAAGGAAGTCGACTGAACGCCCGGACGTGCTTTGGCAGGATTGGCATAGGTTGCGTCGGCTTTAGTGGCTTTTTGGTAATGCTCGATGATCTGAACGTCCCGCAGAATCGCCGATAGGATCGCCTTGCCAGGGTTCGCAACCGGCTGTGGCGCAGCGGCGGATTCCCCTTGAATAGGACTCGTCAAAACTGGCTGCTGGTTGCTCGGCTTGTCCATTTTCGGCAGATCAATTTCAACACCCAGCTTATCGGCCAATTCTTGTATACCGGCTAGCACTTGGCTGCGTGTCTGCTCGATTTCGGCTTTTACCGAATCATTAAGAAAACCTGCGGCAGCCAATTGTTCGTAAGCTTGCCCATAGCCTTCTTCAAAACCCTTCAGGCCAGCCTGCAGGCGGCTTGCAAGCTCCTCAGGAGTTGCGCCGTTGGCGACGTCGCGCTGAAGCTGTGCGTCGATAAAACGCAGGATTGTCGAGGCAAAAGGATTGGCGGATTCCTTTGCATTACCCACGGCTTTATAGGCTTCAACACCCTCAGTGCGCGAATTGCCATAGGTGACGGATTGGCCGCGAATATCAACTTGTGTGGTTCCGTCCGTACTCTGCTTTGGTGTCGCAACTGTGTTATCAGCCATTTTAGGCGGACACTGGGAGGGTTTCGCCGCAGATTTGCCCGACAAAATTTGCAGCGTTTGATAAGAGCCGACAGATGAAACCATGATGACCTCCAATAACCGGTATCGAGTTATCGGCGCCAGCCAGGCTTTCTTTAAAGAAGACGGACAAACGGTAAGACAGGAAGCAGGATTGTCTTGCAGGTGACTTTATATCAAACTGGCGCGCGACCAAAGGAACGTCACGTTCCACCACTCTCGCCGCGACACCTAGAACTTTTTCGGTTAGGCTAAAAGCGGTTGTTTAACGGATAGTAAAGGGCATTTATGCCGGATAAAAACTTCAGCCAAGCCACTGATGTAGGATTGCTACGCGACAATAATGAAGATGCAATCCTAAGTGACCCCCAATCTGGCTTGTGGCTGGTAGCCGATGGCATGGGCGGCCATGCCGCTGGTGAAGTGGCAAGTGCCATTACTGTACAAGTGGTTGGCGAGGCCATTCGCCAAGGTAAGTCGCTTGTGGACGCCATTACCGACGCCCATCACGCCGTATTGGAAGCGGCCCAGGATGGCACGGGCAAATATGGCATGGGATCAACCGTCGTCGCCCTGCGCTCATTAGGCAATCAATATCAAATCGCCTGGGTAGGAGATAGCCGAGCTTACCTCTGGACGGCTCGCGATAAAGACGGTTACACCCTCCAGCAACTGACGATCGATCACTCCTACGTCCAGATGCTATATCAGTCAGGTATCATTTCCGCCGAAGAAATCAACGATCACCCCGATAAAAACATCATCACCCAATGTCTCGGTTCGAATGAAGTTGCACAGCCAAGAGTCGATGTCGTCGAAGGCATCTGGCACAAGAACGACTGGATTGTTCTGTGCAGCGACGGCCTGAGCGACACCGTCAGCGACCAGCAAATCTGCGACATTTTGCACGACTCAAAAGATCCAGACGCCGCCGTTGAAGCTCTAATAAGCGCAGCGCTGGCAAACGGAGGCAAAGACAATGTTTCCGTTATCATCATCGGCCCGCCGACAGCGACAAGTTTTATAGATCGCTTGAAGTCAATAACGCCGTGGTTGCGCACCAACAAATAACTGCGCAAATTTTCTGAACACATTCACCTTATCCATCACAAAGGTTATTTTTCGGCTACAATCGATTCGTTAACGAAATAACAAATAGCCGGCATCCGCCAGCCCTCCATCGTACGGAGAGCACAATGAGCGAATTAACCTCAACGACGACGGAAACGTCGTTTTTGCCATTTGGGCAATGTTTTTCCTGGTCTCCTGATATCTTTTGGCTCTTGATCAGCGCAAACCTGGTCATGGTCGTTGCGTTTATTTTGCTTCCAATAGCGCTCTATCTTTTCGCCACACGCAGTCAATACAAATTTCCTGACCCAGATCTTATTTACCTCTTTATGGCGTTTATTTTTTTCTCCGGCCTGTCTCATGCGGTAGAGATTTACACCATATGGGAGCCATCTTATCGACTGATTGGCTGGGCAAAAGCCATAACCGCGTCCATTTCCATAGTTACAGCGCTGGTATTTTTATCCAAATTGCCCGAGCTTCTGAAAAACCCCAGTTTTCAAAAAAAATATCAGGAAATGGAAGAAGCCCAACGTGAGTTGGAGGCGCGACTCAACCAAATGAACTCTCTTTACGAAGCATCGCTCGGCCGAGAAGAACGCATTGTTCAGTTAAAAAAAGAAATTAACCAAGAACTTGCAAAGCAAGGTCTTTCACCTCGCTACCGGATCCATGAAGACTAGTATGCCTAGCCGTTATTATTGTTATATCGCGGGAGTTCTCTTGCTTTTCGCGCTCTTTGCGATTACAGGCACGACGCTTTCGAAAATTATTACCAACCTCGACACTTTGAGCGCACAATTACAAGCCGAAAGCTCTCTTCAAGATGCATCCAATTTTGCTTCATCGGATCCTGTATTGCTGATCAACCGAACTCAATCCGCCATATCGGATTGGATGATGTACAGCACCCTGTTGATTTGCATATTGCTAATGCTCTTTTCCATCCCATTTACCCTTCAGCACTATAAAACCTTCAGCGAGATTCGCAGGGCCAATATCCGGCTCAACAACCAAGCCGCCACCTTGCGAGCCACGCATAAAACCATCGACAACATGCTGGAAGACATTATCCACGAGAAAAAACAGGCGGCTCGCACATCTGAAATCAACGCTCGCCTCGCTGCGATTATCAACAGCGCGGAAGACGCCATTTTTTCCCTCAATATGGCCGGTTTTATTACGACAGCAAACGAAGCGGCAATCCGGATTTTTGGTGAGAATTGTGAAGGAAAATTGTTTCTTAACCTCTTCCCGCCGCCGGTTGCGCCAAAATTAAAAGCTTTGTTGGCGACGACCGCAGAACAAAACTCCGGCAGCACCATTGATATCAATGTCGAAAAGAAAAAGCAGCGAATCGATCTGTCACTCACTATTTCGCCCATTCACTCGGAGAACCAGGAAATCATCGGCTTTTCCGTTATCGCCAAAGATGTGTCCGACACCAAACTCGAAGAAGAGCGTTTTCGCCTGGCGGTCGAAGCGGCACCCAACGCCATGATCATGATTAATAGCCAGGGAAATATTGTATTGATCAATAGTGAAGCGGAAGCCATGTTTGGTTATTCGCGAGAAGAATTATTTGGCAAACCGATACATCAACTGGTACCTGCAAGCCTGCGGCCACTCCACAATCTATATGTGCAAAACTATCTGGAAGCCCCGGACAGACGTAAAATGGGTTACGAATCCAACGATTTGCAAGGTCAACGCAAGGATGGCGAACTATTTCCTATTGAAGTTGGGCTAACGCCAATCACCGTGGATAAGGAAACTTATATCATCAGTTCAATTGTTGATATCAGCGAACGCTTGCAACAGCAGCGCGCGTTAAAGAATCTCAATGTGGAGTTGCGACGAAAAAATCAGGAAATGGAACAATTTATCTATGCCGTTTCCCACGACCTCAAAGCGCCGCTGGTCACCATTGCCGGATTTGCCAACCGACTAAAATCCGCCGCTGATTTTGCCCAGAAGGAAAACCATATTCACAAGCTTGACCGCATTATAGCCAATGTGCGATCCATGGAATCCTTGCTACAGGATCTATTGCATTTATCCAGAATCATCAAGCGCGATTTGGCGAAAACCTGGGTAGACACCAACGCGACTTTACGCAACGTACTGGATTCTCTTGAAGGTGATATCAAAAAGAAAAACGCACAAATCGAGATCGACGGCGCTCTGCCTCGCATCTATGCGCAAGAGAGTCTGCTGTTTCAATGCTTGCAAAATATTATTTCCAACGCCCTTAAATACAGCAAACCGGATGTGGCACCAGTAGTAAAAATTTTCGCTGCCTACGAACCAGGCCATTCCGGAGTGCGCATCTGCGATAACGGCATCGGCATAGCCGAACAACACCAGGAGCGTATATTCAACGTTTTTGAACGTCTCAACCCGGAAGCTGGAGAAGGCAGTGGCGTTGGACTTTCTATCGTCAAAACCATCATAGAAAAACACTCGGGCCGCTTATCCGTGGAGTCCGCTGTCGGACACGGCACCACTTTCACCATTTTATTTCCCGATATGAAGTGAGCGTTATGGACGAGCACCGGCTGATTTTGATCGTTGAAGACAATCCTGACCATGCAGAGCTGTTAGAAGCCACCATTCAGGATTGTTCGTCAGAAATTGCGATCGACATTCAAAAAAATGGTGAGGATGCTTTGCATTACCTCAGAACATCAGCCACATTGCCAAGTGTTGTCTTAATGGATTTAAAAATGCCGCGTATGAATGGCATAGAAACGCTTATCGCGATCAAGCAGGATGCCGCCCTTAAACATATACCCGTTGTTATGTTGAGCACATCAACAAATGAATCAGAAATGCGTATCTGCCTGAAGTCCGGAGCGGAAATGTATCTCTCCAAACCCCTACAGGCATCGGTGTTTGAAGAGCTGATCCTCCCCCTTCTCGATCGGCGGCTCAAATCTGCTCTACCGAAAAACGTTTACTGATTCTGAGGATTCCAGATGCATATTTTGATTGCAGAAGACAACCAGGATCACCTGGAACTGATCGTAGACATATTGAAAAGCAGTTTTGGCAACGACTGCAAAATCCAATCTTACACGTCTCTAAATGACGCCATTCATCACATCAATCATCAGCATGTCGATGTATTTTTGTGCGATTTGAAATTACCCGATTCACCTATCGAAAATACCGTAGACATAATCAAAAATCTCGAAGATGCGCCACCAATTATTGTGCTCACATCGCTGCATGACGACGAGCTGGCAAACCGACTGGTGAAAGAAGGTATTCAGGATTTTCTACCGAAAGACGAACTGACACCCTCGCAATTGGTGCGCGCCTGCCATTACGCTGTTGAACGAAAAAAACTGACTCAGTCTTTATTGGAAAAAAACGAAGATTACAAAGCGTTTTGTTACAGTCTCACGCACGATTTCAGAAGCAGCTTGTGGCAAGTTTCCGGTTTTGCGCAGATTTTTAAACGTGAAACCCAGAAAAAGTATCCACAAGAAACCTCCCTGCCGTTTGAATATCTCGACAAAATTTCAACCAAAATTGAAGGCATTCAACGCCTTATCGAGGATTTACAGGATTTTCTTTCCATCGATTCGCTGTCAGACACTTATTCCGCCGTACCTGTGACTTTGGCGGCGAGAAACGCAGCCGACATGCTCGGAGAAACAGTAGCGCGCAAAAACGGTATTATCGAAGTGGAAAGTCTGCCGGAAATCAAAGGCAATCTCTCCCAACTTCAATTGTTATTTTCGAACTTGCTCAGTAACGCAATAAAGTACAACCAAAGCGAACGACCTTATATCAAGGTCTCGGCAGAAACGAATGATGACAATATCACTATTGTTGTCGAGGATAACGGAATAGGCATACCTGCGGACAAACTCGGCAGTATCTTTACGCCTTTTGAAAGGCTGCACAGCAAGGATTTATATCCCGGATCGGGACTGGGATTGGCAATCGTAAAGAGAGTGGTGAAATCACACCGCGGACGTATTCAGGTCAAATCCAAGGTCGGCGAAGGAACGCGGGTTATCCTGCAGTTCCCCAAACCCTGAACTCAACTGGCTCGCTCCTAACTAAACATCTATCTCGATTGAGGGATAGGGCCCGGAATTTTTTCGCCGGTCGCGGCCGCTGCGCATATCAAACGGGCCTCTGGAGGCCCTCTTCTCGCGTCGGTCTGAACGGGATTTGCGGCGTTCGACAAAGGGGGCAGTCGCCGCCACTTCCTGTTTTTGTTCATGGGTAGGGGCGGATGACGCCACATCATTGGTGCGGTCCCGCGGACGAGCAACAGGCGCAGGCATTATTGGATTGGGGTGAAAGATCTTGACCATAACCATGCCATTTCTTTAAGGCCTTTAACTTATATATCGGCCTATTACCAGCCAACTTTAAAACGCGCTGCGGCCGTCTCCCTGGGCTCATACCATTTCAGCTTGTCGTGGAGTGAAACAACACCGCCGACGATCAACAAAGTTGGCGCATGTACATCGTTATGGGCGATGTAATCCGGCAAGGACTCCAAGGTTTGCACGTGGACCCGCTGCCGGCGCGTGGTGCCCTGCTCCACCAACGCGGCAGGTGTAGACGGGCTTTTACCATGAGAGATCAACTGGCGGGAAATTTCGCCCAAGCTGGCGAGCCCCATATAAAACACCAGGGTCTGATCGTCGCCAATCAACTCATTCCAGGACAGATTACAGCTGTCGTCCTTCAGATGCCCTGTCACGAACCGCACGGATTGCGCGTAATCCCGGTGAGTCAAGGGTATTCCCGCATAACAGGCACAGCCAGACGCAGCGGTAATACCAGGAACAACCTGGAAAGGAATCTGATTTTGCGCCAGCAGCTCAATCTCTTCCCCACCGCGGCCAAAAATAAAGGGATCGCCACCTTTAAGACGTAAAACCCGCTTTCCTTGCAGCGCCAAATCCACCAGTAGTTGGTTGATTTTGGTCTGCTCGAGGGCGTGATCAGCGCGTTTTTTTCCGACGTAAATTCGCTCTGCATCGCGGCGGACCAAGTCCAAAATAGGTTCTGACACCAAGCGGTCGTAGAGCACTACTTCGGCCTGCTGCATCAGGCGCAGCGCTTTGAAGGTCAGTAGATCCGGATCGCCAGGACCTGCGCCCACCAAATAAACCTCTCCCCGCTTACCCTGTGGATGGTCCAATTGACGTACCACCTCGGCTTCCGCGGCGCGGAGGTCTCCTGCTAAAGCGAGTTCTGCCGCAGGTCCGCTTAAAGCACTTTCCCAAAATCGGCGCCGGGCGTCGCCATCGGTAAAATGGCGTTTGACGCGATCACGCAAGCGGCTGGCCAGTTGAGCAAGTCCACCGTAGGCGGCCGGAATCAGGCTCTCCAATTTAGCCCGCACCATACGCGCCAAAACCGGCGCTTCACCGCCGCTACTGATGCCAATCACCAAAGGGCTGCGATCCACAATGGCCGGCATAATGACGCTGCACAACTCGGGATTGTCGACAACATTCACCGGTAAACGTCGAGAATGGCAATCTTCCGCCACCTGGTTATTAACCTGTGCATCATCCGTTGCAGATATGACCAGCACTACATCATTCAGATGCACGGAGGAATAATTTTCGCGAATAATCTCACCTGCACCTTCCTTAACCAACTCTGCCAAATCGACGGCTATTTCCGGCGCAACCGCGCGGATTTTTGCCCCGGCTTTTTGCAGCAAACGAGCTTTGCGCAGAGCGACCACTCCTCCACCGACGAGTAAAACAGTCTTTCCACGCAAATCAAAAAACAGAGGCAAATAGTCCACAACTTAAGCTCGGCGAATGACTTCCAAATTGCCCATATAGGGGCGTAAGACGGCAGGAATTTCGATGCTGCCATCGGCTTGCTGGTAATTTTCCATAATCGCCAACAATGTACGTCCGACCGCCAGACCCGATCCATTTAAGGTATGGAGAAGTTCGGGCTTGCCAGTTGCTGCGCTGCGATAACGGGCTTTCATGCGGCGCGCCTGGAAATCGCGGAAATTACTGCAAGAGGAAATTTCCCGATATTTGTTTTGCGACGGCAACCAGACTTCAATGTCGTAGGTTTTTGCAGAAGAGAATCCCATATCGCCGGTGCACAAAACCACGGTGCGATATGGCAATCCCAATTTCTGCAAAATAGTCTCTGCATGAGAGGTCAAAGTTTCCAGTGCCTGCTCAGAATCTTCCGGGCGAACAAATTGCACCAACTCAACTTTTTCAAACTGATGCTGGCGAATCATGCCGCGCGTGTCGCGCCCATAACTGCCCGCTTCGGAGCGGAAACACGGGGTGTGACAGGTAAATTTCAACGGCAGCACTTTTTCGTCGACGATTTCATCGCGCAGCAAATTGGTGACCGGCACTTCTGCCGTAGGAATCAGATAAAATTCGCGCTCATCCTGCAATTTGAAAAGATCTTCTTCGAATTTAGGCAGCTGTCCGGTGCCAAACAAGGAATCCTTGTTGACCATATAAGGCACATAGACTTCCTGATAACCATGCTCAGATGTGTGGGTATCGAGCATAAATTGAATCAACGCGCGGTGCAGGCGTGCGAGTGAACTTTTCATCACCGCAAAACGTGAACCGGTAATTTTCCCGGCCACTTCAAAATCCAATTGCGCCAGATCAGCTCCGAGATCAACGTGATCTTTAATGGGAAAATCAAACGTGCGCGGTGTACCCCAGCGGCGAATTTCCACGTTGTCGTTTTCATCTTTGCCGACGGGCACTTCATCTGCAGGGAAGTTTGGAATGGAACTGAGCAGGCTTTCCCACTCTTGCTGAACCGCTGCCAAATCCGCTTCTGCTTGGGTCAACTGCTGCTTCAGGTCGCCAACTTCTTTCAGCAGTGGTTCTATATCTCCGCCTTTAGCTTTGATCGCGCCAATATTTTTGGCCCGGGTTTTACTCTCTTGTTGCAAATTCTCGCAGTGCGTTTGGATTTTTTTGCGTCTTTCCTCAACGGCGCTGATTTTTTCCACATCCAGCGTCACTCCACGCTTGGCAAGAATTGCAGCGGCTTCTTCGAGGTGATTGCGAATGAATTTGGGATCTAACATAAAAGTCCGATAAGGTTGTTATTGTGAAAAATAAAAATGCATTGCGGTGTACCCAAGCCATACAGCCACAAGGCAACCCACCACACTGGTTGTCACATAAAGAACCGCAATCAGCGGTTGCTGGTTTTGCCAGAGCAATAAAGCTTCCAACGAAAATGTCGAAAACGTTGTAAAAGCACCAAGAAAACCAACCGTCAAAAAGGGCCTCCAACTGGTGGGAATAACACCTCTTTGCACGATCAGCACGTACAGCACTCCCATCAAAAAGCAGCCGCAGAGATTGGCGAGAAATGTCGCCACCGGAAAACGGTCGGGGCGGTGCGATAAGGACAGCAATAATCCGTACCGGGCCATCGCGCCTATGGCACCGCCAATTGCAACCGCAAGCCACGTCATGACGATTTGCTCTTCGATGACACTGCGCTTGCTGTCGCGCGCTGATTCAGCTCGCGCAAATGCTTGAGCTTTTCGCCAATCTGCACTTCGAGCCCCCGCGGAACTGGCTCGTAATAAATCCGACTCGGCATTTCATCCGGAAAATATCGTTCCCCGGCGGCAAACGCATTTTCTTCATCATGCGCGTATCTATAGCCTTTGCCGTAATCCATGTTTTTCATCAATTGCGTGGGTGCGTTGCGCAAATGCATAGGCACGTCAAAGCTTGGCAACGACTGCACGTCCGCACGAGCCAATTTGAACGCATTATACACAGCGTTGGACTTGGCGGCGGACGCCAGATACACCACGGCTTGAGCGATGGTCAATTCACCCTCAGGGCTACCGAGACGTTCCTGCACATCCCAGGCATTGAGGGCAATTTGCAAAGCGCGTGGATCGGCGTTGCCTATATCCTCGCTCGCCATGCGCA
Organism: Saccharophagus sp. K07; assembly: GCF_014336955.1. Taxonomy (GTDB): domain Bacteria; phylum Pseudomonadota; class Gammaproteobacteria; order Pseudomonadales; family Cellvibrionaceae; genus UBA5868. Next base: position 1,253,683 of record NZ_QRAI01000001.1, on the reverse strand, counting down.
CGACTCGACGGGCGATATACAGCGGATCGCATCCGCCATCCAGCATTCTGGCCAACCAGTAAAGTGCCGCGTCAGGATCTGAGCCACGTACCGATTTATGCAGCGCTGAAATCTGTTCGTAAAACAGATCGCCGCCTTTATCAAAACGGCGCACATCTGAAGCCAATACCATCGCCAAAGTATCGCGCGTGATAGTTTCGCCGTCGTCCAAGAGATCGGCAGCAATTTCCAGCAGATTGAGCAACCGGCGAGCATCGCCATCTGCCGCATGCAGCAGCATCACTCTCGCTTCATCGTCAATCTGCAATTGCCGTTCGCCCAAGCCCCTGACAGGGGTTTCCAAGCCGCGCCGTAAAACTTCCTGCAAATGCTCGTTGGTTAAACTTTTGAGGATATAAACGCGGGTGCGCGACAAAAGCGCATTATTGACTTCAAACGACGGGTTTTCCGTGGTGGCCCCAACAAATACCACCGTGCCATCTTCCACGTACGGCAAAAATGCGTCTTGCTGCGCTTTGTTGAAACGGTGAACCTCATCGACAAACAGAACGGTTTTGCGCCCGCTTCTCTGGCGCTCCACCTGCGCACTGGAAACCGCTGCGCGAATATCTTTAACACCGGAAAATACTGCGGAAAGCGGAATAAATGCCGCGTCCATATGACGCGTGATCAGCTGCGCCAACGACGTCTTGCCGACCCCTGGCGGCCCCCACAGGATCATAGAGTGAAGCTGTCCGCGCTCCAGGGACTTGCGCAAGGGTTTGCCCGGACCCAGAATGTGTTCCTGCCCTACGTATTCGTCGAGATTCTGCGGGCGCAAACGAGCCGCCAACGGCTGGTGATCAACCGCAGCGGACTCAAATAAATCTTCATTCATCGACGATTACATCCGTCCCTGGCGGAGGGTTGAAAACGAAGACGGACGAGGGAATGTCGGCATTGGGCTGAACCTGTTCAAATTTGATTTGCGTCTGTTGGTCCAGCTTGTCTTTGAAATCCAAACCGGCCAGCTGACTGCCTTTAAATTCAAACTCGACATGGCGGTACGGACTATTCGCATCTTTCGGCACCAACTGAAAACGGCTGGCTCCATCAGCAGTTTGCAGGGAAACCTCGTAAGTGGAACGGATTTCACTCAAATCGCCACTGAGCAGGCGCGCAGGATTGCCGTCGGCCTCATTTTGCGCCTTGCGTATGGTGACCTGCTCTAAATCCGGATCGTATACCCAGACTTTCTCTGGCGTGCCTATTACAGTCTGCTCATAGGGAGCTTCACTTTGCCAGAGAAAATAGCCCGGCCGTTTAACAGCGAATTCACCGCGAGTGGATTGCAGTGGTTTGCCATTTTTATCGCTTAACAACTGATTGAAACGGCCTTTGAGCGAATGAATTTCGTCCAGGCGCGCCTTTAAATCCTGGGCAGCATCCGCCAGTGCAAGGGCGGGAATAAAACACAAAAAAGCAGCTAGAAACCTCAAGTGAAACTCCTCATGGTCAATTAACGAGGCGGCGGTGGCGCCAAAACTTCGCGGTTACCGTTCGAACTCATCTCTGAAACGACACCGGAAGCCTCCATTTGCTCAATCAAGCGCGCTGCACGGTTGTAGCCTATGCGCAGCTTTCTCTGCACGGCAGAAATGCTCGCTTTGCGCGACTCAGTGACAAACGCCACGGCTTCGTCATACAGCGGGTCGGACTCGCTGTCGCCCTCTCCACCACCGCTGCCTTCTTCTGAGAATCCGGGAATATAGGTGGTTTCCGTGGCCTCGCTGAAAATCTCTTCCAGATAATTCGGCGTCCCACGTCGCTTCCAATCGGCAACCACATTGTGAACCTCGTGATCGTCTACGAAAGCACCGTGAACACGCACCGGCAGGCTGGTGCCCGGAGGCAGATACAACATGTCCCCATGCCCCAACAATTGCTCGGCACCACCCTGGTCGAGAATGGTACGGGAGTCGATTTTCGAGGAAACCTGGAAGGCAATACGCGTGGGAATATTGGCTTTGATCAAGCCGGTAATAACGTCTACCGAAGGTCGCTGGGTAGCCAGAATCATATGGATACCCGCCGCCCGCGCTTTTTGCGCGATCCGGGCGATAAGCTGCTCCACCTTTTTGCCGACGATCATCATCATGTCGGCAAATTCGTCGATCACCACAACAATAAAGGGCAAGGTTTCGAGATTTGGCGCCTGCTCTTCGCCAATGCCGGATTCATCCTTGCGCCAGAGCGGATCCGCAATAGGAGTTCCGGCCTTGTTTGCATCGCCCACTTTCTTGTTGTAGCCCGCCAAGTTTCGCACACCAAGGGCTGCCATCAACTTGTACCGGCGCTCCATCTCACCCACACACCAGCGCAGGCCGGTGGCCGCATCTTTCATATCCGTAATAACCGGCGCCAGCAGATGCGGAATGCCCTCATACACCGACAGCTCCAGCATCTTGGGGTCCACCAATAACAGCCGGACATCTTCCGGTGTTGCCTTGTACAGAACGCTCAGCAGCATGGCGTTAACGCCGACAGACTTACCTGAACCTGTGGTACCTGCAACCAGCAAGTGAGGCATCTTGGCCAAATCCGCCACTACCGGCTGACCGGAGATATCATGCCCAAGCGCCAATGTCAGCGGCGAACGGGACTTGTCGTAGGCTGCGGAAGAAATGACTTCCGACAGACGCACCATCTCCCGCTCCTGGTTGGGGATTTCGATGCCTACCACGGATTTGCCTTCGATAACCTCAACCACCCGCACACTGATGACCGCAAGCGAACGGGCAAGGTCTTTCGCAAGATTGGTAATACGGCTGACTTTAACCCCGGGAGCGGGTTGGATTTCGAAACGTGTTACCACTGGCCCAGGCAATACTTCCGTCACTTCTGCAATGATGCCGAAATCCTTGAGCTTCAACTCCAGCAGTCGCGACATAGCCTCCAATGATTCGGCGGAATACCCCTTGCTGCCGGTCTTGTTGGGCGCGTCGAGTAAGCTGATTGGTGGCAGCGACCCGGTAACAGGCATATCAAACAGGGATTGCTGCTTTTCCTTCTGCACGCGCGGACTCGGCGCCGGCGGTTTTGGGAGGGCAGTAATTGTCGGGGGGACCCGCTGCTCCAGCTTTTTGGTGTGTTCTTTGATCGACTCACGCCGCTTCTGCACGACTTCGGCAACTTCCTTGCGTTCTTTGCGATTTCTGCTCCAGGTGGTGAATCGGTGCTTGATAAAAGCTCCCAGGCTTAAAACACTGCGCCCGGTGAACTCCATTAACGCGATCCAGGACAAATCCACAAAAATTGTCAAACCAAATAGAAAACTGGCAAGCAACAGCAAACTGCTGCCGACAAGGCCAAATGTACTATCCGCAGCTTCAGCAATACCAAGCCCAAGTATCCCGCCAGAGGAAAATGGCAGAGTTCCTTCTGAACCGCTCAGGTACTGAGCCGCCAGCCCCGTTCCTGCCACCATAATCAGGCAGAGTCCAACAAAGCGCACGGCGAGCAGCAAGGGATCGCGCAGGTTGCGTTTGTCACGCAAAACGCACCACGCCTGATATGCGAGCATCAAGGGGAATAAAAAGGCCATTAAGCCGAACACGGAGAAGAAAACGTCCGCCAACCAGGCACCTGCCGGCCCACCGGCATTGGCAACCGCCTGGCTCGTACCCGTTTGAAACCAGCCCGGGTCGTGGGGATCGTAGGTGATTAGGGTGAGGCCTAAATATGCACAGGCGGCTAGCGTCAGGATCAAAACGCCTTCGCGCAGGATCCGACTGAATAAGCTGGAAGTGTCTGCATTGCTGCCTGTGGCACCGGATGCGGTTTTTGTCTGTGACTTCAAGATTCTGTCCCGTTGCAAGAGAGCAGTTGATCGATGCCGCGAAGTGGCCAATTGAGTGTAATTAAAAAATCAGCGGATTGAATGGCCGCTGAACTGACCCGCCGCGCATTGTAGCGGGTTGGCCCGCGAAATTTCACCCGTAGCAAAGATTAATCTACCTTTTATCTTGGCGCATAATACCCGGGTGATGGCTTTCACATTGCTGAGGTATAGATGAACCCGTAAGATGTAGCGCCGTTCTAATCATCCGTGTGAGATTTTCGTATGAGCAACGTCCAGCACCACCGCCTCATTATTTTAGGTTCCGGCCCGGCCGGTTATACCGCCGCCATCTATGCCGCTCGCGCCAACCTGAAGCCCGTGGTGATTACCGGTATGCAACAAGGCGGTCAACTGACCACCACAACAGAAGTGGAAAACTGGCCAGGCGGAGATGCCCACTTGCAAGGTCCTGACCTCATGGTACAAATGCAGCAACACGCTGAGCGTTTCGATACGCAAATCGTGTTCGACCACATTCATGAAGTTGATCTGAATTCACGCCCCTTCCGTCTGACCGGGTCTGATCAATACACCTGCGACGCGCTGATTATCGCTACTGGCGCCTCCGCTCAGTATTTGGGACTGGACTCCGAACAAGCTTTCCAAGGCCGCGGCGTCAGCGCCTGTGCGACCTGCGACGGTTTCTTCTATCGCGATCAAAAGGTCGCCGTCGTCGGCGGCGGCAATACAGCTGTTGAAGAAGCCCTGTATCTGGCCAACATCGCCAGCCAGGTCACCCTGATTCACCGTCGCGACTCACTGAAATCCGAGAAGATTCTGCAAGATCGTCTGATGGCACGCGTCGAGGAAGGCAAGGTTCAGATTCTCTGGAATCACACTCTGGAAGAAGTTCTAGGAAATGATTCAGGGGTTACCGGTGCCAGACTGCGCAGCACAGTAGATGGCAGCGAGCGCAATATCGATGTCGCGGGCATTTTCATCGCTATCGGCCACAAGCCCAACACCGATATTTTCGCTGGCCAGCTCGAAATGCATAACGGCTATATAGTCGTCAAAAGCGGCCTTGCCGGTAATGCAACCGCTACCAGCGTGCCCGGCGTATTTGCTGCAGGTGACGTGGCAGACCATATCTATCGTCAAGCGATTACATCTGCAGGGTCGGGCTGTATGGCCGCACTGGACGCCGAACGTTACCTCGACAATCTGAAATAAGTGGGATTGTTCCAATTGGAGAGGAACTCTCTGGAGTTCCCTCCCTCCTCCCTCGCATTGGACGAGCCCAATGGGCTGTTGGCATTTGGCGGGGATTTGTCCCCCCAAAGGCTCCTGACAGCCTATCAGCTCGGCATATTCCCCTGGTTCAACCCCGGCCAGCCCATCCTGTGGTGGACGCCTGACCCGCGCACTGTGTTCTATCCTGAGCAAGTGCATTGCTCGCGCTCCATGCGCAAATTTATCAGGCGGAGCACTTGGCAAGTGAGCATCGACCGCAACTTCCGCTCCGTCATTGAGGCATGCAGTCAGGAACGCGCAAATTCGTCCGGTACATGGATCACGCCAGAGATGCTGGAGGCCTATAACAGGTTGCATAATCTGGGCTACGCCCATTCAGTGGAAGTTTGGCAGGGCAACGACTTGGTCGGAGGCTTGTATGGAGTGGCTTTGGGACGCGTGTTTTTCGGTGAATCCATGTTCAGCCGGGAAACCAACGGCTCCAAAATGGCATTACTGCATTTGGCCCGTTTTCTGGTAAACAACGATTTCCTGTTGTTCGACGCCCAGGTCGCGAGCAGTCATTTATTTACCCTGGGTGCCACCTGCATCAGCCGCGATATGTTCGAAGAAGTGCTTTTGCAAGGCTGCGATCAGGGTACTATTGTGCAAATGCAATCCGTTTGGCAGGCTGCCGAAAAAAAACTAATCTCAGACGATGGACATATCCTCGATTAAGCTTTACGCGACTCACGAGCACCCGTGCAGTTATCTGAAAAACCGCTCGGCGACGACTATTTTTGTCGATCCGCTCCTGAACATGAACGGCAGGATCTACAGTGAGCTCTCCGATTTCGGCTTTAGGCGCAGCGGTTCTCACGTCTATCGACCCAACTGCCGCAATTGCCAAGCCTGTATCCCGGTGCGCATTCCGGTCGACATTTTCCGTCCCAATCGCTCCCAGAAGCGCTGCGAAAAGCGCAATCAAGATGTCTCCATGAATATAGTGTCGTCGATCAAAACGGACGAACACTATGCGTTATACGAGCGCTACATTTGCCTGCGGCACTCCGACGGCGATATGTTCCCTCCATCCCGAGAGCAGTATGACGACTTCTTGAGTTCGGAATGGGGTGTGACCCGCTATCTGGAATTCCGCCTGAGTGGTCGCTTGATTGCAGTGGCTGTTTCAGATCGTCTGGATCAGGGATTGTCAGCCATTTACACCTTCTTCGACCCGGATGAAGAATCTCGAAGCTTGGGGGTTTTGGCGGTGATGCGCCAGATCGACCTGGCCAGATCGCTGGGCTTACCTTACGTCTATCTTGGCTACTGGATCAAAGAGTGCGAGAAGATGCGCTACAAAAACCAGTATCGCCCTCTGCAGGCCTATATCAACAACACCTGGTTAACCTTCGACTAGCCGGATAGAAAATCCCGCCTTATCCCTTGGAACCTGCCGATATTTCAGGCAAAATTGCCGCCTTCGTTTTGGGGGCCAGCGCGATGCCTCCATAATCCAACCCTAAGCGCGTAACCTGAGGAAAGAGCCGAATGGCGAAAGAAGACAATTTTGAAATGGAAGGAGAGGTAATCGATACGCTTCCAAACACGACTTTTCGGGTCAAGCTGGAAAATGGCCATGTCGTGACCGCACACATATCAGGAAAAATGCGAAAGAACTACATCAGGATTTTGACTGGAGACAAGGTTAAAGTCGAAATGACTCCATACGACTTAACCAAAGGGCGTATCACTTACCGCGCCAGATAATACAAGCGCCGGAAATAAAAACGCCGCCCCGTTTCCGGGACGGCGTCAGGTATTCAAAGCTGTAGACCTCTTAAGACTCCACAACCTCCAGGGTCAGTTCGTTACCCTTGGCATCGATCTTAACAACTCCACCCTTCTCACTCAGAGAGCCGAACAATACCATCTCAGCCAAAGGCTTCTTGATCTTCTCTTGAATGATACGAGCCATAGGACGCGCACCCATTTTCACGTCGTAACCGCTGACAGCCAGCCAATCGCGCGCTTCCGGAGTAACCTCCAAAGTGACTTTTTTGTCGTCCAACTGCGATTGCAGTTCCATCAGGAACTTATCAACCACAGTCTTAATGACATCCATGCTGAGCGAACCAAACTGGATAATGCTGTCCAGCCTGTTGCGGAACTCCGGCGAGAAGGTCTTCTTGATCACTTCCATAGCATCGGTCGAATGATCTTGCTTAGTAAAGCCAATCGACGCACGACTTGAAGCTTCAGCACCTGCGTTGGTGGTCATAATCAACACCACGTTGCGAAAATCGGCTACGCGACCATTGTTATCGGTTAGCTTGCCATGATCCATCACCTGCAACAGCAGGTTAAACACGTCTGGATGCGCTTTCTCGATCTCATCCAATAAAACAACACTGTGTGGATGTTTGGTAACAGCTTCGGTCAACAACCCACCTTGATCGAAACCAACATATCCGGGAGGCGCACCAATCAAGCGGGAAACAGTATGGCGCTCCATATATTCAGACATATCGAAGCGGATTAGCTCGATACCCATTGCCTTGGCAAGTTGACGGCAGAGTTCGGTTTTACCCACCCCAGTCGGACCAGCGAATAAGAAGGAACCGATCGGCTTCTCATGATTGGACAGGCCTGCACGAGACAACTTGATGGCAGAGCCAATAGCCTGAATGGCCTCTTCCTGACCAAACACCGTCATGCGCAGCGTGTCTTCCAATTTGGCCAATTGATCTTTGTCCGAAGAAGACACTGTTTTCGCCGGAATTCGAGCAATTTTGGCCACAATTTCCTCAACATCCTTAACACCGATCTGGCGCTTGCGCTTGCTGGCAGGTTGCAGCTGCTGATAAGCGCCAGCCTCGTCGATCACGTCAATGGCCTTATCCGGCATAAAACGCTCATGAATGTACTTAGCGGAAAGCTCGGCAGCTGCTTTCAGCGCAGCGTCGGTATACTTGAGGTTGTGGTGGCGCTCAAAGCGAGACTTAAGGCCTTTGAGAATCTTGTAGGTGTCCTCAACTGACGGCTCATTGACGTCGATTTTTTGGAAACGACGAGATAAGGCGCGATCTTTATCAAAAATACCGCGATATTCTTGGAATGTAGTGGAACCTATGCAGCGCAGCTCTCCGGTGGTCAACAGAGGTTTCAGGAGATTGGACGCATCCATAACACCACCAGATGCGGCACCTGCGCCGATGATTGTATGGATTTCGTCGATAAACAGAATTGCACGCTTACGCTTCTTCAATTCAGCAAGCAAGCCTTTAAAGCGCTTTTCGAAATCACCGCGATATTTGGTGCCTGCCAGCAGCGAGCCGAGATCAAGCGAGTAAACGACGCTGTCTGCCAGGATCTCAGGAACTTCACGGTCGACAATCTTCTTGGCCAAACCTTCAGCAATCGCGGTTTTACCTACCCCGCTTTCACCCACCAGGAGCGGGTTGTTTTTACGGCGGCGGGCGAGCACTTGGACCACTCGCTCAACTTCGTAATCCCGTCCAACGAGCGGATCTATACGGCCCTGCAATGCCATTTCGTTCAGATTGGTTGCGTAGGCATCCAGAGGATTTCCTGCACCCGCTTCTGTGGAAGTGGATACTGCTTCGTCGTCAGATTGCTCGTGTCCAGCTTCAGAACCATGATCGGTTTCACCGGAGACCTTGGTAATACCGTGCGTGATGTAATTCACCACATCAATGCGCGCGACACTCTGCTGTTTCAGGTAGTAAACCGCCTGGCTCTCCTGCTCACTAAAAATGGCAACCAGAACGTTTGCGCCAGTGACTTCAGATTTTCCAGAAGATTGGACGTGGAATACCGCTCGCTGCAGCACACGCTGAAAGCCGAGCGTGGGCTGAGTTTCGCGCTCATTGTCAGTTTCGGGAATAAGAGGAGTTGTGGAATCAACAAATTCCACCAGTTCCTGACGTAACACATTCAGGTTTGCGCCACATGCGCGTAGCACATTGGCGGCTGATTCATTGTCGATAAGAGCCAGTAAAAGATGCTCCACCGTCATAAATTCGTGACGCTTGGAACGTGCGCCTTTAAAGGCCAGATTAAGGGTAATTTCTAACTCTTTACTCAACATCGCCTTTTCACCTGAATTGACTCGCTACGATTCGTCCCCCTCGACAGCTTCAATCTCACACAACAGGGGGTGCTCATTGTCACGAGCGTATTGATTGACCTGGGCTGCTTTCGTTTCGGCTACATCGCGAGAATAAATCCCGCAGGTCGCTTTCCCTTGATTATGCACGGTAAGCATGACCCTCACGGCCTTTTCACGATCCATGCCAAAAAACATTTCCAATGTTTCGACGACAAATTCCATTGGCGTGTAATCGTCGTTAAGCATGACAACTTTGTACATCGATGGTCGTTTTAACTTCGGCCGCTCCGTCTGAATGGCCAGACCACCGTCCCTATCATCATCTTCTGCGCCATCCATGCTTGCGCGAATCAACTGCGCTTTAACTAATGGTAGTTGAAGATTTTCAATGTTACCCATGGGATTAGGAGACGACTGTGGGTGATCGGAGCGGCATATCTTAACGCACCTTGTACTGAATAACGTCAAAATGTGACCGACATTTGCAGAAAAACTTGACAACCTGAATGGCGTTGATTACAAAGTGCTCAGGTCGTTGGGATGAGACCATTTAAATAAGAATAAATTCCCCAAAATGGGAGAGGTTTAAGGGGACAGCATCAACAAAAGGAACGAGTCATGCCTACTGGTACTGTCAAATGGTTCAATAACGCAAAAGGTTTTGGTTTCATTTTACCTGAAGGTGGCGGAGAAGATCTTTTCGCACATTATTCATCCATAGAAATGGATGGATATAAAACCTTAAAAGCAGGACAAGCGGTAACGTTTGAAATTATTCAAGGACAGAAAGGCATGCATGCCACTCACATCAGGGTTATTTCCCAAGATAAACAACAAGATAAGACCTCTCCTCCGTCGGCAAATGCAAATGCACAACCTGCAACCGCAGAATTGGCTGACGCATAACAGCCCGGCACCTTAAAATATCGAAAAAACGGCCTTGGCCTATCCGACCGAAGGCCGTTATTAACATCCCAGCGGTACTACTTTTGCAGTGTTTTTCCCGCACCTTTAATGAGGTAACATGGCGGCTTTTTGAGCTGGCCATCAATGCCGCAACTTGTGCTGTTCAACAAGCCCTTCAACGTTCTGAGCCAATTTACTGATAAATCTGGCAATCGGCAGACTTTAAGCGACTATCTCTCCGCTCCGAATTTGCAGCGCCATTATCCAGCGGGTCGCCTGGATTTTGATTCTGAAGGCTTGCTGCTGTTAACCGATAATGGTGCTCTGCAGGACAGAATTTGCAATCCACGGAACAAAATGCCAAAAACTTATACCGTACAAGTTGAAGGGGTTTTGTCAGAAGATGCATTGGCAAGACTGCGAGCAGGTGTTGAGCTCAACGATGGTATGACAGCTCCGGCAATCGCCCGCGCAATTCCCGAGCCCATTTTTTGGCCGCGCAATCCACCAGTACGGTACAGAGAGTCCATACCAACCAGTTGGCTCGAACTCACTATCACTGAAGGTAGAAATCGCCAGGTGCGAAGAATGACCGCTGCGGTCGGCTTTCCAACTTTAAGACTTATCCGCACCCAAATAGGGCCTTGGAAGCTGGGCGCGTTGCAGCCCGGTGAATTCAGGATTGAATCCGTTCACTTACCGCAAAATCTCAAAATTCAAAATCTCAATAAAAACCGCAACGACAAAAACCGGAGAGTCGACAGATGATTTGGACACCGCATGTAACTGTTGCAACAGTTGTGGAAAAAAATGGACGTTTTTTGCTGGTTCATGAACAAACCGACGTTGGTATTGTTTACAACCAACCTGCCGGGCATGTAGACCCGAACGAAACTTTGATTGAAGCCGCCATACGCGAAACCATCGAAGAAACGGGCTGGAAAGTCGACATCCAGAATGTGCTTGCTCTTAATTTGTACAACGCGCCTAACGGCATAACTTATTTGCGCACAACATTCGCTGCGACACCAATCGAAAAAATTGAAGGAGCAAAACTCGACAAGGAAATTATCGAAGCAGTCTGGCTGGCCTATGACGAAATTCATGCCCGCAAAAATGAATTGCGCAGCCCTCTAGTGCTCTCCGATATCGAGAGATACCGCAGTGGCGTGCGCTATCCGCTGGCATTGCTAGCGCAATTTAATATCCATAGTTGAGTTTAATTCATGACAGATTCCATCCAACCGCATCAAACTCGCGTGATCGTCGGCATGTCCGGCGGCGTGGATTCTTCCGTTTCAGCTCTTCTCCTCCTGCAACAAGGTTATGAGGTGGAAGGGTTGTTTATGAAAAATTGGGACGAGGATGACGGCACGGAGTATTGCACGGCTAAACGCGACCTAGAAGACGCGCAAAAAGTGTGCGACACACTCGGCATCAAATTGCACACTGCAAATTTTGCTGCGGAATATTGGGATAATGTTTTTGAATACTTTTTAAGCGAATACAAAGCGGGACGAACCCCGAACCCGGATATTCTGTGTAACCGCGAAATTAAATTCAAAGTTTTCCTCGAATACGCACAAATGCTCGGCGCGCACAAAATTGCCACTGGTCACTACGCTCGAACATTGCTGCGCGATGGTCGCACTTATTTACAAAAAGGTTTTGATGAAAATAAAGATCAGACCTACTTCCTGCATGCAGTCGGCGAAGCCGAATTTGCCAAAACTATCTTCCCAATAGGCAATTTGGAAAAACCCAAGGTGCGGGAACTGGCAGAGAAGCACGGACTTGTCACTCACAACAAAAAAGACAGCACAGGCATTTGTTTTATCGGCGAACGACGGTTCCGAGACTTCCTGCAACAGTATCTGCCTGCACAGCCAGGTTTGATAAAAACCCCTGAAGGGAAAACCCTTGGTGAGCACTTGGGCCTGATGTATCACACCATTGGTCAACGGCAAGGTTTGGGTATAGGGGGCGTGGCAGGGCAAAAAGAAGAGCCTTGGTATGTCGCTGAAAAAAACCTTAAAGATAATGAGCTGATTGTGGTTCAGGGATCCGACCACCCTCTTCTGTTTAAGAAAAATCTGACCGCCACACAAACGCATTGGATCAATGGCGCACCTCCGGCAAACAAGTTCCGCTGTTATGCAAAGGTACGTTACCGACAAGCCGATCAGCCTTGTGAGGTCGAAGTACAGGATTCTCAAATTCAAATGACTTTCGATTCCGCACAGCGTGCCATTACTCCGGGGCAATCCGTCGTTTTGTACGACGGTGATATTTGCCTGGGAGGCGGTGTCATAGAACGAGCATTCAATTAGATTAATTTTTAGTCATTACAAAGTATTTAACCATCACAACAACAGGAAGCAGTAACCTTGGATAAGTGGCGCAATTTGGTCATCGCACTCGCTGGGATTACCCAGGCTGTCGACTTAGTGGACAAACTTGCAAAAACGGGATATCTCGATAGCGAAGATTTCAAAACAGCAGTACAAAGTCTGTTTGCACAAAATCCCCCGACCACCGAGGCGGTTTTTGGTAACGCGACTAATTTGTTGCGCGGTTATGAAGTCTTGATTGACCTTCTGCAACGCAACAAAGGGCCTCAGCAAACAGCTCTCATCAGCTATTGCCTCGGCGTTGTGCATTTGCAGAAGCGCCTGCTGCGCAACCGTGCCATGTTGAATCAAATTGCTGAGCGCCTGGATCAGTGCCGCCATCAAATGCAGCACTTTGGCATCACTCACGAAAACGTTATCGCCAATATCGCGTCAATTTACACCGAAACCATCAGCACCTTTCCGTTTCGGATCCAGGTGGTTGGCGAATATCAATATCTGCAACAAAGCCGTATCGCCAATCAGGTTCGCGTTTTGTTGCTGTGCGCCATACGGGCCGCCATTTTGTGGCGCCAGTTGGGAGGTACGCGCTGGCATTTCCTCTTTCAACGCGGCCAGCTCATCAAGACTGCCGAGCAGTTGTTGGAAGAAGCGAAACGGGCGCGATTGGAGATTTCCAACTCCTAATTCTTCCTTTATTGGCGTATCATGCGCGCTTTTTGTCCAGCCCGGCGCCGTCTTTGCCGGGCAATCCCATTGACGATCCATACGGGGCAGACATGAACCTTTCATCCCTCACCGCAGTATCTCCAATTGATGGCCGCTACGCCGCCAGAACCGCCGCTCTACGTGCAGTATTTAGTGAATACGGTTTGATCCGTGCGCGCGTCGAAGTGGAAGTGCGCTGGCTGCAGGCGCTTTCAGAAAACGACGGGATTGAGGAAGTACCGCCCCTCAGCGATTCAGCTCGCGCCAGACTTGATCAACTGGTTGCCCAGTTCAGCGAGGCCGATGCCCAGGAGATCAAACGCATTGAAGCCACCACCAATCACGACGTAAAAGCGGTGGAGTACTTCATCAAGGAGAAAATCAAGGACCATCCGGAGCTGGCCAAAGTCCTGGAGTTTGTACACTTTGCCTGCACCTCTGAGGACATCAACAATCTGTCTCACGGCTTGATGCTCAAGCAGGGACGAGATCAAATCCTGCTGCCGGAATTGCGCGCTATTACTCGCGCCATCAAACAGCTCGCCATCGACAATGCTGATGTTCCCATGCTGTCCCGCACTCACGGACAAACTGCATCCCCGACCACAGTTGGGAAAGAAATGGCCAACGTGGCTGCGCGTCTGCAGCGCCAGATCCAGCAGATCGAAAAAGTCGAAATACTCGGCAAAATCAACGGCGCCGTCGGTAACTACAATGCGCACCTCAGCGCCTATCCCAAAGTTGATTGGCAAGCTCACGCGCAGAAGTTTGTCGCCAGTCTGGGGCTGACCTGGAACCCTTACACCACCCAAATCGAACCGCACGACTATATCGCGGAGCTGTTCGATGCCTTTGCCCGCTTCCACACCATCCTGATCGACTTCAACCGGGATGTCTGGGGCTACATTTCCCTCGGTTACTTCAAGCAGAAAACCATCGCGGGCGAAGTCGGTTCTTCGACTATGCCTCACAAAGTCAACCCGATCGACTTTGAGAACTCTGAAGGTAACCTCGGCCTTGCCAATGCTGTACTCAACCATCTTGCCAGCAAGCTGCCCATTTCTCGTTGGCAGCGGGATCTGACGGACTCCACTGTGCTGCGCAATATGGGCGTTGGTTTTGGTTATGCCCTGATCGCCTACAGCGCCGTATTGAAAGGCATCAGCAAGCTGCAAACCAATCACGCCACGCTTGCTGCCGACCTGGACGACGCGTGGGAAGTACTGGCAGAACCCATCCAGACCGTTATGCGCCGCTTCGGTATACCAGAGCCTTACGAAAAATTGAAAGCTCTGACTCGCGGTCAGGCCATTACCCGAGAGCTGATCCGCGACTTTATCGCGACGCTCGACCTGCCGGCTGAAGCCAAGCAGCAACTGTTGGAGCTGACACCCGCAACCTATACCGGCAACGCCAAAGAACAAGCGTTAAATATCAGCTCTTTTGTCGACTAACCGAGAAGGCGCCGCGATGAGTAATGACCGGATTTTGCCCCATCTCGGTGACCTTTCCATCGCGGATTTTTTACGCGATTACTGGCAACAAAAGCCCCTGTTGATTCGTCAGGGGTTGCCAGACATACCGCAGATCGATCCCGACGAACTCGGCGGCTACGCGCTCGAAGAAGGCGTAGAAAGCCGTCTGATCGTGGAAAAGCCCAAGGCGAAACAACCGTTGCAGAGCGCCTGGAAGATGCGCCACGGTCCCTTCGAAGAAGATGTGTTTGCCTCCCTACCCGCCAAACATTGGACCCTGCTGGTACAAGCAGTCAATCAACTACATCCGGATCTGGATGCCTTACTGCGCCGATTCCGCTTTATTCCCAACTGGCGGGTCGACGATCTGATGGTGAGTTACGCCGTCGATCAGGGCGGCGTTGGCCCGCACTTCGATTATTACGACGTGTTTTTATTGCAGGCGAGCGGCAAGCGTTTGTGGAAAATCGGTCAGACTTGTGATTCCAACAGCTCGTTACGCACCGATACACCGTGCAAAATCCTGACGGAATTCGACACCACCGAAGAATGGGTTGTGGAGCCAGGAGATATTCTCTACCTGCCGCCAAGAGTCGCTCACTGGGGCATTGCGCAAGGAGAATGCGTCACCTATTCCGTTGGTTTCCGCGCGCCCAGTCATGCGGAAATTCTGTTGGACTGCAGCCAGGAAATAGCATCAACTCTGACGGAAGATCAGCGCTTCTCCGATCCAGGTCGCGAACCTGCGGCAAACCCAGGTTTGATCACGCAAGCCGACCTAGGCGCCATCAAATCTTTGCTACAGGAAATGCTGGCGGACGACGAGCGGATCTTTGATTGGTTCGGCCGCTTTATGACCCAACCGCGGCGCGAGTCCCTGCAATACGAGGTTGAGGAATCCAACCTGACCCTGAGTCCGGGAACTCGTGCAGCCTACCGCCAAGTAAACGCAACAACTGCGGTTCTCTATATCAACGGCGAACAGCACACGTGTTCTCTTCGCTTAGCAGAGGCCATCTGCTCCGGCGCGCCAGCTTCTCCGACCACCGCCGAAGAAGATGCTCTTATCGACCACTTTATTGATGAGGGTTATTTGCAGTGATTCACGTCGAACAGGTTTCATGGACCGACAAGAAAGACGTACTTGCCGCAATCAGAAGAGAAGTTTTTATCGAAGAGCAAAAGGTTCCAGAGTCGGAAGAATGGGACCAATATGATGAGCAGGCGACTCATTTTCTCGCGCTGGAGCAATCAACTAATACAGCCATTGGAACCGTTCGTTTCCTCCCCAGCGGCAAGATCACCCGCATGGCCGTGCGCCAGCCCTATCGCCGCCAAGGGGTCGGCTCCGAATTGATGACTGCCGTCCTAAAGCTGGCGCAACAAAAACGCTTTGCCGGTGTGTATCTCGATGCACAAATCAGCGCTTGCGACTTTTACCAGCGTTTTGGGTTCGAAAAAGAAGGGCAGCCCTTTTGGGATGCAGGTATTCTTCATATTCGAATGGTAAAAGACTTGGCGGACTGATATGACAGCGGAAGAACCGGGCGTATATCCACTCCATCACCCTTCCGATATCCTGCCGGTTATGCGCAGTTTTGCCGAACAGGCAATCCGTACGATCGATATCTTTAGCCAGCAACTTGTACCTGTGCTTTACGGCGATGACGAGTTTGTCTCCCTGCTTTCCGCCTTGGCCAGGCGAGGGCCGCAAACCAAGGTTCGTATTCTGGTGCGCGATCCTCGGCAACTCTATGGCCGGGACCATCCATTGGTGGTGCTCGCGCAAAGACTGCCGTCCCATATCCAACTCCGCACATGCCTGGAAGACAACCCGGAAACACAAATGGGATTTTTCTGCGTTGACGCCACCCATCTGGTGCACTTTCTCGATGAGCCAAACCTGGGGGCTATGCGCGACATGGCGCCAGAGCAGAGTCGCGCCAATTGTTAGGGGAGTTTGAACACCTCTGGACCTACGGCAGCAAGGTCGACTCGAATTTGTCTCGCTTATCTCTTTAGTAGACGTCTACAGATCGACACCTATTTTGTTGCCCTCATAAGCAACGGGATAAAAACGCAAACAATCGAGTGTATCCGCCAGAGGTCCCCTCGCGCGCCCCGAACGCAGATCAAATCCAATACCGTGGGCACGGCAGACAATAGCGCCATCGACAATCCGACCATTTGCCAGTGGGGCGTCCATATGGGGGCAGCGGTTCTCCACGACATAGGTCTCACCGCCATCCTGCAGCAGGAGCAAGCGCCGGCCATTGGCCACAAAAGGCCGGCAGAAACCATCGTACAGTTCCACCAGATTTGCCGCACTGTAGAACGCCATACCTCATACCTCGATCCGTTGATGCAACCCGCCAAGTCTATGTGATGGATCGAAGCCAGCTCAATCTCTACAATAGCCACCCGCCCATATGCCTCGAGAGGTCGTCGGTGCACCGGCTCCCAATTCCTTACCCAGCCAATCCCCAGTCGCCATTTCTCCGCCTGAGCCCCCTCCCCCACTGCGTCTGGCTGGACAGCGGCAAACCGGGTTCGCCGCTCGGGCGCTATGACGTCATGAGCGCCCTGCCCCGCATTGTTCTCGAAGGCGGCGACGAAGACGTTATGCGGCAGGTGTTAAACGCAGAACTGGACAAGCAGGCAAACGCTGAAGCAGATCTGCCATTCTGCGGTGGATGGATTGGTTATTTCGGTTACAGCTACAGACATAAAAGCTTCAATATCTCCTCAACCAAATCCGATCCCTTACCGCCCGCGTGGTTCGGCTGGTATGACTGGGCACTTGTCATTGACCACGCGACTGAACAAGCTCAGCTTGTTTTTCTCGACACATGCTCCGAGGAAACGCGTCATTCCGTGCAACAAGCACTGGCGAGTGAAATTAATCTCGATCTGAGCTTTTGCTGTGAGCCATTTACACCGGACGAAAGCCGCCAACATTACCTGCAGAATTTGCAAAAAACCCGCGACTATTTATTGGCTGGCGATTGCTATCAGGTTAATTACACACAGAGATTCAGCACACGAATGACCGGTTCTGCTATAGGCGCCTATTTAACGCTGCGCCAAGCGGTTCCCAGTCCATTTGCAGCTTATATCGCACTGAAGCAAGGTTCTGTTTTAAGCGTCTCACCGGAGCGTTTTATTCAAATCGACGGGCGCCATGCGCTCACTCAGCCGATTAAAGGAACTGCGCCTAGAGGACCCGATAAAACAGCAGATGAAAACAACAAAACACTTCTGCAGCAGAGCGAAAAAAATCGCGCCGAAAATCTGATGATCGTCGATTTGCTGCGCAACGATTTCAGCCGCAATTGCACGCCTCACAGCGTCAAGGTACCGGAATTATTTGAAGTACAAAGCTTTGCCAATGTGCACCATTTGGTTAGCACTATCAGCGGCGAATTAAAAACGGAAATTTCTCATCCGGATTTTATTTTGTCCTGCTTTCCCGGCGGCTCCATTACCGGCGCCCCGAAAAAACGGTCGATGGAAATTATCGAGGAACTGGAGGGGCAAGCTCGCAGTGTGTACTGCGGCGCTATAGGTTATTTCAGCGTAAACAGGCGAACCGATTTCAATATTGCCATCAGGACGCTGGTAGAAAGTGGGGGGAATCTTTACGCCTGGGCGGGAGGTGGAATTGTGGTCGATTCCGATCCGAATCAGGAATACGAGGAGAGCCTGCATAAAATCGGCTCGTTTCTGCGCGCCATGAACAACAAGGCCGCCGAACCGGCGGCCTGACACCTGCGGAGTTTCTCTTAAAGGGGAATGTTTCTCTTAGAGAGAAATATTGCGCACGCTGGCTTTGATAAATTCCTGCTTGAGATCCTCGTAGGTATGCACTGCAGGGAATTGCGGGAATTGCGCGATCACATTGTCCGGCGCATGGAACAGAATCCCCACATCCGCTTCTGCCAACATGGTGGTGTCGTTGTAGGAATCACCTACTGCGATAGTGCGGTAATAGAGGGTTTTGAAGGCACAGACCGCTTGGCGCTTCGGATTGGCCTGACGCAGGTTATAGTTCGTCACCATACCTTTTTCGTCGACCGTCAACTTGTGGCACAACAGGGTCGGATAGCCGAGCTGAGCCATCAGCGGGCCAGCAAACTCATAGAAGGTGTCAGACAGGATAACCACCTGGAAGCGGGCGCGCAGCCAATTCAGGAACTCTGCCGCGCCATCGAGGGGGCGGAGAGTCGCGATCACTTCCTGGATCTCTTTGAGGCCGAGGCCATGTTTGGCCAGAATGCCGAGCCGCATTTTCATCAACTCGTCGTAGTCTGGAATGTCACGCGTCGTAGCGCGTAGTTCTGGAATACCAGTTTTTTCAGAAAACTTAATCCAGATTTCAGGGACGAGAACCCCTTCGAGGTCGAGACATGCGATTTCCACAGATGGCTCCTGGGTCAATTAGCGGGTGTTTTGGCTTCGCAGAAGCCAGGTTTGGCAAAGTGTGCAGCTTAAAGGAACGGAACCTCCAAGCCTAGGACGGCGGCAAATCTACCGATTTCACCCGTGGGATGCAACGCCATTCCGGCAAACCGCAGCGAAAATCGATACGGGGTTGAACGTAAGGGTTATAAGGCTACAACCGGGCAATATTTCTCAAGCTGGACCCTGTCTGGTATCCTTCGCAACCCCGAAAGAGGCACCCGAATATGAATACTTTGAACGTCATTGATCTCGACAATCACCTGCAGAACCAAACACCGCAGCAGATTTTGCAGTTTGCTCTGGGGGAGTTTGACAAGATTGCCCTCTCGTTCAGCGGTGCAGAGGATGTCGTCCTGGTGGATATGGCCATCCGGATTCGTCCCGATGTCGGAGTATTCTGTCTCGACACAGGTCGCTTACATGCGGAAACCTATCAATTCATCGAGAAAGTGCGAAAGCATTACGGAATTCAGATCGACATCATGTTCCCGGATGCTGATGCCGTCAGGGAACTCGTCTCGCAGAAAGGTCTCTTTAGCTTTTATGAAGATAACCACCAGGAATGCTGCGCGATCCGCAAAATCGGGCCCCTGAAAAAGAAACTTTTAACCCTGGACGCCTGGGTCACCGGACAGCGCAAGGATCAAAGCCCGGGAACCCGGGCCAATATTCCCGTCATACAAGACGACAAAGTTTTCGCTCGCCCCGGTGAGAAGCTGACGAAGTTCAACCCGCTGGCCAATTGGACCTTGGAGCAGGTTTGGAACTACATTCGCGCTTACGAGGTTCCCTATAACCCATTGCATGAGCGCGGCTTTATCTCCATCGGTTGCGAACCCTGCACACGTCCCGTCGGCCCAGGCCAGCACGAACGGGAAGGACGCTGGTGGTGGGAAGAAGCAACGAAAAAAGAATGCGGCTTACACGCCAGCAATATCAAAGGTGAATAAGCCCGCGAACAGCTGAATGAGCTAGCAGGTGATAGCGGAGGAAACATGAAAATCACGTTCGTCAAAAAAATCCTGTCCGACGGATCGCCCTGTAAAAAATGTGCCGACGTCATAGAGAAACTCGAATCCTCAGGACAAATGGCGCGCATCGATGAAGTATTGGTTGCTGACGAACGCGATCCTCAATCACCTGGAATGGCCATCGCCAAAAAATTCAATGTCGACCGAGCGCCGTTTTTCGTTGTGGATACAGGAAAAGGTGAACCGCAGGTCTATACGGTTTACCTGAAATTCGTCAAAGAAGTTCTGGAACAGCAAACGAATGAGAAAGACGAGCTGAAGGAAATTATGCAGAACAATTCAGATTTGGATTTTCTGTAAGGCGTCAACCAATCCTTCGTCGACGCCTCAGCGCAATTAGACAAATTGCCAGCTCAATAAACTGGCAATTCCACGTCGGCAAACAACTCATCCAATTCCATTTTTGAGTGGCGTTTGAAGGCTTCGTTGATCACATCTTTGGTCAGATGCGGCGCGAATTCTTCAATAAACTCATACATAAATCCACGCAAGAAAGTACCACGACGGAAACCGATCTTGGTGGTGCTGGAGCGGAATAAATGACTCGCATCCAAAGCTACCAGATCGCTGTCTTCTTCCGGCTGAAAAGCCATCTTTGCGACAATTCCGATACCCAGTCCTAATTTGACGTAGGTTTTAATAACGTCCGCATCAGCAGCGGTAAATACCACTTTCGGAGCCAAACCGCGTTCCAAAAATGCTTCATCCAGTTTTGAGCGACCGGTAAAACCAAATACATAAGTGACAATCGGAAACTTAGCGATATCCTCTATAGTCAGCTGCGACACCTGCGTCAGCGGGTGGTTCTTCGGCACTAACACACAACGATTCCAGCGATAGCATGGCAGCATGATCAAATCGCTGAACAACTCCATAGCTTCAGTTGCTATAGCAAAATCCACAGTGCCATCTGCCGCCATCTCCGAGATCTGCATCGGAGTACCCTGATGCATATGAAGCGAAACATCCGGATAGCGCTTAATGAAATCACCAATCACGCGCGGCAACGCATAACGCGCCTGGGTATGTGTGGTCGCAATCGACAAGCTGCCTTTGCGTTCATTACTGAACTCCTGCGCAACTTGTTTGATACTTTCTACTTTGCGGAGAATTTCTCCCGCCGTACGCAGAATGGCTTCACCCGCAGGCGTAATCCGCGTCAGGTGTTTACCGCTACGAGAGAAAATTTCAACGCCGAGCTCATCCTCTAGCAGGCGAATCTGTTTGCTGATACCAGGCTGAGACGTGTACAAGCTTTGGGCGGTGGCCGACACGTTGAGATCGTGATGGGCAACTTCCCAAATGTAACGCAACTGCTGCAGTTTCATATGCCCTCCAAATGGCGGCAGGTCAGGGACAGAAAGACAACACTCGTGGAATAAGTCGTAAGATTCTAAAAACTACCGACATGTATTCAATTGAAGCATAGCCGGACAGCTAATGATTTACCAACTTAGAATAAATTTAGCACTCACAAAACGGCTTGCCCCACAAAAAATCATAAAAAAATACAACCATATGTTGCGGTCCGTCGCGCAATGGAGCGTATTTCGTAGAGTGGGACTAAGAATTAAAGGAGCGTTAAGCTCGATAGATAGGTTGATGACGTTCGCAATAAGTGCCGACCATTTGGCTCATCATGGGCACCATCAATACAGGCACCCTCGCCAACTGCAGCACTTTGGTCGCGACGGACCCGAGAAGGCGATCATCTAAAGCTTCGGTGGAATGACTTCCGATAATAATCAGATCTGCATGAATCCTGTCGGCCTCCTGCAAAATGACGGCTGCCGGCTGCCCTGGGGACACCACTATGTCACGGATATAGTTCAGCAGGCCCGACTCATTAAAAGGTTCGCGCGCAAGAACTTCAAAAATTTGCTCCCTCATCGCTTCCATAAGCCCTGTGATATGCGGAGTTTTCAATACTTCCCTCTTCACCTGATCCGAACAATGGCTGCGCACAACCGCAGCGGCAAATTCTCCAATCGGCTGAACCGCATGAATTATGTGGACCTTGGCATCAAATCGGCGGGCGATGGCTTCAACATGCAACAAACTATGGGCGGTAAATGCCCCGAGATCTGTCGCAAACAATATGGTTTTGATCATTAATGCCCCTACTTCTCATCTGGAGCTGTATAAAAGGTAGGCTGGCGTTTTGTGATATCTTTCACGCCAACATCTCTTCAAAGACTAGCAGCGACCGCCGCAAATGCATGACCTTTACCGGTCGATCCCGACGAGCGACGCGCTTATAAGCGAGACTTACAAAGGATGGTAGTTTTTAGCTTTACCCGGCCTTAACTTGGTTGGCAATTCCATGAGGAACATGCCCGGTGGCGACATGTTCTTTGGCGGATAAGCAGTGAAACGGCTGATCATCAAAAAACACATCTGCGCCGTATGCTTTGAGAAACGCGCCTTTGTCGAGGCCACCCAGAAACAAGGATTCATCAAGGCGAATATCCCAGGCGCGCAGGGTGCGGATCACTCGTTCGTGGGCCGGAGCGGAACGAGCAGTTACCAGAGCAGTCCGAATTGGACACTCTTCGCGACCAAATTCCTTTTGCAGCCCCTGTAGCGCTGCCAAAAAGGACTTAAATGGCCCGCCACTCAAAGGCGTGTGAGCCGACTCTTTTTCGTGTCTGGCGAACTCCTCCAATCCTTGGCTTTTAAAGACCCGTTCTGCCTCATCTGAAAATAGAACGGCATCTCCGTCAAAAGCAAAACGCAGCTGATTGGTTTCCTGCTCAGCCTTTTTGGATGTAAGCAAAGTTGCCGCTGCCACTCCCCTTTCCAGGGCCTGACAAACGTCTTCCGCATCAGTGGAGAGAAAAAGATGGCAATTGAAAGGTTCAATGTAGCGATATGGGCTTTCACCGCCACAAAACGCAGCTCGAGTGATTTTTAAGCCGTAATGGTTGATGGAATTAAAGACTCGAAGCCCGGTGTCAGCACTGTTACGCGACAAGAGAATCACTTCAACCCTGGGATCGCCGCCGAGCATATCGTTGATTGCCAATAATTTCTTCACCATAGGGAATGCATCCCCCGGTGGCAGCACGTCATCTTCGTGCTCAATTTGATAACGCGCGTAAGCATCCAGCCCTTCAGACTGGAAAACCGCGTGACTATCACTCAAATCAAACAAGGCACGCGACGAAATTGCGATGACCAGTTTGCTGCCGAAACCTTTGGGCATTAATTCGACTCCCGAGAAACAGCTGTATTCGTATCGGCTTTAAAGTGCTCACGAGTAAGTTTCACGACCAACCCACTGAGAGCAAAAAGCGCGATGACGTTGGGTATGGCCATTAAACCATTCAGTATGTCAGCAATACTCCACACCAGCTCCAGACTCATCAGCACACCAATTGGCACGGCAGCCACCCAAACACAGCGATACCAAAACACGATTTTTTCGCCCAACAGAAACTCCGCGCAGCGCTCACCGTAATAACTCCATCCGAGAATAGTCGTGAATGCAAAAAGCGACAAACTGAGAGCCACTATTTGATCTCCGAACGGCAGTACAGCGGAAAAAGCAGCTTGAGACATAGCAGTCCCTTGGAAGTCCCCATCCCAAACACCGGTCAAAATGATCGAAAATCCCGTGATCGTACATATGATCAAAGTGTCGATAAATGTACCCAGCATTGCTACGCACCCCTGCTCCACCGGACTATTGGATTCTGCAGCAGCGTGCGCAATTGGCGCGCTACCTAAACCGGCCTCATTGGAAAAAACGCCTCGCGCTATCCCCTTTTCAATCGCCAATGCCACTGTGGCTCCGGCAAATCCTCCAGTAGCTGCAGTTCCGGTAAATGCGGACTCCACAACCATGGCAAGGGCGGAAGGTATTTCGGAAACATTCGCAGCTATAACAATAAAACCTGCAATCACATAGACAACGGACATAAAGGGAACCAGCGCCGTTGCCGCTCGTGCAATACCCCGCAATCCACCGATCAAGACAATGCCAATAACAATTGTCATGACCAAGGCCGTCCAATTTCTCTCAACACCGAAAGCCCGCTCTACAGAAGCTGCCACAGAATTGGCTTGCACCGTATTACCAATGCCAAACCCTGCAAGGGAGCCAAAAACCGCGAATAAAACAGCAAGCCACAACCATTTTTTGCCCATGCCATTTTTGATGTAGTACATGGGCCCACCCACATACTTTCCGTGAAGATTTTTTTCACGGAAATGCACAGCGCAAACCGATTCCGAATATTTGGTCGCCATGCCTAAAAGAGCGCTAAACCACATCCAAAACAGTGCTCCCGGCCCGCCAAGTCCAATAGCAGTCGCCACACCAGCAATATTTCCAGTCCCTACTGTTGCAGACAGAGCCACCATTAAAGTGCCAAACGGGCTGATTCCTGCAATCTCTTGGGTTTTGCGGGTGCGCCACAATTGGCGAAATGCGTAGCCAATTTTGAGCAGCGGGAGAAATCCAAGTCTAAAGGTTAAAAACGCACCTACTGCAATGATCAAAATCCAAAGAACTTTTCCCCAAAGCAGCGCATTGATAGAAAGAATTAGCGATTCCAAAAGAGTCTCCCGAATATCCTGCGGAAGTTGATTGAATTGACGTAGCGGATGGTAGAAAACCAGACATTACACGTCTGGCGTTTTGCAGGAAAGATATTGATGCAACAGATACAAAAAAGCCCCTCGCAGGGGCTTTGATGACTTATCTTAAATGGACTTGATCGTGCCCTTCGGCAACACAGCGTGGACTGCAACTTTCTGGAACTTCAGTTTTACTTCATTCCCCACATCCACAGTGATGTAAACCTCACCCACGTCGGTGACCTTGCCCAACATTCCGCTGGTCAGAACAACCTCATCACCTTTTGCCAAAGCAGAAATCAGCTGCTGATGTTCCTTCTGGCGCTTGCGCTGAGGGCGAATCAACATGAAATACATCAGGGCAAAAAGCCCGACGAGCATGACGATCTGGAACAAACCACTTTGAGGAGGTGGAGCACTTTGCGTTTGGGCAACGGCTTCGGCGACAAAAAACGACATGATGACCTCTTGATTCATCGAAAGGGACAAAAAAGATGGGCTGCAACTGTACCGAGTTTCAATAACTCGAGCAACGAGAGAAACAGAGGAAATGAATAGAGCGAGGAGAATGATCCTCGCTCAGACAGAGTCAGAACTAGACGTAATCGCGGAACAGCTTGCGGAATGTACTGGGGGACAGTCCAGTCCAGCGCTTGAATGCATTGGTAAAGCTGGTTCGATCAGAGAAATCGAGAGAGGCAGAAATACTATCAATGCTCAAATGCTGTTTGATCAGATAATCGATGGAGTAATGGAAACGTACCTGATCGCGCAATTCTGCAAAGCTGATATCTTGCTGCTGCAGCCGCCGCTGTAGAGTTCGCTTGGATAGATTCAACTCTTCCGCCACATGACCGATACCTAACTGAGCACGGCCAATTCGTCGCTGCAGGACTTCAACAACTCGCGCCGGAACCCCGTAAACCTCAGGGAGTTTGGCTTGTTGAAGATACTCATCCAACGTTTTGACAGACCCCATGGCAAACATGGCCTGGTCTGTCAGCTTACGTTGGGCTTGTGCTTTCTGTAGATCAATCATACAGGCCACTCCTTCTGCCAAGAGTTCTATAGTTTCTATATCTTCGGCGCTGAAATCAGCCTCTTTAGGAGTCGACGAAAAGAAACACACTACCATCGGCTCCGTAGATGATGACGATACTAGCGTACCGATATAGGCGTTGACGTCCACGCCATTATACGAAAAGGCTGCCGAATAGGCCGCGATGGAGGGAACGTTTTTATAGTGATGTGAAGCACCATCCGAAAAGATTTGTTCCGACGGCGTATTTTCCACATGGATATGCTGCCCCATGTAAAAAGGATCTTCATCATCATCAGATTCACTAGTCGCGACTACTTCCGCGACCTGCTGAGACAAGCGCCGTAACAAAAGCGCGTGCTCAAAACCAAAAATTTGACAACCCGCATCCAGCAACCGGGAAATCCCAGAACGATCGGCGCTGTAGTATGGGGTTCCCGCAAGTACCTTATATAGGTGCTTGATTCTCTCACTGAACGACGTGACTTCGGGCTTGAATTGAACATCTATCCGAGGATAGTCCAAAGGGGCCTTGCTGCTGATATTGAGCTTCAAAATCGTCACCTTCTCTTCGAGTATTAAGCGGGCTTTTTTTATTTATTAATCATCTAAATGAAGCAGGATTTTTGAGGTCAGGAAACTACATTTCCAGGGCAGCTAAACTAATAGTGATTCGCATTCAGAACCAGTCCACTTTACGCCATTGAGCGGCTTTCAGCGCCATTAGTTATTCCGCACTAACCTCCCGCTTCGCTTAGCACGTTACTCCATTAAAATTAACAAAGTAGCAAGAGCAACAAAGTGCAATTGCAAGCGCGCTAAACAATCTGAAGGAAGCTTAGCGAATTCTGTCGCATTTTTAAACAACTGTGTTCATGCGACCGTTTGAATACTCTCGTTAATAAGATCGGGAAAGTGGCCACATAAGCTCATCCAATTAACCCGTACCGGACTCTACTTGATATGTGACTTCAGCCAGTCCAGAACCACCTGATGATGCGTCGATGTAGTAAAACGCTCAGGGATGCCCACAATTTTTCCTGTCGGGTCGATAACAAATGTGGTGCGCACAACGCCCATATACTCCTTCCCCATAAATTTTTTCAGCTCCCACACGCCATATGACTCAGCCACAGAATGATCCTCGTCGGCCAGCAAATCGAAATTTAACTCGTGTTTTTCTTTAAATTTCTGCAGTTTTTTCACTGGATCTGGACTTATTCCCACCGCCGCCGCATTCAATGATTGCAGCTCTTTCTGGATATCGCGCATACCACACGCCTGCGCCGTGCATCCTGGTGTGAGCGCTTTGGGATAAAAATAAAGAATTAAATATTTTCCGACGAAGTCTTTTAAACTCACCAGATCACCATTTTGATTATGCAGAGAAAAATTCGGTGCTTTTGCACCCTGCTTAACTCTCGCCATAGTTCATCTCCAAAAAACAATAAAAAAGCCGCTTCATCTACATGAAGCGGCTTTTACGAAATTCAAACGAAATTTAAATTAAGCTGGTAGCAATGATTTAACTGCATCGCGCTCTTCTTTCAGCTCCTGAGCAGTTGCATCCATTTTGGCTCGTGAGAAAGCGTCGATGTCGAGACCTTGAACGATCTGCCAGTTGCCGTTTTTGCAAACGCAGGGGAATGAGTAAATCAGGCCTTCTTCAATTCCGTAACTGCCATCGCTGTATACACCCATGCTGACCCAATCGCCATCTGGAGTGCCCAATGCCCAATCGCGCATATGGCAAATTGCCGCATTCGCTGCAGATGCAGCGCTGGAAGCACCTCGGGCGGCGATAATAGCGGCGCCGCGCTGCTGAACTGTCGGGATAAATTCTTTTTCGTACCACTCGCGCTCAACGCGCTCGATGGCAACACCACCATTGACCTGAGCATGGAACAGATCCGGGTATTGAGTTGAAGAGTGGTTACCCCAGATAGTCATTTTGGTGACTTGATCGATGCTGATGGAAAGCTTTTGAGCCAGCTGGGTTACTGCGCGGTTATGATCCAAACGGGTCATGGCAGTAAATTGACGTGGATCGAGATCTGGCGCATTGCGCTGAGCAATCAAGGCGTTGGTGTTGGCGGGGTTGCCGACAACCAGAACTTTTACGTTGCGAGCGGCATGATCATTGAGTGCCTTGCCTTGAACAGAGAAGATCGCGGCGTTGGCTTCCAACAGGTCTTTTCGCTCCATGCCTGGTCCGCGCGGACGCGCACCGACCAAGAGAGCGTATTCCACATCCTTGAAGGCAACGGAGGGGTCATCGGTACAAACGATGCCTTGCAGTAAAGGGAAAGCACAATCGTCCAACTCCATTGCCACGCCTTTCAGAGCGTTCAATGCAGGGGTAATTTCGAGCAACTGAAGAATTACCGGCTGATCTTTACCCAACATCTCACCGGAAGCTATGCGGAATAACAAGGAATAACTGATTTGACCGGCTGCGCCGGTAACGGCAACTCGAACGGGTGCTTTCACGATAGATCTCCGTTAGGCAATAGGGTGGTGTCAGCAGGAATGGTCAGGCCAGCCGCTGACAAGGTTAGCTGGCAGCCTGCTCGTATGAGACAGGGACACAAGTCGGTTGACCAGGCCGTGGGTTCAAACGCGGCGCCATTATAGAGTACTGCATGAAAATGTCATTACCGGCTGACAACCGTTACACCGGATACCGCTGCAGAAGCGCGACATAAACGTCGTCACGGTAGCTTGGGCTGTTGCTGTCCAGGCTGTCGAGAATCTCCACCAGATGAACGTTATCCTCCTGCCCGTTCCAGACTTTGACGTAACTCCCCTCTTTGTAGCCTTTGTCCTGGCGGAAAAAGTTGAGCACGTTTTTCCCTACGTAGGACCGGTACAGGTTCTCTACTGAGATATCCATGGACAACAAAAGTTTATGGAACGAGACCGGATCAAAACGGCGCGTAACAAGGGTTTGCTGCGCAAAAGCTTCTACCAACAGACGAAAATCCGTGCCTGAATCTGACGTGTCACTCAGAGCCTGCTGCAATTGCTCGGCGATGGCTTCCGCAGGCGTACCATCCTTCAGCAGATCGCTTAAGCCGAAATGCCATATATCGATCAACTCAAGCACCACCTGGTCGCGATCTGGCGATTGTTTTTTCCACCATTTCCAACCGTAATGGTCCATCAGTTCGGCACATTCCACCCAGATTGCTCGATACCACTCGTACCCCTGCTCACGCCACACTGGATGAACCCTGGTATTCATTTCATCCTGCATTTGCAGCATGGTTAGTAATTTATGTTTCATCTGTCCTCGCTAATCGTTGCGCTGGATGCCATGTCAAGGATTTACAACTGCACCTTGGGTTAACCAAGGTGCGCTTATGCAAACATCCTCAATATTGAAGTAACACCTTCAGTTGATGCGAAGGTAAAAAAGAATCGCTATTTCACTAACGAAAACCCGCTTCTAGTAAATAGCCCGCCATGTGATTGCCGGACTACTGGTGAGCAGGCATTACTGAGGAAGCCGTTGAGCTCTCTTGAATAAGCGGAAGAAATTATCGGTCGTTTGCCCGGCTAATTCTTCCAAAGTAACACCACGGAGTTCAGCTACAAATTCCGCCACAGCACGCACATAACGCGGCTGATTGGATTTGCCTCTATAGGGCACAGGAGCCAAATACGGGGAATCGGTCTCAACCAGAAGACGGTCTGCCGGCACTTTTTTGGCTACTTGCCGCAGCTCATCCGCATTGCGGAACGTCACTATGCCGGAGATGGAAATGTAGTAATTGAGATCCAGCGCTTGCTTCGCCATTTCCCAAGACTCGGTAAAACAGTGGAGCACACCCGCTGATTCCGTACTGCCGTGAGCCCGAATAAGCTCTATAGTGTCCTCGCGAGCTTCCCGGGTATGCACGATAATGGGAAGGTCGAGCGCTGCGCCGGCAGTAAGGTGATTGATAAAACTTTCCTTCTGCTCTTTAACTCTCTCCACCGTGTAGTGATAGTCCAAGCCGGTTTCGCCCAAAGCAACAACCTTGGGATGGTCGCACCAGCTTAGCAATGTCTCCACCGAAACAACTTCGTCACCGACATCCGACGGGTGTACACCCGCTGATGCCCAGACCCCATGATTACCGCGTGCGATATCCAGCACCGCTTGACGGTTTTCGGCGCTGATACAGACACACAGCATATGGGATATGCCATCCGCCCTTGCTCCGTCTAACGCAGCTGCAAGAGAACCGCCGCATTGTTCCAGGTTGAGACGATCCAGATGGCAGTGAGAGTCAACAAGCATGGCTACATCGTATGAGTCGGGCGGTCCGAGTCGAGCGAACCGGCCAGATAGGTTTCGATTTTCTTGGAGGCGGAGTCATCTTCACCACTGAACTGCACGCCGATACCGGCAGCGCGGTTACCCTGGGCTCCTCGGGGAGTAATCCAGACAACTTTTCCTGCGACCGGGATTTTTTCCGGCTCGTCCATCAAGTTGAGCAACATAAAGACTTCATCGCCCAGGTTGTAAGACTTGTTAGTCGGGATAAAGAGACCGCCATTTTGAATAAACGGCATGTAAGCAGCGTAGAGCACTGCTTTGTCTCGAATCGTCAGGGACAAGATACCATTGCGTGGACCACCGAGTCCGGCCATAGGTGAACCTCTAAAAATGTGACGTCAAAATTTACGCACTTTCAAACTTAAAAGAAAGCTACAGATGGTGATTGCTCCAATCTGCCACTTTTCAATCTAGCTGCTTTTCCGCTGAAGATCCTTTATTTCCATCATGATTTCCTCCAAAAGCAACTGCGGATTAGGGTTGGCACTGCTCAGCAGCAGGCGCTTTTTTGCGGTTATCAGATCATAACACCGCACCAGACTTGCCTTGGTCACCCGACCCAGGTCATTCACCAGTGGATCAGCCACAACCCCGTCCGAGAACCCCTTCTTAACAGAATCGACCAGCCACTGCTGTATCTGTTCCAATGCCCAGACAGGTCCGTACGCCATAATATTTTTGGCCACATCCAAAAAATTAGCTTCACCATGCAGCAGCTTGAGCAGCTCCTGGCGCAATTGATCCTTCTGCCCCCACACATCGCTGGCCAACCACTCCATCACCCGCAGCGGTCGCCCGCCTGCCGATACCAGGAGCTGCTCGGCATTTGCAACCCGGTTGCGCTCCAGCCATTGCAAGGCTTCCTGGAAATTGGGGGTATGAATCTGAACCCGGGCGCAGCGGCTGCGAATGGTGGCCATCAAAAACGCCGGTTGCTCGGATACCAACAGAAACACACAGTTACCGCTCGGCTCCTCCAAACTCTTCAAAAGCGCATTGGCAGCGTTGGCATTCATGGCTTCAGCGGGAGATAGAATGACCAGCTTGCGACCGCCTTGCTGCGCCGTATTGAAGATAAAGTCTGTCATTTCCCGGATTTGGGCGATTTTAATGGACTGACTGCCCTCTTCCGGCAGCACCCAATGAAGATCCGGATGGCTTTCCGCCCGCAACATATTGCACGAACGACACTGCCCGCATGAGCGGCCGAGCTGCGGCGCCGAGCACAACAAGTATTGCGCCATAGCTCGGGCAAGATCCAAAGCTCCGGTGCCACTTTGACCAACCAGCAGCAGCGCGTGCGGCAGCCTGTCCTGCTCCACCTGACGCGCGAAACCATCCCATATGGATGAAAACCATGGGTATGGAGGCTGAGGCAGCAAGCCCACCAAAGACATAAAGCGACTCCGTTAAATCACTGATCTAGCGTAGAATGGCGCGCCCAGCATTCACAGTCCGAGTTTGCCAGTGCTGCAAGTTTTATATACCGATGAACATCTGGTCGCCGTTGCCAAGCCGGCAAATCTCCTGTGCGTACCAGGGTTATGCTCGGACGAGAATCTTTTTGATCAGGTTCGAACCCTCTACCCCAATGCTCGAATCGTACACCGTCTGGATATGGCGACGTCCGGTATAGTGTTATTTCCGCTCAGCCATGCCAGCCAAAAGAACCTCGGGCACCAATTTGAGCGACGCCAAATTCATAAGCGATATGCCGCATTGGTAAAGCACGAGGTCCAATCCAACTCGGGCGAAATTTCTCTCCCCATGATTTGCGACTGGCCCAATCGCCCAAAACAAAAAGTCGATTGGCACATTGGCAAGCCGGCCCACACGATTTTCCGTGTAGTAGAGAGGCGGCCATTTGCCAGTTTGCTGCATCTGATTCCCATCACCGGCAGATCTCACCAACTGCGCGTGCACTGCCTGGCGTTGGGCCACCCTATCCTCGGCGACGCTCTTTACGACCCGGACACCCAGGAAGAGCGCCTGATGCTGCACGCGGAATTACTGGAGCTCAATCACCCCATAACCGGCAAGAAACTGTCGATTTATTGTCCCGCTCCATTTTCATTTGCGGATTTGAAATCCGCGAGCAATTTGGTCAGCTCCGCCGCAATCTGACTTTGCACTTCATCCAGAGAACGACTGGCGTCTATCACGATAAAGCGCTCAGGGTCTGCTTTAACCCGCTGCTGATAGGCACGGCGAACGTCTTCAAAAAAAGATCGTTGTTCTTGCTCAAAGCGATCCAGCCCGCCACGGTTGCGCGCCCTTGCCAATCCGGTTTCCACATCAAGATCGAGCAGCAACGTTCTATCCGGATGGCGACCTTGCTGCACTATGTTTTCCAGCTGCTCAATGACAGCCACAGGCAACTTCCGCCCGCCACCTTGATAGGCGTAGGTTGCATCAGTAAACCGGTCGCACAGGACCCACGTACCAGATGCCAGCGCAGGCAAAATGACACGATTGAGGTGCTGCGCCCGCGCAGCAAAAATCATCAATAGCTCAGCATGAGGGTCGACCGGCTCCTGCCGATTTGCCAGCAAAAGTCCTCTTAGCTCTTCGGCAAGCGGAGTTCCGCCGGGCTCCCGAGTACACAACAAGGGCACGCCTACCGCTTCCAGCCACTCGCGAATAAACATCATGTTGGTGGTCTTGCCGACCCCCTCAACACCTTCTACCGTAAGGAAAAGCCCGGGACGAACGCCTGACGTCATGGTTCTGCGCCTTTTTGCGGTCCGGGAGCGGACCTATAGTTTTCGATGCGTTTGCGCTGATAGCGGGAAACCGCTTCATTATGCTCCGCAAGAGTGGTCGAAAAGTGATGGGAGCCATCCCCTTTTGCAACAAAATATAAAGTCGTTCCAGGCTCGGGATGAAGCGCGGCATGTACTGCCTCCGCCCCAGGCATGGCAATGGGCGTCGGGGGCAAGCCTTTGATTTGGTAAGTGTTGTAAGGGGTTAGCTGCGCCAAGTGTTTGCGTGTGAGGTTACCCTTGAATTCTTGCCCCAATCCATAAATCACCGTCGGATCTGTCTGCAAGCGCATGCCGAGTCGAAGCCTTCTGATAAACACCCCGGCAATTTCACCGCGCTCGGATCGCAAGCCTGTTTCTTTTTCGATAATGGAGGCCATGATCAGCGCTTCGTATGGCGATTCATAAGGCAAGTCCGGCTGGCGCAGCGGCCATTCAGTGTTCAGCAATTCCCGCATACGCGCATGGGCGCGACGCAAAATGGAAATATCGGTGTCGCCAGCGACAAATTTGTAAGTGTCTGGGAAAAACCAACCTTCCGGGTGCTCAATGTCCAACCCCAGCAGCACCAACTGTTCTTCCACAGGTTTGGAAGCTAAAGAGGCTTGAAGTTTAGGCTGCAAGGACAGCAAATCGACCCATTCGGCGAAGGTTTTCCCCTCCACCAAAGTGACGTTATAGGTGATCACGGAGCCCGACTGAAGAAGTGCAAGAATTGTGATCGGCGACTCTTTCTCCGCCAGTTGATATTCTCCGACCTTAATGGAGCCCGGTTGTACAAACCGGCTATAAAGCCGCCATACCATCGGCCAGCGCAGTAATCCCTGCTGATGCAGTCGCCGCGCGACGCTGTGCAGGCTTTCCCCTTTGGCAACCTGAAGATAACGGTGCTCATCCGGGATGGGATGCTCTCGATGCAGCCATTGCCACATAAACAAAGTGCCCAGCCCTGCCATTAACAGCAACCAAAGCACAACCGATATCAATACTCTTCCTTTACTGATCTTCATAGGCTCGTCTAGGCGCTGGCCTTAATCCATAGGGTTTGAACCATATCTTGTAAACGCTGCGTCACCGGACTTGGCACCTGCCAGCTTGTTTCTTCAAACTCGCGCACCGGCCAAATGCCACGAAGGCTGTTGCAGACGAAAATTTCAGCCGCCTGCTTGAGAGAATCAGCGGTCAAATTTTCCTCAACCACACACAGCCCTAATTTCGGCGCCAGGTCATCGAGAATGAAGCGTCGCATCACACCTTTAACCCCTACCCGCTCAAGCTGTGGAGTGATCAAGGTGCCGTCACGCACCACAAAGATATTGTGATGCACAGATTCGACCACATGCCCCGTGTCATCCAGCAGTAAACCCTGGGTTTCCGGGGTATTCGGAACTTCCCGCGCTGCCAACACATATTCCAAACGATTGAGGTGTTTAATCCCCGCCAGATAAGTATTGCCGGAAATCGCGAAAGAACATCTGTGCAAGATGATGCCACGTTCAGCAAGAGGATCTTGGGTTGAGAAAGAAGAAGACTGGAGAATCAATGTCGGCTGGGTAATGCCACCCTCTGGCGGATAGTACCCCTGGCCACCGATACCACGGGTCATCACCAATTTAAGAGAGGCATGGTCTTCTGCGGGTTTTGCGTTCAAAAAACGCTTGAGAGAGTCGCGCACGAAGTCTGAAGCATACGGGATGTTCAACCGCTGACACCCCAGCTCAAGCCTTTCCAGATGATATTGGAGTAAGGGTATTTGCCCCCAGCTGATACGCATGGTTTCAAATACCCCGTCCCCATAGGCCAAACCGCGATCTTTTACTGACACCAGGTCGGTGAATTCACCATTAACCATTGTCAGCTGCTGAATTTGGCCCGTCATAGTTCAGACTTTGCGAAAAACGAGAGTGCCGTTGGTTCCGCCAAATCCAAATGAGTTGTTAAGAGCGACGTTGATTGCCTGTTTCTGGGGCTTATGAGCGACAAAGTTCAAGTCGCACCCTTCATCAGGATTGTCCAGGTTGATGGTCGGCGGAGCCACCTGATCTCGGATAGCAAGCACCGCAAAAATGGACTCGATCGCGCCCGCAGCTCCCAACAAATGGCCTGTCATGGATTTGGTGGAACTTACCGTCAAGTTATAGGCGTGCTCGCCAAATACGGATTTCACCGCTCTACACTCAGCCAAATCTCCGGCTGGAGTCGAGGTGCCGTGCGCGTTGATATGCTGGACATCAGTCGGAGATAAGCCCGCATCCTTTAATGCATTGAGCATCGAACGCGCAGCACCTTCCCCATTGTCCGGCGGCGAAGTCATATGGTACGCATCAGCACTGGTGCCAAATCCAACAACTTCCGCATAGATCTTGGCGCCGCGTGCAACTGCGTGTTCGTACTCTTCCAAGACGAGTACACCGGCACCATCTCCGAGCACAAAACCGTCTCTATCGCGATCCCAGGGACGGCTGGCTTTGGTGGGCTCGTCATTGCGCGTGGAAAGCGCACGCGCCGCTGCGAAACCGCCGATACCAACTGGTGTTGTCGCCATTTCTGAACCACCGCAAATCATCACATCCGCATATCCGAACATGATTTCACGCGCTGCCAAGCCAATAGAATGAGTTCCGGTTGTACATGCAGTAGTAACCGCAATATTGGTTCCTTTGAACCCATATCGAATGGACAGGTTGCCCGCGATCATATTAATGATGGAGCCGGGAACAAAAAATGGTGAAACCCTGCGCGGACCGCGCTCTTTGATCGTAATAGAGGTTTCTTCGATGGAACCCAAACCACCGATCCCTGAACCTATGACACAACCGATACGTTCGGCGTTTTCGGGGGTTACGACCAGACCAGAATCTTCAATCGCTTGAATACTGGCGGCCATTCCATATTGGATAAATGGGTCGACTTTGCGGGCCTCTTTTTCCGACAGATACGGAGAAAGATCAAAATTCCGCACAGATGCACTGAACTGAGTCGCGAAGGCGGACGCATCGAAAGTGTCGATGGGTGCAGCCCCACTTTTTCCAGCGAGAACAGCAGCCCAAGTATCAGCAACATTGTGACCTAACGGACTGACCATGCCCATGCCAGTCACCACCACACGGTTTCGGCGCACGTTACTCCTCCAAACTTAACCAGACGCAACAGGAATACTGAAGCAAATTCAGCAGGCGACGATGACGAATTGTCATCAAGTAGATCAGGCTCACTCAGGGGAAAAATAAAAGCCGTACTATTTTCATAGTTACGGCTTTTATTGAGGAACTAAGATGTCGCGCGAACTACGACGCCAAGTGCTCGTTGATGTAGTCGATCGCCAATTGAACAGTAGTAATCTTCTCTGCTTCTTCATCAGGAATTTCAGTTTCAAATTCCTCTTCCAAAGCCATTACCAGTTCCACAGTATCCAAAGAGTCTGCACCCAGATCTTCGACAAAAGAGGCTTCGTTCTTAACTTCCTCTTCTTTCACACCGAGTTGCTCGGCAACGATCTTTTTTACTCTTTCTTCAATGCTGCTCATAACGTTTATTAGCTCCTAATAGCCTCTATTAAAATCAGCAGTATGTCATTTAGCAGTCTTGGCAGATCGTATCCGCCTTGCATGCCCCGCAGCTCAGCTAGGTCACGGGTCCAACTAAAGCGCGCATTTTAACGCTATTTTTCTGGACTTGTAATCCATGGCCGGAAAATTCTTTGGCAATGACATAAAACTTCAAGCGTAACAGTAACTTGCACCAGGTTTTTTAAGTAAATTAAATACTTAAATACACCCCGAATACAGGTTTACTGCCGTTTTGACCAGGGAAATCCCCGGTCATGACATGTACAATCCACCGTTTACGTGGATGGTTTCCCCAGTGATATAAGCGGCGCCATCGCTGCACAAAAACTCAACAACACTGGCAATTTCATCCGGCTGCCCCAAACGCGCCAAAGCGATCCCTTGAACCAGAGCCTGGCGCTGCTCTTCCGGCAGTGCGCGAGTCATATCCGTATCAATGAATCCAGGCGCCACCGCATTGACCGTAATATTGCGAGACCCGATTTCTTTTGCCAACGAACGGGTAAAGCCCATAACACCGGCTTTGGTCGCAGAATAGTTGGTTTGACCGGCATTACCCATGGCGCCAACGATGGAGCTGATGTTGACGATTCTTCCCCAACGCGCCTTCAGCATACCGCGCAAACAAGCTTTGCTCAGGCGGTAAACTGCGCTGAGGTTGGTGTTGATCACGTCAAACCACTCTTCATCTGACATGCGCATCAGCAAATTGTCTTTAGTAATACCCGCGTTATTCACCAGCACTGTGATTACGCCATATTCCTTGGTTACCGTTTCGATAAGCTGACTGACTGAATCCGCATCGGTCACGTTGAGGACCATGCCACGTCCAGCATTGCCTTCGGCTTTCAGTCTTTCATCGATCTGCTGGGCACCACTTTCTGTAGTGGCTGTCCCTATGACAACCATACCCGCCTTGCTTAAACGCGACGCAATTGCCGCACCTATTCCCCTGCTCGCCCCTGTTACCAAAGCGATTTTTTTATCTGACATATCTGTGCTCCAAAGAGTTATGAAAGCTTCTGGATGACTTGAGTCAACGCGTCGACGCTGTCCGTAGAGTCGGTAGAAAGCTCTTTATCAATTCGTTTCACCAATCCGGAAAGAACTTTTCCAGGACCGCACTCCACTACGCTGGTAACTCCACTCGCTTTGAGTGAGTTGACACAGGCAACCCAACCAACGGGCGAATAGATCTGCTCCACCATGAGATTGCGAATAATGGCAGGATCCTGCTCGGTTTTAGCCGTTACATTGTGTACGACCGGGATGGCAGGCGCATTAAAGGTGGTTTCCGCTAAATGAGAAGCCAGACGCTCTGCCGCAGGACGCATCAGACTGGTGTGAAATGGCGCGCTGACTGGCAATGGCAAGGCACGCTTGGCGCCCGCAGCCTTGCACAATTCGATAGCTCGATTGACCGCGTCCACATGGCCCGCAATAACGACCTGACCCGGCGAGTTGTAATTTACCGCGCTAACTACCTGAGACTCTTGAGCTTCATTACAGCAACGTTCGATCTCTTCATCTGCAAGGCCAATAATGGCCGCCATGGAGCCAACGCCAACTGGAACAGCCTCTTGCATGTAGCGGCCGCGCAAGCGCACCAAACGTATAGCGTCTTGAAAGTCGAGCACTCCGCCAGCTACGAGAGCGGACCACTCACCGAGACTGTGGCCGGATAAAAGCGCAGGGCGCACAGATGTTTCCGCACAAAAGATGCGCCAGATGGCCACGCTGCACGCGAGCAGCGCAGGCTGTGAGTTCTCCGTTAAATTCAGTTCTTCTTGCGTACCGCTTTGAATCAGCTTCCACAAGTCGTAACCGAGCGCATCACTAGCCTCAGCAAAAGTCGCTGAGCTGGCTGGCCACTTTTCGACTATGTCCGCCAACATGCCGATCTGCTGTGAACCCTGTCCAGGAAACACAAACGCCAGCTGTGAATTGGTTGCCATGATCACCTCATTTCTGTGTTGTTATTGCGACCCACCGCAGCCGCGATGCGGTCGACGATACCATTCAAGGCTTGCTCATAGGCGACGTTTAACGCCGCCAGGAAACCTTCCTCTGTTGTCGTTCCGTGGCTTTTTACAACAATCCCCTTCAATCCCAATAACGACGCTCCATTCAAACGCGCGGGATCGTATCGACCCGCCCATTTTTTCAATACAGGGCGCGCAAACCACGCCGCCAGCTTAAAACCCAAATGACCGACAAAAGCCTGTTTGAGAGAGTCGCGCAACAAATCCGCGACACCTTCACTGGCTTTGAGCAGGACATTGCCGGTAAATCCATCGCAGACCACAACGTCTGCGCCGCCACGGTAAATATCTCCGGCCTCAATAAACCCGGTGAAATTCAAATTGTCCTGGCCCTCCAAGAGATGTGCCGCTTCCTGTTGCAGGCTTTTGCCTTTTTGCGCCTCGATTCCAACGTTCAAAAGGGCAACGCGCGGCGCAGTCACGCCTGCCACTCGCGCCAAAGCATCCCCCATCACCGCAAACTGACGTAGGTTTTCCGCATGACACTCCAGATTGGCCCCCAGATCCAAAATCCAGCAAGAGCCAGTTTTTGTCGGCACCGCTTTGCAGATGGCTGGCCGTTCGATGCCGGGCATAGTGCCGACCAAGTGAAGTCCGAATGCCATCAACGCGCCAGTATTTCCCGCACTGACACAGGCGTGAGCTTTTCCATCGGCAACCATTTGCACGGCAACCGCCATGGATGAGTTGCGCTTGTGGCGCAATGCGCTGCTGGGCCGGTCAGTCATTTTGACCTGCTCATCCACGGGAATAATCTGGATTTGGTGAGGCAATGAGGATTGAATAGACGTGAGCTGCTGCCGATCACCCACCAAAGTCAATTGGACCGAAGGGTTCAGCTCAGCAAATTTCAGTGCTGCAGAAATACAAAGGCGGGGACCTGAATCCCCGCCCATAGCATCAATCGCGATATGTACCAGCGATGACAACGACTACCTTACTCTTCGTCTTTGCTCTCGATCACTTTGCGACCGCGATAAAAGCCATCGGGAGTCACGTGATGACGCAGATGCTTCTCGCCGCTGGTGGAATCAACAGAAAGGGTTTTTGCAGTCAGCGCGTCGTGCGAGCGGCGCATTCCGCGACGTGAACGAGTTTTACGGTCTTGTTGAACTGCCATGGCAATTTCTCCTGGAAATTATCGGGAACGGACTTCCCGACCCTAAATTTTCGTCTTATCTTTCAGCTGTTTAAGCACCTGAAAGGGATTTTGTTTGTTCGTTTCACCCTCTTCCGCGAAAGCGTCGGGATTTCCAACAGATTCGCCACAGGGGTCTTCGTGATAGACCACAAACGGAAGATTGAGCAAAACCTCTTCTTCAATCAGCGCGTACAGATCCGTCTCCTCGCCATCCACAATCCAGGGATCGTAGATTCCGGGCAGATTGCGCGAGCCTTCTTCGTCGCGGACGATAGCAAGACTGACATCACAATCCAGATCTACCGGCATCAACTCCAGACAACGCTGACATTGCAGCTGGGTCTTGACGGCCAACTTACCTTTGACCGATCTTTCACGCTGCTCGTCGATAGCGAAAGCCAATTCGGCCTGAACGCTTTCAACAATTACATTGTGTTCCGTCAGTCTGGGCATCTCTCCAGTCGCAGCAAAGCCACGTAGCACGACGCCCTGCTGGCAAAACCTACGGGGGTCGATATAACGCGGAAGCATACTTTTGGATGAGCCGTCTGACATAGGCGCGCAATCATATTGACTTGCCTAGTCAGTGTCAAAGAAAACCTGATAAATTTTCGTCTTTTTAGCGTTTTTAGTGCCGGAATAATACCGATGCCTGCCCCATCTCTGGTTCTTGCCTCCAGTTCCGCTTACCGACAGCAACAATTGCGGCAGCTGGGGTTGACTTTTACGACCGCCTCTCCCGACGTGGACGAAACGCCACTTCCCGGAGAATCAGCGAAAGAGCTGGCTTGTCGCTTGGCATTAGCCAAGGCAAAAAAGATTTTTCTCCAACATCCGGACAGTCTGGTGATCGGCTCTGATCAAACAGCCGATCTCAACGGCACATTTCTCGGTAAACCCATGACCGAGGAGCGCGCCATAGCGCAGCTGACAGCCTGCTCTGGCAAAACCGTACACTTTTGGACCGCGGCGGCCCTGATCTCCGGACAAACGCAACGTGTTGAAGTGATTGATACAGAGGTTCGCTTTCGCCAATTGAGTGACTCGCAAATTCGCGCATATATAAGGAAGGAAGAACCTCTCTATTGCGCCGGCAGTTTTAAATGCGAAAGCTTGGGCATTGCCCTGTTTGAATCCATACAAAGCACAGATCCATCGGCTTTGATTGGATTACCACTGATTGTTTTAACGCAGATGCTGAACGACGAAGGATTGGATGTGCTGAGCCTTTAAAACTCAGCACTTATCGCTTAATTCAGGCGCAAGAAAGAATCTTCTTTCAAAACCATCGCCAACCCGCGCCCAATCGACACCCCTAAATCTTCCAACAACATTTTCAGCGGCGAATTTTTGATGGTGTAATCCCGTAATTCTTCCTGACCGACAATTTCTCGTGCGACAGACCGCACACTACCTAAACCATCGATCAAACCAAGAGACAAAGCCTGCTCTCCATTCCAAATAAGACCACTAGTAATTTCATCCGTTATTTCCAAACGATCACCCCGCCCAGCTTTTACTGCGGCAATAAATTGCTGATGAGTGTTGTGCAACACTTCCTGCCAAAAAAGTCGCTCATCTTCTTTGACGGGAGAAAACGGGTCCAAAAAGGCTTTATGTGCACCCGACGTAAAATGGCGCCGCTCGATGCCGAGTTTTTCCATGGCATCCACAAATCCAAATCCAGACGCCGTCACACCAATTGAGCCAACCAAACTCGATTTATCGGCATAAATTTCGTCGGCAGCAGACGCCACGTAATATCCGCCAGACGCGCCTATATCCGCGATCACGGCATACACTTTTTTATCAGGGTGAAGAGTTCTCAAGCGGCGGATTTCGTCATAGATATAACCTGACTGAACAGGGCTGCCACCCGGGCTATTGATGGCAAGAACAACAGCTTTGGAGTGTTCACTTTTGAAAGCGTTGCGCAATGCTTCATTGATTCGCCCACCGCTCGCCTCTTTATCAGCAGCAATAACACCTTCCAGTCGAACAACGGCAACATGTGGCTTGGCATAGGGGACCGCCATACCGGTGCCGGATCGCGCCGAGAAAAACATGGCCAGCAAAATAAAGAGGTACACAAAGGTCAGCAGCTTAAACACCACGCCCCAGCGGCGAGTTTTTTTCTGCTCACTAAACGTATCTCGCAACAGATCCTCTAGCAGGCGCCAATCCCTGTTGGGATCACTGGCATCAATTGGAGATTTTTTATTCGAGCTCCACATGTGGTTCTCCTAAAGCTCCGATTCAACAAAGGCTCATGATGTCAGGGAAGTAATCTATGCAGAGTCGCGGCTCGTAAGCGCGCAATCGGTCAATCGCATGCGCGCCGTAACTTACCGCAACGCGCGGCATATCGGCGCGGCGCGCCATCTCCATATCAAACTCGGTATCACCGACCATCACCGCCTGATCAGCGGGTCGCCGGAATTCGGTTAACAACTCCAGCAACATTTTGGGATCCGGCTTGGAGCAGGTCTCATCGGCGCAGCGACTTGCGTGAAAAAAGTTTTGCAGTCCCATGTCTTCCAAAATTCGATTCAGCCCTCGGCGACTTTTGCCAGTTGCAATCGCCAGCTGATAGCCAGAGCCACGCAATCGGTGCAAGGTTTCTTCAACACCATTAAAAAACGGCATCGGAGTGGTATCTTCGAGGAAAAACTCAGAATACTCCTGCTTCAGTGCTTCCGCCGTCGCCGCGGAAATCCCTGGAAACAATCGATTGACCGCCTCTGGCAATCCTAAACCGATAATTTCCAAGACCTGCACGTCATGCAAATCTGGCAGACCTAGCTTGTGAGCAGCAAGCTGCATGCAACGCACAATCTTGCCCGTGGAATCACACAAAGTGCCGTCCCAATCGAAGATAAACAACATAAATTACACTCAAGGGGATTTGCGTAATTCTAGTAGCAGGTTTTGCAGTTCGTCTGGAAGCTGCGCTTCCACCGATAGTGAGTTGCCGTCCGGCAATACAACATCTAACCGCTCCGCATGTAGAAACAACCGGCGGCTACCCAGCGCCCGGAATTGATCGTTTAACGGCGTATCACCGTATTTTTCGTCACCCACCAGCGGACAACCTTTGTAAAGCGCGTGCACACGAATTTGATGGGTGCGCCCCGTAATGGGAAAAGCTCTGACCAAGGTTGCCTGAGGGAAGCTTTCCAATACATCGAAGCGCGTCTGCGAAGGTTTGCCCTCGTCATTGACCCGCACAATGCGTTCACCATTGTTCTGCAGAAAGCGCTTTAGCGGGACGTCGACAACTGGTGTGTTTTTCGGCCAGCGCCCCTGAACCAAGGCAAGATAGGACTTTTTCACTCCTTCCCGCTCGCGCAGCGCCTCCTGAAAATACTTCAGCACGGAGCGCTTTCTGGCGACCATTACGCAACCGGAGGTTTCCCGGTCAAGGCGGTGAATCAATTCGAGGAAACCGTGGTTGCCGGGCATTTGCCGCAGCGCTTCAATCAACCCAATGCTGACTCCGCTGCCGCCATGCACAGCCAGCCCGGCAGGCTTGTTAATAATCAGCAATCCGTCCTGATCGTAGAGAATGGCCTGCTCCAGATACTGCACCAGCGAATGGCCCGGAGCTGCTACTGCCCGCGGCTCACTTAACCTCAATGGCGGCACACGAATAAGATCGCCCGCCTGCAGACGCCTGTCCGGCTTAGCCCTGCCCTTGTTGACACGTACTTCCCCTTTGCGAATGACACGGTACAAGGCGGACTTGGGCATCCCTTTCAGGCGCGACAGCAAATAGTTGTCCAACCGCTGCCCTTCTTCATCAGCTTCTACGGTAAACAGTTGGACCTGGGACGACATGGTGACCTCTAAACAAAAAGCGGCATCTTACCAGCTCTTGCCCATTAAGCCTGCAGAATACTTCCGTCTTGACTTCTCTTCAGCGCATCTCAAATTGAAACGCAAGTAGGGAGCTGCTATATTCCAGAAACGTGGGTCCTGGAACTCCACCGCTTCTGCCACAAGATAACCTGGCGAAACCTGAAGCGTCTCCGAGGAAACTTCCAGCCTGCGTATGGCCGCTGTTAAAGGCCAACTTAAGAACGTTGAAGGCGTCTGGCAATCCGGCCGGACAAAACTAACAAAGATCGAAATCAGCGCTTTAGAGGGCGCACCTGTAAGAGAAAATCAAGAAGAATAAGGAGATCTGAGTAGCAGATCTTGAGCCTGGGCAATCATCACAGTTGTATTGGTTAGATTCCGCGAATAGCACCGCAATATAAAAACCAAGCCCGGCACAACTTGTGAATGCAAATTTCGTCGATTACGTCTTGCAAACACAACGAAACGCTACCGAGGACTTGCGCACAGCGTAACGCCAGCATCTCCCGCCTACTGAAGACAATAGTTTGAAAAGACTGACAGCAGACCAGACCTTAAGCCACCTTTTGAATCCCCTAGGATTCATCCAGCGAGCCGTTAGCTTGCTGATATCTCACCCATACTTTGCAGCTTCCAAGACGCTGCCGGTTTGGCGTGCGTGCTCTAAGGCGTATCACACCTGTAAGAACGGTCCACTATCTTCTTCCTGCGGCATTCCATCTCCGATTGTCTCCGAGGGTGTTTCTCGCTAAAGCTGATTTCTTAACAGAGATCC
This sequence comes from Saccharophagus sp. K07, assembly GCF_014336955.1. GTDB lineage: Bacteria > Pseudomonadota > Gammaproteobacteria > Pseudomonadales > Cellvibrionaceae > UBA5868. The sequence goes on along the minus strand of NZ_QRAI01000001.1, from coordinate 1,209,472 downwards.
GCTAATGAAGAGAATGTTAATAAACGCAACCCAGCCCGAAGAAATACGGGTTGCCTTGGTTGATGGTCAGTGGTTATACGACCTCGATATAGAAGACCGCCAGAGAGAACAAAAGAAAGCCAATATCTACAAAGGAAGAATTACCCGCGTCGAAGCCAGCTTGGAAGCTGCATTTGTTGACTATGGCGCTGAGCGTCATGGTTTCCTCCCTCTCAAAGAGATTTCCCGCGAATACTTCATCCGCCAAGACATCGATGGCCGCGCGCGCATCAAGGATGTCATCAAAGAAGGTATGGAAGTTCTGGTTCAGGTCGAAAAAGAAGAGCGCGGCAATAAAGGCGCTGCCCTGACAACCTTTATCAGCCTGGCGGGCCGTTATTTGGTATTAATGCCCAACAACCCCCGCGCTGGTGGAATTTCCCGACGTATCGATGGCGATGATCGCAGTGAACTGAAAGACGCCTTGAGTCAGCTGGAAGTGCCAAATGGTATGGGCGTTATAGTCCGCACAGCGGGTGTCGGTCGCAGCGCTGAAGATCTGCAGTGGGACCTTAACAGCCTGATCCAGCTGTGGGACGCCATCAAAAAACAAGCCGATGAAGTCAAAGCCCCGCACTTCCTGTGGCAGGAAGGCAACGTCATTATCCGCGCCATTCGCGACTATCTGCGCCCCGATATCGGCGAGGTTATCGTCGACAACAAAGAGGCTTACAACGACTGCCTGGACTACATGCAGCGTGTAATGCCGCACAACAAGCATAAGGTGAAGTTCTACGATGAGCCGGTTCCGCTCTTCAATCGATTCCAGATTGAAGGTCAGATCGAGACCGCCTTCCAGCGTGAAGTGAAATTGCCTTCTGGTGGCGCTATCGTGATCGACGTAACCGAAGCACTGGTCAGTATCGACATCAACTCCTCACGCGCCACCAAAGGTGCAGATATCGAAGAAACCGCCCTTGCCACGAACCTGGAAGCGGCGGACGAAATCGCTCGGCAGATGCGTTTGCGCGATATCGGCGGTTTGATCGTGATCGACTTTATCGACATGCAGCCGGTTAAAAACCAGCGCGAAGTCGAAAACCGTATGCGCGAAGCCCTCAGCATGGACCGTGCGCGTGTGCAGATCGGCCGCATCTCACGCTTCGGCCTGTTGGAAATGTCGCGCCAGCGTTTGCGCCCTTCCTTGGAAGAAACCACCTCCAAAGTCTGCCCCCGTTGCGCCGGCCAAGGCACCATTCGCAGCACCAAATCATTGGCACTCTCTATTTTGCGCCTGGTTGAAGAAGAAGCGAAAAAAGAGCGCAGCGCGGAAATTCGCGCAATTGTTCCGGTTACCGTTGGCACCTTCCTGCTGAACGAAAAGCGCAACGCGATTCTCAGCATTGAACAACGGCACCACGCGCGCGTCGTCATTTTGCCGAACGCCGATATGGTCACTCCGCACTACCAAGTCATGCGCTTGCGCGACGACGATCTGGGTGAAGAGGTGCAGGAAAGCTACAAGATCACTTTCCACACCACCGAAGAAGAGCTGGAAGAAGCAATTGATGCGCGTTCCAGTACTGTGCAGTTGCCCAAACCGTCCGTACAGCACTCTACACCTGCCATGCCTGTTCCTGAGCGCCCCGTAGAAGCTGCGGCTCCTGCGCAGAAATCAGGTCCAGGCCTACTGAGCAAAATCATCAATGCCATTACGGATTTGTTTAAGCCAAGCCAGCCACAAAAGGTAGAACCAACTCGCCAACAAAAGCATGCAGATAATCGTCGCCATCACAGGCGCGACCGCAAAGATGCACGCGACGCGCGCAACCGCGACAAGATCACCGACAACCTGAGTTACAACCGGGAAGCGGCGGCAGCAAAAGAAAACGAAAATACCGAGCAGCAGCGCAACAATGGCAACGGTGGCAATCGCAATGATCGCGGTGGGCGCAATCGTCGTAACCGCCGCAGAGGTGAAGGAAATGAACAATCCTCAACTCCAACAGCGGTAGAGACAGCATCCGTAGCAAAAGAACCCCTAGCGCCCGTCTCTGCTAACGAGGGCAACGACAATGCTCCGGCCAAACGCCCCCAAAACCGCAAGCCGCGCAATAACGAACGGCAACGCGGTCCCAGATTGGAAGTGGGCGAAGTTGCATCCGTAGAGACAGCAACTACCGCCAATGTGGTTGAAGCAGAAGAAGTGGCCTCGTCCGCTGGAGCACCCAAGTTCGAACCACCAGTGGTTGAGCAGCCCGTACAAGACGCGGCGATCGCTGCGAACGAATCACCTGTGGTCGCTGTAGAAGAAACTGCTGCCGAGGTGATTGCGGATTCAACAGCTCTGGAGGAAAGTCAGTCTTATACCTCCCCTGCCGTAGAGGCGGTTGATACTGTTGCGACTGAAACCGCCCAGGTGCAATTTGTTGAATCCGTAACGCCAGTTGAAGGCGTGCATGTAGCTCAGGAAGTTGTCAGCAACGATGCCGCGGAACCCGCTGAACCTGTTGTTGCTTTAAATGGCAATGGCAGCAATGCAAATGGTCATGGCAAAGTCGAAGTTGAGAGTCGGATTGAAATTGCCAGTGTTACGGAAAAACAGTACACGCGACCTGCGAACGATCCGCGCGCAAATCCGAAGCCGGTAACTCATACCGAAGTTTCCAATGTGCCTTACACCGTTTCCAGATCTCGTCCTTTGGATACATCTTTGCCGGTCAGCATCGAACGCAATCCGCGTCCATTGCCACGTCCTGCGAATGACCCAAGGGTTGCGGGAAATATGGCGGCGAACTCGTCCGCCAATTCGGAAGCTTCAGTCGGATAATTTTTTAAAAAAATCAGGGATGATCTCTTGTCGGAGGCGCAAAGCTATGTATAATTGCGCCTCTTCCGGTGGGCTGGCTGAGTGGTCGAAAGCGGCGGTCTTGAAAACCGTTGAACCGAGAGGTTCCTGGGGTTCGAATCCCTAGCCCACCGCCACTCCCCCTCCATAGTTGTTGTCCTGTTCATTTCATATCCTTCACATTTTCAGCTCTGTTAAGGTTTTTACTTCGCGAGTGTGAAGCGCAATCTTGAGCCGGAGCAATCCATGATTTTTAGCCTGCTGATTCAAACCTCTCCGCAGAATCTGACAACGGCCGTTACCGCCCTGGAATTCGCCAAGGCATTGGTTCGCAGGCAACATAAAATCCACCGTCTGTTTTTTTATGGTGACGGCGTAACGATTGCCAATCAGAATCCGGTTATTCCGCAAGATGAACCCGATATTTACGCCGCGTGGCGCGCATTTATCGCGGAGCAAAAAATCGACTCAGTCGTGTGCATCGCGTCGGCGTTAAAACGAGGAATCATCGACGCCGCCGAAGGCAAACGCTACCAGCGGGAGGCCATCACACTGCCTGCGGAATACAATCTGTCCGGCCTTGGGCAATTGATTGACGCCGCGGTCGCTTCAGACAAAATCGTCACCTTTGCATGACCCCGCGAAACACCTGATACCATGACGAATAAAAATCTGCTTTTTATCTTTCGCTCCGCCCCCTGCTCTTCACCTATGGCGCAGGAGGGCCTGGATGCTCTTATGGCAGCAGCGATTTTCGATCAAAACGTCAGCGTGATTTTTATGAGTGATGGCGTTTGGCAGTTGCAGCCAAACCAGCGTCCTTCAGCAGGTAAAAATATGGAGAAAATGTTGCGGGCGCTGGAGATGTACGACATCAATCAACTGTACGTGCAAACATCAGCTTTGCAGGAGCGACGCATCAATCCGCAGTATCTCTCAATTAACTGCACCCAGGTTACGGACTCCGAAATACGGCAAATCATGTCCGGCGCGGACCATATTCTGAGTTTCTGATCATGCTGCACATTATCAGCACATCACCTTTTCGTAGCCCTGCAATTCGGGAGTGTTTAGCCATTGCCCAGACCGGCGACAGTCTGCTGCTATTAGCGGATGGTGTATACGCGGTCCAGCAGGGCGAAAAGGTGTTTAATGGCTTGAGCGTTCATATTTTGGGAGAGCATGCAGAAGCTCGTGGCATTTCCCTTCCATCCTGGGCAACCAGCATTGATTACGACGGCATGGTCGCCCTGACGGAACAACATCATCCTATCCAAACCTGGTTCTGATCATATCGCCATGAGCAGCTACGCAACTGATGCAGAAGGCTACTTGCTGAATCTCGATGATTGGAATCCCGAAGTTGCTGCACAAATTGCGCAGCAAGAAGGTATCCAATTAACAGAAGCTCATTGGGAAATTATTGAAGTGATTCGCGATTATTACGCGACCTATGATTTGTCGCCGGCAATGCGCCCACTGGTGAAATATGTCGGCATGAAACTGGGAGCCGAAAAAGGCAAATCCGTCTATTTGTTGACCCTCTTCCCTGGTAGCCCCCCAAAGCTCGCTGCCAAGATAGCCGGTCTGCCTCGACCGGCTAATTGCCTATAACGCAGTTTATTTTTTAGCGGCTTTATCGAGCGTAAATACCAGACTGGCAGTCACTGGTACAGCCCTCGCAATGTTTGGCAGTCCTGCCAGCTCTTTAAGCTTGTCGACGCCGGCATTCAAATCAAACTCAGCCGCATTAATCAGGAAAGGCGCCGGAGTAACTGTCCACAGTTTCTCTGCACTTAATTTGGTTACTTGAAATACCACTTCCTTGGTGGCGGATTTACCGTGCAAATCGATCTGCACCGGAACCTTAATGGACTTCACTTCGCCAATGGTCAAGTTTGCCAAAACAGAGGCATCCACTTTTCCTTTTCCGGTGGCCAACGGAAATTTGGCTGTCTCAAACAAAAATTCATTCGTGCGTTCGTTACGAATTGGGATATAGGTTTCCACGGAGGCCAGATGAATCGAAAACACGAATTCTCCAGCATCACTGATTTTTCCTTCCAGATGTTTGAAGGTATTCAGTTCACCAACTTGGTCAGCCTTGATGGAAACATAATGAAGGCTGGACTCTTCACCGCTGAGCGTCCAAGAGGCCAGGCTAGTGGTACTCCAAAAAACGATTGGCAATAAGGCCATTTTGCAAATGGATTTATTTTTGGACAAAAACCTTGTGTTACGCATGGGATTTACGCTCCTTTTGCGATAGTGATTGTTATGACGGAAGCAAACTCGTGGGAAGACCATACAAGCCCAAACGGGTTCCAAGCATATTCACCTTAACGACCAAGGTAAACCTAGCTCGGAAACAATCATTGCAAAAGTTGCTGTAGTTCCTGCCAGAATTCGTCGCACAAGCCTTGGCGATAGGCAGATTGGAAAAATACCGGTTGCTCCTTGCGATACACCTCAAGAAGCTTTTTATTATTTTCTTTGACGCACATACGAACGTTGGCCAAACGATCCGCGGCTTTTACGATCAAGGCCATTTCGGCCTCGCCTTTTACAGTGGCAAGGCGCGCGTAGGTTTTAGTTTTGCGCGATGCGCGGTCTGGACCGGGAGGGTCTGTAACAAGTGACACACAATGTGCCACAAAAGCGCCGAATTCATTTTCTATATCCGCAATATTTATGGAAGTATCTTCAACGGAGTCATGCAGATAGCCAATGACCTGCGCTACTTCTCCGTAATCCTGAAGCAACTCGACAACCTGATCCAGATGGAAGACATAAGGCATATCGCCATATTTTTGCGAGCCATGGGCGCGCATAGCAAAGGCTCGGGCATTTTGAACCTTTTCACCCAGCCTCGACGCAAACGGCGGCGCGGGCATTTTTCGGTCTATATGTATTTCGCGCATTTGCTCCCCATAGCATTGTCATCTACATCGTCTTCGCTGGGCCCTGTAGTGTCATTGGTCGATCCCGTATTGCTTTACAGGCATTGCTTTTTCAGACATTGCATTTAGATTCACGCATTACATTTAGACCGGAATTTTTCATATAGGTCCAAATCAAGCTCATTGGCGTTTTTACAAGAATTTGCAAAGAAGCTCATTAATCCCCGCGCAAGGATGGTTAAAGGTCCGCCTCAGCTGCAAATGTGCATGGCCTCAATTTTGCTCTCGATCAATGGAGTTATCCACAAAAAGATGTGAGCCGCAACGGAGTGTTCCTATGATTGATCACCCGGAGACGCACAGACGTAACAGCAGCGCCTCATATCACAAGCTTAGCAGACTCCTCGACAGCAGCATTCCGCTACCCGGCGGTTTTCGTATAGGGTTGGATGGAGTCCTGGGATTGATTCCCGGTGTGGGCGATGCAGCGGGCGGATTTTTATCCGCATTGATTATTTATCAAGCCTATAGGCTTGGCGTTCCTAAAATGATCTTATTGCGCATGCTGGTTAATGTGGCAGTTGATAGCCTGATCGGAGCCATTCCAATTCTGGGGGATATTTTCGATTTCTTTTGGAAAGCGAATTTAAAAAACGCCTCATTGTTAGATGCTTATGAAGCCAATCCGACGCGAACATACCGTCGCTCCGCTGCCACCTCCATATTTGTGCTGGCGGGTATAGCCCTATTACTCTTCGGTCTTATTTATTTCGCTATAGTTCTAATGAGCTACCTTTGGCAGAGGCTAAATTGAGCAATAAACAACAAAAAGCAACCTGGGGTCCAATATGAGCGCCTGGAAAAAAACCAAGACAATTGCCCAGCTCTTCAAAGAAACCACTATCCGCTGGTGGTCGCGCGATCCGTTTCGCAATAGCACTGTGATCTCTTATTACACCATTTTTTCGCTGCCGGGACTTCTCGTTATTATCGTTAATCTGACGGGTTATTTTTTTGGTAAAGAAGAAGTCACCCGGCGAATCACTGCGGAAATTCAAGGAGTAATTGGATCAGAAGCTGCGCGCGACGTCGCAGGCATTTTGGCGCGCGCTTGGGAACAAGAAGGTTTTACGGCCGCCTCCTTATTTGGCATTGCCACACTGATATTTGGTGCAACTGGTGTTTTTTATCAGTTGCAGCAAACCTTGGATATTGTTTGGGAAGTCAAACCGCAGCCGAAACAAAAATTCCTTAAGCTGATTCTTGACCGGGTATTTTCCTTTGGACTTATATTGACGGTCGGCTTTTTGTTACTGATTTCGCTTATATTGTCCGCCCTGCTTGCCTTCGTCAGCAATTGGGTAGCCATACATTTTTCCCCCGCACTTAAAATATTGTTTCGTCTTCTCGATATAGGCGTATCCGTTTCGGCTGTTACTGCGCTATTCGCTGCTATCTTTAAATTCTTACCGGATGCCGAAGTCCGCTGGAAGGATGTCTGGGTAGGCGCTTTTGTTACGGCCGTTTTATTCACCTTGGCCAAATACGCACTCGGTTTTTATTTCAGCCATAGCGCACCGGCATCCACGTACGGAGCAGCCGGCAGCATTGTATTGATCATGCTTTGGGTCACCTACGGCGCACTGATTCTGCTTTACGGCGCGGAGTTTACCCGTATTTACGCGGATCGTTTTGGCGAGGAGATCCGACCGGCAGAGTTTGCCGTTTCAACCAGGGGAACCGCCCCTCGCGAAGAGACAGAAACCCACTCTCATCCCTCCGAGCCATCTTGATCCGGCAGTCACTTTTACATATACGCTCGACGCCTGTTCCTTTCGCGGTCGAGATCCATAAGGTAGGATTGCAAACCTATCGCTTTAACTACCTTTGGAGTTGTTATGACCGCAAAACCTATTCGATGGGGCATTATTGGCGCCGGGCTTATAGCGCATAAATTGGCCGACGCCGTCCGGCTAGACCCCGATAGCGAACTGGTCGCCGTTGCCTCCAAGAGTTTTGAAAAAGCCAGTCAATTCGCCGAACAATACGGAATAACGGCCGCTGCAAATTACGAGGATTTGGTTAGCAGACCTGACATAGATGTTATCTACATTGCAACCACACACAACTTCCACCACGAAAACGCCATATTGGCACTGCGATATAACAAACACCTTCTTATTGAAAAGCCATTTACCGTCAACGCGACACAGGCGCAAGAAATTATCCAGCTGGCTGCCGAAAAACGTTGTTTTGTCATGGAAGCAATTTGGGTACGGTTTCTTCCCAGCATGATTCGCCTTAAGCAGATACTGCAAAGCGGTGCGATTGGAGATATCAAACTGTTTAATATCTCTTTTGGCGGAATTGCCCATCCGCAATATTTGCCACGCCTTACAGATCCTGCGCTGGCCGGCGGCGTGACTTTAGATATGGGCATTTACCCTATTACTTTCGTCAATTTTTTATTGGACGCACTACCTACGGCCAGCAAATCCTTCTGCCGTTTGGCCAGCACAGGTGTCGACGAATTGGCGACTTATCAGCTGCAGTACGAATCCGGCGTTATCGCCAGCATTAATACCAGCTTTGCTCTTTTGACCAGAATGGAAGCCATGATCTATGGCTCATCAGGTTATATTGAATTTCCTCACTTCCAGCAAGGCACCACATTTACAGTTCATATTCACAATGGCAGCCGTACTATCGAACGCTCGGACACCATAACGGAAGAAAACCACGGCAACGGTTTTATCTATCAGGTCGCAGAAGTCGTGCACTGCATCCGCGCAGGGGATCTGGAAAGCAAAACCATTCCGCTCAACGAAACTCTTGCCACTATGCAATTGATGGATAATTTGCGGGCAGAGTGGGATTTTCGCTACCCCTTCGAATAATTTTTTTACTCCAGCAAAGGGACTTGTTTTTAGTCTTCCTCGGATGCCCCTTTAGTAAAAGGGGTAATCTCTTCAAAATTTTCTTCAAGCGCTTGAAAAAAGGCGTTTTTCACAACACCCCAAACCGCTTTCCAGGAATCGATTTGGGTATTATCCAAAGTACCGCTAATATCGATTTGGGTTGCGAATTGTTTGCTGCTCGGATTGGTAAACAAGGTTTTCAAAAAGCCCAATGTGCCCTCCCATAACAACTGAAACGGATTGTCCCCCTGCTCCTCCACATCCTGCTCCCAGCTCGCAATATCAACATCTTCCAGGAGTGGTTTGATATAGCCGGTAAGATTACCGTCTCCAGCAATCAACTCTGCAAATACATTGCCGTGGCCGCTGGCAAAATCGAGATTGGCGTAATGCATGGTTAGATTATTGATCTGTGTAAGGTCAATGTTTTGAAGCTCGGCGGCAAAAACAAAATCGTTAAAATCGAACGGATCAAAATCTGCGTTGGCAATCAATGGAGCGTCTTCCAGTATGGTTGCTTGCAGCTGGGCTTTGGCAACTCTGCGTCCGGCGGCGTCTTTAACATTGGTTAAATTGGTGACAACGGCCTCTATATCTCTTGCCCGAACATCAACATTGGGTTGCGCGTCAAAATTCTGGAAAGTAATGCTACTGTCCGACACTTCAAAGCGATGAAGAGTTATGGGTATCAAAGCATCCAAAACATCACACCAATCAGTGCCCTTGCCCGTTTGAGGCTTTTCGGATTTATCTGCATCCAAAAAGTTGAGCTCTGCATTTTTAACTGCTGCTGTAGCCAGAAGTTCTCCACGAATCAATGCCTCCCAACTCACTCCGATAAAAAATTCTTCTGCGTAAAAAAACGGCACCTCTTTGTATCCATCTTTAGGCCATATAGTCAGGTTATTGAGGGCATAAGAACCTGCTATGAGATTCACATCCACATCTTCTACATAACCGGTATAACTTCCCATATCAGCAAATATTTTATTGTTCAAATAGTAGCGAACCCCCAACGGCGCCAGTATCCAGACACATGAAACGATCACAACAACCACAAGAATAACCCGCCATATCGTTTTATTTTTCATAAAGATTTTTTGCATAATTGTGTTTCGCTCTATCCAACTCCGTTTGTTATTCATCAAGAGATGTGCCATCTCAGAACGTGTCTTATGTTTCGCCTCGCAAGTCATTTTTGATACGAACGGCAATCAAGATCTTATCGCGAATTTTTGCGCCAACATATTAATTAAAAATTTTGATAACACATGAACAAATGGATTTTGTGGACTGCCTTTCCCTATACTGTTCCAAAAATCAAAACACCTTTAGGACAACCACAGCCCTCAGGACAAATATGAATTCAATCGCATCGGAACCGCGGAACACCGAGACATTGATGGATCTGGATTTAACATTCATCGATCTTTTACCGGTTGCCTGTTATATCTGCGAGGCTCCCTCCGGCACGATCAAACACTTTAATACCATGGCAGCGGAACTATGGGGGCGCACCCCCGGACTCGAAGAACCGGCAGAAAAATATTGTGGGGCATACCGTTTATTTCATCTGGATGGAAGCCCCTGTCCACGCAGCGATATTCCGATGATTGAGGTCTTGCAAAAAGGAGCAACTATACGCAATGCCGAATTGATAATGGAACGTCCGGATGGAAGCCGGATTTTTGTAATGTTCAATATCAATCCAATATTAAATCGTCATAGACACGTTATTGGCGCCATCAATACTTTTGTCGACGTCACCGCCAGCAGACAGGCAGAAGCACATTCCTTACAACTGCTAGAAATCATGCATACCGAACGCGAGCGTTTGATCGGCTTTTTTGAGCATTCCCCTGCATTTATGGCGGTGCTACGCAGTTCCGAACATATCTACGAAAAAGCAAATGAACGCTATTTGGATATGATCGGCCAGCGAGACATTATCGGAAAACGCCTGGAAGATGTATCACCGGAACTGGCGGGTCAGGGCTTTGTGGAAAAATTGGATCGGGTTTACAGCAGCGGCCGGACATTTATCGGCAACGAAGTCACGATTTCTTTGCGATCCAGCAATGGTGAAACCATCAAAAAAACGCTGGATTTGGTCTACGAACCTTTATTAGCAACCGACGGCAGCCCAAGCGGCGTTCTAGTTCACGGAATTGATTTAACCGAACATAAAAAACTGGAGCTGGAACTACAAAAACGAGCAGAAGAACTCGCTGTATCCGACCGACAAAAAGATGAATTTATTGCCCTGCTCGCCCACGAATTGCGCAATCCCTTGGCGCCGATTCGCAACGGACTGCAAGTCATGTCATTGGTATCAGACAAACCGGAACTGCTGGAAAAAGTACGCGATATGATGGGCAGGCAACTCAATCATATGGTGCGCTTGATCGACGATCTGCTGGACGTCTCGCGAATGAACCGCAACAAGTTGTACCTGAAAAAAAGTTGGGTATCACTTAATGACGCCATAAATCACGCACTGGAAGCGACGCGTCCGGCTTTGGAATTAGCAGGGCATGAACTATTTGTGCAGTTCGCTCCGGACGATGTACTGCTGGAAGCGGATTTAACCAGACTTGCACAGGTGTTTGGCAACTTGCTCTCCAACAGCATCAAGTACACAGAACCAGGTGGTCAAATATGGTTTGCTGCGGAGGTGAAAGGCAATGAAGTTGTTGTCTCTGTTCGCGATACTGGCATAGGTTTTCCCGCACACGCAGCGCCCAATCTGTTTCAAATGTTTTCCCAGGTGCATTCATCTGACCGGACGAATGCGGGTCTCGGCATTGGTCTTGCTCTTGTGCGCACGCTGGTGGAGATGCACGGCGGGCGGGTGACGGCGCAAAGCGACGGACCGGGTCGTGGCAGCCGATTTAGTGTCCACCTCCCACTCCCATCTCAATTTCAGGAAACAGAGATCCAAGGAAATTATTCGGAACCACTCGCAACAATTCCCGAAGCCAAAATTCTGGTCGTCGATGACAATCGGGATGCCTGCACTTCGATGGCTATGCTGCTGGATATCATGGGGCACTCGGTAAAGACCGCATACGACGGACTCAGCGCAGTCCAACTGGCAGAGGAATTTCGTCCGCAACTGATTTTGATGGATATCGGCATGCCGTTATTGAATGGTTACGAGGCAACCCAGCGGATTCGTCAACAAGCCTGGTCGCACAACACTCTGATCGTTGCATTAACCGGCTGGGGTCAGGAGCACGATCGCAATCGCTCGCAAGCTGCGGGTTGCGACGGCCACTTAGTGAAACCCGTCAGCCGCGAAGATCTGGAATCTATCCTGGCGCGTTTGCGTCCGGCAAAGCCGACTTAGATTGTTATTTCACCAATGCGCCATTTAATAGTGGCGAATCCACTCCGAGTAACGCTTTGTATTGTTTTTGAAGATCCGCCAACTCCACATATTTGGTTTCAACCAATTTGGGCAGCAGATTATCCAGGCGATAGCTCCCCGACGATTTTTTCTGAATTTCCTGATCGAGCTCATTAAAAAATACCGCTGCTCGAGCGGTCACCGGACCCGATGATCTGTCCTGTCGCAATGTTTTAACGTTTTTACCCCATTCCGCCAAACCGCTGAAAATTTTCTCGCGACGTTCTGACGAAAAGCCGCCAGCGCGGAAAAGGAGTTCGACGGAATAATATTCCGCCAATCCTTCCGCTATCCAATCGTGATCATTTTTGCCATGAATTCCTGAGATCACATGAAAAAGTTCATGCAGTACCGTACTGGTGCCATTTTCACTTACCAGGGGACGATCGCTGTGCATATACAAAGAAGTGGGAGAGGACAAACCGCCGCGCCACATGGGATCGGACGCGCCGGCAATTAAAAGATTCTCCGGCATATTCGCAAATAATCCATCAAGCTGTTTCCATATCAATCCCAGAAAAGTCGTCAATTCCATTTGGCGGAAATTATGCCCGCGCGGCGCGCTTACAGTGAGCAGCGTTTTGTTCATTTGCTCGCGCCGCGTTCCCAATTGGCCTGCGATTACCCAACCATCCGGTCGGGGCAAAATTCGGTCGGGTTTATTCAAAATAAACACTTGACGATTTTCAGTTGGCACCCATCCGGCGTTTACGGAAGTCCATTTTTCCGGCAAGGAGAATTGGATATAAACCTCGCTCTCACGTTTTTTGATACGGGAGGCTGTGATGGGTGGTACCAGATGCTCGCCGCGCAGAAGCGTCCAGCCATCGGTGATATAGGCATCATAGCCCCCCGACGAGCGCTGATGATTAAGCAGAATTTTGTAGGAGAAAAAAGCCTTGCCTTTTTTCTGCGGGCGCCAGACCAATTCGCCCCCATTGTGCTCAATCTTGCCGCTGTGTTTAATATCTTTTAGATCATGCTTTTTCAGATTGAAACGCACTTGCTTCAGCCAATCCGCTCGGTCAATTTCAATGCGAACCTCGGCGCTTTTTTCCCTTGGTAAAAAGGCTACTTGATAATCGATTCGAGAACTTGTTGAGGCGTACGCGACATTGCCAATCAACGTCAAAACCACCAATAGGACAATATGCGTATTCCGCAGTCGGTAAAAAGCAAATGGCATAAAAGGAAATTTCCTCTTTAAGTGCTCTATAAAGCTATTCTCCTTCACTTCCGCTCCGCTTTGTGATGTGAAGTCAGGAGGCAAAAACCGGTTATTCTATGGGATAAAACTGAGAAATTAATAATCAGTTGGCCTTTGCTTAGGTAGGCTTGCAACCTTTAGGTTCAATTGATCTGGCACCACCATACAGGACACACACAATGAAAAAGCCCCTCTCCTCGTTTGCTCTCTCCTCTGCATTGCTGATGGGTATCAGCGCATGCTCAACCAGCACCAATGGAACCATCTCCGTGCGCAGCGTTTTTCAAGGGCAGCAGTGTTCTTACGAAAAAGCGGGTTTGTATGCGATCGATCATAATTTATTGGCGGCACTGAGCGGCGGTGGCGGCAAATTGGCGAATCGTTGGGAAGAGGAAACAGCGCCGCAAATCTCAACCGATGAACGCTTGATTCTGGTGAGTCTGGGGCAAAAACCTTCCGGAGGTCATTCATTGTCGTTGGCCGGCGAAGCGGCCAAAGTGGCTGACGGCGTAGTTACACTGCCTCTCTCTGCACAGCAACCAGTACCAGGATCTATGCAAACCATGCAGCTCACCTATCCCTGCCTGATAATCGCTTTACCAACCAGGGGATATACCAGTGTCCGCAGCGATCTTTTTCCGGATGTTTTGACGATCGACCAATAAAAAAAGCACCGCTAGGCGCTGCTTTTTTCAGAACCAAAATTGATTCAGTACTGGTAGAGAACTCGGGAAAATCCTCGCCGCTCATTGTCAGTGCTTTCGGTATCCAACATCGGTGATATACCCGCAGGGAAGTCGAGATTGTCTCTATTGGCATCAATACGGATAGTCGTGGGCTCGCCAAACGATGGGTAAAAACCACAACTTTCGCCAAACTCGCAGATATAGCCGTCGTTGTTAATGTCCGAACCAGCGGCGATGAAATAATCGCCAATCGGGACATTTTCGAATTTGTACGTATAGCGCCCCTCACTCGGAGCCCCGCCCACCACCATCACTACCGTGCCCAAATTGGCGTCTATTAGCAGCGTGTAGAGATAACCTGCATTACCCACCGGCACCAATTCTCCCACCCGCATATTGACCAGGATTTTAACGATGCTTCCCTGATCGGTGGTGAATTCGACATAGCCCCGGTAAAGACCATTCTGCAAACCCTCTCTCTGCACAGTCACCAGGTAGCGGCCTATACCGTTGCGGTCTACCTGTTGAGCGGTAACATTAAGCCAGGACTCGGTGGTCTGAGCGCCCGTGACACTGATCGCGCCGTTACCTAATTGCTGCAAGGTAATGGTTTGTGCCGTTGTGTCACCTTCGAAAATCAAGAAGCTGGTATCCGCGGTCACGGCTGCAGTGGTTCCGCCTGACGCCAAGGTACGCGCCGCTTCTACAGCGCGATAAGCGTCGATCAGACCGTAGCCATAGAGGTCATCCCGACCCGCTTCGCCTTTATCGTCGGTGATCGCTCCCGAGGCCAATAAGCTATCGAATTCATCTGGAGTTAACCCGGGATAAACCGACTTCATCAAGGCGATAACGCCGGACACATGCGGCGCCGCCATAGAGGTTCCCTGATAGAACACGTAACTCTTTTCTTTCGCGGTGGTAGTTTCGCGCACTGCAGTACTGAGCACACCGTCCGCATAGCCATCGTTGTTATAGTCCACCGACATAAGTCCACCCGGGGCCGTCACATCGACAAATGGGCCAGTATTGGAATAAGGCGCACGGTTGCCGCGCAGGTCGCTCGCCGCAACGGAAATCACACCGTCATAGGAGGCGGGATATAAGGGCTCGTTGGTTCCTTCGTTGCCAGCGGCCGCTACCACAATGATCCCCTTGGCCCTGACTTCTCGGTAGAGGTTTTGTGCAGCCTGGGAATATCCACCCCCACCCAAGCTGAGGTTGATAATGTCAGCAGGCTTCTCGGGCACTGTGCCGCTGTCGTTTTCCAAACCCGCGGCAAAGCGCACTGCTTGCAACACGTCGTAGCTCAAACCGCCATCTTTGCCCAGCGCTCGTAGCGGCATAACACGGGCACCGGGTGCTACACCCGTACCACCTTCCCGATTGTTCATCGCCGCTGCCACGGTTCCCGCGACATGGGTTCCATGCCATGAGCTACTGCCCACATGAACGCTGTCGCCGGGGTCATTAGGGTCTGGATCTATACCGTCGCCGTCGTTGGCGTTAGCGACAGCCGAAACAAAGTCATATCCGGGCACTAACTGGCCTTGCAGATCCGGATGCGCGAGGTAGACGCCGGTATCCACCACAGCAACCGTTACATCACTGCTGCCGGTGGTGATATTCCAGGCCTGAGGCAAATTGATGGCACCGTAGTGCCATTGATACACGTAGGCCGGATCGCTAGGCGTAAGCAGGGATTTGATCCGGTAGTTCGGCTCGGCGTATTCGATTTCCGGCTGTTGGCGCAGATGTTTGATCGCCTTCAAAGTGCGGAGTTTGGCAGCAGCCTGGGGGTTTTTGGTCGCCAGAAGTTGCTCGAATCCGGCTTGCTGAGGATCCAGCCTCAATGCTGTTTGGGTCTGGGGATTGAGAGCGTTCAAACGGGCCAAAGCGGCACGTTTTGTACTGGTATGAGAAACCGTTAACTGAGCCTGCTCGACAACGCTAAGTCCGCGCAAAAAGGCATCCCGTCTTTTCAATACCACCTGGTCCAACTCGAAGTCCGCGCGCTGACCGGCCGCAGCTGGCCCATTGACGAAAGATGTGGCACCCACCTTCAAGACATAGGATGAACGGCGCGACACAGCAGTCACCATAACGAAATATTTGCCTGCTGCGGGCACTCTGACGGACTCGAACTCGCCAGTGGTCTGGGAGGAAGCCACTATGTCGTATCCACCGCCGTCAATCAGAATCAAATCCACGTCGCCGAAGGTGTAATCCACTACCCGCATGGATACATAGTCACCCTCCTTCAATTCGACGGAATAGACGTCGTGCCGGTCGGCTTCAAAGGCAAACGCATCGGAGAGAACACCGGTTCCCGTCGCGGTGACAAAACCGTTGAGCAAAACAGGATTGGTAATCGGTTGGACATTGGCCGGCGTATGGCCATCGTTATCGAAGTAATCGGCAAAAGGATCGTTTACATC
Organism: Saccharophagus sp. K07; assembly: GCF_014336955.1. Taxonomy (GTDB): domain Bacteria; phylum Pseudomonadota; class Gammaproteobacteria; order Pseudomonadales; family Cellvibrionaceae; genus UBA5868. The sequence goes on along the minus strand of NZ_QRAI01000001.1, from coordinate 1,193,087 downwards.
GCCGTCAACATCCGTATAAGGCAGCGCCGTAATAACTCCGCTGATAGTGAAACGGGAGCCAGGCGCAAGAGCTGTGACAACCAAGGAGGCTTCAGCGGAAAGGCCTTCATTATCGGTAACGCGCAAAGTCACCGGATAATCTCCAGGCTGCGAAAAGGTGCGGCGGACGACTGACCCAGTTGCGGTATCACCGCCGGGGAAAGTCCACGCATAGGCTGCGATATTGCCATCCAGGTCATAGGAATTCGCACCGCTGAATTCCACGGTAAACGGTGCTTCACCGCGCTGGGCGCTCGTCGCAATCGAGACGATAGGAATTTGGTTCACCGTGCTGATTTCAACCTGGGTGGACGCTGAGGCACGGCTACCGCGATCGTCGGTGACCGTCAGAGTAACGGTATAGACTCCTCCCGCCGCGTACAAATGCTGGACCTTAACGCCCTGCCCTTTACTTCCGTCACCAAAATCCCACGCGTAACTCACGATTTGGCCGTCGCTATCAGTGGAAGCCCCACCATCAAAACTGACCTCCACGGGCGCGCGCATTTTGGTTTGGGCTACCAGAATAGTTGCAACGGGCGATTGATTTTCGGTAAGTTGAGTTCCGCCGCAAGCAATAAGCTGGACGAGAAGCAGCACAAGAAGAGCGCGCAAATGGAGAACGCGGTAACAATAGTTTTTTAGAAACGGGGATTTAGGCATATAAACCATGCATCTGATGGCGGATAAAGGGACCACGACGCATTGTGAACATGGCTCCAGCTTCATGCAGTGACGAACGACTCAGTTTAAGCCGCGCGTTTATTGGAATCGCCCGTTCCGTAAAATTTCCGCCCCTCAAGTGGCGGAAGAAGCAACCTCCACAGGTAAGATGATACGAAATAGGCTTCCAGAGCCCGGTTTGCTCTCCACATGCACTGAACCTCCCAATAGTTGGACCAATTCCGCCACCAACACCAATCCCAACCCTGTCCCTTGAATACCACTATCACGCTCCTCACTGATTTGTTCATAACTGCGAAACAATTTCGCTTGTTGCTCCGCCGACATGCCGATTCCTGTATCCCGCACATCCAAGGTGAGCTGGTCGCGCTCAGCCATATACGCCCGCACAATCACCCCCCCTTTGGGGGTGTATTTAATGGCATTGCCAATGAGGTTGAGCAGAATCTGGCGAACCTTGCGAAAATCGGTATAGAGCCATAATTCGGCGTCATATTCGCAGCGGTAAAAAAGATGTTTGGCCTCCGTCAGCGTCATCATCTGGTCCTGGATAGACTCAAATACTTCACCAAGGCGAAAGCGATCGCGCTCTATGTCCATTTTTCCCGCTTCGATTTTGGCCACATCCAAAGTGTCCGAGACCCAGTCATTGAGCTGCATACCAGCTACTCGAATTGCGCGCAGATTCGCCATATCACGCTCTTCCAATACAGGTGCGAGGCGGCGCAGCAGAACCTGGGAAAAACCGACAATCGCGTTTAGTGGCGTGCGCATTTCGTGCACCATCTTGGCAAAAAAGTCGCGCCTTGCGACCAATTTCTCTGCGGCCAAACGAAGTTCTGCCTGCTTTTGTTCCGTCACATCAAACAAATAACCCAATACCGATGGGCCAGCCGCCGATGGCACAGGATGGAGATGCCAGCGGTACCAGTTATCGTCCACTTTTAATTCAATGTCGTTGATATTGCGGCGCTGCTCCCAGGCGCGCTGGCACAGCGAGGACAGATTTGGCGGTAGTATTCGCGCAATGCCGCGCTCGTCAAAGCCGTGCAGCAGAAGCTCGTCCTGCAGGGCGGGATTGCCAAACAGCAGCTGGCCCTCGGCATCAAACTCTGCAATGGGCGCAGGACTGCGCTCCACATATTCGGCAAACTTCAACATCTCGCGGTGACTGTGATGACGCTGTCGATTCTCATAGAAAGTCAAAATGCGCCGGGTGATGCCTCTCGGCTCGACTGGCAATACGCGATAATCGACACTCACGTTAAGGCCGTTTTTGGAAAGCCAAAACCCTGAGTGAGTTTCGCCCTCATCGATCTCTTCGGTGCACAGAGGGCAGTCATCCACACTGTGCAAACTGTCTCGACTGCGCGAACACAGCAATTCGTGTAAGTGCTTCCCTGCCGCCGTGTCAGTGGTCCAACCCAACCAATCGCTGGCTTTGGCGGAAACATATAACACGCGACAGTCCGCATCTGCGGCGATCAAACCATCCGGCCAGATCGCCAGCCAGTTCAAGGCCTCTGTAGGAAGGTTAAAAGCACGAGAATTCTCCGCCTCTCGGTCGCTGGTACCGCGCCCGGAGTTGCGTGGAAGGTCAAGCATGGAACAATTCCTCCGCCGCTAATCGCTGTCGCCAACCTTCATGTCCCGGAGACATAAGATCAACAGCGCTTTCAACCACCCGTTGTTCTTCCCCCGACTGCTGCCTCAGGTCGATTTCCAGGGGACGGTGCAACGGGCGCCCGTCGGCATCGTAAAAGATGATAATGGTGGGATTTAGTGGCTTATCCCGGTGATGTTCCTTGACCAGCGCCTTCTCTCCCGTGTTAAGCAACACGGCGGTAGTCGGCGGATAAATTCCCAGTAGAGAGATCAACGCAGCAACGACCTCTATATCAAAAACTCCGTTGCCTGCCTGCTGATACAAAGAACGCAATGCAAGGGTCGGAATCATGCCTGGTTCATCGGTCAACTGATGCACCCGTTCTTCATATTCGTCGGCGACGCGCAAAAGCTGACTGAGCGGATGGAGCTGATCCGCTTTTAAACCGTGCGGATAGCCGGAGCCATCCAGATGTTCGTGGTGTTCCGCCACCAGCCGGCGAGTCAATTCTGAAAGGCCGGAATTTTCCAGCATTCGCCCGCCGATCAATGTGTGCTTACGGATCAGGCTGATTTCTGCGGGCGTATAGCGCGCTCTTTTACCCAACAGATTCAACGGCAATTGCGTCCAGCCCGCTTCGTGCAACAGCGCAGCTAACCCCAACTGTTCCCGCTCGGCCTTTGACACGCCTAGAAGCACGGAGAGGTTGAGCACCAAACAAAAGGTGCCAAAAACATGATCTGCGATGGGTTGCGCCTTGCGGCTCAGGTGTACCAGAGCCATTAACGCCTGATCATTTCGCGCCAAGCTGTCCAAGGTGGTTTCGACCAGGGATGTCATTTCATCCACTGGCAGTGGCAAGTCATGCTCCAGCGCGAGGGTGATGGATTCGACAGACTTTTTAATCTGCTTGCGCAGATTCACGGCCGCTTGCCATTCTTTTTCGAAAAGAACTCGGCCGGGACTTTCCTGCTCCTGGTTCTTCTCTGCTTTCTGATTATTTGGGCTATTTGCAGTTGAACCTGCAAACCTGGAGACGCGAGGTTTTACAGCGGGAGGGGGTGCATCGTTTGCTTGCGCAGAAAAATCGACGTCTACACCTCTGGATAGGTCAATAGTGACGGTTTTAACGCCAGCGTCACGCAAAGCCTGAATATCCGCGGGTTCACGAATCGCTCGGGTGTGACTTAGAAATGGGCTCTCCAGCCACGAAACATCGAGCTTAACCACGAGCATGCCGACGCGCAGGGCGTCGATTGCAATTATCTTGAGCCGCTCAGACATGGGGATGGGTAATCCACAAAGCCAATAGAGAAAGTGTAGACCCTATGCTCACACCCTTCCTGCAAATGCCTGCTTTCTGCCCCTGGTCCGAAGCAAAGCCAAGATTCTGCTTCCCGGTTCTGGAACCAACGCGCTATTCGACTGACTAAACATGAGTTTTATCGGCACCGCGACGCCACCTGTCAATCGGACGCGTGCTTGGTATAGCATAGGCCAGCCGGGTACTGATCGAAGTTAGACTGGTCGCAACCCTCGACTAACGGGGTGGACTTTCCTAAACTTTTTCGATACCAGTGGCTTTTTTCGGATTATGGCAACCCCTTTTCTCTCAGCGTCACTGGCTAGGTGATTATGAATTTTTCTTCCAGACCACGCCCAGGATTCAACAACTTGTTCTTAGCACGCCTTTTCTGGGGCTTTGTCGCGATTTCCGCGGCGATCAGCGTAACTGCGGCCCCCCTCAAACCCCTTGAACCCACCCAGGCCCAGTCGGCTACCACCATCGATATCATCGATAAGCTGGCGAAACGGCACTATCGAAATTTGCCCATCGACGACAAGTTGTCGGAAGAATTTCTGAAAAACTACCTCAAGACGCTCGACCCGGCTCGCCTGTATTTTCTGCAGGCTGACGTCGATAACTTTATGAAGGAAAAAAACCAGCACGACGATTACCTGAAAAAAGGCAATCTCAAGCCTGGCTTTGCCATCTATCACGTCTACCAACAGCGTGTCGTCGAACGCTTGGAGTGGGTTTTGGCGCAACTGGCGGACCCCAAACGCACCTTTGATTTCAAAGGCAAAGACCGCGTGGAGATGAACCGTGAAGCAGCGCCCTGGCCGGCGGATAAAGCGGAAGCTGATGAGCTGTGGCGCAAGCGCCTGGAACTCAGTGTTCTGAACCTCAAGCTGGCCGGCAAAACGGTGGACGAAGCCAAAGTTACGCTTGAGCGCCGTTATAAAAACCAGTTGAACCGCACTACGCAGCAGAATGCCCAGGATGTCTACGAAGCGCTGATCAATTCATTCACCGTGCTGTATGACCCGCATACCAACTACTTCTCGCCGCGCACATCCGAGAACTTCAATATCAATATGTCTCTGCAGCTCGAAGGTATCGGTGCTGTGCTGCAGTCTGAAGATGAGCACACCAAAGTGGTCCGTTTGGTGGCGGGCGGCCCAGCAGATAAACAAGGACAACTGAAACCGGCCGATAAAATCATCGGCGTCGGCCAGGGCATGGAAGGTGAAATTGTCGACGTGGTCGGCTGGCGCCTGGATGAGGTCGTCGACAAGATCCGCGGCAAAAAAGATACCGTGGTTCGCCTCGAAGTCTTGAGCGGCGACGCTGAACCCAAAATCGTCGCTATCCGCCGCGGCACCGTGAAGCTTGAAGACCAGGCTGCACAAAAAGCCATAATCGAAATCAGCGACGGCAAGCGCAAACGCAAAATTGGCGTAATCGACATTCCCGCCTTCTACCACGATTTCGAAGCCTATCGCCGCGGCGATCAGAACTTCCGCAGCACCACTCGCGACGTCGCCGCTCTGCTGCGCGAATTACAGGATGAAAATGTCGAAGGCATTATTCTCGACCTGCGCAACAACGGTGGCGGTTCTCTGCAGGAAGCCACTATGTTGACCGACCTGTTTATCGACCAAGGCCCAGTGGTACAGATTCGCGAGGCCGATGGCCGCATCTCACAACACAACCGCGCCCGCTCACGCGCGCTCTACCGCGGTCCACTGGTGGTGATGATCAACCGCTTGAGCGCATCGGCTTCTGAAATTTTTGCCGGCGCCATCCAAGACTACAACCGCGGCGTTATCGTCGGCAGTCAGTCATTCGGTAAAGGCACAGTGCAACTGCTGAGTGACTTGCCGGAAGGTCAATTGAAGCTGACCGAATCCAAGTTCTATCGCGTTTCCGGTGACAGCACACAACACCGCGGGATTATTCCCGATATCTCCATGCCTATGTTGATCGATCACCAAGAGGTGGGTGAATCCGCCTACGAAACCGCCCTGCCATGGGATCAGATTCCGTCAGCAAAACACGGCAAATATTTTGATTTCAGCCAAATTCTGCCCGTGTTGGACAAACAGCATCGCGAGCGCTCTGCCAAGGATCCAGACATTATCCTGCTGCAGGAGCAAGTGGCGTTGATGATGCGTAATAAGGAGCGTACTGCCGTCTCCCTGAACGAAGAAGAGCGCCTCAAGGAAAAGGAAAATCTTGAACGTGAACAGATGGTTCTGGAAAACAAACGTCGCGTGGCAAAAGGCCTGAAACCCTTCGCTAACTTGGAGGAATACCGCGCGTACGAAAAAGAGGAAGAAGCCACCGCAGAAAAAGTAGCTTCGGAAAGCCGTCGTAAAATCAATGTCGAAACCGATGCACTGCTCAACGAGGCAGGTTATATCCTGGTCGACATGGTTGATTTGATGAAAACCCCTCTACAACAAGTCGCCAATTTCTGATTTTTCTCCGCAATAACAAAAGGCCCTTCGGGGCCTTTTGTTTTTGTCACTTCGTTTGAGCTTTTTGTTTTGCCTTCGCTTATGCTTTTTGTTTTTATCGCTTCGCTTATGTTATAAGCCCTTTTTTCCATTACTTACGCCTGAGCAAAGTCATGAAATGCGTTTCGTTTAATGTCAACAGCGTTCGCTTGCGCCTTCACCAACTGTCTGCCGTGGTAGCGACCCATCAACCGGACTTTATTGGCCTGCAGGAAACCAAAGTTACCGATTCCGACTTCCCCGTCGCCGAAATTCAAAGCATGGGCTATCACGTGGAGTTTTTCGGTCAGAAAACTCATTACGGCGTTGCCCTGTTGTCGAAGCATCCTTTCAAAAATGTTTGCAAGGGTTTTATTGGCGCTACCGAAGACGATCACAAACGTTTTATCAGCGGTACTTTTACCTTGCCGAATGGCCAGGATATTCACATTTTGAACGGCTATTTTCCGCAGGGAGAAAGTTCGGATCACCCAGTGAAATTCCCCAATAAACGCAAATACTACGCAGACTTGATTGCACACCTGGAGAAACACCACAGGACAGACGAAAACTTGATTGTGATGGGAGATATGAATGTCTCCCATACAGACCAAGACATAGGCATCGGGGAGGAAAACCGCAAACGTTGGCTGCGTACCGGCAAATGCAGTTTTCTACCGGAAGAACGGGAATGGTTGCAGCGCGTACTGGATTGGGGTTTGGTGGATACTTTTCGGACACTGCATCCGGAAGAAGCAAATCTGTTCAGCTGGTTCGACTACCGCAGCCGCGGCTTTGAGTCCGATCCCAAGCGCGGTTTGCGGATAGACCTGATCCTTGCCAGCCAGTCCTTGGCAAATCGCTGTATCGATGCCGGCATCGACTACACCATCCGCTCTATGGATAAACCTTCCGACCACTGCCCGATCTGGGCGCAGTTTCAGATTTAATGCCAAGGAATAAAATAGTGAAGCAAAAAATCAGGCCCAACCGGGCCTGCTTTCAGCCGATTTGACGCGCCTTGTCCCGTAACTGGCGGAAGCGGTCCATATGCGCGGGATTTTGTTCGCTTGCGAGCATCTCCTCTACCTTAGCCAATTGATCCTGCAGATATTCGCGCAACCCCGGGTCGGTAGGCTCGGATTTCACTTTGGATATCAAGGTTTGCAAGCGGTTGAGCTGCAACCCCACATGGCGAGGAAAGAGCATGCAGGCGCGGCCAAAAAAATCCAACGCATCGTCGTAGTGGCCATCTTTGTATAACTCGATGCCGGTTTTATTCAGCTGAGCAACCCGGCGACGGTTGTTTTCTGTGCGCGGTTCGGGAGTCAGTTTGTCGATCTTTTCCAGACTGGCAGGATCGCTTTCGTAGCATTCGGCCATAGCTTTGAGGTGCGAATCCGCTTCTCCCGTCTGACCGATACTATTCAGATATCCCACATAAGCTATATCCAAATCGATATTTTTGCCCACCGAGCTGCCTGCCAAGCTCACGCAGTCCTTCACCACGTTTTTCGCCTCGTCCGGTCGTCCGGCTAGAGCGTGAACGCGCGCCATTAATAGGCGCGCTTGAATTTCCTGATCCGGTGGCAGCCGGTTGGACGCCATAAGGTTGCTGAGACAGCGTTTGCTCTCTTCAACCAAATCCATGTTTTCAACCACAATATTGTGTTCAAGACCTTTGGCTGCGGCATTGAGAAATCGTAAGGAGTCGTTGTTATCCTGGTGACAGGAATGCTCTCCCAGTTTTATGGCATGGTTTGCCGCCTGTAAGGTTTTGACCACATCACCGTTACTCTCCGCCACTTCCGCGAGCTTGCGCTGGCGCAATATCGAGCGCGGGCACACTTCCACCACCCGCTCCATAGTGGCTTGCAAGGCTTCTAAATCTTGTTCGTCGGTAAGAATTTCTGAAAGGGCGTCATGCGCCGGCAAAAACAGATTGCTCTCATCGATCAGATCGCGCAGTTCAGTCTTGGCACTGTCCTTGTCGCCCTGCGCGTAGTGCACTTTTGCCAATCCAAGAACTGCCCAATCCAAACGCCGGTTTTCCAGCACCTCACGGTAGAGGGTCTCAGCTTCAGAGTAGCGTTTTAAGCGGATCAAGGTCTCACCCAGCAGCTTTTGCGCGATGACGGTCTGGCGACTGTGTTGGTTCACCAGGACATTCAGTTCATCTACGGCTTTTTCAAACTCTTCCTGGTCGAGAAGCTGATAAACATTGGCCAGGGCGTCGCGCATTTGCAGCAGGCGCGAAATCCTTTGCTCGAGAACGTGAAGGTTCAGAGGTTTCATCAAATAATCGTCGGGCTCACAGTCGTAAGCAGAGAGCACCATGTCCTTGCTGGCTTCCGCTGTCACCATGATGAACAAAGTATTGTGGGAGATAAGCTTGCGAAACCGCAGCTCCTCCAACACATGCTGGCCGTTTTTACCCGGGCCAAGGTTGTAGTCGCAAAGAATCAGATCGAACTTGCGGTCTTTGCACCACTTCAAGACTTCATGCGCCTTGCTTGCCTCCTCGATATTCTTCACCCCTAACTTGTTCAGCATGCTCGACATGGTCGAGCGAAAGCTGGAGAAGTCGTCGACTATCAGGGCGTGAATTTTTCCAGGATCTTGCAGGGGCATTACTACCTCGAAGACAGCGCAGCTTCCATACCCAGCGATACACAGTTTGAAAGAAAGATTTTGCTAGAAGTGTAGTCGAGATAACGAATCAAGCTATGCCAAGCGAAGTGAGATCAATGACTTCGACCATTAGCCCAATAGTGCAACTCATGGGCATCCCAGGTGAGCAGGGTTTCGATGTCGAGGAAGTGATCCGCTCCGGCGTTCAGCACTGACAGCTCCAGATTCGACGCCCCCACCCCGACAATCGTCACCAGTGACTTCGGCTTATGCTTTTGTTCCTGCTCCCGGATGTTGGCGATAGCGTCGACATCTTCACTGCCCGCACATTCCACAACGACCAGACGATAGCCGCGCCCCTCCAGTACTTTGGGAATCTGGCGCATATCGTTGATCACCTGGATATCCAATTTGGGATCGGCCCAATGGGGTCCATCCGTCGCTTTGCCATTGCTCATCCAAATAACACGGCCGGCTCGCGGGGGTGAGTCGGCTTTATCTTCCGCATCGTCCGCTGGATCCCGGAACAGGCCATAGGTCCTGACTTCGAATTCGAAAATGCTCGAAGGCTTGGCCACGAAATGAATCGACGGGCTCGGCTGGAGCATGCGCTCGGCGAAAAATCGCTGGCCGACATCAGAGCAGATGATGAATTGATGGATGTACTTAAGGTCCGCGCGCCCCAAAAGATCGTTGCAAAACTGCACTGGTTGCTCGTCACCTGAAGCTGCGTAATAAACCACACAATCCATAGCCTTACCCGCCTCCACCGCTTCCACCAAGGATTGGAAGGCTCTGCCAAAACGTGTGGCGGTGTGTACCGTGAACCCCATGGCGTCCAGCTCCATTCTTTTGTGGTCCAGCCAGCGCGGATTGGGGTGGACCAGCATAAGATGCCGCCCTTTGTAGCAGGCGCGATGGTAGTCCTGGCGGGAGTCTTTTTCCGCAATGGTCGACGGCAGGCGCAGACGCAAATGTTTGCCGTTTTTATCGCCGGATTCGTTGATTTCCAGACTGCCTTTCATGGCTTCCGCCAAGCCTTTGGCCACCATAAGGTCGAGGCTCGCCGCAACACCCCGCTCGCTCTCGTTGACGAAAACCCCGCGTTTATTTTCCAGTTGGCGCGCGATGGTGATGTGCAACAGTCCGCTGGTTTCGAACTCGCGGACAAACTCCACTTCAACAAAAATCAGCCCGCCCTGACTTTGTTCAATGGTGTTTTTCACCATGGCGGAAAGTATCTGCCCTATCCGTTTCGGATCGCCCAGCAGACGTGCTGGCAACGCCGGTGACAGCGCACTCTCCAGCTCAATGCCCTTGGCCTCCGCCTCTGCAACCATGCCGCGCACCAGACTCTGCACGTAATGACGGATATTGAACGCGCGCGATTCGATGTTTACGTCTTTGGCGATGACCCGACTAAATGCGTCGACATTGCGATAAATCGTTTCGAATGCCAAACGCTGATTGGCCAGCGCAACCGGCGTCGGCGGCGTGTTTTCATCCACGGATGGAGTCGCACTCAACAAATCAGCCATTTTGTGGCTGAGCACCTGCAAATAATCGTTGGTTAATTGCGTCGAGGCGATGGTATCGCGCTTCTCTTCTTCGAGAGATTCGGCTTTCTTCGCCAAAATAAAATGTGCTTCCAGTCGATCCCAGTAATTGCGCGATATCAATTCACAGTGGTGCTTCAGAATCCCGTAATAGAACAGCAGAATGCAGCCGTAAAAGACGCCGAAGAAACCGCCACCACTAAAAAACGTGCAGCAGGCGGCGGGCACTATAACAACCAGCTGATAAATGGATAAAAAGCGTTGATAAGGTGCAAAAGCGTGGGCGGTAGTGGCGAAGAAGACAACAGTGTATAGCCACATTAACGCCGCTTCCCCTTGCATATGCATCAACAAGGTAAGGCACGAAAGAATCAATCCCCACCAAGCTGCACCTATAAGAGTCGCAGCAAAATATTTATTGCGCCAAGCCGTAGGCGCGCGCGGATAAATGGCATCCATGCGGAACAACAAATAACCGCGTAACGCGGTGGTCAGTAGCAGACCAATCGTAAAAATGATCGCCAGATTCGGATATTGTCGAATGAAGTTCTGTTCGATGAGTAAACAGAGTGCGTAGATAGTGAAATTCGAGACGATACCGCGACGGCTGTACTTCGCCATTCGCATATCCGTGTCGCGAATAATCTGCCGGTCTTTTTGGATTTTGGTCTGAGGCTCAAAAAACGTCAGCATTCGCGCGCCTTATCCAGAGTGAAATATGTCCGGGCATATATTGGATGAAGAGCCTGGACGATCAGAACGGTCGCACATTCTACTGTAAGACAGGTGTGGAGACACCTTGAGAAAAGCAGGCCCGCCAAAGCGGGCCTGTGGGGAGGTCAGATTTTCTGCGTCAATTCAGGCAGGACGGTGAACAGATCCGCAACCAAGCCATAGTCAGCAACCTGGAAAATGGGGGCTTCTTCGTCTTTGTTGATGGCAACGATCACCTTGGATTCCTTCATGCCGGCCAAATGCTGAATCGCGCCCGAAATACCGACAGCTATGTAAAGATCTGGCGCGACGATTTTTCCGGTTTGGCCCACCTGCATATCGTTGGGAACGAAGCCGGCGTCCACCGCTGCGCGAGACGCACCGACTGCTGCACCAAGCTTATCGGCCAAAGCATAGAGCAACTGGAAGTTGTCGCCGTTCTGCAAACCACGGCCACCGGAAACCACTACCCGCGCAGAGGTAAGCTCGGGACGATCTGACTGCGCTAACTGTTCGCCGACAAAACTGGAAAGGCCACTTGAGGGTTGCGCAGCCAAGGCTTCTACTGGAGCCGGACTTTGATCGGCCACGGGATCAAATACAGTAGTGCGCACCGTCAAAACCTTAACAGGTTCATCGTTTTGTTCGGTTGCTATAACGTTACCGGCATAAATCGGTCGCTGGAACAAATTAGGACCTTCAATGGCCATAACATCGGAAAGCGGTTGAACGTCCAGCAGAGCCGCTACGCGAGGCAGCAGGTTTTTGCCATTGCTGGTCGCAGGCGCGAGGATTGCGCTGTACTGTTTGCCAATGCTCGCAACCAGGGGCGCGACATCTTCCGCTAATTGATATTGGTAATGGACCGCGTCGGACAAGAGCACTTTGGCAACACCGCTACAAGCTGCTGCTGCATTGGCCACGCTCTGAGCGCCGGATCCAACGACCAGTACATGAACGTCTTCGTTGAATTTCAGTGCTGCTGCGATGGTATTGCGCGTAGCCGCCTTCAACTCTTGGTTATCGTGTTCTGCAATGACCAGGACGCTCATGGAATCACCTTCGCTTCATTCTTTAATTTAAAAATCAATTCATCGACATTGGCCACTTTAACGCCAGGTTTGCGCGCCGATGGCGGAGCCACTTTGACGATTTTGCTGCGGCTGGACAGGTCGAGGCCGAGATCGCCAATGGCGATAGTATCCAGAGGTTTTTTCTTGGCTTTCATGATATTGGGAAGAGAGGCATAACGCGGCTCGTTGAGGCGCAAATCGGTGGTGACTATCGCAGGCAATTTGAGTTTGACAGTTTGCAATCCGCCGTCGACTTCGCGGGTCACATCAACCGACTCACCGCTGATTTCGACTTTGGAAGCAAAAGTGCCCTGCCCCCAATTCAGCAACGCTGCCAACATTTGGCCGGTCTGATTGTTATCACCGTCGATGGATTGTTTTCCGAGAATGATCAATTGTGGAGATTCTTTTTCTGCCACGGCCTTTAATACTTTAGCGATGGCCAACGGCTGCAGACGTTCGGATGTTTCAACCAGAATGGCTCGGTCCGCTCCGAGAGCCAGCGCAGCACGCAGCTGCTCCTGACTTTTTGCATCGCCAACGCTTACCACCACAACTTCTGCAGCCACTCCTTTTTCTTTCAAGCGCACCGCTTCTTCAACGGCGATTTCGCAAAATGGGTTTATGGCCATCTTGGCATTGGCGATATCGACATCGGAACCATCGCTCAGAGGGCGCACTTTGACGTTGTAGTCGACGACGCGCTTAATGGGTACAAGTATTTTCATGGGTTGAAAACTCCGTTAGAAGCAGAATGACAAGCGTTTGCACTTACACAGTATAACGATAAACCCTTTATGAGTTGGAACCGCTGTTGACGATGGAAAGAACGCTAGGTTCCGCGGTCAACCCGCTAAGAGAGAGCGCTTGCCGATAAAAAGCTTTATTACGCGTATACTTAGTGCATAAACATCATATAAGGAGTTTCGGGTGGAACGAGAATCAATGCCCTACGACGTAGTAGTGGTCGGTGCAGGTCCTGCGGGACTGGCGGCTGCTTGTCGAATCAAACAACTCAATAGTGACATCAGCGTCTGTGTGGTGGAAAAAGGCTCCGAAGTAGGAGCCCATATTGTGTCGGGGGCCGTGTTCGACCCGAACGCACTGCAGGAACTCTTTCCGGACTGGCGCGAACGCCAAGCCCCAGTGAAAACCGCCGTGACGGCAGATCATATTCTCTGGTTGAGCAATGGAGAAAAAAGTAGCCCTATTCCTGGCTGGGCTGCGCCCAAGACCATGCACAACCATGGCAACTACATCATCAGTCTGGCCAACCTGTGCCGCTGGTTGAGCCAGCAGGCCGAAGAGCTCGGGGTTGAAATCTTCCCAGGCTTCGCCGCCGCCGAAACCTTGTTTGATGAAAACGGCGCGGTGAAAGGCATTTTGATTGGCGATATGGGTGTCGATGCCAAAGGCGAGCCGAAGTCCAGCTATACACAGGGCATGGAATTGCACGCGAAATATACCCTTTTCGCTGAAGGCTGCCGCGGTCATCTCGGTAAAAAATTGATTGCGCATTTCGGCTTGGACAAAGATGCGGAGCCGCAGCATTACGGCATCGGCATAAAGGAAATCTGGAAAATTCCGCCGCAACAGCACCAAGAAGGCTTGGTGGTTCATACCGCAGGCTGGCCACTGTCGGAAAACGGCGCGACAGGCGGCGGTTTTCTTTATCACATTGAAGATCATCAAGTGGCTGTCGGCTTGATAACCGACCTGGCGTACAACAATCCTTATCTCAATCCATTCGAAGAATTTCAACGCTACAAACATCACCCGGTGATCAAGCAGACTCTCACCGGCGGACAGCGTTTGGCGTATGGCGCGCGGGCGATTACCAAAGGTGGCTTGCAGTCGCAGCCGAAAATGCATTTTCCCGGCGGTTTATTGATTGGTGATGATGCAGGGACCTTGAATTTCGCCAAAATCAAAGGCTCACACACTGCCATGAAAAGCGGCATGATCGCCGCGGAGGTTGTGGTGCGCGCTATTACCAGTGAACGCGCCAATGATGATTTGGCGGAATTTGCCGAGGAATATCGCAACAGTTGGGCGTGGAAAGAATTGCATACCCAGCGCAATTTCGGTCCCGCGATACATAAATGGGGCCCATTCTGGGGAGGAGCTTACGCGTTTTTCGATATCAATATATTCAACGGCAAATTGCCCTGGACTCTGTCCGATCCTGTCGCTGACCATGCGCAATTAAAACGCGCAGCGGATTCCAAGCCGATTCAATATCCCAAGCCAGATGGGGTTATCAGCTTCGATCGTTTGTCGTCCGTGTATCTGTCAAACACCAACCACGAAGAAGACCAGCCCTGCCATTTGCGCCTGACCTCGCCGGAGATTCCGATCAGCAAAAACCTGCCGGAATTTGCCGAGCCTGCGCAGCGTTATTGCCCAGCGGGCGTATATGAGGTGCTGACGGGGGAAGATGGCAAGCCGCGCTTCCAGATCAATGCGCAGAACTGCGTCCACTGCAAAACCTGCGATATTAAAGACCCGGCACAAAACATTACCTGGGTAACGCCCGAGGGCGGCGGCGGTCCCAATTATCCGAATATGTAACGCCAATTATCCGAAAATGTTATGAAAGCACCGCTGCCTTAACGGGCAGCGGTTTCTCGCGCATGCAGTTGCGAGATCATGGCGTGTACAGAAGGCTTTACCAGGGATGCCACTTTATGTTCGCTCCAGTCCGGCCATCCGCTGCCACTCTGTGTCATCAAGGTATCCAGAACCCTGCCAGAACGCACATCCAATACCGTTAAAACCAATTCCAGACGATCTTTATTCCAAATACCTTCTTTGTCGTCTGCTTGGCGCAGCGTCAAATACAAAAGTACATCTGCATTGGAGCATTGCGCGGCAAGCAAAGCTGCGGGAATCGACATTTCAGTATCTTGCTGCAGCACCAGAGGAAACTTTTCGCGCGTCGCAACTACGAATAATTCGTCGAGCTGCTTTCGCAAACGCGGAAATTCGCTGTTTAACCCTTCACTTAAAGCGGTGCGGGACAAAACGATTTTTGTGCTGTGGGGGAGAACCCAAAAATTGGTGCGACTGACTTCAACCGAAGAGCGCAAACCCAATTCCTCAAGTGTGGAACGTGTCACTTCACGCGTGTGTTGAACCGTACAGCCAAGCATGGCGAAAATCAGCAGATTAATTATCAGAACCCTACTCGCACGAGCAGCTACACTAAGACATGAAATATGACTCACATGGCCTCCTGACGACGAAACGCTACAGGTTATCGGCCGCAAGTCCTTTCTTTTGAGTCCTCATTGGCGGAATTCTTTTTATGCTTGCACAGCTTTTGGATCTTCAACCCATCGGATCCCATCGTTTTACCACTCGTAACCATCAAGAAAGCTTTCGAAAAACCATTTTTGGCGGACAAGTCCTGGCACAAGCCCTGATGGCAGCGGGACGTACCGTACGCAACCGACCCGTGCATTCGCTGCACGCCTATTTTATGCGGGCGGGGAATGTCGATACGCCAGTTGAATACTGGGTAGAAAATTTGCGCGACGGCAATTCCGTTTCATCGCGCGCAGTACGAGCTATTCAGGAAGGCGAAGTAATTTTTAATATGCAGGCTTCGTTTCATAAACACGAGCCTGGATACGAGCACCAAAGCAGCAAACCTGCACACAATATCCCACCGGAAAAACTGCTCGAACAGCAGGACGAACACAGCATTGCAACGGCAAAAGAATTTCGCCAGCTCGGTGTATCGCCTATCGATTTTGTGCCTTATAGCCGCAATATTTTCGGTAAAGAAGCGAGCGAAGCTTCGGCACAATTTTGGGTGCGTTGCAATGAAACACTCCCGGATGATCCCCTCTACCACTATTGTGCACTGGCTTTTGCCTCCGATGTTGGCTTGCTCGCCACAGCCATGATGCCCCACCCGACCACGCTGTTTTCCGGCGATGTGTTCCCGGCCAGCATGGACCACTCCATCTGGTTCCATCGCCAACCCACGTTTAACGATTGGCATCAATATTTGACAGAAAGCCCCTGGGCTGGCGACGGACGCGGTTTTTGCCGCGGCACTGTATACGACCAGAAGGACCAGATAGTCGCCTCTGTTTGCCAGGAAGGCATCTTGCGGCTACGCCCTAAAGCCTAATTGCGAACGGCGGTAGACCAGGCTGAACAAGGCCGGCAACACAAACAAGGTCAGCAAGGTCGATGAGGCGATACCGCCGACGACCACAGTCGCCAAAGGGCGCTGAACTTCGGCGCCCACTCCCGTGTTAAAGGCCATTGGCAGAAAGCCCAGCGCAGCCACCAATCCAGTCATCAGCACTGGCCGCAAGCGCAAAAGCGCACCTTCGATAACAGCCGTCTGTAATGCGGGGTGCTCGCGCCTTTTCGCCTGCATAAAAGTCATCAACACCAAGCCGTTCAAAACCGCAATTCCCGAGAGCGCGATAAAGCCGACCCCAGCGGAAATGGAAAACGGCATATCGCGAATCCATAAGGAAAGTACACCGCCGGTTAAAGCTAGAGGCACGCAAGTAAAAATCATCAGGGAGTCTGTAAACGATCCCAATGCGAGCACCAGTAACACCAGAACAAGCACCAAAGTAATTGGCACCACTAATGCCAAACGCGCCTGGGCGGATTTCAGCTGTTGAAAGGTTCCGCCGTATTCCACCCAGTAACCCACTGGCAATTTCACCTGGCGACTGACGCGTGCGCGAATATCCTCAACAAATGAACCGAGATCCCGTCCGCGCGCATTGGCGGTGACAATTATCAAACGTTTGCCATTTTCCCGGCTGATTTGGTTCGGAGCATCCACCCATTGCAAATTTGCCACCTCGCGCAATGGAATAAATCCCGGCGCAAGAGAAATTGGCAATGGCAGATCTTCAAGGGTTTGCGGATTGCGCAGATTTTCCGGCAAGCGCACAACTAAATCGATGCGACGATCGCCATCGAACATCTGCCCCGCTGGTTTGCCTGCAATAGCAGTTGCAACTACATCCTGCACATCCGCTACCGACAGTCCATAAGCCGCTAAACGCTGACGGTCCGGCACGACTTCCATCAGTGGCAAACCGGTCACTTGCTCCACGCGCGCGTCGGCAGCACCGGAAACGGTTTGCACGATTGCA
Source organism: Saccharophagus sp. K07 (assembly GCF_014336955.1). GTDB lineage: Bacteria > Pseudomonadota > Gammaproteobacteria > Pseudomonadales > Cellvibrionaceae > UBA5868. The sequence continues at coordinate 1,175,866 of NZ_QRAI01000001.1, read as the reverse complement.
AAAATTTCTGCGGCAAGACGCTGCAATTCCATCAAATCATCACCGAATATTTTGATTCCCAAATCTGCGCGCACACCGGAAATCAATTCGTTGAAACGCATTTCGATCGGTTGAGTAAATTCGTAATTATTGCCCGGAAGTGTTTGCAAGGATTGGCGCATATCCGCGAGAAGATCTTCTTTACTGCGTGCAGGATTTGGCCATTCAGATTGAGGTTTTAACATCACAAAGGTATCCGCAACCGATGGCGGCATGGGATCAGTCGCAATTTCCGCTGTACCGATTTTGCTGAACACCGCTGCGACTTCCGGAAATTTTTTTAAACGCTCTTCAACCAGAATTTGCATATCCACCGCTTGCTGCAAGCTAGTCCCTGGGATGCGCAACGCGTGCAGCGCTATATCACCTTCGTCCAATTGCGGCAAAAACTCGGAGCCGAGGCGCGTTGCAATAAATCCGGCAAAAAATACGAGAATGATTGCCAGCAAAAGTACTGCAACTGGCATACGTAAAACTCTGGTTAAAGCACGCTGATAAGCCGATTTGAGAATATTTAATAAAGAATTTTCGCCCTCAACTTTTCCGCCGCGCACCAATAAAGCAACCGCTGCTGGAACAAATGTCAAAGCCAAAATCATGGCCGCAATCAAGGCCATCACAACAGTGGCAGCCATGGGGTGAAACATTTTTCCCTCGACGCCGCTCAAGGTAAAAATCGGCACATATACCAAGGTAATAATGCCCACACCCAATAAACTCGGACGAATCACTTCGCGTGTGGCTTGAAAGGTCAAATGCAATCGTTCGGCCAGGGACAGAGTGGTTTGGCGTTGTGCTTCCGAAAGTCGGCGAATGCAGTTTTCCACAATGATCACCGCGCCATCGACGATCAAACCAAAGTCCAGCGCGCCTAAACTCATCAAATTTGCAGGTATGCCGACTTCCACCATACCGATGGCCGTCAGCAACATGGACAATGGAATCACCGCCGCTGTAATCAGCGCCGCGCGCAAATTGCCGAGCAGTAAAAATAAAACGGCAATTACCAACAGAGCACCTTCGAGCAAGTTGGTGCGCACAGTGGCGATGGTGCTGTCCACCAGACGCGTGCGATCGTAGAGTGCTGTAGCGGTAACGCCTTCGGGCAAGGATAAATTCACCTGCTCCAGCCGCTCCGCCAAATCCCACGCAACTCGGCGCGGATTTTCTCCCACCAGCATCAATACGGTTCCCTGTACGGTTTCGCGGCCATTTGCGGTTGCCGCGCCTGTGCGCAATTCCTGCCCTTCTCCAACGTCCGCCACTTGCGTCAGAGACACCGGACCATTGGCCGTGGGTATTAGCAAGGTTTTGATGTCTTCGAGCGATAAGAATTGACCGGGCACCCGAACCAGCAATTGCTGCCCGTTGCGCTCCAGATAACCCGCGCCACGATTGACATTGCTCGCGGCGACTGCGCTGACCAGGTCGTGCCACGACAGACCCCACTGCAGCAACTTCACCGGGTCCGGAGTTATGTGGTACTGGCGGCGGTGGCCGCCCATGGCGTTGATCTCTGCCACACCTTTTACCTGGAGCAATTGTGGGCGCACCACCCAGTCGTGCAGCTCGCGCAAATCCGTGGCGTTGAAGCGTTGCGGATCTTGCGCTTCGAGGGTGTACATAAAAATTTCGCCGAGTCCCGTCGCCAATGGTCCCATGGCAGGCTCCACTCCTGCAGGCAAAGAGTTGCGAATGGCCGACAGGCGCTGGTCGATCAAGTTGCGGGCAAAGTGAATATCGGTGCCTTCCTCAAACACCACAGTCACCTGGGATAAGCCGTAGCGGGACAGGGAACGGGTGTAATCGAGCCCGGGCATACCGGCGAGCGCCGTTTCCACCGGCCAGGTTATCCGCTGCTCCACTTCCAACGGAGAATAACCGGGCGCTTCGGTATTGATTTGCACCTGAATATTGGTGATATCCGGCACCGCATCCACCGGTAGACGGGTAAGGCTCCAGGCGCCTAAAGCAGCGATCAACAGCACTATGGTGATAACTATCCAACGCTGGCGGATTGAAGCGAGCAAAATGGCGTCAATCATTGCCCTGCCCTCAGTGCTCATGGGCCGCGCTGGATTTTTCCAGTTCGGCTTTCAGGACATAAGAATTTTCCGCCACATAAAGCTCGCCGGGATGCAAACCTTCCAACACTTCAGAAAATTGGCTGTCGGTGCGGCCGAGAACGATAGCGCGCGCTTCGAATAAGCGCTCGCCCTGATGTTCGCCTTGCCCTACTTCCACAAAAATACTGGTGCGGCCTTTTATCGGCTGGATTGCCGAATTTTCGATACGTACCGCCACAGGAGTGCGACCAATCTCAACCAGCGCATTAAGCATTTCCCCAGCTGCCCACCGCCCTTCCCCGTTATCCAGTTCAGCGCGGGCAACAACTACAGGCGCACCCGTTTCTTGAGGTGTAAGGGATGAAATAACAGCAGCTGCCGAGCGCCCATGGGATTGCAATAACACTGGCTGGCCAACCCGAATACGGGCGGCCTCCTGGGGAAAAACCGGAAGCTCCAAAACCAATGAGCTGTAATCCGCCAGAGTGAACAGCACCCGACTGCCGGTAAATTCTCCTGTATTGGCGTGGCGATCTATGACAACGCCGTTAATCGGCGCCGGAACGGTGTATTCGCGCAGGCTTTCATTGGATTCGACCGTCGCCAATATCTGCCCTGCTTTAATGTGCTCGCCAATATTTGCCTCAACCCGACGGATCAGCCCCGGATAGCGGGCTTCCACGTGGCTGACGCGCTCTGGCGACGGCACAACTTTGCCGAGCAGCGCCACAGTCTCTCGCACCTCACCCGGCTCCGCCGGCGCTACACGAATACCGTGTGTTTCGGCGATTTCCACCACGCCAGATTCGTCGTGGTCATGTTCGTGATCGTGCTCATGTGTATGGGACTCATGGTCATGTTCATGATGATCACGGTTCGCTTCGCACGCTACCAAACCACACAAAAGCGTCAAAACAATCAGGCGGATCATGGGATGGCCTCCAGGGATGCAGTCAGGCGGTCTAGTTCAATCAAGGCGAGATGAGCGGCAAGCGTCGATTCGATCAGCGAGGCTCTGGCATCGATCAACTCCTGCTGCGCCTGCAGTACCGACAATGCGTCGAGACGCCCCTGGCGGTTGTTGCTGGTGGCCTCCTTTACCCACTCCTCAATAAGCGGCAAGACTTGCCCGCGTATGGCCGTCGCCTCAGTGAAAGCCTGTATATAAGCGGAGTACATTTGACGAACTCGGCGGGTCATAACCGCTTCCGCATTGACTACTGTCAAAGCGCTGATATCTCGCTCGGCTCTTAACTTGGCCACGGTACCGCGACTGCGGCTCGCAGCTCCCAACGGCATACTCACTCCGAACACCAGCGCTGTGGCGTCTGCCTCCTGCAGGTAGCGAACTCCGGCCTGCCACTCCACATTGGTTTTGGCGGAAAGATCGGCGCTGGTTAACTCGGCGTCGCGCACACGTAAATCCGCAGCGAGTAGTTCGAGATCCGGATTATTTCGCGCCTTCACTATCAACTCTGCCAACGGCGGGGTTGTAGACAATGACCAGAAATCGCCATTGGCGCGAGTGACCTCATGCACAGCTCCCATGGCAAAACTCAGAGCCTGCGCCTGGGCAGTCACTTTATGTTGCGCGCCTGCTTTTGCGATGCGGTGCTTTTCCAGGGCAACACGAGCGCGCAATACATCCGTGACAGCCACACTGCCTGCGCGCGCCATACGCTCAACAGCTGTCAGCGCAGCGGCACTCACCCGTTCCGCCTCTTCCGCCAACTCCTGACGCGCCTGGGCAGCCAGCAGCTCAACAAATGCCTGGTTTACTCGCGCCAACACATCCAAAGCGGCAACCCGCTGCTCATCTGCAAGCCGTTGCTGATGCGCCGTAGCGATCGCTTTGCGTGCGTGACGCTGTCCTTTTCGCTCGATTAAAGAACTGAAGGTCAGCGTGAGTTCCACCGTATCACTAGTTTTGGAATGGGCGAGATTTTCGATTTCGAGATTGATCTGAGCAGGTGGCCCTAATTCAGCTGTCGCAATTTCGGCTGTGGCCACCTGGCCTTTAAGTGAATACGCCTGCAAATCCGGATGATTGTGCAGCGCGCTTCGCAGAGCATCGGCGAGGCTTAAAGACTCCGCACTTGCATAAGCCGCCAGCAGCGATAAGCACAGCATCGCCGCGGCGAGGGAACAACGCTTTTTCATTTTTGCGTACCTGTGTAATACGAATACCCGAACGATTCTTCGCGAAAAGGGAAACTCGAATTAACGACAGGGAGGAGCGCGGAGCGGCGGGACAAAATAGGAATTTTGCTGTGCGGTTAAACCGGCATTTCGCGGCGGGGCAACGCCCAATGGGAGGAGATATAAAAGCGGAAATCCAACGACACTGATTAATACCCAGAACCAGAATTGCCCGGCTTTCATCAGCTGCCATAAATCCACATCAACATCCATATGAACATCGGCCGAAGAATGCTCCGGATGGTCGCCAACCAATTCCATATGCACGGACATCGGCGGCTCGTTTCCATCAAAGCAAAAATGTCCGCGCGCACCCGCCCAACCAGTCAACAACCACATAACCAGGGCAGCAAACAGCAGATATCTCGAAGAATTGGAGCGCACCATCGGCTGCTCATCCAAAAGTGGAGGTGCCAAGCAGAATACCCGGTACTCTGCTCGATTTCAAAATACGAGCCGCAACGGCGGCGAAATAAAAATGCTGGCGCTGACTTATTGCTGGCCGATTGATGTCTATACTTAAGGCCGAATTAACTCTTTTATTCGAGGAGCCCTAATGGACCGCATCACCGTTGCCGACGCTGCTAGGAGCCTGGAAACCCTGTTGCAAATTCTCGACAACGCCTATTGGGAAGCTTCGGATATCGCTCATAAGGACGTGATCTACGACATCATCAGCACCCTGCACGGGGAAATCAGCGAGCTTGCCAAACTCAGCATAGAAGATCACTACATGGCTTACGAGCCGATTACAGCCGCGTTTCGCAAAAGCCATATCAAGCTGAAAACTCTGCAAACCAACTTGCAACACTGGGTTCTGCGCTCATCTACCGCCAGTCATCTGGAACAAGAGTTGCCTGCGGTTATGCAGCTTTTGAATCTGCGCTGACCAGCCGAGAATCCTTCACCACCATCCTGGATTCTTCTGATTTTTATTTAGTTTTTTATAAGCAGCCACTTATCGCAGGATAAGTGATGGATTTTTGACATATTTTTCCGATTTATGCCAAGTCGCTGGAATTAACAAGGTAAGCATTGCCAATCGATTTAATAATCGACTGGAAAAATTCGAGGAATGCTCGATACTTAAATTAACTGATGTGCTCATCCCCCCAAGTGCAGCGCATCAGGAGAGCTACTCTGGAGTAGCTCGGTGAGGATGAAAGTCCTTATGTTTCACTCCTAATGGTCCTGGCCCGATGTTCCCCCGAGCATCGGGCTTTTTTTATTTATGGCTTTTTAAACCATAAATAAAAATATGATTTATTTTTTATTTTGTCAGTTTTTAAGCTGGCAAGCACTAACCAAGCGTAGGTCACTACCAAGCACAGACATCGGACCTACGCAATTTGCGCTTGAATGGAATTCAACAATTCCTCATCCGTCCAGGGTTTATTGAGATAGGAATTCACCCCGACGCGCGCTGCCATGGAGCGGTGTTTTTCCGTTGCACGTGAAGTAATCATAATGATCGGAATGTCTTTGGTTTCGTCGTTGGCGCGCAAGTGGCTGGTCAGTTCCAAACCGTTCATACGCGGCATTTCCAGATCCACCAGAATGACCGAAGGAATACGCTGCTGAATAATTTGGATAGCTTCGAAACCATCTTTTGCTGTGTACACTTCCATGCCCATATCACCGACGAACTGCGCCAATGAACGGCGTGCACTCAAGGAGTCATCGACGACCAGCGCCACAGGACGTTCTTTTACAACATCCTCCTCCAGATGCCGTAGACGTTGTTCGAAGCGTTGCCGCCAGGCTTCCCCGCCATTATCGGCGATCACCAGTCCCGGCAATTCGTAAAGATCCACTACCGGTGATACCCGACCGTCACCAAGAATGGTGGCGCCCACCACACCCGGTACTTTATAGGTAGCGCGGCTCAAAGGTTTGATGATCTGCTCTTCACTGGATTTGACCGATTCCACCATCACACCGCAGCGGCGACCTTCGCGGTTGCGTAGCACTATAAGCGCGCTGTATCGCTCTGCCCGGCGGGTATTCATAAAAATCAGATCGTCCAGGCGGAACAGCGGCAATGGTTCACCCTCGTCCTCGCCCTGCAAACGATAAAACTGGCGCTCGCCGCGTTTTTCGATGCGCTCCTGGTCGAGATAAACAATCTGCTCCAGCGCACGGGAAACCACGCTGACCTCATGCTCGCCCACGCGCACCACCAAAGTATGGGCGGACAAAATACTCATGGGCGCAACCAGAGTAAAGGTCGTGCCACGCCCTTCCTGGCTGTTGATGGTGAGGGTTCCTTTGAGCAGACGGATTTGCTCATTTACCACGTCCAAACCGACACCGCGTCCCGATGTTTGAGTAACTTCCCGGCGAGTGGAAAACCCTGGCGACAAGATCAAAGCATTGAGGTCTGCGATACTCAGGCGCGTGCCTTGCGGAACAATTCCCCGCTCCACCGCTGCGTGCGCAATAGCGGCGTAATCCAATCCGTGACCATCATCGCGACAGTTCACCACCACCGTATCGCCAGCCCGATTGAATTCCAAAATAATGCGCCCGTTCGCAGGTTTGCCGCATGCCGCGCGTTCTTCCGCACTTTCCAGGCCGTGGTCCACGGCATTGCGCAGCAAATGCATGATGGGGTCCACCAAGGTGGTCAACACCTTGCTGTCCACCAAAACATCTTCGCCCTTGATTTCGAGCACCGCTGATTTATTGGTCAAACGCGCCGCCTGGCGCACACAGCGGGTAAAGCGGCTACTGAATACACTGACTGGCAACATACGGATATTCAGCAATAATTCTTGCGATTCAAAACCCAATTGCCGTTGGTTCACCACGAGGTTTTTTAGTGACCGGACTTCGCCTTCCAAATCGATAAAGGCTTCGTGGGCGTCGGTGGTCACTTCGTGTAATTGGCTGGCAAAACTGTTCAGCTCGTTGTAGCGCTCCAGCTCCAAGGGGTCCATTTCCTCCCCTTGAACGCCGCTCATAGCCGCGGCCATAGCAGTCTGCAATTCCAAAAGTCGTTCGAGATCCTGCGCCAATTGGCGCAATTGCGCGTGATAATTTTCCGCCGCGCGCACACCGGACAACACCACATCCAAGCGGCTGAGAATCTGTGTATTGCCGATCTGACTTTCACCGCTCAGGCGCAACAATTCCTGCGCTTGCGCCTCAGTGATATTTAACGTGGTATCAAAAACTTCAGGATCAGCCGGAGCTTCAACAGATGATTTTATTGCTGGCGCAACGTATTCAGCGGCAGTTTCACTAACCTTGGGAGGCTCGGGTTCAACATTCTCGACACTGGCTTGCGCAGAGGAATTTCCGGGCCGGTGATAAATATCTTCGAGTAACGGGATATTGTCGCTCGCCTCAACCTCTTCAGGTACGGTGTAGACAGGTGAATCCTGTGACTCGACTTTTTCCGCCGCGCGCCCGGTAAAGGGCACAACATTATTCGGTGCAGGCTGAGATATTTCTTCGATCTCGACAGCGCCAGACTCAATCTGGCGCAATAATTTGAGCACTGCGCTCATCACATCGTACAGATCTGTCGGTCGCGGACCAATTCCCACCAGAAATTCGGAAATGCTGGAAAGACAATCAGCGGCGTCCTGCAGTACATAACCCAGTTGTGGATATGTCTTTTTCTGCTTGGCGCAGATTTCCAGCAAGTCTTCCAGATAGTGCGTCAGGTTGGCGATGCCCTGGATGCCCACCACGTTAGCAGCGCCTTTAAGGGTGTGGGCAATACGTTGTGCAATTCGCAATTGCACATCATCTTCCATAATCAGGTACTGCTCGACCGCGCGGTCGAAAGCCGATACCTGATTAGGCAATTCCGTCAGCAAACCGCGCAAAAGTTCCGGATTGATGTCGTCGGCCACAGCCAACGAAGTCATTTCATCGGTCACTTCATCGGGATAATGAACAGACGGCTCGTCGAGCACGACGGTAGAGCCTTTGAATTGTTCGGCCAGCGCCGCCATTTCATTGTCGTTCAGCGGTTGTGGCCAGGAGGAATCGGCCAAGTAGGTCAACAAAGTCTCAACCGATTGAGGTTCGTTTTTTTCATCGCCCAGATATTGCAGATAGCCGAGAATCATCACCGGCCAAGATTGCACCAAGGAGTAGAGTTTTTCCGTTAAAGGCTGCCCTTGCGCCGCCAGTGACTGAAAATTTTGCATCAATCGCTCACAGGCGGAGGCAACTCCTTCCAATCCCACTAAGCGCGCGGCGTTGCCAATATTTTCCGCCTGCCCTTCAAACTCTTCCAAACGGTCGAGACGCGCTGACGGATCATCACCGCTCAGCGGTGAAAAATCACTGCTGATGATTTCCGCCAGTTCGTTGCGCAGCAGATCAACAAGCTCTTGTTGTTGCGAAGAAATTGCCACAGGTCTTGGACCTCTGATCAGCAGAATGAATTAACCGACTTTCGATACGGGTTCCGGCAACTCAGCAACAGGCTCGTGCAGCACCGGCGTCGACAGATTGTCCGGCAGGATAAAGACGTTTACCCTCTCCAACAAGACTTCGGCGAAATGTTTCAAGCTGTCGGTATGGTGTTTCTGCTGCACCAATTCGCCACCGGTTTTTTCCGTAAAGTGGCGAATAATGTTGGCGCGGTCGCGAATTTTGTTGGAAATCTGCGCCTGCTGCACCGAGCTGTGGGAAATAACCTGTACGGTCTCCACCAGCTGGCGCGTGGCATCTTCAGTAATTTCCATGCGTTTTTCCGCCTGTTCACCCAAGCGCGTACCTTCGGCCACCTCGGCAATCAGTTTGTTCATGATGTTTACCGTATCCGAGGTTTCCACCCGAATATTGTTTACCATCGACGCAATTTCTGCAGTCGCTTCCCGCGCGTTTTCCGCCAATCGCTGAACCTCGTCCGCAACCACCGCGAAGCCTTTACCCGCCTCACCCGCCGATGCCGCGTGCATACTCGCGTTCAACGCCAGAATGTGGGTTCGTTCAGCGATGGTGTTAATCAAGTTCACGATACCGGAAATTTCCTGTGAGCGATCACCCAGACGCTTGATCCGTTTTTCCGTTTCCGAAATGGTTTCGCGGATAGTTTGAATACCCTTCACCGTGCGCATTACCGCGTCGCGCGCTTGCTGCGTGTCGGCAATGGTTTTGGTTGCAATGTTGTCCGCAGTCTCCGCGCGCGAAGCAATTTCGTTCATGGCGCGAGCTGCCATATCCAGCGCTTTACTGGTTGCCATTACCTGTTTGCGCTCATCTTCCGCCACGCGCACTACCGCACTGGATTGACGCTGCAGCAAGTCGGAAATTGCGTTTACCTGTTCGGAAATATCTTTTACCTGCGCCAGTGTCTTGGCGGTTTCCGTGGTCAACAGGTTTACCGCGTCGGAAATGGTACCGGTAATGTCCGCGGACACAGGCACCTTGATGGTGAGGTTTTTCTGCGCAATCGCACCCAGGGCGCGAATCAGCGAAATAATGGAGTTGTTGAGCTGCTCATTTTCCAGAGCCTGCTCTTCCAGAGTGCGAATTCGTTCATCCAGCAAAACGTTGAAGGCGCGCCCCAAGTCTCCCAATTCATCTTGTTGCAGCAAACGCACACGCGCTTTCAAATTGCCTTTGTTAATACGGCGGATCACGTTCTGAATATGCGCCATCGGGAAAACGATACTGCGATAAATGAAGAAAACCCCGACCGCTACCGCCATTACAACCAGGAAGCCCAAGCCCACGAAGGTCACCATCGCGACCTGAGATTTGTAGGCTGTTTCTTCCGTCACCCGGCTGGCGTATTCACGCAAATGCTGACCGACACTCGCCATAGCGGCTGACAATTTTGTTCCTGTGTCGCGCAGCTGGCGCTCGAGCGCAGTAATTTTTAAGCCGACTTCTGCGACCGCGTTGAGTTTGCTGGAATAATTTTCCGCTGCGGATCGGATCTGATTTTTTTGTACTTCCGCGATATTGGCGACAGATACCTCCCCAAAGAAGCTGGAGGCTTGACGCTCAAACTCAGCCAGGCTCTGCTCGTTTTGGCGACTCAAAAAGCCAGCTTCGCGTTCACGCAAGCGCAAATAATTGGCGAACAGAGCGACGTTGCCAGAATCGCGGATTGCATTCTCCAAGTTATTCGCTGAATCCGCCAATTCTGCGCGCAGACCAGAATTTTGCGCATCCGCTTCAGGGCGATTACCTAATACAGTCAAATGAGTGGTGATTTCCTGATAAACCTTGTCATAGCCTTGCAGCAAAGTCTGAATTTCCCGCAAATCGCCAGAGATACCGATCTGGGTCCCACGCGCGCTCAAGGCGGACAACTTATTCTGCAAGTCGTTTTTGAGTGAATTTTGATTCTCTCGCAGGCTGGCATCGCGCAATAAAGTGGATTCCACCAGGAGTCGGTTCAGTTCCACCACATCCATTCGCGCAGCATTCAGCACGGATTCGTGCTCGGCAAGTTCCGCGCGCTGCTCCTGAATTGCCTGCTCAGTCGACATCTGCGCAAAGTAGGCAATACCAATCGCCACGAAACCAAATGCCAGACCTGCCACCAGCAGCATGATCTTTTGCGATATGCGAAGGGTTGAAATCACCATGATTGATACCTGTCAGCGGATTAAATCAACAAATTTCGACCGACCGCCCTACTGCGCGCATTCCAAGGTTTATCGGTCTTTCGCAGCGCACTCTTTTATAAAGCAGCGCTGCAGATGTCATTACCATGCGAACGAATCAAATATTTCGCTCGCGAGAAAGTTCCGCACTCGCCAAAAATTGCATCAGCTTTTGCGTGTCCAGCATTACCCACTCACGCTCTTGCGCTACAAAATAACCTTTAATAAGCGTCTGCGGAAATTCACCAAGTTTAGAACTCGGCTGTGGGTTTCGCTGCAAAGAATCACGCAGAACCGCCGTGGGTTTTGCGTCCAGAGCGAGCAAAACACCGTTAATCGCATCGCCGACCAAAAGCGCATAGCGATGCGATTCCTGGACTTGATCCAATGCAGAATTAAGGAAAATTCGTATTGTGTAATAAGGCACTATGTTGCCGCGCACATTGGCGAGCCCCAAACAGTGTTCGGGGGTATTGGGCATTGGCGTGAATACGGGCTGGCTAATAAGCTCGGCCGCTTGACCCTCTGCCAATAAAAAATGCTGATCTGAAATCGTAAAGCCGTAACAGCGAGCGGCGACCGATGCACTGGCCGCCGGTCGATCGGTAGTAAAAGAAAGGGCGTATTCCGCGAGTTCCCATCGTTCGTCTGGCGCTCCTCCGTTTGCGCCGGGATGTCTTATTTCCACAAATCTACCCTAGAAGAGGAGCGTCCGCAGTTGGCACTGCAGTTATTTTTAAATCGCGCTGATGGTGTTGAGAATTTGTTCTTTTGAATAAGGCTTGGTGATCATGCCCCGACCGCCTTGCAATTCACCCCACACGCGATCTGCTTTTTGATTTTTGCTGGTGACGAAAACTACAGGGATATTGCCGGTTTCGCGATCGCTGGTGATATTGCGGCAAGCTTCAAAGCCGTCGACGTCATCCATGACCACGTCCATCAAAATCAAATCCGGGCGATTTTTTTTCGCTTTTTCGTAAGCTTCCCGACCGTTAGTGGCAGTAATCACTTGATAGCCTGCCGATTCGACGATGGATTTCAGGTGTTCGAGATCAACTGGGGAATCATCGACTACCAATACTTTGCTAGCTGTCATCTTGCCTGTGTCCTTATTTCTGAAAAGTATTTATTTACTACGGACTCAAACTCATTGTGATTGATGGGTTTGACCAAATATGTATCGCACCCGGCCAAGGTCCCTTTGATCTTATCGAATGAAGAAGACCGACTGGTCAAGAGTACGATTGGAGTATTTTTATTCAAAGGACTGCGTTTTATCCGTTTACAGGCGGCGTATCCATCCATCCCCGGCATCACAACATCCATAAAGATAATGTCGTAGGCGGTCTTGGCGGATGCATCTATAGCAGCTTCAGCAGAATCAACACAATCAACTTCAGTGTCCAGCAAACCAAATTCGATTTCAATCTGTTTGCGCACTGCCAAACTGTCGTCGACAACCAATGCGCGCTGCAAACCATAACGTTTGTTAACAGAAGAGCCATCTTTCTTCAGTAGTTTGAGCCCTTCCAAAGTCGTTTCGCACAATTCGTCGGATTCGCTGCCGATCTGGAATTCGGGGAAAAAATTCATTTCCTTGATGGTGTATTGATCCAACTGGCGTAAGAGACGCGATGGATTCACGGGTGCGGAGATGACATATCCGTCCTTAGATTCGGCAGCACCTTTTTCAATTCGGATAAGAGGCCTGCCCAAGGCTTTGCCCTGCGGTCGCCGGCTTTGCCAATAATTCAAAACGTTGGGATTGCTGGTACAGAGAATGATGAAATCAATCGCATCATCGACTTGCTTGGCATTCACCGCAAGCGGGACCGCCTGATAGCTGCGAGTGCGATATCGGGTTACGCCGAATATGCGACTTAGCGCTGCAAAAGCATCGCGGGATGCACCGACCACCCCGATCTGGAAAACCCGGAGCGCCTTTGCCTGACCTTTAACTATATTTTGCATTGACAACCGTTCTACCTCGGCATCCAGTGAAGGCTCTATTTGTTAGTGATGCCTTCGTTACCTCTAACTGTGTAGATCCAAAAGTTTAACTGCGCAACATATTGGGCATTTTTTCAGCGGCACATTCAATTGCATGCGCCAGCACGAAGATGGGAGTGCCATTTTTCAATGGCGCGTAAGTTTAACCCAGGGACCGTATGTCTCGCCAACAAACAATGTGCATTAATGACTATTTCTTAACCTGAAATTTCAAACAAGTGACCGCTCGCGCAAATTAGGGAATGCTAACAGCCAACATCTGGTTACAATTGTCAGCTTGCACTGCAAATACGTAACAAAAAAACCTTTGCTAAACTTGTTTTCTAACCGAAGCGACCACTCCATCTAATTGGAAGTTGGTTCTGAGGGGAAGAGGCCTAATTAACAAGTGAGAATGCGACGGCCGACTTGCAGGTCAGCATACCCATCCTCGCCTACAATGCCATTTGTATTCGTCATTGAGAGACATTGCCATGCATCACTTAGAGCCCAGCTACAACTTCTTTCTGGTTGCCCTCTCCTTTTGCGTTTCTGTTTTTGGTTCTTACACTGGCATTCTGTTAGTGAAGGCGGCGCAATCTTCGATCACTAATAAAGCGGCATGGATCATGGCTGCTGCCGTGGCACTTGGAGGCGGCGCAATCTGGACCATGCACTTTATCGGTATGCTGGCTTATGACATGGGCATGCCCGTCAATTATGACCCCATCATTACGTTTGCCTCTCTGGCGATCGCCGTGATTGTGGTTGGGGCGGGCCTGTTTTTCGTCGGCGGCAACAAAAACTCCATCGCACGTTTATTAATTGCCGGTGTGATTACCGGACTTGGTGTTGCTTCCATGCACTACAGCGGAATGTATGCCATGAACATGGCGGCCAACATGACCTACAACCCTGCTCTATTTGCACTTTCCATTGTTATTGCGCTGGTTGCCGCCACGGCAGCTCTCTGGCTGGCATTTAACCTGGAAGGTAATACTAAGATGTTGTTTGCCGCGGTTGTGATGGGTGTTGCGGTATGCGGTATGCACTACGTGGGCATGGCCGCTATGAATATGGACTCCATGGACCACACTGCACACATCGAAGAAGGCATCAAACCCCTTACTCTGGGCCTTTTTATCTTCTGTTTTTCCATGTTGCTGCTGGTATTGTGTCTGATTGTGGGTATGGCTCAGCTCAGTCGCAAAATGTATGAAGCAATGGAAGCCGAAGATGAGGCTGAAGCGTCTTCACATAGTGAACAATTCGGCAGACTCGACCTGTCCGCACAAAAAAATTGATTAAAAAGAGGCCGATGGCCTCTTTTTAATCACCCTCAAGCTCCCTCCCTTGTGCCGATTTTTCTCTCCGCGCAATAGGTTTTGGAAAGATTGGCACAAAAATCAACAAGGCGTCATTCTGAGACTTGCATCACTGAAAGCTCTCACATAGATTAACGCGCCAGTACCGCTTCATTGCGCTGCTTGTTAAGGATTCTGAACAATTTAAAAAATTTGCTTTTACGATTGCTGCCTCGCGCACGGCATCAAGTAAAGAAAATTATCTTGATTATAAAAATTAGAATTTTAATTTTTTTTAATATTTCCGGGATATCCGGCGTAAAGCTATAACAAAAAAGCTTCTGAAACTCTTGCAGCTTAACTCGCGAGATGTTGGCAACGAAATTCAACCGACATTTTTGTGAGTGAATCCTTCGCGCGGAGCCTTTTAATTTCGCCCGCGCCCACAGGTATCTGTTGTTTGATGTTCAGGAACTTAATCCAGGTTTTGCAACCGATACAAGGAACCTACAGTGAAAATTCTGCTTCTTGCCTCATCCTTCAGCGGCCTTTGTCAAAGAGTTTTACGAGAACTTCTGGTAGCTGGTCATGTAGTCGACCAGCATTACGGCATGGACCCGCCGCGATTGCGCGAGCAAATTTCCCGCTTTCAACCTGACCTGATTGTGTGCCCTTACCTCACCCATCGAATTCCGGAAGATATTTGGCAAAATCATCGCTGCCTGATCGTCCACCCAGGAATCGAAGGTGATCGCGGCCCCTCTTCACTGGACTGGGCTATCAAAGATAATCGGTCTTATTGGGGAGTTACTCTGCTCCAGGCGGACGCAGAAATGGATGCGGGAGATATTTGGGGCACAGCAGAATTCCCGCTGCGACCAGCAGGCAAGACCAGTGTTTATAAACGTGAAGTCAGCCAGGCAGCAGTCGCTCTTATTAAACAAGCTCTCGTAGACGCTGTATCACCTACCTTCAAACCCCGCCCGCTGGATTACAGCAACCCCAACGTCAAAGGCACATTGCTGGATACCATGCGGCAACATCACCGCAAAATTGATTGGCTAGAAGATTCCACCAAAACCATTCTGCAAAAAATCCGCGCAGCAGACACTTCACCCGGCGTGTTGGATCAGGTTTTCGGTCATGAAGTATTTCTGTACGGTCCCATCGAGGAGCCTAATTTGCGGGGAGAGCCGGGCGAACTGATTGCCGTGTCCTATGGCGCTGCCTGCATTGCAACTAAAGATGGCGCGGTGTGGATTCGCCAAATGAAATGCAAGGAGCACCCAAATCTTCCGGCTATCAAATTGCCAGCTGCGCGGGTGATTCAAGAATTGGTTCCCGCCGATGTGTACGCAAAACTGCAACAAACGCGCAGTGAAACGCCCAACGATATTCGCGTGGAGCGCCGTGGATCTGCCGCCTACATCTATTTTGATTTCTACAATGGTGCAGCCAGCACAGAACAATGTCAGCGTTTGCTGGCGACCATAAAACAAGTCAAACAAGAGCCGGTAAAAACACTTGTGTTTATGGGCGGTGAAGACTTTTTCAGCAATGGCATACATCTCAATTGCATTGAAGCGGCCGAAAGTCCCGCCGACGAATCCTGGGCCAATATCAATGCGATCGATGATGTCGTGCGCGAAATTATCGATTCACCCGACCATCTGACCATAGCCGCATTGCGCAACAACGCTGGTGCTGGTGGCGCCATATTGCCATTGGCATGCGATCGCGTCGTAATTCGCGACGGCGTAGTGCTCAATCCACACTACGACAATATGGGTCTGTACGGCTCCGAGTATTGGACCTACCTCCTCCCCAAAAAGGTAGGAGCAGAACTCGCGTTTCAACTCACCAAAGAATGTCAGCCGATGCTCGCATCCGAAGCGTTTAACTTCGGCTTGGCAGATACTCTGGTTGAGGAAGACTGGGAGCAATTCCATGCTCATCTGTATGAGCTGGTCGAGCGCGTATCCGAAGGCGAGGACTACGATAACGCGTTGCGAATCAAACGCCGCGAGCGTGCGACAGATGAAGCGGAAAAGCCTCTGGAAGCCTATCGCCAGCACGAGTTGGAAAAAATGCACGCGACCTTTTACAACCCGAGCAGCCGCTACCATCTCGAGCGCCGCCAATTTGTCTATAAAGGAAAAGTGCCCGCTCACCTGCTGGAAACGGAAACCATTGCCTCTTGATCCAGACGCCGCCCTACGGGGCGGCTGTTTTATTTCCCTCCCTATCGCTTCATTCTGCGGACCAAACCCACCCTTTCCAGACTGCCTCTGCGATAAACTTTAGGCTTTTCGGCGAGAGCTTCCCCCAACCTGCAAATCCAACACGAGAAGGCGTTATAGGGTTAGGAGCGACTCTCGCTGCAGAGCTTGCATTTACTTGCGACGGGCGGGACAATTTTTGCCCGCTTGCAAGGACCCAAGCTCTTAAATATGTACCGGCTGCTCCTTGGCCAATGGTGATCAGGATCAGCAGGTAGACGCGCCATGAAAGCGCCCGACAGGAATAGCAACAGAATATTAGCTGAGGCGGCCATGGCCGCCTCAAATGAATAACGATTAACACGCAAGAGCGAACGATATGTCTCTTTTTTCCCGTCTTTTCAAAAGCAAGCAGCCCGAAACTTTGGAGCAAAAGCTCGCCGCTTTGGAGCAAGCCAGCCAAGAACAGCTCGCCGACTATGCATTGACCTCATCAACGGAACAAGTCCGTCTCGCTGCCATTAAAAAACTGGCATTTAGTGATGCACTGTTTAACCTTGCGACTCGCGAAGACATTTCCAATACCGTGCAGAGCGCAGCGCGCAAGCGGATTGGCGAGCTGCTGGACTCCGGCGAGCTCACAGTAGAGCAACTCAGCAAATCCACCTTAAACCAGAGCCTGTTATTAGCATTGTGCGGCTATTCGAGCCAGGCGGGAGTTTCCCTGCTCGAGCAAATCAACAATGAGAATTTGTTGCTGGAAATCGCCGTCAACGGCAGCACCACACAACTTCGCCAAGCTGCTGCAGCCAAGATAGAAAACCGTACCAGTCTGGAACAACTCGCCAAACAGGCGAAAAACAAAGACAAATCAGTTTATAAAATCGTTCGCACCAAACTCGACGTTTTCAAAGAAGAAAAAATTAAAGAAGCGCAAATGGCCGCGGAAATTAACGCGATCTGCAGCCAGGCCGAGCAACTGGCCAAGCGCAATGTCGACGACATCTTCGAAACCCGCAAAAAACAAATTGAAGCGGCCTGGAATCAATTTGCCGAACGCGCGTCGGTCGAGGCCCGCCAGCGTTACCAGCAAGCCATCGAAAAATGCCAACAGAAGATCAATGAAGTGATCGAAAAAGAGAAGCTGCTTGCTTCCATTCGTGCGGCAGAACAAGAGGCCAAAAAAGAAGTTCACAAAGCCATAATCACTCTGCAGGAATTTATTGCCAAACTGTACAACCATCCCAATCCGCAAGAACTGGAAAGCGAATTACAAGAGCACACACAGCAATCTCTTCATGCCATCGAAGACGCACAAAATAATGGCCTCAACGTCCAGCACGAAAAACAGCGTCTGCAAGAGCTGCGCACCAGCGCCAGCGAATTGCTGCAAAAGCTACGTCAGTCTGGTTCCTTATCCCAACTGATTGAATCCCTGCAGGCAACGAAAGAAGAACAGGGACAAAAAATTAAAACCGCCATCGATTCCATTGTTTCTTATGCGCGCGCTCTGAAAGAGGTGCCACCACCAGAAATTGTCCAACACGGCAAACAAACCATTAATGAATGGAGCGAGCAGATCAAATCCAAAGCGGAATCTGCCAAACAACATATTCGTGAAAGCGCGGAATTAATCCGCAAAGGTAATTGGGCGGTATCACAAGGCTATGTTGGTCGCGCGCGCGCCATTCTCAAAGAACTCGAAAGTAAAGTTCAGGAGGTGGATCTGCCCTCCCACCTCGGACAAAAATTTGAAGATCTGAAACTTTCCATTCAAAAGCTGGGGGATTGGCACCAATTTGCCGTTACCCCCAAAAAAGAAGAGCTGATCAAACAAATGCGTGCGCTGGAAAATAGCGACCTGCATCCGAAAGATCTGGCCGATAAAATCCACTCGCTGCAAGAAGCTTGGAAAGAACTATGTCGCGGCGGCCAAAACCAGGATGAAGAACTGTGGCAGGAATTCCACGCAGCAGCACAAACAGCTTATGAACCCTGCAAACGCTATTTCGACGAACAAAGCCAAATACGCGAACACAATGCTAGTTTGCGGCGCACTCTGTTGGAGCAACTAACCCAGTATCTGAACGCCTACGACTGGGAAAATGCCAACTGGAAGGAAGTAGAAAAAACCCTGCGCGCCTCGCGCGATGCCTGGGCAACTTATTGGCCAATCCCACGTAAAGACATTAAGGAGCTGCAAAAATCTTTTGATCATTTGATGGATCAGCTGTACGAAAAACTTCATCAGGAGTTCGAACGCAACCGGCAGAAAAAAGCTGATGTAGTTGCACAGGCAAAGGCTCTCATAGAGACTGCGGACACTCACACAGCGATAGAAGGCGCCAAAAAACTGCAGGCCCAATGGCAAACCATCGGCCAATGCAAACGCAAAGACGATCAAGCACTCTGGCAGGAATTCCGCTCCCATTGCGATGCAATTTTCGCCAAACGTCAGCAGGAATCTGAGGCTCTGAAAGAAGAAAGAAACGCTGCCAAACAGCAAGCGGAAGATATTCTCGGTCAACTGGAAGAAATTCTGGCCAAGAGCGGCGAAGAATTTTTTGCGGGAAGAACTCGCGCCGAAGCTTTGCAAAGTGAATTTCAAGCGATCGGAGAGTTGCCTCGCGAAAACGCGCGCGCCATTGCCAGTCGTTTTCACGAGCTTGTAGATGCCCTGCATAAGAAAGCATCCAGCGAACGAAAAGCGACTATAGCCCGCGCCTGGCACAGCGTGTTCACTCTGGCGGACCAAGTTCGCTTATACGAAAACGCCGTTTTGCTGTCACCCGCCAATGCCTCTGCAGAGGAAGTTCAAACGGCAATCGCGCAAGCCAAATTCCAATGGCCACAAAATGCCAAAGATATCCTTGAGCATCGTCTGCAAAATGCAGCCTCATTGACCAAGGACAAACAGCTTGAAGCGGAGCAGCAACTGCGCATTCTCTGCATACGCTCGGAGATTCTCACCGACCGTGTCACTCCAGAGAGTGACAAAGCTCTTCGTTTGCAATACCAGGTCGAAAACCTCAAGCAGAACTTTGGCCAGGGATTGGAGGTAAACGACGCTGCCATGCTCGAGCTTTTCCGTGAGTGGCTCGCCGTCCCGGCAGCCTCCAGCAAAGACTACCCACCTTTGGAAAAGCGTTTTTTGGCTTGCTGGCTGGCCGGTGAGTAAGGCAAAAGCCCCCGCCCTGCCGCCAGTACCGGGCTCCTTCAGTACTGGCGTGCGCCCACAAAATTTTGGCCTTGCATTCCGTATGGTTTCCGGTATGATTTGCGCCTCTTCGCCGCACCCTGGTGCGGCGCATCGTTCGGAGCGTAGCGCAGCCTGGTAGCGCACTACACTGGGGGTGTAGTGGTCGTGGGTTCAAATCCCGCCGCTCCGACCAATTCCTCCCGCTACGCTTCCATTTCATCCGAATACTCCTCCCTTATCTATACGTACCCTAGGCTCACGCTTACTATTCGCAAACGCAACTTCCATTTACTTGCGTATAGAAACGAAAAAGCCCGCTTTCGCGGGCTTTTGTATAACAGGGACTATTAAACTTACAGCGGTTTTGCAGAGGTAAGGTCGTACCCCACGCGCTGCGGGCTCTTGCCTGCGTTTTTCTTGTCATAGTCGTGATAGTTGACCAACAGTTTGGCAAAGCTGAGGCTGATGGTTTCGATGGGATCACCCTCACTGTTGGCGGAAATGGAATAGCTGCTGACCAAGCAGTCTTCCAATTCATAGTCCATAAAGACAGTAACCTTGTCTGCGCCAGTTTGACAAAACTTGACGGAAACTTTTTTACCAGCGGACCCGGTTACGGCTTCTTTGAACAGGGAGGTGGTTGAACTGTCGGCAAGTTTGGTGAAGGTGACTTCGCTCAGGCTTGGGCGAGTAGCTTCACGATTGGCCATGTGGCCGGCTTCCATGGAAATACCGCGGCTGACACCAAAGCTCAAAGACAGGACTTTGATGTGATCGGCGAACCCTTCCGCAGTGACGTTGCCTTTAATTCCTTCATATTCAATATAAATTGCCATATTAATGCTCCTTCGATGTCGATGGCTGTACACTGGGTATCAGTGTTGGCGGACATCTTATGTCAGGGGTTGATTTTGATTCAACCGATTTATTCGATGTTTCGTGTAGGAAATTTGCTACTAAGATCTCAATCCGGCTTCGGGCAATATCCTTTTAGCGATTATTCTTGGCTCTCCTGATGTAATTGGTTCTGCCACAGGACGCTATAAACGCCTTTACGCGCCAATAATTCGATATGCGTACCCTGCTCTACGATTTCACCTTCATGCAATACCAAGATGCGATCGGCGTTCATAACGGTGGAAAGACGATGCGCGATAATCAAAACTGTGTGCTTCACCGCCAGCTCATCCAGCGCCTGCGTAATCACTCTTTCAGTCTCCGTATCCAGCGCCGAAGTCGCCTCATCAAAAATCAGGACCGAGGGATTTTTCAACAGAACTCGGGCGATCGCGATGCGCTGCTTCTCCCCACCGGATACTTTGAGCCCTCGCTCACCCACCTGTGTTTCATAACCCTTGGGCAATCGCTCAATAAATTGTTTCAGGTGAGCGGCTTCCGCCGCACGCAGAACTTCCTCGCGGGAGGCATTGGGATTGCCGTAAGCAATGTTGTAAAAGATCGTGTCGTTAAACAGGACTGTATCTTGCGGCACTACGCCAAACTGGGCGCGTAAGCTGTCCAGAGACAGCTCGCGGATATTATGGCCGCCGAGATAAATTTCACCCTCGTTCGGATCGTAAAAACGGAACAATAATTTCGCGATAGTCGATTTGCCGGCGCCGCTCGGGCCGACAATCGCAATTTTTTGCCCTGGAGCAGCAGTAAAACTGACATTGCGCAAAATCGGTCTGGCCGGATCATAGGCGAATGACACGGAACGAAACTCAACAGAAACCGATCTGCCGTCACTGGTGATAAAGGGCCTGGCCGTAGGCAAATCCCTGATTTTGGGTTCGACTCGAAGCAGTTCGAACATTCGCTCAACGTTGATTAAAGATTGGCGAATTTCACGGTAGACAAATCCGAGGAAGTTGAGTGGGATAAATAATTGGATCATATAGGCATTGATCATCACAAAGTCGCCGAGAGTCATTTCCTCTGCAACTACGCCTTGCGCTGCCATAAACATCATCACGGTGACGGATGCCGCGATAATCAAAGCTTGGCCGGAGTTCAGTGCCGCCAGGGACAAGCGATTTTTTAATCTCGATTGCTCCCACGCTTGCAGGTGCTGGTCGTATTCTCGGGATTCGTATTGTTCATTATTGAAATATTTGACCGTCTCATAATTCAGCAAACTGTCGATTGCGCGGGTATTGGAGCGGTTGTCCTGCTCGTTGGCTTCACGCACAAATTTTGTACGCCACTCGGTAATCACCACGGAAAAAACAATATAAATGGCGATGGAGATTATGACAGCGACGGAAAATGTGAAAGAAAACTGCTTGAACAGAACGAGCGCCACCAGGAGCAGCTCAAAAATAGTGGGAATAATATTGAATAACAGAAAGCGCAATAAAAAATTTATTCCGGAAGTTCCGCGCTCTATATCGCGCGACAGTCCGCCTGTTTTCCGCGACAGATGAAAATCCAAATCCAGCGAATGCAAGTGACTGAAAACCTTCAATCCCACCCGCCGCATTGCACGCTCGGTCACGCGCGCAAAAACAGCATCACGCAACTCGCCGAGAAATACCGAGGCAAAGCGCAAGGCGCCGTAGGCAAGCAGTAAAAACGCGGGAACGACAATAGCCGCCGTACTTGCCAAGTCGAGATCATCGACAATCAATTTAAGAACCCATGGCACCGCGACGCCTGCGACCTTGGCCGCAATCAGTAGGAGCAAAGAAAGCAGGACGCGCCCTTTAAACTCCATTAAATAGGGTGCCAATAACAATATGACCCGCCAGTTGGGTTGAATATCAGAGTCGGATGGAACGTGATGACTTGGACGCACAAGAATCCTTAATGGCTTGATTATTCAATGCGGGTTTTGAGTTCGTGAATCGCATCACGGATGCTGGCTGCTTTTTCAAATTCCAGATTTCTGGCTGCGGCCAACATTTCTTTTTCCAGTGCGGCAATTTGCGCCCACAAATCCTTGCCTGGGTCGACCTTTTGCAGATAATCCGCCGGCTTTTCCGCCACCATGCGTTTGCGCCCGACTTTGGCGCCTGGAATACGCGCCCCTTCCAGAATATCCGTGACATTCTTGCGAATGCCTTGCGGTGTAATGCCGTGCTCTTTGTTGAATTGAATTTGTTTATTGCGGCGGCGCTCAGTTTCATCCAGCGCGCGCTTCATGGAACCGGTAATTGCATCCGCATATAAAATTGCCCGTCCACGCACGTTACGCGCCGCACGCCCTATGGTTTGAATCAACGAGCGATCCGAGCGCAAAAAGCCTTCTTTATCCGCATCCAGGATGGCGACCAAGGCGACTTCCGGCATATCCAGGCCTTCCCGCAAGAGGTTGATCCCCACCAGAAC
Source organism: Saccharophagus sp. K07 (assembly GCF_014336955.1). Lineage (GTDB taxonomy): Bacteria > Pseudomonadota > Gammaproteobacteria > Pseudomonadales > Cellvibrionaceae > UBA5868. The sequence continues at coordinate 1,152,937 of NZ_QRAI01000001.1, read as the reverse complement.
ATCAAATTCACCCGCGCGCAAATCCCGAATAATTTCGACGCGTTCGACGGTATCAATATCCGAGTGCAGATAACGGACTTTTACCCCGTGTTCTTGCAAAAATTCCGTCAGGTCTTCTGCCATGCGTTTGGTGAGCACGGTGATCAGAACGCGATCACCCGCTTGCACACAGGCGCGAATTTCCGACAAACAATCATCCACCTGAGTGGTTGCCGGCCGCACTTCCACCACAGGGTCGACCAACCCAGTCGGACGCACCACCTGTTCCACCACCGCACCAGCGTGCTTAGCTTCGTAATCGCCTGGGGTTGCAGAAACAAAGATCATCTGCGGCGCTAAGCGCTCCCATTCGTCAAAACGCAAGGGTCTGTTATCCAGCGCCGATGGCAGGCGAAACCCGTATTCCACCAGGGTTTCTTTACGCGAGCGGTCACCTTTGTACATAGCGCCGATTTGCGGAATCGTTACGTGGGATTCGTCTATCACCAGAAGAGCGTCCCGCGGCAAATAATCGAACAAAGTCGGGGGTGGTTCGCCGGGAGCCCGGCCGGATAAAAACCGCGAATAGTTTTCAATGCCGTTGCAGTAGCCCAGTTCCTGCATCATTTCCAAATCGTATTTAACCCGCTGTTCCAAACGCTGTGCTTCGACCAATTTGCTATTTTTGCGCAACATTTCCAGGCGATCGCGCAATTCTTCTTTGATTTGTTCGATAGCTTCCAACACGCGGCTTCGCGGTGTGACATAGTGGCTTTTTGGATAAATGGTAATACGTGGAACGCGGGCTTGAATTTCTCCCGTAAGCGGATCAAACAGCGATATTTGCTCCACCTGGTCGTCGAACAATTCAACGCGCACCGCCTGCGCTTCGGAATCAGCCGGGAATATATCGATCACATCGCCGCGAACCCGGTAGTTTGCGCGGAAGAAATCCACGTCGTTACGCGTGTATTGCAACTCTGCCAAACGCCGCAAAATACTGCGTTGATCGATCTGATCGCCGCGCACCAGATGCAAAATCATTTTGAGATAAGCGTCCGGATCACCCAAACCGTAGATGGACGAAACCGTGGCAACCACTATGGCGTCGCGCCGCTCCAACAAAGCCTTGGTGGCAGAAAGCCGCATTTGCTCGATATGCTCGTTGATGGACGAATCCTTTTCGATAAAGGTGTCGGACGAAGGAACGTAAGCTTCGGGCTGATAATAGTCGTAATAGGAGACGAAATACTCCACCGCATTGTGCGGAAAAAATTCTTTGAATTCGCCATATAGCTGCGCAGCAAGCGTCTTATTGTGCGCCATGACCATGGTAGGCCGTTGCAGTTGAGCGATTACATTCGCAATCGTGAACGTTTTTCCCGAACCGGTGACCCCGAGCAATGTCTGGTGGGCCAATCCGGCATGAATGCCTTTGACCAATTCCGCAATGGCTTTGGGCTGATCACCTGCAGGAGCGTAAGCGCACTTGACTTTAAATAAATCGCTCATGGCTTTGCCTTCATTTATGTTCAATCAAAAAACAATGATGAATTTTGGGGTTGCGAGAATAATCCACGTCGATGGTCTGAGCCGTTATATTTTGAACATTAAACTCCTCTAATGCTTCGGTATCCAATTTAAATCCGCGCAAATTATTGGAGAAATACAATTTGCCTTTTGGATTGAGCAATTCCATACATCGGCGCACCAAAGCGACGTGGTCGCGCTGCACATCCAGCACGCCTTCCATACGCTTGGAGTTAGAAAAAGTCGGTGGATCCAGCATGATAAGGTCGAACCCCTGACGACATTGATTCAGCCATTTTAGACAATCTGCCTGAACCAATTGATGGCGTTCGCTGACAATGGAATTCAGTGCAAAGTTGCGCCCTGCCCACTCCAAATAGGTTTTCGACATATCAACGCTGACCGTTTGGGCTGCGCCACCGAGAGCAGCATGCACGCTCGCTGTTGCCGTATAACAAAATAGATTGAGAAAACGTTTGCCCAGCGCTTGTTCATAGATCATTTTGCGCAGCGGCCTATGATCCAGAAACAGTCCTGTATCCAGATAATCGCGCAAATTCACCCACAGTTTGGCTTTTCCTTCGGTTACCTGAAAATATTCGCCAGCATCCGCCATTTTTTCATACTGCTGCAATCCTTTATTGCGCTGCCGGGTTTTTAACGCGATCTTTTTTTGCGGCACAGAAAACACATGCGCGACCGCATTCAATAATTCGCGCAGACGTTTTTGCGTTACATCTTCCGGAATGGTTTTAGGTGCTGCATATTCCTGTACGTGCAATTGGCCGTCATAAAAATCGACTGCGGCAGCGTACTCTGGAATATCCGCATCGTAGACCCTATAAGCATTAGTCTGAGCATTTTTGAGCCAAGGCTGCAATTTGCGCAGATTTTTCTTGATTCGATTGGCGACCATCAAAGCGCCTTCACTTAAATCTTCTTCCCTGATCGTTTCGCGATCGCGCCGCAGAGTTGCCTGCTCGCTGGACATAAGATCGTACACATACAATTCACATGGCAGCGGACCGTTGAAAAATTTATTGGTCTTTTTCGGACGCAGGCGCATCTCCCGCGCCAACTCGGGATTTCCGGTAAACACCGCGAGCTGCCAGCCTGGGCATTCGCGCTTGCTCATCTCGGCGATTTTCAAATAAGTGTCTCTTAGCTCTTCGATTTCACCCAAACGTTCGCCGTAGGGCGGATTGCACAGTATTACACCCGTCCCCTGCATATGCTCGGGACGGCGGAATTCGGCTATTTCGGCCTTGCTGAACCCAATAAATTCCGCCATCCCGGCTCTTTCGGCATTGGCTTTAGCCATCTGCAACATCCGTGCACTCTGGTCCGCCCCCCAAAATCGCTCACCTGAGAGCGCAGCCTTACCGGTGGAAGCCCGCTCTTGCGCAGATTGCAGGAGTTCGCCCCAGATCTTGGGCTTATGCCCGAGCCAGTGTTCGAACCCCCACGGATTCACGGAGTTGCGCGTTCTAAGCAATCCCGGGGCTGTATCTGCTGCAATCAATGCCGCTTCAATCAAAAAAGTGCCGGAACCGCACATAGGATCAACCAAATAGGCCCCCTGCTGCGCCAGCTCTGGCCAGCCCAGACGTAATAAGATGCCGGCCGCTAAATTTTCTTTTAAAGGTGCTGCGCCCTGCTCCAGGCGATAGCCCCGCTGATGCAAGCTGCCACCGGACAAATCCAACCCTATTTGCACCCGCCCTTTCGCTAATCGAGCCTGGATACGGATTTGCGGTTGCTGTTTGTTTACGTCGGGCCTGCGACCAATGCGGGCCCGCAGACGGTCCACAATGGCATCTTTGACACGTACAGCGCCGTATTGCGTGTTAGTGATCGCTTTGTTGGTGCCGACAAAATCCACCGCGAAGGTGGTATCGGTAGCCATATGATTTTCCCAGGGAATTTCTGCCACAGCGGAATAAAGTGCCAACTCCGTGGCAATGGGAGGCGAATTCTTTGGATCGTTTAATTGAAGAAAAACTCTGTTTGCAACGCGCGACCACAAACAAAGGGAATAAGCGACATCGATTGTTGCATCAAAGTACACAGCGCCAATTGACATATGGACCGCTGCAGGAGTGAACACTTCCAGCTCACGCGCAAGTAAATCTTCAAGTCCTTTGGGGCATGTGGCGAAAAAAGAGAGATTTTCTGTAGTCATATCACTTATCGTAAGAAATTCTGGTAATAACGGGAGCTGGGCCTAGAAGTATAAATTCGTTCACATCGTCTTATGTCTTTGTTTAACTGAAAGACCTGGCCGCAATCATCGGCAGATGTATTTGCGAGATGATGTCGAGCGTAACAAGAATCAATAGCGTAGCAAGAATAGAGGTGGCCCTGATTTTCATATGGGATAAATAGTACTTACCGCCTCATCAGCCCATTGTTCGATGTACTTAAATGTTGTTGTACTTAAATAAAGTCATCGCAATGGAAATTAAGTAGAAATTATTCCACATCCTCCCGAGCAATAACCAAGTCACATTTGACGACCTTGCGCACTTTCCGGTGCGGATCGTCTCGGAACGACTGCGGAATTGCCCGGTCAAAACCGACACCATCAGTTTCGGAGGTAAATGGCCGAAAAATAGTTTTTGCACATATTCTCCGGACATTCATTCTTGGGAATAGCAAATCCTTACGGACGTTTATCGACCACTCCACCCACCATAGAGAGGTGTATACGCAATGAGAAGCCAGAAACGTAGCCCGATTGAACGAGCCTTTGCCAAAGGGTACCAAGCCGCCATGTCGGGTAGATCCTGGGCAACCTGCCCATTCGAGTCCGGTAAAGCGCGCGTAGTATGGATGAACGGATGGCGTGAAGGAAGGGAAGATCAGTGGAGCGGATTCGACACCAGGGCCCAGGTGCAGAAATTACACAGTTTTTGACTTCGCCAATGTGCTGCAGGTGCAGCATTCTCATCAACTTATAATCTCCCCCAGGATCGCTGACGCGATACAAGGCCCGTTCTAGCGGGCCTAATTTTTTTATTTTCAATCCGTTCACGACGCTCAAAACCCCTCCCCGTAAGAGAGCTTCCCCATCGCGCCAGCTTTTTTCTTCGAAGGCAATACTGGATATGGATACTCCAACGCGTTATTGACCAGCCGGCCATGGGCCAGATCAAAAATGGGAGACATCTGCTGCAAAAAGCCCTTGTTGGCGAAATAAGCCCGCATTACAGAATAGGCATTGTCCACGATGCGATTACGTTCATGAGCGTGATTGAGATAAAACTCAACCTTTTCCGCCAGATCAGAGAGATCCCAAGACAGTGAGACGTAAGTCTCATCCTTGACAAAAATTTCTGGATCGGTGCGGACGTGACTCATGTCAGGCTTTAGCAAAAGCGCGCCGTATAACGCAGCCTCATAATCGCGCCAACACACTTCGCCATAGCCAAATGGACTAAAACAAATTTTCGATTTTGCAAGCTCAGATAAATATTGGCGACGCGACACCCCTCCGCCGCACACCACCGCAAAAGAGGACAATTTAGGTCCGATCGTCAATTTCTGACATGCCAAATAGGCGTCCGTCCTCATCGCCGAATACCACGGCGTGCCCGATTTGGCAAAGCGCGCATGCAGATCAATGTTTTTCGGCTCAGACAAATCCTTTCCAGAAGCAAATTTATTGAGCAAATGAGGCCCGGTTAATAGTCCGGGGCCTAAAATGATTTTCGAAAAGAAATCATTGGGCACGGGGAAATAACGCACATTGTCCTTTATCTTAAAGGCGCGGCTGTAATAATCAGTCAAATTGGTATCACCCAATGTCGGCCGATCATAAGCTTTCAGATCACGAAATACTTGGCGTTTTACATATAAGTCGATATGAGGATTGAGTATCTCTGCCAAACGCAAGTCGAGCGGCGCAAACCAGTCAAAATAAGCAAATCGAGCATTCGGATTATGTTTTTTCAGATCGGTAAAAAGCGCATCGACTTGATAATCTTCAATGAAGAATTCTGTTTGCACACAAATTAGGTCAGCTTCACGCACCAAGTCGGAGTAGCAACGGTCGAGCGGCAGCGCACGAATGGATATGTCATATCGAGCTTCAATATCAGACTCATAAAAAAAGAAAGGGTAAATTTGACTAAACGCAACCGGATTGCTCGGGCAATATAGCATCAAAATTTTTCGGCCTGATTTACCAAATGGACGGCCAAAATACGCATTTTCAAAAATGCGATTTATAGGAGATTTCGCTCCCCACGATTCGTAGATCTTAGCCAACAGATCTCTCATAGCATTGTTCTCGCTTCTCTCTCATTGCTCGCGCCGCCAATCCAATGTATCCCATCCCACATTGAAAATTCACCTTGGATGTGACCGAACAGAACGTAATTAAAAGACTAAGGTTCATCAGGTAACGAAATGACGTAGCGAGCTTCTCAAGATCCGTGCCAGCGAAAGAGATTCCCAACTAAATTGAATGTTTACAGACAACCCAAAGGAGTATGGCAGATCGAGGTAGAGCATAAATTTTACGGAATGCCAAGCAGAGCGTGTAAAAATTGCAAGCTTAAGACATTCCGTAATTATGCTATTAATCGAGAGGGGTATGATCGACTATCACTAAATCGTCCAAGTTAAATCCCTGTGCCTGTGCTGTTTTCTTAAAATCTTCCAGCACTTCTTCACTTACGGAAGGCGTGCGCGATAGCAACCATAGGTAATCCCGGTCATTCCCGGTAACATAAGCGTAGCGGTAGTTAGGATCCAATTTAAATACTATATAAGAGCTATAAAACGGCCATTGGAAACTGACTTTAAGATGCGCCTTATTTTCCCCATTCACAAAATCAGCTTTACCTATCGCCTCTTTCCACTTTCCTGATTCAGGCGAAAAGCCCACATTCTTGACATGAACTGTGCCGTCGGGGAGCAACGAGTAATCAGCCGTTACACGAGTAAGACCTGCTTCAAATGAATTTTCCAGGCGGGCTATTTCATACCATGCCCCCAAATAGCGCTGTATATCAAACGGACTTATAGGCTGTATGCCCTTGGGTACTGAAACACATGCAGGGAGCAAGAACGACACCACTACAATAAAAACACAATGAATTAAACAACGCATAGTTTTATTCCTTTTGATTAATGGAAAATTGGCCAGTCATGACCAACTTGGCTTCGTGCCAGCGATACAAAATCGATACCACGAACAACACAAAAGTTCTTTTTTACATTTTTGGCGAAAAAGATTGGATCTTTTGTAAAAGCGTTTCGATTCAATGCGCCTTGTGAGCATAACAGGCTTCATCTGCAAGGACTTTCTGTTGTGGCACACTAACTGCACTGCCAACAGCGACAGCTCTATTGATCCTTGGCTCGTCATATATAAACAGCGAAATCCTTGGAGGATATAAATATGTTTAGTTGGGCACTTACATTTCTAGTGATCGGCCTTATCGCTGCGGTATTTGGTTTCACCGGCATCGCCGGCACCGCGACAAACATCGCATGGATTCTCTTTGTCGTAGGTATCATTCTGGCGATCGTATTTGCTGTAGCCGGACGTCGGGGTCCCAGGATATAGGGGCTGAATACCTTAAGCTTGCAAGAAAATAAAAGCCGATTTATCGGCTTTTATTTTTACAGAGCATTTGTTTTACGCAGGAGACAACTACCCACACGCCGTTGTTTGTAAAAAATGCAGGAGAAGCGCAACAGATGCCAAACAGAGCGCCACTTTATTCGATAAAAGTGATGACGGTGAATACACACAAAGGCTTTACCAGTTTTAATCGACGTTTCATATTGCCCGAACTGCGCAATGCAGTCCGAGCTCTATCCGCAGATGTGGTTTTTCTCCAGGAAGTACTCGGCGAACATCATGCTTGGTCTCGCCGCCATCGGGAACGCTGGCCCCACAAACCCCAATACGAATTTTTGGCTGATAGCATCTGGCATGCTTACGCCTATGGCAGAAATGCTGTTTATCCCGAAGGACATCACGGCAATGCCCTTTTGAGCAAATATCCCATCAGCCATTGGGAAAATCATGATGTGTCGCTGAATGGGATGGAAAAACGTGGACTTCTGTACAGCTGCTTGAATTTGCCGAACGATATAACGCTGCATACGATCTGCGTTCATTTAAGTCTGAGAGAAAATGATCGGCAGCAACAATTGCGCATGTTGCGAGGCTTGGTCGACAAAATAGACCTTAACGCCCCCTTGATCGTCGCTGGAGATTTTAATGACTGGCGGCTACACGGTGATCGTTATATGCGTGAAGAGCTTGGCCTGTGCGAAGCGTTCGGACACACAGGTGCTAAACCAGCCCGGACATTTCCGGCACATTTTCCGCTACTGCGACTGGACCGGATTTACACCCGGTGCGCCCGGACGGTGATACCTGTTGTATTACCTAATAAACCGTGGTCGCATTTATCCGATCACAAACCGCTGCTGGCGGAGATCATATTTTAAATTGACATTTTGATTTTCAATGAATCATCAGATGTCGAGGGAACTACCATGTTCGAGCTTTATAAAGATCATAAACGCTTTCATAACGGCAACCGAATTCAATTATTGGAAAATGGGGATGAATTTTTTCCACTCCTGATCCGACGTATTCGGCAAGCCCAAAAAGAAATTTTTATCGAAACCTTTATTCTAAATAACGACAGAGTGGGCAAAGCGCTTAAAAGAGCCTTGATTGCCGCAGCAAAACGCGGCGTCTGGATCGGCATCACGGCGGATAGCTACGGTACATTTTTCCTGGACGGGGACTATATAAAGGAGCTGACGGAAGCCGGGGCGATTTTTCAAATTTTCGACCCACAGCCAAAATGGTCTCGTTCACGCCCCAATCTGTTTCGCCGCCTACACCGAAAACTGGTTGTCATCGACGGTCGCTACGCGTTGATTGGAGGGATTAATCTCTGTCACGAACATATGACCGAATTCGAGCCCATCGGCAAACAGGACTATGCCGCTGAAGTGGAAGGTCCGATTGTTCCAGTTATCCGCAATCTATGCAAAGCCTATGTGCAAGACGCCGACGATAGTCATCTTGGGGAAATGATCAAGTATATTCACAATCCTCCAAAGGCTGGGGATTCCAGGATTGCATTCGTCGCGCGCGATAACCGCTATTATCGCAATGATATTGAAAAGGCCTATTTGCTCGGCATACGCAAAGCCAAACATCGAATTTATATTGCCAATGCCTATTTTTTTCCGAGTTTCCGTATGCTGCACGCACTACGCAATGCAGCTAAACGCGGCGTTGAAGTGGTTGTCATCCTACAAGGCGAGCCAGATATTCCTTTAGCTCTACGTGCGGCGCGCTGCCTTTATGATGAGCTGACCGGTAACGGCATTCGTGTTTATGAATACTTAGAGCGCCCTTTACACGCCAAAATTGCTTTGATCGATGATGAATGGTCGACTATAGGCTCGAGTAATCTCGACCCTCTGAGCTTGGCTTTAAATCTTGAAGCGAATGTAGTAGTGCTGGATCGCAATTTTAATTATCAGCTGATGCAGGAGATGCGCAAGCTGCAAAAGGCCAGTCGCTTAATCGAGAGCAAATGGCTAAGCCGCCGCAGTCGTATTCATTTGATCAAGAATTTTTTCTCTTATCACATTATGCGTCACTGGCCCTCTTTGGCTGCCTGGTTCCCTAAACACAATCCGGTCATTCGTGAAATTAGAGCCCGGGCAGATATGGAAGATGAATCCATGCGAGATCGAGTAAACAAACAACATCCCGAAGCGGGCAATATGCGCAAGGTAGTAACGCGCGATTTCAGTCATCTCAGCGAGGTTTGATATGACGGCCGCACAAAACTCCATCAGACAGTATGGACACGGCATGACGCACTGGGCGAAAGCCCATTCCACCGGACTGAAACGGGCGTTAACCCTTGTCTTTTTTATCGCCGTAATCACATTGCTGATTAAAAACGCCGGCGAAATAGAATGGAATAAAGTCTTTAGCACAATGCGCGAAACCAAGCTCACGACACTGATAGTGGGCTTTGGCATAGGTTTTCTCTGCTATTCCGCTTACGCGGCTTATGATCTTATCGGTCGCCATCTTTTGAAACTCAAAACATCTGCTTTTGCCACTTGGCTCGCCGCTTGGATCAGTTATGCCTGCAATCTTAACCTCGGCGCTGTGGTAGGCAGTGTGGCGTTTCGTTATCGTTTGTACTCACGTCTGGGCGTCAGCAGCGGCGATGTCACCAAAATTTTAGGAATTACCGTATTCAGCAATTGGCTTGGCTATTTTTTATTGGCAGGTGGCCTTTTCGCCTCAGGCGCGATTGATCCGCCAGGCAATTGGATTGTTGGAAAAATCGCGTTGCAAGGTATTGGCGCTGTATTGTTACTGATAGTGGCGGTGTATCTGGGCTTCTGCTTTTTTTCAAAAAAGCGGGAATTCCAAATACGAGATCACAATATTACCTTGCCACCTGGAAAAATCGTTGTTCTACAGTTTGCCATTGCATGCATCCACTGGACTTTGATGGCGGCGTCTATCTATCAATTCATGCCGGACGAATTAAGCTTTCCTACCGTTTACGCTGTTTTGCTTGTGAGCTGCGTTGCCGGAGCTCTATCACATGTACCCGGTGGACTAGGTGTACTGGAAGCGGTATTTGTTGCATTACTGGCAGGCGAAGTGCCTAAACATCAATTGATCGCAGGCGTTTTTGCCTATCGTTGCATTTTTTATCTGGTGCCGCTTGCCATCAGCTTGCCGGTTTATATTGGTTATGAGAGCTATTATCGCAAGAGCGGAAATAGTTAAGCTTGGGAAATTCGCTTAGACGAACGCAGCTCTCTCCATGATGTTTGTAAAAGGTCCAACACTTCTTCGTCCGTCGTTTGGGGAAAGTTTTCATACCACAAACTAACGGCGCGAAAATTCGGTGGCGTCAAGGGACATACAATATGCTCGACCACTCCTGAGAGCGAATGTACGACTTGCGCGGGAGCCACCGGAACAGCAATGATCACCTCAGCAGCCATTCGCTGCCTAACAGCCTCAACCGCCACTCTCATAGTGGCGCCGGTTGCTATACCATCGTCCACTATGATCACTTGTCGATTCTGTAATGGTATCGATGTGCGCCCGCTGCGATACAAAATTTCCCGGCGCTCTAATTCCTGCATTTCCCTTTCGATTACCAGATGAATTTCCGAATCCTCGATTTGCAAGGCTTTGGTATATTCTTCGTTTACAAAATGAAAACCGCCGGAAGCTATGGCCCCCATGGCAACCTCCTCTTGGCCCGGCACGCCCAACTTGCGCACTAACAATACATCCAGTGGAGCGTGTAGAGCCTGCGCCAACACATAACCCAAAGGCACACCGCCTCTGGGCAAGGCCAGTATTACTGCTTGAGGATCAGCCATGGGTTTAATCGCGTCAAGTAGCTGATGCCCTGCTTCGATTCGATCAAGATAGCGTATTTTATTTATGGCCATATGCTGCCCTAGTTTCGCCGAATTAAAAAAGCCGACTTGTGTCGGCTTTAAAGGTTCATTCCTTCTTTTTGTTATTAAAAATTAATGCACCAATTTTTGGATGCGATTGAGAACGTCGTGACTGCGGCGCTGCTCCGGTAACAATTCGGCGTTAACGAAACGTTGCACCTCCGGAGATAAACTATCGCTCTTCTCAATATATTCATCCCGTCCGCGATCTTCGCCCTCCTCCAAGGCTGCGATAGCTGAGCGATCACCAAACAATTTGGCACCACCTTCGACCATTTTGGCAAAGCTACCCCACAAGCCAGATGAGTCTTCCGGAGTTCCGCCGAGTTCGCGGATTTTTTCCCGCAACAATTCAGCGCGGCGTTGATGGGAAATTTGCAAATCGCTCAAGCCAGAGGCAATTTGTGAATCATCCAGTTTGCGGATGCATTGATTGTAGGTTTCCACCGCGGAAAGCTCGCTTCTCAAAAAGGAATTGAGATATTTAATATCTTGGCTGCGATCAGAAGTTTGCATATTCATATTCCTCGCTGTGTTTTATTAATACCAGTTAAATTCTGGTTGCTATCTCAATATTCAAATGTCACGCCAATATCCGTCCTTATCCGCTTTTAAACCATACCAAAATGGCCTTGCTATAAACGGATAAAACTAACCCTAGCAGCGCTATAGCCAAACCAACCCACTCCAATACGTTGATTTCTTTACTTTTTAAAAAGAGAACTTGAATAACAATACCAACCATAAGCGCGGCAATATGGGCGTAAATCACCATTGCCGGATAACTGAAATACTGCTCTGCTCTGCCGTAATAGAGTGCAAACCCTGCGGTTGCAATAAAGGTAATAGGAATCGTAAAAAATGCGATTTTGGTCGCATCCATTACCGATACCAAACCATCCTTATGCTGCTCATGGACCCCTAATAAATTAGGTACTTGAACAAAGATGGTCGCCATCAGAAGCCATGCAAAGCAAGCGAGCATTAGCGAAACCTTTCGAGTCAAATGCGTAATTGCCCCTCGGCTGAGTCTGGATGCGTTTCCTGCAACAAAAAAGTTCCAACCAGCATGCGCACACCGGATGCGAATCCACCTTTATAGGTGTCCCAGTAATAACCTTCGTCTGGCACAACTTTAATAACAGAAACACGCGGGTCATCCTTACCACCGTCAAACCAAGCGTTCATGCGCGGCTCCCAAAGTTGCTGGATTCGTGCTTTATCTTGAGAAACAAAGGCTCTGCCTCGCAATTCTAGGAAATCCGCCTGATCTGGGGCCTGAAAGTACAAACTGACATCCGAGTCTTGTTGCACTTCTTGATCTTTATGAGTATCGATTGCACTGATAAACCAAAGACTGCCCTGGTCGTCGACGTCGGCTACCGTCATTGGCCGCGCGCCGCTTGAGTTTTTATCCAGAGCGTGAGTAACAAAAAAACAGACGCGATTTTTCTCAGCAATTTCCCGCACTTTATCTAGGGCATCTTTCCCCTGAAGATCGTCGTGCTGGTTATCCAGATCGCTTCGCTTAAAAGTTGCCATGGCTCTACTCCAACAAATGAAATGTCAGAGTGCGATGCAATTTTTGGGCGAGAATGGACTTTTAAGGAATTAATAAGAGCAGAGGAATTAAGAAGAGCATTGGGCGAGGCTTGGAATTGTCATCCAAGCCTCTTTTCGTATCGATTATTTAATTGACATTTTGATTCAGGATCAAATTCACCAGCTTCCAGGATATCCCTTGACGCTGCAGCACAAAGCGTATTTCTTCGTTGCCTTCGGTAGGAACCCGAATGGAAAAGGAATCAACTGAATCATAGGTAAAGCGTGCGTCCTTGAAGATATTTTCTTTTTCTTCGGCTTCATTTTGTTTTGGGGTAGGATCGTCTGCCGTCAAAGATTTTACCGCATTTCTGCCTTCTACGAGATTCGCCAATCCTTTAGGTGTTATCAGGGATTCCACCATGCTTTCGACCAGTTTGGCCTTTATTCCTGACATAAGAGAGGAAAAAATATTTTTTTCACTTTCCCGATCGGACTCCTCCATTTTGGCGATCAACTGAGCCTTGATGTTTTTGCGCAGCTCAATAAAATCGATATAACGCTCCAGTTTTTCCGGATTGTTTTCCGCAATACCGGATTGGATGGCGGATACTGTGATATAAGGCCCTGCAACAATATAGCCGCCCAGCGACAGCAGTAGCACTACGACCAGAATAAAAAGCTTTTTCATTGGCTAATCCCAAACCACACCAAATTTTACAGAGCGTTTACACACTCTTTGATCAATTCCGGACCGCGATAAATAAATCCGCTATATATCTGAATCAGATTAGCACCCGCTTCGATTTTTGCCTTGGCATCCGCGCCGCTCATAATGCCGCCAACCCCAATAATCGGCATAGTATCACCGAGAAACTCCCTCAATACGCGAATCACATGGGTCGAGGCATCGCGCACAGGTGCGCCACTCAAACCACCGGCTTCATTGGCATGGGGGGATGTTTCGACACCGGCACGGGAAAGTGTGGTATTGGTGGCGATTACCGCATCAATTTGATGACGTTGTAGTGTGGCGGCAACTTCGCGGATTTCATCGTCAGTCATGTCAGGCGCGATTTTTACCGCAATCGGCACATAGCGTCCGTGTTGTTGCGCGAGAATTTTTTGCTCGCTTTTAATTCCGACCACTAATTTTTCGAGCGATTCACCAAACTGCAAACTGCGCAATCCAGGGGTATTTGGCGAAGAGATATTGATTGTCACGTAGTCCGCGTAAGGATATACAGCACGCAAACAAATCAGGTAATCATCCAGTGCCTGCTCATCCGGCGTATTTTTATTTTTGCCGATATTAATACCAAGAATACCTTGGTAAGTGCGCTTTTTCACCCGCTCGACCAAATGGCCAACACCTTTGTTATTGAACCCCATGCGATTGATGATGGCGTTGTGTTCGGTCAGACGAAACAAACGCGGTTGTGGATTGCCGGGCTGAGGTCTGGGAGTCACGGTGCCGATTTCGACAAAACCAAAACCCAGGTCGCCAAGAGCGTTGAGATAGTCGCCATTTTTATCAAGGCCCGCGGCAAGCCCCACCGGATTGGGGAACTTCAGCCCCATCACTTCCACCGGGCGACTTGGCTGCGAATAGAACAACTTAAGCAATCCTGTGCGCTGGGCCGCCCCCAACCAATCGAGCGCCAACTCGTGACTGACTTCCGGGGACATGGCAAACAGGATTTTTTTCGCTAGGCCGTACATAGAATGCTCACTAAGTGGGGGAAAGGCGCGAATTTTAGTGGCTCTGCCGCTTCAGAGCCACCAGGATTTAGCCATTGCTCGGCCCCAGACGTCGGATATCGACCATTTTGCCCGCAGGAGTGAACGCAATCTCAAAAATGCCGTCGACGCCATCGGTGGTGACAAAGCGCTGCAACAGGTTTGCCGGAAACTGCACCACCTTGCCTTGCAGGTCGCGCGCGTAAACATTACGCGCAGCGCCCCGGTAGTAGCGCAGATACTCGTCTGCGGAAAGGCGGACCGCCACTGTGACGGTGCGAATCTCCGGTTCGTTCATGCCTTAGCCTCAACCTGTCCGAGCGCCCCACGGCTGAGATGAGCCAGCTCCATCAACTCGCGGATAGCGACGGAAAACAGCGCGAAGTCTCCTGAGCGGGCATTTTGGATTTCATTCACCATCATCAGCCAGCGCTTCAGCCACGAGGAGTCATCGCTCAACCATCCGTCCAATCCGGCTACCGCTTCAGCGACGGAATAGCGCTGCAGTAGCGCGCTCATAATGACGCGCAGCTGCGATTCCAGATCCTCCAGATAAGCCTCACGTGCAACCGCCTGCCAGTGGGTTTCGATGGTCACATCGGACAAACGCGTCGCCAACAAATCCAGTTTGAGTTTGTCGTGCAGGGCGTAAAAAACTTTTGCCACTTCGGCAACCCGTATTCCCGTCGTACGAGCGACCTCGGTAATGCAAAGGCCGGAAAATAAATTGTCCGGCATAGCTAATTGCAGAATCCACTCGTCCGCAAGGCCAAGCTCCCTATAGCGATCACAGCGCGCCTGCCATGCATCCCGGGTTTCGCCGTTCAACGCCTGTTCGAGCGAACGGCTGACGTCCTCCACGCCGCGACGAAACAATTCCACTTCGCGCTCTGGAGCATAGGCTTCACTTTCCACCCGACCGCGCGCGCGGGCGAGAAACCAGCGCGTACCGCGGCGCACGCGGCGCTCCATATTGATCATCATGGCCGCCTGCTCGTTGGCAGAAACGCGGTTGTCCAACTGCGTGAGATAGGCCTGGAACGCATCCATTTTGAAAACATCTTTGGCGATCACAAACGCCTGGGCGATATTTTTTAGAGGCGCGCCGGTACTGGTTTGCAAGCGATAAGCCGCCGTAATGCCGAGCGTGTTGATCAGATCATTGGCCACCTGCGTCGCGACGATTTCGCGCATCAGGCGATGGCGATAAACCTGCTCGCGATAGAGTTCATTCAACTGCGCCGGGAAAGCTTTTTCGACACTTCTGCGCAAATAAGGATCTGCTGCGAGATTTTCCTCGCCGAAAGCATCTTTCAACATCACTTTGGCGTAGGACAGCAGCACCGCCATTTCCGGGCGTGTCAGCGGTTGAGATTTATTGATACGCTCAGCCAGTTCTTCATCACTCGGCAAAAATTCCAGTTTGCGATTCAGCAAACCCAAATTCTGCAAATAATGGATAAATTGGCCGTATTCACGCATACGTCCCAACGACTGCTGCTGGGCGATGGTAAGTGCAAATGTCTGGCGATAGTTATCCAGCAGCACTAGATCCGCTACCGCATCGGTCATATCGCTGAGCAACTGGTTGCGCTGTTTGACGGTGAGATCGCCGGCGGCAATCATATCGTCCAGCAAAATTTTGATATTGACTTCGTGGTCGGAACAATCGACGCCAGCTGAATTATCAATAAAGTCCGTATTACAGGCACCGCCGTTAAGCGCATATTCGACACGTCCCAACTGCGTCATACCGAGATTGCCGCCCTCGCCTATCACTTTGCAGCGCAATTCCGCGCCGTTGACTCGCACCGCGTCATTATTTTTATCGCCGACATCTGCGTGACTTTCACGCGTCGCTTTCACATAGGTGCCAATACCGCCGTTCCATAACAAGTCCACGGGCGCGCGCAAAATGGCACTGATCAATTCCGTCGGCGCCAGTCGTTTTTCTTCAATACCCAGCACATTTTGCATTTCCTCCGTAATCACAATGAATTTTTGTGTACGGGAAAACACACCGCCACCGCGAGAAATCAAGGACGCATCATAATCTGCCCAGGTACTGCGCGGTAATTTAAACAGTCGCAACCGCTCCTCGTAGGACTTTTCTGGATCGGGATTGGGGTCGACGAATATATGTTGGTGGTTGAATGCGGCAACCAATTTAATGCAGCGCGATTGCAACATGCCGTTGCCGAATACATCGCCGGACATATCCCCTATGCCGACGCAGGTAAAAGGCTCCTTCTGCACATCAATGCCGCGCTCGCGGAAATGCCGTTGCACGGAAATCCAGGCGCCGCGCGCGGTAATCGCCATTTTTTTGTGGTCGTATCCCTGACTGCCGCCGGAGGCAAAAGCATCGCCCAACCAATGGCCGTATTCCAAGGAAATCGCATTGGCAATATCGGAAAATGATGCGGTGCCTTTGTCCGCCGCTACCACCAGATAGGGATCTGGCTCATCGCGACACAAAACACTCTGCGGCCGCACCAATTCACCATTGCGGAAATTGTCGGTCAAATCCAGCAAGCCACGGATAAAGATTTTGTAGCACTCGACACCTTCGGCCTGAACTTCATCGCGCGAATTGCATAAATACAGTTTTTTCGCGACAAATCCGCCTTTTGCGCCATTGGGAACAATCACCGAGTTTTTAACTTGCTGCGCTTTCACCAAGCCCAAAATTTCCGTGCGATAGTCCTGCAAACGATCGGACCAGCGCAAACCGCCGCGCGCCACTTTGGACACGCGCAGATGAACGCCTTCGACGCGCGGTGAATACACATAAATTTCGTACAGCGGACGCGGCTCCGGAATATCGCTGATCTCTCGCGGACTAAATTTGAATGAGATGTAATCCTTATCTTCGCCAGACTCGGTTTTCTGATAAAAGTTGGTGCGCAGAGTCGCATTGATAAACTCAAAATAACGGCGCAGGATTTTGTCTTCGTTGAGGTTTTGAATTCCATCGAGTGCCTGCAGAATTTTTTCTTTCAGGCGTTCCACACGAGCTTCGGATTTATTTTGATCCGCGTTGATGCGCGGATCAAAATAGGCTTTGAACAGAGCCACCAGATTGCGCGTGATGTCCGACTGATTGACCAGTGTTTCGGCAATGTAATCCTGACTGAAGGTAAATGTAGTCTGCTTCATATAACCGGCGTAAGCGCGCAACATGGCGACTTCGCGCCAGCTCAAACGCGCGCCTAGCACTAGGCGATTGAATGCGTCGTCTTCCGCCTGTTGATGCCACACTGCAGCGAATGCCTGTTCGAATAGACGGCTGGCAGCGTGCACGTCCAAATTAACGGAAAGATTCAGCGTCAAGCGGAAATCGTGCATCCAAATAACAACACCGTCGCTGCGGGAAATTTTGTAGGAATGTTCGCCCAATACGCGCAGGCCGAGGTGCTCCAGCACCGGAATCACTTCCGACAAAATCAGTGGCTGGTGCAACTGCATCACCTTGAAGCCCATCTGATCTTCCGCCGTTCCCACACGGTGATAGAACAGCATGGCGATATCGCGCTCGGTTTTGAGCGTGTCGATCATTTGAATATCTTTCACCGCAGCGCGCGCATCGTAATTTTCCTGGTAACCCATACCGAACGCGCCGCTGTATTGACGGCGGTATTGCAAACCCTTGGCCTCTCCAAAAGCTTCGATCAATGCCGCCTCAAATCGGTCGTCCCAACCGCGGCAAATTTCAACAACTGCTGTTTCCAAAAATTTCGGATCGTATTCGGGGGTTACACCGTCGCGCAGACGGAAAACCATATAGGCGCGCGCCAAAATCGATTCGGAAAAATGTGTGGTGGAATCCCACTGCTCCGATTGAATCGCCTGACTAATGAGATTTTCAATTTTCAGACGCACACGCGTGTTGTAAATATCGCGCGGCACATAAACCACGCAATAAACAAATTTGCCGAACGGATCGTTGCGCATAAAGAGTCGCACCACGCGCCGCTCATTAATGCGAGTCACCCCCATAATGGTTTGAAACAGGGTTTCCAGGTCGGACTGAAAAAGCTCGTCCCGCGGAAAACTTTCGATGACACGTACCAGATTTTTACCGTCGTGACTGACCGGCGCCAAGCCTGAACGTTTGAGAATCTGCTCAACCTTTTGCCGCAACAGCGGAATCAGGCGCGGGCTCAAGCTGTACACGGCATAAGTAAATAAACCGAGCAAACGCGTCTCGCCAATCACCTCGCCATTTTCGGCAAAACGTTTGACGACTATATAGTCCGGATAAACTCTTCGATGTATGGATGAGCGCGTGGAAGCTTTGCTGAACGAAATTAAATCCGTGCTGTGATAAAAATCTTCTTCACCTTGCTGAGAAATATCGTCAGAGCGGCGACGGAAAATGCCCAGGCGTTGAGATTCAACTTCGCGCAGCTGCAGATTATCCGCAGGAGATTGCAAATGAAAAACGCGCGAACCCAAAAACGTGAAATGAGAGTCTGCCAACCAGTCGAGAAATGCGCGGCATTCTTCCGCTTGAGCTTTGTCCGGCGCGTAGCACAAATTCTCCTTGAGCGACTGCACCTGCTCCAGCATGGCTTGATAATCAGTCACCGCGGTGGCGACTTCTGCCAACACATCTTTTATAGCGCTCTGAACTTCAAGTCGTTCGTCTTCCGAAGGAATGGCACCAACTTCGAGAAAAATCACCGCCTCCTGCTGCCAAGTGTGTCCGGTATTCGGTGGTGGTTGCTGCAGAATCGGTTGTAAATCGAGCACCTCACCATCCGGCGAACGGGCGACATTGATCAAGGTGCTTTTGATCAAATGAATCGGCAAGGCGCGGCGGTTGAGTTCCAAGCGCAAAGAATCCACCAAAAACGGCATATCCAATTGGCGCACAACAACCACCGAACCGTTGCACAGCCAGCCATCTTCTTCGAGACTCGGATTGAAAAGTTTTACGTAGACGGCCTGACTGGTATTGCGCAGAGCCAACCAAAGGGAATAACAGCAGCCAGCAATATCCGAGACCTCGCGGGACTGCCAGTCTTCAATATTCAATTGATTCCAAAAGATGCGGACAAATTGACGGAACAGTTGAGCGTCCTGTTGATTGCTCCGACTGTCGATAAAGGTGAGAACCTGCTCAAGCAACCCCAAACGTGCAGTTTCCGCGGCGTCTGGTGTGGTTATAGGTAAATTGATTGTCATGAGAACCCTCTCCCCAAAAAT
The DNA here is from genome assembly GCF_014336955.1 of Saccharophagus sp. K07. Lineage (GTDB taxonomy): Bacteria > Pseudomonadota > Gammaproteobacteria > Pseudomonadales > Cellvibrionaceae > UBA5868. Next base: position 1,133,440 of record NZ_QRAI01000001.1, on the reverse strand, counting down.
TTATTGGACATCGCGCGACAAAAACCTTTTCTCTCATTGCGGTTTCTGCCTCTATTGAAGTCTTTTAATATTGCCCTTACATAGCATAGCCAATTTGCCCGCCGCTCCCCGGCGAGGCCTGGCTCGGAACTCAACAACAAGACCGCAGTCTACGGCGGTCTTGTTGTTTCTAAGGTTCGTTACTTAAGGTTCCTCATAATTGATTTGCGTCGGCCAGTCAGCCGCGCAACAGAACGGATAAAAACATGGCTACAACACGTGAAGCGGTATCCACTATCCAGACCTGGCTGAACGGCCAGATCGTCGGCCAGCCTCATTTGATCGACCGTTTGTTGATCGCCCTTATCGCCGATGGGCACCTCTTGGTAGAAGGTGCACCCGGATTGGCAAAAACCAAGGCTATCAAAACGCTTTCGGACGTTATCGAAGGCAACTTCCACCGCATTCAGTTCACTCCGGACCTTTTGCCTTCCGATGTCACAGGAACCGACATTTACCGCCCGGAAACCGGCACCTTCGAATTCCAAAAAGGGCCGATCTTCCACAACTTGGTATTGGCGGACGAAATCAACCGCGCTCCCGCAAAGGTGCAGTCGGCGCTGTTGGAAGCCATGGCCGAGCGCCAGATCAGCGTCGGCAAACACACCTACAAATTGCCCGCGCTGTTTTTAGTGATGGCAACCCAGAACCCCATCGAGCAGGAAGGCACCTACCCACTGCCGGAAGCCCAGTTAGACCGATTCTTGATGCATGTGCGAGTTTCGTACCCATCGGTGGAAGCAGAGCGGGAAATCCTGCGTTTGACGCGCGCCGAAGCCAACACCCGTCAAGCCCGGCCTGAGCCGCCACCGGAAGTCAGTCAGGAAGTATTGTTCGCAGCGCGCCAGGAGGCTCTGGCGATTCATATGGCGCCAGCGGTAGAGGAATACATAGTGCAACTGACAGCGGCGACCCGTCAGCCCGAGCAATACAGTGAGGAGCTCGCCCGCTGGATTGAATTTGGGGTGAGCCCCCGGGCGACCATCAGTCTCGACCGCTGCGCTCGCGCCCACGCTTGGCTCGCCGGCAAAGACTTTGTCAGCCCGGACGATGTACAGGCGGTCCTGCATGATGTTTTCCGCCATCGCCTGCTGTTGAGCTTTGAAGCGGAAGCCAGTGGCCAGAACACGGACCGAGTGATCGATCAACTGCTTCAGCATGTTCCTGTGCTTTGATGCTGCGCCGCTCATCTCCCACTGATACTGGCCAAACGGCCCCTCGCCCCGCCGGGGTTTATACCTCGGTGGATGAATTGATCCGTCTGCGCCATTTGAGTCGCGATCTGACCCTGCGCACGCGTAAACGCAGTCAGGCACTTTTGGAAGGATCGGTGCGCACACGCTATCGCGGTCGCGGTATGGAATTTTCCGAAGTGCGACCGTACCAGCCCGGCGACGATATCCGCACCATCGACTGGCGTGTCACCGCCCGGGTGCAGGCCCCTTACACCAAGCTGTTTCAGGAAGAGCGCGAACGCCCTATTTTTGTAATGGTGGATCAGCGCTCACCGATGTTTTTCGGTAGCAAAATCTGCTTCAAATCCGTATTCGCTGCCCAAGTGGCAGCGGTAGTCGCCTGGATTGCCAACAACAATAGCGATCGCATAGGCGCTCTGCTGTTCAGTGATCGCGAACAGGGCGATATACGCCCGCGCCGCACTCAGCACGCGGTTCTGGATTTATTGCACCAGCTGGTCGCTTTTAATCACCGTCTCACCAGTCCTGTAGCGCCGGAGAACAGTACTAACCTGCGCGATATGCTGACGGAAACCAGCCGCATTGCCCGCCCCGGAAGCCTGGTGATTCTGCTGTCCGATTTCCATGACTTTTCACCCCAGTGCATAGAGCCGCTGAGCCATCTCGCCAAACGTTCGGATGTGATGGCGCTGCATATTTACGATCCACTGGAACGCAGCCTTCCCGCCGCTGGCAGTCTCGCCATCTCCAATGGCATCGACCGAGTAACCGTCGATGTCTCCACCCTGCGCGAACCGTTTCTGACTGCGTTCGAACAACATCAGCATCAGTTGCGCCAGAGCTGCAATAACACCGGCGTGCAATATATTCATGCGCCGGTGAATCAGACAGTGGAAGCCTTTGCCCAGGATTTATTCAGTCCGCGGCGACAAACGCGCCGCACGGATGGAGGTAAGTCGTGATGCAACCGATCGCGCAAATGCCCCAACCGGGCGGTTCGCCTATGAACCCGCAGCAGCTGATAGAACAAATGCACGACATCATCGCCCCACCTGCGGTGGGCTGGTGGCCTCCCGCGCCGGGATGGTGGGTTCTCGCAGTGCTGCTGTTGGCCCTTTTGATCTGGGGAATTGTGAGCTGGCGCCGCCACTATCTTCGCGGCCTGTACCGTCGCCAGGCGCTTGCCTTGCTCAACCGACTGGACAGCTGCTCGGATGATTTATTGCCTACAGAAGTTAACCGTTTATTAAAACGCACTGCCTTGAGCGCTTACCCTGCGCAATCCACTGCCATTAATCAGGCATTCGGCGAAGCCTGGGTACTGTGGCTGAACCACTGTTGCTCTCAATCCGTATTCGAAGGTGACGCGGCTTTGGCAATTGCCTACGGCGGCTATCAACCCGATCTGGCTTGTCCACGCGCTCAATTGCTCGAGAGCGCGCGCCGCTGGATTGAAAAACATAAACGCAATGCCAATCCGGGAGGCGCCCATGTTTGAATTCGCCTGGCCCTGGGTGTTTGCGTTACTACCCCTGCCGCTGCTGATCTATTTTCTGGTACCACCCAACACCCGCCAGGAAACCGCCTTGCGCGTGCCCTTCTTTCAGCAACTGGCTGGCATGCAGCAACAAGGGCGTATTCACGCTGCCCGCCATTGGTTGCAACAGCTTCTTCTGGTTTTGATTTGGCTGTGCTGCGTAGCCGCCGCTGCGCGCCCGCAATGGGTGGGCGAACCCGTGCAATTGCCAGCCACGGGTCGCGACTTGCTCCTGGCCGTGGATATCTCCGGCAGTATGGAAACACCGGACATGGTGTTTCAAAACCGCAACCTGCAGCGCATTGACGTAGTGAAGTTTGTTGTCAGTGACTTTGTGCGACGACGGGAAAACGATCGACTCGGTTTGATTCTGTTCGGCACCAACGCCTATCTGCAGGCTCCCCTGACCTTCGACCGAACCACGGTGCAAACTCTGCTGCAGGAAGCGCAATTGGGATTTGCCGGGCAGCAGACTGCGATTGGTGATGCCATCGGTTTGGCGATAAAACGTCTGCGCGAACGTCCGGAATCCAGCCGGGTTTTGATTCTGCTCAGCGACGGTGCCAACACTGCAGGCGAAGTCGATCCGCGTCACGCTGCGGATCTTGCGCGGCTGGCCGGGGTCAAGATTTACACCATCGGCCTGGGCGCGGATGAAATGATTCAGCAGACGCTGTTCGGCCGGCGTAAAGTGAACCCCTCGGCCGATCTCGACGAAGAGACTATGACCTATATCGCTGACAAAACCGGCGGCCAATATTTCCGCGCGCGCAATCCGGAAGAGCTGATTCGCATCTACGCCGAACTGGATCGTCTGGAGCCCATAGAGCAAGAAGAAGACGTGTTCCGCCCAATCAGCGCCCTCTTCTATTGGCCACTGGCGGCAGCTCTGCTCGGCAGCTTCCTGCTCGCGCTGATTCGCGTATTCAGCGGAGTGTTTCAGTTGGGATCAACGAACGGACGGCTTGTATGATGGCCACATTCGCCGATTTCCATTTTCTCCGCCCGCTCTGGTTTCTGGCGCTTTTGCCGGCGCTGTTGTTATGCGTAACGCTCCTGCGTCACCAACGCCAAAGCCAGCAGTGGATGCGTTATATCTCCCCGGCTCTGTTGCCCTTCCTGCTGGATCAGGCTCACGGACGGCAGCGGCAATGGCCGCTTTTTGCGCTTCTGGCTCTTTGGTCTGTAGCGGTCATAGCCTTGGCTGGGCCTGTATGGCAGAAAATTCCGCAGCCAGTGGAACGCAACACCCAAGCGCTGGTGATCTGCTGGGATCTCTCGCCTTCGATGTTGGCCGAAGATGTCAAACCATCGCGCCTGGCGCGCTCACGTCTGAAATTGATCGATTTGTTGCAAACCCGCAAGGAAGGACAAGTCGCTTTGATTGCCTATTCCGGTGAGGCATATACCGTCACGCCACTCACCGACGACCGCCAGACCATTATTAACCTGTTGCCGGCACTAAGCCCGACAACCTTGCCAACCGTGGGTAGCAATCCGGAAATGGCATTGAGCATGGCGACCCAACTGCTTAAAGACGGCGGAGTTCCGCGCGGCCATATACTGTTTCTCACCGATGAAATCGAGCCGAGCGCCTTCCAAGTTATAGGAGAGAATCTGCGCACTATCCCCCACCAAGTGACTTTCTGGGGTGTAGGAACTCGCGATGGCGCCCCCATTCCACTACCGGATGGCGGTTTTGCGAAAAATCGTCGTGGAGAGATGGTGGTGGCGCGCCTTAATGAAGACCAACTGCAGAAATTCGCTGCGGATCATCAGGCCTACTATATCCCCATGCTGACTACCAACAGCGATATCGAAACCCTGGAACAACTGTTGTCGCCAAGTCTGACCGACAACGCCACCCGGCGTACTGATCGGGTGTTCGACCAGTGGTTTGAACACGGCCAGTATCTGGCGCTGCTGTTGATTCCTTTTGTCGCCTGGACTTTCCGGCGCGGCTGGATTTTTGTGTTCTTTCTGACAGTGTTCCTGCCTCTCGGCTATAGCCCGCAGGCCAGTGCGCTCTCCTGGGATGACCTGTGGTTGACCAAGGACCAACAGGCCGCGCGCGACCTGAAAAAGGGCGAGGCCGAGGCCGCAACTCGTTTCACCACACCGGACAGGCGAGGAGCGGCTTTGTACGAGCAAGGCGATTACGAATCTGCCGCCAATGAATTTGGCGCAAACAGCGACGCAACCAATGCGTATAACAGAGGCAATGCCCTCACCCAAGCGGGCCAATTTGAAGAAGCTTTAAAAGCGTATGATCAGGCGCTCCAGCAACAGCCGGATTTTCCCGAGGCAAAACAAAACCGGGAGATAGCCCGTCAGCTAGCAGAAATGCAAAAACAACAAAAACAGAATGGCTCTAATGGCGAAAATCAGGACGGGCAAGAAGACGGTGAAAAGGGCGAACAAAGCGATTCGCAAGGCGGCAATCCCGGACAGCAGTCCGAAGACTCCCAACCGGGCAACCAATCAGAGGGGGAAATGAGCGATGAAGAAGCGCAAAAGGCCGCACAGCGTCAGGAATCTGAAGAAAGCGCCGCGCAAGAAGAGAATCCTTATGCTCAGGCGGAGCAGAAACAGAAGCAGAATTCATCTGGAAACGACGAGCTCAGATCCGTAACTGAAACGGAAGAGCAAGCCAATGAAGAAGGTGATCCCCTGTTAGCGGACACCATGCACAAACCCATGACAGAAGAAGAGCAAATGTTGGAGCAATGGCTGCGCAAAGTGCCGGACGATCCGAGCGGACTGCTGCGCAACAAATTCAAATACCAATATATGCAGCGCCGACAGTCCCTGCGCGGCGGCTTTACCGATAACGAAGCGGAACAACGCTGGTAGAACTATGGACCAAACTGCTCAAACCCCAAGCGCTAACAAGCCTATTCAGTGGAGCCATTGGCTGCTGACACTGCTGCTGTTGCTGTTTGCTGGACGCGTCTGCGCCGACAGCCTGACGGTAGAAGTGGATCGGCAAAATATCCGCCTCAACGAAACCTTGAATCTGTCCGTGCGTTACGAAGGTCGCCAGGTGGCCAGCGATCCCGATTTCTCAGTGCTCAACCAGTTCGATATTCTCTCCAACCACAAATCCACTCAGCACTCGATTATCAACGGCACCATCAGCGCCTTTACTGAATGGCGCCTGACCCTGGCACCACGCAATACCGGACAGCTGCTGATTCCGCCACTGAGTCTTAGAGGTCAGCACAGCAAGGCGATAACCATCACCGTAACCGAGCCCGCCAAAGACCCCATTAGCGGCAAAGAAGATGTGTTTTTGGAAACTTTCGTGGACAAATCCACTGTATTCGTCCAGGAGCAATTCATCGTCACCTATAGGCTGCATTTCAATCAAAGTGTCGATTCGCTAGACAGCGGCCAAATCAATATCAGCCAGGCGCGAGTTGAAGAGCTGCCGCGCCTGGATTTCCAGACAACTATCGGGAACACTCCCTACGCTGTCGCGGAATTTCGTTATGCCGTCTTTCCTGATGCCAGTGGCGTGGTGAATATTCCCGAGCAGGTGTGGACGGTGCGCACCACCGACCAACCCGGCATGGCCCGCTTTGGTTTTGGCGGCGGTCGCTTCAAGTTGCACCGGGTGAGAACCAAGCCGCTGGCGATTACCGTCAATCCAAAGCCGGACGATTTCCCGGCTCAGGCCCCTTGGCTGCCAGCCCACAATCTGACGATTGCCGAACAATGGAGCCGTTCTCCTGATGAATTCCGCGTCGGCGAACCTATAACTCGCACCATCACAGTAACGGCAGCCGGAGTGATGCCGGAACAACTTCCCCCGCTGATAGACGAGCGCGGCACTTCGGCGCTGAAGTTCTATCCGGATAAACCCGAGCAGGACAAAAGCTACAGTTCCGACGGAGTAAACGCCAAACGTGTCGAAAGCGTTGCAATAGTTCCTTCCACCGCTGGCGAGGTGCGTCTGCCGGAAGTTAGCGTCACCTGGTGGAACACTGAGCTTAAAAGAGTCGAGAAAGCCACCCTGCCCGCCCGAACCTTGATGGTCGCGCCAGCGGAAGGTATGCAAACATCCAGTACACCTCAGGCGGCACCAGTTCTGCCAGACACTGCCACTGTGGTTGGCGGCCCATCATCCGCTCCCCAGGTCCAAACCGATCCCCGCTGGGTGTGGATCAGTCTCGCTCTTCTGGTGTGCAATCTGCTGACCTTGGCTTTCTGGTGGCACAGTCGCCAGCAACCAGCAAAGACCGCGAACACATCTGACCCGGAACCAGCAAGCCTCAAAGATGCTTTGCGCCAGCTAAGACGCGCCTGCGACCGTGCGGATGCATTTGCAGTCCGTACAGCGCTGCTGGAATGGGCCAAACGGCGCTGGCCGGAGCAGCGCCTGCTGCTCGCGGATATTGGGCGTTTGTCACAGGATCCCGAGGTTCAAGGAGAGCTGCGCAAGTTGGAGGAAAACTTATTTGCGGGTCGGGATCACACGATTAACTATCCGCTTTTGGCGCGAACCGCGCAGCGAATGAGTGAAACCTCAGCAGGAAAGTCGCAAGCGGGATTACAACCTTTATACAAAACAAGCTAGAAGCAGAACTGCCCGGGTATTGGTTGTGGTGTCATCACCCCGTACAATGCCCGCCTCGACTTGGTGAGATGGCTCAGCATACGAACAAAACTCAGAGCTGCACACCAGGGTTTGCAAAACGATTCTCAGGTGTTCCTGCCAGAGCTGCTAGACGGCCCCACATGGTAAACAGCCCCATAGGTAAATTGATGCACAAGATTTCTTCCTTCTTCGCTCTTGCGATCCTGCTCGGCTCCTTGGGCTTGCTGTCCGCTTGTGACAGCGGCAGCAAAAATCGTAGTTCCAACACGGGTAGTAGCAGCTCCAGTTCATCTACCAGTACCAGCACTAGCACCTCATCGACTTCGAGTTCATCGAGCTCTTCGTCAAGTTCATCCAGCTCTTCCAGCTCAAGCAGCTCATCGAGCAGTTCTGGTGTCATCATCGAAGGCAATGTCAGAGTTCACTTCCCGCCGCGTTACTCCCGTACTGACAAGCAGAGCATCACCTTGCGCGGAGTTGTGGTGGACCCTACTGGCGTCAATCAGGTTTTAATCAATGGCCAGCCTGCCACCAGCGACGAGGTGAACTGGACTTACACTGCGACTCTCGTACCTGGTCAAAATGAATTGGTCATCAGCGAAGAAACCGCAGATGGCGTCAATGAAATTGATCGAATCTTTGTCGATCGCTCGCCGAATCTCATAACTCCAGGAGATGTGGTTGATGACAACGCCAATGGCCGATTGCTTATCCTGGACACCTCGCAAAATCTGCTGATCGCGGCTGATAAAGAAAGTGGTGCACTTTCTGTCCTGTCACCGCCAGCAGGAGAGACCAATTTGATTAAAAATAGCCGCGGACTGGCCTTAGACGTCGCGCGCAACCGTGTGCTGATTTATCAGGGAAGACAAAGCACCAAGGACACCAATCCTGAATTCATCCAAGTTGATCTCACCACTGGAGCACAAAGCGTTTTTACAGTTCCGGATTTCACCGACATCTATCTTGCTCACTCGCCTAAAGCATTGATCGTCGCCAATGACGTAGCGTTTGTTGCAGATACACAAGCGAAGTTTTTCAACGCCAACAAAGAAGAAGTACCAGAGGGTTCTGAAGATGCGGTCTCCGTACAAGAGGGAGAAATCATCTACCGAATCAATCTCACCTCCGGAGAGCGCACGCTTATTTCCAGCCGATATTTCCCCGAAGAAGGGGCCGGCAATTCACTGGATAACGTCAAGTCTCTTGCCTACAACCCAACCAAATCAGTTCTCTATGCGTTGGATGTAGGCGGAGTTGCTGCGCGTCTTTTAGAGGTCAAGCTTGCCGATGGAAAACGCAGTTTAGTCGCCGTCAAAAACAGCAGTGGGAGCAATATCAGCCTGCGTCTGCCTGACAAAATTGATATAGATGTCGCCAATCAAAAAGTATTGCTGTTGAACGATACAGTTTCTCGCAACCCCTATGATCCATCGATCATATCAATTGATCTCGCAGACAATAAGTCAAAAATTCTGACCTCAAATGCCTACCCGGAAAACGGCGACTATGTACTGCGCCGCTCTGTGAATTTCCACTATAGCCCTGCCGACAACGCGATCTATATGGTGGAAGATGCGCAAGACGTGGTATTCCGAGTTGATATGCAAACCGGTGCTCGCACCCCCGTTGCGTCTTCGGGCCCAGTAGATAAAAAAGGCTACATTACCAACAGCTTGGTCAGAAATGTCATTCTGGCCGACGATCATCAGACCTATCTTCTCGACCTGAGATTTTCCTCTGTTTTCGCCTACAACCTGTATTTCGGCCATAAAGCCATCATTAACAACAATCAAACCAATGGCCTTGAAGTCCAAATATTGCGATCACCGACGACTGGCGCATGGGATCCAGCCAAGAAGCATCTTCTTTTGGCAAACGAAGCCAACGGCGCATTCTTGACCTACGATCCCGCCACGCAAAAAGCGGAATCGAAGTTAAACCTTCCCGTAGTTGCGACGGATGTACTGATTGATCCAGCCTCCGATACCGCATACGTAGCTGTTTCAACCGGTATTATTAAGGTCGATCTCGCAGACAAGTATCGATCCACGACTTTCTCATCCTCGAGCACTCCTGACCGCATCAACAATTTCCAAAATTTGCGCGGAATTGCTTTGGATGCTGACAACAATCGACTGTTAGCTATAGATAGCGGTTTAAATGCAGTGCTTGCGGTTGATCTCGCGACAGGAGCCAGAAGCTTATTCTCTCCCCCAGCCGCGACCCCGGATGCGGAGGATATTTTGTCGATTCCTAAATCAATCGTGATTGATAAAACCAATAACCGTGCGCTGGTATTGGATAGTGGACGCAAAGCGATCGTCGGTGTGGACCTCACTACGGGTAAACGCGCGGATGTTTATCGCTACGCAGACGCTTCACCGCGGGTTGTATGGACTCCGGCCAAAATGGTCCTCCATCCAACGTTCAATTACCTGTTATTGATTGATGAGTTCACCGGCACTCTGAGCGCGCTGGATTTAAATGGTGATACACCGCAATTCGTCACCCTGACCCGTTGATTATCTCGGCCAGATTCAAGCAACAGGCATAAAAAAAGCGCTGGTTAAACAACCAGCGCTTTTTTGTTTATCCAGTTACAAATTATTTTTTCCCGTCTTTACGCACGCCTTCTACGGTCAAAAACAATTCCACTTCCTGAGAAGCAGGCCCGAGTTTAGCCATGGCAATGCCCCACTCTTCTGGCTTGATGGTGGCTCGGCCTTCAAAGCCCGCACGATAGCCGCCCCAAGGATCATTACCTGCACCGATATGCTCCACTTGGATGGTGATGGGTTTGGTTACACCGTGCAGAGTGAGATCGCCGGTGAGTTCGGCAGTTTTCTCGCCTGTGGGTTTATAAGCAGTACTGGTAAAAGTCGCCGTCGGGAATTTGCTCGCGTCCAGAAAATCCGCGCTGCGCAAATGCTTGTCGCGCTCAGCGTGGTTGCTGTCGAGACTCGCGATTTTTACCGTGACATTGATTTTGTTTTTGCTGGGATCCTTCTCGTCATAAGTGAAGGTGCCGTCGAAATCGTTGAAACGTCCGTACAGCCAGCTGTATCCCAAATGCTTCACTCGAAACTGAACAAAAGCGTGAGCGCCCTGTTTGTCTACCACGTAGTCAGCGGCGTCGACCTGTGCGGCCATACCCAATACGGCTGCCGCTAGTACACCTGTAATTCGCTTTTTCATTGTTTCCTCCAAAGGATGGTCTTTCTTTATGGGTTTTTACTAAATGCCCCCGGGGAGCGGGGATACAACATGAATTGAATTTTTATTTGCCGCTGGTCATGCGCCGCACAGTGACATTTTTATCGATGAAATGATGCTTCAACGCCGCTCCTGCGTGCAGGACCGCCAAGCCAATGAGAGTGTAGGCGGCAATTTCGTGAATCTCACCGGCGAGGTCCTCCAGATTATCGATACCCGATATCAACGACGGAATCTGCACACCGCCAAACACTTCCAAAGGATCGCCCTGCGCCGTGGTAATGAGATATCCCGAGATAAACATGACAAACAGCAACACATACAACCCCGCATGGGCCAACTTGGCCGCCAGCCGCTCCAACTTGGAATGACTCGGCAGAGATCCGGGATATGGGACGGAAAACCGATAAATCAAGCGAATCACCGTCACCAGGAGCAATGCGATTCCGACGCTTTTATGGATGTCCGGCGCGCGGCGGTACCAGGGGTCGTAATAAGTCAACCCTGTCATCCACAGACCGAGAATAAATAAGCCCACTACTGTCAGTGCGGATATCCAGTGCAGCAGTTTTGCGAAACCCGAATAGCTCCGCTCGTTTGAGCGCCAAAAGCTCATAAAGATCACTCCACCAATGATTTATTCACAACTTCGTACACGTCCTTGGAAAGTTTGGATACCCTGGCTATGCGCCGCAGTTGATCGCGCATCAAATGCTGGCGATGAGCATCAAACCGCCGCCATTTCGTCAAAGGCGTCAGCAAGCGCGCGGCGATCTGCGGGTTCTGCTGATTGAGCAGCAAAATCTGATCGGCGAGAAATACATAACCTTCGCCGTCGACCGCATGGAAATTGCGCGGATTCTGGGTGGCAAATACCCCGATCAAACTGCGCACCTTGTTAGGGTTGCGAATATCGAAGGCCGGCGATTGCAACAGGTCTTTCACCCGCGCGAGCGCTCCTTCTCCTGGATCGGCAGCTTGCACGGACAGCCACTGATTGACCACCAAGGGCTCGTGCTGCCAGCGATCGTAAAACTCTTGCAACGCCCGGGTTCTAAACGGCTGAATATCCGGATCCTGACTTTGCACCGCACAGGTCAACGCCGCCAGCACATCCGTCATATTGGTGCTGGATGCAAACTGCCGTTCGCACCAGCTGCGGTATTCCTGTTTGTACAGGAGCGTCAGATAGGACAGCGCACGGTTGCGCAGACTGCGCAGCGCAATCGCCTTGCCTTCCACGCTGTCGCCCAAAGGTGACAGAGCTTGTTGGCAGCGCAAATAGACGTCCCGCAGCCCGCCCTCCAGCGCCTCAGCCAACTGCACTTGCACGGCTCTGCGCGCTCGGTAATTGCCATCGACATCGACCACCGCCTGCTGTTCCCCAAGATAGGTTTCAGAGGGCAAATCCAACATCAAAGCGACCAGCGCCGGGTCCAGACTCGCATCGTCCAGCACCAGCTTGAAGGCGTTGGCCAAGTCCTGCGCTTTAAAAGCGGCATCAGTTTGATTGGCTTGTATCGCCATAATGCCCAGCTGCTGCGCAGCGTCCCACCGGCAGAAGCCGTCGTCGTCGGTGGTAATGATGCGCAGCAGGTCGTCCGGCGCATAGGCGTATTCCAGTTTTACTGGTGCGGAGAAATTGCGCAGCAACGACGGCACCGGTTTTTCAGGGACATTTTCAAAAACAAAGGTCTGCTCCCGCTCGGTCAGCTCGAGCACCAGATGGGTGTTGTCGGCAGGCAGGTCGTCGACCTCCTGCCCCGCAAGCTGCAGGCGCAGCGCACCGGCTTCGCCAAGCAACCCCATGGCCACCGGGATATGGAACGGGGCTTTTTGCTCAGCAGTAGCTTCGGGCGTTGACGGGCAGGACTGCGACAAGGTCAGGTGGTACTGGCGCGTTTCTGCATCGTAGTGATCTTGCGCTTTCACTACCGGCGTTCCCGCCTGCCTATACCAGTTCATAAACTGGCTGAAATCACGTCCGGACACATCCACCATGGCTTGGACAAAATCCTCGATGGTGACCGCTTGGCCGTCGTGCCGCTCAAAATATAAATCCGTGCCGCGGCGGAACAATTCCGGGCCGAGCAGCGTATGGATCATACGCACCACCTCGGCGCCTTTTTCGTACACGGTCAATGTGTAAAAGTTGGAAATCTCAATAAACGATGCAGGCTGCACCGGGTGGGACATGGGGCCCGCATCCTCGGCAAATTGCAGGGTGCGCAGCAGCTGCACATCTTCCACTCGTTTGACGATGCGTGCGCCCATATCGGCGGAGAATTCGGAATCGCGGAATACGGTGAAACCTTCTTTCAGGCTTAGTTGGAACCAATCGCGGCAGGTAACGCGGTTGCCGGACCAGTTGTGGAAATATTCGTGGGCCACCACCCCTTCCACCCGCTGAAAGCCGAGGTCGGTTGTGGTACGCGGATTGGCCAGTACACAGGAGGTATTAAAGATATTCAGCCCCTTGTTCTCCATGGCCCCCATATTGAAATCGTCGACCGCAACGATCATGAAGATGTCCAGATCGTACTCGCGCCCGTAGACCTCTTCGTCCCACTTCATAGCGTTTTTCAGTGAGCGCATGGCGTGCTCGCATTTATCCAGATCCTTGTCCTCGACAAAAATCTGCAGCGTTACCTTCCGGCCACTCATGGTGACGAAGTGGTCTTCCACACAGCTCAACTTGCCGGCGACCAGGGCGAACAAATAAGCGGGTTTAGGAAAAGGGTCATGCCAGGTTGCGTAGTGGGTGCCGTCGGCATTGGTTCCTGATTCAATCTTGTTGCCGTTAGACAACAACACTGGAAAATCGCCAGCTGGCGCCACTATGGTGGTGGTGAAAACGCTCAGCACATCCGGCCGGTCGAGGTAAAAGGTGATCTTGCGGAAACCTTCCGCCTCGCATTGGGTACAGTACAAGCCGCGCGACTGATACAGCCCTTCCAGCGCCGTGTTTTTATGGGGTTCTATGTGAACCACACTGCTGAGTTCGAAACGCTCGGGAACGGAAAAAACAATTAACTCCTCTTCCGTCAATTCATATTCCCCTTCGCCCAATAGCCGTCCATCCAAGCGCAACTCCTGTAACTGCAACTCCTGACCGTGCAGACGCAGCTCGCGCTCATCACTGCCTGGCTGACGCTCCAACTGCAGAACAGCTTTCACCTCAGTGAACTGTTCGCGCAAGGTAAAGTGGAGCTTAGTTTGCTGAATTCGAAACCGCGGTGGTTGATAGTCTTTTAAATAAACCGTTTTGGGATGGGCAACCGTCATTTGCGACCTCAGAAAGCATGGCTGCCGTCCCTGGCAGAAAGATGTGGATTTTTAGTCCCGCCAGACCAGCGGGGTTTCGCGCGTGTGAATATGGCTTTCGTCTTCGCACGCTTCTTCTTTGGGCGGCACATAGCCGGTGCGCTGCTCAAGCGGGACATGGTGATGCTCATAGGCAATCACCGCCTCCATACAAGTCCGCAATTGCTGCTCGCTCAATACTCGACCATCTGGCCATTTGCGCAGTTCAATTGCCCGCTTGAAGCTCTCGTAAATCTGCGGCGTCATGGCCGCCAGTACTGCTTGTATATGGGATTCCACTTAGAACACCTACAGGGATCAGGAGTGTTGAAATTAAGTGCGTGAATCCTGGAACCCAAAATCACGCACAAAACGGGTGGGCAACAACAGGCCAAACGCCAGCCCGGCCACCAGCCCCCCAATATGGGCGCCATTGGCGACATGAATGGAGACGGTTTTTTCCAGTATGACCGGCAACACCACCAAAGACACGGCCGCAAGGATATAGAGCCCTTTGGGCAGTTTCAAAATCGGAGATGCTGTGCGTCTATAAAGCACCGCAATCGCACCAAACAAGCCGAAGATTACGCCAGACAAACCGCCAAAAATGGCTGACCCTGGCAACCAATATTGGACCACATTGGCCATAACGCCAGTCGCCAATAACAGAACCAGAAAAATAGAACGCGGCAACACAAATTCCAGGCGGCGGCCCAGCTCCCACATGGCAAGACTGTTAAACAACACGTGCCAAATGCCGAAGTGGAGAAACGCCGGTGTAATCAAACGCCACCACTCATGGTGAATCCAATAGGTTTCAGTAAAAGTGGACGAGGCCAGATAAGTCACAAAGACGGTGATTTTGGTAAAGGTAAATCCCGGTATCCATTCCGGTCGATATTCCGTCAGAAAAAAACCCGCGAAACCCAAGGCGATGGTGACGATGCTGATCGGCCAAGTTCTCAAAAAGGCTTTGGCAATCTCGGCACGAGACATCTGCGAAGGCTGAGGATTCTTCTCGCGCAGCTGATCCAACACTTGCGCGGCGGATTCCAAATGGCCGTCATCCACCCAGAGTTCGGCTACGCCATTCGCATCGCGCAGCTCATACCGCACGCCCTGCGCATCCAATTGTTCGAATAGAGGGGCAAGCACTTGTCCCGGTGCAAAACTGCACAGTTTCACCATGGGCATCGCTGCCCTGCCAAGCTAGTTCCAAATGTGTTTATCAAGTTGTTTCTCCGTGGGTGGTCAACTCTCGGGGTCGACATACACCCAGACAAATTTTGTCGGCGACAGTTTGCTCTCACCATCAAATCTATAAGCAACCAAGCGACCAAATTTCACTGCGCTGTAATCCAGGCAGGCCACATTGGGACGCAATGGTTTGGGCGTTCCCTGCAGCCAGTAATGTCCGACGAACACAGGCGGCTCGTCTGTGCCATAGCGCAACAATTGCTCGCTTTCGCTGGGCGATAGGGGCCGATCCGCGATGTATTCCGGCAGAGGGTCGGGCTGAAACACAACGTCGCGATAAGTTTGCGGATTTTCCGCCCAGAACTTGGTGCGGAAGGAATCACGCACGTATCCATCCCGTCCTATGATCGTGGTCCCCTCTGGCAGAGGAATTCCCGTTCCCCGGGTCAGACGATCAAAAACTCTGCCGGCAAAACTATTGGAGTCCATGGACTCTACGATCAACTCTTCGCGAAACAAACCGCTGCCATAACGACTTTTGTATTCATCGATCAACTTATGATCCCAACAGGCATGCACCACGCGAAACCCGGGCAGTTCGAGAAAGAGCGGCAAAGTCTTGAACCATTCCAAAAACATGCGCCACTCCTCGGGGTAAGCGGCGAGTTGCGCAAGTGTTTCGGCGATTAGGCGGTTGTGCCGCTGGGTATGGGCGCGGACGTGCGTCTGGCCCGTTTCGGGAGGCGCTGGAGTGGTGTAACAGATGGCATTGAATTCGTGATTACCCATGACGCAGCGGGCAACTCCCGCATCGGTCATGGCTTTTACAAGATGTAACGCTTCGCGGATATGCGGCCCGCGATCGACTATATCGCCAACAAAAATCGCCTGCCGCTCCGGGTGCTGGTACACCCCATTAACGCGTTCATAACCCAATTTGTGCAGCAGTTTTTCAAGAGTGAAAGCACAGCCGTGCACATCACCAATGATGTCGTACCCCCGCCACACCCGCTCTTGTCCGGTCATGGTCGATCCTCAATACCCGTTACCGGAATGAGAAGCCCAACCGAGCTTGTTGCGGCAAATTTCGTAGAAGTCGTGATCCTCTGGATGGATAAGACACAGCTTTTCCGGTTTTTTACGCACCACAATTTCATCGTCCACCGTCGTAACCTGGTGAGTTTGCCCATCGCAAGTGACGTGAGGCCGAATATCGCGTTGGTCGCCGACAACAACGCGTATTTCGGCGTCACCATGTACAACTATAGGACGACTGCTGAGAGTGTGGGGATTAAGCGGCACTACAACTATCGCATCCAGACCGGGATGCATAATCGGCCCACCGACGCTGAGAGCATAAGCAGTGGAGCCCGTGGGGGTGGAGATAATCAAACCGTCAGAGCGCTGACGGTAAACAAATTCTTTATCTATGTAGAGTTCAAACTCGATCATGCGGATGTATTCGCCGGGGTGCAGCACCACATCGTTCAAGGCTGTGCCCGAACTCATCAGCTGACCGCCGCGATACACATGGCAATCCAGTAAAAAGCGGCTTTCAGAAATGTATCGACCTTCCAATACCGCGCCGACTTTGCGCTCGATTTCCTCCGGCAATATGTCGGTGAGAAATCCCAGGCGTCCGCGGTTAATCCCCAGCAACGGCACTCCCGTGCGACACATGCTGCGCGCCGTGCTCAACAAGCTGCCGTCGCCGCCGACGACTATGACCAAATCGCATTGATCCGCGAGCGCGTCGCGCTCCAGGCGCGGCAGTTTGGTGACAGGAGCGGATGCGGCAGTTTCCTCATCAAGGAAAATCTCCACACCCTGTTTTTGCAGAAACAGAATGAGACGTTGCAGTGAATAGTACGCAGCCTCGCTACCGAGGCGCCCTACGAGGCCGATCTTTTTGAATTGGCTCATACCGTGTTTCCGCGAACGAAAACGCCTATTATCCGGAAATGCCGCAGTCCTATCCAGGTAAACCGCGTTGATCCAGGTAAACAGCTCTTTCCAACTAGCCAGTTCAGGTAAAGAAGTAACAAGGAGATCCCGCTCTGCAAGCCCAAACACACCCCACCCCTACAGACTTTCGCCACCCGCTGGTCAAAGACCTGTGCTGGACCCTTGCGCCGCCATTTGATCTGTTGTTGTCCCTCCCACCCTTCCAGAGATTTGCCCCTAGCCAATCTCCAGAAGTACTCAGCACTTGGCTCAAGCAGCTCGAACGCGAGCCCCATGCGCTGGAAGAATTTATGGCGGCTTACCTCAACCGGCGGTTGGGTCACTACTTCGAACGCTTGATTCTGTTTTACCTGTTGCACTCACCCGAACCGCGCTTGACTGTTCTGGAGCACAACTATCCGATCTACCAGTCCATCAAAGGCCAGAAGGTGACTCTGGGTGAATTAGATTTTCTGCTCAAACAGAATGAACGCGTTCTGCATTTGGAGACGGCGGTAAAGTTTTATCTCGGCGTGGCGGACGCCAATGGCCCCCATTGGATAGGACCGGGCCTGGCCGACCGGCTGGATAGAAAACTGGCGCATTTGCGCGATCACCAATTACCGCTCAGCCATGCGCTCGATTTCGCTCGACCTATAGACCCGGTGTTTTGGGTCAAAGGCGTGTTATTCCATCCCTGCTCCGAAGAACTGCCGCTTCCTCCAGGAATTGCCACGCATAGCACAGCAAGCCACTGGCTTACCCGATCACAGGCACCCGAATACATCAATAATGAATGGATAGTGCTCACCAAATCGCGCTGGCTTGGCGGCGCAGATGAATTAACGGGGGAAATTCGCAACCGGAAGGAAATCCTT
The DNA here is from genome assembly GCF_014336955.1 of Saccharophagus sp. K07. Taxonomy (GTDB): domain Bacteria; phylum Pseudomonadota; class Gammaproteobacteria; order Pseudomonadales; family Cellvibrionaceae; genus UBA5868. The sequence goes on along the minus strand of NZ_QRAI01000001.1, from coordinate 1,115,530 downwards.
GATCTTCACGCTGCACCGCTAACTCAGGTTTTAATGCTGCAACATAAATTCAGCGAGCGGCGTTTAATGGTAGTGCCGGATGATTGGCCGGACCGAGCACGGGAAGCCTTGTTAACCGACCCATAAATTAAACCCGCTCTAGCTTGCTGTTAAACCCGCTCAACTTTGCCGTCACGCAGGATGTAGCTGGTATCGCTGATCAATTGATATTGCATCCCCGCACCGATCAAACCACCTTTTAAGGCAAAGGTGTTGTAACCCTGTTTGCCCAGTAAATAAGCGGCAGCGCGGCTGCGTCTTCCGGTATCACAATAAAACACATAGGGCACATCCAGGCGCAATAAACGTTTTTTCAGGCTCAACAAGCCGAGGGGTATATTGGCGGCGAGCAATAAATGGCCTGCGTCATATTCGCTTTCCGCGCGCACGTCTATATAGACCGGAGTGTCAGCAAAGCCCTGACAATCTTCCTCGCTGGCCTCTTCTACTTGCGGTTCCAGCAACAACAATTTGAAGTCGTTTTTCTCCAGGCGCATCAGGACGCCGTCGGTTGCCATGGTGACGGTCGCATTGCGCAGAGTCTCGTACACCAAGGCATCCTCACCAAAGCAACGTCCCACACCTATATCCGCCAGATGCTGCTCCTGACCTTTGTCATTGCGTCTGGTGACTCGGGCTGCCCCTTCTTTGATGAAGTAACAGCAGTTGCCGATTTCACCCTGGCGCAAAATGACTTCACCGGCCAATACCACCTGGGGCGTCATACGATCGAGAATGCGTTCAGCATTTACCGGCGGGACTTTGTAAAACAGGTTGGAATCCAGAACGGTTTTGATCCAGCCGATATCCTCGTCGTAATCGCGTTCTACACTCAACTCGCTGAGTAAATAGTCCGAAATCTGACTCCAGCTCAAAATGCGATCCAAGCGCTCGGAATCCAATTTCAAAACCGCACAATCCGTTTCCGCTATGCCATCACACGGGCGTGGCATTTCATTGGCGAGGGGGAAAAAACTGTCTTTGGCAGCGACGCTCTCGCTGTAACCGGATGAGTACTCAAGGCGAATGCGACCGTTGAGCAAATAGACATGGCGGTAATCACACACACCCCGCCGAAAGACTTGCTGGCCGGCGTACAGGTATTCCACCTGGCCCTGTTCCAGCAGAAATTCCAGATAGTGTGGTTTAAGCGCGTTGAGAGGGACAAACGTCTGCGCAATCGGCAACAAATTCCATTGATTCGGTTGTGTAGGGATCGTTTGAGCGTGCATAGGTACGACCGTATAACGGCTCCATGCTTGGCTCAGAGACCGGAAAACCCCCGCCGTCCCTGAAGGCCGCCACTATGGAGAACCAGGATTCGTGTTCCCGGCTGCCAATGCCCTGCTTGCGCTTTTTGGGCTATCGCCCAAAACACCTTGGCTGTATAAACCGGGTCCAAAGGCACGCCGGTTTCCGCTTCAAACTCCATTGCGAATTGACGCAATCCCGACGGAAACCGCGCATACCCTCCACAATGATAGTTGCTCTCCAGCAACAATGACGGCAAACAGGCGCAATCTTGGCTGGTCAGGCGCTCAGCTTGAGCAATAATTCCGGCTTTCATGGCGGAGACCTCGGTTTCGCCCCCTTTTAGCGTCAAGACTGCGCATACCGGCACGCCCGTTTCGCTCGCCAGCACTCCCGCCGTCGAGCTTCCCGTACCCGCGGCTAGGCAGATCCAGTCTGGGGTCCAGGGCGAGAGCGCTATAGCGGCAGCTCCCCAGGCTCGACAACCTGCCGCACCAGCAAGGCCACCCCCACCTTCAGGAACGATGTAAGTGCCAGGAAAATCTTGCTGCAGTCGGGCCAGCCAGACCGGGTCAGTTTTTTGCCGATAGTCCGCTCGGGAAACAAACCGCAGCTCCATTCCCATGTTCTGAGCATCCTGCAAAGTCGGGCTTAAAACGGATGGTCGCTCACCTCGGACTATGCCGACCGTTGGCACACCCAAAGCCGCGCCAGCGGCTGCCAAGGCATACAAGTGGTTGGAAAAGGCCCCACCAAAACTCAGCAGACGGGCAGCGCCCGACTCCTCTGCAGCATCAAGATGACCCGCGAGCTTATAGAACTTGTTGCCACCAAGCTGAGGATGGAGAAGATCTTCGCGTTTGACCGCCACTTCGATACCAGATGCCCGAGCCAGCCCCCATTCCAGTTTTTGCACAGGAGCAAGGGAGGCAACGGTGGCAAGCGGCAATCGCCGCCAATTCGGTGGCAGCATTGGAAAGGAAATAGGTTAAATGGCTTTGAGTTTGCGCTGATTGCGCCTGTGCAGATCGCACAGGTCGCTCTCACCGGGCGTAAATTCCGCCGGATTGGTTATCCGTGTCAGATTTGCGCAGCACATTTCGCCCTGTTCATCCGTCGCACAACAGACCGGAGTTTGATAGTGCTTCAACCAGGCAAGATACTGCGCCTCACTGACGCCGCAATAAGCGGCGGTAAAAGCAGGTGGATTTTCCAGGAACAGGGACATTTCCGAATAAGGAATGGTGATATGGCCCGCGCCCGGCTGATAAGTCACAAAGTTCACGCCTTTCTGACTCATACGTTCCAGCAGCAAGTCACCGCTGTTGGCCAGCGACATCTGATGCTCGCGGCGCAACCGTTGAATTTCCTGCTGCAGCTGCTCCTGGTGTTCTTTGTGGTACTGCAACTCCAGCTCTTTAATTTTCAGCAGCTCGTTTAATTCGGCGGTGGCGGTGCGGACTTTGTTCTGTATCTCCGCATCCAGACGGGCGCGCACGGCGTCCAAGGTCTCACTGCTGGTCCCTTGCACACGCTGCAGCTTGTGTTCGTAATAATCGCGCAAACCTTCGATCTTCTGCTGCTGCCCTTCAATGGTCTGGCGCAGCTCCTGATTGCTGCCTTCCAACACTTGGCGCTTAGCGTCACTCTCTTCCAGGCGCTTGTGCAGAGCCTCAAGGCGTTGTTCATATTCACTGCGCAGCGACTGCATCGCCTGATCTTTGTCGCTCATCATGCTGGCGATGCGCTGGCGCTGACTTTCCAGCAATTGCGTCATCTGCTCGCGCAGAGCGGCTTCATATTGTTTGCTGAATTGCTGGCTGAGATGCAGCTCGAGACGTTGAGCTTCTTCGGCGGACAAACCCGAAACTGCTTCAGCTTTGCGCGATGGACTGAAGTGCACCCCCAAACGATTGCGTTTGAGAGAGCGCAGAATTTGTTTGAAATGGGGCCCTTCGGCGTTCAGATCCGGGTCCCACAGCCAATCTTTGAAATACGCGATAGGACATTGGCTGGCGCAGGCAATGCGGATGGGACCGGCACCCAGATCGGGGCCTTTGGTCGTAGTACGCGCCAGATCCTGAAGTGGGAGATTCCAACCAGATTCAATCGCCCCGCGCGCATCAAACCCTATGGTAAAAAATACTGCGGCGGTAACTATGAACTGGTGATTGAATTCGACGTAGACCCCGCGCTGTTTGGTGTTGGCCCATTCCACCAAAGGGACGAAACCGTCGAGCAACGCCTCCAATTCCGGATAAAGAAGCTCCTTCGAAATGCCTTCTCTGCCAAAGAACAGAACGGCTTGTGCTTTTTCCGTATCGAGTAAAAACATGATGTCCGGTCTTGTTTGACGCTTGTGTTAGGAGACGCAGGGATGCCAGCGAAATGCGCCATAGAGTAGCCCGAAATCCGACGAAACTACAGAGTGAAGCGAAACCACAACACAAAGTTGTAGGGACGTCACAGTGGAGAACGACGGCGGAGCCACGCCAAATACTGCCCAAATGGCAGTACCAATTGAATTAAAGATAGAACAGAGATGGCAAAAGAAAAGGGATAACTGAGGACAAACTAACGATCAGAGCGGCGAGAGAGCTAGGACTACACCTCAACAAACTCGTCCAGCTCTTCATCCAGATCCAGCTCTTCCCCCAGATAGTTCAGATCTTCCAAGAGTTCTTCTACATAGTCTTGCATACCCAACTCCTATTTCATGACTGATTTGATTGTTCATGACTGATTTGAGGCCAACGATGGACGTCGATCAGGTCCAATAGATAATAAGTTAGGCAGGATGACAAGATTTTGACAAGGGAGTTTCGCACAAAAATGTGCAGCGAAAAGCCGTGAAGAGGCAGAAGAAGATCTTTGAATAGTGAAAATGGCGGACCGGACGGGGCTCGAACCCGCGACCTCCGGCGTGACAGGCCGGCATTCTAACCGACTGAACTACCGGTCCGCTTTTTTCACAACATCAACCCGCTATCCTGGGGAAGCATAGCGATGGTGGGTGGTATAGGGATCGAACCTATGACCTACGGCTTGTAAGGCCGTCGCTCTCCCAACTGAGCTAACCACCCTGGCTGAGGCCGCGCATTCTACCCATCTCCTATTCCGTGTCAATCATTTATCGCCAAGTCAGGCAATATTTTTCTCTACAGCTCATTTAATGAACTATTTGTTGATTTAGGCACCATGGCATTTTTTCAATTGATATTTAAATCGCTTAAGCTGTCAGTAAGTTGGGGCGCAATATGAGCTGCCCCTGTTTTTTTAGCTGACTGATGAAAACACCAATGAGACGTCATTTGTTTCTGCTTCTAGGGGCTGTAGTTTGTCCTATGCACGCTCGGGCCGACGACCTGACGGGCGGAGAAAACATGTGGCTAGTTTGGGGTTTGCTGGCGATTTGCCTTATCCAAACCATCGCTCTTGTCTACGTGCTGATTCGCTATCTGCGCAATCGCCCTACTCCTGCAGATCTGGACCCCATTCTGCAAAAAACCAAATTCCAGTTGCATAGAGAAATCGCCCGGCACGAAGTGACCGAAGAATTGTTGCTGGAGACGCGCGAATATTTAAGCTGCCTGATCAATTCATTGCCGACGGTAATCGTCGGGGTGACAGAAGATGGTTATGTCACCCATTGGAACGTGGCCGCAGAGGAAATTACCGGTTTATCCAGCCAGCGCGCTTTGGGAGAGAAGATCTCTGCCGTTTACAACGCCCCGCCTATTCCTTCTGAACAAATCCGTGCCACCATCGCGCAAGGCAAGGCTTACGTACAAGAAGCCATTCCATTCGGCGAAGGGGCCGATGCGCGATTTTTGGATCTGACCATTCAACCACTGGTATCGCCGGACACTTTGGGAGCCGTCATTCTGGTGCAGGATGTCACCCTGCGCGTGCGCATGGAAAGATCGCTGATCCAGAATGAAAAAATGCTCAGCCTTGGGGTTATGGCTGCAGGCTTGGCCCACGAGATCAACAACCCACTCGCTGCCATCATGAGCAATCTGCAAACCATTAACCGGCGGCTCTCCGCCAGCATGGCATTAAATGTTCAAGCAGCCGAGGAATTGAACATCCCGTTCCACAGTCTGGTGCAGTATTTGGAAAGCCGGGAAATCCCCAAGTTTCTCGACGGCATTCAAAAGGCGGGCGAACGCGCGGCCAAAATCGTTAAAACCATGCTGGAGTTTTCCCACGCCCGCAATTCAGCCTTCGCCCTTCACGACCTTACCCTGCTCGTCGACGAAAGTTTGGAACTCGCCACTAACACTTTCGAGTTGAAAACAGAAGGCAAGGGGCGGATGCCGTTCTTTATTCGCGACTTCGCGCCAAACCTGCCTGAAGTAGAGTGTTCTGCCTCGGAAATCCAGCAGGTTCTGCTGAACCTGTTACTGAACGCGGCACAGGCGTTTCAGTTGGCAGAGACGCCCATAGGTACGCCGACAATCAACTTGCGACTTTCCGTAGAAAAGGACCACATACTGCTGGAGGTACAAGACAACGGCCCCGGCATGAGCGACCAGGTGCAAAAGCACATTTTTGAGCCTTTTTTTACCACGAAGGATGTGGGGGTGGGGACAGGGCTGGGACTGTCAGTGTCCTACTTCATTATCAAAGAACACCATCAGGGGTCGATTGAGGTCGACTCCAAGCCCGGCGTGGGCACGCGCTTTCTGATACGGCTGCCTGTTCGACAGCCGTGTTCACCACTGGCGCGGGTGAAATAATCAGAAAGTTGGAATTGCCTTAAGGCAGCATCAGATTAAAACAGCCGCCGCCCAAAGGTGCGCCGTTTTCCAGGCGAATATATCCGACGCGATTTTTTTGCTTATGCAAGCGCGCAATTTCTTCTGCAAAGTAAAGCCCGAGATGGGTGCTGCCTTCATTAACCCCACTACCGCTCACTGATGAGGTCGGCGCCTCCAACATGCTGGGGGGATAACCGGTGCCATCATCCGCAACAAAAATGCGTAAAAAATCATTCTCGACTTTTGCGGAAACCAGCAATTCGTTGCGAGTGTAGCGGGAACAGTTGACGATAACGTTCTGCACCACACTGCCGATCAAGTCCGCGTCAAATGCCCACTCCAAATTATCGTCACATTCCAAACGAGGGTGGATATTGCGACTGTCCAGCAGGCTGTGATTGCGCGCCAACTGATCTTCTAAAACGTCGATGACATAGTGTTGATCAACCCGTAACGGCAGATGGCCATTTTGCATACGGTAGATGGTCAACAACTGAACAAGTTCTGCATTAATACGCGACGCTTCATAGTGCAGCGTATTGAAATGTTTAGCCTGCTTTTCGTTGGCGGGCGGGCAATCTTCGATAAAGGATTCCAACGATGCGACCAGCATACCAATGGAATTTTTCATGTCGTGCACACTGGATGCGAGAACCAGCGAGAAATCAACCGAATTAGTAGGTGTTGTCATTATTATTTTCCTGTTAACTAGCCATGCTAGCGGCTGCCATGCTTTGCAACCGCTGAAATCTGGCGTATTGAGAATGTGTCGGCCCTATCAATGAACCAATCGTGGCAAGCGCCTTTTCTGTGTCCTTAATGGTGTGTGCATCTTTGTGCCCTGCTCTCAACTTGCCAATCAGCGCTTGCACAATGTTCAGATGCACACCAACATGGCGCGGAAATATATGCCTTACTTTTTCGAAGCAATCGATGGCCTCGTCAAAGCGCGCCTGATTATACAGTTCGATACCTTCGCGGTTAACCGCCGCAAGCAATGCGCGATTGGTTTCACTGACGGGCTCAGACAAGAGAGCATCCAGCTTTTCCAACGCATCTTGATCATTTTCATAACGTTGCAATAAATCCTGCAGCAGACTTTCCGCCTGTGTTTTTTCTCCCAGAGCCTGCAGTGCCTGGATTCTCTCCAGGTGCACCTCCAGCGGTACGTCCTGCTTGGTGTTCAACAGCGTCTCCGCTTCCCGTATTAACAAACGGGCTCGCTCGCCTTTGCCTCCCTGGGCCAAAATCCGGGCGGTCAATAAATCCGCGCGAGTGGTCTGCTCCTTCGGTAGACGAAAGCGTTCTTTTGCCACTCTGATGGCTTCTGTGACCTCCGCCAGCAAAGCCTCCGCGGGATAAAGTCGTTGCTCAACCGAAGCAGCTGCAACGCGCGCAAAATGGAATACGTCCTCTGCACAGGCGTGGCATGACAATTCGCCAAGCCGCACAGTGGAACGCAGCGCTTGCAACGATGTATTTAAGTCGCCATTGCGCTCCGCCACCTGCCCAAGGCGCTTTTGGCGCAAAATGGATTTCGGCGATATCTCCACCGAGCGCTGCACTGTCATCTGTACTCGCCGGGCCTCACCCAGGCGCTCCCAGTTATTCGCCAAAACATCGTAAGCAGGCAGATACAGAGGGTTTTCTTGCACGATTTTCTCAAGCCAATCACCGGCAACATCAAGTTGCCCCAGATGGTGCTTCACCCGCGCCAAACCCAGGCGTGCCCAGTCCAAAGGTCTAAGCTGCAATACTCGGGTGTATAGAGCCTCCGCCCTCTGATATTCCCCCTCCGCCAGAAACAGTTCACCGAGCATTTTCTGTGCAGTACGGGAATGGCGGTGTTCGCTGGAAGCCAAATGGCCGAGAATCGCAATCGCCCTCCGGTGATCTTCCAACTCCAGGGCATTGTATGCCCGTCCCAGCACCTGGCGCTGGTGCAGCAAACGGACGATACGCTGCTCCAACATCTTGGTGGTGACCGGCTTCATCAAATAGTCGTCAGGCTCGCAATCATATGCGGCCATCACTACGTCTTTGGTGGCGTCTGCCGAAATGAGAATAAACAAGGACTTGCGCGGGAGCAGCTTGCGAAAACGAAGTTCTTCCAAAACCTGCTGGCCGTTCTTGCCCGCCCCCAGATCGTAGTCACACAGAATCACGTCATAGGTGTGGCGCTGACACTTGTCGAGCACGTCAGCCCCGTTAATCGCCATATCAACCTGGCCGATTCCGAGATTTCTCAGCATCGCACTGACTGTAAAGCGGAAATTGCTGTAGTCGTCGGCTATCAAGAACCGCAACTTGCTGAAGTTAATCTCGCCCACCGTCTATTACCCTACAGACTGCTGTTGATCGCTCTACCAACCGCCAGCTCCTGTTCTGACGGCAAAAATTCCATTCCGGCACGAAGTGTCGCCATTCCGGCACAGGGTTATAAAAGTGTAGATGATCATCGCCAAATTTCCGGCAAACCTGCCTTTAGCCGGAATCGCCCCTGCGTTGATTGTGACTTCCATCGCGAAGGGTTTAGAATTTCGGCCCTTCGTTGCACCCTCTGAGCCTGCGCACCATGTCGGATATCGACCGTATTTATGCCTCCCCGCTGGAAGAAGTCACCGGCTTTCGTTTCGACGAACAGGTAGTGGCTGTCTTTCCTGATATGATCAAGCGGTCCGTGCCCGGCTACAGCACCATCATTCATATGATTGGACAGATCGCTGAGCGCTACGCCCAAGCGGGCACGCGGCTCTACGACCTCGGCTGCTCTCTCGGCGCAGCGACTTTGGCGATGCGGCACCGCATCAATGCAGCCGACGTGAACATCATCGCCATAGACAACTCCCCCGATATGATCGAACGCTGCCGCGCGGTACTGGCTGCGGATTCCGGGGAAATTCCAGTGCAGCTGATATGTGGCGATATTCAGGATGCCGTAATCGATCAGGCCTCTATGACGGTCCTGAACTTTACCTTGCAGTTCATCCCTCCAACCGAGCGAGATGCGGTTTTGCGCCGAATTGCAGCGGGAACCGTGGCGGGGGGAGTTTTGATCCTGTCGGAGAAAATCGCTTTTGAAGATGAAGAGCACCAAAACCTCATGATTGAGCTTCATCACAACTTTAAGCGCGCCAATGGCTACAGCGACCTGGAAATTGCGCAAAAACGCACCGCCTTGGAAAATGTGCTGATCCCGGAAACACTCAAAACCCATCAACAACGCCTGTTGAACGCCGGATTTCGCTCAGTCGACTGCTGGTTTCAGTGTTTTAACTTCGCCTCCATCATCGCTTTCAAATGATTGACTACTCACGTCTGCTGGAACAGCTGGCCGAAACACCTCTTGCACCCCTGGCGGCCAACCTCCCCTCTGCAATTGAGAAAGGCCTTTCTATACAGCGCTACGGCGATTTGCCGGATTGGTATCAGGCCATGGACCAACTGCCAGATCTGCAACCGGACTGGGTCGAACTGCGCGAGCGGGTTGCTATAGGTTTAGACAATATCGATCCCAATCAACGCTCCCAGCTTGAACAGGCTCTTCGTGCGTTAATTCCTTGGAGAAAAGGACCCTTCGAGGTATTTGGCATCCATATAGACACTGAGTGGCGATCCGACTGGAAGTGGGATCGAGTAGTACCTCACCTCAGCTCCTTGGAGGGACGCCGTGTTTTGGACGTCGGCTGTGGCAACGGTTATCACTGCCTAAGAATGTTCGGCGCTGGTGCAGCGCGCGTCATTGGCATAGATCCCTCACCTCGCTTCGTGGTGCAGTTTTATATGCTGAAAAAATATCTCGGGGATATTCCGGTAGATGTTCTGCCCGTCGGCATAGAATCACTGCCTCCCAATCTCGAAGCCTTCGACACAACTTTTTCCATGGGGGTGTTCTACCACCGCCGCTCACCTATGGACCACTTGCGCGAACTCAAAGACACATTGCGCCCTGGCGGCGAACTGGTATTGGAGACACTCGTCATAGAAGGCGGCGAAGGTCAGGTGCTAGTACCAGAAGGACGCTACGCCATGATGAACAATGTATGGTTTATCCCCTCCTCCATCACATTGACAAGCTGGCTGCGCAAAAGCGGATTCGTCGATGTTCGAGTGGTCAACGAATGTGTGACTACCACTGAAGAACAACGCAGCACGGATTGGATGCGCTTCCATTCTCTGCCGGAATTTCTCGACCCCAACAATCCCGCTCTCACAGCAGAAGGTCATCCGGCGCCGCGCCGCGCTGTATTGATTGCGCGCAAGCCCGCTTAACTCGCGGGCTTTCCTATTTTTAACTATTGGTGGGAATACTGCTTAGCCACCCAGTCCTTATAAGAGCCATCCATAACGCCTTTCCACCAAGCGTCATTTTCCAAATACCAGCGCACTGTTTTGCGAATGCCGGATTCGAAGGACTCCTGCGGTTTGTAACCCAGTTCTCGACCAGTTTTGGCGGCATCTATGGCATAGCGACGATCATGGCCTGGGCGGTCTTTGACGAAGGTAATCAAACTTTCGGTATCGCCAGCAATTGCTGCAGCGGCTGTTGGATATTTCTCTGCCCAGCGCGAATCGGCTGCAAATTCCTGTTCAAGTAATTTGCCAATCAGTTTCACAATATTGATATTGGCCCATTCATTGTGGCCGCCAATATTGTAATTCTCGCCCACCTGACCTTTTTGCAATACCAGATCAATTCCGCGCGCGTGATCTTCCACATACAGCCAATCGCGAATTTGCAAACCATCGCCGTAAACCGGCAATTTTTTATTATGCAATATATTGGTAATTACCAGTGGAATCAGCTTTTCCGGAAAATGGAATGGACCGTAATTATTGGAGCAGTTGCTCGTAGTTACCTGCAAACCATAAGTGTGGTGGTAGGCACGCACCAGATGATCCGACGCTGCTTTACTCGCAGAATAAGGCGAGTTGGGAGCGTAAGGCGTATTTTCCGTAAATGCCGGATCATTTGGCCCCAGAGTGCCATATACCTCATCTGTCGACACATGGTGAAATCGATGAGGCACCGGAGCCGGGCCGTCCAACCATACTTTTTTGGCTGCTTTTAACAGGCTATATGTACCCAGGATATTGGTTTCGATAAAAGCATCTGGCCCGAGAATAGAGCGATCCACATGAGACTCAGCGGCAAAATGCACCAGAGTATCGACCGCTTCATCCACCAGGATTTTTTCCACAAGCTGGGTATCGCAGATGTTGCCACGAATAAATTTCAATTTTTCATTCGCGGACACACTGTCAAGATTTGCCAAATTACCCGCATAAGTCAGCGCATCCAGCACAATCACCCGATCTTTCGGATACTGGGCGAGCCAATAATGGACGAAGTTGGCCCCAATAAAACCTGCGCCGCCCGTAACCAATAATGTTTTTGCCATTGTTATTTACTCATTCACTTAATTCGGAGATTGCGAAATATCTGCATCAATCACTGTTGAACAAATCCCGCGTATAAACTTTGTCTGCCACATCGCGAATCTCATCGACCATACGGTTCGCCAAGATTACATCACATTGGGATTTAAATTGTTGCAAATCGCGAATCACAGGAGAATTAAAGAATAAGTCTTCCGTTAACACCGGCTCGTACACCACCACAGGAATACCTTTGGCTTTAATGCGCTTCATCACGCCTTGAATGGAAGAAGCACGATAGTTATCCGATCCCGCTTTCATAATCAATCGGTATACACCGACACATTTCGGTTTACGACGCAGCACGGAATCTGCAATAAAATCCTTCCGGGTACTGTTGGCATCGACGATAGCGCGGATAAGGTTGTTGGGTACTTCGTGGTAATTCGCCAACAACTGTTTAGTATCTTTCGGCAAACAATAACCACCATATCCAAATGATGGATTGTTGTAGTAATTGCCAATGCGCGGATCCAAACAGACCCCATCGATGATTTGTCTGGAGTTCAACCCGTGTGTTTCCGCATAGGTATCCAGCTCGTTAAAAAACGCAACCCGCATCGCCAAAAAGGTATTGGAAAACAACTTGATGGCTTCAGCTTCGGTAGAATCGGTATAAAGGACCGGGACGTCTTTTTTGATAGCACCTTCTTTCAAAAGAGCAGCGAAAGTTTCGGCTCTTTCTGAGCGTTCGCCAACGATGATGCGAGAAGGATATAAGTTGTCGTAAAGCGCTTTGCCTTCACGCAAAAATTCGGGAGAAAAAATAATCTGATCAATTCCGAACTTTTCCTTCATGCTTTTTACAAAGCCCACAGGAATCGTCGATTTAATGATCATAACGGCTTCCGGGTTAAAGGCGGTCACATCTTTAATAACCGCTTCTACCGAGCGCGTGTTGAAATAGTTGGTATCCGGATCATAGTCTGTGGGCGTGGCAATCACCACAAACTGCGCACCAGCATAGGCTTCATTTTTATCGAGAGTCGCTTTCAAATTCAGTTTTTTGTTTGCCAGAAACTCTTCTATTTCTTTGTCAACGATAGGCGACTTGCGGTCGTTGATCATCGCAACCTTTTCCGGCACCACATCCAGCGCTACCACCTCATGGTTTTGCGCAAACAAAACCGCATTGGATAGCCCCACGTACCCTGTACCTACAACTGCAATTTTCATTTTCACTCCCACCTATTCTTACGCTTAGTAGCGTTGTGTTTTATTGTTCTAAATTTTGTAAAAACTTTTATACCATTCAACAAAACGACCGACACCATCTGTCACCGTGATATCGGGTTGATATCCGGTGGCATCAAACAAGCTACGCGTATCCGCATAGGTTGCGTAAACATCTCCCGGCTGCATCGGCATAAAATTCTTCTCTGCCACTTTCCCTAAAGCGGCTTCCAATGCAGCGACAAAATCCATTAGTTTTACTGGCCGACCATTGCCAATGTTATAAATTCGGTAAGGCGCGCTGCTATCCGCTGGCGATCCTGACTCCACCGTCCAATCAGCATTGCGCGTTGGAATAACATCCTGAATTCGCAAAATGCCTTCCACAATGTCGTCGATATAAGTGAAATCCCGACTCAAATCACCATTGTTATAAATATCGATCGGCCTTCCTTCGAGTATTGCCCGGGTGAATTTAAACAATGCCATATCCGGGCGTCCCCACGGACCATACACGGTAAAAAATCTCAGACCGGTGGTTGGAATATCGTAGAGATGGGAATAAGTGTGCGACATGAGCTCATTGGCTTTTTTAGTCGCTGCGTAAAGAGACACGGGATGATCCACCGAATCTGCGGTGGAGAATGGCATTTTTTTGTTCAGGCCGTAAACAGAACTGCTCGATGCATATACCAGATGCTCCACTTTGTGGTGGCGACACCCCTCCAAAATCGTCATATGCCCAAGCAGATTGCTATCAACATAGGTCATAGGGTTGTCGAGTGAGTAGCGCACTCCCGCTTGAGCCGCCAGATGGATCACTCGCTCAAATTTTTCTTGCGCGAACAATTGCGCAACTCCATTTTTATCCGCCAAGTCCATGCGCACGAAACGAAAATTTGGTTCTTTCTGCAAAATCGCCAAGCGCGCTTCTTTTAAACTCACCTCGTAATAATCATTAAGGTTATCAAGTCCAACAACTTGATGTCCCAACGCGCACAAACGTTGCGCAACAAAAAAACCAATAAAGCCAGCTGCACCTGTTACAAGGTATTTTTTCATTTCAATTCATCCAACATTTTTGACAGCTGCTGCCGCCAGTGAGCTGTTTTGATATCCGCGGCCGCTTCTGCGGATCGCTTATCCAGAACCGAATAATTGGGTCGCCGCGCAGGCGTCGGATATGCTTCGGAAGGAATAGGATTGATTGGTATTTGCTTTTCTATAAGACCTTTTTCAAAGGCGAGCTCTTGAATCGCGACAGCAAAATCGTACCAAGAGGCCACGCCGGCATCACTCCAATGAAATACGCCGGACACTTCTGGTTTGGCAACAATCTGCCACAACCATTGAGCCAACCCCTTTGCCCAAGTGGGACTGCCAATTTGATCGGCCACCACATTGATCTGAGGTTTTTCTTTTATCAGCCGCAAAATCGTCTTAACAAAATTATTGCCATTCGACGAATAAACCCACGACGTGCGCACAATCACGGATTGCGGCAACAAGTCCCGTAGAACCTGTTCACCCGCATATTTGGACGCGCCATACACACTCAGCGGATGAGCTCGATCCTCTGGCAAATAAGGGACGTGATTTTTGCCGTCAAACACAAAATCAGTCGATACATGCAAAAGTCGGACACCGTATTCTTGACAAGCAAGCGCCAGATTGCGAACCCCGCCCTCGTTGATGGCGTAAGCCGCCATTGCATCTGACTCCGCCTTGTCAACTGCGGTGTAAGCTCCACAATTAATCACGACTTCGGGATTTAATTCCCGAAAAGCATCATGAATTCTCGCTGGCTCACAGATATTTAATTGTTCGCGACTATAGGCCTGCACTTGATGTTCGCCCGGGCTTGAACACTCTAGCTCCCAGGCCAACTGTCCGTTTTTGCCAACGATCAAAATGCGCATATAGTCCCTCAATCAAATTTTGGAGCTTGTGTAAACGACAAGCCGTTGAGATCTTTGGCTGATAACTTTGGTTGCGCACCCCCGACCAAAGGCCATTCAATGCCAATTTCCGGATCGTTCCACAACAAAGAAACTTCGGATTGCGGATGATAATAATCGGTGCACTTATAAACGAACTCAGCAAATTCGCTTAGCACATAAAATCCGTGCGCGAAGCCCTCAGGCACCCACAACTGGCGTTTGTTGTCCGCGGATAACTCAACACCCACCCATTTACCAAATGTTGGCGATGACCGCCGCATATCCACCGCCACATCAAATACAGCACCAGCGACAACACGGACGAGCTTGCCTTGTGTTTGCTCTAATTGATAATGCAATCCTCGCAAAATACCGTGAGCGGACTTGCTGTGATTGTCCTGGACAAATGGTCGAGCGCCGGTCTGTTTTTCAAATTCCTCAGCGCGAAACGTCTCCATAAAAAATCCGCGCTCATCACCAAAAACAGACGGCTCCAAAATTTTTACATCAGGGATGCTGGTATCGATAAATTTCATTAAAACACCCGGCGCTCTATGAGTTTCAACAGATACTCACCATAACCGCTTTTTCTCAAGGGTTCGGCGATCTCACACAGGCGTTCTGCGGTAATCCAGCCGTTGCGATAAGCAACTTCTTCCGGGCAGTTCACTTTTAAGCCTTGGCGCTTGTCGAGGGTGGCGATAAATTGTGCCGCAGCCAATAAATCATCGTGCGTCCCAGTATCCAGCCACGCAGTTCCTCGCCCCATAATTTCCACACGCAAATTACCCGCGCTGAGATATTGATTAATCACATCGATGATTTCCAACTCTCCTCGCGCAGAGGGTTTCACATTTTTCGCGTATTCGACGACGTTTTGGTCGAAGAAGTAGATGCCAGGAACGGCATAGTTGGATTTTGGCTTGGCGGGTTTTTCTTCAAGTGAAAGCACTTTGCCGGTCGAGTCGAACTCCACCACGCCATAAGCTTGCGGATTGGCTACGTGATAACCGAAAACAGTGCCGCCCCTTTCTTGCGCCGCTGCAGTTTTCAGCGATTTCACAAGATCGTGGCCGTAGAACAGATTATCTCCCAGAACTAGGGCCGCTGATGCGCCATTCAAAAAGGATTCACCGATAATAAACGCTTGTGCAAGACCGTCAGGAGATGGTTGGACCGCGTACTGGATTTCTATTCCAAATTGCTCTCCATTGCCGAGCAAGGCTTCAAACCGCGCACGCTCAAGGGGCGTTGTAATGATCAAAATCTCGCGGATACCGGCCTGCATCAAGGTCGCGAGCGGGTAATAGATCATGGGTTTATCGTAGACAGGCATCAGCTGTTTACTGACAACCTGAGTGAGCGGATAGAGACGGGTGCCGCTGCCACCGGCCAATATGATTCCTTTTCTCAAGCCATTACCCCGCTTAGCTTAGTGTTTTAGATGGATGGCAAATCAGAATTTTGAGTGCAAATTGTAAGCAAAAATGCGCCCACGTCTGTGGGCCTTGCCGCGTAGATATTAATGCAGGAGGGGTGTGATTAAAACAGAATACAGAACGGCATAGCCGCAAAAAAGGAACAAGAGAAATTATGGAAAAATTATCGACACAAACGAGTAAGAAGAACCAGGAGAGAATACGGATGGGGTGACTGACGGGGCTCGAACCCGCGACCACTGGAATCACAATCCAGGGCTCTACCAACTGAGCTACAGTCACCATTGACACCGGGACACCAGTGTGGATGGCGCGCCCGGAGGGACTCGAACCCCCGACCCACGGCTTAGAAGGCCGTTGCTCTATCCGGCTGAGCTACGGGCGCTCTTGCTACTGTTGTTAACCGGAGCGAGTTATAGGCTCGATCTGGATAATCGCTCTGCACGTGGGGTCACAGGCAGTCGACCGTCTCAGGAATGGTCGGAGTGGAGGGATTCGAACCCCCGACATTCTGCTCCCAAAGCAGACGCGCTACCAGACTGCGCTACACTCCGACAAAACTCGATGGGGCTTACTTTGCTACCCGCCCGTCGAGAGGTGCGCATAATACTCATCGTCCCTTGCCTCGTCAACGGCAAAAAAACAGTTCTGCGAAATTCTCTTTTCAAAGCCCCTGCACAAACGGAAAACGAATAAAAAGATCGGAAACGTTGGCGCTATCGCATCGGTATGGGAAAATGCGCGCCCTTCCCATCTGCACTTTTACGGAACCGGATCATGACGGCACTCATACTTGACGGCAAAGCCTTGGCACAAAAAACCGAAACAGAACTGGCGGAGAGAGTTAAAGCTATCCAAGCAGCCAGCGGATCCACGCCTATTCTGGCCACCATTCTCGTCGGCGACGATCCAGCATCTGCCACCTACGTCAAAATGAAAGGCAACGCCTGCGCCCGCATCGGCATGGATTCACTCAAAGTCGAACTGCCCAACGACACCACTACCGAGCAGTTATTGGCCAAAATCCACGAACTCAACCAAAACCCCAACGTCCACGGCATATTGCTGCAGCACCCGGTTCCATCTCAAATCGATGAGCGCGCCTGCTTTGACGCTATCGCTCTGAATAAAGATGTGGATGGTGTGACCTGCTTGGGCTTTGGACGCATGGCCATGGGAGAGCACGCTTATGGTTGCGCCACCCCAAAAGGCATTATGCGTTTACTGGAAGCCTATAACATCCCACTCGCAGGCAAACATGCGGTAGTGGTTGGACGAAGTCCAATCCTGGGCAAACCCATGGCTCTGATGCTGCTCAACGCTAATGCCACCGTCACCATTTGCCATTCCAAGACGCAAAATCTGGAAGAACACATCAAACGCGCAGACATAGTCGTTGGCGCCGTAGGTAAGCCAGAGTTCATTAAAGCCGAGTGGATCAAAGACGGCGCTGTGGTAGTTGACGCGGGTTACCATCCGGGCGGTGTCGGCGACATCGAATTAGGGCCTCTGGCAGAACGAGCTGCTGCGATTACCCCTGTTCCTGGCGGCGTCGGCCCAATGACTATCAATACGCTGATTTATCAGACCGTAGACGCAGGTGAAAAAAGCCTCGTCAACAAATGAGGTTGGATAAATTCCTCTGTGCCGCCACGCAGCTGACGCGCCGCGATGCACATCGTTGCATCAAAAACGGCCTCGTTGCCGTGGACGGCCAAGTTGTTCAAGACCCTGGTTTGCAGATCAAAGGTGAGCAGGTGACCCTCGATGATGAGGTCATTCGCCTGCCCGAACCTGTCTACCTTATGCTTCATAAGCCTGCGGGATACGTATGCGCCAATACCGATGGTCTTCACCCAACGGTATTGGATCTGCTGCCGCGGGATCTGCATCCCACCGAACCTCTACAAATTGTCGGCCGTCTGGATCTCGACACCACCGGCCTGCTTCTGCTGACAACCGACGGTCAGTGGAACCACCGCGTTACTGCGCCCAATAGTCGCTGTGACAAGGTTTATTGGGTAGAGCTGGCTGAGCCAATCACGCAAGAGTCTGTAAGCGAGCTAGAACAAGGCGTACTTCTTCGCTCCGAGGAAAAACCCACCCTGCCCTGCCAAATTGAGATCCTGACACCCAATCAGGTACGCATCCGCCTTAGAGAAGGTCGCTACCATCAAGTGAAACGCATGTTTGCAGCGGTCGGCAACCATGTGGCCCAGCTTCGTCGGGAATCAATTGGCTCATTGACCCTTGACCCCTCGCTTCAACCGGGTGAGTTCCGCCATCTGACACAAGATGAAGTACGCAGCCTATGACCATGGATTCCAGCACTCAAATTCTCTTGCAGCTTATGCGCTCCAGCGACGGCAATGGTCTTTGGCTTGCGGATGAGAGTGGCAGGGATATTTGGCCGCAGATCAAAGCGACAAATCGCTCCATTGATGTGCTGACCAACCGATTCGACCAGGCAGTCGCGGCGGAAAAATACGGAATTCCGACCACCTTTTGCGACTGGGAATTCGCATCTGATCACCAGTACACCCATATTTATCTGCGCATTTGTAAAGAAAAAGCCATTAACCAGCACCTGATTCAAGAAGCCTGGAACCATTTAACGCCTGGCGGCGCATTGCATATTGCTGGCGAAAAAAACGAAGGGATCAAAACCTGCTGGGATTTCGCATGCGAAATTTTTTCCTCTGACAGCCGGTTAAAAAAACACGGCATGGCCTATTGCGGCAGTTTGACCAAAACGGCTGAAGGCAAAATTGAAAAAAACGATTCGTACCATGAACTGGTCGAAATCAGTTCCTGGGACGGCGTTGCAATTTTCAGCAAACCCGGGGTGTTCGGCTGGGACAAAATTGATGCGGGTAGCACGTTGCTGATAGAGCAACTGATGGAACACACACCCGCTTGGGAAACGGCCAAAAGTATTTTGGATCTCGGCTGCGGTTACGGATTTCTCACTTTCGCGAGCAATTGGATTAACTGCGAACGCCGAGTTGCCACAGATAACAATGCCGGTGCTCTTCTCTGCACACAAAAAAATGCTGCTGCACGCGGGCTCAACGTTGAAGTGGTTGCCGGAGACAAAGGAGATAAGGTCGAAGGGAAATTTGATCTGATTTTATGCAATCCGCCTTTTCACCGCGGATTTTCTGTAGATGGTGATTTGACGCAGGAATTTCTGACCGCGGCAAAAACAAAACTGGCAAATAACGGAACAACCCTTTTCGTTGTAAATAGCTTTATTCCCCTGGAAAAGAAAGCGGCGGGGCTCTTTAGCAAAATTGATCTGCTGCAGGATAATCGTCAGTTCAAAGTGTTCGCCTTACGCGCTTAACTCAGGCGAACACTTAGAACCTTTAAGGAATAGGCTCACCTTGAGCTTTACGATTGAGCAAGTCCTCGAAACCGCCCTCGTTGATGACATTGGCAAAACCAAGGCCTTTCAGCGTATCCATGGCTATACCAGATCGGCGGCCAGTTCGGCAGTAGACACGGATATCGGAATCAACATCGCGGGTCACGCTGTTAATTTCCTGGCCGATAATTTCATACGGAATATTGATGGAACCCGGGATATGGCCCTGGGCGTATTCCTCTGGCGTGCGAACATCAATCCAAATCGTCATTTTTCCCCCATTCTTCTGATCTTCAGCAAAAACCGGCGCGCATAGTAGCGCGAATAATCCAGCAAGCAATAACAAAAAACCCTTCGGCAGACGCATGGTCAGTCTCCCTGCTTACTCAGTCGACATTGAGACAGCTGTTCGCTCCATTGGGCGCGCAACTCATCCTCAGCGGCATTCAAAAACCAACCGATAAGTCGCTGACCGCAGTCACCACCAAAAAATTCCGCATGCGAGGTATCCGCCAGCTCCGCCAGATAACCTTGCGCTAACCACGGCATCAATGCCTGCGCGTGTTTTTTGGTGGTGATTGGATCCTGCGAGCCAACCGCGTTCAATACAGGAATCTGCAACTTGCGCATTGCAGGCAATTGACCATTGTGAAAATGGGACGATCGGCAGATGTTGTACTCCCAGTCAACGAAAAAATACGGCTGCCACCGACCGACTTGCTGCAACACCGCGTCAAATGACGCTTTGGGATCCAGCGGATTGTCGTTGCATTCCACCGCCCAATAAACAGAGCTATTAAAGCGCGAATCAAAAACCTGGTTATAGAAAACCTCCAGTAGATACTGCAATTTGGCGTGATCGCCGCGCGCAAATTCCGCCAAAGCATCCGCAATCTCCGAGCGCAGCACACTACTGTAAAACGCCGTATAAATCGCCGCGGCCAAACGACCATCGTTAAGCAACCAACGTGCTTTGCGATTGGTTCGCCAATCCTCCACCTCAACCCATCTGGGCTCTGTGCGCAGTTCCACCATCAACTGCCAGAATTTCTCTTCGTCGAATGCACAGCCCGCTGCCGTACAATCGCGCCAATATTCCGCAAAGGCCTCCGCCCAAATGATCATTCCGTCGCTGAGGCTGCCTGCATCGAACGGATAGGGTGAATCCAAAATTATGCGGCGCACTTCCTGATGCAGAGTCGCAGACAAAAGAGCAACACGAGTGCCGTAGGAAACGGCCAGATAATTCCATTGCTGATAGCCCAGATGATGTAACGCCCGGTGCAAATCATCGGCATATCGCCGGCTGTGCAAATCGCGGATTTGCCGCACTGGCCCGCCCTGCTCAGTCAGGGCCTGTTGCCAGGCATCCAAGCACTGCTCGGCAACCGGCATCACAATTTCGGCTTCTTGCGCAAATGTCAGATTGCGCTGCAGCAGGTCTCGGGAAATGTCACTGTACTCCTGACAATCCCAAGCCGGCACACTGGGAGCCAAACCACGCAAATCCAACAGCACAAAATCCCGCCCAAGCGCTTGCCGGCTAAGCCACTCATCCCAAATCTCCAAACTCTCTGCTGTGGTATTTCCGGATTCCCCTGGGCCACCGGCCACATAAACCAGAGGATCGGACGCGGCGTCTGGACCTGCGCGAAATATAGCCGCGGATAAGGTAGCCTCGACGCCATCGTCTTTTAAAGACACCCAGTAACAATCGATATGGAGACGGTATTGAGAAGAGAATTCGCAAGCGCGCTTTGCAACAAAATTGAGTTCAGGCTCGGGGGATTGGGGAGGATCGGCACTATATGACAGCCAAAGAGCTAAAACAGCGACCAAGCCAACCGATACAACGACCGCCAAAGCCCGCCGCATCAGAGCTCCCACTGCCACGAACCTTCCTGTTCCAACTCCGCCAAGCGATGCTGAAAGGACGAACTGAGAAAAAACTGTCCGGACGATGGCTCTGCTTTGTATTCAAACCATTGCCCTTCGAACGGGAAACCCAAACGCCAAGCGTGGAGATATAACCGATCCGCCATTTGTCCGCCGTAACGCTCATCACCAATAATTGGCGCGCTGAGGGATTTCATGGCGACGCGCAATTGATGAGTTTTTCCAGTCAGCGGCCGCAACACCCAAATTCTTCTGCCCTCCTCCCAGGCGAAACTGCGCAAAGCCGTGCGCGCCGGGTTGTTCATAGTGCGGGAGAGACGGTAGTTGCCGTTGCGACTTTTTTCCATATCACCGATGACCCATCCCTGTTTTTTGGCCGGCTTCTTGGCGGATATGGCCAAATAATGCTTTTGGACTTTGCGGTCCTGAAAGGTCATCGACAATTCCCTATTGGCCCTGGTCGTCTTGGCCAAAACCAACACCCCCGAGGTGGCGAGATCCAGCCGATGCACCGGGTACACTTCCGGCAACTGCAAATCGCGCCGGACGAGATCGAGCAATGATTCGCCGCCGATATTTCCCTGAACTGCAACTCCAGGATTTTTGCTCAATATTAGAAATTCAGGCTGGTTATCGAGAATGGTGTAAAACGTGGAAATGGTTCTGTCCTCAAGGAAATGCGACCGGCGCAGCATACAAAACTTCGCCGGGTCGCGACAGCGAGACAAAGGGAAACTAGCGAGACTTCATAAACTTTGCGTGCTCTCGCGCCACTTCGAGCGTGGACGCATCGCGACTGAACACCGAATTCAGCCCCTGGGGCTCCTGCGGTGGATCGCCGGTAAAAGGATCACCGGGCCGCCACACGAAATCGGCAGATTGCGCGATGCCCAACCCTCCCCAACTCCAAAAATTGGTTCCCACTAATGCGGAACCGATTTTGACCTGGGTTTCGACAAAGCCAAACAACTCGCGGAAAAAACGGTCCCGCTGACCAGTTCCGGCAGTCGCGCGATAATCCCCGCCATCGCGCTCAATACCAAACTCCTCCAGCACAATCGGTTTACCCAGCTCTTTGGCAACTTGAAGGTGTTGGAGGATATAGGCCTTGGAATTCGCGGCAGTTTGAGGATAGGTCTGCTCGGCCTTTTTAACGTCGAACCATCCCCAGTTCTTCGGCCACAAATGGAAGGTCAGATAGTCGATTTCCGGCACATCATGCGCATCTCTGAATAAATCAAGATCGCGCAGGGTGCCCATTGATCCTTCACTGCCCGAGCTTACCAAGTGGTTGGCATCCAGTGACTTAATAAACTGCGCGGTCTGCTGTATCCATTCCTTGTAGTGGGGATAAAAAGGCCGCCCACCTTCATCGCTGCCTGGCCGCGGCTCATTGGCGAGCTGCCAGGCCATGATGGTCGGATCATCTACGTAGGGGACACCCGTTATAGAATTTGTCCGGGTGACAATGGTGCGAATCAGCTGTTGATACCACTCTTGCGCTTCCCGGCTACGGTAAAACTTTGCGGAATTCTGCATAAATCCGCTCCAGTCGTTGGTGACATCCGGATCGAGCGGCGGCTCGCCAGTCAACCAAGCCATGTATTGGGACATGCCGCCGGACCACTGCCAGAAATTGGTGAAATACAAAACGGCAACCATATCGCGCTTGGCCATTTCCGCCAGCAACACGTCCAGTCCAATTAATAAAGCCTCGTTATATTGCCCGGGGGTCAGATGCAGCGCGGGACTCACCGCCATAGAGAGTTCGGTCTGCTCAGATGCGGCTAAGACACGCAGATTATCTATGCCGAGAGACTTGAGCTGATCGAGCTCTTTCTGCAGTCGCCTCCTTCCCTCATCTGTGCTGCCGAGATAAGCGCCGTACCAAAAATTGGCTCCGACAAAATAGTAGGGGCTACCACGACGCAACAATTGGTTTCCCGCAACTGTCACAAATGGACTGCCGGAAATAGCCGGCTCGCCTCTACCCGCTGCACGCTTCTCTTTATCAAGGGTGCCGCATGCGGCAAGCGCAATAAAAATGCAGACTAGAAAACACAATCGAGCGTAGGACATGAGATTCTCTTCTTTAAAGATCCATCTTGGATTTTTGCGATAAGCCAAGTCCAGGAGTTTACGCCAGAAACGGATACATCATCAGCATTGCGCGTCCATTGTGATAAGGAGCCTTCCAGGCGCCAGCTTTATAACCATTGTCTTCAGGACGCAGATCGCGCGTCGAATACCAGAACCATTCGCCATGTTCTTTATCCCGGTAAAAATCCTGAACATGTTTCCAAACAGTTAGTGCAGCTTCTGAAGAATGAGCGCCTTCTCCTAGATCCCACATATTGGCAAATCCCACCATCGCCTCTGCCTGCGCCCAGCATGCAACATGTTTATTGCCATTGATGTCGAATTTCCAGATTGCGCCGGATAAGGTCGTTTCTCACCTGCACCGAAGCCGCCGACCGCAATCCATCCGCGGGGGTGTTTTTCACGTAATCCAATAATTGTTCAACGCTGGTAGTGGCGACATGCATACGGGTATCCGAAGAGGCGTAATAAATAAAAACTTCACCGTGCTCATTTAGAATCCAGCCGTTCGAAAACACCACATTGGACACATCGCCCACCCGCTCATCACCTTGCGGAGCAATAAAGTGTCCGCCGGGGCTATAAGTTACCACCCAAGGTTCGTGCAAATCCGTCATAAATACGTACAGCACATAGCGCAAACCCGCGGCAGTATTGCGCACACCATGAGCCAGATGCAGCCAGCCTTCTGGAGTTTTCAGCGGCGCAGGCCCCTGGCCGTTTTTCACTTCTTTGATGGTGTGATATTGCTTGCTGTCGACAATGACTTCCGTTTTGATTTCGGCGCGAGTGACATCCTCTGCCAACCCCCAGCCAATTCCACCGCCAGTGCCGACACTGATAAACCCGTCTTGCGGACGGGTATAGAAGGCGTATTGGCCGTCAATAAAATCCGGATGCAGCACTACATTGCGCTGCTGCCCCGAATAGGTAATGAGATCTGGCAAACGCTCCCACTCAACAAAATCCCGAGTGCGCGCAATGCCGCACTGAGCCTCCGCGGCGGAGGTATCGTCAGGCCTGGTCAGATCTTTGCGTTCCGTGCAGAAAAGCCCGTAGATATAACCGTCCTCATGCTCCGTTAGGCGCATATCGTAAACATTGGTATCGGGATGCTCCGTTTCCGGCATGGTGATCGGATAATCCCAAAACCGAAAACCGTCGACGCCAGTGGTGCTCTCAGCAACGGCGAAAAAGGATTTACGATCGTGCCCCTCCACCCGCACCACCAATAAATATTTTCCGTCGCGGTAAATTGCCCCGGAATTGAAAGTCGCATTTACCCCCAAGCGCTCCATCAAAAAAGGATTGGTGGCAGCATTGAGGTCATAGCGCCAAAAAACAGGCGTGTGGTCGGCGGTGAGTATCGGATTTTGCCAGCGCTGGTAAATCCCGTTGCTTGCAGCGGTAGGGGTATTTTTCTTGCGGATAAGGGCTTCATGATCCTGCAAAAGCGCCTTCAGGCGAACTTCAAAGTGTGACATACACTACCTTCGGCTTCTTTCTTAATAGGGACGGAGGATTCAGTGGCTCTCCAGGAGCGCCAACCTAGCATAGTTAGTCATTCGCGTAACCGGTTACAACCGAAATCTACTGGCAAGCGCATAATGCTTCCGGTAGATTTTTGTGAATTTTTCGAAAAATCAGTGATTTACCATGTCGAACATTCGAGAAGTCGCCCAAGCAGCCGGAGTGTCGGTTGCCACTGTCTCACGCGCGTTGACCAATCCCGAAAAAGTGTCGGAGGAAAGCCTCAAAAAAGTCCACGACGCCATCCAGGCAGTCGGATACCGCCCGAATCTTCTTGCCCGCAACTTCCGTGCCGCCAAATCCTTTGCCATTGTGGTCTTGGTGCCCGATATCACCAACCCGTTTTTTTCCCAGGTGATCCAAGCCATTGAGGACCGCGCCCAACAAAAAGGCTATGCCGTGCTGCTGGGAGATACCAGGGAAACGTCCAAACGCGAGCAAGACTATGTCAATCGTGTTGAAACCCGGCTGGCTGACGGTGTCATTCAACTCCGTCCACATTCCATGAGTTCCGGAAGAGAGCGCATTCCCTGGGTCAATGCGTGCGGCTGCGAAGACACCCCTGGCCCTTCCATTCGGGTGGATAACGCTGGCGCGACCAAAACCATAGTCGACTACATGATCAGCCTCGGCCATAAACGCATCGGAGTTATTTCCGGTCTGAAAGAGAATCCACACACGATTGACCGACTGCGAGGCTACAAAATGGCCCTGGAAGCAGCGGGTATTCCCTTCGAAAAGGAGTTGGTAATCGAAGGCGATTTCACCATGTGGTCCGGCCAAAATGCCGCCACACAATTCTTCGCGCTCAGCAAAATGCCGACGGCAATTTGCTGCATGAACGATGAGATGGCGCTGGGGGCGATTCAGACCATAAAGGGACGGGGATTGAGAGTGCCCGAAGATATATCCGTCACCGGATTCGATGACATCACCTATTCGAAATATTGGGACCCGGGCTTAACCACTATGGCCCAGCCGGCGGAGGAAATCGGCAAACTCGCCATGGACACACTGCTGCGCGTCATTGAAGGAGAAGATCTGTCGACCTCGGAAATCGTTCTGCCGACTGAGCTTATTATCCGCAAAAGCACTTGCCGCCCTCGCTAATGAGGGGCGCGCAAAAGGCGATCAGCCTGAAGTGCCGATTCGAACAGCAGGAACAACACATCCACAGATCCGGTCGAGTTTTCGTCAGCTCCAGTGGCATCGACAAACGAACCCTGGGTTTTCCCTGGAACAAAGTTCTGGAAAAACCCCGCCATCTTCTGCGTTACATCTGCTTCGACATCAACTCCACGCTGCAGAAGAGCCAGCCCCGCCAAAATGCGCTGCGCAGTTACAGCCGCGCCCTCATTGGACTGACTGGCCAAAAGCGCCAGGGTTGACCGATAAATGTCTGCAGAAGGAACAGACTGCTCGACAATACCTCGATACTCACAAAGGGCATGAACCCATGCCAGTTGCTCCTGCAGGTCCACTTCAGCTTTTTCATCCAGCACATTCCAACTTGAATCAAACCGCTGGTATACGACGCCCTTGGCCGCATCGTAAAACTTGTCGCGGAATAATGAATAAACCTCGCTGGCGCGCTGCTGCCAAACTGACTTACCGGTGATCTGATAAAGAAGAATAAATGCCAATAACATTTGGCGATGCGAGCGGCTAAAGCGGGTTTTCTCCGCATAATTACCCTGCTCCCAACCGCCGTTATTGCAAGCGAACAGCCGGTTCAGCCACTCGAGAATATTGCCAGCACGGCGGAAATCAGATCCCTCGTTGTAAGCGGCAAACATGGAAGTGCTGGCCAATAGAAAGAGGGCGTGATCCGCAAGATCAAAGTGCTGATCCAGAATGTCCGCCTGATTCGAAATCAATCGCACATAACCGTCGCTTCGACAAGGCAAAGTACCGTATCGGCCGCAAACGCCTATGAGGTCATGAGTCAACCGGCGCGTCCCTTCAACCCAGCCAGCCTGTTCCGCGCGCGCGACTATATAGATCATCTGCGCCTGGGTCCCAAGGAATACCTGCTGTTCATCAACAAGTCCGCCGCGTACCGTCAGGCGACGAGCAAACCACCCTTCCTTGCCGTGGCGCCCCTTTGCCATCCAGAAAGGCAGCACTTCCTGTCGCATCCAAGACACCCACTGCTCCAAGGCTTCAATACAAGTTGATTTCATTCGATGAGACTTCTTTTTGTGATCTAGGGTCGTCAGCTATAAGCAAGGGTGCGATCATAACAACTTCCCTGAGCTGATCATTAGTGACAACTCACAGGACAACAAATGTTTGCCAAAAATTTTAAAAAAAGCGATACTGCGCGCGCTTTTTTGGGCAGCCTTATCACTACCGAATTCAAGGTGTTAAGAGGCGTTCACAGATTCGTCGGAGAGTAGCTCAGTTTGGTAGAGCACTGCCTTCGGGAGGCAGGGGTCGCAGGTTCGAATCCTGTCTCTCCGACCAAATGAAGCACTTCCGCAAAACTTTCCGCTCCGCTCCTTCCAAAATAAAAGCTATCCTGTTCATAGTCTAAGAATTCAGACTTTTCCCAAACTATTCAGTAGAATGCAATACATCTGGCTGTTTTCTCAGCCAACGGGCACTTATCTCATCTGAACAAACGATTACAGTGATACTAATGAGCAAATCCCTTTCCATCGACGATTTAAACGTCGTGTCGCAAGAAATTTTGATTTCCCCCGCGGAATTGAAGCGAAACCTGCCTGTTACAGAGAAGGCCATTGAAACGGTCACTTCTGGACGGGAAACCATTCGTCGCATTCTCGACAGACAAGATCATCGCCTGCTGGTGGTCATCGGCCCCTGCTCCATCCACGACACCAAAGCTGCGATGGATTATGCGCAGCGGCTCAAGAATTTGGCCGATGAAGTTGCCGACACTCTGTTTATCGTCATGCGCGTTTATTTCGAGAAACCGCGCACAACAGTAGGCTGGAAAGGGTTGATCAACGATCCCTATCTCAATGATTCGTTCAAGATTCAAGACGGATTGCACGTCGGACGTAAGCTATTGCTGGATATCGCTGAACTAGGATTGCCCGCGGCCACCGAGGCCCTGGACCCCATCTCGCCGCAATATCTGCAAGATTTGATTTCCTGGTCAGCGATAGGCGCGCGCACAACCGAATCCCAGACCCACAGAGAAATGGCGAGCGGCCTCTCGTCAGCGGTAGGCTTCAAGAACGGCACTGACGGCAGCCTCACAGTAGCCATTAATGCATTGCAATCTGTCAGCAACCCACACAGATTTCTCGGCATCAATGCGGAAGGCCAGGTGTCCATTATCCATACCCGTGGCAATCCATACGGCCATGTGGTTCTGCGCGGTGGCAACGGCAAACCCAACTATGATTCCGTAAGCGTCACCATGTGCGAGAAAGAACTGGCCGAAGCCGGTGTGCCGACGAACATAATGGTCGACTGCAGCCACGCCAACTCCAACAAAAACCATGAGCTTCAGCCCCTGGTATTGGACAACGTGGCCAACCAAATCCTGGAAGGCAACAAATCCATTATTGGCGTCATGATCGAGAGCAACATTGGCGGCGGAAACCAAAAAATTCCCGCCAACTTGTCCGAGCTCAAGTACGGCGTGTCTGTGACCGACGCATGCATTGACTGGCAAACAACAGAAGACTGCTTGCGATCCGCTCGCGAAAAAATCAAAGACATACTGCCTACCCGCAATTAATCCTCTAGGCGGAGCCTTGTGCTCCGCCATTCTCTCCGATTTTTCCAGCAATCCCCTCAACTTAGAGAAAGCCTTCGCGAAAAACGGCGCCACTCGGTCACGTTTTCACGAAGAAATTTCTTACAAAGTTTAAAAGTGCAAAATCAGAACTGGATTTTCTAATGTTGCGCTGGTAGTTTTTGCACATTCTTCATTCATCCGTAATGAAAAACTTCAGGCCTGCAGGGTGCAGGTCGCAATTCCAATGCACGGACAGCCAATCTCCGGCATCGCGATGTTTTCTACCAGCAACTCAAATAGAAGTTATCAAGATAATTCACTGGAACAACTCGTCAGTGAACTGGGAGATAAGCGCTCACTTTGGTACGACTTGCGCGTCGCGGAAATGTCTGGCTATGACTACATATTCGCGCCAGACGCAGTTTGTCGCCAACTTTCCAGCATCAAAGCGCTAGCGGAATTCCTCAACAACATCCAGGCGATCCTTGGATCACCAAAATCTCGTACGCTTCTTATTAGTTATTGGCACGATAAATATCGCGAGCAACATTTTGAAAAGTATTGCGTGGAGTGGGCCGACGATATCGCCATCAATTGGGCGAGACAATCTCTCGACGGCAGTCCGCAATTTGATTTCGTCAAAACGCTTTTTGAGCATAGCGAGAAACTCATCCTTGATGCGTAGGTGACGCATTCCCGCATCACCTCAGATTCAGAAGTCGATTAATTAATAGTAAGCATTTGATGTATCGCTGTGGTCCGTTACATCTTTCACGCCTTTTAATTCGGGGATTTTTGATACCAAGGTTTTTTCAACCCCTTCTTTAAGGGTCAAATCAACTGCACTGCATCCCTGACAACCGCCACCAAATTTCAATACGGCATATCCATCTTCGGTAATTTGCACAAGGCTTACGTTACCACCGTGAGCTGCCAAACCAGGGTTTACATCGTTGTAAAGCACATAGTTGACCTTGTCTTCGATCGGACTGTCGTCACTGATTTTGGGCATCTTAGAATTGGGTGCCCGGATAGTGAGTTGTCCGCCCATACGGTCGGGAGAATAATCCACCTTGGCATCTTCCAGGTACGGGATGCTCTTTCCTTCAAACCAAGCATTGAAGCCATTTAACGGTACGCACACATCCCCTTCCTTTTCCTCACCTGGACGCAAGTAAGCAATGCAAGTTTCCGCCTGGGGAGTTCCGGGGCTAGCGACGAACATTCGGATACCAATGCCTTCACAGTTCTGCTTGCGCAAAAGCTCCGCCAAGTATGCTTGGGCGGATTCAGTAATAGTGACAGCAGGAACCCACTTTTCAGCTTGGGACATAAAAACCTTCTCACAACAAACGTTCGTAACTATAAACGAACAAAGACCGAGTAAATTACTCGGGTATTTTAGCCAATTCCAAGGGATTTAAACAGCATGGCGTAACGGGATTCTGTTACAATTTCGACTCTGCATCAAAAAATTTTGATATAGGTATATTTCCGTGGACCAAAACCGTCGCCTAACCTCTCTTCACGACCAGCTTCGTCAGCGTATTCTGATTCTGGACGGTGCCATGGGCACCATGATTCAGAGCTATAAGTTAAGCGACAAAGATTATAGGGGCGTGCGTTTCGCCGAGCACCGATCTGATCTCAAGGGAAATAACGACCTACTGTGCATCACCCAGCCTCATATCATCACGGAGATCCATGAAGCCTATTTGGCGGCGGGTGCGGATATCATCGAAACCAATACGTTTAATAGTACAGCGGTATCTCAAGCAGATTACCATCTGGAAGAGCTGGTATTCGAATTAAATTTCACTGCAGCGCAACTCGCACGCCAGGCAGCTGACAAATTTTCTGCACAGACACCTGATAAGCCTCGTTTTGTTGCGGGAGTTTTAGGCCCAACCAGCCGAACCTGCTCTATCTCTCCGGACGTAAACGACCCGGGCGCGCGCAATATTACTTTCGACCAACTCGTCAGCGACTACAAAGTGGCCATTGATGGACTCGTAAAAGGTGGCGCAGACATATTGATGGTCGAAACCATCTTCGACACTTTAAACGCCAAGGCTGCCATATTCGCGATCTTCGATTATTTCGAAGATAACGCATGCGAGCTGCCGATCATGATTTCGGGCACCATTACCGATGCTTCTGGTCGCACCCTGTCCGGTCAGACAACCGAAGCCTTCTACAACTCGCTCGCCCATGCAAAACCACTTTCCATAGGCCTCAACTGCGCGCTGGGTGCAGCTGAATTACGCCCCTATATCAAAGAGCTATCGCGCATTTCCGCTTGCTACGTGTCTGCTCACCCCAATGCGGGATTGCCCAACGAATTTGGCGCCTACGATCAATCCGCCGAGGAAATGGCAGAAATCGTAGGCGAATTTGCCGCGAGCGGATTTCTCAATATCGTCGGCGGCTGCTGCGGAACTACTCCTGCGCATATAGCGGCCATCGCGGAAAAGGTGAAAGCCTATAAGCCGCGCTCCCTGCCGCAAATCGAACCTGCATGTCGTTTGTCTGGCTTGGAGCCCTTCAACATTTCCAAAGACTCACTGTTCGTTAATGTCGGCGAACGCTGCAACGTTACGGGTTCTGCTCGCTTTAAAAAACTCATCGTCAGCGGCGATTACACCACCGCTCTCGAAGTGGCATTGGAACAAGTGGAAAACGGCGCGCAGGTTATAGATATCAACATGGATGAAGGCATGTTGGATGCCGAAAAAGCCATGGTGCGATTTCTCAACCTGATCGCCGGGGAACCCGATATCGCCCGCGTTCCCATTATGGTGGATTCATCCAAATGGAACGTTATTGAAGCCGGCCTCAAATGCATCCAGGGCAAAGCCATTGTCAATTCCATCAGTCTAAAAGGCGGCGAAGAAGAATTTATCAAGCAAGCAACTCTGTGCCGAAAATACGGTGCAGCGGTTGTTGTGATGGCGTTCGATGAAAAAGGCCAGGCGGACACTGCAGCAAGAAAAAAAGAAATTTGCGAACGCAGCTATAAGATTTTGACGCAGCAAGTCGGAATGAATCCGGCAGACATCATTTTTGACCCCAATATTTTTGCGGTAGCTACAGGCATTGATGAGCACAACAACTATGCGGTTGATTTCATAGAAGCTACCCAGTGGATTCGTGAAAATTTGCCCTACGCATCCGTTTCCGGCGGAGTGAGTAACGTGTCTTTCTCATTCCGCGGCAATAATCCCGTGCGCGAGGCCATTCATTCCGTGTTCCTTTATCACGCCATTAAAGCCGGCATGAATATGGGTATCGTAAACGCCGGCCAGCTGGCAATTTATGATGATCTGCCCAGCGAACTGCGCGGCGCGGTGGAAGATGTCATTTTGAATCGCCATCCGCATGCGACGGAAAATCTTGTTGAACTCGCGGAAAAATATCGCGACGACGGCGCAACTGCCAAAAAAGAAGATCAGGCTTGGCGCGAACTTCCCGTCAATAAAAGACTGGAACATGCGCTGGTAAAAGGCATCACCACTCATATCATCGAAGATACTGAGGAAGCGCGGCAGCAAGCCTCTCGTCCGCTTGACGTTATCGAAGGCCCCCTAATGGACGGCATGAACGTTGTGGGAGATCTTTTCGGCGCGGGAAAAATGTTTTTGCCTCAGGTGGTAAAATCCGCTCGTGTTATGAAACAAGCGGTCGCTTATTTACGGCCTTTTATTGAGCAGGAAAAAACTGCCGACACCAAAACCAACGGCCGCATTTTAATGGCGACCGTAAAAGGCGACGTGCACGACATTGGCAAAAACATCGTCGGTGTTGTTCTTCAGTGCAACAACTTTGAAGTGATTGACCTCGGCGTTATGGTGCCCTGCGAAACTATTCTGCAAGTCGCGCGGGAAAAATCTTGCGACATTATCGGTCTATCGGGTTTGATTACACCGTCTCTGGATGAAATGGTGACCGTCGCTTCTGAAATGCAGCGCCAGGGTTTTAATATCCCCCTGTTGATTGGCGGAGCTACTACATCAAAAGCGCATACCGCGGTAAAAATCGAACCGCAATATCACAATAACCAAGTTATTTATGTTCCCGATGCGTCGCGCGCTGTCGGCGTTGCCAGCCAACTTTTATCGACGGAGCAGCGCGACCAATTTGTCGCGGGTGTAAAAGCGGAATACGAAAAAGTGCGCGAGCGCAATGCCAACCGGCAGCGCCGCCCGCTTATCCCATATAAAGAAGCAATTAAACGCCGCCCCGAAATCAATTGGGATGATTACACGCCTCCGGCACCGAGTTTTACAGGTATTCGCACCTTCAAGAATTACCCATTAAAAGAACTGGTCGACTATATCGATTGGACGCCGTTTTTTATGAGCTGGGATTTAGCCGGGAAATATCCGGACATTCTGCAGGATGAAGTCGTTGGGCAGGCAGCAACGCAGTTGTATCAAGATGCGCGCCGCTTGTTGGATGACATAATCGCCCACAACCGAATCTCAGCCAGCGCAGTCATTGGCTTTTGGCCCGCCAATACTGTGGATGACGACGATATTCTGGTTCAGCCACAGGATTCTGCTCCGGTACGCTTGCATCATCTTCGCCAGCAGCAGGACAAAAACACCGTCGATGGACGCTTGTATTCGCTCGCGGACTTCGTAGCTCCGCAAACTTCAGGCAAACAGGATTACATTGGAGCTTTCGTAGTTACAGCAGGAATCGGAGCTGAAGAACTCGCTAAAGAGTATGAAGCCAAAGGCGATGACTATAATTCAATTATGGTAAAAGCCTTGGCGGATCGCTTGGCCGAAGCTTTTGCCGAACGTATGCATGAGCGTGTCCGTAAAGAATTTTGGGGATATGCGGCGGCCGAGAGCCTCGATAACGAAGCCTTGATCAAAGAGCGTTATCAAGGAATTCGACCCGCTCCGGGCTATCCAGCCTGCCCGGACCATACGGAAAAAGCCACTCTGTTTCGTTTGTTAAATGCCACCAATGAGACCGGAGTGAAACTGACGGAACATTTCGCCATGTTCCCGACGGCAGCAGTGTCCGGCTGGTATTTTGCGCATCCGCAAGCGAAATATTTTGGTGTTGGCAAAATCGGCGCAGACCAAGTTGAAGAACTGGCTAAACGAAAAGGCGTCGATAAACAGTCAATAGAAAGATGGCTGCAACCGAATCTCGATTACAGCCCGACATAACCTTAATAGGTGAAATATGGCAGAAGAACCGCAAAAAGCATCACTCGGGCGCGTATTGCTGAGTACCTTGGCTGCTTTTATTGGCGTACAGAGCGAACGGAATCGCCAAGCTGATTTTCAACAGAGCAGCATATTGCCGTTCATGATTGTAGGGATCATCTTGGCGGGCTTATTTATTGGCGGGCTTGTCTTAATAGCGAAAAGCATAGCCCCATAAGCCAAAGCAGCTAAGGCTATTGCTGCCCGCCCAAGCAATAGCCTGCTCGCTCGAAGATCTATTGTCCGCTCACCCAAAAAATGCAGGTAACTACAAATACAGCTATCAGAACCACTGCTGCTACCGCATCGGCAACACTGTCACCTGTTTCCTGCATTTCAATTTCTTGATGGCTCATAGAGTACCTTCCTCTCGTTATTGTTGGATCTATCGGAATGGAAACATCTTACCGGCGCGTTGGGAGCGCCACCGCAACATCTGTTTGCAGTTTCACCTAAACAGCATAGCAGCGCCCAGACACTGTTCACAAATCAAGCTGAATTCAGCTCAATCGACCTTGAGGTTTGTGAAATCAGCCTCCGAGAACCCAAACATGCCTTTGTGGGCAGATCCAGCCGGAATCCCAAATTCGGCAGGATAGTCCACCCCCACAAGATAGAGCCCGTGCGGATGTGCCGTAGGAGCGGCCAGACGGCGATCCCGAGCGGTGAGCAGCTCATCCAACCACTCAGCAGGACGCGCCGCTCGTCCGATCTCAAACAGGCATCCCATGATGTTTCTCACCATATGATGGAGAAAGGCGTTGGCCTTGATCTCCATGCCGATGAAATCCCCTTGGCGCACAAACCGGATGTAATCGATTCGTCGCACAGGACTATGTGCCTGACACTGACTAGAGCGAAAAGACGAGAAGTCATGCTCGCCCACTAAACGCCTGGCGGCCTCTTGCATAGCTTCTACGTCCAGGTCATCCCTCGACCAGGTGGCGCTCACTGGCAAAAAGGCTGAACGGACCTTGCTGATATAGGTGAAATACCTATAGGTGCGCGCCAATGCAGAAAAACGCGCGTGGAATTCTCCTGGCACCTGCGCAGCCCATTTCACCCGAATGGAATCCGGCAGCTTGGTGTTGGTCCCGTCCAACCAGGCTTTTTCTGCCCGCGGGGCAGAACAATCAAAGTGGACCACTTGATGAGTGGCGTGCACGCCGGCATCTGTTCGTCCAGCGCAAACAAGTGTTACAGGCTGCGCGGCAATCAGTGATAAAGCGCGTTCCAATTCACCTTGCACCGTTTTTTTGGCGCTGGCCTGTCGTTGAAAACCCTGATACTGACTGCCGTCATATTCGACAACCAAGGCAAAACGCCGCACCCCCTCAGGCAACGACATTCCCGGTTTTATTTCGCAGTTTGGAGAATATGTCATAGGACCTAAATAAAAAGGCTTTGCATGCGTACATGCAAAGCCTTAGCAAACTCAAAAGTTGTAGAACTTAACCGATGCGGGCCAGCAAAGCTTCTGCTTCCTGTTTCTGTTCGTCATTACCCTCTTCCATGATTTCATCCAATATGTCTTTTGCGCCATCGGCATCGCCCATATCGATGTAAGCTCGAGCCAAATCCAGCTTGGTTGCCGTCTCATCATTATCAGAGAGGAAATCCAAATTGCTGTCATCGTCATTTTCTGGATCAAAATCCGGGATTTCGAAATCAGCCTCTGAATCCGCAGATTCTTGATCCACCGGAGACAGTTCGGATTCTTGAGTCTCAGCCACCTCGTTATCAACAGCAGAAAGATCTTCCAAATTTTCATCTGCGAGGAAATCGTCCGCAGAGAACCCGTCATCCTCAGCGAAAGTTGTTTCTTCCGAGGCGGTTGAGCTGCTGCTGTCGTCAAAGTCCAGCACCGGCTCTTCCATATGGTCTGCGCCTATGTCCGAGGCCAAGGCATCCAGCTCGTGATCCAGCTCATCAAGATTGACTTCTTTGTCGAAATCAAATTCGTCTTCAAAATCCTTGGCCACTGCAGACTCGGATTCCACATCAGAATCGAAATCCAGATCCTGCAGATCTTCTAATTCAAGCGCAGACAGATTTTCATCCTCTGCTTGATCGTCGCTGGACAATACAGGAGGCTCATCTTCGAGCGCTGTTTCCTGCTTTAAGTCACCATCCAAGTCGAAGTCCAGGCTTTCATCCAAATCCGCAAAATTCGCTTCGGCCTGATCATCAGTCAGAGCCAGATCTACGTCTGAAAACTCAAAATCCTCTTCTGTCTTGGGTGCAGCTCGCTCCGCCACCAGATCATCAGCGAATTCAGTTGTTAGCTTCTCTTCTTGATCATCAAGATCCAAGTCAAAGTCAGCCGGCGCCTCATCAGCAAAGGCTGTATCGGCATTGGTGATTTGATCAACATCAGCGAAGTCCAGATCGAAATCGCTGTCAGATTTGCCTTCCCCTTCAGGGGTATCTAAATCGAAATCCAGATCGGCAAGATCATTTGAGTCAGCGAACTCAGTTGAGCCCTCTGCAAATTCAGTTTCTGCGTCTGCAAACTCGGCTCCCGCTTCTGGCTGCAAGCGCAATTCGTCACTACTGATGTCTAAATCAAAATCGTCCGTTGCCAAGGATGCAGAATCAGTATCTTGAGTCTCCTCCCCCTCCAATGTCAGATCGAAATCGAGGGTGTCGAGCGCGCCTTCGTTCTGAGCGCTGGATGAATCAACCAACTCATCCACATCATTGAAATCAAAGTCCAGCGTATCGTCGGACAAGGAATCGGTAGGTACTACCTCTTCTTCGCCAAAGTCGAAGGTTTCCTCTTGAGCCCGATTTTTCACAACGGTCGCATCGGAAACTTCATGCGCAGCTGGATCAAATTCGCCAATTCCCTCTATTGATTCACGCATAGCTGCCGCGCGGTCAATCGCCTCAGGTGTACCTATTGTTCTCAAGGTGGCGTAGTGATGGTCGAAGCGCTCACCATCCCCTTGAGCAGCAAAGACTTCAAGCAGTTTCAGTCGGACGGCGACATTGTCGGGCTCTTTCTCCAGAGCACGCACCAGTTTGTCTTCAGCCAAGTCGTATTGACCGTAGGCGATATGAATATCGCATTCACCAACGACGTCTTCAGTTTCAGCTTCCGCAAATGTTCTTTCCGGTTCCTCACTCTCTATTTCACTGGAGGAAATATAGGGAACAGTCCTGTCGTCTTCCGCTCGGATATCCTCTTCAAAATTCAGATCCGCAGCTGTATCCCCATCGTAGCTGTCGTAGAACTCGTCGTCGGCAGCTTCGTTGCGTTTGCGCAGGAAGATCAGAGCAATCAACCCGAGTATGAGAGCGCCCAGTCCCGCACCTATGTACACAATGTTTTCTTTGGCGAGATCGAGCCAAGATTTTTGTGGCTGAATGGGTGCCGGTTGAGTTTGTACCGGCGGCGTTTGAACTTGTGCGAGTTCAGATTTTGGCTCTTCCTGAGTCGCTGAAGTGGTTTCAGCAACCTCTTCCGCTGTTTGGGAACGGGCTTCATTAGCTTGCTGAGCTGCAAGTTCCAAAGCGCGCATCTCTTCACTGCTGACTTCAACCAACCGCTCCATGGTTTCAATTTGCTCTTCCATCGCGCGGATTCGCGATTTCAGATCGGCATTTTCACGCCCTGCTGCATCCAACTCTTCCTGGGTCTGAGTCAGTGCTTCTGCAACGGCTTCTCCCTCACCACCGTCTGCACCAGCTCCTTGGGCAGTACGGGCACCGGATGTACTGGTCGACAACTTAACCCGACCTTCTACCGCAGCAGGTTCGGAACGGCTGGGCGCCACATTTCGGCTGCCTTCAAGTTGAGCTTGTTCTGCGGCAGGAGTTGCACGTCGATTCCAATTGCGATTTTGCTCAGCAACTTTTTGAATAGCCTCACGCGCGGTCAATTTCTGGATTTCTTCTTTATCGGGAATGCGCAATACCTGACCACGGCGTAACAAATTAATGTTGCCGTTAATAAAAGCCTCAGGATTCAAACGTTGAATCGCCAGCATTGTTTGCTGTACTGAAACGGAGTTATCAGGCCGCGCTTTGGAGGCAATAGTCCAGAGTGTTTCATTAGCTCCTACAGGGCCGTAGGTGTCACTCGAAAAACTACTAACGGTCTCTGCAGGTCTGCGCGTTTCAACAGGAGCGGTTTCGCGGCGACGCTCTGAGGCTTGCGAGGTGCTCGAGGTAGATCTGTCTGGTCTTTCCGCTGCTTTCGGCTGACTCGCAGCTTGTACGGGGCCCGCTTTAGTACCAGTGAACACCGGCAGATCGACCAACAAGGTATATTCGCGCAGCAACTTACCGCTGGGCCAGCGCGCTGTCACTATGAAGTTGAGGAAGGGTTCTCTCACCGGCTGGCGGCTGGTTACTTTTACTACCGGGCCACCTGCAGCTTTCAGATCCACTGCAAATTGCAGGTCTGTTACGAAGTAGGTTCTATCAACACCTGCTCGTTGAAATTCCTCTGGCGAAGCAATTCCAATCAAAATCTCGCGCTCGGTCAGATCGCGGACATGTAATAGCTGGATTTCGGCATCGAGGGGTTGATTGAGAAAGGAGTTGAGCTTGATTTCACCTAAGCCGAGCGCTGCGGCAACTGACGAGAAAAAAGTCAGATACGCGCCGATGAAATACGCTTTAGTGCGAAGCCCCATAGGAGGAATCCTTATCATGTATGGTTATTAGCCAAAGATGCGCCCAGTAAACGGCGAGGCTACAGACGGCCGAAAACCTAGAATAGTCTTTCAGTTATCGCTGTAAGTATTCATTATAAGTAGCGTTTTATCAACTTAAGGCCAGATATAAGCCACTTAAACAACACTTTTGGTTATCGATGTTTTGTCGCCAGCTCGGCTTTTACCAAGTTTCCAAGCCATGGTCGAACCAAAAAATAACGCCAATATAATGAAACTATAGCAAGGGGAAATAAAATTGCGCCCCAAAGATATGAGGCGCTGGAAGGAAAATGAATTAATGCTGTTGCAGGATGCGCAACATACGACGCAAAGGCTCTGCCGCTCCCCACAACAACTGATCGCCCACAGTGAAAGCAGACAGGTATTGTGGCCCCATATTCATCTTGCGCAAACGGCCCACCGGGATCGACAGAGTTCCAGTGACTTTGGTAGGTGTCAGCTCTTGCATGGAGGCTTCGCGGGTATTGGGAATTACCTTAACCCATTCATTGGCTCCAGCAATAATCTGTTCGATCTCAGCCAAAGGAAGGTCTTGGGTCAATTTGATGGTCAGCGCCTGGCTGTGGCAGCGCATAGCACCGATGCGAACGCAGATACCATCCATTGGAATCGGCTGGGCGTTGCCGAGAATTTTGTTGGTTTCAGCTTGCGCTTTCCACTCTTCACGGCTCTGACCGTTGTCGAGCTGCTTATCTATATAAGGCAACAAGCTGCCCGCCAAAGGAGCGCCAAAATGCTCTTTCGGGAAATCGCTTGAACGCATGGTCTCGGCAACTTGGCGGTCGATTTCCAAAATCGCACTGGCAGGATCGGCCAATTTATCAGCGACAGAAGAATGGATAGTTCCCATCTGGCTGATCAGCTCGCGCATATTTTGCGCACCGGCACCACTGGCGGCTTGATAAGTCATGGAACTCACCCACTCCACCAGACCATTTTGGAACAGTCCGCCCAAGCCCATCAGCATCAAACTGACAGTACAGTTTCCACCGACATAGTTCTTGATGCCATTTTTAAGTCCATTGCGGATTACCTGGTCATTGACGGGGTCCAGAATGATGATGGCGTCATCTTTCATTCGCAAAGTTGACGCCGCATCAATCCAATAGCCTTGCCAGCCAGCTGCACGCAATTGGTCGATGATGGCGGTTGTGTAATCGCCACCCTGACAGGAAATAATGGCATCCATCGCTTTCAACGCTTCAATGTCATAAGCGTCTTTGAGTGGAGCTACTGGCTTGCCGACATCAGGGCCCTGACCACCAACATTGGAGGTAGTGAAAAACACCGGGTTGATTGTCGCGAAGTCATTTTCTTCGCGCATGCGACCCATCAAAACGGAACCAACCATTCCGCGCCAACCAACAAAACCTACTTGCATCATGTTTTAAATCTCCAAAAGAGCGAATCAGTTTGCCAGAGCTGCGACAACTGCGTCGCCCATCTCAGCGGTACCAACTTTTTTCATGCCTTCACTGTAAATGTCGGCCGTTCTATAGCCTTGATCCAGAACTCGGCCGACAGCTGCGTCGATCGCATCAGCGGCTTCTTTCTGTGCGAGCGAATAGCGCAGCATCATGGAGGCAGACAGAATGGTCGCCAGCGGGTTGGCTATGCCCTGCCCTGCGATGTCGGGTGCGGAGCCGTGTACAGGCTCGTACAAACCACGGCTTTCTTTATTCAGCGCAGCGGATGGCAACATACCGATTGAACCGGTCAACATAGCAGCAGCATCGGACAAAATGTCACCGAACATATTTCCGGTCACAATGACATCGAACTGTTTAGGCGCGCGTACCAACTGCATAGCGGCGTTGTCGACGTACATATGGCTCAGCTGAACATCCGGATATTCCGGAGCGAGACGATCCATCACTTCACGCCACAATACGGTCACTTCCAACACATTGGCCTTATCCACGGAGCACAATTTGCCTTTGCGCTTGCGCGCCATTTCAAATGCAGTGCGACCGATACGCTCGATTTCATGCTCGGCATAAACGTAGGTGTTGAAACCTTCGCGCTCACCGTTTTCCAAAGTGCGAATGCCGCGCGGTTTACCGAAATAAATACCGCCGGTCAGTTCGCGCACGATCAAAATATCCAGTCCGGCAACCACTTCGCGCTTGAGCGTGGACGCATCCGCCAATTGCGGATAGAGAATCGCCGGGCGCAAGTTAGCGTACAGACCGAGGTCATAACGCAGACGCAACAAACCTTTTTCCGGACGTAAAGCAGGTTCGAAATGGTCCCACTTAGGACCACCTACAGAGCCCATCAAAATGGCGTCAGCACTGCGGCAGCGATCCAAGGTGGAATCCGCCAGAGGCACGCCGTGGACGTCGAGGGCGCTGCCACCGATCAAATCGGTTTCGAAAGACAAATCCAACTTAAAGAGCTGATCGACCTTTTCGAGAACCTTGCGCGCTTCAGCAACGATTTCCGGGCCAATACCGTCCCCAGGCAATAAAACGATTTTTTTTGGCATGAATGCTCCGTTAATTATTCAGTGATACCAAACAGCCATGGCGCGCTTTCTCTGCGCTTGGCTTCATAAGCGCGGATGTGGTCGGCGTCTTGTAATGTCAGACCTATGTCATCCAAGCCGTTCAACAAACAATGCTTGCGGAACGCGTCGACTTCGAACGAATGGCTTTTGCCATCCGGGCGCGTCACGGTCTGCTGCTCCAAATCGACGGTTAATTGATAACCCTCGTTGGCGTAGAGTTCTTCAAAAAGCTCAGAGACGACATCGGCGGGAAGCACGACAGGCAACAAGCCGTTTTTGAAGCAGTTGTTGAAAAATATGTCGGCAAAACTGGGCGCGATGATGCAGCGGAAGCCGTATTCATCCAAAGCCCAAGGCGCGTGCTCACGACTGGAACCGCAACCAAAATTCTCGCGCGTGAGCAAAATGCTCGCGCCCTGATAACGCGGAAAATTCAGCGGAAAATCAGGGTTGAGCGGCCGGGTTGAGTTGTCCTTGCCGGGCTCGCCTTTGTCGAGATAACGCAGTTCATCAAAAGCGTTGGGACCAAAGCCTGTGCGCGCAATTGATTTCAGAAATTGTTTGGGGATGATCAAATCCGTATCGACGTTTGCCCGATCCATAGGCGCGACCAATCCAACTAAACGCGTAAAACTTTTCATAACATCTTCCCCATTACTGACCGGATTCCAGCAACTGGCGCACATCGACAAAATGGCCAGCGATACCCGCTGCTGCGGCCATTGCCGGGCTCACCAAATGCGTGCGACCGCCATAACCCTGCCGGCCTTCGAAATTGCGATTGGAGGTGGAAGCGCAGCGCTCACCGGGTTCGAGCCGGTCGGCATTCATGGCAAGGCACATGGAGCATCCAGGTTCGCGCCATTCAAAACCTGCGTCGCGGAAGATTTTGTCCAAACCTTCGGCTTCCGCTTGAGCCTTAACTTGTCCAGAACCTGGAACCACCATGGCGAGTTTTACAGATGGCGCTTTTTTGCGGCCTTTCACCACAAGAGCGGCACTGCGGATATCTTCAATACGGGAGTTGGTGCAGGAGCCGATAAAGACTTTATCAATCGCAATCTCGCTAATGGGTTGCCCTGCATTCAAGCCCATGTACTGGAGCGCGCGCTCGATGCTCGCCTTTTTCACTGCGTCGGATTCCACAGCGGGATCGGGCACTCTCTCGGAAACGGGCAATACCATTTCCGGCGAGGTACCCCAGGTAACTTGCGGTTTGATATCGCTGCCGTTGAGACGAACCACGCGATCGAATTTTGCGTCAGGATCGCTGTGCAATTGGCTCCACTCCGCCACTGCTTTATCCCACAAAGCGCCTTTGGGAGCGAAAGGTTTGTTTTTGACATACTCCAACGTAATGTCATCCACAGCGACCATACCGGCGCGCGCGCCAGCTTCGATGGCCATATTACAAACGGTCAAGCGACCTTCCATGGACATGGAACGGAAGACTTCACCGCCGAATTCAATGGCGTATCCGGTTCCGCCTGCAGTACCAATTTCGCCGATGATGGCCAAAACGACATCTTTAGGGGTCACACCGGGACCGAGCTGGCCATCGACCTGAACCAGCATGCTTTTCATTTTTTTGGCTACGAGACATTGAGTCGCCATTACGTGCTCGACTTCACTGGTGCCGATACCGAACGCCAAAGCGCCCAATGCGCCGTTGGTAGAGGTATGAGAGTCGCCGCAGACGATGGTCATGCCGGGCAAACAAGCGCCGGTTTCAGGGCCGACCACGTGGACGATGCCCTGACGGTGGTCATTGATTTTGAATTCCAGAATGCCCAGTTCGTCGCAGTTCTCGTCGAGTGTTTTCACCTGGATTTTAGAAATGGGGTCTGCGATACCATCGACGCCGGAAGAGCGCTCTTGCGGGGTGGTCGGCACGTTGTGGTCTGGCGTGGCCACAATGCTGTTTACCCGCCAAGGCTTGCGCCCGGCCAGACGCAGACCTTCAAACGCTTGTGGCGACGTCACTTCATGAACGATATGGCGGTCAATGTAAATAAGTGCCGATCCATCATCCCGCTGCAACACGAGGTGGGATTGCCACAACTTGTCATAAAGAGTCATTCCAGCCATTGAGATCTCCAAACGCTGTAACCTGAAAATGCGGTGCACCGAAAATACATCCGGCGAATAGCGCTTATGGTAGGAGAGCATCTAAAATAACTCCAATTCATTATTTTTATAAATTGAATTCCCAATAGGAATCCTTATGGAATTGGAGAACCTACGCGCCTTTCTCAGCGTCGCCCGGTTTAAGTCGTTTTCCCTGGCGGCGGATGATCTGTGCATCACCCAACCCGCCGTCAGCAAGCGTATTGCCGCACTTGAGCAGGCGGTGGATACGGTTCTTTTTGATCGCCTGGGCAAAACGATTCAACTCACCCAGGCCGGGCGCGCCCTACTTCCCCGCGCGGAGCAAATCGTTCGCCAGCTCGACGAAGCTAAACGGGCGCTGGCGGATTTATCCGGTGAGGTGAAAGGTGAACTGCGCGTGGCGACCAGTCACCACGTAGGCTTGCACAAACTGCCGCCGGTGCTGCGTGCATTTGCGTCGAATTATCCGAAGGTCAATCTCAAATTCGAGTTTCTGGATTCGGAAGTGGCGCTGGAACGCGTCCATCGCGGGCAGTGTGAACTGGCGGTGGTAACTCTGGCTCCGGACCCTATTGATCAATTGGAATTTGAACCGCTCTGGCAAGACAATATGCGCTTCGTCACCAGTTTGGACTCGGATTTATCCACCAACACCAACCTGCTCGCCCTGAGCGAATCACCGGCAATCCTCCCCGACCTCAGCACTTATACAGGCCGCCTGGTCAAACGCTGTTTCGATGACCGCAATCTTCCGCTCACAATAAATATGACGACGAATTATCTGGAAACTATCAAAATGATGGTTTCGGTAGGTCTCGGTTGGAGCGTTTTGCCAGAGTCCATGGTGGATGAGCAAATTCGCCCATTGAGACTTGGCGGCGTTGTTCTTACCCGCAGGCTGGGCTTGGCCCGCCATCAACGTAGACAACTGAGCAATGCTGCTGAAGCTTTTTATGAA
Organism: Saccharophagus sp. K07; assembly: GCF_014336955.1. GTDB lineage: Bacteria > Pseudomonadota > Gammaproteobacteria > Pseudomonadales > Cellvibrionaceae > UBA5868. Next base: position 1,071,392 of record NZ_QRAI01000001.1, on the reverse strand, counting down.
GTCCTGCGCGCCAATCGCTCCCCATGAGGGTAAAGCGCACACAGACTGAACAACTTCTCTGCTATAAGAAACTGATTGCCGAGCTTTCGGTACACGGATCAACTGTTATGAAACATAAAAAAACACGAAATTTAATATTGGCAGCCTGTCTCGCAAGCGCTTGCGGCACAGCATGGGGAGATACCATATTCGGCTTGTATGGTGGCGTTGGCCATTGGTATATCGACCTTCAAGGTGACGTGGGACAAAACGGCGCTACTACGACGCTGAACGACCTCGGGTTCGAGAATGAGAACAGCAACGTGTTCTGGCTTGCACTCGAACATCCGATTCCGGTTATCCCCAATTTGCGTTTAATGCACAGCACGATTTCTGCAACGGAATCGTCCATCACTTCACAGAGTTTCATTATTGGCGGAGTGCCAATTGACGCCCAGGTTCAAGTACTGACCGATATAGATCTCTCGCATACAGATGCGACCTTCTACTACGAGCTGTTGGATAACTGGGTAACCTTCGATCTGGGTATCACAGCGCGCTTTTTGGAAGGCTATGTAGAGGTGCAATCCGAGCTGAGCCAGCCCGCGCGAGCGACACTCGAAGGCGTATTGCCCATGGCTTACGCCAATCTCCAACTGGATTTTCCAGGTTCAGGCTGGCGTGTAGGAGCAACCGCACAAGGGATAACTTACCGGGGAGATAAGATGACGGATGCATCTGTGCGCCTCGGCTACTCTTTTGAAGTAACGCCTTTGCTGGATATAGGCGTAAATGTCGGCTATCGGGTACTAACGTTACGCGCCGAGAAATTTGATGATCTTTACGCAGACGCCAAAATGTCAGGCACCTTCGCAGAACTTGTTCTGCATTTTTGAACCGCACCTGCGTTTTTGATCGCACCGGCATTGGCCGGTGCTTTAGTTAACGCGATCCTCGTTTGATCGCGCGCATATCTTCCGCAGATTCATGATTGGCGTGGCTAGTATCGGCGATATCCGCCAGCGTACCTTCGAGAGCTTGAGCACGCTGTGCCGTTATGACAACGGAATCATCCTGTCCAGCTTCGATCAAGTGGTAGGTTGCGCGATGCAAGCGCGAGGCAGCTTGCGCCTGATAAAACGTCACATGCTGCAGTTTGTTTTCTGTCTCCTGCTCCCAATGTCGCAAAATCTGGGAAACCTCCGCAGCGGCCTGCCACAACTCCGCAGATCGAATTGAGGATCCCGCCAAGCTGTAGAGCTCACCTGAATACTCATAAACGGTCGCAGCCAACCGGGATACCCTGAAAGCCAATACCCGCTGGGCTTTTTGATTTTTGTCCGAATCCGCACTCGCGGCAGATTGCCAAAGTTTTGCAGCATATTCCCGCAATGCCTTAGCCCTGTCGGTCATTGCCAAAGCAAAAGCGTCGGTCACCTTGCTGACATCGTCCCGCTCCTGTTGCTTGTAGACTGCATCAGCTTGGCGATGCAGTTGATATAAACGCTCCAGGTCGCGCTCAAGCAAACCAGCCATTTTTACGGCGTCGCCATATTGTTTGGCGCTCTCGCGGGATTTCAAAATGTTAAAGGACTCATCCAATGACCAGTTTTGGGTTGCGATGAGCTTTTCAATAATGGCGGGGTCGTTATCTTCGATGACGAGAGGTTTTTTATCAGGCTGAAGAGATGTCGCTACAGGAAAAGCCGCTGGGCCGTGTAACCCGCAATAACTTTTTGGATTTCCCTGGTTGGCAATGCAGTCCTCAATGACCTTTTTTTCCCGACTGACACAATGACTGCGCCACTGCGCATCCGAAATAGCCCCGCAGTCACAATTGACTACGGGGCACTGTTTTGAATCAGCCGATATCGCCGGAACACTGAACAGAGGAAGAAACAATCCAATTAAAACAAGATGTGCTTTCATGGCCTCACCTTATAGTTATATCGTCCATATAATCCATACGGGACGTACTAAAATCTTCCCCCGAGATTACACCCCCAATCAGGCCACAACAACCTTTAAATGTTAACCAAGTCAAACCATTATCAGAAAAAAGTATCAAAACAGCATCTTAATTTGCCCAACTGCCGCCTTATTCGACGAACGCGGGAATAACCGGGACAGAAAGCGCAGCATCGCTATTCTGGCCTCTGTGACGCAGGGCGTGGTCCACCAACACCAATGCCAACATAGCCTCAGCAATTGGAGTAGCCCTTATACCGACGCAGGGATCGTGACGTCCAGTCGTAACAACCTCTACTGGATTGCCATTGACATCGACACTGCGTCCAGGAATGCGCAGACTGGAAGTTGGTTTTAATGCGATGTGAGCAATGATGTCTTGACCGCTCGAAATTCCGCCCAATATCCCTCCAGCGTTATTGCTCAAAAATCCTTGAGGGGTAATTTCATCGCGATGCTCTGTTCCTTTCTGACTGACACACGCGAAGCCAGCACCAATTTCGACGCCTTTTACCGCGTTGATGCTCATCAATGCATGGGCGATATCGGCATCGAGTCGATCAAATACAGGTTCGCCTAAGCCTGGCACCATATTGGTAGCCACCACCGTAATTTTGGCGCCAACAGAATTACCCTCTTTGCTGAGCGCCTGCATATATTCCTCCATTGCAGGCACTTTGGAGGCGTCAGGACAGAAGAAAGGATTGTTGCTGACTTCGTTCCAATCCACGGTTTCTATAGCTATGGGGCCCAGCTGCGACAGATAACCGCGAATCTCAATTCCCCAGCCTTCTTTCAAGACCTTTTTCGCTACCGCACCCGCAGCGACTCGCATAGCTGTTTCACGTGCGGAGGAGCGACCGCCGCCGCGGTAATCGCGAATACCGTATTTCTGCATGTAGGTGTAATCGGCGTGCGCCGGGCGGAAGACATCTTTGATTTTGCTGTAGTCCTTCGAGCGCTGATCAGTATTCTGAATAATCATGCCGATGGGCGTGCCGGTGGTCTTGCCCTCAAAAACACCAGACAGGATTTTTACCTCATCTTCCTCTCGTCGCTGCGTGGTATAGCGCGACTGACCGGGTTTGCGGCGGTCGAGATCGTGCTGAATATCTTCTTCACTCAACTCGATTCCCGGAGGACAACCATCGATGATGCAGCCCAACGCCTCGCCATGGCTTTCGCCGAAAGTGGTTACGGTAAAAAGTTTGCCAAATGTATTGCCCGCCATAATCGCTGATCACCTAGAAGGAATGTTGGTGAATATATTTAGTGACAGCAAATGCTGCCTCGGATGCAGAAAAACTTCGCATTATAGGAGTTTCTGCTTGAAATCTGCCGCGTGCTCAACCAGTTGTTCCCGGGTCAGCAGAAAAACGCCGTGGCCACCGCGCTCAAACTCAATCCAGGTAAACGGCACATCAGGAAACTGCGCTTCCAACGCCGCCGCGCTGTTGCCTACTTCGACTATAAGGACACCATTGTCATTGAGGTGATCAGCCGCTTCAGCCAATAAACGACGGGTAAAATCCAGACCGTCCGCACCTGATTCCAGCGCCAAACGCGGCTCTACGTGATATTCCTGCGGCAGCGAGGCCATATCTTCCGCATCGACATAGGGCGGATTGGATACGATCAGGTCATAACAGCCAGGAATATTTGCGAAAAGATCGGATTCAATCGGGGTGACACGACCTTCCAACTGATGTTTGGCAATATTCTCTTCAGCTACCGCCAGCGCCTCGGTAGAAATATCGCTGATATCGACTTGCGCCGAAGGAAATACGGAAGCGACCGCAATACCGATGCAACCGCAGCCGGTGCAGAGATCCAGCACATATTCCGGCTCTTCGATCAGCCAGGGTTGGAAGCCTTTTTCGATCAGCTCGGCAATGGGTGAGCGAGGGATCAGGGTATTGCTGTCGACTTTAAATTCCAGTCCGGCAAAGAACGCAGTGCCGGTCAGGTAAGGCACAGGCGTTCGCTTCTGGATACGCTGCTGGAAGAGCGCCAGGATCTCCTGCTTTTCCGCCGTGACCAGGCGGGTATCGACGATCTGATTGAGGCGCTCCCAAGGGGTTTTGATGACCCACAGAATGATCTGCGCCGCTTCATCCCAAGCATTGTCGGTTCCATGTCCGTAAAACAAATTGGCGCGCTGAAATTCGGATGCACCCCAACGGATCCAGTCGCGCACGGATAGCAACTCGTTGATGATCGGCTCGCCCATGTGTCCCCCACCGGTCTAAAAAAGGTCGCATTCTAGCGGAAAACGCTCCTGCCACGAGCACCAACATCGAGTTCCTGAGAAATTTGATCGTCAGCGCCAGACGAACCAACCGCATTTCATCGAAAAAACCCTCTTCCACCGGTTAAATTTCACTTTCTTTTGGCCGGGGTATAACGTAGGGTACGTCCCTTTTTGTTATTACCGAGTAATCGCTCAGCGAGCCTTGTGAGAGAGCACCATGAAAGACCTTTTCAGCCAAATTATTACGCAAATCGGCGAAGACCCTACCCGCCCCGGCCTGGTTGATACGCCCGCGCGCGCCGCAGCGGCGTTTGAATATCTGACCAGCGGTTACAAGCGCACAATTGAAGAGGTCGTCAACAACGCGCTATTCCCGTCGGATTCCACTGACATGATCATCGTCAAGGACATAGAGCTGTACTCCATGTGCGAACACCATTTGCTGCCTTTTGTTGGCCGCGCTCACGTGGGTTATATACCACAAGGAATGGTGCTCGGCCTGTCCAAAGTTGCGCGAATTGTTGATATGTATGCGCGCCGCTTGCAGATTCAGGAACAACTGACCCATCAGATCGCGGAAACCATTCAAACGGTTACTGGCGCTGCAGGTGTGGCGGTCATCATTGAAGCAAAACACTTGTGCATGATGATGCGCGGGGTTGAGAAGCAGAATTCGTCCATGAAAACTTCCGCCATGTACGGCGCATTTCGCACCAGCGCCGCCACTCGTACGGAATTCCTTTCTCTGATCAAGTCGTAACTAGTCGAGTACGATTTCCACACGCGCCGGCTCGACCTTTCCGGCCGGCGCCAGATGGCCAAGACCATGGACAGACAAGCGGCTCGCCGCTACACCTTTTGCCACCAGTAAATCGCGGACTTTTTGCGCGTAGAACTGCGAGCGGCGCTCGCGCTCAGCAAATGCGCCTGCGCGGTAGTCGTGTCCTACGATTCGCACAGTCGCCTTTGGATGCGCATCCAACAGGGAAGCTAGCAAATCAATGGATTCCCCGGAGACGGTGACCTCATCACCCGCCAGCGCAAAGCCCGGTAGGACGAAATAACCTTTGTCGGACAGCAGCTCCCACCACACATCCGGCGCGAAGGATTTGCCGACACCCGCATCCGGACCTGCATGAATGACATCCTGTTGCAGATAGGTGCGGCCATTGCCGCGCTGTACCAGATACCAGACGACATAGGTTTCTCTGCGCTGGCTGTCCAAGCCGACTTGCACCGCATAAAACTGACTGGTATCGAGTCCGTAGAGCTGTTTGACCCGCAAAAACTCATTCGCCCAGCCATTACTGCTGCCACAATCCAAGCCAAAGCATTGAAACAGCACGGTAAAATTCTGTGCTTTTTCCATGTCTTCTTCGAGCTTGCGCCGGGCATCTGTAAAGGGGATGCGCTCGTCGAGCTCTACGGTGAGACGGGATATAAGCGCGTGCGATTTAAATTCCTGCTTCGCGCGCCACTGATTATTGACCTTTTTAATTGCACTGAGCACCAACTGATACTCACCGACACTGGGCTGTGTTTGGAATACCACTCGACCGCTGAGTACAAGATCCGAATTCGGGGTGTAAGGAACAGCCGCCATCACACTCGTTGCCAAGCTGAAGATCAGTAGCAAACTAAAGACTCTCAAAAACTTCTCCTGTTATCGAAAAATGTCGGTTAATCAGATGAGCGACGGCCTGTGCCTGCTCGTGCATATGCAGGTGGTGGCCGCCTTTTAAGGTTTCAACCCGCCAGTTGGGACTGAACAGATTGAGTACGTCCGGTTGTTCAAGGAGCAGGCCTTTATCTGCCAGGACTACTAACGTATGAGCCGTTATCTGGTCGCGAAAAGCCAACAATTGCGGAATAGTTAAGCGCACCTCGGAACCCGCCAGCAGCTTCGGATCATAGGACCAGGTAAAGCCGTCGGGGGTTTCCAGCACACCGTGAAGAGCCAAGCGCTCAGCGTCGCATTCGGCCACCGGATAGGTGCCTTTTGTCCGCGTGGCAACAGCATCCGCAAAAGCGGAGTAGTGATGGCGCTTGCGCGTCACAGCAAGGCGAATGGAACGAATGGCTTCCGCCAGAATCTGGGGAGCCTGTTCCGGCGGCGCGGTGCGCGGGAAAACGCCTTCGATAAGAATGAGATTTTTGATCCGCTCGGGAAAGGTACCTGCAGCAAGAAAACAGATCATGGCACCGCGGGAGTGGCCGACCAGATTAAATTCCGCCCAGCCGAGATAATCCGCCACTGCGTAAACTTCGGCAACGTCCTGCCAAACGTTGTAGGCGCCCAAATGGGGCCGGCGGTCGCTTTTTCCGTGGCCGGCGCAATCCAGGCATATCAGGTCACAGCCTTTGAGCTCCGGGGCTAAAAAATCGAAGGAACCTGCGTTATCGAGCCAACCGTGCAGCGCGATGACCGGTAGGCCGCCAGGAGTCCCCCAACGCTTCGCATTCAGATGTAAGCCGCCGACCGCAAAAGTCTGCTCAGAAAATGTCATTTAGGGCTGCTTGAGAAAAATCAGATCGGCCAGTCCGCGGCCTACCAACGGCAGATGCAAATGCGCCAATGCCCCCGTTCCCATTCTGTATCGACCGGTCTCAAAGCCGCAGAGTTCATCCAGTAGGGTGCCGACCAGGGGTTGGTGAGTCACAAAGAGCGCGCAAAGATCGTCCGGCTGCCCGGCAAGCCAATCCAACAAGCGCTGCGGGTTGCTGCCGGGAGTCAGAAAATCGAGCGTCTGCCTGTGATTGCTGGAGAGATGGGGAAGATACTCCATCGCAATATCGCTGGTCTGTTGCGCGCGCACATAAGGGCTTACCAAGACGCGATTAACAACTGCCAATTCCCCGGAGACATCGCGAAGAACCCGGTGCAACTCCTCCCGCCCCTCCGCCGTCAGCCTGCGGTCCCGATCTCTGGCGGCCGACGGCTCCGCACAGCCGTGGCGCAATAAAAACACTTCCATACACGCACCCTTTTATTTTTATCTAGATGATGTAAGGCAGACGCAGAGCGTCAATTGGATGGTTTATTTTCGCCTTCATCACCATCATTGAGCGTGCCCGTACCTGGCGGAGGGACAATAATGGTCGACTGACTTTCCGCAGTCTCGGGTTCAACCACCGGTTCGGCAACGGGAGCTGCTGGGGTAACCACAACTTCAGTAGGCTTCTCTGGCTCACCTGCCGGCGGAGCTGGCCAGTCGGAAAAAGGAAAAGCTTTTTCTTCGCTGTTGAAGGTTAGGAACAGCAAAACTTGATGGATATATTGGGTCAGGCTCCAGCCAAAATCCCGTAACTTTTTGTTATCGGTTCCGGTAATCAAGGCAAAGATAAATTGCACGATTACCAACGCCCCCACCACCAGCGATGCCACGTACAAAAAGAATGCGAACAGCAGCATGTAGATCAAGCGAATCCAGTGTTTGGAACTGGTGAGGTTGGATTTGAGTTGTGGATCCATAAAATTCCCCGCTTTCTCTAGTCGTTTTGTTATTGACTCAAACTCATTCAGGTACAGTGTCGCGAAAACCGCTTCAGGTCAAATAAATTCCACATCACTTGCCATGGCACCTGTCATCAGACCTTGCACCACGCGGCCAATATCAGCCCCCTCAAACAGAATGGCATGCAGACCGGAAGCCAGCGGCATATAGACACCGAGTTCGTCAGCTTTCTTTTTGACGATTTGCAGCGTGTTGACACCTTCTGCAACCTGACCAATTTCCGCCAAGGTCTGTTCCAGGGTTTTGCCGCTGCCGAGCGAATAGCCAACTCTATAATTGCGGCTCAAATCCGAGCTACAGGTCAGAATTAAATCACCAACCCCGGCAAGACCTAAAAAGGTCATGGCGTTCGCTCCGAGCTTATTAGCGAAGCGCCCCATCTCCGCCAGACTGCGTGTCAGGATCATTGCGTGGGTGTTATGGCCTGTGCCCAAGGCAGCTGCCATCCCGCACACTATGGCGTAGATATTCTTGATAGCACCAGCGAGCTCTATGCCAAACCTATCGCGACTTTTGTAGACCCGAAAGGTTTTGGACGAAAACATTTTCGGGATGACCGCGAGCACGTCATCGCTGTCGCTGGCGATCACACTGCCGGTGTGCTGGTTCTGGACGATTTCCTTCGCGAAGTTGGGCCCGCTTAAAACCCCGATCTGCACATTTTTCAGTTCTTCGGCGAGGATTTCGCTCATCAAGGTAAAGTTAGGAGCTTCTATTCCCTTAGTCGCGCTGATCACCATGGTGCCCGGGCGAATATAGGGTGCCGCCTGGCGAACGACTTCGCGATAGGACTGGCTGGGTATTACTACGACAACCACATTGACATCGCGCAGGCTCTCCACCAAATCCGCAGAGATACGCAAGTTGTCGTGCAAACGATAACCGGGAAGATAGTTGGCATTTTCCCGCGTACGTTCACAGGTTTCGGCGCGCTCTCGATCACGAAACCACAAAGTTGTCGCGTGACCATTGGCAGCAACGATATTGGCCAGCGCAGTGCCAAAACTGCCGCCACCTAATACCGCGACTTTTTGTACCCGATTCTCCGCTGAATTTGGGTTAGTAATACTCAATCTCGAACCCTCGTTTTAATGTGTTCCAGTTGTGCCCACGTGCGGCCTACGAAGCAGGTGCGGCGTCGAGAAACTATCAGACCCTTATGATAGCGACAAGCCGCTGCCGGGAGCCTAAACAAATTCGGTTAAATTGCAGGCAATAAAAAAGGCGTGGAGCAGAGTCCACGCCTTTTTAGCGTCGTCCCAACTCAACGGAACAACTCGAGCAGCAATTTATTCAGACGCTGAACATAGGCGGCGGGATCTTTTAAGTGACCGCCTTCCGCCAGTGTCGCCTGGTCAAACAATACCGCCGCCAGCTCATTGAAACGGTCTTCGTCGGCTTCCTGATCCAGTTTGACCACTAAGGGATGTTCAGGATTGATTTCAATAATGGGCTTGGTGTCCGGGACTTTTTGCCCCGCCGATTCCAACAAGCGGCGCATTTGCGCGCCCATATCATGTTCACCAACAACCAGACAGGCCGGTGAATCGGTCAAACGATGGGTGATGCGCACATCTTCGACGAGGTCCTTAAGCGCATTTTTCATGCGGCCTACCATGCCTTCGAATTGTTTTTCTGTTTCCTTCTGATTTTTCTTTTCTTCTTCCGTCTCTATAGCACCGAGATCCAACGCACCTTTGCTGACATCCTGGAACGGCTTGTCCTGATATTCCATCAGATGGCCCATCAGCCAATCGTCGACGCGGTCGGTCAACAACAGCACTTCGATGCCCTTCTTGCGGAAGATTTCCAGGTGCGGGCTGTTTTTCGCAGTGTTGAAATTCTCCGCCACCACGTAATAAATCTTTTCCTGCCCTTCTTTCATCCGTGAGATGTATTGATCGAGCGACTGGTTCTGCTCTGGCGAATCCGTGTGAGTGGTGGAGAAGCGCAACAGCTTGGCGATTTTTTCTTTGTTGGCGTAATCCTCTGCCGGTCCTTCTTTGAGGACTTGACCAAACTCTTTCCAGAACTTGCTGTATTCCTCTTCGTTGCTGGCAAGTTTTGCCAACATATCCAACGCGCGTTTCGTCAGCGCTGACTTCATACTGTCGACATTGGGATCTTTCTGCAGAATTTCGCGCGAAACGTTCAATGACAAATCGTTGGAGTCGACAACACCTTTAATAAAACGCAGGTACAACGGCAGGAATTGTTCGGCCTGATCCATGATGAAGGTGCGTTGCACGTAAAGCTTCAGTCCGCGCGCCGCTTCACGGTTGTACAAATCGAAAGGTGCGCGTGCAGGTAGGTACAACAAGCAGGTGTAGTCCAACTTGCCTTCGACCCGATTGTGGCTCCAGGTCAGCGGATCCAAAAAGTCGTGGCTGATGTGTTTGTAGAATTCTTTGTATTCCTCATCCGTGATATCGCTGCGTGAACGAGTCCAGAGCGCGGTCGCCTTATTGATGGTTTCGTCTTCCGGCTCTTTTTTCTCCGCTTCGTCACCAAAGCGTTGTTTTTCCATCACGATGGGCAGAGAAATGTGATCGGAATATTTTTTGATGATGGAACGCAGACGCCAGCCGTCGGCAAAGTCTTCTTCACCTTTGCGCAAATGCAGAACCACTTGAGTTCCGCGGCTCGCCTTTTCGGTATTTTCGACTGTGTATTCCGCTTCACCGGTACTGACCCAATGGACTGCCTGATCTTTGGGCGCTCCCGCGCGGCGGGTAAACACTTCCACTTTGTCGGCCACTATAAATGCGGAATAAAAACCAACGCCGAACTGGCCAATCAATTGCGCATCTTTTTTCTGATCGCCGGAAAGTTTGGCCATAAATTGCGCAGTTCCCGACTTGGCAATGGTGCCGAGGTTCTCAATCACCTCTTCCCGACTCATACCGATGCCGTTGTCTTCGATAGTGATGGTGTTGGCGTCTTTATCAAAGGAAACGCGGATGCGGAGGTTGGGATCATCCTCATACAGACTGGAGTTTTCCAAGGCTTCAAAGCGGAGTTTGTCGGCCGCATCGGACGCGTTGGATATCAGTTCACGCAGGAAGATTTCCTTGTTGGAGTACAAGGAGTGAATCATCAGGTGCAGAAGCTGCTTGGCTTCTGTGGCAAATCCACGGGTTTCTTTGGCGACGGCAGCAGTCATATATCTTGGCTCCTTAGTGAATGCCTTTTTAAAAACATGGAGGCCAAGATGGGGATGGGATGGGATTTTTCAACCGCCGGCAAGCCGGCGGAGAGCTATTTAGCTAATAGGTAAGACGGATAGAGCGGAGCATTATTTGCAGCGATAGACACCGAATGTCTGACTGCCTTCACTCATTACACCTTCGGCAACAATGGCATCGCCACCGAGCACAACAGCTTCGTTTTTCGCCAGCATGACGAGCTCGCTGAACATTTTGTCATTTGAACGAGGAATGATGACGATTTTGGACAAAGTCTTGGATGTAGTGACACCTTTTTTCACACAGTTAACGACTCGGTCCTGTGTTAGTAAGGCAACTTCATGACTTTTGGCTGAAGGCTTCACCCAAGTGCACCCGGTCGATACAGCAGCAGCCAAGGCCAGGATGATCACTTTCTTCATATGTTTACTCTCCAATGGACTGATCGGATTGATCGGAAACTTGTTGGTATAGTTTTTCGCTGGCCTCAATAAATTCAGCCACATCGGTTGCCTTGCGAAACTGCATTGCCGGCTCGACCATTGACCGGTCGTAAGGCGGTGACGAATTGAATTCAGGTTGCCCGAGAATTTCGAGCAACATAGGAATCAACAACACCATAGGCACAACAGCGGCAACGCCCACCCGCATCAGCCCCACCAAATGGGTGGCAAAACTGAGCGTCATATAGCCCAGCGCAAAAACAGTCGCGGCAGTGAACAGGGTGACGCTCCCTCCCTGCCAGTTCCACACCCCGAAGTGATAAACCCAATAAGGCGCAATAAATTCGAACACTGCCACCGCCAGCAAGGCTGCCAAAGCAGTACTCAAGTGGGTGGAAAATTTTGTGTCGTGGCGAATGTTCTTGCCGATAAATGCCCAAATACCCGCAAATACCACAGCACCCAACACCGGATACAAAGCACTAAGAAGGAATTGGGATAATTTTTTGCGCTCCGGATTCGACAAATACGAATCCCAGACCTGCAAGGCAATCAACAAAATCACCAAAGTCCCGTAAACCCACCAATGCGACAGTCGATGTCCCAATGCCTCCCAGCGCGACAGCGGAATCGCAGGCGCAACGGTATGGGACTCAGAACAAATACGCACGTGACTGCGTCCCAACTCGAACACTTGGCCGGAAAAAAACGGGCTGTTTGCAGTCAGCTTGGTTTTCTTGTGCCCGAGCACGCCACGGCGGTTCTGTTCGATACGCCAGGAGCCGTTGAGCGAAGACAGATCCGTTGCGGACAATCGGTCAGTCACGGGATCCTGCTCTATCACCAAATGATGAGGCTCGATGTGAGGATCCTGCAGAATGACATCGCAATCCAATGCTCTGCCCAGCACAATTCGATGCCCCGGAAATTTCTGTGTCGAAATAACCGCGCCAGCGCGATTTACCTGCTGTACCACTAGCGCCATGACATCACCTCAACGAAACGCGCAAGGAAACGCTGAGCTGCGTCAGCTCTCACTCCAGCAAGAGTGAAGTGATCCATTGCCGCGCGATTGTCCTGATCTACGGTGGCCCCCATATAAAAAACATCGTAGAGTCCCTTGAGTTCTTTGTAAGGACGCACGCAATAACTGAGACGCCGCCGCATGGATTTTTCGTTGTCAGGATTCGCAGTGGTGACAATGCGGTCGACACAGGAATAATTTTCCACATTGTCCTTACCTGCTTTGTTTCCAGGCCTGGCTCCTGCGGTATTGGCTCGCCAATGGCGATAAAACGCCGGTGGAGACCACTCTTCCGCCTCAAAGTAGTAATACTCGTATTCGAAGAAACCTGTGGTGAAATCGCGATTGACGTAAACCGTATCAACATTGTTACAGCCGCGGGCGATCTCCAAAGTCAATGCCTCCTTGTCGTAATCGCTGTTACCCCAGCATTCGAGCCAGGCGACCACTTCGCCGAGAATCATCACCTGCCCCATTTCCTCTCTCTTCCATTCACCTTTGAGCATTTCCTCAAGCATGGCATCGGTCAGATTGCCAATCTGGTTAGCCATATCTTCCAAAAGACGGTAATTTTCCGGCAGATCTCGGGCGCGGGCTAACAGTGCACTGAGCGCTTTTACCGGCACTAAAAAGCCGACTTGGTTGCCCGCGGACGCAACGTTGATACCCACCACTTCCGAACGTCGATTGACCGTCGGACCACCACTCATTCCTGAATTGATGGCGCCACTGAAGTGGATACGATCGAGAAATTTATCGTCAACCAGTCCGTTGTAATTGCCAGCAACTATGGTCATGCCCAAATCATGGGGGTTGCCGAGAGAGTAAAGAACTTCGCCCTTGCGTGGGATGTTTTGCGCCAATTTAAAAACTGGCGGTAAATTTTCCGGCAGGGAAGCGAATTCCAACAGCGCGAGATCGTTTACGACATCCGCGGTTAATACCGAAAGACTTTGTTTGGTTTTATCCACCTCGACTTCGATGCGATATTTTTCCGCATCCATGACCACCGACGAAACCACGTGATAGTTGGTGGCAAGGCGATTTCCTTCCACCAGAAAACCGCTGCCCAGAGCCACTTGACTACCGGACTTTTTCTCAATGATGCGGATTTGAAACAACGAACGTTCCAAGCTGGAAAAAATCTTGTCGGGCGAGAGGGATTCTTCAGAATCTTGCGCGCTTGCGCCAAACGCTAAACAAAAAATAACGGACAAGAATACCGAAAAAAGAGCAGAGGTTTTTGATGACAGCACAGCCAAGGGAAGCCCCGCTTTGATGAAGTGACCAAGGTTAGCACAGGAGGGGAAGGAGCAAAATGCACGCATCTATCCCGACTTGTGCTGCGACGGGTTTAACGGACCTCAACAAGAGCGGGAGGTTCAGGAGGTCAAATCATCCAGCAATTGGCGCAGGGACGCTACTTCAGCTTGCAGATCGGCGACCTGCTGTTCAAGCGTTGTCACCCTTTCCGCCAACCCCTCCCCGCCTGCTTCAGCGCGCGTTGAATGAGGTATGGCTTTTAAGGCTTGCTCCACGTCACCGCTGAACAAGTGCATATAGCGGGACTCTCGCTTACCCGGTTCCAAAGGAAGCTTGGCAATCAGCGGCTCAGAGCGATTCATCATGCGATAAAGTACTACTTCCACTTCTTGCACATCTTTAAACTCGCACAACCGATTGGTACGGGTGCGCAATTCGCCTGGTGTCTGTGGACCGCGCAAAAACAAAACACAAATAATGCCGAGCTCCTGTGGCGAAAATTTGTACTCACTGAATTCAGTATTACAAAAACGATGCTGGTATTTTGTGACACGGCTGCCAAAGCCCGTCAGCGCCGTTACCAGTCCCGCCTTGACCAGTTCGTCTACCGTGTCTTGTACCGTTGCCTCAGCCAATTCCAGAACGGGTTCGCGATTGCTTTTCTGATTACAAGCGTTGGTGAGAGCGTTGAGGGAGAGAGGATATTGTTCGGGGGTGGTAAGGGATTTTTCGATCAAGGACCCAATGATGCGGGTTTCATAAAGAGAGAGTTCTTTCATATTGCCACGTCCAAGTATGTATCGCCGACGTGCGTCACCGATACTATAGAAAATAAGGAAAATCCTAGCGCCCGGATGCTATGGCATTGCCTGGATGGCTGGCAATAGACAGTTGATAAACCATCGACAATTCTGGCATAGCATCGGCAATATTGTTAGGTCATGCCGATACTATTGCTCACAGAAGTCTCTAACGCTGCATGCCGTATTTGCGCATTTTTTCCACCAGCGTAGTGCGTCGCATTGCAAGGCGCTCGGCTGCCCTTGCCACTACACCACCACTGTCATCCAAAGCCTGCTGAATCAAGCTTTGCTCCAGACCGTTAATATATTCCTTCAGGTCAATACCATTTTCCGGTAATAACACACGGTCACTCATACTGACCACATTTGGGCCGCCCGAACTTTCTCGCACTTCTTCGACGGGAAAATCTTCTTCAATTTGCACGTGGCGGTATTTCGGCGGCAAGTCCTGCACACCGATAACACCGTACGGATGCATGATCGCCATGCGTTCCACCAGGTTCGCCAGTTCGCGCACATTACCCGGCCAGGAATGATTGCAGAGGGACAGAATGGCTGCGGAATTAAATCGAATCGAGCCGCGTTTTTCCGACTCCATGCGCGAAACTAATTCATTGATCAACAACGGAATGTCTTCGGCCCGATCCTTCAGCGAAGGCATTTCAATGGGAAATACGTTGAGCCGGTAATAAAGGTCTTCGCGAAATTGGCCTTTTTCAATCATCTCTTCCAAATTGCGGTGCGTCGCCGCGATGATGCGCACATCGGTTTGAAAGGTTTTATTGCCACCGACACGCTCAAAGGTTTTTTCCTGCAATACCCGCAGAATTTTCACCTGCATATGCAGGGGCATATCGCCAATTTCATCAAGAAATAATGTTCCGCCTTCGGCCATTTCAAAACGGCCTGCGCGCGAATTAATCGCACCGGTAAATGCGCCCTTCTCATGACCGAAAAGTTCGCTCTCCAATAATTCGGCAGGAATAGCGCCGCAATTCACCGGAACAAATGGCTTATCACGACGCGGAGAATGATAGTGAAGATTTCGGGCAACCACCTCTTTACCAGTGCCCGACTCTCCCACGATTAAAACCGTTACGTCTTTATCAGCAACCTGCGCCATCATCGCCCGCACCGCTTGGATATGGCGACTGGTGCCTACCAAACTGCGAAACAGATGGACGGGTCGTTTTTCGTGTGACTTTTCTGCAAGCGCCAGCGCTTCGCGATAACGCTGTGCCCGATGCAGTGCATCCATCAAGGAGTTGTAGGATAAGGGAAGCTCCAGCGTGGCAATGACTCGCTGACGCAGCGAACTTTCCGCCTCGGCGCAATCATCCGGATAGCCACTTCCCAAAGTGACAACAGGCGTGGTGCCAAAGCGTTCACGCACCGTTTTCAACTCGGACTGAAGATCACTTGCCTGTTCGGTGTGTCCCAAAATAACGACACCTATATCCGGTGCCAATTGACGCAAATTCTCGGGAAAGCGGTTCCATTCAGCAAAATCCACAGCAACCGCATTTTCACTCAGAAAATTTAAAATGACCAAAAGGTCATGCCTAACAGCCGCATTGTCCTCAACCACCAGAATGCGCTTGTCATCCAGCATGCAAAATTGCCTCAGAAGGATCACGTGGTCAGCAGAAGCGAAACGCTCTACGCGATCAAAAACATTAGTAACGCGCCTTTTTTTTGACCTTTTTCGGCGCGGCTATACAGCCACAGTAAGTAATAGTCAAAGCCTCGCCAGTGGTCAAATTTCTGGCGATCAATGGCGGCGCTGAGGAGAGAAAGGATGCAGGATGAACGAAATTGACTCGATTGAGGATTGGACAGGCGGCAACTTCCCTTTTCCTTGCCTATACTTCCCGACTTGGTCCGCCCAGCCGATCTGAAGCGTTCACCTACCAGATCAACCTGGGCTTTTAATAAAAAGATCAAAAATAATTACGACTCCATTTGTATAAGCGCTGTTTAGCGAGCCTGTTCCGGGCAAAGCCAGTTTTCAATGGTGGCCTCGGGGAGACGGCGCACCATATCCGAATAAAGCGCCAAAATTTTCTCCATTTCACCAACCAGCATTTTAGGATCGTGGTTTGGATCGTCAAATGCCTGAGTCAACTGCTGAGCCAACAATTGATCCCAATCTTTCACCGCGTCCCAATCCTGATTAACAAAAGATTTTTCCATTTCGCGACGGGTACGCACCAGGGAAAGATGACTGAGGGAAACAAGGCTCATGGCAAACTCCAGAATTAGCATCACTGAAGGAGTTAACGGCAAAGAGCTTAAAAACTTGAGAAAAATTAAAAATGAATTTGCAGAAAAAACTTAAAAAATTGAGAAAACACAAAAAAGCGGCAATATTTTGCCGCTTTTATTTTGCGAACTTAAATATCAGTTTGGGCTATTTCTGCAGCGTCAATTAGGCAACATTCGTTTCCATTGCTGGAATCGCTGAAAAATCCATTTGATCCCAACCCGATTTGATTTCACCAACAAGCCCATCCACTTCAGCCAACACTGAGGGCAATGTTTCCATTGTCGCTAGAGTTATGCGCTCAACCATATATTCGTATAGCGCATCCAAATTGACGGCAATTTCTCCGGCATCCATATTCAGGCAATTTCTCAAACCATTAATGATGGCCACCAATTTACCGACCAACACTTCAAGATCTGCAATATTTTTATCGGCATAGGCCTGCTGCGCTTGCTCAATACGCTCGAGCGCACCGTCCATCAAAAGGGAAATAACACGATGAGAGGAAATCTCTTCGGAATGTTCTTGAATAAAAGAAGCCGCTTTGGTTTGAGCAACAGCCATGGATTATCTCCTGCAGTTTATGAAAGCGGCGGGAAATTGCCGCTTTTTGAATTTCAGGAGGGATAATGCAGAGATAATGCCAAAGGCGGCCGAACAGCCGCCCGAGAGATCAACCGATTTGTTTCCAGGCAGAGCGTAGATCACTGAGAAGGGTTATAGCCTCATCCAATTTCTTCGGATCATTCTTCAAATGAGCTGTGCTCAGTAGGCTCTGAATATATACATAAAGATTGTCGAGATTCATGGCCAGCTCGCCGCCCTCATCGGTGTTGAGGCTTTCACGCAAACCGCCAACAATGCTGACTGCACTGTTGATCTTGGCACCTTTCAACTCGACATTGCCAAATTCCATAGCGCCTTTGGCCTGTACGATCCGCTCTATTGCCCCTTCGTACAGCATGTCGATAAGACGATGCGGAGACGCAATTTCAACATTGGCTCGATATTGGACCTTGGCGTAAGACTTCAATGCAGCTTGGGTATTCACGAGATGTCTCTCTCCGCTATTGGATGATCAGTGACATCTTGGTTATCGACGGGCCTCCGGGAAACTTTAGCCCTGAGATGAAGCTTTATACTGACGACCGACCCAGCGAAAAGCGGCAAAATTCTACCGCTGGCGGGAAAGCCAGACGAGAGGCGTCTAATAGCGTCAAGAAGTGGTGGAAGGCTTATTAGAGCGAAGCAAGAAAGGGGAAGAACGATGGCGGAGAGGGGGGGATTCGAACCCCCGATACCGGTTTAGGGTATACTCCCTTAGCAGGGGAGCGCCTTCGGCCACTCGGCCACCTCTCCGGCAAAAATTTTTCAGTAGAAAAATTTTTGTGTGCAAACAACAAGAATTTATTTCATTTCCCGCAGTTTGTAGGACTCCTTCGTTTTAAACCTACCGCTGAAGGAGGAGCGGCATAATATCAATAATCTGGCGAATTTCAAATAGTTATAATGCAAAATATTTGAAGACCCGCCAGTATTATTACAAAAATGCAGCGTCTCTATAAAAATGGAAACCACGTCTTACAGAGAATTACCCGGTTCTGGCTCGTGCTGATGCTGTTGTTGTTTTTCGCGTTGAATACGCTGATAAATTTCTTCGCGGTGAACGGCAATTTCTTTTGGTGCGTTAACCCCAATTCGCACCTGATTGCCCTTTACCCCTAACACAGTGACAGTGACATCATCACCAACCATCAAGGTTTCGCCGATACGGCGGGTCAAAATCAACATCGGTTATTCTCCTTACGTTCATCCTGTGAGAACGAAGGCAGGGCCTAAACCTTGCCCTCGTCGGCTTTATGCCAGCCAGATTTTTCTTTTAATTATCCCTCTAAGGGGAAACAGGTCCGGCTAAAGCCTGTGAGCGAGTCCAGTTGGACTCTTGATGCGAGTCCCGCACAACTGCGGGACCGACGCGCCATTTCAGCGAGCGATTACGCGGAAGCCTTATCCAGACCAAACGCGGTATGCAAGCTACGAACTGCTAATTCGAGATATTTTTCGTCAATGATGACCGATATTTTGATCTCGGAAGTGGTAATCATCTGGATGTTGATGTTGTCCGCAGCCAAGGCTTTGAACATGGTGCTGGCTACGCCCGCGTGAGAGCGCATGCCAACGCCTACAACAGAGACTTTCACCACTGTATCGTCCGCTACAACTTCGCGCGCCCCCAGTTCGTCTGCAACTTTTTGCAGAACTTGGCGGGCTTTGTTCATGTCGTTGCGGTTTACGGTAAAGGTGATGTCGGTGGTCTGGTCTGCTGCCAGGTTTTGCACGATTACATCAACTTCAATATTGGCTTCACCAATCGGGGCTAACAGGCGAGAAGCAACGCCGGGCTGATCTGGAACTCCGCGGACTGAAATTTTGGCTTCATCACGATTAAATGCAATGCCAGAGACTACAAGTTGTTCCATAGTCGAGAATTCCTCATCAATGGTAATCAAAGTGCCAGGGCCTTCCTGGAAGGACGATAAAACACGGAGGGGGACGTTGTACTTGCCCGCGAACTCCACGGAACGAATTTGCAAAACTTTGGAGCCGAGACTTGCCATCTCGAGCATTTCTTCGAAGGTGATGCGATCCAAGCGACGCGCTTTTTCCACAACCCGTGGGTCAGTGGTATAGACACCAT
Source organism: Saccharophagus sp. K07 (assembly GCF_014336955.1). Taxonomy (GTDB): domain Bacteria; phylum Pseudomonadota; class Gammaproteobacteria; order Pseudomonadales; family Cellvibrionaceae; genus UBA5868. Next base: position 1,051,997 of record NZ_QRAI01000001.1, on the reverse strand, counting down.
CAACATCGGTATAGATTTGACATTCATCAGCCTTGAGGGCCGCAGCCAATGCGACACCTGTGGTGTCAGAGCCACCACGACCAAGAGTGGTGATATTGCCGGCTTCGTCCACACCCTGGAACCCTGCAACCACGACTACCCTACCCGCTTGCAGGTCAGCTTTCATGCGGTCGACATCGATTTCCTGGATTCGAGCTTTGGTGAACGCATCGTCCGTCAGGATTCTGACTTGAGCACCTGTATAGGAACGAGCATCTTGTCCCAGCTCCATCAACGCCATGCAAAGCAGCGCAATGGTGACTTGCTCGCCCGTAGACACCAACACATCCAGCTCACGAGGGGCTGGATTCTTTTGAATTTCTTTTGCCAGGGAAATCAGACGGTTGGTTTCACCACTCATAGCAGAAACCACTACCACTACGTCATGCCCCTGCTGGCGGAATTTACACACTTTTGCCGCCACTGCTTTGATACGCTCTATGCTACCCACAGAGGTACCACCGTATTTCTGCACGATCAGACTCATGCTGTGCCTATTCCAAAAAATCGCGATTAAGGTACTGGCGCTGCCGCCAAACCGCCACTGCTCAAGCGAGACGCTCGAAACACCCAGGTTCTAAGGGGCGCCAATTAAACACCAATTGCTTTCGATTGTTAACTGGTCCGGTGAAAAAATCGACCGATTGCGCAAAATATTTTCATTCTCATTAAGCTTGGCGCAGCCACTCTTTAAGAGCGGTCAGAGCTTCGGGCAAATGGCCGTTGTCTGCACCACCGCCTTGAGCCATATCAGGTCGACCGCCGCCTTTGGCGCCAATCTTTTCTGCAACGACCCTTACCATGTCACCGGCTTTGACGAGTGCGGTGGCCTCTTTGCTGACGCCAGCCACCAAGTTGACTCTCTCGCCGTCAGTACCCGCCAGCAATACTGCGGAGTTGCCTAACTTGTTGCGCAATTTATCCACCAGGTCACGCAGGAGTTTTGCGTCGTTTCCAGGAACCTGTTTCACCAGCAGGCGTATACCTTTGAAGTCTTCCGCTTCGGCGATCCATTCATCTATAGAGGCAGCAGCCAGCTTTCCTTTTATCTGTGTGAGTTCTTTTTCGAGCTGGCGATTTTGATTCAATAGAGCATCCAACTTTTCCAGCAGCGCATCCGGTGCGGTTTTTAACATTTGTGAGGCCGCGAGCAATTTTTTCTGTGCTTGCGCCATATATTCGAATGCTCCAGCGCCAGTTACCGCTTCAATCCTGCGCACACCTGCAGCAATGCCAGATTCGGAGACAATGCGGAAAAGGCCGATGTCCCCTGTACGCTTGGCGTGGGTTCCGCCACACAGTTCTATGGAGAATCCTTCGCCCATGGTGAGTACGCGCACTTTGTCACCGTACTTTTCCCCAAACAGCGCCATTGCACCTTTCTTTTTAGCGGTTTCGATATCGAGGATTTCCGTCTTCACTTCAGTGTTCAAACGAATCTGCTCGTTCACAATGTTTTCGATTTCCTGCAGCTGCTCTGCGGATACAGCTTCAAAATGGGTGAAGTCGAAACGCAGGCGTTGCGAATCCACTAAAGAGCCTTTCTGCGTCACATGAGTGCCAAGCACTTGGCGCAGCGCTGCGTGCAACAAGTGGGTCGCAGAGTGGTTCAACGCTGTTGCCTGACGCAGGCCAGTTTCCACAACTGCGGTAACTTGAGCGTTGAGCACCAATTCTCCGCGGGTAACACGCCCGATATGCAGGTGATGGGAGCCTTCTTTGCGGCAATCGAGAACCTCAAAACGGCCGCTGGCACTTTCGATATAACCGCAGTCGCCAATCTGTCCACCTGACTCGGCGTAGAAAGGTGTTTCGGCCAACACAACAACACCTTCTTCGCCCTCAGCGAGGCGATCAACCTGAAACTTGCCGCGCGCCAATGCAGCAACGGAAGTTTCGCATTCCAAACTTTCATAACCGCGGAAGCCGGTTTCACCTTCCAATTCCAAGCCGGCGGTGTAGTCGACCTTGAACGCACCAGCGGAACGAGCGCGCTCGCGCTGCTGTTCCATAAGCGCTTCATAGCCGTCCATATCCAAGGTCAAACCGCGCTCGCGGGCGATATCGTTGGTCAGGTCGACTGGGAAGCCGTAGGTATCGTAAAGCGTGAAAACGACGTCTCCAGGAATAACGGTGCCGGTTTGCGACTCCAGCTTGCTCGCCAGAACTGCCAAGCCTTTATCCAGAGTTTTGGCAAACTGCTCTTCTTCAGAGAGCAGGATTTTTTCGATATGAGCTTTCTGCGCGGCCAGATCGGGGTAAGCATCTCCCATTTGCTCAACCAAGGAAGCAACGAGCTTATGGAAAAACGGCTTGTCCTGGCCCAATTTGTGTCCGTGGCGAATTGCCCGGCGGATAATACGACGCAACACATAGCCGCGCCCCTCATTGGAAGGCAACACGCCATCGGCAATTAAGAAGGAGCAGGAGCGAATATGGTCGGCGATAACGCGGAGGGATTTTTCTTCCAGGTCCTGACATCCCGTGACGCTGGCCGCGGCGCGCAGTAAAGCCTGGAACAAATCGATTTCATAGTTGCTATGCACGCCCTGCAATACTGCGGCGATGCGCTCAAGTCCCATACCCGTATCAACTGACGGTTTGGGCAGAGGAATCAGTTCGCCGGAGGGCTGGCGCTCGAACTGCATGAATACCAGATTCCAGATTTCGATATAACGGTCCAGGCCATCGTCAGGGCTGCCCGGAGGGCCACCGGGAACATTGGGGCCGTGATCGTAGAAAATTTCTGAACTTGGACCGCAGGGTCCGGTATCACCCATCTGCCAGAAGTTGTCTGCGTCGAGACGAGAGAAACGCGTCGGGTCTATACCGACTTCTTTGATCCAGATGTCCGCCGCTTCGTCATCGCTGATATGGACGGTTACCCAGAGACGCTCCGGCGGCAGATGTAAAACTTGAGTCAGGAATTCCCAAGCGAATTTGATGGCATCTCGCTTGAAGTAATCGCCGAAGCTGAAATTCCCCAACATTTCGAAGAAGGTGTGGTGGCGCGCGGTATAGCCGACGTTTTCCAGGTCGTTGTGCTTACCGCCTGCACGGACGCAACGCTGCGCGCTGGTCGCCCGCGTGTAGGCTCGTTTATCAGAACCGAGAAAGACATCCTTGAACTGCACCATGCCAGAGTTGGTGAACAGCAATGTTGGATCGTTGCCCGGAATGAGCGAACTGCTGGGCACTACGGTATGTCCGTGCTTGGAAAAAAAGGACAGAAATGCTTCGCGAATATCAGCGCTTTTCATAGATAAACGAGTTCCGAGAGGATATGGGGGCGTTATAGGACCTAACCCCAGTCGCCGCAAAAAAGCGCTAAGTATACGGGGTGTGTCCTTTCCAGCATAGGGAGTGTGATGGCGCCCTTGCAGGCGCCAAGTAGCAGCAGCCCTTTAAAAACCCAAAGAGCCTTCTTTGAAGGTTTTGTTGGCCAGCAAATGAATATGGAGATGGAAAACGGTTTGTCCTGCTCCAGCGCCATTATTGATCACCAACCGAAATGCATCACCGACGCCGAGCTGGCGGGCAATTTCCCCGGCTTTTACCATTAAATGCCCCAACAGAGCCTGATCTTCCGCAGTGGCATCCACCAGCTTGGGGATGGACTTGCGCGGGATGATCAACAAGTGCGTGGGGGCCTGCGGCGCTATGTCGCGAATGCAGACACAAAGATCGTCTTGGTAAACAAATTCCGTTGGGATCTCGCCGTCGATGATACGGCTAAATATAGACCGTTCTGCCATGGGGCACGCTCCACTTGATTAAGAGTATTTTTCTTTTTCTTCGAGGGAAATCTGACGGGCTTCGGATTCCAGCATCACTGGAATGCCGTCCCGGATCGGATAAGCCAAGCCGCTCGCAGGACATACCAATTCAGAATTGTCGCGATCATAGACAAGCGGGGCTTTACTGACCGGACAAACCAAGATGGCCAACAATTTTTTATCGATGGTTTCACTCATAACTCAATCCTGTGTGCCCTTGGGCATGGGTTTATCGGCCATGACTAACGCGGGATCCAGGCGCACATCAAACCAATTCATACGCCAATCCAAATGTGGGCCGGTCACCCGGCCGGTCGCGCCCACCTCGGCTATGGCCTGTCCCTGCTCCACCCGCTCGCCCACTTTGACAAGAATTTTGTGCAGGTGAATAAAGGTCGACGAAAGCCCATAGCCGTGATCGACAATCAGCGTGCCGCCGGAATAAAACAGGTCACCCTCAGCTAGGGTCACTATACCGGCCGCTGGCGCGACCACTTTGGTACCGGTCGGAGCCGCTATATCCAAACCGTAGTGTGGCGACCGCGGTGTGCCATTGTACACACGCCGACTGCCGTAAACACCGGTGATTGGCCCCGTCACCGGCCAGATAAAGTCCTGGAGAAAATCCGCACGCTCATCGACGCGACGGCGCGCAGCGTTTACTAATTCGGCCTCGCGTTGAATACGCTCAGTCAATTCAGCCGGTGGCGTTACATGTTTTTCCTCAACGCCGTTTACGCGCTGAACCTTATATTCCCGCTGCACGACCGGTCGGGCGAAAACCGCAGTGGTACCATCGGGCGCGACGACTTCCACTTTCACCTCTTTGGCCGCATCCGGTCCCAGACCGAAAACAAAATCGCCGTTCGGCGTGGTTTTCACTTGCCTGCCATCGACACGCACACCATGTCCCGCAGGAACCTTGCCGAAAATTGTCCCACCTTGCTGCCACTGCCCGCGAAACTCTGGAGTTTGGGCACCCACAGAGTCGGCAACCGCAGCCAAGCCAAGTAAAGTGCAGAACAACGCCTTATAAAAATGTCGTGTCATAGATGTGCCATTGGTTCTCGATGAATTAAAGCGATTGCTGCAATTGCTCCAGCTCTTCGGTTTTTTCCAACCACGCTTCTTCCAATTCGCTTAATTCCTGCCGGATAGTGCCCTGCTCTTTCAGCAGCTTTTGCAATTCGCCGCCGGCGCTTTCGTATAACTCAGGTTGCGCCAGCTTTTCTTCGACCTGAGATAAGCGTTTCTGTGCGGCGTCAATTTTTTGTTCCAACTGTTTAATGGCCTGGGTAAAGGGCTTGAGCTTTTCCCTGGAAGCTGCAGCGGACTGACGCTGCGCCTTTTTGTCGACACTTTTGTCTTCTGTTGTAGGTTTTGCCTCCACCTCTTTCGCGGTGGTTTTTGCGCCGGACATCCACACCTGATAATCCTGCAAATCACCGGCAAACGGCTGGACTTTGCCGGAATCGATCAACCAAAACTCATCAACTGTATTGCGTAACAAATGGCGGTCGTGGGAAACCACCACAATAGCGCCGGCAAATGCCTGCAATGCAACCGTCAAGGCGTGGCGCACTTCCAAGTCCAAGTGGTTAGTCGGCTCGTCGAGCACCAGCAGATTGGGTTTTTGCCAAGCCAGAATCGCCAACGCCAAACGCGCTTTTTCGCCGCCGGAAAAATGGCGAATACATTCAAAAGCGCGATCGCCGCGAAAATCAAAACTGCCGAGAAAATTGCGAATTTCCTGTTCGGATGCACTGGGGCGCAGGCGTTGCAGATGAAGCGCACATGAAGCATCCAAATCCAACGCCTCCAACTGATGTTGGGCGAAATAACCAATTTTCAGATGAGGAGATTCAACACGCTCACCCGAAACCAAAGGCAGACTGCCAGTCAGCGCTTTGATAAAAGTCGATTTACCCGCACCGTTATGGCCGAGCAAACCTATGCGCGACTGGCCGAAGATATTGATATTGACCTGCTGAAGAACTGTTTTTTGCCCGTAACCTATATTGGCTTCCGCAAAATTCAGCAACTGCTGCGGAACACGGTCGGGCTCGGGGAAACGAAAATTAAAGGGTGAATCTATATGCGCCGGCGCAATTTTTTCCATGCGCTCCAATTCTTTTAGGCGGCTTTGCGCTTGTTTGGCTTTACTGGCTTTGGCGCGGAAACGGCGAACAAAATCTTCAATCTCGGCAATGCGCTCCTGCTGCTTGGCAAATGCGGCCGCCTGGTTCGCCAAACGCTCCGCCTTTTGCCGCTCGTACGCGGAATAATTGCCGCTATAGCTGATCAGCCGGGTGTTCTCGAAATTCACGATATTGCCGACCACGTTATCGAGAAAATCCCGGTCGTGGGAAACAATCAACAAGGTTCCCGAATATTGCTTGAGCCACTGCTCCAGCCAAACCGTTGCGTCCAAGTCCAAGTGGTTGGTCGGTTCGTCGAGCAATAATAAGTCTGAGCGGCACATCAGGGCACGGGCGAGGTTGAGGCGAATGCGCCAACCACCGGAAAACTCCGTGACGTTGCGCATGGCGTCAGTAGCGGAAAAGCCCAAACCTCTCAGCAACTTTTGCGCACGGGCATCGGCGGTATAGCCATCAATTGCTTCCAGACGACCATAGAGACGCGCCAACTCCTCGCCATCAGTTTCCTGGACAATAAGGGCTTCCAGTTCGCGAAGGCCTTCATCACCGTCGATGACGTAGTCCAACGCCCGGCGTTCCTGATGCCCGACCTCTTGCGCCATATGGGCCAATATCCAGTCGCGTGGAATGCTCAAGGAGCCGCTATCCGGCTGGAGTTCGCCGAGCAAAAGCTTGAACAGACTGGACTTGCCGCTGCCATTGGCTCCAATGATGCCCCACTTCTGGCCGGGATAGACGGTCAAATCCGCCTTTTCCAGAAGGATCTTGCTGCCCAGTTGCAGCCCCAAAGCTTGTAGTTGAATCATTTACCGCGGCTCGATTTTGAAGATCGCGGATTATAGTCGGAGATGAACGCCAAGCGGCAACCAAAGCCCACATTGGTAACCGATAACGCCAGGCGCACCTTTGATATGGGCTATATTTGATTAATCAGAATACTGGCCAAACGAGACCGGTTAATCCGCGAAACGAGATAGGGTCCCATGACCACGAATTCCCCATCAGACCGCCGCAACACCTTTCGTCTCAACCAGGACGTCATCTTCGACTTCCGCCAAGTCGATACCCATACGGCAGAGCAGTGCGATCCGGAAACTGCCTTCGGCATTGGCGGCGCTATGCAGATGATGACCGAACTGCGGCGCATCGATCGGGAGGCCCAGCAATTGCTGAAAGTCATCTCGGACAAGCAAAGGCTGATCGCGGATTATTTGCAGAAATTGAATCAAAAGATTGACCTGATCGCCCGCCAAAGCATGTTTCCAGCCGGAGCTTCGGAACAGGTGACCCGCCTGAATATCAGCGAGGGCGGAGTGTCTTTTCCCAGTGATCGTGCCCTCTATAAAGGCAACTTTTTGGTTTTGCGACTGATTTTTTTACCCAGTTATACGCCCGTGGTAGTCTTCGCGACAGTGTGTCGCTGCGATAATGAAGGTGACAACCGCTATCGCATCGGAGCTCAGTTTCACAGACTGCGCGAGCAAGACCGCCAAGAAATTGCCCGGCAGCTCATCAAGGCACAAATCCAACATCGCAAACGAGGCAACACCGGAGAGTAACCTATGATCAATCGGACCCATCGCAGCCGCTCCTTGGTTTTAAGCTGCTGTCTCGGCTTATCAACCCTTTTATTGAGCGGCATTTCTGTTGCTGAAACCGTCACTATCCCACTGGGCCAGCAAGGCAAAGCTTGGAATATAGAATCACCGAAGACAGGAATGAGAAAGGATCAGGTAGAAGCGAAATATGGATCCCCTCTGGACAAGAAGGGGCCGGTAGGAACTCCGCCGATCTATACCTGGGATTACGAACAATTCACCGTTTATTTTGAAGGTGACTACGTCATCCACAGTGTGGCCAAAATTCCCCAAAAAAACTGATTGATACAACTTTCGTAAAAGCTTTTTCTTTCCGCCAAAGCTTTTCCGCAAAGCAGATCACCTCTAACCGGCTATTGCCGGTAGAGGCGATTCAGACCGTTCAATGCAGCCACCCGGTAAGCTTCCGCCATAGTCGGGTAGTTGAACGTGGTATTGGTAAAGTATTCGATGCTATTGGCAGAGCCCGGCTGATTCATAATCGCCTGGCCGATGTGGATAATCTCGGCCGCCTCCGCACCAAAACAATGAATGCCGAGGATTTCCAAAGTATCCAGATGGAACAGGATCTTCAGCATGCCGACTTCTTCGCCGCTGATTTGTGCCTTGGCTATATCTTTGAAAAAAGCTCGCCCTACTTCGTAAGGAATCTTGGCCGCGGTCAATTCCGCTTCCGTCTTACCCACAGAACTGATCTCAGGCAAGGTATAAATCCCTGTCGGAGCATCGATGACACGGCGGACAGGCTGGCCCGTTATTGAAGCCACTACAGCACGCCCCTGGTCATAGGACGCGCTTGCAAGGCTTGGCCAACCAATAACATCACCAGCGGCGTAAATGTACGGCTGACTGGTGCGATACTCTTCGTCCACGTCAATTTGACCGCGATGATTCGCCTTCAGACCGACCTTCTCCAATTGCAACTGTTCGGTATTACCGGAACGACCGTTACACCACAGCAGTGCATCGGCTTTGATTCGTTTGCCCGATTTGAGTCGCAGATTCACACCGTGATCCGTTGCCTGCAGGCTTTCAAATTCTTCCAGCTGACGCACCAGCACACCCTTTTCGCGCAAGTGGTAACTCAAAGCGTCAGAAATTTCACTATCGAGAAATTCGAGCAGATGCTCACGTGTATTGATGAGATCAACCTTGACACCCAGCCCGGAAAAAATAGAGGCGTATTCACATCCGATCACGCCCGCACCGTAAATAATGAGCGTGCGTGGGGTGTGGTTCATTTCCAGGATTGTGTCACTGTCATAGATACGCGGATGGGAAAAATCCACATCTTTTGGGCGATAAGGTCTTGAACCTGTGGCGATCAAAATATGCTTGGCGGTAATTTTGTCGATAACACCATAGGGCATTTGCACATCGACTTGATTAGGGCCCGCAAATTGCGCGGTGCCCGAATGGACGTATACCCGGTTCCGCATAAAGTAGGACTTATGCATAGCTACTTTGCGCGGAATGATTTTTTTCGCCGCAGCCAAAATTGTGGGATACGAAATCGGCGGCAAGGATGTCATCTGCAGCACATCAGGCTGTTGGCGATAGTGAACCACCTGCTTTACCGCATGCCGGATTGCTTTGGAAGGAATAGTGCCGCGATGCGTACAGTTGCCGCCCAAACTACCCGAATCATCCACCACACCAACTTTCAAACCACTTTTGGTCGCTGCCATAGCAGCTGCCTCTCCGGCCGGTCCTGCTCCAATCACCAAAAAATCGTAGGTGTAGTCCGCCATATGTCTATTTTCCTCACCACAATGTCATCGAATCGATCCAGGGATCAAATTAAAGTATGTAACCGAAAAATCTATTATTTTTCCGCAGCGTTATAAGCCAGATTTTTCTTCGGAGCAGGTTCCGCTGCAGCAGAGCCACTCTCTTTCTCGCATTTGTTTTTGTCGCCACCGCAGATTTCACATGCCTGCCCCATGCCAAGTGAAGCGATACCACCGCAGGTGCCTTTGATGGGCTTACCGCGAAAAATAACGCCGACAGCCATACCTGCAACTATCAGCAACAAAATAACGAACGTTAAAAATATAGTCGTCATGTTCACCTCTCAACAGCCATTCGAGTTCAAGTTATGCCTCTTCCGCTACTTTGACAACTCGAATCAGCCAATCTCAAAAAGAAAAAGCGAGGCTGCATGTGCAGCCTCGCTTTATCGATAGATCACGAAGGCAAATCAGCTTAGCCCCCGAAATCATCCAGCATGATGTTTTCGTCCTCTACACCGAGATCTTTCAGCATTTTGATCACAGCTGCGTTCATCATCGGCGGTCCACACATGTAGTACTCGCAATCTTCTGGAGCCGGGTGGTTCTTCAAATATTGTTCATAGAGAACGTTGTGAATAAACCCAGTCAGACCAGTCCAATTGTCTTCCGGTTGCGGATCGGACAGCGCGATGAACCATTTGAAGTTTTCGTTTTCCTCTTGCAACTGGTCATACTCTTCCTTGTAGAAAAGTTCGCGCAGCGAACGCGCACCGTACCAGAAGGTCATCTTGCGCTTGGTCTTGATTCGACGCAGCTGGTCGAAAATATGAGAGCGCATTGGCGCCATACCAGCACCGCCACCGATAAACACCATTTCGGCATCTGTATCTTTGGCGAAGAACTCACCGAATGGTCCGTAAACCGTCACTTTATCGCCCGGTTTCAAGCTGAACACAAAAGATGACATTTTGCCTGGCGGAATACCTTGTGATCGCGGCGGCGGAGTGGCAATCCGGATGTTGAACTTCACTATGCCTTTTTCTTCCGGATAGTTCGCCATAGAGTAAGCGCGAATCACCGGCTCAGTAACTTTGGATTCGAGGTTAAAGAATCCAAAACGCTCCCAGTCTCCACGGAATTGCGGCGCAATGTCGAAATCCGAGAATTTCACATGGTGCGGCGGAGCTTCCAACTGCACGTAACCACCTGCACGGAAGTCCACGTTCTCGCCTTCCGGGAGTCGCAAGGTCAACTCTTTAATAAAGGTGGCAACGTTGGGGTTGGATTCCACAGTACAAACCCACTGCTTAACACCAAATACCTCTTCCGACACATGAATTTTCATGTTCTGTTTTACAGGTACCTGGCAGCTCAAACGCCAGCCTTCATTTTGCTCGCGGCGACTGAAATGGGCTTCTTCGGTTGGAAGAATAGAACCACCACCTTCCGTCACAATACAGCGACATTGGGCACAGCTACCGCCACCACCACAGGCAGATGCCAGGAAGACGTTGTTCGCAGCCAGAGTTTGCAGAAGCTTGCCACCCGCGGCGGCTGAAATTGTTTTTTCGTCATTGATAACGATCTGAACTTCACCGCTGCTCACGAGCTTGGCTTTGGCGGCCAAAATAATGACCACCAGAGACACAACGATAGCCGTGAACATCACGACGCCCAGAATAATTTCTAAATTCATACCGAGTCGTCCTCGTCAGGCTTAGAGGGAAATGCCGCCAAAGGACATAAAGCCCAATGACATCAAACCCACGGTGATAAAAGTGATGCCCAGGCCACGCAAGCCTTCGGGGACATCGGAATACTTGAGCTTTTCGCGAACACTAGCGAGCAAAAGAATGGCGAGCGCCCAACCTGCACCGGAACCTACGCCGTAAACAATACTTTCGCCAAAGGTGTAGTCGCGTTCCACCATGAACAAAGAACCACCCATGATTACGCAGTTCACAGTGATCAATGGAAGAAACACGCCCAGCGCGTTGTACAGAGCAGGCAGGTATTTATCCATGACCATTTCCATGATCTGCACGATCGCAGCAATTACCCCAATGAACGAAATGAACGTGAGGAAAGTGAGATCTACACCGGAGACACCAGCCCAAGCAAGAGCATCTTCCTTCAACAAATAGTTCAGAATGAGGTTATTGGCAGGTACGGTAACCGCTTGCACCACAATAACCGCTATACCGAGACCTATAGCAGCGTTGATCTTTTTTGACAGAGCCAAAAATGAGCACATGCCAAGGAAGAACGCCAAAGCCATATTCTCAATAAAAACAGTCCGAACAAATAAACTGAGAAAATGTTCCATTAGGCGATCTCCTGCGTAGTAGTGGAGTTAGGGCCAATCTTATATTCGGGCTTCTCCACCTGATTTTTCTTCCAAGTGCGCAATGCCCAAATCACCAGACCAATAATGAAGAATGCACTGGGAGGAAGCAGCAGCAAACCATTGGGGATATAAAAACCACCATCCGCCGCTGTTGGAAGAATTGTTATTCCAAACCATTTTCCAGATCCGAGGAGTTCGCGAATGGTGGCAACCACCAGCAACAACACCGAGTAACCGAGACCATGTCCGATACCGTCAAGAAAGCTCGGAATAGGTGGGTTTTTCAGCGCGAATGCTTCCGTTCTACCCATCACAATGCAGTTCGTAATAATCAAGCCAACGAACACTGACAATTGTTTACTAACGTCGTATGCCACAGCCTTGAGAATCTGGTCGACCACAATCACCAGTGAAGAAATGATGATCATCTGGGCGATGATTCGAACACTGTTCGGCAGGTAGTGGCGCACCAACGACACAAAGAAGTTGGAAAACGCAGATACCAGTGTCAGGCCAATAGCCAATACCAAGCTGACTTTTACGCTGGAGGTAACTGCCAGAGCAGAGCAAATGCCCAGAATTTGTAAAACAACCGGGTTGTTTTCAAATATGGGTTTGACCAGGAGTTCTTTCGTTTTAGCGCTCATAATCAAGCCTCCCCGTTTTTCAGATTATCGATGAAAGGCTTGTAACCTTTCTCGCCCATCCAGAATTGCAACAGATTCGCGACACCTTTACTCGTCAAAGTGGCACCGGACAAGCCATCCACTTTGTATTCCGCATCGGGCACGTTGGGCTCGACATGACCTTTCACCACGTCAATTTTCACGTCACCGGATTCGGAATAGATTTTTTTGCCGACCCAAAGTGATTTCCATTTCGGATTATCTACCTCACCCCCCAGTCCGGGAGTTTCCTTTTGATCGTAAAAACCAAAACCGAGCACAGTGTTGAGATCTTTATCCAAGGCGATAAAACCGACCATAGTGGACCACAAACCGTAGCCGCGAACTGGCAATATCAGCTTCGAAAGTCCAGAAGAATCATTCACCAGATACACTTTCGCGTATTTTTCCCGGCGAACGATTTTGGCGATATCCTCTTCCGGGGCCAATCTGTCTGACAGTTCCGGCTTTTTCGCTGCAGCCACTTGGTCGAACTTATCGAGATCCGTCACTGCATCGCTGAAGCGCCCAGTTTCGAGATCAACGAGTTTTACATCGATCTGTTTGAACTGCTCTTCAACGGACTGATTGGGCTGGTAAATGCCAGCGATAATCAGAACATTGCGTTTGAAGTCTTGAGTTTTATTCGCCAGCTGGTGCGGCCTCAAAAGAACCGCAGAGCCAGCCACCAAAATAGACGCCACGATACACATGACCAAGGTCACGGTAATGGTGTACTTTGCTGTCTCTTGCTTAGCCACGCGCCAGTCTCCGCTTGATATTGGATTGAACGACGAAATAGTCGATGGTTGGAGCAAACATGTTGGCAAACAAAATCGCCAGCATCATGCCCTCTGGGAACGCAGGGTTAACCACTCGGATGGTAACAACCATAAAGCCGATCAACGCTCCGAACCACCACTTTCCTGTATTGGTCATGGATGCAGACACAGGATCCGTTGCCATAAAGAACAGACCAAGCGCATAACCACCCATAACAAAATGCCACCAGAACGGAACCGCGAACATCGGATTAGAGCTGTCGGAACCAGCCCAGTTGTACACCAAGGTCGTGATGATAGTGCCGATAATCACGCCGAGAACGATCCGCGTTGAAGCGATTCCCGTGATCAGCAGGATGACACCACCGATAGCCAGGGCCAGAGCTGATGTTTCACCAATGGATCCTTGTTCGAAGCCAAGGAACGCATCCATCCAAGTAACATGGCCGGACAGAGCAGTCATGCCTTCTTGCGCAACGATGGAGAGAGGAGTCGCACCACTGTAACCGTCAACAACGGTCCATACAGCATCACCGGACATATCCGCTGGATAAGCGAAGAACAGGAATGCACGACCAACCAATGCTGGGTTGAGGAAGTTTTTACCAGTACCACCAAAAACTTCTTTACCGATCACCACACCAAAGCTGATACCCAAGGCTGCCTGCCACAGTGGCAGGTCCGGTGGGCACGCCAGGGAGAACAGCACGGAAGTAACGAAAAATCCTTCGTTAACCTCATGACCGCGCTTGATCGCAAAGAGGACTTCCCAGAAGCCACCAACAATAAATACCGTGGCGTAGATGGGAACAAAATAAGCAGCACCTAACAGGAAGTTATCCCAAATGCTCGCAGGGTTGTGGCTGGTTAAGGCCGCCACCAAGGCTCCGCGCCAGCCTTCCAGACCAGCTTGTCCCAGTTCTGCCAAAATGGTGTTGGCTTGATAGCCGACGTTGTACATCCCAAAAAACATTGCGGGAAAAGTACACAACCAGACCGTGATCATGATGCGCTTGAGGTCAACGCCGTCGCGCACATGGGATGTGGTTTTGGTTACATCAGCTGGTTTATAGAAAATGGTATCTACCGCTTCGTAAAGCGAGTACCACTTTTCATAACGGCCACCTTTGTGGAAGTGTGGCTCCAGATTGTCTAATAAGCGTCGCAAACTCATGCCTCACCCCTCAAGTTCGATGCGCGTTAAATTCTTGCGCAAAATTGGGCCGTACTCGTATTTCCCAGGACATACGAAAGTGCACAACGCAAGATCTTCTTCGTCCAGCTCAAGGCAGCCGAGCTGCTGAGCAGTTTCAGTGTCACCGACGATCAGAGAGCGGAGCAGCTGAGTAGGCAGTATGTCGAGCGGCATGACTCTTTCGTAGGAGCCCACTGGAACCATGGCCCTTTCACTACCATTTGTAGAGGTGGTGAAATCAAATTTGCCGCCGAGCAACTTGGAAACGTAAATCGACAGAACCGAGAAGTTTTTGAGGCCAGGGCGCAAATAGTGAAGGAAAGTTCGATCCCGTCCTTCGCGCAAAACGCTGACTTGGTTGTGGAAGCGACCGAGGTAACGTACCGCGGCACCGCCAAAACGCCCGCCAAACACTGAGCCGGAAATTACCCGGTTTTCACCCTCTTTTAATTGTCCAGCAGTCAGTTCTTCAAGGCTTGCACCCAAGCGCGTGCGAACCAGACGGGGATTTGCCACTTGGGGACCAGCCAGAGAGATCACTCGCTCAGATGGCAACTGTCCGGTTACAAACAATTCACCAATGGCGATCACATCTTGATAACCGATAGTCCAAACGGTTTTCTTCGCACTGACGGGATCCAGGAAATGAATGTGAGTACCAGCGTTGCCTGCTGGGTGCACTCCGGAGAAAGCCTGGAACACAATATTGCTGCCCTGCCCTTTAGGAAGTTTGGCTTCCGGAGCGTGGCATACGAACACTTTGCCTTCCAACAGACGGGCTATCAGGGTAAGACCGTTGCTGAACGCCTGCGCCTTTTCCGCAATGATCACTTGCGGATCCGCCGCCAACGGATTGGTATCCATGGCTGTCACAAAAATGGAATTCGGGGTTGTATCCAGAGCGGGAGTCTTGCTGAACGGACGAGTGCGGAACGCAGTCCACAATCCGGATTTCACCAGATTGTCCTGCACCGCCTGGCGGTCCAATTTAGCTAATTGATCCTCTGAATACCGGTCAAACTCAACGTAGTCATCGCCTTCGACATCAATTACGAGCGATTGGAAGACTCGCTGAGCGCCGCGATGTATGGCTGAAACAGTACCCGACGCCGGCGCGGTAAACACCACCCCTGGAGTCTTTTTATCACTGAACAGCACCTGGCCACGTTTGACCCTGTCACCCACAGCCACTGCCATCGACGGTTTCATTCCGTGGTAATCAAAACCGATGACAGCAACGCTGCGAACTTTAGGACCATCCTCTATGGTTTGTTTTGGACCGCCGGTAATAGGCAAATCCAATCCTTTACGGATCTTAATCATAGGTTGTTGCCTGATAATGGTTGGAAACTAAAGCAGCCCGTCGGAAGGCAACGACGAGCCACTGGGAAACTGTTTTCTACGAACGCAAAAAATCCCGCCGATGGTGCTGTTCAGGAACTGACCTGCTTCCCATCTCGAGAGTCAAAGTTCGCGGATTTTACAACGGAGTTTGCCAAGGCCCCTTAAACGGCAAGGACGTTCAATTGTCACCGTGGAAAGTCTTATCCGGGGAATCCCTACATGACGTCAGCGTCAGAGATAAATGTTCAACCGGAAGAAGAAACACCCGTTTTTAGGCCGCGCACATTATAGAGATGCATGCCAGATAACTCCAGAGGCCACAAGAGTTTTCTCGGCAGGTAAAGGTCGCCATGAAATGGCGGGATCGCTAGAATAGCGACCGCCCTGTTACCGGGCACTCAAGGTTCAAAACCACGATTTAGCGGCGGATGCCACTCATGCCAACACCAGATTCCCAGATCTCTTTGTTCACCCCACCTCTCCCCCGCAAACCCGGAGACAAAATTTTGTGGGGCAATCTCGCTGGTGGCGCGCTGCCTCTCGCTATCGCACACGCGGCGGCTCGGCACGAGTTCGCGACCGTTGTCATAGTCCCGACAACCGCCGCAGTGGATCAATTTGAACGAGACATCAAGCTTTTAATTGAAGGGACCGATAACGCACCGGACGTCCTTCGCTTCGCGGACTGGGAAACTCTTCCCTACGATACCTTTTCCCCTCACCAAGACATTGTCTCGGATCGCATGCGGGCTCTTTACCAATTAGCCCGAGGGAAAAGAAGCATATTAATCGTTGCGGCTCAAACGCTCTGCCAAAAGATAGCACCTAAATCCTATATCGTCGCCAACAGCCTCGTAGTTAAGGTTGGCGAGCGGCTGGCGATTGGTCGATTGCGTGAGCAATTGGCAGCAGCGGGATATCAGTCGGTGGACACGGTTTTCCAACACGGAGAGTACGCTGTGCGCGGTGCGCTGATGGATATTTACCCCATGGGAAGCACCCAGGCGTACCGCATCGAGCTTTTCGACGATGAAGTTGAGTCTCTGCGCGAATTCGACCCGGAGACGCAACGAACAATTAAACACGTTGAGCAAATAGAACTACTGCCAGCGAAAGAATGCCCCTTAGATAAACCCGCGATTTCCCTTTTCAAAAATCAGTGGCATACGCAATTCCAAGGAGACGCTAAGGCGTGCCCCGTATATCAGGATGTCTCCTCTGGCCTCGCTCCTGCGGGAATCGAGTATTACCTGCCGCTTTTTTTTGAAGAAAGCGCAAACCTGTTCGATTATTTGCCTGATAACACATTGACGGTTGTAGTGGGCAATCTGGAGGAGTCCGTCGAAAATTTTTGGCGCTCGGCCTACGAACGTTATGAAAGTCGCCAAGGCGACCGCCTTAGACCCATTCTTCCGCCCACACAACTGTTCTGGGCGGCCAATGAAATTTTCGCGAAGCTCAAACCTCTCGCCAGAATCACAGCTAAAAACCAAGCTGTCGAAGAAGATAAGACAGGGCAATACAACTTCGCCACTTCCCCCCTGCCCGACCTGAGAATCACACATAAAGCCTCAACGCCCCTGCTCGCACTCGAAGCATTTTTATACGAAAAGGAATTTCGCGTGCTGTTTTGCGCCGAGTCTTCAGGCAGGCGCGAAGCCCTGCGCGAGCAATTGGCAAAGATTCGGGTAAAACCAGTTAATTTCAATAATTTCGCCGAATTTGTGCGCAGCAATGAATCATACGGCATAACGATCGCGCCGCTGGATAACGGCCTTATAGATACAAAAAATAAAATCGCTGTTATTGCAGAAGCACAACTGTACGGCGAGCGCATTCAGCAACAACGCAGGCGCAAATCCAGCACGGCAGAAGATCAAGACAACATCATCAAAAACCTCACCGAGCTGAAACTCGGGGCGCCAGTTGTTCACGTGGACAATGGTGTGGGTCGCTATAAAGGGTTGCAATCGCTCGAAGTAGATGGACAGACCCATGAATTTTTAGTCATCGAGTACGCTGACGAAGCCAAACTTTACGTCCCTGTCGCCAATTTGCATCTGATCAGCCGTTATATGGGCGCGGACGAGGATCACGCGCCTCTCCATAAGCTCGGCAGCGATCAATGGCAGAAAGCCAAACGCAAAGCAGCTGAACAAATTCGCGATGTTGCTGCGGAATTGCTGGAAATCTATGCCCGAAGAGAAGCCCGTCAAGGATTTGCATTTAGAGATCCCGAAGAAGCCTATCAAGAATTCTGCGCAAGCTTTCCATTTGAAGAAACACCTGATCAGCTCAGCGCAATCGAGGCGGTTCGCGCGGATATGTTGCGCCCCCAACCAATGGATCGCTTGGTGTGCGGCGATGTCGGCTTTGGTAAAACGGAAGTCGCCATGCGCGCAGCCTTTATCGCCGTACAAAACGGCAAGCAAGTAGTGGTGTTGGTGCCGACAACGCTGTTAGCGCAACAACATTTCGAGAATTTTAAAGACCGTTTTGCCGACTGGCCGGTATATATCGAATCGATTTCACGCTTCAAAACCGCCAAGGAAATTGAACAGATCGAGAAGCGAGTTGAGGAAGGCAAAATCGATATTTTGATCGGCACCCATAAACTACTTCAGGGCAGTTTAAAGTATCCCAAACTCGGCTTATTAATTGTTGACGAAGAGCACCGCTTCGGCGTCAGACAAAAGGAAGCACTGAAATCACTGAGAGCGGAAGTGGACATTCTCACAATGACCGCCACTCCCATTCCGCGCACCCTTAACATGGCCATGAATGGCATTCGCGATCTATCCATTATTGCGACTCCACCAGCCAAACGTTTATCGATCAAAACATTTGTGCGCGAGTTCGATTTCGCCATCGTCAAAGAAGCCATACTGAGGGAAATTCTGCGCGGCGGCCAAGTTTATTATTTGCATAACGAAGTCAAAACCATCGAAAAAACTGCGCGCGAACTGGCCGAAGCCATTCCCGAAGCGCGCGTGCAAATCGGCCATGGCCAAATGCGCGAACGCGAACTGGAATCGGTGATGAGCGACTTCTACCACAAGCGCTTCAACGTCTTGGTTTGCACCACGATTATCGAAACCGGCATCGACGTACCCAGCGCCAATACCATTATCATTGAACGAGCAGATAAATTTGGCTTGGCACAATTGCATCAGCTGCGCGGACGCGTGGGCAGATCTCACCATCAAGCATACGCGTACCTGCTGACGGCCAATGCCAAGGTCATGACAGCCGACGCACATAAGCGCCTTGCGGCCATCGAAGAAGCTCAGGATCTGGGCGCGGGCTTTATGCTCGCTTCACACGATCTCGAAATTCGCGGTGCAGGAGAGCTTTTGGGTGAAGAACAAAGCGGCCAAATGCAGGCAATTGGTTTTTCTTTATATATGGATATGCTGGATCGCGCGGTAAGAGCTATGCGCAAAGGCGAAGTAATCGATCTGGATCAACCGGTGCAAGGCGGAACTGAGATCAACCTCCGAATTCCGGCATTAATTCCCGATCATTACCTGCCAGATGTTCACACACGGCTTATTCTTTATAAACGGATATCCAGCGTTAAAGACCCGGATGAATTGGATGAACTACAGATAGAAATGATTGATCGTTTCGGTCTGTTACCCGATGCCACCAAAAACCTGTTACGCATTACCCGCATTAAACTTGCGGCGGAACAGCTGGGTATACTCAAAATTGAAGCCAATAAAGAGTTTGGCCGAATTGAATTTGGTAGCAAAGTGGCTATAGATCCGATCACCCTGGTTAAATTGGTACAAAGTCAGCCGCGTAATTATCGCCTGGACGGTGCAACCTATTTGAGGTTTTACGCCAATATGGAAAATGCCGAAGATCGTATTCTGCAAACACATAAAACATTGGAATTATTAGCTGATGGAAAGAGTGGAAATTCACTTTCGAATTAATGAGCAAAGGTAGCTTCATGACTGCGTTTACAAGATTATTTTCATCGCTTTACAAAAAACCTTCCCATCTAGCGACATTTGCATTGTTGATCTCTCTGTCCAGCCAGGCATCGGCTGACAATATCTATCATGTGGAATTAATCGTTTTCGAACGCAGTGAACGCCCCGCAACCGGGGATGAAGAGCGCTGGGGAAATAATTTTCATTTGGCCTACCCTACTCCCTGGCTTCGCCTTGTAGATCCAAAAGAAGAAATCTCCAGCCAAGAGGAAGCTGAACCCGATGATTTTCTGCAGGCGCTGCAAGCAGAGCGGCAATCCATAAATGGCGAAGCAGATCTTGCAGACCAGCAAGCATCTGCGCCCATCCAACAACACTATCGATACTTGCCAGCTGACCAACAAAACCTAAGCAAAACCAAGGAGTCATTGAATGGTAGCCGCCAACTGCGCGTATTGTTTCACGAGGCCTGGACCCAACCTTTTCCCGCACCAGAAAAGGCTCCTGCCCTAATTCTTCACGGAGGTAATCGCTATGGTGATCATTTTGAGCTGCAGGGGTTCATTCGGTTGGGTGTAAGCAAATTTTTGCAGCTGGAAACTGATCTTTGGTTTACCCAATTTGTACCCAATTATGGTCAAGAGGCAGATCCGTGGCCCGAATTACCAATAGAACCTAACGAGACAATACATGCGGCATCTATCGGGCCATCACTCACTCAAACGATTGAAAGCCCAACCTCCGAAGAAGAGGTTAATCAAGACAACAGCTGGGACGCTGATGGATATGAAGCAGCTGCTCAACCTGAATATCTGGTTAAGCAAATCATAACCTTAAGACAAAAAAGGAGAATGCGCAGCGGCGAGCTTCATTACCTCGACCACCCAAGACTGGGCGTGGTCATCAAAATAAGCCCATTGCAGCAGAAACCGCAGATCTGAATTATTAACAGGATATATAAAGGAACAATCAGATACTTAACGAATATAATGACGCAGTCGTGATAAGCGCGACTGCGTGCAGGAATTTATAAAGGACTTGCCTTACAGATCAAACACAAGCCACATCATCGGCTTGCAACCCCTTTTCTCCCTGCTGCAGTTCAAACTCCACTTTCTGGCCTTCACTCAAAGATCTATATCCTTCGCCACGAATGTTTCGGTAATGCACGAAGATATCATCTGTATTATCACCACGCGTGATAAAACCATAGCCTCTTGCATTATTGAACCACTTTACAGTGCCATATTCACGAGTAGCCATAATCCACTCCTCTGTTGTTTGCGCTTATTTTTTTGATATTGAATTCACTCAGTGAAGGTACAACGGTAATCCACCACTTTCTCCGATTTCTAAGCTGGTTCAACATAAATTTCATGCGGAACCAGAGCGGGACCTTATGCGAATTTTTTAAGAGTGTCTAGGTACTGACGCATGTTTCAAAGGTGTTTGACGCCAAAGCGCGGGCTCGCGTACGACTTTGTGAACTGCATAAAACAGCAAACCTAATCGCTCAAAATTTGCGCTCTAAAAATCACCAACATATATAGCTTTCGCGAAGCCACCACTCATTTCCTGAGCTCGACCCGCCCAATCGTCGATCAGCGAACTTTGACTCGCTTGAAAAATATCCTAAGATGCATGCCCTTAAGTGCAGCGAAACTCCTCACAATAACTAAGTGGATCTCATGTACGCAGCTCAAGCAGCGCCTCTTCCCCGCCATACCCCTCAGCCGCATTTCAAGATTCATAGATTGTTATGGTCCTTGCTGCTGACATTGGCCACAGGAGTCCTTAGCTACATGCCAGCCAATGCCGCTCCGTGGATCGATGCGAATGAAGGACAAACACGTCATCATTTACAAAACCTCATCGATCGCGGCGTGCTCAATACCCCGATCACCTCATGGCCTGTCATGTGGGCGCATATCAAACAGGAACTCGATGGAATCGAACCGGCATCCTTAGATAAGGATGAGTTATGGTCTTATCAGTACCTTCGCCACGAACTACGCAAAGCTATGCGCAGCATCAGCTTTCAACAAACAGCTTCTATAGGTAACTCGGTTACCTCTATTGGTGATTTTTCAGCCAACCGAAGGGAGGAGCACGAATCTGGACTCGTTTTCAACTACACCGGCCGATTTACTACGCTAAACCTCGATATCAATTACGTTCATGAACCGCAGGACGACGATCGCCTCCGATTTGATGGTTCTTATTGGAGCTTTCTGGCAGGCAATTGGGCTATAGGTGTAGGAGCCATTGATCGCTGGTGGGGTCCAGGATGGGATTCCAGCCTGATCCTTAGCCATAACGCACGACCAGCGCCTGGCATCTTTATCCAGCGAAATTCCAGCACCGCGTTTGAATCTCCTTGGCTCAGTTGGATTGGTCCCTGGCAACTGGTCACCTTCATGTCGCAATTGGAATCGGAGCGACATATTCCAGATGCCCGACTTTGGGGGATGCGGCTCAATATCAAACCACTGCGCAGCCTGGAAATTGGCTTTTCCCGCACTGCCATGTGGGGCGGTAAAGGTCGCCCTGGAGACATAGAAACTTTTGTCAACCTGCTTCTGGGTAACGACAACCGTGGGGATGCAGGAGTCGCCGAGGATGGCAGCAACGAACCCGGCAACCAATTGGCGGGAATCGATTGGCGGTGGAGTCATAGATTCAACAGCCTATCGACGGCTTTTTATGGTCAGCTGATCGGCGAAGACGAAGCAGGTGGAATGCCCTCTCGGCATATAGGAATGGCCGGCGGAGAACTCCAAACTCTTTGGAGAGACACACAGATTCGACTGAGCCTCGAAACCCATAACACCACAGTTTATTTTTATGAATCCGATAAAACCGCCCCCAATGTGGCATATGAACACAGCATATATCAGAGCGGGTATCGCTATCACGGGCGCCCCATAGGGGCATCCACGGACAATGATACGGAAGCCTATGTCTTGCGCAGTCAATTCCATTTCAGCGATGGGGATAGTCTGAATCTAAGTTATGGCCGATTTCACCTGAACGCCGACGGCAGTACCACAGGCTACAGATCAGGCGGAAGCGCATTTGGCTCCGGAGAAACAACAACGAATCGCATTCAGGTGGCCTATACGCGCCCGATCAATTCGACTCTCCTGCTTGAAGTTGGAGCATTTCATTACTCTTCAGCGATTCAATATTCTGGCGAAAAAATCAGCGGTGGTGGTCATGTATCACTGCGCGCCTATTGGTAACTTAACTTTTATCTTTGCGATGGCTTTCATGAGAAGATTTATGACCCGGCTGATCCGAGTGCTTTGCGCAATTCTTGCGATGGGAATAGGAAGTGCTTTTGCTCAGGGATTTACCCCCACACCTGAACAAATTCAGCAATTCAAAAACATGTCGCCCGCTCAGCAGCAGCAAATGGCCGAAGCTGCGGGCATTGATTTAAATGCACTACTGGGATCGCGCCAAAGCAACAATAATCAACCGGTTCTTACAGAGGATATACAACCCAGGAGCGCTACGGTTGACTCCAAAAAAGATGCGGAAACAGAATCGGAAACCGAAGATTCAGCAACCAAAAAAAATTCTGATCCAACAAAATTGCCTCTATTCGGTCGCGACCTGTTTGCGAGTGGTGTAGAAGCCTTTCGCCCCGCCACTGATATTCCGGTACCAGCCAATTATGTATTGGGGCCTGGAGACACCTTAGTCATTCAGCTCTACGGAAAAGAAAATATTGCCCACTCTCTGGTATTGAATCGCGAAGGACAAATTCAATTTCCGCAGATTGGCCCAGTCACTCTCGCTGGTCTTACATTTGAAAAGGCCCAAAAAGTAATTGAGCAAATCGTCAGCGAACAAATGATTGGGATTAAAGCCTCAGTCACCATGGGCGCACTTCGCACCATTCGGATTTTTGTACTAGGAGAAGTAGAAAGACCTGGTTCATTTACGGTCGGCTCACTCGCCACCATGACCAATGCCTTGTTCGCCAGCGGTGGGATTACTGAAGTGGGCAGCATGCGCAATGTTCAACTCAAACGCGGTGGACAAGTTATAACGTCTTTAGACCTTTATGATTTGCTTCTGTTGGGAGACACATCAAAGGATTCTCGCCTGCTACCCGGAGACGTTATTTTTGTTCCGCCAATCGGAAAAACCGTTTCAGTCACGGGACAAGTAAAGCGGCCAGCCACATATGAAATAAAAAAAGAAGCTACCGTCAATACACTCATTCAGCTCGCTGGCGGCCTCACCAACAACGCTTACTTGCCAATTTCTTATTTGGTTCGCCACGATTCTTTTGGTGAACGAACGCTGATAAACATCGACCTATCAACTCCCCAAGGAAAGCAATACGAGCTACAAGACGGAGATTTGTTGTCCATAGCCTCAAAGCTGGATTTTGTTAATAACCAAGTGACCCTCGCCGGCCATGTAAAACGCCCAGGCCCTCGCTCGTGGAAGCCTGACCTGCGTTTTACCGATTTGATTCCAAGCCCTCGAGAATTATTGCCAAATCCTGATATCGACATTGCCTTGATTCAGCGTTTTAGTTTAGAAACCCGGCGGGTAGAAGTGCTTTTATTTTCTCCTACTGAGGCATGGCAGTCGCCTGGCTCAGCCAAAGATCCTCTTCTACAGGGCTTTGATGTTGTCCAATTGTTTAATTACGACGATAAACGCGATGAGCAATTGGCAGATGTTGTAACGCAGCTGGAAGCGCAGGCCCGTTTCAACGAACGCAAAAAAGTCGTCGCCATCAGCGGTAGCGTGCGCTTTCCGGGGGTTTATCCCATTTCAGAAGGAATGACTACAAAAGACCTGATCCAGCTTGCCGGGGGTCTCACCGAGAGCGCACTAGACACTAATGGCGAGATTACACGTTATGGAATTGATGAAGAGCGCCGTCGTGTTGTAATTCATATAGCGGTCAACTTTTCAGATGAACCAGTCCCGATAGAACCCGGTGACACCCTGCAGGTGAAACAAATTCCTCTTTGGAAACAAAAAGAAACCGTGGAAATTTTGGGCGAAGTAATGTTTCCGGGAACTTATACCATTCTTCCAGGGGAAACGCTGGTTGATGTATTAACTCGCGCGGGAGGCCTAACTCCACACGCCTATCCTTTAGGTGCCGTCTTTTCCCGTCAAGAGCTGCGCGAATTAGAGCAACAGCGTTTGACAGAGCTAAAAGATAAATTACAAAGCGAAATCGCAGCTCGCAGCGCAGGTCTTGCAACAGGACAGGAAGAAATCGGTGTTGAAGAGGCCGAGCAGCTGATTAAGAACCTAAATTCCATAAAACCGCTCGGAAGAATGGTTATAGATTTGCCCGCAATTCTGGAAAACTCCGCTCATCACGACTTCCAATTGGAACATGGGGATACACTGACAATTCCACGCTATAAACCTTCGGTCACAGTGGTCGGCGAAGTGCAATACCCCACGTCTCACTTTTATGATCCCTCTCTGGATGCTCAGACCTATATTGAACGCTCTGGTGGTTTCAAGAAGAACGCGGATGAAGCGCGCGTCTATATCGTCAAAGCAAACGGTAGCGTTATGCAACCAGATAATTCAGCTTGGTTTAGGTCCAATAAGGGTCGCATCCAACCAGGCGACACTATCGTGGTACCGCTCGAGACCGATCGCGTGGACAAGCTGACAGTATGGGCGCGGGCAACGCAAATTATTTATCAGGCTGCGCTCGGCGCCGCCGCACTGAAGGCTTTCTAATCGCAATAAAAAAAGCGTTTTAAAAGCTCAGAAAGATATTGCTCAACGGCATTTAGGTCGCTAGAATACGCGACCTCTGCACAGGACCGTAGCTCAGTTGGTTAGAGCACCACCTTGACATGGTGGGGGTCAGCGGTTCGAGTCCGCTCGGTCCTACCAACCTAAATGTGCGAATTTTGAGCTTTAAAAACTTTTAAATTCAAACAGTTAAGAAGGTTGACACAGAGCGAGGAGCGCACTAGTATACGCGCCTCGACAAGCAAGCATCAGATCATTCCGCCTTAGCTCAGTCGGTAGAGCAAATGACTGTTAATCATTGGGTCGCTGGTTCGAGCCCAGCAGGCGGAGCCAAACAAAAAAGCCCTGGTAGAAATACCAGGGCTTTTTTATTTCCGGATACCATCGATAAATAAATCCGATTCGTCAAATCAAGATTTACTCTCCCAGATTTCATACTCTTCGCTCATAAATTTACAATCCTGCAATGCATTGTTGAGTATGCTAATAAAGCGACATTGAACGGAACGGAAAACTTTCACCAGCAATTAGGAGAAACAAATGACAATCCTGGTCACGGGCGGTGCGGGGTATATAGGAACGCACACAGCTGTGCAATTGTTAGAAGCAGGATATGACATAGTTGTCATCGACAATTTCCACAACAGTCATATCGAGGCTATAGAGCGGGTAAAACGCATTACAGGAAAAGAATTTCCTTTGATAAAGGCCGACATCAACGATCAATCGGCGCTAGAAGCCATTTTTCAGCAACACAAGATTAAAGCCGTCATCCATTTTGCTGGACTAAAAGCGGTGGGAGAATCCAATCAAATCCCCCTAGCCTACTACCGCACCAATGTGGCAGGCACTGTAGGGTTGTGCGAGGTGATGGAACGGCATAACTGCAATACTCTTGTTTTTAGCTCATCAGCCACTGTTTATGGGAATCCGGAGCAAGTACCCATTCCTGAGAGCAGTAAAACCTCCGCAACCAATCCCTACGGCCGAAGCAAGCTTATGGTTGAGGAAATTTTGGCGGATACTCAGCGCTCTAGACCCGATTTCTGGAACATCACCCTGTTGCGCTACTTCAACCCTATCGGCGCCCACCCCTCAGGACAAATTGGCGAAGATCCCAACGATATCCCTAATAATCTACTGCCCTATGTGGCCCAAGTTGCCACCGGCAAATTGCGCCAGGTCAACGTATTTGGAAATGATTACAACACACCAGATGGTACAGGAGTGCGTGATTACATCCATGTAATGGATCTTTCTGCTGGGCATCTGAAAGCGCTTGAACACCTACAAAATACGGGCTCTGGATTTCATATTTTTAATCTGGGAACCGGGAGAGGCGTTTCAGTATTGGAAATCATCGAGAAATTCCGCGAGATCTCAGGACAGCCAATCCCTTACAAAATTGCTCCCCGCCGCCCAGGCGACGTGGCAACCTGCTACGCTGATCCCACCAAGGCCCAGAAGGTGCTCGGCTGGAACACCCAATACGGCCTGGAGGACATGATTAAACACACCTGGAACTGGCAGAAACAAAACCCCAATGGTTATAGATCCTGATCCTACTTCTCCCGGGCATAAAAAAAGCCGACTTACGTCGGCTTTTGTTTTACCTGCTTATTCAAAGCGAATTAAAGAAGAAGGCGTCTGACATCCGACAGCAGAGAACCGAGGTACGTCAGGAATCGACCAGCATCACCACCATTGATAGCACGATGGTCATAAGAGAGACACAACGGCAGCATCAAACGCGGCACAAATGCTTTACCATCCCAAACAGGCTTGGTATCAGCTCTTGATACACCCAATATACCCACTTCAGGAGCATTTACGATCGGAGTAAAACCGGTTCCGCCAATTGCCCCAAGGCTGGAGATGGTAAAGCAGCCGCCTTGCATTTCTTTCGGCAACAATTTTCCATCGCGCGCCTTTTTCGCCAACGCAGTGGCCTCTGCAGCCAGTTCAAACAATCCTTTTTGATCAACATTGCGAATCACTGGCACAACCAGGCCATTCGGTGTATCAACCGCTATACCTATGTGGATGTATTTCTTCTGAACTATATGCTCGCCATCCGCATGCAAAGAAACATTGAAGGAAGGCTCAGCTTTCAATGCGGCCGCGCATGCTTTCAACAGGAATGGTAGCGGAGTCAGTTTCACACCTGCTTTTTCCGCTTCATCTTTCATGGATTTACGGAAATTTTCGAGCTCCGTGATATCCACGTCATCAAATTGGGTGACATGAGGAATATTCAACCAGTTACGGGACATATTAAATGCCGTAACTTTTTTGATCTTATTCATTTTCACCATTTCGATTTCCCCGAATTGAGAGAAATCGACGGCAGGCATTGCCGGGATACCGCTACCGCTCACAGAAGCTGCAACAGAACCGCCTTTGGAGCGATTTTCCATAATGGATTTAACGAAGCCGCGCACATCATCCTTGGTAATACGGCCCCTTGGACCGCTCGCTTTCACTTCCGCCAAATCGACGCCCAACTGACGAGCCAGCTTGCGCACGGAGGGCCCGGCGTAAACGGTGGCATTGGACCGAGGAGCAGGCTCTGTAGAAACGCTCGCAGCCGCTGGTGCGACTGATGGCGCAGGAGCGGCCGCGGGGGCTGCTGGCGATGCAGATGGAGCTTTTGCAGGCTGCGGCGCCACTGTGGGAACCGCGCCACCAGAAACTTGCAAACGCCCAATTGGAGTTCCTTTGGAGACCTTGTCGCCCTCTTTGACAAACAACTCGGTTACCTTGCCAGACGCAGTTGCAGGCACTTCCATAGATGCCTTGTCGCTCTCCAGCACGATCAAAGAATCACCCTCTTTGATCTCGTCACCAACTTTTACACTGACCTCAATAACATCGACACCTTCTGCACCACCTATATCGGGCACCACAAGATCAACGACAGATGAGGAAGCAGCTGGCGCGGAAGAACTGGCAGCAGCCTCTGGTTTAGTCTCCGGAGAAGCCGGCGCAGAAGCCGCGACTGAACCTGCAGTTGCCAGAACCAGAACTTTGCTTCCAGCAGAAACTTTATCGCCTTCTTTGATTAAAACGCTAACAACCTTACCGGATGCAGGCGCAGGCACTTCCATAGATGCCTTATCACTTTCCAGAACGATAATGGAATCGCCCTCACTGATATCCTGTCCGGGCTTAACACAGACCTCAATGACATCGACGTTTTCAGCTCCGCCAATGTCCGGCACTTCGACCGTCAGCTCCTGCGCAGCAGATACGGCAGGTGCCGCCGCTGCTGGCTCAGCCTTAGACTGCGCCGGAGCTGCAGCTGGAGCAGCGGCTGTCGTTGTCTCCGCCCCTTCGACTTCCAGCTCGATAATAGGAGAGCCTTCGGACACCTTGTCTCCTTCTTTGAGCAGCACCTTCACAACTTTACCAGCTTTAGGCGCGGGAACTTCCATGGAAGCCTTGTCAGACTCCAGCACTATAAGGGTCTGCTCTGCCTGAATGACATCGCCGACCGCGACAGAAATCTCGATGACATCCACATTTTCGGAGCCACCGATATCAGGAACCTTGATGGTTTCAATAGACACTCTCAGCACTCCTTTTTAGACGGTCGTAGGGTCGGCTTTGTCAGGATCGATACCATATTTTTTCATGGCATCTACCACTTCTGATGTGGGCACTTTGCCTTCGTCTGCCAAAGCTTTGAGAGCAGTGATCACAACGAAATAACGGCTCACTTCAAAGAAATGACGCAATTTCGCGCGGGTGTCACTGCGACCAAAACCATCGGTACCCAAGACGTAATAACGACCGGGGATATATGGACGCAATTGCTCACTGAAGTTTTTCATATAGTCCGTTGAAACGATAAATGGGCCTTCCTGACCTTCCAACTGCTCAGTGATATAAGCTTTTTTCGCTGGTTGATCGGGATGCAAACGATTCCAACGGTCAGCCCGCTGACCGTCGCGAGTCAGTTCATTGATACTGGTCAGGCTCCACACATCGGATTCAACTCCGTGGTTGTCTCGCAACAGCTGCGCAGCCGCTTCCACTTCACGCAGGATGGTGCCAGCACCCATCAATTGAACTTTCTTCTTCGCTTTTTTCTTGCCTTCAATCAGCTTATAAATTCCACGCACTATGCCCTCTTCCGCGCCTTCCGGCATGTCCGGATGAACGTAGTTTTCGTTCATAGTGGTGATGTAATAGAAACAGTTTTCCTTATCAGCATACATCCGCTTCAAACCGTCCTGGATAATGACGGCCAGTTCGTAGGCGTACGCGGGATCGTATGTACGACAGGTAGGAATGGTATTAGCCAGAATATGGCTGTGACCGTCCTGGTGCTGCAAACCTTCGCCGTTCAATGTGGTGCGACCAGCGGTTGCGCCTATGAGGAAGCCGCGAGCTTGAATATCGCCCGCCAGCCACGCCAAATCGCCAATGCGCTGGAAGCCGAACATCGAGTAGTAAATATAGAAAGGCACCATAGGCACTTTGTAAGTGCTATAGGCTGTGGCACAGTTGATCCAGGCTGACATAGCGCCGGCTTCGTTGATACCTTCTTCCAGAATCTGCCCTTTTTGATCTTCCTTGTAATACATGATCTGGTTGGCGTCGTGCGGCGTATATTTCTGTCCGGCTGACGAATAGATACCCAACTGACGGAACATCCCTTCCATACCAAAGGTGCGCGCCTCATCCGGCACGATCGGAACAATTCGCTGACCGATATTCTTGTCTTTCACCAGGGTAGACAGAATGCGCACGAAAGCCATAGTGGTGGAGATTTCTCGGTCACCGGTGGATTTCAGCAAGGCTCTGAAAGACTCCAGACTCGGCACTTCCAAAGATTCAAAATCAGACACGCGCGATGGTAAATAGCCGTTCAGCTGTTTGCGTCGCTCGTGCAGATAAATCATCTCCGGCGAATCCGGTGCGGGCCGGTAATATGGAACATTTTTCAACTCCTCATCACTGATGGGAATTTCAAAGCGGTCACGGAATGCTTTCAGGCTATCGAGATCCAGCTTCTTGACTGAGTGCGCGACATTCGCAGACTCAGCAGAACTTCCCATGCCATAGCCTTTAACTGTTTGCGCAAGGATAACTGTCGGCTGACCTTTATGAGCAACCGCCGCAGCATAAGCCGCGTAAACTTTTTGTGGGTCGTGACCACCGCGATTGAGCGCATAGATTTCATCGTCGGTCATATCTTTGACCAACTCCAACAACTCCGGATATTTGCCGAAGAAGTGTTCGCGCGTGTAGGCGCCACCGTTGGCTTTGAAATTCTGCATTTCGCCATCGACGCACTCGTCCATGCGCTTCTGCAGCAAGCCGGTTTTATCTTTGGCCAGCAATTCATCCCATTTGCTGCCCCACAGAACTTTAATGACGTTCCAGCCTGCACCGCGGAAAACACCTTCCAATTCCTGGACAATTTTGCCGTTGCCGCGCACAGGGCCGTCCAGACGCTGCAGGTTACAGTTAATGACGAAGATCAGATTGTCCATCTGCTCTCGTCCCGCAAGAGAAATTGCGCCCAGTGATTCTGGCTCGTCACACTCACCGTCACCGAGGAACGCCCACACCTTACGATCACCGCGAGGAGCAAGACCGCGCGCGGACATGTAACGCATTACGTGAGCTTGATAGATGGCCATGATAGGCCCGAGTCCCATGGATACGGTGGGGAATTGCCAATAATCCGGCATCAACCATGGGTGGGGATAAGAGGAAAGACCCTTGCCATCCACTTCACGGCGGAAGTTATCGAGATGGTCTTCTGTCAGTCGGCCTTCCAGGTAAGAACGCGCGTACATGCCGGGAGCGCTGTGGCCTTGGAAATAAACCAAATCACCCAGTTGATCGCCGTCGTTGCCGCGGAAAAAGTGGTTAAAACCTACATCGTACAGGGTCGCTGCCGAGGAGAATGTGGATATATGACCACCGAGCCCCTCATCATTGTCGTTAGCGCGCATAACCATGGCCATGGCGTTCCAACGAGTCAAAGAGCGGATTCGGCGCTCTAGCTTGGGGTCTCCAGGAAGTTTTTTCTCTTCTGCAACAGGAATAGTGTTGCAATACGGCGTGTTAATAGCAGAAGGCAGTTTTACGCCGGATTGGGTCGCCGCATTTGCCAGTTGTGCCAGCAAATACGCGGCCCGCTCTGAACCACCGTGTCGAATTACTGATTCAAGAGCATCTAGCCACTCTCGGGTTTCGAGAGCATCAATATCCTCGAGCATTCAAGTCTCCTCATCCGTCGCGCGGGGATCGCGCTTCATTCAACAAACGTTTACCTCAATCTATGTCGAGGCCTTTGTAGTTGGCGCTGACCTGAATCCACACACAATAACTGCACCTCAGAACCAAAACGTCGTCCTGATAAACAAACAATTCCCTCATTACGAAAGTAATGTGTTCAGAGCAACACAGGTGATTGGCGGAAAGAAAGGTTTCGCCTTGATATTCGTTTTTACACGTACAGGGTTGGCAAAATATTCTGTAACAACCATAGGCACAAGGCCGCCGGCCAGCTACGGGTGACCGATTCTACACAGGTCAACCCCAATTATCTACCGGCTGTTTTCGCTGCATTGCAGCAGTCCCGGCGCCTTCAGGGCAGCCCCTCTTTCCCACGAAACAGCTGGCAGATAATCACTCGAAGATGCTGCACCGCCTGCAACGCTCCCAGTGTAATCGCAACCGCACCTACTTTTTCAACAATATATATTCATAGATTCCGTCGATATCACGGAATGAGTACAGCTGGTTGCCACTGAGCTCCGCAAAAGCGTGAAAATCCCGGACCGAGCCGGAATCGGTCGCCAGAACCCGGATATAGCTCCCGGAAGCCACTTGGTTGAGCGCTTGTTTGGCTTTCAGCAAGGGCAATGGGCAGCGAAGCCCGCAGGCATTCAGATCTATCTCGATAGGTGGGGAGCCGGCAGGCAGATCAATCGGGTTGGACACTATGGAATCTCTCCGTTACGGAATGGTCTCAAGCAGCGCAACTTAATTCATTGCGATCTTGTAGGCTTTATTTGTTATCGCATAACGATCAATATCAGTTTTTTTCATGCGATCTGGTCAAGCAGGCGACAGCTGGCTACATTAGTTCGCCGCGTACGGGGAATTCCCGGTTCGTTTGAACCCGGAACCAAGCCTATCCCTCGCTCGCATTTAACAAAGGTTGGTTATGGTTCGGCGTCGCGCTTCATTCTACGTGATATTTCTTTTCATCCTGCACGCTTTGTTCGCGCAGGCCTGGGCAGTCGTTGATAAGGCCGAACTGCAATTGCCCTCGCTGGGTGAAAGCAGCGCAGGATTGATCTCCGTCTCCGAAGAGTATGCACTTGGCCAAGAGCTGATCAGACTCTACCGCGCCGCTTTGCCAACATCCCTGGACCCGTTCATCGAATCCTATCTTGCATCGCTCATCCAGCGAGTAGCGAACTACAGCGACCTGCAGGATAAGCGCCTGGAACTGATCGTACTCGACAGCCCTCAGCTAAACGCTTTTGCCGCTCCCGGCGGGATCGTAGGGGTCAATACCGGAACCTTTCTCACAGCACAAAACGAGCATCAACTCGCCTCCATCATTGCGCACGAGCTTGCACACTTGAGCCAACGCCACTATGCCCGGCGAGTACAGCAACAAAAAACCACCTCAACCGTAGGATTGGCCGCCCTCCTGGCCAGCCTTGTGGTGCTGGCAGCGGGTAATAGCGATGTCGGAATTGCTGCGATTCCCGCGATCCAGGCCGCCACTGTTGAGTCTTCGCTGAGGTTCAGCCGGGAAATGGAGATCGAAGCCGACCGCATTGGCATGCAGACTCTCACTGCCGCGGGATTTGATCCTCATGCCATGACCAATATGTTTGAGCAGATGATCAAATCCACCCGCTATCAAACTCGGGTACCTGAATTTTTTCTAACCCACCCGTTGACCGAAGCGCGGATTTCGGACTCTGCAAGCCGGGCACAACGATATCCGAAGAAACATGTGGAGCCCGACGAGGAATACCAGATGCTCCGCGCGCGCGTTATGTTGCATTTCGAAACCAGCTCCGCACGCGCAGCAAAACGATTTGAAGAGGAAGTGGACCGCTATCAAACCATGTCACCACTGACCGCGCACTACGGCCTGGTGCTGGCGCGGATTCGCAACGGCGATATCAAAGGTGCCCGCTCAGCCTTGGAGCGCCTTAAAACCATGACCAATAATCGCGCAATCCTAGCAGTGGCGGAAGCTGACATTGCGGCCAAAGAGGAAAATTGGGAGCAAGCGATTGACGTACTGCGCTCTGCACTCGCCCAACAACCAGCCAATCATCCATTAAACGTGCGCTTGGCCGAAATACTGATGGAATCGGGGCGCTATATCCAATGCGAAGCACTTTTAATGGAACACGTTAAAAGACATCCCA
This sequence comes from Saccharophagus sp. K07, assembly GCF_014336955.1. Taxonomy (GTDB): domain Bacteria; phylum Pseudomonadota; class Gammaproteobacteria; order Pseudomonadales; family Cellvibrionaceae; genus UBA5868. The sequence continues at coordinate 1,018,244 of NZ_QRAI01000001.1, read as the reverse complement.
GCAATTCCTATGTCTGGTATTTGCTGGCCGAGGTGCACGGCTTGGCCGGACACATTCTCGACGTACACAAAGCCCGCGCAGAATATTTTTTGCTGAAAGGTATTTACGACAAAGCGGAAATTCAATTGCGCAATGCACTGCGCTTAACCGATGAAAAAGATTTTCAAGCCCGCGCAAGAATAGAACAACGTCTATTAGACGTAAGAAAACTTAAAGAAAACAGCCAATTTAGATAAATAAATTTGCAAAGGAAAAGCGGGCTTAAGTCTCGCACAATCCCCAAATCGATTCCTTCAACCAGCGCTCTGCCTCCGGCGCTGGCAATGGTCGTCCCATATAGAAACCCTGGGCTTCATCACAACCGAGATCCACGAGCTTTTGGTAAATCGCCGAACTCTCTACACCCTCCGCCACCACCCGCAATCCGAGGTTGTGAGCGAGATTAATTGTTGAGTTAACAATAATCTCGTCCTGCTCATCATTTAACATGGAGCGCACAAAGGACGAGTCAATCTTCAATGTTTGTACAGGCAATCGCTTGAGATAAGCGAGCGATGAATATCCCGTACCAAAATCATCCACCGACAATTTAACACCCAAACGATGAATCCGCGCGAGCGCCGCTTCCGCGCGACTTGGATCGGACATAATGGTGCTTTCAGTAATTTCCAACTCCACCAAATGTCCTGGAACTTCATATTCGCGCAACAGGCGCTTTAAATCCAAGGCAATTCGATCATCCAGCAAATTGCGCGCAGATAAATTCATCGCCATGCTGATATGAAATCCTTGTTGCAACCATTGCTTGCAATGGCGAATGCCATTTTCCAATACCCAGAGCGTCATGGGATAAATAAGGTTGGAGTGCTCGGCAATCGGAATAAAATCATTCGGCGGAATAAATCCGAGTTCCGGATGATTCCAGCGCAGCAAGGCTTCAAAACCATAAACCTTGTTTGAACTCAGCTGGATTTTTGGCTGAAAATGCAAAATTAATTGATTCTCGCGAATAGAGCGCCCTAAAGCTCCCATTAATTCAAGACGCTTGGGAGAGTGAGGATCGAACGCGGAATCGTAGACGGCTACTCCCTGCAAACAGGTTTTGGCCCTGTACATGGCTACGTCAGCAAACCTCATCATAGCACTGACGTCCTGCGCCTGATCAGGACAAATCGCAACCCCAATACTTGCACAAATCTCCGTGCGCAAACCCTCAACTTCAAATACCAACGAAATACTGTCGAGGATTTTGTGGGCCAATATGGCAGCTTGCTGTGCATTGCGTAAATTGGGTAAAAAAATCGCGAACTCATCGCCGCCCAATCGCACCACCAAACCTTTTGTTTCATTCAGCATTGACTGCAGGCGCTGCCCCAATTGTTTGAGAACTTTGTCGCCAGCCAGATGCCCGAGCGTATCATTGATTTCCTTGAATCTATCCAAATCGATCAACAACAGCGCCATTTTTTGTTCATCGCCGCGCTCCTTGAGTGCCTTATTCATGGTGCGATATAGCACACTTCTATTGGGCAACCCCGTCAGCACATCATGATTGGCGAGGTATTCCATTCTGGCGAGATAACGGCATTTATCCGTAATATTTCGTGTTGTTCCCCATACCCGGGTAAGAAATCCATTTTCGACGATTCCGATAGCGCTGCTTTGCAACGACATCACTTGCCCTGAGCTATCCAAATGTTCGTACTCGCGATCTTCAAGACGATAGCGGTTTTGCACAAAATCGGTGATGTCAGCGCTGAGATTTGGCGAGCCATTGTGGTAGATCGGTAAGCCAATGAGATGGGACGCCGAACCTACACCGTACAACCGCACCAACTTTTCATTACACTCGGCGAGCACCGCACGCTTCAGAATTAAATCGACCTGCTGTTCTATGGGGAGACGGGTATTGATGGGGGGGCAGATATCGTAGCGCCAGATCGCATCTGGACTGTTGGCAATATAGGCGCGGTAGCGAGCTTCGCTCTCTTTGATCGCCAGCTCGCGCCGCACAGATTGTGTGATATCACTGATGACAACCATGACACCATCGACTTTACCGCACTCATCGGTCGTCGGAATTTTGTCGACCCGGAACCAGCAGTCACCGCATTCTTCCAAAGCGCGCTCGCGCGATTCCAATTGCGGCCGACGCGTCCGATACACCTGCATGATCTCCCGCTGGCGCTCAGCTGGATCATCCCAGCACGGGGCTATCTCGACAAATGTTTTACCTATGAGCTGGCCGTCTTTGCGCCACTCATACGCCCGGGCATTCGCATGCCGGATTACGCCCCAACGATCAAAATACAGGACGATTTCCCGCATGGAATTCAAAAGCACGTTGAGCGCGTGATTGGTTTGATACGCACCGAACGCGGCACCGGTAAATTCCGATGAAATCATTTCATTTGGGTTCGTCACACCAGAGTTACCCTACTGCGGCAGATATTGTTATAGCGATTGCTGCACGGCGATTATGAGGGTAGCGGCTGTCCCAGCCGTTGACACCAGGGAATTGGTCGGACAGTCAATGAATCCTTCTGTACTGTCGCCACAATAAACACAAACACTTTCAGTATAGCCAACCCTGTCAATACGCAACTTAAAAAGCATGAAATGTGACTTTTAATTCCTAAAACTTATAGTCAAATTTTTCAAAAGGCACCTCTGCATTTCTCTGAGACTAACCCTGCCGCTTTGCTGAGGTTATACTCGGTGCGATTTTCTAACCATGTCCGGAGAATTTATGAAGGACTCCTCGCGTTTGGTGTACTCCACTGAAACTGGCCGCATTAAACAGCCCAAACCCAAAGATGCTGCACCTATTCCCCCTGCCGATTCCGTCGTCCGCCTGCAGCGCGAATCCAAAGGGCGCGGCGGCAAAGGGGTGACCCTCATCACGGGGCTTCCCCTGGATGAAGAAGGCTTAAAAAACCTCGCCAAAGAACTGAAACAGGCCTGTGGAACGGGCGGGACTGTCAAAGATGGGGTTATTGAAATTCAGGGCGAGCAAAGGGAAAAGCTAAAACCGATTCTGGAAAAGAAAGGTTTTAAAGTAAAAATCGCCGGCGGATAAAGAGAAATGCCAGGCTGGTTAGGTTCTTGCTTTGTCTCTTCCAAATCATTTTTATCGCCATTTTTTTGACGGGAGAGGAGTCAAAGCCCCATGAGCTTTACAGAAATCTGGCCCATTTTTGACACTGCTTTAAAAGTTGGCCTGGGCGGCGCATTAACCCTGACTACTGCATGGCTGTATCACCGCAAACAGGCCAACCCCCAAAATGCCCCCTACACCAATCGTCGGATTGAGCTGCTGGAAGAAATATCCGCATCGGTCGGCACCGTCAATCACTGTTTCGCCCGTTATTCCGCGCTGGTTATAGAGTCCACCAAGTTCGGCAAGAACTGGCCTGCAGCGCGCAAACAGGAACTCGAAAAAGCCAACACAGAATTGGTTGAAGAATTCCGCAAACTCGCGGATGCAGAAGCGAAGTTATTGATGTTGGGTGAAAAAGCCATGGAGAAAACTTTGCGGCTCTACGGTGCCCGCATCGCTCTATTTCGCAAGCAGGTTTATGTGGGACGACAAGATATTACCGAACAGGAAATTGCCGATCTGAAAACCGCGATCCTGACGTTGCGAGAGCAGTTTTACGACTTGCTAAGTCAGCGCTACGACCGGCTTTTAGTTGCGGCCTGAAAATAAATTACTTGATGCGGTCACCGACAGTGACCGCACTACCAACTACCGCGGAAATTCCGCCGCGTAACGCTCGACCCATTCACGCGCCGCTTCCTCACTGCTTAATACTCTTCCCTCTTCCTGCAAAACGTCATATCTGTAATGCTCGATATGACACACCTGCTCAACCATACGCAGCCCAAATTGCGTCGATTGATCAGCAAATTGAACTCCAATAGCGTAGTTCTCCCCTTCTTTGCGACACCACGCCACTATGCCCTCTGCCTTAAAGGACTCAGTCATATCGGGAGGACTGTCCTCGGCACAACGCAGTAAAGGTATATTTATGCGAATGCGCGCGCCTTTCTGCATCGGGCGATCGGCTGTAAAACATAACCCGCCCGCACTGACGTCGCGCATTCGCCGGACCACGCGTGGCTCGCTTTCATCAACTTGAAAATCTATGGGGATATCGGAGGGATGACGTATATAACGGCGCATAACAGACTCTTCCGTAGGTAACAGGAGTTGTTGCAACCATTCCCGGTACAATCCGAACCATGCGGTCCACCAGGCGGGCCTGGAATTTTCTTTGGGTAACTGCACTGGCTTCGCTGTATTCACTCTGCAGTCCAATATTTTTATTTTTTACCCGGGTCATGATACCAATAGATTTCTCGACAACCGGGGCTACATAAAGTTATAGCGCAAAAAATGACCGCAACATCAAATTTTGAAAATAATGTCGCGATTCAAAAAATTTGTCGTCGAAATAAATAATGAGGAGTATCGGCGCGACAAATGTTGCGCCGATTTAGAAAAGAGATTCCTGTACCATTAGCTGTCGTACCGGAGCATAACCCTTGCGGTGAATTGCACTAGGTCCAAGTGCTTGAAGAGCAGAAAGATGCGCACGGGTAGGATAGCCTTTGTGTTCGGCAAAACCGTAACCGGGATAGAGATCATCGAGCACGACCATTTCCCGGTCCCTTGTGACCTTCGCCAAAATCGACGCAGCGCTGATAGCAGCCACAGAAGCGTCGCCCTGAATGACAGCCTCGCTCGAATATTGCCATTTAGGCAACCTATTGCCATCCACCAGGACGTGATCCGGTTGTAAATGCAATCCTTCGACAGCGCGTTTCATTGCCAGCAAACTGGCGTGAAGAATATTCAACTGGTCAATCTCTGCAACGGTTGCCCTAGCTATGCAATAGCTAACCGCCTTTTCGCGAATTTCTTCGTACAGCGCTTCCCTTTTCTTCTCTGACAATTTTTTGGAGTCTGCCAGTCCGGCAATAGGACGGCGCTCATCCAATACAACCGCTGCTGCAAGCACGTCACCTGCCAGTGGTCCACGCCCTACTTCGTCAACGCCGGCCAAAATACGCACTTTCATTTCTCGCCCCGATTAATCAAATCAGCAATGGCTGAAGCTGCCGTTTCGTCTGCATTCTTTTTAAGAGCCAGATGCAAATCCGTAAACGTACTCAATAGTTTTTTGGTGGTGCTCGGATTATTTAGATAATTTAATACGGCATCACCTATGGCGACAGGCGTGGCCCTGTCTTGGATAAACTCCGGGACAATACCTTTGCCAGCCAACAAATTGGGCAAGCCTATATATTTGACCTTTACCAGCCGCGACAACAGCCAAAATGTCAGCGTCGTCAATTTATAGGCAATAACCATCGGACGTTTAAATAACATAGCTTCCAATGTAGTCGTGCCAGAGGCCATCACAACAACATCAGCCGCTTCCATTATCTGATGAGATCGCCCCTCGATTAACTCTATAGGTAGCTGCGGTGACAGAGCCTTAAGCTGCTCACTCAGTTGCTCGTGGCGCTCTTTATTTGCTGAGGGAACCAGGAATAACAGATTCTTCTGTCTCGAAGAACAATACTCAGCCATCTGCCAGAAAACCGGCCCCATGCGAGCGACTTCTCCTGACCTACTGCCCGGCATTAATGCAATGATTTTTTTATTGTCGGCTCGCTCACCCAATCCCAAGGTTTGCACAGCCGCAGCTGGGTCTGGTTCTAGCGGAATTTGATCAGCGAGCGGATGCCCCACATAGGTTACCGGCACCTTGTGCTCACGATAAAAATCCGCTTCGAACGGCAACAGTGCCAACATATGATCCACTGCGCGCGCGATTTTTTTGATTCTCCCCTGACGCCACGCCCATACCGACGGGCTTACATAATGGACCGTCTTTATTCCCTCGCGTCTGAGCGACAGTTCCAGGTCAAGATTGAAATCCGGTGAGTCGATACCGATAAAAACGGCTGGTCTATTAGCAAGAAAATGCTTGCGCAAACGGCGGCGGATGTTCAGCAGTTCCGGCAACCGAGCCAAGGGTTCGACAAGCCCCATCACCGCCAAACGATCTTGCGGAAAGAGCGAATCAAATCCCTCCGCCAACATTTTCGGCCCACCGATTCCCTGAAAAACCGCATTGGGGAAATGCACACGCAGCGCCCGGATTAAACCTGCCCCCAACATATCGCCGGATGTTTCACCGACGACAATTCCGATCAGAGGCCCTTTTGATTCCTCTACAGACACAGAGTCTGCAGCCTGAGCGAGCGCAATTACGTTCTCTTGGTCTGATAAAGAATTCTGGTCCTGCTGCGACATAACGTTTGCCACGATTCTCGGACTAAATAAATGATTTGCGGATTATCTTTGGCGAGTTTTAACCGTCCCAGCGCTGGATGCGCTGAACCAAACGCAATGTTTTGTTCAGCGCACTATGCCGCGGGTAGAAGCTTTGAGCGAATCGATCAGCGTCTGAATATGGGCATTGTGCAACGCTTGCTCTTGCAGCTCCACCAACGCCTCGTCGATGGTCAAGCCACGTCGATATAAGGTCTTATACGCGTGGCTCAGAGCCGCGATATCCTCTTTGGTAAACCCTCTGCGCTTCAACCCTTCGACATTGATATTGCGCGCAGCGGCCGGAGCACCAGCCACCATCACAAAAGCGGGAATATCCTTACCGACAGCAGCCCCCATTCCGGTAAAAGCGTGCGCACCGATTTTGCAGAATTGGTGCACCAGGGTGTAGCCGCTCAAAATCGCCCAATCGTCAATAACAACATGGCCGGCCAAGGCAGCGTTGTTAACCAAAATACAATGATTTCCTATGACGCTGTCGTGGCCTATATGTACATAGGCCATCAAGAGATTGTGATTGCCGATCAAGGTGTCGCCGCGGTCTTGGATAGTGCCCCGGTGAATCGTTACGCCTTCGCGAATGACATTGTGATCGCCAATCGTCAGCGTAGTAGGCTCTCCCTTATATTTCAGATCCGGAGTCGCCTCACCTAAAGTGGAGAACTGGAAGATTTTATTGAATCGACCAATTTTCGTGGGCCCTTTTATCACGACATGGGATTCGATGGTGGTACCTTCACCAATTTCCACATCGGGTCCAATAACCGTAAATGGGCCAACGGAAACACCTTCACCCAAAATTGCTGAGGGATGAATGACTGCACGAGGATCAATGTCACTCTTATTCATAAGCAGAGCTTCATCCCGTTAGGATACTTTGCGATCTGCACACATGATTGTCGCGCTCGCAGCCAATTGACCATCAACCTTAGCGACGCATTCGAACTTCCAAATACCGCGCTTTTCCGAAATGATTTTGGCTTCAATAAAAAGCTGGTCGCCAGGAACCACCTGCTTTTTGAAACGCGCGTCATCAATTCCGGCATACAGATAGATCGAACCGTCTTCAGGAGTTTTATCCATGGTTTTAAAGCCGAGCACACCGCAGGCTTGCGCCATAGCTTCCAAAATCATCACGCCAGGAAAAACAGGATAATCGGGGAAGTGGCCGTTAAATACATCTTCGTTGATCGTAATATTCTTGTACGCAACGATGGATTCGCCTTCTTTTAATTCAACGACGCGATCAAGCAACAAAAAAGGATAACGATGCGGCAGATAGCGCCGAATTTGATTGACATCCATCATACGACTAACCCCAAAAATAAATTCTCATTGCGCCCGACCAGCATAACCCAGCAGGCGTTTTATTCATGTATATAGAAGCCATCCCCAAATCAGCCAAGCACGGGCATTTTGCAATAGCTTCTAGTTAATCCGACTTGTTTGAGTTAGCTTCCTGCTCGGGAAAAACATGTTTTTCCAAATTCTTAACCCGTTCGACCCATTGATCCAGCTGACCGAATCGCACCGCATTTCTTCGCCAAGTGTGCACATCCTGAATCACCGTACCCGATGAGTATATGCCCGCCTCGGTAATCGATTTGGTCACAGCTGTGCTGCCATTAAACTGCACATTGTCGGCGATTTTTAAATGTCCGCCTATACCAACCAAACCACCGATCAGACAGTTCTCACCAATTTCTGTGCTTCCTGCAATTCCTGTACAACCCGCGATCGCAGTATTGCGGCCAATTTTGCAGTTGTGTGCGACATGAACCTGATCATCAATAATGACCCCGTCTTCAATAACAGTATCATCAATTGCACCACGATCCACGGTAGAGCTCGCACCGATTTCTACGTCATTTCCTATACGCACACTGCCGAGCTGATAAATCTTTACCCACCCCTCTCGAGATGGAGCAAAACCAAAACCATCAGCACCGATTACTGCTGCGGAATGAATGGTGACTCTGTCCCCTAAAACGACATCGTGATAAATCACCGCATTGGGATAAATGATGCAATCCACCCCTATACGACAGCCTGCGCTAATGACGGCGCCTGCGTGGATTTCCGTATTTTCCCCTATAACCGCGTTAGGGCCGATATAGCAACCGGGACCAACTGAAACAGAAGGTGGCACCACTGCTCTAGGATCGACCGTAGCACCAGGGTGAATACCAGCCTGCGGTTTTACACGGCGGCAAAATAATTTGGTTACCTTGGCATAGGCCAAATAGGCATCCGGAACTATCAGGGCATTCAACCGCTCCGGCACAGAAACGTCATGTTTGACAATCACGACCCCAGCGCGGGTGCTGTGTAAATGCCCCTCATATTTTTTCTTGCTTAAAAAAGATAAATGATGCGGCTCAGCCTTATCCAAACTGGCGATACCAATGACTTTATAGTCCGGATCGCCAATCCATTTCGCCTGCAGAATTTCCGCAAGCTGCTGCAATGTAAAGCTGTTATTCATATGTCTGACTACCGATAACGGAGTTTTAAGAGCAACAGACAAAACGCTTTGCAGGATTTGTCATCATCAAACGACGTCCCTAACAAAACTCTTCCATTGCCATACTAGGCGTCAGTTTTTCTTCTTGGTGTCTTTGGCTTTTTCATTACTTTTAGCGGATTTTTTTGCGTTTTCAGCCGCTTCTGCATTTATTTTGTTCAGCCGATCCAAAACCATCAGAGTAATATCAGATGTCGGAGAGCGAAATACTGCGGTTTTGCTATCCAAAACCAAATCGATACCTTCCGTTGCCATTACAGCATTCAAAGCTGCTGAAATTGCGGGCTGCATGGCATTCAACAGTTGGACGTAAACCATTTCCTGCCCACGCGACAGCATCGCCATTGTCTCGCGGCGCTCGTTGGCAATGTTCGCCATCTTTTCACGATGTTCTTTTTTCTTGTCTTCGCCCCATGTCAAACCTTGGGTTTTTCCCTGTTCGTCCAAGGTTTTTAATTCCGCTTCAAGATTATCCAATTTGGTTTTTAAGGTGGCGAACTCAGCATTTTTCTCCAGCTGGGCCATACCATTTTTACCAGCCTCAGAACCCAACACCAATGCTTCAACATCCAAAACAGCAACCTTTGTCGCACCCGCTGCGAAAGCCACTTGAGCGAAACTGAATATCAATCCCGCCATGATCATTTTTGCGATACGCATTATCAATACTCCTCAAATTTGTTTTATTGGTCCGCTGTAGGTTTTATATGGTGCAGCAGAATCACGAATAAATAGCGCTAGAACGGCGCTCCCAAAGAAAACTGGAATCCTTCTCGGTCATCGCTTTCGTTGTATTTCAGAGTTTTTGCCAGACTGAATGTCAACGGCCCCATAGGAGACAGCCAGTTCAGACCAATACCGACAGACGCACGCAACTCATCTGCATCAAAGCTGTAGCAATTGACTTGTGTTTCGCTACACTCAGTATCAAATACGTTGCCCACGTCGAGAAACAGCGACGTTTGGAACGAGCGTTGGTCATCAATAAATGGCAACGGAAAAATTAAGTCCGCACCGAACTCAACCAACATATTGCCACCAAATGCCCTGTTGCGCGTATATAAAGAGCCGTAACTACGCATCAATTCATTTTCACCACACAGCTGACGACCCTGCGAATTCGTCAACGCTTGATCACACAACACATAGGCAGCGCCGGTCTCTTGGTAGGTATCGTTGATGCCATCACCATTGCTGTCGAAGGCCAAATAATCGGTGTAATCGCTTATATAGTTGCCGTATGACGATGCATGGGGTCCGAGAGAACTGCGACGGAACCCGCGAACAGAGCCAAACCCACCGGAATAAAAATTCTTGAAGAAAGGCAGTCGATCCATACTGCCGTATCCGTCACCATAACCCAGCGATGTCCGGAAGCGCATAGTCAGCTGCTGCGTCAAAGGCACAAAAATCTGCCCTTCATACTGAAGCGTATAGTATTCCAAGTCACTTCCTGGAACAGAAACATCCAATGTCAAAGTCTGCTTACTGCCGCGAGTGGCCATGATGCCGCGGTTTAATGTGTTGCGCATCCAGGAAATACCAGCGGTAAAGCTGTCAAATTCATCGCCGTAAATATCAACGAATCCTGGAGGTGTGCTTACCAGCATATCTTCCGTTACAACACCAACCGGCAAACTCACGTCCTCAACGGGAACGCCCCCCAAAAGGTCATTAAGCCTCGCTAGATCCGAGGCCTTTACATAAAATTGCGGTCTGCTTGTCAAATCCAGCTCGAACGGAGTGCGGCGAATTTCCTGAACGGTATAGCTACCCGTTTTTACACTCAGATGGCTGTAGCCAAAGGTGTAATTCAAGCGTTGAATTTCCGAAATCGGATAACCAAAACTGAAATTTAGACCGTATGTATCTGTTGTATAGGAAGCGACATTAATTTTGGCGTAATCGCGAGCGCTGTAGTACAGACTGATACCGCGGCTCACGCCATCAGGGGTGAAATAGGGATCGACATAGGAAAAGTTATACAGTGTTTGATATTGGCTATGGTTAACCGAAATTCCCACTTGCTTACCACTTCCCTGCCAGTTGTTATGTTGCAGGGATGCTCCCAATAGAAGTCCATATCCTTGGCTGTAGCCTATGCTGGCATTAATGGAAGCAGAAGGCTGCTCTTCAACGGTATATTCCACATCAATAAGGTCAGACGCGCCGGGCACTTCCTTATTTTGAACGTTAACCTCTTTAAAAAAGCCTAAGCGCTCGAGACGAACTTTTCCTTGCTGGATTTTGGCATTGGAAGCAGAAGATGCTTCCATCTGGCGCATTTCACGTCGCAACACTTCGTCCTGGGTTTTTGTATTACCTCTAAACTCAATACGGCGCACGTACACCCGTTGCGATGGGTTAACAAAAAACGTTACGTCAACAGTTTTGGTTTCGGGATTTGGAGTTGGAATTCCTTTTACTTCAGCATTGGTATAACCGGCATTACCCAATAGACTGGTCATGTATTCTGATGTAGACGTCATCAGAACCTGCGAAAAAGTTGCACCCTCTCGCAACATAACCAGCTGGCGAATTTGTTGTTCCGGAACAATCAATTCACCAGCCAAATCTATTTTATTAACGGTATAAACATCGCCTTCATGAATATTGAGGGTGATATAAACAGATTTTTGGTCGGGGCTGAGAGACACCTGCGTAGATACCACACGAAAATCCAGGTATCCGCGGTCCAGATAATATGATTCCAGTTTCTCTATATCACCTTTGAGTTTTTCCCGCGCATAGCGGTCGTCGCTCGTGATCCAGGAAAGCCAGCCGGTAGACGTTAGCTCGAACAACTCCAATAGTTCTTTATCGCTAAATACTTCGTTACCGACGATATTAATGTGCTTAATGGAGGCTACTTTGCCTTCATCCACCTGAATTTCGACTTTGACCTGGTTGTGCGGCAAATCGACAATATTGGCAGTTACGTCTGCCGAATAGCGGCCTTGTGCTACATACTGACGTTCCAACTCATTAAGGATGATGTCCAATGTTCCACGTTGGAAGATCTGCCCTTCCGCCAGATCATTTTTCTTCATGGCGTCCATCAGGGCTTCTGTTTTGATCGCTTTATTACCCTTAATGGTAATCTCGCTAATGGTCGGCCGTTCTTTCACGCGAAAGATAACGACATTGCCATCCTGCAAAACTTCGATGTCATCGAAAAAACCAGTGGCAAAAAGCGATTTCACTGCTGTGCGAATGGATTCAGCGTCAGCAAAATCACCCGATGCTATGGGAAGAGCAGCGAACACAGGGCTAGCGGATACCCGCTGCAATCCCTCCACCCGAATGTCCTCTATGCGGAAACTGTTCGCCTGAACATGGCCAGACAATGCGACCGCCAGTGCAATCAAACACGATTTCTTCTTAAACTTGGCAAGTGGTTTCACAGACAAAATGAATTCTTCTGGTTGGAAATTTATTGTTAATGCGCGACTCGCACGTTGAGTTACAACCGCAGCAAGTCGTTGTAAAAAGCCATTACCATCACACCGGCCAAAATCACTAGGCCGAGGCTATAGCCAAACATCTGCACCCGCTCCGAAAGCGGGCTTCCTTTAATGGCTTCAGCAATGGAGTAGAGAATGTGTCCACCGTCCAAAACGGGGATGGGCAGCAGGTTCAGAACACCCAGGTAAACGCTGAGAATCGCAAGAAATTCAACGAAATACACTAAACCTGCCCTGGCGTGATCGCCCGCCACTTTAGCAATGCCAATAGGGCCGCTCAAGTTCTTCGTCGAAATTTCGCCGACGATCAGTTTTTTCAGGGAGACAAGAACAAACACGGAGGTGTCTATAGTGCGATTAAATCCCAGCCACATTGCTTTCAATGGGCCATAGGATTCCTGTCGTATCAGATGTTGCGGCCACGGGCCGTAACCTAATGCCACGCCTATCTGCCCAACTTGAGTACCATCGTCCAAAGTCTTCATCTCAGGCACCACCGACAAGCGCACGGTTTCATCATTGCGACGGACCTCAATATCCAGCGGCTGACCTACGGAGCTGCGAATCAACTTTATAAAATGATCAACGCCAGGCAGAACTTCGCCGTTGACCGTGCGCAACACATCGCCGGCCTTCAGGCCTGCGCGTTCGGCGGGGGTGCCGGGCTGAGCGTCCCCAAATATCACTGATCGTAGATAAAAATCGAACCCCAGCCCCTCGATTGGATTGGGATCCCGTGCATCGCTCAACCAGCTGCTCAGGGGAATATTAAGGTCGTAGTAGAGATCAGAATCCGTTTGTCTTACGCGCAATTCGAGAATACCCGTTTCCCCCAAGCGCATGAACAAACGCTCCATTACTGCTTGGCTCGTCGGGGTGGGAACCCCATCGACCGCCACGATTTCTTGCCCGATTTCCAAGCCGGCTTTATCGGCAGGAGAGTCTTTCTCGACCAATCCAACAACAGGCGCTATACCGACACTGCCGGACGATAACAACAAGACAAAAAAGATCACTAATGCGAGCAGGAAATTGGCCAGCGGCCCGGCACTCAGAATAGCGATGCGCTGCCATACGGATTTGCCGTTGTAGCTGAGATGGCGCTCTTCAGGCGGGACATCCACTTCTCGCTCATCGAGCATTTTGACGTAACCACCCAACGGAATTGGCGCGAGGCCAAACTCTGTACCATGGCGATCACGGAATGACCAGAATGGTTTGCCCATGCCGATACAAAAACGCAGCACTTTTACACCGCACAAACGAGCCACATAAAAGTGCCCAAACTCGTGCACGCTCACCAGTATGAATAGAGCGACCAGAAAGCCTGCAATGGTTTGGATTAGATCCATGAACTTCTACCACCTAGTCTTCAAATGTCACGACACCGCACAAGCGCGTGCCATTAATGTTTCTTTGGCTCGCACTCGAGCTAGCTGATCGGCTTGAATTACGCAATCGAGATCTCGCGGCTCCCAGGACTGCCACCCCTGCATGACCTGATCGACGGTTTCGGCAATCTGGGTGAAACGAATACGACCTGCCAGGAACTCGGCTACCGCCACTTCATTGACCGCGTTCAGTGCTGCGGGTGCTGTTCCGCCCTCTTTGAAAGCTGTGACTGCGGCGTACAAACATGGATACCGCTGCGGGTCCGGCGCGCCGAAGCTCAGACTTCCCAACTGCAAAAAGTTCAGACTGGAAACACGATTTTTAATGCGCTCCGGCCAAGCGAGACAGTGAGCAATCGGTGTCCGCATATCCGGTTGTCCCATCTGCGCCAGCACGGAACCGTCCACAAACTCCACCATCGAGTGAATGATGCTTTGTGGATGAAGGACAACTTCAATTTGCTCAGGCGATGCGCCAAACAGCCAACACGCCTCAATATATTCAAGCCCTTTATTCATCATGGTGGCCGAATCCACCGAGATTTTTTTCCCCATGTTCCAGTTGGGGTGTGCACACGCCTGTTCTGGCGTAATGCTAGAGAATGAGCCTAGTTCAAATTCACGAAAAGGTCCGCCGGATCCTGTGAGCAGGAGGCGACGCACCCCGGCGGAATACAGATCGACAAAAGGCTGCGGCAAACACTGGAAAATCGCGTTGTGCTCGCTGTCCACTGGTAATAACTGCGCGCCGTTTTCACGCACAGCTTCCATGAACAAACGACCAGCCATTACCAGGGATTCTTTGTTCGCCAGCAAAACCCGTTTGCCGCTTGTCACAGCAGCCATAGTCGCTGGTAAACCCGCCGCACCAACGACTGCTGCGACAACCGTATCCACTTCTGCATTGCTGGCGACGTTCACCAACTCTTTTTCGCCACACAGAATTTCGGTCGACAAGTGCGCGCTTTTGGTACGTTCGCGCAACCGCGCCGCCGCTGTTTCGTCACACAGCACCGCATAGCGGGGCTGAAAGCGCACAATCTGCTCGAACAACTTGGCGTCATTGTTGTTTGCTGCGAGGGCATACACCTGGTAGCGGTCAAGATGATCGCTAACCACATCCAAAGTATTTACCCCAATTGAGCCGGTGGAGCCCAGTACAGTTAGCCGCTGCATAAGGTCTCCTACAACATTCTGTTAGCAGTAATAACCGCCAGAGTGAATACAGGAACTGCTGCGACCAGGCCGTCGATGCGGTCCAGAACTCCGCCGTGCCCTGGCAGTATCTGCCCGGAATCCTTAATGCCGCGAAAGCGCTTCAGCATACTCTCGAGAAGATCCCCAACAACAGATACGAGCGCCGCAGGAAGAGCCAGCGCCAAGATGACTCCTACAGATGCGCCGCGAGACAAGGCATACGCGATGCTCAACACCGCTACGGCTAACACACCGCCTGCAACACCCTCCCAGGATTTACCAGGACTCACTTGCGGCGCGAGCTTGTGCCGGCCAAATCGGCGCCCGGAAAAATAAGCGCCTATGTCAGCCGCCGCCACCAGCAATACCACCGCTATAACCAACCACTGCCCATTTGCCAAGTTGCGCAAATGGATCAGGGCAATAAATCCCGGAATCAACACCAAGGCCCCAATTACCATTCGAATAATCTGGTGACGCCATAAAATCACGCTGCTGGGATACCCTTGCACAAACAAAAGCGCCACCGCCCACCAGACACAACTCAGTAACAGCAGCTGATCCAGGGTAATCAAATCCGATACACGCAAAAGCTCCAGCAAGCCTCCGCCCACACCAAGGATCACAAATGCATAGATGAGCCGAGCCTTGGTGGACGTAAGATGGCAGAGATTAGCCCACTCCCAAGCAGCTATAGCGGCGGCAACTGCGGCAAACGCGGCAAATGCCAACGGCGGGAAGAGAAAAAGCACACCGAGAAAAACTGCAGCCAGCACCAAAGCGGTGATCACTCGTTGCTTAAGCACTGAAAACGCCCTTACTGGATGCCAATTGATCGGCAGTACGGCCAAACCGGCGCTGGCGTTGATAGAAGTCGGCAATCGCGGCTTCCATGGCCGTCGCATCAAATTCCGGCCATAACAATGGGGTGAAATAAAGCTCTGCATAGGCGGCCTGCCACAGCAAAAAATTGCTGATGCGAAGCTCGCCACCGGTGCGAATCAAAAGATCCAATGGCGGCAGACCGGTTGTGGACATGTTCTGATCAATGCGATCTGCATCAACATCATCAAGCGACAACCGCCCTTCCATAACGTCCTGCGCCACACGACGAGCCGCCTGAGCCATATCCCACTGACCGCCGTAATCGGCAGCTATGACCAAGGTCGAATCACCTTGAGACGCTGTGCGTTCCGCCTCTTCGATCGCATTGCGCAAACTGGCGCTGAAACGATTGCGGTTGCCAATAACCCGCAACCGAACCCCTTCTTCCGCCAAGCGGCGCGCTTCGCGCTGAAGATAGCTAAGGAAAAGCCCCATCAAGGCCTCAACCTCCTTCGGCGGACGGCGCCAGTTTTCACTGCTAAAGGCGAATACGGTCAGCACTTCGATCTGATTCTTGCGACAGACCTCTAGCACATCGCGAATACGCTCAACTCCAACGCGATGTCCCATGATGCCCTGCTTGCCTTCTCGCTTGGCCCATCGATTATTGCCATCCATGATGATGGCCACATGCCGCAATGCCTCAGAACTCACCCATTAGCTCCCGTCGAATCCGTCAGATTTCCATCAGGTCTTTTTCTTTCGCTGCCAAAGCTGCATCAACTTCAGCAATGTACTTGTCCGTCAGTTTCTGAATTTCGTCTTGCGCCCTGCGCTCGTCATCCTCGCTGATCAACTTGTTTTTAACTTTGTCTTTCAGCAGGTTGTTAGCGTCGCGACGAACATTGCGAACGGAAACCCGTGCGTGCTCCGCCTCGGCGCGAGCTTGTTTGATAAAGCCCTTGCGCGTTTCCTCCGTCAGGGCGGGCATAGGTACGCGAATCAAATCCCCGGTTGTGGACGGATTCAAACCCAGGTCGGACTTCATGATGGCCTTTTCAATTTCCGGGACCATCTTTCTTTCCCAAGGGCTAATAGACAGCGTACGCGCATCCAAAACACTGATATTGGCAACTTGAGACAGCGGTGTATCGGATCCGTAGTACGACACCATTACCCCATCGAGAATGCTGGGGTGTGCACGACCAGTGCGGATTTTGTTGAAGTTCACGCCAAGAACTTCAACCGCTTTTTTCATTCTTTCTTGAGCATCTTTTTTAATGTCATTAATCATGCGATGTCCTCAATCAAAGTACCTTCATCACCCCCGACGACTATGTTCAGCAGGGCTCCCGGCTTATCCATACGGAATACTCTCACCGGCATTTTATGCTCTTGGCACAGGCAGATAGCCGTTAAGTCCATCACCCCGAGTTTCTCGGCCAAAACCTGGTCGTAGCTGAGGTGCGTATAACGGGTAGCTGTGGGATCTTTCATTGGATCGGCGCTGTAGACGCCATCGACCTTGGTGGCTTTCAGAACCAATTCTGCGTTGACTTCGATACCGCGAAGGCAAGCCGCAGAATCCGTTGTAAAGAAAGGATTGCCAGTTCCAGCAGAGAAGATGACCACTTCGCCGTTTTCCAGTAGACGAATGGCGCGGCGGCGGTCGTAATGCTCGACAATCCCACTCATCGGAATAGCGGACATAACGCTGGAAGAAATATTGGAGCGTTCCAGGGCGTCACGCATCGCCAGAGCATTCATAACGGTGGCCAGCATACCCATGTGGTCACCTGTCACACGATCGAGCCCAGCCTTATGCAGCGCGGCACCGCGAAACAGATTGCCGCCCCCGATCACCAAGCCGACTTGTACCCCTATGCCGACAAGCTGTCCGATTTCCAGAGACATTTTGTCCAGCACTTTGGGATCTATGCCAAATCCTTCATCACCCATCAGCTGCTCACCGCTGAGTTTGAGCAGAATCCGTTTATATTTGCGATCACGGGTGGTAGCCATAGACTCTTTCTCCGAAGCAAAAATTGGCGGCAGTTTAACAGCAAAAAGGCGGGAGAAGCGATCTCCTCCCGCCTTTAAATTATCCGGTCGAACCGAGAGGTTAAGCCTCGATCAACCCTTGGATGCCTGCACCTGCGCAGCCACTTCTGCAGCGAAATCGGTCTCTTCTTTTTCGATACCTTCGCCTACTTCGTAACGCACAAAGGAAACGATTTGCGCACCGGCTTTTTTCGCCAACGCACCTACAGTGACTTCCGGATCTTTGACGAATGGCTGCTCGGTCAAGCTCGCTTCTTTCAGGAATTTGGAGATGCGGCCTTGCACCATTTTCTCGACGATTTCAGCTGGTTTGCCAGCCATGTCGGGCTGCGCCTTGATGATATCTTTCTCTTTCTCGACGATATCGGCAGGCATTTGGCTCGGATCAACCACTTGAGGGTTAACCGCGGCAACGTGCATAGCAATGTCGCGAGCCAGCTCAACAGAACCACCTTTCAATTCCACCAACACAGCGATGCGGTTGTTGGAGTGAACATAGGAGCCCACTACGCCATCAGCGGGAGAAACTGCAGCGATGCGACGCACGCTGATGTTTTCACCGATTTTTTGTACCAGAGCTTCACGAGCAGATTCCAGTTCGCCAGCCATTACAGCTGCCACATCAGATTGTTTGGAGCTGTAAGCTTTTTCCAAAACAGTGTTGGCAAAGCCGAGGAAGTTGTCGTCGCGTGCAACGAAGTCTGTTTCAGAGTTAACTTCGAGCAACAAGCCAAAGCTGCCATCGTCTGCAACACGAGCCAGAACCACACCTTCAGCTGCGGTACGACCAGCTTTTTTAGCCGCTTTCAAGCCGCTTGCTTTACGCAGATTTTCGATAGCCAGTTCGATGTCGCCGTTGGAGTCAACCAACGCCTTTTTGCATTCCATCATTCCGAGGCCAGTGCGCTCGCGCAGTTCTTTTACCAGAGAAGCGGTAATTGACATGATTTAGTCCTCTGTCGTCAGTATTCAAATGGGAGAGATACGTAAGAAAAAGGGGGTTCTCCCCCCTTTTCACAATATCCAGTCTGCGCCGTCAATTCGGCGTAAATCGTGAAACGCAGAAATTAGGCTTTAGCTGCTTCGTCCACTTCGACGAATTCGTCTTTGTTAGGAACTGAGCTGTGCTGAGCAGCGCCTTCGATGCAGGCATCTGCCAGTGCGGTCACATAGAGCTTGATCGCGCGGATAGCGTCATCGTTACCCGGAATGACATAGTCAACGCCAGCAGGATCGCTGTTGGTATCTACGATTGCGATAACTGGGATGCCGAGCTTGTTGGCTTCTTGAACGGCGATGCGCTCATGATCAACATCGATCACGAACAATGCATCAGGCAGACCGCCCATATCTTTGATACCGCCGATCGCTTGCTCCAACTTCTCCATAGCGCGGGTACGCATCAGAGCTTCTTTTTTGGTCAGCTTGTCGAAAGTACCGTCTTTGCTCTGAGTTTCCAGATCGCGGTAGCGACGGATAGAAGCGCGGATAGTTTTGTAGTTGGTCAACATACCACCCAGCCAGCGGTGGCTGACGTACGGCATACCAGCGCGTGTTGCTTGCTCAGCGATGGTCTTTTGGGCGGCGCGCTTGGTTCCGACGAACAGAATTTTCTTCTTCTGTGCGGACATTTGACGAACTAATTCGAGCGCTTTGTTGAACGCTGGAACAGTGTGCTCCAGGTTGATAATGTGGATTTTGTTGCGAGAACCGAAGATGTAGTTGCGCATCTTGGGGTTCCAGTAACGGGTTTGGTGACCAAAGTGGACACCGGCATTCAGCATATCGCGCATGCTAACTGTAGGCATGATGTATTCCTTCAATACATTGTTGGGTTAAGCCTCCACACATCCCACCATTCAACCCTACTCCTGAAGGAGCAAGGCACCCAGAACAGTGTGCCGATGTGTGTGCGACGTTGGTTTAGATTACCTGCCCGTAAGCAGGGCGCGCTTTATACCACAAACGACTGCCTGATTAAAGTCTGATTCACCTCTATACGTCCCACAAACGAGCCGATTCTCAGCAGACAACGCTTGTTGAACGACTCGCGCGGGGACTACCCAATGCGGAACAGTAGGTGGCGCGCCCACTATCGTTTAGAATGTACGGCTATCCTGAAACAAACCCTTTTGCAGTGATTCCTCATGGCCGTAACGATTAAAACTGAAGATGAAATCGCGAAGATGCGCATTGCGGGACGCAAAGCGGCAGAAGTCCTGGAGTATATCGAGCCCTATGTCGTTCCCGGCGTTTCCACCGAAGAATTGAACCGGCTGTGCCATGAGTACATAACCCAGGTGCAAAAAGCGATTCCCGCCCCGCTGAACTACAAAGGCTTTCCAAAATCCATTTGCACTTCCGTGAATCAAGTCGTCTGTCACGGTATCCCGTCCGAGAAAAAGATTCTGAAAAGTGGTGACATCATCAATATTGACATCACCGTCATAGATAACGGCTACCACGGCGATACCAGCAAGATGTTTCTGGTAGGGAAAGTTGCTCCCCATGCCGAGCGCTTGGTCCGCGTTACCCAGGAGTGCCTATATAAGGCTATTGAACTTGTTAAACCGGGCACTCATCTCGGCGATATTGGCCATGTCATCCAGAAGCATGCAGAGGCTCATTATTTCTCTATCGTGCGCGATTATTGCGGTCACGGCATAGGCTTGGGCTTTCACGAAGACCCACAAGTTCTGCACTACGGCACCCCCGGCACAGGTATGGAATTGGTGGAAGGCATGACCTTCACTATCGAACCCATGCTCAACGCTGGTAAAGCTGCGACCAAATTAAAAAGCGACGGTTGGACAGTTGAAACCCGCGACGGCCGCCTGTCGGCTCAATGGGAACACACTCTGGCGGTGACCGCTACGGGTGTGGAAGTTCTAACAGCGCGCAAAGAAGAACCATTTTGATGAACGTCCCTCCCGAGTCCTGGCCTGAGTATCCGTACCAGCCCATCTTTTTTAATCAGCGGCAATTTCGCGAGGATTTCGCCAAAAAGCCGGTTATCAAAGTTTTTAAAGACGCCATTAATGGCGTCAATGCCCATTTCGACCGCCGCTACGAGGAAGGTGAGGACATTCGTTTCCTCGTGGCCGAACGTGCGACCTTTATCGATCTGATCCTGCACTACGCCTGGCACAGATACGCCTGGGGCGATGATGTCTGCCTGATCGCCGTGGGCGGATACGGGCGGCGCGAATTGCACCCACATTCGGATATCGACCTGCTGGTATTGCTCGCCAACGACGCCGGCAATCGCTACCAGGAAGAGATCCAGAGTTTTATTACGCTTCTGTGGGATATAGGTTTGGAAATCGGCAGCAGCGTTCGCACTCTGGACGAATGTGTCGCCATCGCCAAACAAGACATCACAGTCGCTACCAATTTGATGGAGGCGCGACGCCTGGCGGGCAATGATCGTTTGCGCGACCAACTGCAAACCCTCACTGGGCCAGACTATATGTGGCCTCTCGGAGAATTTTATCGGGCGAAATTTGAAGAGCAGGTCCAGCGCCACAAAAAACACAATTTCACCGAGTGCAATCTCGAGCCCAACGTCAAAAATTCCCCCGGTGGCCTGCGCGATATTCAAACCATTCACTGGGTGGCCAAACGCTATTACGGCGTGCAAACCTTGCGGCAACTCGAAGGCCAAAGCTTCTTCACCGAACAGGAATTCGGCCTGCTGCGCAACGGCGAAGCCTTGCTGTGGCGTGTGCGTTACGGGCTGCACAAAATGGCGCGGCGCGCGGAAGAAAGGTTGCTCTTTGAATATCAGCGCGAATTAGCCAAACAATTTGGCTATAAAGACAATGAGCGCGGCCTCGCCGTCGAGCAATTCATGCATGAGTATTACCGCACCGTATTAGCGCTGCGGGAATTGAACGATATTCTGCTGCGCATTCTCGATGAGCGTATTCACGAAAAAGAAAATAAAGTCGCCGTCACCCCCAGTGAAACCGTACAACTGAGCGCGGATTTTCAATTGCGCGACCACTATATCGGCGTTACCCACAATCGAGTGTTCGACGAGCGCCCGGCTGCATTGATGGAAATCTTTGTGCGCATGTGCGAGGACTCGTCGATCAAAGGTGTGCAATCGCAAACCATCCGATTAATTCGCGAGAAGCGCGCACTTGTCGACGAAAAATTCCGCCAGGATCCGGAAATTCGCGCGCAATTTTTGCGTATGTTCAAAATCGAGAAAGGACTCGTTCCCCAGCTCAAGCGCATGAAACGCTACGGCATTCTCGGCCGCTATTTGCCGGCGTTTGGCAAAATCACCGGGCAAATGCAACACGACCTGTTCCACCGCTATACAGTGGACGCACACACTTTATTGGTGATGCAAAATATTCGGCGCTTCCGTAATGCGAGTGCTGAACAGGATTTTCCTCTCGCCGCCAATATCATTAAAAATCTTCCGCAACCCGAACTGCTTTACATAGCTGCACTGTTCCACGACATCGGCAAAGGCCGCGGTGGCGACCATTCGCAGCTCGGTGCGGAAGACGCGGAACTTTTCTGTCAGGAACACGGCCTCAACGCGCGCGAAACCCGCCTAGTGAGATGGTTGGTGGAAAAACACCTGTTGATGTCCTACGTCTCACAGAAAAAAGATATTTCCGATCCTGATGTCATCCATAAATTCGCCCAGCAAGTCGGCGACACCACGCATTTGGATTATCTGTATCTGCTCACCGTCGCCGATATGTGCGGCACCAACCCGGAAATTTGGAACAGCTGGCGCGCAAGCCTGATGCGCCAGCTGTACACCGAGACCAAACTCGCCCTGCGCCGCGGCTTGGAAAATCCTGTCGACTTGAAGGAAGTTGTCGAAGAAAACAGGAATAATGCTCTTGCAGCACTAGCGGAAAAAGGCGTTAGTGAAGCGGAAGCGCGGGCAATCTGGGCGGAAATGCGCGACGATTATTTTGTGCGCGAAGGTGTCAAGGATATCGTCTGGCAAACGGAAGCGATTTTGCGGCACAACAGCGAAGAACCGCTGATTTTGATTCGGGATTCGGAGCATCAACCCTGGCAGGGTGCAACGCAAATATTTGTGCGGGTCAAAGACGTAAACAATGTTTTTGTCGCTGCTTCAACAGCACTCGCGCAACTCGGCTTAAACATTCAGGATGCGCGAATTTACAGCTCCAAACGCGGCTATACCATCGATACCTTTTATGTGCTCGATGAAAATTATCAACCACTCGGCAATGATCCGGCGAAATTGGCGGTAGTGCATAAAGCCCTGGCCGATGAATTGAGTTTGGTCGACCAGTACTCGGAAATTGTCCGCCGGCGCACTCCGCGCTTGTTAAAGCAGTTCGCCACACCAACGCGCACCAGTATCCACAATGCGCCCAATAGCAATGTGACTGCGCTGGAAGTCATCAGCCCCGACAGACCCGGACTTCTGGCGACCATCGGTCGCATTTTCATGGAATTCGGTGTACAGCTGCAGAACGCCAAAATTTCCACTTTGGGTGAACGAGTGGAAGACATCTTTTTTATTACAGACGCAAACAAAGAACCTCTCACAGACCCGGATTTATGTGATCGCCTCCAGCAAACCATCTGCCGGGAACTCGATTTACAAGTGGAAAAAGATATCTGATGAACGAACATCTGGCGTTGTTGCAGCCCTATCCTTTCGAAAAACTCACGGCGCTCAAAGCGGGCATTCAACCGCCAACGCATTTGCCGCATATTGCGCTTTCCATCGGCGAACCTAAACATGCGCCGCCGCCGTTTTTATTAAAAATCCTGGCGGAACAGTCGAGCGGTTTGTCGCAGTATCCCGCGACCAAAGGTTTGCCCGAGTTGCGCGAATCCATCGCCCAATGGGCGACACGCCGTTTTAATCTCAAGAGCGGCACTTTGACGGCAGAACATCATGTATTGCCAGTTGCGGGTACTCGCGAAGCTTTGTTTTCGTTTGCGCAAGCGTGCGTCGAAAAAAAGCCGAATGCAAAAGTGTTGATGCCAAATCCGTTCTATCAAATTTATGAAGGCGCGGCATTGCTGGCGGGTGCGCAACCCTATTTTCTCAACTGCACGGTCGACAATCGTTTTGCCCCGGATTTTTCCGCAGTCCCCGCCGAAGTCTGGCGCGACTGCCAGTTGTTGTATGTCTGCTCTCCCGGCAACCCGACAGGTGCCGTATTGGATCGGGAAACCTTCCGATATCTGATTGAATTGGCCGATAAGTACGACTTCATCATCGCCAGTGATGAATGTTATTCCGAGTTGTATTTCGACGAAGAAAATCCGCCGCTCGGCTTGTTGCAGGTGTGCGATGAGATTGGCCGCCACGATTTTCGCCGCTGCGTGGTTTTTCACAGTCTGTCAAAACGCTCCAACCTGCCTGGTTTACGCTCGGGATTTGTTGCGGGCGATGCGGAAATTTTGCGGCAATATCTTCTCTATCGAACCTATCACGGCTGCGCCCTCCCTGTGCCGACCCAACTCGCCAGCATAGCGGCGTGGCGGGATGAAGAACACGTGCGCGAAAACCGTGAGCTGTACCGCCGCAAATTCGCAGCTGTTTCCGAAATATTAAAAAATCATCTCGACCTCACCATGCCGGATGCAGGATTTTATTTCTGGGCACAGACGCCTTACAGCGACACCGAATTCACCCGTGATTTGTTCGCCCAGCAAAATGTGACCGTACTTCCCGGTCAATACCTCGCTCGCCCGACAGCGGATGGCAATCCCGGCGAAAATCGCATTCGCATGGCATTGGTTGCAACTCTGGAAGAGTGTTGTGAAGCGGCTGAGCGAATCAAACGATTTTTAGCCCATCCATAAAATGCGTGTTTGATATCAGTTCATGGCGAATTTGAACAAATCCCAGCGGGTCGCGGTAATTCTGGAAACATTGCAGAAACTTTACCCGAACCCGCCAATTCCACTCGATCACAAAGATCCTTACACCATGCTGGTGGCGGTGTTGTTATCGGCTCAATGTACCGACGAACGCGTCAATCGCGTCACACCCAAATTGTGGGAGCTGGCGGACACGCCCGCTGCCATGGCGAAAATGCCGGTGGAAAAAATTCAGGAAATTATTCGCCCCTGCGGCTTGTCACCACAAAAAGCGAAAGCCATTCAAAAGCTGTCGCAAATACTGACGGAAGAATATGCCGGTGAAGTTCCCCGAACATTCGAAGAGTTGGAAGCGCTTCCCGGTGTCGGCCATAAAACCGCTGGTGTGGTGCTGAGCCATTGTTTTGGCATACCAGCGTTTCCTGTCGATACCCATATTCACCGACTGGCGCAGCGCTGGGGCCTGACCTCCGGCAAAAGCGTTGAGCAGACCGAAAAAGATCTCAAACGATTATTTCCGCAGGAATATTGGGAAAAATTGCACTTGCAGATTATTTATTACGGGCGGGAATACTGCACCGCACGCGGCTGTGACGGCACGGTTTGTCCGATCTGTACCACTTGTTATCCGGATCGGAAAAAGCCGAAAGTCACGCGTAAAGCGTGAGGCGAAAAACTACTTAAAGCAAAATTAATGTACCTAGGCCAAGGAAGGCGACAAATCCCACCACATCGGTAAATGCCATCAAGATCATGGCACCTGACAACGCCGGATCCAATTTGAGTTTGTCGAGCAGCACCGGAATTAATACCCCGAAAGTTGCGGCGGTAAGAATATTGGTGACCACGGCGCAGGCGATAACAAATCCCAGCGTCGGACTGTGAAACCAGGTTCCAGCAATAGCACCGATCACTATGGCCCAGAGCAGGCCATTCAATGCCCCTACGCCCAACTCCTTAAACAACAGAGCTTTAAGGTTGGACGCAGAAATCTGCCCGAGGGCTAGACCGCGAATAATCAGTGTCAGGGTTTGATTACCGGATACACCTCCCATCGAGGCAACCACCGGCATCAGCACCGCCAAAGCGACCACTTGCTGCAGAGTGGCTTCGAACAAACCGATAAACCAGGACACCATAAAGGCAGTCATCAGGTTGACGCCGAGCCAGACCGCGCGCGTTTGTGCGCTGCGTTTCACCGGCGCAAACAAGTCCGCGTCTTCGCCGAGACCTGCCGACGCCATCAATTGGCCTTCTGCCTGTTCGCGCAATAAATCCATGGCTGTGCCCACATCCAAACGACCGAGCAGAACACCATCGTTATTAAGCACTGGCAATGCTGTATAACTGGAGCGTTCCACCTCTTCCGCCGCCTCGTACATGTCGTCAGCAGCTTGCAGATGCGGGTAATCCTCTTCGCGAATTTCCGAGACGTGTTGGTGCGGGTGAGCGGACAACAGACGGGTGATCTTGGTACAGCCCGTCCAGCGGCCAGTGCGGTCGACCAGATACAGCACCTCGGTGTAATCCGGCACTTCACGCCGCAACAGGCGCAATGCATCAGCGACGCGAGTATTTTGCGAAACCACCAGAATGTCGTGATTAAGCCAACGACCGACGGATTCGTCCGGATATTGCTGCGCCATTTCGAAGTATTTGCGCTGCTGCTCATCCATGCGGCTGAGCGCCATATCGACGACTGAATCCGGTACGGTTTCCGCCAGTTCGATCAAATCTTCCGATTCGATATCTTCGAATAAGGCGTGCAGTTCGGAGGGAGACAGCTGGCGCAGCAGCAGGAGGCGCGCTTCACCGCGCATGGCCACCAGAACGTCCAGCTGCTCGTCTTTGGGAATCAGTTGCCAGACCGCCAGACGCTGCTCGAACGGCAGCGACTCCAGCGCCAGGGCGACTTCTTCAGTCTCCAGGTTATGAAAAATTTCCGCCGCTAACGCACGTGCCTTGGTATTGGCGTCATCTTCTTCCAAATGAGCAGCCAATTCCGCGATAGCGCGCGCTGGATCGAGTTCTTCGTGCGGCGGTTGCATAGGAATCCTTATGCGTTAAATGAACACGTGATTGTGGTCGGACAAAAGCTCGATACGATACCCGTCCGGATCTTCCACAAATGCCAATATAGTTGTGCCGTGCTTCATTGGGCCTGGCTCGCGCACGATTTTTCCTCCGGCCGCACGAATTTTTTCGCAGGCGGCATAAACGTCATTGACCCCAATGGCGATATGGCCATAGCCGTTACCTAAATCATAGGATGGCGTATCCCAATTGTGGGTCAGCTCAATCACTGTATGGTTTGCCTCCTCGCCGTAACCGATAAAAGCGAGGGTAAATCGCCCTTCCGGATAATCCTGGCGACGCAAAAGCGTCATACCCAGCACGTCGCGATAAAACTCAATGGATCTGTCCAGGTTGCCCACTCGCAACATCGTATGTAACAAGCGCATGGTATGTACCTCAATTTTTAATGATGATGGTGATGCTGGTGTTCAGTCTGTTCGGCTGCTGACGAGTGATCGCCATGCGCGAGCAGGTGATACCAGGCCGATGTGACCATCCATGCCCCGAATAAGATGTAAGCGCAGGCCAAACCTGCACGCACCTGACCCTTGTTGAAAAAAGGTTTTATCTTGGCAGCGGCGACTCCGCCCAAAATGAGCGCAGGTAAGGTGCCTAAACCAAACGCCAACATGACGAGTCCACCCGCGACAGCACTTTGTTGCGCCACTGCATAACCCAGAGCAGCGTAGACCAAACCACAGGGTAACCAGCCCCACACAGCGCCAATGACCAGCGCCTTTGGAAACGAATCCAGCGGCATAAATCGATCGCCGACTGGCTTGATCCAATGCCACAGATACCGGCCGCCGCGCTCAAGCCAGAGAATGCCGCGCCACACTCCCGCGATATGCAAGCCCATGGCAATCAACAGAAGGCCCGCTAAAGTCCGCCCCCAGGGAAAACCGGTAGAGGGCACCTGACTGGCCAGGGCACCAGCTATAACACCGATCACGCTATAGCTGGCGACCCGCCCCAGGTTATAGCCGAGATTGAGCCGCCATTGCGCCGCGCGCGCATGCTCAGGAATCGCGAAAGTCAGGGCCGCGACGATTCCGCCGCACATCCCCAGACAATGGCCAGCTCCCATCAACCCCAGTACCAACGCCGCCAGTAATGTCGGAATGAGTTCTGTCATTTTGAGTCACCGGGGGTATCGTCCCGCTTTTCCCCTTCGTCCTTTTTAGGCGGAGGTGGGCGATCCTCATCGTCAAACAGAATGCGCCGCCCCTCGGTATCGAGATCATCGTATTGGCCGGATTTGACGGCCCAGAACAACAGCCAAACTGCTGCAGCAACCAAAATCACTGCCAGGGGAATCAGAAGATAAAGACTGTCCACGACACCTCCAGCGCGAAAAGCGGGCATTGTAGGGGATTGAGGAAAGACTGAAAAAGCAAAAATAGTGGAAAAACAAAAATCCGTTTAGGTCTTGTTACGCCCTACTTTCAAAGAGTTGAGCACGACCACCAACGAGCTCGAAGACATGCCGATCGCGGCCAACCAGGGGGGAACTAAACCGGCTGCGGCGAGCGGCAGAGCACACAAATTGTAGACAATAGCCCAGGTGAGATTTTGTTTGATAGTTTTGCGCACCTCGCGGGCAAAACGCAAGGACGCGGGTATTTGCAGCAGGTCTTCACCCAACAAAATGCAGTCAGCCTTAGTCTGCGCCAAACGCGTTGCCGAACCCATGGCACAGGACACATCCGCACCGCTCAGCACCGGCAGATCGTTGATGCCGTCGCCGATCATCAAAACTTTTCCGCCTTTGCTTTGCAGGCCGCGCACGTATGCGAGCTTATCGCCCGGCAATAAACCACCTTGCCATTCATCAATACCCAGGTTCTGCGCCGCACGAGCCACGTTTTCCACGCGGTCGCCACTGAGCAGTACCGGTTTGCAGCCCAAACGGCGCAATTGCTCGATACATTGGCTGGCGGTCTCGCGCAAGCGATCTTCCAGACGAATCCAGGCGAGCGGTTTTTCGGCATCCGCAAGCAATAGCCACAAGCCGTCAGATGGATAGCTTAACGGCGCTTGGGGAGACGCATAACTCGGTGTCCCTAAACGATATTCGCGGCCAGCGATGACAGCTCCGACACCCGCTGCGGTTTGGCTTACCCGGCTTGTGACTGTGTGAGCGTGCTCAATCCCTGAGAACGCACGCGCGATAGGATGGCTGCTGCCCTCCTCTAAGGCCGCAGCCAGACTTAGCGCCGCAGATTCATCCATATCCGCCAAACAGCGGGTTTCCACAATGCGCAGAGCGCCGTCAGTGAGTGTGCCGGTTTTATCGAAGACGACGTAATCGACGCTGTTGAGATTCTCAAAGACTTGGCCCCCCGTCACCAATATGCCCCATTGGCGCAATCGCCCGACACCAACCGTCAAAACAGTCGGCGTCGCCAGACTGAGTGCGCAAGGGCATGACACGACCAACACCGACAAACTGACCCAAAAAGCCTTGGTTGGGTCGATAAAGTGCCAAGCAACCCCCACCATAGTGGTAATGGTGAGAATAGTGCCAACGAAACGCGCAGCAATACGGTCGGCCAAGGTCACCTGCCGCGGGCGCTCCTGCTCAGCTTGCTGAACCAGATTTTCGATTGCCGCGAGCTGCGTATTTTTGCCCACCGCACTAACACCCACTCGCAAAGGTGTGCCGCCGTTATAGGTGCCGGCAAACACTGTGTCGCCCGGCGCTTTGGGGCGCGGAGTGGCTTCACCAGTTAACAGACTTTCATCCGCTTCACTATGGCCGTCGAGAATGGTTCCGTCACACGGAAATACCGCACCCGGCGATACTAGTATCTGCTCCCCCTGTTGCAGTTGTTTGTAAGGAACCGTTTCTACAGAGCCATCACTGAGAATCCGGTTAACCGTCATGGGCAGCAAATTGTGGTAATGCGCTGAGGCTTTAAAGTTGGCGTAGCGCGCGCGCTTTTCCAGATAGCGTCCGAGCAGGAGGAAAAACGCGAACATGGCAACGGAATCAAAATAGACTTCACCGCTGTGGGTGAAGGTGGCGTAAACACTCGCGCTGAACGCCAGGGTCAAGCCGAGAGAAATGGATACGTCGTTTACCAACCGCCCAACGCGCAGAGCGCGAAGAGCGCCACTGAAAAAAGGTTTTGCGCTGAAGAACATAATGGGCAGCGTCAGCAGCAGATTCACCCAGCGCAGCAATTGTTCCCACTGCGGCTCTATACCTTGCAACCCACCGGCGTGCAGCGCCACCGCCACCATGCCCGCTTGCATCATGCCGATGCCAGCGACCGCCATACGCAATAAATAATCGCGCTGGTCCTTCTGCCACAACTCCTGCTCCGCCCTACCAACCAGAGGTTGTGGCTGAAAACCTATATTGGTCAGAGCAGCAAAAATTTCGCTGACTTTGGTTTTTTCCGGCTGAAGGCGAATTCGTGCGCGCAGGGTACTGGCGTTGACTTGAACTTGCATAACGCCCGCTAAAGACTGCAAATGTTTTTCGATCAGCCAGACGCAGGCTGCGCAGCTGATGCCGCTCACAAATATATTCGCGGTAATCGATCCGTCTGCATGATGTTCGACAAAATCCTCCTGCACCGCGAGAAGATCGTAAGCGTCGAAGCGCGTATCGATCATTTGAGGGCGGGGATTGAGTTGCTCACGATGGCGATAAAAATCCGCCAAACCTTGGCCGACTATTGCCTGGGCAACGGCCTGGCAACCGATGCAGCAAAAATACTGCTGTTGACCATTGATCTCCGCGCGGAAATTCGCGTCCGCAGGCAAGCCACAATGGAAACAAGAAACAGCAGCAACAGATCCAGACATTTAAAGATGGGCGCTGAAACGCGCACTATGGCCGCGATTGAAATCCAGTTCTGTAGTGACCCGCCAATTGTCGTCTTCCGTTGCACCGGAATTGCTGACAATTAAATACCAGCGCCCTTGAAACTTATGAGCAAGATCGGCACGGTACCGACCACCTGCGATGCGGCGCAACAACAAGGTTTCGTCCGCATCCGCATTGGCAGGATGAGAGAAAGTGAGAACCAACTGATCCGGTAATTCCTTCGCCTGAAGTTCGACAAAAACTTCAGCTGTGGTGAAATCAAAAGTGATATCACCCACCACTCCCTGAGTGATCGCAACTTGCTCTTCCGCAAAGCGCTTGTTGATCATGCGACCTTCCTTGTAATAGTCATCCTTGACTCGATCATCCGCCAAACGAAATGCCACAGAAACCATGGTCAAGCTGACGACCATAACCACCAGCAACGGCCCCAGGACCATCCAAAACCAGGGTTCTTTGTAGGCGGGCTTTTTGGCTTCGAGGTTCATTTAACGTCGGGTCCCATAAAAACGGTGGTTTCGGAGGCGTGAATGGACTCATTATCCTGAGCACGCACAATAAAACGCAGCTTGTTTTTCTCGCCTTTCAGTTGATCGCGCGGAACAGAAACACGCACTGGCAAAGTAAAGACTTCCCCTGCTTCCACAGTTTTCGGGTGGTAGTTTCTCAACTCAAACGGATAATCGCCTTCCACTTCTATGTCATAAACATGGTCGTGCGAATCCATATTGTTGATTTTCACCGTATACACGTTCTGGATCTCGTTCCCCATTACGCGATACAAACGCGCGCCCCGGTCGCGAATCACATCTATACCTATAGGGCTGCGAGTTGCGATGGCATAAGCAAACACGCTAACCATTGCCAGAACTGCGAAGCAATAACCGAACAAGCGCGGACGGAAAAATCGCGTTTTACCGGTCTGCAATTCGTCCTCGGAAGTAAAACGGATCAAGCCTCGAGGATAAGACATCTTATCCATAACGGTGTTGCACGCATCGACACATAATCCGCAGTTAATGCATTCGTATTGCAAACCGTCGCGAATATCGATATTCACCGGGCAAACCTGCACGCACCAGGAACAATCGATGCAATCACCCAAGCCGCTTTTCTTATAGTCATCCCCTGGACGACGCGGACCGCGTTTTTCACCGCGCTTCGGATCGTAATACACGGCCAAAGTATCGCGGTCATACATAACCGCCTGAAAACGCGCGTAAGGACACATGTATTTACACACTTGCTCACGCATCCAACCGGCGTTGAGATACGTCATGCCGGTAAAAAACAACGTCCAGAACGCGGCAACTGGATGGATATCGAAATAAACCAAACCACTCTCCGCACGATGCGGAACAAATCCCAGCAAGAGTTCACGAATCGGCGTGAAATAGCCGATAAACGTGGCTCCAGTAATAAACGCAATTACCACCCACAAAAAATGTTTGCTGGATTTGCGCAGTACTTTTTCCAAATTCCACGGCTGTTTATCCAGTTTGATGCGCTTGTTGCGATCGCCTTCGCACAAATGCTCAACAGAAATAAACATCAATGTCCAAACTGTTTGTGGACAGGTAAAACCGCACCACACGCGGCCGAGCAACACCGTGACGGTAAACAAGGTAAACGCGGAAATAATCAGCGCCCAGGCCAGCAGCATGAAGTCTTGCGGCCAAAACGTCAGCGTGAGTATGTGAAATTTACGGGCGGCAAGATCAAATAAAACAGCCGGACGACCATCAATGGTGAACCACGGCAATAACAAAAAACCGAGAATTAACGGAAGTCCCGTGTAACGTCTGATTTTTTGATAAAAGCCGGAAACTTTTCGGGTGTAGATTTTGGATTCAGATTCGTAAAGGTTGACGTAGCGAATAGCGTCTCCCTTTTTATCAGGCGCGTGGCCCGATTTGGGGTCTTCGGACACTTCACAAGCCCTCGGAATGGCGGCACTACCTAGGTACTACTAAACAGTGCCGCGGGGATTTTTAATTCTCCAGCGATAAGCTGTAAACGTAAGCGGCTAACAGATGGATTTTTTCTTCCTGCAACATATCTTTCTGCGCAGGCATCACATTCGCTCGGCCATTGCGGACGGAATAAGCAATACCTTCACGACTGCCGTCGTACAGCCAAATATTGTCCGCCAGATTAGGAGCACCGAGCGCTTGGTTACCGGTTCCGTCAACACCATGGCATGCAATGCAATTCTGTTGAAAAACCGCAGAACCTTTTGCCGCGAGATCCTTGTCGTGTTCCTGATTGGAAAGAGACAACACGTATTCGCTCACAGCCAATACATTGGGTTCACCGATAATGGGGCCCCAAGCTGGCATACTGCCCGCACGTCCGTGAGTGATGGTTTCTTTGATTTTGTCTGCGCTGCCGCCATACAACCAATCCTTATCGGTCAAGTTGGGGAAGCCGTAGTTACCACCGCCGTCAGCGCCATGACATACCGCGCAGTTGTTAGCAAACAGGCGCACTGCCATTTTCATGGCCGCGTTGTCCTGAGCTAATTCTTCGATCGGAGTCTGCAAAAAAGCGCTGTAAATTTCACTGTGGACATCACGTGCTTTGTCTTGCTCACGCTCCAACTGGTTCAGGGAAGTCCAACCAGTTACCCCTGGAAAACTACCCAAACCAGGATAGATAACCAAATAAACCGCAGTGAATACCAAGGTTCCGACAAACAATTGAAACCACCACTTGGGCAGTGGATTGTCATATTCTTCAATGCCATCGTAGACGTGGCCGGTAGTGCGATTTTCTGGTTCTTCGTCATCTTTGATGGCGACTTTGCGATTGGCGAACAATACCCAGGTCACCAAAGCAATGCACGCCAGGGTCAAGCCAATAATCCAGATGTTCCAAAAAATACTCATAATTTGTCCCGCTCTTGCTCGGATGAGGTGGTTTTTTGCGCGTCTTTTTTCTCGTTTTCGTCAGCAAACGGCAGATTTGCCGCCTCATCGAAACGCTTGCGCCGTTTGGGCGAAAAAGCCCACCAACACACCCCGATAAACGCCAATAAAACCAGTATCGGAGAGATACTGCGTAACGTATTGATGTCCATGGCTCACCGCTTGTAGGTCAAGAGTGTTCCCAACTGTTGCAAGTAAGCGACCAGGGCGTCCATCTCTGTCACTCCGCGAACTGCGTCCGCGGCGCCCGCTATATCTTCGTCCGTATAAGGCACACCCACTGAACGCAATGCTTTCATTTTGTCAGCGGTGTATTTACCGGTCAGGACGCGGTCATACAGCCAAGGGAAAGCTGGCATGTTGGACTGTGGTACCACGTTGCGGGGGTTATACAAATGCGCTTTGTGCCACTCGTCGCTGTAGCGCTGCCCCACGCGCGCCAGATCAGGTCCCGTACGTTTTGAGCCCCACAGGAACGGGTGCTCATAAACCGATTCACCAGCAACGGAATAATGGCCGTAGCGCTCCACTTCCGCGCGCAGCGGCCGCACCATTTGGGTATGGCACACGTGGCAACCTTCTCGAATATAAATATCGCGGCCTTCCAACTGCACTGCGCTAAGCGGCTTCAGCCCTTCAACAGGCTCGGTCGTATCCTTGAGGAAAAATTGCGGAACAATTTCCACAAGTGCGCCGAAGCTGATGGCGACTATGATCAACACGATCATTAAGCCGATGTTTTTTTCCACTATGTCATGGTGTTTCATGGTGACTTCTTCCTCACGCCAATTGCGGTTGTGCAGCTTTTTCCGGTTCTATCGCATTTTTTGAATTAACCGTGCGATAGGCGTTGTAGGCCATCAAAAGCATGCCGGAGAGGAAAAACGCTCCACCAAGGAAGCGGACAAAATAACCTGGGTAACTGGCTTCAACCGATTCCACAAAGCTGTAAGTGAGAGTGCCATCTGTATTGAACGCACGCCACATCAAGCCTTGAGTAATGCCATTGACCCACATAGAGGCGATATACAACACGGTACCTACAGTAGCCAACCAGAAGTGCGCATTGATCAGACGTACGCTCCACATGGCTTTTTGACCAGTCAGCACAGGCAGCAAGTGATAGATAGAACCAATGGAAATCATTGCCACCCATCCCAGCGCACCGGCGTGTACGTGGCCGATGGTCCAGTCGGTGTTGTGAGAAAGCGCGTTAACAGTCTTGATCGACATCATCGGGCCTTCAAAGGTGGACATACCGTAGAAGGACAGAGAAACCACTAGGAAGCGCAGCGTCGGGTCAGTGCGGAGTTTGTGCCACGCACCGGACAGGGTCATCATACCGTTGATCATGCCACCCCAAGACGGAGCCAGCAGAATCAAGGACATCACCATACCGAGGCTCTGAGCCCAATCTGGCAAGGCGGAGTAATGCAGGTGGTGAGCACCCGCCCAAACGTAAACGGAAATCAACGCCCAGAAGTGAACGATTGATAATTGATAGGAATAAACAGGGCGACCAGCTTGCTTGGGAACGAAGTAATACATGATGCCAAGGAAGCCTGCGGTTAAGAAAAAGCCTACCGCGTTGTGACCATACCACCACTGGATCATGGCATCTGCAGCACCGGCATAGGCGGAATAAGATTTCAGCCAATGCACAGGCACCGCAGCGCTGTTCACTACGTGAAGTACTGCGACGGTGATGATAAATGCACCGAAGAACCAGTTGGCAACATAGATATGCTGAGTGCGACGCTTCACGATGGTGCCAAAAAACACGATCGCATAAGCCACCCATACCAGGGTGATCAGAATATCAATTGGCCATTCAAGTTCTGCGTATTCTTTAGAGGTAGTAAATCCCATTGGCAGAGTAATAGCAGCAGCAACAATAACCGCCTGCCAACCCCAGAACGTAAACGGAACTAAAAAGCCTCCGAAAAGAGGCGCTTGGCACGTGCGTTGAACGACAAAATAAGAAGTCGCGAACAAAGCGCAGCCACCAAAAGCAAAAATCACCGCATTGGTATGCAGAGGACGCAAGCGTCCAAAATGGCTAAAGGGTTGCCAAAAATCGTTTAAATCCGGCCACATTAATTGCGCTGCGAGCAGCACACCTACCGCCATGCCAACAACGCCCCACACGATGGTCATGATGGAGAACTGACGCACCACGTGATAGTTGTAGGCAGGCGCAGGAAGGGCGGATGCCGCCGTGTCGTTACTCATATCAACTTCCAAAAGGTTGGTTAAAGAAAAACCGGAGCACTCACAGAACTGTTCCTTTCTGCGGTCTTGAGCTGTATTTACGCGGTATGAAAGATTTTCGATGCTGTTAAAAGCAGTATAGATAGGATCCCATTCTAGGATTTGACGAGCGTCAAACCCTTTGGAAATAACCGCCTGCTGGTACTCCGCCCTGTTGCATAACGTCCACTACAAAAAACGTTTACAAATACAGCTCCCAATACTATAGCCTGAATTTTCAGAAAAGTCTGAAAAAACTGAACAACCAGAAATTCCAGAATCAATAGAAGTTAAAGCGCAGTCCTACAGCGAAGCTTTCATTGCTGTCGTCACTGGTGGCCACTTCCGCATTGAGGCTAAATGCGCGCGAGAACCAGAGGTTCATACCAACGCCGTAAATAGTTTCTCGAATTTCATCAATGGATTCATAAGTGATGAAAGCGCGCGCTTCAAAACCTGGCGAAACGAAACCGCGCGCACCTATAGTGCCGCCAAAACCTGCATCAGAATCCGGGCCATAATCGCGATTAATCATGGTCGCCATACCGTAAAGGCTCGATTGACGACCGATATCCGCACGCACACCGAGAGAAAGTGCTGTTGACGTAGAGCCGCACCAACTGCTGCTCGTCAAATCAGTGTGACTTCCGTGGAAATAAATCAGCTCATTGAGAGTGAAACTCGCCTCTAAAAATAGACCATCCTGCTCACAATCCAAGTCAAGATGTTGGCGTGCATAACCTGCACCTATGTAATTGTAGTTGGGGCGAGCGGCGAGCGCGGGGGCGATAGTCGTAGCAACCAAAAGAATGGCGGCAAAAATTCGTACGAGCATGATGGTCCTCAAAATAATATTGGGGTCACCGCTCTTACTGGCGGCTCCATTCATTAACAAAGGCCGAGCTGCGCTCGGCCCCGATTAACAAGCTAATGAGCAATGATTAAATCAGCTTGCGTCCTTTTTGTGCTGCGATGCGCATGCGCAGAGCGTTCAGCTTGATAAAGCCTTCCGCATCTTTCTGGTTGTATGCACCTGCGTCGTCTTCGAAAGTTGCGATTTTTTCATCGAACAAACTGTCCGCAGAGCGGCGGCCGACAACCGTTACGCTGCCTTTATACAATTTCACTCGAACATCGCCATTCACAAACACTTGAGATTCGTCGATGACTTTTTGCAGCATCAAACGCTCAGGTGACCACCAGTAGCCGTTGTAAACCATGGAGGCGTAACGCGAAATGAAGGAATCTTTCAGATGCGCGACTTCGCGATCCAAAGTAATGGATTCAATGGCGCGGTGCGCTTTCAGCATGATGGTGCCGCCAGGAGTTTCGTAGCAGCCGCGAGATTTCATGCCGACGTAGCGGTTTTCCACCAAATCCAAGCGGCCAATACCGTGTGCGCCACCGAGTTTATTAAGGGTTGCCAAAACCGTTGCAGGAGACATTTGCTGCCCGTTGATCGCAACAATGTCACCGCCTTTATAGGTCAGTTCAACATATTCTGGTTTGTCGGGCGCGGCCTCGGGTGACACAGTCCAGCGCCACATATCCTCTTCGGCCTCGGCCCAAGGATTTTCCAACATGCCACCTTCGTAAGAGATGTGCAGCAGGTTGGCATCCATGGAGTATGGAGATTTCTTTTTGTTTTTCGCGAAATCGACCGGGATGTTATGAGCTTCGCAATAAGCCATCAGCTTTTCACGTGAAGTCAGATCCCACTCGCGCCAAGGCGCGATGACTTTAATGCCGGGCTTGAGGGCGTAAGCACCGATTTCGAAACGAACCTGGTCGTTACCTTTTCCAGTAGCGCCGTGAGAGATAGCGTCCGCACCAGTGATATTGGCGATCTCGACCAAACGTTTGGCAATCAATGGGCGCGCGATGGAAGTGCCCAGCAAATATTCGCCTTCGTAAATAGTATTGGCGCGGAACATGGGGAACACGAAATCCCGCACGAATTCTTCGCGCAGGTCTTCGATATAAATTTCTTTAACGCCCAGCGCTTGTGCCTTGGCGCGCGCTGGCTCCAATTCCTCGCCCTGACCGATATCTGCTGTAAAGGTCACCACTTCGCATTTGTAGGTGTCTTGCAACCAACGCACGATCACCGAAGTGTCCAGACCACCGGAATAAGCCAATACGACTTTTTTAACGGAAGACATGATGCTCTCCAACATTTATGAGCGGGGGGAATGGGGAGTGGCGGATTTGCCTGGGCGCGCATTGTAGCGCCATAGTCGACGAATTAACAGTAATCAGCGGCATGCTGGGTCATACTTTAAATCCGGGTAAAAATTAATCAGAGAACCATTTGCACAGCGCGCCATCCAAGTGACCATGTCGAACCGCAGCCTTCATTTTATTCCCCTACCGCCGACCAGGAGCAGAAGCGTGCTGGCGCTGCTGCTATTACTACTGCTTGGCTTGGCGGGAGGCGCTCTGGCAGACGAAGATCGTTCCAACTATGGGACGACGCACTACCCTATCTGGTCCGAACTCAGCTACTTCGAGCGCGCCACCCTGGGCGATCTCCACCTCGCCGGCCGCGACGATCCGGACGCCCTGCTCGCCCTCTATCTCGTCGCCTCCGGGGTGCGGGATTTTGCCGACTACGAATCCGTCAAAACCCGTATCGCTCAATTCCGCAAACAGATCGACAAACTGATCGTCGAGCGCAAAAACGACTGGCTGATCGGACAGCTGCTCAATATCGAGATGCACAACACTTTCTTTCTCAAGGAGAGCCGGGGCGGCGCTCCCAACGGCTATTCGACGGATCAATCACGGCTCATGGGGATCTTTGAAACCGGCGAGTTCAACTGCATCAGCGCCAGCCTGCTGTACGCGATCTTGGCGCGTCACTACAACCTGCGGGTTCAGGGCGTTCTACTCCCCTCGCACGCATTCATTCAATTGGACCTGCGCGACGGCCGCAAAATTGATGTGGAGACCACCAGCCCCAACGGCTATGACCAGCTGCACGACGAAGCCTTTTACGAACGCAACAACAACGACTGGTTTACCAGCCGCAGCCTGCAACCGGCGACCTACCAGGATTATCTAAAGAGGGAACGAATCAGCGCCACGCATCTCGCCGCCCGTAATATGCTCAATCAGCACACCATTTCCAGCCGAATGGACGAGAAAGATAGCTTACGCCTAGCCGAAATCAGCGCTTTTATAGATCCGTCCAATCCAATGGCTCAGGAAAAGCGCCTCTATTTCTACAATCGTGAAATCCACGCACTCGCAATACAACAGGATTGGAAAACTCTGAAACGCCTTTTTGACGTCACTTATGCAACGGTGATGCAGGACAGCCAGCGCCATTTAACAGTGACCGGACTGCAGAACTCACTGAAGATGTATATGTCAGGCGCCATGCTCACTTACGCGCAACTGGGCGATACGGAGCAAACCCTGGCGATCATGGGTGACCTTTTGAGCCGAGGACTGGCAGCGGGGCAGGAAAGAGCAGCGCTAGAACAGAGAGTCATCAATGCAGTGAGCGTTTTGATGACCAAGCTAGCGGAGCTGAAACGCTTCGACGACGGCCTGCTTGTGCTGTCACTTACCGAAGGACATCTCAGCGATCCCCGCGCTTGGCCGGACATGGTGAACTGGTTTTACCTGCGCTGGGCGGAATATCAGTGGGAAGAAAAAAACTGGCAGGAAGTCGTCACTATTTTGGCTGATTATCTAAACCAGCCCAGCGAAGCCGTTAAAGACCCCAAACACCCGCGCGAAATCATCGGCTCGGCCTATAACAATTGGGTGCTTGAACTGGTGGAAGCGCGCGATCTTGCTCAGGCCGAATCCATTACCGCCGATTGCCAACAGCGTTTTTCGGGAGACATCTGCTCCCGGGCACAAAAAGTGTTGGATCAAGGCAGAAAACAGCAGAAATCGAGTCTGCGCTCCAGCTGACCTCAATCTTCCAAAGTAACCCTCTCCAAGCGAATCGTCACACGGCGGTTTTTAGCGCGCCCGGCCGGTGTTTCATTAGACGCAATCGGATAGCGCTCACCGTGCCAGCGACTGGTGATCGCCTCCTTGGGAACACCTTTTTTGATCAGATAATTGGTTACCTGCTCTGCCCGCTTCTGCGCCACCGCCAAGTTAACCTCGCGAGTGCCGACACTGTCGGTGTGCCCATCAATAAAAAACTCGCGCACACTCGGGTCTGCTTTGACGTAGGCCACTATATTGTCCAGTTTGCGCCGCTCCGCCAGCTGAAGTTCCTCTACTTGACCGCTGGCGTAATAGATGGATGTGCGTCGGATTTGATCGAAGTTGACGGGCAATAGCCCTGCTAGACAGGTGAGATAACTGTCATAGGCCGCGCGGAAACCAACAGTCGTTATTGCCAGCTGTAATGGGTCTTCACTGCCATACCAGGGGTCATATGCAATAACCAATTCCTGACCGCTGTATAACTCGGAAAGCATTCGCTCAGTGGTTGCCGAGGGCAACTGCACCGCCCGCTTTTCCCGGATCATCGGGATCTGACCGATCTCAACCTGCCGTCGAACCTCTGCCCAGATGGGCGAACGGGCAAGCAAGGTCGCCTCCCCTTCTTTCAATCGGCCGGTATCGCCTTCGAGATAGAACTCAGATGTCTCCCCGGCGCGAGTATGAAATACCGCATTCCCGTAGGATGGCACAGTGTGCGTTAAGCGGCACTCGAACACCGAGGCGTTCGAGGTCCAGGACCCATTTTCCAAAAAGCTGCTGTAAACCGTCGCGGAACTGCTGAAACTCCACAAGCTCAACAACACAATGACTCTGGCAAAGCCCATAGATACCCGCCAACCCGAAATGCCAATAAATAAGATGCAACCGGCGAAGACCCGGTGCCGCTTGTTGTTTATCGGCTAGAGCCGCCTGTGCTTTAGCGGTCATTTCCGGTAGCATGTCGGCCCGTAGCGCCTTAGCGCCGGCCCAACGACTTCTGACAGAATTGCATGACCCAAACTCTCACCATTACCGCTCCTGACGACTGGCATATCCACTTGCGCGACGGCGAAGCCCTCGCCCACACCGTGAAAGATGCCGCGCGCCAATTCCAGCGCGCCATTGTGATGCCGAACTTGGTTCCTCCCGTGCTCAACGCCGAGCAGGCGCTCGCGTATAAGCAGCGTATTCAACAACATGTTCCCGCTGGCTTGTCATTTGAGCCATTGATGGTGCTCTATCTGACCGATCGCACGACACCTGCCGATATTGCCGCAGCAAAACAGGCTGGCGTGGTGGCCTGCAAGCTCTACCCGGCTGGTGCGACCACCAATTCCGACTCCGGAGTCACCAGCATCGAAAAAATCCTGCCGACGCTGGAAGCCATGGCCGAGCACGGGATTTTGCTGCTGGTTCACGGTGAAGTAACAGATGCACAAATCGATATCTTCGATCGCGAAAAAGTGTTTATCGAGCGCATACTGGCACCGCTGATTCAAAGAGTGCCCAATCTGAGAATCGTGCTAGAACACATCACCACTGCCGATGCAGCGCAATTTGTTAAAAGCACGGCGAGCAATCTGGCTGCGACCATCACGGCCCATCACCTGCTGTTCAACCGCAACCATATGTTGGTGGGAGGCGTCAGACCGCATTTCTACTGCCTGCCTATCCTCAAGCGCAGCACGCACCAGCAAGCTTTGATCGAAGCGGCTATCAGCGGTGACCCGCGCTTTTTCCTCGGCACGGATTCCGCGCCGCACGCACGCAGCAAGAAAGAAGCGGCTTGCGGTTGTGCTGGGTCCTATACGGCTTATGCCGCACTGGAACTCTACGCAGAAGCTTTTGAACAGGCTGGAGCACTGGATCGACTCGAAGCCTTCGCCAGCTTTTACGGCCCGGATTATTACAACTTGCCGCGCAACCAAGCCAAAGTGACGTTGCGCAAAGAGGAATGGCGTGCCCCCGAATCGCTGCCTTTTGGCGCTGACACCCTGATTCCACTGCGCACAGGCGACACTCTGCGCTGGCGCTTGGAAATTCCCACTGTTTGATGACTAAGGATTGCTGTGACTTTTATTGATAAAGGCACTCCTGACAAAGGCGCGCCAACCCCATTCAGCGAGCGCTTCCGTGGATTCATGCCGGTCATCATCGACGTGGAAACAGGCGGCTTCAATCCTCGCACCGATGCACTTTTGGAAATTGCCGCCGTTACGCTGGATATGGATGAAAACGGGGATCTTGTAATCGATTCAACCTATTCGTTCCATCTCGATCCGTTCGAAGGCGCAAATATCGAACAGTCGGCGCTGGATTTCACCGGCATTGATCTCAATAGCGAAAGTCGCATTGCGGTGCCCGAGAGCTTGGCGCTCGCAGATATTTTTCAGGCCATTCGCCGCAAAGTGAAACAGTATGAATGTACGCGCGCGATCATGGTGGCGCATAACGCGCACTTCGATCTCAGTTTCGTCAACGCCGCCTCAGAGCGCTGCGATATTAAACGCAACCCTTTCCATCCCTTCTCCTGTTTCGACACTGCCACTTTGGCAGGGCTTGCTTACGGACATACAGTGCTGGCCCGTGCCTGTCAGTTGGCGAACATCGAATTTTCCAACCGCGAAGCCCATAGCGCCGCATACGATGCCCAAAAGACTGCAGAACTTTTCTGCCGCATCGTCAACCGCTGGAAACATATGGGAGGCTGGCCGCTGCCGCAGGCAAGTGAGCCAGAAGAGTCAGACACGCTGTAGTGCAGGAATCTTGTTATTCCTGCAATAGCGCTTGCATATCGGGCAGCATGGCTTTTGCCCAAATTTCATAGCCTTTTTTGGTGGGATGGAGATAGTCGCCCATAACCTCGGCCGAAATACTGCCATCCTGCTGCAAGAAGAGGCCGCCATAATCCTTAAAGATAATCCGCCGCCCATCCGCTACTGCAGCAAGTCGCCGATTTAATTCCTTAACTTCTTGCCGACGGGGAGAGTCAGCAGATTCTTCAAAGGGAAACACACCATTTAACAAAATTTTGGAAGCCGGCCACGCCAGGCGCAATTGCTGAACAACGCGCGCCACTCCTTCCGCCACCTGAATGGGCGTTTCGTTTAAATGGCCAAAATTATTGACCCCGAGCAGCAAAATAATCAGCTTGGGTTTGATATTGCCAATCGCCCCATGTTGCAAACGCCATAACACGTTACCTGTATGATCACCGCCGATACCAAAATTGGCGGACTTCAAAGGCGCAAAATGCTGTTGCCAAAGAGCAGGATCCCAACCTGCAGTAATCGAATCGCCAATAAATAACACGTCAACATTATCGTGTTCTGCCACTAAAACATCTTCTGCATGCATGCGATCCCACATAGCGACCGACATCCACGGAAAATCGGTTGTTCGCTTGGCGGGCAGACTACCTACCGGCACCTCGGGCACCGCAGCAACCGCATACGAAACCGATAACGCGAAAAATACAGAAACACAGAATCGAAAGAAACGGAGCGACATGAAGCGACCTTTGCAAATGGAAGATGCCTGTGCAAATGAAGATGCCTGCGTGATGACAGCAGTACGCGGGCGTCCACTAACGAAACCCGGCTCACCTTACACCATCAACCAATAGGTTGCATCTACAACACAATAACGGCACTTGCCTGCGCAAATAGCCCAAACAAAAACGGCCGGAAAACCGGCCGTTTTTTTGTAATCGCGCGCAAGTGCTGATTACAGTTTGGAAGCGTTCTCTTTCAGATAAGCAGCAACACCTTCTGGAGATGCAGTCATACCCTTGTCGCCTTCTTTCCAACCAGCTGGGCAAACTTCGCCGTGTTCTTGGTGGAATTTCAGAGCGTCGACCATACGCAACATTTCATCAACGTTACGGCCGAGAGGCAGATCGTTTACAACCTGGTGACGAACTACACCTTCTTCGTCGATCAGGAATGAACCGCGGAAAGCTACGCCGCCAGCAGATTCAACGTCGTAAGCCTTGGCGATGGCGTGAGTGATGTCTGCAACCAGAGGGTATTTAACAGCGCCGATACCACCTTGGTCGATTGGAGTGTTGCGCCACGCGTTGTGAGTGAAGTGAGAGTCGATAGAAACACCGATTACCTCAACGCCACGCTTCTTGAACTCGTCATAGCGGTGGTCGAAAGCCAGCAGCTCAGATGGGCACACGAAGGTGAAGTCCAGTGGGTAGAAGAACACAACCGCTTTTTTGCCTTTGGTTGCTTTGCTGAAGCTGAAATCGTCAACGATTTCGCCATTGC
Source organism: Saccharophagus sp. K07 (assembly GCF_014336955.1). Taxonomy (GTDB): domain Bacteria; phylum Pseudomonadota; class Gammaproteobacteria; order Pseudomonadales; family Cellvibrionaceae; genus UBA5868. The sequence continues at coordinate 974,253 of NZ_QRAI01000001.1, read as the reverse complement.
CCAAAACAGCCGGAGCGGTGAAATCGGGAGCGGGTTTGCCAACTAGAACGCCCATAAATGATCTCCTAATAGATTTAGTGGTATGGAGTGAATGAACAACCAGTATTGCGGCGCCTTTTCTTATTTCAACCCCTGAAACCCCTGCGCAGCGGAATCTCGCGTTGAAATGGTTTCGGGATATCCATGAACAAGGCATGTCGATTGACGACGGGATACTACACTGCCCGCCCTAAGTCTCCGATTGTTTTTTTATATCAGCCTCATTGGTGTTTTAAATTCACCTCCACTCTGATCACAAAATGAACGGAAATGGCTCACCAGCCAAGTGAGACCCAACTTCCAGAATATGAATATCTAATTGACAACCATTCTCATTCCCACTAACTTTAATTCATTGCAAATACGGTGGTTATTTATGTACGTATGTCTTTGTAAAGGGGTCACTGACAGCCAAATCCGCACAGCGGCAGAAAATGGTGCTTCAGTACGTGAAATCCGCGATCAATTAGGCGTTATGACCGAATGTGGCAAATGCGCCTGCCTCACCAAAGACATTGTTCGCTCCTGCCAAGAATCATCATCTGCTGGGGTATTTTGGGTAATGGCGTAAGCTGTAAAGCTTATCCCCTTCCCTCCTTCAGCAAAATAAGGCTGTTATAAGCAGCGTTTGACAGCATCTGCGTTCGTCGCCAAACTTCCCCGTTACGCCCAAAAACACGGGGATCCGATTATGAAAGGCGACGCCAAAGTCATAGAACACCTCAACAAAATCCTCGCCAACGAATTGATTGCCATTAACCAGTATTTTTTGCATGCGCGCATGTACAAAAACTGGGGACTCAAAGAGCTGGCAGATCACGAGTACCACGAGTCCATCGATGAGATGAAGCACGCCGACAAGCTGGTGGAGCGTATTTTGTTTTTGGATGGCATCCCCAACTTGCAAAACCTCGGCAAGCTGTTGATCGGGGAAAACGTCAAAGAAATGTTGCAGTGCGACCTGACGCTTGAACTAAAAGCGATTCCAGACCTGCGCGAAGCCATCGCCTATTGTGAATCGGTCAGAGATTACGGCTCGCGCGAAATCCTGGAGAGCATCCTCACCTCCGAGGAAGAGCATGTGGACTGGTTGGAAACCCAGTTGAGCTTGATCGACAAGGTTACTCTGGAAAATTATCTCCAGTCGAAAATGGGCAGCTCGTGATCCCACTCTACCAGCCGTTGGCTCAGGCCAACGGCAACACCACCTCAAATACCACCTTCTGCTCTTCTGCAAGATTGAACGCGCGGACTTTGCCTTTGTGAAAGCGGACAATCATCTTAACCACGTGCAGGCCCAATCCCAGATGTTGACCGTCTCCGGCCCGGGATGAGGTCAGCGAATCGAAAATCCGGTCCTGCAGTGATTCCGGCAAGGGAGGTCCGGTGTTGATTACTCGCAAACATAGTTCGTTGGCGTGGCGGCTCAGGTGCAGCTCAATAAGGCCGTGATCCCCCGTAAAGTCCGCCGCGTTTTCAACCAGTTTGTCGCATAACTGCGCGATCAACTCCGGGGCCACGCGGATGCGCATAGGTCTCTCACCCACAACGACATATGAAATGTTGCGGGGTGCATAAACACTGCTATAGCTGGCGGCGAGATGCTCTAGCAATTCCGCCAGATCCACTTCTTCAAATTCACTATGCTGAAGGGTTTGTTCAAGGCGCGCCGCGGCGCTCATGGCATTGAGCAATTTGGACAGACGGGAAGCTCCTTCGCTGGCGCGCTCGATATAAACCCGCTGCTCTCCGCTGTCATTGATTTGCTCGAGGTTATCGAGAGAACTCCGCACTATGGCCAAGGGCGTGCGCAACTCATGCGACAGTTTGCTGGCCAAGCTTTCCAGATATTCGTTGTACTCGCGCAAGCGTTGCAGGAGCGCGGCAAAGCTTCTGGCTAAATCGCCTATCTCGTCAGAGCTGCGCCCGCTGGGCAGGTTGCCGCGAATTCGTCCGTCACTGTCGACCGCTTGCTGGGCGGCGCGGCTGAGCCGGCGGATCCGCCAGGACAACACACTCGCATAAGCCAAAAGCGCCGCGCCGCTCAAGACCATAGCAACGGTTGTATACCACAACAGTCGCCCCATAGCGCCAGAGGTAAGAGCTTCCAGGGAGTCCATAGTCTGCTCTGCTACCAGCCATAGTCGGGGTGAGTCCTGTTTTCCCAACAACTCCAACGGCAAGGCAACCCGTCCTAGGAGCGAATCCGACCAGATATACCAGGCTGTTTCATTCAGGGACGCTGTGCTCGATATGCCATTCAAGCGGCCATTAATTTCCTGATCCGGCAAGCGGGGAAAATCGGGTTGGCCCAGGATGCGGCGCAATAGCCAATGGGAAAAGCTTGCTCGTTCTTGGATTTGGTGGCGAAACAGCACTTCGCCTGAACGGCCTAGCAACCATCCATCTTCCGCAACCAATGACAACCGTATTCCTGGGCGTGCAAAGATGGACAGAGCCTCATCGTAAATCCGCTCATTTTGCACCAGTGCATGTAGTTCACGAGACTCAAGTGAAGATGCGGAAGCGCCATCGTGCGCGTCAATACTGATGCCCTGCTGCGCCCAGGACAGCGGCAAGCGCACTTCAATGGCGTAAGACGACACCTGCTCATTCCACACCCCCACAGCCCTGTGTTCCCGTTGCCACACTCCCTCCCCCAAATGCCGTTCCACCGATAAAACACCGGGTGCCGCCGAGAAAAAACGCAATGCGTCTTGACCGCTTAAGCCGATCACCACGTGATCAGCCGATGTGTGCGATAGTGAGGGATCAAAAAACTGGCGGTCGGAATCCGCAACCTGGATATAGCCGAAGAGTTGCTCATCGCGTGCACCCCAGGCGGTTTTGATCTGCGGCGAAAGGCTCTGCCAAGGGATTCCTGAATTGCGCCACTCATCATCGTATCCGTCCAGCACCACCGGACTTTGCTGCAAATGGGCGTAGATGACATTGTCCGATCCATGTTGAGCCAGACTTTCAACGCTGTTTGCCAGCGCGACTGTTAACTGGGGATCGGTGAGAATGCGGGCTGACACCGCCTGAACCGTTGCCGTCAGCGCTGCCTCCTGCCCTTGGCGCAAACTGGCTTCCATTTCCTTAACGTATTCACATCCCGCCCAAGGCAAAGCCAGTGTGAGAGAGGCAACCAGCAATAATTGGCGGCGCAGAGCCATTTAGATCACCCAGCGATAGCCCATGCCATAGGCGGTCTGGATCTGATCAAAGCCGTCATCCAGCGTTTTGAATTTGCGCCTGATGCGTTTGATATGCGAGGTAATGGTGTTGTCGTCGAGCACGACGTTGGCTGCGTCCATCAACTGCTGACGATTTTTTACGTGCCCCGGATGCAAAGCCAGCGAATGAACGATCCAGAACTCTGTGACCGTCAGATCAACCGGCTGATCGCGCCACAGCACGGCCATACGTTCGATATTGATGGTGAGTAAACCGCGCTGGAGAACCTGTTCGACAGTCGCAGGTTTGCGCAGAGCATCTACCCGGCGAAACAGCGCGGTTATGCGCGCCATCAAATGTGCCTGTCCTATGTCCTTGCTCAGGTAATCATCGGCGCCGAGACGCAAGCCTGACACCACGTCGAAATCGTCATCGCGTGCGGTGAGGAAAATAATGGGCAGTTCCGGCGCGCGGCTGCGCAAATCGCGGCACAGGTCGAAACCACCTTCGGGTTCGTCGCCGAGGCCGACGTCAATGATCGCCAGATCCGGCAAGCGAACGGCAAATTGTTCCATGGCCTCGGCCCGGCTGCGGTAATGGGAAACTTTGTACCCCTGACGCCGCAGCGCATCACAATAGTTCTGCGCAATGGCCAGTTCATCTTCCACGATTACGATATGACGCGCCATGATCTCGCCCTGTAGAACAAAAATCGCCATGCTACGCCAGCGATCCATTCGCGCCAACCTTAAACCAAGCACAAGCGCACCAGAGAGCAAGCCTTGACCCTCATCGGGCGCTTTACTAGAGTGACCGGTCTTTTCTCCAACCCTTTATGAGAACCCTCAGGATGTATCCCTATATAGTCGCTGATATCGGTGGAACCAACGCGCGCTTCGCCCTGATCACCGGGAAAACCCAAAACAACTTTATCATCGAGCATATCCACGTACTGCAAGGCCGCGAATATCCCACCTGCTCTGCGGCGCTGCACACCTATATCGAAAAGCTGGGTGGTATAAAACCAAAATCCGCTTGTTTGGCGATTGCCGGTCCGGTCGTTAGCGATACCGTTCGCATGACTAACCTCAGCTGGGAATTCTCCTGCATTGCCATGGCAAAAGAATTTGGATTCGAACACTTTGTGGCCATGAATGACTTTGCTGCCGTCGCTGCAGCGTGCAGTCAATTGAGCGATGACCACTTGGTCACCGTCAAACCCGGCGTAGAAGAGACAGCTGCAACAAAGGCCGTATTTGGTCCAGGTACCGGATTGGGAGTTGCAGGTTTGGTCAACCACAAAGGCGCTTGGCTGCCCGTTCCCTGCGAAGGTGGCCACGTCAACATAGCGCCTGCATCAGAATTTGAAGCTGACGTTATCAAGGCCGCAATCGCTTCCCACGGCCACGTCTCCGCAGAAATGTTTATTTCCGGACCTGGATTGGTCAATCTGTACAAAGCGATTGCAGCTGTCCGCGGCACAACTGCTGAAGAAGTAACCCCTGCTGACATCACCGAAAAAGCACTTGCCAATTCAAGCAGCATTTTTGGTGAAACGCTTTCCACCTTCTGCAGCTTTGCTGGTTCATTCGCAGGCAACCTCGCCCTCACCTACGGTGCCAAAGGCGGTATTTACATAGCGGGCGGCATATTGCCGCGCTTTACCGACTTTTTACTGGCCAGCCAGTTTAGCGAGCGATTCGCCAACAAAGGCGTTATGAGTCACTACGTTGAAACCATTCCAGCCAAATTGATTGTGCATCCGGAAACGGCATTTGTGGGTGCAGCGGCGTGGCTGGAACAACAAATTAATCAGCGATAAAACTCTTCATACCGAATCAGGGGGAGATCCCCCTGATTTTCACCTCCACTTTCAACTCTCTCCTTTTGCTCGCCACGTCGGTTTGATTTACATCTTTCTTTTATTCTTCGCAAACAATTTTATAAAGCCTTGACGCCAAAGATTTTTTCCAAAATGGCAATATTTCTGCTTATGAAGTCGTAAACATTGCGGGCCTAAGCATCGTTTTGTTTTCAGGTAACAAAGCCATCAGGGAGATATATGAAAAAAATCATCACAATAATAGGTATCGCGCTGGCACTTGTCTGTGCAGCACCTAGTTATAGTGCGGAAATCGAAGATGAACCAGCAAAGCATGAAGTGAACAGAGCGGTGGAACTTGAGACCAAAACAACTCAAAGCCAAAGAGATGCTGTAGCTTTAGCCAAAAAGAAAAAAGCTCAGGAAAAAGCGGCACAAAAAGCCAAACGCAATAAACCCCACTCGGTTCCGGAAATTGACAGCTCTTACGCCGCTCTTGCGATCTCACTGTTGTTTGGCACTATTGCCATACGGCGAGAAAGATATCGCAAAAATAAAACTTAAAAAATCCCGGCATTTGCCGGGATTTTTTATTTAGGTCGCATCAATTCGGTTTGCGAAACAGCAATGTCATGCGATTACTTTCACCGATGGATTTATAGTGCTCAGCCAATTTCGGATCTGCATTGCTCGCGGAAAGTGAAGGTGGCAAGCGCCAAACACTTTCTTCATCGGTCGGTTGATCTTTAGGATTTTGATTTACTTCCGACTCGCCAACAAATTCGAAGCCGGCATCCTCAAACACTTTCTTCACATATGAGCGCTTCAGGTACCCATTATTACCATCAGCCCAGGTATCGCTCTTGTCTTCACGCGCTTCATGCTGAACAACCCCTACCAAGCCGCCTGGCTTGAGAAGTTGATATGTCCGCGCCAGCGAACTGGTTAAAAATTGTCCTTTTGCTTCCACTCTCGCCATGCCGTGCAACGCACGGATAAAAAGCACCATATCAACGGTGCCGTTCAATGATTGTGGCGCCTGATCAAGTGCGTAGGCTTCTACAGCTGCTCCCGCCGAATTCCATTGCTGGGCACTTGCCGTCCACTCGCCCGGCCACTGTTTGCGCTTGGCGATAAATTCTTCGTTAGCAAATGGAAAGTTGGCCCAGATGGTGGATGGGTAGTCCACTCCAATCAGCTTGCCGTTTTCTCCCAGATAAGGCAGCAGAATCTTGGAGTACCAGCCGTCTCCCGGCAGCAGTTCTACAACCGTCATTCCTGGTGCAATACCGAAAAACTGCAAGGTTTCATATGGGTGGCGGGCAGAATAACGAGCTTTGAGACTGTCATCCTGAGAAGCTAAAACCTCGCGCAATTTGGCGTCGTCGACGCCATTGACCGGGGCTTGTTGAGTCTGAGGACTGTGTGCACAAGCCGCCAGCAAACAGGCAGCGAAGGAGACAAAAATGGATTTCATAAGGCTAAGGTTTCCTTGATTCATAGTTTTTAGGATTATCTCCGAGGTCAACTAACCTGCGCTCGCAAACACCTCTAAGGCAAAACGCAGCGGCATCGGACCTGCGAACAGAAGATAAGTTTTACCACAATGCGGATTTTAGTTCCCTAGCCTTTTGCAGAAGTTGTTTGCTTCACCAATTGTAAAAAAAATTGCCTTTTTGGATTTTCAACAAGTTTTTCCATGTTAGACTCAGCGCCCGTTATATAAAGCTCATAATTTCATTCCTTCTCTGTACTATCGAACCTATATCGAACGATGTGTAACCAGAGAAACTTGCCTCTCCATTTGGTTTGGCTTTCCGACAACCGATTGATTTTCACTCAACGCTCTATTACTGCGGCGAACACTTTCACGCAGTGGAAGTTCGTTTTAGCTGATGGACAAAAGTTGGCCAATAAATTGCCTTGGCCATTCAAGCCAATGCATGAACAGACGTTTAGCTGAAGAAAAAGATTTGGTGCTGTTATGAATCCCACTCAGTGAGGTTCAGCAATATGTTTCGGACAGCCGCGCTTTTCTCCATTCATTGGTTGAACAGAAAATGTTCACACGATCTTTATTTGTTCATAAGGTTTTATTAAAAAAGCAGGAGTCTAGTGTTAATGCTTCAAAGGATCTTGCAATTTTTGCCAGCTCTTCTTTGCAGTTGGGCAATTTCCACCGCCGTTATTGCACAGGAAGAATCGCCTACGCAGGAGCAACCACCTATCGCGCAGGAAAAACCGCCACTATCGGCAGAAGCCCTGCTCGAAACAATGGCCACAAGAGCCAAAACATTGGCTTCGCAAGCTTACCAAGCACCCAAAAAAGATTTGCCGCCTGTTCTCGCGGGATTGAATTACGATCAGTATCGGCGTATCAACTTTCACCCCGATGCAGCTTTGTGGCGCAACGAAACCCTGTTTGAAATTCAGTTTTTTTACCCCGGTTTTTTATATCGCGAACCTGTAGCAATTCGCGCGCTCACACTGGATGGAACTAATACGCCTATTCCATTTGATCCGGACTTTTTTGTTTACCACGGTGATCCCGTGCAAATACCACCGGACGCTATTAGTCGAATCGGCTACGCCGGTCTGCGCGTTCATTACCCATTAAATACGCCGAAATACAAAGACGAATTTTTGGTCTTTCAAGGCGCATCTTATTTTCGCCTGGTTGGACCGGGACAGCTATATGGAATTTCCGCGCGCGGACTTGCCATTAATACCGCGGAATCTTCGGGCGAAGAATTTCCTTCCTTTCGTGAATTCTGGCTGGTCAAGCCGGCAGCCGATGCATCGCGCATGTGGATCATTGCCTTGCTGGACAGCCCTTCTCTGGCAGGCGCTTACAGTTTCGAACTTATTCCAGGAGCACCGACTTCCATCAACGTCGAAGCGCGTTTATTTCCGCGCGCGGACATTAAAAAACTGGGTATTGCACCTTTAACCAGCATGTTTTTTTACGGCGAAAATCGCACTCGTTTCATCGATGATTTTCGCCCCGAAGTTCACGACTCCGACGGTCTTTTAATGCAAACAGGAGCGGGAGAATGGATCTGGCGGCCGCTTTCCAATCCCTATGAATTACGCGTGACATCGCTGCAGGATCGCAGCCCGCGCGGTTTTGGTCTGCTGCAACGAGATAGAGATTTTTTGAGTTACCACGACACCGAGGCGAAATACGAACTGCGGCCGAGCTTGTGGATTGAACCCGACGGTGATTGGGGTGAGGGTCGTTTGGAGTTGGTGGAGATTCCCACCGAGAGTGAAACCAACGACAACATCGTAAGTTACTGGGTGCCAGCCCTGCCCGTCAAAGCCGGGACCGATTGGCGCTTCCGCTACAAACTCACAACGTTTAATGAACGCCTCCCCCAACACGACAAAGCTCATGTAGAACGCACACGTATCGGATGGGCAGCTCTTCCCGGCCAGAGTAGCCCGCCCCCTCGTAGCAAGCGTCTATTCATGGTCGATTTTAACGGCGGCCCTTTGGACAATTTGCCGCCCAACATCGAAATCAACGCCGATCTGCAGATCAACAACGGCAGCGCGGAAGACGTTTTGGTTACTCGTCTTCCGGATGGCAATACTTGGCGCGTTTCTTTCAAGCTGACTCCGAATAATGCAACTCCGGTCGACATGCGTCTCTTTTTGGCTCTACGCGATCAACGTTTAAGTGAGGTGTGGAATTATGTCTGGTCTCCATCCGAAATCCGCTGAGATTTCCTCTGGCGGTCGCTTGAGGGCACCCGGCAAGCTGGCGCGCCAACTCGTGTTTTTGCTCTTATGTGTCGGCACTGTTGCAAATGGTGTCTGGTTGATGTTCGACATTTTCAGTTCCAACGGAACCACTCCATTGGAAGCCACCCTTTTATTTTTATTTTCAATTACCTTCACCTGGATTGTGATTGCGTTTTGGAGCGGTGCCATTGGATTTGTTTTGCAACTGCTCCGCTTGGATCCACTCAGTCTTAAGCATCAGTTGCCTAGAGAGACACAGCGCATCACTGAGTTAAAAAGCCGTACGGCGATCGTAATGCCGGTTTACAACGAAGATACCAAACGGATATTGGCAGGATTCGAAGCCAATCTGCGCTCGGTGGCCCACACGGGTCATCTGGATTCGTTCGATTTTTATTTATTGAGTGACACCCAAGATCCCAAATTGATCGAAGCCGAAAGCAGCGGCTGGCAACAATTGATTGCACGCTTAGGCCCATTGGCTTCACACGCGTTTTATCGCAGGCGCGAAAAAAATCTGCACCGCAAAGTGGGCAATTTGGCGGATTTTTGCCAGCGCTGGGGTGCGCATTATGATCATATGATCGTGCTGGATGCAGACAGCATTATGACTGGTGAATGTGTGTTAACCCTGGTCTCTGCAATGGAAGCAAATCCGACCGCCGGGCTGATTCAAACCGTTCCAATTCCTGTCCGCCAGACAACTTTATTCGGGCGTTTTTTACAATTCGCTGCAGCACTAAACAGCCCTATGCTGGCGACCGGCCTCGCTTTCTGGCAGACCGACACCGCCAATTATTGGGGCCATAACGCCATTATTCGTATTGAGGCATTTTTAGAGTCCTGTGGTTTGCCCGCACTGCCGGGCAAAGGGGCTTTTGGCGGTGAAATTCTTAGCCACGATTTTGTTGAAGCTGCTCTGTTGCGCCGTGCGGGCTGGGATGTATTTCTGCTCGCCGATGTTGAAGGAAGTTATGAAGAAGTGCCAAGCAACTTGCTGGATTACGCCACCCGGGATCGCCGCTGGGTACAAGGCAATATCCAACATTTAGCGCTGTTGAATGCCCGGGGCATACGCACATTGAGCCGCGTACATTTCCTCTTCGGCGCGGTTGCTTATATTTCCACTCTCGTCTGGTTGTTAATGTTGGCACTCAGCACAGTCGACGCACTGGTTCGCGCGACGACCAGCAATGTCTTCTTCAGCAGCGGTTATCAGCTGTTTCCGGATTGGCCCATCGCCAAGACCGACCTGATTTTTTCCATGTTGTATATGACGGTCGCCCTGCTTTTGTTGCCCAAATTGATGAGCCTGATCGTAGGACTGTGTTATCGCAGGCACGAATTCGGCGGTGCTTTGCGCTTAATTCTTAGCGCGGTCGCTGAAGTGATATTCGCCATATTGATCGCTCCTCTGATGATGGTGTTTCACTCCTACTTTGTGATTTGCGTGTTCCTCGGCCGCAAAGTGCGCTGGGATGCGCAATCACGCGAGGGGCGAATGATCCCGTGGAAACAGGCCTTGTATCGGACAGCATTTGTCGGCTGTGTCGCTATTGCCTGGGGAGGCGTAACCTATTTTTATGCCCCAGTATTTTTCTGGTGGCTAACCCCAGTGCTGCTCGGTTTGATCCTCGCTGCACCCACTGTGCGTTACTCCAGCAGTATTACCTTGGGCCGCATAACTCGACGCGTGGGGATATTCCTTTGCCCAAGCGAAACGAAACATATCCCGGTATTGGAAGAATTGAACAAGGCTTTAACTGCCGACCTGTCTGCAAACCCAATCAACGCCCAAACAGTCCCAGAACTTCCTCCGGAAATATGGCGGGATATGCCTGTACAAAGTTTTCGCCAATGGCAGCCTACGCCAAAACTACCGCCGCTGCCCAAGCGACAAGGTGTTCTTGCCCAATCACGCCCCTAACCCCAGTTCGCACTGGGGTTACCATTCGTCGGATATTTAGATATTTAAGATACTGGCGATTACCTGTAAAATTTTCGCCCTTTATAATGAATGAACGTTCATTCAGGCGAAATACATGCTCACCGACCCATCTGTTACCGATAAGCGCTTATTGATTTTGCGCGCCGCGCTGCGATTGCTGGCCGGTTGTGGTTTTCACGGTTTTTCGATGAAGCAGCTCGCCGATGAAGCTGGCGTGGCCGCTGGGACTTTGTATCTATACTTCAAGGATCGCGATGCCTTGATCCGCCAGCTCCATCAGGAGATCATTCAGACATTTGCTCAACATGTCCTGGCGGGCCACGATCCTGACAAACCTTTACAGCAGCAATACCGCGATCTTTGCCAAAATGTTTGGCTATTTTGTAAAACCTATCCGGAAATGCTGCTCAGTAAGGGACAATTCGATCATCTTCCCCCGGATGTGTTGCGTGATCATTTCCTGAGCGCCTGGCAGGCCTTTGGTCCCCTGCGCGTGCTGTTCGATAAGTGCCGCGAGCAAGGGATGATCAAACCGCTTCCAGACGAAATATTGGTAACCTTGGGCTTCGAGACATTTATCAATCTCGCCCGTAAATATCATCTCGGATTGGTGTCTGAACAAGACATGGATGTAAACGAAATCATTGAAGCGACCTGGCATGCCATCGCCTTGGATACCAGAAACCGCATCTAAACCCACATGTCTTAACGTGTTATATAACCTTCCGCCCTTATAAAGGAGCCATCCATGCAGTCCTCCCGCACGTCCCGTCATTTAATGCTGGCAAGTTTATTTGCCATTTTTCTGACCGGCTGCCAAAAAGAGCAACAAACTGCCGCAGGCACCCCTCCTCCAGCGGCTGTGACCGTGGTAACGCTTGATACCACAACGGTCAATTTGACTACTGAACTGCCCGGACGCGCCATTGCATTTCGTAAAGCGGAAGTGCGCCCACAAGTTGGCGGAATTCTGCAGAAGCGTTTATTCGAGGAAGGATCAACGGTGGAAGCTGGGCAGCAGCTTTATCAAATCAACGCGGACCGTTATGACGCTACTGTCCAAACAGCCAAAGCCAATTTAGCCAAAGCCAAAGCGAACGCCGCAACCGCGCAGGCGCGCGAAAGACGCTACAAAGATCTGCTGGCGCAAAAAGCGATTAGTCAGCAAATGTATGACGATGCACTCGCCTCCGCTCGCCAATCCGAAGCGGAAGTGGCTGTGGCGGAAGCTGCACTGGTCACCGCGCAAATCGATCTCGAGTACACCAAAGTGCTTGCACCAATTAGTGGCCGTATCGGTAAATCATCGGTCACCGAAGGTGCATTGGTATCGGCGCAGCAAGCCGGCGTTCTCGCCACCATTCATCAACTTGATCCTATTTACGTGGACTTGGCCCAACCAGCCGCGCGCGTGCTTGAGCTGCGCCGTCAAATCATGGCTGGTGAGTTGGCCACAAGAGAAAAGGCTATCGTCAAATTGAAATTGGAAGATGGCACTCCTTACGAGCATGAAGGCGAATTGCAATTTGCAGAAATGAACGTAAACGAATCCACTGGAACCGTAGTTGTTCGCGCACTCTTCCCCAACCCAAATCATTTGTTATTACCCGGAATGTTTGTTCGCGCTGAAATTCAGGAAGGTGTGCGTAAAGACGCGTTGCTGGTTCCGCAACGTGGCATCACGCGTGATCGCGAAGGCAATGCGACTGCAATGGTTGTGAATGCACAAAATGTGGTTGAAGTGCGCCCGCTGACAACTAGTCGCGCGATCGGTGACAGTTGGTTAGTTGAAGGCGGCCTGCAAAAAGGGGATCGAGTGATTGTTGCCGGTCTGCAAAAAGTTGCTCCAGGAGCCACCGTCAACCCGATGGAAGCTTCCGCCGCAAAGGTCAGCCAAGCCACTAATTCCGGAGAATAAGCCACATGGCAAGATTTTTTATTGATCGCCCGGTATTTGCGTGGGTGATCTCGATCATCATTATGCTGGCTGGGGTTCTTTCGATATTCCAGCTTCCAATTGCGCAATATCCCGAGGTTGCTCCACCTTCGGTAAGTATTAGTGCTACTTATCCCGGTGCGTCTGCCAAAACACTGGAAGACTCAGTGGTGCAAATCATCGAGCAGAACCTCACGGGCGTCGACAATGTGGTGTACATGTCCTCTACGGCCGAATCCAGTGGCCGCGCGGAAGTGACACTGACTTTCCGCGCAGGAACCGACCCAGACATCGCTCAGGTTCAAGTACAAAATAAACTGCAAGCTGCTATGCCACTTTTGCCTCAGGAAGTACAGGAGCAAGGGGTGCGGGTCAACAAATCCTCCGCTGGTTTCTTGATGGTGGTGGGATTTGTATCCAAAGACGGCAGCATGGATAAATACGACATCGCGGACTATGTGGCGGCGAATATTCGCGAACCACTGAGCCGCGTTGACGGTGTCGGTCAAATCCAGATTTTCGGTTCGCAGTACGCTATGCGCGTGTGGCTGGATGCAGAAAAGCTGGCCGCTTATTCATTTACCACTAACGATATTGTCAACGCCATACGCGCGCAAAACGCGCAAATTGCCGCCGGTGAATTGGGCGGTACTCCTGCTCTTCCCGGACAGCAAGTCAACGCCAGCATAGTGGTACAAACTCGCCTGGAAACACCTGAGCAGTTCCGCAATATTTTGCTGCGCGTCAACAGCGACGGTTCGCAAATTCGTTTGGGCGACGTAGCGCGAGTTGAACTGGGCGGCGAGAACTATCAGTTCGAAACCGAGTACAACAACCAACCGGCGACTGGTCTGGCGGTTACCCTGGCGGCAGGCGCCAACGCATTAAATACCTCAGAAGCGGTCCGCAAACGCATTGCCGAGTTGCAACCGTTTTTCCCACCCGGATTGGAAGTGGTTTTTCCGTATGACACCACTCCGTTCGTCAAGCTCTCTATCGAAGGTGTGGTTCACACCTTGATCGAAGCGATCATCCTGGTATTCCTGGTGATGTATCTCTTCCTGCAGAACTTCCGCGCGACCTTGATTCCGACCATCGCTGTGCCGGTAGTCTTGCTGGGAACTTTCGGGATTTTGGCGGCATTTGGCTTCAGCATTAACACCCTGACCATGTTCGGAATGGTGCTCGCGATTGGTCTGCTGGTGGATGACGCCATCGTGGTGGTTGAGAACGTTGAGCGGGTGATGGAAGAAGATCGCCTACCGCCCAAAGAAGCCACTCGCAAATCCATGGACCAAATCACTGGCGCACTGGTCGGTATCGCTCTGGTGCTGTCGGCGGTATTTGTGCCTATGGCATTTTTCGGCGGCTCTACCGGTGTTATTTATCGCCAGTTCTCCATCACAGTGGTATCGGCGATGCTGCTGTCAGTAGTTGTTGCGCTTACTCTCAGCCCGGCGCTTTGCGCCAGCTTGTTGAAAATGCCCAGCGAACACCACTACGAACGTCGCGGCTTCTTCGGCTGGTTCAACCGCACTTTCAATAAAACCAGTGAGCGCTATCAATCAGGCGTTCGCCATATTCTTCACCGCCCCTTGCGCTATGTTGCGATTTATGTCGCCATCGTCGGAGTACTTGGCCTGATGTTCACTCGTCTGCCGGGATCGTTCCTGCCGGATGAAGACCAAGGAATCATGTTCACCATCATGACCTTGCCGGTTAACGCCACCAAAGAACGCTCCATCGCGGTCATGGATGAGATCGAACAATATTATTTGACTCAGGAAGAGGCCAACGTAGAGTCCATTTTCTCAGTTATTGGTTTTAGCTTTGCTGGACGCGGCCAGAACAACGGTATGGCGTTTGTGAAGCTCAAAGACTGGGATCTTCGCAAGGACAAAAGTCAGAAAGTCCAAGCCATCGCTGGCAGAGCCATGGGACGCTTTATGCCCATGCAGGACGCCATGGTGTTTGCAATCGCACCTCCGTCCATTCCACAGCTCGGTACTGCCACTGGTTTCAACTTCCAGCTGAAGGACCTGGGTGGTCTGGGTCACGATGCTTTGATGAATGCTCGCAATCAGTTGCTCGGAATGGCTGCGCAAGACCCTCGCCTGGTCGGGGTGCGACCTAACGGTCAGGAGGATACTCCGCAATTCAAACTGGATATCGACCAGGAAAAAGCTGCGGCTTTAGGCGTGTCGATCGCGGATATCAACAGCGTGTTTTCAACAGCTTGGGCGGCGACTTACGTCAACGACTTCGTTGATCGCGGGCGCGTCAAACGCGTTTACGTCCAAGGCGAGGCCGCGAATCGGATGATGCCCGAGGATGTCGGCGACTGGTACGTGCGCAATAACAAGGGTGAAATGGTGCCTTTCTCGGCTTTCACCACCGGGCGCTGGATATATGGTTCGCCGCGCTTGGAACGCTATAACGGTGTTCCGTCCGTGAATATCCAAGGAGCTGGCGCACCCGGAGTGAGCTCTGGGGAAGCGATGGAAATCATGGAAGAACTGGCGGCCAAGCTGCCTCCTGGATTTGGTTATGAATGGACGGGGCTTTCCTACCAGGAACGCGAATCCGGAGCTCAAGCACCTTTGCTTTACGCCATTTCCATCCTTGTCGTATTCCTGTGTCTGGCAGCACTGTATGAAAGCTGGTCGGTACCCATTTCGGTAATGCTGGTAGTTCCGCTCGGGATCCTCGGTGCGGTGGTATTCGCCAGCTTGCGCGGTCTGTCCAACGACGTGTACTTCCAGGTCGGCCTGCTGACGACTATAGGTTTGTCAGCTAAAAACGCCATTTTGATCGTGGAATTTGCTAAGAGCCTTTACGAGAGTGGTATGAGCTTGTTCGATGCCACTATGGAAGCTGTCCGTATGCGTCTGCGCCCGATCATCATGACGTCATTGGCATTCATGCTGGGTGTAACCCCGCTGGTGCTGAGCAGCGGCGCTGGTTCAGGCAGCCAAAACGCAATCGGTACCGGTGTATTCGGTGGCGTTTTCTCCGCAACCGTGTTGGCCATTTTCTTTATTCCGCTGTTCTTCCTCTTGGTATTCCGTCTTTCACACCGGGAGAAAGAGGCTGACCATAAAGCACGCGTTGAGAGTTCTGCACACTGACATTAAATTCGTAGAAATCTAAAACCCAAAGCCCCGCTCTGCGGGGCTTTTTTATTACTGATGAGCGCTCAATTTTTGCAGAAATAAAAAAGCCGGGACTTGCCCGGCTGATTGCATTCGAAAATCAATTTAAATGGTGAGAACTTTTTCGCCCCGGCCAATACCGGATACACCTGAGCGCACCACTTCCAAAATCGACGCTTCACCAACTGCTTGAAAGAAAGCGTCCAATTTATCGCTGGTGCCAGTAATTTGAATCGTGTAGACCGTTGCCGTCACGTCGACGATCTGACCGCGGAATATATCCACACAACGTTTGACTTCTGCACGTTGAGCGCCAGTTGCACGCACTTTTACCAGCATTAATTCGCGCTCAATATGCGCACCTTCTGTGAGATCGACTAATTTCACCACTTCAATCAAACGATTAAGGTGCTTGGTGATTTGTTCGATCTTGTGATCATCGCCGATGGTGGTCAGAGTCAAACGCGACAGAGTGCGATCTTCCGTCGGCGCGACGGTGAGCGATTCGATGTTATAGCCGCGCTGTGAAAACAACCCGACAACTCGGGAGAGTGCGCCAGGTTCGTTTTCCATCAAAAGTGAAATAATTCGTCTCATTAGGTGCGCTCCGTTTTATTCAGCCACATATCGCGCATAGAGCCAGGAGAAATCTGCATCGGATAAACGTGTTCGGTCGGATCTACGTAAATATCCATAAAGACCACCCTGTCTTTCATAGCAAAACATTCTTCCATTTTCGCGCGCAGTTCTTCCCGTTTAGTCACACGCATCCCCACATGGCCGTAGGCTTCCATCAACTTGACGAAATCCGGCAGGGATTCTTCGTACAAGCTCTCGGAATAACGACTGCTGTACTGCATGTCTTGCCACTGCTTCACCATGCCGAGCGCCTGGTTGTTCAAGCAGATGATTTTCACCGGCAAATGGTATTGCTTGCAGGTGGACAGCTCTTGGATACACATTTGGATACTGCCTTCACCCGTTACACAGGCGACGGTTGCATCACGGTTTGCGTATTGAACGCCCATAGCGGCCGGCAAACCAAAACCCATGGTGCCCAGACCACCGGAATTGATCCAACGGCGCGGTTTATCAAACTGATAATACTGCGCCGTAAACATCTGGTGCTGACCAACGTCCGAGGTAACGAAGGCATCGCCCTTGGTCACTTCGTACAGAGTACGAATCACCTCTTCCGGCATAATCATATTGCCGTCGGTGCGATAGCGCGGTTTGACCAGCAGGCCATAGCGTTCACGCCATTCATTGATTTGTTTCCACCAGTCTTCGATAGCTTTACTGTCCTGCTTTTCTTCCGCAGTCGCGAGGATTTCCAGCATATCGTTCAGAACGCTGTCGACCGGACCTACGATGGGAACATCGGCAACGACGGTTTTGGAAATGGATGCCGGATCGATATCGACGTGGATGATCTTGGCGTTCGGGCAAAATTTCTTCGGCGTATTGGTTACGCGGTCATCAAAGCGAGCGCCCACGGCCAAAATGACGTCCGCATGGTGCATGGCATAGTTGGCTTCGACGAAGCCGTGCATGCCGAGCATACCGAGGAACTGGCGATCGCTTCCCGGGTAAGCACCCAAGCCCATCAATGTATTGGTAACCGGCGCATCCAGGCGGCGCGCCAATTCTGTCAGTTGTTGGCAGGCATTGCCCAAAATAACACCACCGCCCGCGTAAATAATGGGGCGCTTGGCCGACAGCAGCAGTTGTACCGCTTTTTTGATCTGCCCTGCGTGACCGCGTTGCGCTGGGGAGTATGAACGCATTTTGATGCGCTCTGGGTAGTGGTATTCGAACTTGTCGTTCGGATTGGTAACGTCTTTAGGGATATCGATCACCACCGGTCCAGGACGGCCTGTGGAGGCGATATAGAATGCTTTTTTAACGATGGAAGGGATATCCCGAGCGTCCTTCACCAGGAAGCTGTGCTTCACGATAGGACGGGAAATGCCCACCATGTCGGTTTCTTGGAAGGCATCTTCGCCGATCTTGTCGGACACGACCTGACCGGAGATCACCACCATGGGTATGGAGTCCATATAGGCCGTCGCAATGCCGGTAATGGCGTTGGTGGCACCTGGGCCCGAGGTTACCAGTACCACACCGACTCGGCCGGTGGAGCGGGCATAACCGTCCGCCGCGTGAGTGGCCGCCTGCTCATGGCGAACCAGAATATGTTTTACCTTGTTCTGACGGAACAAGGCGTCGTAAATGTGCAGTGCCGCACCACCCGGGTAGCCGAAAATGCACTCAACGCCTTCGTCCGCCAGGGCTCGTAGCAGCATGTCACCGCCGGAAAGTAATTCCACTGTTACAGTCCTCTGTCTGTCTGATTAACGATCATCAGGTTCATAAAAATACAACGGCACTCCGAGCCGACACGGCGCAGAGTTTGAACCGGAAAAGTTGCGAATTTGTTGAAGCAGACTTGATACCGCCGCTTTTTTAAAGCGGGCAATGTCCGATTGGAGCCGGCAACGCGATATCAAGTAGGGCAGCTCGGGTATGCGCCCCCGCACTTCAGGATGGTCGGGCAAAGGGTTGATTTGCCGCTGAGTAGAATAGTCGCGCCGAGGTCTATCGGGCGTAGTCTACCAGCCATCTGGCGAATTGCTCATTTTCTCTACTGACCCGGCAAAGTCAAGCATTCGAACGCACCGCAATAAGGTCCGCACACGAATATTCATTGACAACGCCAGGAATCCCTATAATCTTAGAAGCGCTTTTAGCTCTTATGTTAGCCGTCTCGCAGACTTGTGGCAGTCCCTTCTGGATACTCCTCGCTCGACCTTCATTAGTAGCAACACAGCAAAACCGTTCTATCTAGAACACCATTTTTATCAAGTACAGGACAATCCACATGGCTAATACCACCACCGGCACCGTTAAATGGTTCAACGAATCCAAAGGCTTTGGCTTTATCGCTCAAGAGTCCGGTCCAGATGTTTTTGCTCATTTCAGCGCCATTAGCGGCTCAGGTTTCAAAACGCTTGCCGAAGGTCAGCGCGTACAGTTCACTGTTACGCAAGGCAAGAAAGGCCCACAAGCAGAAAATATCGTCGCGATCTAACAAATCCAACTTTCGGGAGTTGCTTTTTTAAAGCAGCTCTTAGAAAAGCCTATTGCATTATTGAAGAATCTCAAGCGAGGCCGCACGAAATTGCGGTCTCGCAACTTCAACTCCGCACTCTTATTTTCCCTCTGTTTTAAATACGGCATAAGCTTCGCAGCTTATTCTTATCTCCCCTATTGCTTACTTGTATACTCCGCGACAATTTCCCCTTTTGGGTTTTGTTGCATGAAAGTTTTGTTTATCGGTGGCACAGGCAATATCAGTTTATCGGCCAGTCGCCTGCTGCTATCGCGCGGTTGCGATCTCTGGTTATTGAACCGCACTGGCAGTCATGTCGATTTGCCCTCCGCCCACTTTATTTGCGGGGATATAGATACTCCGCAGGCGCACCGGCACCTTGATGATTTCGAGTGGGATGCGGTGGTTAACTGGATAGCCTTCACACCCGAGCATATAGAGCGCGATATCCAGCTATTCCGCGGAAAAGCGCGACAGTATATCTTCATCAGCTCTGCGTCCTGTTATCAAAATCCCGGCCCTACCCCTTATATCACCGAGCGCACACCACTGGAGAACCCTTTTTGGGAGTACTCGCGCAACAAGATTGCCGCAGAAAGAACATTGATGTCGGCTTATGAGCGCGAGGGATTCCCCGCAACCATAGTGCGCCCGTCGCACACCTACTCCACGGTTATCCCACTGACGATCGGCGGCTGGACGGAGTACACCGCCGTGGCGCGTATGAAACAGGGAAAACCTGTGGTCGTGCAGGGGGACGGGACCTCCGTTTGGACACTGACCCACGCAGAGGACTTTGCTCGCGGGTTTGCTGGACTGGTCGGCAACGCCAAAGCAATTGGCGAGGATTTCCATATAACTTCGGATGAATTTCTGACCTGGGATACCATCTATCAGCTGACCGCTGAGGCGGCAGGATGTGAAGCGCGCATAGTGCACGTCACGTCCGAGCGGATTTGCGCATTGAATCCCGATTACACCGGCACGCTGCTGGGCGACAAATCGGTCAGTGCCATTTTTGATAACAGCAAGATCAAAGCTTTGGTGCCAGATTTTCGTGCGGAGATTCCATATCGCGAAGGCATTAAAAGAACGATTGCTTGGTTCGAAGCAGACCCGGCGCGGCAGCGGATCAATCCGGCTACAGACGCCTTTATAGAAAAGTTGATTACCCTTGCGTAGTCCCATTCAGGTCCGCTAAATAGCCATTCACCCAGCTGATGAACGCAGCACAGCTCAAACCTGGCGGTGGCGCTATACTCAAGCAAGGTCGCAGTTTGAGCCTGACTTTTTGACCGATATACAAGGTACTTACATGAGCACCGTAAAACGACAGTTTCTTCAGCCCTTTCACACTGTAGGCCTGGCTCTTTTGCTGAGTTTGCCACTGATGTCTGCAGCGGCGGATTTGTATCAGTGGAAGGACGAACGGGGTGTTATTCACTACTCCGACAAACCACCAAAGGGTGTGAAAGCTGAAAGGGTCAAGAAAAAAGGACCGCAATCCTTGGGAACAATCAGTTCTGACGAGGTTAGCGAGTCCAACGATGATCCGGATGCGGTCAGATGCCAGGCTGAGCGGGATCGATTGGCACTGCTGCAAAGCAACCGTCGCATCCAAATGCAAGAACGGGACGGCAGCTTAAAAGAGCTCACGCAAGAAGAAATCAATGCGGAAATCGAATTTAGTCGTCGTGCGATTGCACGCCTTTGCAAGCCCGCAGCAGCGGACACCGAATAATCGACATAGATACGGCAGATATAAAAAGCCCCGCAAATGCGGGGCTTTTTGTTTCCGTCAGCGCGACCTGTTGAATACTACTTTTTCGCCAGCCAGGACCCCGGAAATGGTATCGCCTGGGCTGAATTTGCCGGCGAGCACTTCCTGAGCGAGCGGGTTTTCGATCATTTGGGTGATGGCGCGTTTTAAGGGACGTGCGCCGTATACAGGATCGAAACCAGCCTCCGCCAACAGTTCCATCACCTCAGGTGCGAGCTCCAGCTTCAGATCGCGCTCCGCTAAGCGGCGGCGCAACAGGCTGAGCTGAATATCGGCGATACCTTTGATCTGCGAAGCAGCCAATGGATGGAACACCACTACTTCGTCGATACGGTTGATAAATTCCGGACGGAAGTGGCGTGAGACGACTTCCATGACTGCATTCTTCATCGCGTGGTAGCGGTTCTCGTTCTGACCGTCATCATCGCGTGAACCATCGAAATTAATCGTATCGAAAGAGCGATTATTGGCGATTTCCTGAATTCGGTCCGAGCCCAGATTGGAAGTCATGACCACAACCGTGTTGCGGAAATCCACGGTTCGACCTTGGCCGTCAGTCAAGCGACCATCTTCAAGTACTTGCAGCAGGATATTGAAAACATCCGGATGCGCTTTTTCCACCTCATCCAACAACACCACGGAATAAGGCTTACGCCGCACAGCCTCCGTTAAATAACCGCCCTCTTCGTATCCTACATAGCCGGGAGGCGCACCGATCAAACGGGCGACGGAGTGCTTCTCCATAAATTCGGACATATCAATGCGCACCATCGCATCCTGAGTATCGAACAAAAATTCCGCCAGCGATTTACACAATTCAGTTTTACCAACGCCAGTGGGTCCGAGGAACAGGAAGGACCCGTTCGGGCGATTGGGATCGGATAAACCGGCGCGCGAGCGCCGCACCGCGTTGGCAACCGCGTTGACCGCTTCATTTTGACCAATTACGCGTTTGTGCAACGCATCTTCCATGCGCAGCAATTTTTCCCGCTCGCCTTCCAGCATTTTGGAAACCGGAATACCGGTCCATTTGGAAACCACTTCAGCGATTTCTTCGTCCGTCACTCGATTGCGCAGCAGCTTCATTTCCAGCATTTCAGCGTGGCTCGCCATATCGAGTTGTTTTTCCAACGCTGGAATAATGCCGTATTGCAATTCCGACATGCGCGCAAGGTCGCTGGCGCGGCGGGCGCTTTCGAGATCCAAACGAGCTTGCTCCAATTTGGTTTTAATATCCTGTGAACCTTGCAGTGCGGCTTTTTCGGAACGCCAGATTTCATCGAGATCAGCGTATTCGCGTTCCAGGTTTTCAATATCCTGATTGATTTTATCCAGACGTTTGCGCGCAGCTTCGTCTTCGTCTTTTTTCACTGCTTCGCGTTCGATTTTCAACTGGATCAATTTGCGCTCCAGGCGATCCATCTCTTCCGGCTTGGAATCGATTTCCATGCGAATACGGCTCGCCGCCTCGTCGATCAGATCGATTGCTTTGTCGGGCAATTGACGATCCGTGATGTAGCGCTGCGACAATTTAGCCGCGGCGATAATAGCTGAGTCCGTAATATCGACGCCGTGGTGGACTTCATAGCGCTCTTTCAAACCGCGCAAAATGGCAATGGTGTCTTCTTCGTTAGGCTCATCCACCAATACTTTTTGGAAGCGGCGTTCGAGTGCCGCGTCTTTTTCGATGTACTTGCGGTATTCATCCAGCGTTGTGGCGCCGACGCAGTGCAATTCACCGCGGGCGAGCGCTGGCTTGAGCATATTGCCTGCATCCATGGCACCCTCGGCTTTACCCGCGCCAACCATGGTGTGCAGCTCGTCGATAAACAGAATAATCCGCCCCTCTTGTTTGCTTAACTCGTTCATAACAGCTTTTAAGCGTTCCTCAAAGTCGCCACGGAATTTGGCGCCGGCGAGCAGTGCACCGAGATCAAGTGACAATAGGCGTTTATCTTTTAAACCTTCCGGCACTTCGCCATTGACGATGCGCTGCGCCAAGCCTTCGACAATCGCGGTCTTACCAACGCCGGGTTCACCAATCAGCACAGGGTTATTTTTGGTGCGGCGCTGCAAAACCTGAATAGTTCGGCGAATTTCGTCGTCGCGGCCGATTACCGGATCGAGTTTGCCCGCTTCCGCGCGCGCAGTGAGATCAACGGTGTATTTATCCAACGCTTGGCGTTGGCCTTCTGCATCTGGATTGTCGACGGTTTCACCGCCGCGCACTTTTTGAATTGCCTGCTCCAAACGGCGCTGATCGCCGTGTTGCTTCAGCACTTTGCCCAGGCTGTTACTACCGTCCTGCAGAGCGGCCAACAATACCGATTCACTGGAAATAAATTTGTCGCCCTGCTTTTGCGCCTGCTTGTCGGCCAAATTCAGCAAACGCCCTAATTCCTGCGACATACTGACATCGCCGGTAGGGTTCTGGATTTTCGGCAGATCATCCAATGCTTTGCGCAAAGCATTACGCAATGCGTTGACATCAAAGCCAGCGGCTGAGAGCAAGGGGCGTACGGAACCGCCCTGCTGGTCGAGCATGGCAACGGCCAAGTGGACCGGCTCGATTTGAGAGTGATCGCGCCCCACAGCCAAAGATTGAGCGTCAGATAGGGCTATCTGCAGTTGATTGGTAAAGCGGTCTATACGCATTTAGGAAAACCCCAATTCGGCAATGAGATGTGATGCTAGATTTGGGCGTGTCACAACAAAATCAAGCGACCCTCAAAACAGGTGAAGCAAATTTGATCCAGAACAAATGCTAGATTTTTTCAACCACTTCGCGGTCACCCCGGTAAATTAGGGACTCTGGCTACAATTTTTAACAGCAGACGCTCTTCAAACCCTGGAATCTTTGTTCGCCAAATCCTTCTAACTATGGTTGGTGACGCTAAGATCCGGTTCGACACCCCCGCTCGTTTGGTCTGAGGAAGTTTTATGAAGCTCACATACGCTTTATGCCTTGCACTTGTGACTGCGCCTTTTATATCCACTCCCATTTGGGCTACCCCCAAACCTAAGGTCGTGCCCGAGGAAACGACTGTTGCGGCGAGCTCGTTAAACGCACAACCGTCAGTCGCGTGGATCGACGTAAAGGCTAAAGGCTTTGACTCCGTGCGACTTGTTCAAGGGGTCGATCTCAAGCGTTTCAAAACATTCCAGGTTGAGCAACCGACGCTGGAGTTCGACAAACAATGGCTGTGGGATTTTAAAAGTCAGATGACTGAGCGAGACGAAGAACGCATTCGCAAGTCCTATACAGACGCACTGCGCAAAGCATTGGAAGATGCACTCAGCAAAGATCTCGGCTTGGAACAGACGCATTCTCCAGACAGCGATACCCTCATAGTTTCCGCCAACCTTTCCCGGTTTCGTCTGCTCGCGCCAGACTTGTCGATGCGCCCGATCTCCAAAGACTTTGTTCAATACACTGGCGCGGCGCGCTTGGAGCTTTCGCTCAACGACAGCGGCAATCAACCGCTGGTGCAACTTTCCGATTACAGCGAGACGAGCCAATTTAGCGGACCGGGGGACTTAAAACGGACCAATCGGGTAGAAAATCTGCGCGATTTCAAAGCATTGTCGAAACGCTGGGCTGGGCGCTTAACGGACTATCTCAGCACCCTGCGCAGCTAATCAGGATTCAAGCCAGATGGCGCTTACCATTCTTCCGGTAACACCATCCCGGCGATAGGAATAGAAGGAGTCTTGATCGGCAAACGTACAGTAATTGCCTCCGTATACACGCTCGACCCCGAGGCGGGAAAAAACACTTCTGGCCAGCCCATATAGGTCTGCCAAATAATGACCGGGTCGGCTGGCGGGCACAAACGCGGACTGCCAATCATCCCCTACCTCCATGCGGCCAAACAAACCCGCAAAAGCGGTGTAGACATCCGCTCCAACTTCGAAATGCTCAGGACCTATAGCCGGCCCCAAAAACGCCATAAGAGAGCCGGGCTTATCGGCAAACGCTTCCACCGATTTGTTGAGAATGCCTGCCGCCAAGCCTTTCCATCCGGCGTGAACAGCAGCTACCTGGGTACCACTGTCGTTGCATAGCAATACCGGTAGACAATCAGCCGTAAGCACAGCACAGGCTCGCCCGGGAGCGGAGGTATAGACCCCATCTGCAGGACTGCCCTCCCTGAGCGATTCGTCGAACTGCACAAGATCTGTACCGTGAACCTGCTGCAGCCACGGCCAGTTCGGCACCCCCGTCTGCTTGGCCAACTGCTGACGGTTGGCCAATACAAGCGCCGGGTCGTCGCCCACATGGTCGCCCAAGTTGCCGCTGGCGTAAGCGCCGGAACTCACCCCACCACGCCGCGTGGAGATGACCGCTTTTACGTTGGGCGGACACGGCCAATCCGGCTGTATAAGTTGCAAAGTTCTACTCCGCCTCATAAGCCGGTCCGCCCAATTCCTCGACCAATACGGCAAAATCTTCCGGCCAGGGAGATTTCCAGCTGCAGGTTTCGCCGGTGCTCGGGTGAATTAGGGACAGCTGCTCCGCATGAAGCGCCTGCCGCGGAAACGATGTCACCATTTCCACCACTTCTGGGCTCACGTCCACCATGCGGGACAAGCGGCGACCGTAGAGGGGATCACCAACCAAAGGAAAACCCAGATGGGACATATGGACGCGAATCTGGTGGGTGCGACCAGTCTCCAGTTTGAGCCGGACAAGACTGAACGGCCCCAGACGGGCAAGACGGCGAAAATGAGTGATGGCCTCTTTGCCCCCCGATTTCACTACCGCCATTTTGACCCGGTTGAACGGGTCCCGCCCGACGGGAGCATCGACTTGGCCGTGCGGAGGGATTGCTCCTATCACTACTGCCACGTACTGCCGGGAAACTGTGCGGGCTTGCAGCTGTTGCACCAGATGATTCTGAGCTTCCAATGTTTTGGCCACGACCATCAAGCCGGTTGTGTCTTTGTCCAACCTGTGCACTATGCCTGCCCGAGGGATCTGCTGTAACTGTGGCAAATGGTGCAGCAAGCCGTTCAACAAGGTGCCATCTTCGTTGCCCGCCGCCGGGTGAACCACAAGATCCGCAGGTTTATCTATGACCAGCAAGTCGTCGTCTTCGTAAACGATATTGAGTCCCAAATCTTCCGCCTGCCATTCGCCTTCGTTCTTCTGCTCCACCTCGAGGCGGATAACTTCGCCTCCAGCGACCTTGGTATTTGGTTTGACGGCCCTGCCTTCCAAGGTGATCTGGCCTGTTTTTATCCATTCTTGCAAACGAGCGCGGGAAAATTGCGGGAACAAGTGGACGGCCACCTGATCCAAGCGCTGGCCAGATAGTTCGAAGGAAATACGGTTCTGCTCGGAGATTTGCTGTTTCATTGAGTTCTTCTGCACGACTGGCTACACTGCACCGTTCCCCGCCCTACGGGCCGGAACCACGAATTTCGCCACAATTTTGGAATTTACCGGGATTGGTTGGCTGTTAGATTTTCACTACAACTTGAAGTCAAGAGCGGGTTTCAATGCGTTTTGCCACCCTCGTAATGTGCGTCATTCTAACGCTTCTTAGCGCCTGTGCCACCAAACCTCCAGAAAAGTCGCGCAAGGGGCTAACCGAACAGGAAGTGTATGAAAGCGCGCAAAAACATTTGAATAACGGCAGTTGGCTGGCCGCCATTCAAACCCTACAAATGCTGGAGGAAAACTTCCCCTTCGGCACCTATGGCGAACAAGCTCAACTGGAACTGATTTACGCCCATTACCAGGCCGATAATTTTGAGGATGTGATCGCCAACGCGGAACGGTTCATCCGCCTTCACCCACAACATCGCGATGTCGACTACGCCTACTACATGCGCGGTCTCGCCAGCTATAACCGGGAAAGCGGCTTCGTTGGTTCAATTTTCGGCGCCGACAATACCGACCGCGATATAGGTGGTGCGCGTGAAGCCTTCGACCATTTTGCCCTGTTTATTCAACGCTTCCCCAATTCCCCTTATGCATCCGATGCACAGAAGCGTATGGTTTATTTGCGCAATGTGATGGCCCGTTCGGAAATTCACGTAGCAAATTACTATTTCAAGCGCGGTGCTTATCTCGCAGCGGCGAAGCGCGGTAGTTTTGTGGTGGAGAATTTTCAGAGAACCCCGGCAGTCCCCGATGGTTTGGCAGTTATGGCTCAGGCGTATTACCTGTTAGACATGAAAGACATGGCAGACACGGCGGTTAAAGTATTGGCCGCGAACTTCCCGGATTACCCGGCTCTGAAAGACAATGGCGAATTTGACCAAACCTATTATTTAAAGAGACACAGACGCGGTTGGTTCAGCTATGTCACCTTTGGTCTGTTCGAGCGGGCAGAACTTGCCGGCTTCGATACGCGCGCGCAATATAGCCCCGAATATCAGGACGAGACTGAATTTGAAAAAATAGAAGCCCCCCGTCCTGACAAAGCTGGCTAAAAACCAAGGCAGCTGAGGCTGCCTTTTTTGTGTCCAAATAATCCAGGCTATCCGCCAGAGCTAATAAGATGAGACACGAATCCGACATTATTCAGGTACAGCACAACCCCACGCTGTTAAAGGTCTATTTTTATTTCCGTGCGATCCTCGCCTTCTTTTTGATGGGCGTTTATTTGTTTGCGGCTTCAAGAAATTTCCTTAGCACACTCTATCCACAATTGTTCCTCTGGGCCGTGCTGGTTTACCTCAGCATCTGTTTATTGACTCTGGTCATTGTCCAGCCCAACAAACTGATCCATTCATTTAATCGAGTCGTCACGTCACTGGTGACCGATGTGGTAGCGCTGGTCACATTGATTCACGCCAGCGGCGGCATTGAAAGCGGGCTTGGCTATTTGCTGTTGGTGGTTGTTGCCATGGCCGGCATTTTTATTCGCGGGCAGTTGGGCATTGCCTTTGCAGCCATGGCCAGTTTGCTCGTCATCGCCGAAACCATGTATCTGTACCAACTGGGGCACATTAACAACCAAGCGCTGTTTTCCGCGGGTTTTCTCGGTGTTCTGCTGTTTTGTACAGCTTATGCCTTTCAGTTTTTGACCGAAAAACTGCGCACCAGTAATCTTGAGGCTGCCACACAAGCGGCATTCGCTGCTCACCTGCAGCGCTTGGCGCAGGCTATAGTCGCGCGTATGCGCACCGGGATCATAGTTCTCGATAACGACAATCACATTGAATTGATTAACGATTCCGCTCTGCGCCTGTTGGATTTGCCGCTCGATACGGATTATCGCAACCTCAACTTCAACACACTCTCTCCTCTCGCCCGATTTATTGCCCACTGGAAAGAAAGTGCGCAAGGTGGGCCACCCCAAGTCATAGAGTTGCGCGCCGGACAGCAAGCGCGCGTGAGTTTGTCTTCCATAGAATTGGGAGAGTCGACGCGCACAGTGATTTATATCGAAGATCACCGCGTTATGACGCAACAGGCACAGCAGCTGAAGTTGGCTTCCTTAGGGCGACTAACCGCCAGCATTGCACACGAGGTTCGCAATCCTCTGGGCGCCATATCGCATGCGGCTCAACTGCTGGCAGAATCCCCTCATATCAGCGGCGCTGACAAACGCCTGACGGAAATCATTCACCAGCATTCGCAGCGGGTGAATCACATTGTCGAAAGCACTTTGGCGCTGTCACGCCGCAAAGAGCCGCAACCGGAAACCTTCGATCTCAACGAATGGTTACCCGGCTTTGTCACGCAATACACGACCGGGCAGAATGTCGCAGTGGAAATAGAGATGAACGCGGGCTGTCACAAGGTGAAAATGGACCAGACGCATTTGTCTCAGGTGCTCACCAATCTGCTCGATAACGGGTTACGCTATAGTCGCCAGCACACCGGGGTTGCCAAGGTACTGCTAAAAGTGAATAAATCGCGCAATGACGATATCAGTTATCTTGAAGTAATCGACTTTGGACCTGGCATCAGTAATGACCGACTGCCTTATATTTTCGACCCGTTTTTTACCACGGAAGAACGCGGTTCCGGCTTAGGGCTGTATATTTCCAAGGAGCTTTGTGAAATCAACCAGGCCAGCCTGCACTATCGCCGAACGGAAGAAGGGCTGAGTTGTTTTCGCATCGATTTTTCACATTTTCAACGCATGTTTTAATCAGAGCCTGCTCACATGACTCAACTCAAAGCGCTGATCATCGACGATGAACCAGATATCTGTGAATTACTTGAACTCACTTTGCAGCGAATGGACATTGAAACTGAGAGCGCAGGCTCTGTCAGTGAAGCCAAACAACTGATTACCCGGACCGAATACCACCTCTGCCTGACCGATATGCGCTTACCGGATGGCAACGGCATAGAACTGGTGAAGTTTATGCAGTCCAAGCATCCGGAAGTGCCGGTAGCGGTTATCACCGCTCATGGCAATATGGATACCGCGGTGGAAGCCATGAAAGCAGGCGCTTTCGATTTCGTTTCCAAACCTGTCGACCTCGCCGCACTGCGCAAACTGGTATCCGCTGCGGTGCAATCGAGTCGCCTGCCTGAGCAGGCCACGCAAAGTCGCCCGTCGCGTTTGATCGGCAATTCCAGAGCTATTCAGAACCTGGAAATCAGTATTCGCAAACTGGCGCGTTCTCAGGCGCCGGTTTATATCGCCGGCGAATCCGGCAGCGGAAAAGAGTTAGTAGCCCGTTCAATTCATGAATTAGGACCCCGTGCATCCGGCCCGTTTATTCCAGTGAACTGCGGCGCGATTCCTGGCGAGTTGATGGAAAGTGAGTTTTTTGGCCACAAAAAAGGCAGCTTCACCGGCGCGCATCAGGATAAACAAGGTCTTTTCCAAGCAGCAGAAGGGGGCACCCTTTTCCTTGATGAAGTCGCGGATCTGCCGCTGGAAATGCAGGTGAAATTGCTGCGCGCTCTGCAGGAAAAAGCCGTACGCCCCGTGGGTGCGCCAGCTGAAGTCAAAACCGATGTGCGAGTTCTCTGCGCCACTCACAAAGATCTCGCCAAGGAAGTGGACAAAGGCCACTTCCGGCAGGATTTGTTTTACCGTCTCAATGTTATCCAACTCAATGTCCCCGCCTTGCGCGAACGCAAGGAAGACCTGCCGACCCTGGCTCAGCATATTCTGCGTAAACTCGCCCAAGAGGTCGGCGTTCCTATACCGGAAATGAGCGTCGAGGCGATGGAACAGCTGCGCCAGTACGATTTCCCTGGGAACGTGCGCGAATTGGAAAACATCCTCGAGCGCGCTTTCACCCTCTGCGAAGATAACCTGATCAAAGGGCGCGACCTGCAGCTCCATTCTGGCAATCAAGTGATCACACCTACAGCGCGCAAACCCGCTGAGAGCGGCAAAATCGATCATTATGCCCGCTGTGGTGAATACACATCCCTTGATGAATATCTGGCAGAGATCGAGAAGGAAGTGATTTTGGGCGCACTGGAAGCCGTGCGCTGGAACAAGACCGTCGCCGCCCGGGAACTCGGTATCACCTTCCGGTCATTGCGTTATCGCCTGCAAAAACTCGGGTTGGAATCTGACTGACAGCAGGGTTAATTTCCTACAGATAAAAGCCCGCGAGCGCGTCATGATTCGTGCAGGAGTTTACTTGCCATGGAGGGCATATGAAAAAGGACAAAGGCACCACTGTCTTCGAAGTACTTGTTACCATCGCTTTGGCAGCGCTTCTACTCGGAGCTGCCGCTCCCAATCTGCGCAGCTACAAACTCAAGCAGGAATCCGATACTGCCGCCCGGGAAATTCTCCGCCACTTGACTAAAGCACGCGAATTAGCTGTATTTTCCGGCAAAGAAGTTCTGTTCTGCGGTGTCGATGACAACATGAAATGCACCCGCGACAAGATCAAAAAGTTTGTTGTATTCGTCGACGAAAATGGCGATCGAAAAGTCAATCAAAAGGAAAAAATCGAATTTGAATTGGCTGCGGAATTTGACGGCTCGTTACATTTGCGAGCCTCCAGCAGAGCGGGTTTTATCCGGTACCACAACGATGGCAGAGCGCATCCCTACGGAAGCTTTTACCTCTGCCCGAAAAAAGAAGATAAATATTTAATTCGCCGCATCAGCGCCAATATGTCTGGCCGAAGCTACGTCGCCCGACCGTTGGAAAATGGCTTGGTAGCACACGTCGACAAAAAGCCAATTAATTGCAACGCCCTACCCGAGGACGAACCGGATCTCTAGGACTCCCAACATTTATCCGTGGTATCACGATTATCGCGACTCACCGCACGTTTAACGCCGAGATTATTGATCGACATTTTTTCGCAGTCGCGATCGTCAGTCTGCTCACCTTGCGCCACTGCTGTCACGGTAAAACAGCTGGTATTGCCGCAGGGATCCTGAGTAATTTGCAGCACATAATAATCGCCAGCCGCATCTGCGCCGCCAACCTGGTCGATACTGCGGGCATATTCCGACATACGAACGAACCAGCGCTCCTGCAAACCAACCACGGTATACAGTGCCTGCTGGGCGATGGTGCGTCGTTCCTGCACCACCGCTTCCGCATAATTTTTAAAAATGATGGCAATTAACAGCGCGATTGTCAGTGCCACTAATACAAATTCAATCAGCGAGAATCCACTTTGTCTCTTCATGCGGCCATTTACCGATTGATAATCACTTCTCGCCAAGATTCTCGCTGTCCTTGAGTTGCGCCATTCTCAATAACATTGGTTGAAAGTTCCCCTGTAGAGGTTTGCACCACCGCAACCTTTTTACCGTCACCGCGTTGATGTATTGCCGGTGATGAGGGACTGCCGAGACCAAGGTTATCGCTCAATTTCACCTCTTCCGCTCCATCTTCATTGACTGAGCTGGAGTCAGTTCCGAGCGGCGCGAAGGCTCCCGGAATACCCGCTTGCAAATGCGGCGCATTGAGGAATCCCAACCCTTCCGGCTGACATTTCATGCCACTGGGTTGATATTCCGTAAATACCAGAGACTGATCCGATACTACTGCCTGAGTCACATTGCGTGAGCGCAGGCGATCGAAATCAAAATACCAACCATGGTTTCTCTGTACCGCATTGTAGACATCCATGAAGGTTTTAGCCGGTTGAGCAGAACCCTTCAAAATAATATCTGTGCCGGGTTTTTCCCGTGAATCCACGCTGCCATCGGTAAATACCCGAATATCAGTGGTGTTGATCAAATCCGCTTTTTTCACCACATCATTTACAACCTTGCCATTCTTTTGCGGCTCTTTGATGCCGTAATAAGATTGCTGCGCGGTAGTGAAATTATCCTCCACTACATAAAAACGCCCGGTACCGGAATAAACCCAATATTCTCCCATGCGATCGCGCACGGTCAGAGGCGTCGCGCTGAAAGGTTGCGCAGTTTCATCCAGCACTTCACCAATCGTCAGCGTCAATGAGCCATCTGTGTCTTGCACGAGGCCACGCATTAATTTGCCGCTTGCATTGCTGACATTCCCGGACACCAAACCAAAATAAATGGCGTCGTCGATATAGTCGCGGGTCCAGTCAACTGAATGAATACCCCCAATAAAACTGGATTTTTCATCAGTGTCTTTAACAGTCAGCTCTTTTTTGGCCAAGTCGTAAATAAAGAGCTTGGCAGTTTTGTCACTGACAGCTGATGTCAGTGCTTGTTGTCGACCAGCTGCAGTAGAGCCAGCAGGACCGGAGCCAAAAACGAGATACCATTTATTCAAGCTCGGGTTTAAATAAGAGCCAGTCGAAGAGCTGCCAGCGCGCATTTTGATGAGCGCAGGTTCCGCCACGGTGAAGCCCAAATCCGGATGGGTAATTTCCGCAAGGACTTTAGGTGGCTGCTCCGGATCCGTGATGTCGAGAACCACATACGAAGAGCGCAAAGTAATATCGTTGCTCGGATCGTTATCTGCATCATTTTCAGGATCTAGCGTGTAATCGCCGCCACCAAAACGCAGACCTGCCACCAAAATAGTTCCCCAACCTTTCGGATGCGTTGCATCATTCGGGAAAATATTGACGTCATAGCTTTTTACGGTGCCATCGACGAAGAATACGTGCGGATAATCAGGCTTGGTCAGCCACTGCAAATGCGGCAGCACATTGTAGGGAATATAAGACCACAGCTCCGCACCCAGTGCGTGTTTGGTTTCACCAGAACGACTCAATTCATAGCTGAAGGTCGACGCGTTATAAAACCCACCATTGAACGCGTGCAACATGCCATCGTTTGCGCCGACATAAACCACCTGCCGGCGGTTTTGATATTTTTGGCGGAATTCACGATAGGTTTCATCGCCAAACGCCAAATCATAACCACTGGAAGGACGACCGACGGCCAGTGGAGAAGAATTCACAATGTCACCGAGCAGAACAGGTTCAAGCTTGCCATCGCCGTCCACATCGATGCGGCGATTGCGATATCCGGAAATATCTTCACCGCGAACATATTTGACGATTTTTTCCGCATCACTCGCATTGGCGCTTTTCAGCCCTAACAGGCGGTAATACTGATTTTCGCCATTGTCGGCGAATGTCTCAGGAACAAAAGCAAAGGTTTCATCAAATTCCGACTTCATACCAATCTGACCATCGCCATCAAGGTCGATACTCGTGAAGATGTAACGACCACTGTTCGCGATATCGGAATATTTTGCTCTTTGCGTAACGTAATCCGTGACTTTGCCTAATTCATCACGGGCGCTCCAGATGGGTTTGATGTCGAGTACATCGACAGGCGCTCCAATAGCTTCGCCTTGAGAACCATCCGCCATTGCGGAATAACGTTGCACCTGAGTTTTTTGGCTGACCGGGTTATAGAAAATATCGACGATATTATCTTCAACAGTCAGCTTTCCTTTTGGCTCAGCATTGTCTTCGCGAATAAAACCGTAGGTATCGATAAACAGTGCATTGAGTGTACCCACCCAATCCACCGCATCTACACCATTGGCCGCACTGAAACGCGGATTGTAAAGGGCTTGATAAATCGCCCCTTCACCGGTTCCGGTATTCGCAACCACTGCAGCTGATGTTCCAGATGCTGTGCGATCCAGAATTGATACCAGAATATTGGTCAGTTGATTTTTCAATTGGTTGGGACTGGTAGCATAGAAATAAGTATCCGGTTGACCGTCCGAACCACTTTCGCCGGTTATGTTATTGCGCTGATCCCATTCTTTGGCGAGATTGGGCTTACCATCGCCATCGATATCAACAAAACCGCCCCACTTCGCCGCGTAATACAGCGGCTGTTCCAACAATTTGACAATGGAAGAACCGACTGTTGATGTACCGAGAGTAAATGTTTTGCTTTTTGCGGAATCACCCTCTTGGCAGTTAGTACAGCCGTAACCGCTGTAGCCATTGACCCCCGAAAGACTGTGGAAACCATCGTTGGTAGTACCGGCAACAATAAATCCAAACCCCATTTTATAGGGCGTTGAAGACTCAAATACGTCTGTGGTGATTTTCAGTTGAGTCGATGTTAACTCGTAGGTCAGGACACCGGACACATCCTGGTCATAGTCACCGCCCTGCTCACTATCTTCCCAGTTTACATAGAACTTACCGGTCAATTTTTCTGGTGTGACAGATTGCGAAACCACTTTAAAGTCCACCAGACCGCAATTGCCACCGATTTCAGAATTGCGGCAGGCAGGCAAAATTGAAACGCGTTTGCCACCGGGCGCCGTCAGAGCCACATTTGGTAACGCGGGCGCCAGGGTCACACCATAAGTCGTAACCGATTGTTTATCGTCAATATCAGGGCGCAAATCTGCTGTATTGGCGTGATAAGCAAGCCCTGCAGCGAGATAAGAACCACTAAGGCGCGGTGCATCAGGGCAAGTACCTGTTACTAAACCGAGATCGGTGACTTGTTTCGCGGTACAAAGCTGATTGGCATTGTCTCCAGTGCCACCATTTGTTCCGACGAAATAGTATTGATCGGTAATTCCCTCACCATCGCCGACGATCTTGGTAAGTTGGCGCGCTGTTTTATTGGTATTCAAATCGCTGACGCCATCCAATTGATCGTTATCGTAGGAAACCGTACTGGCATTAAATGCGATAACGTTGAGGCTGGCACATGCTGTATCTGCATTTTGTGGATTTTTCCAGGATGTCTGCCGAGTCAGACCTGAAATCAGAGAGCTGTCGTCCGCATCAAACGAGCTATTCGGTCCTTTGCCGGCAAAATAGCGGTAGCATTCCAGCAGAATTTCGGTAAACGGGTTGCCCCAGTTGGTACACTCGCCGTCTTTGAAACTGTTTTTACCCCATGCGCACTTGTCGGTGGAGTTATAGGATCCGTCATCGTTTCCTGACGACTTGTCTTTACCGAATCGGTAATTCGCCAAGCGCAATTTGTCGATTGTATTGATAATGCCACCAGTGGCCGGCGCACTTTTAAAGGTTCCGTCGGTTGTTGTGTTGATTTCATCCGTAATAAAACCAATATTTTTGCGCAATACACCGCCAGATTTGTTTTTCTTATAGGAGCCAGTCAACAGCCCCCACATAACCGATTGGTTGTCACCAAAGCGCTGCAAAATGCCTATGGGTTTGTAATTGCCGTTTGGATATTGTTTGCAATCTTCACCACCGACCAAACCATCCACGCACACGGACACCCGCACCACATAATCCGGCACAGTAGTGCCATCTGCCTCTTTCATTCGATCATTGGTTGATGGATTCGAACTCTTTGCCCGCAATCCTGTAACCGAATATTGGTTGCTATTGGTCGCGGATTGCTCCTCGGAGTACAAGCACTGGTAACGTTCGTTGGCAGCCCACAGCGAATAATTTCCCTTCACCACACGCGCCAACGGCGGTTTGGTGGAACTTTGCGAGATAACACCACCAGCACTGGATTCTCGCGTTGTATTACAAATAGTAATGCCGCTGGTATCGGTATCCATTCCAGTCGTAGCTGTACCAAAAGGCGTTAATTTGTTCAGATCCGTACCGTTGTAATATTTGGCAAAACTGTGGGCGTCATTCGGCAAAAATGAACGCTCCAAAACCGTCGCGCTATCTGAATCTATCGAACGATATCCGCCATAGAGAACTTTGCGCACTTCATCGATGCGCGTCATGGTCGCCCAGTTGAGGAAGTTTCCACTCCACTGATTGTGGGTAGTTTTATTGCAATACCTGTTATTTGTCAGTGCAACAGGGACAAAAAGCTTGTTGGTCGTATCGTAGACGTAACATTTGTTGCTATCGAAATAACCAACGTATTCAATGCTGTTTTTATAGGTGGTGTCGGCATAGCCGTCACCATCCAGATCGTCGTAATCGGTATAGGCTTTATAAAACAACTGATGATCGTTGGACATGGCCAACATCACCATGGGTGTAGCGCTTTCCGCCAGCAGAGGTGGCACTGAAGCGTAATCCGCAATGGTTTGTGCACTTGCCATCATAGGCGAGACAACACCCAACCCTACGCTGAACGCAATAAATTTTCGAGCTGCATCCAATAATTTTCTTTTTTTCATAAACTGCACCTCGGCCTCAGAACCCGTTCAATACTTTGTATGTGGATTGCAAAGCTACCGACGCCCTGCCGCCATTGCCTTGCGCCAATGCCGTAATTCGGAATAAAGGCGCTCCGTTGTTCCAGGTCAGTGAATCCGCTTCATCAAAAGGAGTATCGGCGTCCCGCGGAACAAAACACAAAAATTCCACTATGTATTTCACATCGGTTTTCAAATTATCAATTTTGACAGTTTTGTAGCGACCTTCTGTTTCCCACACTTTCAATGTCGCATCACTCCAGAAATCGACTCGACGTTCGGAAGAATCCGCCACCTGACAATCAATTTCGGTATCCGTCGCCAGATAATTGCCCGCAAAACACAAACCATCATTGCAGGTTTCGTTGTAACACCCGGACCCGCTGCAGGTTGAAAATAATTTTTCTCTGTTGGGAGGACTATTAGCCAGATTGCTTTCCACAATCACCAACGCGGCTTCCGCTGCCTCGAACGCTACACCTCTATCGCGCTGACTCGCCGCCAATTTCAGATCGGTATTGGATGATTTCATGCTGGTCACGCCGAGCAGCGTTACCACGGCCAGAATAATCAAGCTTACAATTAATGCAGTGCCGGATTGTTTACCTCTGCCAACATGCACGATATTTGGTTTTTGTTGCAGCCAACACATGATCACCCCCTATTGCGAATGCGGACCGTGGAGTTGACGACTTGCCGCATATAGCGATCTTTGTATTCGGTATCAGCCAAAACTCTGGTTTCTTCCGTGTTGAGAACCGGCATTTGCGAGCGGAAAACCAAGCTGAGTTTCACACTGATCACTTTGTCCCATTCGGCATCATTGGCAATCTCACTGGCTTTGCGCAATTGATCCACATTGCCGTCGTTGTTGGTATCGAGACCGTAGAGAATTTCCATATCTTCAACGCCCAATGCAATTTCTTCAGCAGCTGTGCCTGGCGCTCCATTTGCGTTAAACACTTGGCGAAATAACGCTGGCATTCCCGGCACCATAGTGGATTCACCGACATAATAAGCGTGCGCAACAAATTCCATCACTTTTGAACCAGGGCCATACTCTCCTGTAGCTATATTGGCCGTGCCGCATGAGGTCGCAGTACAGCTGGCATCACAGACAAAATCTCCGCGAATAAGCTTGGTGCAATTACCTGCACCCATATCGTGAATAATTTGATTAGAAGGCAAACCGCTTGGGCCACTGACCTGAAAGAGACCGACATTTCTGCAATTTCCATCTGCGATCATCAAAGTGCTGCCAGGGGCATAATTGTGATTTTCCCAAAGTTGTATGGTGGCCGAAGTTGGCACGTGACTTTTGACATCCAACTCGCCAGCATCTGCGGCACGACGGATCAAAATTCCGTCGGTTCCAGCTTTAACCAAATCTTTAAAATCTGCGGGAAAATCGTCGGTGTTGGTTTCGCCTTCAAATCCTTTGATGCCGTAAAGAGAAATATAACCACCTGCATCATCTTTAACGGAGTTTGCAAGCTGTACAGAATTTTTTGTAGCGCAGCCAAGATAGCCCGCCATGCGAATATCTTTACTCACCAAATCCAACGCATAACGCGCATTGGCTTGAATAAAAGACACTTCATCCTGGTCGAGAAAATTGCGTTTGCTTGATACGACAACTTGAACAGAGCCGGCGATCACCGCCATACCTATAACCAGCGATACCAACAGTTCAACTACCGAAAGACCGTTTTGGCATCTCCGTGACCGGTTGCCATAGCAGGAGATACTCATCATTAAATCTCCGTCATCAAGACATATTCACTCAATTCCGGCGTCCCGTCCTTTTTGGTTGAGCTGCGGGAATCGTCGAACTGAACCGTAATCGCATAAAAATCACCGACGCGCTGCACCGATGCTTTGCCGGATACCAGAGTGCTGGTCACGTTGTCGCGCCATTGTTTCAAATTGAAATTGCGCAATTCGGCAGGAGAGCAAGTGACACTGGTGTCATTGCAATTTTTACTGGCGGTGGGAGCAGCTTCTTCCAGGCCAATTAAATAGGTATTGGCAATACCAGGACTGGAACGCATGTGCTCGAGAATTTCGTTGGCGAGATAAACCGCCTGCGTGTAGTAATAAGCGCTTTGATTGAACTGCATGGATTTGACTTGCATGGACAATACGCCCAGCATTCCCACCGCAAGTACAAACAATGCAACGACAACTTCAACCAGAGAGGAACCGACTTCATTACGGCGTAAACGGTTCATAAATCACCTATCACACTTGGGGGCAGGAAAAATCCGCATCCTCGGAATTTTTACCAATCCGCACTCGTCCGCTGCGTTCGACAAATATGGCTTCTTTTCCAGCCAGACTGCTGGAATCGCAATTCAACGCCATCAAGCGCTGTTGCGCTGCATTAAATCCGCGATTGTCAAAACGAATTTCCGCTACGCGACCAAAATTTTCATTCAAGACATGAAATGGAATGGAAACATCTTCGTTTTTGACTTGCAGAATGACTTCCTCGTCTTGCACAGCTTCACCGAGCTGTTTCGCCGCTCCTCCCTGATAGACCAACCAACCGTCGGTCCAGTCACCGCCGCAGGTTTTGCCATCCCGACTTGCGCAGACATAAGTGGCTTCTCCAGCACCAACCGCCCGTTCGCGCGCCAATGTCAAAGTCTCAGCGAATTTTTGCTGGATGCTCGCAGCAGCATGATGTTGTTTGTAATCCTGGATGAGCGGCATGCTCGCCATCGCCAGCACCCCACTTACAACCACCACTGAAAATACTTCCAACAGGGTGAAACCGCGCTGCTTGCTATTGGAACTGCTCATGGATGCCAACTCTCATTAGGTGTTCTGGGCTTACCCAAATCGGGTGTTCAGGCGCACCTCGCGCAAAAACGAAGCCCGCCAAATAACACTAGAGCAGCCTCACAGCACCCGACGGGCGCGAAAGACCAGCGGGCTAAAGTGGCGATAAGCGTGATAAGAAAGGTTTTTCCTAATAACCGAAGGAAATAAGGCGATTTTTGATAGAAAAGATTCTTAGGTCTTATTTGGCGCGAGGTAGATTGAGGCGACAGCCATAACTTAGAGCCTGGCTTGGTTTAGGGTTAATCAGAGGATTAGGAATGGCTTGTACCACTC
The DNA here is from genome assembly GCF_014336955.1 of Saccharophagus sp. K07. GTDB lineage: Bacteria > Pseudomonadota > Gammaproteobacteria > Pseudomonadales > Cellvibrionaceae > UBA5868. The sequence goes on along the minus strand of NZ_QRAI01000001.1, from coordinate 934,950 downwards.
CTATCAGCCGAACAAACGGCGCGCTTCCGCGGCAATGATCTGCGCAGCTTGCGCAAGAACTTCTTCCGGTTGGCAATAGGTCAAACGCAGGCATTGCCGCGCATGCGGCCAGCTCTTCTCCCAACCGAAGAAAAACGGTTCTCCCGCCATCACCAGCACGCCGAGTTTTTTCAGATTCTCGTAAAGCACTTGGCTGCTGACCGGCAGACCTTCAAACCAGAGCCATACAAAAAATGCCCCCTGAGGTTCGTGAATCCGGTATGGCAAGCCGTTGAGCGCTTTATCCAAAGCATCGACCAGAAAGTCGCGCTGGCCGCGGTAAAAATCCGGCAGAGTTGTGTGTCCGAGACGAGCCAGATCACCGCTGCGAATCAAGCGTTCCAACAAAGCTGGCCCGAGATTGCCATTGGCCAGACTCATAATGGTATTGGCGCGGGCCACCCAGTGAATAATGGGTTCATCCGCTATCACGATCGCGGTGCGCACGCCCGGCAGACCGAGTTTGGATAGACTCATTACATTGATCATGCCTGGACGCCAGGGATTTTCGCAGGCTTCGTACACCAATCCCGGGAATGGCGTGCCGTAGGCGATATCGACGATCAACGGAATATTCGCTGCGCGCGCTGCGGCGGCAAGTTTTTCCATTTCTGCGCTGGTCAATAAATTGCCGGAAGGATTGGTCGGGCGAGTGACGCACATAGAGCCGACGGTTGCGTCTATATCGAGGTGTTCCGCATCGAGTGCGTATTTAAAGCGATTCGGTTGCGTGAGCTTGAGAAGCGGTTTGCGCGCCTGAAAAAAATCGTGTTGCAAGCCTTGCGCGGAATATCCCAGATACTCTGGCACCAGCGGCAATAAAACCTGCCGCTGCCCGCCGTCAGATGTCTGTCCGGCAAAAAGGTTGAGCAAAATAAAAAACGCGAGCTGGCTGCCGCTGACCAGCGCAATATTCGCTGGCGAAACCCGCCAGCCACATTCCAGCGCAAAAAAATCCGCCAACGCCTGCAAGGTGGAATCCGCCCCCTGTGGTGCTGGATACACACCCAATAAATCACTGGTCGCTTTGGAATCCGCAGCGAGCGCCTGCAGATGCTTCTGAAAACATTGTTGCGCCTCGAGCACTTGCGCGGGGTTGCCACCACCGAGAAACAGGATATCCGGATTGCGGCTCAGAGCTTCACCCAGATCCTCCATCAGTTGCACGATCGGCGAGTCTTGTGCCAGAAGCTGGCCAAAATGGGAAAGGTTTCCCAAATGAGAAAGGTTCATAGTGCTTAACCGAGTGACGGGGCAGGCATCTTACCGAACGCCCTCTCCGCAAAAAAGGGAAGCAGGTATTAGAGCAGCCCAAACGCCAGAAGGGTTTCGCGCAGCTTGTCCTGATCTATAGGCTTTTTAATGAAGTCAATCGCACCGAGCTGCAACACTCGCTCGCGCGCAACGGGTTGGATATCGCCGGATATAACAATGACAACGGTTTTGAGGTCTTCTTTGCGGATGGCATCCAGCACGCTAAAACCGTCCATTTCCGGCATTGTGAGATCCAGAAAGACGATTTCACCCTTGCCCTGCCGAATAGCTGCCAGCGCCTCTACCCCATTGCTGGCGTAAGTAATGCTCACGTCCCAACTCTCTGGCAGCGACTTGGCAACCTGCTTGCGCGCCATGCTGGAGTCATCACATATCAGTAAAGGTATTGCCATAGAACGGGGGAAATCAGGACCGCTGTGATACTGCTTAGTATAGACGGAGAAACAAACTTGGCCGGATTATTACAAATCTTTGCGCTGTCACCAGTACCCAGCAGTTTAACAATCGTCCGCGCTAAGGTTTGCCCGGTGGCAGCAGCAACTCGGGGTGTTCCGAATCGCTCTGAGGTTGAGTTTCTTCCGACGACTTCGCCGCAACCATCAAATCCTCCAGTGACCGTCCCAGAATACGCTGTGCCTCATCAACCAGTTCGCGACTGAGCTGCAGGTAGGGTTCGCGCCAGTTTCCAAGGGCATACTTGGAGGGCATGGCCTGCAGATCCTGCAAACTGATCTTCAATACACTCGCCAAATCCCAAAGCGTCAAATCGCGCAGATCGCGGATCAGCACATAGCGGCCATTGGCGGTTTGGGAGAGCCAGTGGGCTTTTTCCAGGCTTGTGCGCAGGCGCTGCCAATGTACTACCCCTATTCCCATGCGGTAACAATCACCATCCGATACCGTACGCCCGGAACGGCAGCGTTCGCGCAATAGCTCCAAACACATAAGCGCCGCGAACATGTCGCTGAGCTTGTTCTCCTGCACCACATAACTGCGCTCCGCCAGAGTGCGGACCAGAATCGCTCCGGCGAGCACCACCGTCCACGCCAGATTGATCCACAATAGAAAAAGCGGCACTGCGGCAAAAGCGCCATAGACGATTTGGATCGACGACCTCACCACCACTTCACTGAAAACGTCTTTCAATATTTGAAACGCCAGGGCGGTAGTGAATCCACCGATCAGCGCATGGCGAAAAGGCACCCGACAATTGGGGACAGCAGCAAACAGCAAAGCAAAACCAATAACCGTCAGACAAAACGGCAATACACTGAATATGACCGAGCTGACGCCAAGTGTGTCCCACTTGTTGAACACCAGTTTCAGGGATAACACATAAGTACTGATGGCAAGGCCGACACCGAGCAGCAACGGACCAATGCTCAGCACCGCCCAGTACAACAGGAAGCTGGTAAAACCTTTGCGCGGTCGCGCAACTCCCCAGATGTTGTTGAACGTCTTTTCGATGCTGGTCAGCATCCAGTAGGCGGTAACCACCAGCATCCCTACCCCCACCCCGGTCAGCGAGCGCGCATGGGCGGAGAATTCCGTGAGATAGCTCTGCAGTTCCCGGCCGCTCTCCGGAATGAAATGCACAAACAAAACACTCTGCAGCTTTTCCGCCACACCATCGAATGCCGGAATCAAGGAAAACACCGCGTAAACCACTGTCATCAGCGGCACCAGGGCAAACAAGGTAAGATAAGTCAATGCGGCGGCACTTTTGGAGCAGTCGTGCGCAACATAGTCGGTGGAGAGGTTGCGGAAAAATCGCCCGACGGTATACAGAGGGCGACGCCATTTCAGTGGAATCAGATCGGTTATCGCAGGCATGACTCATCCAAAGTTCTGGATCGGATGTCGTTAACATGCGAATTAAATGCGCAGCATGTCGGAGACGTCCGATCGTCTTTTTATTTGATATCGGCGAAGTCCAAATTCCCGCTGCCCACAAAATTTATCCGGGCTAGAATGTGGCCTTTCTTATTAACTTAGACGTTCTATAGATCTCATGGCCGAAACCGTCACGATTTATCATAACCCACGTTGCAGCAAGTCGCGTGAAACCCTGGCGCTTCTGGAAGCCAATGGCGTAACCCCTAAGATAGTTCTGTACCTGCAGACGCCACCGGACGCCAGCACACTGAAAACCCTCCTCAAAACCCTGAAACTCACTGCCCGCGACCTATTGCGCACTAAGGAAGACGAGTACAAGGCACTCAAACTCGACAATCCCAAACTCAGCGAAGACGACCTGATCGCCGCTATGGTGAAGCACCCCAAATTGATCGAGCGCCCCATAGTGGTCAAAGGTCGTCGCGCAGTGCTCGGTCGCCCACCGGAAAACGTCCTGCAATTGTTGGGGTGAGCATGTCCTACATATTGGTGTTGTATTACAGCCTGCACGGCAGCACCCGCGAAATGGCGCGTCAAATCGCCCTCGGTGTTGAAAGTGTTGGAGTAGAAGCGCGTCTGCGCACTGTGCCCAAAGTATCGACTGTGTGCGAAGCGGTTGAAGAAGACATCCCGGCGTCGGGCGATGTTTATTGCAGCTCGGCCGACCTGCAAAACTGCATAGGTCTCGCCCTCGGCAGCCCTACCCGCTTTGGCAATATGGCCGCACCCATGAAATATTTCTGGGACGGTACCGCCAGTCTCTGGGTGGGCGGACATCTCGTTAATAAACCCGCGACCGTGTTCACTTCGACTGCGTCTATGCACGGGGGGCAGGAATCGACCCTGCTCTCCATGATGCTGCCGCTGCTCCACCACGGCATGGTCATCGCCGGCCTGCCCTATACCGAAGCCGGTCTGCACCATACTAAAAGCGGTGGCACACCCTACGGTGCTTCGCATACAGCGGGAGCGAAAAGCGACCCCACTCTGACCGACGACGAAATCCGCCTGTGCTTTGCCCAGGGAAAACGTCTGGCGCAGCTGGCGCTGAGTTTGCGGAGCGGCGTTAATGGCTGATCAAACCCGTCTGCCGTTGCTGCGGCATCTCACACTCGCCGGATTGGCGGTATTGCTACTGTCGCTTTCCCTCTGGCAATTCGTTCGTCCAGGCGGAAGCCACATTGTGCTCTGGGCGATTCAGGTTCTCCCACTGGGGATTTTTATTCCCGGCTTGATCCGCAACAAACCGCGAGTCTATATCGGCTTTTGTTTTGTGCTGTTGCTGTATTTCATCAAGGGAGTGGAAGGCGTGTTCCATCCGGCGCGCGCCTGGATTGATTATCTGCTGCTTTTCTTCAGCGTATTCCTGTTTATCACTGCCATGCTCACCAGCCGCTGGCTGCAACAACATTCTTCATCCACGGAAACATCTCATGCCGAGTCACCGTAGACACCACTCGCCTATAGTGCGGCTGGCCAAATTGGTTTGGCGCAGTTTGAATTGGGTGCGCACCGCAGTACTCAATGTTTTGACCCTGATTATTCTGATTGCTGTGCTGCTGGCGATTTTCGGATCGCGCGGACCTGAGCTGCCGGAACAAGCCCCTCTGCTGGTCAGTCCATCGGGCATATTGGTTGATCAGCTTTCCTACACATCGCCTTCCGCCCGCTTATTAAGCTTTGGCAATGAAGGTCCTGCGGAAACTGTTGTGTGGGAACTGGTGGATACCATCGACCGCGCCGCGCAGGATTCCCGCGTGAGCGCGCTTTTGTTACAGCTCGACAACCTGCAAGGCGGCGGTCTGAGCAAACTGCAGGAAGTTGGCCAAGCACTTGAACGCTTCCGCGCCCAAGGCAAACCCATTATTGCTCTGGCCGATAGCTATTCGCAGGAACAATACTTTCTCGCCAGCTACGCTGACGAAATCCATATGAACGAGTTGGGAGCGCTGTTCCTGACCGGGTTTGGCCTGTACCGCAATTACTACAAGGATGTGCTCGACAAGCTGGCAGTGAATTTCCACATCTTTAAAGTTGGCGACTACAAGGACTTCGTTGAGCCTTATGTGCGCAATGAAATGTCCAGCGCCTCGCGCGAGCACAACCGCCAATGGCTGGAAGCTCTGTGGCAGGAATACACCGAGCAGGTGGAAAAGCAGCGCCAGCTGGAGCCCGGTACCCTCACCCGCTTCATCAACGATATGTCCGAGCATCTTCTGGCCACCCAGGGAGATACCGCGCAACTGGCTGTGCAACACGGTCTGGTGGATCGTGCCAGCTCGCGCCGGGAACTCACCCAAGCCCTGATCGAGCGCTTCGGCGCTGCGCCGGACAATCCGGAAAAACCGCTTTATATGGAACTGGCCGACTACAAAGGAAAACGCGTATGGCCACCGGTGGAGAAACAGAGCGGCAACATAGCGCTGATCGTCGCCAGCGGCACCATCATGGACGGACACCATCCGGAAGGCTCCATCGGCAGCGAATCACTTAGCGAGTTGATCCGCCAAGTGCGCCAGGACGAATCCCTGCAAGCGCTGGTATTGCGCATCGACAGCGGCGGCGGCAGCGCATTTGCATCCGAAGTGATTCGCCAGGAGCTGGAGCAAGTGCGCGAAGCGGGCAAAACGGTGGTGGTTTCCATGGGCAGTCTGGCGGCATCCGGCGGTTATTGGATGGCCATGGGCGCCGATGAAGTCTGGGCAACACCCACTACCCTTACCGGCTCCATAGGCGTATTCGGCTTGTTTCCAACGCTGGAACATAGTTTGGAAAAGCTCGGCATTCATACCGATGGCATTGGCACCACAGACCTCGCGGGCGCTATGCGGGTGGACAAATCAATGCCGGAAGAAGCCGTGCAAGTAATGCAGTTGAGCGTTGAACATATCTACAACCGCTTCCTGCGTGTCGTGGCCAAGAACCGCGAATCCGATCCTTCTGAGATTCACAAAGTCGCACAAGGACGGGTGTGGACAGGGCTCGCCGCACATGAGCTGGGACTGGTGGACAAAATCGGCTATCTCAACGATGCCATAGCCTCTGCAGCACAGCGCGCAGGATTGGAAGACTACAGTGTGAAACTGATTGAACGGGAGCTGACTCCACAAGAACAATTGGTGCGCGAATTATTCGGCGCGGATGCCGACGCGCTCTGGCAGAGCAAAATCACTCAATGGCTGGGACTGGACAAGGGATTATTGGCGCAGATCAGTTCCAACCTGCCGGAACCGCTAGCGCTGTTGCTGCGCGAGAAAATCCACACCACCTATGCGCTCTGTTTGGAGTGTTCCGCGTTTAAATAAAACCTGTCTTTTCCCTCTCCCTCCTGGAGAGGGTTAGGGTGAGGGCAAACCTGCAAACAGCTTGTCCAGCCGCTGCAACTGGATCAGCAGCGGCCTCATGCGCTCCATCTCTTCCTTGTAGACTTCTTCGGCCATAGGCGATATACCGCAGGCAGATGGCAGCGGCAGGCGCTCTTCCACCAGCATATGCATGCGCGGCAACAGAATGAACTGCAGCCACTGGTGAAATTGCAAAGTATCGATCGCAAAGGGCTGATCGCTGGCGAGAGCCTCTTCACTGGGTAATTCGTCTTCCCATAAACGCGCACGGCGCAGTTCACATTCGATATCGAGCAGAATCTCCCCGACGGAGATATGGCGATCAGTCATAGTCCAGCTCCAGGCGAAAGGGTGGCAGGGAATTCAAAATCGCCTTGCCGTAGCGTTTACTGATCAGCCGGCGATCCAACACTGTGACAACACCTGCGTCGTCTTCTGTCCGCAATAACCGTCCGCACGCCTGCACCAATTTGATGGCAGCGTCGGGTACGGCGATTTGCATAAAGGCGTTTCCGCCTTGAGCTTCGATCCACTCCGCCATGGCAGCTTCGACCGGGTCGTCCGGCACGGCGAAAGGAATCTTAGCAATAATCACATGTTCACAATAGCGGCCCGGCAAATCCAATCCTTCGGCAAAACTCGCCAGACCGAACAGCACACTTCCCTGCCCTGCGTCGACGCGATCTCGATGCGCTTTGATCAGAACCTGCTTGGATTCATTGCCCTGCATCAAAATTCGCTCGCGCAGTTCATCGTCCAGTTGTTCATGCACATCCAGCATCTGGCGGCGCGACGCGAACAGCACCAGTGACCCCTGAGTTGGATTCAACAAACGCGGCAACATACCGACTATGGCCTGGGTGTGCGCATCCACGAGGTTGCCATCCACCGCTGCCTTCGGCACCCGCAGCACGCCGCGGCTGGCAAAATCGAATGGACTCGGGACCACCTCATAAGTGGCATCGGCGGGAGTGCCAGCGCGCAACTTAAAGCGCTCGAAACTTCCTAACGCCGTCAAAGTGGCCGAGGTCGCCACCGCGCCACAGCACACCTGCCACAGATGTTGCGACAAGGTATGGGAGGCCAAAATCGGACTGGATACCACTTCAAAATCCACCGTATCTTCGTATTGAATCAACGAAATCCAACGGGCTATGGGCCATTTCGGGTCGGGCGTGCTGTCGGAATAACTTTTCCACAGATCCTGGTTCGCCTCCGCGCGGGAACACCAGCTCCCCAACAGCGGAAACACCGCTTCCAGTTCGTCCATGGGCACGGGCGAGTGGTCGCTCTCCAGCAGCTTGCTGACCTCGTTACACAACTTGTCCAGCAGACGATAAACCTCGCCGAAAGCGCTGGCCAGTTGTCGAGCAATTTCCTCCAGTGCGGGGGGAACCTGTCCCTGGGGAAAACGGTAGCGCGGTGTCGGCGCTGTGCGATCCATCTCCGCCATATAGGGCACCAGCAGCGGCTGCACCGTATCGAGCAGCTGGCGGGTGGTTTTCAACGCGCTTTCGACGGGTGCGGCGATCTGCATGATATGCACCGCGTCCGCCAGCGATTCCATCAGCCCCTTCCACTGTCCTTCACTCATACCGAGCCAGCGGCTGGTGGAGACCACGCGGGTGTGCGCGGAAAAATGGCTAAGCGCCTTGTCCGGCAAATGGTGGGCTTCGTCGAAGATATAGATGGTGTCCTGCGGCGACGGCAGAATCGCGCCGCCGCCGAGGGCGAGATCCGCCAACACCAGATCGTGATTGGCGACTATGCAGTCGAGATCGTCGAGAGAATCCCGCGCCTTAAAAAACGAACACTGGCGAACAAAGCTGCAGCGCCGGCCGGTGCACTGACGGTGATCGGTTGTGACACGGCTCCAAGCTGCCTGCGGCAGTTCTTCCGGCCAGCTGTCGCGATCGCCATCCCAACGATTGGTGGACAGCTGCTCCATCATGGATTGGTATAGGGTTTTGTCCTGCGGGGAAATGCCGCCGCTGACGTCGTCGTAGAGGAACAGCAGATCTTCGTGGCTTTCCGCCAGAATCCGGTCCAGTTTGCTGAGGCAGAGATAACGACCGCGCCCTTTGACGAGGCCGTATTCAAAGGCCAGACCGCTGTTCTGGCGCACGTCCGGCAGGTCTTTAAAAACGATCTGCTCCTGCAGTGCCACAGTTGCGGTGGACACCACCACCTTTTTGCCTAATGCCTGAGCGGCGGGAATGGCGGCGAGCAGGTAGGCAACGGTTTTACCGGTACCGGTTCCCGCCTCTACCACGCATATATGGCCATCGTTGGAACGCTTTTGCTCGTCATCCAAACGGATCGCCCCTAGGGTGCGGGCGATCGCGGCGATCATCAACTTCTGGCCGTAGCGGGGATTGAGTTGCTTGGTCTTGAGGAAGCGGGAGTAACTCGACTGTATCGCTTGCTTGACCGTATCTGGGAGCATCTCTAGGCCTGCGCCGCCGGACGATCATCCGACTCGGTAAAGTCGGACTCCTGCAGCGTATGGAGTTTGGTATATACCGGGTTGGCGTAGATGCGCAGCATCATGTCACGCCACTCAGGATCACAAGCTTCCAGGCGTGCCTTCAACATACGTCGCGCAGCGGACGCATCGATTTCCGCGAAAGGCACCCCCTTAACACCGACGATCACGTCAGGCGCTTTGCCTTCAATCATTTCGTAGGCCACGCAGTTGCTCGCGTGTAACACGTAGTTATCGATGATCGCGTCGTCCATCACGGCCACAGCCTCATCGACTGTAGTGATCGCAGGCGACAAGGGTTCACCGAACGCCAGATGCACACGCCCTTTAAAACCGGAAATGCCCTTGGCAATGGAACGCACGTCTTCGTGCTCACCTTTGACGTAGCGGCCGTCTCGTTTGAGGATAGTCAGCTCGCGCGCTTTATCCGCGTCGCAAGGGTCCCATTCATAGGAAATCGACACAGGCACAATATTCGCGCGACTCAAGTAATCGCCCAGGGTCTCGGTTTTGGCGCGCGACATCGCCAGCATGCTGATGATGGCGGGATTGGTCTTGTCCACACCGTCCTTTGCCCTGCCCTCGCGCTGGGCGATCCAGATATTGGCGTTGTCGTTGACCACCGAATGATGGATATAGGCCGACAACTTGCGCGCCGCACGCAGCTTTTCCTTAGGAGCAGTTGCGGAGCGGTTGACGATAAAACTTTTGTTCAAGCGCATCAGGTCGGATGCAAACGGCTTGGTCAGCAGATTGTCGCCTATGGCGATACGCAGGGTTTGGAAGCCGTTGTGGTAGAGCGTCCAGTTGACGAACGCCGGGTCCATGGCGATATCCCGATGGTTGCTGACAAAACAATAAGCGCGGCTTTGGGTGAGATATTCCAGACCTGAGACAGTCAATTCCGTCACCGTTCTATCCAACAGGCGGCGCATGTACTTTTCGATGCGCTGCTGAAAGTTATCAACCGTTGCAACGTCTGCGGTTTCATGGCGCAACGCCGCGCGCACCACCGGGCGCAGCAAGGGCGCGGCAAACTTGCTCAGCGTTGGAAACTTGAGGCGCGCCACTGTATCGACAAATTCGTTGTCGCCGATCAGGCGGGCGATGGTGGGGCGCACCTCGTTATCCTTGTAGGGGCGAATATCATCAAATTCGGACTGTGCCTCGGCAGACTGGGCCGCGGCCAGATGAGATTCGGTCAGAGAAGACATAAACAGCGTGACCCAGAAAAAATGACGGACAAAAATACAGAAAACAGCTGGTAATTTCCACTTACAGCCGGATTTGGATGGCCAGACGGCCCGAAACATTTGGCGCACAAATGAGAGTGTGAGTTGTGCTGCATCAGCCGACACCAAGCGTGTGCTATAGTCGACAAAGGGCCTTTGTCGAAGCGTTAGACCCGGATGAGCCATCACCCCGCATGAATATATTGATCGTCGAAGACAGCGCAACTCTACGGCACGCCATGTGCCAGTACATTCGCAACGCCGGGCATAACCCAATAGTAGCCAATAATGGTGAAGAAGCACTGCAGCTGTTTGACGCCAGCCGGGTCGATATGATCGTCATGGACGTGGAAATGCCGGGCCTGGATGGTTTTGAAACCACGCGATTGATCCGCGAATGGCTGGAAAAAGACGATCTCTGGCTGCCCATCATCTTCGTCACCGGAAAAAATGAAGAAGACGACCTGCGCAAAGGGATTGATGTCGGCGGTGACGACTACCTGATCAAACCTGTCAGCGAAACCATTCTACTCGCCAAAATCCGCGCTATGGAACGCATTATCACCATGCGCAATGAACTCAAACGTCTGAACCAGAGTTTGATCGAACTTAGCGAGCGCGACAGCCTCACTCGATTATTCAACCGCCGGACCTTCGATGAGCGCGCGGAAAATGCCTGGAAACAGGCTGCGCGCAATCACGAGGCCCTGGCGATCCTGATCATGGACATAGATCACTTCAAACTCTACAACGACTGCTACGGCCACGTAGCGGGAGACGAGTGCATCGTCAAAGTGGCCGATGCCATCACTCAAAGCCTGGGCCGACCCGGAGATATAGTGGCTCGTTACGGCGGCGAAGAATTCATCGTGGTGTTGACCAATACCCGGGAAGATGGCGCCTACCATGTGGCCGAGCGCATCCGCCAAAACGTGGCTGCGCTCAATATCCGCCACCGCGCCTCTCCTACTTCCACCCACATAACCGTCAGTATCGGCGGTGCCGTTATCAATCACACAGCTGGTACCCATCTGCGCGACCAGATCCACGCCGCCGACAAAGCCTTGTACGCCTCCAAACAAGCCGGTCGCAACCGTGTGACCGTCAAATTGTTCAGTCCCAAGGTGCGCATTCTGGTAGCGGATGATACCGGGCGTCTGGCGCGCTCCATCGACAGCAAGCTCAAACAGTATTTCGCCCTGCTGCAGGCGCGCTCTGGCCAGGAAACTCTTTCCCTGGCCAGCCGCAACCGGCCTGACGTAATCGTCATGAATGGAAATTTGAAGGGAGATGACGCCGTCGACACCATCAAACGCCTGCGCGAGGACAGCAACACGGCGCAGATTCCGATTCTGACTGTGTGTCAGGATGTAAATTACTGGCAGAGTCTGGAACTGGAAATCGACGGCTGCTTTGCTGATGCCGAATCGCCAGTTGAGTTGATCGATAAACTCAATCGTTTACTTTTTTAAGGGCTGGAAATACAGAGGCCCTCGCCCAGCGTTTAAAAGCCCGGCCCCCTGATAGGCACAATCCAAATCTTGCGAGTGGAATCCAAAGTCCCCGCCGATTTAGGTGAGGGCAGACGGGTCGCAGAGTCACACAAAAAAGGGCACTCAGTGCCCTTTTTTCATATCTTGTCGCGGCGATGAAACCAATGTACGGGTCGCGCGTATTGATCAACCAGATGCACCACATCCAGCACCATCGCAAATAACGCCATGCGCACCAACAGCCCATTATCCGCCTGGCGGAAAATGGCGAGATTAGGGTTCTGGTTCAGATCGTTATCCAACTCGTTGGCGTCGGAGCGAGAGTCGCGCGGCAGCGGGTGCATGATGACCGTGTTGGGCTCGCAGAACTTGGTGTAGATCGCCTGATTCAAGCGGAAACGTCCGCGGTACAAATCCGCTTCTTCTTTGGTGGGGAAACGCTCTTCCTGAATGCGCGTGGAGTAAACGATATCCACGTTGCTGATACTGGCAGTCAGTTCAGAAGAAATCGTGACTTTGTGACCGGCTTGGCGTGCGAGCTCCACATAAAACTCCGGCATCGCCAATTCGGCTGGAGAAACCAAGGTGATATGGACATTGTTAAACAGACACAAGAGACGGCACAGAGAGTGAACTGTGCGGCCGTATTTAAGATCGCCGATCATGGCGATGCGCAAACCATCAAGGCCGCGGTTGCGACCGCGCAGTTCTTTGCGAATGGTGTAGAGGTCGAGCAGTGCCTGACTGGGATGCTCGTTGGCGCCGTCACCGCCGTTGATCACCGGCACACGGCTGGCGGCGGCAAACTCGGCCACTGAACCTTCCGCCGGATGGCGCATACAGATGACGTCGCTATAGCCGGAGAGAACACGAGCGGTGTCGTAGAGAGATTCGCCCTTGGCGATGGCGGAGCTTTTGAAACCGGTGGTTTCGCGAACCTCACCACCCAAGAGGTTGAACGCGCAGCCGAAGCTGACGCGGGTCCGCGTACTCGGTTCAAAAAACATATTGCCGAGGATCGCCCCTTCCAGTACTCGCGTCGCCTTTTCGCGCAGCGCGTAGGGACCCATGGTATCGGCCACATCGAAGATTCGCTCTATGTCGCTTCGTTCGAACTGCTCAACCGACAAGATATGCGCACCGGCAAACTCCATAGAACCCCCAATATGATCGACAAATTGGGGCGCTATTCTAGCGGCGCCACTGCCTGAAGCAAACTATCGGGAACATTAAGTTTCATAGAGACTGACTTCGCTGTAAGTAACCAAGCACTTAGAAAGGCAGGGAATACGCCCTCTTTGAACGCAGCCACGCCTATTGCCCTTGCCCTCCTCGTGACGAGGAAAGCAAATGTGTTCCAAATCGCAAACCATAACCAAAACGCGAGCGAAATGAAGTTCGCAAATAAATAGAATGGCCGGCCGAATCAGAGCCAGACCTGTCACTCGAGAAATCCTTTTGGACGGCAATTACGAACTTAACAATTTTTATGGTGCGAATTCGCCAACCATAATAAACGTCTCGCAAAAATGACCAAAAAATTGCAGACATTCGGATAATAATCGGAGATTGAAACACCAACAGCTTCCTCGTCCGCATTGGCCATCAGATAGTTATAAGAACAGAAAGTCCTAGGGATATTCGGAATAACAATTACTCCTCCAACAGAACTAAGCCAATGTTAGGACTTAGGGCAAAAGATTTTTCGCGGGATGCCGACTACTCTTATAAACGAAGCCTCAATTGCCTCACGAGGGCACCGAGACTCATTACATAAGCCGGAACCGCCAAAAAGGATTACAGTGTCTGCAGACAAACTTGACAGCCTGATCAAATTCACCGACTGCGATGGTGCTTTAGCTATTCTCAAGGAGCGAAAACTGCGCTGGAGCTCGCCCGATCGTTTTGGCGATCCATTCGAGCTGTCCGCCAGTAGCGGTTTTAACTTTGATACGAGTTCTTTGCTGGATTCCACCATCAAACTGGCAGCGTCGATGATTTTTGCCCCTGAACAACCGAAAGGGGAATCGCCATTGATTAATGCCATACGACGCTGGCGCGATGAAGATCGCTTTCACTCCGCCGACGAATCTCACAGCACCTTGCGCGATTTGCTCAGCAAAATGGTGGATTACCGGCAGGCACAGCTGGAAATCCTGCATTCCAAATGGCAGGAATACGTACGCAAGGTTCGCATCTGCTCCTTTTCCGCCAAACCAGACAATGTGACTGCCTGGGATACGTTTGCCGACTGCCACCGCGGCATTGCAATTCGTTTCGCCTTGACCAACGCTGCGCCGTTTAACACGGCCAAACCCGTGGTGTACCAAACAGAGCGTCCGCAATTAACCAGTCTTCGCGAGCAGCTGGGAGCAATCCTGCACACCCGTAAAGACACAGCAGCGGAACGTTTCAACGATCACTTTTTTGTTAAAGGCCCCCATCGCAAACTCGAGCAGGAATGGCGCTGCATTACTGTAAGCCCGCGGGATATTCCCATTGCCGACAGCCATTACCAGGAATGGTATGACGACCTGCCCTTCGCTGCCGAACAAATCACGGCAATCTATTTTGGTATTAATACTCCTGAGTCAATAAAGGCTGAAATTGCGGCCTTAGCGCAGGAATTTTATCCTCAAGCCAAGCTGTTCCAGGCTGTACCAGGAAAAACTGGTTACGTCATCGAATTTGAAAAATCAAAGCCTTCAACATAACGACACCTAGCATCCCTCTTCTCTTAATTTCTTATTTTTCATCAAACGAGCCCTTTTTTTGCATGGCCTTAAACAAAAGCGACTTAGGTGCGGCCGCATGCTTTTGGATGGGGAAATCAAACTTAGCAAACGTAAAATCGATGCAATTCTGAATGATGGAAGAAAAAGCGCAGAAGCCGTCAATCTTATTTACGTCGACGATCGTCAACCGGGCATACAAAGAATCCGTTCGGCCGATGGTTTTACCTATGTTTCAGGCCACAAAAAAATTCGCGACCGTGCAACACTCGAACGCATCAAAAAACTGGTCATTCCACCGGCCTGGGAGAATGTATGGATCTGTCTCGAAGAGAATGGACACCTGCAAGTAACAGGCATAGATGTGCGCGGGCGCAAGCAGTATAAATATCACCCGCACTGGACAGCACTGCGCAATCACACCAAGTTTTACCGCCTCTTACAATTCGGCCAGCAAATTCCCGCCATTCGACAGCACCTGGAAAAAGATCTCGCCCGCCCCGGCATGCCAGTGGAAAAAGTGTTGGCGGCAGTGGTCAGTCTGATGGATCAGACCAGCATTCGCATCGGCAATAGCGCCTATGAAAAACTCTACGGCTCATTTGGCCTCACAACACTTAAAAATCAACACGTCAAAATTGAAAAGGATCGTTTGCACTTTATATTCAAAGGCAAAAAAGGCGTTGCACACAAAGTCACCCTCAAAAATAAACGCTTGGCGAGAATCGTAAAAATTGCCGCGATATTCCCGGGAAAGAACTTTTTCAATATTACGATGAAGACAGCAATCCGAAAGGCATAGACTCCGGAATGGTGAACGCCTATCTAAAAGACATCACTGGAGAAGATTTTACCGCAAAAGATTTCCGCACCTGGGCGGGCACTGTCCACGCATTTACCGCGTTGCGTGATATAGGCATTTGTGACACACAAACGCAGCTAAAGAAAAATGTGGTAGCGGCACTGGATATGGTTGCCAGCCACTTAGGCAATACCCGATCCGTGTGTAAAAAATATTATGTCCACCCTAGCATTCTGGAGCTTTACGAAGAGCGTCGATTACATCCTTATTGGGAAAAATGCACAGGCGATGATTGTCCCAAAGGGTTTTACCGGGAGGAGTACCTTGTGTTGTCGCTTTTGCAACGGGAATGCCGGTAGCGCGGGAGCGCCATGCACTGTAGACTTCACCCTTCGCTACAAAGACACGACTTCACTTACAGGAGCATGTCATGCCGAACGCCAACCCTACAAACCTCGTCTCGATCGAGTGGCTTCAGCACAATATCCGTAACGATAACCTTATCCTTCTGGATGCCACTCTGCCGCCTGTAGGAAGAAAACCAGAAGAATTCGCCAATACCGGGCATATACCCAATTCTCTGCGCTTCGATATAGATGCCTTGTCGTTACACGACTCCGGCCTGCCGCACACTTTGCTGCCGCCATCGCTGTTCCAAGAAGAAGCGCGCAGGCTGGGAATCAATAAAGAATCCATCATAGTTGTCTACGACAGCATCGGCATTTATTCCGCACCGCGCGCTTGGTGGAATTTCAAAGTCATGGGGCATGAAAAGGTTGTTGTACTTGACGGCGGTTTACCCGCCTGGATCGCCAGCAAGAGAGAGGTTGCTGCCGAGTGTAAAACAGCACAACACGCTGGCAATTTTATAGCGCGACTGGAGAGCACGCGCGTTGTCACGGCGAAAGATGTACTCAAGTCAATTAATCAAGCAACCACGCGTATTATCGACGTGCGCAGTACCGGACGATTTTCCGGTGCGGAAGCAGAACCGAGACCCGGCGTCAAAGGCGGTCATATCCCCTCCTCCGTCAATATTCCCTTCGGCAATTTGATCGATGGCATTTATCTTCAAGCAGAAAATCGTCTAAACGATATTTTTGCCAATGCCGGATGCGCAAAAGATCAGCGCCTGATTTTCAGTTGTGGTTCGGGTGTTACCGCTTGTATTGGAATACTGGCAGCGCAAGTTGGTGGCTACACCCATACAGCTTTATACGATGGATCATGGGCTGAGTGGGGAACAAAAGAAGGCTTGCCAATTGAAAAATCAGCTTAAGCTGAATTCGATCACGCCAATGCGGGCATTTTTTCAGTGAGAATTAAAAAAGAAGAACTGAAAAACGAAGAGCGGCCAAACCACTCCTGAACCTTGCGGTTCGTTTGCTGTTTGGCCGCTGCACGTTTAGCCTTGTTGGATTTTTCATGCACCCCACCCTTTCGCATAATCGGGTGAAACGCATGACCATTACGTCGCTCTTGTTTTTTACCCATTGAATATCCTCATTTAAACATAACTCTTTAATACACATATCACCCTTTAATACACAGCACCTGTTTTAAGGTGTGTACCACTTCCACCAGATCGGACTGGTTCTCCATTACCTGATCTATATCCTTGTAGGCTGCGGGAATTTCATCCAAAACCCCCGTATCCTTGCGACACTCCACTCCGCGAGTTTGTTCGATCAAATCTTCCCGGCGAAATTGCTGCCGAGCCGCTGTGCGGCTCATACGCCGACCTGCGCCATGAGCACAGGAACAGAAAGAATCTGGATTTCCCTTGCCGCGCACTATGTAAGAACGCGCGCCCATACTGCCAGGAATAATTCCCAATTCTCCCTCGCGTGCACTGATCGCACCTTTGCGCGTCAAATAAACCTCTTCACCAAAATGCACTTCACGGCTTACGTAATTGTGGTGACAATTAATCGCATGTCGATCCGCACGAAATTCCGGTAAAAAAGGCTCAATAGCACGCAATACCAAGCCGAGCATTTCCTCACGGTTTATTCGCGCATATTCCTGCGCCCAACTTACCGCTGTCACATAGTCCACAAAGTGCTCGCTTCCTTCGGTGAAATACGCGAGATCCTTATCCGGCAAATTATGGATATGTTTACCCATATCCGCTTTGGCCAATTTAATAAAATATTGACCTATGGCATTGCCGATCCCACGACTACCCGAGTGCAACATCACCCAGATGTCTTTATTTTCGTCGATACAGATTTCAATAAAGTGATTACCGCTGCCCAAGGTTCCCAATTGTTTGGTCCAGAGCGCCTGCGGCTGTTTCAGCATTTTCATCACAGTAGGATGCTTCTCAAACAACCAGTCAACACCCGTCGCCAGCTGTTTACAAGCACTGGCTCGCACACTCACTGTTTTATGTGCTTGCATACCTACCGGCACAGCGCGCTCGATGGCGCTGCGCATCGGCGCTAAGTTATCCGGTAGCTGCGAGGATTTTACGGACAAGCGCACAGCCGTCATGCCGCAGCCGATATCCACACCCACCGCTGCCGGAATAATGGCATTCAGCGTAGGAATTACCGAGCCTACGGTTGCACCAATCCCCGCATGCACGTCCGGCATGGCCGCCACATGCGAATGGACGATCGGTAAAGCGGCAATTTGTTTTAATTGCGTCAGCGCCTGATTTTCAATATCGCTGGTGTAAATTTTTACCGGCTTATGTCCGTTCGCAGCGCCCTTATTTAATTCAATTTTGACAGGCATAAAAACTCACTCAAAAGTCGATTGACTTTCGTAAATTCATTTACCCTTCCGAAGCGCCATAAAAAAACCCTGAACGGTTTCCCGATCAGGGCTTTTGACTCTGACCTGGAAGGATCGACTGCCCTTCCAAGTGAAACACTCAAAAGGGTTTTAAGACTTTAGATATACCTCATAGTTCATTTTGAGTGCCCTTCTAAAATTTGTTGCCAGCGAATGCCGAATTGGGCGGCGATAATACGCCGATTTTTTTGGCTGTCAATAGTCCGCTTTTGTTTTTTAATCCGCCGCATTTCGGTGCGACACAAACGGCCTGTTCCCATTTCACACTATTTTTTAATCATGTTTCGCATCTGAATTCCTGACGCTTTATAACAATTGTTTTCCTCCAACCATTGCCCCTTCTCTCCTAAGAATCACTTTGACTACAGGTTTAGACCATCTTAAGCCAGGCATATCTGCTGATTCCCAAGGGTTTAAGCCGCCAGGTACAAATCTACAAAACGACCTTAAGGTAATTGATATGACAATTAAAATTTGCAATCCATTAATCTCCTTTATGCTCCGCTGATCGGAGAAAACATAAAAACGGTGGCGTTAAATAAATCAATTTGCTGATATCTATAGTGGGCAGACACTTACTGTCCGCAACAAAAAAATAAACACTATTGCGGCCCCTTAACACAATAGTGAAATAAACGAATACAACGAAAACCTCTGATTCCCAACAGTTCAGTTATAAGAGCTGCTGCATGGAATTATCGGACGCTGGACCAAGGTTGTGAACGTGTGATGTAGGTACACAACTTTTCGCAGGGCAATGGACATGAAGCTGTACAAGCAGAAAGGCTCTTCTCTTATAGAAGTCATGATATCTCTTTTTGTTTTGGCGATCGGCCTGCTCGGGATTTTGGGTATGCAGGTCAAATCCATGAAATTCAACCAATCTGCTGATACATACGGACGCGCTATAGTCTTGGCGAATGATATTGCCGAGCGCATCAGAGGCAACCCGAAAAACGCAACTGCCTACGCATCCACGGCAATTCCGGCAACCGCTCCCACCTCTTGTTCAACATCCGCATTCGATACACCTGCGTGCTCTCCTGCAGACTTGGTGAACTGGGATTTATTCAACTGGAGTAACGCCGTGCAGAAAAGCTTGCCGGCAGGCTCCGGGGAAATCTCATTAAAAACCCAGGGAACGCAAAGTTATATCCAAATTATTGTCTCGTTTGATGACAGTCGCGCGACCGATGACAGTACACCGTCGAAAAAGCAATACACCCTTTTGGTTGAACATCCCACCCAACTTGGAGGGGCTTGATATGTCCGCCAAACAGCGTTTTTTCTATTCGACAGGTATGACCGTCGTTGAGCTGATGATCGCCATTGTGATCTCTCTTTTGATTATGGCAGGTGTGGTGCAAGTCTTTTTTAATAGCAAAACCACCTTTTTAGCCCAAGAGGATATGTCGTATATCCAGCATAACGCCCGCTATGCCATGCATCTACTGACGAAGGATCTGCAAAATGCAGGGTATTGGGGATGTGCCGGAAGAGATCCATCTGTCGCCCTGGTAGCGCGAACAGAGAACTCAACGGATATCAACCGGCTGCTGGGATATAACCCTGATTCTGGATACTTGGAACCACTTCAGCCGGTTACAGGATTTGCAACAGGTTTTCCCGCCTCTTATGTCTCTTGGACAATTAAAACGAAAGACGGTGACCGCACGCCGGAGTCGCTGATTGTGCGCAATGCTGCTGGTGTTTCTTCGGTACTGGAATCACATATAGGTACCAATCTCACCCTCAAAAGCCAACATAATTTCAGCACTGGAGATTTGGTGACTGTGGTGGCGGAAGATTGCCGGCGTGTGGCATTAATTAAAATGGCGGATATTTTGGAAAACAGCACCATTCTGAAATATTCCGATACATCTATTTGCGGTGATGTGATCAAACCACCTAAAAAACAAAATATTCGCTGCAAACCGGGATGCGCCTGCGACAGTGTTTCTGGCGGTGGCTCCAAGGCATACAGTGTCGGCAGCCATGTGATGCCCTATAACGCTTCTGGATATTTTGTCGGTGAGTCCCCCACTCTACCTGGCCAGCCGTCATTGCAGCGCGTTATTTATGACAACGGCGCGCTTACGCGGGAGGAGCTCGCTCTTGGCGTTGAGGACCTGCAAGTGCGCTACGGTGTTGATACCGATAACGACGGCGCCCCAGACACTTATGTCGCACCTGATGTATTCACCGCTGCTCACTGGGATAACTGGAGCAAAGTGCGATCAGTGCAAATCAGTTTGGTATTCCGTTCCCTCGAACCATCCCTGCCCGCTGTTACTGCGCAATCTTATCTAAACCGGAATTACGAAGATAAATTCTTGCGGCAATTAATCACGGCGACGGTACGCCTGCGCAATGCGCTGTGATGAGGTGGTCTATGAGACAAAATAATCCATATCCAAAATCGCCCTATCGAAAACAAGCCGGTGCAACTTTAATCTTCGCCCTGGTTGTTTTAGCCGTCGCTACACTGCTGGGCATTTCCAGCATGCGCTCTTCCAACAACGCTTTAAAAATGGCGAGCAGTGCGCGAGATCATGCAGTGGCTTTTCAAGCGGCAGAAGCGGCCCTCGCGCAAGCTGAACAGCTTGTGTTAACCGCAAAATACACCGATGAAGATTTTATCTGCCGCGACTCATCATCCAACCGTTGTTTCAGCAGCGATTGTAAAAATGGCTTGTGTTTTACCGGCGATCTGAGCAACGCGATGTATAGAGATGATTGCAAAATCGCAAAACCCGCTGCGGCGGCAGAAGCCTGGCCCATCAAAAGTTATTGGGAAAATAATGGCGCCGCACTGCCCAAAGTCCAAATTGCCAAAACCGATATCGTCAACAGCGAAGACTTGGACACAGAAACCCTAGCTGTTCCCTATATGGTCGAGTTTCTCTGTTATGTGCCTCGCGATAATCAAACCGCTGACGATGAAAACAACCGCAATGGCGGAGTTCCTTTATATCGCGTGACTGTGCGTGCACAAGGCGGCGCAGGGCGCGCAGCCGTTATGTTGCAATCTGTATTTAAATCCGCGGGCTGAGGTGGAACCATGGCTAGCCAATATCTTCATAACAATTTTATTACCGGGATTGCGGCCTTGCTACTTTTGATTTGCGCAGCATCCACAATCCGCGCTCAAACACCGACAAACGCCGACTACCGAATTAATCCACCTTTGTCTGAACCAGCAAAATCCCACCCGATGGTGATGCTGACTCTGTCAGGCGACCACCAGATTTTTCTAAAAGCCTACAACGATTATGACGATCTGGATGGCGATGGGTTACCGGATGTTACTTACAACCACAATGTCATCTACAAGGGATATTTCAATGAGCATAAATGCTATACATACAGCGCGAATGACGGGCGCTTCAATCCCACCTCCGACGCAATAGCCCCTACCGCGGGATCGGTTCCAGGGCTTACTGCGGCTGGTCTTGCGAACAGACAATATTGTCTCAACAGTGCGGAATGGAGCGGTAATTTTCTCAACTGGGCAACCATGACCCGTATCGATATCGTCCGCAGCGTTTTATACGGCGGGATGCGCTCGACCGACACGGCAAACAGAACCGTTCTGGAACGTGCCTATTTGCCCAATGACGCGCACAGCTTCGCGAAATATTACAACGGCAACGACATCACCAAACTCACGGGCATCAGCTCTTGGCGTTTTACGACAAACGATCAAGATAAGCGCAGGAACGGCCTGACGTTTTGTAATACCAGCCTCGGCCACGCTCATGAAATCCCCTCGCAAAACCAAACCAATACCAGACCGGTTATGCGCGTGGTAAGCGGTAATTATTCCTTATGGGCAAACGGTGAACGATATCAATGTCTACTCGGCCTGAATGCTGCCAATCAAAAGGAATTTAACGAATATGCATTCGGTGTTTTTGGCAACAACGGTAACGATCCTAATATCACAGGAATTCATGCTTATAGCGATGTACCAGATGGCAAAGACCGCTGGGGAACCCATTGGATTGAGGATTACATCGTGAGGGTCGCTGTTTGCACCGATAATACCGAAGATAATATCCACTACTGCCGCCGTTATGGCGCCTCATATAAACCAACAGGTTTATTGCAGACCCACGGTATTCACAGAGAAAATCCTGTGATGTTCGGTTTAATGACCGGCGCTTCCAATAAAAACAAAACTGGCGGCGTATTGCGTAAAAATATTGGCCCCATGAGTGATGAAGTCAATCCTGATAACGGTGTTTTTTTGCGACCATCAACAGGCTCCATTATCGCTAGTATCGACTCGTTGAAAATTTTCGATTACTACTTCCAAAAAAGCGGGCCAAATCACGACAATTTCGGTTCCTACAATTTTACCTGTCCGTGGTTCAGGAGCCGATTTGACGAAGGCAAATGTCGCAGTTGGGGCAATCCATTCAGTGAAATTCTGGCCGAATCCTACCGCTATCTCGCGGGTAATAATAATGCGCCCCGTCTGGATAACAACGCCATACAAGCAGAAAGAACCGCATTACCATCTGCCACTGTGGCCAATTGGCAAGATCCCATCAATTTGATCACAGACAAAGCTTGCATCAATATGAATGTGCTGGGCGTAAATTCCAGCAGTGTTTCTTACGATGGTGATATTGGTCATCTGACTTTCGCACAGCTCGGTATCGGCAATAGCGACCAAACAATTGCATACTGGACAGATTTGGTGGGAAACGGCGAACTCAATAGCAACAAAAAATATTTCGTTGGCAGCGTGCAAGGGTCGACCACGTCAAGTGATGGCCTGTGCACGCCCAAAACAGTTACAAATCTATCTACGGTACGCGGCACCTGTCCTGAGACACCGCGGTTGGAAGGTGGCTATTTAGCGGCTGGACTTGCCTATTACGTTAAAGCCAATAACGTGCGCCCGGATGTGACGGCAACCACTGGCAAAACGTTAAATATTAATACGCTGGGATTGACTCTCGCTGGCAACCAGCCTGTGATCTCCGTACCGGACACCAATGTCAAAATCGTTCCCGCATGTCGTAATAATTCTCAAGACCCGCAACTACCCAGTGAGAAAATTGGCAACTGCGCCTTGGTTGGATTCCAGCCTATTTACACAACGCCAGGCCAAATGCCGACCAAATATTTCATTACCTGGGAAGATACGGAGCAAGGATCGGACTATGACCAGGATATCAACGGCATTATCGAATTTTCCCGATCTGGCAACAGCCTTACGGTAACCACCACCATTTTTAAAGTGAGCACCGGTGTTAACGTCCATTTCGGCTACATTATTTCGGGAACCACGCAAGACGGGCTCAAACTGGTTACACAGGTAAATCCTCTCGTGGCAAACAACACATCTACCTACACCATTGGCTCTTCAGACGCCGAAAGCTTGCAACCACCGCTATTTTACGCAACCAAGTGGGGCTCCTATACCAATTCTCCAGAACACGAAGATCCCCAATTTGACCCAACTAAAGATATTTGGTCCGATGACGGCAAAAATCCACTGAATTACGCAGTGGTGACCAATCCCAGCACCTTGCGTGAGCGCATGGGCAAAATCTTAACGACTATTGGAAAAAATAGCGCCGCAGGGACTGCGGCACCTGTATCAATCAATACTTTCACTGGCGAAGGTATTTTTCTACAAACACTTTATCAACCCGTTTACGTCAGTCCGGACGGCTCCAGTTCCGTCTCCTGGGTGGGAACGCTCAGTGCGTTATTTCTCGATCGTTATGGCAATGTCCGTGAGGATAGCAACAGCAATAAAACCCTCGATAACAGCGACAAGGTTATCGAATTTATCACAATGGATTTCCGCAACAACAATTCCGAAGGTGTCAGTGAAACCCGCAAAATCATTGGTTTTAACCGTTATCCTTATAGTGAGGAATTGCGTGGCAAGGATACATCGGATGCAAATGCTGTTGAGCTTGGATTGAATCTGGATCGTCTAAAAACACTCTGGGACGCACGCGATCAACTAGCCAACATCACCGATGCCAATATTGGCTTGCAACGCGGCGCAAACGAATCAGCCAATCAGAAGCGCCTTATCATCACAGGAATAGATAAACCCAATGCTGAAAATCAATACGACGGCATTATCACCGCAACCGAAACCCTGCAATTTGTCGCGAACAATACCACTGCCGCCGCTTTACGCCCTTATCTGGACGTGGCCAACAATACTGATGCTGCAAATGTCATCAATTACATTCGCGGCAAAGAAATCAGTGGTTATCGCAATCGAACGGTCAAGTTTGACAGTAATAGTTCCGCCAAAGTATGGCGTTTGGGCGATATAGTGAATTCCACTCCGGCGATTGTAGGTCCTCCCTCAGCCGGTTATGACACCATTTATGAGGACGCCAGCTACGCGGCTTTCCGGTCCAAATACGCCAAACGCCGCAATATGGTATATGTAGGAGCAAACGACGGTTTGCTTCACGCATTTAATGCAGGCTTTTTCGATAGTCTGAAAGCCAAATTCACCACAACGCCAACTGGTGATAATGCCTCCGCTCCCGCTTTGGGCGCGGAAATGTGGGCCTACGCCCCTTATAACCTATTGCCCCATCTAAAATGGCTGACGCAGAAAAATTACGAACACGTATATTATGTCGACGCGAATGTCCGCATTTTCGATGCAAAAATTTTTGCCGCAAAAAATAATCCGGATAGATATCCCAACGGATGGGGAACAATTTTGGCGGTAGGTATGCGCTACGGCGGCGGTGAATACGAAATTGATCGCGACGGAGATCCATCCACCAATGACAAAACCATATTGCGGTCGGCCTATATTTTATTTGACGTTACTGATCCGGAATCGCCACCGGAGTTGATTGCAGAAATATCCGCACCTGACCTTGGCTTTACCTTGGCTGATCCGGAAATTATCAAACACACTACAAACGACTGGTTTATGGTATTTGGTTCCGGGCCCCGTGGACCCAAAGCCGTCAGTGAAGCCATCAGCAACGCACCGGCAAAACTGTTTTATCTCGATTTAAAAAAGGCCGTGGAAGGAAACGTACAATTGTCATCCATTACAGTTGACTCAGCTGATAAGGCCTCATTTGTCGGTGGCATCACCGCAAAAGATTGGAATAATGATTATATTGATGACATGCTTTATTTCGGTTTGGTCGGAGATAACAATCGCGGCAGCGCAATATCAACACCTGCTTATAAAGGCGCGTTAAAACAGGCGGTTATAGCGGCGAACGGTTCCGATATTTTAACCTCCGATACAGTATCACCCGTGTTAAGTTCAACAGATGCCAACCTGGCCTTCAGCTCAGCCCCCCTCGCTGTGCGGGATGGTTTAGGTACATTTTGGATATTCGCTGGCACAGGGCGATTTTTTGTCGCACGCGATGTAGAGCTGAATCATGATAATTTTTATTTTGGAATTAAAGTCAATGACACCGATGTGGACGCAGATAAACCCTGGCTTACCAATTCCGGTGTTGCATTGACTGATCTACGTAACATCAGTAATGACCGATTGTATGTAAATAATAGTGGCGGTTTACTGGTGCAAAATTCTTCAAGCAATCAAACATTGGACAAGTATTTAGCTGATATAGCGACAAAACGTGGTTGGTACCGAAAATTCGCCACTGCAGGAGAAGCCAATTTCAGCCGTTCCGCGTTTTTCGAGGGAACTTTGGTTTTCAATACTTATAGATCTGCTTTGGACAAGTGTGAGATTAAAGGTAACTCGCCGCAATATATTCTCGATATGTTCACTGGCCTACCTCAATACCGCCTCAACACCCTGTTTATGGGCAGCGATACGGTCAACGTGGGTGAAATAACTTATACAGAAGTGAGCCCCATTGGGACGGTAATCGACGGCGTTACCTCGTCCCCGGTCATCGCAGACTCGCGCGCAATCACGCAATCCAGCGATGCCTCGCTCAAGTCGACCGATGTAGCCCTAGCGCCCATCAAACCTACACGAAAAGGTTGGCGGCAAATTCTACTGGAGGAATTGCGCTAAGGCCCAGATGCAAGCGGTGAAAACATGCGCAAATAGCGACTCTCCGTGTCCTGACGGACAGTGGTTTAAACAGGATCTTTAACCCATGCGCGACTCTCTTTTCTCCCGCAGGCGTCAACGACAATTTGGTGGTTTCATTTAAACAATCCAAAGAGACCATCTTGGTCGAATAGGTGTTTTATTCCGATAGCCCTTTGCATCGATACAATCCTTTGCAGGAAATCCACTTCGACGACAACACCATCTGGACCATCGACGATATAGTCTCCATTATCGCAGACGCCAACTAGGCGTCTGCATTTTCTCTATCTCGAAGTTTTTCCAAAGTTTCCCGACAAACTTTTAATAAAGCTTCAATGCTATTCATACGCGTGTAATTAGGCCGAATAACAAAAGCAATTTTGCGGTGGGGGCCGGGTTCGTTTAGGTGGATGGTGGAGAGTTGCGGGTAATTGGAGGTGAGTTGGTCTATGGCCATTTCGGGAATTAACGTTGTGCCCATATTGTTGAGCACCATTTGAATTAATGTATTTAAGCTCACTGTGCCAAATCCCTGATTGCCTTCCGGCTCAGGCAGTTTACAGACATCAAGAATATGCTCTTTTAAGCAGTGCCCGTCCTTCAGCAACATCAGATTACTGCGCGCGAGTTCCTTACTGGTGATTTCCGTGCGATTGGTAAATTTCTCCCCTTTTAACGCTATCCAATAAAAATCTTCCGCCCAGAACTCGAAGGTTAACAATCCCTCACAATCGTAAGGAAGCGCAATGATGGCAGTGTCGATTTCGCCATTGCGGACCATTTCCAGCAGCACATGAGTTTGCTCTTCCACCACTACCGGCTGGCAATGAGGGTATTGGTCGCGAATTTCCGGCAAGACCTTGGGCAGCAGATAGGGGGCAATCGTCGGAATCATGCCGATGCTGATGGGGTAGCTGAGCGGCGTTTTGAGGGTATCAGCCAAGCGCTCAAGCTCTTCCAAGCGCAGCGTAATGTCCCTGGCCCGGCGTAATACCTCCGCCCCTATAGGGGTGACCAAAACCTTCTTGTTATCTCGCTCAAATATTTGAAAACCAAGCTGTTTTTCCAATTCGGCCAGCGCCGTGCTCAGGGCGGACTGGGTGATGTTGCACTGTTCCGCCGCCTTCTTGAAATGCAGGGTGCGCTCTACCGCCAGGGCGTAAACCAATTGTTTGGTGGAGATCATAGGCAGCCGCCTTTTTCTGTCATTAAACCATAATTCTAAATAACTGATCGTAAAGTTCAAATAAATCAATTTTATTTATCGTTGGCCAGCTTTTATAGTGAATTCACTGATCAAGCAACCACCAACCTTCGAGGAGACAATCGATGGCCATTTTAAACACCAAAATCAAACCCTTTACCGCTTCGGCCTTCCGCAACGGCGAATTCGTGCAAGTTACCGAAAAAGATGTACTGGGCAAGTGGGCGGTATTTTTCTTCTACCCTGCTGACTTTACCTTCGTATGTCCGACCGAGTTGGGCGACCTGGCTGACCATTACGAAGAATTCCAAAAACGTGGTGTAGAAATTTACTCCGTCTCAACGGATACCCATTTCACCCACAAAGCATGGCATGACGCATCCGACACTATCGCCAAAATTCGCTACACCATGATTGGCGACCCGACTGGAACCATTACTCGCAATTTCGACGTAATGCGTGAAGACCAAGGTCTCGCAGATCGCGGAACCTTCGTAGTTGACCCAGAAGGCGTTATCCAAGCGGTAGAAATCACTGCAGAAGGTATTGGTCGCGACGCACAAGACCTGCTGAGAAAAGTAAAAGCAGCTCAGTATGTGGCAGCCAACCCCGGCCAAGTTTGTCCTGCAGCTTGGAAAGAAGGCGAAGCAACTCTTGCTCCTTCTCTGGACCTGGTCGGCAAAATCTAATGTGCGATCAAGCCGGCAACTCAAGTTGCCGGCTCTATTACCGAGCAATTCGAAATTTTTCGCTACACCCTATTACCACTACTAACACCAGGACTAAGACATGCTGAATGCCGATATTTTGAATGCACTGAAAAGTTACACCGCAAATTTGCAAAAGCCGGTGACTTTTGTACTGCAAAGCGGTGAGCATCCGAAGCGCCCGGAGCTGGTGAAATTCCTCACCGATATCGCGGGTGTCAGCGACAAAATCGCTTTTGTAGAACGCAATACCCAAGGTCAATTACGCAGCCCTATTAGCTTCGCAATTGAAGCGGAAGGTGAAGACACGGGCATTCGTTTTTCCGGAATTCCCGGTGGTCACGAATTTAACTCATTGGTGCTGGCCGTTTTGCAAGCCGGTGGCAGCGCCATAAAACTGGATGACAACATCAAGAGCCTGGTAGCTGCAATTGCAGAACCTTTGCAATTTGAAGTATTTGTCAGCTTAAGCTGTCACAACTGTCCTGATGTAGTACAAGCACTGAATCAATTTGCTTTATTGAATGCCAATATTCAGTCTGAAATGATCGATGGTGGTCTGTTCCAGGACGTTATTCAAGTGCGCGATATTCAAGGCGTGCCAACCGTTTACCTCAACGGTGAATTGTTCGCCAGCGGGAAAGTAACCGCTGCGGAATTGGTACAGAAACTTATCGACCGCTATCCAGAAATTACTCAACGCAAATCCACTGCGGTAATGCCGCTGCAAGACGTAACAGTAATTGGCGGAGGCCCAGCTGGTGTGAGCGCGGCGATTTACAGCGCACGCAAAGGATTAAAAGTGACTTTGATCGCTGATCGCATCGGCGGCCAGGTCAAAGATACGATGGATATCGAAAACCTGATTTCGGTAACCAAAACCACCGGTCCGCAACTGGCTGGTGCATTGCAAGCTCATATGGCCGAGTACGACATTACCATCAAGGAGCACTTGCGGGTTACTAATGTAGAAAATGATGAGATTAAAACTGTGGTTTTGTCTTCCGGCGAACGTATACCGACCAAAACCATCATCATCGCTACTGGTGCCAAATGGCGTGAACTCGGTGTTCCGGGTGAAAAAGAAAACATCGGTAACGGTGTCGCCTACTGCCCACACTGCGATGGCCCATTTTTTAAAGGCAAAGATGTGGCAGTTGTCGGCGGCGGCAACTCCGGTATAGAGGCGGCGCTGGATTTATCCGGCATTACCAAATCCGTCACAGTGCTGGAATTCAACCCGGAATTGAAGGCCGATAAGGTTCTGGTTGATAAAGCTTATGGCAAAAGCAATATCACCATTCTGAAAAATGTCGCCACCCAAGCTGTTCAGGCAGAAAACGGTAAGGTTAACGGTCTTAAATATATGGACCGGGCAACCAAAACAGAACACACGCTGAAATTGGACGGGGTATTCGTTCAGATTGGTTTGGTGCCCAATAGCGATTTTCTCGGCGGATTGGTAGAACGCACACGTTTCGGCGAGATTATTATCAACGAGCGTTGCGAAACTTCCATCAAAGGAATTTACGCTGCCGGGGACGTTACAACCGTGCCTTACAAACAGATTGTGATTTCCATGGGTGAAGGCGCCAAAGCATCTTTGGCTGCATTCGAATACCTGCTGAAGGAAGGCGATTACCTCACAGCTGTGTATCAGCAGAAAACCTCTGACGCTTTAGAGGTTGCTTGATAGTTTGCTTAAACCTCTAGGCCGCTTTATGCGGCCTTTTTTTATTTCACCGCTTCCAGCTCCCACAGCAAATGCGTCAGTCGGTCATCAGATTCCATTAAGGGTTTACCCCTCAAAGAACGACCCGCATCACGAAATTGGTGCGCAACTTTCTTATGCCATCGATTTTTTCTCTGCTCGCGGATTTTTCTCGCCTCCAACTCCAACTCAAAATCCTGGCGCTTAAAAGTCCATTCCGGTTTTGTCCACGCGACCACTAAAGGCTTGAAATTTCCTATAAATCCATAAGCACGACCGTAACACTCTTCACCACAGAAGTAGCTATGGGTCTTGTCCGTTATGATGTTGACATGAGTCGGGTCAACAAAGGCTTCGGGTTGAGGGAAAGCAGGTGTCACCGCATAAAAGCGACCGCCAGGAGCCAATACACGCCATATTTCATTCATCAGTTGGATAAATGGAAATATTGTTTTTTCTCCATTATCAACTGCAAGCACACGCGGTATATGCTCGATGAAATCGAAACCGGATACAGAGCCAAACATGTTGTCGTCATATGGAATTGGTTCCAAAGACAAATTACTCACTCGCGATTGAAATTTCTCCATAGGAGGAACTTCGCGAATATCAACACCAAACAATTGGGAACAGTTGTAAGGATTTCTTGGAGACGTACCACATCCAAGGTCAAGGTGTTTATCAGGACTCATAAGAAGCCTCAATTGGCCAATCCAATAGCACAGGGGCGCATAAGATAATCTCTCGCACCAGGCCACGCAATACATTTACTAACACGCTAATTGCAAATGTCGTCAGCTGACCTTAAGGAATATCTATCAATACATCCAAAAATCCGCACTACCGCCGGAAGGCTGATCTTCCACTTTACCTTGCCAATCGCTAGGTGCCACAAAACGTTTTATAAGGAATGCCACTTTGCACTGGTCTACGAGAGTATTTTTCCTTGCCTTGTTGTTCTGTATATGGGTGCTGCAACACTGAAAGAAATTCTTCAAATAGTGTGTAATCCCCGTCCTCCACCGCCGCACGCAGTACTTCCTCAACATTTTGATTGCGCGGGATATAGAGAGGATTCACCTTTAACATTCTTGCCGTAATTTCTTCCGCACCCACATTCTCCTTTGCCAAACGCTCACGCCATTTCGTGAGCCAGGATTCCAGCAGAGATTCGCACGAGGTAAATAATTGATGAAATCGAGAAGTCGAAGAAACGGGCGCAACGCAATCCGCCAAGTAACGAAAAGCCAAGGTAAAATCCGCCCGACCATCGCGCATAATTTGCAAAAATTCGGCGACGAGGGCTTCATCTCCTGGAGAAGCGCCTAAAATACCGATTTTTTTGCGCATCCCCGCCAGCCAGAAATCATTGAATAGCTCGGAAAAATCGCCCAAAGCGGTTTGGGCTTTTTCAACTGCGCGGTCGATATCGGAATCTATAAGAGGCAATAAACATTCGGCAAAACGCGTAAGGTTCCAAAGCGTTATTGCCCCTTGATTGCCGTATGCATAACGTCCTTCGCGATCAATAGAGCTGAAGACCGTGGACGGATCATAAATGTCCATAAATGCACAGGGGCCGTAATCAATGGTTTCACCACTGACCGTCATATTATCGGTGTTCATCACGCCGTGAATAAATCCCACCTGCAGCCAACTCGCCACCAAACTTGCCTGGGCATGCATGACTACTTCCAAAAGCGCCAGATAGGGATTTTCCGCCGAAGAAATCGCCGGGTAATGACGTTGAATTACATAATCTGCGAGCTGCTTTAAGCCGTCATAATCTTTGCGGACATAAAAATACTCAAAAGTACCAATCCGGATATGACTCGCAGCCACACGAGTTAAAACAGCCCCAGGCAACGCAGTTTCCCGATAAACCGGCTCTCCCGTTGTCACCGCAGCGAGCACACGCGTGGTTTTAATACCCAAATGATGCATGGCTTCGCTGACCAAATATTCACGCATCACCGGACCGAGTGCTGCCCTTCCGTCGCCACTGCGAGAATAGGGAGTGCGCCCGGGACCTTTAAGCTGAATATCACGACGATTGCCGCTGCGGTCCACCACCTCACCCAATAATATGGCCCGACCATCACCAAGACGCGGATTCAAATAACCAAACTGATGCCCGGAATACGCCTGCGCAATGGGCTCGGCCCCATCCGGTATAGCATTGCCCGCAAATATCTGAATCCCTTGTTCGCTCTCCAGCTGAACCGCATCCAAACCCAACTCTGTCGCCAATGCGTGATTGACTTTGATCAGCGCGGGGTTCACCACAGGGGTGGGATTGACGCGGGAAAAAAATGCAGGGGGTAAGCGTGCGTATGTGTTATCAAACTGCAAACCGGCAAATCCGGTGGGTCGCACAACAGTCATGACCAGTCTCGAAGATTGAATAGTTTTGCATCATAACATTGAGCACTGCCGGAGCAACCGCAGCAAAGCCTCACAATTAAACTCCTCCTCGTCTATAAGCGCACTTACCCATCAGATAGGTTGCTTCCACCACGCGGTCATCAGCCAATGTTTGCAATACAAAAAACAAATCCCGCAACGCAACTTCCTGCTGCTCCGCAAGCTTCAGCCGATCCAACAAGTGCCGCAATCGAAAATCCAATAAAGGCGTGGCTTGCGCGCCCAGAACAATAAAGTCTGCCTCTTTGCCACGTGAGAAATTGCCAATATGGCGATCAAGATCCAGCGCTTTTGCACCGCCCAACGTCGCCAAATAAAGCGCATAAAATGGATCAAGCTTACAATTGCGCAGCTGCTGAATTTTGTAGGCTTCACCCATTGTGCGAAATAATGAAAAACTGGTGCCTGCACCCACATCCGTACCTAATCCAACGCGAACCTGGTGCTGTTGTACCTTTTCCAAATTGAACAAACCCGACCCCAAAAATAAATTGGATGTAGGGCAATGAGCGATAACCGAATCCGTTTGCTTTAAGCGCATGCACTCCTGATCACACAAATGAACACCATGAGCAAATACGCTGCGCCGACCAAGTAATCCCGCTTGATCGTACACATCTAGATAATTCTGAGCAGCTGGAAATAACTGTTTAACCCACTCTACCTCGTCCGCGTTTTCGGCCAAATGAGTGTGCAAATAAACACCCGGATATTCCTGCAGCAAATCCCCTGCCCTTTGCAACTGCGCATCCGTACTGGTAGGTGCAAAACGGGGTGTTACCGCATATTGCAAGCGATCTACACCATGCCATTTTTCTATGAGTTTTCGGCTATCGACATAGCCCTGCTGTGGCGTATCCAATAATTCAGCTGGTGCGTGGCGATCCATCAACACTTTTCCCGCAATCATACGAGCACCGCGCCGCTGTGCCTCGCGAAATAATACATCTACCGACACAGGATGGACGGTACCGAACACCAATGCCGTTGTTGTGCCATTGCGGAGAAGCTCATCCATAAACGACGAAGCCACACCCGCTGCATATTCCTCATCTGCAAATTTTGCTTCTGTGGGGAAAGTATGATTCTGCAGCCACGACAAAAGCTGGTCGCCATAGGCAGCGATCATTTCCATCTGCGGATAATGAATATGGGTATCCACAAACCCAGGCACAATTAAACGGTCCGGAAAATGCTGGACCGGAATGTTTAACTGCGGCATAAGCTCTTTGGCCGCCCCTACCTCACGAATGCGACCATCTTCTATCAATAAAACTCCGTCTTCAAAATATTGCCAGGCACTTTTCCCCAGCACTGATGGGTCATCAAGGAAGTGAAAAATTCTAGCGCGATATGCCTGCAACATTATCTGCGTTACCGAGGTTCGTTGCCGGGTTTCCATTTGATATTGCATCCCATAGAGGGATATTGGTTCTCAGGGATTTTTTGGCCGCTCAACAGAGTATCCAAAGCTTTTCGCAAAGCCTCCCCCGTCGCAGGATTTACCGAAGAGTCATAATTACCGGAAGAAATTCGATTTGGCCGCGTATCATCAAATTGTCCGCGATAGACCAGTTTTCCTTCTTTATCGAACACATACAAATCCGGCGTACAAGCAGCGTCATAAGCGCGGGCAACCTCTTGCGATTCGTCGTACAGATACGGAAAAGTATAACCACGTTTTTGCTTTTCCATTTTCATATTTTCAAAACTATCCGCAGGATACGCTTCTGCATCGTTACTATTTATCGCAACAAATGCGACGTCTTTTGTTTGATATTCCTTTGCAAGCGAGGCCAGAGTCGGCGCTATATGTATGACATAGGGGCAGTGGTTGCAGATAAACATCACCACCAAAATCTTGTTCTGCGAAACACTTTCCAAACTGACCATATCGCCATCTGTCGACGGAAGATTAAAACCCGGTGCGGGACTGCCTAAAGTCATCATTGTGGATTGTGTAAGAGCCATATCTTTCTCCAACAAGGGTAAAGCAACCTCATTTTATATGCGATCTCGATAAATATCTGGACACGGTCCTCCCGCAAGAATTCATTCACCCAAGCTATGGAACAGACCAGACTCCGCTGACTCGAGATCACCCAGCCGTAAATCATACCGCACTATCGAACCAAAGGGCTCGAGATCAACATCTAACCAGGGCAAACATTTACCAGTCGGACCTAGACGCGAGAAGCCCCATATCCGCGCTAATGGTCCATCCATTGGCGATAGTGCGGTGCGGTTGCCATTAGGAATTCTGCTATTAAAAAGGGAATAGAGGTTTTTCCCAAATCAAAACATGCATTGCAATTATGGAGACGATGAAAATATTTGGACATAAAAAAGGCGAGCATCCATAGAATGCCCGCCCTCATGAAACACTCAGCTTTTTATTTGAGTGCATCCTCTATCGCCTGCAACTCGGCGTCACTCAGGTTAGCTACCTCATCGACCCAGAACATTGCAGCACGAATTTGCTGTGCGGTCCTACCGCGTTTTGTTGAGTTTGCCAAGCTGCCATGACAACTTGAGCAGATAGATTGATACAACGCAGCGCCGTCTATCCCGCCAGAACTGCTCGAACTGGATGAGCTTGAACTAGATGAACTTGACGAGCTCGAGCTGGAAGAACTTGAGCTGGAAGAACTCGAGGAACCACACAAGGGAGCAGCATCTGAATTTACCCTCACCTCTGCTTTTGCTATCGCAATTGAGCCCAGGTATTCATCCAGGTCTTCCACCGAGCCGTCATGCTCTATAGAAGCCTGATCCAATGCATAAATAGTGAAAGTGTAATTGTGCAGATCTCGGTGCCCACCGTTGGAACAGTAATTGTAACTGGGGCAAGGGCCAAAGTATTTATAAGGACTACTGATGTTGGCACTCTTCTGCTCCGCACCTCCCATTTCACTCGGATTACGAGTCGCGGAAAGATTTCTTGGTAACAAGGTAATACTTTCTGGAATATTCCATATCACCCAGTGATATCCCAAGCTCGGATTGGATCCACTCAACGCCGTCAAATCTTTAAACGAAATGGCATAAGTTTTTGTATTGTCTGGTGCATCAGACCAATACAATTCCGGTGAAATACCATCACCGAAGGCTTTTCCTTCACAACTGAACTCCGCTGGCAACGAACCATTTGCATCAAATGATGCACTGAGAATTGTGAAGTCTGCCCCACCCGATGAACTGCTGCTCGCCGAAGAACTGCTGGATGATGAACTACTGGAGCTTGAGGAAGAAGAGGAACTGCTGGAAGAACTGCTACTGGATGACACATCCCCACCGCCATCACTCCCGCAAGCTGCCAATGCCGCCGACAACGTAGCCAACCCGCACACCACAAAGATTTTATTCATAGCTGATCCCGCCTTGATATTGAATGTGAAACCTTCCGGATATCTGAAATCAATATCCCGATAAACCCTATGTGATGAGGGCGATGCGTCCTTACCGCCTCTACCGTCAGAGCATCAACACTCCGCAGAGTCTATTCCACACTCAAAATTTGCCGCGAGATCAAGTTCATAAAAACGTGATAATTGAGAACATATTCCTCTTTTGCTTTTGTTTCGATTCGATCCGACGCATCTAAAAGTTAAATTATTTATAAGATTAAAAGGCAATTATCTTATTTAGATAAATCGGACTCATCCTTGAGTCGACAAAAAATTACGATTGATCTTGCATCAACCATTAATTTGGACTTTCACCGACCCCGACTTTTCCTGCCTGTCTGACATATTTCATAATATTGATATAGGTATCCGTCCAATACATATCCCGATTTTTTGCCAAAAACTTCAGCAACTCTTCGTGCGCCTCGTTGCTAACGGACAAATGATCGCCGTTAATTCCGTGGAAAATAATATTCACCACTCCGCCATTTTTTGCGGATTTTTGCACGAATTTAATTAACTCTTTGCCACTGACAC
Organism: Saccharophagus sp. K07; assembly: GCF_014336955.1. Lineage (GTDB taxonomy): Bacteria > Pseudomonadota > Gammaproteobacteria > Pseudomonadales > Cellvibrionaceae > UBA5868. The sequence continues at coordinate 898,822 of NZ_QRAI01000001.1, read as the reverse complement.
CCTCTGGCAACAGCATGGATGACGGAATGGTCTCCGCACCTTTGATGCCGACAAACATATGCGCCAAGTGTTCCACGAAATTACCATCGCTCACTTCCCAATCCAGACAAGGCGGCGTGAGTGTGCGTTCAGTTTTGCCATCTATGGCATATAAAAATGCGTTGGCGGTGGATAATTCATCCTGTATTTGCGCCATATTTTTCTTATCCAGATCATTGTGATCTGCCACCCATGATCGGCCCGGTTTGGATTTGGCACAGGCGTGGAACAAGGTGTGATTGCCAAGCTCGTAACCGTCTGCGGCGACTTTGCGCCATTCGGGTAATCGGGCAGCAAGCACGGGGGAGGAAAGAATGGGGTAAAAACTGGCTTTGATGCCGTATTTTTTTAATGCTGGCACGGCGTTATCCAGCTGCGAGTTGAGAGCGTCATCGTACGACAGGCTTACTGCTGCCTTGGCATTGCCCGGCCATACAATCGGCGCGGCGTGGCTGATGGGTATCTGCAACGCAAGGTATAACGACGACAAAATCAGCGGTAAACGAAATGACATAAAGAGTGATCCTCGCAATAAGTCTGTTGCCTCATAGAATGTAGACGCTATCTCAAAAAGTGTTGAGCGCCTACTCTCTTGCCCTATTTGCACAAATTCGAACAGAAATGGGGTGGCATAGATACCAGCCTCATGGTAGAAACCCCTCTTTCCGGCTCATGAGGGCATCTGATGCAGGAGCAGATTGAAACCATCTATCGGCAGGAGTTTCGCCGCATATTCGCCACGGTTGTGCGCATGGTGCGCGACTTCGATCTGGCGGAGGATGCATTGCAAGAGGCGTTCGCCATCGCCATGCAGCAATGGCCGGAGGATGGGTTGCCAAGAAATCCGCGCGCCTGGTTGGTATCGACCGCGCGCTTCAAAGCCATAGATCGATTGCGCAAGGAAGCTCGCCTCGACTCTCTGGAGGATTTGCCGCACGAACCCGAGGCCGATACGAAAGACGCTGAAGATACCAGCATTGCCGACGACCAACTCCGCCTGATCTTCACCTGTTGCCACCCTGCCCTCGCCCCCGAACTGCAAGTTGCCCTGACGTTACGAGAGATCTGCGGACTGACCACCGAGGCCATCGCCAGCGCCTTTCTGGTAACGCCGACGACCATGGCGCAGCGCCTAGTGCGCGGCAAAGCCAAAATCCGCAATGCTGGCATTCCATACGAAATACCGTCCCATAAACATCTGGCCGAGCGCCTGCACGCCGTTCTCACCGTTATCTACTTGGTTTTCAATGAGGGTTACCACGCCTCCTCCGGCGATAGCCTGGAACGGGTCGATCTGGCGGTGGAAGCCATCCGACTCGGGCGCCTGCTGCTGGAGCTTCTACCGCACGCGGAAGTCCGCGGATTGCTGGCGCTTATGTTGCTTCACCATGCACGCCGCGCCACGCGGGTGTCTGCGGATGGGGATCTGCTTCTCTTGGAAGAACAAGACCGGAGCCAGTGGGACAAAGACATGATTCGCGAAGGCCAGGAACTGCTGGAAAGCTCTTTGTTGACCCGCCAATTCGGTACTTTCACGGTGCAGGCCGCCATAGCCGCCGTCCATGCCGAAGCGCCTTCGGCCGATGCCACTGACTGGCCGCAAATCGTCGCCCTCTACGATGTGCTCTATCGCATGACACCTTCACCCATAGTGGCGCTCAATCGCGCTGTCGCAGTTGCTATGCGGGATGGGCCAGACGCAGGCCTGACTTTGATAGATAACCTTTTGGCAGGCGACGAATTACGGCGTTATCACCTGGCTTACGCCGCCAAAGCCGATCTGCATAGAAGGCTCGGTCAGTTTCGGGAAGCACGTGTTGCCTATCAGCAGGCGTTAGGGTTGGCGCAACAAGACGTGGAAAAACGATTTCTCGAAAAACGGCTTGTGGAGATAGACGCTGTTTAAGCGGCAAAAATATTTTTTGCTTTTGTCGATTCTCAGTCTTCATGTTCGACTAGTGAGCACAACCAGCACCTATACACCCTGTTAGCACAAAAGGTAAAGCTTATGAAATACATGATGTTGATCTATAGCGCCGAGTCCCTTTGGACCGAAGAAGAAAGGGCCAAGTGCATGGAAGAATCTGTGCAACTGACGCATCAATTACACACCCAGGGAAAATTCATCAGTGCATCCCCGCTGCATTATGTCGATACTGCCACCAGCGTTCGGGTGCGCGATGGCAAAACGCTAATTACCGATGGTCCCTTTGCGGAAACGCGTGAGCAGCTGGGCGGCTACTACATAGTCGACGTCGATAATCTGGATGAAGCCATCGACATCGCTAGCAAAATTCCCGGCGCGCGCAAAGGTACTGTGGAAATCCGCCCTATTTTTCACCTCGATAATCTCCCTGTAATTAACAATTAGGCAATTAAGGTAGAGGCATGAAAGTTATCGTATTTGTTAGAGCAACAGCGTCATCCGAAGCGGGCTTGATGCCCAGTGAAGAATTGATAACCGCAATGATGGAATACAACCAGCAATTAATTGATGCGGGAATTATGCTGGGCGGGGACGGCTTTCACCCAAGCAACAAAGGTGCGCGCGTTGTTTTTTCCGGAAAAAATCGCTCCGTTAAACACGGACCATTTCCCACCAACGAAGTCATTTCCGGTTATTGGTTGTGGCAGGTGAAATCCATGGAAGAAGCCATCGAATGGGTAAAACGCTGCCCCAACCCTATGCCGGAAGATTCAGAAATCGAAATTCGACCGATATTTACTGCGGAGGATTTTGGTGATGCCATGACGCCGGAATTGCGCGAGCGGGAAGATCAAATGCGCGCGCAGGTTCCCGAGCCAGACCGCTGGGAGAAGAAACCTGCACGCACATTTGCCGGAATCAGCCGCACTTATTCCTTCAGCAAGCGCGACACAATTCCGCAACAATGGATTGATTTTTCCCCTTATTTGGGCAAGGTGCCGGGGCAAATTGGCAAGGATTCTTACGGCATTTGCACTTTCGCCAATATCGACTCCTTCGATTATGCAACCGCAGTGGAAGTCGATGGCAAACACGACCTGCCACCCGGATTCACGCGTCTCGAATTAGCACCGCAACACTACGCCGTATTTATCCACCCCGGCCATATTTCCACTATTGCCGATACCATAGGCGCGATTTGGCAAAAATGGCTGCCCGCATCCGGCTTGCAAGCGGCTAATGCACCTTCATATGAACGTTATACCGAGGAATACAATCCGCAGACCGGATTAGGTGGAACGGAAATCTGGATTCCCATTCAAAATTGACATTACGGAGAATGAACCATGAACCGCAAAATTTTCGTCAACCTGCCAGTAAAAAATCTCGATCATTCAATCGCGTTTTTTCTGGCATTGGGGTTTTCTCTCAACCAACACTTTACCGATGCGACTGCGGCCTGCATTGTCATCAGCGAAGACATTTACACCATGCTGCTGACTGAAGAAAAATTCACATCCTTTTCACCTCATCCTGTCAGCGATGCAAACAAGGCTACCGAAGTACTGCTTTGCCTTAGCTGTAATAGCAGAGAAGAAATAGACGAGCTGGTAAAAAAAGCAGTTGCCAACGGCGGCTCTGTTTATCGCGATCCAACGGATTACGGATTTATGTATTTGCACAGCTTTAAAGATCCGGATGGTCACGTTTGGGAATTATCCTATATGGACCCCGCAGCTATCCCATCCTGACGCACCAATCCGACGATTGCACATCTCAACCGCATCCGAGAAAATCATTTGTCACCGGCCATACTAATGCCGGTGATTGCGTCTTTTGAATAACGAGGAAAATCCAATGACTCAGAAAGGCAGTTGCCACTGCGGCAGAATCTCATTCGAAGTGGAAGGCCAACTCGGCGATGTCATTGAGTGCAATTGCTCACATTGCCAGCGCAAAGGTTATCTATTGTGGTTTACCGGGCGCGATCAGGTAAAACTTTTGACCCCTGAAGAAGATATGGCGACTTACACCTTCAATCGCCATGTTATTCAACATCACTTCTGCCCCGTATGCGGCTGTGCACCGTTTGGATTTGGTAAAGATCCGCAAGGAAATACCACCGCTGCGATCAATGTTCGCTGCATTGAGGGCATTGATTTGGATAAGCTGACACGCATTCCCTACGACGGCAGAAATTCCTGATCAAGACCTCCATGGGATCGGGGGCGGCGCGAGCCGTTTGGTCGCCCCTGGCACCGGCGCAAAACGGCCGCTCTTCGCCAACCAATCTTCCTGCGCCTGGATAATCGTCGCGCGATCATGACCGACAAAATTCCACCAGATTAAGACTTCGTCGGTTACCGGCGCACCGCCGACCAATAATGCGCGGCTGGGGCCAGTTGTCGAAATAGTTAAACTGCGCCGCCCGCAGCCGAGATAGGCTAAATCATTTTCAGCAAAGGTTTCGCCTTCAATATTCAATGAACCGGACAAAGGTAAAAGTCCGTATTCAAAATCCTCGCGCAATTCCAAGATGGTTTCGCCCGCAGCAAGAATTTGCAGATCCACTCCAACTATGGGAGAAAAGCGCAAAGTGGGCGCGGTTTTATTCGCATATTCGCCAATCAGCAAGGTCAATTCCGCGTTCTGCGCCTGCCATTTCGGCAAGTCCGCATAATGGTCAAAACGCGGCTCTGTATCCGCCTGTTCCTTCGGCAAGGCAATCCACAACTGCGCGGCGTGTATCGCATTTTGTCCGGGCAAAGCATCTTCCGTATGGGCAATACCCCGGCCCGCTGTCATTAAATTCACTTGCCCTGGGCGAATGACCTGATCGCTGCCGAGGCTGTCGCGATGCAGAATTTCCCCCTCCATCATCCAAGTAAAGGTTTGCAAACCAATATGCGGATGCTCGCCAACATGGAGATCAATCGCGGCATTCCGCAGAGGACCTATATGATCGAGAAAACACCAGGAACCCACCAACCGGCGCGCACGTCTCGGCAAAACCCGATTGACCGCAATACCGCCCACATCCGTGACATGCGGCGTTACCCGCTCGAGAACCGGCTTTACAGCCGCCGGGCATTCCAAAGACGAGGCAAAATCTTTTGGCGATTCACTGCTCATGGCATCACACCCTATTTGAAAGACGGCAGTTTTAAGACCGCTCGTGGATTTTGAGAAATTGCTTTTTAATTAGCACAATCATAATGACAGCCGCGCGTTCAACTATATGCCGCTCATCCTGCACATCGTTTTTTTCACTCGAATTGCCACCTGAGTGCTCGCGAATCACTTGCTGAATACGGGCGAACGCATTTTCGGTTTTTGCCAAATCCGGCACAGCTCGTGTAACTGCAGCCAAAACCGTCGCATAATCCGCATTCAATTTCTTTAACAATTTTGTCGCATGACGCTCCAGCTCCTTGAGCTTCATGTCACGCAATTGCGGCACCAACTCAGCTTCGCTGGCATTTAATAATTCAATTGTTTTCATTGACTCTTATCACTCAAATTCTTTCTTGTTACCAGCAGCACTTAGACCCAATCTGATACTCCTGCGTCAGCGCGCGACTGTAGCGAAACAATTGCTGAAGTACGATTTTTTGGTCTTTGTTCAATTCGCGAGTTTCGTCGATCTGGCGAATTTTTTCCTGCAGCTGGCTGATCGACAGAATACCTTCATCACCGTTTTGCAAACGCTCGCGACAAAATTCCAGCCACTGATGCCTTTCGATTTCGCTCAAGCTGGACGGATAGTTGCGCGCTTTATAGCGCCATAGCATTTCCTGCAGGCGCTTATCGCGAAAAACAAAATTTTGTGTTGCCAGAATCCTGGCATCCGCTGCACGCACTTGTGCCATAACGGGCTTATCCTGATCGGAGATAAACCCCTCGTACAACTGCCTCTCCGGATCGCGACGCGGCGCAAATCCTGTGCTCATGACTTGCTGCACTTTTTGCTTCAAGTCCACACCCAGCAATTGCCGCCAATGGTTTTCACATTTTTCCTTGTCGATTTTTAAACGGCGGGCAACATCGTCATTCAATAATTTCGGCGTAGCCAAAATCGGACATTTATTTAAATGAATACATTTCAACGGAATGCGCTCCTGCCCTTCCGGCAAGTCATCCTGAGAAGTAAAAACCCGCTCAGCGATGCTGTCTGCATCCAGATTGATCAAATCGCTTGGATCAGCAGAAAGATTAAATACAATAACGGCGTTTTTATTCGTCGGATGCATGGCGAGCGGCATAACCAAACCAGCACAGCCATTTTCAGAAGAAAATTTTGACGAAATATGCAGCAGCGGTTTGCGATTAACCAAATCGATCAATTCCGCGACTTTATTTTTGCCTTTGTACTGCAATACATAATCGTACAAAGCGGGCTGCCGACTTCGGATCAAGCGCGCCAACTGAATGGTCGCTTCCACATCGGAATACGCATCGTGCGCATGTTGATGGCCAATGCCATTAGCGGCGGTGAGAAGCTCCAGGCGGAAACTGACCCGACCATCGACCACCGGCCACTCGATCCCCTCCGGCCGCAGCGCGTAACACAAGCGCACCATATCAATAATGTCCCAGCGGCTGTTGCCATTGGCCCATTCCCGCTCGTAAGGATCATAGAAATTGCGATATAGGGTATAGCGCGTAACTTCGTCATCGAAGCGAATGGAGTTATAACCTACGCCGCAGGTGCCAGGCTGAGCCAGCTCGGCGTGAATGCGCGCAATAAACTCCGCCTCCGTAGCACCTTCATCCAAAGCTTTTTGCGGCGCTATGCCGGTGACAAGACAAGCTTCAGGATGGGGCAGAATATCCGGCGCGGGACGGCAATAGAGCCGCAGAGGTTCGCTGATGATATTGAGGTCTTCGTCCGTGCGTACACCGGCGAATTGCACCGGCCTGTCGACTGACGGATCCGTTCCCCAGGTTTCGTAATCATGCCAATAAAATGTGCCCATAATCTCGGCTCGTCTCTTGCAAGCGACAAAGCTTAGCATGGCCAACCCGTTTTCGTTATACTGCGGTCCTTTGCCGTTTTGCCTATAGCTCGCCAATCTGGAACCGGATCTATGACTGATTTGCGCTTTCTATTTGAAAACAACGTCCGCTGGGCCGAAGACATCAAATCACAGGATCCAACCTTCTTCGAAAAGCTCTCGAAACAACAATCGCCAGAATTTCTCTGGATTGGCTGCTCCGACAGCCGGGTCCCTGCCAATGAAATCGTCGGCCTTCTGCCGGGTGAATTGTTTGTCCATCGCAATGTCGCCAACGCCGTTGTTCACACTGATCTCAACTGTCTCTCCGTGTTGCACTACGCGGTATCCGTACTCAAAATCAAACACATTATTGTGTGCGGCCACTACGGCTGCGGTGGTGTGCAAGCGGCATTGGGAGATCGTCAATACGGTCTGGTGGACAACTGGCTGCGCAATATTCGCGATGTTTATTACAACAATCGCGAGCAATTCAATGATTCCCTGACCTTACGCGAAAAAGTCAATTTGCTGTGCGAACTCAATGTCGCGCAACAAGTTGCCAACGTCTCCCATACCAATATTGTGCAGAACGCCTGGGATGCGGGGCAGGAATTATCCATTCATGGCTGGATTTACGACATTCATGACGGCCTGCTGAAACAGCTCACACCGATTATCAATTCCGCAGAACAGATTCCTGAGCAATATAGAGCGAGAAAAATCTAATTCTCGCTTTCTGAGATTCGAGTCACCAAATAAAAAATGAAATCAACGCTGCTGCATACTGCCATATCAGCGAATTACGCAGCAGCTTAATCCATATCATTTACGTCCTTTCTTAAAAAATTCCCAGATCACTTTTTCCGCATCTATATCTTGATTGCGAAAACCATTGTAAGGCTGTACCGCAATATCGACAGGCGTGGGGCATGATTTGGCCAAGCGTGACCAGCGGCGGAAACAATTTCCAAAACGGCCAACCGCGCACCTGACGCGCCTCTAGGATAGTCATAGCGAATGATGCTGGAATTCACCGAGGCTTGTGCCCATGGAGCACTATCGTCGGACGGGCAATAACCTTTGCCTTCGATATGGCGATTGGGAAGGAAGCTTATTTTTTTGCGCTGTTCTGGAATTTTTAACGCCTCACGCCAAGCGGTGAGAGAATCCTGCATCAACTCGGAGTAGGCGAAGCCGGCATCGGCAAAAATGCGCTCCAGCAATGTATCTCCGGGGCTGTAGATAAACATCATATCCAATGGAAGCTGCGGGCGCTGACCACAGGCGAACCACTCCACATTGGCCGGCAAGGAATACACCGGCATAACGGCCCCCACTCCCGCGAGCAGCTCCGGCATTTCCCGCGCAGCGCGCTGGACCATTTCACCGCCGTTGGACATGCCCATCAAATAAATCCGTTTTTTGTCTACCGGCAGACCTTCTTGTTGAACCTTGCGAATGACCGTTTTCAGATAGTCCACATCATCGACGGAAAAAAATTCGGGTCCAGTGCCAGGTTTATTGAAACAGGCGCGCCAGTAACCGCCGTTGGCAAAAAAAGGATCGTTCGGGTTGTCGTTAGTCAAATCACTCGGAGCATAGGAGTTGGCGTAGACCAGCAGGAATTTTTCCCTGTCCGCCAGCCGCTCGACACGATCACCCCAATCCCATTCGCGCCCTACTTCCGCGCTCAGGCTCGCACCGGGGAGCATAATGACGAGTGGATATTTTCCATGGCGGTGCAGACCTTTCGGCACATATTGCAAATAGCGCCGCAGCACCGCCTGGTCAGGATTGAGCAGATCGGGCTGAGTGAAAGTGCGCACCTGCACACCCGCCTTCACCACTCCGTCCCACGTTTTGGTTGGGTCGCCATCGTAATTTCCCACCTCTGTTGCACGCGGTTCCGCATACGCACAGACGACCGTCAGCAAGCTGATCCAAATGCCATTTAGAATCTTGCAACACAACGCTTTTATTCCAGACCGAAAAAACGCAACAGCACCTTTATGGAACTCGTTTAGCAATTTCATCTTGGTTCTCCTGATGTGTTTGTGGAGGTCAGAAGAACATACGGAAGTTGCCGTTTAGGGAAAATCCTTTAAAAACAGAAATGATTGGAGGGTATGCGAAAGGTAGGAGTTTCTTGCCTTGGTAAGTTTTTAGTAAGGACTTCTGCGGCGCGGAGATACACAACCGTGGGCCTGGCGCGCCGCAACGAGGATTAAAGTTATGCCGTTTTAACCAGGTAAACCATATTCAGCAACACCATCATGTGACACGCCAATACCGTCCAAATAAATTTTTGGTGGGTTTTTAAAAAATCCCCTTCCACATTATTGGTTTTGCGCACCCACCATAAGTGGGCCCAATGCAGAAAAGTAAAAATACCGGCAGCAACAATTTGTTTTTGATGTTGTACGGCAAGAAAAGCACTGACCGCCAACCCGGTTATCAACAAACCAACCAGCGTGTGCAATACGGCAAGTTTAGGGCGCGTTGCGGCGTTAAAGCCCAGCCATCCGGCCGTACAAAAAATCAGAACCGTAAATGACCATAAAAGAAAAATCGGCACTTCGGCGTTAGCCGCCGGACCGAGAATCCAAGGTGCGATGGCGCCACCGAAAAAGGGAATGATCGCGACAAAATACACTCGCCCCATCAGCTGCTGATATTTTCCCGCGTCACTCACGTTGCGTCTCCATCAGGTCTTCGGCAGAGTCACGCCGCGTTGTCCCTGATATTTTCCGCCGCGGTCTTTGTAAGAGGTATCACACACTTCGTCGCTTTCGAAAAACAACATCTGGGCCACACCTTCATTGGCGTAAATTTTGGCGGGCAGAGGTGTGGTATTGGAAAATTCGAGGGTGACGTGGCCTTCCCACTCCGGCTCCAAGGGCGTTACGTTGACAATAATGCCGCAGCGGGCGTAAGTGGATTTACCCAAGCAGACGGTCAATACGCTGCGCGGAATCCGGAAATATTCCACTGTGCGAGCCAATGCAAAGGAATTGGGGGGAATAATGCAAACGTCGCTCTCGACGTCGACAAAACTGTTTTCATCAAAATGTTTTGGATCCACCGTCACGGAACGAACGTTGGTAAAAATCTTGAATTCGTTTGCGCAGCGAACGTCGTAACCATAGCTGGATGTGCCATAGGAAATCAGGCGATTGCCATCAGCGCCGTAGCGAACCTGGCCGGGTTCAAACGGCTCGATCATGCCGTGCTGTTCCGCCATGCGGCGGATCCACTTATCCGATTTGATGGACATAGGTATTACAACTCCAGAAGAAATCAAAAATAAAAATCTGCACCAGCGATCAATCGTCGCTTATGGAAATTGTGGGAGCCGCTTCTCCGCGCAGGGATTTTTCCCACAGCAGCGCGCCGACTTTGGCTGCGATCTCGCAATAATTGCGCGCAACGGCAGAATCCGGCTCCGCCACTACCGGCGGATTGCCGCTGTCGGTCTGCTCACAAATGCTCATTTGCAACGGCAGACGGCCCAACATTTCCACGCCGTATTGCGCGGCCAGACGATCACCACCCGCAGTGCCAAAAATAGCTTCCTCATGGCCGCAATTGCTGCAGATATGCAGCGACATATTTTCCACTATGCCCAACACCGGAATATTGACCTTGCGGAACATTTCGATGCCTTTGCGCGCATCTGCCAAGGCAATATCCTGCGGCGTGGTGACAATCACCGCACCGGAAACCGGCACCGCCTGCGCCAGGGTCAATTGAATATCACCCGTACCGGGCGGCATATCGACGATCAGGTAGTCCACATCTTGCCAATGCGTCTGGTTGAGCAATTGTTGCAGAGCACCGCTGACCATGGGGCCGCGCCAGACGACCGGCGTTTTTTCGGTCACCAGATTGCCCATGCTGATCATCTGCAGACCATGCGCGCGAATTGGCAACATTTTGTTGGGGCTGTGCATTTCCGGTCGCTTGTCGGCAACACCGAGCATCAACGCCTGACTCGGCCCATAGATATCCGCATCCAGCATTCCGACATTGGCGCCAGCCCGGGCCAAAGCCAGGGCCAGATTGACGGCGGTCGTCGACTTGCCGACCCCGCCCTTACCGGAGGCGACGGCGATGATATTTTTGACCCCGGGGATCACGCTCTGGTTATTCACCGTCGCCACTTGACCTACGCGCCAGCTGGTTTGCAACTCGACACGCTCAAAGGAAGGGCGAAACAGGCTTTGGACTTGATCGACGACGACTGCATCCGGCGTAAAAGGGTAGCCAAATTCAAGTTGCAGGGAGAGCGAGGTGCCGCTGCTATCGGCCTTTTGCAAGGCATCGGCTAAAGAGAGTCCCGCGGCATGAGGCAAAGACACCTGCTGCAAACGCTCGCGGACCGATTCAAACAACGAAGCCATAGCACCCCCAAACCCTACCCGATTGACAAGGGCGGCATTCTACCCGCGAACCCGGCCAGTGCCCAGAACGAATGCGGTTGCGACATGCACGCGCACCCCCAAACTGGTATGATCCCGCCCTTTCCGCGCCCTGGCGCAAGCTCCCATCAACCGATCAAACAGCAAGCAGAATATGACCGCACAACGCAAGATTCTCGTGACAAGCGCCCTGCCCTACGCCAATGGTTCGATTCACCTGGGCCATATGGTGGAAACCATACAAACGGATATATGGGTGCGATTCCAGAAAATGCGTGGCCACGATTGCATCTATGTCTGCGCCGACGACGCCCACGGCACTGCCATCATGCTCACCGCAGAGAAGCTGGGCAAAACGCCGGAGCAACAAATTGCCGATATGAAGGCAGAACACGAGCGGGATTTTGCTGGCTTCCTGATCGGCTTCGACAACTACCACAGCACCCATTCCAGCGAAAACAAGGAGTTATCCGAGCTGATCTACTCGCGCCTGAAAGCCAATGGCCATATCGCCGAGCGCATGATCACGCAGGCCTACGACCCGGAAAAAGGTTTGTTCCTGGCGGACCGTTATATCAAAGGCACCTGTCCGAAATGTAAAACGCCGGACCAGTACGGCGATAACTGCGAAGCCTGCGGCGCGACCTATTCGCCGATGGATTTGATCGATCCCAAATCCGCGATTTCCGGTGCGACGCCGATCGCCAAAGAATCCAAACATTTATTTTTTAAATTGCCGGAATTTACCGAATATTTGCGCGAGTGGACGCGCGCCGGCCATTTGCAACCGGAAGTCGCCAACAAATTGGCTGAGTGGTTAGAGGGCGGTTTGCAGGAGTGGGATATTTCCCGTGACGCGCCCTATTTCGGTTTTGAAATTCCCGGCGAGCCCGACAAATATTTTTACGTCTGGCTGGATGCACCAATCGGTTATATGGCGAGCCTGAAAAATCTGTGCGATCGCACAGGCCGCGACTTTTCCTCTTATTGGAAACCGGATTCTGATGCTGAGGTTTATCACTTTATCGGCAAGGACATCATTAATTTCCACGCTCTGTTCTGGCCGGCGATGCTCTCCTCCGCGCAATTCCGCACGCCGACCAAGGTCTGCGCGCACGGATTCCTGACCGTCAACGGTAAAAAAATGTCGAAATCGCGCGGCACATTCGTTAATGCCCGCACCTATCTCGAACACCTTGATCCGGAATATCTGCGCTATTACTACGCCAGCAAACTCACCGCTGGTGTTGATGATCTCGACTTGAACCTCGACGATTTCGTTGCGCGCGTCAATTCCGATCTGGTCGGCAAGGTGGTCAATATCGCCAGCCGCACTGCCAAATTTGTGCAACAGCAAGGCGGCGTATTGTCACAGGAAATTGCCGATACAGCTTTGTGGCAAAAATTTGTCGATGCCAATGAGCCAATCGCACAATTATTTGAAGAACGAGACTTCGGCCGTGCCATGCGCGAAATTATGGCGCTGGCGGATGCGGCCAACGAATATATTGCGACCCAAGCACCTTGGAGCATGGCAAAAGAAGCCGGGCGCGAAAAAGAAGTTCTGGCTGTTTGCACCCTCGGCATCAATATGTTCGCTGCCTTGATGACATGGCTCAAACCTGTGCTGCCCAAAACTGCAGCGGCAGCAGAAGAATTTCTCGATACTGAATTAACCTGGCGCAACGCCACTTTGTTTTTGAGTTCGCACAAAATCAATGCATTTAAACCACTGATGCGGCGCGTGGAATTGGAGAAGGTCAATCAAATGATCGAAGCCAGCAAAAGCGAAGCACCCGCTCCCGCCGCTGCCGCGCCCACTGGCTGGCTGGCAAAAGATCCTATTGCGGAAGAAATCGAATACGCCGATTTCGCCAAAGTGGATTTGCGCATCGCCAAAATTATCGCGGCAGAACCTGTAGCAGGTGCGGATAAATTGCTGCAATTGACCCTGGACTTGGGCGGACAGACCCGCAATGTATTCGCCGGAATTAAAAGCGCTTACGATCCTGCCACCCTGGTCGGCAAACACACCGTTATGGTCGCCAACCTCAAACCGCGCAAAATGAAATTCGGTTTATCCGAAGGAATGGTTCTCGCTGCAGGGCCGGGCGGAAAAGAAATTTTCTTGCTGGAACCCGATACCGGCGCAGAACCGGGAATGAAAGTGATGTAATCATCAACCAACGCCGGACAATGTCCGGCGTTTTTGTTTGTAGGTCAGAACACGTCAAGATCGGAACACGACATCCGCAAAAACAAGTCCAAGAAAAAACAACCAGGATAAAAGAAAAAAAATACTGAGCAGCTTATCTCGCCGAGTCGCATATTTTCTTACATTGGCAACATCAAAGATTCGCTGAAGTCTCATTGCCTGCCGTTCGGGCAATACAATTCCGTAAGCGTAAAACATCGAGCGAACCCCAAATTCATCCCAGGCACATGGATGCTTTCCGGTAGAGTTGAGCACTTTCCGGTCAATACCGGCCATGGTGATTCTGGCGAACAACAGGCAAGAAAACAGGGGGAGGAAAATCGCTACCGCAAACGCCCAGAAAAACCAGCCGGTCATAGTTCATGCACCTAAACCGTCAAAAATTTCTATCCCAAAGACTCCCGGTAAATTCTCTAACGCTATTGTCGACATAACTTCCGGCGCCAAATCCGGCTGCCACGCCTAACCCTATTACTACTACCCACCCAATTGGCGTAAGGCCAAATCCAGCCGCCTTAAAAACGAAGTTCTACCTCACCCAATAAAACAGCAACAAAGGTACCCAGTATCCAACAACTCATAAGTAATAGAAAAAGAATGGCGCAAATCCTATCTCCCGGTGATGAGTAGGATCTGACAAGGCGAGCATCGATCAAACGCTTGTCAATGCGGTACGCGATTTTCTCGGGGAAACCAAGGGCGCAGGCATAAAAAACTATACGACCACCCACACCGTCCCATATAAAACTATCGGGCAATCCGTCTTCCTTCATCTGTTTTTCGATGCGGCGCATTGTCATCTGAGCAAAAAGCAGCCACATACAAAAACTCGAGAACATGCCTGCCACAAAAAACCAGACAAAAAACAGGCTTAAAGGCTGAGAGGGAGTTTCCATTTTCTATCCCAAATTGTCGCTGCCACTGATTGACCTACATTATCCATTGCCATTGCTGCTCCAAACCCGACCACAACACCTGCCCCAATTAGGACAACCCATCCTACTGGCGTAAATCCAAGTCCAATCGTGGTCAACCCCGCCACAGCCACCTTGCCAATGAACATTCCCGTTGCTGCACCAAGGCCAAACCCAGTGGTTTGAATCGTGGCTTCTCGCTGCCAATTACCACCTTGTCTATGAACATTACGCACTTTATTTACCCGTATTCCTGCATCAAGAGCGATCAAACCTTTTCCTGCGTAGGAAATCCCTTTTGCCATGCGCGCGATTTGCAATGCTTGTGCGTTACTTGCAACGTTGATTCCTCGACCACGTCTTCTAGCAAGCGTAATACCTCTATCCGCACCGGCTAACGCATTACCACGGTTTTTACCTAAGCTATTTGCTGGCGCAACCTTTTTAAGTTCAGTCTGATATTTCTTTTGTAGTTCTGCATACGCAGAGCGAACTTCATTTTCGAGAGTTATTCTGGAAGCGCTAGCGCCTCGCCCCACGCCTTTCTGTTTGTTCAAGGCGATTAACGCATTCTGATATCGAAGTAACGCTTTTTGAAATTCGTTTAGGCGGACTTCGCTAGCTGTTGCACCAGCGCCAAGCAAGCTGCCGGTATTCTGGAGGTCTAAAAACGCAAGGTTATCGTTATAAAACGCGGCTAAGGCTACAGTGAAATCACCAAATACATCTATGGTAGATACCAAATTCTGTCGTGCTGGTACAGAGAGGTCACCAAGGGTTTGGTAATGATTTTGCTCTCAGGACAGCTGCCTTCTGCAAGGCAATAAGGCACACCTGCATCAAAACTGGAGCAGGAAAACGCGTTGTTTTGAACAAGACTTGCCGAAGGTTGAGTGTTGCCAAAAATGTCTTGAACGGAAAGATTTTGCGAAGGAAAGAATATCTCAGGCATTGTTATCCCTAACTTGCTGGCTGTTGAAGAAAGTTAATTGCAGAAGCGGCCACAGCCTAATTGCGACCACCACTACCGGTCAACACCCTGTAGATCAAAAAACCAACTTCCCCCCAACAAAGATCAGCATCACCGCCAACGCCGGCCTTAAATAATGATCGGCGACGCGGTGGGCGAGATGGCTGCCGAGGTAGATTCCAGGGAGTGATCCCAATAGCAAGTTGAGCAGAAGCGGCCAGTCCACGTTACCTAATCCCGCATGGCCCATTCCCGCCACCAAGGTAAGAGGAACTGCGTGGGCAATTTCGGTACCGACCAAGCGCACGGTTGGCAGCAGTGGGTACAACATAAACAGCGCAACTGTACCGAGTGCGCCCGCGCCAATGGAGGTCAGTGTCACCACTGCGCCCAGGACAACCCCAGTACCAATGGTAGCGATCGCCTGCTGGCGCCGGGTCATCCGGGTCAACCAGCCGTTGTTGTTGCGGCTGTAGGCCATTAATTGGGATTTAAAGAGAATCGCCACAGCAGTGAAGATCAGGGCGTAACCAAGGGTGGTGCGGATCAAGCTGTTCAAACGCTCTGTATCCACGCTGATGCTGTGCAGTATCCAAAGCGTCAATGCGGCAGCAGGCAGGCTGCCCAGCGCCAGCTCTCCGGTAATGCGCCAATCGATATTGCGTTTTTTGTGATGGACGTGAATGCCGCCAGCTTTGGTAATGGCGGCGTAGAGTAAGTCTGTACCAACGGCACTGGCGGGAGAGATGCCGAAGTGCAAAAGGATTGGCGTCATCAGTGAGCCGCCGCCCACTCCGGTCATGCCGACAATAAAACCCACCACTAAACCGGCTACGATGTAGCCTATTTCAAAATCCATAATTCCGCCGCTGCTTGTTCTGTAATCAACATTCGGTGTTTAAAAATCAACAGGCGGCGCAGACTACCGATTTTTTAATGCCGTCTCTAATGCTTTTTGGTTCTTTTGTTATAACCAAAAAACATAAAAGCACTTATAGAAGCACGATGAACGGCAATGCCGTTTGACGATATCCGTAAAGACACCTTTCATTTTCTGCCCGAATGCTGTTAACTGCGCCCGCCCGCAAGCCTGCCAAAAAGACATGATGGCCTATGGATTTTTTTGTCATTCTGCTTAGCACCGTTTTGGTCAATAACTTCGTACTCGCTCAGTTTCTGGGGCTGTGCCCGTTTATGGGTGTCTCCAACAAGCTGGAGAGCGCCATCGGCATGAGCGCAGCCACTACGTTTGTGCTGACTCTGGCCAGTATCTGCACTTATATGGTGAACACCTGGGTGCTAAATCCCCTGGGTTTGTCATTTCTGCGCACCGTCTCTTTTATTCTGGTGATTGCTGCCGTGGTGCAGTTCGCCAAGATGTTTATCGAAAAAACCAGTCCCCTGCTCTACCGGGTACTTGGCGTTTTCCTGCCTTTGATCACGGTTAATTGCGCCGTGTTGGGTGCGGCTTTGCAAAACACCAATAAGGCCCATACCTTCAGCCAATCAGCCCTTTACGGCTTCGGCGCCGCCTTGGGATTCAGCTTGGTATTGGTGCTGTTCTCTGCCATGCGTGAGCGCTTGGCGGCGGCGGATGTGCCGGTACCGTTCAAAGGTGCGGCGGTCGGCATGATCACGGCGGGTCTAATGTCTCTGGCCTTTATGGGATTCGCAGGTTTGGTGTAACCCATGATTGACGTATTACTAAATCACCCCGTCATTTCCGCCCTGGTGGCATTGGGCGGACTATCCGTTGTTTTCGGGGCGGTGCTCGGTTTTGCCGCCGTTAAATTCAAGGTGGAAGGCGATCCGCTGGTGGAGCAGATCGACAAGCTGCTGCCGCAAACCCAGTGCGGCCAGTGCGGTTACCCCGGCTGCCGTCCTTACGCCGAAGCCATTGCCGGTGGCGACCTTATCAATAAATGTCCTCCGGGCGGTCAGGCGACCGTCAATAATCTCGCCGATCTGCTGGGTGTTTCTCCGCCCACTTTGGATGCGGAAGAAGACAGCAACGTGAAGAAAGTGGCGTTTATCCGCGAAGACGAGTGCATTGGTTGCACCAAGTGTCTGCAAGCCTGTCCAGTGGACGCCATAGTCGGCGCCGCCAAACAAATGCATACCGTGCTCACCGACGAATGCACCGGCTGCGATTTGTGCGTTGAGCCCTGCCCAGTAGATTGCATCGATATGATCCCCGTGCCTACCACCCTGAAAGACTGGGGCTGGCAGATGCCCAAGCCCGCCAAAGGTCCCTTCATCATTGCGACGGATAGAACCAATCCGCAGGAGCACGCCGCATGAGAAAGATCTGGGATATTCACGGCGGTGTTCATCCTCCAGAGAACAAACACCAATCGCTGCGCGATCCGCTGGCGACTATTGCGCTGCCCAATATTCTGGTGTTGCCGCTCAACCAACATATCGGCAGCCCGGCTACGCCGGTTGTCCAGGTTGGCCAGAAAGTTCTTAAAGGCGAGTTGATTGCCGACGCTCAAGGTATTTTCTCCGCCTGTATTCACGCGCCGACTTCGGGAGAAATTGTGGCGATCGAAGATCGTCCTATTGCTCACCCCTCCGGCCTGAGCGCACCCTGTATTGTTCTGCGCCCTGACGGTTTGGATCAGTGGACTGAGCTGACGCCTTGCGAAGCGCCGGAAACCCTGGATCACGCAACCTTGGTTGAGAAGATTCGCCGCGCCGGTCTGGCGGGCATGGGCGGCGCGGGCTTCCCCACGGCAGTCAAACTCAATCCGCGCTCGACCGACAAAATTGAAACGCTGATTCTCAACGGCACCGAATGCGAACCCTATATCACCGCCGACGACATGCTGATGCGGGTTCACGCCGAAGAGGTTGTGCAAGGTGCACTGCTGCTGGCGCGCATCGTCGGCAACCCGAAAGAAATCCTGATCGGTATTGAAGACAACAAACCTGAAGCCGTCGCCACCATGCAGGCGGCTGCACAAGGCACCGGTATTGAAGTGGTCGTGTTCCCGACCAAATATCCTTCCGGCGGCGAAAAGCAGCTGATCCAGATTCTCACAGGTAAAGAAGTCCCGAGCGGCAAAATTCCGGCGCAGATCGGCGTGCTGGTACAGAACGTCGGCACCGCCTACGCAGCCTGGCGCGCGGTGCGCTATGGCGAGCCGTTGATTGAGCGTATTACCACGGTGGTGGGTGAATCTCTCGATATCCAACGCAATATCCGTGTCCTTATAGGTACGCCCATCGCTCATGTGCTGGAGCAACACGGTTTCGCCGCACGCAACTGCGCCCGCGTGATTATTGGCGGACCTATGATGGGCTACAGCATCGAGGATCTGCAGGTGCCGGTGGTTAAGACCACTAACTGCGTACTGGCGCCGAGCCACGCCGAAATGCCACCTGCGCCACCCGCGCAAGCCTGTATCCGCTGCGGTATGTGCGCGCAAGCCTGCCCTGCCAACCTGTTGCCGCAGCAGTTGTATTGGTACGCCCAGGCGGAAGATTTTGATCGTTTGGAAAATCACAACCTGTTCGACTGCATCGAATGCGGTGCCTGCACGTTTGTGTGCCCGAGCGCAATTCCGCTGGTGCAGTACTACCGCGCGGCCAAAACCGAAATTCGCCGCAAAGAAGCGGAAAAACAAAAATCCGATCGCGCCCGCGAACGTTTCGAACAGCGCAAAGAGCGCATCGCCAAAGCCGAGGCGGAAAAAGAAGCCAAACGCTTAGCGCGCAAAAAAGCGGCGGAAGCTGTAAAAGCGCAAATGGAAGAACCCAAAGCCGCACCAGCGGTGCAAACCTTTGATCCCGTAGCGGTTGCGCAAAATAAGGCTGAATCCCTTGAGGATAAAGACAGCATCGGCAAAAAACTCACGCGCCAGTTGGAAAGCGTAAAAGGCCGCGTGGAACATCTGACGCAACAAATTGCGGAATGCGAAGACCCGGCACGCAAAGACGCTCTGACTGCGCAACTCAAACAAGCAGAACTCAAACTCGAAGAAGCGCGCAAAAAGCTCGACGATTTTGAACGCGGCATCAGTGCGCCACTGGAACAACGCCTGGAAAAAGTAGCCCAGAAAGTTCAGCTGTCGCCGCTTGAAGCTCAGCGCAATGCCATTGCTACCATCGAAAAACGTCTGGCGGTGGCCATAGAAAAAATGCAGGAAGCCGAGCGCGAAGAAAAACCGACGCTGCCTGCCCTTAAACAAGGGGTAGAAAAACTGCAGGAAAAACTCGCCGAAGCCCAGGCGGAATTGGCGCAGCTCGAACAACAGCAAACGGCAGAACCCACTGCCAATGCTGGCAGCAGTGAACCACAGGATGCGGCGGCGGAAGCCATTGCGCGCGCCCAGGCCAAAGCCGCTGCAGCGGCGCAGATGTCGCCAGAGGAAAAACGAGCTGAACAAATCAAGTCACTGCAAGCGCGCATCGAAAAAGCCCGCGCCAAAGTGATAGAGGCTGAAGCCAGCAATAGCGAGCATTTGCCCGCCCTGCGCACAGCCTTGGAAAAACTGGAATCCAAATTACAAGAAGCGGAGCAACAAGCGTGATGTTGTTGAATACGCGTCGAGAGCGCCAGGTGTAAGTTATGGCGTTTATCAGAGTCTCTTCTCCCCACACCCGCAGCGCCAACACCACATCCGGTGTTATGGCTCAGGTGCTGCTCGCCACTATCCCTGGATTGGCGGCTCTTACTGCGTTTTTTGGCCCCGGAAGTTTGATCAACGTGGCGCTCGCGTGCGCCCTGGCAGTCGGCTTTGAAGCCGGTATTTTATGGCTGCGCAAACGTCCGGTGATGTTTTATTTGCGCGATTTAAGCGCGCTGGTCACCGCTGTTCTGCTGGGCTTGGCGCTACCGCCTTACTGCCCTTGGTGGGTGGTGGTAGTCGGGATATTTTTCGCCATAGTCGTCGCCAAACATTTGTACGGCGGTCTCGGCTATAACCCCTTCAACCCGGCCATGGTCGGTTATGTGGTTCTGCTGATTTCCTTTCCGCTGGAAATGACCCAGTGGGCCACTCCAGCAGGCGCTTTGGCGGATGGACAATCGCTGCCGGGCATCGGCGATGCGCTCGCCAAAGTGTTTGCCGGCGTACCTTTGGACGGCTACGCCTCCGCCACCGCCTTGGAAACCTTGCAACAACGCGGTGGGCAAACGGTGGCGGACTTGTACAGCAGTGCCCCTATATTTGCCAGCGGCCGCTGGGCCGGTAATGGCTGGGAATGGGTAAACCTGGCGTTTCTGGCTGGCGGTGTTTATTTGCTCTACAAAAAAGTGTTCACCTGGCATGCGCCCGTCGCCATGCTGACCGCGCTCGGTGTGCTCGCCATTCTGTTTTATGACAACGGCAGCTCCAACAGCGCAGGCTCGCCAGTTTTCCATTGGCTGTCCGGCGCCACCATGTTGGGCGCATTTTTTATTGTGACTGACCCTGTAACATCCGCAGTCAGCACTAAAGGCCGTTTGATCTACGGCGCGGCTATTGGCGTTCTGGTATTTGTCATCCGAACCTGGGGCAATTACCCGGATGCAGTGGCCTTCGCCGTTCTGCTGATGAACTTCGCTGCGCCCTTTATCGACTACTACACCGTGCCGCGCACCTACGGCCATTCCAAGGCGCCGCGCTCCACTGCAAAACGAGGTAAGTGACGCGCATGCTCGGTCGATCCATCAGTAAAAACAGCGCCCTGCTCGCCGCCTTTGCCGCGGCGACCGCAGGCTTGATTGCCTTCACGTTTACCAGCACCGCCGGAAGAATTTCAGACGCCGAACGCCGCGCCGCGCAACGCGCTCTGTTCGAGGTAGTGCCGGAAAGCCGGCATAACAACGACTTGTTAAGCGATACCCTGACCATCCCCGCTGAAGACGCCGCCACCTTGCGCCTGAATGATCCTGCGCTGGTACACGTCGCGCGGCAGGACGGCGAGCCTGTGGCTTTCCTGTTCACCAGCACCGCACCCGACGGTTACAGCGGCGATATCCGCCTGCTGATCGGTATCAATGTCGACGGCACAGTGGCTGGCGTGCGCGCCTTGCGCCATGCGGAAACACCTGGATTGGGAGACAAAATCGAGCTGGCCAAAAGCCGCTGGATTCTCGGCTTCGACGGAAAATCCCTGGGTAACCCTTCACTTTCCGGTTGGGCAGTGAAAAAAGACGGCGGTGAATTCGATCAATTCGCCGGCGCAACCATCACCCCCAGAGCGGTCGTCAAACAAGTCAAAACGGTTTTGCAATATGTGCAGGACCATCGCGATGAACTGCTGTCCCGCGCCGGCACACAAGCGGTTGAATAACAGCGGTTAAGAGGCAACCAATATGAGTCAAGTGAATTATCGTGAGATCACCATCAACGGTTTGTGGAAAAACAACCCGGGATTGGTGCAATTACTCGGCCTCTGCCCTCTTCTCGCGGTGAGTGGCACAGTGGTCAACTCCCTCGGTCTCGGCTTGGCCACTATGTTGGTGCTTTGCGGTTCCAACGTGGCAGTCTCCTTGATTCGCAATGCCGTCAGCGACGCCGTGCGCCTGCCCGCGTTCGTGATGATCATCGCCGCCTTTACCACCTGCACCGAACTTTTGATGCAGGCATTTACTTACGAGCTGTATCAAATCCTTGGAATTTTTATTCCGCTGATTGTGACCAACTGCGTCATCCTCGGCCGCGCCGACGCGTTTGCCAGCAAGAATTCTATAGTTCCCGCCATAGTCGACGGCGTAATGATGGGCCTGGGTTTTCTGCTGGTGTTAGTGGCAATCGGCGGTGTGCGCGAACTGATTGGCGGCGGCACTCTGTTTGCCAATATGCATTTGCTGTTTGGTGAATTTGCGCGCAATTGGGAAATCCACGTATTTGGCGAAAATTACCGCGGCTTTTTAGTAGCCGTTCTCCCACCTGGCGCATTTTTGGTCACGGGTTTATTGATCGCCATAAAAAATATTATCGACAGCCGCATCGAAAAACGTCGCGCCGCGCAACAAGCGCAAACCCCAAAAGCCAGCCGCCGCGTGCGCACCACCGGGCAAATTGCCTGATTTATACCCCTAGTGAGGTGCCATTTGGCGCCTCACTTTTCCTGCCTTAAAAATCGTTAACAAAACATCATTTGAGGTTTTGGCAACGGCATTAGCTCGTGCTAACATCCCGTCCGCTTTTCTCTAAAAAAGAGTTTTCCATGAAGGATGTTGCACTTCCAAAACCGTCTATTAGCCCTTCCACGACTGTTATTACGCCGCAACAAGCCAAGAAGTTTGTTTACTTCTCCGCACAAACCCAAGGCGCCTTTGGCCGACCGGTAAAAATCGACCCACAACTGCTCCCCCATTTTCTATGCCTGGTCGATCCCTCCAGCCACCAAGGCCAAACCGTTATCCGCCATATCGAAAACCTGCGAGCCAAAGCCGGCACCGGCGACAGCTTCCAAAACGCCAACCGCGCTTTCGACTTTATGGATCACATAGGCAATGTGCGTATCCATTACAAAATTATGCAAGCAGATTCAGGTTCGCCGGTTGGGGTTTATATAACGGATATTCGGCCGGGGTATGTGGGGGACTCTGGAAGACCTGGCCTTTATCGAGCAACCAGGAGCGGTAACCAAGTAACAATCAATGAGACATCTAGCACTGTCGTATCGTCCAGCAAAGTTTTCATAAATGGCAATGTCGCCACCATTAAACAAGCTGGGTCACAGGCAATAGACTCAGCCAATGATTCCAGTGCAGCATTTTTCTATAACCCTGCACATGTAATTAATGAAATGGGGCTTTGGTTTACCCCTTCCAAGCAGGGACAACACGCTCGATACGCTGCAGAAAAACTCGCCACGATTTTGCAAACAACAGAAAATCAAGGCTCGGGGCGAGTTCATTGGAATATTTCAGGTGAAGGAGCCCAGCTATTAGCTAAAGCATTGGAAAAAATATCAACCAAACTAACCAAACACCAATTTCAGTTTCATAACCCTATTGGCAACCTGAATAATTTATTAGGCAACATAAAACAAAAACAAGGAGGCCTCGCAGAAACAGTGGTTTCCTACAACGCTTCTCAAGGGGCACTTGTTTCGTTGCTCGCACAACGATCAACACTCACAAATACAATAAAATCTCTGGTTGCGCAGGGCCACCCTCATTTTCAACCTCGTGAAAAATTGGTCAGTAAGATCTTGAATGACTCCGCAAAACAGTCTGGCGCCTTTGAATTGGCCAACAATTCAGCTAAGGGACGAGCTACATCTTTCCTCGATATCCTCAAACAAGCCAACGGCGTACGAATATGAGGCTAAGCATGGACACTTTGCGGCTGAGCAAACCACCAAATTACGATGCACTCCCGCTCGTTATTTTTAATGCAGTAGGCCACCAAATCGTGTTGCCGCTTCCAGAATATTCTGGAAGCACCCCACCCGATATAGCTCCAACAGATTTGGATATAGAAAATTATCCGTGGATTGACCCCAAGTATCCCAATCAAGAGGGCTGTCTAAGCTTAATTTATAATCTGGGCTGGAATATTCATCGAAGTGATAACGGTTCTTATATGGGCATGCTGTTCCTCGGCGTCAGCATTATGGAAAACCGGTCGAATAAATTTAACTTTATGGATGAAGACTCTTTCAAAGACTGGATGCTGACAAGAAATTCAGAGGTATATGCACCATTAAACGAAGACATCAAAAAAGACCGGGAACTTTGCGGTTTAGAATGCGACTCCAGACATTTGCTAAACTACGCCAAAACGTCTAACGATATTTTTTCAGTTGTATCTCACGACAGAAAATGGTTTGGCGAAAAGAGAGGCTTTATTCAAGGCGGGTCTGAAATTTCAATTAATTTCCGGACACCGTTAAATTCCAAATACTCTCTGAATCTCGAATTTGACTGGGGTGCAACTGCAGAAACTTACGAGGCTTTCAAAGCGGAAGTAGACGACCTCCAGCTGGAATATCTCCAAAAAGTCCGCCTAATCCCCAATACCTAAACCTCATTCGCTGAGTTATCAGTTGGTAACTCAGCGAACATCCAAATAACCTCCCCCCTCTCTTCCAACGCCCCATTTTTAACATCGAAATATTGGAACCCAATTTGCAACGTTCCGTCATGCGAGCGTTTTATTGTTGAGTTTTACACACGAATCTGTTGCTGCCTCAACAGCTGAAATCCTGAACCCAAAAAC
The DNA here is from genome assembly GCF_014336955.1 of Saccharophagus sp. K07. Classification (GTDB taxonomy): domain Bacteria; phylum Pseudomonadota; class Gammaproteobacteria; order Pseudomonadales; family Cellvibrionaceae; genus UBA5868. The sequence goes on along the minus strand of NZ_QRAI01000001.1, from coordinate 874,178 downwards.
AATATTGCGCGCGCCCGTCGCCGGAAATACAAGAATACCGGGATGAACTGCTGGCACGCCAGTTGGGTACTGATTCCAAAGCAACTATCGTGAGATCGTCCTCCGCGACTGTGGAAAAGACAGCAGCGCGCGCATTTGCTTGTGGTTATGCCCTCATTTACTGCTTAACACGCAACAGTCTGCCCATTAGAACATCCGTCTTGGCTTTTCGGCGTCCATGAAATTCCGCTTCTGTTTTATTGATGGAGAAAGCCTATGCTCCCGCGTTTTTGTTACATCGTTTTTGGCGTCGCTTTTAGCGCCCTTGCCCAGGCGGCGGCTCCGCCTGCTGTGCCGGTGGTGGTTAAGACGCTTCAGCTGGAGCCATTTGCCGACACCATCGAAGCACTGGGAACGCTCAAAGCCAATGAAGCTGTAGTGATTTCTGCAACTGTGACGGATACGGTTCGCGCGGTGCACTTTGAAGACGGCCAGCGCGTGCGCAAAGGTGATGTGCTGGTGGAGATGACTGACGACGAAGAGCACGCCCTTCTGCAGGAAGCAAAAGCGGCTCTCGGAGAAGCACAGCGGCAGTACGAACGGGTTCAGTCGTTGGCCAAAACCAATCTCGCCACCGAATCTTTGCTGGATGAGAGACGCCAAGCTTTTGATTCCGCGCAGGCCAAATTGCTGGCGACTCAATCCCGCCTGGCAGATCGTTTGATCGTTGCCCCTTTTGACGGCGTTGTCGGTTTGCGCCATATCAGCGCAGGCAGTTTGGTAACGCCTGGAATTCCCCTCACCACATTGGATGATGACAGTGTTATGAAACTGGACATCACCATTCCTGCAATTTTCCTCGATGCAGTACAACCCGGCTTGCGTATTACGGCGCGATCACGCGAGCGCGAAGGTGAATTTATTGGTCTTGTCACCGCCGTTGATTCGCGTATTGATCCCATTACCCGTTCAGTCACCGTGCGCGCACGCATCGAAAATCCGGAACGGCAATTGCGGCCTGGGATGTTGATGTCAGTTGAATTGCAAAAAGCCGAAACTCTGAGCTTGCTGTTGCCGGAAGAAGCTCTGCTACAGGAAGGGTTTCGCAGTTATGTCTATCGCGTCGACAAAGGCAGTGAGCCACTTACCGTCAGTAAACAGGAAGTGAAAGCCGGCGTTCGCCGTCATGGACATGTGGTGATTACTGCCGGTCTTAATTCCGGCGATCAAATCATTACGCACGGCATTCTGCGTTTGCGCCACGGCAGCCGCGTTGCCATTCAGGCTGAACAAAAAGGCCAGGAAAGTCTCGCTGAACTGCTGCGGCAAGCCTCCCTTCAGACAGGGAATATTCCATGATTATTTCTGACGTCTGCATTAAACGACCGGTATTTGCATCGGTTATTTCACTGCTTTTGGTCGCGTTTGGCGTGCTGGCATTTCAGCGCCTTCCTTTGCGGGAATATCCGGATATAGATCCACCCATCGTGTCCATCAGAACCGAATATCCAGGTGCTGCCGCCAATGTGGTGGAAACGCGTATCACGGAAATTATCGAAGAGCGCATTGCTGGTATCGAAGGTATTCGCTATATCCAATCCTCCAGTGAAGATGGCCGCTCGGATATCACCATCGAATTCGATGTATCGCGCGATATAGATGCAGCAGCCAATGACGTACGAGACCGCGTTGCCAGAGTTTTGGACGACTTGCCGGATGAAGCGAATCTGCCGGATGTCGCCAAGGTGGATGCCAACGAAGAAGTAATCATGTGGCTGAATCTCACCAGCGATACCATGACCATGCCAGAATTAACGGATTATGCGGAGCGTTATTTGGTCGACCGATTTTCCGTGGTAAATGGTGTGGCGCAAATCCGTATCAGCGGTGGCCAGAGTTATGCTATGCGGATCTGGCTCGATCGGGTTCAACTTGCCGCCCACAATTTAACAGCCGCAGATATTGAAAAAGCCTTACGCGCGGAAAATGTCGAGCTGCCTGCTGGCAGCATCGAATCGCGCAAACAGCAATTCAGCGTGCGCCTCGACCGCGTTTTTATCGCGCCGGAAAACTTCCGCGAGCTCGTCATCAAGCGCGGTGACGACGGCCATTTGGTACGTCTCGGAGATATAGCAACCGTCGTTAAAGGCACACGAGAACACCGTCTGGATTTTCGCGGTAATGGTCAACCCATGGTGGGCATTGGCATCACCAAACAATCCACCGCCAACACCATTGATGTTGCACGCGGAGCCAAATTGGTAGCGCAACGCATCAATCCTACCCTGCCACCCGGCATGGAAATTAAACAGAGTTACGATTCTTCGATCTTTATTGAAGAAGCCATTAAAGAGGTTTATTACACCCTCGCCATCGCCATTATTCTGGTAATTCTGGTGATTTATCTGTTTCTCGGTAGCGCCCGCACTACGCTTGCGCCTGCCATTACCGTTCCCGTCTCCATCATTGCCACTTTTATCGTGTTAATGGTGATGGGATTTACCGTCAATATGCTCACCCTGCTCGCGCTGGTGCTGGCGATTGGTTTGGTGGTAGACGATGCGATTGTGGTGTTGGAGAACATTCATCGGCGAATGGATGAATATGGTGAAACACCATTGGTGGCGGCGTTCAAAGGCACCCGCCAGGTTGGCTTTGCCGTTATCGCCACCACTGCAGTTTTGATCGCGGTATTCGCACCCATTGCTGTACTGCAAGGTGATGTCGGGAGATTGTTTTCTGAATTTGCGCTCACCATGAGTGCGGCGGTATTTTTCTCCAGCCTTGTAGCTCTCACATTAGCGCCGGTTATTGCGGCCTATTGCTTAAAACCCAATACGCAGGAAACGGCCCTGGTGGCTGCTATTGATCGTGTATTTCAAACACTTCGGCGCGGTTATAACGTCTCACTACAATTTTTCCTGACACGCCCAGTCTGGATTCTCGCCTCATTTTTCACATTGATTGGCTTTTCTTACTGGCTGTTCCAACAAATTCCCGGCGAATACGTTCCCAGGGAAGACCGTGGCGCATTTTTTGTGATGATAGATGGGCCCCAGGGAGCCAGCTATGAATATATCAAGGAATATATGGACGAAGTCGAACGCCGCATGATGCCGCTGGTGGAATCCGGAGAAATTATGCGTTTGCTGGTTCGTTCGCCGCGCGGTTTTGGTGGAATTTCCGCTTTTAATAGCGGACAGGTCACCGTTGTTTTAAGTCCGTGGGAGCAGCGGCGCCCAGCTCAAGAAATTATTAATGAAGTCCGCAGCCTGCTCGCGGATTTACCCGGTGTTACATCATTCGTGGTGATGCGCCAGGGTATCGGTGGTCGCCAGAGTAAACCCGTGGAGTTTGTGATTGGCGGCGGCACCTATGAAGAATTGGCAGAATGGCGCGATATCATTTTCAGCAAAATCAACGCGAATAATCCGGGTTTCCTCGCACTCGATTCGGATTACAAAGAAAATACGCCACAAGTTCGCGTGGTCATCGATTATGACCGCGCCGCAGAGCTGGGAGTGTCGGTGCAAAATATTGGTCGCACGCTGGAATCCATGCTCGCCTCCCGCCGCGTCACGACTTTTATCGAAAAAGGTGAAGAGTACGATGTCATTATCGAAGGACGGCGCGATCAGCAAAGCAGCCCGCAGGATTTGACCAATATTTATGTGCGCTCGGAGCGCAGTGGCCAATTGATTCCGCTCGCCAACCTAGTGACATTTTCCGAGCAGGCGGCGCCGCAAAGTCTCAATCGTTACAACCGCACTCGCGCCATTACGATTAGCGCGGATCTGGAAGATCATTTGGCACTGGGCGCAGCGTTGGAACATTTGGAACAGCTGGTGCGCGAGCATTTACCGGATTACGCCATCATCGATTACAAAGGTCGTTCGCGCGATTACAAATATTCCGGTGACTCCAGCATTTTGATGTTCGGCCTCGGCATTTTGGTGATGTTCCTGGTATTGGCAGCGCAGTTCGAAAGCTACATCAGTCCTTTCGTGATTACGCTGACTGTACCCCTCGCCATGGCAGGCGGGCTGCTCGGTCTCTGGTTAACTGGCAATACGCTGAATTTATTTAGTCAGATTGGCTTGATTATGCTGATCGGCCTTGCCGCGAAAAACGGCATCCTTATTGTGGAATTCGCCAATCAGTTGCGCGATGAAGGCAAAAATGTTCGCGATGCAATTATTGAGGCATCTTTACTGCGTTTGCGGCCGATCATAATGACCAGCATTACAACCCTGGCCGGTGCTATTCCGCTGATTATTTCTTCCGGAGCTGGTTCAGAGACTCGCGCGGTACTGGGTGTAACTCTATTTGCTGGCGTTATAGTCGCAACCCTTTTTACGCTGTTTGTTGTACCCGTCACTTACCAATTGCTCGGTCGATTTGCTGATTCGCCGAAGAAAAAGCAACAGCAATTGGAGATCGAATTGCGCGCAAGCAGTGCCAAGGTTTAGCTAAAATCGTTCCCGCAAATAAACCCGGTGCAGCCTGTGCTCACCGGGTTTTATTTTGCCTGTACATCTGTTATCAGCATTTAATGCAAACGCGTTATTCAGTGCCGAACTTGCAAACGACTGCACCAACTTTTATCCGCCAGAATATACCCGCCCCAACCTAGTGCACCGAAGCATTCGCAACATCAAACAAAATGACGCATTTTGCGGTTGTTTACGGCAAACAGCTGATATTTTGCCGACTCGCGCGTTAATGCCTACCCTCATGCTCCGTTGTGGCACATCGCTTGCTCCAACGAGATCCGAACATGGAACACTGCTTATTCTTGGCGCACGTCGTCGTAACAGCTCTCTCATGGATTCCGTCCAACCGGCTCAGGAAATCACCGATTTATGTTCTTGGCCCGATGCTCGTTGCAAGCGTCTATCGCGTGTTTATTTGTCGCTTTGTTATTTTCCGCAATGCCGGCTTTTGCTGAGCCGGACGCTTCCGTAAAACAACCCTCGGATGTTATCTGGGTCGCCATTGCCGGCGCTCTCGTGTTTTTTATGCAAGCAGGTTTTGCCTTGCTGGAGAGCGGTTTATCGCGTTCCAAAAACTGCATTAATGTGGTGATGAAAAATTACACCGATGTGTGCGTCGGTAGCTTGTTTTTTTGGTTGGTGGGATTTGGCTTGATGTTCGGTGCAAATCCTTCCGGCTGGATCGGCCTTTCCGGATTCGCCTTGCACAATGCCGAACCGTGGGATTACAGCTTTTTATTGTTCCAAACCATGTTCGCCGCCACCGCCGCGACCATCGCCAGCGGTGCCATGGCGGAACGCACGCGTTTTCCCGCTTATTTATTTGCCTCAGTGGTGATTACCGCCGTGATTTATCCGATCTTCGGCAGTTGGGCCTGGGGCAACTATTTCTCAGGCAGCGGTTGGCTGGCGGAAATGGGATTTATTGATTTTGCCGGCTCTACCGTTGTGCATTCCACTGGTGGATGGTGCGCCCTGGCAGGGATTATTGCGCTCGGTCCACGACTCGGCAGATTCGGTCCGCAAGGCCGCCCTCACCTGATTGCAGGACACAACCTCAATTTCGTCGCCCTGGGCGGATTTATTCTCTGGTTTGGCTGGTTTGGATTTAACGGCGGTTCGACTTTGCAAGCGGATGCCAATATAGGCCTTATAGTTCTTAACACCCAACTGGCAGCCTCCGCAGGCGTCGCATGCGTCCTCCTCTTCTGTTTTCTCAGTCGCTCTCCCATCACCGTCCCGGCGGCCGTTAATGGCAGTCTGGCGGGATTGGTGGGGATCACCGCTGGATGCGCCACCATGGAACCTGTATGGGCGATCGTGACTGGCGCTAGTGCCGGCCTTGTGGCATACGGCGGCGAACGCTTGTTAGTGCGGTTGGGATTGGACGATGTGGTCGGCGCTGTCGCGGTACACGCTTTTGCCGGTGCCTGGGGGACTTTATGTGCGGGCGCTTTCCTGACCGGCAAATTGTTTGACCCTTCTATCATGCTGGTCCAGCTGCTGGGCGTTGGAGCTTGTTTCCTATGGTCATTCGGGGCGGCGTTTTTACTTTTCAAAGCTCTTGCCGTAATCGGCTGCTTGCGCGCTGACCCTCAGCACGAGCAACGCGGGTTGGACCTCACCGAACACGCGGAGGTCGCCTACCCCGAGTTCATCCAACATTCCATCTATAACAAAAGCAATCTGGAAAATATTGAACGATGAACATCAACCACAACGAAATGAGTTTGCGCAGACGCGCCCTTTACACGGGATTGCAACCTTTCCTACGGGACACGGAATTAATGGAAGCCTTGATCTTGTGGGAAAGCCAATACGCCGACCAACCAAAATTCGGTCTGCGTTATTACGTGGCAGATCTCGTCAAAAAAATCGGCAGACCCCAAGACCACAAACAGATGCTTGTGAATCTGGTGGCGACCATGAGCAAGTCAGCGGAAGAACTCTTGCCAGATCCGTCAGCAGCCTTGGCCGCTTACAAAACTCGCCGGGGCACCAGTACCTATGTCAATTACACGCTCGCCGAAATTGATGCGTTTTGTATGCTGGTGGATAAATGGTTGAGCCTGGTGAAATCAGCCGCGGCCATCGACATAGGCAACTTCGTCAAGAAGAACCTGTCGCGTATCAAGATCAACACTGATCTCCGCATCCAAATGGAACGCTGGCTTGAGGATGACAACCAGCACATCCGCGTACCGCGGGTGGAGATTCAAGAGTTGCGCCGCGTGATCAACTTGTTTTACATCGGCTTCTGTGAGTATTTAGGGCCGGTCCGTGCTGACGCTTTGCTGGAAGAAGCTGTCACCCGACTGAAGTCCAACGGCGGCGCAGCCTTTAGTGACGTCTTCAATAAGTTGCTCTAGGTCCACCTTCCACCGGTAACCTTTCCCAAGGTCGACAAAATACGGTGTCGCATTCACAACAATTTTGTGACAATAGCGACCCTCAAAATTGCTAACCTTTGGGAACATCAATAATGATCACCTCAAAATCTGGTGAGCTGCACTGGTTTGTCCGGTACGGCATCTCCCTTGTCTATCTTCTCCTCACCCTTTTTTATGTCCTCACCCTATCACCAACCAGTGGCGGCTATTTGTTGGTCTTTGCTGCAGTAGTCGGCGGTTATATGGCGATGAACATCGGCGCCAATGATGTTGCCAACAATGTTGGGCCTGCCGTTGGATCTAAAGCTCTGACCCTGGGAGGGGCAATTTTATTGGCAGCCATTTTCGAGGCTGCTGGGGCGCTGATCGCCGGTGGCGAAGTGGTGGGAACGATTAAATCCGGCATTATCGACCCGCAAGAGATCAGTGATACACAAACATTTGTGTGGTTGATGACCGCCTCTCTGCTCGCAGGGGCAATCTGGCTGAATTTCGCCACTGTGATTGGAGCCCCGGTATCGACTACGCACTCTATTGTTGGGGCGGTTCTGGGTGCAGGTGTAGCGGCTGGCGGCATGGGCATCGCCAACTGGGGCAACTTGGGAACTATCGCCTCGAGTTGGGTGATTTCCCCTGTGATGGGAGGCGTTATAGCCGCGAGCCTTCTGATGCTTATCAAGAAGACCATCCTCTATCGCGATGATGTAATGCAGTCCGCTCGCGTTTACGTACCTTGGCTGGTGGCTTTTATGGCGTGGGCCTTTACCACCTACCTAGTGTTAAAAGGGATCTCCAATATCTGGAAAACCGGCCCCCTGACCGCTGCCTTGATCGGCCTGGGCGTGGCCGCAGCGGTGTACGAAATCACTCGCCGTTCGGTCAACCGTGCGACTCAGGTCATGGAAAACACCCGCGAGCGGGTCAATGATCTTTTCACCGTCCCGCTGGTTTTTGCCGCCGCACTTCTGAGTTTCGCCCACGGCGCCAATGATGTGGCCAATGCAATTGGCCCCCTGGCAGCCATCGCGGATGCGCTAGTCACGGGATCCGTATCAGAAAAGGCGTCTATTCCGGTGTGGGTGATGGCAATTGGCGCCCTCGGTCTTTCAATTGGCCTAGCGGCGTTTGGCCCCCGCCTGATTCGCACTGTTGGCAGTGAAATTACCGAACTCGATAAGTCGCGCGCCTACTGTATCGCCATGTCCGCGGCGATTACCGTCATCATCGCGTCACAATTGGGCCTTCCCGTCAGCTCAACCCACATTGCCCTGGGAGGCATCTGCGGCGTTGGTTTTCTGCGCGAATACTTAAAGACACGTTACGCCAGCAAACTGCATCGCATCCTGGAGCGTCACGAAGCTGAAGACCAGGACCAGCTGCGCACTTACCTGCGCAATTTCCAGACTGCGGATGTCGAGGAAATGCGCGCCATGCTCAAGCGGGCCAAGAAGTTTCCAGAAGAAGTGCCGCTGACCAAAAAAGATCGCAAGCGCTTAAAGAAAATCTACAAACAGGAGCTGGTCAAGCGCAAACATCTGTACCGCATTGCCGCGGCCTGGGTTATCACCGTACCTGCATCTGCGGTGTTAGGTGCGCTTATGTTCTTTATGCTGCGCGGTATGTTGATCTAAATCCGGCACCCAACGGATATATGCCCGATTTGGGTGCTTTTTCTTCAAGTTCATCGCCAGAACCACTCAAAGGACTGCGCGGCACTTGCTATAATGCCGCGCTTTTTTTCGTGCCGATCGCACGTGACTCTTCTCAATCGTCTAACGCCAGAGGATACGACCTTGCAACTCAATCAAGCGACACCAGCACAATTGCAACAATGGGAGCGCGAACTCGCGGAAGAATACAGCCGCATCAAGGCGCAAAACCTGAATCTGGACCTGACCCGCGGTAAACCATCGGCCGAGCAATTGAGCCTGTCCGATGCGCTGGATGGGATTCTGCAGGGCAACTACGAAAGCGATTCAGGCGTAGATACCCGCAACTACGGCGGCCTCGACGGTATTCCAGAAGCCAAAAAGCTGGGCGAGCAGATCATGGGCGTTCCTGCGGCCAACGTCCTCGCCGGCGGCAACAGTAGCCTAACCCTGATGCACCAAGCGGTTATGGCGGCCTATTTCTTCGGCCTCAATGGTCCAGACAGCGCCTGGAGCAAAGAAGGCAAAGTCAAATTCCTCTGTCCGGTTCCCGGCTACGACCGCCACTTCGCCATCTGCGAACAGATGGGCATTGAGATGATCAACGTTCCTATGGACAGCAACGGTCCTGACATGGACCAAGTGGAAGCTCTGCTCAAGGCAGATTCCAGCATCAAAGGCATGTGGTGCGTGCCCAAGTACTCCAACCCAAGCGGCGTGGTATACAGCGACGCAACCGTTGAGCGCATTGCAGCGCTCGGCAAAATTGCCAGCCCCAACTTCCGCGTTTTCTGGGACAACGCTTACGCGATCCACGACCTGTCCAGCAATCCGCCGCAACTGGCCAACATCTTTAACCTGTGTGAAAAACTGGGCACGCAAGACTCCGTTCTGCAGTTCGCCTCTACCTCCAAAATCACCCACGCAGGCAGCGGCGTAGCCTTTATGGGCGCCAGCCAGAACAACCTGAAAGGCTTCCAGAAAGTCATCAGCTTCCTGACCATCGGCCCCGATAAAGTGAACCAATTGCGCCATGTGCGTTTCTTCGCCAAACCCGGCAGCCTGCAAGAGCACATGCAAAAACATGCCGCTATCATCAAGCCGCGTTTCGAAAGCGTGTTGAAGCACTTGAATGCCGCGTTCAGCGATAACGATTTGGGAAGCTGGGAGACGGCAGACGGCGGTTACTTCATCTCCTTCGATACCCGTCCGGGTCTCGCTAAAGAAGTCGTGCGTCTGGCTGGCGAAGCTGGTGTAAAACTGACCCCTGCTGGCGCAACCTACCCCTACGGTAAGGATCCACAGGATCGCAATATCCGTATCGCGCCAACCGTTCCAACCGTGAGCCAAGTGGACGCCGCCATGCAAGTGTTTGTGTTGTGCGTAAAACTGGCATCTGTGCGCCAAGCTCTGGCACAAGCAGGAAACTAATTTTTCGCTTCCCTGCTCTGCAAAAATCCCCGCATATGCGGGGATTTTTTTGCCAGGGTCCAACCCAGAAAAAGTTGACGTTAATTTTCCCAAACGCCGGTGCTACCCCATTGCCCTCACCCCAGCCCTCTCCCAGAGGGAGAGGGGGGCTAGAATGTACAAACCGGCAACATAGGTAACAAAACAAACCGGGAACATGGGTTACACAAGTATCGTATGAGCAAGGAGGACTTGCTTATGCCCTGGAACGAGACTTGTGTGATGGATTTGAAGATGCAGTTGATCGCTGACTGGCTGCGACAGGAAAGCAGCATCAGTGAATTAGCCCGAGGTTATGGCTTAAGCCGCAAAACGGTTTATAAGTGGGTGACGCGTTATCAGGATGAAGGAGCGTCTGCCACTGCCCAGCTTCCACTGGCTCGGCCATATCAACCTGAAAACTGCGCGACGGGAACCTGCATGCGAGCGGCATGGAGGAGAAAAGGTGTAAACCATGTTGCCGGTTTAAAGTGTTACCTATGTTCCGGTTGCACAGTGAGGGCCATATTCGATGGCAGCCGATTTAAACGAGCGGAAAAATCATGTTGGCCGCGCTTAGTACGCAAACAGCGTCAGCTATATTCAGAACAAGTCACGGAAAATAAAAAAGGGAGCCAAGCTCCCTTTTTATCACGCGAAAAATTTCAAATTCTGCAAATCACACTTCAAACGTAAACCCTTGCTCGCACAGGCGCTTATAAATTTCCTCGTCGAAGCGATACAACTCTGCTGCTCTGTGTGCAACATGCTGCTGCTTCTCACCGGACGGCACCAGCAATTTCATTTTGATCATTTTGCGCCGGAAATTCGGCTTGTCCAATTTGACGTCCAGAATTGCCTCGTACAGCTCTTGCAATTGCAACAAGGTGAATTTTTTGGGGAGCAAATTAAAACCAATAGGTTCATGACGAACCTTGTGGCGCAGTGAGTCGAGCGCACAATGCAGAATTTGATCGTGATCGAAGATCAAACCTGAGGTTTCTTCCACATCGCGCCACTGCACATCATCAGTGGTGTAACCAATGATGAGTTCATAATCCTCCGGTCGCACCAGCGCGTAATAAGCGATGGTCACAATGCGCTGCCCAGGCACTCGATCGATGCTGCCGAAAGCCTGCAATTGCTCCAGGTAGATGTCTTCCAAGCCGGTGAGATCGCGCAAATGGCGGGCGGCGGAATCGTCGATGCTCTCATCTTTATGCAGCCAACCACCCGGCAGAGCCCATCGACCTGCGTGCTCGCCCATAGCGTATTTCACGCACAACACTTTCAGGCGTCCCTGGTGAAATCCAAAAATGACACAGTCGATCGAAAGATTTTGTATAGCGCCCGGTCCCGTGCGGATTTCACCGGAAATAAATGTGAGCGGCGCTTCTTCTAACTTCTTATTCAAAGCCTGTTCCTCAGCGTGAGAATTAGGAGAAACACCAAGTGCAAAAAACGGATGTCCGATTCTGCTCGTCTTCGTGACAGAAATTGCACTCGGTTAAAAACTCTCTTTAAATGCGTCACATTTTTAACTTTTACGGAATGCCATTCATCCCGCACCAAGTTATAGTTCGCCCCGCTTATGGTCTATTGGACCACCCGTGTAAAACGACTCTCGAATAGCAATTCTGGGCAAATAAAAGCATTCACCTCAGACAGAATTTTTTTGCTTATCCGACCCGTTTTTTAACTTGAAAATAAGTTAAAAATCGCAGGTCGGCTTTTTTATTGTGACCGTAAAAAGGCCGTCATTAGACGCCGATGTTTTTCAGGGTGTCAAGAAGCTCACGTAGTAACGCCGTCACATTTGGGTGTTTTTCACCCAGACTTTCGATCATCACCTCGATGGTGTCCAGCGGCGTCGGTTCCGCCGCACCACCTGCGGAAACATTGTGAATCCGCTGCTGCAAATCCTCTAACAGTTGTTGCTGTTGTGGACTTGGCTCCACTTCACCGAAACGCTCGTGCAATTCCGTCATCAAGTTTTCAAGTTTTGTTGTGGCCATAGACTGTCTCCGTCATTCAGGATTTGAGGCATCCGACCCAACACCTGTCGCCGCCAAAAGAAATTTTCGGATCAAAGTCGCGGTAAGATCCGGTTTTTCCGCGTGCAGCCAATGCCCCGTATTGGGGATGACCTTTAACTGAGCTTGCGGAAAACGTTGCAAAATATTGTTGCGGTAGTCCGGACGGATATAGTCAGAATCACCACCTTTCAAAAATAGCACTGGTTTTGCAAAAACGGCACCCGAAAGATTCTCATGAATCAACGTGGGGTACTGCTCCTGCAAATCCTGCAGATTCATCCGCCACTCAAAGCCCGTCTCGGTTCGGACGAGATTTTTTAATATGAAACTCAGAACGGCAGGTTCTTTTATATAGGCACTGGCGATAGCCTCGGCATCCCCGCGACTACTTATTGCCGCCGGATCAACCGCATTGATCCCGGCAAAAACATCGAGATGCCGCGCCGCGTAAGTGACGGGGGCTATATCGATCACCACCACTTTCTCGACTCGCTCGGGTTGCGACAAAGCAATTTCCATAGCGACTTTGCCGCCGAGCGAGTGCCCCACCAAGAACGCTTGGGACAAACCAACGCTTCCCATCCAATTGGAAACGCACTCAGCCATATGCGCCAAGTCCATCCCCGCTTTATGGGGTGAACGGCCGTGATTGGGAAGATCGACGGAATAAACCTTAAAATCAGAAGACAGGAGACGGGCAATGGCACCGACGTTTTCCAGGGAGCCGAACAGCCCGTGCACCAGAACCAAGGGCTTTCCCTCGCCCGAGACTTTGTAATGAAGCATCAATCGCCTTTCGGAGTGGGAATAAGGGTTGGAAATGGAAATGGGGTAACTTTTTCCCCGGACTTCAATTCGGTCACGCGCACGGCGCCTTCTTTTTCCACTTCATCTATGCGAATGATGGAATGCAACGGAATATAGGAACGTTTTACATCGGTAAATTCCGCTTTCAAACGCTCTTCCGCAGGATCGACCAAGACTTGACTGCGCTCACCAAACACAAACTCTTCCAGTTCGATAAAGCCGTACATATCGCTCTGATAAATTGCGCGGGCGTAAACCTCGTACACCTGGTTCTGGTTGTAAAAAATAACTTTGTAAATCGGATTCTTTGCCATATCACTCTCGAAAATAATCGGCTGACCTTCGTCGCCGCTTCAAACTACGTTATTCACCTATTCGCCCGCCACGCTATTTGCTCAGCAAACGACTTATGAATTCTGACCGTCTCCGGTCTGTCCCATCACTTCCTTCTCATTACCACGGACCGCTGCCCGTTATCTTTGGTCGGCCCGCCTAAGTGGGGGCGCTTTGCAGCGAAACAAGAACCAGCACAAAGGATTTGCGCCACTTATGGGCAATGCAGTAACGCATCAGTATAATGCGCGCACGTTTTTTGACCTCCACGACTCAACAGGTCCTTTTTTAGCTGTCCGGCTGGCCCATTTGCCAAGCCCACTGTTGTTAGACCATCCAACGGAATCATCATGTCAGAGCAATCCATTGCGCCAAAGCGCAGCAGAAAACTGTTTATCGAAACACACGGCTGCCAGATGAATGAATACGATTCATCCCGTATGCGCGATCTGCTGGGAGAGTCTCACGACATGGTAGCGACGGACGATCCGGAAGAAGCGGATGTTCTATTGGTCAACACCTGCTCCATTCGTGAAAAGGCCCAGGAGAAGCTCTTTCACCAACTTGGCCGCTGGAAACGCCTGAAGGAAAAAAAGCCGGATCTTATCATAGGCGTGGGTGGATGTGTGGCGAGCCAGGAAGGTGAAGCCATTGCCAAACGAGCGCCCTACGTGGATTTGATCTTTGGACCACAGACATTGCACCGTCTGCCGGAGATGATCGAAACGCCACGCCCCAATGGTGTGGTGATTGTCGATATCAGCTTCCCCGAAATCGAGAAGTTCGACCGCCTGCCCCAGCCGGAAGCAGACGGCGCTACAGCTTTCGTTTCGATCATGGAAGGCTGCTCCAAGTACTGCACCTTCTGTGTCGTACCTTATACCCGCGGCGAAGAAGTCAGCCGCCCATTGCAGTCCGTTTTGGATGAAGTCGCCCACTTGGCGCGCCAAGGGGTCCGGGAAGTCAACCTGCTCGGCCAGAACGTCAACGCCTATCGCGGCGAAGGCCCCAATGGCGTGGTTGACCTGGCAGAATTGATTACCCTGGTCGCCAAGATCGACGGCATCGACCGCATCCGCTTCACCACGTCGCACCCGGTGGAATTCTCCGATCGCCTGATCGACGTGTTCGCCGAAGTGCCAGAGCTGGTCAGCCACGTTCACCTGCCGGTCCAAAGCGGTTCCGACCGAATTCTGATGGCGATGAAACGCGGCCACACGGTGTTGGAGTACAAATCCAAACTGCGCCGCCTGAAAAAGATTCGCCCCAATATCAGCTTTTCCTCCGACTTTATCGTCGGCTTCCCGGGCGAAACGGATAAGGACTTTGAAGCCACTATGAACCTGATCAAGGACATAGGCTTCGATACCTCATTCAGCTTTATTTACAGCCCCCGCCCAGGAACGCCTGCAGCAGACCTGCCGGATGACACCCCGGAAGAAGTGAAAAAGCAGCGCTTGGCGATTCTCCAGCAACGTATCACCCAACAGGCGCAGGAAATCAGCCGCAGAATGGTGGGCAATACCGAGCGCGTGCTGGTAACCGGCTATTCCAAGAAAGATCCGGGACAGCTCAGCGGCCGCACGGAAAACAACCGCGTGGTGAACTTCCGCTGCGACAACCCTGCCTTGATCGGTCACTTCGCCGACATTCTTATTGAAGAAGCCTTGCCTAACTCTCTGCGCGGAACACTGTTAGGCTCCGAATTGGATTAATAGGGTTCCATGGCGCGATTATCATCGGGCTTGCCATTGCCAGCCCGATGCTGCATTGCAGCTTGACGAACGCAGAAAAATATCCAGTATTTTCTATAGATCCTCTTTTGGGTTAGGCTTATTTGCATCGAGGTTGATCTGGCCCGTCCAGCTCAGCCACCGTTATCAAACCAATGGACAAGCCTCTTGGATACAGCACAAAACACGTCTTCAGTCTCTACCACCCTCAATGTTGTTCTTGAACCCGACGACAGCCGACGATTGGCCAATCTCTGTGGCCAGTTTGGCAGCCATTTGAAACACATCGAAAAGCGCCTGGACGTGGAAATCCACAACCGGGGTAATGTGTTCGCAATTCACGGCGAAGAACAGCGCACTCAGGTTACCGCTAATGTGTTGCGCCAGTTGTACTCCGACACCTCCAGCGATACCGAGATCACTCCAGCGGAAGTGCATCTGGCACTTCAGGAAGCTGGAGCGGAGGCCATAGCCGCCCCCGAGAACGGCCAAGCCCAGGAAGCCTCTGTCCTGATCCGAACCAAAAAGTGCACCATCAAACCGCGCGGACGCAATCAGCAAAAATACGTCAATGCAGTGCGCAACCACGACATCAACTTCGGCATAGGGCCGGCGGGTACAGGTAAAACCTACCTGGCAGTTGCCTGCGCGGTTGAGTCCTTGTTGAAGGATGAAATCGAGAGAATTCTGCTGGTACGCCCAGCGGTGGAAGCGGGCGAAAAACTCGGCTTTCTGCCAGGGGACCTGTCACAGAAAGTTGACCCTTATCTGCGCCCTCTGTACGACGCTCTGTACGAAATGCTCGGTTTCGAAAACGTGGGCAAGCTGATTGAACGCCATGTTATTGAAGTTGCTCCGCTCGCTTATATGCGCGGTCGGACGCTAAATAATTCGTTCATTATTCTGGACGAAAGTCAGAACACGACGCGGGAACAAATGAAGATGTTCCTTACTCGTATTGGATTTGGCTCTACTGCTGTCATCACGGGAGATCCGACCCAGATTGACCTGCCGCGCGGCCATCCGTCCGGATTGCGCCATGCGGTTGAGGTACTGTCGCATGTTCAAGGCATCAGCTTTACCCACTTCGATGCCAAAGACGTGGTCCGACACCCACTGGTGCAACGCATAGTAGAAGCCTACAATGCCGCCGAAGAACCCAGAACCAACGACTGATTTTGGTTTATGAACACTCCTTCCTCGACCTCCATGCCGGAGGTCGATGTACAAATCGCCACCGCTGACAAAAACATCCCTTCTGAAGAGGATTTCCGGAGCTGGGTCGCTGCCGCCCTGCCGGCGGACAAAATCAACAGCGAGCTCACCATCCGGGTAGTCGGCTTCGATGAAAGCCGCTCTCTCAACGCTCAATATCGCCAGAAGGACAAGCCAACCAACGTTCTGTCTTTCCCCAGTGAACTCCCCCCGGAACTGCAGATCCCTCTTTTAGGGGATCTGGTGATATGCGCGGGCGTGGTTGAGCGTGAAGCGCTCGAGCAAGGCAAAACCCTGCTCGCCCACTGGGCGCATATGGTGGTGCACGGCACGCTCCATTTGCTCGGCTACGACCACGAAACCGATGCCGATGCTGAAGTTATGGAAGCTTTGGAGACCCGCATTTTGGGTACCCTCGGTTTCCCGGCTCCTTACGAGCCCCTTTGATTTACCATGACGTTTTTTATCTCACTCATGAAAAATGCCCTTACAGGACCCAGCCATGTCGGATGATCCGTCGAGTAGTCATTCTGCAGCAAACCACGGGCGGTCTCATGAACGCTCCTGGCTCGATCGTTTGCTGCAGAGTTTCTCCAATTCGGAGCCTAAATCCCAGGAAGAGCTGCTGAAAATCATCAAGGAAGCAGCCAAGAACCGGGTGGTCGATCCAGAAGCCTTGGAAATCATTGAAGGCGCACTAGGCGTATCTCACCTGCAAGTCAGGGAGATCATGGTGCCGCGCTCGCAAATGGTCGTGATCAATCACGAAGAAAAACCGCGCGAGTTCCTGCCCAAAGTCATCCAATCTGGTCACTCCCGCTTTCCGGTGATCGGCGAATCCATGGATGAAGTCAAAGGCATCCTGCTGGCGAAGGACCTGTTACCGCTTATCCTGGAGCCGCGGGAAAACTTCAATCTCTGCGAAATTCTGCGCCCGGCCAATATCATTCCGGAAAGCAAGCGCCTGAACGTGTTGCTGAAGGAATTCCGCGAGAAGCGTTATCACATGGCGCTGGTGATTGATGAATACGGCGGCGTGTCCGGTCTGGTGACCATCGAAGATATTCTCGAAGAGATCGTTGGCGATATCGAAGACGAAACGGATGACGAAGAAGAGGATTTCATCCGCCAAGTGGCGGAAAGGGACTTTATCCTCAAGGCGCTGACCCCTATCGAAGAGTTCAATGAATTCTTCAATGCCTCATTCAGCGACGATGAATTCGACACCATCGGCGGAATTCTCACCCATGCGTTTGGCCACATGCCCACACGCAATGAGGTTGTGGAACTGGATGGCTTTACATTCAGGGTACTTTACGCCGATAGTCGCCAAATTCATTTGGTACGCCTTACGGTTCCTGAAAAACCCACTGTATGACTCTAACCCGTCACGTTCCTTTCTGGCTGCGAGTATTGCTAGCCCCAGTTGCGGGCGCTCTTATCCCATTTTCCCTTGCGCCCTATAACTGGTGGGGCTTGGGCTTACTCAGTGTGGCCTACCTCGGAGCTGTCACCTATCGCGAGACCGGCCGTCGCTGCTTTGCTCTGGCCACAGCCTTTGGCCTAGGCATGTATGGCTTTGGCGCCAGCTGGGTGTACATCAGCATCAGCCAATTTGGCTCAACCTCGGTTCCCCTTTCGCTCTTGTTAACAAGCCTGTTCGTCACAGGCTTGGCTTTAGCGTTTGCCACACCGTTTGCTGCGTACGGTCGCTGGTTCAGCGCCCGTCGCTGGAGTCTGCTCATAGGATTTCCGGCAGCATGGGTGATCAATGAGTGGTTTCGCAGCTGGATTTTCACCGGTTTCCCCTGGCTGTACGTAGGCTACGCCCATCTGGAAACACCCCTTGCAGGCTGGGCACCGATCCTCGGTGTGTTTGGCGTCAGCTACGTGGTTGCATATTGCGCGGCGGTACTGCTCGAACTGCAGGCAAAAACCTTGTCGACCAAAGGGCAGATTGCTGCAGTTGCGGTAGCCGTTCTGCTCTGGCTCAGCGGCGCGTTTCTGCGCCCTGTTGAATGGACGCAACTGGATGAGAAGCCTATTTCCGTGGGCATGGCGCAGGGCAATATTCCGCAGGAGCGCAAGTGGGACCCGCTCTACCTGGACGAAACCTTCCGTATTTTCCACGGCATCTCTGCGCCCCTTTGGGATCTCGATTGGGTGATCTGGCCGGAGGCAGCCATTCCTTTGCTGTATCACGACGCCTTGGCTGATCTGGAGTCGCTGGCGGAACAAGCCAACAAAACGGACACGGTCTTTATCACCGGCATTCTTTACGATGACCATGACAGACAGGAGTACTACAACAGCATGGTCGCCGTCGGCAAAGGTTCGGGAATCACGTTCAAAACCCGTTTAGTGCCCTTTGGCGAATATGTCCCTTTTGAGCGCTGGTTGCGCGGCCTGATTGAGTTTTTCAATCTGCCGACCTCCATTATTCATCCCGGTCCGCCCTATTCTCAGGGCTTGAAAGCCAAGGATGTGACGATCGCTCCGTCGATTTGTTACGAAGTGGTTTACCCCGATCTGGTCGCGGAACGCGCCGCCACAGCTAATGTTCTCCTTACTGTCAGCAATGACGCTTGGTTCGGCCAATCCATAGGTCCTTTGCAGCATTTTGAAATGGCTCAGATGCGCGCACTTGAGACCGGTCGTTATCTGGTCCGAGCGACCAACAACGGCGTCAGCGGCATTATCAATCCCAAAGGTGAAGTGGTGGTTAAAGGGGGGCGAAGTACCCGCGAAGCAATTGTCGGCCAGGTTTTCGCAGCGTCCGGCGCAACTCCGTTTATCATCTGGGGTTCTTTGCCTGTGGTGATACTAGCGGCAGCCATGCTTATCTTTGTTCTGGCTTATGACCGTATGTGTGTGAGGTCGCGCCACCCGGTGGAAAGGGAACCGGCGCCGTCGGTTTAATTCACCCCGCTCCAATAAAAAAGCCCCTTCTGGGGCTTTTTTATTGCTTGATGTTGCTGGCTGACTATTGGCGCAGGGTCGAGCGCAGCATCCAAGCGGTTTTTTCGTGCACTCTCATACGATCCGACACCAGAGAAATGGTGGATTCATCCGCCGCGTCTTGTGCAGTTTTCAGTACTTGGCGTGCAGTCTTGACGACTTGCTCATGCCCGTGGGTCAGGAGTTCCACCATTTTTTCCGCAGGCGGAACACCTTCCACTTCTTCGATGGAACTCAACGCAGCAAATGCTTTGTAAGTGCCCGGCGCGTGTACACCCAAGGTGCGGATACGCTCGGCAATATCATCCACCGCCGTGGCGAGTTCGTTGTAGTGTTCTTCAAACATCAAATGCAGTTCGCGAAACTGAGGGCCGGTAACGTTCCAGTGGAAATTATGGGTCTGCAAATAGAGTGTGTAAGTGTCTGCCAGCAACTTTTTTAAGCCTTCCGCGACATTTGTACGATCGTTCTCGTTGATACCTATATCAATCTTGAGCATGTCTCTTTCCTCAGCAGGTTAAAACAAAACCAAATGTGTTCTGCAGTTTGCGCGATTTACCAGCCTTCGCATAAACATCGTTGTTAAGCGTTTGCGGTGATTGTCACACCGAACCTTTGCGGGCACTGTTACCAAGACAACATTGGCGCCCCACCCTTTGATTAATGATAGACCCGTTTGGCCTCCTATCGCGAAACATTACCATCTCGAGATTGAGCCTTCTTCCCATCATCACAGTCAGTTTGCGCGTAATCGCACCGGTCCTCCAATTAAATAAATCTTTCTTATCGATTGGCTTTTTTTTTAAGGAATTAATGGGTCATTTTGGCTCGCAGTTTCGCCCAGCACTAGATGATTCGGATCCAGTATTTTGATAAATGCGAGGGTACGCGTGAAAAATTCCCCGGTGGCAGGCTGTTCACGAATTTCCCAGGCCATAATGGCGGGCTCATCGCGATAGAGCCGCCCACTCATGGAATTGCGTCGCTGAAGGATCTGCTTGATAACGTGGGTATAGGCCACGTAGGTTTTGCTGTGAATATCGTACAGATCCTCACCATTTTCCTCATAAAACCTTGCCAGCCGGTTACTCCCTTCGCGATCAATAAAAGACAACAGCAGGCGCAAACCATATTTATCCGCCAACACAATCATACGGTCGTAATGCAGCATGGCATTTTCATTGACGCGGGGAAGACCTCCGGGAAGCGCAGGCGGCAGAATATGGAATTCTCCTTCGCAGGTTTCATCAGCAAGTGTACTGACCGACAATGCAACAACCCGCACGGCATTATGACCGGCATTAATCAGGGATTTAATCTGATTTTCCGTTACGGGCTTACATACACCGTCAGCGTGCTCCACTTGATGCAATTCCAAAGCAGACAGTTCCGCCAATTGGAACTCTTTTTTTCCGTCCAGATACCTGTATCCATCGTAGGTAATAAACGATTTAGTTTGCGTGGCACAGGCTTGCAACAAGAGGAGAACAACAACGCAAAAAAATCGGCTCAGCATCATTTATTACAAATCAGGTAGTGAGATAACGCTTGTCAATCGCCAAGCGCAAGAGAGCCGCAATACTGAGCGCGTCGGTAATTTCGCCATTCACCACCATTTGAATGGCTTCCTGCAACGGCAGTTTGCGCACCTCGATATCCTCCGTTGCATCAAGATTCTGCGCACAGGGCGATAATCCTCTGGCCAGATACAGCACTCCGGCCTCATCCGTTACCGAGTTGGACGTGTGAATTCTCAGCAACTCCTGCCACTCGCACGCTTGCAAGCCAGCTTCCTCCGCCAATTCCCTTTTGGCACATTCCAGCGTCGACTCACCCTCTTTCGCGCCGCCTTCCGGAATTTCCCAAGTAAATTGATTGAGCGTGTAGCGACTTTGGCGCACAAGCCAGGTGTTGCCTTCGTCATCAACAGGAACCACTCCTACTGCGGTTCCTTTGAAATGGACCAAACCGTAAATTCCGTCGGTGCCGTTGGGAGTTTTAACCTCCTCATGAAAAACCTTGATCCAGGGATTTTCATAAGCCACACGGGAACTAAGGCGCTGCCATCCGCCAACTCTGAGTTCTGGATCGTCTGTTTTTTTATCGCTCATAATAAGACGCCTTGTGAATTAAAAATCGAGTGGCTCTGCTGAGGCTTTTCTATCCTCTGGCACATCTTGCTCGCCCGTAACATGCACATCACCTTCCGCATCGCGCCACTGGTACAAGCGTTGCGCATTCAACTCCTGAATAAGTGCCGTGTCGCGCCCCAACAGCGAAAATAATTCTTGTCCTTTGCTGAGAAGAGATGGCGTGATATTTCCACTTCCCTGCATAAAAGCTTGCAGTTCCGTGTCATTCAATAACTGAGCTACCTGAGGGTGGGATTTCAATTGTTCTACACGATTCCAAATATCTACGGCTTCCTGAGCGATTTTTTCTTCGCTCCATCCAGCGGAATCTGGCGCAATCACTTTGCGCAACTCTTGTACCGCGGGCTGTTGCAATAATTGCTGGAATTCTGGTGAGCGTTGTAACGCCGCGGAATCCTGCTGCGCAACAAGTTCCTGTACATGTTCACTTTGTATTAATTGTTTGAATTCGGATGATCGCACAGTGGATTGAACTTCGGCCATAACACGTGCTGGACTTTCAGCAACTGCCCTCGAAATACCAGCCAAGGTCTCAGAGCCGCCGCTTTGTTTGACATTCCAATTCACCCAATAAGCCATTAGACGGCGCGACCAGGTCACCGCTGGCGATGAGGTATCAATACGGGCGGCATTTTCTCCGCCCGCTCGTTCCTGGCGTAGATTCCAGCTGTCCGCCAAAAAGGCTGCACCCCACAATAACACTGCGCCTAATACTGCACCGTAGCCAACGCTGATTACCCCTCCTCCGAGGCGATCAAAAAGACGACTGCCAATCGGCAAAGATTTTCCGACCGCCAAAATAAGCAATCTAACGACAAGACTCACCACGATAAAAATGAGCGTGGCTCCCATGACCCACCAGACACTTCTGCCGATTTTTAGCGAGGCAAACTGCTCAACGAAATAATCTGCCGTCCATGCCCCGAAATACACAGAGGCGAAATAGCCTAAAAATAGGCTTGCTGCAGCCGCAACGGATTTCCAAAAGCCTTTCAGTATTCCGAGCAGGAGAAAAATTCCCACCCAAATGATTGCTCCTATCGTGAAGTAATCCACCAGTTTCCCCTCGTATTTTGCAAAAACAATCGCCTCAACAATGTATACCTAACATAGCGTAGCATCCCGCCACTGCCAGGAAGTTTGCTACTATACGGCATCTAGTTTTGGCCGACGGCGATTCCTTGCCTCCAGTTCGGTTACAACTGATCTTGTTGCTCCCTCAACTGATCGTGTTGCCTCAACTGACCAAGTACAGTCTGCTTTCGTTTTGTCCCTATTTTTTAAAGTACGGAACCCCTGCTATGACCAACCCCGTTGATACCTTTGCCCAGCTTCAGGACTCCGGCGAGTTCATCCGACGTCACATAGGCCCGGATAGCGCCCAGACCTCCGCGATGCTGGAGACACTCAAGGTAGCCTCTGTGGCAGAACTGATTGACCGCACTGTTCCCGCTGCGATTCGTTGCGAAACCACTCGCGCGCTGCGCCCCGCTATTTCCGAGCAAGCCGCTCTGGCCGAACTGAAGTCCATCGCCGCACGCAATCAGATCTTCAAAAATTATCTCGGTCAGGGGTATTACGACACTCATGTACCTAACGTCATCCTGCGTAACGTGTTGGAAAACCCGGGCTGGTATACCGCTTATACCCCATATCAGCCAGAAATCGCTCAAGGCCGACTGGAAGGCCTTTTGAACTTCCAGCAAATGATCATCGATCTGACCGGCATGGAACTGGCGAACGCCAGTATGCTGGACGAAGGCACGGCTGCTGCCGAAGCCATGGCCATGTGCAAGCGCGTCGCCAAGAAAAACCGCTCTGATACCTTCTTTGTCAGTCGCGACGTGCATCCTCAGACGCTGGCCGTTGTGCGCACTCGCGCGGAATATTTCGGCTTTGAAATCGTTGTGGGAGATCCCGAAACTGATCTGGCCAACTGCGATTGTTTCGGCGTTCTGCTGCAATATCCCGGCACCACTGGCCAAGTGCGCGACCTGACGCCGATCATCGAAGTGGCGCACGCGAAAGACGCGCTGGTCACAGTGGCCGCCGACATTCTGAGCCTAGTAGTACTCAAAGCTCCAGGAGAGATGGGCGCTGATATTGTGGTCGGCACTAATCAACGTTTCGGTATCCCTATGGGCTTTGGCGGTCCCCATGCCGCATTCTTCGCGTTCCGCGACGCCTACAAACGCTCCGCACCCGGCCGCATCATTGGCGTTTCCATAGACGCGCGTGGCAAACAAGCGCTGCGCATGGCGATGCAAACCCGCGAACAACATATCCGCCGCGAAAAAGCCAATTCCAACATTTGTACCTCACAGGTACTGTTGGCGTTGATGAGCACCTTCTACGCGATTTACCACGGACCTGAAGGCCTGAAACGCATCGCCAACCGCGTGCATTTGTCAGCCAAGATTCTGGCGCAAGGGCTAAAAGCGCAAGGCTATAAACTGCGCTACGAAAACTTTTTCGATACGCTCACAGTAGAAGTTGGCGATAACCAAAACCCGCTGATTGAGCGCGCGGAATCGCGCAAAATCAATCTGCGCCGGGTAGACAAAAACGCCATCGGCATCAGCGTTGATGAGACTACCACCAGCAGCGATGTCGAAACTCTGCTAGAGATTTTTGCATCCGCACCGCACGCCCAAGATCTCGGCGTTCTGGAATCGCGCGCGCAGCAGACGGAAGCCATTCCGGCCCAGTGCAGCCGCAACTCGCCTTTCCTTACGCACCCGGTCTTCAATCAATATCACTCCGAAACCGAGATGCTGCGCTATTTGAAGCGCCTGGAGTCGCGGGATATCGCTCTCAATCACGCGATGATTCCACTCGGTTCCTGCACCATGAAACTCAACGCCACTGCGGAGATGATCCCGGTTACTTGGCCGGAATTCAGCCGCATGCACCCGTTTGCGCCCATCGAGCAAGCCGCCGGTTACGTGCAATTGTTCAATGAGCTCCAGGAGATGCTGAAAGCCTGTACCGGCTATGACGCCATCAGTTTACAACCCAATGCCGGCTCTCAAGGTGAATACGCTGGTCTGGTGGTGATCAAGCGTTATTTCGAAGCCAAAGGCGAACAGCGCGAGATTTGTTTGATTCCCGCCTCTGCCCACGGCACCAACCCCGCATCAGCGCAAATGGCTGGATTAAAAGTCGTTGTGGTGGGCTGCGACAGTGAAGGCAACGTGGATATCGACGATCTGCGCGCGAAAGTCGAACAGTTCGGCACCAATATCGCAGCCCTTATGGCCACCTACCCTTCCACTCACGGGGTGTTCGAAGAACAGATTCGCGAAATTTGCGAGCTGGTGCATAGCGTAGGGGCGCAGGTGTATATCGACGGCGCCAATATGAACGCACTGGTTGGACTCGCGGCCCCAGGGGAATTCGGTGGTGACGTGTCGCACCTGAACCTCCATAAAACCTTCTGTATCCCACACGGCGGTGGCGGCCCCGGCATGGGCCCGATTGGTGTGAAAGCTCACCTGGCGCCCTACCTCCCTGGGCATCCGGTGCAACCAATTCCGCAAACCGATGCGCGCAACGGCACTATTTCCGCCGGCCCCTGGGGCTCGGCGAGCATCTTGCCGATAAGCTGGATGTACATTCGCATGATGGGCGCCGAAGGCATGAAAAAAGCTACGGAGTACGCCATTCTCAACGCGAATTACATAGCCAAACGACTGCAGGATCACTATCCCGTGCTCTACACCGGTCGCAACGGCTTTGTCGCCCACGAATGTCTGCTGGATTTGCGCCCGTTGAAAGAAGCCAGTGGCATCAGTGAAGAAGACATTGCCAAGCGCTTGATGGATTACGGTTTCCACGCGCCGACCATGTCATTCCCGGTTGCTGGCACGTTGATGATCGAACCGACCGAGAGCGAGTCCAAGGTTGAGCTTGATCGCTTCTGCGACGCCATGATCGAAATTCGCCGGGAAATTGCCAGAGTGGAAAGCGGGGAATGGCCGGGCGATAACAACCCGTTGAAGCACGCCCCACATTCTCTGGATGACGTGATGGATGAAACTTGGGACCGTCCCTACAGTCGCGATGTAGCCGGCCGACCTCTGCCCTACTTAAGAGCACATAAAGTTTGGCCATCCGTAAATCGCATTGATAACGTGTACGGCGATCGAAACCTGGTGTGCAGCTGTCCGCCGATTGAGTCTTATCAATAAATAATTCCGGTTGATGGAGCCGCTGCTCCATCAACCGCGTCACATTTCGTTGATCGTTTAACCAACTCACCGCACCTTTATTGCGCAATTTCTCAACACACCCGAACGAAACAACTACAATAAAGCCTTTTTTCTTATGGCGGGTAAATCCTTGAACCCGCGCATCAAACTGAATAGAGTAGCGGCAAGCTGACCCCTCTATCGTTTGCAACCCGGGGCATTCCAACCACGAATAACGAAACACAAAACATTATGCGTGAATACGTGAAACTGATCATTGTGATCAGCTGGATATTTCTGGCGAGTTGCAGCAGCAGACCTACCTACGACCAATCTTTGGCCGGTTTAACTGCCGAACAAGTGCAGAGCACAACTGATGTGGAGCAAATTAAAGAGTGGCAACGCTCCCTCGAGACTTTTCTCGCAAACACAGATACGCAGCAGCATCCCAACGAATTTGCCTTGTTGCAGGAATTAAATCACCGAACCATCGAGTTGCAGACGCAGCAACTCGAAAGGGATCTAAATAAAAAACGCATCAAAGCCAATGGCGATTATCAAGGCAAAATTCCACTGCCAGATATTGAGACTCTCAAACAAGAACTAAGCAAAGACAATAAGATTTCGCCTTCACTGCTGCCGCAGATCAACACTCCCATTGTGCGCGAACAATTCGCCACAGAAAATTTAATTACCCGCTTGAAAACAGAATCTAATCGCTCCGATTTAAAAGCTGAGCGACGCGCCACCATCTATCATCAATTGCATGTCCTCACCGGCGAGAACCAGTGGCAAAATGCTCGTGACATGCAAATGGATGTCATCATCAAAGCCATTTACGCTGCGCAAGAAAAAAACAACTTAAGTAAAAATCTGGAAGAAAAAATCGACTTCGTCCGTTCCATATACCCCGATGAACCAACCAACATTGTCGATGCAATGCAGGCCGCCTACGCCAAGCTTTTTAAAGGCCGGTATATTCGCGCTCAAGCACGCGGCAATATGGATGCAGCCTATAAGGTTCTGCAGGATCTCACTGAAAAATCCGATTACAAAAAAATTGTCGAAAAACTGCGCCCCGATGCTCCGGGAATTGCCGCCATGTTTTCCGCTTATGTAGCCGACAACATCCATTCAAGGCGCAATCTCTCCCAATTGTTTCAGTTGTATCACCAGGAGATTGAGGTTCGACGCATATTGGGTCTACCGCAGGAGGTCAACCCACGCACTCCCGACCTGATCCGACAAATCGCACAAAAATATGACGAGGTGAGCCCTAAAAATTCATACGCTGGCCTCGGCTTGCTCTATGCACAAGAAATCATTGCCCCCAATAGTGCTGACCTTTTCAGGCAACTTACCCAAGTACAGAGCACTACCTTGAAGAGTGTGCGAGTTACACAATTTCGCTCGCGCAGCGAAGTCGAAAATTATGGAGATGTGATCACATCGCTGGTCGTGCAACATCTGCAAGATTCTGTCGGCGATCAAATTCACATAGTCGAAGCTGACGCACTACCTACGGACGCAGTTATTCGCGGCAGTGTGTTGGAAGCCAAAGTAGATGAAACCCAGACGCGCAATAAAAAACAGATGCGTGTTACGGTCGGAGAATATGAACGCCCCAACCCAGCCTATATCGAATGGCTCAAACTACCGCCGAAAGAGCGCGCCAAACAAGAAATGCCGGAAGAAACGCTTAAAGAAGCCAAGCAGGAAAGTATTTATATCACCAATACGCTGCATCGAAAGGTGGGCGTACTTGCCGTCAGTTATCGCTTAATGGATGCGAAAAATGAACGAGTGATTTTCCCCGACAGCATCACACTGCAATCCGAACACGAAGACGAGAGCAGCGAAGGGTTGGAAGTGGGCGAATTGGTGATTCCCTATAAAGTGGCAAAATTGCCAAATAATGCAGAAATTTTGCAAAACCTTACTACAGAGGCAGCCCGAACCGTGGCTGGTAATTTGGCAGCGGTTTTGCGCAATCAGGAAAACGAATATCTGAAGATGGCCGATCGTTTTGCGGCACAGAACAACTGTCCACTGGAAGTGGAAAATTTGGCCAAATCCGTCGCCCTGTTACAACTCAAGCTTGATCGCGATCCTAAGAATGAAAGGATAATTGAACGCATTCGCAAGCTGCGCGAACGTTTTGCTGAACGAACACTGGCTTGTTTCTAGAAAAGCGTGGCTTAAAGGTTTATCGGCCGTACTCGATCAATTTATTGATCGCTTGTATATTATTTGGATCCAGATCGAGTATTTGCTGATATTTTTCTAGGGCATTGTTGCCGACAGGCGAGCGAATTCGCCCGGCTTCTTCATCCTGCTTTGCGGCAAGCAACAATTCTTGAATTCTCGTCAGGCGCTGTTCCGCAGCCAATAACAGTTCCTGTTCTCGTTTTGCTTCAATGGCAAATGCAAGCTTGGATTCCAAATTTTCATACACGGTGCGATGAGGCGAGATCTCTCGTGCTTCATCAAGATATGAACGTGCAGCATCGAGTTTTTTTTCATTGAGCGCGCGTTCCATCATCGCAATATAGGCGTCCGCAATTTTTTCCACGCCGGCTAAAGCTTCGGCATTATCAGGTTGCAACGCTAAAACCTCCTGATATTTGCTGTAAGCATTTTGGCCTGCAGGTCTGCGCAGGCGATAGCTTGTTCGCAAGGATTCCGCCTCTGCCAACAAAATAGAAACTTGTTCTGCGACCGCCGCAGCTCGCGCTGCAGCCTCTGCCGCCAACTGCTCTTTTTGTTTCGCACGAGCAAGCATATCCTCGGAGCTTGCAGGCTCGCCTGGAGCATATTCAATTTCGACCTTATTGAGCGGCAAGATCTTCGACACAACCGGATGAGAATCCAAACCCAATTTCTCTGCCGCTGCCCTGACCAAGTGGACATCTACCGGACCAGAAATATTATTTGTACGAGCAGATGAGATTTCCTCACTTAATGGCGCAAGCTGTTTACCTAGAGTGCCATTAACCAGTTGTTCCCAAATCGTCGCCGCAACGCCGCCAAAATTGGTTTCGCTTTGAAGCAATTGATTGGCCGGAATCACCAGCCCACCGAAAACAACCGCCCCCAACACAACAGCTTTAACGCCTGACTTCCGCTTCACGGCGAGCTTCGTAGATGCACCATAACCGGAATCCGTCATGTGCTCCGCACGAATCGTTTCGTTAAGCCCAGGCTTGAAATGAAACACCGTTTGATCAGAGCCAATTCGAGGTTCGATTCGCCCACTGGCTGAATGGGAACCGGTAACGGAATGACGTCCGCTAGTACTGCGTGTCACAGTCGGAGGCGCAGCTTTATGTGCAGCAGCCACATCAAGGTTGGTTAAATCCGGAGAATATTGCGATTTGTCGATCTGCTCCAGGGCCTCTATCACCTCCCTGGCGCGCTGAAAGCGATCCAGCGGCGATTTTTCCAGCATCCGGTTAATCACAGGCTGAAAACACGCGACCTCCGGCGGCAAGGCGGGCACCGGCTCACAATCCTGCAAATAGGCCGTGGTCACCATGTCTTTCCCGTCGAACGGCACATAATTGGTTAAGCAACGATAGAAAACTATGCCCAATGCATAGATGTCCGCCCGGTGATCCACCTCTTCACCGCGCAGATGTTCGGGACTCATATATTTGGGTGTGCCGAGAATCAACCCGGTTTGAGTGAGGTCCGATTGGCTCTCCAATTCTTTGGCGATACCAAAGTCGGTCAGAACCGCAGCACCATCCTCCCTGAACATGATATTGGCGGGTTTGATATCGCGGTGAATGATATTTTTTCGATGAGCAAAATCCAGAGCATCGGCGAGCTGGGTGATGATGCGCAGTGTTTCTCTGATCGACAAGCCCTGTTGCAAGCGATTGCTCAAGTCGCCGCCGTCCAGGTACTCCATTGAAATGTAGAAAAAATTCTCGTGCTGACCGACGTTGTAAACCTGCACTATATTGCTGTGATGTAACTTCGCAGCAATGACAGACTCTTGCAAAAACCGCCGACTAAATTCCTCGAGATCGTCGACGGCGGGGTTCAACACCTTCAGCGCAACATCGCGACCAAAGTTCTGTTGCCGCGCACGATAAACAGCAGCCATGCCGCCCTTGCCCAGCAAAGCTTCGATATCGTATCCAGGAATGCGAAGATCTTTCGGTATCACAACATAGTCCGTAGAGTTTGCCGGCTATCTTAACTTAGGCAGCGTTATATGGGTAACCAAAGACGCTTACCTAAGTTTCTATATATTCGATGGCGGACAAAACCAAACGAAACAAATCTTAATTGGCTGTTTTTTCGCCAGACAACATCTTTTGATTTGTGAAGTAGTTTTACAATCGACTCATTTAAGATATCAATCACTGCGCTGCTGGCTAAAGGAGCATGAATCTCAGTCGATTACCGGCTGCTAGCTACTAAGGGAAAAACAGGTATGACGCCCGAGCCAAAACGCATCGGAGAGCTGGGAAAGTAGCTCCAGTTACAGCTGGATAAACTGGAGCTACGGGCAAACAAAAACGCAAATTTCGCATGACCACTAATAACAACCATAGCCTGCCGATAGCGGAGAACATTCTTGATCGGCGGTTTAACCCAGTCGCACCAAATCTGCCGTGGGGGCCGACATTACATCTAGACTGCAGGATGGCTGTACCTGGCGGCAATCATTGACTTGTATTCGCGGCGAGCTATTGGTTGGGCCATGGATAAACGGCTAAAAAGAAAGCGGCTAAAGCTGAAACCTTGCCGCTTGCATTCAGGTCGTTGTGAAGGGCTTTCTGAAGGCATTTACAACTTTTTAATTGGGGTCTGTCTCCGATTATCCTGCTTCAACTTGAATAAAGGGCACGCAGAAGACAGAAAAATGAGTGTAAAAAAAGAACTTACCACCGAGCACAGCAATCCATATAAAAAGCCAAAACGTCCAAAAAAATAGGCAAAAGAAAAGAAAAACATTGCTGTAGCAACAACGCCTATTAAAAGCCTTACTATTGCGAAGACTCCAAACGTTACACCACACTCACTACACTGAAAGCCTTCTCCATCTACCGCGATTTTTAGTTTCTCAACCAGGGGAATTGCATGTTTTCCACAATTCGGGCAATTCAATAACTGCATATCAATTTGTTCCAATTACCAATCCAGATAAGAGCGATACCGGATCTCAGACACCCTGATCATACAAATTATGACCTCTACCCAAAGAGGATATTGTCAACAAACTAGCAGCGCTTCCAACCCAAACTGTGGCATATAACGCACCAGTTTTTCTTGAAAATAACTTCAACCCAAATGCCCTTTTCATTACCGTAGTTGTCGCCATACCAACCGACCCTTGAGCAAATGCGGCCATTGGCTCGATAAGGCCGGGCTGGCGGTTAAAAAGAAATGCCCGGCTGGAGTACCGGCCAGGCTCATCAAGCAAGGGGCAAAGCCCAAAGTTCGATTCGACTTCTTCGTACTTTAATTCCTAACCACCGTGAATGAATCAACCAGCTCTCTCGTACAATTTTTGACGATAAACACAAAGCTATTTTCGTACATAACTATTCGACCATCGACAACCTTGATGGGAGAAACCACTAGTCTCGTGACGCCTCCTTTATCAGTTAAAACCGGATCGTCAACATTAAAAAAGGGCAGCATTTCAGCGCCGACGTTTTCCCTTAAGTACGGCAAGACATAAGTTTCTTTAAACTCATCGGTGTACTGAAACTGACAACCCTTCTTAGTTATTGTGCACGCCTGCAACATCAAGAAAATAACGAGTGCAGAGATTATCTTACGGTTCATAAGCTATCTCCGCTCTCCTTAGGTGGCTTTTCCCTGTTCATAGCGACCCAATCAGTTGCATAAATCAGTGGCTTGCGCCCTTTCGGCAAGCCACACACACGAGCCTCAAACCGAGAGTACTGCTGGCATGCTCTAGATAGCAGCAAATACCCTTCCTGCTTCCCCGCAAGTGATTTTCAACCCGCCAACTTCCTGAAACAAGCTAATCACTCTTTTTCAGGCGCATCAGCCATCTGTTCCAAGATTTGTCCGAATAAAGCCACCACCGCTTCTTTTGCATCCACACCGGGAGGCAAAGTTGGCTGCACCAGTTGCGCAATCAAATAAATGCTTCTTTTTCCGTCGACAAGACTCAATACATTGCGAATAAAGTCGTGGCCCATTTCACATTGGAAATCGATCTGCGGAACTGGCTGGTGGTGCATTACGAGCCAGGCGGGCGTCAACCATTCAGCTGTCTTTCCAGGCTTCGCCACAGGTCGTGGCTCCGTGCGCTTGCGGGCCGAAAAGGAAAATACCTGCTCATGGTGATAGCGCGCATTCAAGGGCGAAGCCATATGGGCAACTTCTTCGACGCTTTGTTTTTCCACCTCGAAACCCGCCATCTGGGCAAAATCTAAAATTTCCTCGGCGGAGTATTTCAATTCAAAACTCAGCTGCCCGGAATATAATAAAGGCCCAGTGTTGATCCAGTAACCGCCAGGTTTCAGCAAATAATCGATCACCGCAATAAGGTCTTTAACATCTCCGCCCGTCACATCCAGCAACCACGAAGTCACTATCGTATCCACGCTGCTTTCTTTGAGCGGCATATTCCAGACATCAGCCCCCAAGGCAAACCAGTTTTTGTGCAATCCCTCTGGGTCGTCCGGCGGATTCATAACCCAGGATTTGGAATAGGGATAGCCGATCTGCGGATAGGTATAGAGTTCTGGCAAGGTAATGGAGTGGCGACGCTTGATCAGCGTTTGAGCGCAAATCAAAAGAAAGGGATTGATATCCGATGCAATGGTGTATTGCGGTTTAAACGTTTTGTGCAAATCCCAACTCAAGCGCCCTGCCCCGGCGCCAAGAAACAACATTTTCTCCGGCTGCAACTCCGGCCAGATTCCGAGCACCCGCTGCAAATTCGCGTCGTTCACATGGGTTTTAAAGTGTTTGCTCGGTTCTGCATCCCACGCCCAGTCGCGCAGAATGTGGTGGTAATACTCGGTGGGGTTATCGACGGTCATTTTTTCAAATAACTCACTGCGCTGACTGCGCAATCCCCCGTCTTTCAGCAAGCCCATGATCATTTCCAGGCTTTCTTTCATCGCATCATAGGCCTGCTCCAACCGCTCCCGGCTGCGCGGCGACACATCATATCCCTGAAGGATGTAATCCAAATGCTCCAGCGCATCTGCACCCTGGGTTTCCATCATGGCCATTTGATGCTGCCAAAGATTTTTTTGCTGGATTCCGGTGGTGAATACGCAAGGTATTTCTCCCAAGGGAAAAAATTCGCTGTTGCACCCATGGCAGTGAAATGAACTCAATTCCTGAGCACATATAGGGCAAATCAATACCCCTGAAGGAAAAATAAAATCGGCTTTTTCAGTCATCGCTCACCAACGTTTATAAACTTGGACGTCTCGTTAGAGATCCGGAAGGTATCACTCTCCACTCAGTTCGCCTAGAACCTCATTCGGCAAAGATTCCCACCCTTCTATCTCGGGCAGCAAAAAAAAGCCCCGCCAATGGCGAGGCTTTTTACTTCTATAGATGGATCTGCGTCTATCAGGTCAAGCCGACATCGCCGCCGGTTGCACCACCCAAGTGCAATCCTTTCGGATCTATACCCAGACCTTTTGCAACTTCCGCATGGAAGTCTCTTGAAGTCGAGGCTGTGCCTTTGGATGAAAAACCGGATTTGAATCCAGGCATCTTGGTTGCCAACAAGAAAGGCGCATCCGTCGATGCGTGTGACAAGCCGTTACCGAAGCAAGTCACCTGACAGAACGCCGTGCTATTGATCAGTGGTTGACCATCAGAGTCCAAGGTATCCATCAATTTCTTGATGAAATACGCAGGTACCTCGAATTTCTCGCGCATCATTGGGTTCCACACGGAAGCACCACCAGAGTGAGCCGCGCTGTGTCCGTCAAAACCGCGATAGGTCCAGCCACCGCCGTTGTGGTTACCGATCTGCAGCACCGCAACTCGGGTCAAGTCGCACTGGAATGCAGCGACGATGATGTCCGCCTGCAATTTGGAGTGCTCCACCATTCCCGCATTGGTTGAATCATCGTAAGTGCCAGGAATAGTTGGTTTGCAAGCGTTGAGGTCCGGCGCCGCAGCGTTCGCCAAATCCGCAATACGAGCCTCGATTTTTTCGATCGCGGTCAAGTGCTTCGCCAAACGATCATGCTCTTCAGTGCTGAGCTTTTTCTTGATGCTGTCGATTGCGCGTTTTTGCGCTTCAAAAGACAACTTATAGGTGTCGTCTTTGCCAACTTCCGGCAGAGCACCAAAATAGCGGCCCAACGCTTGTTTGGGATCCTCAATCGGCAAACCACCTTTACTGATGATCATGCCGGGACCAGAGCCCGCATCTGCGGCATTGGAGCCAAGGAAGATAGTGGTGTAGTAACTACGCGGTCCCAAAATAGGTCCGAGATCTACGTCCACGGTATTGCGGGTGTAGTCGCCCCCCAGCGCCTGCCGAGCACCACCGTGCCCCGCAACCTCGGTATCAACACCGCGGAAGTGGCAGATCTGCGCAACGTTGTAGCTGCCAGGACCATAGTGGAAAGAAGACGCCGAGCTGGAGATGTTGGAAGCAGAAGATGGACGCCAGTCTTCAGGCGAGCCACTGTGAATGTAGCAATAGACTACGCGCTTTGGCGTTTCCTGCGCATGCGCATATCGTGCGGTCATGATACCGCCCAGCAGGCTGGAAAAACGCAAGGTGGATGAAGCGATACCGGATTTGGCAACAAGATCGAGAAACTTGCGACGGGATCTTTGCACATCTTTGCGCTGAGCTTCTGCAACTTTCTGATCGGGTTCTTTCATTTTCTTTATATCTGTCATGGTCGTATAACCTGTTTTGGCTACGCGGCGGTTTATGTCCCGCCGCGAAACTTATTATTTACGGAATCGGAAAGAGTCAGACATAACAACGGCTTTCAGCACGTCGCGCGGGCTCTTGTTTTTAGCGTAGGCAGCTTCAAGTTCCTGCTTAACACAGGCAAATTCAGCCGCTTGTGCATTGCTGATACCGTAATATCCATTCTCTGCAGGATCCAACAGAACCTTGTTCAGCGTGTATCCAAGAGCATAACGAGTTGTCTTCTCGATCAAGCAAGCAGATACGCCAGGCAAATCGTTGTCCACAACCAGGCGGCTGAGCTCTTTCGCACCGGAGAATCTCAAGCCATCACCAGAAGCTTTGGCGGCATCCGCTTTCGCACCAGACAGGGTTCCCACTGCATCATAGCCATACAGATAGCCTTCGCTGACCTGGGTGATTTCCAAGTTGCGCACACCTTGTGGCACTGGAACACCATTGATCGCGATCAGACCGTCCTGTACCACCTTACCGTTAACACGAGGACGCAGACGGCCTACGTTGTCGAAGTCATCAATGCCGAACAAGGGGTTGATGATGGCGTTATGGCATGCGGCACAAGAAGAACCTGGAATATTGGTTTGCTTGTCATACCAGTCCGCAGTGGTGATATCGCCTGCTTGTAAGCGAGCTTCCAACATCTTGGCAGCGGCGGCACGCTCTTCAGAGTCTTCCAAGTTGGTTGGCAGCGGAATCGCTTGACACAACACGTCCTGACGGAAGTGAGCTGAACGCTGAATCGGAGAGGTGTAATCCATATGTGCGTTGTATGCCATGTAAGCACCGGACGCGATCACACCACCACGAGGAGTGCCAGTGGTATCGACATAACGGAAGTCACCGTGAGAGGAACCGCCACCAGGCAACTTGTAGAAATCTGACAAGGTCTTGTCGAGATAGGTAAAGTCACCGCGGTACATGCTCGGGAAGTCGCCGTTGTAGAACACGTGTTTAAAGATCTCGCGAATCTCTTGCATCATGGATTGACGCACTTCAGGAGTGAACTCGGCTACGTTACGAGTCTTCTCAGTCAGACCATCTGTGCTGAACCATTTACCGCCGAGGCGCTCGATGTGTTTCTTACCGAGCGGAGAATCGATCAAGGCATCGACGTGAGCTTCGCGTTTAGCAAGATCAACCAGCTCACCTGCCACCGCTGCATCCAACAGAGCTTTGGAAGGACCAGAACCGGTCAATGCAAAAGAGAGTGCGGATGCGTATTCATAAGGATCCAACGCATAAGCGTTCTGATCCGCTGCACGCAACTTGGTGACATCGTCTTGTACCGGCTTGGCTTCACCCTGAACACCGATGCTCAAAGTGGCAACTTCGATCGGCGGCATCAGGTAGTCGTTGCCAGCGTAGTTGGCGTCATTCAGGAAGTAGATCGGACCATTCGGAACTTTGTCGACCACTATGTAGTAAGTGCGATAACCACTGTGGTTAACAGTGATGCGCTGCAGAACGCCGCCATCGCCGTAACCTGCACCAATAGTCAGAACCGGCCAGCGATCGAATTCACTCTTCGCACCTTTGACGCTGATAGCAATCAGGTCTTTGCCTGTCCAGCGATAGGAGTAAGTTCCGGAGTTATCAACGCTAATGCGGTTATAGCGCTCGATTTTCAGGTTTCTGAAAGTCGTAGGCGTACCTTGGAATTCATACTTGGTGCCAGGCGCGACAACTGGATTGGCCAGCAGATCGGAAACCTTGGTTCCCAATTCTGAGCGGTACAGGAAGTTAGGCGACATCAACACTGTGCGGATCGCCCACTTCAAGCCATCTTCCAGGCTAGGAGCTTCAGTGAAAATCAGGTTGATATCAGCCTGCTCCACCTCGGTCAACGCACGTCGATACGCTACGTACGCGAATTCATTAATGAAATCCGTGGCGCACTGGATAGGGTCGTCACAAGAGAACGGCAACGCATTGGAAGAGATTGCCCAGTCAGCAATTTCTACTGCGTTGTCATAGAAGTTGTTAACGCGAGTTTCGTTGAGCGTTTCACTCACGTGGTTTGGCAAACGCGCAATGGTAACGTCGAGACCAAACTTAGCCGGAGAGGAATAGTCGTCTGGTAACGGGAGGGTGAACAGCTGGCTCAAAGAGTTGTGATATTCGTAAGAACTCAGGATATGGAGCGTGCGTTTGCCGTAATGAATGGCATTAGGATTGGTACACGCGATGACTCCAGCAGTTGGTCCCTTAACACCATCTTTCAGTGACCAAATGTAAGTGGCGGTATCCAAGGCACACTGAGCGTCACAGCCTGCGGCTGGCCCCATGTACTGTTGGATAAACGCTGCCAAGCCATCTCGAGAAGCGCCGTTGTAAGACGGATAAATCGAGGGTGAACCCAGGTCATCAGGGTCAATTTTGTAGACACCTGTATCTCCGGATATGCCGTCGTTGGTTCCAAAATAACCGTCGTCGTTATCGTCTTTGTGACAGGTGGTGCAGCGAGCGGCGAAAGTCGCCTTGCCTCTCACGGCGTCACCGCTCGACATCCCACCATTCGATGAACTGCTTGATGATGAACTACTGCTTGAAGAAGTGCTGCTGGACGACGAACTGCTACTTGAAGAACTGCTGCTTGACGAGCTGCTGCTCGATGAACTGCTGGTGACGTCGCCGGATGAGGTCTCGTCGTCCCCACACGCTGCCAACATCAAACTCAGCATTCCTATGACTAGTATCTTACGCATTATCGTTATTGCTCCCCGTTTGGCGCTCGCTACATGCCCTATATATGCACACGCAGCTTAGGTTGGAATGTTCCGATGACCGATTCTAAGTAAATAGCGCCAAGGAGACCGTGATAAGGTTCGCACCTACATCGACTTATAGTCATTTTTTCTCTTCCAAAGAAGACTTCTATCGCAAGTTATAAAAATCCACGCACCAAATCAGATCATCGATTGTTTCACTGAATACAATTTCACGCGCCATATGCACCATTACGCACCGTTTATCGCCACTTTTGCGCCATTTAAGATCGCTTAACGAAAATTTCATGTTATGATGTGGTGATGATTATGACCCCGACTCACATAAGCCTCTTCCTGCCGGTCCCGCGACGGCTGCACACCGTTGCTATCGCCTTTCATAATTAAGGGCGGTTAAAAAGGCCTGGTCTCTTTTTAGCCGCCCATTCGGCGGTGGCAAAAGGACAGTCTTCACCTCCGACTCAGCAAATTCTCTCGATGGACCAACCTTGAATTTAGTGGCGAGCCGATCTGTTGCTTTGAGGCCTTATGTTTCGGAAACCCACGCAGGCAACTGCGATTAACAGGACATCACAACTGCACCAATGAGGTATTTACCGAAATGAATGGGACTATCAAAGCGCGCATCGAATCCATTTTCGATCAGGTCATCAAACGCAACCCGGGGGAACCAGAATTCCACCAAGCCGTTAGGGAAGTGATCGAAACGCTGGGGCCCGTGTTGGAAAAGCATCCCGAATACGCCGAGTACAAGATCATCGAGCGCATTTGCGAACCGGAACGACAAATCATCTTCCGCGTGCCCTGGCAAGACGACAAAGGAGAGGTCCAAATCAACCGCGGCTTCCGCGTTGGCTTTAATAGCGCTTTGGGTCCCTACAAGGGCGGTCTCCGTTTCCACCCATCGGTAACTCTGGGCACCATCAAATTCCTGGGCTTTGAACAAACCTTCAAAAATGCTCTGTCCGGCATGCCGATCGGCGGCGCCAAGGGCGGTTCGGATTTCGACCCGAAAAACAAGAGCGAAGGCGAAGTCATGCGTTTTTGCCAGAGTTTCATGACAGAACTCTATCGCCATATCGGTGAACTCACCGACGTACCCGCAGGCGACATAGGCGTGGGCACGCGCGAAATCGGCTTCTTGTTCGGTCAATACAAGCGCATCACCAACCGCTATGAATCCGGCGTCATTACCGGCAAAAGCCCAGCTTGGGGCGGTGCTTTGGTACGTAAAGAAGCAACCGGGTACGGCGCGGTCTACTTTGCGCGCGAAATGTTGAAAGTTCGCGGCATTGATATGGAAGGCAAAACCGCAGTAGTCTCTGGATCCGGTAACGTTGCCATCTATGCCATTGAAAAACTGCAAGAGTACGGCGTGAAAGTTGTCGCGTGCTCTGACTCAGCCGGCTTCATCTACGATCCTAACGGCCTGAACCTCGACACCATCAAGCAGATCAAGGAAGTTGAGCGCGGTCGCATCAGCGCTTACCAAGCGATTCACAGAGACTCCACCTACACAGCTGGCGGCAATATCTGGAATGTCCCCTGTGACATCGCCCTGCCCTGCGCGACCCAAAACGAGCTGGACGAAGAATCCGCACGCACTCTGGTCGCCAACGGCTGTATCGCTGTGAGCGAAGGCGCCAACATGCCTACCACTCCTGGCGGCATTAAAGTGTTCCAGGATGCCGGCATTTCTTATGGTCCCGGCAAAGCCGCTAACGCAGGTGGTGTTGCAACTTCAGCTCTTGAAATGCAACAAAATGCCAGCCGAGACGCCTGGACTTTTGAATACACTGACCAAAAACTCCAGACCATCATGAGAGATATTCACCGCGACTGTTACGAAACAGCCAAAGAATATGGCATGGCCAACAACTACGTTGCCGGTGCCAATATCGTAGGCCTCAAGCGTGTAGCGGTTGCAATGCTCGCATTCGGCATTATTTAATTTCCTTTTTCCGCTGGACCCAAATTCGGTCCAGCGGATTTCATATTTCCCCTCATAAAAAATCCTTTTTTCACAATATTTCCCCCCAAAACCTCCCAACCTTCAAAAAAAAGAAATTCCGTTTTTTTGCAATTCGCAATATCCAATCGTATATTTGACTTTAATATTTGCTTGGGTATGATGACATTTACTCCCAATTTTCCGAACCAGACATGATTAGAGATAGTCATTTGTTTATCTGGAGAAAGTCTCCCGCCTGTCCCGCCTAAACCGGGCGCGCTGCTTGCGCTCGGCTAATTTCCTCATTTGCTCGCCTCCTGGAAAACCAGGCTGATGCTGAGCTCAAAATCCTGACTTAGCGTCATTTTTAAGTCGGCGAGTGAAACATCAAAGATTCGCAGCTCTGCTGCATCGCCCAGGAAAATTGCAGTCGCGATTTTTCTGGAAATTTTCACTCAGGAGGAAACTTTATGAGTAAAGAAAAAGCCAAGAAACCACCACAAAAATCTCTTAAAGAAAAGCGCAAGGAAAAAAGGGAGAAGAAAAACGGGAAGGACTGATAACAAATGCCCAGCTAATACAACGGGCAGCGCAAAAGGATTGGTCAAATTTACAACAGGTCAGTGGCGGTTGATCCGCCACTTTTTTATTTGGTAAGAAATCATGTTCGAATCGAGCACCAGAATTACTTTGCTCTGCAAAACCGATTATAAAAAACTCACCCGAGTAAGATCCCAGCTTAACGGAAATGCGCAGGGTTACGGTAAGGCCTATCCCAAGCTCGATACTGCAAAAGTTATCGATGATCATCTATTTCCGGATGACATCGCCAGGATTGGGGCAATCGTTAGTCTGAAAGACATGGGCACCGGCTCTGTTACAAGGCTTTTATTGAGCGACAATCCCAAGAAGCAACCCACTGGAGATGACAAACTACAGGTCGTTTCCGTGACATCATCCCTGGGGATCGCCCTGCTAGGGAGCCGAATCGGCGACCACATAAAATGGACCCTGCCCAATGGACATGTCCGATACTTGCGAGTTTTTGAACTAACAACTCAAACCGTCGCTTGTTGACTGGCCGGGAATAGGTTATCGATTTTCAATAACTTAACCAAATAACCTTCTCCAGGATTTCAAGGTTGCTCTTCCCTTACCTCTTATTAAGGCATGGATGGGACTTTTTGCCGGGGTGCAATACCCCGCAACTCAAAAAATACCTGCCGCAAGCTTGAAGAACCGCCATTTGCTGCATAAGCTTTTTTTGATTAAAGTTGCGGCGGTTTGCTCATTTTCCGCATGAAGTGATTCGTAAGAAGAGCGAACCGATCACAATAATGAAGGCGGGTCGCACGGGACTCGCTAAGTACCAGCTCTGTTATCGCAAAAGGAATCATCATGGAATTTGTTAATCCTTCGCCTAAACTTCGGTGGGCGGCACCTTCGTTGGTTTTCGCTTGTTTTATCGGTCTAGTGGGCTGTTCGAGTTCTGACAATAATCGCTCAGGACCAACTAAAATAGGCACACTTACTCCCTCTTCTCCTTCGTCTAGCTCCAGCTCGTCGGCCAGTTCGTCTAGCGGAACGACCGTCACCAGCCCTCTTCGAGACGCACAAGGAAACCCGGTTTTTGTTGAAGCCAATATTGTTAACCAACCACTAGAACCTCACGCTTCAACAGCCGTTCATTTGAACTTCACCAACCGCAATGGCAATACGGTCCAACCAGTAGGAACCGGGTGGAAAGCCACATCTGAATGTATACGAGACGGTTTAGCCGAGATTGTTGGCCCCATTACCAACGAAAATCAGATCAGCTTTTCCTACACCACATTTGGATGCGTCGGTAGCGATGTTGTCACCTTCACTACGCCCGATTTCCCATCGTTCTCCTACTCTTCTGAGATCTTCATCGAAGATAAGGTTTCCTTTATTTCATGGGAATCAACCGAACCTGGAAATATCGCAATTGCAGGCAGCGGCGGCCCTGAAAGATCGACGATCACATTCCGACTGAATGGCATTTACGGTTCTTCCGTTGCCGGACAGCGCGTAACCTTCCGCATTGAAGGTCTTGCAGGCGATACAATTCGTCTCGTTGAAACAACCGGCATTTCCGGGAGTGACGGCCTTGTACGCGCTCACGTATTGTCTGGCTCTATGCCCAACGTTGTTACGGTTGTAGCACGCCATGAAGAAAGTGGTGCCGAAGCGCTGTCAGGAGGGCTTGTGATATCCACTGGATTGCCATCTGCCAATCACTTCCATATTGGCCTGGACAAAAATAGCCTCAACGCCTGGAATAAATTGAACACCCCCGAAGCATCTGTAACCGTGGTCGCGACAGACCGCGTGGGCAACCCGGTCGTGGATGGCACAGCTATTAACTTCGTTAGCATCGACGGCGGCTATGTCACACCATCTTGTACAACGGAGAACGGCACCTGCTCTGTTCAATGGAAGCCCGACGGCAGAGAACCCGCCAACGGTCGCGCGCGTATTTTCGCTACAGTAAAAGGCACCGAAGATTTTATCGATAGAAATGGCAACAATATCTTTGATGATGGCGACACTTTCGATGCAACGCACGATCTAGGCGAGCCCTTCTTAAGTCGTGACTATTCAGAGAACTATCAGCCCGACGATTACTTTATCGATACCAATCGCAACAAGGTTCGCGATGATGGGGATGGCCTTTGGAATGGCTTGAACTGCCAACACACCAGCTTGTGTTCACCAGACGTGAAGTATGTTGACTTGGCCGCGATTACGCAGTTGTTTATCTCTCAAGGCAACAATCCGACAATTTGCTCCACCGGAACTTTCGCTTCACCCGTGGTTGTTCCAATTAACTCAACCAGGAGTTTGACCGGGTTGTATTTATCAGACGGCAATATTAATGCAGAAAATCAAGCACCAGCCGGCTGTGCTATTGGCAACCCACTTCCGTCAGGAACGCAAATCTCCTTTAGTACTACTGCGGGAACTCTGGAAGGCATAACCTCGTGGACAGTGGAAGATATTGTTGGTGCGCCTACTGGCCCCTACGGCGTAACTTTGAAAGGAGGCTCTACCGCAACTACTGGCACTCTCACTTTGAGAGTATCTGTTCCGGATGAACAAGTACGTGAGTTCTAT
Source organism: Saccharophagus sp. K07 (assembly GCF_014336955.1). Lineage (GTDB taxonomy): Bacteria > Pseudomonadota > Gammaproteobacteria > Pseudomonadales > Cellvibrionaceae > UBA5868. Next base: position 832,064 of record NZ_QRAI01000001.1, on the reverse strand, counting down.
TGGGACGTAACCATCCAATAATCCGGCAGTTCTCTCTTCTAAATAAAAAACCCGGCCTAGGCCGGGTTTTTGGTTTTTACGCGATTACTCCGCCACAAAAACCGGCGTCAGATTCAAATCTTCAACCAAGGACACGCTGAGCGTTCTGTCTGCTGAAGTTATATCCCCTTCCCAATGAGAGAAGCGATAACCCGCTTTGGGAACAGCGGTTACCGTTATAGGAACTTCCGCAAAATATTGCCCACTCCAACTCTCCTGCGCGACTGCAACAGAATTGACCTGGACACTGCCCATCGCCGTATTGAGAGCTGTTACGGACAGATTATGAGGATCAGACAACCCAAAATATTGGCGCAGGTGCTGCCACACATAATTCGGTCTGGCGTTGCCATAGGTGATCAGGCTTTGAATTTCGCTTTCCCAATTCCAGGTACTGCGCTGACCTCCCCAGCGAGCTTTTTGCAGTGGGATTTCCGTGCGGATTTCGTCTGCCAGACGCTCTACAACAGCTGCTACATTCGAGGGTAGGAAACGAGTATTTAATTGGTCCGCAAAATAATTGATGAATTGCTGCCGGAATTGTGGATTCTGCAGCAGGCGACGTAGCAACAAGGTCGACCAGGGCGGATTATTTACATTAGCGCCCATGGCGTTCGCAGCTGTCGCGTAAGCCAGGGAATTTTTCTGCACATTGCGTTCGTACAGACCGAAACCAAAATCGGTGTCGTACAAAATCCAACGCCATTTGGTTTTCGGAGTTTTCCAATACTTGATGTTCCTTACCGGCCAGTCGTCGTTGGCGATAAATATTTGCACAACCTGATAGGCGATAAAGTTTTCGATATCAACTTGCTCTGCAACTGTAGAGTAGAACTCAGGCAACTCTGGATCCGTTTTCGACACATAATCGATTAACGCCAAATACTCTTCGTTGGAGCCTTCGACAACTTCTGCATTCGCCTCCAAGATGGTGACATCTTTTTTCTTGACATCATGTTTAGAGTTTAAGAAAGCTTCGTTGACTTTTTCGCGCAGGTTATGCAAGCCCCAGTACTCGCCATTTAAATAAACCGCGACAGCGCGTCCCGCTTGATAATCGAGGCCACTTCCCTCCATCAAGGTGGTGAATGCGCGATCCCGCAGCATAGTACGCATCCAATCGTTGCCCGATGCGCGCAACACTAAATGTTCGAATTTTTTGTAGCTCAGCTGGGGGAAAAAGCGATAGTCAAATTTGTCCACGCCATAGCGACTGCGCGCATATATAGCCAAGGCTTTTTGCGCAAATGATCGTGTGTATCCACCAAAGATCTGCACACCGGCGCTGAATTCTGTTCCCAGAGCACCATCCGGCTCGTAAAACGCAAAGTGAATTTCCCGCTCCCAATCCTGCCAGAAGTTAGCTCCATAGTTGGGTGGCATAGGCTCGTATTTTGGACCGAGTACATAGATGCCGTACTCCGTATCAAAAAAATCCAATGGATCCGCTTCCAAAGTAACCACCGGAATATCGTGTCGGGCACCAACCAGGAAGGTGCGCGATTGCACAACCGAGGGAATATAACCATCGGCAAAAATACGCGCGCGAATCGCGGTATTTTTTGTCAGAAAAATTGCGCCCTGATAAACCGGTGAATTCTCATTGGGCACACTGCCATCGAGCGTGTAACGAATGGTTTGATTGGCCTCAGCGCCATTTAGCATCACCATTGAGGCTTCCGTTATTCCACCTTTATCGGAAAACTCCACCAAACCATTAAGAACGCCGCGATACTCGCGCGCGCTATTGGCCGCACCGGGCGTCGGCTGATCGTAATAAACCGTCGACTTGCTCACCTCAGACAGACCAACGGAGGTGCCTGTGCGCAATCCTTCAATGTGCAGAAATTGCTTGAGGGTTCCGTTTTCAAACAGGTACAGGGTTTCGCCAGAGGAAGAGATTTTGAAGTTGGCGTGTAAAGGTCGACCAGGCTCAGATCGGTCCTTATCCGAAGCCCACACCACCAGATAGCCGCCCGCGTCCAAAGTGATATCGGGGAACTGCCATTTTTGCGGTTCAAGCTCGTCATCGGACACACTCCAACCCGCCAACCGGACTGGGTTGTTGCTGTGGTTATGTATCTCAAACCAGTCTTCGCTGTCCCCATCCTCGTCTTTGAATTCCGAATTCGACGAAACCGCTTCATTCAGAATCAGGCCAACGCAGGAGGAGCACGTAAAACCTGAGGAGCTGGAGCTGCTGCTCGAAGAGCTGGAACTGCTGGATGAACTAGCACCGCCTGATGAAGGCTCATCGCCCTCACTACCGCAGGCAGCCAAGTTAAAAATTAGATAAAAGGCCAAGAGCCAGTGGCTTCTTGTCCGACAAAACCTTGCTACTCCGATCATGGTTAAACCCACTTTTTGTTGTCATTTCATATGACCATTGATGTTACAAAATCTCAGGGTGTGCAGGCGCTAACAATTAACCGATTTGTGACAATGATTTCAAAGAAACTAATGTGACGCAGTCAAAAAGACGGAGATTTGACGGTGATTAAGTAGCAAATCACCAGGAAAGGGGCGCAGGACAAGGGAATATTGGGTAAAAATGACCAGAAAAAAGTGCGAGCAAGGGAGTGGTGGTTGACCACTCCCATGGGCGTGTTAGCGAGGTGTCGCGTCCCAGACTCGTCCGGATGCAGTACCGTCCTTAGGCGGATTAAATACCTCGACGGCCATAACCTGATAGGTCGGGTCGTCGCTAGCGTCGAAGTTGTTCATATTCGGAAGAATCCAACCCGTATCGGCCCAGGCTTTCACATGGTCGGCGAAGATGATTTTGTGATCCTGACCAAGAGGTCTTTGTTGCGTCGGCTTGCTCCAGTATTGGTAAAAGGTCGTGGGGCCGTTGATCGAGGGTTTTACCTCACGCACAGACCTGTAGGTGGAATACTCGACCCCGTCGCTGACAAAGGTTTTGCCATAGACACCGTCTTTACTTGGGTCATAGGTCCAGCGCTGGAGAATGTAGTACTCCACCAGATGCGCGGGATCTGATGTTGGCATGGCTTTGTCGTATCCCCAGCCGTACAGGGTGATATAGCTCGCCCCACTATCCTCCTCGAAGCGATAGCCAATAACGCGGTTTTTATCGCCGTAGTGCCAACCTGGCCCACCGACATAGTTGTAACCACCACCCTGCCAGCTGACGCTAAAGGCACCAGTCGCATCTAGGCTCAAAGAAGCCGCACCGGCATCCTTCCAATGGGTAAAGAAGAATTTGCCAACATGGCCAGTCGCATGGTTTTGGGTGATCAGCGCTTTTTCCGGAAATACCTGGGTGTAAGCCTGGAATTTCTCGATACCGGGGACAACTGCTGCTTGAGCGTCAACCGACTTTTGCGCAGACACGCAACTCACCAGGCTACACGCCGTCATTAATATTGCTGCTTTAAAACCAGAATGGATTCTCATAGTGATCCTCTAACCGTCATGCCGGACTACAGGCATGCTGTGATGCACAATTGTTATAAATTTCAAGCCCATCAGCGGAGCTTATTATCCTTTTTCGTATATTTCGTCCGCTTTTGAGTATAGAACCACTTTGCGAAGTGTGCGTTTAATAAGACACGGAGGATTGGAGCGAGATTTGAGGATAGATGTGATGCAGAAAGGCCAGTCATTTGGTCCAATGACTAGCCCTTTTTGCTTATTTGCCGGAATTTTTCTTATTTGGAGGAATATAGGTACATTGTTCCTGTCTCACGGCCTGGCTGTTTTACAAAAGATGAAAAGAGTTTTCCATCGCCGGTAAATGTTCGCCAATCGGCTGCAAAATAATGAAACCAGTCGATTTTATGTTCGGCGATAAGTTCAAGATTCGCTGTAAACAAAGATAATACCCTTTCATCTTCATCGGTCGTGCGAAATCGATCAACCTGCACCGCTATAACGCCTCTACCACTTACATCAGCCCAGGGATATCCCTCGATATCATTGAAATGGAGATGCATTCTTCCCGAGGTCTCAAGCGTATAGTCAAGCTCGTTTGCAAGACGAAAGGATGTGACCGTTTTTTCAGTCTCTTCCATATTCGCCGTAACGAGAACCATCCAATCCTCATTCGTAGACAAATTAAGCGAATTGGTGCGCATATCCATTTCGAGACTGCCTAATGACGTTCTCGCCAGTTCGTTGGTCAAATAGCTGTAGGTGTATTTTGAATAAAAAATTCCACCGGGAGTATATGAACTCGGCGTCAGGAAATATTCACCGGTTTTACTGTATTTATAGGGATGATAATCGCCGCTGTATAAAATCAGCGAACCAGAATCCGCATCAAACCAGCCACCACCATCGCTCACCATACTTTTGCCGTTAAATCGCGCGTAACGCAAAAAATCGGGTGATTGAGGTCCATCAATATTCACGATTGAGTAGTTGGCAAAATCATCCAAATGGATTTGGAGCAATTTCCCCCATCCTGTCCCCCAATCGTAGGACAAACCATATAAGGTTTTGCCATCATCACTTATGGTTAAAGCGCCAATTTTCTCCAGCTCTTCCACTACCACCGTTTCTTCAACTGATTTAGTGATGAAATTATATTTAGCGATACTGTTCGGGGAATCCGAGCGGCCGATGTATAACCAGGGACCCAATTTGTCTGCCACCGCGAATGCATCACTACTCCATTCACCATTTTCACCATAAGTGGCAGGCAATTCAGACTTGTAGTAACCCACATTAATTTGTGTTGCAACCACGCCATTTAGTTGTGGCTGCGCCACAGATATCGTGGCCTCATGATATCCAAATGGCAGATCCGTCGTCTCTAAACGATAAAAAATAAACTTTTCTGACACGTCATGGATGATCAACCAAGGCGCTGAGCTTGTTACCCCTTCAATATTATTGAGCGGTAGGTTTACGATGATTTTTCCGTCGTGGTTTTCCCAAGTATTGTAATCCGAATGGGCTATCGCCGAGGGTGCAGCCTGAATATAAAAGGGTTCAAAGGGAAAATTCACTTGGATTTCACGACTGAATGATGCACCAGGAATGTCGAATTCAACAGTGATCACCCCATTCATGTTTTCGGCTTCACCAGGAAAAACCTCATTACTGACATAAAACTCAATATCATTTTGACCGGTGACACCTTCCGCTGAAGTCAAACTAATCCATGGACTGGCTGTCGCTGTCCATGGAACGGCTACACCATTCTGGAAATTCAAGCTGAGCGCCACAGGCGACAAACTCTGTCCTTTATCATGATTCGGCAAATGGATCAGATCATTCAATTGCGAGAGTTCAGGCAACCGTAACTGATATGAAATCGTTTTGGATATGGATTCACCGGAACCCGCTGTGAAAGTAATGGTTTTTTCAGATGATCCTACCGGAGTCTCATCCGGATCGTGGGTGACCAGAACGGTTTCGGTTCCTTTTCCCGATTCAGGAGTAAAACGAACGCCTGGTGATGACGAACTGACCGACCAGGATTTCTCAAAAGTTCGTACAACAAAAGCTGAGTGACCACCGTCCCCCCAAATTCCGCTATAGACAGGGCTCGAGGCAAGCTGAATATCAAACCCATCCAGCTGGACAATTCTGACTTGCAAATCCTTGTACACATATTCGGTTCCATCCGCGCTGCCAGTGGCAAACCGGATAACGGTGGAGTAAGTTCCCAACTCCGGATATGACAGTCCCGGAGCTGCAGCAAGAGCCACGACAGCGGATTTGCCGGAATTACTGAGAATTTCTGCTGTTACCGGTTGATCATTAGAGTTGCCTGGCGGATAACCAACAACCAGACCATCGCCAACAAAATTCACCGATACCAATTTAGGTTCAGCTGTTCCTCCATAAGGCAATTCCAGAGTAATGCTTGATGCATTCAGCGCAACCGAATAATTGGATTTTGGTGGCTCGTTCCCGCTCCCGCCCCCGCTCCCACCACTGCTTCCGCCCGAGCTGTTGCTGTTGCCGCCGCTTCCACCACCGCTGCTACACGCGATTAGAGTCAAGAGTAGCCAAATTCCAAACAGAGTTTTATTAAATTTATACATAGTGTCCCATCAAAATTAATCAACGTAAGATGCGTATCCGTAAAGCAGACAACTCAGATCTAAAAGACCTACATTCATGACACTCGATGGATAAAACACCTCCAACGAGTAAAAACATCGTTTTTTATTATTTACCTTATGCCTTCACCAGGACTGCATAGAATTTCAGCCTAGGTGGCCGGGCAGCATAAGGCAAATGAGGTGTATGTACAGAAAAAGGAGACAAAAGGATTGCGGCAGCGCAGCAACTTTGGCAGGATCAGGAAAATTCCGCAGGAGAACACCCTATTCTCCTGCGGGAAAAAGCTAGCAATCTAAGCGAAAAGCCGGAGCGCTAATCGGAAATGCCAGAGCGTACTAATCGAGAGTTAGAAACGACAGCCGAAGCGGCGACACTGCACCGCAAACAGCAATGCGATCAAGCCAAACAGATGCAAGCGACTCAAAGCTCCTGCAGCAGGCTGTTCTGGCTGTGAAGGTTGTTCTGGTTGCGAAGGCTGCTCAGGCTCCGGCTGCTGTGGTTCTTGGGGTTCTGGCTCCTGGGGCAGCTCTCCTGCGAGGATCGCTGGCGCCACTTCTGTGGTGAAGTAAGCAACTGGCACCAGTGAGGCATTACCGTCGATGGAGATCTCTCTCGATGCCCATCCCGTCCCAGTTACAGCAAACATCTTCAAACCGGGCTGAGAACCAAATTCCGGCATCTCGGAATCATCGGCATTAGTCCAGTTATTGGGACCGAGCACCATTTTGCCGGGCCAAGTGTCTTTATCATCGGCACCGTCGTGGGTGCGCTCTATGGCATGTTCGAACTGTGAATAACCATTCGCAGTAAACATTGCAAGGCCAATGGGGTTAAGCCCGGAAATATGGTCCATTACTTTCAAGGCACCGCGAGCGTATTTAATGGCTGATTCGCTATCTCTGCGCGCACGGTGAATTTCCGCAACCGCCATTAAAATGCGCGCATCATTTAATGCCATGCGATGAGATCCCCAACGGACATTGTTGTCCACATGGTCTTGATCGCCGGTATTCCACTGAGAGGAATTTGGATCCCAGGTGACACCGGGATAACCGAGATTTTGAAAGCCCAAAATAGCGTTGGCTTTGTCCGTCAGTTTGGATTTTAAATTGGACAAATCAATGTCGTGCAGAGCTTCGTTGGTCAACAAAGACAAACTGCCTTCCGCTGCCACAGCTCCCCACCAGTAGGAACTTGCTTCATCAAAACGCGGATGACCGACGACTATGCTGCGATAGTGATTGGCATCATTACTGCGATTTAATTTTAAAGCCGCAAGATACAGCTCTACTGCTGCAGAGTATTCATCGTCTTCCGTATTGTTTTTGTGCGGGTAACAATTATCGCGATTCTTTTTCGGATCGCGCCACAAACTGTAGGGATCGTTATCCGGATAAAAACCGCCCTCACCGCCAAACGCATCCGCCTGATTACATTTCAGCGGATTATTGCGCGCGCCATTCCAGGCGCGTTGCGCCAATGAATAAGCTGACTCTGCATCACTTTGTGCATTGAATCTATGATGCACTCGCGCCATAGCAGCCATGGCTCGCGCAGTGGCAAATGTCGCCTTGGTTTCAGGTTCAGAAATACAAGTGCCGCTGCTGTGCGGCGAACAATCTGCCCAAAACGGATTGACATTGGTATGAAATTTCGGAATCGCCAAAGCGCCGCCGTGCGCCAGCACATAATGGAATTGTTCAGTCAGAATTTTCAGCTGATCGTAAACAGTGCGCGCGCCCGGCAAACCATTGGCGTAGTAATTATTTACGTTCGGATAGGTTTCCAACAAATTGATCAGCGCCCAGGATGCTTCTGCGGTATTTGTCGGATAAGCGCCATTGTCACCCGCATCTCGCACGTAACGAAATTGCAGCGAAAGTCCGGTCGCCCAGTTATTTTTGGCATTGGTAAATGTGGCACTGGTTTCGTGGTCGCGAAAATAATCAAAAAATTCGTACTTTATGCCACCGTAAGGATCCGGACTTATATCAAAAGGCAGAGATACATGCTGACCAACTTGTACGCGCAAGTTTCTTCCCTGCTGAGTACAGTCGGTAAAATCTATGACATAAAAACTGTCGCCAGAGCTTTTATCGTTGCTCACATAACGATTGGAAGACCCTGCGCAATTAGTGCCCTGAATTTGCCACTGAATCGTTCCGCGATTCGGGACCAGATAAAACGCCAACTTGCTCGCTTGCGGTAAATAGCCCGCATAATTAATGCGAAATGGTTCACTCATTTGCGTGCCATCATCAGCAGAATGGCTTAGCAAAGGTGCAGCCAGACAGGCAACCAGCGGGAAAAAACTATAGGCCCGCAGTCTGGATCTGAATATTTCCATCACAAGCTCCTTATTTATTGAGCGTGCAAGAGAGCCTTCTCAAATGCTATAACGAGCAGGCCACCATAAAACTACGTAGGTTATATGGCTTTTCGTTATAAATCCTGAAATAGCGCACAATAAAGAATTTGCAGCGACAACATGAAGCGCCGCAAAAGAAAAAGGGCGCCATTTGGGCGCCCTTTTAAATCCGCAATTTTTTTAGGATTATTGGCCAGTCGCGTCCCACACTCGTCCCGATGCAGTTCCACTGCTACCGGGGTTGAACACTTCGACCGCGATTACCTGATAGGTGGGGTCATCGCTCGCATCCAAATTATTCGTATTCGGCAGAACCCAACCTGTATCCGCCCATGCCTTCACGTGATCAGCAAATATGATTTTGTGATCCTGTCCAAATGCAGCTTGGCGAGTCGGCTTGCTCCAATATTGGTAGAAGGTCGAGCGGCCGTTGATCGAAGGCTGCTGGTTTCGTGTTGAGCGATAGGTGGAATACTCCACGCCATTACTCACGAAGGTTTTACCATAGGTTGCACCCTGGCTTGGGTCATAGGTCCAACGCTGCAAAATATAGTATTCAACCAAGTGAGCCGGGTTCGACTTGGGCATATCTTTGTCGTATCCCCAACCGTACAGAGCGATATAGCTTGCGCCGCTATCGCTCGCAAAACGGAAGCCGATCACACGATTCAAATCCCCATAGTGCCAACCAGGGCCACCGACGTAGTTATAACCACCGCCTTGCCAGCTGACACTAAAATCTCCGGTTGTATCCAGAGTTAAAGAAGTGGAACCGCCATCTTTCCAGTGGGTGAAGAAGAAATCTCCAACATGACCGGTAGCATGGTTTGACGTCATGACAGTTCTGCTGGTTTTCTTGCCGGTGTAGGCGGAAAACTTCGTCAGATCCGGAGTAGGAACAACGGTTGTATCCAATTTTCCATCAGCGGAAAAAATCGCAAACCCTGCGAGAGTCGGGTTTTCCACCCCTTTGATCATTTCAATCGTCACGCTGCGGTCATTAACCTGAATATCTCGGAAGGTTTCGGTGTAACCGACGTCGTGACCCACTTCGGAAAAGAGATCCAGATCACGGATTACGGTGTTGCCTTCAATTGCGACACTGAAACTACGTGCGTTTGCAGCGTTTTGATAAATTTCGGCAAAGTGCAGTTGTACTGTATATCGACCGTTTGCTGTCACGGGAATTTCATAACTGAAAGTTCCATAACGTTCTGTTTGGTACAAAGCCCCGCCCATGACGAAGTCTTGAGTACTATTGGGCGTACCACCGCGAGAATATTTATCCGCCTGATACTCCACCCCTTCAAAGGTTACGGCTGAATTACTACCTGCATTAATGGCAACTACCAACGGAAGCTCAGCTGCGCCAGAAGAGCTGGAACTTGAGCTGCTCGATGATGAGGAACTGGAACTACTGGACGATGAAGAACTGGAACTAGAGCTACTCGAGGATGAGCTGGAAGACGACGTGGGGCTCACGCCGCCGCTGCCACATCCTACGAGTGTAAGTAATGCGAGTGCTGGTATAAGAAATGAGAGCAGATTCCGCTTTTTGCTTGTCATAGGTTTTATTCCAAATATGCGTTCTGACCATAATCATATGATGATTGGGAGCCAAACCTTATCCCATTCTCCGGCAAAAAGTTGTGCCGTAGATTCCGGTTTTTAAAGAATTATTCCGAGAATCGGCAAGATAAAAACTGGTACTTTCATGTTAAAAAAGTGCCAATTTTTATCCCGCATATTAAAAGACAGGCAGTTCTAAGACCGTTGTTTGAAAACGCATTGAAAGCCGCCCTTATCGAGCAGCTTTCGCCCTCACCCTCCGTGGTTAGGGTTTAGCACAATACGCCATTTGTACTGTCCTTCGTCAGATAAGGGAGCCATACCCACACTGTCGTTTACGACTCTAAGGTAGTGACCATACCAGCGATTACGAACCAGAAAATAATCCTCTTCGGCGATCAATTCCCAGTGCGCACTCCACCACTCCGGTCTGATAGGGCCAATACTTAATTTGAGGTTTTCGTAATGTAAAAATAGATCATCGTCGCCAACAAGACTGATATGGTAGAAATTTTCGATTGCAGGCTTGATCTGCCATTCCACTTTATTTTCTGAATCCGTATTGACCAACGCAGGTAAGGAATTGGTTCGACCTAGAATAGTGTTTTCATCTTTGTGCAGTGCATACTTGCCGTCCAAAGGCCCCGCAATGGTGCGGCAAAAGTCCATATTATTAATCCAATCCCGAATTAATTCCGCGCTTTCCATATCCACATGATTGCGCGCCAATGGAGGCATTTTATTTTCATTGTTGGCGGATATGCGCTGCCAAATTAAAGACCTGTCAGCCACACCCGGTGCCAGCAAAAGAGCAGATGCTATTCCCAAATCACCCTGAATTGGTTCCACGCCACATGTATTGGTAAATATCAATTCCGTGCCGAATCTCAAATCCATATTACTCTGGCTAGTACCGCCCGGGCGATGACAATAAGAACAGTTGCTGTGTAAAAAGGCACGTGCTCGCTCACCTAAAGAAGCGGATAAATCTTTGCTGCCTGGTAATTTCAGAGCTAATTGATGTGGTCCTAGTTCACTGGAAAATAAATTTCGCTCAACAAACCAATCCAGCTGGTTTTGCCCAGTATTCGGACTAATTCGATTGAGCTGAGCAATTTCGAGCCCTAAACTGAATCCGGCGGCGGAGGTATGACATTGCCGACATTCTGCGCGGCTGGGGTAGTGCCATATCTGTCCGCCAAATTCCCTGTCCTCACTGGTCTCTAGCAAAATCGCTTCCGTGACATCATCGTTCCAGGCATAGCTGTAACCACTCCAACCTGAGTTTTCTTGATTAAGCAACAATCGCGTTTCTATCAATTTACCTTGTAAACGGAAATTTTTTAGCAGGATAGTGCCGACAGGAAAATGAAAGTCGCCTTGATCGTCTACTTCTATTTGGCTTTTTTCCGGCAGCGAAATAAATCGTTCTTTATCAGCTCCGTCCGACCAAAATGGCTCGTTAATGCTATAGGGCAACAACTTCGAATCCGGCTGAGTCACATCGCGTATATTCATACAACCGGTTTCGGATAATCGGACGGGCAAAGGTTTTTTGGTCGAATCATTGATCGTAGGGACCAACCGATATATGCCACCTTCTGTATAGTCCAGGATGTAAAGCTCACCATCATTATCTTCTGCAAATGCAGACACTGCTTTACCACTCGCGATCAACTGAACCCTCTCATAGCCGGATTCCCCAGGAATTTCTCTCAACCCCCAAATAATTCCACTGAGAAAATCACTAAATAGATAGGTCCCGTACAGTGACTCGATCACTCGACCTCGATAGACATATCCACCTGTTACTGACGAGCCGTCTACTCTTCCATAATCCCAAACGGGATTTTCAAAAGGCCCTGATGAACCGCAATTGATATATGTGGCATTACCTTCAAAACACGGCCAGCCGTAATTACCGCCATTAAAAATGCGGTTGACCTCTTCAATTTTGGCATGACCAACATCACCCGCCCATAAATCACCCGTTAATCGGTCAAAGCTCCAAAACCAAGGATTACGTAGCCCTATGGCATAAAGCTCAGGCAAGCCTCCTTGCACCAAATTTCCTGGAGCAGGCTCCCCCTCATCAGTTACGCGCAGTATAGAACCGAATGGATTATGGACGTTCTGTGCGTCAAGAGAATAGCCACCGTCTCCCATACCAATATACAAATAGCCATCTGGCCCAAATCGTATTTGTCCATTGTTATGCAAGTTGGCAGGCTGCTGAATTTCAAAAATTACCGTTTCTTCCAGCTTTCCAGAATTATCCTGAGCCAACGAAACACCATTATCCGATGATCGAAATCTTTTAATATGTGTTTGCAACGGTCTTCCATTCGCCCCATCCGTAGTGAACGATATATAGATGTATCCGTTTTGGTTGAAGTTTGGATGAAAGACCATGCTATATAGACCGCATTCATTACAACCACCCAGTCCTTCAGGTAAATAAACCACATTGTAATATTCACGCAAATCGACAAACGGGTTTACTATTATCTCTCCGCCGTCATCAACCAAACGCCAAATCATCCCATCTTGCTGAAGCAAGTACATAATTTTGTTGTTGCCCGGGAAAAATGTGAGCCCGGTCGGCAAGGTGAATTTCTGCTGGGGCACTATTTCCTGCAGAGAAATCGCCGCTGGTTGTTCGTATTCGGTGGCCAAACATAGGGCAAGGGATGGATTAGAACCGCCAGATGAGCTGGAACTTGAAGAGCTGGACGAACTAGAAGAATTCGACGAGCTAGAACTTGATGAACTACTAGATGATGAACCTGGATCAATGGGATTTTTTTTTGAACCATCAACACATGCTGAGAGCAGAATTAGAAAAACAATTATCCAGCACCGCATCATAGCTATGGACGCATCCACCACTGTACTTCCTCCTTTACTAAATTCTGAAAAATCTTACATATTGATATTTACTCAACACACATGGCAGAGCTTTTCACCCACTTTAAAAAGGCGTTGGATGTCGAAATTTTCCAGTAGAAAAGTGCTAATCCAGGACCACAACAATGGAAACAAAGTGCCAAATCACCCAATAAAACATGAAATCCATCAAACCATTGGATAAATGTCGCTTTTTAATTCAAATTAACGCAGTATTTATCAACAAGTTAAAATAATTCATTAAAAACCCAATAAATTCGCGTTTTCATGCATTTTCACCCATAGAGATTCCGTGACAAACTTCAAATTATTCGCCTCTAAACAAGATCCGGCGTTACTAAGATCTCTAAAGATTTTATACTTCCGACACTTAGATACAGATTTTAGAAGCATAATTCAAGAATCTGTTGTCATGTGTTTCATCCAAAATAATGTCATGGCAGAGAGGCCTAAAAAAATGGAACCACAAAAATATGTTGCCCTAGCTGGCCTAGCTCTTTTTTTAGCGGCTGCGGGAGTGAGCAAGGATCGGAGGTAACAATTGAGCAACTCACTATCCAAAGCACTCCAGCCTTTTGTGTTGAGTCATTCGGCAACAACTCCTATTTCTGCGAAAATATCGAAGATACCAATGACTACGTTATAAGGACTGGCAGCGGATGTGGAGGTCCGCAGCTTGATATCATTTGGGGCACCACCCGTCAGATCACCGCATCCAAAAGAAAAACGCCTCCTTTTGTGGCGGACGGTTGCGATTACGAAATATCTCTTATCAGCGTGGATAATGAAGTCGAAGACCCAGTGGGAACGCGATATAAAAATGGCGTCGGTTCCAGCGGGGGCGGACTTATAATGTATCGGGTGGCAGACGGCGAAAACTGGTTTTCTCTAGCGGGTTACACAAAGAAGGTTTATTGCGAGGATGACATCTGTGGGCAGGCTGCCGCTGGCACTCCGCTGTATATCCCAGGCAATACCGAGTTTGAATTAGTAGAAATTGACGGCGAAAGACATATTCAACTCGTTGCGTCCGAATAACCCGGACATTTATGCCTTTCGCAAAAGGCCGCGCAGCGGCCTTTTTATTTATCGATACTCAAAAAAGATTATTAATCCAGTTTCCAATATCCAAAAGCTGCTCCTGCACTACCTCATGCTCCATATCGTACTCACGCCAATCGACGTTATAGCCTAAAGCTGACAGACCATCCGCACTCATTTTTCCATATGACAAAGGCACAACAGTATCGTATTTGCCGTGCATGGCGAGTATGGGAGAATTTTTGTTTATGCCGGAGTGTTCTTGTTTGGCTAAGCTTAAAAATGGCAAATAGGTCGATAAGGCCAATATTCCAGCCAACTTATGTGGGCTGCGAATGCCGGTGTAATAAGCAACCGCCCCACCCTGGGAAAAACCTGCGAGCAGGATATTTTGGCTGGGAATTCCCTTTGCTATTTGTTCGGCTATCAAAGCTTCCAAGGCATTGCGCGATTGCGTCATGCCGGGGAGATCTTCTTTGTCGGTAATATCCATGCCTTTGATGTCGTACCAACCGGGCATGATATAACCGCCGTTGATGGTAATCGGGCGATCCGGTGCCTGGGGGAAGATAAAACGAATCGCGAGTTTCTCGTTCAAACCTAAATAAGGAATCACCGGAACAAAATCATCCGCACTTGCCCCAAGCCCGTGCAGCCAGATCACCGCGTGAGTTGGATTAGTCGTACCGTAAAGCCGCTCTATATATGTACTCATCGCTCTCTCCACTCTAAACAGCCCAACTCACATTGCGATTTCTGTGTGCACGCCTGGCGCTGCGTCAATCCAAAATAATATGCGGCACAAAGCGTGAGGTATCTTTGGTAATTAATGAGGAATCCTCACGAATACCAATTCCCGCGGCATAATCACCAACAACCCAACTGCCGATCAGCGTGTACACCTCTTGGTTGCGATTTTCGTCGTAGAATTTTGGCAATGGACAAAATTCCTGGCGAATAAATCGGCCTTGGCCGTAGGGACCATCAACAGCCAAACGCTGACCTTCATTATCGACCAATTGAATATTGGCGCCTTCGCGGGAAAACAGCGGTTTGCGCACCCAGCCTGAGGTTAAAGGTGCATTGGCGGCATCTTCGAAAAACGCGGGCAATAAATTGGGATGGTTGGGATAACGCTGCCACAACAACGGCAAAATGCCTTTATTGGACAACAGCATTTTCCAGCCGGGTTCGATAATTTTGGTGGCGCTGGTGTACAACACACCGGCAAATTCTTCCTGCAGCAAAAATTCCCACGGATACAACTTGAACAAACCCGCAATCGGAGTATTGTCCAAATCCACCAATTGCCCGTCGATTTCGCCAATATCCTCTATTGCCAAATAACGCGCATCGATACCAGCTTGGGTTGCCAAGTCCATTAAATAATGGACAGTTCCTTTATCTTCTGCGCTATTTCTCACGCTGGCAAAATGGAAGGGATTGGGCAAATACAATTCCCGAAATGCCTGCTCCAATTTATCCTGCAGAGAATTGAATTGATCCGCACCGGCAGGCAAAACCCCCGCTTGCATTTGCTCTTCCAGCCACACCCACTGGAAAAAACCTGTTTCAAACAGCGAGGTAGGTGTGTCGTAATTTAATTCGAGCAATTTGGCCGGACCAACGCCGTGGTAGGCAAAATCCATGCGGCCATATAGGTGGGGATCGCGGTTATTCCAGGAATTCCAAACGTAACTCCAGTAGTCGCGCGGGATATTTAATTGGGTGAGCATTTCCTCGCTGCGCGTGATATCTCCCACCATATCCAGAACCATCTCATGGAGTTCTTCGGTGGGAGCTTCCAAATCATTTTCGATTTGCTGCATGCGAAACTGGTAATACGCACTTTCATCCCAGTAAGGCTCATCATCGATGGTGTGAAAGCCAAATCCGACTTCTTCAGCAAAAGCGCGCCAATGGGCGCGCTCGGGACAACAAATCCGTCTCATATTAATTAGCCACCGCTAGAGTAGACTTTACTGGCCTGACCAAATCCGCCACGTCTTACTACTGTGCCTTGTTGGGGCGCCACCTTGGAGGGGGATATATTCTTGGCCCCGGTATAGTAGCTGCTGGCGCCCACGGACTGGTTGCTCGCCGTGCGGTATTCATCCTCATTGCGCGTTTTATACAAGGGTTGTGGCACATGGTTGGTATTCGCATTGGGAGCCAATCCACTCGCCTGCTGCGCACCACCGCCTTTCAAGCCGTTCATCATTTGACCGGCCAAAAAGCCCATCATCATCGGCATAAAAAAGCCGCTGCTGTGACTACCGCCCTCACCGGCTTTCGGCGCTTCTTCGCATTTGCCCGGGCCAAAATCCGCTTCGCACTCTGCGCGGCTGACATATTTGGGCGCTACAGTTGGATGTAGTCGCTCCGCCTTCGCATAATCCAAACGGCATTGTTCTTCGCTGTTGATGCCGGAACTGATGCACTCCTGCAAGGACCCGTATACCAATGCCGGATCTTTATTTGTGCTGCATCCTGCAACCAACAGTGAAGCGGCAGGAGCCATAAGTACCAGTGCGGCTTTTTTACTGCGTTTCATAATCTGCTATCTCCCAATTAATAGGTCATACAAGCGGCATTGATGTGTCCTACCGCTATGGCCACAGCAGCAGACAGCGCGCCTGCTGCAACTTCTCCCTTGGTGATGCGTTCCGGCAATTGCCGGACCAACACACGCAACACCACAAACGTTAAAACCTGCACGACCAATGCCACCGCACCCCAAATGGCGCAATCCAAAATGGACAGTGAGTGACTAATCGCGCTGGAAAGCGGAAGCGCAAAACCGATCAGTGCCCCACCGAACGCCAGCGCAGCGGAGACGTTGTTGGCGCGAATCAGCTCGAACTCGTGATGCGGCGTCACCCATGAATAGATGAACGAAAAAGCGACAAAAAGCGCTACTGCAACCGCAAAATAGGCAAGAAATGGAGGAAGACCATTAAGAGTGGTAAGCGTCGTTTCTAACACGGTGTTATCCCTAAGATTGTAAATAAAAGTGGGGCGGGATTCTGCCATAAAAAGGCGTGCGCCTCTATGCTCCCTTTACATGCCTATGTGCGAGGTACTGAACAGAAGAGGCAATCGCCATTTTTTGCTCAAACGGCGATCAAAAATAAAACAAGATTGGTTACGGATGATTGAAGTAAGGAATCCGACGATTTTTCGCCGGATTCCATACAACGAGGCTGGAAATTCACTTAATGGGCTGGATACGCCACTGCAATTTTTCTGCGGATTTTGCCTGACTTTCATCGACGACTCTCAAGCTCGAATCCGGAACAAAACGCAATCCAGGGAATCCATCATTGTCCGCCTTCCACTCCAGAGAGGATGGGGCATGAAATTTATATTCTCCCGGAAGACTTATTCCATCATGAGTAATTTGGTAAGTCGCTAACTCATTATTGTATGAAAGCGTTCCAAAGGAACCGTCAGAGAAAGCAATCCACGCAGTAGTGCCAGGGTCTGGCAGAAACTTTCCTCTCACCGTCAAAATAAAAGGCTGCCCAGCAACCACTTCTGCAGGTTCAAAAAATTGAATTTCGGTAAATCTTTTTTGCGCTGTAACAGGGAAAGTGTAATCAGCGATTTCCGGATGATCACTTTTGAGAGTGATAGAACCTCTAGCGGCCTCACCATTCTGCATATTGACTATGGCTTCATAGCCAACACTGATAACAATGTCTGTGATTTTAGTGTCTATATCGAACCAATCACCATCTTTCTCCGCCCACCATTGAAATGGCTGAGAGTTCAAAACATTTACTCCAACAATGCGGCTGGTCACTCTCTCATCCGACTCCCCACCTAATATAAATTCGACAAAGTGGTCATCAAAACCGGTGTAAAGATCGCGGACAACTCGAAAAGTATCCTGACCGCCCACAGCGGAAGTTGCCGTTATATCAGCTCTATATAATCCGGGCAGATCCTTCATTGCATTATTAACGGTGATATAGATAGAGCGCTCAAAAGGAGGCACTGAAGAAGTAGTAGTCCGAATATCGGATATCCAGTCCTGACCATCCAGATAACGAATCGAAAATCGCAGAAGCTGCAAACTGGTATCATTGTGCGGCACATAATATTTTGCATTGGCGGATCTCGTGAATGATTCCGGCAGTGCTGCACCCAATCTAAGGAGCCTCTGGTTAAGTCCAAAAATTTGGCATAATTAGCACAGCTCAACTCTTAGGGTAATCGATTATGAATCAGCTCACTTTTGCCGAAGCCGAATATAACGCAAAGAAGCGCAAAACCCGGCGGGAAAAGTTTCTCGAACAAATGGATACGCTGATTCCCTGGAAGCAATTGGAGCGCAAGATCCAGCGGCATTACCCCAAAAATGGCCAAGGGCGCCATCCCTACCCGTTAAATGTCATGCTGCGAGTTCACTGCATGCAGCTGTTTTACAATCTCAGCGACCCAGCTATGGAGGATTCACTGTACGAGATCGAATCCATGCGCAGATTCGCAGGCTTGAGCTTGAGCGGTTCCATACCGGACGAAACCACTATTTTGAAATTCCGCCATTTGTTAGAGCGCTACAATTTAGGCGAAGCCCTTTTTAAAGAAGTGAACCGCCATCTCGACAAACAGGGATTAATACTGAAAGAAGGTAGTATTGTTGATGCCACTATTATCGAAGCGCCCACCTCGACCAAAAATGAAAATGGTGAGCGTGATCCCGAAATGCATCAAACCAAGAAAGGCAACGAATGGCATTTTGGGATGAAAATGCATGTTGGCGTGGATGATACTTTGGGTGTTGTTCATACGCTAACTACCACGTCTGCCAATGAGCACGATATAACGCAATTGTCGGAACTGCTGCACGGCGAAGAGGGTACCGTTTGGGGCGACGCGGGATATCGCGGCGCAGAAAAAAGACCCGAGCTAAAAGATGTGGAAGTGGATTGGCTAATTAGTCAGCGTCCCGGTGTTCGCAAAACATTAAGAGGAATTGCCGCACGGGCAGAAAAAGCCAAGGCCCAAGTGCGAGCGAAAGTAGAGCACGTATTTTTAAAGATCAAACAGCAGTTTGGCTATGCCAAAGTGCGTTACCGGGGACTCGCCAAAAATACCAACCGGCTTTATGTTTTAGCGGGTTTTGCAAACCTGCTTACCTGCAAGAAATTCTTGCTGACCTAGGGTCAGTGCGCCTTAAATCTGGCAATTGGCCAGATTTAAGGCAAAACAAGTAGGAAAAACGGGAAAAATCATGCCTTTTCCGCCATGAATGAAATTGAGAATTATTCAAAAAATATGAGTGAAAAAATTTGAACTTAATCAGAGCTTCCTTAGAATCGCCTCCACCCAAATGGAGGGAAACAAAAATGAAAAATTCTTTAAAGGTTCTATTTTCTGCTACTTTTTTCTCAGCTTTTATTGGCG
Organism: Saccharophagus sp. K07; assembly: GCF_014336955.1. Classification (GTDB taxonomy): domain Bacteria; phylum Pseudomonadota; class Gammaproteobacteria; order Pseudomonadales; family Cellvibrionaceae; genus UBA5868. The sequence goes on along the minus strand of NZ_QRAI01000001.1, from coordinate 812,689 downwards.
CCCCAACTGCATCTGCTTGTAGTGCTGGCTACACCTGTTTTAGTGATAGAGAAACAGGAAAATCGGGGAGCGTCCAATACAACAATGATGACTGGGGCGATTTTAAATGGGATAACAAGGCAGATTCGTTCTATAACAACGGAAGAAGTCAGAATAATTGCTTGTATACAGGCTACAATCAAAACTACGGGCAAAAAAAAGAGGACGTATTTCTGCTGAAGAAAAAACATACCCTTTACACTTGGGGACCAGTCATTCCGGTTAGCACAGTGCATGTGCTTCACGAATGGAAAGACGTCGTCTCATCTAACAAATGGACTGACGCAACAAAAGTGGAAAAATGCCCCAAACAATAACTCTTTCCAAGTCCCGCCTTAGGCGGGACTATTTTATCTATATTTAAATCACTTTAGTCATTTAAGTAATGAGACTGTGGATGCTGCAGCGACGCAAAATTTTAAGACGGCTCGGATACAGCTTTGCCGGAATATCTTTAATCTTTATCTCTTATCGATTACTTTCCGCTTCGGATCTAAATACGGAGAAAGTTGCTCAAATAGCAGAAGCCCAAGCAGCTCAATACCCAGAGATTGCGACTGAAATACTGATTTCGATGAAAACGCCCGAAATAAGCAAAGCAGAACTCGATGAAGAACAAGAATTCGAGGCCCCCTTGCAAGAACTTATTCCCAACGATGAACAGTCTCGCATGCTGCATGATGCGGAGGAAATTGCTATTTCGCGCTGTATGAATGAAAGAGGATTTGAATATATTCCTAACCGCTATTTTGCTAACGAAGAGCTTGACCCCTGGGGTGAAGCCATAAGCTCTGGCGATATAAAAGCGGCAAGCGAAATAGGCTACGGAATTTCCGCGGGCTTGGACAGTGAAGGACTACCTCTGCCACCCGATGCAAATGAGGATTTGCTTGCCCAACTCGATGAAGCAACACAAGTTGCGTGGGATGAAGCGTTTGGAGGAAAAAAGCCTGATCTTAGCGCCGTTCCACAAGAAGGCTCTTGGGTTAATGTCGAAGTGCCCGGCTTTGGCACTGTCGTCTGGGACACAGAGTCTTGCCTGTCAGACGCGCAGCGCTCGGTTTATGGGAACGATATAGAGCAGATGAAAGCGGAAGTTCTGGAAACGCAGATTCGAAAAAAAATTGACAATATTGTTGTTGAGGACGCGGATTATCAAAAGGCGCTTCAGGATTGGCAAAATTGCATGGCGGAAAAGGGCCTGACTTTTACTTACCCGGGTGAACCGAGCGTTTCATTGCGACGGCAATTTCAAAAAGGTGAACTTGATCGCGCAGCTCTAGTTGAAAAAGAAATCCAAATCGCCACACAGGACGCACAATGCTTTCAATCAGCAAAGTTGGACATTGCACAACGCGAAGCTGAACGTCGTGCGGATGCCGAAGTACGTGAAAAGTATGCCGAAGAGATTAAACGGCTTAAATCAAGCTTGGATACCGCATTGGCGCGGGCGGAACAGCTATTATCGGCCAACAATAACGAATAATTGTTTTGCGCCAGCAGAAACCAAGCTAATCACCAAGCGTCTGCCGACGATCAATTTTATTTCGTTTGTTCCAAACGGCGTTTTAATGCCGCATCAATAGTTTCTGACGCTTTCGCGCGATTGGTCCACCAATCGGTGGACCAGACTCTAAATAACGTCCACCCCAAGCCTTCCAATACGGATTGGCGAATTTTGTCGCGCTCTCTGGCGTATGCAGAGCTGTGGTACATGGCGCCGTCGCATTCAATACCGGCCAAATACAATCCAGGTTTATCCGGATGTACTATGCCCAAATCAATACGATAGGCGGATACACCGATTTGCGGATGTACGGTCCAACCTTTTTCCTGCAAGGCGCGCGCAACGGCAGTTTCGAAAGGTGATTCAAAATCCCCCATGGAACCGCGCACGGCAGCGGCCAAAGCAACGGGGCCGCGCTCGGCGTATTCGAGGAAATGTTTTAAATCGGCAACCGCGCGCGCTTGTGTGCGAGATAAATCTATGCGGTCCGATGGCATTGTGGAAAACACCATCATCTCGTGTCTTGCGCGCGTCAGAGCCACGTTTAATCGCCGCTCGCCACCGGTACGATTGAGAGGACCAAAATTCATGGTCATATGACCGGCTTCGTCCGGGCCAAAGGTAATGCTAAATAAAATCACATCGCGCTCATCACCTTGGACCGTTTCCAGATTTTTGACAAAAACCGGTTCCAGAGTACTTTCTTCGGAAAAAGCCCATTCTATGGATGGATCATCCGAGCGCGCTTTATCCAATAAGTCTTCGATTAATGTCTGCTGTTCTGAATTAAGGAGCCTCTGGTTAAGTCCAAAAATTTGGCATAATTAGCACAGCTCAACTCTTAGGGTAATCGATTATGAATCAGCTCACTTTTGCCGAAGCCGAATATAACGCAAAGAAGCGCAAAACCCGGCGGGAAAAGTTTCTCGAACAAATGGATACGCTGATTCCCTGGAAGCAATTGGAGCGCAAGATCCAGCGGCATTACCCCAAAAATGGCCAAGGGCGCCATCCCTACCCGTTAAATGTCATGCTGCGAGTTCACTGCATGCAGCTGTTTTACAATCTCAGCGACCCAGCTATGGAGGATTCACTGTACGAGATCGAATCCATGCGCAGATTCGCAGGCTTGAGCTTGAGCGGTTCCATACCGGACGAAACCACTATTTTGAAATTCCGCCATTTGTTAGAGCGCTACAATTTAGGCGAAGCCCTTTTTAAAGAAGTGAACCGCCATCTCGACAAACAGGGATTAATACTGAAAGAAGGTAGTATTGTTGATGCCACTATTATCGAAGCGCCCACCTCGACCAAAAATGAAAATGGTGAGCGTGATCCCGAAATGCATCAAACCAAGAAAGGCAACGAATGGCATTTTGGGATGAAAATGCATGTTGGCGTGGATGATACTTTGGGTGTTGTTCATACGCTAACTACCACGTCTGCCAATGAGCACGATATAACGCAATTGTCGGAACTGCTGCACGGCGAAGAGGGTACCGTTTGGGGCGACGCGGGATATCGCGGCGCAGAAAAAAGACCCGAGCTAAAAGATGTGGAAGTGGATTGGCTAATTAGTCAGCGTCCCGGTGTTCGCAAAACATTAAGAGGAATTGCCGCACGGGCAGAAAAAGCCAAGGCCCAAGTGCGAGCGAAAGTAGAGCACGTATTTTTAAAGATCAAACAGCAGTTTGGCTATGCCAAAGTGCGTTACCGGGGACTCGCCAAAAATACCAACCGGCTTTATGTTTTAGCGGGTTTTGCAAACCTGCTTACCTGCAAGAAATTCTTGCTGACCTAGGGTCAGTGCGCCTTAAATCTGGCAATTGGCCAGATTTAAGGCAAAACAAGTAGGAAAAACGGGAAAAATCATGCCTTTTCCGCCATGAATGAAATTGAGAATTATTCAAAAAATATGAGTGAAAAAATTTGAACTTAATCAGAGCTTCCTTAAATGTGACAACGCCGATAGAGCGGGAGCGAACTGCCTGATCTGGAGAGGTTAGTCGTCTAACAATTTCCGCCACTATGCTTTTGGCTTCGCCCAAATTGTGTCGGCCTTTGCCGCGCGCATAAAAACCTTCGCATTTGACCAGAGACACACCTTTATCCGGATGCACAGGCGCTGGAAAAGTCACCAGCGAGCTGTCGTAATAACGGCTATTGGAAAACGCAATCAAACTTTCACGTCTGGATCTGTAGTGCAGATTCAAAACTCGCTGCGGAATGCTGGAGCCAATCAATTCATCCAGAATACTTTCCAGATCGCCCTCATAATCCACCTCGCCATCCGGATCATCCTCAGAGCGGGCGAAGAAATTGGTCGGCGGCATTTGTTTGGGATCGCCCGCGACAATCACTTGCTGTCCACGCGCCAAAGCCCCCACCGCGTCCCACACGGTAATTTGCGAAGCTTCGTCAAAAATAATGACGTCGAACAAAGTCTGACTGGCCGATAGAAATTGCGCGACTGATAAGGGTGACATCATTAAACAGGGCGATAGAGAAGTAATCACATCCGGAATTTCTTCCATCAACTCCCGCACCGGCTTGTGCCGCGTTTTCTTTTGCAATTCATGACGCAAAATTCCCCAGGACGAACTGCGCTTGATATCGTCCGCATTGGGAATCTGACCGGAGAGTTTTGCTGCAATATAACGCGCGGTGAGCTGGCAAAATTCGGTATCCAATTTACGGAAGGCTTTGATATCCGCCTCGTGCTCCGGCGAGGAAAATGTTCGCAACACTTCGTCTTCGCCGATCACGGCAGCAGACCACCATGCGCAATAGGCGGCTTCAAAAACCTCTGTCACTTCATCCGGAGTCACACTGCCGTTTTCAATTGCTTCAACCAAGGGGGCAAGCTGACAATCCAGCGCTTCGGAACGTCTGCGCACCCAGCCACACCACTCTTTTAATGCGGTTTGATTTTCGATAATGCCGCTGCAAAGCACATCAATTTCTGCCAGGCCAGCAGAATGATTCTCCAAATGAGCAACCAATGTATTGCCGATCAATTCCTCGAATTTTTGTTTGGCAGAATTGAAAGCGTCCAGCGATGCAAGGAAATCCGTTACCACGCGCCCTACGGCAGCTTCTGGCGCTAGCAGATCATTGGCGTCGTAAAGCAAAGCGCGAATTTTGCCACGCATGGCCGTCATGGATTCCATATCGTCAGCCAGTTTGCCAACGGCAGTGCGCAAACGAATGGCAAGTGATTTCAGTGCTGTAATCGCTTCAGGATTGGAATCGTAGGAATTCCAATCACGCAGACCTTTTAGAGCTCGATCCAAACGATCAATATTGCGACCGGCATCGCGCAGTAGTTTCAATACTTCAATATCGTTATTGGGATCAGGGTTGCCTAAGGCACCGCCCTGCTTCAGCTCTTTAATAACAGCGCGTTTGGTAAAAAAGCTTTTGGGCCACCAAGTATTGTTCGCCTCGCGCCAACGCTCGCCCAATACATCTGCATCCAGTTTTTGCCACGCCAAAGGCGCGTACTGACAGCTTAATTTGGCCTGGGCTTGGATATATTTTTTGAGATAGTTAATCGCCTCTTCCAGAGCGTCCACACGTTCGGTTGCACCCGGTTCCAGCGCGAATGCGGACTGCTTGCGATAAGAATCCAGCAACACCTGACCCAATTCAGCCACCGCGTCAAATTTATGCAGTGGAACATTGCCTAGGCTTAAACCCAGAGCATTCCATAAAGAGGGAAATGCACGCTCCATATGTTTTGCCTGCACCTGCAATTGACGGGCGCTGTTGACGACCTCTTCTTGCCATTGAGGTCGCCAATCATGATTGGCAATAATGCGCAGGGAATGATTTTTGAGATTGCCGACAGCCTTGGACTGAACCTCCAACCATTGGGCAACTTCCCGCAATCTCTGCAATTGTTGCGTGTCGTGATAATCGGCATTCGGCCAGAAGAGTTTTATCTTTGCGGCAAGATCCGCATCCCTCACTTTAATGCCTATCGCATAGTGAGGCGTCAAACCGTTGCGGCGAGGGGTATGCAGTGCATCGACAACCCGATTCAAACGATCGCGCAAGGCTTTCAAACGCGCAGCTTCTTTTTCCCAACTGGAGGCATCAAGCTTGGATGAAGTCGCCCAGGATGTGCGCAACTGCTCCAATACATCGGCTTTTTTCGCTTTATTGGAATGCAATTCCAAACAGAAGTGGCCCAAACCAATATCTTTTAAGCGGCGATGTACAACCTCCAAGGCTGCGGTTTTTTCCGACACAAAAAGAACTTTTTTCCCTTTGCCCAGCATATGGGCAATCAGATTACTGATGGTTTGGCTCTTACCTGTACCGGGCGGACCTATAATCACAAAATCCTTACCGCGATCCGCCGTGGCTATGGCAGCCATCTGGGACGAGTCAGCAGGCAATGGCGTTAACAAATCGGATGGAGAATATTGTTTATCGATATCCGCTGGTTCCACAAAACGAATATCGCTTTCATAAGGCTCTCGCGGCGTTTCCAGCAGATGTTTTACCACCGGATTGCGCTTTAAATCCTCCGAACGATCAACCAGATCCTTCCACATTAAATATTTGGCGAAGGAAAAGTGACCGAGCACCACATCCTCGACAACTTCAAATCCCGGTACGCTTTTAATTGCGTGCCGCACCCGGTTCCATATGCCTGCGACATCAATACCACTCTGGTCTTGCGGTAATACGCTATTCAGGCCGGTCAGTTCGATGGCGAAATCCCGCTTGAGCATTTCAACCAGGGTAGTGTTGAACATGGGCTCATCATCGCTCGCCGTGACTTGAATACCACTGCGCACGGATTTTCGCTCTAGGGAAACCGGCAATAAAATCAGTGGCGCGCGATAGCGACGTTCCTCTTTGGTATTTTGTTTCCACAGCAAAAATCCAATCGCCAAAAATAAGGTATTGGAGCCGCTCTCTTTTAAAGAGGTCTGCGCTTTACGATAAATTTCGACTGCCCGCTTATCCAACTCCTCGGAATTTAATTCCACCAACAATTGTTTTTTGGTTAGGGCATCGCGCGCATATTCGGCTTTTAAAGCCTGCCCGGTGCGTTGACGATAAAGTTGCTCATCCTGTTCCAAACCCTGCAATTTAGGGAAAGGTGCAATGGAAATGCGCGCACCAGATGCCAGCATGTCTTCCAGCAAACCAGGATCTGTGCTGACAAAGGTAAGGCTGGTTTTACCCGATTTATGATTCAGCAAAGGATTGCGCGCAGACAAATCCAGCAATTTCCGCTGCCAGCGGTCCAGCCGTCCACTTGGCGTGTTGTCCACTTCTTCTACAACAACAGATGTTGGAAGATCAGGAGCGCTTTCCAGGACAGGCTCGTACGCAAAGGATTCCCCTGCGATAGCCGTCTGGTCGGACTGAACTTTAAGACTGATGGGATTAATGCGATGCGCTCGTGCGCGGCGAATATCAATGGCAGCGACAAATTCGTGCTCTCTGTCGCGAGAGATAACCTGCTCGCCAACCTTCACCGCTTGAGAAAACGGCGGCGCCGGGTGCTGAGCTACAAAGGTGGTTTCGATCAAAATCAATTCTTTAAGCGGTATACGCTGCCGCAGCACTTCCGCCTCACTCATCACCACACTGGCGAGATCTTCCGGCTCCAACCACAGTCCCACCAAAGCGTGATCCTTGGTAACCAGCACCAAAGGATTCAATCCGGCCTGTTCAAATGCGGCGGCAAACAATAATGTTGTGTCCAAACACGTCGCCACCTTGTTGGATTCAATTTTTCCCGGCAGCCGTATTTTTTGCCCGTTTTTCTCAAAACTGGCAGGTGGCAGTGCGTAACTCACCTGCATTTTGACGATGGCCGAATAAATAGCCGATGCCATCATCCACACCCGCTCGCGCGAATTTGACGTGTAGCCATTCATGGAATCGGGTTTACCGGCTTTGCGTAGAATCTGGCTCGCCTGATTCAACAAACGATCTACCGCCGGGTCATTCGGCATACAAAACGCCGCCAAAAGCTCCGGCATATAACCTGCGCCGCCCCATTCATTGCATGCCAGCAGTTCGACCTGCAGCACCTGCTCACCCAACACCTCACCAGCTCCGAGCACACGAATCGTCACAGTGCCACTCATAGACTCCGTCAAAGCAAACAAAAAGCCGCCATCAAGGAGCAGATCCCGATCACTAATATTTAATAAACCGCCAGCCGCAAGTTTATCCACCCGCCATATTTTGGGTTTGATAAACGCAGGAGAGGATTCCAAAGTAACCGACAAATCTTGAAAATCCGTGTCGCTTAGATTTTCAATTTTCAGCTCGGGCAAAATGGCTAACGCGCTTTGATGACAGGCAAAGTTGATTTTCTCGACCAGAGTTGCATGGATTTTTAGCGGTGAGGTGTTCTGATCGGGCATGGTATTATTTCCCTTCAATTTGGTGTGGTGCGCCAGTCGAGCAAGGATACACTTATGCATTAAATGGTGTCATTAAGCCTTGCCGCTTCGTTATCTTCCTATGTGCTGTAGATCAAGCCTTTTAAAACCGCGAATCGTTCTCACAGGGAATCCTATCCCTATCACTGTCCATTTTGGTATTGGGGCAGTTACGAATAAAAAACTCCGCTTCAGCACGAGAGTTCAAAAGCCGAACCCGCGGTCGTTATTCCAATTTTTTATTACACCTTGGGTTCGCATATCCCACCTGATAAGTAACAACTCACTTAATCAGTGTAGAACAGCGGCGGTTAGGTCGCCGTCCCACTCAACTGCTTCGCAAGATAGGACGCATACCGATCCGTCATGCCGCTGACAAAGTCGATCACTTTCATCAGGGCGAAGTATTTTTTGTCCGCTTCACTAGCGCTCGGATTATTGGAATATAAATTTTTCTCGCCAAGCAGCGCCGCTACCCTTTGCGCTCTGAAGCTGATGGACTGGTTATTTTTGTTGACGATTTCGTATACGGAATCGCACAGAGAATTGAGCAATGAGGCGATGCAATTATACGCACCCAATTCCAGTTCGATTTTGCGCCGGTGGTTGAATATTTCTCTTCTGGCCAATTCTTTGGCTTGCGCTACATAGGTTTTAATTTCCGGATCGCACAGCGAGATCAAATCCACATGCTCGCCGTTGAGAATTTCCTTTTCGTATTTGCGAAAGGCAGAGGCAGCTGATTCCACACATTTTTCGATAATTTTCCCGCGGATAATGGACGGGCGTCTGCCATCGGGCGCGTCGCCAAGATATTTTTCAAAACCTGTGCGGTCCTTCAATTCGAGAATGGGTTCGAGGATCGAATAAATTTGCTCCCAATTTAATATTCCCATTTGCAAGCCATCTTCCAGATCGATCAGGCCGTAGCAAAAGTCGTCCGCCGCCTCCATCAGATAAACCAGCGGATGCCGATCATACCAGGCGCCTTCTGCCCGTTTGGTCAGCCCTACTTCTTCGGCAATTTCGTTAAAAAGGCTCAGTTCACTTTGAAAAACGCCGTATTTATTTTTCTTGGGACGCTGATTTTCCGCAGGGCTTACTGATGTCCAGGGGTATTTGATAAACGAAGCCAGGGTCGCATAGGTCAGACGCATACCGCCTTCGTGGGGATAGTATTCCGCCGTGGTCAGCACGCGTAATCCCTGTGCGTTGCCCTCAAATTGCATAAGGTCGGCGCGCTGCGCAGGATCGAGCCCTTCCAGGTACTTCGCCCCGTCGTTCTGAAACCAGTAGCGGATTGCCTCCTCCCCTGTATGCCCAAACGGCGGGTTGCCAATGTCGTGCGCCAAGCAGGCCGCTTGAACAATATCGCCAATATCCGTCGGCGAAACCCCATCCGGCAAACTCCCCTGCTCCATCAGCAGATACCCCACGTTAACCCCCAGACTGCGACCGACGCAGGCGACTTCCAGACTGTGGGTCAAGCGGTTATGGATATGATCGTTTTTCGCGTGGGGATGGACTTGGGTTTTCTGCGCCAAACGGCGGAACGCGCCGGAGAAAATGATCTTGTCGTGATCGGAATTAAAAGGCGACCGCCCCAGCTCACTCTTGGGGCTGCGCCTTCCAAGGCGATTGGGGTTGAGCAACTTTTCCCAGCTGGGGCCAGATCGAGTCTGTGCAGGAACCATTGTGTTACCCAAAGTAAAGGCCGCTAAAAGTTATTAGCTTAGTCGACTAGCCTTTGTTGGCAAAGTCAGAAGAGCCACATTACAAAAGAGAAATAAGAAGGAGAATGGTGGATTTTTTGGGGCGACAACATCAACACCAATGCCACCGCCCCCAAAATTAACGGCAACGAAAAATTGTGGAAGTCTCATTTACGATCTGAAAGCGACATTGATCTACCGGCTGTTCCAGATGTATGTCCAGATTCGTTTTGTCTGAATACTGGCAACGAACATTCACCGTCCGGCCCGCATCATATACATAGGCCAAATTCCAGAATCCATCCGTTTCACTTGCTTCATCCGGCAGCAATAGCGCCAGATCGGCTATAGGCCCATCATATACACCTATGGCTTTTACATAGGTATTTGGGCGCTCGGGGCAGATGCTGTTTGAGTGATTTGAAGTCGTTGAACAGCCAGAAATAATGGCTGTCGCTAATATAAAAACGAGTTTATTCCACCACATAAAAATTATCCCCATTATTGGAGCGCCCAGCTGCGCCCCACCGCAACAATCTGGGCCCAACAGGCTTAGGATTCGGTGGTGTTACCCACTGATCAACTTATGGCTACAGAGCTGATTGCAACTCAAAGTGTGCTCAAATCTTCAGCATCAGCAAGCTTCCCATCAGAAACACATCCTGACTTCTTTATAAAACCAGGTATATCTCTAGATCCAATAGGCAGTCCGGATCCATCGAAAAATCAAAAGCATCAGATCATATAAACCGCTCACACGCGACTTATTAGAATCCATGGAAATCACTTCAGCACCACATTCTTCGCCAAATGCGAAGAACCGTATTTATTCGGCCGCTAATGCCTGGCTTGGCAGGATGGTTGGCCTACCCGGTATTTTTCGCAGAATTCATTGGTTGTATAGCGTTGGTGCTGGACAATTACGCTCGCTCGCCATATTGCCCTTGCCCAGGTTCCGATTATGGTGGGAGCAACACTGGTCCATATTGATAACGGTTAGGTTCACACCCGCACAGGCGGCGGATGGGATTACCCATTGTGTTTGACAATCACTTCCATCGCACTGTGGCTGCTGGTAGGCAGCACACTCGCTGTGCACGCCCGAGTGATGAAGAAATTTGCAAATACGGACCGAAGAACTGAATAGAAAATTTGCACAGATTGAAGAAGTTTTTAGGGCAGGCAGTGAAAGCGCTGTAAGTACGGGTTATTTATCGGCTTTAAGGGAGTTTTTGCAAAAACGGGGATCAGCGTTGTCTCGCCGCATTTCCGGGAAGGATAAAGCTTACTTAAAACTGCATTTAAACCCGCTCCAGGGTATAAACCTGGAGTGGTGGAACATGCAGCCCTAAAGATGGTTTAGATTTAGTCCTCAACAATCAACATCCAACGAGACGACGTAATGTCCGCTTGAAACACTTCTTCTCTCGGACCACCACCAAAGTCATCCACCGGATCATCAGGAACCTTAGCAACAACAGCTCTCCGGTTTAAATTATGGTTATAATGGTCCCGCGCACCCTTAGCCTCATCTGCGTTATCATAAAGTTCAATTCTAGCCATACAATCTACCTATTGATCTATTTCTCTGCCGATTTTTGCCAAACATTGAAACCTTTTATTATTCAAATCCTCGATAAATATTTGTACTGAAGTTTGATCAAGTGTCGCCAAAAAAGCATCATTACATGCCGGAATCCCAATCTTTCCTGCAAGAGCTTTCCGCTTAGCGGAATCTACAGGATCGTCTTTTTTTCCAAGAATAGATTTCGCCACTAATTTCCCATTTCCAATGGCATCGTTATAAGCTGCTGCGTTCTCTTTTTCTTTTTCGATTTGCAACTCTAGCTTAGTTTTCTCCAATTTCACCGATTCTATTTCGGCCTCTGGCGCCGACGCATTAAGTGCCATGCCGATAGCGTGATTGGAACCTAATCGCTGGGCAGCCACCCCTGTTGCGAAAAACTGGGCCAGATTTCCGGAACCGGAATTAAATCCTAAAGTTCCTTTGGCTCCCAAACTAGCGAAAACAGAGTAGGTATCTATTTCCAGTTCCCTCCCCCCTTTTGTTTCCTCTATACCTGAAGACAAAGATACATATTTACCTGCGGGAAGAGCCGCAGTTAAACAAAAGCTGGCCCTTTTGGCCTGATCCGTTATGGTTGCCTTCAAACCATTGTCGCATTCCTGAATATCCTTAATTAATTTTGACACTCCATCACTCGGCGCAGCATCTACTGATCCATTAGGTTTAAGGGGCATCCAAACTGCTTCTAATCGCTTATATCCGAGGGTAAACTCCGGGATCCCACCGTTCTGAATAGGCGCCGATACATCCAGCGCAAACTTCGTGCTTGTACCGAATACAAGGACATCGTTGTGGGGATTTTTTTCTCCATGCAAAACACAACCCTGTGAAATAAAAATAAACGCCATTAACAAAAAAATGTTTTTTATTCGATTGCTGTGCACAGTTGGTTACCATTCAAAATTTCGCTTTTCCCGAGGAAATCCATTAGATTCTCCAATTGATCGCTATTTTTCACTATTATGACCAGTCGGCATGAATCGTCGAGAGATATCATTTTCGATTTACTGAAGCCAACGCCAGAACCAGTCTCACCAACCCATAAACCTACTGTTGTTATTTCGTTTATTTTCGCTCCTCGGTCGTCTCCTGTAACATCTACTCTGACAATCCCAAAGCGCCATACAGGCTTGTTCTTTACAGTTTCATTTGTAATGGACGAGCAAGCCTGCGTTAAAAATACGAGGGTTAAAATCAAATTTATCTTGATCACAAAACCCACGTACCGCTTTCTCCACTTTAGTCTCAATTCCGCCAGTCACCCTTGGGCAAAAATTTTTCCTACTAGCGCAAGTGTAGGAGCTTGAATAATCACCATCCAAATTTGCGAAGCTTTTAACCACTCTTCTTCGGTCGATGAGACAAATGGTTCAACCAAAACAGTAGTCAACGCACAAAGGAAATATACTGCCGTGAATCCTAATGTTAGCGCTCCAGAAAATGCTGGAATTTCCTGCTTATTCACGCCTTTATCGGCAACAGCCACCCACAACCCAATAATCAATCCCCCACCTGGGACAACCAGGGCCGAATACCAAGACCATAGGCTTTTGGCAGAATCGGGGTCATTCACGGTCTTTATAATTAAAATAATAAACAGCAGAGCGGATAGAGAAAGCCATATTAATGTGGTTCTAACTCTTACACGATATAAATTAGTCATGGTTACCGCCAATGTCTATCTTGCTCGCTTTGAAATGATCTTTCACTGTTAAGCCCAACTTGGTTAGCATGGCTTCGTGACCTTCGACTTTTTTCATTTCATAAACCAATACTGTTACTTTATGATTTTTTGTAAAAAGTGCGTCTTGAATCAATACAGGAAGATTGACTGCGCCATCCAGCTTGAAACTTCTCACTGCGTTCTCATCTTTTGGTGGATCACCTAGTTTAAAAGCATGGGCTTCATGAGTTATCAAAAAAACCATCGAGCGGTAATATCCTGGATTTGATGTTAATAGCGCATTGAGGTAAGCCTGAAGACTCCACTCTTCAAGCTTCAACCTCTTGTCAGGATCGCTCCACCTGTGAGGCACAGGATACGGAACGCCGTTTTTTCTAATTCTTTCAAATTCCGTGACCATTGCTATACCAGTCGGGACAGAGTAGAAAGAAAACTGTGAATATCCTGCATCCAACAACTTGTCTTGGAGCATATTAGATACTTCGCCAAATGTAGCCCCCGTTATCCCAGAAAGTCGGTAATAAGCACTGGGCTGAGGCGGCGGCCAATGAAAACTAGGCATTGAGGAAATATCCTCAATCTCACACCCAAATTTATTAACAGGCGCACCAACCTTGGTTCCGGGGCATTGATCATATACATCTGGCACAGAATCACCGTCCTCATCGTTTATATGTGGCTCTACTCCAACTGGTGCTGCCCCTACAGATCCCAACATCGGATAGCTCTGACACGCCGCAAGTAGAAGGGAAACAATAAAGATTATTAACACTCTTAATGGCATAACTAGGGAGCCTCTGGTTAAGTCCAAAAATTTGGCATAATTAGCACAGCTCAACTCTTAGGGTAATCGATTATGAATCAGCTCACTTTTGCCGAAGCCGAATATAACGCAAAGAAGCGCAAAACCCGGCGGGAAAAGTTTCTCGAACAAATGGATACGCTGATTCCCTGGAAGCAATTGGAGCGCAAGATCCAGCGGCATTACCCCAAAAATGGCCAAGGGCGCCATCCCTACCCGTTAAATGTCATGCTGCGAGTTCACTGCATGCAGCTGTTTTACAATCTCAGCGACCCAGCTATGGAGGATTCACTGTACGAGATCGAATCCATGCGCAGATTCGCAGGCTTGAGCTTGAGCGGTTCCATACCGGACGAAACCACTATTTTGAAATTCCGCCATTTGTTAGAGCGCTACAATTTAGGCGAAGCCCTTTTTAAAGAAGTGAACCGCCATCTCGACAAACAGGGATTAATACTGAAAGAAGGTAGTATTGTTGATGCCACTATTATCGAAGCGCCCACCTCGACCAAAAATGAAAATGGTGAGCGTGATCCCGAAATGCATCAAACCAAGAAAGGCAACGAATGGCATTTTGGGATGAAAATGCATATTGGCGTGGATGATACTTTGGGTGTTGTTCATACGCTAACTACCACGTCTGCCAATGAGCACGATATAACGCAATTGTCGGAACTGCTGCACGGCGAAGAGGGTACCGTTTGGGGCGACGCGGGATATCGCGGCGCAGAAAAAAGACCCGATCTAAAAGATGTGGAAGTGGATTGGCTAATTAGTCAGCGTCCCGGTGTTCGCAAAACATTAAGAGGAATTGCCGCACGGGCAGAAAAAGCCAAGGCCCAAGTGCGAGCGAAAGTAGAGCACGTATTTTTAAAGATCAAACAGCAGTTTGGCTATGCCAAAGTGCGTTACCGGGGACTCGCCAAAAATACCAACCGGCTTTATGTTTTAGCGGGTTTTGCAAACCTGCTTACCTGCAAGAAATTCTTGCTGACCTAGGGTCAGTGCGCCTTAAATCTGGCAATTGGCCAGATTTAAGGCAAAACAAGTAGGAAAAACGGGAAAAATCATGCCTTTTCCGCCATGAATGAAATTGAGAATTATTCAAAAAATATGAGTGAAAAAATTTGAACTTAATCAGAGCTTCCCTAGATATTTTCCTCATATCTTATTGGCTGAAATTTCACCACCCAATGAATCTGACAGATATCCAACTAACATAAATATAGCAAGCTAAATAAAAATTTCCTTCGTTCACACCAGAACACCGAACTTCCCATGCTCTGGACATAAAAGAAACCGACCTCGACTACTCTAGTCACCTGGATTCAAGACACGAGTGGGGAGGTCAAGGGGTAAGCTGTTACCATGACTCACCAGACGCTCGTCGACCGGGGCTTTTAAGGCTGGGACGTCAACTTCTAGTGCCTGTAGAGGCACTCTGGGGGATGTTTGATGAGAGGAACCTGTCTTGAATGGTCCTTTTACGATAGATGTGCGATAGATGATTGATGTGTGGCAAATATCTACCTATCTCCGAGGCAAACAGTTCGGATAACAGGCAGTGGCAGCATTGATCAGCCCATTAATGTTCAGCTTCTAAATCAAAAAATAAAGCAGCGCCCAAATAAGAATGACCCAGGCCAAAATCCCTACAAGGGCACAGCGACCATTGTCAATATCTACCTTGCCAAACGGCCGGCATATTGTATATCCCAATCCTTTGATCAGTAATTCAAAAACGATCTCCACCACCACCCACAAAACAGCTCGCCAAAGTCCACCAAAAAATCCTTCAACGATTGAATCCAATGGCATAATTTACTCCCGAATATCATATACAGAATCCTGCTCTACTATCTTAAATGTCAACGCCACTCGAAAACTGACCCACTTTAGGTGCTAAAACGCCAAAGTAAAACTGACCCACCCGGTTAACGAACCTTGATCGCCGGCGGGGTTATGCCGGCGGCTTTTTTGTCTTTAAGTCGATAGCTTTCTCCTGTGATTTGAGTGATGTGGGAGTGATGCAGCAGCCGGTCGAGCAAAGCGGCGGTGAGAGTGGTGTCGTCGGCGAAGGCTTTGGACCATTGTGAGAATGGCAGATTGCTGGTGACGATGACGCTGCCTTTCTCGTAGCGTTTGGCGATGACGTTGAAAAAGAGATTGGCCTCTTCGCGACCAAATGGCAGGTAGCCGATTTCGTCGATGATCAGCAGGCTCGGCGCCAACACCACACGCTTGAGATAGGTTTCCAAGCGGCCTTGAGCTTTAGCTGCTGATAGCTGCAGCATCAAATCCGCAGCGGTGATAAAGCGGATCTTAAAGCCGTTGAGCGTCGCCTGATAACCTAGACTGATGGCCAGATGACTTTTACCGACGCCGCTGGGGCCGAGGAAGACGATGTTTTCCTTGCGCTCGATAAAGCTGAGGTTGAGAAAACCCTGCAACTGCTTTTTTGGGGCGCCGGTGGCGAAGTTGAAATCGTAGTCTTCAAATCGTTTGACGGCCGGCAAGCCGGCGAATTTCAGCAGGGCCGATTGAGTCCTGCCGGTTCGGGCGGAGATTTCGATTTTCAACAAAGCTTCCAGAAAATCCGCCAGGCTCTGGTCTTTGGCCACAGCGTTATCGGCAATGGCCGACCATTCGGTGGCGATGGCGCTGAGCTTCAAATCCTCGCAGGCGAGTCGAATGCGCTCGTATTGGAGGTTCATGCGTGAGCCTCCAACAACTGATCATAAATGGTCAGCGAATGCTGAAGGCTTTCAAACGGAATGACGGACAGATCGGGGCCTTTCGGTTGGATTGGCGGTGCAGAGGGCGACGTTGCGGGCAGTGGCATAAAAGCTTGGCGCTCCTCTTCCAGGCGCACGGCGGGTTTCACTTTGGTGGTGCCATGTTCGCGCTGATGTGCCACTTCCGCGAGCCAGGGGCCTATATGGGCATTGGCTAAATCGGCGGTTAATTCCAGTCCGGCTTGACGTAGAGAAGCTGCCAGGGGCGTGATAAAACTTTCTTTCAGGTACCGATTAAACCGCTCCACTTTACCTTTGGTTTTGGCGCGGTACGGCTGGCACGCCTTGGGCTTGTAGCCATAGTGCTTGGCCTGATTCAGCAACAGGGGGTTCCACTTGTGCTGGCCGTCGCCGTAAGCGTCCCGCTGGATCATGATGCACTTAGCGTTATCGAAGAGGATTTCCCGGGCTACACCGCCGAAGAAACTCAACGCCAGCGATATGCCCTCCAGCCAGTCTTCCTGCCTCTCGGATTCGGTGAAGCGAACAAAGCTGGCGCGACTGTAGCCCAGCGTGGCGACAAACGCTTTGAGCGCATGGCGACCGCGCCGGATGGTGGTGAAATCGACTTGGAGCTGCACGCCGGGAGCGGTTTCAAATCGTGTTACGGCCTCGGTCGACTTTGGCTTCTGCTGGCTGACGTAGGCTCTCACCAGCGTGACACCGCCGCCGTAGCCCTGCGCCTTGATCTCGCGGAACAATACCGCCGCCGGTATCCAGTGCGGCTTGGCGGCGTCGATTCGCTGGAGCAGATAGGGCTTGAAAGGCTCCAGCTTGGTGGGACGCTTGGCCCTGGGTGAATAGCTGGGCATAACGATGGGCTGACGCAGATAGCGCCTGACGGTGTTTTTGGAGAGGCCCAGTTTGCGAGCGATGGCCCGTATGCCAAAGCCCTGTTTATGTAAAACATGAATGTCCACGAATGTCTCCTGAGTAATCATCTACGGCCGCCTGTCTATTCAGTCGGCCGCCATGCTGGCTCAGGTGGGTCACTTTTCGATTGGCATTAGTGGGTCAGTTTTACATTGGCGGTAACAAGAACCCTATGAAATCTCGTTTGGTGGTGTATGTACCCGGATTTAGAATGACCCTGCAAAGGTGGGATCCTTTAATAAAGAGATTGCAAGCCGAGTCGGATTTTGTTGATACAAAATGGAAGGGTTGGGATCACGATATCGGGTTATTTAGTACACATTCAGTTATGTCCAAGGCGGTAGAGCTTTGTGCTGTTATAGATTCGGAATGGAAGTTGGCTGAGGGGTTCGATGAGATAATACTAGTTGGCCATAGCTTGGGCGGGATATTGGTGCGGCAGTGTTATTTGATTGCTAGCGGATGTTATAAAAATGAACCTAAATGCGCCTGGGCAAAAAATATAAAGCGTATAGTTTTACTAGCATCCCCAAACCGTGGCATAGACCAATCTAAGTTCCGGATCAGACTTTATGATCTGATAACACGCTTTTTGGGAGTTATGCGTTTTCGGCCTCTAATCGGCGAGGATCTCATTTCCGGAAGTGATTCAATGATTAACCTTCGACTTGCCTGGATTAAGCATATGGCAAGTTTGCCAGCAAATCAGCGTCCTTCAATCACGCAGATTCTTGGCACTGTTGATTCTCTGGTTACGCGCAGAGACAGTATGGATCTGGAACAATTTCCCAATGCGACGCACGTTTCAATTCCCGATGTTAATCATAGGCAGTTGCCGCTGATGGACGAGGGACCCAATGCCGAAATGCGATACCGATTTATCAAAGATGCCTTGGTTGGAACTGTTACAGGAAATTCCGACCCAATACCGATTAATTCAGATAAACAGCATATTATTTTTGTGCTGCATGGGATTCGTGCTGGCAATCGTGGCTGGGTTCAGGCGCTTGAAGAGCGGATTCGGGATGTATTGCCGGACGCAAGTGTTATTACACCGAGTTATGGATACCTTTCTGCACTAGAGTTTGTTGTTCCCTTCCTGCATCGACGGCCTATTAGAGTTTTTCAACAGCTTTATTGCGACTCTATTATTGAAAACCCGAATGCTAGAGTTGATTTTGTTGGGCATAGTAATGGAACTTACATTCTTGGTCATTCACTTCGCGCCTTAAGCGCTATGAAATTCGACAATGTTGTTTTGACGGGGAGTGTTTTACCGCGCGACTTCGAATGGCGTGAATTTATGAAAGGAACGAGTCCGCAGGTGAAGAAATTAAGAAATGATTGTGCTAATGCAGATTGGCCGGTCGGTATTTTGTGTAAAGGCCTTTCCGGTATCTTTCGGAACGATATTGGAACGGGGGGCTACGAAGGTTTTCATCATGATGATGATAACGTATTTCAATACTGGTTTCATAAAGGAGGGCACAGCGCCGCCTTGAGTGAAGATAATTTGCCAAACATCGCAAGATTTTTGGCGCAGGGAGACGGGACAAGTAAACCCTCAAATTTGGTGGAGGAAGATCTGTGGTTCTCGCTGTTATCTAAGTTTGCATCAGTGATTTTCTGGGCTTTAGTTGGATGTTTAGTAATTGTATTCGGCTTATCATTAGCAACACAGCACATTTACGTTGCTTTAGGTATTTTAATTGGGCTTGTGGTTCTCGCGATTATTCTGAAGCAGATATGAGATGTAACTGGATATTGAGTCTAGCTGTTACCGCCAATGTAAAACTGACCCACTAATGCCAATCGAAAAGTGACCCACCTGAGCCAGCATGGCGGCCGACTGAATAGACAGGCGGCCGTAGATGATTACTCAGGAGACATTCGTGGACATTCATGTTTTACATAAACAGGGCTTTGGCATACGGGCCATCGCTCGCAAACTGGGCCTCTCCAAAAACACCGTCAGGCGCTATCTGCGTCAGCCCATCGTTATGCCCAGCTATTCACCCAGGGCCAAGCGTCCCACCAAGCTGGAGCCTTTCAAGCCCTATCTGCTCCAGCGAATCGACGCCGCCAAGCCGCACTGGATACCGGCGGCGGTATTGTTCCGCGAGATCAAGGCGCAGGGCTACGGCGGCGGTGTCACGCTGGTGAGAGCCTACGTCAGCCAGCAGAAGCCAAAGTCGACCGAGGCCGTAACACGATTTGAAACCGCTCCCGGCGTGCAGCTCCAAGTCGATTTCACCACCATCCGGCGCGGTCGCCATGCGCTCAAAGCGTTTGTCGCCACGCTGGGCTACAGTCGCGCCAGCTTTGTTCGCTTCACCGAATCCGAGAGGCAGGAAGACTGGCTGGAGGGCATATCGCTGGCGTTGAGTTTCTTCGGCGGTGTAGCCCGGGAAATCCTCTTCGATAACGCTAAGTGCATCATGATCCAGCGGGACGCTTACGGCGACGGCCAGCACAAGTGGAACCCCCTGTTGCTGAATCAGGCCAAGCACTATGGCTACAAGCCCAAGGCGTGCCAGCCGTACCGCGCCAAAACCAAAGGTAAAGTGGAGCGGTTTAATCGGTACCTGAAAGAAAGTTTTATCACGCCCCTGGCAGCTTCTCTACGTCAAGCCGGACTGGAATTAACCGCCGATTTAGCCAATGCCCATATAGGCCCCTGGCTCGCGGAAGTGGCACATCAGCGCGAACATGGCACCACCAAAGTGAAACCCGCCGTGCGCCTGGAAGAGGAGCGCCAAGCTTTTATGCCACTGCCCGCAACGTCGCCCTCTGCACCGCCAATCCAACCGAAAGGCCCCGATCTGTCCGTCATTCCGTTTGAAAGCCTTCAGCATTCGCTGACCATTTATGATCAGTTGTTGGAGGCTCACGCATGAACCTCCAATACGAGCGCATTCGACTCGCCTGCGAGGATTTGAAGCTCAGCGCCATCGCCACCGAATGGTCGGCCATTGCCGATAACGCTGTGGCCAAAGACCAGAGCCTGGCGGATTTTCTGGAAGCTTTGTTGAAAATCGAAATCTCCGCCCGAACCGGCAGGACTCAATCGGCCCTGCTGAAATTCGCCGGCTTGCCGGCCGTCAAACGATTTGAAGACTACGATTTCAACTTCGCCACCGGCGCCCCAAAAAAGCAGTTGCAGGGTTTTCTCAACCTCAGCTTTATCGAGCGCAAGGAAAACATCGTCTTCCTCGGCCCCAGCGGCGTCGGTAAAAGTCATCTGGCCATCAGTCTAGGTTATCAGGCGACGCTCAACGGCTTTAAGATCCGCTTTATCACCGCTGCGGATTTGATGCTGCAGCTATCAGCAGCTAAAGCTCAAGGCCGCTTGGAAACCTATCTCAAGCGTGTGGTGTTGGCGCCGAGCCTGCTGATCATCGACGAAATCGGCTACCTGCCATTTGGTCGCGAAGAGGCCAATCTCTTTTTCAACGTCATCGCCAAACGCTACGAGAAAGGCAGCGTCATCGTCACCAGCAATCTGCCATTCTCACAATGGTCCAAAGCCTTCGCCGACGACACCACTCTCACCGCCGCTTTGCTCGACCGGCTGCTGCATCACTCCCACATCACTCAAATCACAGGAGAAAGCTATCGACTTAAAGACAAAAAAGCCGCCGGCATAACCCCGCCGGCGATCAAGGTTCGTTAACCGGGTGGGTCAGTTTTACTTTGGCGTTTTAGCACCTAAAGTGGGTCAGTTTTCGAGTGGCGTTGACAGGTTCTCCATCCTAGTCAGCACTTCAGAAGCGTTTTATCGGAAATAAAATCGAATATAAAATTCAAAACGCTCGCGCGCTTTCAATCGTTTAGCGTTCCGCGCATGGCGTTCAGAATCGGCATTTGTTGGGTACTTCTGTAGCAGTTCAGCCAGTTTTTTGGCCCTCTATCGGCTTGAGCACAGTCAGCCCCCAGCGCAATGTTCTGGTTGCTTCCAGGTCTTTCGGATCTAACTGCAGCTCCTCGCGGCGCGTACTGCTTTTGGGGGGGGGCAATCGCAGGAAAGATTCTTTGATTGGCAACATCCCTTGATAAAACCAGCTCCATATTCCCCGTGCCTGTGAATTCCATCAAATATCATTTGATCCATGCGGCTACCAGTATCGACCAAAACCGTTGCCAAAATGGTGAGCGAGCCACCATTTTCGATTTTCCGCGCAGCGCCAAACAACTTTCGCGGGATATCCATCGCGCGAGTATCAACCCCGCCCAACATAGTACGACCACCGCTCTTTTGCTGCGCATTGTGAACGCGCGCAAGCCGCGTAAGAGAATCAATCACGATCATGACGTTATGCCCCTCGCCCGCTTGGCGGCGGGCGGTGCTACCGTAACCTCAGCTGGGACGCTGCGTTTAAAATCCGTGACCTCTTCGGGCCGCTCATCGATCAACAGTGCGTAAAGCTTAACTTCGGGATACTCCTTCTCTATTGCTTGGCATATGTGCTTCAACAGGGTCGATTTTCCGGCCCCCGGAGGAGCCACGATCAAGCCCCGCTGCCCCATTCCAATTGGCGTGATCAAGTCCATTGCCCGCGCAGAGGGTTGCGCAGAACCCAATTCCAAGCGAATGCCCGGTGATGGATGGACGGCCACACCGTTCAAAAGCCGCTTCTCTGGATCAGCCTCAACAAAAGGTCCGGATTTTTGGTCGATTGGTTTAGCGCTCTGATCCGTTTTGCGATTCAGGGTTAGTGTCTTTTTCTTCATGGTGTTTGTGGATCGTCGCTTAGGTGAATTTTTCGAAATTGGTTGGGATTACCATATTTCGACTGCGGACTAATCATCACTTAATTGTTTGCGAAATCCAATTCAAAGTGTTTTTAACATCAAACACACGCCTTCCAAATCCTTCAGACAATACCGATTCCGGTAAAAATTCATCATATTTGTCTATGCGCTTTTGGCCAGCGGATAATGCATTAGCTAACTCAACATCTGATAAAGAACTATTTTTTGAAACATCTAGGAGAATACTTTTCGTGGTCTCTGCTGACGCATCTTCAACCTCAACTACGCCTGCGAAGGTGCTGCATTTAAGTCCCGCTCGGATAAGAATATTCGCCAGCGTATTTACTATCTTGTCTCCCCTCCAAGGGAATATAAAGCAGCCTCTGCCGTCTTCTACAAAAGCGCTGTCGCTAAGACCGGATTTTCTAAAAAAACCCAATCCCTCTTGAAAAAGATTCCTTGCCGTATCATCGATAAAGTCAACTTTCTGCGGTCCCACTTCGATCCTATAGTCTCCCTCGACATAAATTCTATACATCTCCTGGCGCACCACATCGTGTATCGAAATACCCGAACCTGAAAACGTCGGGGCCTTCCCACCTTTAGCAGCGGTGACAAAGATAACCTTTTTAAGATCATCTATGTCTATAATCTTCCAGCGTTTCCCACCAAAAACTATATGCTGATCCTTAACCACCGGGGAATCTACCGGCAAGGTACCCAATGATTTACTACCAGCGATGACTCGAAATTCCTCAGGAGTGCTAAATACTGCGTAAAACGTATAACTGTTTACTAAGCGCTCGCCTTCCCGCCCCAGCACTAGCTCGCCACTGTGCAACTGCTGAAGAAGATCAGTCGCACCTAGATGCTTCAAGATCTGTTTAAAATGATCGATGGAAATTTGCTTAAATGGTCCATGATCACAAAGCAATGAAAATAGCTGGTCGGCCCTAATACTTCCCCATTGTGCAATAACCGACAGAATTTGGTGCAGAAATGTCGAAAGATGCATTTGCTTAGTGTCAGCTGGCTCAAACCACTTACCGACAATCAGTAAGCGTATCATTGCCAACGACTGCAAGAGCTCTAGTCGAAATTTATCAACAAAATGAGAGTTTGATGTAAGCTCGGGCTCAGCAATCAGCATCCGCAGTATCGCAGGATCCTGTCTTCTACCTGATCGACCCACTCTCTGTCTTAAGCTTGATACTGAATGGGGAGCGGTTACCTGAACCACTGAATTAACTTTGCCAATATCAATACCCAGCTCTAACGTCATGGTACAAATAGCCGTTGTGGGTAAATTTTCTTTTTGCAGTCTTGATTCAAGCTTTTCTCTCAACTCTTTTGCCAGTGAGCCGTGATGCGGAAAGAACTCATTAGGTACGAAATCGTGTTCACAAAAATCGGTGAGTTGCGCAGCGAGCATTTCAGTTCGGTTTCGGCTATTAGCAAAAACCAAATGATTACCACCTCTACAACGTTGATAAATCTCCTCGCAAATTTGATATTCGGCGTTCCGCAAATTTTCTGATCCAATCAAATTAGAGGGATCTATGTAGCCTTTTACTTGAACCTTTAATGTGCTTTCGTTTCTGCTACTGGTGAGTATTGTGCACGGCATGCTTTTATTTGGCCGCAACGAAACCGGAACACTTTCAAGATCCCCTAAGGTGGCACTTAACGCAACCCGGGGAATCGGATTTCCATACCGATCTAGAAGATGCTCGAGCCTGTTCAGCAGAGAGAGCAATTGTTGCCCCCGTTCAGTTCCGATAAAAGCATGGAATTCGTCAATACAAACATACTGAAGCTGAGA
Source organism: Saccharophagus sp. K07 (assembly GCF_014336955.1). GTDB lineage: Bacteria > Pseudomonadota > Gammaproteobacteria > Pseudomonadales > Cellvibrionaceae > UBA5868. The sequence continues at coordinate 788,699 of NZ_QRAI01000001.1, read as the reverse complement.
GAAGGCTTTCTTAACCCAGCCAGATTCACGAACCATTAGTGATTCCAGAGACTCCGGTGTAATCAGCAGGATACCGGACGGACTCGCTTTTGCTTTCTTCTTATTGGACTGCGAACTATCTCCATGCCAAGGAGTCACTTGGAGATCGAGTGTCTCACATAACCCTTCTAGCCTTCTATACTGGTCATTGATGAGCGCCTTTAACGGACTTACATACAGAATTCCGAACCCTTTCTCCTGTCTCGCAATAGCAGTACAAGCCGGAAGAAAGAAGGCTTCAGTTTTTCCCGCAGCAGTAGACGCACTAATCAATACATCGGTATTGCCAGCCAAGATAGGTTTGACCGCTTTAGCTTGAATTTCCCGAAGGTTCGGCCAACCCTGTTTAAAAACCCATTTTTGAATACGTATATCGAGATCTTTATAAGCATCAATCATAATTTGAAATCAGTGAGCCCATCCAGACCCGGCTCATCCTCTCCTTCATTATGATCAATGTCTTCCACGTCGCTGCTTCGCTCTTCTTCAATGGTGATTTGACTGAGTAAATCGGACCACTGCATATTGCGATTTTGGTCCAATACGGCAAGCATATCGAGAAATGCCTTGATGGTATTCCGGGGAGTTCGGAAATATGCATCTCCAATGGTTTGGCTACAATGATGTAAAAAGGCCTTCAACGCCTCATCAGGCACAAGATAATTCGATGCATCCCCCCCAGAAAAAACGTGCCGCAAATTTTTCAACAAAATGTAGAGTTCTTCTGGTGTTAAGCTGGAGAGGTGCAGAGCCGGTGAAGAATAATCGATCACACCTGCTTTTTGCGCAAAACTATTTTCAGCTAGTCGAGATTGTAGTGCCTCATAACTGTACAATCCTCGACGGGGATCCAGTAGAAACTCAGGCGTGCCGCCGAGAAGAAATCCGATGGACTCAGCCGATCCTTGCAGACAGTCGTTGAGCATCCGAAGTATTTGTTCGTAGTTAGAAACTCTGGCCTGGGTGCTGCTGAGTTTGTAGAGATTAACCATCTCATCCAAAGTCACTAGCAAGCCTTCATAACCGGCTTGCCGAACGAACAGGCTCATTAACTTCAATGAATCATAGAAAGATGCGTCCGATATAATCGTTCTCACATCCAATTCGGCCCTGGCTTCTGCTTTTGTGGTGTACTCTGCGCGAAGCCAACGTATAGCACTCGACTTTAAAGCCTCATTCTCGGTCTCATGCCCTTTCCAATAGGCCTCGATAACCTTGGCAAAGTCATATCCACCGACCAATTCAGAAAGTTTCGCAAGCTTGCTGTGAATCACTTGAGATACGTCTTGCCCCTTCTGATCTGCCTCCTTTTGCGCATCTGCAATAAACTTCTCCACCACACTGGGCAATGCGCTGCCGTCCGGCTTACTTCGGGTTGAAAGATTCCGCATTAGCTCAGAGTAAAGGCTCCTGGCTTGTCCAGACGAGGCATGAATTCTACGAGATGGTGATAAATCAGCATTTACCGTGACGAGCTTTTTTTCTAATGCAATTGAACGTATAACGCTGAGAAAAAAAGTTTTCCCCGATCCATAGTCACCTATGATCAAACGAAACGCAGACCCTCCATCACTAATTCGCTCAATATCCTTATAAAGTGCTTGGATTTCGTTGATTCTGCCAACTTGGATATGCTGAATGCCGATCTTGGGTGTGACGCCTGATTTTAGAGACTGAATAATGGCGTCTCTCTCTTTGGGCCGAATTCTCTTTTCCACAGTGATTAACCCTCTAACTCTTCCACGGTTACTTGATCTACATATATTGAATCTGGATGCTCTTCCAATACGGGCGCTGCGACTTTTTCATACGCCCAATCATTGATGGCCTCAATAGCCCCAGCAAGCATCAAACCTAAATTGCGACAAAGCTCCTCCACTTCCTTCCTTGACCATCGATCTCGGCCAATCAACATTTCATAAAGAGCGTAGTACTGCGAATCAATTCCTTGCGATTCAGACGTTGAATCCTGAGCATCGTCGACAACGGATGCATTTTCAATAGGCTCGTCATCGCTGGCAAATATCGCACTCAACATTTCTTGAACCTCTTTCGTCTGCGAATCGTGGATAGCAAGTATGCTCTCATCCAAGCTAAATCCTTTGCCATTTTCAGTTTGTGCTTCTAGTGGTTCGCCTACATCTGTCGTCATAACCTTAGATGTCTTAGTCGCCGTCAATGCGTGGATATCTCGCGTCACAAACGCCTTATCCAAACCCAGCATTCCGTAAAGCTTTTCCAGCTGTTTTATTTCGCTTGGCATTATTTTTCCATCTGCCACCGCGATACGAACAAGCATTTGACTGATAGCTGTTTTGTGAGCTGTGCCAAATCTATCCAACCGAGCTTTAATACCGGTTATATTTGCGGGAGTTTCAAGTTGCCACAACAGATACGCTTTCAAGGACGTTTTTTCTATAGGCGATAAACTTGAATCTGACTCAACGAACTGATTTAGCATTGCGTATTCAGCATTGTGGATATGAAAATCGATCGCCGCTATCATCGCTCCCAATCTTAATGCCATTGACATCTCGTCGAAGGCCTTAGATGGAACAAACTGGCTCCCATGCCCATCCGCAAAAAGAACAATCTTGCCATCAATAGTCAATTTTGCATGGTGGAACCTCGCGTCTGGCGCCATTCCAACGCCAATTTTATCGATCAAGGATTGCAGTAAGTCTAAATCCCGTTTGGATAGCTTGGCGGGACACGGAGTTTTGGTAAACGTCCATAATTCTTTAACATTACAAAGCCCACCTCTATTCGAAATAACCTCCTTGGCCCATCTCTTCAGCTTGCCCAATCCAAGAGTCGAAGCAATATCATTTAATTGCTCGGGAAGCAAAAGAATTGCAGCCAAGTCCGTTCTAGAACTGCCCTCCTTGCCCAAATATCGACTATACGGCTCCAGCGCATTGGTACACTCTTCGGCCAATGCAATCAATTTATTTGCTGGGCCGCTAAGTCCACTGGGATCTGGAAGATCCTCAAGAGGAATTTTTATGCCTCTCAGCGATGAGCTTGCAGGTCTATAGTCAATTCTTAATCGGGTTTTGTTTGGCTTGACAATTATTCCCTCTCCGTAATGAGTCTTATATAGCCGGGAAAATAACTGGCCAAACTCAAATACACATCTACGAGCCGGCTTTTTAAGGCTGTATCCGGGAACAGTTTTGAGCCATGCCAAAGCCAAATTGGCAGGCACCGGCTTGTTCTCATTGACAATCTTTGCCAGCCGATATTTCAGCAGTACGGAATCCTGCTTCGGATTTCTCTCCAATTCTGGACATGTAACAACTCCAGGGCGCAAAAGGCACATGATTTCGAGCAAACGGTTGGAATAACTACGGAAGGATCCCGATCGCCCATAAATTTTCTGCAATCGGATTATCTCTTCAAATATCGATCGAAATTCGTCGTCTTGCACATTTGACTGAATTGAATCAACAACAACTCGACGTTCCAATCCGTAAAAATAGATAAAGACATATCCTAGAGGTACAGACGGATTGCTACGCTCACTCGCGAGCCAGCTTAGAAAGGCACCACGGCAGCGGTCAGAAATAGTGATGTATTTTGGCCAGTATCCAAGACTTTCGTCTTTATACTCCATGGACTCTGAGGTGACACTCAATGAGTCATCTATAAGAGACGCTTCTGTTCCGTAACCATCTAAAGAAGGAAGTCGCCCCCCGCAGTAGATTCCTCCCCTATTGCAAGTGTAATTCTTGATACTGGCAGCGCTGGCTAACGGAATCCAACTTCCCGCCGTCCGATTTTTGCTTTTGACTTCTTGCTGGCCTGAATAAATCGTAAAGGTCGCGAACTTGTCGTCATTGTCGGGAGGTTTTCCGAAAAACGTCATTTTATTCTCCGAACATTTTCATTTCACAAATCAAGGAGTCAGAAACCTTGATCACTGGTTTTCGGGCTAATAACCTGCCATTTTCAAATACTCTGACCCCTTGATTGAATGGCGAGAACAGCCGGCGTGATGGACGATGTCAGAGCTAAAACGACGAACATATTTTTTCGAACCAAGATTTGATAGGAGTTGAGCACTGGCCGCATCACTGAGAAACAGCCAACAACTAATCAGCATTAAGGGCGATAGGTTGTTCCCTGGCATTTAGGACAAGGAGGAAGTTTATCGCTCCGATCGTTCAAAAAAATTGATTGACCACATTTAACACAAATGTAGATGCCGATACCGGGCTTTTCGCCTGTAGATGACATAAGCGTCCCTCTTGGTTGGTGGCCAATGTCTATAACATCTGAGGGCGGCCATTTACCTCAGATATGCTGATAGTCCATCCGATCACAAATCAGAGGTTATAGATCTTGATCATTGGTTTGCGTCCTATGGCCTACCATTTTCAAGTATACTCTGACCCCTTGATTTCTGCCCCACCCCTCCTCGCACCTCTCTTTAGAGAAGCCAACTAAATAGAGCCAGCAAGCCAGCAGCCAATACCGAAGCAAACACACCAGTAACCAGACCAATAATACGTTCTCTGAAGATTTCATTCTGACCAGGCACACCGGCTAGCTTTCTAAACACTTGAGAATCAGATTCAGCAATTTTTCGTATTTCTTTAAGCTCCTCTTCAGCGCTAGCCTTTTCCCTTTCAAGAAAGCTTAATCGCTCCAAAGCGACCTCTAACTCAACTTTATTTCTGCTTGCCTCCAGCTTTAGGTCTTCTATGGCAGAAAGGCTTTCTTCGAGACTTTCTTTAGCCACGTCCAACTTCTTTAGTCTTTCATCCAACGAGCTATCGGCATCGATTAATTTAACCGGTAAAACATAGTCGCGAGAGCCAAAAACAAGTTGCATGATCTTATTGACAGCATCAAAAATCATATTCATGTCTTTGATCAATCGTTTTCGCGCCTTAGCACGACGCTCATTGGATTTCTGATCTTCTTCAGACGACATAAAATGACCTTATGTGGCACAAACCGCAAATGAAGCGGAAATAATCCACCCATTTGGAACAAGCTTTAGCCTAAGTTAAACAAGCCAATTGTGGCCGACCAAAAAAGCTATTTTCAATGCAGATAATTTCACCTATAAAACAAAAACGACGGAAATTTTTTAGGCGTCCGATATTACAGCTGACGCCTCTGGAACCCAAAGCGGATGTAGAATTATTAGGACCTTCCTCGATTTTTTCTAACATATAGACATAGCCTTGTAGTGGTCCGTGTAGCCCGTCTTCTCAAAAACCAGTTTCAATCCCTCCTTGAAGGCCTCGTAGTTAAACTCCTTCATATCTACGATATTCTGGCCAAGTGAGTGTGACTCCCGATTGATATATCGGCAAAATGCCTGGAACTTTGCATCCCTGAGTTCCGGCATCTGGAAAACGTTACTCAGGTCTTTCTTGCGAACAAAGTTGAAGAAATACTCGACTATGTTACGCATACAATTTGCGATAAGTGCCGGCGGCTGAGTCTGATCATTGACAACAGACCAGTATGCTTGATAGTCATTTTGAATTTCCTCGTACTTCATCTCCTGGATGACACTGCCAGTAGAGGGCTTTGAAAGCCTAAACAATTTCTGTATTTTCTCTCGTCGCTCGTGATTCGGATCTGTCATCTCGTAGAAGAAGTAGAGACTATGGGTTAGGACAATGACCTGACTGAACCGATCTCCCCTGAAGAAAACGGAACGAATGAGCTGCCCGACATTGAAGATGAACATATGAGAAAGGCTAGAGATCGGGTCATCTATCACCACTATGCGTTGAGCATGAGTGTCCTCTGCACTAGCCTTCCCTTTACACAGCTCGCAGAAATACAAGAAGCTGATCATCATTTTCTCTCCCTCGCTTAGCGAGTGGAAAGCGTCTTTGGAATCACCTGTGCGCACCACACGATAGTGATTGTCAGAGTGCTTCTTTATACTGAAGCCATCTATACCGAGATCAATAAGACCTGCATTAATCGCAGTAACAGCTTGATCAGTATTCACTGTCTGCTTTTGTACCTCCGCAATTTCTCCTCTGACCTTGTCCAAGTCAGCATTGATATTTTCTATCTCAAGATCTAGGCCTCGAAATCGCTGATTAGCAGCTTGTTGGTCGGCGTCGAAGCTCGCAATTGTTTGATCATATTGCCACCGCATCTCCTGCCAAAATTCGTTGCGTAAGTTTTCGAGCGCAGATTTACGATTCTTGATCCTGTCGTTGTACTCATCGATTTCCGAGTTAATCTGATCGATTACTGAGTTGAAATCGGCGATCAAACCAGTCGTATCGGATAACGTAGTTGGAACCTTTGGACTCTTTAACTTTGCTTCAATATTGCGGGCATTACTCTGGAACGCATCTAAAAGTAATCGATATTTGTCGGTTATAGAGTCCTTACACTTTTGGGAAAATAGATGGTCGGTAAAAGACATCAGCGCTGGCAACGAATCAATCCCCGATCGATATGACTTTAGAAGTTGTGCAAGCTCATCTAGTTGCCGCTCATAGGTCACGTCAAAGTAGGCCTTTATGCGGTAGATAAACTTCTCCGAAATTGTTGTTTCCTGGCAAAAGGGACATTGCGCATTTGAATCACCTACGCTCTCTGGCAAGTATGAAAGACCCTGCTTTACCCAATCCGAATTCCCCAACTTTTCGATTAGAGTCGCAACCTCGGTATCGGCATTCCCAAGGATGGATTTTCCTAAAACTGGGTCTGCCTCGACACCGTGAGCCGAAAAAGACAGCACTGCCAAGCGCGGTTGAATCTGAGCATCACCTTGGAGCGCCTCCACCTCCTGTCGGATCTTTTGAACGTCTTTCTTTGGTTTACTGGCTGGTTTCGGGATGTCCACGAGATAGGAAAAGAGCTTGTCTTTATGTCCTTTCAGTCCTTCGAGACAGTACTCAAGAACACGATCACCGCCCGCGTAGGTCTGCTTTATGCTCCAAACTTTATCTATAGCCTGATGTCCTTTTTGGAAAAATTCCTGTGTTGCTATTTCCTTTTCAGTGCGCTTCTTTTGTAGTTCTTGCTCTAGCTCCCCTTGCTTCTTCGTCGCTTCGGCAATCTTTCGTTCAGCTATTTTATTCTCTTTAGACAGGGAAAATATGCCTTTCAATCTGTCCGCGACATAAAAGTTATCTCGTATAAAATTTTGGTTATAAACCAGAACTGGAATCGATGCTGCAGACACCTTTTTGCACGAGCTAAATGCCGGATCGCTTGGGTCATAAAGAAAACGGGAGATTGTTGATTTACCGGTGCCATTTAGGCCGTAAATGAGATTTATTTTTTTATCTGTAACGAGCGACGTAGCTTTCTTAAAGCTTGCCACTGCATCCATGTGAATTTCAGTTATCATCTGTCGCCACCTCCTACTCCAAATTTCATAACAGTTTATTAGGCGAAAATAATCAGCCTAAGCAGATCAAGCTGCCGCCCAGATCGAGATGTAAGAAATTTAGGTTAAAAAAATATGCTTTCGCTTCAAATCTAAGCAATGCCTTTTATAAAACAGCCAGTACACAAACTACATTTCCGGTGGAAGGCCTCACAAAGCTTCCATTGAATGCCCAACACACAAGTCCCGATATCCACTTGAGACAAAGGATCTGCTTCTCCCGCACTTCTTATCCAATACTCTTCGAGGATTGAAGGCTATGTGCTACACCACACCCCTCCCCACAACCCCCAACCCCCTCCACCTCTCCGGATGGCAGGAGAACAATAAAATCTGATGCCTCTCCACCGCATCAAACAGAATCCGCTTCATTTGCTCCAGCCGCTCACCATCACAGTGAACAAGTGCATCATCCAAAATTATTAGCGTAGGTCGGCTTGCTTCTCTTAGCAAATCGGCGTAGGCGAGTCGGCTTAAAAGACCTATTTGTTCGCGTGCTCCATAACTTAGGGAAATAACATCGCCGTGTTCCTGCTCGCGGGTGAGGATTTGGGGGCGGAGGTTTTCGTCTACGGTTAGGGTGGCGCCGGGAAATAGGAGTTTCAGATAGTGGTTAAGGTGTTTTTGCAAAGGCGCTTGCAGTTGACGGGTGAGTTCCTGGCGTTTTTGTTTTAGTAGATTTAGTAATAAATCCAGGGCGGCAGCGCGGTTTTGCATTTCGTCGCGGTGGCGTTGCAGGCGTTCTAATTCTTGCTGAATAGAGGCTCGTTTTTCTTCTGCCCCTTCTGCACCTATCGACTCCAAGTGAATTTTGAGTCTAGTAATTTCCCCTTCCCGCTGCAATGCCTCTTTTTCCAAGGCATCGGCAGATTTGGACAAGCGTTCGATTTCTTTTTGTAAAGCTTCCGGATTAGCGGCTTCAATTTGCTGTTTGCGTTCGTCAATACGCTTATGCAGCTCTGCTTCTTCCGCGTTTAAATTGGAGAGTCGATCCAGCGCATCGCGCTCGCGGGCTTGGCGCTCGGGGGATTGCAGTTCGTTATTTTGCTTTTGCCATTCCAGATTGGCAGCTTCATACGCGTTTTGCAGCACGAGCAAATCGCTTTGATGTTGTTGGTGGGCGCGTTCGGCGGTTTTTAATTCTGCGTCTTTAGCTTCCAGATGGGCTTCGCAGGTTTTTAAGTCTGCATTGGCAAAATCGCTTTGTTCTCCGCCTTCTGCCGGAAATTTTTCCAGCTCAGTTTGCAGGCTCGCAACGCGCTGTTTGATCAGCTGTACACTAACGTTAAGCTCGTCCACGCCTTTGGGTGCGAGCATTTGCAGTTGAGCTTGCAGATGAGTGATTTGCTGGGCGAGGTGTTTGTTTTCGGCAAGGCGATTTTCCGCCTGTTCCAAATTTTGCACCTTGAGTGTTTGCAGCAGGTTGGTGTAGTCCAGCCGCAGGCGCTCTTGTTTACGGGCAAGTTCTCTGATATCGGTACCGCCCGGTAGTAGGCGCAATTTGCCTATGCCGGGAATGAATAAATCGGTTGCTTCCAATAACAGGCGTTCGCCTTTGCCTTGAATAGGCTCTTGTCCGCTGATGGTGATGGATTTGCCGGCTTCTAAATCGTATTCCAACCGTGTGGCGAGGGATTGCTGACGAATTTGGATTTCAGTCAGTTCGTTGTGGAGTTGTTTGAGTTTGGCGAGGAGTTTTTCATCCAGGGTTTGCGCTTGGAGCTTTGCACGCAGTGCCTGCAGCTCGTTTTGCAGTTGTTGGGCTTTTTGCAGATTGTCCAGTTGGGCATTTAATTGCGCATTGAGTTGGTCGTGCTCGCGCTGGAGGTTTTGTCTGCGGTCGATTAAACGCGCGCGGCTTAATGCATCTTTGGCTTTTTGATAATCCGCCTGCGCTTGCTGGAGGCGCTGGGTGATTTGTGCGCTCAGTTCTTTGCAGTCTTCCAGCGCTTTTGCTGCTTTGGTTTTATCCTGCGCGCGCTGGGCGAGTTTTTCTTCACCTTGTCTGAAGTCGCGCAGTTGCTCAAGACAGAGGTTTAAATTGTTTTGGCAGTTTTGCAGTAATTGCAGGTCGCTTTGCTGTTTGGCCTGCATATCCTGCACGGTGGCGAGTGCATTTTTGGCTTCCTCCGCTTTTTGGCAGTATTCCAGCCAGGGTTTTTGACTGTCGTGCTCCTGGCGTTGGCGCTGCAACTGGCCGAGCCGGTCGACATCGCTGCGATAGCGTTGGATTTTTTCGTCCAAGTCTTTGAGTTGGATTTGATATTGCTCACAGTCCAGCAGAATTTTTTGGTATTGACCGGTGGGCTTGCCGGTTTTGGTGAGCAGAATTGCGCGTTCGTTTTCCACTTGCTCAATCAATGCATCGCCGGCGGTGCTGGTGACTTCACCCAGGGTATTGCTTAAAGCGGTTTTAAGGTGTTGGCCTGCGTGCTCGACGGACTTTTGAATATCCTGAATGCTGCCCTGCTCCACCCACAATAGACCGGGAATTCCCCAGTGCTCTGGTTTACTGCCGCCGCGACTGGAAAATTCAAAGCCTAATAATTCTGCGAGCTTGTCTTCCGCCTCTGCGCCGCTCAAATGTTGTTGGTTGATTTGCAGATCGCAGCGTTTTTTATTGAGAAAGCGTTTATTTAATTTCCATTTTTGCTGTTGCCATTCAAATTCCAGTTCGATTTCCGGCGCGGCGGAGGAATCGCCCCAGGGGCGCAAGTCTTCTGCGCTGTTGGAGGTGTAGCGCTCAAAAAAAGCAGCGCGAATGGCGCGCACCAGGGTGCTTTTGCCGGATTCGTTGGGACCGACAAATAAATTAATACCGTCGGTGAGATCGCTAATGGTCAGCGGCTGACGGAATTGACGGATTTGGTTGACGGTTAAGCGCGTAAGTTTCATGCGGATGCCTCCGCGTTTTGCTGGCGCAACAGGTCCGCCAGAATGGCAAGCGCTTCGTGTGCGGTTTCGCCATCGGCTTGCTCCTGCCGCTGCCGCAATTCTTCGATCACTTCGCCCACGTAGCCGTCCGCATGCAGTGCGGCTATATCATCCGCCGTCGGTTGCAAACGCAATTGGCTGAAATCGCATTGAAAGCTGCGGTGGCGAGCTTCGGCGTCGCCCAATATCTGCATTAATTGTTGGTGGTTGTGCAGGCTGACTTGGCCGCGAATGGTTAAAGCGATAACGGATTTATCCGCAATTTGCCCAAGCTCGGTGCGCAGGTGATCCAAATCGGCATCCACGGCGAGGGTGTATTCGCGTTTGACCCATTGATGTTGGCCGATGGAATGTACGCTTACCTGCGGCTCCGCGCCCGGCTTTTCTATATCGACAATTAATACGTTGCCTGCGCCGTTATCTTTAAATCGATCCTGCTCCGGCGTGCCGCTGTACCAAGTGCGCGAGTTGATTTGTTTGGTGCCGTGCCAGTCGCCAAGGGCCAAATAATCCAATTTGGCGGTGTGTGCGCGTTCGGCGGAAATGGGATTGGATGAGTCGGCGGATTCCGGCAATTGCCCTTCCACACTGCCGTGAGCAAGGCCAATGCGCAGTAAATGTGGCGGTGTTTGCGCGCTGTCGCTTTCAAACCATTGGGTCAGGTCGTGATAGGTCTGCCGTTGTGTAAGTGGTGCGGGCAGTACGGCAAAACCTTTGTCGGCAAATAACACTGGCTCTGGCTGCAGCAATAATTGGACGTTTTGCGGAATTGCGCCGAGGCGCTGAGCGCGCGTCCAGACGCTTTCTGACAAGGCCGCGTCGTGATTGCCGGGAATTACCAGCCAAAGGCCTATATATGAAGCCATCGCCTGAAAGGCGCGGCGAATGGTTTTGTCGGATACGGTTTGCGCGTCGAATAAATCGCCCGCCACCAAAACCGCATCGACTTTTTCCGCCATTCCCACGGCGGCTATGCGTTCAATCGCGGTAAATCGCGCTTCCGCCAGAAGTGCGGCTTCATCTTCTGTAAAGCGGCCTGTACTCATGCGGCCCGAGCTTAATAATGAGTGTCGACCAATTTGCCAATCGGCTGTGTGTAGAAAGCGTGCCAAGCGCCAGACTCCTATAAATCTTTCAGGAAGAAACTTATGGCGAGGTTAGCAGCGATTGCTGGAGTTGGCTCGGGTGAAATCCCCTTTGGGGAGAAAAAAGCTATAAAAATCCGTTGGATAGGCGTTTTTGGCATTGGGCTGTTCCGAATTCTGATCGTTATTCTTGGAATCGCAACAGCTCACATCTGCGACTGAGCCGCGCGCGGGGCTCAGCTCATTTAGGTCACAGGTTAGCGATATTCGTGCCAGGTTGGGGTTCGTTTTAAGAGGGGGACCAAGCTTTGGCATCAAATAGAGTTCTGTAAATGCAAAAAGCCCGGCGTTATTGCCGGGCTTTTTTGTAACCACATATTTTCTTAATGCACTCGGTTTTATGGAGATTTGCTTTCCGCTTTATCCTCTGGTAATTCCACAACTTTTTCTTCTTTAAAAGCCTGCTTCAGCGGCTTGGTATGTTCGCCACGCCAGCAGCGGCTGACGCGGAAGAAAAATAAATGGTTGGGAATTTGGGTGAAGGGAGGAGTTTCGCTAATAGAGAGTTCGGGTTTTAATTCTTGAATGGTGACGAAAAATAAATTGATGTCGATGATTTTGCCGCGCATGCCGACTTCGTCCTGTTTGGTATCGCGCAGCTCCACTATGTCGCCGATGCGCGCGCGGGAAAACGCGAGCAGTACCACGGCACTGAGAATATTGGCGAGGATGCTCCAGGAGGCCACAAAAGCTACGGCAACCAACACCGCCACCGATAACAGCCCAGCCCACAGCGCGCGGATCGGCATGCCGAACAGCTCCAGCACGAACAGCACCGCGCAGATCCAAATACCCCACCGCACCAGGTTGCCGATCAGCACCGCTACCGTGGGTGGCAGCCAATGACGCGCCTTTACCATCCTTGCGCCACGGCGGGCCAGGCGTTGCAAGGTATAGGCAGCGAGGAAGATCAACAGGGCGTAAATCAGTTTTAGGCCAAATTCAGGCATGGAAACCTCGTGTTGGTGGATGTCCTTGAGGAAAAGCCGCTAGTTTAACGGAACCTTCACCCGGTTCAATGTGGTCACATAGGGGCCGTGCCCTTCCCTATTCGAATACGAGGTCCATACGCTAGATGGCTTTGGTGCATAAACGAGATGGGCTTGTTGCATAAGCCTGATCAGCTTTTGCCTAAAATTTGTGCGGGTGCCCGTCGGCTTAATAGCACGTCTGGCATAACCCTCTTGTCGAAAGGCGGATATGAGGTTTGAATGGCGGGCGCTTTAACTTAATAAGAAAGCAAATTTACCCAAAGAGCTAATAACTTATGAAAATTTCCGCTTTTTTTTGCACTGTTTTAACTCTTCTATGCAGTCATGCATTCGCGAGTGATCCAACTGCTCGCTTCGCTTGGTTCGAATATCAGGGAAAAGATGCGGTATATGAAAAAAAACCGGCGGAGGGTCATTTCCAGAATCCGATTTTTTCCGGATTTTACCCCGACCCCAGCATCACCCGCGCGGGCGATGCCTTTTATATGGTGACCTCTTCTTTCGCCTATTTCCCCGGCGTGCCGATTTTTAAAAGTACGGATTTGGTGAATTGGCAGCCACTGGGCTACATATTGGACCGCCCGGAACAACTCAATATCAAAGATGCGGGCGTGTCACGCGGTGTATTTGCACCGGCGATTCGTTACCACAACGGCACTTTTTACATGATCACTACTAATGTGGACGGCGGCGGTAATTTTATTGTGACGGCCACCGACCCCGCGGGCGATTGGTCGAACCCGATTTTTCTGCCGGAAATTGACGGTATAGATCCGTCGATGTTTTTTGATGACGACGGCAAAGTTTATATCACTCATAACGGTCCACCGCCGGGTGAACCTCTGTACGATGGCCACCGCGCAATCTGGATGTGGGAATACGACGTTAAACAACAAAAAGTCGTGAAAAATTCCGCGAAATTATTGGTTAATGGCGGAACTGATCTCGCCAAAAAACCCATTTGGATCGAAGCACCACACATTTACAAAATTAATGGTTGGTATTACCTGATGTGCGCCGAAGGCGGCACGGCAGATCAGCATTCGGAAGTCATTTTCCGTACCCGTTCTCTGGCCGAGCCTTTTGTTCCTTACGAAAATAATCCGATCCTGACTCAACGCGATCTCGACCCTGCGCGCAAAAATCCGATTGCTACCGCTGGCCACGCAGATATGGTGCAAACTTCTGCAGGCGAATGGTGGGCGGTATTTTTGGCCACGCGCAATTACGACCAGGATTATTTCAATATCGGCCGTGAGACCTTTTTATTGCCCGTTACCTGGAAAGACGGCTGGCCGCATATTTTGCCTGCAAAAACGGAAATTCCTTATCAATTGCCAAAACCCAAAGGCCTGCCTACTACAGAAAATGCCGTTACTTTGACCGGCAATTTCAAATGGGTTGACGATTTCAGCAAACCGGCTTTGGGCTTTGAATGGAACGTGTTGCGCACCTCCGATAGCAACCCGTATGAATTAGGAAATGGCAAAGGCGTATTGTTGAAAGCGCGTAAGGTGAGCATGGCAGATTCTGTCCAGCCAGCATTTATTGGCCGTCGTCAGCAGCACCACACTTATGAAGCGTCCACTCGTTTGGCACTTCCGCTGGAAGAGAATGTGACTGCTGGACTTGTGGTTTTCCAAAGCGAACAAGCACATTATTTTATCGCCGCACAAAAAGTGCCGGGTAAAAAACCAAAATATCGCGTAGTTTTGGAAAAAGCCGAACAATCCGCACCAGCTGCGATCCACATCATCGAAATCCCCAAAGTCCGCAGCCATGTGGATTTTAAAGTGGAAGGTGATGAAGGAAAAATTGCGTTTTATTACCGCGCGGATGGCGACAAAAAATGGAAGCCTGTTGGCAAAACTCTCGACGGTAAAATCCTGAGTACGCAAAAAGCGGGAGGCTTTGTGGGTACTTATTTGGGATTACACGCGCGAATCGATTAAGAGAAAAATTCTCGCAACGAAAAGGCCAACCGATATGGTTGGCCTTTTTGTTTTGTGCCCCATCCTAATAAAACACCACCACTTTCCAACAGCCCTCACCCTAGCCCTCTCCCGGAGGGAGAGGGGACGGCCGTGTGCAAACCGGCAACATAGGTAACAACTCAAACCGGGAACATGGGTTACACAAGTTATGGTATGAGCAAGGAAGTACAACCGACCACTGGGTAACACATTGGACAGATCTTAAGTCCCCCTCTCCCACTGGGAGAGGGTTGAGGTGAGGGCATATTTGTTATCAAACAAAAACGCCCGATGATTTCCATCGGGCGTTTAGGCATAACAACCTTGTCGGTTCTCTAACCGAGATTAAACCTCAGCCACTTCCCCAGCCAACTCAGCCACTACGGCAAAACCAGCGGCTTGTACCAGCATTTTGACGTTTTGGGCATCAGCACTTTTAACGGCGTTTTTCATGGTGATGTTGGCTACTAGGTTGGCGCCTTTTTCCTGAGCTTTTTGACGCAGTTGGTTCAGCACGTGTTTTTTGCCCTGCTCCAATGCGGCTTTTACTTTGTCGCTCTTGGTGCCGACAAATTTGCCGTCGATGAACATATCCGGAGTGACTTTTAAATTCAGCACACATTCGGCAGTGACATCACCCATGTCTTCCAGGATGGAATGATCAGTGGCGGGTTTGGTGGTCAGGGTGACAGAGGGTGTCTGAGGAGCTTCGGTGGCTGTCTCAGAAACGCCTGCAGAGGCCTCTGGAGTGGGAACTGCGCGCACTATGGCTTGACGCTTCTCTGTATCTTCCAGCTCTTGGGATTCATTGGAAGCGTAGGCCTCAGCGGCGTATTGCTGATCGGTATGTTCGTCAGCGGGTTGACCGGCATAGGCTTGGTCATTGCTGACGGAAGAAACCGCAGACGCAGTTTTATAGCGCTTGCGTGATTTTTTCCCACCCTCATGTTCGAACAAGCAGTGAGGGCAAACATGTGAGGCGCGATAGACGCCACCGTTCATGGGTTTGTGACAGTTTTGGCAAGATTTGTTGAGAAATTCCATGGTCGCTCTGCCTGTTCGGTCGAAAATTGTGCAGATGGTAAGCCGATTACGCGGCTTCCTCAAGGTTTGCCTGCAAAGAAGGAGAACTGAATCGGAATTAGTTTGGACGAAGTTCTCAAAATTAAGGTGATGCTTTTCGCTAAAGGCTTCCGGAGCCACCATTTTCATCAAATAAATCGGGCTGATATTGCTCCCTTATCTCTTCCTGTTTATTCCAATCTTCCGATTTGATTAAGCCGCTCGCTTTAACCCCGAGCAAGCGAAACTTTCGTTCCAAATCCACCCTGCGCAAACATTCTCCTGCAGTTTTGCGAATCACAACCGGATCATCCGTTGGCGTCGACAAAGTGAGGTCGCGTGTAATGCGACGAAAATCGGTGTAACGCAGTTTGATGCCAATGGTACGCGCCAAATAACCTTTGCGTTTTAAATCCGCCGATAAACGCTGACACAGTTGCGTAAAAATTGGCGTCAGCTGTTCACGATCCTGGCGTGCATGCAAATCGCGCTCGAATGTGGTTTCGCGGCTGATGGATTTTGATTGTCCACCAGTGGAAATCGGCCTGTCATCTTCGCCATGCGCAGCGGCATGCAACCATTCGGCATAGTTTTGGCCGAAATGTTCGCGCAGCAATAATTTATCCGCGCGCGCCAAATCGCCAACCGTCAGAATATTTAAAGCGTTTAATTTAGCGGCGGATTTTGGTCCTATGCCATTCACTTTACCGACCGCCAGCGGCCAAATTCGCGTTGGAATATCGGCGCGCGTCAAAATCGTCAAACCGTCCGGCTTGTCCAATTCCGAGCCCAATTTCGCAAGCAATTTATTTTCGGCAACACAAATCGAGCAGGTCAGCTGCGTTGCATCGCGCACCGCTTTTTTGATTTGCGTTGCCAGTTCGCGCGTGTCGGTTTCCGGATGTTCGGTGAGATCGATATAAATTTCGTCGATTCCGCGATCCTCAATAACCGGAGCAATACGCACGACAGCTTGTTTAAATAGTGAGGAGTAATGGCGGTAGGCTTCGAAATCGGCGGGCAACAAAATCGCGTCCGGAGCCAATTTAGCCGCCTTCATGGTGCCCATGGCGGAAAACACACCCAGCGCTCTTGCCTCATAAGTGGATGTGGTCACAACGCCGCGACCGACATAATCGCGCAGACGGGAAAATACCCGCGTACCGTCCGGCTGCTCCACCGGCTTGTGTATCGACCGCCCACCTACCACCACCGGCATGCCGCGCAATTCCGGGTAGCGCAATAACTCAACCGACGCAAAAAACGCATCCATATCCAAATGGGCGATACGTCGCGGGCGGGATTGAGATGACGGAGGGTGTTGCGACATGGCTCTAAGCGGTAAATAGCAAAGAGCCGATTCTACAACACTGCCCTATATCGCCGTGACATAGGGCAGTGTTACGAGGGAGTGGGAGGTTATTCGACCAGTTCCAGGGTGCCGAAGGAGTCCGCGTTCAAGTAGCCCTGGTTGCTTTGATGCCCTGGCGTATTGACGGAACTCATAAAGTGCTCACGGGTACCGTTGCCGTCGTTGTCGATGTAACTTGGCGTAAAGCCCATGATCTTGCCAGCGGTCAGCGTCACACGAGCCGCGTCCTGCTCGTTCTTAACGTAACCGTTGTGGTCAGCGTAAATCTCTATGCGGATTTCCCAGATATGGCGTGTACCTTGGCTTTTGATCTTGGCGTTGATGTGGCTCGCGATCAGGGCCGGATCACCGCCGTTATCGACGACTTCCAGGTTGTGGCTGATGTGATAGGCAAAGGCATTGTGGCTGTAATTGTGCTGACCACCGCTTTTATCTTCGTCGATAAAAATTTCCACCGTGTCCTGCTGCCAGTACTGGCCGCTGGTATTGATGACATCGTCGGTGATATCAAACAGCAAATACAGATGCTCTGGAGTCCACATCGCTTTGTATTTGCCGCTGAAATCTTGCGGGCCGCTCGGTTGTTTCAGGTTTTCAAAACCGGTCCAGGCAACGGTCATTTCCATCCAAGGCGCATCGTTCCATACCGCATCAATCTCACCATCAATCACAGGTGCAGTTGATGCGCGTTTAGCGTAGTAGTGATTTTCCGACGGCAATACCTGGCTTACATCGCCAGAACTGGACGACGAACTTGAGCTCGAAGAAGAGCTGGAACTTGACGAGGAGCTTGAGCTGGAAGACGAGCTTGATGAAGAACTAGAACTCGAAGAAGAACTGGACGATGAATTACTGCTGGAGCTTCCGCCATTGCCGCCACAAGCCGAAAGTATTAAAGCAAGGCTGGCAAAACCTAATATTTTTAAGCAGCTGCGCGGAGAGTTTTTCAGCGAAAAGTTTGGAAGCATATATAAAGTCCTAATGGCAACGTACTACTAAGAATCGTCTCAATTGAGAGAAGCTAACGTTCAGCTCGCTCTTCCTACAAAAAAGTTCGCGAAGTTTACTGCAATTTTTCGCTGATTTAACCCAACCAGGTCGCACACTTGAAATATTCTTGGCGCACCGATACACAAAAATTCGCCGCCAAAATAATTGATTTGTTATCTATTGAGTGATATCCGCCAGTGGATCACTGAGATCTAATTAAGAGGCAACTTCTAACGAACTGCTGCGGAATTTTGCGCGATAGGCGCTGGGAGTAAGCCCTGTAATGCGCTTAAACAGGGCGCGGAAAAACGCCGGCTCCTGGTAACCAACCGCCGCGGCGATTTCATCAACAGGCATAGCGGAGGTTTCCAAAAATTGTTTGGCGTTTTCCACACGCAGGTGTTGCAAATAATCCTTTGGGGTGTAACCGGTGGCTAGTTTGAAACGGCGTTTGAAGGTGCGCTCGCTCATCTGAGCCACCTGCGCCAATTGCTCCACCGATTCCATCTCGCGCCAGCGATCACTCAACCACGCTTGGATGCGTGCGATTTCCGCGTCGCCATGACTGGTGTCTTCCGTAAAGGTGATGTATGCGGCCTGCCCATCCGGATGGCGAGTTAAAAGAAAAAATTTTGCTACCGCATTCGCAGTCGCGGGACCACTAAATCGCTCGATCAAATAGAGAACCAAATCCTGCCAGGAGCCGGAAGCACCGGACATTATGAGATTTTGATTCTGCCCCGTGACAACCAAAGTTTTGTCGATGCAAAGTTTTATTTTGGGATAAGTGCGGCGCAGACTGGAGGCGTAAATCCAATGACATGTCACCACTTCATCATCGAATAATCCCGTTTCCAATAACGGAAATACACCGGTGCATGCGGAACACAAAATACTTCCCGCTTCATAAGACGCGCGCAACCAGTCAATGAGTGTTTGATGTTTTCCTAATGGCCAGTGATCTTCAGGAAGCAAAAGCGACGGAATAATAATGACGTGCGGCGGTTTAATTTCGGAAATAGCTTTGGTTTCTAGCGAAATATTGCTGACGGTCATGACCGAGCCGCCACTTTCTCCCACCAGATAGGGCACAAAGCGTACGTCGCTAGGCGCTACCAAATGAGCCATATTAAATATGTCGTACAGACTGACGACGGTTGATGCACCGGCCTCGGGCAACACCACAAGGCCGACGCGAATATCGGTTTTGAGCGACTGCATAGTTCCTTCTTACCTCGCATTTTAGATACCGGGCTTTTACGAATTTTTACATGTGAATGGCTTTTTTCACCCGGTTTTGGCAGATCCCGATCTTACTCCTATCCGACACCACACTTAAGCTGAAACCCTCACCGCATGACTTTTTATTGCAAATAATCAGACATGAGCCGGTGAGTTTCGCAAATATTTGCACGGACTTTTTTTGCACTTTGGAGGCACCAATGGCACACCAGACAACTGTAAATCACGGACAGATCGATGAACAAAAACTACATGGATTTCTGCATCAAATCGCTGGCGATCTCGCCGCCTGTTCTGCAGGTTTTATGACAAATCTCGGCCACAAGCTCGGCTTGTATCGCGCCATGACTGGCGCTGGCCCCATCACTTCACAAGAACTCGCCAAACGAACCCAATGTCACGAACGTTATACGCGGGAATGGCTTAACAGTCAGGCGGCTGGCGGATATGTGGAGTACCTGCCGGCAACACAACAATATTATTTGCCACCCGAACAAGCACTTGTGCTAGCTGACGAAAATGGCCCCTGCTTTTTTCCGCCCGCTTTGGAAGTGTCAGCTTCCATGTGGTTCGACGAAGACAAAATTCTGCACGCATTTAAAAACGGCGCGGGAATTCCCTGGGGTGCCCACAATGGGCGGCTGTTCTGCGGTGTAGCGGCATTTTTTCGCAGCGGTTACGCCGCCAACCTGGTGCAAAACTGGTTGCCCAGTTTGGAAGGTGTTTGCGAAAAACTGCAACAAGGCGGGAAAGTTGCGGATATCGGCTGCGGCTATGGCCACTCCACCTTGATTATGGCGAAGGCATTTCCCAATGCGAAATTCTATGGCTTTGATACCCATGAAGAATCCATCGCAGCCGCCCGCGCCAATGCGGAGGCCGAAGGGCTGACGAACCGAGTCGAATTCCATGTGACGTCAGGCAAGGAAGTGCCGGATCTGCAATTCGACCTCGTCTGTTTCTTCGATTGTTTGCACGACCTGGGCGACCCCATTGGAGCTGCCGCCCGCGCCCGTCAGATCCTGGCGCAGGATGGCACTTTGATGCTGGTGGAACCCTTCGCCAATGACAAAGTGGAAGAAAACCTCAACCCGGTTGGGCGTATCTACTATTCCGCCTCCACTGCGCTTTGTTGCGCTCACTCTCTGTCCGAAGAAGTGGGGCTGGCATTGGGCGCACAGGCCGGGGAGCAACGGCTGGGTGCGGTGTTGCGCGACGCCGGCTTCAAGCATGTACGCCGCGCTGCGGAAACTCCCTTCAACATCATTCTGGAAGCGCGTCCTTAACGAACTGTCCTCCCTCCAATTCTTCCCTCCCTGCTCTCCCATCCGCCCGGAACTCTCCGGGCTTTTTTATGCTTCCTTAATCCAAAGAGTTTCCCCTAAACCCGATCCCGGTGCTAAACTCCCTCGTTATACCAAACGTTATAACACAACAGGCAGGTGTCTTATGAAACTCAAGATCACATCTATTGGCAATTCCGCAGGCGTCATACTGCCCAAAGAAGTCTTGTCGCGCCTGCGCCTGGATAAAGGCGATGAACTCTATCTGCTGGAAACCCCGGACGGCATCAAACTGACCGTATACGACCCTACTCTGGCAGAGCAGATGGAGGTGGCGGAGAAGGTCATGCATAAACGACGCAATTTGTTGCACAAGTTAGCTCAGTAGAGGTGGAACATGATTGTTTGGATTAGCAAGAAGCTTTCCTTAGCAATACATGACCGCCAGCTCTCGGAGCATGGCGGCGGCAATGGTGTGCGCGATGAAGGACTTTTGGATTCTGCGCTCGCTCGTCCACAACAACTGTATGCCTATGGTGAACCGCCACCGGACCTGGCAGACCTGGCTGCAAGCTTGGCTTTTGGGATAGCACGCAACCATCCGTTTGTTGATGGGAATAAGCGCACAGCCGCTGTCGTATCCGAGGTATTTATTGAGCTAAACGGCGGCATTCTGACGGCGGATGATTTAGAGCTCTATCCACAATATATCGGGCTTGCTGAAGGCTCCGTCACCGAAGCCGAATTCGCCGAGTGGCTGCGCGCGCATATCAAAATCATCAAAAACGGCGAAATACAGGAACCCAAGAAGGGATACAGTCGATAAAAATTATTAAAAAAAGCAGCATTCGTAATTTACGCATGCTGCTTCTTGTATTTTTATTGTAGCGCTATCTTATTGAGCTTATTCGCCACGGTTCGGCAACACTCCATCAAACACTCGAAGTTTTAAGCCTTTCTTTTTGTCCTCGTTCCATTCTTGCCATTGCGTCAAGCTGATGGAAACTTGCAGCGAGAAGTCAGTGGATATCCATTGCTTTTGACCGCCAGCATAAACCGGAGGTGGCACTATGGCAGTGGGACCGGTAAAAGATTCGGCGCAACTAAAGTTCTTAAAATAAACCTGGTCAATAGCCAAATTAAGCGGGTCACTACCTGTTAAACACTGGCCATTGTTGTTACCAAATCCGCCGAACTGATACAAAATCGCTGGCGTTTTGTTGTTTTTATCTGGCACGGACGCGGTCTGGTGACATGACAAGCAGCTGCTCTTCGCATTATCCGCAGGTCCATTCAACCGGCTGTTACAACCCAGATGACCGGCATTGGTTTTTTGATTCAACATGTCTGCGACGTCCCAGAAAATCACGCTCTCTTTCAAGTCTGCATGGCTGTTCGCAGGATATTTGATCGCCCCGGTTCCAAGCGGCGGAGTGTCATTGCCCCACATTAATCCCAAGGGCGAAATACGGTTCCAGGGGTTTTTTTCCGTAGCTTTTCTTTCACCGTCAGCAACAAAGGTTCCGTAGGCCCAACCAATGGGTGAACGCTTGTCTTTCACCGCAATATCAAATTGCATGAGATAGACATCGCGCACTTGGCGAGGACATTGTTTGGTTTCTTCTTCAAATGTGCAGGCGTTGCCATTTTTCCCTTCACATTTGCAATATTGCGGATCGCTAATATTCGCTTTCCAGGAAGGTACGTTTTTCAAAAATGGCATCTGGTCGGGCGTAGCTGTAGTAAATAACAACTTACCAATTACACTGCCTTCGTTAAAACTGAAGTTTTGTGCAGGAATTTGCGGATCTGGTGCACCAGTCCAGATTGCGGAAATACTTTTCGCGGCTGCAGGGTTATAGAAACCAACCGCCCAAACCGTAGTATTGATTTGTTTATTTCCGTCGATAGTAAAGGTAACCGGCGCTTCGCGAGTCAAACCGTGAACATATTCGCGGCCGCTCAGCGGTTCGTAGGTTTGATATGGAATATGGAACCACTGACGCGCTGTGTTATTACACAACTGCCAATCCTTGCTGATATCAGAATTACCTATATTGCCTTCCTGAATGTAATTCATTACAGACCAAATATATTTTTCGGTCTGATCGATCTTTTGCTGCGAGCTTAATTTTTGATCAAAGGGATTAAATTTTTCCCAAGGATAATTGCTCTCTGGCACAGCTCTGCTATAAGCATCACTCAACTTAAATACAGGCCCTGTCCAACCAGCAGGTGGCTGATTAATGATCGCCTGATTTTCCCACATGCCGGTGTTGGTAAACGCAGGATCCTGAAAATAACTGGGATATGCGCCCGTGCAAGTTGACCAATTTATAGACGACCCCACCAATACACTAGGCTTTTCCGTCCCACTCGCATCCCGGGGAATTTGATTACATGCGGATAAAGATAGAGCAGCTAAAACAGAGATTGTAATTTTTCTTATCATCTTAAATTCCTGTTTGGGTTTAGTTTGTCCCGGTAGAACCGTCAACCGAGACCTTTTGCAGAACGCCGATAAAGCGCAGCCGAGCGATCTGCAAAAACAAGTGTAGACAGGGAATAAGAATTTGTTGGGACAAGAGTAAATTGGTCGACCAAAAATATATTCGACCGACGAACGTCATAAAAAGGATATTTAATGCGTCAACAGATTAAACCAAACGACTTGACGATCGTTTATTTGCCTAACCACCCAACAACACGTACTTAACCTGTAAATATTCATCCATCCCATACTTCGACCCTTCCCTGCCATACCCAGACCACTTAACACCCCCAAAAGGAGCTGTGGCGTTGGAGATGGCGGTTTCGTTGACGCCGACCATGCCGCTTTCCAGCGCGTCGGTTACACGCATTACGCGGGAAATATTATTGGAGTAAAAATAGGAGGCCAGTCCGTAGGGTGTATCATTGGCGAGTTGAATGGCCTCTTCCTCAGTATCAAAGGGGACAGCCACCAACAAAGGCGCGAAGGTTTCTTCCTGGCAAAACATCATCGACGGTTTGCCATCGGTCATTAATACAGGCTTGACGAAATTGCCGTTGGCTTTTCCGTCTCCGCAAATGACTCGCGCGCCCTGCGCTACCGCATCATCAAAATGTTTTTGAAATTTTTCCACGGCTTTTTGATGAATCAGAGGGCCGATGGTGACACCTTCGTCGTGACCATCTCCCACCACCAAAGCTTCCACAGCAACTTTTAATTTTTTTATAAATTCATCGTAAATCGACCGCTGGACAAATAAGCGGTTGACGCACACGCAGGTCTGCCCCGCATTGCGAAATTTCGCGGCAATGGTGCCTTTAACAGCCAAATCCAAATCCGCATCATCAAACACAATCAAAGGCGCATTGCCGCCGAGCTCCAAGGATAATTTGATTAAATTGCGCCCGCTTTTTTCCTGCAATAAACGACCAACCCGAGTGGAGCCGGTAAAGCTGATTTTGCGGATTTTGGGATTTTCGGTAAATTCATCGCCAATCATGGCGGAATCGCCGGTAACAATATTAAAAACACCCCCAGGCACACCAGCGCATTCACCGAGGTAGGCCAAAGCCAAAGCGGAAAAAGGCGTCGCCTCTGCCGGTTTTGCCACTACCGTACAACCCGCTGCGAGTGCAGCGGCGACTTTGCGTGCGAGCATCGCGATAGGGAAATTCCACGGCGTTATACAACCGCATACACCTACGGGTTGTTTTTGTACGATGATTTTTTGCGAGGTTTTGGGAGCGGGAATTGTATCGCCGTAATTGCGCGGCGCTTCTTCGGCAAACCAGTGCAAATAGGACGCGGCGTAGCGCACCTCGCCTTTTGCTTCTGCGAGAGGCTTGCCCTGCTCTGTAGTGAGAATTTCTGCGAGATCATCCACATGTGTCAGCAATAAATCGCCCCATTTGCGCAGCACTTTAGCGCGCGTGTGCGCGGGTTCTTGCCGCCAGGATTGAAAAGCGCGCTCGGCCACATCGATTGCGTCTGCGACTTCCGCGCGATTCACGGAAGGGACCTGACCAATAATTTTTCCGGTTGAAGGGTTGTCGACCTCAATTACCTCTCCTGTGGAGGATTGGCGCCATTGGCCATTCCAATAATTGGCTTGCTGAAATAATTCAGGATTTTTAAGTTTCATATTGTCTCCTAAATGTTTCGCCTTGCGCTCTCTTGGTTGTAACTGGCTTTCTCTTTGTCGTACTTGGACGAAATAACCAAGTGAGGATTCATTTATTTAAGCGAGACGCGGACGAATAAATCTGCTAAAAACTCGCCTTCTCTTCTCCTTACGGAGCTTTTTATGAATCCCGACGATGATATTCAGTCACAGGTTTCCGACTACGGCATTCTCGATCTAAACGCTTGCGATCCAGGTCTGCGCAACCGGGTTATCGGTGTTATTCATACAGCCAACGCCCCCAAAATCGCCCTCAGCCCCAGCGAAATCAACGATATCGCCACTTACATTACACAGTTGGAAGATGCCCTGCTGCGCTACAACTGGGGGTCGATGGAATCGCATGAGATCAACGAGATATTGAAGTGCAGCACCGGTTTGGACATTGAAGAACGCGGCGGAGAATTGGCGGCCATGGCTGCGGTGGACGGCTAAAGCCAGCGCCGCACCAAGCGAAAATAACTGTCGTATTCCGCACCGAAGCGTTCACGCAGTGCGCGCTCTTCCGGCAGTATCTGGAAGCGGTTCATATAGATCACAAAGATCACGGGACCGATAAAGGCATAAGGATTGGCGAGATAACAACCCCAGCCGCACAACCAAAGCAAAAAACCCGCGTAAATAGGATTGCGGCTGACGCGGTAGACGCCGGATGTCACCAGAGCCGATGCCGCATCTGGTTCCAAGGGAGTCAGCGTGGTGTGGGCGCGACGAAATTGCCAAACCGAGGCGAGAATCAACACCATCCCCAAACCTATAAACAAGAATGCCGCCCACCAGCGCACCGCCAATGGCAGAAGAAATTCGCGGCTGATCGCGGCCATCAACCACATCAAACCGCCGATCACCACCACCTGCGCAGCCGGTGGGATTTTTAATTCCAGGGACGACAAATTCATACCGGCTCCATAGCTCCAGCGAGTCGATCATGTTCCGCGAGCGGACGGACCGGCCGGCTGCCGCGGGTGGCCAAATAATGTTCGTTGAACACGGCGAAATAATCGCTCAACACCTGCCCCGCATTTTCATCACCACACAGACGCAAAATCTCCGCAGCGGCTTCCGCTGTCGCCAGTTGGCCTTCGCGAATCGCCTGGCGGACGGCGTATTGCCCTTCTCTCGGTGAAGCAAAGGTAAATGCCGGCAAATGGCTGAGCCATGGACTTGCCCGAAACATCCGGCTCGCCTGCCGCCAGGTGCCGTCCAATAACACCATGGTCAGACGTCGCCCATCTGTGGCTGGTGGAGCATCCTGGTAGACAATGCGGCCCGAACCGCCTTCCGCAGGGAAGACAATGACCGGAAAACGCGCCGGGTCCGCTAAAAGATGCAACAGCTCTTGCGGCGGTTCCGTGCGCGACCATTCAAAGGCAAAGGTATTGGCGGGAAAAATATCGGCAATCAAGCGTCCGGTATTGGTCGGTTTGAAGACTTCGTCATGGTGAAGCAGCAATACAAAGTCCACCGAGGACTGTAATGACCTGCGCCATGGGCATATGCACGCCTGTTGCGCCAGCTGACATTGGTCACAGCGAGCTACGGATTTTCCGCGTGCGAGAAAGGGCCGGGTGGAGCGCGCCAACAATTCCTGGCGCAGTTTCTGGAAGGCGTTAAGCAAAATCACCTCGCGAACTGGTGGTCGGGCATGAGTTTTTTGTTAAACTCGCCGCCGCTGCATACGGCGTCAAACGCAGCATTCTACACCCTAAGCACAACCTCTAGCCGGACAGGAAGCTGCTTCTCTTTATGTCCTCCGATCTCCAACCGACTTCAACCAGCGACAGACAGTCTCTATGACGACTCTTCAAGCGATTATCCTGGGCCTTATCCAGGGACTGACCGAATTTTTGCCTATTTCCAGCTCAGCCCACCTTATTCTGGTGCCGGTGTTTACCGGCTGGCAGGACCAAGGGGTAGCGTTCGATCTGGCCGTTCACGTGGGCACCTTATTGGCAGTGGTGATTTATTTCCGCAAAGACCTCATCACCATAGTACAAGACGGATTGCTTTCGATTGCCCGGCGCCAGCAGGTTGGTCAGAGCCGCCTGGCGTGGGCGGTCGTATTAGGGACGATTCCTACTGGGCTAGCCGGCCTCGCCTTGATGGATCTAGTCGACACCACCTTGAGGTCCTATGCCGTTATCGCGATCACTACAGTGGTATTCGGTCTGCTGTTGGGGTTTGCGGATCTCACCAATAAAGGCACTCGCGATCTGAGCAAACTGCGCTGGTTGGATGTGGCGGTGATAGGCGTGGCGCAAGCGCTGGCATTGATTCCCGGCACTTCCCGCTCCGGCATTACCCTGACTGCCGGATTGTTGTTGGGATTGAATCGTCAAGCAGCCGCACGTTTTTCATTCTTGCTGGCAATTCCGATCACGACTCTGGCCGCTGCAGCCAAAATTTCCGAATTGGCGCAGAGCGATATAGCGGTCGATTGGAGTCTTTTCTTGATCGGCGGGTTCGTGTCATTCGTGACGGCCATACTGGCGATTCATTACTTCCTGCAGTGGCTCAACCGTTTCGGCATGATGCCCTATGTCATCTACCGCTTGATCCTGGGTGCAGTGATCTATTTCGTCCTCGTCCATTAAGGAGCGTCACCAGGAGCCAATCGCCATCACCGGACGGCAGCCTTTATGGATTGTCGTCCATAGGAAAGTCATCCAAATCGTCCGGTGGCAGCGTCACTTCAGGGCGCTCGCCATCCAGCTCATCAATCAGCGTCGTAATCGCCTCGTCCAGTTCCTTCTCGCCCATATCCAAGCCCTGAGCACGGCGAATCTCCGCGGCAAAATCATCTTTGGCCTTTTGCGGCTCTCCAGCCATTACCTTATCGACCAGATCCCGCTCGAAGTCGTCCATGGCCATCATGTCATAGTCATCTTCGGAGTCATCTTCCAAATCTTCCATAGGCGGTTCTTCTTCACGCGCCGGGGCTGCACTCACAGGCTGCTTTTTACGGGATTCAGAAGGCGGGGTGCCCGACGCGGCAGCAGTCTCCGGTATCAAGAGATTTCCTTCACCTTCGGACTTGCGGCG
The DNA here is from genome assembly GCF_014336955.1 of Saccharophagus sp. K07. Taxonomy (GTDB): domain Bacteria; phylum Pseudomonadota; class Gammaproteobacteria; order Pseudomonadales; family Cellvibrionaceae; genus UBA5868. Next base: position 761,072 of record NZ_QRAI01000001.1, on the reverse strand, counting down.
GCGCCACCAGCGCCACAGCCCATAGCCACCGGCAAGAATCGCAAAATTGCCTAAACCTAAAAGCGCATACCACAACCAGCGCAAGGCTCCGGATTCCTCCTCGGGTTCCGGTTCGGCCACAACTTCCGGTTCAGGCGCCACGGGTTGCGGTTCTGGCTGTGGCTGGGGTTGCGGCTCTGGTTCTGAAATTTTCGGTTCCGGCGCAAACAAAGGGTCTTCGTCTCCCCGGGTGTAAGTAACCGGGGTCAATTCGTAATTAAAGGGCTCGCGCAATGTATCCGTACCGCTCACCTGCACGGTAATTTTGTATTCGCCCGGATAATCCATGGGCACAGTCGTGCGCCACTCGCCTGTGTCAACCAGCTCCATTGGGCGCACCAACCGGCGGCGGATGGGATTGATAACAGAGGCCGCAACCTGAGTTTGATGCGGATCAATCTGTTCGCTATGGGCCCGTACGGTCAGGAGATGCTGAAGAACGCCGTTGCTGTCGTATTTATCTTCCAGATGGACGCTGAAAGGTTCGCGCACCGAGATGCGATGGGAAAACTGCCGCTGAAAGGTTTTGCCGTCGACGCTCAGCTGCAGATCGTACACCCCCATTTTTTCCAGGGTCGGCAAGGGGATGGTGAATACACCTTTGTCATCGGCACTGTCGCCTGCCACCGTCGTCGACCATACAGGTTCCGCCACCGCGTCTTCGGTCCTGCCGTATCTCAGGCTGGCGTTAACCTGCAGCAAACCCAGGAAGGTTCTATCAGTTACCGCTTTGCCATCGGCATATAAAACAAAGCTCAAGGTTTCGGAGGCCCCCAGAAACAGGTTGTTCGGCAGAGTTTTTACCCGCAGGGCCAAGTTGCTGACCACGGTCACGCGGCTTTCCGGCCCAAAGGCCGCCACTATCTGCCACTCGCCCTCGTAAGGATCTTTTACTGTCACCAGATCATATGTCCGCGTCCGCAGCCAGCTGACGTCTTTGGGGAATTTGTCCGAGCGCATGACGAGCTGATCAGGGCCGATCAAGCGGGTCTGCTCAGCTGGATCTGTGCGGAAAATCAGCGCGGTGAATTCATCAATGCTGGAATCCACCAAAAAGCGGTTGTTTTGCAGAGGGACTTTTTGACTCGGCACGGCCTGATCGAACGCGCGCAAAAAAATCTTCATCAGATCATCTGCGGTATTCGCCACAGCAAAGGTACCTCCGGTGGTCAGCGCCAGCTTTTCCATCAGCGCCATGTCCGCCTCGTCCGAAAGCGCCACCGCATGCACTTTATATCCCGCCTGCTTGAGACTCGGAAAAACCTGCTCCACCACCCTCCGCCGTTCCGCCTCGTTCTCGGCCGCGGATTTGGAAATATCCACCATGCCGTCGGTCAGCAGAATTACACTGGTGAGATAACTCGGATCGCGCTTTTGCAGGTCGTAAGCCGCAGTTTCCAAGGCGCCGCCGATGTTGGTGAACAAGCCTACAGAATTGATATCGCCCGCTTTGCGTGCGGCGACTGCGCGCCACTCGGCATTTACCGTGCGATGGGGAATCAACATATTGACGGACTGACCAAAGGTCCACACCCCAGCCTTGGCACCGTCCGGCACCATCCGCACCAATAGCTCCACCGCTGGCTGACGCAGATTGTTGGGGTCATTGCGCTTCATGCTGCCGGACACATCTATGACTAAACGCACATCTGGCTTCTGGTCGCCCTGTGCCCAGGCGCCCGCACTGACACAGCACAGCCATAGCAGCCAGGTCAGATAAGCATGTAATGAGAAAAATCGTTTGTGCGACGACATAGTCATCCGTCCGGAGTGCGACTGATTGTGTTTGGCTTCCCGCTTTAAAAGTTGGTCCGTCAGTCGTGGCTTTTCCTTTACCGGGATGACACCGTTCTTTTCAGAGAAAAAGCTTTGATTAGTTATAGCAGAGGCAGGTGGTTATAGCTGGGGAAAGGCGTTATCGAAGGAGGGACATTCCCTGGCCAAAGCCAGGGAATTAATTTACTTGGAAATCAAGGAAAGGATACGAAGCGCGAAAGACATAAACCTATTCGTTATCGGCTTGTTCCGCTTTTCCACGTCCGGAAAAACGAGCGATCACTAAAATCAATACCGCCATCGCAAACGCTACAGCGAGTGCTGATAACAGGGGTCCGCCAGCACGCCAGAAATTTTTATCAAAAAGTCCTTCAAACGCGGCAATGATCCACGCCGGGGCGAGGTATTGCTTATCGGCGTCGGCATACCAGGGCACACACAGGGTTGTAATGCCCAAGGCTCGGATGATTTGACGCAATGAATTCCAGGGAATGCGAGCCGTCAAAACCCAGCCGCACACAATCAGCAGTAATGCTCCACCTGCATACATCAACCAGCCGTACAAATATTCTTCTTGTGTGTACATGTCGTATCCGTGTAAGGGTTCGATCTATTAGAAGTCATCACCAAAACGCCTGCGCTCGACTGATTTTGAGATAGCTCCTAGTAATGCGGGGGGCGCTCGATTGGAGGAGCTTCCGCACGCTGTTCCATCTGATAAAACAGATCGTTGAGTTTTTTATTCAGCACCTGCATCTGTTCACGCACCATCTGCAATTCCTGTGCTTGCAAAGCCATCTGCTCGCTCATCACCTGCAGCGCATCTTCCTGAAAAGCCAAACGAGCTTGCAGATCCTGTATGTGTTCCGTCAGTTCAACCGGAGAAAGCTCAGATGAGTTTGTCATTGTGTTTATTGATTTCCTGCATATAGGTTTCGGGCGGCGGAGGCAATTGAAGGTAATAGCCCTGCCCCGCCAGCGCTTCCAATACTTTGGCGATATCCGCTCTGGCGAGACGGCGTTGTTCATTTAGCAACAGCGTCATCACCAACTCGGGTTTTCCAAACAGTTCCAATAATGCTTCGGGCACGCAGGCGAGACCGCGGCTTTTTTCCACATATAAATAGGTTTCGTCTTTTTTGGAGCTGCGATAAATGTTGCAAAGAACGCCGTTCATAAAAATTTCTGCAAACAAGGTTTGACGAATTCAGAGCGCCAACCGCTCAAACTCGCCGGAAACAAATCATCACCGGATTTGCCCTCCTGGAGGGCGCGCATAATAAACTCAAAATCTTTGCGCCGGGCGAGATATTCCGGGGCAACCTTTAATTCTTCTGCCACTTGCGCCAGTGCATCGCGCATTTCGTTGATACGTGTTTGCTGCGCAGTACCGGGCGGACGCGGCAAGCGCGGTGGTAAATCCTCTTCCGGCATGGCGCGCACCTGCTCAACGATTTCAATTACGCGATCACCGTAGCGACGAATCAATTTGTCCGACAGCTCCGGCACTTTGCGCAGCTGGGAAATATGCGTGGGCAATGTTTCCGCTATGGCAAAAACGCTTTTGTCGCGCAGCACATGGCCGCGCACAATGTTTTGGCTCTGTGCGGTCTGATCGCGCCACGCCGCCAACTCCATCAGCACCGCCAGCTGCCGCTGGTTCAAGCGCCAGGCACCGCGAAATCTCGCGCTGGCATTGCTTAATTTCTGGCTTTCCAGAAAAGCCGGCACCATCAAATCACACTCTTCCTGCACCCAGGATTGTCTGCCCAATTTCGCAAGCTGCTCTTTCAGGTGCAGGGTGATTTGATAGAGATATTCCACATCCAATGCCGCGTAGCGCTGCTGCGCATCGGTCAGTGGGCGCTGCAGCCAGTTGGAGCGGGTTTCATCTTTGGGAAGCTGCACGCCGAGCACAGCGCGCACGAGGTTGGCGTAACCGACGGAATAGCCGTAACCACAAAAAGCTGCGGCGACTTGGGTATCGAGCAAATTGACCGGCAGGCAGTTGAGCAGAATTTGGAAAACTTCCAGATCTTCCGAGCAGGCGTGCAACACTTTCTGCACGTCCGGCGACTCCATCAAAGCTCGCAGCGAAGTGACATCGTCGAGAGAAAGCGGATCGATCAAATAACTCGCCGTGCCGTCGTTGATCTGCAGCAATGCAGGCACCGGATAAAAAGTGTCGATGCGCATAAATTCCGTATCGAGCGCCAGCCACGACAAGCTTTTCCAACGCTCACACAAAACATCTAATTGCGCGGAATCGGCAACCCAGACAATTGGCTGGCGGCACTCACCCAAGGCCACAGTGCTTTCAGAATCTTGTTTTTCCATCACAACTCCCGCCGACTGGCGAGGGCATGCGCCAGGGTACCGCCGTCGATATATTCCAGCTCGCCGCCGATCGGCACTCCGTGGGCAATACGCGTCACTTTAATGCCGCGCTGCTTGGCCTTTTCGGCTATGTAATGCGCTGTCGCCTCCCCTTCCATGGTGGGATTGGTGGCGACAATCACTTCGGTAACGCCGTTCAGACGTTCCAGCAATTTATCCATTCCCAGTTCTGCGGGACCTATGCCATCAATTGGCGAAAGTCGCCCATGCAGCACAAAGTATTTGCCGTTGAAACTCGCTGACTGCTCCAGCGCAAAAATATCGGCGGGACTTTCCACCACACACAGCAGGCTCGCATCGCGCCGTGGATTCGCGCAGATGCTGCACTGGTTCTGCTCGGTCAAAGTCCGGCAGCTGACGCAGTGTTTAACATGTTCCGCAGCATTGGTAATGGCCTGAGCGAGCGCCAGGGCGCCTTCGCGATTGCGCTCCAACAAATACAGCGCCATGCGCTGGGCGGATTTAGGTCCTACTCCCGGCAGAATGCGCAGGGAGCGGATCAGGTGGTCGATCAGGGGACTCAGCACAGCGAAGTCTCAGAATGGAAATGCGTCAACAGAAAGGTCCAAGAAGCAAAGATCCAAAGAAGCTTAGAACGGCATCTTGAATCCAGGTGGAATATTGAACCCGGCGGCCAGACTGCCCATTTTCTGGGTTTTGGCTTCATCGGCACGGCGCAGAGCATCATTGACTGCGGCAGCCAGCAGATCTTCGAGGAATTCTTTCTCTTCGCTCAGCACGCTCGGATCTATAGTCACGCGGCGCACGTCGTTGCGTCCGGTCATAGTGACTTTCACAAGTCCTGCGCCGGCCTCGCCTACCACTTCAACATTGGCGAGATCTTCCTGCATTTTTTGCATTTTCTCTTGCACGGCCTGAGCCTGCTTCATAATGTCTTCCATGTTAAACATGGCTACACCTCACTTCGTTACGAACCTAAAAGGCTCATGAATAAGTTACGGACTCTTCGTCCAGCGTCGCGCCTAATTCGCGCTCCAATTGTTGCACCAGCGGATCGTCGCGCAGGCGCTGAATGGCTGCTTCGCGCGCTTCACGTTTTTGCCGCTCAAGCCACATAGCCGGCGTTTCCACACCGGCCGGTAATTCGCGGACTTCGATAGTTACCTGCACCGGCTCAGCAAAATATTCCTGCAGCAAATCCGCCAACCGCTGGCGATGGGATGCATCAAACAGGCTGCCTTTGTCCTGGTCGAGCGCAAAAAACAAATGGTTGCCACGGCGCTCGGCCAAAATGCAGTTCGCCGCAGTGCTTTGCAAAATGCCGCGCACGTTGAGCGCCTGATACACCGCGATCCAATTTTCCGGCTCCAATTCTCCTAAGGTTTTGACCGCGCCAGGCGCAGAAAAGACCGGCGTCGGCGCTTTTGGCGGCGCAGATACTGGTGTTGATTGCGCAGCTACTGATGCTGGTTGCACAGGCGCTGCTTGGTGTACCGGCGGTTCCGCTGACACTGGAGGCGCAACCGGTGGTGGTGGAGGCGCTGGTGCTGGCTTGGGAGGTTCAGCGGGCAAATCGTTGGAAGCCCGGGGCGCCGGTGGAGCCTGCAATGCCGACATCAGAGCCGCCCGTGCGGGCGACTCTTTTGGCTCCGGTTCAAACTTTTTTGCGGGTTGTCCCCCTTCGTGATCCGGCAAGGCAACCGCTTGCTTCGCCAACGGACGCGTCGGTATATCCACCAAACCCTGCGGCTTAAACGCCAGCATGCGCAGCAGCGTCATCTCAAAACCACTGCGCGGATCGGGCGCCAAGGGCAGGTCGCGCCGCCCTAATAAACCCGTCTGATAGAACAGCTGCACATCTTCCGGCGTCAGCATCTGGGCAAATTTCAAAATCTGCTCGCGATCGCCATAGCTGTTGTCCACCGCCTCCGGCAGAGCCTGGGCTATGGCAATACGGTGCAACAAAGTGATCAGATCGCCGAGCGCACTGTAGTAATCCGGCGACTGCTCGGAAAACTGGGCCACGGCCTGCAGTAGCGTTGCGCCGTCGCCTTCGATCAACGCCAGCATCAGTTTTTCGATAAACCGATGGTCGATGGTGCCGAGCATAGCGGTGACATCTTCGGATGACACCTTGCCACTGCCAAAAGCAATCGCCTGATCGGTCAAGCTCAAGGCATCGCGCATACTGCCATCGGCGGAACGCGCCAATTGCCACAAAGCTGCTTCGTCGAACGGCACCATTTCCTGCGTCAGCACGTAATGCAGGTGCTGCACTATGCGCTCCGGGCTCATGTTCTTCAGATTGAACTGCAAACAGCGGGACAGAATGGTGATGGGCAGTTTTTGCGGATCAGTGGTAGCGAGCAGGAATTTGACGTGCGCCGGCGGCTCTTCCAGGGTCTTCAGCAGCGCGTTAAAGCTGTGGTTGGAGAGCATGTGCACTTCGTCGATCAGATAGATCTTAAAGCGACCCCGGGTGGGCGCGTATTGCACGTTATCGAGCAGTTCGCGGGTGTCCTCCACCTTGGTGCGCGACGCCGCGTCCACTTCGATCAGATCGATAAACCGGCCTTCGTTGATCTCCCGACACGCCGAACACTCGCCACAAGGCGCTGAGCTGATGCCGACTTCACAATTGAGACAACGGGCGAGAATACGCGCGATGGTGGTTTTACCGACCCCGCGAGTACCCGTAAACAGATAGGCATGGTGCAGGCGATTGTGGTCGAGCGCGTTGATCAGGGCCTTGAGCACATGCTCTTGCCCCACCATTTCGCGAAACGTGCGCGGACGCCATTTGCGGGCTAATACCTGATAACTCACTCGAAAGATCTCTGCTCAATGAAGCGCGGGATTATAGCGGACTGACGGGACAAGCTGGCAAACACCATGACAAATCGTCGGCAAGTTTGCTTATTTCAGAGGGAAATCAGAAATATAAAACGGGGAAGGATGGAGATGACCCCACCCAGCCACACCCCGGCACACGATCAAGTCACTACCGTTGCTCCCTTCCGGGCCTGGCGGGGTTCGCGGTTGACCATTGCGAGGGGACCGGACAGGGCCACCATTGCGATGCGGCAAGCGTTTTTGCCGAGCCGCGCATTATCCGGTTTTTGCGTCGCAATGCAAGGGCATAGTTTTCGCCCTTGCGGAACTGCTCAGAAAGCGCTCAAAACCAGATTTTCAGCCCTACCACCGCCATACCCTGCTCTGTTGGGCTACCGGCAGCGCGACTGTAATCCGCCGTATCGCCGTATTGTTTGCTCCACTGCCAACCCACATAAAGTGCAAACTCAGGGCGGATTTCGTAGCGCAAGCGAAGACCGAAGGAAATATCTGCAAGTCCAGAACCCTGCCCCGAGTCCTCGTCGTCCTGCCCGTATGCTTTCAAAGACAATTCTGGCTGCAAAATCAGTTGCTGGGTGAACAAGAGCTCGTATTCCAGATCCAGCTGTGCGGCCACATCGCCATCGTCGCCGATAAATAGCGATAGCTCCGTTTCAACAAAATACGGGGCTAATCCTTGCACCCCCACAACACCCCAGGTACGTGAAGGATCGGGATCTATATCCTGCCGCACGCCGACCAACCACTCCCAATAAGGCGAAAAGGCTCTGCCGTAGAGAAGTTGCAACTCCAGCGCCTCGGTATCACTGCGGGAACGTTCCGCATCCAGCTTTAACCACAATTTGTTGAGATCGGTACCCACCCAAGCTTCTGCATCCAGCGCCCAGGAGTCGTCACCATCCCGGAACCGCCGCTCGAGCTGATCCACTGTCACACTAACGATCACCGGATCATCATCTTCATGAGCGAATACTGGCGTTACCAGAAGCGCACTCAGAGACATTCCTAACGCGAGTAACTTGTTCATATAACTCGCACCTCCCTCATCATACCTGCCATGTGATAAAGCAAGTGACAGTGATACGCCCAACGGCCTTTGGCATCAGCAGTCACCAGATAACTGACCTTCGACCCCGGCTGCACCAACACAGTGTGTTTGCGCGGAATAAAATCCCGGTCGCCGGTCTCCAGCTCACTCCACAAACCGTGCAGATGAAATGGGTGGGTCATCATGGTGTCGTTCACCAGAATAAACCGCACCCGTTCACCGTGCTGCAGCACAATCGGCGGCGCTTCCGCATGTTTGATGCCGTTCACCGACCACATATAGCGATGCATATTGCCGGTGAGATGCAGCTCAATTTCACGCGAGGGTTCGCGCTTGTCCCGTGTCGGCTGAAGGCTGCGCAGATCCGCATAGGTCAATACTCGCCGTCCGTTATCCCTTAAACCCACGCCCGGATCGCCAATACCACTGACCGGTTGGGAGCTATGCATATCCACCTGCGGGCCGAATTCACTTCGCGGGTGTACCACCGCAACCGCCTCGCCAAAATTCGCGCCGAAACCGGCGGGCGCGAGGGTTTTGCCAGAAACAGTCTGCGCATGGTCGTGATGAGTGCCGTGATGGTGCCCATGATTTTCATGCTGCTGATGTGACGATTGATCGATATGGGACGAGTGATCCGTATGAGAGGAATGACCTGTGTGGGCGGAATGGTCAATTGGCGAATGATGCTGATGGGCCGAATGTTCTTGATGATCACCTGGATGATCCGAACGCGCATCCTGCACATGATGGGAATGTCCCATCCCCATATCCGCATGCGACAAAACCGGCCTTGGGTCCAGCGAGGGAATTTCCGCCTGCAGAAGGAGATCGGGCGTAAGTGTGCCGCGCGCATAACCAGAGCGGTCGATACTCTGGGCGAAGATGGTATAAGCGCGATCCGCCGCAGGCTCCACTATCACATCGTAGGTTTCCGCCGCTCCTATGCGGAATTCGTCCACCTCCACCGGTTTGATGTTCTGCCCGTCCGCCGCCACTACCGTCATTTTCAGACCAGGTATACGCACATCGAACAAGGTCATGGCCGAGCCGTTAATGATTCGCAGCCGTACCCTTTCTCCGGCATTGAATAGCCCGACCCAGCCGCTGTCCGGGGTAATGCCGTTCATCAAATAGGTGTAGGTAAAACCTGTGACGTCGGCGAGATCGGTCTCGCTCATGCGCATGTGATTCCACATGGCCCGATCCCTGGCGCTCTGCCCAAAGCCCTTCTGGCGCACATCCCGCCACCAATCTCCCAGCGTGCGGCGATGGCGGTTGTAGTAGTGGCTCTGCTTTTTCAGGGTGGTGTAAATCTGCTGCGGCGGGGTATCGCTCCAGTCGGACAACAGCACTACGTAGTCGCGGTCGTATTGCACCGGGTCCGGCTCTGCCGGGTCGATAATAATTGCGCCGTACAGCCCGCTCTGTTCCTGAAAATGCGAATGGCTGTGATACCAATAGGTGCCGCTCTGGCGCAGTTTAAAGCGGTATTCAAAGGTCTCTCCCGGTTTGATACCGGCAAAACTCAGCCCGGGAACACCGTCCATTTCGCTCGGCAAAATAATCCCGTGCCAGTGGATGGAGGTATCTTCCTTCAACCCGTTGCGAACCCGCACCACCACCTCCTGCCCTTCCCTCCAGCGCAAAATCGGCGCAGGCAGACTTTGGTTGACCGTAGTGGCAATGCGCGGCCGACCGGTGAAATTGACCCGCTGTTCGCCGACTTGCAGCTCCAATTGATGGTCGCGTAATACCGCCGGTTCAGGCTGCTGAACCTTCACATCAGAAACCTGCGCCCGCGTCAGAGGTGCTACCGCGCTCAATGCGCATACCGATGCGGCTCCCAAGACGAATTGACGCCGCTCACGGTCAATTTCCGCCGGCAACCCCACGGATAACAATCGCTTCATACATTCCTCACTAACAAATCCAAAGGCCAAGCCAGGCCTGCCTTTTACAAAGGAAATAATTCCAGACGTTTAGGAGGTTCAAACAATGGGAGGGCGATACAGCGAGAAGACCGGCTCATCCGGTACAAAAGAGGTATGCAAATTAAAAACGAGGGAAAAACCCGCGTGGGGATTCACGTCCGCAACAACCTGCGGCACATACCCAATGCTGTTGACCGACGGGCATAAAAAGCCAGCGCCGCAACAGTCGCTGAGCGAATCGACGGAAGTCGTATCCGCCGGAGCAATTTCATCGCAGTGATGATGGTCCACCTTCGGAGAGTGCTGATCAGAGAGGTGGGACTGGGAATGAAGATGAGAGGAGCATGGTACCGCCAAAGCCAGAGTGGTCTGGGCAAAAAACACCAGCAGAACCACCACTTTTAGCCACTTTGTCGATACCACGAACACCCCGTTTGCAGACAAGGTAAAAAACCGGAGTTTCTAAGACTCCGGGTGCGCGTGAATTACGCCGGGATAACTCTTACGCGGATAACATGTTTGACTTTGCGCAAAGCCTCCAACGCTTGCTCGGACGGCGCAACCGCGAGATCAAGAATATTGTAGGCCACAGAATCGCGGCTCTTGTTCATCATGTCGACCACGTTGACATTGTGTTCCGCAAAGATGGACAACACATCGCCGAGTACACCGGCAACGTTTTCGTTGCTGAAGGTGATGCGAGTTGTACCTTCCACACGTCCCATAGAGATTTGCGGGAAATTCACTGAATTGGTGATATTGCCGTTCTCCAGGAAGTCGCGGATCTGATCCGCCGCCATAACCGCGCAGTTTTCTTCCGCTTCTTCCGTGCTCGCGCCTATGTGCGGCAGAGCGATCACGCCTTTGCGACCGATCAATACAGGCTCAGGGAAGTCGCAAACGTATTGACGCAGTTTGCCAGCTTCCAGCGCAGTGACGATTGCATCCGGATCGACGATGGATTCACGGGCAAAGTTGATCAGCGCTGCGTGCGGCTTCATCAGTGCCAGCGTGTCCTTGTTGATCAGATGCTTGGTAGCAGGAATCGCAGGCACGTGCAGGCTTATGTAATCCGATGCCATCAGCAGCGCATTGAGACTTTCTTTACGCTGCACCTGGTTGGATACACGCCAAGCGGCCTCCACAGACAGCGCTGGATCGTAACCGAGCACTTCCATTCCCATCGCCAGAGCGACATCGGCAACCATGGAGCCGATAGCACCCAGACCTACAACACCGAGAACCTTGCCTTTGAGTTCGTTACCGGCAAAACGCTTTTTCTCGTTTTCCAGAAGCTTGGACATTTCGTTGGCGTCGGTCATATGACCGAGAGTTTCGACAAACTGGCGACCGCCGATAATGTCCCGCGAGCCGAGCAGCATGGCAGCAAGGACCAATTCTTTTACAGCGTTGGCATTAGCGCCTGGGGTGTTGAAAGCCACTATGCCGCGCTTGGTGTAGTCCTCAACAGGCAAGTTGTTAACACCCGCTCCCGCTCTGGCAACCGCCAGCAGAGAGGCCGGAATTTCTTCACCGTGCAATTTATGACTGCGCAATATGTAGGCGTCCGGACTCTGAATTTCCGGTCCGACTTCATATTTATCCGCGCTAAAGCGACGCAGCCCTTTAGGGGCGATTTTGTTATAGGTTCTGACGTGAAACATACACACTCCAAAGTCCGAGTCAGCGGACATGATTTGTCTCTGCCAAGACTGTTTTTGCCAAAACTTTTTTGGAGCGTATCCAATCACAAGACCTGCTTGGCAGCAGAGGAATTTGCCTGTCGAGATTGTTTACACTCGCACACCAGCAAAGATACAGTCGTTTGATTTTATTAGGTTTTTCGAGTTGGCCTAATTTCTGCTTTAAGGAAATTACCTTGCTGAAAAACAATTGCTGCGTTTTTCAGAATGGTAAAACCTTGTTTCTTCGATTCAGCCCCGGTTTTCCGGGGTTTTTTTTGCCCGTTTTTTGGATCTGCGCCGCACAAGGCGGCGCAACGGCTCTGTTCTATCGAAATTAAGCCGCAGTGACTTGTTGATAGGCCCAGGTCAGCCAAGGCAGCAGAGCTTTGATGTCGGCTGTATCGACTGTAGCACCACACCAGATGCGGATTCCGGGAGGCGCGTCGCGATAGGCGCCAATGTCATAAGCCACACCTTCTTTTTCCAGCAGTTTGATCAGAGCTTTCACTTGGTCTGGAGTCGCCTTCAGGGTGAAGCACACGCTGGTGTTGGACAGGGTTGCCGGATCTTTTGCCAGGAACTCGATCCAGTCGTTCTCAGCGACGAAATCTTGCAATACGCGCAGAGATTCAAGCGATTTTTTGATCGCGCCAGCAGTGCCACCGATAGAACGCAACCAAGACAGAGCGTCGATATAATCCGCCACGCACAACATGGAAGGCGTATTGATAGTCTCGCCGCGGAAGATACCTTCTTCCAATTTGCCGCCTTTGGTCATGCGGAACAGCTTCGGCATCGGCCAGGGTGGTGTGTAGGATTCCAGGCGCTCAACGGCGCGCGGACTCAGGACCAATACGCCGTGCGCACCTTCACCGCCGAGCACTTTCTGCCAGGAGAAAGTCACAACGTCGAGCTTCGACCAGGGCATTTCCATGGCGAATACAGCGGAAGTCGCGTCACAGATGGTCAAACCTTCGCGATCATCGCGGATCCAGTCCCCGTTCGGGACTTTCACGCCGGACGTTGTACCGTTCCAGGTGAACACCACGTCATGACTGAAATCGACGCTGGTGAGGTCAGGCAAATAGCCGTAATCCGCCTGCAGAACTCTTACGTCCTTCAGTTTCAATTGTTTGGTGATATCCGTTACCCAGCCGGAACCAAAGGATTCCCAGGCGAGTACGTCGATCGGACGCGGTCCTAACAGAGACCAGAGAGCCATTTCGACAGCACCGGTATCGGAACCCGGCACTATACCAACGCGATAACCTTGTGGCAGACCCAGCAGTTCAGCGGTTTCCACACAGGCTTTCTCCAACATTGCCTTGCCCAGACTCGAACGGTGAGACCGTCCCAAAACGTCGAGAGAAAGTTTGCTTACATCATATCCAGGGCGTTTACTACAGGGTCCTGAGGAAAAATTCGGGTTGGCGGGCTTTACGTGCGGTTGCATGCGCATCCTCGGCAATAGTTGGTGATTACGAAAACTCGACCGGAGCGACCGATCTCTCTGCGATTCGCTGCGGCAGGCGCCGGCATCGCAAGGCGACGCATTATGCCAGCATCAAGACAAATAACCCAGAGAGCAGGATAGCGGGCCGCCCAATGGAAGCTTCCCAAATGAGCGGCTTAGCCGATTAATAAAGAAGGGAATAAAGCTTGCGCTGGTACTCGACGGCGAGCGGATCTTTTTTACCGAGCACCGCGATGACATCGGTATAAATCTTTCTCACCTCACCATCGCGGGCATTGAGATTTTTCTGCAACAGTTGATGCAGCAGCTCCAGCGCATCCCGGTGATAACCGTGCTGCGAGTACTGGACAGCCAGTTGGAATTTGACGTCGCCATTCTCCGGATCCGCCGCCAATTGCTCTTCCAGCGCCTGAATCTCAGGCGCCTTTTGGGCGTTTTGCGCCAACTCCAGTTTGGCTTTCACTAATTCATATTCATGTCCCTGATCGGCCAAACGAATCTTATCGAGCACCGCTTGCGCTTCGGGGATGCGGTTGAGCTGGATATAGGCGTCCGCCAGAGCGCAGGCGATATCCGCTCTTTGATTAGATGACTCATAGGCTTCTTTAAGAGGGGCCAGCGCAGCTGAAGCGTCACCCGCTTCCAACAAGTCGTGCCCTTGGGCGAGTTGTTTATCCCAAGGTTTCGGCAAATATTTGTCGAGCAGCTTGCGCACTTCGGTCTCTGGCTGGGCGCCAACAAATCCATCTATCGGACGACCATCTTTGATGATCATAACTGTCGGCAGGCTACGTACGCCAAACTGCGCGGCAATCATGCCCATTTCGTCGGCGTTGACCTTGGCCAACAGAAAATCCCCAGCGTACTCTTCCGCCAGTTTTTCCAAAATCGGCATCAATGACTTACAGGGGCCGCACCAGTCCGCCCAAAAATCCACCAGCACCGGGCGCTTGAACGACTCGTCAATCAATTGCTCACGGGCGTTGGCTTCTGTGATATCTACTTTATAGGTCTGCACGTATCTACCCCCTCATATCAATTTCAATCGGCCGAGGCCCGGCACGTTACGAAAAGCCAAGCGCAAATTCAATTAATAGAATTAGGTTGGTTTCCGCACAGTTGATCATTTCTATATTGGGCATCTTGGCGCGAATTCAATTTTCTGGCCGCTACGTTTGCGTCTTTACACTTAAATCGACACAGCGCTATTGCGAACTATGTCGCATAAGCATAGCCTTCGAATTACTGTTTTTACCGCAGCTGCCATTCACTAAATCATCAATTTTCATCATCCGGTTTCTGCACAACCGCGAATAAACGGCCGTATGGAAACGACCTTAAAATCGGTTTTTAAAACACCGGTTTCAAAACGTGCAGCACTTCTTTAGGGCTATGCCCACTTTTTCCGGGCAATGCCCACGCGCAATAAAAATTTCGTCACACCAAACGAAGAAACAAGGTCAATCCCTCACACTGAACAGGAGAGTACATCATGGGTAGACTCGCATTAGTCACTGGAGGCACTAGAGGTATAGGCGCAGCCATTTCTTTGCGTTTGAAACGAGCCGGATATCGAGTCGTGGCAAATTACGCTGGAAATGACACCGCAGCGGAAGCGTTCCGGGAGCAGCATGATATTCCGGTATTAAAATTCGACGTTTCTGATTTTGCGGCTTGCCAGGAGGCGATTAATCAAGTGAATCGCGATCTGGGGCATATCGAAATTCTAGTCAATAATGCGGGCATTACGCGCGACAGCACTCTGCATAAAATGTCTGAAGAGGCGTGGCACAACGTAATCAATACCAATCTCAATTCCTGCTTTAATCTGAGTCGCCTGGTCATAGAACAAATGCGCGAACACAACTTCGGACGCATCATTAATATCAGCTCCATCAACGGCCAGGCAGGACAATTCGGCCAAGCCAATTACGCCGCCGCCAAAGCGGGTATGGTTGGTTTTGCCAAAGCTTTGGCACAAGAAAATGCCAGCAAAGGCATTACCGTGAACGTCATTGCACCGGGATATATAGCAACCGAAATGGTGCGCGCAGTTCCAGAAAAAATTCTGGAAAAAATCATTGCCAAAATTCCTGCGGGTCGATTGGGAGAAGCAGATGAAGTGGCTCGCTGCGTGGAATTTCTGGTGGCGGATGAATCCGGTTTTATTACTGGATCCACTCTATCGGTTAACGGCGGGCAATATATGTGCTGACAGAAGAATAACCCCGGCTTGGGTCGGGGTTATTTTGGATTTAATAAAATTTCAGATCGATTTAAGAAAACCTAAGATCACAACAACTTGCCAGATTTGTTGCCGTCAGCACTTTTCGCTGCCGATTTGGCATCAATCGCTTTTGTAGATGCGGCGGTTTTCGGCGGAGTTATGCTTTTCGAAGGGGATTTCTTTTCATCCTTCCCACTCAATTTGGCAGCCGCCGCGCTCACCGCAGGTGTCTCAGGCTTTTTCTCGCTCGAAACTGCATTCACCGCGGCTGCCACACTCGTTGGAGGAACGGGACTGGCAGCAGACGCAGAACTAGCGATAGGTGCGGAAACAGCACCAGCAATTGGTGCACTTGCTTCAGCGATCTTTTTTGCTGCAGGAGCAGCTTTTTTGGAAGCATCAATCACATTATCCGCAACCGTCTTGGCGGCTTCTTTTACCGCTTTGCCAGCTTCCGGTGCAGCGCTTTGCAGAATCTCAGTAATTTTTTGATTCGTCTCCAACAAAATGCCTTGCGTATCTTCCACCAACTCACGCACGGTTCCACTTAAATTTTCCCAGTAATCCTTCTGGAGTTTCAAAACATCTTCGATGTTGCGCTGCCCTGGAATGCTCTGCAACGCCAGTACGCCTTGATTCCAAACATCGACCATGACAGAAGACTGCCGCCTTACCAGCGTTTCGGCCGTCTGCGCCTGTACTGCCCATATTTCGCTTAGTGGCTTAAATAGTCGCTCGGTTTGTTCGAATGCTTTCTCGTACATAGTCACAGCTCCTCGTTGACATTCACTGGACGCGGTTATTTCACCTGCGTGATTTCGTAGGATTTGCTCAGAAACTTAAAATTCCGCTAGTTTCTTTATCCTTTGCAATAAAAATTCATCCGCTGCTGCAATAAAATCAGTAAATAGAATCCGATTGTTCAATAAAAAAGCCTGACTCTTGTCAGGCTTCCGGGGATGAACCCGTAGGATGAGGACTTACCCAACAACAATTTCCAATGGATCCAATCATCAGTTACCAGAATTAACTGAAGATTACCGATCAATTAAACCGCGGTTGTGCGTTTAAAGACTTCACCAATTTTTTCTTGGTTGGCAGTAAAGGTTTCGTAAGCGTCTGTAGATGCAGCAATCCACTTCTCTTGCAGATTTTCCAAATAGGCTTTTTGAGTTTGGTAGATACCGGAATAGTCTTTCTGCGAACTGAGTTCCTTGGTGAAAGCGATGCTGTCATTAACGAAATCTTTGAAGAACGCCGCTTGCTTCTCCGCTGCCTGCTCAAAAATCTTGGCGTTGAGAGCTACCAATTCGCTAATGGGCTTCAGACTTGATTGCGCTTGCTCGAAAAATTTCTCGTACATGACCGATCTCCGATGGATGAAAGACTCAAACCGCCACATTGCTGCATTGCAATATGACTTTAGTTTAGGACGGGAAAACACGGAGGGTCAACGACTTGCTGCGCCGCAAAAGAATCCTTTTAGACTCTTTTGCTATAAAGGAACACGCCTATGCTATAAGAGACTGGTCGTTAAGGAGGTTGGTCGTCTGCAAAACAAAATTATTTTGGTTCTTCAGGAGCGGATTTATCCCCGCTTCCACCGTTGGGTTTGTGAGCCGCCATGGGATCCACTCCGGTAAATTGGCGCCACCAATTCATATTGGTTTCCATCATTTTGTTGAACGCAGCCAACGGCGACGCAGTCTCCATCAATTCCGACACTGCACTTTGCAACGCATCCTGACGCTCCAGAAACATGGCAATGCTTTGCTCTATATACTGACGCATAAAGCCTTGCATATCGCTGCCATAAAATCGAATTAACTGTTTTAAAACCGTTTGCGTCAGCAGCGATTGCTGATCATTGGATTCCTGCTCGGTAATAATTTGCAGCAGGATATTTTTGGTGAGGTTTTCCCCCGTTTTTGAATCCAAGACCTCGAATTCCTTATGCGTCATGACCAATTCTTTGATTGCGTCCAAATTGACGTATTGGCTCTTGGACGTGTCATAGAGACGTCGATTGGGGTACTTTTTAATGGTAATCACAGCACATCTCTTCCGTTTTATATAAAAGCGCCCGACGCGTATCGGACATGCATGTCTGAAGTATAACAGCTCATTAAAAAGGCATCGGGTTCATCCCTGTCTTGCTCCCCTGCCCTGCTTGCCCAGACCTGCGCACATAAAACGGGTTAAGCAGGTGTTGTATCGGTAGCACGCTGGCGCTCTTCGTTATCCAGACGTTTTTCCAACCGAACGGTGACATAGCGGCCCGGCGCCTCCTCAAGCGGAGGAAAGCGTTTATTACCCGGCTGGCGAGCGGCGCGCCAGTTGCCGGACCTATGCTCCAACCATGTTTTCCAATCCCGCCACCACGAACCTGTAACCAGCGGTGCTTGCGCAAGCCAGTCGGCGGGACTTTCGGGTAAACCCCCGTCGGCCACCCAATGGCCGTATTTTCCCCGCTCCGCCGGATTGACCACACCGGCCACATGGCCCGATTCTGTGAGCACAAAACGCACATCTCCACCTAATAATCGGGCGCTGCGATAGGCCGCCTGCCACAAAACGATATGGTCCGCCTGCGCTGCCAGACAGTAGGTGGGCGTGTCGATTTTTCCGAGATCCAAGGGCACATCATCGATCTGTATGGATCCAGGTATGCGCAAGCGGTTTTCGATATACATTTTGTTCAAATAGGACAAATAAGCCGCCGCAGGTAAATTTGTGGAATCGCTGTTCCAATACAAAATATCGAATGGAACCGGGTCTTTGCCTTTCAGATAATTTTCTACGAAAAACGACCAGAACAGATTATTCTCCCGCAGCAAGCTAAACCCTAAAGCGAGAATCCGCCCATCGAGATAACCGTTGGCTTTTACGCTTTTTTCCAGGGTCGGCAACATGCTTTCATTCATATAGTTGCCAACTTCACCCGGCTCCGAAAAATCAAACAAAGTGGTCAAAAGCGTCATCGAATGAATACGCAAATCACCTTTTGCACGTAAGTAAGCTTGCGCCATTCCCACCAAGGTGCCGCCGATACAATAGCCCGCCACATTGATTTTTTTGCTTTCAGAGACGTCTTCCACTACATCGAGAGCAGCGATCAACCCTTCGAACATGTAATCGACCAGATCCACATCGCGATAAGATGCGTCGGGATTCACCCAGGAAATCATAAAAACATCAACCCCCTGCTCCACCAACCAACGCACCAGGGATTTTTTTTCATCGAGATCCAAAATATAAAATTTATTGATAAACGGAGGGACGATCAGCAACGGAATCTTGTGCACTTTTTCCATCTTCGGCGAATAATGCAAAAGCTCGATCAGCCGATTGCGATAAATCACTTTCCCCGGCGTATATGCCAAATCCTCTCCCAGCCGGTATGCGTGCATTTCCACCTGAGTAATTTTGAACGCTTCCGCCGGACTGTTTTCAAGGTCGCGAATAAAGCGGTCTATGCCGCGAGCCAAGCACTCACCTTCCGAAGTCAATATTTCGCGGCAGACTTCCGGATTGGTCAGCACATAATTGGTCGGCGCCATGGAATTAATCAATTGCCGTGTATAAAAGCGTACCTGCTCTCCCAATTTTTGGTCTTCAAACTGCAGCGCATCCACCATTTGCTGCATAAATTCCGCATTTAATAAGTAGGCTTGTTTGACGTAATTAAATGCGGGATGTCCCTGCCAATCGGGATGGCTAAAACGTTTGTCGCCTGCGGGTTCGCTGATCAACGGCTCGGGATTTTTTCCCATAAACGCTTGCGTGGCGTTGTGCCAAAGGCGTTGTTGTTTTTCGAGGAACTGGATTTGTTGCTGTAAAAAAGTACGCGCATCCAGTTTTATCGCGCCAGACATGGCTTGCGTCATAGAAGGAGCAGACAAAAACGGATTGATTGCAGCGGGAATTTGCTGACACAACAGGCGCTTAATCACCTCCTGCATCATGTCGTTGAAACGGTTGCTGAATTCGTGCAAATGCTGAAGGATTTGCGCAGTATCTTGCTGCGTCATAGATTTACTCACCTTGCTGATTAATGATCGCGAGGATTCGCTTTACTTGACTGTCCAACCCCCATCAAGCACTAAAGTCTGTCCTGTCATATTGCGGGCTGCGTCCGATATCAGAAATGCCACGCTGGCACTCAATTCAGACATTTCAATAAAGGATTTTTTCGGCATAGGTTCGAGCATGATGTTATTAATCACATCCGCTTCGGAAATACCATGCTCCTGGGCCTGCTGACGAATCTGATTTTCCACCAGCGGAGTTTTTACATAAGAGGGGCAAATCGTATTGATCGTGATATCGAATCCCGCGGTTTCCAGCGCGATGGTTTTGGAGAATCCAAGCAACCCGTGCTTGGCAGCGACATAAGCACTTTTATAAGGTGAGGCGACTAACGCGTGAATGGAACCTATATTGACGATGCGCCCAAAACCGCGGAATTTCATTTGCGGCAGCAGTGCGCGGGTCAACATGGCTGGCCCCACCAGCAACACATCGATCAGCTGACGCCATTTTTCCGCCGGAAAGGCTTCCAGTTTTGCGACATATTGCAGGCCGGCATTATTGATGAGGATATCCACCTCATGATTTGCGGCTATAACATCAATGTCGCCTTGCTGACCAACATCCAGCTTATGGCCGACTGCGTTCAATCCATCATTACGCAATTCCGTCGCAACCGCTTCGGCGGCGTCGAGATTGAGGTCGGTTACCAGAACTTTGTGGCCATCGCGCGCCAATCCAGTCGCGACCGCTTTCCCTATGCCACTTCCTGCTCCTGTAACCAATGCGGTTCTTTTTACTGCCATACATCCCCCTTCATCAGATAGATCAACATGGACAGCCAAAGCGAAAGGCTTGCCACCGAACCACTTGGCAAGCCCCTGTGCGCTTCGAGATTAAGGCTTGTAGTCGCTTAACAGCGCTTTCACCTCGTGCACCAAGCGGGAATCCCCAGGTTGCACAGTGTCGTCATTCCATTCCGTCAGATGCCATACAACTTGCCATTCTATGGCTGCACCTGGCGGTATGACTTCATAAGAGCCCTGCTGCTCAACTTCGATATAACTATTGAACACGTCAGCGTGGCTGTAGATCTCCACTTCCGCTTCACCGGGCGCGGTAAGCTCAGCCGGAACCGGTTCAAATTGTTTGACCAACAACAGCCCCTTGTTGACGTTTGCCAACCAGCCGGTAGAGCCATTGGCGAATACTTTTTCGTGGGCGTTCGGCAACATTTGTTCCGGGTGATAGGTGTGCCAGTAAACGCCGTCGATGCTTTGCACTTTGCCAGTGGATTGCGGCAGAGGTGCCAACATGCTCGCGTAAAACGTAATGCCCCCTTCAACCCGGCTGATTTCCCAAGGTGCATATTGCACAGCGACTTCCGACTGGTTGCTCATGACGTAGGTCACTGTCAACCGACCCTGGCGCAAATGAAACCGCTTTTCCACCTGCAGGCCTGTCTGCTGGCACACAGCACTGCGCACAACTATTCCGCGACCATCATCGCCTTTGCCATCGCTGACGATGAAGTAAGGGCCTTTATCCAAGGCATGCAATGGAGGCCAGCCCCAAGTGCTTTGGGGACTGGGCCAAAATGTGGAGCCAATCGCCGGCTTGTTCTCAACAAGCGAGTTTTTGCCATTGATACTGTATTCGATGATGTGACCGCCAAAATTGGGGTCGACGCCGACACGAAAAGGACCTTCTTCAAGAAAAAGCACGAGACTTGCCATGGATACTGTTCAACCGGTTTGAGTTGTTATAGGTGGTGGGCGAACGGTTATGGTCAGATTGCATTGCCGCGCTGCACCATTGAGGCGCCAACGCTAACACCGGCCGGGATTGGCCGCAAGCCAGCCCCGGGAATTGGCAGTGAAGGCCACCTTTTGTGTCCCTTGTCCAATATTTATGGTCAAATCCGCCATTTCTTTATTCCACGGGGCTAAAACGCTCAAATACAGCCCAGATCTGTAGTATGATGCCCGCGTTTTTTTGGGTGTTCGTCCGTGGGGATTTAGGGGACCCGTTCTGGCACAGGTGCAAAAGGACGATCCAACGTTCACCGCCAATCCCCATTCATACGCGACGTATTCAATATTCCGACGGGAACCTGCCGGCAAACCGCGCCGGTTGCCCTACCCATTTTCATCGTGATCAAGATGCTAGCCAATGTTATCTAGGCTATCGGGATCATCGCAGTGAGAGCTGTTGTCCTGCGAAACACCTGGTACGCCAATTTATCGTGGCCGGCAGAACAAGTTGCACGAGAAAAAGCCCTTCGATCCAGGGCCTAAGCATTGATTGAACTTCCAGGGATGGTGAACGATTTAATTTAAGTCCACAAAGGTATAGACAATATGAAATTTGGTCATTTTGACGACGCTGCCCGCGAATATGTCATCACGAATCCGCAAACGCCATGGCCGTGGATCAACTATCTTGGCAACGAAGATTTCTTCTCGCTGATCTCCAACACTGCTGGCGGCTACACCTTTTATAAAGACGCAAAATTCCGTCGTCTGACCCGTTACCGCTACAACAATGTGCCCATCGACAACGGCGGTAAATATTTCTACATCAATGACGGCGGCGACGTATGGTCACCCGGCTGGAAACCTGTTAAAGCCGAACTGGACAACTACAGCTGCCGTCACGGTTTGAGCTATACCAAAATCGCTGGCGAGCGCAATGGCATCAAAGCAGAAGCCCTGTTTTTTATTCCGCTCGGCACCTGGGCAGAAGTGCAAAAAGTTTCCCTCACTAACACCAGCAAAGCAGCGAAAAAATTCAAGCTGTTCTCTTTCGTAGAGTGGTGTTTGTGGAACGCGGAAGACGACATGACCAACTTCCAGCGCAACTTCTCTACCGGTGAAGTGGAAATCCAGGACTCCGTGATTTATCACAAAACCGAATTCAAAGAGCGTCGCAACCACTACGCGTTCTACAGCGTAAACGCACCTATCCAAGGTTTCGATACTGATCGTGAAACTTTTATCGGCCTGTACAACGGTTTCGATCGTCCGCAAGCCGTATTCGAAGGCAAGCCGCGCAACTCCGAAGCGCACGGCTGGTCGCCCATTGCTTCTCACTACCTGGAAATCGAACTGCAGCCCGGTGAGTCCAAAGAACTGGTGTTCGTGCTCGGCTACATCGAAGTCGACAAAGACAATAAATGGGAAAGCAAAGGCGTTATCAACAAAGAACCTGCCAAAGCGTTGATCGCTCGTTTTGACAGCGTGGAAAAAGTTAACGCTGAACTCGAAAGACTGAAAAACTACTGGAGCAACCTGCTGGAGACTTACCAGGTCAACAGTGGCGACGAGCGTCTGGACCGCATGGTCAACATCTGGAACCAGTACCAGTGCATGGTGACCTTCAACATGAGCCGCTCTGCGTCCTTCTTCGAATCCGGTATCGGCCGCGGTATGGGCTTCCGCGACTCCAACCAGGACTTGATCGGTTTCGTGCACCAAGTTCCCGAGCGCGCGCGCGAGCGTATCATCGACATCGCGTCTACCCAGTTTGAAGACGGTTCTGCGTATCACCAGTATCAACCGCTCACCAAACGCGGTAACAACGCCATCGGCGGCAACTTCAACGACGACCCGCTGTGGCTGATCCTGTCCACTACCGATTACATCAAGGAAACCGGCGACTACTCCATCCTGGACGCCAAAGTTCCTTACGACAACGACGAGAGCAAGGCTACCAGCCACTTCGAACACTTGAAGCGCTCCTTCTACTTCACCGTCAACAACCTGGGCCCCCACGGCCTGCCATTGATTGGCCGTGCAGACTGGAACGATTGCTTGAACCTGAACTGCTTCTCCAGCGAGCCCAACGAGTCCTTCCAGACCACCAACAACAAGATGGGCCGTACCGCCGAATCTTTGATGATCGCCGGTCTGTTCGTTCTGTATGGCAAAGAGTTCGTCAAACTGTGCAAACAAGTTGGTAAAGACGCCGAAGCAGCTGAAGCTCAGAAGCACGTCGACGCCATGATCGAAGCAGTGAAAAAACACGGCTGGGACGGCGAATGGTACCTGCGCGCTTACGACTACTATGGCAACAAAGTGGGCAGCAACGAGAACGAAGAAGGCAAGATCTTCATCGAATCACAAGGCTTCTGCGGCATGGCCGGTATCGGCCTGGAAGACGGCTTGGTACACAAGTCGCTCGAATCCGTTAAGAAGTGGCTCGACACTCCATACGGTATAGTTCTGCAACAACCTGCGTTCACCAAGTACTACATCGAGTACGGTGAAATCTCCACCTACCCCGCCGGTTATAAAGAAAACGCCGGCATTTTCTGCCACAACAACCCATGGATCATGATCGCCGAAACGCTCGTGGGCAATGGCGACCGCGCGTTCGAGTACTACAGCAAGATTGCTCCGGCCTACCTGGAAGAAATCAGCGATCTGCACAAAGTTGAGCCCTATGTGTACGCGCAGATGATCGCCGGTAAAGACGCCTACAAACCCGGTGAAGCGAAAAACTCCTGGTTGACTGGTACAGCTGCCTGGAACTTCGCTGCGATCACTCAGTACATCCTGGGTGTGAAGCCGGATTACAACGGTTTGTCCGTCAACCCATGTATTCCGAAAGGCTGGAAAGGCTTCAAAGTCAGCCGTAAATTCCGCGGCGCGACCTATCACATCAACGTTTCCAACCCGAACGGTGTGAGCAAAGGCATCAAGAGCATCACTGTCAACGGCGAAGCCATTGACGGAAACATACTGCCAATCCTGCCAGCCGGAAGCGAAGCAAACGTGGAAGTGGTACTGGGCTAAGAAAGCTCAACACCCCTGCCCTCGTCAAAGGCCAGTCTTATGACTGGCCTTTTTTTGGCCATCCGGCCTAGCCCTTAACCAAACCCGCCGATCCGGATTTAGCCATCCGGAGGATATGGAAGCTCTTTGCCACAACCTACACTGTCCTTACTGGTTGCATTTTGCACAACACAGGAGGAATCATGGCAGCTCCGCAAATACAATCCGCTATCGCATCTCAAACTCTTAGCGATGCCGAGTTGTTGGCTAAATACCAAGAGCGTTGCCGCCGTCTAAATGCCGCCCTGGAAGCTGAAAGAGCCAAAACCAGTAAATTGCGCCGTTATATCGCACGCCTCAACGTCAAACCGGACTCATTGCCTTCCACCAATGAATTGGCCAATCTGCAAGCGCTGGTCGCTGACCAAAACAAATTGCTGGATCAGATCTACAACGAAAATCAGGTGCTGAGAGAGCAACTCACAGCCAAAACCACGCTTTGCCAACAGTTGACTGCCGGTAATGAAAAACTCAAAGGCCGCATCATCCAACTGCGTCGCCAAGTCCTCGACTTTATGGCCCGCAGAACAAGCGTAGAGACGCAATAAACGAATTTCTCGAGAAGTGAATCGAGTTAATTAAAAGAAGGAAGAATCGAAGAAACAGGGTTACAGGAAGTAGTGGTGGTGAGTATCGGCTAGATCTTGTGTCTAGCCGATACTTTTTTATTGAAGGACAAATCGGGTTTATTGAGGGACAAATCGGAGTAACGGCAGCGCAACCATACTCGCAGCCGCCGCAAATCTTCCGCATCTGCTGAATCCAGCAACAAAGGCAGCCAATACACACCTTGCGCCGATACAAGATGCAAAATGATCAAATGACCGGTGAGCAAGGATTTTGCCCCGCCCTTTGCCTCTATTTCCTCGCCATCCACTCTGACCAAGCGAAACCCATCTGGCAGCACCAGCAAGCGTTGAAACGACATTACCTTTCGCCAGGCGCGCCAAGCATGCACCGACAAACCTGCTGCGGCCAACAACAGCAGCAGTCGGAGGAAGATAGGCAAATTTGCAAACAATAAGATCGGGAAGGATATGCCATACAACAGCAGTAATCCTCCCGCATAGATTCGCGACGGGGCCAGAGTTATATCAAGTTGCAGCGCGCTCACGGGCGAAAGACCTGACAATTCCTACGATACGCCGCAGCTCCTCATCCTCTGGATCCTGCCGGTGGAGAAACCAGGCAAACATATCCTGGTCTTCACACTCCAATAAGCGCTTATAGAGCGCCTGATCCTCGGGACCAAGCGACGGATAAGCCTGCTCCACGAAGGGCATCAGGATCAGATCTAATTCCAGCATCCCGCGGCGGCTGGCCCATCTCAAACGATTGTATTCCACTGGCAACACTCTACTTATGGTGCAAAAAAGTTCGTATTATACGGCGGCTTGATCAAACCGGCCTCCCTGATCCTCACTAACGACTCAATTCTGTAGCTCATCGCCTATGAATGAATGGCTCGAATTTCTTTCCAACCAGTCTCTAAGCCACACTGTCGGAAGCTCCGAAACGGCCGTAGTTCCTATGCCGGAACACAGACTGCTTGAGATTAGCGGCAAAGATGCAGCGACGTTTCTGCAGGGCCAACTGACCTGCGATATCCGCCGCTTGGATAATCAGGACGCGCTGCTCGGTGCTCATTGCAACCCCAAAGGGCGAGTGATCAGCAGCTTTTGGATCGCCAAAACTCAAGGAGATGCCATCGCCTTGCGCTGCCACGCAAGCATCGCCGAAAAAGCGCTGGCGACGCTCAAGAAATACATCGTTTTTTCCAAAGCTCAATTGGTGCCCAGCAACAAAATCGCTTTAGCGATACTCGGTTGGAAGCCCGGCCAATTCCCTGCACTCGGCAATATTCCAGAACGCGGCAAATTTTCCATTCACAACGAACTGACCGTTATCCACCACTCTGCGGGTGAACTGGAAGTCTGGGTCGCGCCCGAACAAGCCGTTTCACTCTGGCAATCCCTGGCTGCCGAAGCCAAACCGGCGTCCCAGCAGCTTCTCAGCCGCCACTGGGTAACCAACGGCATCGCGGAGGTTCAAGCTGTCACGAGCGAAGAATTTATCCCGCAGATGCTCAACTACCATCTGATCGACGGCATCAGCTTCAAAAAGGGTTGCTATACAGGTCAGGAAATCGTCGCGCGCATGCAGTACCGCGGTCAGTTGAAAAAACACACCTATCAGATCAGTGGAGACGGAACAGCAACCCCAGCCATTGGTACGTCTCTGACCCTGCCTTCCGCTCCAGATAAAGACGTTGCCATAGTAGTTGCAAGCACTTCAAACGCAGTCTCTGAAAAAGAAGAGCCGTGGCGCGGGCTGATAGTGTGTACCAACGAAGCGCGGGAAACCGCTGACTGGCTGATCGATAAGAATTCCGGGGCGAAATTCAGTTGGGCCCCTCTTCCCTATGCTATACCTTAACAATATGCCGACCCAGGCCCGCAGGGCGAAGAGGGTCTCTCATTGTTGAAGCAAAATGGGCTGTCATGAATACGCTTGCGGAAAAAGTTGCCTATGCCATAACGGATGCCATTGAGGCCGATGAGCTGGTACTCCCAACCCTGCCGGAAATGGCACTGAAAGTTCGCGAGGTTGCCGAAAACCCCAACGCATCAGTAAAACAACTGGCCAATGTGATCGGCAGTGACGCAGCCTTAACGGCGCGAATTATCAAAGTTGCCAACAGCGCTATCTATCGTGGCGCAGTGGAAATCCAAGACTTGAACATGGCCTTGATGCGCCTGGGCATGGCGACGACTAGCACTCTGGCAACCGGGTTGGCCATGGAGCAGATGTTTCAGGCCACCACCGACATAGTCGATAAGCGACTGCGTCAGGTTTGGGCCGCATCCAGTGAAATCGCGGGGCTTTGTACCGTGCTGTGCAAACACTACACCCGCCTGCGGCCCGACCAGGCGACCCTCGCAGGACTCGTGCATAAGATCGGTGTACTGCCGATCCTGTCCTATGCTGAAGAACATCCGAGCATCCTCAAGGACAGCATCAGTCTCGACGCCATCATCAAATCCATCCACCCCAAAATCGGCAGCAAGATTCTTGTCGCGTGGGACTTTCCCAAAGATCTGCAAAATGTGCCTATAGCGCACCTCAATTTCACCCGCCCTGCGCCCCAGGCAGATTACGCTGATTTGGTAACGATCGCCGTGCTGGAGGCTCACCCCGAGCAGTTCCCTGACTTGAACTACAAATCCGTCACGGCATTTACCCGCCTCAACATAGATCCAGGCAACCCTCAACGAGGCGAAAAAGACCTGAACGAAGCCATGAAGGCCGCAATCGGGATGCTGAACTAAGGCTCCCGGACAATTCTATTGACACCCGCCGCCAAACCGGGATAATACCGCGTCCCGGATTCGGCCTATGCCGCCGATTCCAACAGAATTCCGATTTTTAGCCTGAATACAGTAGGAGCATAACGGTGGCCAACACAGCCCAAGCGAAAAAACGCGCACGCCAAAACGACAAAGCCCGAGCTCACAACGCGAGCCTGCGCTCCATGGTGCGCACCTATATCAAGAATGTTGTGAAAGCAATTCAAAGTGGTGACGTCGAATCTGCCAAAAACGCTTACGCAGTTGCAGTACCCGTTATCGACCGCATCGCCGACAAAGGCATCATCCACAAAAACAAAGCCGCTCGCCATAAGAGCCGCTTGAACGCTCAAATCAAAGCGCTCGGCGAAAAAGCTGCTGCTTAATCTTTGATTTAACCGCTCTTACTAACACCAAAAGCCGACTCTGTCGGCTTTTGGTGTTTTTGCGTCTGCAATTCATCTTTTTCTTCTTACCCCTTAGCCTTCACCAATATTTGTTTGCCGAAAATAAAAAGAGGCAGTATCAAGCTGCCTCTTCTCTCTTTGTCTAGAACAACAATGTTCTTAGAGCAACAATGTTAGGCCATAACCAACACTATACGCAGCGAGGATATGCGGTGCGTAGCGCGCATACTGCATAAAGGTCAACTCCTTCACCTTGCTCATCGCCACAATACCGGCTGCAGAGCCAATCACCAGGATCGACCCACCGATACCAACCGCATACGTCAAAGACAGCCACTGCGTAGCATTCAACTGGGGCTCGGCTTTTAGGAGAGCAGCGGTCAGAGGGACGTTATCCATGATCGAGGAAATAACACCCATTAAATAACTGGAGAAGGATGGATCCACCGCCGCGTAGAGCTCTGTAAGGGCCACAAGAACACCCACCTCTTTTAAAGCGCCGACCAACAGCAATATGCCGAGGAAGAAGAGCAAAGTTTCAAACTGAATTTGGCGGATGTACTGCAGCAGATGAATTTGTTCGTTGAAGGTGTGAACAATGCCCCCCACCATAAACATGATGGACAAACCAAACAGGAAGGTCAGTACTGGCGGAATATCGAACAACAGATTGAAAACCATGGTCGCCACGATAGTGCTGATAAAAATACCTCCGATCAACATATCCAACCATTGAATATCATGGGTTGCATTTTCTGCCACGACCCTGCGATTCGCTCCCATGCTAAGTAAGAAGATTAACAGAGCAACCCCCCCAATAACGGGCATTACCAGCTTCAACAACTGACCAATCGTGACATGTCCCGCGCTGAAGATCATCAAGGTAGTCACATCGCCGGTAATCAAAATGACGCCGCCGGAGTTAACCGCAAACACTAATATGACGCAAAGACGTATACGTTCCTTGGGCTCCAGTTGAAAAGCCTGCACTACACCGATGCAAACCAGAGTCGCGGTAATGTTGTCGCACACCATGGAGAGCAGCATCGCAAACACACCCAATAAAATGGTGAGCTGGCGGAAGGATAACTCAGTCGGCAAAATTCGCTGCACGATTGCACTCACCATCCCGCGCGCATTCAAATAAGCCACAAACGTCATGGTAGCCATCAAAAACAGCCACAAACTCGCAATATCCAGCAGGTTTTCATTAAGCACCTCCTGAATATGCTCTGACCTTCCAAGAGAACTTTCGTGAATAAATAAAATTACCCAGGACAAACATCCCAAAAACAAGGTGGTTTTCGCTTTGTTGAAGTGGAATACATCCTCCAACGCGATACTCACCAGCGCGATGAGCGCAATTGCTCCAATAATGATTTCTATCATTGACGTGCCCCATATAAAGAAAGAAATAAAAATCCTGGAGTTCGGGTGCCGAACACCGGCACCGCAAAAGTCGTGAAGGGATTAAAGAACGGTCTTCAATACAGAAATTAATCGCTTGGTCTGCTCCACTGTACCAATCGTGATACGCAAACCTGGCCGACCATCAGAGTCCGCTTTCGGACGCACCAAAATATTGTGCTTTATCAGCTCTTGATTGACGGCGTCCGCATTGGGCGGGAAGGTCCAGAGATAATTGGCTCC
Source organism: Saccharophagus sp. K07 (assembly GCF_014336955.1). Lineage (GTDB taxonomy): Bacteria > Pseudomonadota > Gammaproteobacteria > Pseudomonadales > Cellvibrionaceae > UBA5868. The sequence goes on along the minus strand of NZ_QRAI01000001.1, from coordinate 731,410 downwards.
GCTGGGCCAATACTCCACGCCTTTTTCATCGAGAAACGTTTCCAGCAGCGGCTTCGCTTCTGTTACCACTTCCGCAACATAGGTCTGCGTATATTCCGGATGCGCCAGCGCCGCGCGGATGGCGACAATCGCCATCTGGTTGATGTCGTACGGGCCTCGCACGTTCAACAGAGCACGAATATTGTCAGCGTGGGAAATGATGTAACCCAGACGCAATGAAGGCATGCCCCAGGTTTTGGAGAATGTCCGAGTAATCACCAGATTCGGATACCGACCAACCAGATCACTCGCGGATTCACCACAATATTCGTAATAACATTCGTCGACCAACACCGCAGCGTGCGGTGCTGCTTCCAAAATACGAATGATATCGCTGCGACTGACAACTGTACCGCTGGGATTATTGGGATTGCCGAAACAAATTAAACGCGTCGCAGGTGTGATTGCGGCTATGACTTCATCGGTGGGAAATCCTCGCTCCCGCGTATACAAGGGCTCGACGATTTTGAGATTTTCGAGTTTTGCGCAGTGGACGTAGATGGGAAAACTGGGGCCGGGAATAATGGCTTCATCCCCTTCCCTACAGGCGGCTCGGATAATCAAATCAATTCCCTGATCCGAACCATTGGTGATCATCAACTGATCTGCTGCAACACCGCAGTAGCCCGCAATCACATCCACCACATCACCATAAGCGGGATACATTTGCAGCCGCCCGCCGCGGATATATTCAATCAGGGCATTCTGCACGACCTCGCCTATGGGCAATGTCCGCTCGTTAAAATCCAACAGCAAATGCGACTGCGGATTGCGTCCATCCAAGGGCGGCTTATAGGCGCTCATAGCGGCAATATGCGCTTTGAAAATCGACATAAATTACTCTCAGATAAAATCTCAATCTGACGACTGTCAGACCAATACGAGATTGTCCCGATGAATCAGCTCGTCGTCGTCCTTGTAGCCGAGCAGCTGCAATATATGAGTACTGGATTGACCGGCAATTTTGCGCGCTTCATCACTGCTGTAATTCACCAAGCCGCGAGCAATTTCCCGACCTTGCAGATCGCGGCAAATCACCAGATCGCCGCGCAAAAATTCCCCGTGCACTTCCTTAACACCGACGGGCAATAAGCTTTTACCTTTGTCGCGCAGCACACCCACAGCGCCGTCATCGAGCACCAATACACCTTTGGATTGCATCTGTCCGGCCAACCAACGCTTGCGCGCGGCGAGCGGCTCATGCTCGGCGTACAACAAAGTGCCTACAGATTCCCCTGCGGCAACACGGGTAATCACACGATCAATACGCCCACCGACGATCACCGTGCTGGTCCCGGAGCGCTCAGCAAGACGGGCTGCGCGAACTTTGGTTGTCATACCGCCGCGCCCCAGTGATCCGCCACCCCCAGCCATCGCAAACAAAGCATCATTGGTCGCAGGGCTTTCATCAATGATTTTGGCTAGCGCATTTTGGCGCGGATCGGAGTCATACATGCCCAATTGATCCGTGAGGATCATCAGCACATCCGCCTGAATCAGATTGGCAACCAAAGCACCCAGAGTGTCGTTGTCACCAAAGCGGATTTCGTCAGTCACCACTGTATCGTTTTCATTAACGACCGGAATGACGTGTAACTTGGTAAGAGTGCGCAAGGTTGAACGCGCATTGAGGTAGCGCTGACGATGATACAAATCATCGTGATCCAGCAAAATTTGCGCGGTGCAGAGATTGTGGGACTGGAAAGCGTCTTCATAGGTTTGAATAAGACCCATCTGCCCAACAGCTGCAGCAGCCTGCAATTCATGAATAGCCTGCGGCCGCTCTTTCCAGCCCAGACGGGTCATGCCAGCTGCAACAGCGCCTGAGGACACCAGCACCACTTCATGCCCCTGCTTAACCAAATCAGCAATCTGACCAACCCAGCCTTTGATCGCTGTACGGTCCAAACCTTTGCCGTTATCGGTCAACAGTGCGCTGCCGATTTTGATTACCCAGCGACGGCTGGTACGCAATAAATGTCGTTTGTTGCTCAAACAAATTTTCCTTACAAGGCGCTAACGAACGTACTCGACCTCAACATCGTAATCATCGTCGTCGAAGTCATCATCGTCATCTTCGTCGTCGACGCGACCGCCCTTAGCAGCCAAATATTTTTCGCGCAATGCCTGGATATGCTGACGCGCTTCCGCCTGCATGCGATCCTGCATTTCGCGTTCCTGTTTAACCAATTCAGGATCGTTTTTCTCCGCTTCCCAAACCTGATCCAGTTCATTCTGCAAATCGCGTGTCAGAGCTTCTGTGCCCTGCTTTTCCGCCGCGGACACGACATAAATCGGACCGTCCCACGGCAGCTCCTGAATCATGCGCTGTTTGATTTCTTCTGCCTCTTCCGGCAGCAGCAAATCCGCTTTATTCAATACCAGCCAACGGCGACGTTGCGCCAGGGTTTCACTGAATCGTCCCAACTCTGCAATGATGGCGCGCGCATTTTCTACGGGATCGGAACCGTCGACCGGACACATATCCACCAAATGCACGAGGATACGGCAACGGGTGAGATGCTTGAGGAAACGAATACCGAGACCCGCTCCTTCTGATGCCCCCTCGATCAAACCGGGAATATCGGCAATCACAAAGCTGCGCAAGCGATTGGTGCGCACGACGCCGAGACTCGGCACCAAGGTGGTAAAAGGATAGTCCGCCACTTTCGGCTCAGCAGCCGAGACGGCACGGATAAAGGTCGACTTTCCGGCATTGGGAAGACCGAGCATGCCCACATCAGCCAAAACTTTAAGTTCGAGGCGGAGATAGCGTGCCTCCCCCAGGCTGCCTGGAGTGGTTTGACGAGGTGTGCGATTGGTACTGGATTTGAAACGAGTATTGCCCAGGCCGTGCCAGCCGCCCTGCGCCACTTTCAAGCGCTCGCCAGGGGCAGTCAAATCGCCGATCACAACACCCGTTTCATCGTCGATAACGGATGTGCCCACCGGCACGGGTAGAACCAGATCCTCCCCCGATTTCCCAGTGCAGTTCGAACCCTTGCCAGATTCACCATTCTGCGCCTGAAAACTGCGGGTAAAGCGGTAGTCGACCAGGGTGTTCAGGCTTTCATCGGCAACCAGATAAACCGAACCGCCATCACCGCCATCACCGCCGTTTGGGCCGCCTTTAGCAATGAATTTTTCCCGCCGGAACGCTAAACAACCATCGCCACCGCGTCCGGCCTGGACGAAAATCGTGGCTTCATCGACAAATTTCATAATTCTGACCTGGCTCCATCGTCATCAACAGAACCGTTTGATGCAAACTTTATAAACGAAAAAGCCCCGTCTACTGGGACAGGGCTTTTCGATTAGTCCGACGCTGCGCGTGATTAGGCGGTCACAACGCTCACGTAACGGCGATTGCGCGGGCCCTTCACTTCGAATTTAACCGCGCCATCGACTTTCGCGAACAGGGTATGGTCTTTACCGATACCTACGTTCGCACCAGCATGAAACTGGGTGCCACGCTGACGAACGATAATGCCGCCAGCATTGATAGCCTGACCACCGAAAACTTTGACGCCAAGACGTTTACTTTCGGAATCGCGACCGTTGCGGGTACTACCGCCTGCTTTCTTGTGAGCCATTGATAAATCCTCTTACGCGTTGATGCCGGTAATTTTAACGTCGGTGTACCACTGACGATGGCCTTGACGTTTCATAGAATGCTTACGGCGACGGAACTTGATGATGGTCACTTTATCAGCGCGGCCGTGAGACAAAATTTCTGCTTTCACTTTAGCGCCAGAAACCAGCGGGGCGCCGAGGGTAACGTTACCGTCTTTAGCGACCAGCAAAACTTGATCGAATTCTACAGTGTCGCCAGTGGCAGCTTCGATTTTTTCCAGACGAAGAATTTCGCCCTCTTGAACACGGTGTTGTTTACCACCGGATACGATTACTGCGTACATGTACTAATGCTCCAGTAAAGATTGGACGCCGCGAAGCACTTAGCCGAACTTCAACCCCTTAGGGATTCGAAGCTCTTCCAAGATTTCAGGCCAGGACAACCATTTGCCAAGACCACAGAGCTTGCGCCGTATCAAAAAATGGCAGAGAGACCTGCCAAAAGGCCGCGAATTCTAGCCGATAGCGGCTCCTGAAGCAATACGTTCCACAGAACAAAGGCCGGCCTGATAGCCGACGAGCAGGGATGCGCACGCCCGCGAGAAATGCCCGGGCTTGGCGCCCCGGACATCATGTACAACCTATTCGCCGACTGGACCACCCTGTACTTTTTCCACTACAACAGTGGCAGAGCGTGGGCGGATGGTCACACCTGCAGGGGTTTGCTCCTGAGCGTCATCACCGTATGGCCAATTGTCCGGATGCTGCACGTTGACGAAAAACGTATGGTGATTACCGGTAAATGCCAAGCCAGTAATTTCGCTCCCGTTAGGCCCCACCAAAAAGCGTCGTAGCTCAGTTTGATTAGTGCCACTGATAACTTGCTGGTTGCCCCCCGCGTCTACCAAGGCCGAGGGAATAACGGCCAGCATTTGATCATTGGTGCTTTTCGTCACCTCACTTGCGCCGTTGTCGGTCTGCACCCACAAGATTCCGCGTTCGTCGAACATCAAACCATCAGGGCTGGCGAATTGGTTGAGATCCGTCAGTCCGGAAAGATTAACACCCTCTTCCGCGTCCGCTGGTGCACCAAATAAGAAAATATCCCAGGTAAAACTGCGGTGATCCTCGCTTTCATCCCAGCGGATGATATGGCCAAATTTGTTATTCACTCGCGGGTTTGCAGCATTGGCTTCTCGACGAGCAGTATTGTTGGTCAGCGTCATATAGACACTGCCGGTGATGGGATCAACCGCTCCCCACTCAGGGCGATCCATGGGCGTCGCCCCCAAGAGATCCGCTGCACCAGCGGTATTGAGAATAATGTCTGCCAAGCTTTCGAAGGACTCACTGAGAGGCTTGCCGTCCTTCGCCAAACTCTCCAATGTCAGCGGCAACCAAACACCCGTACCATCTTCATCGAAGCGCGCTACATAAAGGGTGCCCTCATTTAAATATTTATCGCCCACGGCAAGACGGTCCTCGCGTTTGGCGTCCGCCGGATCCCAAAGAGCCGACGAGACAAATTTATACACATATTCACCCTGAGCATCGTGCCCTGAGTAAAAGGCCACTGGCCGGCCTGCCGCAAGCTTCCCCACCTCGCAGGCTTCATGGCGAAATCGGCCCAGCGCCGTTCGCTTAATAGGGCGACTGTCGGGTGAATAGGGGTCGATTTCAACAATATAGCCGTGCCCATTGGCTTCGTTACGGTAGTCCAACAGGGCGCTTTCGGCTCGCGGGGTCACGTCAAAACGAGCAAACTCGTCGTTTTTCTCACTCTCATTCCCGGCTAGGTCATTCCATCCATACTGGTTGCCTGTGGTGCCCAAACCGATACGTGCTTGATCCGCGGTGCGCTCCGCCGTGTTGGCAAAATAACCTGGCCAATTTTCTTCACAGGTTAAAAAGGTACCCCAGGGGGATGTGCCATTGCCGCAGTTATTGAAGGTACCGCGCGCACTGATGCCATCAGGCGAAAACGGCGTTTTCAGCAAATCGTGACCGGCCATAGGGCCGCTGATGTCCATCTCAGTGGCACCGGTAATGCGGCGGTTATGGCGATCGTTGGCCACGACCTGCCAAACCCCTTCCACCTTTTTAATGCGTACCACCGTGACACCATGCGCGTAGATTTCCTTACGCACCTCATCAGCCAGGATTCGCCGCCTGGTGGTTGCGTCGCGGGTGACACCATTGGGGTGCAGCGCGTCTTGGTCAATGTATTCGTGGTTGATGCACAGCAAGCCGTCTTCATGACTGCCATTCAATGGATAGAACGACATACCGTCGTGGTGCATACCAACAGAATTGGCTTGGTCCTCGGCGGTATTGGTGCCATCCGGCTTCCACGGTGCCGCCCGATCATTTAGCGGCGTGCCCCAGGGGGCGAGAATGGACGCTTTGTAATTTTCCGGCACCACTATGGCATCGGTGCGCGAGCCGGGGATGGATTGGAAGCCCAAGGCGGTAAGAGGCTTTTCTGCATCCGGCAATGTCACCGGACTGCCCGCGCCGCTGCTGCGATGTTTATCGGAATTGCTGTCACAACCACTCAGTCCTAGGCTCGCCATAATCGACAAGGCGGCCATAGCACTGCCGGTGCGGATCAACGTTCGCCGGTGGATGTGCCGCTCCAAAACAGTGGCGAAAGGCGTGTTGTCACTCGAGTTATAAAGGGTGGGGTCGAACGTGGCCTTACTCATTAAGATCTCTCCTAGGGATGACATTTAGGGAGCGACCTTAAAGGTGCGGCGTGACAGAAATGTGGCAAATGGTTGACCGTTTTATGACGCGAGCGAAACGCAAACGAGCCTCTTCTTAATACTCCACCAAGTGCGCTTCCGGCAGACTCGCCTCGGCAAGTCTTTTGCGCAAATCCAGCAGCTCGAAGTTATCCAGGATCGGCCCCACCAGCACTTTGTACAGATTGTTTGCTGGCTCGGGACGCACGTGCGCTTTCATACCGGCGGCGGCCACCTTGTTACTGAGGTCTGCGGCACTCTCCGGTTTACTAAACGCACCTAACTGCAAATAGGCTTGCGGAATATTTTGGGCGGGAGGCTGTACGACAGGAGCAACACCCTCTGCGGCTGCAGGAGAAGGAGTTACTGAAGGTATAGACGCTACCGGTGGGGCAGCAGAGACCGCAGGCGCTGCGGGCGTTGCAGAAGCAAGTTGAGCCCCTGGCGGCAGATCAGGCTCGATCACCTCAATACGAACCTTTGCTGTGCCCTTTTCGTGAAAGCCCAATTTTTTAGCGGCCGCGTAGCTGAGATCGATAATGCGCCCTTCATGGAAAGGGCCGCGGTCATTGACTCGCACAACCACGCTGGACCCATTTTCCAGGTTCGTCACTTTCACGTAAGCAGGAATCGCCAGAGTTTTATGCGCGGCGGTCATGGCGTACATATCGTAGATTTCGCCATTGGAAGTTTTATTGCCGTGAAATTTCTTGCCATACCAGGAGGCATAACCTGTCTCGGTGAAACCTTTGGTATTGAAATTCACATGGTAGGTTTTGCCCAGAACTGTATAAGGCGTCTTGTTACCCGCCACCTTAATCAGCTCATGACGCGGCACTGCATCCTCCACACCGGATACATCCACATCTTCATCCGGAGCACTATCTTGCAGAACGACAGTCGTCGAACTCGGCTTGGTCACGGTGACACATCCGAACAAAGCCGATAGCAGCAACGCGATAAATCCCCACCGAAGCAAAAACATAACTTCGTACCTTTCCCCCATTTAAGTCAGTTCTGCTTATGCCTTACGCGCTTCCTTGATGGCTTCGCTAAGCTGCCACACCGCCATAGCGTAAAGCTGGCTGCGATTGTAACGAGTGATCACGTAGAAATTATTGAATCCCAGCCAATATTCGTCGCCATCCTCCTGCACATAACTGAGCAAACTGGCCGACTGGTCCGCTGCTACCGATGACGCTGGTTCGACACCTTTTTTGCGCAATTCGGCAATCGTCATAGTTGGTCGCGCGGTGGAATTGACCAGGCTTTCATCCACTTTGCCTTTGACTTTAGCCCGTACAAATACCGGCTGCCCTGACTGCCATCCGTGCGCCTTGAAATAATTGGCAACGCTGGCAATAGCGTCGTTTTTGTTGGTCCAGATATCCGCAACTCCATCGCCGTCAAAATCGCGCGCGTAGTGACGGTAGCTGCTGGGAATAAATTGACCGTAGCCCATGGCACCGGCGTAGGAGCCTTTTAAGTCGAGCGGATTTTGTTTTTGCTCGCGCGCCAACAAAAATAATTCCTCCAACTGCTTGCGGAAAAATTCGCTGCGCGGTGGGTAATCAAAACCGAGCGTGGTTAAAGCATCGATTACCCGATAGCTGCCCATATGGCGACCGTAGCGGGTTTCCACGCCGATTATGGCGACGATAATCGCCGGATCGACACCGTAGCGTTCAGATACAGTGATCAAGGTTTTTTCGTTTTCTTTCCAGAAAGCGACACCCTGCTGAATCCGATCATTGTCGAGAAAGATCTTGCGGTATTCAAACCAGGGTTTGGTTTTTTCGGCCGGACGGGAAATCGCATCCAGAATGGCTTGTTTTTTCTCCGCCTGAGCCAGCCAGGACTCCACCATTTTAGCGTCGAACTTATGCTGCTTCACCATACGGTCGACAAAGGCCTTGGCCTCTTCATGGCGGCTGTAATCCGCGTTTGCCTGACTTCCCACCATATAGGTTGCCAAGATGGCGCCGGACCAAAATTTTTTCATCATAAGTAATCGTTTCCGTTCAGACAGTTACTCGCTTGCGTTCGGTTGCAACCGCCATAAGCAAGCCAAACCCAAGCATCAAGGAAATGAGTGACGTGCCCCCCAGACTCACCAAAGGCAGCGGCACACCAACAACAGGCAATAAACCCGACACCATTCCAATGTTAACGAACACGTAAACCATAAACGTCAGCGTAATGCTACCTGCCAGGATGCGACTGAAAGTGCTTTGCGCCGTAACCGCGATCCACAGGCCTCGGCTAATGACGAAAAAATAGCCCGCGAGCAACAATAAAACTCCCATCATGCCGAACTCTTCGGCCAGCACCGCGATAATGAAATCCGTATGGCTCTCAGGCAAAAAATCGAGCTGCGACTGGGTGCCATTCATCCAACCTTTGCCTTCCCAACCACCGGAGCCAATAGCGGTTTTGGACTGGATAATGTTCCAGCCTGCGCCAAGTCGGTCCGCTTCCGGATCCAACAGTGTCAGCACCCGACGCTTCTGATAGTCATGCATAACAAAATGCCACATGGGCCAAGCGGCAGCGGCAACCGCAGCGACTGTGCCCAGGATATAGCGCCAGGGAAGTCCAGCAAGAAAAAGTCCGATCAATCCTGAAGTCGCCACCAGAATTGCCGTCCCCAAATCCGGCTGCTTAACGATTAAAGCGGCAGGCAGGAGGATAAAAACAAGACAAATCACGATATGGGAAAAACGCGGTGGCAGTATGCGCGCGGAGAAAAACGATGCCACACAAATAGGCACTGCCAGCTTGAGAATCTCCGACGGCTGGAAACGAACAAATCCCAAACTCAGCCAACGTTGAGCGCCTTTGGCACCGACGCCGACCACCAATACCAGCACCAGCAAAATAATCCCAAAGCCGTAAAACCAGAACGCATAACGTTCGAGAAACATCAAATTGACCTGAGCAACGGCAAACATGGCGAGATAGGCCATGCCGAAAAATACGACCTGGCGTTTCACCATAAATTGGCTGTGACCGCTCGCGCTGTACAACACTACCAAACCGTAAACGCTAAGCGCCAAAAGGCCGAGCAGCAAGATTGGATCTATATGAATAAGGCGCCAAAAACTGGTGGCGCTCTTGAAGTGATGACTGGAATCCGGCAAGCGCCGGACGAAATCCTGCCCTTTGGACATCATGGCCTGTAACCCAATGCGGCTTCTTGTTCACGTTGAGCCTGGCGGACGGCTTCCACGGCAAACCAGGTGTCGAACACTTGCCGGGCGACAGGCGCCGCTGCGCTCGATCCGTGCTCACCATTTTCAATCACAATCGCCACGGCCACTTCCGGTTTCTCCACCGGGGCATAGGCAATAAATAAGGCGTGGTCGCGATTGCGCTCATGGATTTTGTCCCGGTCGTATTCCTGGTCCTGAGCAATCCCGATAACCTGAGCCGTCCCAGTTTTGCCGGCGATGCGATAGGTCACACCGCGATTGATCACTTTTGCAGTACCGCGCGCGCTGTGCACCACCGCTTCCATCGCCTGTGCAACGGAATCCCAATTCTCTTCACGCGCTTCATAACGAACTTCGGCCGGAGCCAAAACCTTCTCGTTGCCAACCCGCTCGACGACTCTCGGTTCGTGAATAATTCCCCGCGTAGCCAAACCGGCGGTCATAACGGCGAGTTGCAAAGGTGTCGCCAGCACATCGCCCTGACCGATGCTCATGTTCAGACTGTCACCAGGGAACCACGGCAGCCCGCGCACAGCTTTTTTCCACATGCGCGAGGGCCAGTTGCCCGCCCGCTCACTGGGAATATCAATACCCGTGCGACTTCCCAAACCAAAGGCAGCGCCCAGCGGATGCATGCGATCCACCCCCATGCGCACCGACAGATCGTAAAAATAGGTATCGCAGGATTCGACGATCGCCTGATGCAAATCCACTTGGTTGCCATGACCATATTTTTTCCAGTCGCGATAGCGTCGTTCACTGTTTTCCAATATGTAGAAGCCCGGGTCGCGAATACGCCATTGAGGTGTTATCACGCGGCTTTCCAAACCACCCAAGCCGAGCATAGGTTTCAGGGTCGATCCGGGTGGATATTGACCTTGAATGGTGCGGTTGAGCAGCGGCAGATCTGGAGACTCATTGAGCTCTCGATAGTTCTGCACGCTAATACCTGTCACAAACAAATTGGGGTCGAAACTCGGCGTACTCACAAGTGCCAACAAACCACCTGTCGCCACTTCAATTGCCACTACCGCTCCCCGTCGGCCAGCCATGGCTTCGGCAGCAGCCTTTTGCACTTCGATATCGAGATTCAAATAAATATCTTTTCCCGGAACCGGGTCGATACGCTCCAAAGTGCGCAACACACGCCCGTGCGCATTGACCTCAACGTGCTGAGAACCCACCTCTCCCAACAGTTCTTCCTCATAATATTTTTCTACACCGATTTTGCCGATGCTGTGGGTGCCGCTGTAACGGCGATACATTTGATCGTCGAAATTGGCAAGCTCGCGTTCGCTGATACGGCCGACATAACCAATGGTATGGGCGAACAGCTCGCCGTAGGGGTAATAGCGCACCAGTTGCGCTTCGACCTCAACCCCTTCTAGGGCGTATTCATTCACAGCGATACGTGCAATTTCTTCTTCAGTGAGGTGATAGCGCAGGGGAACTGACTCATAAGGACGGCGACGCTGGCTTAAGGCCTTGCGGAAATTCGCCAGATCGTCCTCACCGACATCGATAAGCGTCGCTACAGCCACAAGGGTTTTTTCCAGGTCAGGGGTGCGCTCTTTAACGATGGAGAGCGTATAGCTCGGGCGATTTTCCGCTAGTAAAACGCCATTGCGATCAAAAATAAGTCCGCGATTGGGCGGCACGGGTTGCACTTGAATACGATTGCTTTCCGCGCGCGTCACATAAGCTTCGTAATTTACGATTTGCAGGTGGTAAAAGCGGAAAATCAGAATGCCGAACAGCAGCAAGACGCCGACAAAAGCAACGGATATGCGCGAACCAATCAGACGGGCTTCCGTCTTGATGTCCTTTAAGCGGTGAAGATCGTTATCGATGTCGCGAAACGGCATATCTCAATGCAATTGATGAATCGTGGCAGCTAAATTCAAGAAATAGCTTTTATTGAGTCTAGTCGGTATCGGCAATCAGGACCGGGGCGGGCGAGTATGCCGGGTAAATACGGCAGAATAAACCAGTTCGCAGCCGCACATGAAAAAATTCTCTGACCAGAAAGACCTGCAAGACGTTCCGCAGCGACAGATTTTTATCCTCCGCTGCGAATTCGCAGAAACTCACTTGTGATATGGATGGTTCTGCCAAATAGTCCAAGCGCGATACAACTGCTCGATCAACACAATGCGGACCACAGGATGAGGAAGCGTGAGATTGGAAAGAGACCAGCGCACGTCGGCGCGGGCCAAACATTGCTGACTGAAACCATCCGGCCCGCCGATCACAAATGCCAGATTGCGACCGTCCATACGCCAGCGCGACAACTGCTCGGCCAATTGCTCAGTCGACCAGGATTTTCCCTGCACATCCAACGCGACCATGGTGGTGGCTGAAGAAATATGCTGCAGGATAGCTTCGCCCTCCTGCTTCATTGCGTCCTGCACGGCACCGTTTTTACCCCGGTTACCGAGCGGAATTTCCACCAAGGTCGGGGTCAATTCCTTAGGCAAGCGCTTCGCGTACTCGTCGTAGCCCGCCTGCACCCAGGCCGGCATACGCGTTCCCACGGCGATCATCTGAACCTTCATGATCTAGCGCCTACCTCTTTTGCGATCTCTCTTTATTTACTGACGATCTTCGGCGCGATGTGCAGGTACCTTCGACCAGAGTTTTTCCAGTTCATAAAAATCGCGCGTCGCTTGCAGCATGATATGCACAACCGTATCGCCGTAATCGATCAAAACCCATTCGCCCAATTCCAGCCCTTCGATACCGAGCGGCCGATGATTGGCTTTTTTCAGTTCTTCGACGACGTTATCCGCAAGGGATTTTACGTGGCGATTGGAGGTACCGGTCGCAATGATCAAATGATCCATGATGTCCGTTAATTGGTGGACATCCAGTTCAACGATTTTCTGGCCTTTCAGATCTTCGAGCGCGTCGATGATCAATTTGTTGAGTTCTAAATTCATAAGCTACTTCAAAGATTAATGGGATAAATACAAATGATGAGATTGGATGTACTGCTGCACAGGCTCGGGCAGGAGATATTTACCTGTCAGGCCCTGCGCCATTTGTCTGCGTAATTCTGTGGATGAGATGGCAACCAGCGTCGTCTCCAAAAAGGCCACACCACCATATGCGTCCAACTGCTCCAGACTGCGTTCCCGCTCGCTCAGCCACTCCGCCACCTCGCCTTCATGTGGCCGTTGCCAACCGGGTCGATTGATCACCAACAAATTCGCCACATCGGTCAGCTCGCGCCAGCGATACCATGTATGCAGACTGACGAGGCTGTCCATGCCGATCAGCCACACCAACACCTCTTGCGGGCGCAATCGCCGCAGGTGGTGCAAGGTGTTAAACGTGTAGGACGGTCCGCTGATGTCCTCGATTTCACAACGATCAATCGTGAAAGTCGTTGCATTTCCTACCACGGCATTCAGCTCCGCCACTGCCAATTCGAGCATCGACAGACGGTGAGCTATAGACACTTCTGGGTGGGGTTTGTGAGGCGGGTCCGCACAGGGAACAAAAGCCACACCAGCGCCGGTGCGCAGATGGCATTCCAGCGCTAAGCGGGTGTGGCCTATATGAACCGGGTTAAATGTGCCGCCCAGAAACAGTTGCAATGTCGCCATCACTGGCGGATATGCCCATCGCCGAGCACCACCCATTTCTGGGAGGTCAGCCCTTCCAGTCCGACCGGACCACGGGCGTGAATTTTATCGGTGGAAATGCCGATTTCGGCACCCAAACCGTATTCAAAGCCATCGGCAAAACGGGTTGATGTATTCACCATCACGGAGCTGGAATCCACCGCCGTAATGAACTGGCGCGCGCGCGTGTAGTTTTCCGTCACTATGGCATCTGTGTGTTGCGAGCCATAACGATTGATATGCTCGATCGCCTCGTCCAGTCCGCTCACTATTTTGATGGCGAGGATCGGCGCGAGATATTCGGCATACCAGTCTTCCTCCGTGGCTACTTTGGCATCGGGCAAAAGTGCACGGGTTTTTTCGCAACCGCGCAATTCTACGCCTTTGGCGCCGTAGGCTTCTGCCAGACGGGGCAGAATCTGGTCGGCAACTGCTTCATTAACCAACAGGGTTTCCATAGCGTTGCATACGCCGTATCTGTGGGTCTTGGCGTTGAGGGAGATTTTGAAGGCTTTATCCAGATCGGCGGCTACATCTATATAAACGTGGCAAACGCCATCCAAATGTTTGATGACGGGGACCTTGGCCTCTGTGGAAATGCGCTCGATCAAGCTGCGGCCACCGCGCGGCACGATCACATCAATATATTGAGGCATAGTGATCATGGCGCCCACTGCGGCGCGATCCGTGGTTTCGACGACTTGCACTGCCGTTTCCGGCAAGCCTGCTTCACGCAAACCGGCGCGAATGCAGGCGGCTATGGCCATATTCGAGGCAATGGATTCACTGCCACCGCGCAAAACCGCCGCATTGCCGGATTTCAAACACAAGCTTGCGGCGTCTATGGTCACGTTGGGACGTGACTCATAAATAATGCCGACCACACCCAGAGGCACACGCATTTTGCCAACCTGAATGCCGGTTGGGCGGTATTTGAGATCGGTGATTTCACCGCAAGGATCTGCCAGCGCCGCCACTTGGCGAATGCCTTCGATCATGGCGTCGATGCGCGCCGGCGTCAGTTCCAGACGATCCAGCAAGGCCGGCTCCAGTCCACGCTCGCGGCCTTTGGCCAAATCTGTCGCATTGGCTTCCGCCAACTGCGCGCGCGATTTGGTGAGTTGCTCCGCAATAGCATTTAACGCAGCGTTTTTGCTTGCAGTACTAGCAGTTGCCAGCAGGCGGGAGGCAGATCGGGCTTGTTGCCCGACCAAATTCATATAGTCCTGTACATTCATGAGATCGACGGCGTATTCGCAGTGAACAAAAAAGAGCCGGGCATTATATCAGGCGGGCGCTCGGCTTGTTAGATCAAAATTTGAACGGACATCAGTGTCCAAAGATTGGCGAGCAGCGGCGCTCAAAGGTCAGATTGTGCAGCGAAATGAGTGCGAGAATATGCGACGCGTTCAACGATTGGGAACTTTTCCGGCTTTTTTATGCTTTCGATGCGCCGCAAACGCGGCAAAAGGCCCGCGTTATTGGCAACCTGGATCGATAATCCCGGTCGGGCGTTAAGCTCCAGCAACAATGGCCCGCGGTTTTTATCGAGCACCAAATCGACGCCCAGATACCCCAAACCCGTCATGTCGTAGCAAGCGCAAGCGAGTTCGAGCATGCCGATCCACTGCGGGACCACCAGCTCACTCAATGGCTGTTTGGTATCCGGGTGATGCGTTACCGGCCGGCCACTTTGCACTGCGCGCACCGCGCCGCCAGTATCCATCGAGATACCTACGCCTACCGCCCCCTGGTGCAAATTGGCCTTGCCCTTGGACGACGCGCAGGACAACCGCATCATGGACATCACCGGAAAGCCGCGAAACACAATCACGCGCAAATCCGGCACCCCTTCGTGGGTAAACTGGCGAAACGCGTCATCCACCTTGATCAAGGATTCCACCAAGGCAAAATCGGTTTTACCGCCGAGAGAGAACAAACCAGCCAGGATATTCGAGATATGGCGCTGGATATCCTGCAGCGAAATCGGTTGGCCATTGGTTTTGTAGTAGACCCCGTCTACTACTCGATCGATCACCAGAATCCCTTTGCCGCCCGAGCCTTTCGCCGGTTTGATGCAAAAGCCCGGAATGCCGTCTGTCATTTTGGCGATTTTGCGCACGTCGTGTTGGTTGTCGATCACGCCGATCAGATCCGGCACATTGACGCCGTGCTCCAGTGCCAGGGTTTTGGTTTTGAGCTTATCGTCCACCAATGGATACAAGGTACGCGGGTTATAGCGGGAGATGTAGCGGATATTGCGGCAGTTCATGCCCAAGATGCCCTTCCCTGCCAAGCGGCCGTAGACGGTGCGTTCGCGCCAGTACTGCAGCAGATTCATATCAGCGCTCTTGGACCAGATGTTTGAAACGGCGCAACTCGCTCAGGCGGTAGCCGGTGTAATTACCGCACATCAGCACCAGCGCCATAAAGACAAATTGCAGACCGATAAAGTTGAACATCAGATGGCGGACGATTGGATTGATCATCACCAGATAGGCCAAGACGGCCACCAAAAGAGATCCACCGCCCTGGATAAACACCTCTTTGGCGCCCTCTTCTTCCCACAAAATGGACATGCGCTCGATAGTCCATGACAGGATGATCATAGGGAAGAAGGTGACTTTTAGTCCTTCCGCCAATCCCAAGCCATAAGCCAGTACGGAGAATGCCGCAATAATGACAATGACCGAGATGATTACTGCGGATATCCTCGCCACCAGCAGCAGGTTATGGCGCGACAAATAAGACCTGATCATCAGACCGACGCCAACGATCAGAAAAAAGCCGACCAATCCGGTAATCAAACTCGTCTGGATAAACGCCAGCGCAATCAGCACCGGCATAAACGTACCCGAAGTGCGGATACCGACCAGAATGCGCATGATTACGACCACTAGAACACCCACAGGAATCAGCAGAATGCCTTTGAACATGGCCTGCTCTTCCAGCGGCAGACTGTGAATGGAGAAGTCCATGGCGTTTTTCAGGTGGGCCACTTTTTCCTGATAGATGCGGGAAGCCGGCACTTCCTGACTAATGATCGAAAAGGTGACCGCAGAATCACGCCCACCAACCAAATCCAGCAATGAGCTTGAGTTCTGCTCCCACAGCAACTGATTCTCCATCTGCCCCTGCTGACCCGTTTGCGGATCGAACAAGGCGTATTGGTCTCCGGAGAATACTTGCAGATAGCTCACCAAGGTCTGGCGCCGTCGGCCGTCTTCCAAAAACAGGGTCTGTACGACTCGCGCCGGAATACCGGCGAGGTTCAACATCTCCACCAAACGCCGTTCGCGCGACTTCTGCTGCACCAGCAGCTGCGCCAACTGGGTTTCGTTGTTGAATTCCGCAATCAGCTCGCGCGTCATAGTGAACGCATCCGCCGAACGCGCCCGCGCTCGCTGCAGTAGCTGGGTTACCGCGGTCTGCTCCGGTCCGGCATAGGTTACGGTTTCTATAACCGGGGGCACACCTTCGGTGACATTGAAAGAGTCTTCGTCAAAGAGCATATCGACCTGGTAATACAAGGTCTGCCGGCCCTTTGCTTCGCGAATGGACCACTCGGCGCGCCGCTTCACACCTTCGTCTACGAACGCTAGGCCGTAACCGGGGCTCGCCGTGTGCTCAGATACACGCTCAAACCCAGGTTGATTATCCGGTACTGCCAGGGATAGCTTTACCGGTTGTCCAAGCGCTTCAAACTCGACTTTGGCTTCGATGGACCAGATCTGCCGTTTGGCATCCGGCAACCACGGAACGTCAAACGTGTAATGGCGATAGAACGTCAAAAACAGGCCCGCACCTATTAATCCGAGCACCAAAACGTACAGCGGAACCCGGGTGGAAGAGACGGATTTACTCATAGGGAGGAATTCTCGGAATGCTTGCGTTGCGTGTGCTGGCGTTTTTCATCGACAACAGCTATGTCACGCAGGAAGGAGCGGCCCAGAACGACGGGGGATTCGGCGGTATCTCGGTTGACCAGGGTAAATTCGGTGTCCTCGATCAAAGTTCCCAACTTCACTTTCAGCCGTACAATCGGCCTGCTCTCAGGGTCATCGCCGTTGGCAGGACGCACACGAACTTTGCGCAATAGCGGAGACTCGTACGGCCCTGCCCCGGTGTCGTCCGAGGAAGCTGGCGCCAGCTGAAAACGAACCCATTGGTCGCCGTCGCGCTCAAACAACTGAATATTGCTGGCATAAATAGAGGAGGACCGGAGTTTATCGTCGAGCTGGGCCTCAACGCTACCACCCATGACATCGAACCAAACCCACTCTACCGTGCCGAGAATCACCTTGCCCGACTCATCCACCTGCGGCTCTTGCATTGCAGGTTTTTCTGAGGTGGCTTGAGAAGGTTTTGGGGAAATGGATTTGGCCTGAGAAGATTGGTGTTTTTGGCTGAATTTGAGATTTTCGATTTCCTGCTGGAGATCGAAGAGCGCATCGGCAAGGTCCAAATTGCGCTCTTCCAGATAGGATATCTGTTGACGCTGCGTCGCCAACTGCTCCTCCTGGACAAGGATTCGCTGTTCAGAGGTCTGCTGCGACGCCTGCAGAGCCTCAATTAATCGCTTCTGAGCACAGCCGGTAAACGACAAGACCAGAAGGGGCAAAATGATGATGTGACAGGATTTCATATGATTATTTTTATGCCTCGTCATCCCAAAACAGCAAAGCAGATACCGAATACAGCGGGCAGCAAAGGTTGCACAAAAGGCGAGATAAGCTGATGACAAGATTTGTAACGCTCGGTTTCGCCTGTGTAATATGGCCTGTTTTCGCGCGGCTGAACCTCTACACGACTTACCGAGCTTGATTGATCATGCCCAGTCTTCCTATTCGCGCCGTCATATTCGATCACGATGGCACGCTTGTGAACTCAGAACCGGTACATTTGCAATGCTGGCAAGCCGTCTTGCGGCATCACAAAGTCGATCTGTCCGAAGAGGAATACAGCCGCCACTTGTCGGGCATGCCCTCGATATACTCCGCCACGTGGTTAGCCGCTAAGTTTAACCTTGATATAGAGCCCGGCGCACTACTCTCGAGCAAACAAAAACACCTGCAGTCCTTCTTGACACAACAGGGGTTTCCTTTAATGCCCGGTGCGGATGCCCTGCTGCGCCACCTCCGCCTGCGCAACATCCCACTGGCTGTCGCCACCGGAGCGAGCAGAGACGAAGTTACCCACAGCATTCAGTTTCACGGATTGAGCGAATATTTTCAGACGGTGGTTTGCAAGGATGATGTCGCCCAAAACAAACCTGCCCCAGATGTTTACCAACTCGCCGCCCACCGCCTGGGCGTGCCAGTTGAGCATTGCCTCGCGATAGAAGACAGCGATAACGGCGAAAAATCCGCTACAGCAGCTGGAATGCGGTGCATTCGTTTCCGCTATACCAATACAAAGCAGCACGAAGAAAGCCACCAACCGGCCAAGCACTTTTTGAGCTATGAGGCGATTCAAAACTGGCTGAGCGAACAGCTGTAGCTCAATAATCAATAGACAGGGGCAATCCGATAAAAAGTCAGATAACACGATAGGCTAATGCAGCAAGTAAACACTTCAGCCTATATTCAGGTTAACGAGCCTAGTCTTCATCCAAGCCATATCACCAAAACAACTAGGTCCGCCACAACTGAACAGAAAAAAGGCAATGCGGTCCATTGGCAAGCGCGGCTTTGCTCTACTGCAAACGCCTTTCATAATCCCGTATGACGAGACTTAACTCGGTTTCTACATGATGATCAGTACAACCAAGAGAAGGCTGGCCTCTTTTTTACTGTCACTGGCAGTGATGCCCGTGTTTTCCTGGGCAGCGCCCAAGCACATGCGCGAATCCATGCCGTACGCCCAAGGACCCAGGCAGTACACCCAAGGGCCCATGCAGTATGCCCAAGGGCAAGGCCGCACGGACAAATCGAAAGCTGCCGATATTGCGCGCTCCGCTCACGGCGGCCGGGTGCTGACCGTTGAAGAGGTCAACTCCGACGGCAAAACCATTTATCGTGTCAAGCTGTTACTGGATGGTGGGCGAATCAAAATCGTCACCGTGGACGGCAACAGCGGCAGAATTATCTAACCCATATCATCAAGGAGCAGGCTATGCGTTTGCTGGTAGTGGAAGATGAAGAATCAATTCGCAAGCAGCTGGTGGACTTTCTTACGCAGCAAGGCTTCGCAGTGGATCAGGCTGCTGACGGTCGCGAGGGACTGTATTTCGCCCAGGAATACGACTACGACCTGGCCATTATTGATATAGGCCTCCCTTTCCTGGACGGCATAGAGCTGATCAAAAAAGCTCGCGGGGTTGGTAAGCAATACCCGATTCTTATCCTGACCGCCCGAGGCAACTGGCAAGACAAGGTGGAAGGTCTGGAAGCTGGTGCAGACGATTATCTGGTCAAACCCTTCCATAATGAAGAACTGCGCGCCCGCGTGAATGCCTTGATCCGCCGCGCCTCGGGGCATGCCTCTCCGCGTCTGGAATTCGGCCCCATCGTCATCGACACCGCCGCCAAAACTGTCAGCCGCAATGGTGAAATCGTTGAGCTCACCAGCTACGAATACAACACTTTGGAGTATCTGGCGGTACACGCAGGCGAAGCCATTTCCAAGACGGTTCTTACGGAACACCTTTATCAGCAGGATTTCGAACGCGATAGCAACGTCATCGAAGTATTTATCGGTCGCCTGCGCAAAAAGCTCGATCCAGATGGCAGCTTGCAACTGATTACCACCATGCGTGGGCGGGGCTACCGCTTCAATCCGGACTTCCAGGCAATGGCCAAGGCACAAGGAAATTAATCTCTGTTCGCCCGCACCACATCACTTACCGCCCGACTTTTCCTCGCCTCTGCGCTGCTGCTCCCGCTCCTGCTGGGGTTCAGCGCAACCATGCTCAATCACGCCTATCAGAGAAGCCTGCGTACCGCCGAGCGCGACGCACTGAGCGGGCAAATCTATATCCTTCTCGGAGCCGCTGAACCGAGCGAAAAAGGCTTAAAACTGCCCACAGAACTGAGCGAACCCCGCTACAGCGCGGTGAATTCAGGCTTGATGGGTTGGGTGGTGAACTCCCAAGGCGCCCTTCAATGGCGTTCACTTTCCAGCGAACTGATTGCCCCTGAGAGCCTGCCCACACCGACCACCAATTTCAGCCCAGGCCGAATGCAGTTCTTCAGCACGCTGATCGACGGGCGCGAATACTACGCTGTCAGTTACGACACGGTTTGGGATATCAACAACAAGGAACACGGCTATCGCTTTGTCGCTATGCACAGCCGGGAGCCCATGATCAACGAGCTCGAGGCCTACCAGAAACGATTATGGAAATGGCTCGGCGGCATGGCCTTGTTATTGGCCCTGGTGCAAACGCTAATCGCCAAGTGGGGCCTATCCCCTCTGCGCAAACTCGCCGCCGACCTAAAGCGGGTAGAGGAAGGCCTGGAACAACTGCCAGGCACCTACCCCGCCGAAATCCAACCGGTTACCGACAACCTCAACAGTGTGTTGCGCAGTGAGCGCGCCCAGCGGGAACGCTATCGCAACACCTTGTCAGACCTCGCCCATAGTCTCAAAACACCTTTGGCAGTTATTCGCGGTCATCTGGA
This sequence comes from Saccharophagus sp. K07, assembly GCF_014336955.1. GTDB lineage: Bacteria > Pseudomonadota > Gammaproteobacteria > Pseudomonadales > Cellvibrionaceae > UBA5868. Next base: position 710,594 of record NZ_QRAI01000001.1, on the reverse strand, counting down.
AAATAACCAAAACCTCAGCCCTGAAGCTCTGGCCCAGATTGTCGACGAACAAGTGTCCCGTATGTCCACCATCGTCGATCATCAATTGCGCCGCGCCAGCGCTCAAGTAACCCAAGCGAGTCACTCCAGCACAGTACCTGTAAAACCCCTAATTGAGAGGCTGGTGCGTGCGCTGCAGAAGGTCTATCAAACCAAAGGGGTGCAGTTCAGCCAGAAGATTCCGGACAACCTCCACTTTCACGGCGACGAGGCAGACCTGATGGAGCTGCTCGGCAACTTGATTGACAACGCTTGCAAGTACGGGCGACACTCCGTGGCCATTTCTGCACAACAGCAAGGTCGGGAACTTGCGGTGATCGTCGAGGACGACGGTCCGGGAGTCAACGCCGAGGTGCAGCAAACGATTTTGACTCGCGGAACGCGTGCAGATACCGCCACACCCGGCCAGGGCATTGGGCTTGCAGTAGCGGTGGATATCTTGAGCAGCTACGGTGGAAGTATCGACATCTTTCGGTCCAAACTGGGCGGCGCCGGTTTCGCAATACGGATTCCCAACTAGATCATGATCAGCTTTATCGACCGCTTCCTGAAAAGCCGCCTGTTTTTTTGCATCCGTATCGGCCAATTCCTCATAGCGCTAGCCGTATTTTCCACATTTGCCCTGATGCCCGCCGAATACGTCAAAGGCGTTGCCACATCCGACAAATCCTTGCACTTTATGGGCAACCTTCTCCTAATGCTGTCCGCCTGCGTAGCCCTAATGGGTCGCCTCAAACTTGTCGTTCTTCTACTCCTGCTAATCCCCTACTCCATCGCCATGGAATTCGGCCAATGGCTCTCCCCCGGCCGCCACTTCGACCCTAGAGATATGGTGGCCAATATATTGGGATTGGTTACGGGGTATATCCTGGTCCATTTGGTTGAGTTTATTTGGAATAGGGTTAATCAGAGGGAGGCGAGGGTTAAAGCGGAGAACAACTAAAGCTTTCTAACAAAGCGCAAGAATGCAATACGGTCCCACAGCAATTAAAAATGCTAATAGCTTTGAAGATTTCAAATGGGCTATGACGGAAAGTCTTAAGTGATGGTGGCTAGGGCGAGACTTGAACTCGCGACCCCGGCATTATGAGTGCCGTGCTCTAACCAGCTGAGCTACCTAGCCATACTTCGGAGGACCCCCATGCGGAGGGCCGCCATCTTACCAATCGGCTTGACAATGTCAAGCGTATTCAGACACCAACAGAAGAATTCCTTGGGGAAATTACTCTTCCACGGGGCGGCATCCGTAGTCGCTATCTAGACTAAGAGAAAAGTACTAACCCGCAGACAATCAATATTTCCAATGACTTACTCAAACCTCCCGACCAGCAGCAACAGAACCCTCCATAAAATACTTGTAATATTCATAGAGTGTTTCTCCATATAGGTGTTTGATTTTTTGCAGCTCCAGATATCCTTCGGCCTCCCTGTTATTTAAAGCAAGCGCCACACTATACCTGTAAATCAAAACAGGGAAGGGATATCGATACACCACCATCTTCATCCAAAGCAAATCTGTTTCTGACATATCCGCGTGCGCTTTTTTTCTCGCGAATTGAATATATTCTCTTTCACCATCTATAACAGCGACCGATTGGGACAAATTAATCTTCCCATCTATAGGCAGGCCAAAATTCTGCCCACGCATCAGCCTATGATCCTCTTCCAAAACCCTATATTCTCGCCATATCACTCCTGCACCAACGATCATTAGAACCAGCAAGGTTCCGCTATAAAAAAATCTGCCGACCGCAATTTCAGCAAGTTTCACCTTATTTCTGTCTGCAAGCCCAAGAACAAAAGCGACAGGCAAAAGAAAATATGCATATTCGATAGGGTACTCGAGCATGGAATGAATAAGCACCACAGCAATAATCGCCAACAGAAACCATTCATTCCCGGATATTCTCTGAAAATACCGCCGGGCAATCCAGATCAAAATAAAAAGAGCAAGCCCCCCACCCAAAACCGGTCCAAACCATACCACCATATCAATTATTAAATTATGGCTATGCTCAACCATCTCTACTGTTTCGGCAAATTCATTTAAATATGAAAACTGCGCCACACTGACCTGCCCAACTCCATATCCAAGAGGTGGTGAATTCAAAACTGCAGGAGCTAAACTTAGCCATATCGCCACTCGTTTTCCGTAGCTTCCAGTAACCAATCTGACGCCTTCCGGATCCGAAAAATTCCACACCGCATCCAGCATTGGGTAAAACAGATAGGCAACCCCATATATAACGATCGGAACACTCGCTTTAATTCGTTCGTCTATAGAAACAAAACCTCTACACCCCCAAAACAACCAAACAAAAACAAAACAAAGCTGAACAATAGGCGTTCGAGATTCTGACACCAAAATCCCTGCAATTAGCAAAAAACCCAAAAACAAGAAAAATGCAAAAGATGTTGCGCGATTCAAAAACAAATAGATGTTTGCCACCAATGCCCAAACCAACAAGGTTGCATAATTATTAGCCTGCCCCAAATTCCCCTCAGACCGCCCCCCAGACTGCGGGATGGTCCAGAAGGACTCAACTTGCAACCATTGTGCGATACCAATCAGGGCATTTATTCCTCCCCCTACAGCTAAAACAACTGCCAGCCAAAATATCTCGCTGTTTCGCTTAAGTGACAATCCAAGCTGATACGCCAATAGCGCGGAGCCGATATAAATTCCGGCCATCACAGCATCGGAGCGAAAAAAGTAAATGCCAAGGCCGTATTGAATAAAAATGAAAGCGAGTACGATTATGCCTACAAACACAAAACAGGAAATATATTTCCTGTTAGCAATCTGCGAACCCCAAAGAAAAAGAAAGGCAAGAAAAGAAAAAAATTCGTTATAAAATGCCCTCCAGGGCAAATAGTGATCTGGAATAACCCATGCCAAGATCATTACCGAACCAGAAACTATATAGAGCATTCTCATAAAGAATCACCAAAAAAAAAGGGCGCTAAGCGCCCTTTTTATTCAAAAAATCAAAAATTATGGAGCAAACGTTCCAGTAGGTGGTGTTGTTGCGTAATTATGAGAGCATGAACCTGGGAGCAGCGCCAACAAAGCTGCGCTAGAGCCACCGCATTGCCATTGGTGAACCGCATCACCCAAATCTGTGGTAGTTACCATTGCAGTACCATCAGCTTTTAAAGGCTCAAGATAGATGTAAGCGCCATCAATACTCGAGTGGATATTATCTACCTGAACACGAATAGCACCGTGCGCATTGGTTGAAACCCCACTCACAAACTGAGTCGTACCACTTGCAGACTCACAACCCCAATTGCCTGCGCCCGGAGCAGCAGTAGCGGTTTGATATCGCTCAGTTACAGTAGTGCGGCAAGCGCTTGCTGCAAGCACAACTTCCGACAACCGCGCTTTACGCGTGTAGTTTTCATAAGCTGGCAACGCAACGGCTGCCAAAATACCAATGATTGCAACCACAATCATCAATTCAATTAATGTAAAACCTTGTTGCTTTTTCATGGAGGTAATCCTCAACCTTGTTGGATGGTGACCGAGGGGATACAAAGCGTATGCCAAGAGCGCAACCCTTTGATATTTAATCATTTTCCCGAGAAATCTCTTCATAAACTGGCGCGCATTCGGTTTCAGCATCAACACAACAAGGCAAATTGTGACATTTAGCGTCACCCAAGGCGGGTTTCGCCAGTTCCGCTAGGCGCTGGACTAAACGCAATAAAACTGTTGAAATGCCTGACCCGACTATAATAAGCAATAACACAGTCTACTAACCCCGAATTAAGCTTCATGAGCAGCCCTAATGTGACTATCAGCGGCCTCGCCCGACGTTTGGTGCGCGACGGCCTTATCGACGAAGATTTTGCTCGCCAGGCCATTCTCAATGCACAGAAAAATGGCCACCCGCTGCCGTTTGAGCTGATCGGTAAGGTCAGCGCGAAGGCCATTTGCCAAGCGGCATCTGACGAATTCGGTACTCCTGTCTTTGATCTAAACGCAATCCCCCAGGCTAATATCCCCAACAAACTGGTTGATCCTAAACTTGTCTCAAAGCACAACGCGTTACCATTATTTAAACGTGGTAACCGCCTGTTTGTGGCAGTAGTGGATCCCACCAATCTTCACGCCTTGGATGAAATCAAGTTCAACACCGGACTGACCACAGAAGCCATTCTGGTAGAGGCTGACAAGCTTCTTCCTCGCATTGATGCATATCTAAACGCTGCAGAAGAAAGCCTGGGAGATGCCCTCGGAGGATTGGATGAAGAAGGGCTGGAAGGACTGGACATTGAGGCAGTAGAAGATTCCAAAGCCAAAGCCGATGACTCTTCAGATGTTGACGAGGCTCCGATTGTTCGCTTCGTCAATAAAGTTTTACTGGACGCAATCAAAATGGGGGCATCGGATATCCATTTTGAGCCTTACGAGAAGAGTTACCGCGTCAGATTCCGCATTGACGGCATTTTGCAGGAAATGGCCCGGCCACCAGCCAACTTGGCTATTCGTTTGGCAGCCCGTCTAAAAGTTATGTCCCAAATGGACATCTCCGAGCGGCGCGTCCCCCAAGACGGTCGCATCAAGATGAAAATCTCCAAAACACGCGCCATTGACTTCCGCGTGAACTCACTGCCGACGCTCTTTGGGGAAAAGATCGTATTGCGGATTCTCGACCCGTCCAGTGCAAAATTGGGTATCGACGCACTGGGATACGAGGATTTCCAGAAGAAGATGTACCTGGATGCCTTGGCGCAACCACAAGGTATGATTCTGGTTACTGGCCCTACAGGTTCCGGAAAAACCGTTTCTCTTTATACCGGTCTCAACATTCTCAACACTCCCGAGCGCAATATTTCCACTGCGGAAGACCCAGTGGAAATCAACCTTGAGGGGATCAACCAGGTTAACGTCAATACCAAAGTGGGCCTTACTTTCGCAGAAGCCTTGCGCTCTTTCCTGCGTCAAGACCCGGATATTGTGATGGTGGGCGAGATTCGGGACTTGGAAACTGCAGAAATTGCTATCAAGGCCGCGCAGACGGGTCACTTGGTGTTGTCTACACTTCACACCAATAGCGCGCCGGAAACCCTCACCCGCTTGCTGAACATGGGGGTTCCCACCTTTAACGTAGCTACCACTGTGAGCCTGATCATTGCCCAGCGGCTGGCACGGCGCTTATGCCCGCACTGCAAAAAAGAAGCGCGCGATATTCCCGAAGAAATTCTGCGCGAGGAGGGCTTTTTTGATATCGGCATTCCGCGCGAGGAACTGACGCTATTCCACCCTGTGGGATGCGATAAATGCGTAAATGGATACAAGGGACGGGTCGGCGTCTATGAGGTAGTTCGCATCACGCCGGAAATTTCGCGGATTATAATGGAAGGTGGAAATTCAATCCAAATTGCGGAAGCAGCCAAGCGCGAGGGCTTTTTTGACTTGCGCACAGCAGCACTGCGCAAAGCGGCCATTGGCCTCACAAGCCTAGAAGAAGCCAACCGCGTAACCAAGGATTAACGTATGGCGACACACGCTCCAGATGTATTTCTCTACAAAGGCGTCGATAAAAAAGGCAAAAAGGTAGAGGGAGAAATAACCGGCACCAGTTCCGCGATCGTTAAGGCGCAACTGCTCAAGCAAGGTATTCGCGTGCAAAATGTGCGCAAAAAACCAAAACCCTTGTTTGGCGGCAAAAAGAAAATCAAACCGCTGGATATCGCCATATTTACCCGACAGATGGCAACCATGATGAAAGCTGGTGTGCCTCTGGTGCAGAGTTTCGACATTGTGGCAGATGGTGTTGACAATCCAGCCTTGGCAGAATTGATTCGATCTATTCGCGAAGATGTCGCAGCAGGCTCAGGTTTTGCTCTTTCCTTGCGCAAGCACCCCAAATATTTTGACGATCTGTTTTGCAACTTGGTTGAATCCGGTGAGCAATCAGGCTCTTTGGAAACCATGCTGGATCGAATTGCTACCTATAAAGAAAAGACTGAACGTTTAAAGGCGAAAATTAAAAAGGCGATGACTTATCCGATTGCAGTTATTGTGGTCGCTATAGTTGTTACCGGCATTTTGTTGGTTAAGGTTGTCCCTCAGTTCGCCGAAACATTCAGCAGCTTTGGCGCAGATCTTCCTGCGTTTACTTTATTCGTTCTTGGATTGTCTAACATCGCACAAGAACATTGGCTCCGCGCGTTAGTGGTTGTCATTGCTGCGGGATTCATTTTCAAGAGACTCAAACAAAGAAACAAATCATTTGCTGTACTACTAGACAGGCTGGTTCTACGCATTCCAGTAATAGGACAAATTGTCTACCAATCGATTGTTGCTCGTTTTTCCCGCACTCTTTCAACTACCTTTGCTGCAGGCGTACCTTTAATTGATGCATTGGAATCAGTCGCAGGCGCCACCGGCAATGCAATTTATGAATCTGCCGTCTTGCGCGTGAGAGATGAAGTAGCAACAGGTACGCAGCTAAATGTCGCTCTACGGCAAACAAAAATGTTTCCTTCTATGTTGCTACAGATGACCACTATCGGCGAAGAGTCCGGTTCCTTGGACGAAATGCTGGACAAGGTTGCAACCTACTACGAAGAAGCGGTTGATAATTTGGTGGATAGCCTGACATCTCTTCTCGAACCCATGATCATGGCAGTCTTGGGCATTTTGGTGGGAGGCCTAATGGTGGCCATGTACCTTCCAATCTTCCAATTGGGTCAAGTTGTTTAATGTCTTTTGCCGAATTCTACGCAGCAGCGCCAATCACAATATGGATTGGCGTTGTTTTTTTGGGGCTTGCCGTCGGCAGTTTTCTGAATGTCGTGATTTATCGCCTGCCGGTGATGATGCAAAACGACTGGAAGCAGGAGTGCGATGAATACCTGCGCGAACAAGGTCATCCAGCAGCAAAAAAATCCGAACAAAAAGCAGAAAAATTTAATCTTGCCTATCCCAATTCCCGTTGCCCTAAGTGCAATACACCGATAAAGCCCTGGCAAAATATTCCTGTTTTAAGCTATGTGTTTTTAAAGGGCGCTTGCGCTAATTGCAAAACAAAGATTTCCCCTCGCTATCCCATCATAGAAGCCACCACAGCTGCACTCGGAGCACTGGTTTTCTGGCATTTTGGGGCAACCACTGAAACCTTGTTTGGGTTTGTGTTTTTGTGGTCATTGATCTGCCTGACCATGATCGATGCCGATCATTACCTGCTACCCGACTCCATCACTCTGCCACTTATGTGGCTGGGCATAATTGCCAATCTTTTTAACACCTATACCGATCTGGAAAGCTCCGTTATAGGGGCTATTGCTGGCTATTTGTCACTATGGCTGGTGTATTGGGCGTTTAAACTGATTACTGGTAAAGAAGGCATGGGGTACGGAGACTTCAAGCTTCTTGCTGCACTGGGAGCCTGGATGGGTTGGCAATATCTGCCACTGATTATTCTGCTTTCCTCCGCCGTAGGTGCCCTGCTTGGCCTGGGAGCTATAGCACTTATGGGCCGCGACAAAGCCAAACCTCTGCCCTTTGGCCCCTACTTGGCGGTCGCTGGTTTTATTGCTTTTATATGGGGCGATACCCTGTTGCAGCACTACCTCCAGATGATGAATTTTTCCGGCTAGATCCATGACTATCAAAACTCTTTCCGTCAAATGCCCTACCTGCAAAAAAGAAGTATTAATGACTCCTGCGTTCCCGGAGCGGCCTTTTTGTTCGCGCCGCTGCAAGCTGATTGATTTGGGGGAATGGGCTTCTGAGGGGCATAGGATTCCGGGGGAAACGGTATCCGAGGAGGATTTGGAGCAGATTGGGCGGCATAGGGACTGAAGCCCCCTTATTACCTTCGCGCCTCTACAAAAAGCCCCATAAGGGGCTTTTTGTTTGGCACCCTCTTGGGCGCACCAATTGTCCCAGAGGGTGGACCAAATCCCCTCACCCTCTGGGAGGGTTAGGGTGAGGGAAAGCCTAAAACAAGCTTTTCGCAAAAACGTGGCCACATTCGGGGAGGGATGGACCAAAGCGCTTCCTGCGCTTTGCCCTTCGGGCTCCCGTTGGTCGGTCCCAATCGTTCCTGACGATTGGTCGAACCGCGAGGGTTCTCACCCTCCCTCACCGCGCTCAAAAAAAAGCCCCAAATCTGGGGCTTTTTTGTCGGTGCTGGAAGGCAAACAGTTTCTTTCGCCGAATGTGGCAGGTCCGAGGAGGGATGGACCAAAGCGCTCCTGCGCTTTGCCCTTCGGGCTCCCGTTGGTCGGTCCCAATCGTTCCAGACGATTGGTCGAACCGCGAGGGTTCTCACCCTCCCTCACCGCGCTCAAAAAAAAAGCCCCAAATCTGGGGCTTTTTTGTCGGTACTGGAAGGCAAACAGCTTCTTTCGCCGAATGTGGCAGGTCCGAGGAGGGATGGACCAAAGCGCTCCTGCGCTTTGCCCTTCGGGCTCCCGTTGGTCGGTCCCAATCGTTCCAGACGATTGGTCGAACCACGAGGGTTCTCACCCTCCCTCACCGCGCTCAAAAAAAAAGCCCCAAATCTGGGGCTTTTTTGTCGGTACTGGAAGGCAAACAGCTTCTTTCGCCGAATGTGGCATGTCCGGGGTCGGGATGGACCAAAGCGCTCCTGCGCTTTGCCCTTCGGGCTCCCATTGGTCGGTCCCAATCGTTCCAGACGATTGGTCGAACCGCGAGGGTTCTCACCCTCCCTCACCGCGCTCAAAAAAAAAGCCCCAAATCTGGGGCTTTTTTGTTTGGCGGTGAGGGAGGGATTCGAACCCTCGAAGCCTTTCGACTTACACACTTTCCAGGCGTGCTCCTTCGACCACTCGGACACCTCACCTAATATTTGTGCAGGATTGATGGCGTAGGGGCCGTCCTGCAAAGGCGGCAAACTTTACACAAGTAAGGAGGCAAAGGCAATCGTCGAACCAAGATTTTTTTTGATGCGCTAGCCACCAGGTGATGCATTATGCCACTCTAAAACATAATTGCATTATCAAAGACTTAGGATGCGATCGACAGGTCATCAACAGCATTCATTGCCAGGCCTCCTCCTATAAAGCCGGAGCCTAAAATCAAAGGATAAGCTTCGCTTCAGCGGGGGTCATGGACTTTATGGAACAAAAATCGTTTAATGCACAACCAACAAGAATAAGAGAATGGGAGCCGCATCTAGGTAAAGCGGGTGGGCGGCACCATCAGCAAACAGTGAAAAAAGACCTTGAGTACTCCAATATGGCCGCGCATTTATGGAAATCTGGCCGTCCGGAAGCGCATTCCGGTCCAGCAAAGAGCTACTACAAAACAATATTTATGTAAGAACAAGGTATATCTATGAACGATGCCTCTGGCTCCAAAACAGAGGATACACAAGACTTTTCCTTGCGCCAGCATGATATTCGGGCTTTGATTTGCCTAGCTGCGGCGGGCACCGCGTTAGCCAAAATCAACTGGCAGCAAATCGATTGGCTGGTGGCGGCCATAACCGCCTGTGTATTTCTGTACACCTTTTTCAGTTATTGGTTTATCAAGCGTCGCGCCATCAATCAAAGCAAAGCGTTCGACCGCTTTATGACTGCCGATGCCGGGGTTATCGGCATAGTCTTGAGCCTGTCTGAATTCAATCTGTTGCCGACCATCCTTTTTATCACCATGGTCCAGTTCAACAGCTTGATCAATGGCGGTATTCGCAAGTGGGCGATTGATAATACTGCCCTGATCTCCGGCATTATTCTCAGCATCTTTATTCGCGAGCCCAAGTGGGTTTTTTCCGACAAACTGGAAATCAGCAGCATCAGCCTTGTCGGCATCTTCACCTACTTTTGCGCCTATGCACTCTACGCCCACAAAAAGATCCGCAAGATGGAGATGCACATCAAAAAGCTCTCCAACGAGCACACCATGTACAAACTGCGGACTTATAAACTGTCCCGCTATTTGACGCCGACAGTCTGGAAAGCAATTAACGACGGAAGGGAGAAAGCTCTTACCACTGAGCGCAAACGCGTCACTATCTTTTTTTCTGATATTCAGGGCTTTAGCTCGCTCTCGGAAGAGCTAGAGGCAGAGACGCTCACTGAGCTGCTGAATTCCTACCTCACTGAAATGGCCCGCATTGCCAATAAGCACAAAGGCACCATCGATAAATTCATGGGCGATGCCATTATGGTGATTTTCGGCGATTCACAGAGTGAGGGTGTCAAAGCGGATTGTTTGCGCGCCGTCTCCATGGCGATCGAGATGCGTAAGAAAATGAAAGAGCTGCAACAGCGCTGGTATAACCAAGGCATCAAAAAACCTTTGCTGATTCGCATGGGTATCAACACAGGTTTTTGCACCGTGGGATCTTTCGGTACCAGCCATTACATGGATTACACAGTGCTCGGCACCCATGTAAACCTGGCTTCACGCTTGGAATCCGCGGCTGACCCCGGGGAGATTCTTATTTCCCACGACTCCTGGGCGCTGGTAAAGGATGTGGTTCTGTGTCGGGATAAGGGTGAGATTTCCGTAAAAGGTTTTAGCCAGCCCGTCCGGGTGCACCAGGTCATCGATTTTCGTAAAGACCTAGGCAAAGATCAGAGCTGGTTTGAAGAAAATGCAGATGGATTTTCCATGCATCTAGACTTGGAAAAAATCCGCAACTACGACAAAGAACGCATCTTGGATGCGTTACAAAAAGCGTCTGAAAAACTGCGCGAAAAAATCATCCATTAATCGCCCCGCTATTGCCGCGGGGCAAGCCATACAGGCGCATCCATAGGATGCGAACTGCGGAATGGATTGATATCCAACCCACCTCTTCTTGTGTAGCGAGCGTAGACCCACAGCTCACTCGGACTCCCCGCAGCTTCCAGATCCACATAAATACGCTCGACGCAATTTTCATGGAAATCCTGGTGCTGGCGATAGCCGACGATATATTGCAAAAGCGCAGCCTGATCGAGCGCTCTGCCCCGCCATCGTATCCAAATCGATGCCCAATCCGGTTGACCGGTGACCGGGCAATTACTCTTCAATAAATGACTGCACCAAATCCCGTCGAATTCGCCATCGACGGGTCGCAGTAAATTTGCATCTGGTTGATAGCCGTTTACTTGTATTTCTATATCGTCCAATAAAACCGCTTCCGGCGCTACCTCAGCGCGTTTTCGGTATTCCTCCAGCCCATACAGCCGTATTGCAACAGGCGCGCCGGCAACCGCCGACAAATCGCGCTCCATTGTTTTCAGCAACTCGTCTTTAGAAGCAATTTCAGTCTGATTAAATGAATTCAAATAATATTTGAATGATTTTGATTCAATCAGATTTGGACTATTCGCAGGAATCGAGAATTCTGCGATGCAGACCTGCGGCTTGCCGCCGGGGCAAAGCCAGCTCAGCTCATAACCTGTCCAGATATCAGAACCATAAAACGACTGTCGGTTGAGGTGACTGCGCGACAAAGCGCGAGGAATGGGTTGCAGCAACCCCGCATCATAATGATCGGGATAGGCTTGTTGCTTCCCAAGTTTCAATTCACTTAATTGATCATTCATATACCGAACCTCAGGAACGCAATTTCCGCCCTTTGTGCAACAAATACCAAGCAAAGATGTAGGCAATCACCAACATCCCTGCGATACCGCCAATCGCCAAGCCCACATTGACGTCCGACACCCCCAAAAACCCAAAACGGAAGGCATTAACCATATAAAGAATTGGATTTAATTGAGATACACCCTGCCAAAATTCCGGCAACAAACTTATCGAATAAAAAACGCCGCCGAAATAGGTCAAGGGAGTTAATAAGAACGTCGGAATAATGGATATATCGTCAAACGAATTGGCAAAAATCGCATTGATAAGACCCGCAACCGAAAATAATGCTGAGGTCAAAAAAATCACCAAAATCGTCAACAAGGGATTTTCAATAATAAAGTTGGTAAAAAACGTCGAAACGAAAGTCACTATAGCGCCTACCGCCAAACCGCGCAGAATACCACCAGCGACATAGCCGAGAAGAATAATGTGGCTAGGAGTGGGACTCACCAACAATTCTTCAATACTGCGATGAAATTTCGCACTAAAAAATGACGAAACGACATTGGCGTAAGAATTATTGATTACCGCCATCATGACCAAACCGGGAACAACAAATGACATGTAATCAAAACCGCCCATCTGACCAATCCGCTCGCCGATCAAATGACCGAAAATCACGAAATAGAGTCCCATGGTAATCACAGGCGGAATAAGAGTTTGCACCCAAATACGTAAAAAGCGCGTGACTTCTTTGCGGAGGATCGTATAAAAGGCCACCCACTGATGCTGAATCTTCATACGCGACCTCCGGCACCATCCCGCTTCTCGTGATTTTTCACGAGCGTCACAAACAATTCCTCCAAGCGGTTGACTTTGTTGCGCATGCTCACGACCGCAACATTTTTTGCAGCGAGCTGCGCAAACAAATCATTTAAGGGCTTACCTTTTTCCACCTCCACTTCCAGACTGTGAGCGTCGCGCAAGCGCAATTGATAATTTTCCACCTCGGGACATGCCATTAGCTCATCTCGCACATCGAGGACAAATACTTCGCGGTTCAATTGCTTCAATAAATTTTTTACGCTGGTATTCTCGATAATCTCGCCTTTATTGATAATGGCGACATTGCGGCACAAATTCTCAGCCTCTTCCAGATAATGCGTCGTCAGGATGATAGTGGTTCCAGCTTGATTAATTTCCGTCAAAAATTCCCACATGGAGCGGCGCAGCTCTATATCCACTCCCGCAGTAGGCTCATCGAGAATAAGCAGCTTCGGCTTATGAACCAGCGCACGCGCGATCATAAGACGGCGCTTCATACCGCCGGAAAGGTTCCTGGCAGGCTCGTTGCGCTTATCCCACAAATTTAATTGATGCAGGAGCTGATCAGTGGTCTGCAAAGCTTCTTTGCGCGGCACACCGTAGAAACCCGCCTGATTCACGACGATTTGCTGGACCTTCTCAAACACGCTGAAATTGAATTCCTGTGGAACCACCCCGAGATGCTGCTTCGCAACGGAAAAATTCGCATCTATATCGTGACCGAAGATAGAGACAGATCCGGACGTTTTGCGAACCAGAGAGGAAATAATGCCGATAATGGTGGATTTTCCAGCACCGTTGGGGCCGAGCAGCGCAAAAAAATCTCCCGGCATTACATCCAGATCTACACCGCTAAGGGCAGCTTTGCCATTTCCGTAAACCTTGCTCAAAGCGCGAATGGACAGAGCAGTCGACTGTATCGTCATGGGGATAAATTCCAGCCTGCAAACGAGGGATGCCACTTTATCAAATTTGGCTCGACAAAAATAAAATCCGATAAAACGAATGCTGCAACCGCAAAAAAGCAGTGGTGCGAAAGATTTGGTTTTTATAAATGCTGATGAAGAGGAATTTGCAAAACTGAAAATACAGAAATAAAAAAGGCAGCCTTTCTGGCTGCCTTTTTTATGTTTGGAGCGGGAAACGAGACTCGAACTCGCGACCCCGACCTTGGCAAGGTCGTGCTCTACCAACTGAGCTATTCCCGCAAAATTGGCGTCCCCAAGGGGATTCGAACCCCTGTTACTGCCGTGAAAGGGCGGTGTCCTAGGCCTCTAGACGATGGGGACCTATTTTCTTCAGGCTTTTCAACATTTTGCGTTGTCGCCAGAAGTGGGGCGCATTCTATTGGTGACCCAGAAAGCTGTCAACACTTTTATAAAAAAATTTTTATTAATTTCTTTTGATCTGTTTTTTGCTGATGAAAAATTAAACACCATTAAATCAAGAACATAGGTCCGACCTTAAAATCTCTGCCAGAGGTACGTGGAGATCGAACCCAAACCTTCGGCCAGCCAAGTTGCATCCGCGGTCAGGGCTGCTAGCCTTTATGAGAGTATTTGGTGCGCACACATGTCTTCCGTCCCCGTTATTATCGCAATTGTCGTCCTTCTGGCTGGCTTGGTTTGCTACGCATTTATTGCGCAAACCGTGTCGCAAAAGAAGCAGCAGAAAGAACGCCTCCTGCTGGCGCTGAAAAGTCGCATCCGCAATTTCAAATTTATGTTGAGCGGCTTTCCTCCCGGCTTTTTGCCGAAGGAGCTGACCCTTCTGGTTCAAAAGAGCCTCGCGCAACTCCTGGATCAGCTGTCCAAAATGGAACCTAATCATCCCGGCCATAAAGAGGACTTAAAAACGATCGTCCAGCAAATGGCGGAGACTCAGCGCCTACAACAAAACCAGCCCTCCTCCCCTATCGAAAACCCCAAGCAGGCTCGTGAGATCAAAACCAGCCTGGAGGAGCTCTACAAGTACGTTTTTCAACTGGAAGGAAAAAAACAGCTGACCGGCTCACAAGCGGAAGCCTACCGCAACACGATCCGCCAGCTGGTTATTCAGCTGACACTCGACTCATACGCGCTGCAAAGCCGTCTGGCGCGCGATAAAGGCAAACCCCGTTTGGCGTTACATTATGTCGAACTCGCGTTGAAGCTGGCTCTCAAAGAGCGCAACGGCGGTCGGCTGGACAATCAAATCGCACAACTGCGCGCGACCCGCAGCGAGTTGGAGCGTCTGGTCAATGAATCTCCTGCAACAGAGGAGAACTCCGCTGAGGAAGCAGATTCATCTGCAATCAATAGTGAATGGGACAAGTTCGCGCAAGAGCAGCAGAACTGGAAGAAGAAGCAGATCTATGATTGAGGGGCACTTTGGCCCCGCCTCTTATGCTTCCGCATCCTCATCCAATCTGAGAGACGCGGAATTGACGCAGTAGCGCAACCCCGTTGGCTCAGGGCCATCCGGAAAGACATGGCCGAGGTGGGCGCCGCATTTTTCACAAAGAATCTCAGTGCGGATCATCCCATGACTGAGATCGCGCTCTTCCGCCACTGACTGAGGATTTATGGGCTGATAAAAGCTCGGCCAGCCGGAGCCAGAGTCGTACTTGGTACGGGATGAGAACAGCGGTTCTCCGCAACAGCGGCAGCGATAAACACCACTTTTTTTGCAGTCCCAATATTCGCCAGTAAAGGGTCGCTCAGTGCCTTTGCCACGGCAGATCCGATACTCCTCAGGGCTCAATTCCTCGCGCCAACGCTCATCGTTTTTTACAGTGCTATCTGACATAATCGCTCACCTGCTAATCTTGATATCAATGACTTGAATCGACGCGCCCCTGATTCTGACGGGTCATTTCGTTTTCCGAAAATTGCCGTCTCCTTCCGGCGCACACCAGGCCAGAACTCATTATCGGCAAAGGGCGAACATGCTCGCCCGGAACATCGGATTAAAAAGGTAACCACTTGACAATGCAACTCATCGATAAATCCAGAAAACTGGATGGCGTGTGTTATGACATTCGCGGCCCAGTGTTAGATCACGCTACCCGTCTTGAAGAGGAAGGCCATCGCATCCTCAAGCTCAACATCGGCAACCCCGCTCCTTTTGGCTTTGACGCGCCGGACGAAATCATCGCCGACGTTATCCTGAACCTCCGCGCTGCCCAAGGCTATACCGCGTCCAAAGGCCTGTTTCCCGCGCGCAAAGCGATCATGCAGGAATGCCAGAGCCTGGGAATCCCCGGCGTCGAGATTGACGATATCTTCCTGGGCAATGGCGTGAGCGAACTTATTGTCATGGCCTGCCAAGCTCTGCTGAATAACGATGACGAAGTGCTGGTACCCGCTCCGGACTACCCTCTGTGGACTGCGGCCGTCACTCTGGCTGGCGGCAAGCCTGTGCACTATCTATGCGATGAGCAATCCGACTGGTTTCCCGACATCAACGACATTCGCAGCAAGGTCACCAGCAGAACCCGCGCAATCGTTTTAATCAACCCCAACAACCCCACTGGCGCGGTATATAGCGAAGACTTGTTGAAAGAAATCGTGAAAGTCGCGCAAGAACACAAGTTGGTGATCTTTTCTGATGAGATCTACAGCAAGATCGTTTACGACGACGCCAAATTCATTCCTATGGGCCGCTTGGCTCAGGACGTGCTCTGCGTCAGCTTTAACGGCCTTTCCAAAACCTATCGTCTCGCCGGCTTCCGTTCTGGCTGGCTGGTATTCAGCGGCGCCAAGCATCTGGCTCGGGAATACATCAAGGGTGTCGAGATGCTGTCTTCCATGCGTTTGTGCGCCAACGTTCCGGCCATGTATGCAGTCCAAACAGCTCTAGGCGGCTATCAGAGTATCAATGAACTGATCCTGCCCGGCGGGCGCTTGCTGGAGCAGCGCAACGCCGCCTGGTCTGCCCTGAATTCCATTCCCGGGGTGAGCTGCGTCAAACCTAAAGGGGCTCTCTACATGTTCCCGAAAATCGATCGGAACTATTACAAGTTTGACGACGACCAGCAGCTGATTCTCGACTTCCTGATTCAGCATAAAGTGTTGCTGGTTCAAGGAACTGCATTCAACTGGCCAGAGCCGGACCATGCACGCATAGTGTTCTTGCCTGTAGTGGACGAACTGACCAAAGCCATCGACCGCCTCGGTCAATTCCTGCAACGTTACGCAAGATAGCGAGATCGTTTTGTCGGACATTCACATCGATGACTTCTACCGGGACGCAGCCAAAATTTTGGTTGCGCTCTACGGTCAATTTCCCAAGAAGATCACCTTATACGTCGAAGATATCTGCGGCCCGGACACGCCGGATGAGTTCGGCCTGCACAGTCCGCGACATCAGGCGTGCTTTCACACCATGATGTGGCTCGCGAGTGCAGATTATCTGCGCTATGACCAAGCGGTTCGCCAGGAAGCGCTGGACCAGGTTGTGCTCAGTCACCGGGGATTTCTGGTGTTGAGCTCTGCTCCGCGCAATGCCCCTACCCCAGAGAACCCCATCAAAGAAGGCTCTTTGATGATTCACAAAATTCGCCAGGAGCTGCGCAGTGGCACCTCTTTCAGTCTTGCTGAAGTTATGCAGGAATTGATGCTGATGTCCCGCCAGTTGGGTGAGATACCCAAGTTCATTTAGAGGAAGGAAGGGGAAATAAAAAGGCCAGAACAAGCCTGGCCTTTGAGTGTTTAAGAGGAGATTAAAGCTGAACTTTCGCCATGGTTTTGGCAGCTATGTCCGTAATGGCCTGCCAGTTTTTGGCGTCCACCGCAGCCTTAGGCACCAACCAAGACCCACCGACGCACGCCACGTTCGGCAGCGCCAAATACTGATCAAAATCGTCGATCGTCAGGCCACCGGTCGGGCAGAAAGTCGCTTGCGGCAAAGGACCATTAATGGACTTCAGCAGGGGTAAACCGCCCACAGCGGTTGCCGGGAACAATTTAAAACAGCTCAGCCCCAACTCCATTCCCGTCAGGATTTCAGAGCACGTCGCCACTCCAGGAAGCAGTTTGACGCCGCACTCCTGCGCTTTGCGCACCAATGCAGGTGTCATTCCGGGAGAAACCGCAAAATCCACCCCAACATCAGCACACTCTTCAACGTTTTTCTCATTGATCACAGTGCCGGAACCGACTATCAAATGTGGGCATTCTTTTTTAATGACCTTGATGCACTCGAGAGCCACTGGCGTGCGCAGGGTAATCTCTACCGCTTTGATTCCACCTTTATACAGCGCTTCAGCGACTGGAACGGCATGATCAACACTGTCCAACACGATCACCGGCATAACGCCGATGGGTTGCAAAAATTCGCGTGTGATATTCACAGAGATTCCTTATTGAAATCGATGAATGAATTAAAAACGGATGCGCCCTCTTCGGAAACTCCGGCGAGCTCGCGGAAGCCGCCAAACAGGCTGCGTCCCAGGTTTTGCGGTTCGCGCTTGAGTTGAGCGGCAGGTCGGGCAGCCAGTTCAGCAGGATCAACCAGCACATCCAGGATGCCTTGATCGGCATCGAAACGAATGACGTCACCAGTTTTCAGCTTGCCGAGCGCGCCACCTTTGCAGGCTTCCGGTGAAATGTGGATCGCAGCAGGCACTTTTCCGGATGCACCCGACATACGACCATCTGTTACCAGCGCAACTTTGTAGCCCCGGTCTTGCAGCAGGCCGAGCGGAGGAGTCATCTTGTGCAGTTCCGGCATGCCATTGGCAGCAGGCCCTTGGAAACGCACCACGGCGACAAAATCTTTTTCCAGCTCACCGCGTTTAAACGCATCGATCAACTCTTCTTGTGTTTCGAACACAATACAAGGCGCCTCGACAACGCGGTTTTGTGGCGCAACGGCGGAAACCTTGATAACGCCCTGACCGAGGTTGCCGCGCATCAGACGCAAGCCGCCTTCGGGTGAGAAAGGCTGATCAAAGCTGCGCAATACGTCGGTATTATTCGAAGCAGAAATCACATCTTCCCAGACTGCCTCACCCGCGCTGTTGAGTTTGGGCGCTTTCTCGTAGCTGGCGAGCCCCTGGTCACCCATTACAGTAACTACATCTTCATTCAACAAGCCGCCACGACGCAGTTCGTACACCAAGTAAGACATGCCGCCGGCTTCGTGGAAGTGGTTAACGTCGGCTTCGCCATTCGGATAGACGCGCGCCAAAAGCGGCACTGCGCGAGACAGCTCATCCATATCGTCCCACGTCAGAATCACACCCGCAGCTCGCGCCATGGCAACCAAGTGGAGCGTGTGGTTGGTAGAACCGCCGGTCGCCAACAAACCGACTACTGCGTTGACGATGGATTTTTCGGTAACGACTTCATACATCGGACGGTATTGTCCGGCGGACGCGGTGCAAGCGATCAGCTTTTCTACCGCTGCACGGGTTAATGCTGTACGCAATTCGGAGTCAGGGCTGACGAAAGATGAGCCGGGCAATTGCAGACCGAGCATCTCAACCAACATCTGGTTGCTGTTGGCGGTGCCGTAAAACGTACAAGTACCTGGGCTGTGGTAAGACTTGGTTTCAATTTCCAGCAGTTTGTCTTCACCAACTTCACCAGCGGCGTACTGCTGGCGTACTTTGGCTTTTTCTTTGTTGGGGATGCCCGACGGCATTGGGCCGCCCGGAACAAAAACCGCTGGAATATGACCGAATTGAAGCGCGCCTATCACCATGCCAGGCACGATTTTGTCGCAGATACCCAGGAACAGGTTGCCGTCGAACATGTTATGGGTCAGACCTATGGCAGTTGCCATAGCCACCACTTCCCGGCTGAACAGGCTGAGCTCCATACCCGCCTGTCCTTGGGTCACCCCGTCGCACATGGCGGGCACACCACTCGCCACCTGGGCACTGCACCCCATGCGGCGCGCAGCTTCGCGAATAATGTCCGGATAGCGCTCGTAGGGTTTGTGCGCCGACAACATATCGTTGTAAGCAGTGGTGATGCTCAAATTGGCCGTCTGCATCAGGCGGATAATGTTTTTATCCTGTTCGTTGCAACCGGCATAAGCGTGCGCCAAATTTCCGCAGGAGAGGCGTCTCTTCGGCGGATTCTGCTCCATCGTTGCCTTCATGGCGTTGACATAGGCCGAGCGCAGTTCACGACTGCGCTCAATGATGCGAGCAGTTACTGCCTCAACTGTAATATTCACAGAGTCACCTCTTATTCCCCACGATTCCAACGGCGTCCGTCACGAGCCAACAGCTCAATGGCTTCAACCGGTCCAGTAGAGCCTGCATCATAACCAACAGGCTTTTTGTTCTTGCTCTTCCAGCCTTCAATAATGCGGTCAACCCAATCCCAAGCGGCGGATACTTCCTGCTCACTGACGAACAGTGTCTGATCGCTGCGAATCACGTCAAATAACACGCGCGTGTAGGCGTCGTGCTTTTTGCTTTTGGCATTGTCCGCGAAAGAAAGGTCCATACTGCGGTCTTCCAGCGGAACGCGAGCATCCAGGCCGGCTTTTTTGTTTTTCACCCGCATGTAAATACCTTCGTCCGGCTGCAGGTGGATAATGAGCTGGTTGGCGCAGTTTTGCGTCAATTGATCAGCAAAAAGGTTGGTGCGGTTTTGCTTGAACTGGATAACGATCTCCGAATGACGGCGATCCAGACGCTTACCGGTGCGGATATAAATCGGTGTACCAGACCAGCGCCAGTTGTTGATCTCAGCTTTGAGTGCAACAAAGGTTTCGGTAAAACTTTCGCGACCGCCCTCTTCCTCTTCCAAATAACCAGGTACCGGTTTTCCGCCGATGACACCTTTGCGGTATTGTCCGCGTACGGTGTTGGTCTCGATTTCTTTCTCGGTCAGAGGTTTCAGACTGCGCAGAATCTTGAGTTTTTCGGTGCGTACGGAATCGGCGTCCAGATTAATCGGCGGCTCCATACAAACCAGACACAAAACCTGTAACAGGTGGTTTTGGATCATATCGCGCATTGCGCCAGTTTGATCGTAGAAATCCCAGCGGTTGCCGCAGCCGACGGTTTCAGTCACAGAAATCTGGATGTGGTCGATGTGTTTTGAATTCCAGATAGGCTCAAAGATGTCATTGGCGAAACGCAGCGCCAGCAGGTTTTGCACAGACTCTTTACCCAGATAGTGGTCGATGCGATACAGCTGCTTTTCGCTGAAGACGCGGCGCAATTCATTGTTGATTGCGGTAAAGGATTCTTTGCTGTCGCCGAGCGGCTTTTCCACTACTAGACGAGTAGAGGGTTTAGCCAAACCGCACGCTTCCAACGCGGTGCAGATTTTGCCGAAGATGAGTGGCGGTACCGCCAAATAAACGATCAGATCGCGATCGTCGGAAAAATGCGTGTCTTTGATTCTTTTTAAATCAGCCGGATTAGTGGAGTCGCCTTGGACAAAGGTCAAACGCTTGCTGAACTCCAACCAGATCGCTTCGTCGTAAAGCGAGCCGGTATTGTCTTTCATCCACTCGTTTACCTTGGTTAAAAAAGCATCTTGAGTATTGTGTGAACGCGCCATTCCAAAAATGCGCGTGTTTTCGGGCATGCATCCGTTCAACGTAAGGTAGTACAAAGCCGGATACAGCTTGCGCAGCGCCAAATCGCCATCGCCACCCACAATCAAGATGTCGGTATTCATAGTGGTTAAACCTGCCTTTGTTTAAATAGATTGGTCAAACGCCCCACGACCTTTGCAATAAGGATCAAATATTGTGCGATGGTAGCCGCCGGGAATAATAGATTAGTCAGCCTTTGTCGAATCTGAAGGGCGGTGCTCGAGGTTACTCTTGCACAAGGTTTGCTCTGCATAAGAGTGGTTTGCCCGGACAGTCCCGCACCAAGGGGCATAACCACCGCAAAGGCGATCAGTGCGTCCATAGAAGATCCGCTGACCAGCGTTTAGCGCGCCGGAGACGCCCTCATAAGGATCGCCTCGCACCCAGGCAAACAGGCCGTATTGTAGAGGTTGGCCGGTTGCTTTTTCAACTGCGATTACGGATAATCCCGCAGCCTGAGACGGGCGGAAAGGGGGCTTTGTCGATATGGCGACCACGCAATCGATTATGCCCATCGCAGCGTTGTTCAAGGCTTTAATACTCGCCGGAATCGCTCGATAAAACCTCGCACTCACCTCTTTACCCGGGGCGGCTTCGCCAGCCAGTTCCATCATCTTGACCTAACAGACTCACGGGATTTCACCATATGGCACGTATAGCAATTAATGGTTTCGGACGTATCGGCCGCAATGTTTTGCGCGCTCTTTATGAGAGAAACCTGCAAAAAGATCTGGAAATCGTTGCGATCAACGATCTCGGCTCTCCTGCCATCAACGCCCATCTCCTGCAATTTGATACAGTTCACGGCCGTTTTTCTCAGGAAGTTACCAGCGACAATGAATCCATCACTGTCGGCGGCCACAAAATCAAAGTTATTGCCGAGCGCAATCCCGCTGCTCTGCCCTGGGGTGAATTGGGCGTAGATATCGTTTTCGAATGCACCGGTTTGTTTACAGCGCGTGACAAAGCTGCAGCTCACCTGGAAGCTGGCGCCAAACACGTTCTGATTTCTGCTCCTGGCACCGACGTGGACCTGACTGTTGTTTACGGTGTAAACCACGACAAAATCAAAGCGGAACACAAAGTTCTGTCCAACGCATCCTGCACCACCAACTGCTTGGCGCCGCTGGCCAAAGCTCTGCACGACGGCGTAGGCATAGTTTCTGGTTTGGCTAACACTGTTCACTCCTACACCAATGACCAGAACATCACTGACGCATACCACAAAGACATGTATCGCGCTCGCGCTGCGGCACACTCTTTGATCCCGACCAAAACTGGTGCTGCCTCAGCGATCGGCTTGGTGATTCCAGAACTGGCAGGCAAACTCGATGGTTTGGCTATTCGCGTTCCGACCATCAACGTTTCATTGCTGGACCTGACCTTCACCGCAGCTCGTAACACCACTGTTGCGGAAATCAACGAAATCGTGACCAGCGCTGCAAAAAGCCGTTTTGAGGGCGTGTTGCAAGTAAACACTCAGCCGCTGGTTTCTGTAGATTTCAACCACTGCTCCGCTTCCAGCGTGTTCGACGCTACACAAACTCGTGTAATCGGCGGCAACCTGGTGAAAGTTCTGTCTTGGTATGACAACGAGTGGGGCTTCTCCAACCGCATGCTGGACACTACTCTGGCTATTCTCAAAGCCAACGCTTAAGAGATACCTGAGCAAGAAAAGGGGCCAAAAGCCCCTTTTTTTATGCCCGTATCTTATTTTTTGTATCCATAACCTATTGTCGCAACTGAATTTGAGTTTCGTTCAGCAGAACTTAAGCCCGGATTCGTATTCTGATAAGGAAAGGGCCGTACCGGAACGAACGCGGCCCATTACCGTGCGGGAGAGTTTTATGTTGCATACCAAGTCCTGGTTATGGAAGCTGGCGATACTTTTATGGTCAACGTCGGTTGTTGCAGTCTATGCAAACATTGAGACCGGTTCCGCTCCTGTTACTTACAACGAACAGCTCGCCCGCAGCGTGTACAAAGGCACAATCTCCGGCTTCAAAATTGAGATGGTGCGGACGCTGACGCAAATCGATGAACATCGCTACGTACTTAAATCCGAGGCTAAGAATCTCTTCGCCTCGATTAAAGAGGTGAGCGAATTCCAGATCAAAGACAACTCTCTTTATCCTTCTCAATACACCTACGAGCGCAGACTATTCGGGCGCAGCACGACGGAAAAAATTTCGTTCGATTGGACCGCCATGAGAGCTTTTTACACCCGCAGTGATCGCCCACAAAATGACACTACTCATGCCATTAAAGCGGGCTTTTTAGATCCTGCCCTGTATCAACTTGCCCTGCAGGCAGATCTTGCAACGCAGGAAACGGACCTCGTTTACGAGTTCGTCAAACGCAAAAGGCTGGAACATTACAATTTCAAAGCGTTGGCTAACGAGTCTTTTTCCGTGCAAAAGCACAATTACGATTCTCTGGTCGTACTGCGGGAAAATGATGAAAAAGATAAGATCACGCGCCTGTGGGTTATCCCAGACCTGGACTATCAAGTGGGACAAATTCGTCACACGGATGACGGCGACACCTACGAAATTCGCTTGGCAGAATATCAGGGAAATTCGGCGAAGCTGAAGCAGCTGTACCAGATTATTTCGCGCGCCCCACTCGCCAGCGCGTCGCCGACAGAAGCAACTCCCGGTGTTGACGGCCAATAAAAAAGATTCGCACAATCGCGCCCTCCTGCAGACATTAAGGTTTCCTTGTGCCAATCAGCGCTCCTCTATGGCGTCGCCTCGCCGCCTTGTTATACGACGGTTTTATTTTGCTTGCTTTGAGCTTCTTTTATGGCGCTGTCATCACTCTGATAGGCGCGCTTGCCGGGTGGCATCAAGGTGAGTACCAGCCGATGTTTCACCACTGGATTGTTTTTGTAGGTTGGGTTTTAACGCTTATCGCGTTCTATTGCTGGTTTTGGCACAAGTCCGGACAGACAGTAGGTATGCGTGCTTGGCGGTTAAAACTGGTCAGCCAATTCGATAACAGCCAAACACCCAATTGGCAGCAATGTCTTGTGCGCAGCCTTGTCGCAATACCATCAGTGCTGTTAGGCGGCATAGGTTACTGGTGCAGTTTTTTCGATACGCAAAAACGCAGTCTGCACGACCGCATTTCGCGCACCCAAGTACTGCTGACAGAGAAAGAAAAGTAACTCAGATAGATCGTCTAAGCAGAACCCACCCAATCAACGCACAAAGCATGATGGGCAGCATAACGGCGACAAATGGGGAAAAGCCGAAAATCAGACTGCTTGGCCCAAGCAGATCCTGAGAGGTTCGAAATACGATACCCACAATAACACCGGTAAAAATCCGAAATCCCATGGTGACCTGACGCAGGGGGCCAAAAATAAAGCTGATTGCAATCATCACCAGACTGGCGGTCGCCAAGGGTTGCAGAGCTTTTTGCCAAAACGCTAGCCGGTACTCGCTCGCATCCTGCCCCTGCCGCTCCAAATAATTCGCATAAGAAAACAGACGCTTCATCGGCAGATCTTCCGCGCTCAATACCAAAACGTCCAACAACAGCGGCGACAATTCCGACTGCCATGAGCCGGTGGTGAAATATTCCGTGGTGACTTGCTCGTCGCCCAACGAGCTTTTCATGCCGTTGCGTTCAAACCAGTAATCGC
Organism: Saccharophagus sp. K07; assembly: GCF_014336955.1. Classification (GTDB taxonomy): domain Bacteria; phylum Pseudomonadota; class Gammaproteobacteria; order Pseudomonadales; family Cellvibrionaceae; genus UBA5868. The sequence goes on along the minus strand of NZ_QRAI01000001.1, from coordinate 686,031 downwards.
CTTGGAAAATCGCCGATTCCACGTAAGTGCTGTTTAACAGGCGCCCTTCATCATCAAACTGCAAACGGGTGACGCCGAACAATTTGCCGTTGGGCAAGACGGCACTGAAGTGCATAAATTCATTGCCTTCACGATTCCACACCCCGCGTTGCCCTTGCAGAGCCGATTGGTGTCCCAGCGCAATTGCCTTACGGCTTTCGGCATACTGGTCCGTCATGGGTGTCACAAATTCACCGAGAAAAATACCCAGGCCAATAAACACCAAAATGGGTCTCATTACTGCCCAAATTATCTGCAGCACCGAAACACCTGCAGCGCGCATAACTGTCAGCTCGCTGGTGTTGGCGAGCAAACCCAAACCGATCAGACAACCCACCAAGGACGCCAAGGGGAGAAAGTCGTAAATACTCGAAGGAATCGAAAGCAAGCCGTAAATAATGACTTCGCTGAAAGTGTAGTTGCCTTCGACTTTGCCGCCTTGGTCGACCAATTCCGAAATAAAATCCAAAGCGACAATGACCAGCAGCACGACCGCAATAGAACCGGCCACGGAGCGGCCTATGTAGCTTCTGATTTTTTTCATTGAATGATTTTCTTTAGCAAAATAAATTCACGCCGGTGCCGCTTGGCTCGGACGCCGGTGGAAGCGCAGCCACGAAGGCATCAATAAAAGAGTGAGCGCGAGCAGCAAAAATACCGCGTGAACCCACCACAACAAATAAGGAATTGGAGCTTTACCCTCTTCCATCAAACCGCGCGCTGCATTACTCACAACTAAATAAATGATGTACAGCAGGATCGCGGGAATCATTTTCACGTAGCGCCCTTTACGTGGCTGGGTACGGCTTAACGGTACAGCCAGCAACGCAACCACCAATACCAGAACCGGTAAAGATAAACGCCATTGCAAAGCTGCGTTCGCCTCTCGCGTGTCTGATTTCCACAAGGTCATAGTGCTCAAACCGTCGGTCGCCTTTTTGGGTCGCGCTTCGAAATCCGGCTCAGGAACATATTGCGAATAACGGCTGAAGGTAATGACTTCATAGTCCGCATCGCCGGGTTGACCTCGATATTGCTGGCCGTTTTGCAGCACCAGATAACGTTTGCCGGTGACTTGATTGACCAGTGTCTCGCCAGTGGCTGCTGTTACCACCGACAGTTTGTCGCTGGTTTCCGCTGTTCCCGCGATAAAGACCTGCTGCAGTTGTTTTTTGTCGGCACTCACACTCTGCGCGTAGGTCACACCATCCCGGCTGCTCAACTTGTGAAAGCGCGCGGGTTTTAGGGTTTCGAATTCGGTGCGATTGCGCTGTTCGACGAATAAATCTTCGGCGGCTTTAACGCCGACCGGACTGACATAAAGACTCAGTATTGCCACTATGACCGCCACGAACGAGCCGGTGGCGAGCGTGTAACCCACCAAACGCCTTTCGCTCATGCCACAGGCCGACAGGACCGTCATCTCGCTGTCCACATAAAGGCGTCCGTAGGCGAGCAAAATTCCGATAAAAAATCCGAGCGGCAAAATAAGTTCGAGAAAAGATGGCAGGCGGTAACCCATCAGGGTCAGCAACACCTGGGCATCGAGCTTGCCTGCAGCTGCGTCCGCCAGGTAACGCACGAAGCGGCCGCTCATGATGATTAACAACAGCACGGCGCTCACGGCGAGCATGCTGGCGAGCACTTCTTTGGCGAGATAACGAAAAATAATCACATTGAATGACTTGTTTGTGACGAGCGGATCAAACCGCGGCCATGCTGGGCTGCGACGTGGACGCGGCATTATAGCTTGCCCCTTGGATAAGCCACACCCCGCAGCCGCATTGAAATAATCCGCCCCACAGGCCACTATATATCGGTTTATTTTCCTGTTTGTTTATCTTTTTTCACCTCACTGGGGCATCAGGTATGGAATTTTCGGTTAAATCCGGGCAGCTAGACACTCTGCGCACAGACTGTCTGATCGTACAAGTTTATGCAGACAAAACTTTGTCTGGCGCAGCCAAAGTGCTCGACAAGAAATACCAATTGATTTCCCGACTGATCGAATTGAACGAGTTGACCTTGAAAGCCGGTCAATGCGCATGGGCATTACCGCCGAGCGGTACAGCTTTCAAACGACTCCTGGTTGTCTGCCTGGGTTCCAAAAATAATGCCGTTACGTCACAAGATATTCGCACCAGCGTCCAGGCGGTGGCTAAAGCACTCAAAGGCAAGCAGATCAAAAATGCGGTTTGGTCAGTTGAGAATGCATCTTCGGTTGCCGACAACGTGTTCGCTACCTTGATTGCCGAAACGTTCGTAACCTCGCTCTATACCTATCAAGAAACCAAAACCCAAAATCTCTCCACCCCGGCTCTGACCAAATTAACTGTGCACAGTGACGCAAAGCTCAGCAGTGCATGGCGCAGCGGTTTGCAACAAGGGAAAGCCACTGGCGACGGTATCAATACCGCACGTCACCTCGGCAATCTGCCAGGCAATATCTGCACCCCCACTTACTTGGCCAAAAAAGCACAATCACTGGCCGGTGGAAAATTAACCGTCAATGTTTTGGATGAAAAACAAATCGCCAAATTGGGCATGGGTGCATTTTTGTCTGTTGCTGCAGGTTCCGATCAGCCCGCCAAATTTATCGTTATGCAATATCGCGGCGCTGCAGCTTCCGTTGAGCCAGTAGTTCTGGTGGGCAAAGGCATTACCTTCGACACTGGAGGCATCAGCATCAAACCTGGCCCAGCCATGGATGAAATGAAATTTGATATGTGCGGCGCAGCCAGTGTGCTCGGCGTCATGACCACTCTGAAACAATTGCAGCCGCGCATAAATGTGGTTGGTCTTATAGCCGCGACAGAAAATATGCCGAGCGGCAAAGCGACCAAACCGGGCGATGTGGTCACCTCCATGTCCGGCCAAACCATCGAAATTCTCAACACCGATGCCGAAGGCCGTTTGGTGCTGTGCGATGCCCTGACCTACGCCGAGCGCTTCAAGCCCAAAGCGGTCATCGATATCGCCACTCTGACAGGCGCGTGCGTGATTGCACTCGGTAACCATGCATCCGGTTTGTATGCCAACGATCAGGCTCTGGCAGATGAGCTTTTGGCAGCGGGTCAAGCGGCGCACGACCGCGCTTGGCAAATGCCTTTGTGGGACGACTACCAGAAAGCCCTGGACAGCAATTTTGCCGATATGGCAAACGTCGGTGGACGCGAAGGCGGTTCTATTACTGCGGCCTGTTTCCTGTCGCGCTACACCAAAAACTACAAGTGGGCGCATTTGGACATAGCCGGAACTGCGTGGCTGGGTGGCGGCGCTAAAGGTGCAACAGGTCGTCCGGTGGGATTGTTGCTGCAGTATCTGATCGGCGCCTACACCGGCTAATCGCCCCGCATGTTGCGCGTCGATTTTTACGTTCTGCAATCGCAATCTCATCACGAGCGTTTGCAGTTCGCCGCCCGTCTGGCGGAAAAAGCCTGGGCGCAACAATGCGACGTCGCCTTCCTGGTGGCAGATGAAGCGACGGCGCAAACACTGGACAGTTTGTTGTGGGAATTCAAACCCGAATCTTTTCTGCCCCACGGACGCGGGTCCAGCGGCGATCCACTGGTGATCGGCACGGATGCTGAGGCTCTACCGGCTCGGCAACTGTTGATCAATCTCGGGCACACAATGCCCGAGACGCAGGCTCAGCGACTCGCCGAGATTGTGATTCAAACCCCTGATGTATTGGACCAGACAAGACGGCGCTATAGTCGATACAAGGAGATGGGCCATAACATCAACACCCATAAACTCCCCTGATACCAATGGAAATGGCCCTGGTTTGTAGCAATACTTAGAAAAATGACTCGGCTTATAGCCGAATATAGGCAAACCTCGACATTGATTATTCATACGAAATCGAGGCTCACCTTTTTCAGGCGAGCTACTATAACCATAACAGACGACCGCTAATGGTCGCAGATCGAAGGCAGATTGATGAATCCGGATAAACCTTTGGCAGCGGAACAGGAAGACTTAACCCCGCCGGCAGACCTGGACCTAGACGCAATTCCCATCCTGGAAGAAGCGCTTGATCTCTCTGAGCTTCATGGACAGGAAGGGCCCCTCGCAGCTGCATATCAGGCTGCGGCGCTACCGCCAAGCGAAAAGGAGAGCAATATGAGCAGCGATTTCATGACACCAGATGGATCTGCCGCAGCAGAAGGTATTCCTGCCGAAAGAGAATTGAACGTGGATCTCGGCTACCTGGACACGACGGGTGAAGCCGAAGAGGACAATCTCGCCAGCTATGACGAAATCCAGACACTGCCGCTGGCGGAGATGATTTTGGAAGACGATCGCAACTCGCTGATCAGCCCGGAGCAGAAAAAGCATATCGAAACTCTCGAGGCCATAGTCTTCGCCAGCGAAAACCCCAATGCTCCTGCTCCCAAGCAGGGATCTATCCAGGCAGAAGCCCCAGCTCCCGAAGCTGCTGCCCCCGTCGAGCCGCCAGCGCCATCCGCTGCACCTGTTTCAACTCCTAACAGCGTTGCCCAGACACCTTTTACCCCACCTCCAGCACCAGCTGAAGGCAAGCCTCTGCCCAAAAAAAGCGAAAACCCGTTTTTGCCGCAGCATATTCTCGACCGGCTCAACCAGGGCAAACGCAATCTGGTGGAAGAAATCGCGCAATCCAGCGCTGCACTCGATGCCAGCACCGCGATTTTGCGCACTCACGCCCGCGCAGAGCGCCTCAATCGTTCAACCTATGGAAGCTCAGCCTACGGGGACAGTGGGCCGCAATATTCCTTTAGCCGCGACAAATCGGCCATGCAGAAGCAAAAGCTGGTGGATGATCTGGTGGACGAATACCTGCCGCTGATCGCTGCGGAACTGCGCCGCCGGTTGCGCAAAATGCTGGACGAATAGCAGCGGATGCTTGTGCTGTTTCCCTCGGCGATCTCTCCAACATCGCTATCAGCTTATCTTCAATTAACTTAATGCCCGTCGCGCATCGTTCGCGGCTTCCAATCCTTATGACCGATAATACCGATCCCAATAAACGCATCTTCCCGACCGCCGCCGATGACGCCAAAACCGCCCGATTGACACCGGCGGTTACTCCGCAAGTCGGCTCGTCTGCTTATCGTCTGGCATTCGATGATGACGAATTCATACTGCGCGATGAACTCCGCCCGGTCCGTTTGCTTTTGGAACTGAGCAAACCGGAAATAATTCTGACCGAGCACCAGATTCGCAACACGGTGGTGATTTTCGGCAGCGCCCGCACGCTCAGCCAGGAAGCGGCTGAAGGGGCCTGTTTGGCTGCACAAAACAGCTTGCAGCAAGACCCGGCAAACCCCGCACTCAAAGCCTTAGTGGAGCAGACCAAAAGGAATTTGCGCCAAGCGGAGAATTATGAAAAGGCGCGACGGCTAGCTCACCTGATCGCCGAGCATTGCGATAAAAGTGATGTCACGCCGATGCATGTGATCACTGGCGGAGGTCCCGGCATTATGGAGGCGGCTAATCGCGGCGCATACGAGGCTGGGGGTCGATCCGTAGGACTCAATATCGTCTTGCCGAGGGAACAGGAGCCGAATACCTATATCACCCCGGAATTGTGTTTCCGCTTCCACTACTTCGCCATGCGCAAAATGCATTTTCTGCTGCGCGCACGAGTGCTGGTGGCGTTCCCCGGTGGTTTTGGCACGCTGGATGAACTCTTTGAAGCCCTGACGTTGATCCAGACGGGCAAAATCAAACCCCTGCCGCTGCTGCTGTTTGATCGCGCCTATTGGGAAAGACTGATCAACTGGGAATTGATGGTAGAGGAAGGGATGATCAGTCCGGAGGATCTGACGCTGTTTCAATACGTCGACAGCGTCGAAGAAGCCTGGGAGATCATCCGTTCAGTTGAGATTTAAAACGCCCAGCTCTGCCCTTGCGCGGGCGCCTCTGCCTTGATTTGTTTTTCTTTCCACAAGCGCTCGGCCAGGGCGTCAAGCGCTTCCGGCTCGCCATGAACCAACGCGACACGCGGCTTTGAGGTGAAATGGCTGATCCACTGCACCAATTCCGTTTGCCCGGCGTGCGCGGAGAAGCCACCTAGGGTTTCGATGCGTGCGTTCACCACATAATCCTCACCAAACAGTTTGACCCGCTTGGCGCCATCCACCAGCACCCGGCCCAGAGTGCCTCTGGCCTGGAAGCCGACGAAAATCAAGGTGTTGTGCTTATCCCAGATGCGTTGTTTCAGGTGGTGGCGAATACGCCCGCCGTTACACATGCCGCTGCCGGCGATAATGATCGCGCCGCGTTTGATTTTGTTGATCGCCATGGACTCTTCCACGGTCGCGGACAAATGCAGACGGGGAATAAATTGGCGCAGCGAGTTTTTGTCACTGTCGTGCAGAGGTTTGATGTCCTTGCTATCCAACTCGCTCAGCCATCGGTCATACAGGCGCGTCACAGCGATGGCCATGGGGCTGTCGAGAATGACCTGCCAGTCATCCAGCTTGCCCTGGTGAGCCAATAAACCTATGTAGAACATCAACTCCTGTGAGCGTCCCACCGCAAATGCTGGGATAACCACGTTGCCGCCGCGCCGCCACGCATCGCGCAAAATTTCCTCAAGTTGCGTGACGGTTTCTTCTATAGAGCGGTGATCCCGATTGCCGTAGGTACCTTCCATCAGCACCACATCCGCTTGGGCCAATAGATCCGGATCATTCATCAATACAGCATTGCGTTTGCCCAAATCGCCGGAAAAGACCAGCGTTTTCTTCTGGCCCTGTTCTTCAAACCGGATTTCGGTAATGGCGGAACCGAGGATATGGCCGGCGTCGTGAAAGGTCACCTCAGCCGTTCCCAAAGAAAATGTGGTTCGATAGGGCTGCGGATCACAGGCGCGCATAACGCCTTCAACGTCAGCGATGGTGTACTCGGGCGGAAGTGGGGCTAAGCCCCGGCGCTGGCGACGGATATTCTCCCGCTCAAGATCACGCTCATACAGGCCGTGCGCATCTCGCAGCATAATGTCCAACAAATCCCGGGTGGACGGCGTGCAATAAATAGCGCCGCGGAATCCGTCTTGGAAAAGCTTAGGCAATAGGCCTGAATGGTCCATATGGGCATGGGACAGGATGACAGCGTTAATCTCAGCTGGATTAAACCCATACCATTCCTGCGGCAGGCGCTCCACCACATCGCCTCCTTGATGCATACCGCAATCCAGCAGAATCCGGCCTAAGGCAGGCGAATGCAAAAGATGACAAGACCCCGTAACTTCCTGAGCAGCCCCTAAAAATTGGATTGTTGCCATAGCGAACCTTGTTCTCGCTGATAAAGCTGCCAAGGCTACAACAAAGCCCCGGTTTTTGCCTCTCCATACAAAAGCACCTCTGCTGTGAAAATGTCACCGAACAGGCGCTCATTTCTTACTGCGGCGGGAAAACCATTCCCTCAAACTGCGGTTTGGCACGCGTGGGCAATGAAAATGGCTTAGCCGGCACTTGGTTTGGATGGTAGGCCTCGGAAACATTCGACCCATCCTGGGCGGAGCCAATTGAAAACACCTTTTACGATGTCTTTAACAACGCTGCTTTGGTTGGCACTGATGTCGAACAGACGGAATGTCGTACCGTTTCAGCATCCACCATCAGGGCGCCGATGCACAGCACGCGTTTATTCAGGCATTTCCGCAAAGCCATCTGGTGTCCAAACAAGCCTTTGGCACCATCGCCTATTACAGCGAGACAACCAGCGAAGGCGGTATAACAGCGGTTTATTTTCTTACCCGCAATGAAATAAGCGGGTTATCCCAGTAACCCGCATTCTGGCGGGCCATCCTGTGCCATGTATAATGCGTCCCTTTCTCCCTCCGCAATTGCGGAGGTACCCATCTTCTTGATCCCCGAACGCACTGTTACGGCTCTAGTTAATTAATTGCTACAGGCTCCGATTCAATGGAAAAAACCTACCAACCCGCCTCCATCGAACAACATTGGTACAAAACCTGGGAAGAGAACGGCTACTTCGCGCCCAAAGGCGAAGGCTCTCCCTATTGCATCATGATCCCGCCACCGAACGTCACCGGCAGCCTGCACATGGGCCATGGGTTCAACAATGCCGTGATGGACGCCATGATTCGCTACCACCGCATGAAGGGGTGCGACACCTTGTGGCAGATGGGTACCGACCACGCGGGCATCGCCACCCAAATGGTGGTGGAGCGGCAGTTGGCAGCCAAGGGCATCACCCGCCACGACCTGGGCCGGGAAGAATTTCTGAAAAAGGTTTGGGAATGGAAAGCAGAATCCGGCGGCAATATCAGCCGTCAGTTGCGCCGTTTGGGTTCTTCGCTCGATTGGAGCCGCGAGCGTTTCACCATGGACGAAGGTCTGTCCAAAGCGGTTCTCGAAGCTTTTGTCCGCCTGTATGACGACGGCCTGATCTACCGCGGCAAGCGGCTGGTGAACTGGGACCCCAAACTGCACACCGCCATCTCCGACCTGGAAGTGGAGAACCGCGATGAAAAAGGTTCTCTCTGGCATATGCGCTATCCGCTGGCGGACTGCGCCAAAACCGCTGAAGGTTTGGACTATTTGGTTGTCGCCACCACCCGCCCCGAAACCATGCTGGGCGACTCCGCTGTGGCGGTTCACCCCGAGGACGAGCGCTATAAATCCCTGATCGGCAAATTTGTCGAACTCCCCCTGGTCGGCCGCCGCATTCCGGTGATTGCCGACGATTACGTCGACATGGAATTCGGTACCGGCTGCGTGAAAATCACACCGGCCCACGACTTCAACGACTACGAAGTCGGCAAGCGCCACAACCTGCCGCTGATCAACGTGCTGGACAAAAACGCCGCCGTTCTGGCCCATGCGCAGGTTTTCAACTTCGACGGTTCCGTTAATTCCAATGAGGACACCACCCTGCCCGCCGCCTACGCCGGGCTGGACCGTTATGAAGCGCGCAAACAAATCGTTGCCGATCTGGAAGCTGCAGGCTTGATGGACAAAATCGCCGATCACGCGCTGAAAGTGCCGCGCGGTGACCGCAGCGGTGTGGTCATCGAACCCTGGCTGACCGATCAGTGGTACGTCAGCACTAAACCCCTCGCCGAACCCGCCATTGCAGCGGTTGAAGACGGTCGTATCCAGTTTGTGCCCAAGCAGTACGAAAACATGTACTTCGCCTGGATGCGCGACATTCAGGACTGGTGTATCTCCCGTCAGCTTTGGTGGGGACATCGCATTCCCGCTTGGTATGACGCCGCAGGCAAAGTCTATGTCGGTCGCAATGAAGCCGAAGTGCGCAGCAAATACGGCATAGCGGCGGATGTAGTTCTGACGCAAGACGAAGACGTTCTGGATACCTGGTTCAGCTCCGGGCTGTGGACCTTCTCCACTCTCGGCTGGCCGGAACAAACGGAATATCTGAAAAAATTCCATCCGACCGACCTGCTGGTCACCGGCTTCGACATCATCTTCTTCTGGGTTGCCCGCATGATCATGATGACCATGCACTTGGTGAAAGATGAAAACGGCAACAGCCAAATCCCCTTCAAGACCGTCTACGTCCACGGTCTGGTGCGCGACAGCCAAGGGCAGAAGATGAGTAAGTCCAAGGGCAACGTGCTCGACCCGCTGGACATCGTCGACGGTATCGACCTGGAAACCCTGGTGCAAAAACGTACCACCGGCCTGATGAATCCCAAAGACGCGCCCAAAATCGAAAAGGCCACCCGCAAGGAATTCCCGGACGGCATAGCCGCCTACGGTACCGATGCACTGCGCTACACCTTCTACTCCCTCGCCACTACCGGGCGGGATATCAATTTCGATATGGGCCGGGTTGAGGGCTATCGCAACTTCTGCAACAAGCTGTGGAACGCGTCGAATTACGTTCTGAGCAACTGCGAAAATCACGACTGCGGTGCCGACGGCAACAGCGACTACGAACTGAGCTTGGCCGATCGCTGGATCATCAGCCGCTTGCAGGAAACCGAAAAAGCCGTGGAAGAAGGCTTCGCGACTTACCGTCTGGATCTGGTCAGCCAGCTGATTTATGACTTTATCTGGAAAGATTACTGCGACTGGTACATAGAGCTGTCCAAACCCGTCCTGTGGGACGAAAACGCCAGCGCTGCCCTGCAACGCGGTACCCGCCGCACTCTGGTACGAGTGCTGGAAACCATCCTGCGCCTGACCCATCCGCTGATGCCGTTTATCACGGAAGAAATCTGGCAACGCGTAAAACCTTTGGCAGGTGCTCAAGGCCCCAGCTTGATGCTGCAGTCCTACCCAACCGCCGATGCATCCAAGCTGGACGCCGCCGCAATCAAGGACATCGAATGGCTGAAGGGCGTAATCGTCGCGGTGCGCAATATTCGCGGTGAGATGAATATCGGACCGGCGAAAAAACTGCCTTTGTATCTGGCAGACGGCAGCGAAGACGACAAACGCGTTCTGGAAGAAAACCGCCAGTTCCTGTCCAAACTTGCAGGCTTGGAATCCATCACCTGGCTTAACCCCGGCGACGCAGCACCTCTGAGTGCAACTGCGCTGGTGGGCAAACTGCAAGTCATGGTCCCAATGGCCGGCCTGATCGACAAATCCGCCGAACTTGCCCGCCTCGCCAAAGAGCAGGACAAACTGCAAAAAGAAATCGAGCGCGTACAAGCCAAACTCGACAACCCCGCCTTTGCCGATAAAGCGCCGATAGATGTTGTGCAGAAAGAACGCGACAAATTGGCGGACGCGAAGGAAAAACTCAGTAAATTGGAAGAACAGGCAGAGAAGATTGCGGCGCTTTGAGCGCCGCAATCTGCCCATTCACCCACCTCATACCATGCGCTCACCTCATTGGTGTCTCCCATACCAACGAGGATTTCCCTCCTCAAGCCTAAAGATCCATGACAGCGTACATGGCGCTTATCCGTACCTGCGCCAAGAAATCCAAATCGATTAAGAATTGACCAATCACTAATAAATGTTACGATTGGGGGATGCTCAAATATTGAACGGTTCAGAGCCTTAATCGGCATGGAGGTATTGAATGAGCTCATACACAGATGACCAACTCTCTGCTGCCCGACTGGCTTTGTGTAACCCGTATGCATTTATGGAAGAACTAGAGGGAGCGCGCGCACCAACCCTCAATAAGCCAACAGCCTCACCTATACAATCCAGACTAGCCACTCCAGAACAAGTCCACGCGAGCCGTGAGCGGCTACAAAACCAGTATGCGCACTTAAATGGCGATGGAAATTTTGAAGGAGCTTCGAGAGTTTCTTCCAATGACCGAGCGGTATTAATGACGCCAGATGAGAGCTTCAATAAGCTTAGTGCGACTAAGAATGCCCCGGAACGTACATCAATAAAGGCACCCCGAAAGTACACCGATCAACAAATTCAAACTATTGCTCGGCAAATTCAAATCGACATATGGAATCATAAAAATGAGCTTTGGGATGGCAGTCCACCGGAAGACCCGATTGAATTATTGAGCCCTGCGCACGCTATGTTAATAAAAGGTTTTTCATTGGAGTTTGTGTCAGGATTTGGACCTTTAATCAGAGACAACGATATTGCGGAGATCGCTGGATATTTGGATAACGATAAAAAAACAGTTTACGTTTCTGAACAATTCACTGCACAGCAGCAACTTTTTACGGCAGCGCATGAACTCGGCCATATCTTTCTGCATGGCGACTCAATAGGCCGTATGCATCGAGATCGACCCGCTGATGGGTCTAAGCTCTCTCGAGATCATATTGAATGGGCCGCAGATAAGTTTGCCGCGTATTTTCTAATGCCGGAAAACTTAGTGAAAAAAGTCTTCAAACAGAAATTCCGAACAGAGCACTTAAATATTAACGAAGACGTAGCATTTGGCTTGGGCTTCTCAAATATTGATGAGTTGCGAAAGAAAATCCAAAACAAAAAACAATTAGCGCAATTGGTAGCAGGAGCGACGCATTACCATTCCAATCATTTTAAATCGTTGGCCGTACAATTTAGAGTTTCGGTAGGAGCCATGGCGATTCGCTTGGAAGAACTCGGACTCATTAGATATTAAGATTTTGTATTTTCAGCAGAATACTGAATCTTTATTTCGCGAGATCACAAAGAGAACCCGAGCGAACAAAGACGTTAAGCCGAAGATCCGCACGTTCAAAAGAGGTCTAGCAACTGTATCCGGGACCCTCACCGCCAAGGACGGCGGTGAGGGAGCTTACATGGACGTACTCGTAGCGATCCCGGATATAGTTGGTGGGCCTCTGACTCGAAGCCACCTTAGAATAAAGACCACTACCACTCAAACCGCAATCCCACCAGTGGAAAAGCCTCGCCCTCCTCTACTTCATTCTTACCCGAGCGCTCATTAAATTCCGCGCTGCTGGGATTTTCAGCCTCTAGGAGGTTGATGACGTCGATAAAGGCAATCAAATCGACGCGGCCGATGCTGCGGCGGTAGTCCGCGCGAAAATTCAGGGAGCTGTAGCTGCTGTAACGTCCGGTATTTTTCGCGACGGTTTCCCGTGAATAACGCAGTGGCTCTCCATCGCCCAAAACATTTTCATAAATCACATAGTCATCTCGGGGTTTGCCGGATGCCCATTTCCAGCGCGCGGATAATTTCCAGCGCTGATTGATTTCCCAAACGCCGCCGATGCTCACAGCGTGAGGCCGGTTGTATTCGGCGAATTCATAAGGTTCGCCGACGCGATCGCGGGTTCGGGCGTGGTTGTAGGAATATTTGAAATCGGCGGACCAGCCATTGTTGAACTGCCGCGTGAGCGCGGTATCTACGCCATAAGATCTGCCATCGCCGCTGTTGCTATAGGTTTGATTAACCCGATCACCTTCCGTCACCAGATTGCTGAGCTCCTGATAATAGGGTTCGACGAAAAGATTCAAGGTGTCGTTGATGCGATAGACGAAGCCAATGCCGAACTGGTCCACCACCTCATTTTCCAAGCCATTATTTGTGTCATCCGCTGCGCGATCTTCTATGCGCGGCGCCTGGTAATAGCGACCGAGGGTGGCGGTAATGCGCAGATTATTGGTTGCCAACCAAGTGGCACCGATTCTGGGAGACCACAAATTTTCCTGCGAAAAATTATCGCGGTCATAACGGACGCCGGTGCGAAAACTCCAATCACTGACGGAAAATTCCTGATCCATATAAAGCGTGTAATTCACTTCAGATTGTTTATAAAAACTATTCAGTGATTCAGGCGTAAGTTCTATATAGCGCTGTTCGGGATCGGGGCGGAAGTCGTCGCTATCGTAGGTGTAGATAATCCAGTTTTCCGAAAGATCGCTCTGGTAATGCAAATCCAATTGCGTAATTCGCCAGCCTGTAGACAGGCGACCGAGCGCATTGTCGGTGAAAAAATCCAGTTGCCAGCCAGCCTCCTGCTCCTCCGCGCGGATATTGAGCAGATTTTCCCGCGCGGGAATTTGGTCAGCAGGAGTATCCAAAGGAACCTGATCCGGATAAGCCTCCCCGAGGCGAGTTCGCGCATCGAAATTGCGAAAATAAATTTGGTTAACCAATTCAGAATTTCGACCTATAAGACGCGACCAAGTGAGTCCCAGGAGCGAGTTGTCCGACTTATTGCGCGAGAGTTCCACGTCGGTGAAATTGCCCGGTTCGTCTTCATCGGACGCGAGTACATTGTCCATATCGCGAGTGTCCTCCTCGGGGGCGTAAATGGCGAGAAACTGGACCTTGTCCTGTGACGACACTTGCGTCGATGTTTTGAGGATCACGTCGGTCAATTTAGGAGTGCCTTCATCTTCGAGCCCTATGGCCTCAAACAACGGACCAAAGTTGTAGGTACGCGCTGACAGCAACAAGGACGTATCGTCATGGAAGCGACTCGGCCCGTCATAACCCAGTTCTATACCAGCCAAATCCAACCGCGCGGAATAGGACGCGCTGTCCGGATTGCCTTCAGCCACCTCCAACTTGAGCAGCGAGCCCGCCTTGCCGCCGTATGCCGAACTCCAGCCGCCGGGTTGGAATTCCGCCGAGCCGATGACATTGGGGGCAAATACGGAATAGCGGCCACCGCCCTCGACTTCCTCCTCATTGCCAAAGGTCTCGGCGAAGTGCACGAGCTTCTCGAAAGGAATCCCATCGACCAAGACCAGATTGTCCCGCGGCCCCGCGCCACGCACGGTAAAGCTTGTGAACTCCCCATCGGAAAACACCCCAGGCAGACCGTCCAACGCCCGCAGTACATCGCCACCGCTTCCAGCCGCACTGCGCAGTTGCTCCCGATCCACCAAACTCGTGCCCACCGAACTCAGCAAATCTGCGCCTATGGCCGTGCCCAGAACCACCACCTCTTCGACGTTCTGCCGCTGGACGAATAGGTCCACCCGCAAACTGGTGGTTTTGCCGTCCACCACCCGCACACTTGGCAAGCGCGCCGTTTGATAGCCGGGGCGGCTGATCAGAATTTCATAGAGGCCGGGAATTAAACCTTCCGAATGGGCTTGGCCGTTATCTGCCGCGTTAAGGTTTTGCGTTGCGCCTTGGCGCGGAATCACAGTCACCTTTGCACCTGACACAGGCCGTTGGGTTTGCGCATCCACAATCTGAAGACGAACTTTGCCATCGTCCGCATAGGCGTATGGCAATACAACCATCACCAATAACATCAACCCGACTTGCCAAACGAATCTGCGCATATCCCTGGCCCCTGAGATGAAAGGAAGCCCACTATAAGCCGCTAAATTTCAGGTAACTTCCGTGCGTGCACCAACGGTTGCTATTTTTCAGGTTTGTCGTTTTGCCATTGATGAAAAAAACCGACCACTCATCCTCTCCCTCCGCCGTCACGGGAATCTCAAAAATCCCCTTCTATACTCAAAACTGTTCGGGACCGATTGGCCGTTCCCGAGGCTCCCCACGCAGTAGGAAGGATGAAATGCCATGGGCACACCCATCGATCAGTATTTGAATATTCTTGCCAAAAAAGACGGCTCCGACCTCTACCTCAGCACTGGCGCGCCGCCCTGTGCCAAATTCCAGGGAGTGCTCAAGCCCCTGACGCAAGAGCCCTACAAACCTGGGCAGATCGAGCAGATCGCCATGGAAATCATGGATGGCGAGCAGCGCGAAATCTTCGCCAAAGAACTGGAAATGAACCTGGCGATCACCATCCAGGGCGTAGGGCGCTTCCGTATCAATATCTTTAAGCAGCGCAACGAAGTCGCCATTGTTGCGCGCAATATCAACACCGAAATCCCCAAATTCGAAAACCTCGGCCTTCCTGAAGTATTGAAAGACCTAGTGATGAACAAACGCGGTCTGATCCTCTTCGTCGGCGGAACCGGTTCGGGCAAATCCACCTCTCTTGCCGCCTTGATTGACCACCGCAACAGCACCTCGGGCGGTCACATCATCACCATCGAAGACCCAGTGGAGTACGTCCACAAACACAAGAAAAGCATCATCAACCAGCGCGAAGTCGGCGTGGACACCCGCTCATTCAAGAATGCGCTGAAAAACACCCTGCGCCAGGCGCCGGACGTAATTCTGATCGGTGAGATCCGCGATCGGGAAACCATGGAACACGCGCTGGAATTTGCTGAAACCGGCCACCTCGCCATCTCTACCCTGCACGCCAACAACGCTAACCAAGCACTTGAGCGCATCATCAACCTCTTCCCGGACGAAAAACGCCCGCAGCTGTTGATGGGACTTTCACAGAATATGCGCGGCATTGTCTCTCAGAGGCTTGTGCCTACCGTTGATGGCAAACGCTGTGCGGCGGTGGAAGTGTTGCTCGGCACCAAGACGATTCAGGAGTTGATCCTGAAAAACCGCCTTACCGAAATCAAAGAGATTATGGAAAAGTCGGAAAATCTGGGCATGCAAACCTTCGACGGAGCCCTGTTCAAACTCTTTATGGAGGGCAAGGTCAGCTACGACAACGCCATCGCCAACGCCGACTCCCCCAACAACCTCCGCCTGCGCATCAAATTGGCTCAAGGGGAAAGCCCTGCAGCCCCGGCGGGAGAACAAGCCGCAGAAAAAGTCAGCTTTGGTGAACTCAAGCTGGTGGTCGATGAACCGCCGGAGGAAGAATCCGAAGAGCAACAGAAACAACGTCCCTTCTAAGGCACTCGAGCCGCAACTTCGTCGAAAAACACTCTAAATTCATACGCTTCGCTACGAAGCGTATGAATGCCTACAATTCATTCTGTCGAACTGATCACCCGGTTACAGGTCCAAATCTTGCTTCCCTGAGCCCAAGACCGCGATTTGCCAACGCGTCGGCGGAATAGGCATCGGCAATGGCGGGTTTTGCAGCATACCTGTGCATTTGCAGTACAATAGTGTGAATTTTCTTCGGTTACATTGCCGAAAAAATTTACAACCGTTTGCACAATTAGCTCAGGCACGGGTAGTTCGATATTCACGGAATGGGTTCTTCACTGGAATTGAGACTACATAACGCCGCCAAATAACAACTCATAAGGAACAATAGAGACTATGGCTATGGAAGATGCAACGCTGATCAAACGAAGAAGCCAGGCTTTTGTTCTCCGGGCGCTAGCCGATGGCGAAGAATATATTTTGCAAGGGGAAATGCTGGTTGGACGGGAAGCGGATTGCGCAATTACGCTCAAGTCCGGCCATGTTTCCCGTTATCACGCCAAAATCAATGTGTCTCCCAACGGGGTGTATATCGAAGATCTGCACTCCACCAATGGTACTTTCGTCAACGGGCAGAAAATCAAAGGCCGAATTCGCTTGAGTGTCGGTGACGAAGTGGCATTTGACGACATCAGTTTTCGTCTGACATCTAATGATTCCGTCAGTACAACGGATACGCTCCTGTCGCCGCGGCGCCATGGGGCCTTGGACAGCCATCTGCAACCTGTCCCTAGCCGACCGGTTATTCCGCCAAAACCCCTGCGTCCTTCATTGGTTAGCAGTCGGCAAGAGCCTGAACTCGGCCGTCTGGATATCAGCAGTGTGGATGAATTATTGAATTCCACCCCGGCACCTACCGCAGTTATAGAAGACCTGCGGCCGCAGAAAACGGTGGCGGAACCACAGCCTGCTTACGCAACTTCCCTGGCGGAAGCCGAATCACCCGACGTCAATGACCGAACTCAGATGTTGTCGGCGGCGCAGCTGGACCGGTTTATCGAGCGCAGCCGGCTGGATCAGGATCTCAACGTCGGTTCCGGCCCGCGCCTGATCGTCATGACAGCGCCACTGCGCGGCAAGTTGTTCGAACTGCACGCGGCCAAACCAGTAACCAGCTGGCAGATAGGTCGCGACCCTCACGCCGAGATCTGCATTAACGACAAAACCATTTCCAACGATCACGCCCGTTTGACCAAAACCGCCGATGGCTATTTGCTCACCGCAACCCACGCGAAAAATGGCATTTTGATCAACGGCATCGCGAAAAACCGGGCCTATCTGGTGCACAACGACAAGATCCAGATAGGCAGGACGGAACTGGTCTTTAAAACTGACGAGACCGGAAATGAAAACAGCATTTCCGTGATTGTCGATCGGTCTGAAATGGACGGGGTTCGTATGCGGCGCTATTCCATAGGTATCACCTTGGTAGCCTTGGTGGTGCTGGTCTTTGCGCTGTTTGCAACCTCACGCTGATAACTGCCTTTCTCATGGTTTATTAAACGCCTGCCGGCTCTGCCTGCAGGCGCTTTTGTTTGCACTCGCCACTTTCCTCTGACTTGCCACCTTTCGCCACAATTGTTCCGCAGCTAGCCCTGTTTGATCCCCAGGTGCGTCCTGTTCCCTCGGTTTAATGATCACAACGGATGCGTTACGCAACCGCCATTTAAACCCAACTTTGAACACGCCGCTGCTTGAGCAGGCATTACAGGAGCTTCCCAATGAAAAACCTATTCACCATTTCCGGTCTTATCCTCGCCTCAGCCATTAGCCTCAATGCCCACGCTGCACGAACCCCAAATCAACAAGCCGCATTGGAAGGCGCTACGTTTACTGGTCTTACCATCGCCGGAACCGTAGCAGCAGGGCCGATTGGATTTTTGGTTGGAGCGCTGAGTGGCGCGTTTCTCGCCGACCAAAGTCGCCAGGCCAATCAGAATGAGTTGGCACTGCAGCGGGCGACTGAAGATCAAGTAAAACTGCAAGCCTTGTTGCAAGAAGAGCGCGCACGAGCTGGAGAATTGGAAGAACTCGCCACCGCGACTATGACATTCCAGATCTTGTTTGCCAGTGGCGATGACACATTGAGTGAATTGGATCTGCAGCGCGTAAAACAGCTTGCCGACCATTTGCGCGCCCACCCGGAATTACGCGTTACCCTGGACGGCCATGCGGATCCGCGCGGCACTGACGAATACAACAACGTGTTATCGCAAGAGCGCGCCAAGGCAGTGAAAGAAGCTTTGGAAAATTCCGGAATCGAGAGCAATCGCATCACCTATACCGGCCACGGCAATCGTTTTTCCAGCGCGGCCAAAGGCGATTTTGAAGCCTACCGGCAAGAGCGTCGCGTCGATATCACGGTCGAGCACCCCGCTCCCGCCTATACCGGCATCTGATTTCCTTGCGTTCAAACCCTCCTCGGAAGTTTGGCCCGCGCTGCGGGCCTTTTTTATGAGGCGCGGGTAAGAGAGCGCAACGCGTAGATGTCGTAACGAGAGGATTTGCCTTCCAGGGTGTAATGTGGCTTTTGCCCACCGATCGGTGGAGCATGGCGGGGACGTTTGACCACCACCCGATAGATCGCCCGCTTGAGAGCGGCCTGCAGCAGGCGCTCATCATCCCGATCCTGACCTATCACCTCGTGAAAGGCCTGCATTTCTTTTTTCACTGCTGCGGATTTTTGCCGCTCAGGAAACATGGGATCCAAATAAATCACGTCTGCTACCGGATCATCCTGAGATTCCAGATAGGCAATGCTGTCACCCGGAAATAATTGCATACGCTGGAGAACTGCCGCCAATTCCTCATCCTGTTCTGCGGCAAACCGGCCAGCGCGGCGCAACCCGTCTTCCAAAAGCGCATAGGCTACGGGTGAGCGCTCCATCATGGTGACCGGGCAACCTAGGCACGCCAGCACAAAAGCATCACCACCCAAACCAGCGGTCGCATCAAAAACCTGAGGTTTTATTTGCGCCGTTATGCCGACCGCCTTGGCGATCATTTGGCCTTTACCACCGCCGTATAAACGCCTGTGCGCCGCGCCGCCCGCGCAAAAATCCACCTGAATACGCCCATGCTTGCGGTTGTCTGCCGCTTCCAAAAAAACACCTTCCGAGTGAAAGTGAATTCGATAGTGCGCATCTTCACTCACAATATTGAGCGGGATATTCAAAGCCTTGGCGCACCGGCTCGCGGCCTCTTGGGTGGCAGGATCTTCGGCAATAACGTCGATGGAGGAGTTCATGTCGGGAAAGGCCAAAAAAGGGTGAATCCTACGCAGATTTGCTGTTCCGGGAAATATATTCGCCCAGTTCTATTGACTCTGAGACCGCCAGCCCCCACCTTACCGGGATTCCATAGCTGGCCTGTTTATGTCGCGCGCGTCCAAGTTTTTCTCCTGCTGGTCCGTCAGTGGTGCGTTTGCACTGCTGCTGGCGCTGTGCGGGACCTTGTTAGCGGGACACAATACTTCTTCTCGTCACGGCCTGTCATTGCAAGCCACTCCGCGCGCAGGTGCGGAAATTCCGTTGCCTGCCTTCAAGGCGTATCCGAAGGACGTCAACCGCGAGACCGATCACCGCTGGCGCCATCTGGACGACTCATCCACCGATCTGGACCCACCACAGCTCTGCGTTTCGCCCTTCTGGAGTTATGACTCAACTCTCAATATCGGCCTTATCGATTGGCCCGATCAGGCTCAACTGACTCCTTCCAGAGGCCACCAACCTCAAGTCCCCCGCGCTCCTCCCGTCGCCTAACCTCCACCACTTCCACATTTACCGCCGCTAGCGGCTCAGCGAACCCATCGCCTGCACCCGATGCTTTTTGATGTGCTGTTCGCGCATAACAACACGAGGTTATTCATGCGCTCTCTTTCCACTCGAGCTGTGGTGTACAGCTTTTTTATTCTGTTGGGCCTGCTCAGTGCACTGCCCAATGTATTGCCCGAACATGTTTTGCAAAAACTGCCTTCCTGGTATTCCAGTAATACTCTGACCCTCGGCCTCGACCTGCGCGGCGGCTCTCACCTGTTGATGGAGGTGGATACACAAAACCTGCTGGCGGAAAAGAATCAGGATCTCGCCGACCAGATCAGTGCCAAATTGCGTGAGCTGCGCATTTTTCACAGCCGACCGGAAGTCAGACGCGGTGAAATCCATATCACCCCCACCAATCCAGCCGATCTGGAGAAGGTGCGCGAGGCCATCCGTCCGCTTTTGGAAGGTCTCGCCAACGGCACGCGCGGTTATCGGGTGGAAGTGAGCTCACAATCCCTGAGCATCAGCGCCAGCAAAGAATTTTCCGAGTCCGTCCGCAAGGATGCAGTGGAGCGCAGCCTTGAGGTGGTACGCCGCCGCCTGAATGAGACTGGTTTGGTCGACCCGACCATCACCCGCCAGGGTGAGGACGGGGTGTTGGTCCAGTTACCCGGGGTGGATGATCCCGCCTATATCCGCCAGTTGCTCGGCACCACCGCCAAAATGACGTTCCATCTGGTGGCGGACGGCAGCTCACAAGGGCAAACCCGCGTTATCACAGTGCCCGGCGACGGACCTAACGAGCGTTACCAGCTGGAAGCGCGCGTAGCATTGGAAGGCCGGCATATCAGCGACGCCCAGCTCGGTTTTCATCCGGATACGCGCGAGCCCGTGGTCAACTTCCGCCTCGACAGTGAAGGCGCGCGCCGGTTTGCCGACATCACCACCAAAAATATCGGCCGCCCGTTTGCCATAGTGCTAGACGGCAAGGTCATCACCGCGCCGGTGATCCGCAGTGCCATTACCGGCGGCAGCGGCGAAATCAGCGGCAACTTCACCTCCGCCAGCGCCAATGATCTCGCGCTTCTATTGCGCGCCGGTGCCCTGCCCGCCCCTCTCAAAGTGATTGAAGAACGCACCGTCGGGCCAGACCTGGGCAGCGACTCCATCTCCATGGGCATCACTACCGGCGTCATAGGCGCGCTGCTGGTGTTCGTGTTTATGGTGGTGATCTACGGCCGTTGGGGGTTGATTGCCTGCACCGGATTGGCCATCAACATCGGCCTGGTGTTCGGCATTCTGACCCTGTTCGGCGCGACCCTGACCCTGCCGGGCATTGCCGGTTTTATCCTGAGTATCGGCATGGCGGTGGATGCGAACATCCTGATCAACGAACGCATCCGCGAAGAATCCCTTAATGGCAATTCTGCCTATGCGGCGCTCGACGCCGGTTTCAAACGCGCTTACAGCACCATTCTCGATTCCAATATCACGTCGCTGATCGCTATCAGCTTGTTATTCCTGTTTGGCAGCGGCCCGGTGCGGGGATTTGCGGTCACTATGGCGGTGGGATTGATCATCTCCATGTTCACAGCGATTGCGGTAACGCGTTTGCTGATGGAATGGCGCGTTCGCAAACTGTCCGGCGATACGCTGAATATCTCGACCATCAAGGCTCTGGATAGACTGAGCAACCGCACCATCAACTTTATGCGCGGGCGCTATATCGGCCTCGCCGTATCCATCGTCTTATCGGTTGCCTCGGCGATTTTGTTTGTCGCACCCGGCATGAATTACGGCATCGACTTTACCGGCGGCAGTGTTATCGAAGTTCGCGCTCCAGGTACTTCAGTGGAAACCTTGCGCGATAGTTTGCGCCAGCAGAATTTCGCCAGTGCGGCGATTCAGGAGTTTGGCGAAACCGGTAGCTATTTGATTCGCCTACCCAGCCAGAGTGCCGAACAAGTCGCCAGTGGCGCGCCCGTGGAAGATCTGAAAACTGCAGTGCGAAGCGTCAGCCCGGATGCGGAATTTCCCCGCGTCGAAGTCGTTGGCCCGAAAGTCAGCGGCAACTTCAGCGATGCGACGATTCTCGCCATAGTGATCGCCGGCCTCGGCATGCTGGTTTACCTATGGATTCGTTTTGAATCTCATTTTGCAATCGGAGCAACCCTCACCCTGGCCTTGGACATGACCAAAACCATTGGCTTCTTTGTGCTGGCGGGCGTGGAGTTTAATCTGACTGCGGTCGCGGCATTGCTCGCGCTGATTGGTTACTCGGTGAACGACAAGGTGGTCGTCTTCGACCGCATGAGGGAGTTTCTGCGACAGTCTCCCGATAAACCCTTGGCGGAAGTGTTGAACGAGAGCATTACGTCGACCCTGACGCGCACCATCTTCACCTCGGTCACAACTTTCCTCGCCATTTCACCCATGGCGATTGCCGGTGGTGATGCAGTGGCGAGCTTCGCCCTGCCTATGCTCTTCGGTATAGTCGTCGGCACCAGTTCGTCTATCTTTATCGCTGCGCCTATAGTTCTGCTGCTCGGCGAACGGAGAATTCGCAAAGGCTTGTCACAATTGCGCCCCAGCGCCGAAGAGCTGCGTCAGCAACTCGATGAAATGCCATAACTAAAACACAATTAGGAGTTCGTTATGTTCGAATGGCTTAGCAACCCGGAAGCCTGGATTGCTTTGGCGACGCTAACCGCGCTGGAGATCGTTCTCGGCATCGACAACATCATCTTTATCTCCATCCTGGTCGGACGTCTGCCCGCGCGCCAGCGCAATGTGGCGCGCCGACTGGGTTTGGCGCTCGCCATGCTCACCCGCCTCGCCCTGCTGTTTTCGCTGGCATGGGTGATGGGCCTGACGGACCCCTGGTTTACTGTGCTGGGAGAGGAGATTTCCGGGCGCGATATCATTTTGATCGGCGGGGGTTTGTTCCTGCTGGCCAAAGCGACCCATGAGATCCACAACAGCCTTGAAGGCGCTGAAGAGTCAGAACGCCCTATCGGGGCATCCAACATGCTGATGATTCTGGTGCAGATTGCGATTTTAGATATCGTCTTTTCGCTGGATTCGGTGATCACAGCCGTGGGCTTGGCAGACGACGTGATGGTGATGGCAATCGCCATAGTGCTGGCGGTCGGGGTTATGCTATTTGCCGCTCGGCCGATCGGCGACTTTGTGGAATCTCACCCCACTGTGAAGATACTCGCCCTGTCATTCCTGGTGATGGTCGGTCTGACGCTGATGGTCGAAGGTTTCGACGTCCATGTTCCGAAGGGTTATATCTACTTCGCGATGGCGTTTTCTCTGGGAGTCGAAATGCTCAATTTGCGCCTGCGCAAAAAACGAGATCCCATCCAACTGCACAAACCGCAGGACGAGTAAGTCCGGACTCCGTCGTTGGCATCAACCGGCGGCGGAGACCCTTGCTGCATCGTCAGTAAATCCCTCTTCATGTGACGGCTGATCGTGTATTTGTTGATAGCTCAGGCAGGCGCGCAGTCGTTTGATTTGCACCGACACGTCGCGGTAGCGCCAACGGCGTCGACGCAGATGTTTGAATACCCTTAAGGCATTGGCGAAATCCCCGATCAATTCATAGCGCTGTCCAAGTTGATACAGGGCGTCGAGCGTCTCGGGAGTACTGCGGCAAGGGCGCAGATGCCTCCAGGTGTCCTCTAACCTACCTTCCGCTAAGGCGATGGAGGCAAGTGCTCGGCTGGCCGCATCGGCTCGTTCAAACAGGTTAAGCCACAATTTTTTCTTTAAGCGCCAGAGCAACATCACCGGCAAACCAACCGCGATAAACAGCCAAACATCGCCGCAGGGCAACCAATAACCGAACAGCGATTGCCCGACCAACTGCCCTCCCGCCAGCGCCAACAATGCAGTTGCGGAAATGCCGATGCCCCATTTCAAGGACCAGAGAGGGACAAGCAGAACCAGAAAAACCGCTGCTCCCACCATCAGCGCTTTTTGTACAACTGGCCACCATACAGGTTCTACCAGAAAGGCCCCATCTCCCAAGGAAGCGATCATCTGGGCAGACTGCTCTAATACAGGGCTGCTGTCTCGCCCCACCAGTATCCATCCGGTCAGTTTTTCACCCCCCAACACAGCACTGAGGGCCACTTGCCGCATCGAGGCGCGAATTCCGGAAAAAGCACCGTAAAGTGGGGTGATTTCCGCTTTGACGGAGGTAGCAATTTCCTCAATGCCAAAGGCGAATCCCCGATCGCGCCGCCAGCTCAAGACCTGCTCTGGCCCGCTCTCAGGTGGCGGAAGGTGTTGACTTGCGGCCCAAAACTGCAAAGGAAACATAGGTACAACCTGGTCATCTTCCAATGAAGCCAAGCGTCTGGATGGGCTGGGTGCGCTATCGATAGGAAAATATTGAAGCTCGGGGCTGATTACCGTCTCCGGCAAAGGAGCTGGCCACGGCCAAAGCCAATCGCGCAACGCCTGTGGATACCGGGTAAATCCATCTTCCACCACGATTCCATGCTCGTGCGAGCTTTGATCCATAAGCCCGAGAACTGTACTCGGCGCAGTCAAAGCGGTCAGTAGTTTCTCTCGCCGGGCAAGCAAATCCTGCACATCCGTATAGTGAACGTCGCGGGCCTTCCGTCCCCGTTGAATCTCGCCTAACAACTCTTCTGCCGCTGGCTGCGCCAGCGGCAGCGGGCGCTCCAACACCAATCCCAAAATGGCGGATTCGTCCTTTTTATCGATCAACTGCTCCAGCTGCACTGAGCCCGACAGATCCACTAACCAGTGGTCATATTCTTCATCAGGGACATGGATAACGGTAAGTTGGGTTTTCGGCGTCGGCAGTTCGCTCATCGCCAGGCCCAAACGAAAGATATGGGTTTGGATCTGATCCTGGGCGTGCAAAAAAGCAGCAGGTAAACGGTCGCTGACCAGCAGCCATACGGCCACCAGCAACATCGCGGTGCGTAAACTGAATATGAAAAAAATAAGCTGCGTCAGTCGTTGCACAAGTTGGTCCAAGCGAGTTTGGGGCCACACTCTATTTCTAGAACATGGTTAAAACAACCGCCCGACCAATGCTCTTACAAATATGATCTAGGAATGGTGATGAGTGTCTAGGATTGAGAATAAGACTAGATGACGCGCCCTCTAGCAGCGCGCGTCACCCTTGACGGAAATGGTTTTTACCGAAGCGTTGGCTGAAGGAAACTCTTTGAGCATGGCAGCGAGCATCTCGTCGAACACCACGGACATCACCCCGCAACGACCCTGGCTGGCGCCGGAGACTTCATATACCCGCTCTCCGTTTGGTTCGTTGCGCTCGATGACCAGCTGAACGTGGCGGAGGAATTCTTGCCGGCGGTCGTCATCGACAAACACGACATTGGTGCCGAAATAACGCGACCGACCAAACCCCCAGCCCGTGGTAAACAAGGGACCGCGGCGACCGGCTTCAACCGGCTCAACACCGTAATCCAAAAACGCGACAAATTCCGCCGCCTGTGGATCAGACGTTATGGTGTAACCGAGATTTGCCAAGGCTGTTTCGACTTGCCCCCGATACCAGGCGAATTCCAGGGAGCGATTGATTTGCGGGTCACTGGCCTGAACGGTCACTGACCCGCTCGCCGGCATATCGCCCGGCGTCCTGAAGGTATTCACCCGAGTACTGACCGTGCTCGCGCAGCCGCTAAGAATCAGAACCGCCACAAGAACCAGTGCAGAACGGAGCTTTGCGGCAACGCCGTTGCAAAAATTCACCAATCCAGCTCGCCAAGAAATGATCAACGATCCCAACGCCATAAACAGCCTCTTATAGATTGGCCAACTTTTTGTTTTGTCACGCCAACATCGCTTATGTGGAAATAGTTGTGGAATTAGTATTTGCCCCGGAGGGTTTCCACTAGCTCGTGGAATTTGACTTTATTGGGCTGGTTTAGGTCCATCAAAATCTGATGAGCTTCGAGGACTTTCGCTTTTATGGCAGCTTCGTCTTCCAGATTCTCCGGCAGCGGCTGCGTACCGCTAAAGGGCAGATCTGTGTCTGAAACCAATTCGAAGATATCTTCAAATCCCATCGAGATCAGAAGACGCTGAATGCTTGGGTTTGATGCGACCACTATAGGATTGCCGTGGCCGAGATCGCGCGAACCGATGGAAATCTTCGCCATCAGACCAAGAGTGGTACTGTCGATGCCTTCTGCTTCGCGCAAATCGAACACCACAGTTTTAAAGTTCTCCTCGCCAAACATGGTGGAGATGAACTGGTCGAACGAAATACAAAGCGTGAGGCGGACATCGCCCACCAACTTAATCACGTAGGTTCCGTCGTGTTCCGCGACGTAAATGTGACCGGAACTCATGTTACATCACCTGCCTTAAGGGTGAGGACGGCTATGTCGTCGGGCATGTCTCGTATCTTATCGAGTCCCAAGCCCGACCAGATGCCTTCCAAATCACCGGGGCTGTTTTTCATCAAGTCTAGCAGGCACTGTTCCTTGCCTATTAAATCGAGGGGCGGCAGCACTTCCAGAATGCCGTCCGAAAACACCGTTAACGAAAACTTCTCGGGCAGCGTGGCATGAAACACTTCCCAGGTTGCATCTTTAAAAATCCCCACCGGCTTGCCTTTACCCGGCAGGAACGTCGCCTCTCCATCGACCACCAGAACCGGCAGCGGGAGATGGCCTCCCAACACGTAACGCATTTCCCGGGTTTCGGTATCAAGAATGCCGACAAAACAGGTCAGATGGCAGCCGAATTTGGAGCGCATCAGTTCCTGGTTGATCATCGACAGCCATTCCGCCGCATCAATTTGGAAGTCATCCTGCGGTTGAAAAACGCGGCGTTCGCGAATGATGCGCCTAACGAGCTGTTTTAGCCAGACGGTCACAAAGGCGGATGAAGCGCCATGACCCGAGATATCCGTGAGATAAAAGGACAAATACCGGTTATTTATCAAACCGTAATCAATAAAATCGCCGCTTAAATACAAAGAGGGGACAATTTTGTGCGCGACTGTGATATTGCCGTATTGCACGGGCGTTGGTGGTAACAGGTTAATTTGCACTTGCCGCCCCGCCTGTTGATCGCGCTCCAGAACCCGCACGTATTCACGCATTTCGCGGTTGGCTTTTTCCAGATCGCGGCGATATCGCTGATTCTCGCGCTGCAGATCCAGTACGGATAAGGCCTTGTTGATCGAATGTGTTAACACTTCCATGTCGACGAGAGGTTTTATCAAATAATCCGCCGCGCCTAAACGCAGCGCTTCCACTACATCCGACACCATTCCCAGTCCAGAAATCACTATCACGGGTGTGTCGGGATCAATTTGTTTGACGGCTCGCATCAATGACAAACCATCGAGATCCGGCATACGCAGATCAGTCAGAACAAGATCGGGTTTATTTTTACGAAACCAAGCAATACCGGAGTGACCGTCGGACTCTTCATGAACCCTGAATCCGCTATCTTCCAGATAGGCCACTATGCTTTGACGGACCAGACTATCGTCGTCGATTACCAGAAGCTGGCGGCCCCGCTCAGTCATCTCTCACCCGCTTTTTTGGATTAATTATTAGAAAGTAATTTGCTGGAGCGAAAAAACACTAACCTAAACACTAACCCGTATATGAGTACTGTGCAACCGCTGCGCTGAACGGGAAATTTTGTGGGCATTTTTGCGCAGGTGCCGCCAGCAAGGACGGCGCCATTATGTTATGCATACTTGGATTAAAAATCGTCGAAATCTTCCAGTTCTCCGCCGAAATCATCTTGGACTTGGCCATCCTGTACCAGATATTCGCGCCGCTGCAGGTAGGCTTCGCGGATAAATACGTATTTATCACCGGAAATCAACTTTTCGGCATCGAGCAAGGCAGCGCGAGACTGCAGAATATCCAGAGCTTTGGTGCCATAGAGGACGGTGTTGTCATCCACATAGCTGAATGGGTCCAGATACCAATCGACCGGCGATGCCACTGTGTCAGTCATGGTAGAAGGACCAAGGAAAGGAAGAATCACGTAAGGGCCACTGCTTACCCCCCAATAAGAAAGCGTCTGGCCAAAGGACTCGGGATCCTGCTTTGGCAAACCTGCGTAGCGAGCCACATCAAACAATCCGCCAAAACCCACGGTGGTATTCAGCAATAGACGCCCGGTGCTGTTACCGACCTTGCGCCACTTCCACTGCAGCATGTTATTCACCACATTGGAGACTTCGCCGAGGTTGCTGAAAAAATTTGAAACCCCGGTTTCAACCGGATCTGGCGTGACGAAGCGGTAGCCCTGTGCGACGGGTTTGAGAAAAAAACGGTCGAGGGTATCGTTGAACGCAAACATTTTGCGATTGAATCCTTCCCAAGGATCCTTAGGCGGTTCAATGGGTTCGCCATCCTGAGCGCTTTTGGGCGTGGATGCGCAGGCGCTCAGCAGCAAAACCGCCAGCACCCATACGAAACCTAGCCACTGCTTATTTACTACTCGAATCATCGCCTAATCCCCGTTGGCTATGCGAAAGCCAGGCATTTTATACGCATGCAGCCGGAAAACCTATGAATCCGCATCGCCTGTCTAACAGAACTTCCTATCGCCTCGCGACCCGCATAAGCTATGCGGCCGATTTTTGCCTGAGGTTTTCCATGCACGAGCGCGACTGGCGTTTTTGTCTCGCCCCCATGATGGATTGGAGTGACCGTCACTGCCGCTATTTCTGGCGGCTGTTATCCAAGCGAGCCCGTTTGTACACCGAGATGGTGACCACCGGTGCGATTCTGCGCGGCGACCGGGACCGCTTTTTGCGCTTTAATCCGGAAGAGCAACCTGTCGCCCTACAACTCGGCGGCAACGATCCTAAAGCCCTGGCGGAATGCGCGCGCATTGCGGAGGACTACGGCTACGACGAGGTAAACCTCAACTGCGGCTGCCCCAGCGACCGCGTACAGGAAGGCCGCATCGGTGCCTGTTTGATGACGGAGCCACAGACCGTAGCCGACTGTATCGCCGCTATGCGGGAAGCCGTGAACATACCGGTGACCGTCAAACACCGCACCGGGGTGGATGATCACGACAGCGAAGAACACCTTCACCACTTCGTCAGTATCATTGCCCAAACCGGCTGCAATGTTTTTATCGTGCACGCCCGCAAAGCCTGGCTGCAGGGATTAAGCCCGAAAGAAAACCGTGAAATTCCACCGCTGCTGTACGACCGGGTTTTTGCCCTGAAACAGCGTTTTCCCCATCTCACCATTGTGATCAACGGCGGCATTACCAACTTGACCACCTGTCACGACCTTTTAGAACACGTGGATGGCGTAATGCTGGGCCGCGAGGCTTATCACAATCCGTTTGTATTGGCCGATGTGGATAGAGAGATCTATGGCGAAAATGCCGAGTCGCTGACCCGTGACCAGGTTTTGGAAGCATTTATTCCTTATTGTGAGAACCAGATTCGCCAGGGTGCGAGGTTGAATCATATGACGAGGCATATTCTCGGTCTCTACGCCGGCCAGCCCGGCGGAAAATACTTCCGCCGTTTTCTCAGCGAAAACGCAACGCGCGCCGGAGCGCCCGCGAGCCTGCTGCACGAAGCACAAAAGTATATGAACTCTGCGGGAAGCCGACTTGTCTAGAGAACTCTGCCGGGCGGATAATGACCGGCTTTATACAGGGGGTGCTATGACCAACAAACTTGAACAATTGAAATCCTATTCCGACGTTGTAGCCGACACTGGCGACATCGAGGCTATCCGTCGTTATAAACCGCTCGACGCAACAACCAACCCTTCCCTGCTGTTTAAAGCCGCACAAATGCCCCAGTACGCGCCGCTTGTGCAAGAAGCTTTGGGCAGCACTTCCTCCATCGCCGCCGCAGCCGACAAACTGGCCGTTGCGATCGGCTGTGAAATTCTGAAAATCGTGCCCGGCAAGGTGTCCACTGAAGTTGACGCGCGCCTGTCCTTCGATACCCAAGCTTCTATCGCCAAAGCGCATCACTTGATCGAACTCTACGAAGCAGCTGGCATTAGCAAAGATCGCGTGCTGATCAAAGTTGCCTCCACCTGGGAAGGTATCCGCGCGGCCGAACAACTGGAAAAAGAAGGCATCAACTGCAACCTGACTCTGCTGTTCAGCTTCAACCAGGCCGCAGCCTGTGCGGACGCAGGGGTATTCCTGATCTCGCCTTTCGTCGGCCGCATTCTCGACTGGTACAAAGCCAATACCGACAAAAAAGAGTACACGCCTTTTGAAGATCCAGGCGTACAGTCTGTTACCCGCATCTACAACTACTACAAGCAACACGGCTACAAAACCGTTGTTATGGGCGCAAGCTTCCGTAACACCGGCGAAATCGAAGCCCTGGCCGGTTGTGACCGTCTGACCATCAGCCCGCAATTGTTGGGCGAACTGGAAGCAGACAGCGGTAAGCTCGAACGCGCTCTGAGCCCCGCCAATACAGGCGCTGCTATCGAAAAAATCAAAGAAAATGAAGCTCAGTTCCGTCTGACCTTGAACGACGATGCTATGGCCACTGAAAAACTGGCTCAAGGCATCCGCGGCTTTGTGGCAGATCAGATCAATCTGGAAAAATACCTGAGCAATTTCAATCGCTGATTGAAAAGACTCATCGGCAGGAAGCGCAGAACAGCAAGGACGCTGTTTCATCAATCATCACGATTATCGATTGCAGTACCGCGAAAACTCCACCATACGAAGACGTCTCGTCCCCCGGAGGTACCATGCTCGCGCGCATTCGCGACTTTTTCCAAACGCAACTTCAAGACGCCCCATCCCATCCTCTGGACGAAAATAAAAAGCGCTTAGCCTGTGCCGCTCTGTTAATTGAAGTTGCTGTGATCGACAGCGAGTTCGATAGCGAAGAGCTCGCCTCAGTTAAAGCCATATTGCACCGCGAATTCCAAGTGCCAGAAGCCGAATTAGACGAGCTGGTGACAATGGCGCAACACGAATGCTCCGAATCCACCTCCATGTACAGCTTCACCCAGCTGGTGAACCAGTACTGCAGCTTGGAAGAAAAATTCGATTTGATCGTCCATATGTGGCGCATTGCCTATGCCGATGGCGATCTAGACAAATACGAGGAATACATCATTCGCAAGGTCGCTGATCTGATCCATCTCGGCCACGGTGAATTTATCCGCGCAAAACACGCCGCGCGCTCAGGTCTTTGAGAGCCTATCGGCTCCTCGTGTGTCCAGCACTCTCTTCTCCGCCAGACTCCGCTGTCTCTGCTTCGTCCTTGCTCGCTTCCGTTCCGTACTATAGTTGTTCATAGAACTTGGTTAGTCATCGCCCGCTCGGGCGGGCCCCTTCGACACGGACTGGATTTATGGCTGTCTCTTCTTTTTTGCGCTCAATGCTCGGCAAACGAGGCAAGGTTGCCCAAGCGCCTCATGAAGCTACCCTTGAGGCTTTGGAGTTAGTCTCGCCCCTTATTGAAGAGTCCAGCAATTTGAGCCGCGCGGAAAGCGAGGAGCGTTTTTTTCAGTTTCTTTTCACGGGCAATCACAGTGAACCTTTGACCGCACAACAAAGACAGGCCATCGACTCCGTCATGCATGCTCTGGGCAAGAAAGAGTATCGCCTGAACGCGGTACCGCGCCTGCCGACGGTGATCCCCAAGCTGCTGCGCAGCCTGCGCGATCCCGACAGTTCGGTGAAGGACTATGTGGAGATAGTGAACAAAGATCCGGTGATGAGCGCGGCGGTTTTAAAACTGGCCAATAGCGTGTATTTCAACCCGACCGGAGGTTATATCGGCGATATCGAACGCGCTATCGTCAAACTGGGCATTGAGGGTTTGCGCTCAGTACTTTCTGCGGCGGTAATGCAGCCTATCATCCAGCGTGAATCGCCCTATTTTTCCCAAACCGGCCAACGCCTCTGGGCGCATTCGCTCAATACCGCGATTGCCTGTGAAATCATCGGCCACGCGCGCAGGCAAGAGCGGTTTAAGGCGTACATGCTGGGACTGGTGCACGATATCGGCAAAATCACTTTATTCAGTGAACTGTGCAAACAGTACAAGCTCAGTGCCGACTCCTCGCCAGGGCCGCAGGCGTTTGTTCCGGCCTTGCGCGAAGGGGCCACTCAGTTGAGCAGTCAAATTGCGCAAGACTGGCAATTGCCGGATGACCTGTGCATTGCCTTGCAGGAACAAGTCGATATAGCGCCAGGAAAGCAGGTAAGCGAACTCGGGCAACTGCTCTTTCAAGCCAATATTGTGTGCGAGGCTTACGCCGTCACCCCCAAAAACAAAATCACCGATTTGCAATTTCTGATCGGCGACTTCGCACTGCCGAAAAATCTGTTCACCCGCCTGGAAGAAGCTGCGCGCGCAATTTGATTAGGCAGCGGTAAACCATTTGCTTAGCGCAGCGGTAAATTAATAGTAGAGCGCGCAAACGCAGTTTTATCGGATACTGCATCGCGTAAAACCGGCGACAGTTGCTCCATGACTTTCTCCGCCGTCGCTCGGTAGGACGTCAACTTGCCACCGTAAATGGCCACATAAGCACCACCGGCATCACTCACAAACAGTGTTTCGCGCGAGCGTTTATTGGCGATGCGATTATCCTTGGGGAGCACCCGCACACCAGCAAAAACTTCCGTTACATCCGCGGCGGTTTGCTTCGATTGCGGGAAATAGTGGTTGTAAACATTCAGCAAATAATCAATTTCCGCTTGTGTCGCCTGAGCCTTGGGACTGTCGACAATCAATTCCGTGGTACCAACCATGGTCATACCGCGCCAGGGCAGAACAAATACCGCGCGCCCATCTGCAGCTTCCACATAAAAACAACCAGCGCCGCTCGGCTGCTTCAGAACTATATGAACACCTTGCACCCAATCAACATCCTGCTGTTGAAATCCACCTATTTTGGCGACTTCATTGGCCCAAGGGCCCGCCGCATTGACTAAGGCGCGACTGGTGACTTCGCTGCCATCGTTCAAGCGCAAACGAAATTCACCAGCGTATTCCATCTGGTCGCACCAAGTGTTGAAGCGAACTTCGGCACCGAGTGAGCGCGCCGATTCCAACACGGCTCGCGTCAAGGCCTGGTCATCCGTTTGCGCGTCGGTATAGCGAAAAACGGCCAATAGATCTTGTTGCCGTATGTCCAAGCTCGCACGCTGCTCAAGCGATAAGCGCTCTATCGCATGCTCCTTCGCCCAGCCGGCCAGCATGTGATAACAACACAGCCCCAAATGGACCCACCAGGGACTGCGACTGCTTTGGCGGTAGACGGGAATATAAAAATCACTGCGCCGGACGAGATGGGGGGCATTGCGCAGCAAGTAGCGCTGCTCGCGCAGACATTCATAGACTAGGCGGAATTGCCCCGTTTCCAGGTAGCGCAAACCGCCGTGGATCAGCTTCGAGCTGGCGCGTGAGGTTTCCATGCCTGCCGCCTCCCGCCGCTCTAACACCAGAACCGACAAGCCTTTCGCCGCCGCTGCTTGAGCCACGCCGGCACCGTGAATGCCAGCACCAATAACTACCAAGTCGAACTTCTTCAATTGCGTCATTCTTTATTGCCCGGCCGACATTTGCAGCATGGCGCCTATATTCCAGGTCTCGATCCAATAGATTCCGCGCTGCAAACACGCCTGCGTATTGGCCTCATCCACCACGTCGTAGACAAACCACTGCCACGGCCCTGCCCAGGGTTTTTCCGGCAGCGGCGGCAGTTTGCGGATATTGCAGATCACAAATTCCACCGGATTGTCCTTGAGGCGCGCATAGGATTGATGATCGTAATTGGTCAACACCCAACCCACAGGGCACTGAAAGCGCTCCTGCGCCATGCGCAGCACCAGCAAGTCGAAGGAAATCAGCACGCAGTCCTGGTGAATCGGCGCAAGTGTCTGCCAGACCACATCGAGAAAAGCCGAGCGCGAAAATGTCTGAAAAACTTCGCTTTTGATTTCGACAAACAGCTTCACGCCCGGGTGTTTGCTCATCAGCTCAACCACCTGGGACAGATGCGCAATCGGGCAGGGAAAATAGCGTTCGCCCAGGCGGCGCGGCTCATGGGCGCTAAAAGTTTGCAGCTTCTGCAGCGGATAATCGCGCACATTGCCCGCGCGCCCAGTCATGCGGAACAGATCTTCGTCATGGAACAGCACCGGCTCGCCTTCCAAACTGGCCTGCAAGTCGATTTCGATCGCGCGCGCACCAGCTTCTATGGCTTTTTCGATACCGAGCAAACTGTTTTCCGGATACAACTCGGGATAGCCTCTATGGCCTATCCAGGTGACAAGAGAGAGTCCCATACGTTTCCTGTGCCTCGGACGGTTATTCGTTGATCTGGCTACGCCAGCGCCAGCAAAAAGCCATCTATAGTGGAGGAAAAAAGCTACTGTGTTAATCAGCTTTAGGTACCATTCGCTCCGCTACACTTTTTAATGGGCTGCCTGCCTTACTCAGTTTAGGCCAGCTACAACCTGTCAGCTTTTGAGGAAAATACCTGTGAGTGACGAACACAACCCCAACCCAACTGTGACTCCCCTTGGCGTGGTGAAACTGGTTCTGGTGCTTTTTATCGGTGTGGGCGCCCTTCTGGCGGTACTGGCCGTATTCGGGGTTTTCGCCTGGCTATCCCTTTGGAAACTGCTGCTGAAGCTGGCATTGGTAGCAGCCATCATCACTGCGGCGACTCTACTGATCATCTGGTTGCTGAAGCCCAATAAATCCTGATCATCCGATCTCGTTACCAATGACGACTGCCAGCGGGCGCAAGGCGCACTATAATGCCCGCCCGGCATTCCCATTGAGTAACGACGACCAACATGGCCCTGCAATATCTGATCGCCCACCGCCTGGTTAAACCCGCTCCCACAGAACCTTGCCAAACCCGCATACGCCCAAACGAATTGCGCCGCGATGGCAAAAGCGAGGATCTTTGCCGCGAGCTGAAAAACGCCTATATCCGCAAGGGCGGAAAATCCTACGGTGCTTTCAGTGACGACACCGCCAATTGTCCCCTGCCTGCATGGATTCGCGAATGGTTGGAAGAGCGTCTGACGTTTACATCTTTAAGCGAAAAAATCGCCCAACATTTAGGGATGCATTTCGACAAAAGCGAAACCCCTTTAAACAATATATTGCTGATATTTTTTGAGCGCATTGAGGCGGGCGACGCGCTGTATATTTTTCTGCTCGACCACACCTCCGGCCAATATTTCGACGGCGATTTGGAATTGTGCGATTCCTTGTATTTGGACACGCAAAAT
This sequence comes from Saccharophagus sp. K07, assembly GCF_014336955.1. Lineage (GTDB taxonomy): Bacteria > Pseudomonadota > Gammaproteobacteria > Pseudomonadales > Cellvibrionaceae > UBA5868. Next base: position 650,833 of record NZ_QRAI01000001.1, on the reverse strand, counting down.
ATTCGCCTTGCCGCAAAAATCAAAACCGCAGAATTTTTCTCCGGCGAGCAGCAAAATTATTTATCCCTGTTGAAATGGCGGGGAGAAAAAGAATTATCCGATGCCTTTGCTGAAGCCATTGGCTTGAGCAATAAAATCGATATCAGCGCGGACACAAGCGAGTTTCTCGACCTGGTCACCCATTACACCGCCGAATTACCGGAAGACGTCGCCCAACAAACTCGCCGCGCCGCCGTGGAGTTCTGTTTGCAGCAGGATAAAGCGGGCTTGCCCGTGCAAATGACTGAGCTCGCCGAACACATCTCCGTCCCCGAACAACCCCACTTCACCCACTTCGTCCGCACCACCCAACCGGAAATGAAAAACGAGTGGATCCCGGACAAAACTCAACTCAAAAACTACGTCCGCATCAGCGGCCGTGATGAGCAGCTGAGCATGAGTTTTGCCTCTGCTTGTTTAGGGAGTACGGTGTTTTATGACGCAGATAGTGACAGTTTGACCATCAAGAATATTCCCACATCGTTGAAAGCCAAATTGATGGAGCACCTGGGGAAGAAATAGTCGCCTCATAATGAGGCGACATTCGCAAAATTTGGTCTACTTAGGTGCCTCGTCCGGCAAGCCTTAACTCATCCGCCCCACCGTGCTAAAGTCGCGCCCGCCAAGGGAACGCCCTCGGACCCAGCTAGATGTCATCAAGGACGCAAGGAGATTTATCAATGCCTATCGTATTACGCGAAAACCACCAAGCCTCTCCCTACCATTTTCTCCAAACACCCTACCGGAGTCTTATTGCTTCTACAGTACTTGGTAGTTTAGCGCTGGCGCCTCAAATTTCATGGGCCGAAGGGGCTATAAACGGGTATTTGCCCTTTTCTGAGTACCAACGACATCAGGTAGAGGAACCGAAATCAGGCGCACGCGCTTACAACATAGGCGTGAAATTTAAATTCTATTTTTCAAGGCAATACGATTACAGCGGATGCTCCATAAAAGGAACTTTGGGCGTAAGTCAAAACTCACAGGGGCAATTAGGTCGAGATGTTGAACTGATTACAAAAACCTATTCTCTGGATATTCCCCCCCTGAATCCAGGCTTTCAGAATATAGCGAAGTCAACACCGAGATTTTATTTGAAATCCTGGCTGACGATGAAATCGAGTCGCCCGAGCTTGTAGATTTTTCCAACGAATCTTACGAAATTACCTGCGAAACCGGCGATGCCTCGCTAATTCGAGTTGGAGGCACCCATGGCATCTACGGCGCACATTTTGTTATCAATGACGCGTCCACACCGCAATTGCGCTCCACCGATTCCTACTCGGCAAAAAAGTCTGTCCGCACAATTAAACAGCCTGCGCACTTTATCTCTACACAACTCTATTACTCGCGACCGCAGTATCGCCAAAGAAATTGACCGCGCACGTAAAAATAATTCGGGATTCCGCGCGAATAATCTGCAAGTTCGATTGCAAGATCAAAGTCTTCCCGTAGGAACTTTGCTCGGCGGTGGCGCAGGTGATTCGGCGGAATTTGGTCGCTGGGGCGCATTTGTAACGGGCAATGTGGATTTTGGTAAGCAGGAAAAAAATTCCGCTCTCGAATCCGATTTTCAGACCAATATGCTGATTGCGGGTGTGGACTATAAAGTTTCCAATAATGTTGTACTCGGCGCAGCCTTAACACATTCTGATACTAACGCCGGCGATGACAAAACGGCCAATACCGATTTTCGCCGTTATAGCCTCTCTCTGTTTGGCAGCCTTTATTCGCGCGACAAGTTTTATCTCGACGGCATGATCACTTACGGTACCAGCGCCTATGATCTGGATCGCCGTATTGTCCGTGATGCCGGAGGCTATGACACCAGCAGCGCCAAAACCGATGGCGATGAATTATCGGCATCTTTGGGAGCGGGTTATAACCTTCAGCATAACAATATAAATGCGCGGCTATTTACCTTTATTAATTACGTAGACACCAATATTGACGGCTATTCTGAAAATGTCAGCGGAAACTCTTCTGCCGCTGTCGTCGACGGCATGGATTTGCAATCCTTGATCGCAAATATCGGTGTGGAATTATCCTGGAATATCAACACCGGTGTCGGTGTATTTACCCCGATGTTGTCGATCGCTCATGAGCATCAATATGCCGACGACTCGGTCTATGTCACTGGTCGTTTTGTCGGCGGTCTCGACGAAGGCAAATTTGCCTACACAGCACCCAACCGCGACGATAACTATCTGACTGCCCAGATTGGCGTAAATGCTGTGTTACCTAATGGTATTTCAGGTTTTATCTCCTATGACACATTTGTTGACCGCAAGGACTTTGGCTCCGGCCAATTGTCAGTCGGTGTGCGCTGGGAGTTTTAAACAACTGAATCAGTCCACAGAAGAAGGTACGGACGCTTCTTGGTGAATATGCAACATTCCCTTTATTTAAGTCCAATGAGCGGAAGATGAGTCTCAGGATGCGGCAAGGGTCGCAAAATTCCGTTTAGGCATGCGCCTTGTCCGGTAAGCCTTAACTCATCCATCCACTCATGTTAAAGTCGCGCCCGCCAAGGGGCGCCCCTCGGATCAAGCTGTTATCAAGGACGCAAGGAGATTTATTTATGCCGATCGTATTACCCAAGAAAAACCTGGATTCTTCACCAACCACCTCTTTTAACCGCAGAGCATTCGCTTACCAAGCACTAATGGCCTCTACTTTAATCAGTGGTTTGTCCCTTTTTAGCTCGCAGGCTTTGGCTCAACAAGAAACACCCCGCACAAACGAGCCTCACAGCGGGGCGCGCTCTTATGCGGCAAGGATCAAGATCGTCCCAAATATCAAATCAGGAGTCGATCGTTCAAAGTTCGACGTTTTTCCGACCTGCACATTGCGAGGAACAGTAAGAACTTGGGTATCACCTTGGGATAATAACCCTGCAATTGAAGGACAGGATTATGTATTCACTCAAAACGAATATTCGGTCCAGATTCAAGCGCGCAGACTGGAAAATGGCGACATCACTTTTGGCGACATATACACCGAAGTGTTATTTGACATCCTCGCAGATGACGAGGTAGAGGCTCCCGAAATTGTCAGAATTGACAGTGGTGGTAATAGCTACGATATAACTTGTGATGCCGGGGTAGAAAGCCCTTACGCTCTTGGCAGTGCATATGGTGACTTTTTCATCCAGGATCCATCCACCCCGAAATTTAGTGCCACAACAATACCCGCGCGTCAAAAAAGCCTATCTTCACAGCTAAATAGTCTGCGCACTTTATCTCTACACAACTCTATTACTCGCGACCGCAGTATCGCCAAAGAAATTGACCGCGCACGTAAAAATAATTCGGGATTCCGCGCGAATAATCTGCAAGTTCGATTGCAAGATCAAAGTCTTCCCGTAGGAACTTTGCTCGGCGGTGGCGCAGGTGATTCGGCGGAATTTGGTCGCTGGGGCGCATTTGTGACGGGCAATGTGGATTTTGGTAAGCAGGAAAAAAATTCCGCTCTCGAATCCGATTTTCAAACCAATATGCTGATTGCGGGTGTGGACTATAAAGTTTCCAATAATGTTGTACTCGGCGCAGCCTTAACACATTCTGATACTAACGCCGGCGATGACAAAACGGCCAATACCGATTTCCGCCGTTATAGTCTCTCTCTGTTTGGCAGCCTTTATTCGCGCGACAAGTTTTATCTCGACGGCATGATCACTTACTGTACCAGCGCCTATGATCTGGACCGCCGTATTGTCCGTGATGCCGGAGGCTATGACACCAGCAGCGCCAAAACCGATGGCGATGAATTATCGGCATCTTTGGGAGCGGGTTATAACCTTCAGCATAACAATATAAATGCGCGACTATTTACCTTTATTAATTACGTAGACACCAATATTGACGGCTATTCTGAAAATGTCAGCGGAAACTCTTCTGCCGCTGTCGTCGACGGCATGGATTTGCAATCCTTGATCGCAAATATCGGTGTGGAATTATCCTGGAATATCAACACCGGTGTCGGTGTATTTACCCCGATGTTGTCGATCGCTCATGAGCATCAATATGCCGACGACTCGGTCTATGTCACTGGTCGTTTTGTCGGCGGTCTCGACGAAGGCAAATTTGCCTACACAGCACCCAACCGCGACGATAACTATCTGACTGCCCAGATTGGCGTAAATGCTGTGTTACCTAATGGTGTTTCAGGTTTTATCTCCTATGACACATTTGTTGACCGCAAGGACTTTGGCTCCGGCCAATTGTCAGTCGGTGTGCGCTGGGAGTTTTAAACATTCTTGAACCGGCCGCACACGGACGTGCGGCATTTGCATTTACCGATAGTTAAACGTTATGGCCAAAGTCGTTTTGGTTTGGGAAATGGGTGCTGATCTGGGCCACGTCACTCGCCTGGATGCACTGGCGCGCCATCTTTGTGAGCGCGGGCACAGTGTCACTGCTATTTTTAGTGATCTGCGCGAAATCCAGCGCATTTATCCCCACCCGCATCTTCCTCCCTATCGGGTGTTGCAAGGACCATCCTGGATGGATCGTCGACTGAAACTGACCAGACCACCAGCCAGCCTTACTGAGGTGCTGCTTTCTGTAGGTTTTTATAAATCGGAAATCGTTACAGAAAAATTGCAGCAGTGGAAAGCACTCTTCGCCAGCCTGCAAGTGGACGCTATTCTTTTCGATTACGCTCCTGCGGCGCAGCTTGCCGCGCGCCAATACGCTTGGCATAAAATCAATCTCGGCGATCCCTTTTCCACGCCGCCTGTTCGGTCGCCGTTACCTTTATTCGATCTCAATGCAAAAGTCAGCGACGCTAATTTAATGATTTCAGACCAGCGTTTGGTTGATGTGGTCAATCAGGCGCTGCGGGAAGTGGAGCTTGCGGAAATTCGATATGCGTATGAATTGTCTTCCGCACACAAGACTTTTTTGCTTAGCATTCCAGAATTGGATCCTTTCGCTCACTTGCGTACATCAGAGCAGTATATCGGACTGCTCAAAACTCCAAGCATTGGCGGTCTAAATCTAAACTGGAATAACACTCCCACAAAAAAAGTGTTTGGCTATTTAAAGCCGATTTATCCTCATTTGAAACAATTTCTGCAGGCAATATCTAATCTCGGCATACAAGGTCGGTTTTTTATTCCCCACGCTCCGCAGGAATTAATAGATCAGTATCGGCAATCCAATATCGAAATCGTTACTAGGCCTTACGATATTTCTTCGGGCTTGGAACAATGCGATCTTGTCGTTTGCCACGGAGGTCATTCCACCCTGTTGCATAGTGTTTTAAATGGAATTCCTGCTCTGTTGATTCCGCTGCAACAGGAACAGTTAAGTGTGACGCAAAAAGCTATGACCTGCGGGCTAGCCATGTGGCTCGGCCATGGGGTTTCGGATGAAGAACAGATTCGGGCTACAATCCAGATAGCCATGACTGATCCCCGCCTGCAACTCGCAACCGAAAATTGCGCGCGTCGGTGCCAACCCTACTTCACCAGCCCTGCTATGGAAACCATAGCCGACTATGTGGAATCGCTTTCATGAAAGTTGCTGTAATCACGCCATATCACAACCTGCACAGCCCTTATTTAAAAGACTGTATCGACAGTGTTAAGGCGCAAACTCATCAGGATCTGATTCACGTGATGGTAGGCGATGGCTGCTCACTTCCTCCGGAGCTTATCCACCCAAAACTGCACAATATTGCATTACCACATAGACTCAATAATTACGGTGATTCACCGCGCTCCATCGGTGTCGTCTACGCTTTTTCGCTAGGTGTCGATGCCGTGGCTTTTTTGGATTCCGACAACTGGTTTGCCGAAAATCATCTGGAAACCATGGTGCAACATTGCATTGCCACGCAGAGCGATGTGGTGACCTCACTGCGTTTTATTACCCATTTAAATGGCGAGGTTATGGGAATTTGCCCGGAGAGTGACGGCAAAATTTTTTGTGATACCAACTGTTTATTCGTCACACGCAAACTGGCAGAGGAAGCAGGTGTATGGTGGTTGATTCCGGACGATATGCATGTAATCGACGATAGGGTCATGTGGGATACATTGATTCACGCGACCGATCGCATTTCCTGTACCGGCGTTCCCAGCGCGTTTTACCGCTCGTCCTTTGAAGTCCACTACCGTATGTTCAATATCCCTACCCCGCCTGAAGCCAAGTTCGGTATGGATATTTACGCCTTGCATCCAACCATAGCCGCTTTGCAACAAAGGGCTGTGGCTCGCGCAAAAGAGCGTGCAAAACGTTAGCCCAAAGAACAAACACGAAAAAGACCAATCGCTCGTCCAAAGAAAAAGCCATCTGCACTCTCGTGCAGATGGCTTTTGCGTCTCAATGCGTCCGATAAATCAAACGTTATAAGTCGTAGACGCCGTATCCCCGCCGCGCCCAGTCCAATTGGTGTGGAAAAATTCTCCGCGTGGGCGGTCGATGCGTTCGTAGGTGTGGGCGCCGAAGAAGTCGCGTTGGGCTTGCAGCAAATTCGCTGGCAGGCGCGCGCTGCGGTAGCCGTCGAAATAGGTCAGCGCAGAGGTCAATGCCGGCGCGGAAACACCATTGACGATTGCGGCAGAAATCACGCGACGCCATCCCGCTTGTGCGTTGGTGACCTTGTCAACGAAGTAAGGATCAACGAGCAAGTTGGTCAATTCAGAATTGCGATCGAAGGCTTCTTTGATTTTGCCGAGGAACGCCGAACGGATAATGCAGCCGCCGCGCCACATCAAAGCTATGCCGCCGTAATTCAATTCCCAGTTGTATTCCTTCGCCGCCTCGCGCATCAGCACATAACCTTGGGCGTAGGACACGATTTTGGCGGCCAGCAGAGCGCCGCGCAGGTCTTCGATAAAGGCTTTTTTATCGCCGGAGAATTGCGGGGTTGGGCCGTTGAGAACTTTGGACGCAGCAACGCGCTCGTCTTTTTGTGCTGACAAACAGCGGGCAAACACCGCTTCGCCGATCAGAGTCAGAGGCACACCCAATTCCAACGCGGATACACCAGTCCATTTGCCAGTGCCTTTTTGGCCCGCGGTATCCAGAATTTTGTCGACCAGTGGCTCACCATTTTCGTTGTAGGCCAGAATGTCGCGCGTAATTTCGATCAGATAGCTGTCCAGCTCACCTTCGTTCCACTCTTTGAACACTTCGTGCATTTCGCCTGCGGACATGCCGAGCAGATCTTTCATGATCTGGTAGGCTTCGCAGATCAGTTGCATATCACCGTATTCGATACCGTTGTGCACCATCTTCACAAAGTGGCCAGCGCCATCGTCGCCGACCCAGTCACAACAGGGGGTGCCATCGTCCACCTTGGCGGCAATTGCCTGGAAGATCGGTTTGACCGCAGGCCATGCTTCTTTCGCTCCGCCGGGCATAATCGATGGGCCGGTCAAGGCGCCCTCTTCTCCACCGGATACACCTGTGCCTATATAGAGCAGACCTTTGGAGCGCAAGTAAGCGGTACGGCGGTTGGAGTCGGGGAAGTGTGTATTGCCACCATCGATGATGATGTCGCCCGCTTCCAAATGCGGAATCAATTGTTCGATGACTTCGTCAACCGCTTTACCGGCTTTTACCATCAGCATGATTTTGCGCGGTTTTTCCAGAGAAGCGACCAGTTCGGCAAGAGACGTAGCGCCGCGAATGCTTTTTCCAGCAGCGCGCCCGGAGAGGAATTTTTCAACTTTTTCGACAGAGCGGTTGAACGCTGTTACGGTGAAGCCTTTATTGGCCATGTTCAACACGAGGTTTTCGCCCATAACGGCCAAGCCAATCAGGCCAATGTCGGAGAGTGGTTTCATATGCGGTTTGAATTCTGTTGTAGGTGAAATCGGAAGGTGGAAGCCCGGGAAAAACGGGCGGTTACCATACCACCAAACCCATCTGGATGGAATTGCCACTTCGGTCACAGGCCGCGCGAGACGCGGATTGCGCGGGAATCCGCCCGATAAAGACTCGCATACCGGGAAAAACGAAGCCCGCAGAAGCAACCGGCTGGATTTAGAATGTCAGGCTGTTTATCCTACGCGCCCATCAAAATAAATAAGATCAAGTCTGGGGAGTAAAAAGTGCCAACCAATCAAACAGCGCCCAAAAGCGGCGGTCAGCCTTTGGATAGAACCGCCAAACTCAGCTGGGGTGAGAAAATTGGCTTTGGTCTTGGCGATGCCGGCTTCAACTTCTACTGGGCGATCATCGGCTCCTATCTGGTCTTCTTCTACACCGACGTATTCGGCATAAGCGCGGCAGCCGCCGCCACTATGGTGACCCTCACCAAAATCATCGATGCCATCACCGACCCCATTATGGGCGGCATTGCCGACCGCACTCAGACGCGCTGGGGCAAGTTCCGTCCTTATCTGATCTGGGGCGCGCTGCCGATGATGGGGGCCGGCATTCTCACCATGAGCACCCCCGATCTCAGCGACACAGGCAAACTGATCTGGGCCTACGCCACCTACTGCTTGCTGATGCTGTGCTACACCATCCTCAATATGCCCTATAACTCCCTGTCTGCGGTGTTGACCGCAGATACCCGTGAGCGCAGCAGCCTAAACAGCACGCGCTTTTTCTTCGCCTACTTCAGCAGCATTATCGTCGGCGCAGCCACACCGGAGCTGGCGGAATATTTTGGCGATGGCGACCGCTACAGCGCCAAAGGCTGGCAAATGACCATGGTGATTTATTCGGTTATCGCTTCTTGCCTGTTTTTGGTCACCTTTTTGTCCACCAAAGAGCGTGTGCAACCGCCAGCCAATCAGGAAAAAGCCAACCCACTCAGCGACCTCAAAGATTTATTTATCTGTCGTCCCTGGCTGATGCTGTTTGTGCTGGCGCTGGTGTTCATGGTCACCATGACTCTGCGCGGCAGCTCCGCCGCTTATTATTTCCGTTATTTCGTCGAGCGCCCCGACTTGCTCGGCAACTATATAGGTCTGCAAATGGCGGGATTGATGGTCGGCGCGCTGATTGCTTCTACCTTCACCCGCTTTATCGACAAGCGCAAATTGATGATGCTGTTGATGTGTGTAGTAGCAGCTTTGTCGGTGGTATTTACCTTTATTCCCAAGCCATCCCATTTAGGCGTGGTCGATACGCTTTATACCGACGCGAAAGTTTTAGATGCAGACAATCTTTTGGGCATCGAACATCGCGACGGTGATGTCTATCAATGGCTGCGCCACGACAAAATCTTCTGGATCATCAAAAAACGTGTGCCACTGGAAGAAACTGGGCCAATTCTGCAATTGGATAAATCCAAACCAGCGGTCATCAGCGTGATCGTCACCCGCGCCGACGGCACCACTAAAGACAGCGCCGATTTACCGAAAGAAATCGTTTGGATGTTTGCGCTCAATATCCTCATCAGTATCGCGCTCGGTTTTAAACCACCTATTACCTGGGCCATGTATGCGGACGTGGCGGATTACAACGAATGGAAAAACGGCCGCCGCGCAACCGGCATGACCTTCGCGGCTACGACCTTTTCGCAAAAATTGGGCAGCGCTGGTGGCTCGGCTTTGATGCTTTCGGTCCTTGCAGCCATGGGTTATCAGGCGGGACAAATGCAGGCCGGAGCGTCACTGAATTCGATTGTTTACATGCAAACTCTGATACCGGGAATTTTCGCGTTGTTCACTGCAGCATCCTTGATTTTTTACAATCTCAGCGATGCCAAAGTGGAAATGATCCAGCGCGAATTGAAAGACCGACAGGCGAAAAGTGAATCGGCTTAAGCCCTGAGTTTGCTCATTAATTATGTTAAGGCGCTTTTAGAAAGCGCCTTTTTTCTAACACTGGGGTACTTCTATGTTGTTGCAAGCCCAAAATAACGGCGAACGATTTGAATTATTCAGCCCGACGGCTATGCCGCGCGCAGCGGGCTTTTTGTGGAACCGCCACATGATGATCCAGGTAAATTGCCGCGGTTTTACCGTCGCGCAATTTATGCAGCCCGAACCGGCCAAATACACCTATGCGCCAAACCTGGAAGCCAAAACCTTTATGCAGCCGGAGCAGCCCTATTACGCGCATCATCCTGGCCGCTTTTGCTACATCAAAGACGAAGAAACCGGCGAAATTTTTTCTGCGCCCTATGAGCCGGTGCGCAAACAACTGGATCACTTTAATTTTTCCGTCGGCAAAAGCGATATTCGCTGGACTGTCGAACACCTGGGCATTCGCGTGGAAATGGAATTAAGTTTGCCGACCGACGCTGTGGTGGAACTATGGCAAATTAAAGTCAGCAATATTTCCGGCAAACCGCGCAAACTCAGCGTCTATCCTTATACGCCCGTGGGTTATATGAGCTGGATGAATCAGTCAGCAGCCTATCGCGAAGATCTCGGCGGTGTAGTTGCGTCCTGTGTAACGCCCTATCAAAAAGTGGCCGACTATTTCAAAAATAAATATTTCAAAGACAAAACTTTTTTCCTGCATGACCGCGCACCTGATGCATTCGAATGCGCGCGCGAAGCGTTTGAAGGTGAAGGCGGATTGCACAATCCGGATGGTTTGCAGCAGGAAACTTTAAATAACGGCGACGCGCTCTACGAAACACCGGCCGCAGTGCTGCAATATCGCGTGCAGTTGGCAGCCGGACAAAGTGAGTCCTACCGCTTCCTGCTCGGCCCTGCATTCGATGATGCGGAAATTATCAGTGTGCGCGATCGCTTTTTTGCCGATGCCGATTTCGCCGCGACCAAAGCACAATACGCTGCTTATATCGAAGCGGGCAAAGGTGTGCTGCAAATCGAAACGCCGGACCAACACCTCGACCAATTCGTCAATCACTGGCTGCCGCGCCAAGTGTATTACCACGGCGACGTCAACCGCCTGACCACCGATCCGCAGACGCGCAATTATCTGCAAGACAATATGGGCATGACCTTTATCAAGCCCGAAGTTGCGCGCGCGGCGTTTTTGCATGCGCTGAGCCAGCAGGAGCACAACGGCGCAATTCCGGACGGCATTTTGTTAGTTGAAGGCGCGGAGCTGAAATACATCAACCAGATTCCCCACACCGATCACTGCGTCTGGTTGCCCGTGTGCCTGCGTGCGTATCTCGACGAAACCAACGACTACGCGATTTTTGATGAGCCGGTAAAAGCCTGGCAGGGCGAAGAAACCAAAACCGCTTTTGAACGCATCAGCAACGCCATGCGCTGGTTGCTGTCCGCGCGCGATGAACGGGGCTTGAGCTATATCGCGCAAGGCGACTGGTGCGACCCTATGAATATGGTCGGATACAAAGGCAAAGGCGTCTCCGGCTGGTTATCTGTGGCAACGGCTTATGCATTGAATTTGTGGGCAGATATTTGCGAACACTTGCAACAAGCCGATCTCGCTGCGGAATTCCGCGCCGGTGCGCGCGACGTCAACAAAGCGGTCAACACCCACATGTGGGACGGCGAATGGTACGGCCGCGGCATCACTGATGACGGCGTTATTTTCGGTGTCTCGAAAGACAAAGAAGGCCGCATTTTCCTCAACCCGCAAAGTTGGGCGATTCTCGCAGGTACCGCGGACGCCACCAAACGCGCCGCCATGATCAAAGCTATCGAGCAACAACTCGAAACGCCCTACGGCGTTATGATGCTCGCTCCGGCTTACACCAAAATGCGCGAAGACGTCGGCCGTGTAACGCAGAAATTTCCGGGCTCGGCGGAAAACGGTTCGGTCTATAACCACGCTGCCGTGTTTTATATCTACAGCCTCTACACCATCCAGGAAACCGATCGAGCTTACCGCCTGGTGCGTCAGATGTTGTCCGGCCCGGACGAAGCCGATTACCTGCAACGCGGCCAGATGCCGGTGTATATCCCCAACTACTACCGCGGCGCCTACTATCAATTCCCGCGCACCGCTGGGCGCTCCAGCCAGTTGTTCAACACGGGCACCGTTTCCTGGGTATATCGTTCACTGATTGAAGGCCTGTTCGGCTTGAAGGGCAACTCCTCAGGCTTGCTGGTGCAGCCGCAACTGCCGAGCGCTTGGCAGACCGCCAAGGCAACCCGTCAATTCCGCGGCGCCACCTTTGAAGTGTCTTATTCGCGCGCGGCGGGTCTGGATGGTCCTCGAATTGTTGTCGATGGCCAGACGCTGGCGGGCAACTGCATCGCCAATATTCAGGCGGGTAAAACCTATAAAGTGGAAGTCACTCTGCCCGTTTAATGTGGTGGCCGCGCGGTGCAAATCGCGCGGTCATTACTGCAATTTTTGATTTTTATTTTTAACGAGATATCCATGAGCAATTCTGCCTCCTCAAATCCCATCTTGATCATCAGCATGGGCGTCAGCGGTTGTGGCAAAACCACCCTGGCCAAATATTTGGCCAAAGATTTTGGTTTGGTTTTTCTGGAAGCAGATGATTTTCACTCAGCAGAAAACAAAGCGCATATGGCGAGCGGCAGGCCGCTGACCGACGCCATGCGCGAGCCCTGGATTGCCAGCATGTGCGATAAATTACGCGAGCATCGGCAGAAGGGGGAAAGCTGCGTGTTGGCTTATTCGGGATTGCGCCGTGCCCACCGCCAACGTTTTCGCGAACTGGGCTTTCCGACGCTGTTTATTCACTTGGCAGGGCCTCAAGAAATTATTCGTCGGCGCATGGAAGCTCGCGCAAATCATTTTATGCCATCAGGCCTTTTGGACAGCCAGTACGCAGCGTTGGAAGCGGCAGTCAATGAGCCCGATATTATCGAAGTCGACGTCGGCCAAAGCATTCCTAAAATTCGCCGGCAGGCGACGGAATTAGCGCGCGAGTTTATTCAAAAGCACCGGACTTAGCCTTGGCTTTTCCAAAGAAAATCTAATCTTCTTTTTCAACAGGAAATGGCTGACTACTCGGCTTCGAGTAATCAATTTTCCCGTCCTGCAAGTCCCGGTATACTGCGGCGCGCATGATCAACATTGACGTGATCGGAGCAGTAAGAAATACGAATATCGTAATCAATAATTCATGTATAACCGGGCGCGATTCCACACTGCTGAAATACACCATGGACGCAATCAAAATACTCCCCGCCCCCAAGGTAATCGCGATTGCGGGTGCGTGAATACGCTGATAAAAATTGGGTAGTCGCAGCAACCCCAAACCGCCAATAAATACGATCAAGCCGCCTAAAATCAAAAAGGCCGCAACGATTACCGAAATCCACAGCGGCAGAGGTTCAATAACGTAAATCACTCGATAATCTCCCCACGCATCAGAAATTTCGCCAGCGCGATGGACGAAACAAAACCTGTCAGCGCGATCAACAGCGCCAATTCAAAATAAAGTTCATTGGAAAAACGCAACCCCATCATCAGCGCCTGCAGCATGGTGGTCATCCACAGAGTGTCGAGAGCCAGGATGCGATCCTGCGCTGCTGGGCCAATCAGCAAGCGAATTGTGCAAAACAACATGGCCAATAGAATGCAAATTTGCGCAAAGCTAATGGCAAACACGAGCAGTGAACTCATACTGCGTCCCTCCCCTCGAAAATCTCGATCAGCGGCTGCTCGTAACGCGTTTTGATGGTATCGATCCACCACTGCTCGTCGTGCAAATCAAATACGTGCAGCGCCAAGTCGTAGGTATCTGGCAGCAATTCCACCCATACAGTACCGGGCGTTGTGTTGATGATGCCCGACAACACCGCAAGCCCTGCCGGGCTGCGCAAATCCAATGGCACGGTGATGAATTGCGAATTCAGGTGGCCACGTCGTCTGAATAAAATCAGCAAGCTGACGTTGAAACAGGAGCGCACGATTTCAATCATGGAAAATACAACCAAGCGCACAATCACCCAAGGTCGACGAATCAGCACATTTTCCGGCAGGATCGCGCGAAACCAGTATGGAATGACAATCGCCAGAATCGCTCCAACCAAAATAGTGGCAAATTCAATACTCTGATTGACCAGCAGCCAAATAATCAGCAGTACAACGGACAAACGCGGAGCAGGAAACCAACGCTTCATGGCGCGCCTCCCGGGCCAGGCACAGCGGCGTGCGATAACACTTGGTGAATATATCCTTGCGGAGCATGCAGAGAAGCCGCTGCGCGATCCAGATAGCGCTTCAGCGGACCCGCCTGCACGGTAAAGAACACGCAAATCATCACCAACGCGAAGATCGGCGCGGCTTCGGTCACCTGCAATCTCGGCGCTTTAGCGATAGGAGATGCCCAGAAGGTGCGAACACCGAAACGCATAAACGAAATAATGGCCGCAAAACCCGATACTACGATTACTGTCACCAGAGTCCAGCCAGCGTATCCCATAGAGGTTTCCTCATGCCCCTCCATCAATGCGTGGAAGATGCCGAATTTTGCGAGAAATCCGGACAATGGCGGCATGCCCGCCATAATCATCGCGCAGAAAACGAACGCGAGTCCGACGAACGCCAAGGCTCCAGGAATTGCCACACCTGCAGATTCCCCTGGCTCATCGCCGATGGCAAACGCCTCCATCGTCAACGCCAACATGGCGGCTGCGGGATTGCGAATTCGCTCGATCAACTCGACGAGCAACATAAAGGCCGCCACAGCCAAGGTTGAACTGAGCATGTAAAACAAGGCAGCGCTGGTGGTAAGTGTTTGGCCAAAACTGATAATCGACAACAAAGTGCCCGACGAGACTATGGCGCTATAGCTGCCGATTCGCCCCGGATCCTGGCTGGCAATCAAACCGACAATCCCAAAGCCAATGGTGACAATCCCGCTCCACAATAAAACGGACGCACCGAAACCAGCAGAACTACCTGCATCCACAGAAAAGACGAGCGACCACAACCTCAGAATAGTGTAGATCCCCACTTTGGTCAGTAACACAAGCATGGCTGCGACCGGCGGCGATGCAGTGGAATAGGTTGTAGGCAACCAAAAGCACAAGGGCCAAAGCGCGCTCTTGGTCAAAAAAGCCACCACTAGTATCGTCGTACCTACATGCAACAAATGGCGATCAGGCGTTGCCAGTGCGGGCGTGCGCGCGGCTATATCGGCCATATTCAAAGTACCTGTCGCAGCATAGATCAGCGCTACACCAATCAAAAACAGCGAGGAGCACAACAAGTTGACGACTATGTATTGCATTCCCGCGCGGACGCGCGCGCTGTTGTAACCGTGCAACACCAAGCCATAGGACGCCGCGAGCATCACCTCAAAGAAAACAAACAGGTTAAACAAGTCGCCCGTCAAAAATGCTCCGTTCAATCCCATCAACAAAAATTGAAACAGGGAAAAATAGTGCACACCGACGCGTCCCCAACGCACCCAGGAATACCAGATAGCGCCAAGCCCTAATACCGGAGTCAATAACAACATCAACACTGCAAGGCGATCGACCACCAAGGCAATGCCAAAAGGCGCTATCCAATTGGCCGCTAAATATACGCCGACGCCGTTTTGCCAGTGCCCGCGCTCAATCAACAACAACAAACAGGCGGCAATGGCAAATTGCAGCGCAGTGCTCAACACGCTAATACCGAATTTCAGGGAAAAATTGCGCTGGCTAAATAAGATCAGCAGCGCTCCACTAAGCATGGGGACCAAAATCGGCAAAATAATAAGGTGGCTATACAATTGCTCGATCATGTGGACGATTCCCTACCATCCACGTGATCGGTACCGGTCAAACCGCGAGATGCCAGCATCACCACCAGATAAAGTCCAGTGCTGGCAAAACCTATAACGATTGCCGTCAACACCAGAGCTTGCGGTATAGGATCGGCAAATTGCGCAGGATCAATATCCGCAGTGGGTGTGATCGGTGCCTGGTTCAATTTTGCATGTCCCATCAAGAAGATAAAAAGATTGACCGCATAGGACAGCAATAAAAGGCCGGTAATGACCTGAAAGGTGCGCGGACGCAACACCAGCCAAACGCCGGAACCAAATAAAACCCCAATGGAAATGGCGAGAACAGCTTCCACTAATTGAGCTCCTTGAGTGTTTGATAATCGCTCTGAGTACTACCCGGCTGGCGATGGCTGCGCAAAGCTTGGTGAGCCAAGGCCACCAGAATCAGAATGGTGCTACCCACAACCACCGCAAACACGCCCAGATCAAAGAAAAAGGCGCTCGGCACATGAATCTCACCCAACAAAGGAAGTGTCAGGTGGGTGGTATGGCTGGTCAGGAACGGATAACCAAATAGCCATGCTCCCGCACCTGTGGCGAGCACGACCGACAAACCAAAGGCTAACCAGCGGCCCGGTCGCAAGATCAGCCGAGCTTCGATCCAGGTCGTTCCGGCCAGCATATATTGCAAGATGATCGCTATCGCCAGCGTCAGACCCGCAACAAATCCACCACCGGGCATGTTATGGCCGCGCATAAACAGGTAAGCAGCAATCAGAACGATGACCGGCGATATCAAGCGCAAATACACACCCGGCACCATTAAATAGCCAACCGATGCCTGTTGTTGCGGGGTCTGACGGATCGCAGGATCAGCCAAATTATTCTGCTGCGCCGGCAGCGGCATACTTTCCGGCGCCGGACGGAAACGGCGTAACAGTGCGTAAACCGTCAAAGACACAATGGTTAAAACGCAAATTTCTCCCATGGTATCAAAACCGCGGAAGTCGACCAGCAAAACGTTCACCACATTGCTGCCGCCGCCTTCCGTCAATGCACGAAGCATAAAGAAGTCGCTGATGGTTTCATGTTTAGGCGTAATCATGACCCAGTAGCTCAACCCGGCCATGCCGAGTCCCGCGATAAAGGCCAGACTGAAGTCGCGCGACCGGCGCCCCCAAACGGTCAAAGGCACCTCAATATTCAGCTCTTTAGGTGATAGGCGCGCCGGCAACCAGCGCAGACCCAACAAAATCAAAATGGCGGTGACGGTTTCGACCATCAACTGCGTAAGCGCAAGATCCGGCGCGGACAACATGAGGAAGGTTATACAGGTAATAACCCCTGTGCCGCCCAACAATATAAGTGCGCGCAAACGGTGATATTTAGCCTGCCACGCAGCACCCACCGCACAGGTACATCCGATTAGCCAGAGGAGTGCAAACCACGGATCCAGATCTTTGGTCGCCAGCGCAAAATCAAACTTCACTTCTTTCGGCCAAGCGACCGCTGCCGAAATAATTGCCACCGACAAAATCACCAGGATCTGCGGTTGAATCCGGCGAGTACTCAGCCAGGTTTCCACCCTGCCCGCCCCGACCGTCAGCCATAGAAAGAAACTTTCATAGGCTTGCGCCCCACTGAATCTATGGAACACCGGGACTTTGTCTATGTGGGTGAGATTGGCGAAAAGTCGCAGCACGGTATAAAACACCACCCCGAGCGCAAGCGCGCCGATACTCATCATCAGTGGCGTATTAAAGCCATGCCAAACCGCCAGGCTGTAATGCGGAGTCTGGGTTCCAAGCACGGATTCCACGGCTAGATGCAGCATAGGTCCGATACTCAACCCCGGAATAATTCCCACGATCAGGCAGCACAACACCAAAAATTCCACCGGGAAACGCATCCAGCGCGGCGGCTCATGGGGTTGGGACGGCAAATCCTGCGCGGGTTTGCCAAAAAACACGTAAATAAACCGCAACGAATACGCGACGCTGAAGATGCCATAAACAATGGCCGCGACCGACATCCATTTGCCGTAGCCCCAATGCAGGGTTTCCGAAAAAAACATTTCTTTGGAAAGGAATCCATTCAACAGAGGTACGCCAGCCATTGCCGCGCTGGCGATAATCGCCAGGGTCGAGGTGTAGGGCATCATGTGCAATAAACCGCGCAACTGGCGCATATCGCGCGTACCACTTTCGTGGTCGATGATGCCCACCGCCATAAACAGCGATGCTTTAAAAGTCGCGTGGTTAAGCGTATGAAAAATGGCCGCCACCATCGCGAGCGGCGAGCCGATTCCCAACAATACAGTGATCAACCCGAGGTGACTGATGGTGGAATAGGCCAACAGGCCCTTCAGGTCATGCTGGAAAATCGCAAAAAACGACGCAAGCAGCATAGTGCAAATGCCCGCCCCGGCCACTACCCAGGTCCACTCGCTGGTTCCCGAAAGAATCGGCCACAGACGAATCAGCAAAAAAATGCCCGCTTTTACCATAGTGGCCGAATGCAGGTAAGACGAAACCGGAGTCGGCGCCGCCATGGCGTGGGGCAACCAGAAATGAAAGGGAAATTGCGCGCTTTTGGTCATGGCACCGAGTGCGATCAATATAAAAGTCGGCACATACCAGGGATGCGCACGCACCAGATCTCCCACGGCCAGCACATCATCCAACTCATAACTGCCGACGATGTGACCGAGCATCAGCACACCGGTCAACAGACATAATCCGCCCGTCGCTGTCACGGTCAAGGACATACGTGCGCCCCGGCGGGCATCCGCGCGGTGATGCCAGTAGCTGATCAATAAGAATGAAGCCAGACTGGTGAGCTCCCAGAACAACACCATCTGAATCAGATTGCCGGATAGCAACACGCCCACCATGCTGCCTTTGAACGCCAATAGGAAAGAAAAGAAACGCGGCACCGGATCTTTGGGAGACATGTAATAGCGAGCGTAAAGCACCACCAACAAAGTGATGACTTCGAGCAACGCCATAAACAGCCAGGCAAGGCCATCCATGCGCAACGAAAAATACAGCCCCATTTCCGGCATCCACTCCAGTCGGTAGCGGATCACCTCTCCACTCGCGACCAACGGATAAAGCCAGAGGGTTACCACCAACCCACAGACCGCAATGAAACTCGCCAGCCACGCCTCACGATTGCGCGCGTCCTCCGGCATAAAGGCAGCGATAAAGCTGCCAACAAAAGGCATTAATATCAGGCTCAGCAACATAATTTCGTCAGCGTTAACGACAGAAGACTGGGTGCCAGACAGCGAAGCGCTACTCCCTCACCCGACGGAAATTTCGACCTGCAAGACTAGCATGTGAAAGCATCTAATTGTGAAGGTCCACACAAGTTTCCTTGTGTCAGCAAAAGCAAAAAGGGGATTTTAGAAATCAGGCCATCCGTTTATAGTAACGCCCGCGCCGCAATAGCTCAGTCGGTAGAGCAACTGATTCGTAATCAGTAGGTCGGAGGTTCGATTCCTCTTTGCGGCACCAATAAAATCAATGACTTACATCAAATCCATTTTTTCATGTTGCCTTCGACTAACGCTGGGCTATCACCGGGCTAACATTCAGCTTCTTTCCCAACCATTTCGCTCGAACGAAATCCGCTGCAGCGCATGTCACTCATCCAATGAAACGACGGAACAAAATTTGAGCGGGACGGAATGATCTGATGTTGCCGAACATACGCCCAATCATCAAGACAGCCACTAGGGTATCTCTGCTTGTTTGCCTATGCTCATATTCACTATTGTAGTGGCATAGTGAATTTGGCCACCTAATTGGAAGTGATATTATCACTTCATTCAACCAATAGGTGTCCAATGAGCAAGCGTACTAGAGCAACCTTTAGCCCCGAATTTCGCCATGATGCGGCGCAGCTGGTTGTAGCGAAAGGCTACACAATTCGAGAAGCAGCAGAATCAATGGGGGTTGGCCTATCCACTATGAGCAAGTGGGTCAAACAACTTCGATCAACGCCGGATGGCCTGCCGGCTAAAGGGGTAGCGGTAACACCTAACAGCAGCGTATTCGGGAACTGGAAAAGAGAATTAAGCGCATTGAAACGGAGAATGAAATCCTAAAAAAGGCTACCGCTCTCTTGATGTCGGACTCGCTGAACAATTTGCGTTAGTCCAAAAACTCAACGAGAGCTATTCCATCAAAATCCTGTGCGACTCCTTTGGCATTCATCGCAGCAGCTATAAATATTGGGTCGGAAGACCTAACACCATCGACGCCAAAGATATTCACTTACGGAGTGAAGTTCGTGCTGTTCACGCGGAAAGCAACGGTTCGGCAGGGTCGCGAACCATTGCAAACATGGTAACAGCCAGAGGTACATCGCTGAGCCGTTATCGAGCCAGGAAACTGATGAAACAGCTGGAATTGGTGAGCTGTCAATTGCCCAGGCACAATTACAAGAAGGTGGATCAGGAACATGTTGTCATCCCCAACAAACTGGATCGGCAATTTACTGCGACAAAACCCAATCAAGTTTGGTGTGGTGACGTGACTTATATTTGGGTCGGCACACGGTGGGCGTATCTTGCGGTGGTGCTAGATTTATTTGCGCGCAGACCGATTGGTTGGGCGCTATCCCTATCTCCTGATAGTGAGCTCACGAGGCGCGCATTAACCATGGCATTTGAGGCGAGAGGAAAGCCAATTGGGGTGATGTTTCATTCTGATCAAGGATGCCACTACACCAGCCGGAGTTATCGCCAATTGCTGTGGCGTTATCGCCTTGATCAAAGCATGAGTCGTCGAGGCAATTGCTGGGACAATGCACCAATGGAGAGATTTTTTAGGAGTTTGAAAACGGAATGGGTGCCGACATTAGGCTATCGAAATTTTAATGAAGCTGAATGTTCAATTACGGATTATGTTTTGGGTTACTACAGCCAGACAAGGCCGCATCAACATAATGGTGGATTGCCGCCAGTGTTGGCCGAACAGCGGTATGTAAGTAACTCTTAAATCGTGGCCAAATTCACTTGACCACTACACATATGACTTACCTCCTCCTTGCGATATCGGTGTCATTAAAGTTGATGTTCCTTCCTTTCCATATAAAGCGGAACAAATCTTGATGTATAGACATACCACTTCCAATTAGTCGCGGCTTCTCCTAATTGCCTAAATTCCTCCTTTAAATAGCGCGTCAGTGCGCGGCGCACATAAGGGCTTAGCCGGGCATAATGCCCGTCGGTAAGCAAAGCAGCCCTTGCGGGCGACAGGATGAGGGGGCGGCAGGTGTTCGGCCTGCGGGGGATTACTCGGATGGTATGGAGTCGGTCCAGAAGCTGGCTTGTTCCAAGTCGCCTGAGGACAAAGTGCCCAGTGATCGATATGACCGCGCAGGATACACATCCGGCGCGGCGTGTTTGGCATTTACCGACTTGCCGCTTCCATCACTTGAGATAGCACTCGACAGGTCTTATCGACTTCTTCTTCTGTCAGCGTCGGATGGCACAGAAACATTAAACTCGTTTCACCCAACTCTCGCGCAACCGGCAGAGGCTCAGCCGGGCGCCAATTGGTATTGTCGAAGGCTTTTTCCAAATAAACTTCGGAGCAGGAGCCGACAAAACACGGAACCTGCTCTTCATTAAGAGCGGCCATGATTCGATCACGATCCCAACCGGGATTTAATCGCTCGGGTCTTACAAACACATAACACTTATAGGCTGCATGCTCGATATAGGAAGGAACTTCCGGCACACGCAAAGCCGGACAGGCCCGCGCTGCATCCCAGATTCGCTGTGCGTACTGCTGGCGCGTTTGACTCCATTGCGGCATTAACTGCAGCTGCACTCGCCCTATTGCAGCTTGCATTTCGGTCAAGCGCCAGTTGGTCCCAAAGCTCTCGTGCAGCCAACGGAATCCTGGCGGATGAGCGCGTTCATAAACTGCGCTCCAGCTCTTGCCATGATCTTTGTAGGACCACATACGATCCCACAGCTCTTTATTGTTGGTGGTGACCATGCCACCTTCGCCGCCAGTGGTCATGATTTTGTCCTGACAAAATGACCAACAGCCGACATCCCCTA
The DNA here is from genome assembly GCF_014336955.1 of Saccharophagus sp. K07. Lineage (GTDB taxonomy): Bacteria > Pseudomonadota > Gammaproteobacteria > Pseudomonadales > Cellvibrionaceae > UBA5868. The sequence goes on along the minus strand of NZ_QRAI01000001.1, from coordinate 629,157 downwards.
TAGTGCCAACACTTTGCCCTTTATATTTGGCGCCGTGCGCTTGCGCGCAATCCTCAATCACAACCAAATTATGACGGCGAGCCAAATCCATTAATTCATCCATCTCACACGGCCATCCTGCCAAGTGCACGGCAATAATTGCGCGTGTGCGAGGCGTAATTTTTTCTGCAACGGTTTGTGCCGTAATGTTCTGCGAATCGCGATCGACATCGGCAAATACCGGTATCGCCCCCACAGTGACTATGCAGGATGCGGAGGCCAAAAAAGTGCGCGACGTTACAATAACTTCATCACCAGGCCCAATGCCCAGCCCTTTGAGAGCCAGCTCCAGGGCATTGGTGCCATTTGCGACGGCAATTGCATATTCGCAACCAAAATAATTGGCAAACTCCCGCTCGAATTTTCTTCCTTCATCCCCGGTCCAATAATTCACTTTATTGGAAAGCAAAACTCGCGACACCGCGTCGGCTTCCGCCTGCGTAAAGGAAGGCCATGGTGAAAAAGGTCCATTGAGCATTAAAGAGACTCCGAGATAACTGAATCAGTAGACAAGGAAATTTCCGCCGAATTGTCTGAGCGGAAGCCCATCAAGGATGCGATTTTTGCTGTAACGACTTTGGCACCCATTTTACTCAGGTGCCCAGTGTCAATGTACATGGAGTCGCTATCACCAATTTTCATTGCACATTTTCCAGCGGGACAAATAATTTCGGTGATATCAATAAAGCGCACATGTGCTATGCCATTAACAAAATCTGCGATGCGCTGCACCTTTTCATAATGTTTGTTATCGACTTCGAAGTCACATCCTTGGGCATGGCCCAAAATCTGCGCCTTGAACAGGCATTCTCCGACCTTAAACGGTGCACTTGGAGTTGGGCCTATAACATAGACATTCTTCTGCTTCAGATCATTGAGCAGACGAAGAAATGACGCTTTGTATTCATCATTACTCAACTCCCTATTGAATGGCGATGAAATAATGACAGTCTGAATAGATTCACTGCTTTTAATGGTTGACACTGCTCGCCGATAAAAATCTTCGCATGATAGTGAATTGACATCAGCGACATTGTCGATATAACCGACTGCACAGGAATCCTGCGTCAGCTGTACCAGGTCAGCGGAATAGTCATGCCGCAAAGCATTGACGAACACCATGGAATAACTGTTGCCGAGCACTGCCACAGCAGGTGTTTCACTGACAGAACATTTTTTATCGATCTGGACATTGCCGTTGCAGCGCAATCCCCAGCCGTTATTGTTTTCAAGATGAGATAGAAGCTCTGACCGGCTGGGATAACCGCCATTCACATGGCCAATAACCCCCATGGTTGACAAGCATAGTGTCAATACTCCGACCGTAGCCAATACAGGTTTCAATGGAAGTGTTTTTCTAAATGGCGTCTCGACATATTTGTATGACCAATAAGATATGCAAAAAAGAGCCAGAAAATACACCGCTAGCTGGACAACCCCTTTGTCAAAAAGATAGGTACCAAAAATCAGCAGAGGCACATGCCACAAGTACAGGCTGTAGCTGATAAGACCGATCAGCAAAACCGGTTTCAGGGACAATATTCGGCCGACATGGTCGTGCTCTGTGGTAAATACAATAAGCAAAAATGCCCCCAAAACCGGGAACACCAGAATGAAATTTAAATACGGATGGGTACTGGATATTGCAACCACCGATATCAAAACCAGAAGCAACCCAACAACAGAAAGCGGTTGATTTGGCCGCACTCCCTGGCGCTTCAGCACAGCGGCAAGCATTCCTGCACCCAATTCCCACGCACGGGAAAAAACCATATAAAAATTGAATGAAGCATCTTCCCTCTTGATGTAATTGACCAAGAGACTTAACGCAATTACCGCAACCACCAGAGAAAGTTGCCATATGCGATTTGACCGCCAGAAAAAGTAGAGCACGACGGGGATGACAAAATAGAACTGCTCTTCAACCCCCAGGCTCCAGGTGTGAAACAGAGGGTTATTTGAATGCTCTAGACCAAAATAATCTTTGCCTTTGAGGTAAAGAAGGATATTGCTGAAAGAGAATATCGAACTGATAACGTACTGCCCTGCAACTTTGTGCGCTGCGGGCAAATATAAAAACCAGGAGGCGATATAAACGACTCCGAGCATCAGAAACAGCGCAGGAAGAATTCGGCGCACCCTCCGCTCGTAAAATTTAGCGATGCTAAAACGCTTTTTTTCGATGTCGTCAATAATGATGGTAGTAATCAGGTACCCGCTGATTACAAAGAAAATATCCACGCCAACAAAACCACCGCCAAACAGCTCAAAGCCGGCGTGGAATAGTATGACTGGAAGTACTGCAAGCGCCCGTAGTCCGTCTATTTCTTTTCTATATTGCATAGCGTCGTTGCATCGCCTTTTCAGAATGATTCCAGTTGTTTCTTGGGAGAGGCGGGGTTTCCGAATACAACCGTGTTGGCAGAGACTCCTTTTACAACGACACTGCCCATTCCTACCATGGCCCCACGCTGAACAGGCGTTCCTTGGCGAATAGACGCTGCAGCGCCGACTTCAACACCTTCCTCCAAATGCACATGTCCACCCAGCATAACCTTCGGTGCCAATGTGACAAAATTTTCCATCACTACATCGTGGCCGACGCTGCACAATTTATTGATGACGCAGTGATCCCCAATAACAACATCTGCAGTAATGACTGTGCCAGCACAAATCAAAATACCGGAGCCCATGCGAACGACATCGCTCTCAATATAAGCGCCCGGGTCGACCAAATTGGCGAAATGTAATTCTGTGTCTTTCGTCAACCTCTGTACTATGTTCCGCCGGATTCTCGGCGAACCCACAGCGACAAAAAAAGCCGCATCCGTGTAATTGACACAGTCATCCAAGGTTCCTATGACGGGATAGCCGAAAAATTGTGTGCCCTGCAGCTCCGGCCGATCATCCACAAATCCTTGAAGTTTCATACCGCATCGCCGAGCCACCCAGGCCGCCTCTTTGCCCAATCCACTGGCGCCGACGATAATCAATTTATCTGCTTCTATGTTCATCCCTTGCTGCCCGTAAATTTCGGCATAGTAACTGTTTCGCTACTGCTGATGCCTTCGCGTACCAAGACTTTTTTCACTGTCAAAAACAGAATTTTCAAATCCAACCAAAAGCTCTGATTATCGACATACCAAACGTCGTATTCGAACTTCTGCTCCCAGGAAATCGCGTTGCGGCCGTTCACCTGTGCCCAGCCGGTAATTCCAGGGCGCACTTCGTGCCGGCGAGCTTGATGTTCGTTATACAGAGGCAAATATTCCATTAGGAGCGGCCTGGGTCCTACCAGGCTCATATCACCTTTTAACACGTTCCAAAGTTCCGGCAACTCATCAAGACTCGTCGAACGCAGAAGCCGGCCAAATTTTGTCAGACGTTTGTCATTTGGCAGAGGCTGGCCGTGCTCATCCCACGCATTCAACATGCTGCGAAATTTAATCATCTCAAATGGCTTGCCATGCACTCCCGGCCGGACCTGGCGAAAAAATATAGGCGCGCCCAATTTGACGCGAACCAAAATCGCCACAATCAGGATGGCCGGGGAAAGCGCAATCAGCGCAGCCGCGGATACACATATGTCAAAAATACGCTTGAGCACGGTTCACCTCCGGATTAATAGTTCAATTCCGCGAGGGGTGCGACCGGCAAATCCGGCGTTTCTACCGCAGTTCGAATCACCTTCTCCAATTGTCTTGCCTGCAGGTCTCGGTTAAACATGGTTTCAGCCAGCTGACGAGCAGCTTCACCGGTCTTACGACACCATTCGGCGTCCGTAATCTTCTCAGCCACTATATCCGCCACCTCATTAATAGGCTTTTTCCACATGGCCAAACCACATTCTCTAGAAGTCACCAAATCGTGCTGCCAGCCGCCGTAATTGATCAGCACCGGGGTGCCGGATGCCAGAGCATCGAAAAATTTGTTGGCGGAATTGGGGCGCATTTCCGGTATATCGATAAACAGGCTCGATGATATATCCGCTGCTGCAAACAGTGCCGTGACGTCTTTTTTGGGCATCTGGTTTTCGAAAAATAAATTCTTCTCGTAAACCCCGCGCGCTTTCGCTTTTTCAATCACTTTGGGACGTTCCATGCCGTCGCCGACCAGCAATATGCGGATATCCGGATTTCGCTCGAGTAACGCCTCTGCCAAATCAACCATATAACCGACGCCATTTATCGGACCAAAGGTGCCGGCGTAAATCAGCAAGGGTTTTGAACCGAGCCAAGGTCTCGCAGCGCGAAATGCCTGCCCTGCCTCGGGGTTGGGAGCAAATTGACGGTTGTCGCTGCTGTTCGGAATCACTGCGACCCTTTCCGCCGGATAACCCGCTTTGACTACACCATCTTTCATTCCCGGCGACAGAGCTACAACTGCGGCCGAACTTTTATACGCCCATCGTTCCAGAGCTCGCGCCAGGAAAATGCTGACAGGATTGCGCAAGGCTCCCATTGCTATGGGCAGCTCCGGCCAAAGATCGCGCACTTCAAAAATCATTGGAATGCGATTTTTTCTCGCAGCGATGACACCGGGAATGGCAATAGTCAGTGGCGCGCTGCAGGCAAACACCACATCGCCTTTAAGGGATGCGGCTTTTTTGCTCGCTGCCAAAACAAATTGAATAAACGCGCGGATGCGTCGGCTGTAACCCATATGGTTCGAATAAGGCACCGGATACCAGTGCACCACTATGCCGTCTTCATTAGTGGTAAACCATTCCTTTTTCTTGCCATCCTGCTCGCGCCAGGAGGTGACAATATGCACCTCGTGCCCTGCAGCCACCAGACGGCGGACCATTTCATAGGTTCGAGTACTGCCAGACATTTCCGGCGTATTGAAATATTGATGCAAGTAAATAATTTTCATAACAGATGACCAGATTTAGAAATCAAAAATCAGCGCGCCATATAGGACGGAAACAACCAAGCGTGCAGTGTATTTTTTGCCCGCATGTACCACAACAAAACCAGGAAACCAAACACTTTCGCTTTGAGTTTGAACTCTGACTCTTTGCGTAACACCTTAACTACCTCAACCACAGGAGGGAAAAGATTCCGAATTGTAAAAAGCATTCGCGATTTTAATGAGCCACAACGTATTTGCCCACCGATGGTGCGACGATTTTTCTTATCGTAGGCTTTAAAGCTGTTCCTCGCCGGATGGTGAACAACAGCCTCTTTTACATAAACAAGTTCACTACCTAAACGAACCGCCGCACGAACAAACGCTGCATCTCCTCCAGAAAGCCTTGCGGAGTCAAATCCCCCGACTGTGTCATACACTTTACGCAAAAAAACCAGATTTGCCGTAATGGCATAACCGCGCTTAACGAAATTCTCCTGATCAAGCCCCAGCAAACAGTCGTAAGCCTCATACAGATTTTCCCTTCCTTTTTGGGCGGGAAACATCTGCACTCTGCCAGCCAGGAGCTTGTTGGTGTTTTGCTCTTTCGCAAAAAAGTTCTTGATAGTCGGAAGCCAAGACTTATCCGGCATACAGTCGGAATCCGTAAAAGCCAGAATTTCACCTTTGGCGTGTTGCACGCCGAGATTGCGCGCTGCATAAGACCCGGGAGTCGAGCAGAGAAGCAATTGCAATGCGGGATGCTCTGGCAGGCTGAGAGGCACGTCAGATCCGTTATCGACAACGATCAGCTCAAAATACGGCCAGTTCTCATGCTGCCTAAGCATCTCGTCAACCAGCTTCACACATCGCTCATTGTCGTTATAGTGAGGCACAATTACGCTTATTCTAATTTGATTATTCATGGCCACTTAATCTCATTAATCTAAACTGGGTTCACCTGCGCCCAGCAGTACGTTGCCGTAGTTTTGGTATTGACTGTCGTCGGAAAATGCCGAATTTACATAAAGCATTACGCAATATGCCAAGAACAAACAGTAGAAAACAGCTCTTCCCGGACCGGGCTTTATGGACTGCACTACTACCGGCAAAGCCAGAAAAGCAAAATCGTAGTAATAGTAAGTGGCGCGAGTGAACATGGCAGATCCGGAGAAAGCAAAATTCAGCAATATGCCGATCATATAAACCGACAAAAAAAGACGCGATTTTCCGTCGTCCTTAATATTGGGCAAATTAGCCACTATAAAGAAAAAGAGTCCGAGCTCCAGCAGCAAATTGATACCAAGCCCGGTCGCCGACCGTTGTATTTGCTGCATGTCAATAAAGTATCCCGCGTAAACAAAATCAAGTCCCGACAGCACACTCGCCAGTGTGCCAATCAGCTGCTTATGAGCCACCTTTATGAAGACAGCCAACAGGAACAACAAAAACCAAAGCAGCTGACTTCTTGGGATGGAGTACACAAAATAAGCACCAACAAAAAACAGTGCCGTCCGATGAAACAGAAAAGCGGCGAGCGATACCGTGAGCAAAAAACGCAGAAAGTCACGCCTGAGGATGTATGGAATGGCTAGTAGGCACAGGGAGAACGCCAAGCACTGCCGCACCACATTTGTTGATTTGAACAGCAATCCGAAACAAACCAGAACCAATATTGAGATAAACAAATTATCGGAATAACGGCGGGCGGTAAAAATGATAAGCGACAGAGTCACCAAATAAGAAAAAAAGATAATACTCTGGGCCGGCATTCCCAGTTGAGCCAGACCATAATTTGCCCAATAATAGCCGAATTCAAGACGATTCTTGTGAAACCCTCTGCCCGCTTCTATATCCTCAAAGATTCCAATATAGCTGTAGTAATCCGTACCTATGCCGTAGCGAAATCCAAACAAAAAGATGGTGGCAGCAAAAAACAACAGCAAAAAAGGATGCGTACAGGTATCCCTGCGCACCAGCCGCAAGCCCCCTATGAAAGAAATGATCAAGTAACCTATGTAGTAATACATTGTCGGCTTATGCTTCTCGCGCTAGCTTGGATCATTTCCGCTCTGGCTGTTTACCGAGCAAAAGACAAGTCACTTCCACCATTTCTACCCCCCATAAGCTGATTTGCACCCACAAAATTCCCAATTTTTGCAGCACAGAAAAGCGCCGATTTTTGATAATGGAAAGACATGCCCACACAGGAGGCATATAGGTACGTAGGGCACTGATAGTGCGTTCTTTTAAAGTGCCGGAGCGAATTTTCCCTCCTTTGATGCGCTTCACCTTTGCCACCAGTTCGCTCCAGCGCTGGCGAGCCGGGTGCTGCACCAATGCAGCGGGTTGATACAACATAGGAAAGCCTTCGGATTTCGCCCGCAAACAGATTTCCCGATCACCGCCTGAAAAGCGGCTCTCGTCAAACTTGCCTATCTCAGCAAAAATCTGGCGCGGAATTGCCAAGTTGGCAGTGACGGCATAACCATTTTTTACATAGCGCGCTTGCGATAAGCCAAGCGCCATATCGTAGAGTTCCACAAGGGTATGTCTGCCCGCCTCCAATCGTGCGACTTCAATACCGCCAGCGATTAAACTGCGCTTATCGCTCTCCAGATAGGTTTGCCATAAATGGCTCAGCCAATTAGGGCACGGGCAACAATCCGCGTCAGTGAATACCAACAGTTCTCCCCGCGCATGATCAAGTGCGACATTGCGAGCAGCGTAAGATCCCGGTTTGGCACAGTGCAAAAGTTTAACGAATGAAGGCAATTCTTCCGCAGCCGGCACATGGTCGGAGCCGTTATCCACCATCAACACTTCCCACTGATCTTGCGGCAGCGTCTGACCTGCCAAACCCTTAAATAGTTTTTCCGTCAAATTCCAATGCTGATAGACCGGAACCACTACGCTGATATTCATCGGTCAATATTCCTCACACGTTGAATTTCTTCTGTGTCTAAATGATGTTTTTCGGTAGGTGCTTCCGCAAACTCTTCCGCCACTTGGAACAAATGCAAAGCTTGCATCAGATTAACTTTTTGAATGATGGACAGGTGTTGCGCTTGCGCGAAACAAGGAAGAAGAACATCCGTAATTTCATCCCTCTGATGCAAGGTCGCACCTAATCTGGCAAAAGCTGTCTTGTATTCTGGGCTTCTGCCTAAAGCATTCCAATCACACCATGGCCCCTGATAACTTGTACTGATCTTTAAACGACGCGCGACTGCGCGAAATAAAGAAGTTCCAAAATGGATGGGGAAGTTCACCCACCATGGAAAAAAAGGAAAACGCCCGTCTGCATGACGATGCCAGCGTGAGGGACACAAAACAGAGCGGAATGCTCGCCAAAAAAGACGGCGATTTAATTTCCATTGAACCGGCACCGCTGCGCAGACTTTCACCGCCTCTTTGCATAGAAAAGGCTCGAAGCTCGCGAACAAACGTCGATTGACATGGATATTGGTAATCGAGGACCGCATAGTGGACGGCCAGATTGCAAACCATTGATCCCGGTTATCCGACTCGACTTTATCCGCTCTCGCCCAATGAGCACGGCGGCGGTTCGTTATCTCATTTAAGACATTTGACGAAAACAGAGGATGGGATACTGCCGGCATTTCTGCTGCTGATGGAACCGGCCATTGCGGCAGAAAATCAAACCGCTGGTTGATCGACAAGGTACGAACGCAAAATCCTTTCAACAAATTGTCCGAAAAATAACCGCCAAATACAGCGGGATAATCACGGAGCTTATACCTGTCGTGAAATCCGAACGAATGCGCATGGCGATACTGAAAACCACTGCCGCACAATTCGGCCGCCTCAGGCAATATATCCACATAGTGCGACCTGCTACGAAAACCAACACAAAAGTTTGCGCCGTAAACCTGCGCAACACCCTTCGCAATCCGACCTTCGCGATTCATATGATCGAGAAAAATATAGGCGTCGCGCTTCAACCTAGCGGGCAAGACTCCGGCCAAAACCCGGGAGTCCTCTCCACCCGTAATAAAGTGGGCAACATGATCCATCGACGCCGTCACGCGCTCAACATAACCGGTTAAGCCTTCGCGCAAATAATGTGCTGCCTCGTCCAAATTGGAAAATTTTTCCGTCTGCTGAGGCTCCCAATATACTGATGTTGTCAATCGGTTATTAACATTCCACCGATATATTGACGCTGGCTGAGCTTGATAGATTGCCTTGTAGGCTGTATGAGGATAGGTAACCCATCCATGCAATACAAAATCCACAAGTGATACCGGATCGTAAGCACGCCTCTGCTTACACAAAACCGCCAACATATCGATGTGCGATGCAATCGCAAGATCCTTTCCCGAGCCATAAATCAGCACCGGAATAAACAGCATTAAATCGGTAATACAAACAACTTCTCCGCAGTGTTTATCAACGATCAGCACTACAAAAGGACCACTGAGATCTTCGTCCCACTGAATGGACGAATCACGCCAACGCATCAGCAGCGAGCGTGTACCTTCATTTTTTTCGGAGCTATTAAAAAAATGATTATCGCGAAAATACAGCACCGGCCCACCAATCACTACGCAAATGTGGCGATCATCTTCGTAGGGCTCATAACCTAGGTAGGGCGAACGGCCGACAGCTAAAGATCCCCATTCACCTTCAAATAGATGCAAATCATCTGCAGCGGATTTCGATATCACGCGGAATGCGTTTTGCAAATCCTCCTGCGAGCGCCTTTGAGGTGAATAGAAGAAATCGCTCATCCGCTTACATTCCCGCTCCCATCATCCAGCTGCTTATGTGTTGCAGCACGACGAAGCACCAAAAGCGTCAGAATCAAAAACAACAGGACGCAACTCAAGCTGAATGCCGCCACCGCGCCAAGCGCGGAAGACGTAATGGTGTAACCGGCGTAAATGGCGAATGCGCGCAATGCCAATGCGGCAATTTCAAAAATTAAAAATACGCCTTGAAGATTCAGCACAGGTATCGCCGCAATGACCGGCCGCGTCGCTAAAATGGCGATGAACCAAAACGACATCCAGCGCGCATATTCACCAGCTGCATACCATTCGTCGCCGAAAACCAAAGCAAATAACCAAGGGCCCAGCAGAATTACCGGTGCGTACACCAACCCGCCAACAGCCAGCAGCGATGTAGTTGCTCGCAACAAAATGAGATGACCATTTTTACCGTCGCGAACATTTTCAACAAATTGAGGGTAAAAGACTGATGAGACAGATTTGCCAATCAATATTGTCGGCATTCCCAATATGGTTTTTGGTAAAGCATATAGACCAGCCGCAGCCGGGCCAAACAAACTGGCGATCATCAAGATGGGTAAACTTTGGCCTATGCTGTTGATGACAATTTGAGGTGTCCGGTAGAGCGGGAAGTCTTTGTGGCGCAACAGCAGTTCTTTAGTATTGGTGACTGCTTCGGCAGAGGGCTCCTTGATAGTCGACTCTCGGCGGATCCCAAACCACAACATGAAGCAATGCAAGAGCGTTGCTGCCGATGCAACTACAATCAAAGCGGCGGCGACCGGGAAAATTAAACCTACACCAGTTTTGGCTATATTCGCGAACAGAGCCTGTAAAACAGTCACTCTTGCTGAAACTTTGAATAGCTTGTACCGCAGAATCCAGTTGCTGGCTATTGCGACCAAAGCCGAGAAAAACATAGAGAGCGGCACCAGAAATAGATACGGCTCCACGGTTTGCAGATCAAATAACTGCACAATCGGCGCTTTAAAAAACACAAAAACCAGAGCGGTAAGCAATGTCATTAATACCGCGATCCATACAGACGCGCGCGCAAGCTGCGCGGCAGCCTGGTGGTCTCTCGGAAGGACAATGGCTATGGGATAACTAAGAGAGGCGAGCGGTGTCAAAATCGCCAGGATCGCCACGAAGGTTCCCAGAATCCCGAATGCCTCCGGACCATACAAGCGAGTGATCACAGGTGCGAACGCAACATTAATCAGTTGCGCACCAGCGGTTCCCGCGGCTACTAAAGTGATATTGCGTACCGACTTACTTTTTAGCAACCGCGAAGGAATTGACAATAATCTCGCCTCGGCAAATATGGCCAATCCAATCTCCTCGTCTCATTTTGATTGGTCTTGAAAACCAACTCTGTAAGCAAAGCTGCGAAACTGCAAATGCCCGGGGCGCGTCTATTACGTGTCTTATGCACGCAGCAAAATTCACTTGTCGAATTGCGGCACCAGGAGCTATACAGGTTTATTTTTGCGCATTCAAAACACTGCAAGTTACAGCTGCGCCCGCCGTGTTCATACGGTGCATGGCAAGGCCGATTTTCTGCGGAGAAGTGACGCGAAATCGACTCACCAACACGGTGGTGCCAACTTGCGCCCCGATAACACTGGCGTCCGCACGCTCTAATACACAAGCTGTATCGATAATAACGACATCAAAAACCCGGGAAGCATCTGCTAACAAATCCGCAAAATGCTGCCCTGCCAATAACTCACCTGGATTGGCAGGAGTTGCACCACGCGAAATAAAAAACAGGCTCGGCAAACCTTCCACGGGGCGAGCAACGTCCTCCAGCTCTCCCCCCTCAGTGAGAAATTCACTTAATCCAGGCGCAGCGGTCTCTCGGAAAATTTCGTGTAATTTCCCGCGATACATATCGGAGTCCATGACCAATACGCGCTTGCCCAGCTGAGCAAATAGAACTGCGAGATTCACCGCTACAAATGTTTTACCTTCCCCCTGCTCCGGGCTGGTTATTGCAATACAATTATTACTGGCATCAGGAAGACGTTTTGCCAGGGCTGCGCGCAGTCCGCGCAACGCTTCTGCCGCAGGATCCTGAGCGACATTAAATGCCAGCACAGTCATTGCGGAACGAAATTTCCGCTGCAACTTTGCTTGGATCGATGAATGAGGGACGTTGGCAAGAACATCCAGGCCTAATTTTTCCAGCTCTTCCTGATTTTCTATCCCACTGCGGAGCTGATCTCTTAATAAAATAAATGCCGAAGACAAAACCAATCCTGCAATGGCCGACAGCACCAAAATGAGTTTTTTATCAGGTGAAACCGGCTTGGGATATACGGATGAGTTGTCGAGAATCCGCACATTGCCCGCCGTACTTGCTTCCGCAATTTGCATTTCCTGCACTTTATTGCGCAGTTGAACGTAGATTTGTTGTGTCACGGAAATATCGCGCTCCAAGCGCAATACTTCCTGCTGGGTCTCAGGCAAGGCTTCGATTTTGTTTTCTATGCCGGCTTTTTGCTTACGCAGCTGTTCTTTCTTTTCCAACAACGCTTCATAGGTCGGGTGATTAGGCATAAAGCGGCGGGAAATTTCCGTTTCGGAAAATTCCAACTCATTCAACTGTGATTCTATATTGACCAGGCGCTGCAGGACCGATTGGGTTTCGAGTGACAGGTTGACACTTTCCCGCCCCGCCCTATAGGCATTCAAGCGCTCTTCCGCCTTAATCAGTTCCGACTGAACTAAAGGAATTTGTTCATTGAGGAATTTGAGTGTTTTGCGCGCCTCTTCCGATTGTCTCTGAACATTTTGCGAAACATAGATATCGGCAATAGTTTGCAGCGCGGATTCGGCAAATTCCGGCACCGGGTGCAACAGACTCCAGTAGAGAATCCGCGTATCGCGTCCTTGTTCAACGATGGAAAGATTGCGTTTCAGATCCGCTATAGCGACTGATCGATGCAGTGATTTCAATCTGAAGACTGCACCGGAGGGGGCGGTGGTTTCTTCAATGTGGAGATTAATTTCACCGGAATTGAATTCTACGGCTTCGCCAACGCGTCCTTCGCCGAGGAATTCCTTATCGAGATATAAACCATAGCTATGCGAGTCCTGAACCACCAGTTCAAACGTTTTGCCAGCGTGATGATCATCTACGCTGAAAGATCCGACCCGGATGTTTTCATTCGCAAATACAAATGCGCTGCCGGTAAAAAGAGGCGGTCGTTCAACGCCTTTGCGAATTAAAAAATCGCCCACTATAGGCAGAGTCTTAGGCTCGACCACCAGAGTAAGCCCGAGAATATCCACTGCGCGGCCGAGAACGGCGCGCGAGCGAATAATTTCGATTTCCGATTGCGATGGCGGTTCTTTACCAAGCAGAGTCGTCACTTCATCCAATGGATTGGCTGCGCGCGACGATTCGATCTGCACCAACGCATCAGCGCGATAGATCGGCGGGGCGAGCACGGCGTAGGCAACCCCAAGAAATATAGTGAACACAGTCGCTGCGGCGATCAGCCACTTGTGATCGAGAAGCACACCGAATATTCGATCTAAATCGATACCGCCACTGCTATTTTCGGCGTAAAGCCCACTTTTTTTTTGTGACATTTCCAACCCGCTTTGACGATCAAATTACGCATGCCAGAGGATTAATCGCCGTTGGTTAAGGTATCCACGTTTCGGCCTATCTGGGAGAACTGGTAGACCGAACTCAACGACGGCAACAGCTGACTTAACACACGATTCCAACGTGACACAGGCGCCGCTGTGACATACACCACATCCGTCGGCTGCAATATAAATTCCGAACCCAATACAAATGCCGCCGCATTGCGTGCATTCAGTTGATAAACGGTGGCGAATTTATCGCTACCCGTAGAATTGCGACGCACCACAAATATTCCCGACGCATTCGCAGTTCCCTCTCTTATACCACCTGCCTGGGCTATAGCATTGGTCAGGGAAATTCGGCTGTTCCCCATGGGAATAGCAAGCGGGCGATTGACTTCACCCATTACGTGAATCTGTTGTGATACCGCATCCGGAACGTGCAACACATCGCCGTCCTGCAATAAATAATTTCGGCTGCGATCGCCAAGTGTCAGCATTTGATAAGCCGACAAACGCTCTTCTTTGCCATTGCGCGTCAAAATCAGCTCATGCCAGTTGGCATTGGGCGTGAGTCCACCCGCCGCACTCAACGCGTCCAATATACGAATGGGAACATTAGTGATGCGCAGAGCTCCTGGTCGGACGACCTGACCTGTAACATAAGCTTTGCGCGCGTTGAATTCCGCCACTTTTACTTCAACTTGTGGATCGGCAATAAATCGACTCAAGCGCTGTTGAATTTCGCTGCGCACATCACGCGTTGTGCGGCCAGCGACATCCACTATGCCGATATAGGGGTAAAAAATCGTACCGTCGGAATGTACAACATTGCCGGATTCCGCCGCACTGCGCTCATTTCCAGCTGGAATGGTTAATTCGGGATGGTCGTAAACTATAACGCTGAGAATATCGCCGGGACCGATTAAATAGTCGTACCTGGAGTTCGACGGTTCAACAATATTGTGTCTTACTGATGAAGCGGTAAGTTTTTCCGCACGCAAGCGCTCCACCAGGCCAAGATCAATGGGCACAATATCGACAACAGCGTTCAAATTTTCGCTTTTGGATTTCGCTTTATAACGAATGTGCCCACCGGGCGCGCTGACGCAAGCAGTCAGGCAAGCCGCCATCAGTACTGCGGTCAATAGCCGCATAATTCGCACAGACTTATGCGTGGGAGCTGCAAAACAATGGATTTTCATGCTGGTTAACTCTGCTTTATATCCCTACCGATGGAATCCCGGATTAAAGAAAATGAACTCGGGACCAATATGTAAGTGTACGCACACACCATTCTTCCTGGCCGATTTAATCGCGATGTCTAGAGGCGCAAACAAGACCCAGGCGCAAACCTGATGCTCGACGCAATCTCAATTTATCGAAAAAGCAGACAGGAAGATCTGATCTCTGGAATCAGTCGACGTTCACGGCTTATTTATTGTGTTGATTCGCCGCTGCGCATCTTGTCAGATTTGCCGCTGCGCATCTTGTCAGATTTGCCGCCAAATTCCACCTGACGGGGGCGCGATTTTGCTACTTTGTGCCGTGGGTTACAAGGGCCTTATCGAATTTAGTCCACTTTCGACGTTAATCGTCTCACAAAACAAAAGTGATTTTGATCAATCGTGTTCACAAACAAAAAACCGTTTAATTTTTAGCCCGAGGTTGATTCCGGATACTATTTGTTCAAAAAAAAAGCAAAATCACATAAAGTTTTCCAGGCAATCCGCCTGATCAAATTTTAATCCAAGGGAAATTTGTTCTATTGAAAATGTGAAGATATGCCATAACACTTCTTGTTTATGGGGCATGTTACCCTTATCATGTTCAAGAAGTTGCAAGCCCCTGCCTAGCAAGCAATTGCCAGAATTTAACAAGAATAAGCAAACATCAGTGGCTGACTCATGACGCGTATACTTTCCAATCGCCATAGCTCGACAATGCCTTATAGTTCGTTGGCATAATGTCTTGATTGTATTTTCAGCCTGATTAATACGGATTTTGCACATACCGGAAACTTTGCAAGCTGGACGACAGAGTAATAATTCACCGTCTTACACAAACTTGAGTGTGGTGATCGTCCACGGCTCTGGGCATTAATTCACCGTCTTACCCGCCTTATGCGGGTTGAGGCGTTTCAACCTGTCATTACAGGAGCAGAGATCTCCTGGGGTATCCGAGTCACATGGGATCAATCATATGCTGAATACACAGAAGGAGCCTTATCTCGTTCGATGTATTAGCCGTTTATTTTTTCTATCGCGCAAAAATAAACGGGTCGTCCAGCTTATTGCCGACGCGGCTCTGATTGTGTTGAGTTTTTTGATGGCAATGTTGCTGCGCCTGGACAGTTGGGCGTTTCTGGCTAATTGGTCTGATCTGCTCATTCTCACGATCTGCGTTCCCGTGAGCTTGCTGATTTTTGCAAAACTCGGTTTTTATCGCGCGGTCATTCGCTATATCACTCACAGAGCTTTAAAAACGCTGCTGATCGGTGTTGCCGCTTCGGCAATGTCACTGGTGGCCATAGGTTTTTTATTCAACTCCCCGATCCCGCGCTCAGTTCCTTTTATTTACGCCATGATCGCTCTGATGACCATTGGCGGTGTGCGCTTTGTCTTGCGGCTGGTTTATCTCAGCAGCCAGAAATATTACAAAACGCGAGTGATTATTTACGGCGCAGGCGCCGCAGGTCGGCAATTGGTCGCATCTCTGCTGGAAGGCAGTGAGCACCAGCCAATTGCATTTGTCGATGATGCTAAACAATTGCATCGCTCTTCAATCCAGGGGCTTGAAGTTTATCCGCCACATCGAATCCCCGATCTAATTAAAAACTACGGTGCGCAAAAAATTCTGCTGGCAATTCCAAGTGCAAGCCTTAGCCGACGCCGCCAAATTCTCACCTCTTTGAAGGATTACGATATTCCGGTGCAAACCATGCCCGGCCTGGCGGATATGGTCGCGGGTAAAGCAAAAATTGGCGAAATTCGCGATGTATCGGAAGAAGACCTGCTCGGCCGCGATCCCGCGCCGCCAGACCCTCTATTAATGGGAGCCAAGATCCAGGACAAGGTCGTCATGGTCACTGGTGCAGGCGGCTCCATTGGCAGCGAGTTAAGCCGACAAATTCTGCGGCAACGCCCTCGTCAACTACTGCTACTCGAATTGTCTGAATTTGCGCTTTACAGCGTTGAACAGGATTTGCAGCAAATCTCTCAGCGAGAAGGCCTACAGGTTCCCATCAAGGCCTTATTAGGTTCAGTGCAACACGGTCAGCGAATGGAAGCACTGATGAAAACCTTCGGTGTGCAGACGGTTTATCACGCTGCGGCTTATAAACACGTGCCTCTGGTCGAACACAATATGGTTGAGGGAATTCTCAACAATGTTTTCGGCACACTCCAAACAGCCGAGGCCGCAGTCGCCGCTGGAGTGGAAACATTCGTTTTGGTTTCTACCGACAAAGCCGTTCGCCCCACTAACGTGATGGGTGCGACCAAGCGCCTTGCTGAGCTGGTGTGCCAAGCGCTGGCGGCAATTCAATCCAAAACCCGGTTTTCGATGGTCCGATTCGGCAATGTCCTGGGATCATCCGGTTCCGTCGTGCCGTTATTCCGCCGCCAGATTCAGGCCGGCGGACCTATAACCGTCACTCACCCCGAAATCACCCGCTATTTCATGACTGTTCCGGAAGCGGCGCAGCTCGTTATCCAGGCCGGCTCTATGGCAAAAGGTGGCGATGTTTTTGTATTGGATATGGGCGAACCGGTGAAAATCGCTGAATTGGCCGAGCAAATGATTCGCCTCTCCGGCTTGGAGCCTATAGTGCCAGGAAAACCCAAAGACCAGGGACATCACCACCCCCGCGGCGATATCGAAATTGTCTTCACTGGCCTGCGCCCGGGAGAAAAACTCTACGAGGAACTACTGATCGGCGACAACGTAATGCCGACCTCTCACCCACGCATCATGACCGCACGGGAAATTTCCTGGTCATGGACAGACTTGCAGGAGTTATTAAATCGATTGCTCGCCGCCTGCCGGGCGACCAATCACGCGGATATTCGCAAATTATTGTTGGAGGCCCCCTTGGCGTACGCGCCGCAGGGGGAAATTGTGGATTTGGTCTGGATGCGCAAGCGGGCCACCGAATTGGCCAAACCCGCAGCTTATGCAACAGAAGAAGCGGCGCTTTTGACAGAAGCCTAAAAACTATTTCAAAAACAGCTCATAGATTCTTGCGTTTGGCTTCAGATATTAACGATCCATCAAGGCTCGCACACGAAATCCTTGATGGACTTCGAATTGATCGAAACGCGAGCTTACAATTGCAGACGGCGACCATTCCGGCGAGCTGCCACCAAAAAATGTGCTGAACAGCAGCTGCTGTATTTTGGAGTCATCATTATCGATTCCGCGCAACTGCACATTATTTCGGCTCACAATTTTTGCACCATCTACATACAACGCAATTTCCCCGTTTTCTTGCCCGTCTGTGTTGAGCTTCACGTAAATCGAAAGGTCGTACCAACGCCCTGTGGTAAACCAAAAATTCTGCCCTACCACAGTAGTGCCACAATTATCGACCGGCTGCTGGTCGTAGTAATACAAGCTTACCCTGCCATTTTGCATCCACATTAGGCGAACGCTCCAACTTGCCGGGTCGCGCATTTCACATCCCGCAGATGGAAAGTGTGGCGCGAGACCGGGCAGCTTGCCGCCTTTCGCAAAATCGAATCCGTCTTCAAACAACAGTTGATAACTTAGGGTGTACTCATCACTGGGCGGTATCTTGCGAGAAAAAACCAACCGCGGACTGCCAATCTCACTGGGAACATAAGTAGCGCTGAGATATCGCGTGTTGGTCGCCGCATCCTGTCGCACTTCCAGACTCTCTGTATCCTTATGACTCAACAGTTTATATTGGCCAAGGGGTTCATCCTCAAAGTCCAGTGAAAAAACGGGCTTAGCACGCCTAAAGGCCTGAACTTGGTTGCTGGGCTCACTTTCCAACCCATCGCGCGCTATGGCGGTGATGACCGAGTAATATACTTTGTCCTCGTCACCATCGAATAAGATACTCGCATTCTGCGACCTTAAACTTTGAACACTGCTGACATCACTCAGCGTCATATCGGGTTCCGTCGAATAATAAAACGCGTATTCAATTGCATCGTCCACTGGGCTCCAACTGTAAAAAATCCCCTCATCGAGAATTTCTACCTGCACATTTTCTGGCGCGGCTATTCCCGAAGAACTGCTACTCGACGAGCTTGAGCTGGAAGATGAGCTCGAGCTGGAAGATGAAGATGAGCTGGAATTTTGCGGAATTCCATCTGATGAACCCGATGAACTAGAAGCAGATGAATTCGAACTCGAGCTAGACGAGCTGGACGAAGAAGAGCTCGACGAAGCTGCTCCAGAGGAACTGGAAGATGAAGACAGATATTCACCCTGCTGCGGATTCGTCAGATAGATTTTTTCCCGCGAAGAATTTTTGCTGGAGCAGGCACTAACGCAAATTATCGCCATAACAAGCGCGCAAATACGGTACATCAATTAACCCCAAAAACATGATTCATATCAGAAACTGCTCGCGCAGGCTCTCTATCCGTCCAGTATAGATACGGTCAAAAACCCGTCAAAGCAGCCGATCGGCGTATGAACGGCACGAAAAGTTCACAGAGTCATTATTTACGTACCGCTTCCATTGCAATTGATAAATCTGTCACACGCTTACAAAAAGATTTATCCAAATAGATTGGAAAGGTTGTGGCTTACTGCGACAAATTCTAGAAGTGGCGGAAGAGAGGCAAACCGCGCACACAGCGAAAATTAATCCGCTGTATGCGCAAAAGAATTACTTAGTGATTTTCTCAAACTCGTCGAAATAAGTCGGGAAGGTTTTTGAGGTGCACTTAGGGTCATTGATGGTGATGGGTGCGTCACCAAAGGCTGCCAGGGAAAAACACATGGCCATGCGATGGTCGTTATAGGTATCTATGGCAGCAGAGCGGATTTGCGCTGGGGGCGTCACGCGAATGTAATCCTCCCCTTCTTCAACTTCCGCACCGACTTTGCGCAGTTCGGTCGCCATAGCCGCCAGTCGGTCCGTTTCCTTGACGCGCCAGTTGTAGACATTGCGGATGCAAGTGGGACCTTCGGCAAACAGCGCTGTGGTAGCGATGGTCATAGCCGCATCCGGGATATGGTTGAGGTCCACGTCCACGCCGCGCAGCTTGCCTTTGCCCGTCACTTGAATCCAGTAATCACCGTATTCCACTTCGGCGCCCATCAAACGCAGAACTTCCGCGAATTTTGCGTCGCCTTGAACACTGGCTGACCCGGTACCGTGAACTTTCACAGGCCCGCCGCCAATCGCAGCGGCCGCAAGGAAGTAGGAAGCCGACGATGCGTCACCTTCAACCATAATGTCACCCGGCGCCTGGTAGGTCTGGCCACCGCGGACGAAGAATGTTTGATAGCTGCGGTTCTCAACCTCGACGCCAAAACGGCGCATAGTGTCGAGGGTGATATCAATATAGGGCTTGGAGACCAGATCGCCATCGACGCGGATCAGCAGATCCGACGACAACAGTGGAGCCACCATCAGCAACGCAGTCAGGTACTGACTGGACACATTGCCCTTGATACTGACCTCACCACCTTGCAGCAACTTGCCGCGAATCAGCAGCGGTGGATAGCCGTCGTTGAGGCTATAAGTGATATCCGCGCCCAGGCCGCGCATGGCGTCCACCAGATCGCCAATGGGGCGCTCGTACATACGCGGCTCACCGGTAATAGTGAATTCGCCTTCGCTCAGACAAAGTGCTGCAGTCAAAGGACGCACCGCAGTGCCGGCGTTGCCGAGAAACAACTCCAAAGGTTGCGCGACCCGAAAGACGCCGCCCAAACCTCGCACCACGCAGGTTTTGCGATCATCGCTCAAAGAATAATCCACCCCGAGCAGGCGCAACGCCGTCAGCATATGGCGTACATCGTCGCTGTCGAGCAGGTTGGTCACAGTGGTAGTGCCGTTGGCGAGGGCCGCCAGCAGCAGTATGCGGTTGGAGAGGCTCTTGGAGCCTGGCAAGGTCACTTCACCGCGCGCGATCTTGCGCGGCTGTAAAACGAGTTGTTCCATGGATCCGGTCTTTAAACGATTGAGGTAAAGGCGCACATTCTAGCCCGTTACCGCCAGGAATTCCCGTTAATTCTGCCCCCGCACTGGCGCCAAATTCAACAAAATGCAAATGTTTTCCCATTCGTCGGGCACATGGTTTAGGCTTAGCCCTCACTTTTTCGGGCATTTATCATCTGCGCGGCCTATCGGAGAACACCAGAACCAGCTCAAAATTTGCGCAAAGATAAACAACACTATCAAAAGAAACGGGGAATCCTATGACTGCAGAGATTATCGTACGCTACTTCCACTTTTTGGCGATCTTCGCTCTCTTCGCCCTGCTCACAGTTCAACACACACTGCTGAAAAACAAGGTGGACGCAAGCACCATGAAAAAAATTGCCGTGGTAGATGCAGCCTATGGTGTTACTGCCCTGCTCGTATTATTTGCAGGTCTGGGTTTATGGCTATGGGTCGGCAAGCCCGCGGGTTTTTACACTCACAACTGGGCATTCCATACCAAAGTCACTCTATTTATTTTGGTGGCTATCTTATCCATCGTCCCATCGATATTTATCTTCAAAAATCGTCGTACAACAGTGGATGTCACCATCCCTAAATCTCTTGTGATGCTGGTCCGGTTGGAACTGTTGATTTTATGCATTATCCCGTTATTGGCGGTATTAATGGCCAATGGTGTGGGATATATCCGCTAAGAAACAAAAAAGCGCACTAAGGTGCGCTTTTTTACTGAGCTTCAGTAATACGTAAGCTCTTTTGTTTTTCCCCAAAATACTCGATAGGAAAAAATGGTGTAGATAATAATCGCCGGCAAAACGATGAGCGCACCCACCAAAATAAACCAGAGTGATTTACTGGCGCTTGCCGCCTGCCAAATATCCATTTGCCCCGGTACTACATAGGGATAAAAGCTGTAGCCGAGAGCGAGGAAGGACAGAATAAAAATCACCACTGCACCAACGAAGGGAATCCAGCAACCAAAATCATTATCAAAAGGAAATTGCGCCAAATAGCGGTCGACGATTAGTACCGCAAAAAAGCACACCACTGGAATAACCAATAATCCCAGCGCCGCCAAACTACCGAACCATTTGGCAAATACATTGGCACTGGTCAGCGGGTTGACGACCGATACCGCCACAATACCCAACGCGGTCAGCCATAAACAAATGCGTGCCCAGCGCGCCGCGCGCAGCTGCAATTCACCATCGGCTTTCATCACCAGCCAGGCCGCGCCTATAAAGCTGTAGCCGGCAGTTACGCAAATTGCGCTCAAAATAGCGAAGGCGTAAGAGGCAAAAGTCGACTCAAAACCCACCACAAATAAACCGAGCATATACCCCTGAGCAAGGGTGGCCAGCAGAGACCCTCCTTTAAATACCCTATCCCACAGTTGTTTATTATGGGGCGGCACTTTTGCGCGAAAATCAAATGCCACACCGCGCAGAATCAAGCCCGCGAGCATCAGGGTAACAGGCAAATACAGGTGATAAAGAATCAGCCCGTGCGCGCGCGGAAATGCAATCAACAACAATCCGACACCGAGCACCAACCAGGTTTCATTGGCATCCCAAAAAGGCCCGATGGAGGCGATCATCAAATCCCGCTGCGGCTCGGAATTATTCGGCAACAAAATTCCTACCCCAAGATCGTAACCATCGAGAATGGCATAAAGCAGAAATGCCAACCCCATCAAACCAATAAAAATCACCGGCAACCAGTAAGCGTCTCCAGTCAACATCACGGGTTCACTCCTGCGTATTCTGAGTTAATGGGTTGTGGCGTTCCTGCAAACTCGGCAAATCCTCCGGCCGATCCACCAATACGGATTTGCGAGCCATAACAAATAAAGTGCTGATATAAGCAGTCAACAACGCAACGTAGAGCGTCAAATACACCGCTAAAGAAAAACCGACATTTTCCCGCGCCAGCGATGTAACAGCCTCACTGGTTTTTAGCACACCATAAACCAGATAGGGCTGACGACCGATTTCTGTTACGTACCATCCGGACAAAGTGGCTATCCAACCGGAAAAGGTCATCAACACCAACACTCGCAGTGCCCAAACCGGCAGCGATTTTTTCTTCCACATCATCCAACCAAATGTCCAGGCCACCAGCCACATCAACATACCCATGCCGAGCATCAGGCGGAAGCTGAAAAATACTGGCGCCACGGGCGGATGTTCGCCGGCAAATTCATTTAATCCCTTCACTTCGCCACGCCAATCGTGCGTAAGAATAAAACTGGCTGCACCGGGAATTTCCAATGCATAACGATTGATGCGATCAATTTCATTTGGCAAGGCAAATACGGTAAATGGCGCGCCCGCAGTGGTCTCCCAAACTGCTTCCATAGCGGCAATTTTTGCCGGTTGATGTTTCAAGGTGTTGAGTCCGTGCAAATCCCCCACTAAAACCTGCATAGGAAGAAGAACCGCCGCCGCCAACAAACCGACTTTTAACGCCAGCTGCGGCGCCGGCTTGTGATCGCCACGTAACAGACGATAGGCGGAAATTCCGGCGATTAAAAATGCGGCGGTAATACCAGATGCGAGCAGCATATGCGCCACACGATACGGCATGGAAGGATTAAAAATCACGGCCCACCAACTCAGCGGATAAGCCACACCATCACGCATTTCATAACCAGTGGGGGTTTGCATCCAGGAATTGAGCGCAAGAATCCAAAATGCCGACAAACTTGTGCCAATGGCGACTAATACCGTGGCAATAGTATGTACGCGAGGCGAAACGCGGTTGATACCAAATAGCATAATGCCGAGAAATGTCGCCTCCAGAAAAAACGCTGTCAGCACTTCATATCCCAGCAGCGGCCCGGCAATATTTCCCACGGTTTCCATATAACCCGGCCAATTGGTGCCGAACTGGAACGACATGGTAATTCCGCTAACGACACCCAGCGCAAAACTCAAAGCAAATATTTTTACCCAGAAGCGATAACACCGCATCCAGACCTCATCGCCGGTGCGGTTGTATTTGATGCGGAAAAATAACAGGAACCAGCAGAGCGCTATGGTGATGGTGGGAAATAAAATATGAAAACTGATATTGGCGGCAAATTGGATTCGGGACAGCAGGAAAGTATCAACCATCGTCTATTCCTCAGCGAGGCCCATCTCAGCTTTTCCCTAAAAGTTTGTCCTTGATATCCAAAACCTTTCCAAGATTGTTGCCAAGTTTTAATAATTTTTGCAAACGCGCCGCATCAAGTCGTTGAATTTCCATGGTCCATTTCGTCAGCATCTCAATAAGGTCGTGCATCTCCTGCATGCGTTGCTGCGCGTATTTTTCTTCTGGCCCGCTGGGTTTTGTCATTAATAAATTCCGCAACGCGCTCAGTGTAGGATCGATCTCGCGTTTGCGTCTTTGTTCCATGAGTGTTTTGGCAATATCCCAAATTTCGGCAGGAGCGGAATAATATTCTTTGCGGTCGCCAGGCACATGCTGAAGTTTTACCAACTCCCAGGACTGCAATTCCTTTAATCCCATGCTGACATTGGAGCGAGAGAAACCGAGAGATTCGGCAATTTGATCGGCGGTGAGAGGTTCGGGACTTAAAACCAGTAATGCATACATCTGCCCGACGGTACGATTGATGCCCCAGCGGCTGCCCATTTCACCAAAGTGCATCACGCAGGCTTGAATCATCGGCGTCATAAACTGAATTCCTGTATTTTCAGAAGTTACTGAAACTACAGGAATTCACTAGGCGCGTCAAGAAATGATGCGCTTGGGTTGGAGATAGGTGGTTGTAACAGGAGGGCGAATCGCGGATTGTTCCATAGTAGACATAGTCCGCGATCCAGTCAGGTAAACATAGCCTAATTACCGAGATAGCGGCCAATCGTTTTCTGAACAAATTCCCGCATTTGCTCAGGTGACTGATCAGCCAACTGTTCGGCATATTCGAATAAGGGCATAAATAATTGTTCACCTTCAATCTCATCCAAGAGCTGGAAAGATTTGTTCTTGCGACTGATGGATGCCCACTCTTCCCTCACGACGCGCCAGAATTCACTGGTTTTTTGCCAGTAGGCATCGCCAGCGGAAAAATCAAAACCGTTGATTTTTTGATAACGGTTCACCCCCAGTTCTTTTGCGAGATAAGGTTTATCCGCTGTGGGCACACCCTTCTCCGTCAGCTTGAGCTTGTAATTCTCTTCTTCCTGCACCCAACCGTCCGGCAGTATGGTGTGACGGTTGTAGCCTTCCAATACCTGATAATCGTTGCGCACTGTGTGCTCGCGGCGCGGCAGAGGTCGCCAAGTCAACTGGCTCTGCCAAGTGGAAAAATTCGGCTTGTGCTCCCAGCGACCGTAGGATTCATAGCGCGGGGAATCGTCCACCTGATACACCGCTTGCGCCCAGGTTCCGGCCACCTCTTTGCGCGGCAAAGTTTCACGTTTCCAGGTGTTATTGCCAGCGTAAACCAGCAGATCGCGTTTTTGATATTGCCAGTCCTGCCGCCAGTGTTTCATCACCATCGGCCCTACCACCTCATCTCCCTGCTGAAAAAACATCACCATAATGTGCTGCAGACTGATGAAATCTTTTTTGTCTTCCACCACATACACGTATTCGGTTCCCCAGGATTGATAAGGTTTATCCGGCTTGAAGCCCGGCACATAACCCACGGTTTCCAAAAAATCGAAGGTAGTTTTATAGGGGCCTGCCATAGCGAGAATCGCCTGACGGTCGCGTTCAAATGCAGAGAGTTTCGGATCCTGTAGTTTCAACCACCCTTCATGCGGCATTGGATCTAATGAGACGTCAGTGCCTGTCGAGGTGCCGCCGCGTGGAACAAAACCGCATTCTTTTATGGTGGGCCAGCTGAAGGTATAAAAACGCGCGCCGGGACAGTCGACTATTTTTTCTTCCGCATTGTTTTCGTAAGCCAATAGGTGACTGCTCGCAATTTGTAACAAAAGCAACAGGCAGATTTTTTTCATAACACTCATCCGAGGGTGGCCGAAGCAGTGGGATTTAAGGATCACGGAAAAACCTAGTCAAGGAATAGCAAAACCCGGTCAGGGGACAAAAGTTCCGTTGGCATCTTTCTTCTGCCAAATTCCGCTGTATACTGTCTTGTATACAAGTTTGGAGGACGCACCGTGACAACCCATACGATCGGCTGGACCATTGCTGAATGGCGAGAAGAAAACCGCAATCAACCAGAGGGGGTGCGCGAGCGCCTTCTGGCACTGCGCGCTGAGCTTGCAAAAGCCGCAGATCCCGCGTGGATCTACATTGCGACCGCGGAAGAAATTGACCAACAGCTCAAACAATTTGCCGGCGCCACTGACCTGCCCTTGTTCGGTGTCCCTTTTGCCGTGAAAGACAACATAGACGTGGCGGATATGCCGACCACCGCCGCTTGCCCGCCGTTTTCCTATGTACCCCACGCCGATGCCGCGAGCGTCGCAAAATTGCGCGCTGCGGGTGCTGTTGTGCTTGGCAAAACCAATCTCGACCAATTCGCCACTGGACTTGTCGGCACTCGCTCGCCCTACGGTGTCGTGCCCAACACATTTGACGGGCGGTATATCTCCGGCGGTTCCAGTTCCGGTTCTGCCAGTGTGGTCGCGCGCGGGCTGGTGCCTTTCAGTCTCGGAACCGATACAGCAGGTTCCGGTCGCGTTCCCGCCGGGTTTAATAACATCGTCGGGTTGAAACCCACCAAAGGCCGTATCAGTGCCAGAGGCGTGGTGCCCGCCTGCCGCAGCCTGGATTGCGTTTCGGTTTTTGCGTTGACACTGTCCGATGCAGACGCCGTGGCAAACCTTATGAGCGGTTTCGACCCCGAGGATATCTACTCCCGCCGGGCACCAGTTTCCGCGCGTTACTTCCCCAACAAACCGCGCTTGGGCATTCCTACCAACACCGAATGGTTTGGCGATACTGCAAGCTCAGCAGCTTGGCATAGCACTCTGAAAGATTTTGCTGCTATGGGCGTGGAACTGGTGCCGGTGGACTTCGCTCCCATGTTTGAACTGGCAAGCCTGCTCTACGGCGGCCCCTGGGTTGCAGAGCGTTATGCGGCAGTGGGTGATTTTCTGGAAAGCTCCGGCGAGCAGATGAATCCGGTGGTGCGAAAAATCATCGGCCAAGCCACCCAATTTTCCTCCGCCGATACATTTCATGCGGAATATAGGCGCGCCGAATTGACGCGTCTTATTCATGCGCGTATGGCCGCAGTTGACGCCCTGCTGGTTCCCACAGCACCGCGCCTACCCACCATCGATCAGGTGGAAGCCGACCCAATAGGCGTCAACAGTCAACTCGGGACCTACACCAATTTCGTCAATCTGGCCGATTGCAGCGCACTCGCCCTGCCGGCACAAATTCGCTCTGACGGTTTGCCATTTGGTATCACTTTGATCGCAGCCGCGTGGCAAGACGCCGCGCTGGTGGAATTCGGCCGCCGCTGGCTTAATACGCGCCAGTTGAAGCTCGGCGCCACTGCGCGCGCAACACCACTGACGCAATCCTGCCCGGAAGCACCGGCAGGCCACGTGCGCCTGGCGGTTGTGGGCGCGCATTTGAGTGGCATGCCACTGAATTATCAATTGACCGAGCGCCATGCGCGTCTGGTGGAAAGTACGTTTACCGCTGATCATTACCGACTTTATGCGCTCGCTGGCACCACTCCGCCCAAACCCGGTTTGGTACGCGCCAAAGACGGCAGTGAAATCGTGGTGGAACTTTGGGACATGCCCGTGGAAAATTTCGGCAGTTTTGTCGCACTGATTCCGCCTCCGCTGGGAATCGGCACTTTGACACTGCACGACAATCGCCAGGTAAAAGGTTTCATCTGCGAGAGCGCCGCATTGGAAGGCTCAGTGGATATCACCGAATTCGGAGGCTGGAAAGCGTACCTCCAGTCACTTCACAACAAAACAGGAGATTCACTTGACCAAGCCCACACAGGCAGCTTCGCGTGAAAAACTCACGGATCGGATTTACCAACAGATCAAACAAGATATTTTCGATTTTCGTTTATTGCCGGGAGATCGTTTTAGCGAAAACGAAGTAGCCGCACGGCTGGCGGTGAGCCGCACACCGGTGCGGGAAGCACTGACACAACTGCAGCGGGAAGGTTATGTCACCGTGTTGTTTCGCAGTGGCTGGCAGGTCAACCCGCTCGATTTTGAACAGTTTGATCAGCTGTACGATGTGCGTCTGGTACTGGAATTGGCCGCCGTAAAAAAACTGTGCGAGATGGAATCCGTGCCGGAATTAACCGCGCTGAAATCCTTTTGGCTGGCGAAACCGGATGAGCGTGCGCAGGACGAGCAGCGAGTTTGTCAGGCGGATGAAGAGTTTCACCAAATCATGGTGGCCGCGACAGGCAATCGAGAAATGGCCCGCATTCATCAGGATATAACCGAGCGCCTGCGCATTTTGCGCCGCATCGATTTCACCCAACCGCGCAGACTCGATATCACCTACGAGGAACACGCGCAAATTCTGCGCGCGCTTTTAGGAAAACGCGTTGATCGCGCCAGTACTTTATTAAAAGCACATATTGAAGCCAGCAAAGCCGAAGTGCGCAAAATTACGATCCATCGCCTTCATACAGCGCGCACTCGCTCGCGCGTTTAAATAAAACTTAAAATTACTATCTCAAAAATCCGTTATTTTTGAGATAGTTTTTCTGCACAAACGAATTTACGCCAATAAAGCTTCAATATCGGCTGCAATCTCTTCCGGCTTGGTTGCGGAACCATAACGATTAACCACTTTGCCCGCGCCATCCAGCAGAAATTTGGTGAAATTCCATTTAATTGCTTCCGTTCCCAAAATTCCGGGGGCGGCGCTTTTCAATGCGACGTATAACGGATGTGCATTGGCGCCATTGACATCGATTTTGGCAAACAGTGGAAAAGTCACACCGAAATTCAGATCGCAAAACTGGCGAATTTCCGCTTCGCTGCCCGGCTCCTGACCGCCAAATTGATTACAGGGAAATCCCAGTACTTGCAAACCGCGATCCTTATATGTCTGCCAGAGCTCTTCGAGACCCTTATATTGCGGCGTAAATCCGCATTTACTGGCAGTATTGACGATAAGGTAGGCTTTGGCTGGAAAATCCGCGAGAGTCGCGCTGCGGTTGTCGATAGTGGTGACGGGAATATGTAATAGATCGGTCATGATGTTCTCCAGGTAGAACGACACGGAAACCGTGGATTTTAAACCCGAATACATCTGTGTCTATTGAAATCGACTAAGCGAGGTGTTTAAAAAAAAGCCGGGGCCTAAGCCCCGGAAAGGTCCAAGTCAACCTACTACTAAAAGGTCCGTCAACCTATAAGCTCCTGAAATCTTAAAACTTGTACAAACCTATACCACGCAACTCGATTGCGCCCTCTTCCGTTTGATAGGTTTGCTGATAGGCGTGTTTGAGCGGTATCAGGTCGTAGATAAATTCAGTTGTGAGATAGGCTTTACAGTAATCTTCCACTACCGGTACAAAAGCTGTCGCCACTTGAACCGGATAACTCTCCATAAACTGGTTGCCGACGTTGAGATGAAAATGTTGTGGCGCGCAACCGGAATAACCCAGAGTCACGTACAAACGGTCGCCTTCAAACTGGAATTTTTGCACAGTGACGACCTTGTCTGTTGCAGGGAGTTTGTCGACCAGATTAACCGGCGGTTCACCAAAGGCGACCGCACCTTCTAATTTGCCGCACTCACCACTGCTGACAACAGCTGCAAAAGCAAGGCCGGCCTCGCAAGAATTGCCAAAGGTTTTGCAGGCATGTGTCGGGCACGGTTCGGTAATGCAGGCGATTTGAGCTTCATCCTTGGCGCAAACAGGATCGTATACCGCAGGGCACGGACCTTCGATATGGGTTACCGGAGTGCCTTCCAGTTTGCCGCATTCGCCCTCTTGAACAATGAGCGCGTTAGCCGCTCTTGCCATACAGGCATTGCCAAAGGTTTTGTGCTGGACAGCAGGACAAGGAATGGTGGTGCAAGGTTCAGTTCCGGCTTCGGCCGCGCATACCGGTTTATATTCCTTGGTACATGCAATGGGGTCATCCGGCTTTTCCGGATCATCCGGTTTTTCGTCGTAATACGGCTGCCCTTCCAAATCGCCGCATTCACCTTCCGAGAGAAACTTCGCTCCGGCAGCATCGGACTCACAAAGATTGCCAAAGGATTTATGCACGCCGATCGGACAAGGAGTCGTTATACAGCGAATTTCCTGCAACTCCACCGAACACACAGGCTTGTAGACGGAAGGACAGGCCACTACATCCTCATCCTGGCCTTTCAAAACCTCGTCACCCGCCAGCGATTGCTCGCCTTGTTCACCAGAACCACAACCGAGAAACGCCGCACACACCAGCGTCAGAGTAAAGAGACGTATAGCTTTTATCATTTTTTTGACCTCCATGCTGCCAATTTAAGATGTGTTCTTATCTTAAGACGCTAAGCATGAAGATCTTGTGAAGAAATGTAATGTGCAGCAAATAGGCAATAAAGATCAACAAACGATCAATAAATATCGCGCAAATAGCGTTTTGTCATATTTAACTTGCGCATATAGTCGACAGTGTCGACTTCATCAAATTTGCCGTATTCACGGATAATTTCCCTCAGGGCCTGATCCACATCCTTCGCCATACGACTGGCATCGCCGCAAACGCAGATATAAGCTCCCTCTTCCAGCCATTGCCAGATTTTTTCTCCTTGTTCCCGCATACGATCCTGCACATAAATCTTGCGCCCTTGATCGCGGGAAAAAGCCAGGCTGAGATCGAGAAATCCATCTTTTTGCCAGCGCAGAATTTCGTCCTGAAAATAAAAATCCGTTGCTGCGTGTTGCGCGCCGAAAAACAGCCAGTTTTTGCCGCGGTCACCGCGCGCCTGGCGCTCCTGCAAAAATCCGCGAAACGGTGCTATACCGGTTCCCGGACCAATCATGATCAAAGGCGCATCGCTATTTTCCGGCGGGCGAAAATGTTTATTGGTCTGCACAAAAATCGGCACAGCCTGATCGGCGCAGCGATCGGCCAGAAAGGTCGAACATACGCCTTTGCGATTGCGTTTTTTACCGTTGACATAGCGCGTATAACGCACTGCGCCTACCGCTAAATGAACCTGATCCGGCGTCACTTTGGGACTGGACGCAATGGAATAAAAACGCGGCTGTAAACGTTTAAGCAGAGACAAAATTTCCGTTAAGTCACAATT
The DNA here is from genome assembly GCF_014336955.1 of Saccharophagus sp. K07. Lineage (GTDB taxonomy): Bacteria > Pseudomonadota > Gammaproteobacteria > Pseudomonadales > Cellvibrionaceae > UBA5868. Next base: position 598,539 of record NZ_QRAI01000001.1, on the reverse strand, counting down.
AGGCGGAAATTCCTGTAATAAATCGGCGATTTGCCGACCGTATAACCATTCCTGCAATTCCTGTTTGCGCTCGGGATGTAACAGGTCTTTCAGCTCTCGATTGGCGGATCGCTGGGCAATAAATTGCACTAATTCCGCACTTGGACGGCAAATTTCGTAGTGATTCTGCAGAGCCAGATGTAACGGCTTTTCTATGCTATCCACCAAGACCGGCGTTTCCGCATTGACGTTTAGCGCTTGCAGAAATTCAAACACATAGTCTTCACAGTTTTTTGGCCAAACCCCAAGAGCATCACCAGCTTCGTAGCGAATACCGGAATCGCGTAAATCAAAGCCAAACCAGCGCACTTCTTTGGCAGAACTTTCCGCATTGAGCAGTTGGTTAATAATCAATTTCGCCGGGAACGGGTTGGTTTTGGAAAATTCCGCGGATGTTTTTTTGGCTTGTGGGGCAGTAATTTCCACTTTTGTGGACGGCTTTTCTTCAACTGCAGACGGCAACAACTCCAGTACTTTTGCAAACCATTCCTGCGCAGGTTTTGCGTAATCTGCGTCGCAATCCACGCGTTCCAACAGCGGTTTCGCTCCAAGGGCTTGCAGACGCGCATAGAGTTTTTTGCCGTACCCACAAAATTGGTCGTAATTGGAATCACCTAATGCCAGAAGCGCAAATTCCAGTTGCGCCAGTGATAAATCATCGCTTTGCAACTGCGCCCAAAAATCGCCCCCATTGTCCGGGGCATCTCCATCACCAAAAGTACTGGTGACAAACAGCGCTCGTTTTTCTTCCTTTAAACGCGCCACATCGAATTCATTCATGGGTTGCACATTCACTTGCCAGCCGCGCTCATGCAGAGTTTTGGCAAAATTTTCTGCGAGACCTTCCGCATTGCCCGTTTGTGATGCCCACAATAAAAGAATGGATGGCCCTTTTTCGGAAAGCCCGGTGTTGGCAATCACCGAATTCGGTAATACCCGGCTGAACATACCTGCCAATAATCCGTTAATCCAAAGGCGATGCTGCTCTGTTACAGGCGCATCCTGCGGCAGAGCCGGAACGGCTTGTATTGTGTCGGCGGTAATTTTTAATCCCGCTAAAAACCCTTCCAGATAAGTATTTTCTGCAGCGCTAAATGACGGCGCCGTTTTTGCTGTGATACCCAGAATTTCACCGAGCTGTTGGATCAACAGGTGGCTGGTCTCGGCGGAAACCGGCGCAAAAACCGCGGTGTTTTTTCCAACAGCCGTGGCCACCACTGTTCCATTAAATGCTGATTCCTGTTCCACCAGACGATCGTCGCGATCGCTTGCGACAATTTCCACCTTCTCCAAGGCAACAGCGCAGACCTTTAATTCCGGCTGTTGTGAAATGGGATCAATCCGATCACTGGTGACAGCGTTGATCGCGAGCTGTTCGCCGTAAAGATCGTTCCAGTGAAACGGCGCAAAACAGCTGCCCACCAAGACTCTATCGGTTACCACTGCGGGCAAAATCGCCTGCCCACGGCGCGAGCGGACCAGGACTTTATCGCGATGACGAATACCCAATTGTTCAGCGTCGTGGGGATGAATTTCGATAAAAGGCCCGGGATTGAGCTTATTTAACGCGGCGATTTTTCCGGTTTTGGTCAGGGTGTGCCATTGATGCTGCAAACGTCCGGTGTTCAAGGTAAACGGAAATTGTTCGTCCGGCATTTCCTCCGGGTCCACATGGGGCCGCGGAAAAAACACAGCTTTGCCGGATTCCGTAGCAAAAACCAATTCCGGACGAGTGCCATCGGCTGCAATTTTTACCGGCTGATTTACGCCGTTATTGAGGTAGCGAATCGAATTGCGATCACTTTGTTGTTCCGACGCGCACGGCCATTGCACGGGAGTTTCACGCAAGCGTTTGTAACTAATTCCGCGCAGGTCATAACCGGTTTTAGGGTTGTAGGTGCGGCGGATTTCTTCGAACACGTCTTCTGCGGATGCATAGGAAAATCCCTCTTCATAACCCATGGCTTGCGCAACGCGCGCGACAATTTCCCAGTCCGCCATAGCCTCACCCGGTGGCGGAACCGCGGCTTGCGTCAAGGTGAGATTGCGTTCGGAATTGATCATTACGCCTTCGGCTTCTGCCCACAGTGCAGCGGGCAAAAGAATATCGGCGTAGCGATTGGTTTCCGTATCCAAAAATGCGTCTTGCGCTATAACTAATTCGGCATTGCGCAAGCCGTCGATTACAATTTTGCGGTTTGGCACCGTCGCCACCGGATTAGTACAAATAATCCAGCAGGCTTTGATTTGACCATCGGCCATACGCTGAAATAAATCCACCGTGCCTTTGCCCAAACGCGTGCTGATACGACCGCGCGGCACGCCCCAAAAATCTTCGATAAAGTGGCGATCGTCTTCCACCAATAAAGAACGCTGGCCCGGCAATCCAGGGCCCATATAGCCCATTTCCCGCCCGCCCATGGCATTGGGCTGCCCAGTCAAAGAAAAAGGACCGCTGCCGGGGCGACAAATTTGCCCGGTAGCCAAATGCATATTGCAGATCGCGTTGGTATTCCAGGTACCGTGCGAACTCTGGTTAAGCCCCATGGTCCAGCAGGTCATAAAATTGGGCGCGTCGCCCAGCCATTCCGCTGCACGCATAATATCTGCCGCAGGAATTCCGGTAATTTCGCTGACTTTATCCGGTGTATATGCGGCGAGAAATTCCGGCATTACCTCCCAACCTTGGGTGTAGCGTGCGATAAACTCCGGATCGGTTTTGCCATTTTTATGCAAAAGATAGAGAAGACCGTTGAGCAGAGCCAAATCCGTACCGGGTTTGATTTGCAAAAACAGATCGGCTTTGTCGGCAGTAAGTGTGCGGCGCGGGTCGACCACAATTAATTTAGCCCCGGCTTTTACGCGATCCATCATGCGCAAAAATAAAATGGGATGGCAGTCCGCCATATTGGAGCCAATAACAAAAAATAAATCCGCTTGCTCAAAATCCTGATATGAGCCGGGCGGTGCATCCGAGCCGAGAGACAATTTATATCCTGCCCCGGCACTCGCCATACACAGGCGGGAATTGGATTCGATATTGTTGGTGCCGATAAATCCTTTGGCGAGTTTATTCACCAGATATTGCGATTCAATGGACATTTGCCCGGATACATAAAACGCCACCGAATCCGGACCGTGAGTATCAATTAATGTGCGCAAGCGCTGAGCAGTCGCGGCAATGGCGCGATCCATTGAGGTTTTCACCGGCTCATGGCCGCGTTCACTGCGCACAAAAGCGGATTCCATGCGGCCGGGATGCGTCAGTGCCAAAGCACTGGTCGAACCTTTTGTGCACAGACGGCCGAAATTACTCGGGTGATTTTTGTCCCCTATAACACGGCTGATTTTTTTGCCGTCGGTTTCCAGCAACAGACCGCAGCCAACGCCACAATAAGGACAGACGCTGGCAACAGTCGTGAGTGAATCAGGCACAGTCGGCTGTGAAGCGGGCGCACTGGTCGGTGAGTCAGACATAGCGGTAAATCGCGTTTTTCAGGAAGTCGAGGGGAAGAGCAAGCGATGTGCCACCCATCGAACCCAAAATGCGATTTTCTTTCTAACTTATTGTTTCTAAAAGGCCAAAAAAAACGTTGGCGGCCATTCTGTCTGCGCTCGTTGAGCGGCCGACACGCCCAAATAACGCCGTTTTGGTGCACTAGCGCCTCATAACAAATCACATTAGGACGCGTATAGAAAATTATTCGCCCACACTTCAACCAATCAAGTTACATAAATGCACTATATTGAAGCGCAATTTATGGCTACGCTTCTAAGGGTCGGCCAACGAACATTCGGCGACCAATCTGTTTGTTACAACTCGCAAATCCAAAGGCGGCCCCCTGGATCAGCATCAACCTGTTAAACAACAATCCGGGCTGCTAGGCTTTGCAATATCGTCACCCGGGCAGAGGATTCGCGAACGGTCAGAATCTGTGCAAGCTGTTAAACGTCACGGGCCGATCATTAAAAATTCATCATCGACGTTAGGAGTAACTCTATGTCTAGCTCTCTCAAAACCTTCGGCAAAGCCATGGCGCTCGCGCTCTCTCTCGGAGCCCTGCATGCCCACGCCGAAAGTGGACTCTACTTGGGTGGTTCTTTTGGCAATGCCAAAGTTGGCTACAACCCGAGCAGCAATATCGATGTAAAAGACGATGATGTTGGTTACAAATTATTCGGCGGTATCAAGTTCACCCTGCTGGCTGCCGAAGTGGGCTATGTCGATTTCGGCAAAGTCGAAGACAGCGGTTTTAGCGGTGAAATCAGCGGCTTTAACGCGTTTGGCATTCTGTCGATGGGACTCGGTCCTATTGATGTATTTGGCAAACTCGGCGGGTTTGTGTGGGAATCGGATTTCGAAACTGCACAACAGCGCTATAAAGATGACGGTTTTGATCCGGCGGTTGGTGTGGGTGCCAGCATAACTCTCGGCAATTTGAGCGTGCGCGCCGAGTACGAATACTACGACATCGACAATTTCGATAACGTTTCCATGTTCTCTATAGGCGCCGCTTACTGGTTGTTCTAATTCATTTGCAGCCTCCACACTCCGCTGTGGAGGCTTATAGCAATAACGAACAAAACCTCTTCTCCATTCTTTGCTCTTCAATTTGCAGTTGCGCACCAGTTCTCGTATTTGCACAGCGCTATCGCACGAAGCCTTAAAGTCGATTTGAACCGAACGGCAATTTCGCGAGATACATCACATTCCCAGCACATTCGGCATAACGATAAGCCGGTAAAATGGTTGCGGCTTCCGGGTCGGTCCTAAGGCAGCCTGATCACATGGCGAGTGAGGTTGCTCAAAAGCATTTGCGTTCACCAACCAGCTCAGACCGAACATTAAATTGACCGAATAACAATAACTGAGGCTATGACAATTCATGCGTAAGTTAATCCCGCTGATCCTGGCGTCCTGTGCTCTTGCGGCATGTGGAGGCAATGGTGGATCATCCAGCAGTTCATCCAGCTCCAGCAGCTCAAGTTCTTCCAGCTCTTCTTCGAGCAGCTCTTCCAGCAGCACCTCATCCAGCAGCTCTTCATCGAGTTCTTCCAGTTCGAGCTCATCGGCGGGCAGCGGCTGCAATGCTGGACAGGTTATCTGCGCAGATTTTGAAGGCAGCACCAATCTGCCCACTGGCTGGACGGCTTCCAATGCCAGCAACGTGCGCGTCACCAACGAAAAAGCCTTCAGCGGTACCAATTCGGTCAAAATCACTTCTCCAGGCGGCGGCTTCCAACCCAACAACCTGATCCATAGCCTCAAGAGTTATTCCGAACTGCGCGAATCCATGTATGGCCGCATGATGATCAACCTCAGCAGCCAGAACAGCCTGGGCGGCGACTTTACCTTTATCGAAGCTGATGGCCCGGCGCGTTCGCAATCTGGCGCACCCAACGGCACTTCGGTGAAGTATCGCGGCCGCGTCGACGGGCGCAATGACCATTTCATGGGCAACTATGACACTTGGCTCGACAACAACAATGACGGCAACACTGACTGGCTGACCGACTGCTGGAAGCATCCTTCCAATATCAGTCCGGCACCACAAGCTTATATATTGCCGAAAGACCAGTGGGCGTGCGTCCAGTGGCATTTCGACGCCAGCAAAAACACCTTGCAGTTCTGGTTGAATGAAACCGAACTCAGCCAGATTCAAGTCGTGGGCATGGGTGACGGTTGTGTATCCAGCAGCCAGAACAACGTCTGGTGGGGGCCGCAAGCGTTCGAAAACATTCGCCTGGGTATTGAGCAATATCACGGCAGCTCACGTCCTCGCACCATGTATATCGACGACATTGCTATCGACGATCGTTTTGTCGCCTGTCCGGATAGCAGCTCCTCTTCATCAGGTTCGAGCTCTTCTTCATCCAGCTCCAGCAGCTCATCTGGTAATACCAGCAGCGGCCTGTTCGGCACAGGTCCACTGGCCAACGGGTTGTGCGCAGCCAACACCGGATTGGGCTCCGGCTCCGCATCTTACGGTTTGAGCTACGCCGTATTGGCTGACGGCTCCGCTGTGAGCATCAAAGGTGGCGTTGCCAAAACCGTAACCTTCAGCGATGGCTCGCCGTTGACGGACGCAATTGCGATCACCAACGGCAGCTACTCCAACAACTTCTGCTTGGCCCGCGCCAATGGTGCTATGCACTGTGGTTCCGGTGAAAGCGTGAGCACTACTCCGTCTTACACGCCAGCGAGCTCATCCAAAGCCATCATTTCTTTGAGCACAAAGAACATCGGTGGTGGTGTTTGTGCGCTCTTGGCAGACAACACCGTGGCTTGCGGCAGCAGCTCTGGCCTCAGCCCTCAAGCCACCGGAACCAGCCTGCCAATTATCCAGATGAGCTGCTTCCGCGATGACGGCTGCTGCGGCGTGACCAGCAGTGGCACTATTCAGTGCTGGGGCGAAAACAATACGCCGACGCAAGGACCTAGCGCCAAAGCTATATTCGTTACAGGCGCGGACTCGAACCAGTGTGCGGTCTATGATGACGGTAAGTCTTACTGCTGGGGCGCAGCGTGGGAAGGCCAGACTGGTGGTGCACCGGAGCAAAACAACCCGATCGTTCCTGTGCCGCTGACAGATCCCGTCGTAGGCGCAGCGGGTGGTCAGTTCCACAACTGCTGGGTTCATACCAATGGCAGCGTATCCTGCTCTGGTAATGGCGGCGGCACCTCCAACGGTGCGGGCGGCGGCTCCAGTACTCCGACCAAGATCCGCGATACCTCCGGTACTCAGTTGAGCAACATCATCGCCGTCAACGGCGGCCGCGGTGCAGCGTGTGGTGTAGCTAAAACTGGCGAGCTCTACTGCTGGGGTGATGCCGGTGGTCAGGCGGAGAAAGCCGTGAAGATCAACCTGAATGGCAAAACAGTCCGCATGCCAGCAGACTGTAAATAGTCCGCCCTTCTGCTCCATAAAAAAACCCGCGAAATTCGCGGGTTTTTTTATTTCAGTGTCTGCAATCAGCTGACTTTGTAAAACGCATTCATTTTGTCTTCCACCGTTCGCGAAATATCCATCTTCATTAGGTCGGAAATATTGTCGAGCTTAGCGACTCGCAGTCGGTGCAAATGCATCGCGGGGATCTTGCCATTCAATGACCGCAGATCTTTATTGATCATCACCGGCAGAAACGGTTCTTTCGGCAGAAACTTCTTACGGACTTTCTCCAACCCCTCTTGCAGAGGAATCGAACGCGGTTTGCCGGTTTTGCTGCAGCGGTACACCAGGCGCAAGCCTTTTTCCATACAGCCGCGATCCGTCACCTCGGTCGGCAGAATATAAAGTCCGGTCGGCTCTACGGCATCGGACTCGATATTGTTGAAGGTGTCATGCGCGGCAAATTGATTGGGCAGAGCAACCAGCTTGCGACCGTCATGACCGAAATGCACGATTTCATAGTTGGAATAGAGCTGGCTGACAGTCCCGGAAAACAGGCACAGAGCGGCCTCAAATCGCTTCAAAAAACCGAAGGTCGCTTCCGGGAAAGTGTTGCCGCCAAGGGTCCAAACGAGATCTTGGTTGATATTGCTACCGAGCATAGTGGGCGTCCTACATCGTATCTTGACACTTACAATATAGTGACACAGTTCACAAAATCCAGGGATTAGGCCATCCAGGTAAGTACACGCAGCCGCCTGAGAACATCTCGCCCATCTCTGCCCAATAAAGCCGTCAATTACCCGCCATCTATACTCCTTATTACTAAAGCACGAGAGACAACTTATGGCGGCACAACAAGGCGTGATTTATTGGTTGAAGAGCGGCATTACCCGCTGGTGGCTAACCGCTTTTGTCTGTGCCTGGTTGCTCGCCCTTATAGTTCTGCTGTGTACGTTGTTGATTCAGAACAATGTTGCACAAGGGCGGGAAAATCGCCTCAAGTTGACTTACTACGCCAATGCCGTGACATCACATCTGACGCAACAGGGGGCGAACGATGTGGGGGCGGAATTCCTGCGTTTGCTCAATGTGCCCGGGCTACGGCTCACCTGTATTTACATCGACCAGTCATTGCATATTGCCAGCGGATTAAAAGGCGAAGCCCCTTGTCCTCAGCATCCCAACGAGCAATGGGGAAGTCATGCAGAACTGACTGTGATACTGCCGTTCACCACCCGCGAGGGTCAGGCTGGCCAGATGATTTTGCGCGCCGATGATCAGCGCCCTCCCTTGCTGCCACTTCTCACCACTCTGATCGTTTTGATCCTTTCCTTTATTGCCAGCGCCATACTGCTCAGCCGCAATTATTTGCGCCGCCAGCAGGAATTTCTCCAGGCACAGCCGCTGCGCGAATTGAAAGAGCTCTGTAACACGCTTTATCAAACGCAGAATTACCGCTTGCGTGCCAAGGAATACGGCAAATCCCCCTACGGCATCATCGCGCGCATGATCAATCAGATGCTGGAGGAATTGCAGACCAACGAAAATGAGCTGCAGGAATACGCGGTGCAAATTCAGGAAAAAAATGACCAGCTCGCTTCACAAAAACGCCTGCATCAAGATCTCAATCAAAATCTGCAAAAAATGTTTGCCGGCGCCAGTCACGATTTGCGTCAGCCCTTGCAAGCCATGATGATTTTTGTCGGTGCTATCAAAGAACACGCCACCGCAAAACAAGAACCGTTGATTCAAAAACTGGAACAAGTGGTGGACAACCTCAACCACTTGTTTACCGATCTCCTCGACATTTCCAAGCTCGAATCGCGCATGACACGCGTGCCTAAACAAAATGTAGAACTGCGGCCACTGTTGACCAAAATCTACGACGAGTTTGAAGCACTCGCGGGTGAAAAGCGCATCGAATTGCGCCTGTACAACCGCGATCTAACCGTATTTTCCAATCCCAATATGCTGGAGCGGATTATTCGCAATATGATCAGCAACGCCATTCGCTACACGCGCACTGGCGGTGTTTTGATTGGCTCGCGCAAACGCAACAATGCGGTTTGGATCGAGGTTTGGGATACCGGGCGAGGTATTCCGCAGGAAAAAATCGGCGAGATTTTTAATGAATTCGTGCAGATCAAAGACGAAGAAAATGACAACAACAAAGGCGTTGGCCTAGGGCTTTTTATTGTTAAACGCTTAGCCCAATTGCTGGACCATTCGATCATAGTCACCAGCAAATTGCGCCGCGGCACAATGTTCCGAATCGTCGCGCCGAGCCATGCAACTAGCGTCACTCAAACTGAATCCCCCGCACTGCCGCCGGCGCCAGTTATCTCTACACCACAACTAATTCAAAACAAACTCGCCCTGAAAATTCTGCTGTTGGACGACGACGATGACGTCAGACAGGCGCTGACGCAGCTGCTGCAAGGTTGGGGCTGCCAAGTGAGCGACTGGGCGCGGTTGGACGATTTGCAAACGGCGCTGGCTAATGAGTCGGCTTATGACCTGATGATTTCTGACTTCCAGCTGGATACGGATATGGACGGATTGCAGGCCATCGCCCAGGTGCGTCAGCAACTCGCGCGACCGCTCCCCGCCTTGGTGATCACTGCCACGCAAGACCCAGAGTTGCTAACGCGCATTGATAACAGCGGCATCCCATCCCTGCGCAAGCCGGTGCGACCCGCAAAATTGCGCGCCCTGTTACAAGCTCTAACAACCCCGCAGGAAAATTAAAGAGAGGAAATAAAACCTCGGCTTAGGAGCTAGCCCAGTAAGCCGGAGCTAGTCGAGCAACCCCTGGTCTTTGGCGAGGAACACCGCCTGGGTCCGACTGCTGGCCGCCAGCTCGCGCAGAATCGCTGCCACATGAACCTTCACAGTACTGGGTGACATATGCAGTTGGCGGGCAATTTCTTTGTTCGATAAGCCGTTTTTCATTTGCTGCAGCACATCCATCTGCCGCTGGGTCAGCTGAGCCTTGCCACCTGCACCGCTTGCGACAGGACTGTAGGTCGCATTCGATGAGCTCTCCATGGCTTCCAAGGGGATGTAGATACCGCCGTTGAGAACCAGCTGGATAGCGGAAAGCATAACGTCTGGGGTGGAGGTTTTCGGGATAAATCCGCTCGCCTGCTCTTTGAGCGCCAGCTGGATCAGATTGGAGTCGATATGGGCCGACAGCAGAATCACCGGCAATGCGGGCCGGCTGCTTTTGAGTGCCCGCAATACCTGAATACCGTTGGAGTCCGGCAGGGTGTAGTCCAGCAACACCAGGTCGATGTCCGGGTTTTCCTGAGAGACTTGCTGAGCTTCCGCCGCTGTTCCTACCTCCAGGACCACTGCTTCCCCCGGCATCTTCTGCAATAGAACCGCCAACCCAGCTCTGAACAACGCGTGGTCATCTACCAGCAGAAACGTGAATGTTTCACCCGTAGAGGTCGATCCACCTACCGAAAAAGTGTCACCCATAGAAATGTCATACGTCAAAGTCACAGGCACACGGCATAGTCTCTACCGTGTGGTACCGGTTTCAATTCCAGCCTATTAACTATGGCTCAGGAGTCCGAATAAGCAACCCGCGCAGCGGATTTTTACCGGGGTCTTCTGTACAAAATCTAGTCCAAAATCAACAGATAAAGAAAAATCACAGCCCAGCGGGACTTCCCAGAGGATGGATGGTTTCGAGGGAGGAATTGCCCGGCATCTCTGCCGGGCTTAAAGAATTAGCGGGTAGCCTGAGCCAAGGCGAGCTTTTGGCGCTCCGCAGCCTTGCGGTGATCGGTACCGATCAGCATGTAGATCGAAGGAATCACAAACAAAGTGAAAAACGCGCCTATCGCCATACCACCAACCAAAACCAGGCCTATGGAATTACGCGCTTCCGCACCCGCACCAGTGACCAATACCAACGGGAAGTGACCAGCTACAGTTGCAATGGTGGTCATCAAGATCGGTCGCAATCGCGTTATAGCCGCTTCGCGCACCGCATCCAATTTCGCTAATCCCTGCTCCTGCAATTTATTCGCAAACTCCACCACCAGAATGCCGTTTTTCGCGATCAATCCCACTAGGGTAACCAAGCCGACCTGCGAATAGATATTTAGCGTAGTGGTCCAACCATCCGTCCAATACTGCATTTGCGGATTAGGCATTTTTAAAAAGGTGAATACGAGCGCGCCGAACATGGCAAGTGGCACAGACCCCAACAAAATCACCAAGGGATCGCGGAAGCTGTTGAACTGCGCAGCCAACACCAAAAAGATCGCCACAATTGCCAAAGAAAATGCCGGTAAAAATTTATTGCCTTCTCTACGCAACTGGCGCGACTCGCCGGTGTAATCAATCATGTAACCCTGCGGCAGAATCTGCGCCGCCTCCTCTTCCAAAAAGCGCAGCGCGTCGTCCAAAGGCTGAATCGCCACACCACTCAGCTTCACCGCGTTCAACTGCTGGAAGCGATTGAGTGAGCGCGGCACTGTGCGGTGCTCAATATCAGCAAATGTGCTGACGGCAACCAATTTACCATCCGGCCCTGTGACATAAATATCTTCCAACTGGTCGGGATTAAGCCGCTCCGCCCTTTTGATCTGCGGAATAACGCGATAACTGCGCCCGCCAATATTGAACCGGTTAACGTATCCGCCGCCGAGCATCACCCCCAAATCAGCGCCCACCTGCTGCATATCCAACCCGAGAGATGCGACTTTATCGCGGTCGATAATGACCTGCGCCTCAGGCAAATCCACCTTGGTGTCGATATTCGGCGGGAATGCGAACATGCCGCTTTGCATCGCCTTCATTTGTAATTGTTCGGCGTATTTGAGAATTTCCTGCGGCTCTTCCGTTGACGCTATAACAAATTCCACCGGGAAATCACCACCACCAGGCAGAGAAGGCGGCAGAATCGGGAATATGTTCACACCGGGAATCGAAGCCAAATTCGCTGTAACTTCCGGCATTACATCAAATGCTGTGCGCTCCCGTTGATCCCAAGGTTCGAGCACCAACCCGGCAAAGCCGCTGTTGGGGAAGGTCAGCTGAAAGGTAAATTCGGCTTCCGGAACGCTCATCAATATGCGGTTGGCTTCTGCGGCATAAATACTCGCCTGCTCCATTGACGCATTGGACGATCCCTCCACTATGCCGAAAACTACCCCCTGGTCTTCGATGGGCGCCAATTCCTTCGGTGACAAAATAAACATAGGAATCGTCAGCAGCGAAATCACCGCCCATACGACGTAAACCGCAATACGGTTGCGCAGAGTGGCATCCAGCCAACGGGTGTATCCGTGTTTGATGCGTTCAAAAGCGCGCGCAACTATGGCAGCAAAACCACGGGATTCAATATCTTTGGTCAGCATTTTGGCGGACATCATGGGCGACAAGGTCAAAGCCACAATTCCAGAAATCGTCACCGCACCAGCCAAGGTAAAGGCAAATTCGCGGAATAGCGATCCTGTGAGTCCACCTTGCAAACCGATCGGCAGGTAAACCGCCACCAGCGTGGCTGTCATGGCAATAACCGGCCCTACCAGCTCGCGCGCACCCAACATGGCCGCCTCGGTTGGAGACTTGCCTTCGCTGATATGACGCTCCACGTTCTCAACCACCACGATAGCGTCATCCACCACCAAACCAACGCACAACACAATGGCGAGCAAGGTCAGCAGGTTAAGGCTGAATCCGAACAACTGCATCAGAAATACCGCGCCGATCAATGACAGCGGAATGGCAATGACCGGAATAATGACCGACCGAATGGAACCGAGGAAAAGGAAAATCACACCGACCACAATCAGCAGTGTTTCGGTCATGGTTTTTAAAACTTCGTGGATGGAGCTTTCGATATATTCAGTCGCGTCATAGGCGACAAGCGCTTCCAATCCGAGCGGCAGAGTCGATTGCATGGCTTCCATTTCTTTGCGGACCAAGCGCATCACATCAAGTGAATTGGCGTTCGGCAGCGGCCAGATTCCCATAAAAACCGCCGTTTTTCCCGAATAACGCACCTCGCTATCGTAGGACTCCGAGCCGAGCACAATATCAGCGACATCCTGCAAGCGAATCAACGCACCATTTTCCGAGCGCAGTGCCAAATTCTTAAATTCCGCAACAGAAGTCAGATCAGTATTGGAAGAAAGATTGACCTGGATGTAATTACCGTTGGTTTTACCCAGCGCCGCCAAATAATTATTGGACGCCAGCGCTTGGCGAATTTGCACAGGCGTTACATTGAGAGCCGCCATACGATCCGGCTTCAACCAAATTCGCATCGCAAAAGTTCGCCCGCCCAACACCTCGGCGCGCTGCACACCTTCTACGGCGGAAAGGCGCGGTTGCACCACACGCGAGAGAAAATCGGTGATCTGGTTATCTTCCAAAATCTCAGAGCTGAAACTTAAGTATGCCGATGCAAAAGCGCTGTCTGCACTTTCCACATTAATAATTGGCACTTCCGCTTCAGGAGGCAGATCACCGCGCACTTGATTGACTTTGGAGGTCACCTCCGACAGCGCTTTGATAGGGTCGTAGTTGAGTTCCAGGCGCACTTGAATGTTGGACAGACCTTGAGAACTTTGCGACTGGATGTAATCAATACCATCCGCCCCAGCAATAGCGCGTTCCAATGGAGTAGTAATAAAACCGCGCACCAGCTCCGCACTCGCACCTATATAGGCGGTGGTTACGGTGATCATCGCATTATCGCTGCGTGGGTACTGGCGAATAGTGAGAGAAGAAATCGCCTGCAGCCCGGCAATCACAATGATCAGGTTGACGACTATGGCCAACACCGGGCGGCGTACGAAGATATCGGTAAAGGATTTCATAAAATGTCTACCGGAAATTTAAGCTGCAATCCTGCATCATGGCGCCGCAGCGCCATAGGTATCAGGTGTCCTTGGGAGAAGGGTTCAAAGAGAACGCGGGTTTAACATCGTTGTTGACCGTCACAGGCGCGCCATTTTGCAATTTAAAACCGCCCGAAATGACCACGGTATCATCGACATTGATTCCTTTGGTCACGACGACAAAATCGCCCTGGGTTCGACCCAATTGCACAAACTGCTGACGCGCTATCAGTTGAATTTCGCCGGCCTCATTGGTCTGCTCTTCCACTACGAAGACCGAGTCACCGTAAGTCGCATAAGACACAGCTGTAATAGGAACAGCGACAACGGGCTCTGTTTCGGGAAGAACCACTTCCACATTGCTAAACATGCCGGGAAGAAGCTTGCGATTGGGATTTTCCACCGTCGCCTGAACACGCACGTTACGCGTCGCGGGGTCTACCTCCGGATCAATGGTGGTGATGACGCCCTCGTAAATCTGGCCGGGCACCGCGTCCGTGGTCATGCGTACTGGCAAGCCTGGAGCCAAAAACGCCAAGCTCTGCTGCGGCAGCGAAAAATTCAGGAACATGGTATCAACCGCTTGCAACGATACGATCGGCGTACCGCTCGCCAGATCTTGGCCCAAGTTGACCAGACGAATACCCAGGCGGCCGCTGAAAGGCGCTTTTACCGTCTTTTTCTCTATAGCGGCGCGAAATGTATCGGCCTGAGCAAGCGCTTCCTTGTAGCGCGCTTCCGCCGTATCCAGATCCGCTTTGGATGAAGCGCGCTTGTTATACAGCTCGCGCACGCGTTCAACATTCAAGCGCGCCAATTCCACATTGGCTTCCGCCGCTCGAAGTTGCGTGGTTTCCGATGAAATATCCTGTTGAATCAACGGAGTGCCTTTTTCCACCTGTGCCCCAGGCGTAAAAAATATGTCCGTGATCCGCCCGGGAATGTCAGCGGAAATCACAACCCCTTGTGTTGCTTCCAAAGAGCCAATGGCTTTCAGAGTAATTTCCCAACTTTGCTGTTCAACTTTATGCGTAGCGACAGCGGCTGGCGGCGGCACCATAGTGGCTGCCGCAGCAAAAAGATCTTTGAATTGAATTGCTTTAATACCTCCAAGAAGGCCTATTAATGCAAATAAGGAAAAAACGGTGAAGATGATATTTTTAACCATGGTACGTCTACCGAAACGATGAAGATCCAATCCAGCGGAACACCGCGAACGTTAATTACTTGTCGAATGAGAACAAGAAAAAAAGACACGTCAGATGGAAAAAAACCAAATGACGATTCAAGAACCTGCCAGTGAGATGGCAATGGTAAGTTATTGGTCCCTTACAAAGATGAAAAAAAATGTAATCCTCTACAAATTCGTGCCAAGAGGGGTGTCTTCCGACCTGCGAATTGCTGGGCTTTCGACTGGCAACTTCCGCCACACGCCAACCTGTTCAAGAAAGCAGCGCGCAAACGGCACGCGGAAGTGCGAAAAAATATAACCCCTTAATCATGGTGGGGCAAGACACAAACCGACAAGTTTGTATCTTACAAGCATGAGGCGCATGTTTAATCTCAAATAACCCTACCTAGGGTATGGGAAAGGAAAGGCGGAGAGGCAAACGGCATCCTCTTATAATCAATAAACAGGTGCGTTAAAAACTTCTGTTCTATTAAGGATGCCCGTTTGCGGCCTTTAACTCGCTGCCCGCATGGTTGCGACACGAGCAGGTGGGGTTATACGCAACGCCTGGATACGCGCCATTAACTGGGTGGCGTGCTCTTCTTTCTGCTCGACGATCCGCTCAAGCAAGGTGCGTGTAATCAAGTCGCGCCGTCCGATAAACCGGATCATTTCGTTGAAAATATCAACCACAATCCGCCCGGCAATCAGATCTTCATTCAAAGTATCCAAAGGACTGCCGGAGCTGGTGTAATCGCTGTAGCCTCTCTGCCCGAGTATTGCCGGATTAAAATCCGCATGCCCGCCCAATTGCGTAATTCGCTCCGCAATCTGATCCACGTGTTTTTGATCCTGGTTGGCGTACTCCATGTACTCCGCATCCGCGAGTTTTACATCTTCGTCAGGGCTGGGAAAACCATGGCTCGCGTAATAATGCGCCTTGTTACGCAGTACGCAGATCAGCTCAGTTGCCAGAGCTTCATTTAGTAAGTCAATCAGTGTCTGCGGATTTTCCTGCCCGTGAGAAGCCGAGCAACTGACCATATATTTACGCGCTTGCGCGCGCCTCGAACACATATCATCTATAAAGGTGGTATTCAGCACTTAACACCTCCAAATCCTGTTATCGCCCTATGGCGTGCAAAAAAGAAAACCCAAATAAGAGCCAATACGGATTGCTCACGATCCTCACTCACATTGCGCTTGCGCACAATATTCTCTGCGAGTGTGTTGTGCACTTCCGTTTCTACATTACCGTTAAGGTCCCACGGCACTGTTAATTCGACCGCTTTCATCCCCTAATACCTTTGTCCGCCAAAGCCGTCGTTGGTCATCGAAAATGTGCAAAAAACATTACTTCCCGCCATTAATAAACGATTATCGACCAACGCTATCCACTCAATTCCTTTTACAACATTTCCTCTTTCAACATCCGACCAAGCATTTTTGGTGGTTTCCTTGATGGCCAATTCTATCGCTTTAGTATGCTCCGCTGGCCGCTCAGCTTCCGCTTCAAACTCTGTATTAGCATCGCTGTTGGATCGAGCTGAAACAAGCAAAGCCCCAGGTTGAGCATCCGCTTGCGAGTTCAGTATCAAAACAGACAGCATTAAAGAAATGAACATGAATCTTATAGTTTTCATATGGCCTACCCATGTCCCATCTACTTGCCAGCCATTTTCCGCTAGCTAATTAATCACGTTATTATTCGTGATGAGGCTTAGATAGACAGCAGCATCCATGCCAAAAGAAAATCAAAGAAAATCAATTACAACTGTAAAGCAATGCAAATCGCGCGGAATATTTTTCAGATTGGTTAGGCATTTTTGCAAAACTATTCGTGCCGCGCACCTGCGAATCGCACCGCGACATGCATTGATCACATGGCACAGATTCCGCAGAGGCGATTTTAACCCGCAATCTTGCGGAACTGCCTTCAGCGAGCGATTTAGATTTATGGACCAAGCTGTTCTTAAAAAGAATCCAGCATTACAAAATAATGCTGCTACACCAACGCAGCCAGATGTTGCTACAACACCAAAAGCGCAAGAGCGCCTCCCTGAAGCGGAAGAAAACGCAATTCAGGAAGAATCGGAGTTAACTAAGCCTCCTATCGCTCCGCTGTCGTTAAGAATTCTTACATTAGTAATCGTTGTCACCATCATTTATCTGGCGAAAATGATTTTGTTACCAATTCTGGTAGCTGGATTTATCGCGCTGTTTGCTTCTCCACTGGTTCGCTCGCTGGAAACCTTCCACATTCCCAAACCTGCAGCCAGCCTTCTTTTAGAAGCGGTGCTACTAGGAGCTTTTATCTATATTGCTGTACTGCTGTTCAACCCGGCGCTCCGCTGGCTGGAAGCTGCGCCAGTGATAGGTAGCCGCATCGCCGACAGGGTCTATGCGCTTTCCAGCAGTTTGGGTATAGGGCCAGAACTACAGATACATCCGCCATCGAACAAGCCATGGATTCCACTGTGGTTACCCTAGCTTCATTATTCGCGCAGACGACTATCATTTTTCTTATTCAATCCATCGCCGTCATTATCATGATTTATTTTTTTCTGGTTTATGGCGATGACTTGATGCGCAATATTGTCCGCTCCCAGGAAACTTTTGCGGATAAGAAATTGACCGTAGTAATGTTCCAAGTCATCCGCGACGATGTATCCATGTATATCCTGTGGGTTTCTCTCATCAATGTGGGGCTCGGTATCTGCACCGCATTAGCACTCTCACTATTTGGCGTTAAAGACGCACTTCTATGGGGAGCTCTGGCGACTATTTTAAATTATGCCCCTTATGTGGGGCCTTTGATTCTTTTAGTAATTTTGACTGCTGTGGGATTTTCCGAAGGCGACTCGGTTTTGAGCATGATTACACCCGCATCTGTATTTATGGTGTTAAATGTTATAGAGAGTCAATTTGTCACCCCGACGGTGTTAGGAAAGCGATTTAATATCAACCCGCTTCTCGTGGTACTGTGGATGTTTATTTGGGGATGGCTGTGGGGAGTTGGCGGCATGTTACTTGCCATCCCACTGCTGATGTGCATCAAGCTCGCTTTATATCATCTGCGACTCATCGGAAATTGGGTAGAAGTGTTTAATGGATGCCCCCAAGACGAAACCAACCTAGCCTGTAAAAAGAATCGATGGCTTGCAAAACTTACAAAGTTTTGGCCACAAAATAGCGCTTGATACTCGATTTACGCGCCTGTTTGCGAATTGTCGGGATAAGCCGGGCATATTTTAATGGCACGCTATTTGTTAACAACAATATTCACATACCTGCACGTCGTCTGTGCAGATTAATTCGATAACGTTCCTATAAAAAGGTACTGCTTATGAACACACAACAACCGACCACTCCTCCACGCCCTCAATTTGAGGCAGAAAAAACCAACGGTAGCAATCAAGAGCGTTTTCGATCAGCTGAATATGGTACTAGCAATTCTGCAGAGCAAGCTGCTCGAATTGGAGAAGCCCTAGAGCAACTCAAAAAAGCATCTACCAGCATTTATGACGCACTTGCCAGCTTCGGCGTAGCCTCTGGAGATATCGCCAAACTGAAACTGAATGAAGGCAAACGTATTGCGTGGGATCTGGAGCACAAAGCGGAAAATAAAGTTGCGGAAAAGCCCTTGTTATACGTGGGTGCCGCATTCGCTCTGGGATGGCTTTTGTCACGCGTCAGCCGTTAATTCCGCACACCATCTAAGCGAGATTATTTAATGGTGAATGGCTCAACGGAAACACCGCATAGTCACACGGACGAATCTCTGTCTGGCAGCAGCACTGCTGCGCCAGACGAACACAACATGCAAAACAATAGTCCTGAGGAGAATGCAAAACCATCACTGTTTACCATAGCCACTGATGCGCTCACTGTCGCCCGCAGTTTTATGGACCTAGCCCTTATGGAAGTCGGCTTGGCAGCCCAAGCGATACCCAGACTTATAGGCGTAGCAATAATAGGGATATTTTTGGCATTGTTTGCTTGGTTATCCCTTTCCGTTTTTATCGGCTGGCTCGCTTATTACTTTTTCGGCTCAATTGGCTGGGGAATTGGAGGGTTTTTCATTTTGCAAATCTTTGCATTATTTGCCTGCAAAATTGTGAGCGATATGTATGTACGGCGCCTAACATTACCTCACACGCGCTCGTTTATTAAAAATACCGGGGAACGCCTCTATGACGCTATCAACCGAGATTGAGCAACTGAATGCGCAGCTTCTCATTGATCGTGAACGATTAGTTTCCCATTGGAATCGGCATCCTCTTAGCCGATTCCGCCACAAAAAAATCATTTTTGTGGGAGCCTTTGCCGCAGTGATATGGCTATCACGTTACCCCACCTTCAGAAAAGCCTATTTATTGTCCAGCCTTGTCACCAAAACCCCTTTCCTTTAAAGTAACCAACGCCATTAGTCTTGCTAAGACGCTGATTTTTCTGCCACTACAGCATTAATACTCTCTTTAGTATCTAATATTTTCAGCTGACCTGCTGACTATGGTGATAGATTAAGGCATCAATGTTTTGAGGCCCGCACAGCATCTTTTCAGAACCCGCTTGTCACCTATTGCGCTTTTCCGTCGTTATAACCATTTTGAATTCTTTGGTTGTGATTGAATTTGACGAAAGCGCCCACAATAAGCGGAACAAAAATTTATAACGCGGGTATGAATAACCAGACGTTGGCAAAATGAAATATGCCTGGGCTTCATAACCGAAACAGAAACCTTAACAGCTCTTACGTGTGCTGCCGTATGTTTGGCAT
The DNA here is from genome assembly GCF_014336955.1 of Saccharophagus sp. K07. Classification (GTDB taxonomy): domain Bacteria; phylum Pseudomonadota; class Gammaproteobacteria; order Pseudomonadales; family Cellvibrionaceae; genus UBA5868. Next base: position 578,793 of record NZ_QRAI01000001.1, on the reverse strand, counting down.
CGAAGTGCGCAAGTAAGCTAAAGGATAGATTTGGCTCGGGCAATTAAAGAGGAATGCTAGGTGGCGAATATTCTGCTAGTCGATGACGACACGAAGTTTCTGAACGCGACGACAGAACTGCTGAGAATGCTGGGTCATACGGTCCATGGCGCCAGCTCGGTTGGCGAAGCTAAATCTATGGCTGTGGCGAGCCGCTACACTCATGCGATTTTGGATCTTATCCTTCCGGATGGGAGCGGGCTTCATGTACTAGACGCACTAAATGCTGAACATCACAACCTACAGGTCGCCTTGGTAACAGGCCACGCATCGATCAAATCCTTCGTAATGAACCTGTACGGCCCCAATATTAAATATCTGATCAAGCCTATCGATCTCGAACAACTCAATGCGTTTCTCGCAACGAGTAGCGATGGTAGTTCAAGCAGAGAAAGCGGCATAAAGAAACATTTTGGACATCTGGTAGGCGAATCGCCTGTCATGCAAAAGCTCTATGAAATGATCGAGCGAGTCTCGCAGACTCAAGCCAATGTCATGCTAGTCGGCGAGAGTGGTGCCGGGAAAGAAGAAGTGGCCGCTTCGATTCACGTGGCTAGCCAAGTGCGTGGAAATTTTGTTCCCATCAACTGCGGCGCCTTTAGCACTGAACTGATCAACAGTGAGCTGTTCGGCCACGAAAAAGGCGCTTTTACCGGTGCGATTAGCCGCAAACCCGGCGTATTTGAGCTTGCCCAGGACGGTACATTATTTCTGGACGAAATCACCGAGATGCCGATTGATCTGCAACCCAATCTGCTGCGCGTACTTGAATCCCGAAAGGTCATTCGGCTTGGCGGGACGGCTCAATTAGATGTCAATTGCCGTGTTGTCTCCGCAACCAACCGGCCAGAACATGAAATTGCGCGAGATAAAAAGTTGCGCGAAGACTTGTACTTCCGCTTGGCCGTGTTCCCCATTCACATTCCTCCGCTGCGCACCCGCAGAGACGATATTCCTCTTCTTGTAGAACATTTTCTTACCGATCTGAATTTGCAATACAACGCAAAAATCGGCATTCGCGAGGAAGATCTCGAACGTCTTTGCCAATACGATTGGCCCGGCAACGTGCGCGAGTTGAGACACTGCCTGCATCGCGCTTACATCATGGCAGACCAGGCAACCGGAAAAATTCGTTTGCCGGAGCGTATTCAATCGCCGTTTTCACGAGTGGAGACGACACAAAGTAATGGCATACATTTTGGAAAGACTGTAGAGGATGTAGAAAGAGAGTTAATTCAGACAACGCTCGAACATTTGGATGGCGATAAGAAAAAAGCCGCAGAAATGCTGGGCATTAGTTTGAAGACTCTGTACAACCGATTGAACAGCTACACCGCCTCCAATTCTTATTCGGAATAACGCGAGAGAAGGGAGTTAATACTACTCCGGTATAAACCGGAGTAGCTAAATGTCATTTAACCGTCAGTGTTTACGGAGACCTCATGAAACGCTCCACCAGCGCCCTTATTCACGATGTGCGCAATCCGCTCAATACAATTTCGATCAATGCCGAGCTCGGCAAATTGACCTTGATGAAAAACGGCGACATCAATAAAGCCCTGCAAATCTTTGATGTCATTTTGGCGGAATGTCGGCTTTGCAGCAAAAAAATAACCGAATTAAAAGAGAGTCTTCAGGACGACTCCGCAAAAGACGTGTTAAAAGATGTAAAACCTTGACGATTGGAGCTAGAAATCTAGCTCAATGTATAAAACTGCAATTTTTATTGCGCCCTCCTTTGCAGCACTCCATCTGTTTCGCTTGTGTTACCAATTTTCAATAAAACCGAAGATTTTGCATGATTCACCACACGTCAGCCCGCCATGGTAAAGCGCCCTTGGTGCACAAAAGGCTGATCCTCTCCTATAAAACGCAACTCACGCAAAGTATTTTGAATCGCGATCGCGTCATTTAACGCCCTGTGTAGAGTTAAACCAAGACGTTTTGCCACATGCGGTTTAGTATGTTGGTAGCGCGCCTGCTGCTGATCATCCAATAAATATTCAATGGCTCTGCAACATGCCAAAGCGGGCATTCTTGCTGCAGTAAACAAGGCGTTGAACCATTGCGCATCATGAACCCAGCAATCGCTATACAGCGTAACGCCGTTGCATATAGCGTTGATATCGCGGCAAATTTCCTGCACAGGCCTCCCCTCTTTCAGCAGCAACAGCCGTGATATTCCATGGATGTCTTGCGCATCTTTGTCCCAGTGCAACCAGGTTGGTTCAGGTTTCACCAGAGATTGATAACGCGTGCCGTCCGGCAACACTATGCCAATTTCTATAGGGTAACTTTCCGCGCCAAATCCAGAGGCTTCGATATCAATTACCGCCACGTCTTTCATCGTTGCTTTTTTTAGAGGTTTCATAATTCTCACAATCAATCGTGTAAAGGTTGGGGACACAAGAGCAATTGACATGCCATTATTTGGCAACTGCGAATTATGCTGTACATCAAAGCAATTCTTTAGATCAGAAGACTTCACCACTTCGTCTCGCTTCTTATTATTAGCATTATCTTAAAAGCGAGCCATGTAAATTTTTAAGCTTCGGCTTGTAATTTCTGCAGAACAACAACTTTAAGTGTTTTTATTGTGTACTAAATAAATCCAAAGCGTTAGTTTTTTGTGAAATAAAACGCTGCACAGGCTACTTCCTTTCTTCCAACAAATCGTTGCCACTGGCAACGAAGAACAACTGGCACAAAAACCGCATTACTCGATCACCAACCAACAACTCAAAACCATTGGGAGAAGATTATGGCAAAGGCATACACATTGGCGTTAATGCTGGCTTTATTTGGGGCAACTTCTTTTTCTTTAGTCGGATGCGATCGAGATGGCCCCATGGAAAAAGCTGGCGAAAAAGTTGATCGCGCAGCGGAAAATACCGGGGATGCTATAGAAGACGCTTGCGAAAAAGCAACCGACGAGAACTGTTAATTAAAAGGATGACACAAAATGAGGAAAGGACGCCTCAATCCTTCAAGCCGGTTAAGCGCCTTGAATTTCAACCTTCATCCTTGCGTTTGAAATACGGAAAGAATTGAAAGATCAGGAAGCTAAATAACGACAAAGTAAGTGCAATTTCATAACGCTCATATGCTACCGAAATACCAATGGCCCCGGTTATCCAGATGCCCGCCGCCGTGGCAGTTCCGCCCACTCTTTTGGATTCTTTTACTATAGCCCCGCCGCCGATAAATCCTATACCGGTTATAACTCCGTACATTACCCGAGCTTCTGCCTCTGCGCCATCATACACATTCATCGCCACTAACATAAAAGCGCAAGAAGCGATAGCGACAAGCGGAAATGTCCGCAATCCAGCCCCACGCGCCTCCTTTGCTCCGTGCTCGCGATTGAGCGCAATGGGCAAAGCCAGTATGAAAGCGATTCCGAGCTGATAAAAATTGAAGATAATAAGATGAAAATCCAGATCAAATTCCGGCATGCCGGGCTCCGCTGGTTCTAAAAATCTTTATTGAACACCCGACGAAACCCGCGTTTCGCTCGCTCGAATCGCAGGTAATGGCAAAACTGCAGCAGCCACGCGAGCTTTTTTCTGTAAGTAAATATGCTTGGCCAAAGCCAACCTGGCGCAGCGTTTATACTCGTTGGGATTTATTGTATAGGCGATAAAATCTCCCACCCCTTGCATTAAGCCATTCTTCAGTTGGTAAATGCGCCAGGGAGTAATGCTATTGCGATTATCCACCAAAAAGTCCACATAGCGGCTGCTTAAATGCTGAATATCCAAGCAACGGAGATCGGCAACTTCATCTAGGCTAAGAATGTTTTGGAATTCAGATATAGCTTCCTGCCACTGTTGCAAGGTCTGTTTTTTTACCAGTCTTTCCTGCCAAACCACTTCCAGAAATCGAATAAAGTTGGTCAGCGAATACCGAGTCATTTTCCGCTTCATGTTCATAGCTCTCCCACCCCAATCACGCAATTGCCTCCTCGGCGACACCCATCTCCAACATCACCGCAATACACAAGCTCGGTATCAATGGACTCTGAGGTGGAAGAGCAACTTGTAAGCCAAACCCATAAAATTAACCAATACTGGTCAACCGAATGCGTCAGTAATCGCACTTCAACGCCAATAAAGAGAAAAAACGTGGTTATAAAAACTTGGAAGGTGTAAAAAAGAAAATGAAGGATGCAGGAATAGCAAGAGAATTGGCGGGTTATGCCCGCCAATGTTCTGAATTACTTTTTGCGCGAACCGCGCTCAAATTTTTTGTCGCGAGAGCCTTTATGGTCCGGCTTGGCACGCCGGCCGCGACCATTATCTTCCGCGGAATTGTCTGCTGACTTGCCGTACTTCTGCTCGCTGGCCAAGGAGATATTCAACTGCTTTTGGCAAACCCATGCCTTTTGCAGCACGCGGAAGATTTCTTTTGGCATTCCCTTTGGCAAATCGACAGTGCAATGGTCGTCGTGAATTTTTATATGGCCGATATATTCACTATCGATACCTGCTTCATTGGCAATGGCACCGACCAAATCACCCGGGCGCACGCCATCTCGACGGCCTACTTCTACCCGGTAGGTTTCCATATTCACATCCAACTCTTTTTGTTTTTTGCGTTTCTCCTTTTTATCCGGTCGGTCGCTGCGCTCATGTTTCTCTTTGCGTCCTTGCGACACAAAATCATTCGACGGCGTGGTGTCACGCTCTTTTAACAACAGCGGTTGATCGCCTTGATACAAGCAGGCAAGCGCAGCTGCAATGTCGATAGGATTTTGTTCGTTGTCGCGGCAAATGTCTTCGATCAGATTGCGGTAAAAATCCAGGTCTTCCTGTTGCAAGGCATCCTGAATTTTTTGTTTGAAACGAATAACGCGGTGTTCGTTGATATCCGCAGCAGATGGCAGGCGCATCGGCTGAATGGCTTGACCTGTGGCCTTTTCGATGGCGTGCAGCATGCGCACTTCGCGCTTGGCGACAAACAAAATCGCTTCGCCTGCGCGTCCGGCGCGACCAGTGCGGCCTATGCGGTGTACATAGGCTTCGGTGTCGTATGGAATATCGTAATTCAGTACGTGACTGATGCGGTCGACGTCCAATCCGCGCGCCGCCACGTCGGTAGCAACAAGAATGTCGATCTGGCCGTTTTTAAGTTTGTCGATGGTGCGCTCGCGCACGTTTTGCGGAATATCACCGTTGAGAGCGGCGGCACTGTAGCCGCGCGCTTCGAGTTTTTCCGCCAATTCCACAGTCGTGGTTTTGGTGCGCACGAAAATAATCATGGCATCAAAGGGTTCCACTTCCAGAATGCGCGTAATCGCATCCAGCTTATGCAGACCGCTTACCGGCCAATAACGCTGGCGAATGGTTTCCGCTGTAGTGGTTTTTACCTCGATCTTCACATGCTCAGGATTGTTGAGGTAGGTATTGGCCACCTTGGCAATTTCCCGCGGCATAGTGGCGGAAAAGAGCGCGATCTGACGGTCACTCGGCGCGTGACTGAGAATCCATTCCACGTCGTCGATAAATCCCATGCGCAACATTTCATCGGCTTCGTCCAGAACAAAATGTTTGATTTTGTCGAGTTTGAGGGTGCCTTTGCGCATATGGTCCATCACACGTCCCGGCGTGCCGACGACAACCTGAACTCCGCGCTTTAACGCCTGGATTTGTTTGTCATAGGCCTGACCGCCGTAGATCGGCAGTATGTGGAAACCCGGCAAAAAGTGCGCATAGCTCTGGAACGCTTCCGCTACCTGGATCGCCAATTCCCGCGTCGGCGCCAACACCAACGCCTGCGTATGTTTTTGCTTTAAGTCCAACTGTTGCAACACCGGCAACGCAAACGCCGCGGTTTTGCCCGTTCCGGTCTGTGCTTGCCCCAGTACATCGCGGCCTTTCAGCAGCGGGGGCATGGCCATCGCCTGAATCGGCGATGGAGATTCGTAACCAATCTGTTGCAGCGCCTGCAGCAATGGTTGAGAAAGCCCAAGTTGTTCGAAGGTAGGGCTGATTTGGGTCATGACGGAATCCTGTATAGAGGGGCAAAACTGATGGCCAAAAACTGATGGCATTGCATGCCGAAACAAAAGGCGCGGGATTATACAGGCAATGACAAGCCGTGTCCGTTTTTTAACCGCCTTTAACTCGGCGGATCGACGAGTGTGGTGCTGGAACCATTGATACGAAACCATCCCGCAACGCTCAAGCGCTGACTTTTCGCCGGCAAAACTTCATGCGGAAATTCTTCGCTAAGAAACAATACCAGAGTACCGAGCTCTGGCTTTACCTTGGTCAGGCATTCGTCCGCCCCAGGCCGATAGATCACCAGCTCACCCCCCTGCTCCTCTGACCATTCATCGTTCAGATATGTCACAAGGGATAGGCGACGATTGGATTGCCCGCGAAAGGCATCAAGATGGGTTTTATAAAAATCGCCCGGCTCGTAAACCGCCAGGTGGCTTTCAAATGAGAATAAGCCGAGATAGAGAGATCGATTGAGGTAACGTTGTAAAGAAGTGGTCCATGCAATCCAGGGTTCGGCAAAAGTATCCGTCTCCTCGATCCAGGAGATCTTGTCTCGCCGCAACATCTGATTCTGACTTTGCCCACTGCCGCGACCAACTCCTGCGGCGTAAAACCTTTCCCGTTCCCGTTGATGGAGGGTTTGCAGGCAATCGATCAGATGCCGCGGCAAACCCTTGGGCAAGACAATGTAACCCCACTGTTCCAAGCCCTCTGCGATGAGCGCAAACAGCGACTCCTCGTCAGCTTGGGCATGCAAAGCTTCAAGCACCATAAAAACCCTTGAAATGAATTAGATAACTGAGCCGGCCGGCATATGGCTGGCGCGCGATCATGCCAGTTCTCGCGCTCGCACCCTACAAAAAATTTCGTTTCGAAGATGAAAAATGACTAATGGATTCAGGTTTTCGCTACTGTCCATCGGGCGTCGAGGCGAAAGGCGGCATGATTGGCCGGTTTGAACTACCCTGTATGGAAACACCGCTCAACGGCCCGATTCAGCGATCTTTAATGACCGAAGCATCCCAACCTCAAGAGACATATAGCAATTCGTTACACAGTGCCTATATCCAACTGCTCAAAGAAGACAGTCTCTGGCAGGGGCGTATAGATGCAAGCCTTCGTCTCGTCCTGAATCATTGTGCTGAATCATTACGGGTCCGAAGGGTAGGCTTGTGGAGTTTCGACCACGGGTATGATCGCCTGTACTGCAAAATGTTGTGCGACAGCAATGTCTGTTCCCTCGATCCCGCACTGGAAATCTTCTGCAAGGATCACCCGGCGTATTTCAACTCCATTCTCAACGACCGAATTCTGGCCGCACACGACGCCTACAAGACGCCGGAAACGGCGACCTTTGGTCCGATCTATTTCCAACCTCTGGGAATCTCCAGTCTGCTGGATGCCACCCTGCGCCAAGCCGGCAAGACCATTGGCGTGCTGTGCATCGAACATGTAGGACCGGGCCGCACCTGGTCGCAGGCAGAACAAAGTTTTGCCGTCTCTATAGCCGACCTGCTCTCGCAACTGCTCGCCGTGCATGCGCTGTACCGCTCGGAGGAGCGCTATCGCAAGGTGTTCGACTCAACAACCGACGCCATCTTCCTGTTGCAGAACAATCGCATGATCGAATGCAACCAGGCGGCCTTGAAGTTGTACAGCTGCACTTTGGAGGAGTTCTCCCGCCATCCGCCCAAGCGCTTTTGGGCTGAATATCAAGCCGATGGGCAGCTGTCCGTGAGCAAGGTGCAGCAGTTCATGCAACCGGCGCTCAAGGACGGCATTCCCCAGTTGTTCGAATGGCGCCAACGCCGCTTCGACGGGACGGAATTTGACTCTGAAGTAAGCCTGACGCGCATTGAGCTGGATCAAACTCCCTATTTGGTCGCCTGCGTCAGAGACATCACCGAACGCAAACAAACCCAGGCCAAAATCCAGCACCTGCTCTCGCTGCAACAGGCCATTTTCGACGGCGCGGATTACAGCATTATCGCGACCGATCTGTCAGGCACGATCCTCAGTTTTAACCGCGGCGCCGAGCGCATGCTCGGCTACTCGGCCGATGAGGTCATAGGCAAATTGACCCCGCTGGCCTTTCACGACGAAGACGAACTTTACTGGCGCGCCATAGAACTCAATGATGAACTGCCCCATGCTGTCGAACCAGGGTTCGCCACTTTAACGGCATACCCCTCTGTCAATCGCACCGAAGAGCGAGAGTGGACCTATATCCGCAAAAACGGTGAGCGTGTACCCGTATTGTTATCCGTCACGGCCCTGCATCACGACAGCGATTCCGTATCCGGCTTTTTATGTATTGCCTCGGATATGACCGAACGCAAACGGGCCAATGAGCAATTGCTCAATTCAAAGCGCGAAATGGAATACCGCGCCAATCATGACGAACTGACCGGCTTGCCAAATCGCGCTCGCCTACACGATATGGCGCAAGGTGCCATAGTATCGGCGCAAGCCAACAATCAAAAACTGGCGATGATGCTGCTCGACCTGGACCGCTTTAAAGAGGTCAACGATACCCTCGGGCATGCGATGGGTGACAAACTGCTGCAAACCATCGCCCAGCAGCTAAATCAAATGTTGCGCGCCCGCGGCGCCCAGTTGTATCGCCTTGGCGGCGACGAATTTGCGGTGCTGGCTCCCAATGTTCTGGATGAGCAGGAAGCCATGAGCCTCGCCAATCGGATTCACTCCTGCCTGCGCAGTCCTACCCAGGTCGGTGACATCACCCTCGAGTTAGGCGGCAGTGTCGGCATCTCCTTTTTTCCACGGCATGGCGACAACAGTCACTCATTATTGCGCTGCGCCGACGTGGCCATGTACAAGGCCAAATCCGAATCCTCGAGCACGGTGATTTACGATCCCGAGCACGACGCTCACAACCCGCGCCGACTTGCCATGATGGGGGAATTGGGCACCGCCATCCGGCAAAACCAATTGGTTCTGCACTATCAACCGCGCATCGATATCACCAACAAACGCTGTCTCGGTTGCGAGGCTTTGGTGCGTTGGAATCACCCCCGTTTAGGCATGGTTCCCCCGAGTGAATTTATTCCCCTCGCGGAAATGAGCGATTTGATTCAGCCGCTCGGTTTATGGGTACTGGAAAACGCGCTCAAACAAATTCATCTGTGGCGAGAAGAAGGCCTGGATTTGGTCGTTTCCATTAACCTTTCCACCCGCAATCTGATGGACTCCGCATTTCCGAGCCATATCGAACGGCTTTTACAAAAATATGCCGTCCCGCCTCCATCATTGGAAATTGAAATTACCGAAAGCACATTGATTGGCGATCCAGAGCGGGCATTGAATGTCATCAATCGCATTCACAGCCTGGGAGTGCGTTTTGCCATAGATGATTTTGGTACAGGTTATTCATCGCTCGGTTATCTTAAACGTCTGCCAATTGATACCTTAAAAATCGACCGTTCATTTATTCGCGATATGTTGTCCGATGAGCAAGACGCGGTGATTGTGCAATCCACGCTTGGGCTTGCCCACTCATTTGGCCTGGAGGTAGTAGCGGAAGGCGTAGAAGATCAAAAAACGCTGGATGAATTGCAACGTTTAAATTGCGAGCAAGCGCAAGGGTTTTATATCAGCCGCCCGGTGCCAGCCGATGAATTTTTAGCTTGGCACGAGCGCTATAGCGATCCGCAAAATAACCTGGAATAAATGAAAGAAGAAAAATAAAACGATCGAGCAGCCGTCACTCTCAGTGTACATGACCACTCTGCAGATAAGCCTCCACAGATTCCACCGTCAGCGGCGGTGCATAATAAAAACCTTGAATATAATCGCACCCCTCGTTACCGAGTCGCTCCAGCTGTCCTTGTGTCTCAACCCCTTCGGCCAATACCTTCATATTCAAGCTGTGGCCGAGATTGATAACACTTCGCACTATCGCAGCATCAACCGGATCCGTTTCAATGCATTTGACAAAGGACTGGTCAATTTTGAGTTTGCCAACCGGAAATCGTTTTAGATAACTGAGCGACGAATAACCCGTTCCAAAGTCATCCAGCGAAATTGAAAAACCTTTTTCGCGCAACCGTCGCATAGTATTGATCGCACTATCTATATTGCGCATTACGGCGGATTCGGTAATCTCAAACTCGATGGTTTGCGGATCTATATTATGTTCCTGCATCAATTCGTGCAGAGACTCCACCAAATTCGGTTGATACAACTGAATCGTCGACAAATTAATTGCAATAGGCAGTCGCAAATTTTTCCAAGCAGCCGCTTGGCGCGATGCTTCTTTTACCACCCATTTACCCAAGGACGGCATCAAGCCCATATTTTCTGCGATGGGAATAAAAGCCGAAGGCGATAAAGGCACTTCATCAAACGCACTCCAGCGCAATAAAGCCTCCAGCCCTGCAACTGAAGAATCCCCCAAACAAATTTGCGGCTGATATTGCAAGGTAAAAGAATCCGACTCCAATGCGTTGCGCAATTTTTCCGCCACCCGGTGCTGCCAGCGTATCTTGTTGTGCATCGCGCGCGAATAAAAATGGTAACCATTGCGCCCACCTTGTTTCGCCGCGTAGAGCGCAAGATCAACGTTTTTCATCAGCTCGTCGAGATTCAAATCATCATCGGGAAATATGGTGATTCCGATGCTGGTGCGCACGCGAATTTCATTGCCAAATACATCAAAAGGTCGACCGACCAACGCCGCTAAAATGCGCTCTGCGATCAACGCTACCTCTTCAGGTCGGCCGATGCGTTCCAGCAGAATGACAAACTCATCGCCGCCGAGGCGCGCCAAGGTATCCGTCGATTTCACACAGCTGCGCAAACGCTCCGCCACTTCTCGCAAAAGCTGATCGCCGACAGGATGGCCATGGCTGTCATTGACCATTTTGAAATGATCCAGATCGAGCAACAGCAATGCACCGCGGCGTTGGTTGCGCTGCGCATCTGATAATGAGTGACTCAGGCGATCGCGCAGCAGGGCGCGATTGGCAAGCCCCGTCAACTCATCATGAGTTGCCATATGCTCCAGCTCTTTCTGAGCTACCAACTGGTCGGTCATATCCAGACCTATGCCCCAGTTAGCCCACCCGCTGATCGGGAATTTTTCGGAAATGTTGTACCAGGCTATCTGCCGTTCATAACGCTGCTTGCAGAGGAGTGGACGAATACGATGTCGGTAGCTGGCGCCGCGGTTGTGACATTCCTCGATCAACTGCTGCCGATACTCCGCATCCGGAAACAAGCGCAGCAATATATTGCTGTTGCTGAATACTTCTTCTTTGGAATACCCACTCACCTCTTCCGCGTGTCGGTTCCAGGCGAGAATACGTCCCTTGTCGTCATACGCATGCAAAATGACCGGCATGTTTTCCACCAGATCGCGCATTTGTTGGCGGCTTTTTTCCAGTTGTTTGCGCTGCGCGGCCTGCACCGCTGCATAAAAGAACATTCCCCACAATGCGGGCTGCAGGATTTGCAGATAATCACCGAGACCTTCTTGAACCAGGTCGCCGCCGGTAATTCCAACTCCGAACCAACTCGACAAACTCATACTGTTGATGACGGCCGTCGCACAACCAATGGCCCACATCAACCATTTTTCCGCAGTCGTCAGATGCTGGCGCCAGGACGTCAGTGCAAGCAAAACAGCGCCAAGCGAAGCGATTGCACCAATACCGTCTAACAGACTAATCATGTGCCCCAACCCGCCCGTTTTTTATTCCGAACCAACACCAGAGGAGCAAGAGCAGACCATTAGCGGCGTAGGCGATATGCTCCACCATATTAAAAAAGGTCGGCGCCATAAGGTGCTCCAGTGTAGTCGCACACCACCCAATCCAGATCGCAACATAGGCAGAGAACAACCAACCAGCGGCAGGTAAGCGTTTGAGTTCTTTGCGATAAAAAACGATAAAAAGTAGAACGACGGTACTCAGGAACAAGACAAACAACTCGTTTTCTTGCATAGATGTCTCCGCTGGAAGATCTCGATATGAATATGACAACTGGGCGCGCCCATTTCCTCGCTGGCGGATCGCAAGTGGCGCATCGTTATTATTGAGATTGCAAAATTGGAAAATCGCAAAATGGTAACAGGTTCACCATTTTACCCTCTTCTTAGAGGACGGCACCCTATATCAATACAAAAAATAAGTAAATGTTTACAAACATTTGAATGAGCGATGCACAAATAAAAAAGGGTCCTGAAGGACCCTTTCATTATGAATGGAAATGAGCAGATTATTGCTCTACAAACGCTCGTTCTATGACATAGTGACCGGACTCACCGTGACGCACTTCTTGGAAGCCACGCTGGTTCAATATCGCGCAAGTTTCCTTCAGCATAGAAGGACTTCCGCACAGCATAAAACGATCAGTCTCGGTGTTGATTTGCGGCAAACCTATATCGCTGGTCAATTTACCGGACACCAACAAATCGGTCAGGCGTCCCTGGTTGCGGAACGGCTCACGCGTTACGGTCGGGTAGTAAATCAGTTTTTCCCGCACTACCTCACCGAGAAATTCCTGTTGCGGTAATTCCTTCTCGATGAACTCCTGATACGCCAGATCGTTCACCTGTCGAACTCCGTGGGTCAGAATGATTTTGTCGTAGAGCTCGTAAATTTCCGGATCTTTGATGATGCTCAAAAACGGAGCCAGACCAGTTCCTGTGCTTAACAGGTAAAGATGTTTGCCAGGCAGCAGATGGTCCGGAACCAGAGTGCCGGTCGATTTGCTGTTTACCAAAACAGAATCACCCGGTTTGATTTTTTGCAGACGCGATGTCAGCGGGCCATCCTGCACTTTGATGCTGAAGAACTCCAAATGATCTTCATAATTCGCACTGGTAATGGAGTAGGCCCGCAACAAGGGGCGCCCGTTCTCCAGCGGCAGACCAATCATGGTGAAGTGCCCATTGCGAAACCGAAAACCGGAGTTCCGAGTCGTGCGGAAGGTAAATAGAGAATCGTTCCAATGATGTACGTCAATGACGGTTTCGGTCAGCAGATTGCTCATGGGTCGTCCAGGATAAACAGCGAGGAAGGGTAAATTTGTCGCTAGGCTAATGGACGTCTACTATATAGGTAAATCGGCTAATTCAAATATTTCAAATCGGCTGAACCAATAACTGCTGATTGACCTCAAACATTAGCAGGTTGCATTCACCCACCCCATAACAAGTTAGGACTTCAATTTTCTGGAGTGTTCCCATGCACTACACTCTGCGCCAACTCCAGGTCTTCCTCGCCGTTGCGCATTTCGAGAATGTCACTAAAGCCGCAGATTATCTTTCCATGTCCCAATCTGCATGCAGCGGTGCGCTTAAGGATTTGGAAACTCAATACGACGTCCAGTTGTTTGACCGCGTCGGCAAACGCCTGCAAACCAACGAACTCGGCCGTTTGCTGCGCCCCAAAGCGGAGGCCCTGCTGGCCATGGCGCAAGAACTGGAGATGGACCTCAAACGCCACAAAGAGGTAGGCAAAATCAAGGTTGGCGCCACCCTGACCATCGGCAACTACCTAGCCGTGCCCTTGATCAGCCAATTTATGCAGAGTCCGGGCGCGGGGGTAAGCTTGGTGGTTGCGAATACTCAAGCCATTGCGGAAAAACTGCTGAACTTCGATATAGATATAGGCATGATCGAAGGCGAATATCACCATGCGGAACTGGAGATCATCCCCTGGCGCGAAGATGAATTAGTGTGTTTCTGTTCGCCTCGGCATCCCCTGGCACAAAAACAAACCCTGACGGATCAAGACCTGATTTCCGCCAATTGGATTTTGCGGGAACCGGGCTCCGGCACCCGCCAAGCATTTGAGCGAGCAATGCGCGGCCTGCTTCCCCACCTGAATATTTTGTTGGAGTTGGAGCATACAGAAGGCATCAAGCGCGCGGTGGAAAGCGATTTGGGTATTTCCTGCTTGTCGCATATTTCTCTGAAAGACGCTTTCCACCGTGGCTCACTGGTGCCCCTGCCAGTTCCCTACCGGGATTTTCGCCGCATGTTCTACGCGGCATTACACAAACATAAATATCGCAGCGCTGGACTTTTGCGCTGGTTGGAACTCTGCGGAATTCGCTCGTTAACACCCTAAGCATTCGGGGGCTATATGCAGATTGGAGTACCCACTGAAATCAAACCACAAGAACACCGGGCAGGTTTGACGCCCGGCTGTGTCAGGGAACTGGTTCGAGCGGGGCATCAAGTAATTGTGCAAGCCGGAGCTGGTGCAGGTGCAGGATTTACGGATGAAGAATACGAACGTGCGGGAGGCCAGCTAGCCAATGATGCGGAAGAAGTATTTGCCCAGAGCACATTGATCATCAAAGTTAAGGAACCCCAGGCCGAGGAAATCCGCCGCCTGCGCCCGCATCATATTTTGTTTACCTACCTCCACCTAGCCCCTGATCCAGCCCAGGCCCGCAACCTACTCGCCAGCGGTGCCACCGCAATCGCCTACGAGACTGTCACAGATCCCAATGGCGGACTTCCTCTGCTGGCTCCAATGAGTGAAGTTGCAGGTCGGTTAGCGATTCAAGCGGCGGCCAAAAGCCTGGAAAAATCCGCTGGCGGTTCCGGAGTTTTACTCGGAGGTGTCCCCGGGGTAGAACCTGGAAAAGTGGTGGTGCTGGGCGGCGGGGTGGTCGGCATGAATGCGGCCCGAGTCGCCTTGGGTTTTGGAGCCAAGGTCACTGTATTGGATAAAGCGCTCGGACGGCTCCGACATATAGACGACGTCTTTCAAGGACGCGTAACCACCCTGTATTCCAATCTCGAAAACATAGAGCAAGCTTTGACAGGAGCGGATGCTCTTATAGGCGCAGTGTTGATACCCGGCGCCACGGCGCCCAAGCTGGTGACGCGCGATATGCTGAAACTGATGCGACCGGGCTCTGTGATGGTGGATGTCGCCATAGACCAAGGCGGCTGCTTTGCCACCAGCCAGCCGACCACTCACCAAAATTCCACTTATATAGTCGACGGCATAGTTCATTACTGCGTTTCCAATATGCCCGGCGCTGTCCCTCGCACCTCCACCATTGCGCTCACCAACGCTACCCTGCCCTACATACAGCTGTTAGCGAATGCTGGCGTTGATGCATGCCGCACACATCCCGGATTACTTAACGGAGTTAATGTGCTGAAAGGGAAAATCGTGCATAAAGCAGTAGCGGACGCGCTGGGAATCTCCTATTACGACCCACTATCACTCATTTAAAGATAGAAACCGCGGCACGCTGCGGTTTCGTCAAATCAAAAAGGCGTCTATCACACGCAGAACCGCTGCTCTCTGCTCGGCGTTCAACCGTGGCCATAACTGAGAGACGGACGCCAATCCTTCGCTGATTTGTGCTTTTTCGTAGGAAGCAGGCTCCTCCGCAAGATTGCGGACCTGAACACTTGGTGTGAAATCCTGATAGAACCAGGAAACGGGAACACCCAGGGCGCAGGCGATTCGATAAAGCTGCGTGGCGCTGAGCTTGTTGTGGCCATTTTCGTAGCGGGAGATTTGCTGCTGGGTAGATTCGATTGCCTCTGCTAGAGCCTGGGCACTAATACCTTCTCTCTGCCGCAATTTTTTTAGACGCTGACCTATATGGCGATCCAGCTCATCTACTAGGGGTTTGGCCATGCTGTGTTGGAAGACTCCACCTTAAAAGGGTAAATCGGCGCAATGAATGCGCTTGACAGCCATGTTAAACCGCCAGTAGCATCGCCTTGATTCGCACTTATGTAGTAAAAATTTTATTTAAACTCCTTTAAGGATATTTTAGACGCCAACTTCAAGGCGGCACTACACTTCCATGCGATCAAAGAGGGTATTGGAGGAGTTTCCATGGAGCCGAAATTTGCCACAGAAGATGACTGCGACAGCTTGTGGGCCATCAGCAAAGAAGGCACCTTGTGGCAAATCAACCCGACAAATTTGAAGGCGGAACCCGTGATGCACCTGCTGGACTTGTCGCCAGTTGCCCGCGTGCGGTTGCAAGCTTATATGGTGCAGCGATGGACGCAGAGCCCGCCGCCGGTGATGTCACCGGAGGTGGGCCTAACTGTTTGTGAAGAGTAGGAATTTGAAGAGCAAAGTTTGCAGAAACTGAGAGTTAGAGAGACACGCTTTCTTTGTCTTTCAAATCTGTATCAGCTATCACTTGGCCGTTTTTGACGTAGATAACTCTACCTTGCGGTTTTTCCGTCATACGCGCTTCAGCCACTTTATTTCCAAGCTTATAGGTTACTTGGTAAGCCACCACTTGGTTTTGTGACGCTTGAATTTCGGCCAAGCGTTTTGCATCCGTTACCACTTGCCCATCTTTCACCAACAGCAGGTCTCCGACTTTCGGCGCCTTGGGCATCAGGATGCTGCTTTCTGTCGCGCCGTATACATAGAAGACTTCATAGCTGGTAGGCGCTTTATTGCTGCTCAGACGTTTAATTTCAGCTTTATCGGTAACCACTTCCCCTCCCACAACAGGGAGCTCTTTGCCTGGATTGTAGCCCATGCGCACCAGCGCGGACTGTCCGTCAATTTGGTAGGTCACGTCGTAGCCGACAACTTTGTCTTGCCCAGGCTCTATCCAGCATTGACGTTCGGTTGTTTCGTAAGTTTGTTTGGCTTGGTGATTCGCCTGGACGTTTTTGCCGATAATCCCGCCGACCACGGCGCCGGCAACGGTCGCCACTTTTTTGCCGTTGCCACCGCCAACTTGATTACCCAGCACGCCGCCAATGACTGCTCCCGCAGCTGTGCCAGCAATCTGATTTTCATCTTTGACCGGCGCTTGGTGAGTTACCGTAACTGTTTCGCAGATTTCTTCATCCCTGCCTCGCTGAGTAACCGGCTGTACATCCACCACCGCGGCAAACCGAGGGCCATTTGGATCAGCCACTTCGATAATATTCACGACCTGAGCGTACTCCTGTTCCATCGCTGCCGTAATTGGCTTGATCGATACTATGTCAGCCGCCTTGGGTGACGAATCCTTCAAAGCCAACGCCCCGCCAGCCGTCGCCACCAACCCGCCTATACACAATCCGATAATGAGCTGTTTGTTCATAACCACCCTACAGGTTTCCAGTTGAAGTGCCCGTTTCCCGGGCGTTGAACCTAGAATGCAGTTATAAACCTTAACGAAAGCTGAGCGTAAAGACAGGTATTGAACACGAATGAATCAGTTTTACCAGTTTTTGGGGAATGACTTCACAATCCGAATCTGCTTCTGCTGGATTTCGATATAGCCGCCCAATACCAACTCCTTCATCACCCGACTCACCATTTCCCGCGAAGCGCCAACCATGTTGGCAATGTCCTGATGGGTCAGTTTGGGTGATATCTCCACCTCGGGATTACACAGCCGCTCCAGCGTATGGGCCACACGGCCATAAACATCCAATAACGCCATATCCTTTACGTTTTCGGTCAGAGAGCGAATGCGGTTTGCCAGCTCTACCATAAGCACTTCATATAGCTCGGGATACTCCTGCATAAATCCGCGGAAATTCTCCCGCGATATAGTTAACAGGTTGCTGTCTTCGACAGTGGTTGCGGACGCGGAGCGCGGCTTGCCATCTAACAACGACAATTCCCCAAAGTACTCTCCGGGACCGACATAATTAAGCACCAATTGGCGCCCCTCGTTGTCATCCGTATGAATGCAGACCAATCCCTTCTTGACTACAAACAATTGTGAATTGTCATCACCTTCGATAAAGAGGATGGTATTTTTGGGATATTTGCGTAGGCTCGAAATCTTTTCCAGCTTATACAGACACTCCGGCGGGATATTGGAGAACAGGCTAACTTTTTCAAGCATGGATGGACTCTCTTTTGATAATCGTTCTTTTTATGGTCAGGCACGGATACCATGCCACATAGCGCAAGCAGAGCACCCGTAATACACCACCATCACCGCTATTGGTGGTTGGCATCCTTAACGCTGATGTTGCTGCTCCTCTGCGTCTGCCTGTCATCTTATGCTGTTAAGGTCGAACAAAAAACCGGGTTGCACTGGCTTTTTCATCTGCGGGGACCAATAACGCCGCCATCCGATATTCGGATTATCGGAATTAATTCCGCAGCCGGTGAAAACATGAACCTCTCCCGCCAGACCAGCAGTTGGTCGCGCGATATTTATGCAGCCCTGATCGATCGCCTTACACAGGCTCAAGTGCGCCTGATCGTTATGGACATTGCTTTTAAAGATGCTCGGCGCGAGGAGGAAGATGCAGCTCTCGAAAATGCTTTACGAAATAACGGCAAGGTGCTGTTATTCAAATATCTGCGCCGACATCAAATCAATCTCGGCAAAGGTCTTGCCGATATTGAAGAAGAAATCGCCCCGCTGCAGAGATTCACACAGCATGCATTAGCGTCCGGCAGCTTTGTTTTACCCAAGTATCCGGCTGAAGTCACCCACGCCTATTTATTCACTGAACTTACAAAGGGGAAAGAAGCTACACAACCACTGCTCGCATTTTTGGCGCTGCAGCCCGAAGCAGTTAGACAAAGTCTGTGGGACAAGCTAAGACCAGAACAGCAAGCACCAGAAAAATTAAGCGAGTGGGCTCGACTCTTAGGGGAGATATGGCCCGTATCTACAGTGCCCACCTTATCCACTGAAGAAAAAGACTTGCTCGTCCGATTGCATTTACCCAACCCTATGCCGATCAATTTCTACGGGCCTGCGGAAACCTTCTCCACCGTTCCGATCGACCGGGCGCTGCAAATGACCAAAGAGGAAATGCGCCAACAATTTCACAACAAAGTGGTTTATGTCGGCTATTCAGACTCTCGCCAAACCGAGCAGATGGACGCTTACCGCACCGTATTCAGCGACCGGCGCGGCGTAGATATCAGTGGTGTCGAAATATCCGCAACCGTGCTCGCCAATCTGCTACAAAACAACTATTTGAAGCCGCCCAGTCATTACTGGATGCTCGGTTTAGCATTGGTATTCGCAGCAATTGCAATTTTGGCACATCAATTTTCCGCCCCTGTGTGCCTAATAATTCAGTTCCTCGCGGCAGGTGCTTATTTAGTCATCTCATATCGCCTGTTTCTCAATTACTTTGTATGGCTACCCATCGTTATACCTTTTATTGCGTTGCTGTTGAGCAATAGCATTATGTGGACATGGCATTACCTGCAGCAGAAAAAGCGAGAGCAGGAAATCCGTTATATGCTCACCCAATATTTACCAACCGAAGCGGCGCATAAATTAAGTCGCGACTTCAGTCGACTCGAGCAACAACGGCAACTTGTCCAGGGCGTTTGTCTGCTGACCGATGTGCAAGGCTACACACGCTTGGCAGAGACTATTTCCCCAATAGAATTGCATGCGTTAATGAATCGTTATTACGCGGTTTTAATTCAAACCGTAGAAGAGCACGGTGGCTTTATCGGCAATTTGGTGGGCGACGGTATGTTGGCGCTGTGGACCGGATCGGAAATCGACGACAACATGTGCAAATCAGCACTACTTGCAGTACACGACATACAAAAAAGATTAGAACAAGAGCCCGACTTGACTGAAAAACTGCCGACTTGCTTCGGTCTTCATGGCGGCCAATTTTCGCTTGGCAATCTCGGCCACTTCGGACATTTTGAGTATTCGCCAGTTGGCGATATGATTAATACCGCGTCTCGCATCGAGCATTTGAACAGACAGCTCAAAACACGGATATTATGTTCCGCACCTGTTGCAAATCATTTAAATGACGTGAAGCTACGTTTTTTGGGTAATTTTTCACTGCGCAATAAAGCCGTTCCAGTTGCACTATATACCTACGCAGATACGCCTACCGATTTAGATGTTCGCTTTAAACAGGCGTACGAACTTTATGAAAATCGCCACTTTGGATTGGCTTTGGCGCAATTCGCGCAAATAGCAGACGCATATGCTGATGGTCCGAGCTTATACTTTGCTAACGCGTGTCGAGAGGAGCTAAGCGCCCGAAACTAATAATGCTGTTTGGATCAGGAGAGTTCCATGAACGCAAGTCGCCCCAACTTTCCCGCCGCTCTGACTTTCGGAATTTTATTATTTTATTCGAGTTACGCTAACGCCCGCTGCGATAACCCTGCCGCAACCTTAGAAAGTGCAGAGGGTTTGGTCGAATGGCAATCTCCACAGGAACAAACCTGGGCCAATGCGCCATCTGGAACGCCATTCTGCTACGGCGATCGTGTGCGCGTTTTAACCCAAAGAGCTGTGCTGCGACTGGCAAACGATACTCTGTTGCGTCTGCAGGAAAATTCAGTAATTACCCTGCTACCGGAAGATCGCGGATTTTGGCTGGAATTGGTGGAAGGAGCAGCCCATTTTTTATCTCGCACATCCAAACAGTTCACCATTAAAGCTCCCTATTTAAACGCTGCTGTCGACGGAACCGAATTTATTGTCAGCGCGGCAAGCACCAGCAACCGCGTTGCAGTGTTGGAAGGTAATGTTCGGGTAAATAACGAGTTTGGCGAAATTCAATTGGCAGACGGAATGCAAACCTCGGCGACGGCCACAACCGCACCAAGTCCTGCACAAACCATTCGCGTGCGCGATGCCGCCGAGTGGATCTTGTATTACCCCCCTCTTCTCGCTCAAGCAACTTCACCAGCAATCGAACGATTGATTGAAAATGAACGCTATAACGATGCATTGGACACACTCACGAAAAATGCGTTAACAGCGGAGTCCGCAACTTTAGCGGCCTCACTCGCGTTTAATTCCGGGCAAGCGGAAAAAGCCGAACAATATTTACAAAGCGCTCTCGAACAAAATCCGCAACTTGCCGATGCCCTCGCTCTTCAGGCTTTGTGCACCCTAATAAAAGGTGACGATAAAGAGGCGCTTGCGCAAACAACACGATTGGTTCAAACCTATCCCAACAATCCCAGCGTATTGCTGGTTCACGCTTACGCCATCCAAAGCCAAGGCGAAATCGAAAACGCACTGACTGTTAATAGACAAGCCCTGGAACTTATACCCGATAATCTGTTTGCCCTAGCACGTACAGCCGAACTCGAACTCAGCGCCGGCAATACCAGTGCGGCACGCAAGTTAATTGACAAAGCACTGCAAAAATCCCCCCGCCACAGCCGCATCAACACACTCGCAGGCTTTATCGCCCTCAATCGCTTCGCCACCAAAGACGCGCAAAGGTATTTCCAAACCGCCATCGAAACCAACAGCAGCGAACCCCTAGCCAGATTTGGTCTGGCTTTGGCACTGATACAAAGAGGCAAAATCGAACAAGGCCGCCAACAAATGGAAATGGCCGTCCTACTCGACCCAGGCAGCAGTTTATTGCGCAGCTATTTGGGTAAAACCTACGCGACACAAAACAAAAATGATTGGGCCGATACGCAGTACCAACTGGCGAAAAACCTAGATCCTAATGATCCTACGCCGTGGTTTTATAGCGCACTTAAAAACCAGAGCCAAGGCAATTTAATCCGTGCAGCTAAGGACCTAGAAGAAAGCCAATCGCGAAACAATAATCGCTTGGTTTATCGATCCAGATTTTATCTGGACAGGGATGCGGCATCACGCGCGGCGAATGCTGGAAGGATTTACAGCGAGTTGGGTTTAACAGAAAAAGCTATTGATCTTGGCACCAAAGCTATCCGAGAAATCCCAGGTGAACATAGCGGGCATCGTTTGTTAGCTGAGCTGTATAGCAGAGAAAATCGTTATGAATCGCTTAGAGCATCCGAGCGTCTCCAAGCAACGATGCTGCAACCGGTTGGGACTACACCATTACCTTTTGGGTTATCCGAAGTGGGACTTTTAGTAGCCAACGGAACAGGCCCTTCTGATCTTGGATTTGGAGAGTATACCAGACTATTTATCAACGAAGGACTTCGCGCTCAAGCTGGCATGTCACGAGGAAGCCGGAATACAGATGCGTACAACGTTAATATAGTTGGAACGAGAAGTAACACCGCTGTGGCGTTAGGCCATTATTCTTATCAAACTGACGGATTTAGAAAGAACAACGACGCAACTTATTCTATATCGAACCTGCTAGCCCAATGGCAAGCGCAGCCGTCATTTGGCATCCAAGCCGAAATTAGTCAGAGAGAAGATAAATTTGGCGATCTCGGATTGAGATTTAACCTTAACAACTTTAACGAAAATCAAAGAACTGATGCAGACATTTCCACATATAGACTAGGAACAAATATAACCACCTCGAAAAACGGACAGCTCTTAGTATCGTTAACGAAGCGATATCGGTACTCTGACTATAACGAGAAGAATAATTTCTCCACAGTCTCCAGAGAAACCTCAATCAAAACCGATGTGTTAGATTTTAGATATAATCACCAATACGTCTCTGGAAACGTGATTATTGGAGGGTTGGTAGCAGATAATCAAGTAGATAGCTTAAATACCGTTTCGAAAGAGCTTCGCAATACAAGCGCCCACCCAGAAGATCTTTACGCATACCACTACATAAAACCAAGCGCTCAACTACAAATAATTTATGGAACAGACCTAATTCGAAATCCTGTCACATATTCTGTTGGCAATCTCAGCTTAATAACAGACAAAAAAAACAAATACTTCCCCAAATTCGGGATCCAATGGACACCCATCAACAATATCGAAGTAAGCGCTGCATATTTCGAAACATTCAGCAACAATCAAGCAATAAGAACATCGCTAAAGCCCACACACATTCTAAATTTTCCACAATTAACCGAAGGTGCGGAAGGAATTACCACTGATACTTATGCGG
This sequence comes from Saccharophagus sp. K07, assembly GCF_014336955.1. GTDB lineage: Bacteria > Pseudomonadota > Gammaproteobacteria > Pseudomonadales > Cellvibrionaceae > UBA5868. The sequence goes on along the minus strand of NZ_QRAI01000001.1, from coordinate 556,008 downwards.
CAAATTTAACATTAAGATTATGGGAAAACACCAACATTGGTTACAATTACGACACCAGTGACATAATCTTTCCCCAGCTCAGCATTGGACAACAGCTTAGAATTGTGGAAAAAGAACTGAAATCGGAAAACCACAAGCTATACTTCGAGAGCCTACTCAGCAACTCAGCTTCAGTTAGCATTAAGGCATCCTCAGAAAAAACACACAGAGATCGCAATCCAAGCTCTACAGATATTAATCTTCCATTGAAATTCAGCAATGACAATATTTCATTTTTTCTAAACTGGGAAATAGCAAGCAAAACACGCCTTACCTTAGCAAACCACTACATCAATCAGAATTTTCATACGGAGGGATTGGTCGTTCCGAACATCGTAAACATACCTGAAATCAATAGCTCGGAATATGTTTTTATCACCGACTTTGATATTTACAGAAATTTCTCATTCGGCGCACTGAAATTTTCAGCCAAAAATCTTTTTGACGAAAAATTCAAATATGCTGACTTTGACTACTTTATATCAAATGCAAGACCCTTGGAATTTTTCCCAGAGCTGACGCTCATGATAAGCGCCAGCATCAATCTGTGAGTGAACTAAGGCGGGCAATCCGGGTCTTGATCTGGGGTCGGATACCTCAATGAAACCTGATTTTCAATCCACTCTACATAGGCTACAGGGCAGTTACCATCTCTCACATATGGCTGAGCAAAAGCAGATTGGATAAGCGCATCCAAAAAAGATCCTTTTGGTTCAATTGTCGGCCTAATATCATTCCGACTTGCGACGAGAAAACCTTGGTATCCATCAGTATCTCGAATTAAACGCTCAGGAGGAAATAGTCGCTTGCAACTATCGCCTACGCAAGTATCCCAGCGCACGCCATCGGGAGAATATATCTCAAGATCTCCCACTTCGCCGACCGCAACAATATATTTTGTTTTACCTCCTGCCGCTTTAATATTACCTAAGCCAGGACGCCCAAACAGCCAAACAATCACCCCAATTAAAAAAATTATTATGAGCAACAATATCACAATAAGATTTTTCTGCCCCCCAATATTAGCTGCCATATATCCTCCTATCTTTGACTTTTGGTTAAATTCCTTTCTTAGATTAACACCCTGATCACCAAGCCATCAATCGGCCAGAATAAAACCAGACCAAATGCTTTCTATCGAATCAAAAAATTCATTCATTCGTTTGAATTTAAAAACAGAAACTCAATTAATATGTTGATCCAAAGCGGCTTTCTCGAAAATCGAAGGCATTTATCAACAAAATCATCTCAAGACGTAAAGACACAAGACCGAACCTTGGATCAACTCATTGGCGACGTGTATCAGTGCGGCGGACAATCTGGATCCTGACTGGAACTGGGATAATGCACAACTTGGATCCCGCGAACCCATTGCACATACTTCACTGGGCAAACTCCGTCACGAGACTGCTGTTGTATTTCCGAATCAGCCGTCGACTTAATCAAGTCGCCCAAACCAGGCTGCGACTGCTCCTGTAAAACCTCCTTCTCATCATCCTTTGGGTCAGCCTGAGAAACAGAAGCCAAACAGAAAAGAGCAAAACCAAACAGAACAAAACTTTTATATTTCATAAAAACTCCTTTTATATTTCCATTAAACCACCCGCCTAGCTAACAAAATATAAAAAAATAAAACAACCATAAAAAAGAAAATATAACGTCAAATTTTTGCGAAATATTCACATTAAATTTACTAAATAATTCCTTTATTTTTAATCTGGCCTTTCAGAAGCAATAACTTTCTTAATAAAATAGGCCCCCAAAATCACCATAACATCAAGATTCATAAATTCATTCAAGCTCATGGTTTTGTCGAGTCACCTTATTTTTGACTCCGCCTCATCCAGACACGCGCAATCATCTTAAAACCTGATTTGTATACGCTCCCCCTACAAAGCAATCCGCAGTTAACAAAAAGCATTCGACGAAATACAATTGCCTTTTGCTTTGCCAACACTTAGAACCAATACACATGTCTCGCCCTTTCCAAACCCTCACCCACCCCACCGAGTTCTGCTACGAAGAAAAGCGCAGTCGTTTTCATGCGTATGTTTGGCCAGTCAAGTCGAAGGAGGAGGGATTCGAGTTCTTCAATGCGATGAAGCAGCAACATCCCGATGCCAGGCACCATTGCTGGGCGTATTTAATTGGGGATCCGGAGCAGGCCTTGATGGCGGGGTTTAATGATGATGGGGAGCCGGGCGGTACGGCGGGGAAGCCGATGTTGAATGTGCTTACCCAGAGAAAAGTGGGCAATTCCTTTGCTGCGGTTGCTCGTTATTTCGGCGGAATCAAGTTAGGTGCAGGCGGACTGACTCGAGCTTACGGACAAGCCGTTTCGGGGGCGCTGGATCTTGCGGAATTCTGTATGGTGGTGCCAACGCAGCCTATAGAAATCATTGTCAGCTTCGCATTGGAGCAGCGAGTTCGCAATCTTTTATCGCAAATGCGCTTATCGGTATCGAATACCGTTTACGACGCAGAGAAGGTTTTGCTGCAGAGTGAATGCCCGCAGGATCAGATTGGCAATTTGCAAAATCAGCTGCGCGAGCAAACATCTGGCAGCGCAATTCTAAAAACAGAGAAGTAATCAGCGGGCGAGAATTTGGATCGGCACGGCATGCACTTCATCCAATTCTGCCTCTAATTTTTCGGAACTCACTGCCACCATCTGCAAAATTTTGCGAGCCTGCTGGCGGCGGGTATCAGCATGGTCCCAAGCGATAACGCGTTGAAGATAATTCACGGAACCCGCGGAGTCTCTTTTAGCTGCATGCAGGGACCCCAATTCCAAGTTGAGACGAACATCGGAAGAAAACCGGGAATAAAATCCCTCTAATAAAGCTATGGCATCATCGATTCTGTCTCGATACCGATAAATTTTTGCCAGAAAGTACGCAGCTTCCAAACTATCCGCGTCCACTTGAATGGCGTGCAATGCGTGAGCTGCTGCACGCAGCATATTTTCTTCCGCAGATTTTCCAGATTCGTTGCGCGCGCCATCCCAGTAGACATGCGCAGCATTGGTTAAAACATAGGGATCATTTGGACTGTGCTTCAGGGCCAAACCGAGAACGTGTCGCGCCAGCTCATTTCGATTCTGATGTTGCTCGATAACGGCGCGTATCGAAAATGCCCGCGCTACGGAATTTTGTTTTGCATCGACTTTTTTGAGCCATTCGAGCGCAACATTTTGCTGCCCGGATCTATACGCTAGGTCTCCCAAAAGATAAGCCACATCATTTACCGACAAGCGCTTCTCCACCAGAGGACCCGTGTAGGGTTTTACCTCCAGACGGAATCCCATCCAGGTCTTTTTTTCCGCGTATGTCTTTAAAGCTGCGTCGAGCTGTTCCGGAGTCACCCCCAAATAACGCTGCAGGGCCTGGGCAACATCCTCACCCCGGCCAATCGACGCAAGATAAGCCCGCAAGCCAGCCCGGTGGTCCGCTTGCTGATTCAAATGCCCTAATTGGAGGTAATGCATCAACACCCAAGCAGTGGCGTAATAGCGCGACCAATATCGAGCGTTATTCGTGTCCTGTGGAGTGTGCAGCTCTAACACCGGCAACAAGCCATCCCTATCCACATCCTTTCGCCGCCACTGATGGACCAACCCCACCACCATCCCCTGATTCTCCAAGGAGGACGCGGCCAAAAGATCAGCAAACCCTTCCTCATACCAAAGGGGATAGTTCAGCGGGTTATGGGTTCGCATCAGGTAGTGAACATACTCGTGGAACAGCACCAATCCCACATTCGCCAACCCCATATCCGCACCGACCACCATCCTGGGCCCCTGCCATGTGTCGAGGAAGTAGCCCGCGATAGCCTTATCCGGCTGGAGCTCCCGGTAATCGCGCGACCGATTGAACAAAAAGACCTGGGCACGCCCGTGCATTGCTGATTCCGAATGCCCGGTCAGCATCAGAGCGGCCTCCCTAAACCTTTCAAAATCTTCGAGGATGCGGCGCGCTTCCGCCGGTTTGCGATCAGAGTAGACCACAAAGTGGTTCGAGGTGTATTCGACCCATGAGGTGGCCTTTGCTGAGACGGCATGCATATACAAGCAAGCAGCCATAAAAACTGCCATACGGATGCCAGTTACGACACTGCTGGTAATACCCATGCTGGAAACATTGCCCTCCAAGATCCAATCGAGGAAGCGGCGATTGTAACGGCAAGATTCTGTTAGGGATAGGAAATACAACCAGGAGGGGCTCCCCCTCACGAGGAAAAGAATAAACGCCGAAAAAAAAGAGAGACTTATCTTACGCCAATGCTCGCCAGCGAATTTCAGGTTCAAGATTGAGCGAACCCTCTTCCTCCAATGTTGCGTATTGTTTTCCTTCCGGACTCAATAACACCACTGTAGGAGGCTCAAATAGAGGCCTTCGCACAAACTCCAATTTCCAACCAAACTCTTTTAAATGTTCGAGACTCTGGCGCTGTAGTGGCGTGAGATATTGATGAAGGTCGTTGGGAATAGAACTGTGAGTTCCGCGCTTATCCAAGCTCTGGTAGGCTGAATCGTCGATGGCTTCCATAATTTCTACATCTACGCTTACTGGCAACACGATGCACACCTCCCGCATCCAATCCTAGATTAATATTTGCCCACATATCAGGAGTTGTCAAAACAACCTTAGGCGCCAATCGACTGCTTATTCGCTATTTTGCGCCATTTTTAAAAAATAGACACATTAAACCATCTGCAATTATAAAAACACCTCAATATGAGCCCCTTATAAATCTTCCAAGTTGGGCGCATATAACTAAATAACAAATTAAACTTTGTTGCCTATCTCAACCACCTCAATAAAAAAATCCGCTTTTTCATTCGGCACATACCGCCAGCGAACATTCAAATCGTACAGACTCATACCATAAATGCGCTCTGTATCGATGCGCTGATATTTCGGCCTGGGATCTTGTTGCAAAATTTCGCGAATAAGTCTCTCCAAATCCGCCGCGTCTTTTTCGGTCTTCCATTTATCTATAACGGCCTGAGCCACCGAGGAAAATACAACCGGATGGCAAGCAGGTGGTTCTGCCGCTATATGATTGTAGGCATTTGCAAGGGCATCAGCGTAAGGCACGTATGGCTTGATATCCAAAATCGGCGTGCCATCCAACAAATCCAAGCCCGCCACGTGGATATAAAAATTTCCGTTGTCCTTAGACCATCCTCGATATGCAACCACAGATAATCCAATCGGATTAGGCCTGTTAGGAGATCGGGTGGCGAATACCCCCAGAGATTTATTTCCTCCCAAACGAGGAGGCCTTACTTTTGGTCGCCACTCTGCTTCGTTGGCGTGGAAAATAAATTGCAACCACACGTGGCTACACTCCTCCAAACCGGCAAAAGCCTGCTCGTTTGCGAATGGAGGACAAATCAGAATTTTGCCCTCCGCTGTCGGAGCCAGTCCAGGTTGGCGAGGGATGCCGAACAATTCGGTGAAGCACGACTTCACTATACCAATCGGTTTAAATACAAATTCGGAAGATGTGTCGGCCATATTGCAGAAATAGTCTTATGGTTCTTGCAAATACTCTAATATTTTCTCATTCAGGGGATGCATTCAAGCAGTATCCAAGAGAGGGTAATCTGGCTATTACTGACAAGCTGGATGATTTACTGCCAAACGATTTGCAAATCCAAAGGCTTTTCGTCGCTCATTAGAGCGATCTAGAAGCATAATGCACAGCCAAAACTATCCACATAATCATCACTACACCCATGCCTCCCATAAAAGACAGCATGCGATGAAGAACATTGTTATACGTCATATGAATAAATGCGTGGACTACACGAAACGCCACAAAAGCCCAGGCTAATCCTTGGAGAACTGGTGATTGCTGCGCCTGCAATACCATTGTTGTAATACAGGCGGCATAAAACAGAACTGGCAGTTCAAATAAATTGGCGTAGTGACGAGTTCCGGCCTTGATATATTCCGGAACCCCTTCTCCCTCGAATACACGAAAATATTTTGCCGATACCTGCCGCTTTTTTACGGCCCTGATGCGCCAGGTCACATTCACCAGCATCACCAAAAAGGTCAGCAGAACCAATGCAAACATTGGATAAAACATGAAGCACTCCTTTCATCACAATTTTTTGTCTGCGCGAAGCAATTTATCGCGGGTCTCCTGCTTTTGTCTTTCACTCTTGCGCAGCAAGATATAAGTTGCGCCAACTCCACCGTGCTGTTTTTGCGCAGAGTGGAAAGCCAAGACCTCTTCCATTTGAGGCAACCAGTGGGCAACACAACTTTTCAACAATGCGGGCTGCTCACGTGTTTCACCTTTACCGTGAGTGATCAAGGCGGTACGCACGTCGTTCTGCATACAATCCTTGATAAATTGGTACACCTCTCGGCGTGCACGCTCTATGTTCATTTTGTGCAGGTCGAGCCGAGCATCAACTGCATATTTCCCCTGGCGCAAATTGCGGAATACACCATGCTGAACACCCGGTCGACGAAATGAAAGTTCAGCAAGTGGATCCACCATTTCGATGGGTTCACCTGCAAGCGGGTCGTCTGCTTTGATTTCCTCACTCTCCGCTTTTTCACGCCGGTGTGCCAGCGTTTTTTCATCAGCAGCGTTTTTGTTGATAACAACCCGGCGCTCGATTTTTATAGGTTTGACGTCGTCACCCAACAGTGCTTGGAATTGATCTTCATCAGACATAGCGGAGATCTCGAAAAACACTTCGTGCGGCCTTAGACCGCACACATCATTAATTCACAATTCTGTAGCAGGGGACATATTCCTGCGTGGGGATCTTCATGCGCTTCTGCGCTACAAACGATCGCAACAACGCATCCAAGGGCCCTATTACATCTTTTTCGCCACTGATTTCGTAAGGGCCTTTTTCTGCCACCGCTCGAATACCGTGCTCTTTCACGTTACCGTCAACTATACCGGAAAACGCTTTGCGCAAATTCGCTGCGAGATCGTGCGGAGCCTGTTGGCGATGCAGTTGCAGCTGTCGCATATTGTCATGGGTTGGCCGGAATGGGTGTTGGAAATCGTCCGCCACTTCCAGTATCCAATTGAAATAATAAGCATCCTGTGCCTGACGACGGAAAGCCTGAACATCCGCCATTTTTTCTTTCATGTAACGCGCGACCGCGGCTGGATCATCGATGATGATTTTATAAAGCGATTGCGCTTTTGGCCCGAGAGTAGCGCCAATAAATTCATGAATTTGTTGGAAATAGGCTTGTGCTGTCGCGGGTCCGGTAAATACCAGAGGAAACGGCAGCTGCTCATTTTCGGGATTTAACAGAATACCGAGAATATAAAGGATTTCTTCCGCCGTACCTGCGCCGCCTGGAAATACCACTATACCGTGACCCGTGCGCACAAACGCTTCCAGACGTTTTTCAATATCCGGCATGATCACCAATTGATTGACGATCGGGTTCGGCGATTCCGCAGCGATAATGCCGGGCTCGGTAATCCCCAGATAACGGCCCGCACGACGCTGCTTGGCGTGTGCAATGGTCGCGCCTTTCATAGGACCTTTCATCGCACCTGGACCGCACCCGGTGCAAATATCCAAACCGCGCAAGCCGAGTTCATAGCCAACTTTTTTGGTGTATTGATATTCCGTTTCGCCAATACTGTGGCCGCCCCAGCACACAATCAAATTTACTTCGTTATTGTGCTTCAGAACGCCGGCATTGCGAATGATGTGGAACACGCCGTTGGTAATACCCGCAGAAGTATTAAAATCGATATCGCGATTTTCTTTGAGTTCATTGTCGATATAAACCAAATCGCGCAGCACCGCAAAAAGGTGCTCTTTAATACCTTTGATCATTTCCCCATCAACGAATGCGCTCGCTGGAGCATTATGAATTTCCAGCTTGATGCCTCTTTCCTGGGCAATCACGCCGATGGAAAAATCTTTATAGGATTCCAATATTTCACTGGTATTGTCCGTCTCCTGCCCGGTATTCAATACAGCCAAGGCACAACGGCGAAAATTGTCGTACAGTTTGGCGTCACTCACCTTGGCCAAACGTGAAACTTCCAACTGAGAAAGAACATTGAGGCTGTGTTCGGGTGTGATTCTTGCCAGTTTGATTTTTTCCACGAAATTTCCTTAGCAGCGACACTGGCTGCAGCAATTCAGCAGGGCTTTATAACCAGTTTAGCAGTGGAATATGGATATCAGACTGCGCTGTTTTAAAAAACTTTGCGCACAGAGGTGTTGAAAAAGCCTTGCGGTAAGGTAGCTAAGATAGCATTCACAAAAAACGCGAGCCTATGCTCGCGTTTCCGGGTGGTTCCGATTAATGTACGTGACCGTGATCGATTTCTTCGGCGGTGGCTTCGCGTACAGCTTCCACAGTTACGTCGAAGTTCAACACCTTGCCAGCGAGAGCATGATTGGCGTCGATGGTGATGCCATCTTCGTCAACGTCTTTCACAACAACCACTTGAACCTGTCCGTAAGGGCCGCGCGCATGGAATTCCATGCCGACTTCGATCTGGTCAACGCCGCTGAAGGCTTCGCGCGGCAGAGTCTGGATCAAATCCGCATCGATTTCGCCGTAACCTTCTGCAGGCTGGACTTTGACGTTTTTCTGGGTGCCAACTTCCAAACCAGTCAGTTCTTTTTCCAGGCCAGGAATGATGTTTCCAGCACCGTGAAGATAATTCAGCGGTTCGCCTCCGCGAGAAGAATCGATAACGTTGCCGCCATCATCCGTCAGGGTGTAGTGGATGGAAACCACACAATCTTTTGCAACTTTCATATTTGTCTCCTACCCAAACCCTGCACGGCCCGGGAGTTATCTATGGGAGCGGGCACCCTACTTGAATAGCCCCCGGGTTGTAAAGAAGGCGCTTCAGACCGTTTGCCGACCTTCTATCAGCGTGGTCACTACACTCGGTTCAGCGAGAGTGGATGTATCGCCGAGCGAATCAATTTCGCCTGCCGCAATTTTGCGCAGAATGCGTCGCATGATTTTGCCCGAACGGGTTTTCGGCAAGCCGGGAGCCCACTGAATTACATCCGGTTTGGCGATGGGACCAATTTCTTCCACGCATAGCGCTACCAACTCCTTGCGCAAGGCATCACTTGGCTCAATGCCGTGCATCAAAGTCACGTAGGCATAAATTCCCTGGCCTTTGATGTCATGAGGGAAGCCGACCACTGCAGCTTCCGCCACAGCAGGATGCAGCACCAGAGCGCTTTCCACTTCTGCGGTTCCCATACGGTGGCCGCTGACGTTAAGAACATCGTCGACGCGCCCGGTGATCCAGTAATAGCCGTCCTCGTCACGACGCGCGCCATCACCCGTGAAGTAGTAGCCCGGGTAGGTAGAGAAATAAGTCTGTACTAAACGATCATGATCGCCGTACACAGTGCGCAATTGCCCCGGCCAGGACGCTTTGATAACGAGATTACCCTCGGCCGCGCCATGCACTTCTTTGCCATCGTTATCGAGCAATGCCGGCTCTATACCAAAAAATGGCAAGGTGGCAGATCCGGGCTTGAGATCAATCGCACCAGGTAACGGAGTGATCATGTGACCGCCGGTCTCTGTCTGCCACCAAGTATCGACAATGGGGCAACGGCCGTTGCCAACCACGCGGTGATACCACTCCCACGCCTCCGGATTAATAGGCTCCCCGACGCTGCCGAGGATGCGTAGCGAACTACGCGCAGTGGCTTCAACAAACTCATCACCCTGCCCCATCAAAGCGCGAATGGCCGTAGGCGCGGTATAGAAGATATTGACCTGATGCTTGTCGACGACCTCCCAAAAGCGGCTGGGAGTTGGATAGGTAGGCACGCCTTCAAAGATCAATGAGGTTGCGCCATTGCACAAGGGTCCGTACACGATATAGCTGTGCCCCGTCACCCAACCCACATCCGCAGTGCACCAATAGATATCGCCTTCGTGATAATCGAACACGTACTTGTGGGTCATGGCCGCTTGCAGCAAATAGCCAGCAGTGGTGTGCAGAACGCCTTTGGGTTTACCAGTTGAACCCGAGGTGTACAGAATAAAAAGCGGATCTTCCGCATCCATGATTTCCGGCTCACAGAAATCCGCCACTTCTTCCACCGCCGCGTGATACCAGAGATCGCGATCTTCATTCCACGGCACATCTCCACCGGTGCGGCGCACGACTACAACCGTGTGCACATCCGGGCAATGTGCGAGCGCTTTTTCGACGTTTTGTTTCAGCGGGATGGTTTTTCCTGCTCGGATACCTTCGTCCGCGGTGATCAATACCTGGCTATCGGAGTTCTGAATGCGGTCTTTGAGGGATTCAGGGGAAAAGCCGCCGAAGACGACGGAGTGAATAGCGCCAATGCGAGCGCAGGCGAGCATGGCGTAAGCCGCTTCGGGAATCATCGGCATATAGATGCAGACGCGATCGCCCTTTTTGACGCCGCGCGATCTCAGCACATTGGCCAGACGACAGACGTGTAAATGCAGTTCGCGATAGGTGATTTTGGCATCCTGCGCCGGGTCATCGCCTTCCCAGATAAACGCGACTTGATCGCCGCGAGTCGCCAGATGGCGGTCAATGCAATTGACGGTAACGTTCAGCTTACCGTCGCGAAACCAAGTCGCCGTGCCCTTGTGAAAATCGAACTCGCGGACCTGGGTCCACTTTTTTTCCCATGTCAAAAATTCTTCAGCAAAGCGAGCCCAGAATGCCTCCGGCTGACGAATCGACTCCTGATACAACTCTTGATACTGCTCCGCATTGATATGACTGGCAGCCGCCAAGCGACGGTTGACAGGGTAGATATGCCGTTCAGACATGGCGTTCCCCTTATTGTTTTGATGAGAAGGAATGTGCTTAACATCTTAGCGGAAAACAAGGGAAACCGGAGTGGGCGCTAGCGCGCCCCAAGACAGGATTTAAATCAGGCTACCTGCACAGGAATCGTGTCAGAGGTTCGCTCAACCTTGTTACGCTCTCCCAAGTAGACCAATTTGGGTTTGAAATTCTCCGCTTCGGATGCAGTGAACTGACCGTAGGCAGCGATAATAACCCGATCACCCACCTGAACTTTGCGCGCAGCCGCACCATTCATAGAGATAGTGCCTGAACCCGGTTTGGCGAGAATCACGTAGGTGGTAAAACGCTCACCGTTGTCGACGTTATAAATATCGATCTGCTCGAACTCTCGCAGCCCAGCAAGCTTGACCAAGTCAGCGTCGATCGCACAGGAGCCGTCATACCACAGCTCTGCCTGGGTCACGCGCGCCATATGCAGCTTGCCTTTCAAAAGAGTGATTTGCATGGTTTACCTCTGGTTCAGACCCGGCATTGCTCAAAATTTAGCCAAACCTTAGGTTTGGCCGGCGTATTGTAGCGCAACCGTTCGGGTTTTGTGTTCTTGGGACGACCTTGTTACGCGCCACAGTGGGCTTATTGCGCCAAAGTGGGGCGCGCCGAAACTCAAGTTTCTGCAGTTAAATTGCCGAGCGACAGGGAAACATTGTCGATCAGCCTGGCGCCCTGCGTATACATAGCGCCCAATACGGTAATTTCGTCATCGTCATGAGCCGCAGGCGCGAGCGTGCGGCTGTTGCAGATAGTGACGTAATCAGGCCGGAACCCGACTGTGCTGATTTTCTTTTTTGCCTGCTGTTCCAGCTCGGCAAAATTCTTCTCGCCCGCGCGAATACGCTCCGCCACCCAGGTCAAGGTGAGGTAAAGCTGATTGACCTTGGGACGCTCTTCTGGAGTGAGATAGCCGTTGCGCGAACTCATAGCGAGCCCATCGCTTTCCCGGACGATATCTCCCGCGAGTATCTCTACGGGAATACATAGGTCCTGCACCATACGTCGGATAATGGCAAGCTGCTGATAATCCTTCAGACCAAACACCGCAACGTCCGGTTGCACTATGTTGAACAGCTTGGTGACAACAGTGGTAACGCCTTCGAAATGGCCCGGTCGGCTCGCGCCGCACAATATGTCCGCCATGGTCGGGACTATGACGCGCGTCTGGGTATCCATGCCATTGGGGTAGATCTCCTGCTCTTCCGGGCAGAATAAATAATCGCAGCCGACAGAACGCAGCTTGGCGATATCCGCTTCCAGCGTGCGGGGGTATTTATCCCAATCTTCGTTCAGGCCAAATTGCAGGCGATTAACGAAAATACTGGCGATAACCACATCGGCGTTTTCGCGCGCTTGTTTGACTAGGGCGAGGTGGGCGTCATGGAGATTGCCCATAGTCGGAACAAAGCCAATGCGCTTGCCCTGCTTTCGCTGGCTTTGCAATTCCTGGCGCACTGACTGTATATGGTGAAAAATCTGCATGACTGATCGCTCCGCAACAGGGCCGTAAACGGCGGCGCATCATAAAAGCTACAGGCCGTTTCAACAAGGGAACCGCAACGCTGGCGCCCTGGTTCACGACGTGTGGCTTTTATTGCGTAAGACAATGGCTTTACTCGTAAGACTGCTGAAAGTACTCCGGCGCCAAATTGTCAAAACGGGTGTATTTACCGACGAAGGCGGCTCGACAGGTACCGATTTCACCGTTCCGCTGCTTGCCGATGATCAACTCGGCAATGCCTTTGTCCGGGCTTTCCTCGTTGTAATACTCATCGCGATAAATAAATAAAATCACGTCCGCATCCTGCTCGATCGCGCCCGATTCCCGCAAATCCGAGTTCATAGGCCGCTTGTTGGGGCGGGATTCCACGCCGCGGTTCAACTGGGACAGACAAATCACAGGACACTGATACTCTTTCGCCAGCGCTTTCATCGAGCGGGAAATTTCCGAAACTTCCTGCGTACGGCCTTCGGTACTGCCGGCAACGTGCATCAACTGCAGGTAGTCGATCATGATCATGCCGGGGTTGCCATATTCCCGCGCGATCTTCCGGGTGCGCGCACGCACCTCATTGGGTGTCAGACCCGCGGTATCGTCGATAAACAGCAGCTTGTCTTTCAGCTTGCGGGCAGCCGCTTCCAGCTTCGGCCAGTCTTCTTCGGTCAAACGACCGGTGCGGATATTGCCCTGATCAATGCGACCGATCGCCGACAACATACGCATGACCAGTGCGTCCGCGGGCATCTCCAAGCTGAAGATCAGCACAGGTTTAGGCTGCGTCATAAGCGCCGCCTCGACGAAGTTCAGGGCCAGGGCGGTTTTACCCATGGATGGACGCGCAGCGAGAATAATCAATTCACCCGGCTGCCAACCGGACGTTTTGGCATTGAGGTCGGTTAATCCGGTGGATACACCGGTGATATCGCTGTCCGACCGGAACAAGGCATCGATCTTTTCCACCGCTGCTTTCAGCAGCGTGTTTACGTCGGTAAAACCGCCGTCCTTGGGCCGCTCCTCGGCAATCTCCATCACCTTTTTTTCCGCCAGCTGCAGCAACTCATCCGCGCCCAATGGACCTGGGTTATAACTGGCTTTGGTGATTTCGGTTGCGGCGGCGATCAACTGCCGCAAGGTCGAGCGCTCGCGCACTATGCGGGCGTAGGCTGGCAGGTTTGCACTGCCCGCCACCCCACTGGCCAATTCGGTGAGATAGGCCAGTCCACCAACAGAATTCAGTTCACCTAGACGATTGAGCGCTTCCGCTACTGTAATGACGTCGATAGGCTGGCCGTCTTCCAGCAGTTGGGTCATAACTCCAAAGATCTGCCGGTGAGCCGCTTTATAAAAGTCGTTGCGACCGACAATTTCGGAGACGGCGTCAAAGGCAGACGAATCGAGCATCAAGCCGCCGAGAACCGACTGTTCGGCCTCGATGGAATGCGGAAGAACTGGCTCGTCCGCCATTGGCGGCGGGGAACTGGAGTAAAAATCGGCTTCCTGAGAATCGAATGGGTTCATAGGACTTTTCTGCCGCGATGAAAACGAAAAAGGGCACTCGGGAAAACCCGGTGCCCCTAATATTAGCCAGTCAAGAAAATGGCGTCTCCGCCACTGCTCTCAACTTATTGAGCTTCGATAACGATTTTGACCGTCTGAGCGACATCTTCATGCAATTGCAGAGTGATGTCGTACTGACCAACTTCACGCAGAGTACCTGCAGGCAGTTTAACTTCAGACTTAGCTACTTCAACGCCAGCTGCAGTAACCGCTTCAGCGATGTCACGAGCACCAACGGAACCGAACAGTTTGCCTTCGTCACCAGCGTTAGCGGTGATGGTAACAACCAGTTCAGCCAGTTTGGCAGCGCGGGTTTCAGCGTTTTTGCGACGCTCACCAGCAGCGGCTTCCAATTCAGCGCGACGCGCTTCAAAAGCAGCGATGTTGGCGGCAGTTGCAGTGATAGCTTTGCCCTGGGGCAGAAGGTAGTTACGGCCGTAACCAGAGCGCACTTTGACTCGGTCACCTACGGTGCCTAAACGGCCCACTCTTTCAAGCAAAATAACTTCCATTGCAGCACCCCTTATTGATGGCTGTCAGAGTAAGGCAGCAAGGCCAAGTAGCGCGCGCGCTTGATGGCGGTAGACAGCTGCCGCTGATAACGAGCTTTGGTTCCGGTAATACGGCTGGGTACGATTTTGCCGGTTTCGGAAATGTAGGCTTTCAGCGTTTCGAGATCTTTGTAGTCGATTTCTTTAACGCCTTCAGCGGAGAAACGACAGAACTTACGACGACGGAAAAAACGTGCCATGGATTATTCCTCCTCATTCTCTAATTCAGCGTCATCTTCAACGCCATCTTCGGCTTCAGCTTCCGCACGTGCGGCTGCTTCTTCCTGACGGCGCTCAGCGCGCTGCTTGCGTTCGCGGCTTTCTTTTTCCGCTTTCATGATGGCGGATTCACCAGTTACGGCTTCGTCGGTTCGCACAACCAGGTTGCGCAGAACTGCGTCGTTGTAACGGAAGTTGGTGGTCAACTCTTCCAGAGTTTCTTCTGTGCACTCGATGTTCATCAGCACATAGTGAGCTTTGTGGATTTTGTTGATTGGATAGGCGAGCTGGCGGCGACCCCAGTCTTCCAGGCGGTGTACTTTACCGCCAGAACTGGTCACGGCAGAGCTGTAACGCTCGATCATGCCAGGCACTTGCTCTGATTGGTCTGGATGAACCAGAAAAACGATTTCGTAATGACGCATTTTTGCTCCTTACGGGTTAATAGCCTCCCCCTGATGGAGTGAGGCAAGGAGATACCAGCCTAAAAGGGCCGGCGGTTTTAGGGCGCGCAATTCTATGAGGAGGCGGGGTAAAAAGCAACGACCAAAACGGTTGGCGAAAATTTATGCGTCACAAAGCGACGATTTGACGAACGCCGAACTCCGCTAAGTCGACCTAACGAACCATTCGTCGGATGGCATATAACTTTTTGTGATCGAATTCCGCCATTTCGTTTCGTTTGGTATGGCCTTGACTAGACTCAAAATCATCTGGGGCCAAGGGAGTTTGAGTCGTGCAGCCAAAGAAAAAGAATAATCTCATTCTGGTCATCCATTCCGACACCGAGGCCTTGCTCAGGCTCGGAGCTCTCTTGAAGGAGTCCGGCGACGTGATTTTCGCCACGTCGGTCAAATCCGGCCAGTTTATGGCCTGCCACCGCAAACCGGACTTGATCATCATTGCCGCCCGCGTCGGTGACAACAGCGGAATCGACTTGTGCAAACGGCTAAAAGCACACCGGGATTCGAAAGACTGCGCCGTTCTCATACTGGCGGAAGAACAGGAGCGGGAGCTGGAACTCGCCGCACTACAAGCCGGAGCAGTCGACTTCATTGCCGCTCCTTTCCAACCCGCCATTTTTCAAGCCCGCGTCCGCACTCATATCGCCTTGTCATCGCATAAGAGCCTGTTGCAAGCCTTAGCGGATAAAGACGGGCTGACCGAGGTTTACAACCGGCGCTACTTCGAAAACCAGGCGCGCCTTGAGCTCAAGCGCCACAATCGCCAGCAGCAACCGCTGACGCTTGCCCTGCTGGATATCGATTACTTCAAACCCTATAACGACGCCTACGGACACCTTCAGGGTGATATCTGCCTGCGCGAAGTAGCCCAGGCGATTGGCGCTGGGTCGCGCCGCCCCGGCGAATTTGTCGCGCGTTACGGCGGCGAAGAATTCGCCGTGGTCCTGCCCAATACCAATCTACAAAACGCGCAAAAGTACGGGCGTTGGATCTGCGAGCGGGTGTTGTCTCTGGCGATTCCTCATGCACATGCTGGCGCCGTGCCCTTTATCACAGTTAGCGCTGGCATAGCCACAGTGACCCCCAACACCCGAACCACTTTGGAAAACCTTATAACAACCGCAGATTCTGCTCTTTATCTGGCGAAAGCGTCGGGACGCAATCAATTCAAGGTTGCCACACTAGAACAAGAAACAATAAAGGAAGCGAGCTGACGGGCCGCATAACGCCATGAATATGATCAATCCTTTTCAATCACAACCGAGCACTATCTTCGAACCGAGCAAACTGGAGCATCACATAGCCCGCAGCGATTCGCGGGCCAGAGCCATTATGGAAATCGTGCAGAATTTGGTGGATGCGGGCAACGCGCCAATCCAGGAAATGCGCGCGGCCATTCAACGCAACCAATATCATCAGGCGGCCCATATGCTCCACACCTTACGTGGCAGCGTTGCCAACCTGGGCGGCCAACGGGTTTGTGAATTGACGGTGGAGTTGGAACAGCTGCTGGATGCAGGTGAAACCACCAATCTGGTGACCCAGCTACTGGACTGGCTGGACCAGGAATTTTCCCTGTTTCTCGGCGACGCATCAGAATGGTTGGAGCGGCAAAAAGAAAAATACGCCCTGCAGACGCAACATCCGCGCCGCTTACAAGAGCGAATGCAATTGTTATCCGACTGCTTGGCGGAAAATGATTTGCGTGCGTTCGATTTATTCGAGGAGCTGGAACGCCATCTGCAAAAGCAAATGGCAGCGCCGGATTTTCTCGCCTTCAGTGCCGCACTTCAGTCCTTGGAATTCGGCAAGGCCTTAACCTATATGCAGGGCTGGAGATAAGTCGCCAGACCCCTGCCCCCGCTCATTCTTTTTTAATCTTTTTGATGATTCTCCAAACGCTCACCGGCAACCGGCGGTGCGTGATGGCCGCGAAAGCGAAAAGGAATCGACTGCAGTTTTTTTCCGCCGTTAGCCTGCATGACGAAATGCAAATGGGGGCCAGTGGAAAAGCCAGTATTGCCGGAATACGCCAGGAGCTGCCCGCGTCGCACAGCCTGCCCGGGCACAACTTCCACTTTATCTGCCGCTAAATGGGCGTAGACCGAGATGGCGCCATTTGCGTGTAGCACGCGGACATAATTGGCTTCATCGGCATATTCCTCACTCCAGCCTGAACGGCTGAAATCCCGTTCCACTTCAGTGACCACGCCATCATCCACCGCCACTATGGGTGTGCCATCGGGCATGGCGATATCCACCGCATAATGCGCTTCCACATAGTGTTTATGGGATGCTTCACCGTAAAAACTCTGGGTAACCGGGAAGGGACCGCCGCGAAATGGCAAACCGATTTCCGGCGTTCCCAACTGCGCTGTATTAACCGGTTCACCCGGCACAAAGCGATAGGACCATTCATAAGCCCAGGTTTTGTTCGGCTCGGCGGCCTCCATCTGCAACACAAACTGCTCGGTAAAAGGTGGGATTACCCATTCGAACGGCGCCTCCTGACTCAGACGCAAGTTCTCCTGGACATAAAACTCCAGCCACACCTGCACCGGTCCACCGGTCTGATTGAGCGCATACAGCACCGGCCGCTGCTTGCTGCCGCGATTGACGACTGAGACCGTGGGACTTTTTTCTGTATAAACCAGACGCTGTTGTTCGACTGTCTCAACCGCCTTCCCTTGCGGTGGTTTATCGGTAATCACCCAGCGCCCGTTGGCATCTTTGTATTTGTAGACGGTTGCGGCCTGGAGAGAGGGTACGAACAAGGCGATTAACAATGCAGCGACGGATTTATTCACAAGGCTAATCATTAGGAGCTTTAACTGATCAATCCAAAAGGGGCCAGTCTTACAACCATAGAGCCTTTTTATGCTAACGACCACTTATGAGGCAGAGGGAACCGGCATATCAGATCGCCGGTTTGTACAAGAGTATTGGTGACCTCAAAAAACAAAACGGGGCGCGAAGCCCCGTTTTAACAGACTGATTACATCTTGCCAGCACCAGCATGGGTTTTGACTATGGCCGGAACATTGGCGGCCTCATCCAGCAGCACATTGCTGGCGCCACTGACACTGCAACCGGCTACTGTTCCATTCAGATTGCCGCTCTGCCAGTTGGCCGGCACGTAATGCGCACCGCCATTGCTGGGCGTGCGTGTATAGGTACCACCGTCCCACACGTTGCCATTGGCAACCCAACAGCCGGGCACATCGGAATCCGTAGAGGCTAGCAGTGGGTTATTCACGTTTTTGAAGTAATTATTCTGCACCAACGCCTTGCCTTCCGCCCGCGCATTTACATAGTGGATTTGCTTCACCGAACTATTGTTTTCCCAGTAGTTGTTGAACACATGAATGGTCGCACGACGCAACAGCGGAGTGCGCTGCTCGATGTTTTGATAAAAATTGTGGTGAAACACTATGTAGTTATTGCCATCGGGACTGTCATTCGCGCCTATAAGACCTCCGCGGCTGGAATTGAGGAAATGGTTGTAGGACACAGTCACGTAAGTGGTGTCGTTTTTCATATCAAGCAGGGAATCGTAGCCATCGTCTTCGCCGCCCGATGCTTCCAGCGTATTGCGATCAATCCAGATACGCGTCTGCGGGCCACCTTCGATGGCAATCGCATCGCCACCGTTGGATGTCGGAGAGCCGGATTTTTTCACGTTTTTCACGTGGACGTTGCGGATGATGATGTTTTCGGCATCGCGAATAAAAATACCTAGTTGATCAAACACCGCATTTTTACCGACGCCGATCAGCGAAATATTTGCAACGCCCTTGAGCTGGATGCGATCTGCCGCTGTATCACAATTTCCACTTACTTTGGTGGTATTGCCGTGATTAATGGTGCCATTCACCATGATGACCAAAGGTGCGGTTTTGGATGCACGCTGACAAATGGCGCGGTGAATTTCAGTACCGGTCGTCGCCGTCACCACCTGCCCACCTTCCCCACCCGTTACCGGACTACCGTAGCCGACAAACTGGGACACACTCATGCGCGGCATATTGCTGCCCGTCCCGCCACTGGAACTGCTGCTGGAACTGGACGATGAGGATGAAGAAGATGAACTCGAGCCAGAACATGATTGCGCCGTTACCCGCGGGCCGGAAATGGTAATCGAATCAATATTGGCGAAACTGTCCGCGGAAACTCCGCTCAGCACCAAACGGTTGGTACCGGCGTTCAATGATATTTCGGCACTCTCCTCCGCCCAGCTTGACCAAGCGCCAGTCGGGGCAAAAGTAAAGTTCGCGGCAGCGCCTACATTGCCATTGGCGGTCAAAACACCCGAACGCGCCCCACTGGCACCGTTGGCATAGCGGAATTTGACGGTGTAAACGCTGGTCTCCGACGCATCGATCTGCCACTCGATTTTGGAACCCAGCGCATTTTGCACATCGATATAACCACTACCCGTATAACCAGCATGCTCCGTATCGACTCCGCCGGATGCAGCGCTGTAATCCGCGTAACAAAAGCCTGTGGTCGCTTCTTGTATCGTCAGCGAATTAACGGAACCGCCACTGGAAGAATTCGAACTGGAGCTGGAAGAAGAACTGCTTGAAGAGGATGAAGAACTGGAAGAACTTGAACTGTTGGATGAAGTTGAACTGGTAGAAGTCTCCCCCCCACACGCGGCCAAACTCGCTGCCATGATCCCCAGGATCACGCCGTGCAATCTATTCATATGAGTATCCGTATTCTGATTTTGCGTTGAAATAAGCCCGAAGGCGCAGTATTGCGGATCCGCCAACCAAATACTTTGACCAACGCCACAAAATTTGTTTTACCAAATATAAAAATTGGTCATCCAATCGCACAACCAATACTGCGGGACCAATCAAAGCTGGCAATAACTCGGCTGACGTTTAAGATAGCGAGCCTATTCGACGATGTAGATTTGCGAGGACCTATGAGGGAAAGTCTATTCACCTGGTTAGAGTCTTTTGGCTTCACCATCACCCCCGTGATAGCAGCAGTGCTGATCCTGGGGATCATTCTGATCACCGCCCTGGCAATCCATATATTGCTGCACCAGGGCATCCTGCGAGTGATGGAAATCTACGCCAAACAATCGCAACGCTGGTGGCACGCTGCGTTTTTTCGCCATAGATTGTTTACCCGTCTTGCACTGACACTGCAGGCCGTCATTCTGTTGACCCAGGCGCGCATCTGGCTGGAGGCGGATTCGCCCGTCTTACCCGCCATAGAAACCTTTATCTTCCTCTGGGTACTGCTGTTTTCGCTGCTCTCACTTTTTTCCCTGCTGGATACGGTGGAAGACCTGCTGCTCAACTCACCGCAGGGCAAACGACTGCCGGTGCGGGGAATTTTTCAAAGCGTCAAACTCGCGGCCTTCCTGCTCGCACTGATTTACGCCATCTCGCTGGTTATCGGTAAATCGCCCGCGATCCTGCTGAGCAGTTTGGGTGCCATGACCGCAGTATTACTGCTGGTATTCAAAGACCCTATTCTCGGTTTGGTGGCCGGCATTCAACTGTCTGCCAACAATATGCTGGCGGTTGGCGACTGGTTGGAAATGCCAAAATACGGCGCCGACGGTGACGTGATCGATATCAATCTCACCACAGTGAAAGTGCGCAATTGGGATAAAACCATCACAACCATTCCCACCTACGCACTGATTTCCGACTCCTTCAAAAACTGGCGTGGCATGACGGAGGCCGGCGGTCGTCGTATTAAACGCTCTATTAATATCGATGCGACCAGTGTGAAATTTCTCGATGAAAACGATCTGGAAAAATTACGTAAAGCGCAGCTGTTAAGTGCATATATCGAAAATAAAATCGCAGAGATCAAGCGCTACAACCAAGAAAATAACGTCGATCCATCCTCACCGGTCAATGGTCGGCGCATGACCAACTTGGGGACTTTCCGCGCTTATGTAACGGCTTATTTAAAAGCAAACCCCAACATTCACTCCGGCATGATCCAAATGGTCCGCCAACTCCAACCCGGCCCCCAAGGCATTCCATTGGAGGTCTATGCTTTTACCTCTGATACAGCCTGGGTCGTACACGAAGGTGTGCAAGCGGATATTTTTGACCACATATTTGCCGTCATTCCCGAATTCGGCCTGCGCGTCTACCAATCTCCAAGCGGCTACGACGTGCGCGAAGCACTCAAGCATGTAGGCGCACAAACAGCAGCGGCAGTGGAAAACGCGGCCAATTCTGTCACCAGCGGTCAACTTCCGTCTCCCGAATAGACGCTTTGGTAGCGGTAACTTTCGATTGGACGGGAATTTATTTTCATTTGGACGAACTAAATTTTCATTTAGCTGATTTGCGTATTGATTCGGTTTTTTATAGGCTGTACCGACATGCTTGCTACCACACTGACTCTGATCTACGAACGTTTTCCGCCACAAAATCCCACTCATATCCAGCTTTATTCCATGCCGACACCAAACGGCCAGAAAGCTTCCATTCTGTTGGAAGAGTTGGGCGTGCCCTACGATCCGCACCTTGTCAATATCACCAAGAATGAGCAATTCCACTCAGCATTTTTGATAGTTAGCCCTAACAACAAAATTCCTGCAATCCTCGATCCTAACGGACCAGATGGAAAACCTTTGGCATTATTTGAATCAGGTGCAATTCTGTTATATCTCGCGGAGAAATACGGAAAATTTTTACCAGCAGAGGCGAGCCGTCGTTACCAAACGATTCAATGGCTAATGTTTCAGATGGGAGGAATTGGTCCCATGTTTGGTCAATTGGGATATTTTCACCGCATGGCCGGACGCGAAATAGAAGATCCGCGCCCGCGCGAACGTTACGCAACGGAAAGCACTCGTTTACTGCGCGTACTCAATCACCACTTAAGTGATAAAACCTGGGTAATGGGTGACGAATACACCGTTGCAGACATTGCGATTTTTCCCTGGGTAAATACGCTTGTCGATTTTTACGCGGCGGGAGACTTGGTCGGAATCCAACAATTTCCGGAAGTATTACGTGTACTTAAGCAATTTCTGGCACGCCCCGCTGTACAGCGCGGAAGCAAAATTCCGTCGATATAATTTGCTGATCGACTTGCCAATTGCCAGTTTTTACAGCTCCTTTTCGGCTGGATAGATTTGCAAAATTTCTGTGAAAAAATTTTACAAACGGGCATCCATGGATTAAATAAGATGTATGCCATACACAGATATACACACAATAACGGGGGAGCCCCATGAAAACTCTACTCTTCGCCTTGCTTGCCTCTTCCCTTGTTTGCGCCTGCAGCACCGCTCAGAGAAAAGCTGAGCAAAACGTGACGTTTTCCTGTGTCAATGGCGAAAAGGTTTTCGTGCGCTTTAACAACAATAGCGCCGTGCTAACACGCTACGGAACAGCCATTGAACTCCAACAAGAACGCAGCGCATCCGGCTTTGTCTACACTAACGGCCCCAATACCATTCGCGGCCAAGGTGACGACCTGACAATCGAAGTTGGCCGCATGTTTCCAATCCAGTGCAAAGCCGTTAACAATCACTTAAGTTCTCGTTGATTTAGCATTCGCGATGATTACATCGGCAATCATCGCGATCACTCCTTCGATATTTTCCGCAATATTTCCATTCGTAAATCGTAAAATTCTAATTCCCGCCGACCTCATAAACGCTTCGCGCTTGTGATCGTATTGATATGCGAAGCTGTTGAATGAGTTTCACCGTCCAGCTCGATAACCAAAGAACATTCAGCGCAGTAAAAATCGACTATATATGGACCTATTCCGTGTTGGCGGCGGAATTTAACGCCGAGTTGTTTATTGCGGATACGCTGCCACAGTATGCGTTCTGCGGGAGTGAGATTGCGGCGGAGATTTTGGCGTAGTGGTTTGGTGTGAGATGGGTTGAATTGAGGCTTGTTGGAATTTTTGTCCATTTACATGATCCTTTGTTTGTTCTCCCGTAGCAGGGTCCACACGGAGTCCGTTTTGCCCCCTCCCCTTTTCAAGGGGAGGGTTGGGGTGGGGTTATTTCTCAGGAACTCCCAACCTCCCCCTTGGAGCACAGCGCGCCACGTTTAGCTTCTTTGAACAATCCATCCAAATCCAGATATCTCACCACCCTCTCCACACTCACCTCATCCAGCGCAGGCACTACACCCAAACAAGGCGCGGGAATGGAGCGGCGCAGGGCGGTGAGATTTTCTTCTACTGAGTCCATCTGTGGATCTATGCCGTTGGCGACCCAACCAGCCAAGGGCAGGCCATCGCGCTGGATAGCTTCGGCGGTCAGCAGAGCGTGGTTCAAGCAACCCAGGCGCAGGCCGACTACGAGAATGACGGGAGTTTGCAGTTGCAGAGGAAGTCCACTTAAGAATTCGTAATCATTGAGCGGCACACGCCAACCGCCGGCACCTTCGATCAGGCGCAAATCTGCTGGCTGCATCAATGCGCCCCGGCAGAGGCCGACTATGCGGTCGAGGCTCAGACGGCGTCCCTCTTCTGCTGCGGCTATATGCGGCGCTTTGGCAGCTCGCAATGCGACGGGATTTATCTGGCTGTAGGGCAATTTGATGTTGCTGTGGCTTTGCAGCAGCAGAGCATCTTCGTTTTTCAGTCCTTCAGGAGTGTCTGTGCAACCTGCCGCAATGGGTTTTAATCCGTAGGCGCGCAGCCCTTTTTGCGCGGCCAAGTGCAGCAATGCTCCAGTGATCAGAGTTTTGCCTACGCCTGTATCTGTACCTGTAACAAAGAATGTATTTTTCACGGCTTTAGCGCCCTTATCAGAATCACATCGTAAGTTGCCGGGAAGCGGTCTTGGTTATCGCGCAAGCTCGCATAGGCATTTTCCAACTGGCGCATTTGCTTCGCGCCAGTGAGACCGGGGCGGCTGCCAGGGTTGATGTTGTGGGCGCCTATGCCTTTAAGCTCGCGCAACAATTGCATTAATTCGTTGTATTGCACCACCAGCGAATAACGCTGCATTTCGATTTCGCCAAAACCCGCCTTATCCAGCGCAGCGTGCACGAATTCTGGATTTTGAAATTGATTAACGTGTGTATAGGAATCCACCTTTTCCCACGCTTTTTTCAATTCCCATAAGGTTTCCGGGCCAAGCGTGGAAAACGCAAAATAGCCACCTTGCTGTAGAACCCTGTGAGCTTCACTTACGGCCACATCGAGATGGTTACACCACTGCAACGCCAAACTGGAAACCACTGCCGACAGCGAATTGTTTGTTATCGGCAGACATTCACCGTCCGCCACTATGCCGGGCAATCCATGCAGTTTTTCGCGGGCGATTTGCACCATGGGCTGAGCGAGATCGGCGAGAAATACATTGAGAGAAGGATTTTTTTCCTGCAACAGTTCAGCCATATAACCGGTGCCGCACCCTAGATCCAGAACAGGTGCATCGATCTCGAATGATGGGCAAAACGCCCGTAGATCAGCAGCAACCCGGCGTTGAATATGAGCGAAGCGGTCGTAGGTTGCAGCAGCATCGCCAAATGAGCGCGCGATGCGGCGTTTGTCCAGGCGCGGAACAAAAAATTCTTTCAACCTTGCTGCAACTGTTTCCGGATCAGATAAATGCGGTGCGTGACCGCGATCAGATAAAACTTCGATTTCCGCTGTAACAGGCAATAAATCGCGCAATCGGCTGGCAGCTACTGCGGACACCAAAGCATCGCCTGCGCCGAGTAAATGGAGCTGTGGTATGGAAAGTTCCGCCAAAATCTGGCGATTATCCAATTGCTCCAACCAGTGCAATCCCTGAAGCCAGGTGACGTGATTTACGGAGGTGGGCGCAGATTGTTGGCGCAGCAGAGTTGCAACGATTTTACGTTTGCTATCGCCGAGAGTTTGCAGCGCGCAAAAGCGCGTCCAGGTTTCCACCGGAGTATTGGCGAAATCCGCTAAAAACTGCGCAAAGGTGGCGGGTTCCATAGCCTCCGGCCAATCGGGTCGCGCGACGAATACGGCGTTGCTGGCGATGGTCACCAGCCCGCGCACGCGGTCGCTTCGGCGAGCGAGTTGCGCCGCCAACATGCCTCCGAGAGACCAGCCGACCAGATAACAATTGTGCGGCAGCTGCTCTGCTACTTGAGCGAGAAAAGTATCCAGGTCTAACAGTTTCGAGTCGAAATTTCCGAACCCCGGAAGGTCGACAAAATAGTGCTGACCGGGAAGCAATTGGCAGAGCGGCTGCCACAAGCTGGAATCGCTGCCCCAGCCGTGGAGGAAGACCAAGGGTGGGTTATTGCTGGTGATCATCTTGGCGCCTCAGACGCCCTCACCCCCAGCCCCTCTCCCTGGGGGAGAGGGGAGCCGTGCGGAGCCATCTCAAAAAATCGACCAAGAGAATCAGAGTTCAATTTATTCGCTGATTTCATTACCCCTAACGGAGGGCAATTCCACTCCCCTCTCCCCCCGGGAGAGAGGCAGGGGGTGAGGGCGTGAGCAAACGAATCAAGCACCTTCCACCTCCCGCCAGCTTTCCACAAGCGCTTCCAGCAGCCCATCCACCTGAGCCTCGGTATGCGCCGCAGACAAGGTCACGCGCAGGCGCGCCGTGCCTTCGGGCACTGTCGGTGGGCGGATGGCGCTGATCCAGAAGCCGCGTCGGCGCAGCGCCTCGGTCAGCCGCAGTGCGCGAGCATCATCGCCGACGATAATGGGCTGGATGGCGGATACGGAGGGCCAGAGTTCGAGACCGAGGGATTGTGCGCCAGCGCGGAAGCGCTGCACCAGATTCTGTAGATGTTCCCGGCGCTCGCCCTCCTCCCGCACTAGGCGCAAAGCGGCGCGGGTGGCGGCAGCCACGGCGGGGGGCAGCGCAGTGGTGTAGATATAGGGGCGGGCGAACTGGATCAGGGACTCGATCAGGGTTTCACTGCCCGCGACAAAGGCACCGAAGGAGCCAAAGGCTTTGCCCAATGTACCCATCAGGATCGGCACCTGCTCTTCATTCAGGCAGAAGTGTTCCAGACAACCAGCGCCAGTGGCACCGAGGCAACCGAGTCCGTGAGCGTCGTCCACCATCAGCCAAGCATCAAACTCCTGCGTCAGCTGCGCCAGCTCCGGCAGAGGCGCCAAGTCGCCGTCCATGCTGAATACGCCGTCCACCACAATCAGTTTGTGGCGCGCATCGCTGGCTTGCAGCTGCTCACGCAGATGCGCCACATCGTTGTGGCGAAAGCGTTGAAAACGCGCGCCGGAGAGCAATCCGGCATCCAATAAAGACGCGTGGTTGAGGCGATCTTCAAATACTGCATCACCGCGCCCGATCAGTGCATTGACCGCACCGAGATTCGCCATATAACCAGTGGAAAACAGCAGCGCCCGCTCCCGCCCGGTAAAGTCCGCCAGCTCCTTTTCCAGCTTGTGATGCTCATCCGAATGGCCGCAGACCAGGTGCGAAGCGCCGCTGCCAACGCCGTAGCGATTGGCCGCCTGCTGGAAGGCTTCGATGACTTTGGGATGGTTGGCGAGGCCCAGGTAATCGTTACTGCAGAACGCCGTCAGTCGCTGGCCGTTCACGCGGATATCCGGAGACTGGGGGGACTGCACAATCGGGCGCTCGCGATAGCGGTTCAGCGATTGGCGCTCGGCCAGCCGCTGCCGCAGGGTCTGTTCGAGAGAAAGGGACATAAATACACCAGAGCACCGCCGCATACGCGGCGGCGAGGATCAACTTGCGGCGTTGTAGAAAACTTTGTCCTGTTGTGCGGCTTTCACGCGATCCAGCAGAGCGTGGGCTTCGGCTTCATCACTGTGCTCAACTTCGTAAGCTTCCGGTTTGATGCCCAATTTGTTGAACAACTGGCGATCCTTGTCGGCTTCCGGATTGGGAGTGGTCAGCAATTTTGCGCCGTAAAAAATCGAGTTGGCGCCGGCAAAAAATGCCAGGGCTTGGGTTTGCTCGTTCATATTCTCGCGCCCGGCGGACAGACGCACGTGGGATTTCGGCATGAGAATACGGGCAACAGCGATGGTGCGAATAAACTCGAATGCATCCAAATCCTGCTCGTCCGCCAGCGGGGTCCCCTCAACGCGAACCAGCATATTGATAGGCACGGATTCCGGATGCTCCGGCATATTGGCCAGTTGTTGCAGCAAGCCGGCGCGATCTTTCACTTCTTCGCCCATACCGACAATGCCGCCACAGCACACTTTCATCCCCGCTGCGCGCACATTGGCGAGAGTTTCCAGACGATCCTGATAGGTGCGCGTGGTAATGATTTCGCCGTAATACTCGGGCGAGGTATCGAGGTTGTGGTTGTAATAATCGAGTCCTGCATCCGCCAGCTCTTGCGCTTGCTCAGCGCTCAACATGCCGAGCGTCATACAGGTTTCCAACCCCAGCTCTTTAACCCCTTTCACCATGGAAGTGACATAGGGCATGTCTTTGGCTTTTGGCGAACGCCAGGCTGCGCCCATACAGAAGCGGGTGGCGCCGCTGGCTTTGGCCGCGCGGGCCTCTTCCAGAACCTTTTCCACCGCCATCAATTTTTCCCGCTCAAGGCCTGTGTCGTAACGGGCGCTCTGTGGACAGTAGGCACAGTCTTCCGGGCAAGCGCCGGTTTTGATAGAGCACAGAGTGCTGACCTGCACTTCATTGGGATTAAAAAACTGGCGGTGGACGGTGTGTGCCTGGAACAACAGGTCGTTGAAAGGCAGATTAAAGAGGGCGAGGATCTCGTCGCGCGTCCAGTCATGACGCACAGCTTGGGCAACAGACATGGAAAAATCTCAGTTCAGCGGCTGACCGCCGCATTGGATTGGGGTAGAGTCTGACGGCCATCATAGGCGAAGCGAAAAAGCTGTCAACCAAAAATGGATTTTCGGGTTTACAAATGGATCTGATGCATCTCCTTTATCGCCATCTCCCCCATCGCTGTTCCCTGTGCGGCCACCGCGCGCATGAGCTCCTGTGCCGGGCATGTCATGCCGACTTACCGCGCAATACCAATCACTGTCAGACCTGCGCCCTGCCCTTAAAAGTCAACCAGCCCACCTGCGGTGATTGCCTTGCTTATCCCAAGCTATACGAACTGACCGTCAGCCCTCTGCTTTACCAACACCCCGTCGACCATCTGATTTTGCATCTGAAAAAGCGCAATCCTCGCATACAGGCGCGTGCATTGTTGCCGCTGCTGGTAGCAACGCTGCAAGACCTATATCAAGCCTCCTGGCCAGATATTATGGTTCCGGTTCCCAGCCCCTGGCTCACCCGTCTGCGTCGCGGTTTCAACCACGCCGAGGCACTGGCGGAGTTGTTGAGCGCGGCCACAGGCGTAAAGGTTCTGGCGTGCATGAGTCATACAGGCAAAGTAAAACCGCAGAAAACACTGGATCGCAAAGAGCGCTTCGCCAACTTGCGCAACACTTTTCAATGCCGCGCCCAGTTCAATGGTGAAACCATAGCGGTCGTCGACGATGTCATTACCACTGGCGCAACGGCGCAGTTAATGAGTCGCTGTTTGCTTGATGCTGGCGCGGGCAAGGTGCATATCTGGTCGCTGGCGCGGACGCCTAAACCGGGGACTTGAAGGCATTTGCAAATTAAAATTTCCTCTCAATATAGGCCGCAAATTTACCAGCGAAACTCAAAAATATTTAACACGAATCCCATTTTCAGTTGTTTTATGGAGTACAACACCAGCTGCGAATTTTTCGCCGCAATTACTTTTGCTCAATTTTGGCGATCAGTTCACTTTGCCCTGGATGGGTAGACCATTTAGCAAATTGCGCAAATCCCGGTGGACGACAATACTTTAGGGCACGAATCGTAGGCGCATAAAGGACTCGGTCATTCATGAATGAAATTCCTCACAACCCCGCCCGCACTCACTTGGCGCTGATCCTTCTTGCGGCTATGGGTGCCGTCAGTTTGATTGTGTTATGGGGCTGGCTTACGGATTCGTTTTACGCAACGACCTTTTTATTAGGTGCCGCCTCCATGAAAGCCAATAGCGCACTTGGCTTTTTGGCGATGATGATTGGCACCTTGGCAATTTGGCAAAAGCAATATCGGATCAGCGTCGTTTGTGGTTTAGCGGTAATGGTGCTCGGCGTGGTCACCATTTTTGAATACCTCTTCGGCCTGCGACTCGGCATAGATGAACTGTTGTTTCCAGATCCGTGGAACCCGGTCAATCCCGGTCGCATGGCACTGGGCACGGCCGCCAGTTTTGTTCTCGGTGGCGCGCTGCTGGCTTTGCATCATACTTATCCTCATCAACACATCAATTGGTACGACGCACTTCTAACAGCCTTTCTCGCCATTCCCTTATTTGTTTTTTTCAGCTATGTGTTTGCGCCCGATGAAGTGCTGAAAACCCCTGCTCTCGGGAGCATGCCACTGCATTGCAGCCTGAATTTTTTATTTTTCTTTTTCGCCTTGTTGTTGCTGACCACCAGCAAAGGTGCGGCGGGATTGCTCAACCGCAATACCCGCAACGCGCGCAATTTTCGCTGGTTATTTTTTCTGGTGCTGATTTTGCCACTCTGTTTAGGCAGCGTTTTGAATTACGGTGTGCAGCATCACTGGATAGGTACGGGCGTTGGCATAGCGATTTTTTGCCTGTTTTGCACCCTGATTGTTGCCAGCGCCCTGGCGCACCACACCATTCAAATGGACCACTGGTTTCGCCAACTGGTACAGGAACGCCGCCGCACCAATCAATTAAGAAGCCAGATTCATGAATTGCTGGAAATTTCCGCCGACGCCATTGTGTTATTTGATGATCATTTAAATATTCTGCACGCAAATTCCGGCGCGGAGCGCATTCTGGGTTACAGCCCGCAAGAGTTGTGTTCCATGAGCATGGCGCTGTTACTACCGGAAAATCTGCGCAATAACGCAGCGGGCATGCTGGATCGCTATGTCAAAATCGACCGGAGTTATTCACTCAATCTGCCGGACCGTTTGATGTTATTGCACAAAGACGGACATGAAGTTCCAGTCGCAGCGACCTTGAGCAAAAAGGAGCACGAAGATCAAACGCTGATTATTGCCATTATCAAAAATATCGAAAAACTCGACGACCATATCCGCTCGCTGGAGAAAAAAGCCAGCATCGATCCTTTGACACAAACGGAAAATCGCAGCGAATTTGAAGAATTCTGCCGTCGTATCAATCTGCATATGCTGCGCAAATCAGATTTGTCGTTTTGTGTGATGTTGCTCGATATCGACAACTTCAAAGCCATCAACGACAGTCACGGCCACAAAATCGGCGACATAGTGCTTACGCAATTTTCTCAAGTCGTCAAACAAACCCTGCGCGACGGCGACCGGTTATTTCGCACCGGCGGCGAAGAATTCGTTGTGGTATCTGCCAATGTCCTTCCGGAAGACGCACTGGCCTTTGGCGAGCGCATCCGCAAGGCAGTGGAAGAGCTCGAGATATTTACCAATGAGCTGACGCTGAGGGTCACCTGCAGCATCGGCATCTGTGTGGTCGATCCCAGTACCGTCGACTTGCTGGATGCTGTGCAACGCGCGGATTCCGCCATGTATCAGGCGAAACGGCAGGGCAAAAACTGCTGCGTACTCGCTGAACGACACTGATCTTCGGGCCGTAGCAGAGCTGTTGGGCAGGCCATAGCAGCGCTGTGAGCGGGCCAAGGTAGATGCGTTGCGGCTATAATCGCGCCTCAATCCTTTGCCTGTGGGTCGTTGTCATGGAATCCAATCACCGAGAGCCGCCATTTACCAATCTCACGCCAGATCTGGTTTTGACCGCTGTCGAAAGCCTCGGCTACGCCAGCGATGCCCGCATTTACCCGCTCAACAGCTACGAAAACCGTGTTTATCAGGTCGGCCTGGAAGGCCGCAATAAAGACCCGCTGATTGCCAAGTTTTACCGACCGGAGCGCTGGACGGACGAGCAAATCCTTGAGGAGCACAAATTCAGCGCCGAATTGGCTGAGCTGGAAGTGCCGGTGGTTCCGCCTTTGGAAATCGACGGCAACACGCTATTTCACTACGACAATTTTCGCTTTGCCCTCTACCCTCGCCGGGGCGGCCACGCGCCGGAGCTGGACAATGACGATACCTTGTTCACGCTCGGGCAATACCTTGGCCGCATCCACGCCCTGGGACAAAGCCAACCCTTCAAATACCGGGTGGATTTATCCGTTTCACGCATGGGCGATGCCAGTCGGGAATTTTTATTGCAAAACGATTTTATTCCGTCCGGTGTGCGCGCCGCCTACGAAACCATTACGGAACAATTGCTGGCACAAATAAAGCAAATATTTGCGCGCACGCCTTATACCGCTATACGTCTACACGGCGATTGCCATCCGGGAAATATTCTGTGGCGCGACGACAAACCCAACTTCGTCGATCTCGATGATGCCTGCAACGGCCCCGCCATTCAGGATTTGTGGATGCTGCTGTCCGGCGATCGCCAGCGCCAATTGGTCCAGCTCGCCAATGTGATCGAAGGCTACGAAATGTTTTGCGAGTTTCATTCGCGCGAACTTACGCTTATCGAAAGTCTGCGCACTCTGCGCTTGATGCACTACGCCGCCTGGCTCGCCCGCCGCTGGGACGATCCGGCGTTCCCTCACCATTTCCCTTGGTTCAACACCGAGCGTTATTGGTCTTCACACATTTTGGAATTGCGCGAACAATTATTTGCCTTAAATGAACCACCGCTGGCGCTGGCACCAGCTTAACAATACGTATTTTGGAATCGCGTGATGATTCGATACGCAATTAATTCCACCATATCCGCCGAACAATTTATCGAAGTACTACAAAAATCCGGTCTGGCCGAGCGCCGACCGGTGGACGATGTTTCGTGCATCAAGGGAATGGTGGAAAATGCCAACCTGACCGTTACCGCATGGCACGAGGGCACATTGATCGGCGTCGCACGATCCCTAACGGATTTTCACTACGCCTGCTATTTATCAGATTTGGCGGTCGATAAAAAATACCAGCACCAAGGCATTGGCAAAAAACTGATGACTTTGACTCAGGAGCAACTCGGTCCGCGCTGCAAACTGATTTTATTTGCTGCTCCTGCAGCGGATTCCTACTACGAAAAAATCGGCTTTACCCGCAATTCGCGCGGGTGGGTATTGGAGAGAAATCAGCGACTAGACGAGACTTGACAATCTGTTCCTCCCCTTGGATTAAATAGAAAATCACAAATCCTGAATCGGCCTATAACGCGGCACCAATAATTTCATCAGGCTCCACGCAATCAAATAAGCGACCGCACAAAATGAAAACATAATGGCGTAGCCTGTTGAGATTTGCCCCTGAGCGCCGTAGTAATCAAATAACCAGCCGCCGATTTTGGAAACCACAACACCGCCCATTCCTCCAGCCATGCCACCAATTCCCACTACAGAAGCGACAGCGTGTTTGGGAAACATGTCTGATACTGTGGTGAAAATGTTGGCTGACCATGCCTGATGCGCTGATGCGCCTACGCCGATCAATAAAACCGGTACCCAAAAGGTAAGATGGCCAAGCGGTTGCGCCAAAAGCACAACCAGAGGGAACAGCGCAATGATCAGCATGGCGCGCATGCGACCGTCGTATGCATTATGGCCGCGATTAATGAAATACATAGGGAAAGCACCACCGCCAATACTGCCGAACATGGTCATGCTGTACAAAATGGCGAGCGGCAACATTAATTCAGTTCCTTTCAATCCGTATTGCTCACCCAAATACTTGGGCAGCCAAAACAGGAAGAACCACCACACGCCATCGGTCAAAAATTTACCGAGTGTAAATGCCCAGGTTTGGCGATAACCGAGCAATTTAAACCAGCTAAACGATACCTGCGCAGGCTGTCGCGCAACGGTCTCCTCGGCTGCATCGCTATTGATATATTGCAGTTCTGCCGCACTGAGCCGATGCTGCTTTTCGGGCTTTTCATAAAAAATTCCCCACAACACCATCCAGAAAAAACCGATTGCGCCGACCAAAATAAATGCGGTTTGCCAATCCCATACAGTGGCTATCCAGGGAACCGTCAAAGGTGCAAGGATCGCACCGACGTTAGCCCCGGAATTAAAAATGCCTGTGGCAAAAGAACGCTCTTTTTTCGGGAAATATTCAGCCGTGGCTTTAATAGCGGCCGGGAAATTACCTGCTTCGCCAAAAGCCAGCACCGCCCGCGCAAACATAAATCCGATAACCGATGCCGGAACCGCGGCAATACCTACCAGCGCCAACACATTATTAGCGGCGTGCCCCATGGCGACAGCATAGGCGTGAATAATCGCCCCGATCGACCAAATGATAATTGCCCAGATATAACCCCATTTAGTGCCGAGTTTGTCGATAATGCGGCCGGCAAACAGCATGGAAATGGCATAAACAAATTGAAACACTGCTGTGATATTGGCGTAGTCCGTATTTGACCAGCCAAATTCACGAGACAATTCCGGCGCCAACAAGCTGAGAACTTGGCGATCCAAATAATTGACTGTAGTGGCAAAAAACAGAAGTGCGCAGATGGTCCAGCGATAGCGGCCGATAGAAGGAACTGTCATATAGTCATCACAATATTATCGGTTATTCTGGTAACGCTTTATTTCGACATATCAATAAAGCGCGATAATTCCGGCATTATTTTTATTGTGGTGTGCCAGCAAAACCTCGCAAGAATAAACAGCGGGGTTGGGTAAAACAAGCATTTCTGGCTACAAGCATTTGCGCATCTCGTCTTTATTGGCGCGCATGCTGCTGAAGTTATTTTTTGAGCTTAAAAATTATTTTCGCAATTCAAATATCTGATAAATTCCGCAAACATCTTTATGCGGAAATCTCCCGCAGAAAAATTTCCCGCTCCACGATCGCGCCACGATGTTGAATCACAACACCGGCGCAACGGCTGCCACGCGCAGCAGCGCGGTCAATATTTTCGCCTGCAAAACGTGCGGCCAAATAACCGGCATTAAATGAATCGCCGGCTGCGGTTGTATCCACTACTTTGGCAACCGGAGGAACCTCGACCTGGATGCGCTGCTGATACTGACCGTCGCGCGGTTCAATCGCTACCACAACGGGGTTGGGGCCGCGTTTGAGCACCACTTCGCTCACGCCCGCGGTTATACAGCGGTCGAGAATATCTTCTGGCTTTCCACTTCCCCATAAACGCTCAGCGTCGTCATCGGTGAGCAAGGCTATATCGGCAACCGCCAGGGATTGATCCATCGCCAGTTGTGCATGCGCGCGATCACGCCACAGTTGCGGGCGATAATTGTTGTCGAAAATCACCTTGCCGCCGCGCGCCCGGAATTCGGCAAGAGCGCACAACAAAGTCGCGCGCGCCTCGTCGCTAAGAATGCCGATGGTCACACCGCTAAAATAAGCGGTATTGACCTCTTGCAGGCGTTTTTCCAAAGCACTGCTGGATTCTTTCGTCGAAAACATTTCCCGCGCTGGAGACTGCCCGCGCCAAAAACTGAAATTGCGCTCGCCGTTCGGCTGGTTGGCAATCAAATAGAGGCCCGGTGTGCGGCCCGGAACGGCTTCAATGGAAGCTGTATCGAGCCCTTCCTGCACCATGATCTGCAGCAGTTCACGACTGTAAGGATCATCGCCAAGGCGGGTGAAATAGGCGGTGCGGACACCAAGACGGGCGAGATAGATCGAGGTGTTATAGGTATCGCCGGCGTAGCCGAGGGCCATCAGCTTTTTACCGTTGAACTCGCCAGCGGGAGCCAGCTCCAACATCACTTCGCCAATCGCTAGTATTTGAATCCCCATAAGTGTCCTGTTCACCGTCGCCAAGTCAACCGTTCAACCAATCTGGCCTTACCAGTTTGGTGCAATAATGTCTCTTTTTCCCGCCAATTTCTAGCTCTGATTTCGGCGTGTTAGTGATTAAATGTTCTCTAGCCAGCATATTCAATAGCATTTTTTCATACTTAATTGACAGCTCTTGGCTGGTCTGAAACCATAATTGGTCTTACCGGACTCTTAAGGCTCGTCTAGAGCGAACTATGACCTTAGCTGTTAGGTCAGATTCATTCCACCTTTAAGTCGAAGAACAACTATGACTCGCGCCGCCAGACAACCATTGACGCTTCACCCTGACCGCCTGTTTTCCGCCGATCCTACCCAGAGAGCCATAGCTCGCCGGCTCTATAACGAAATCAAGGATCTGCCCATTGTCAGCCCTCACGGCCACACAGACCCGCAGTGGTTTGCCGATAACACCTCCTTCGGCAACGCAACCGAACTGCTGATCCGCCCCGACCACTACGTGTTCCGCATGATGTACAGCCTGGGCGTGCCTATGGAAGCCCTGGGCATTCGCACCAAGGACAGCACCCCGGTGGAAACCGACCCGCGCAAAACCTGGCGCCTGTTTGCTGAGCATTATTACGCGTTTCGCGGCACGCCTTCGCGCATGTGGCTGGATCACGTATTTAAGGAAGTGTTTGGCCTGGAAGTTGCGCTCAATAGCGAAACTGCGGACGAATATTACGACCATATCACCGAGGCCCTGAGCCGCCCCGAATTTCTGCCGCGCGCGCTCTTCGAGCGATTCAATATTGAATGGCTGGCGACTACTGAATCTCCGCTGGATGATCTTCGCCACCATCAAAAAATCCGCGCCAGCGGCTGGAAAGGCAATGTGATTACGGCCTACCGTCCCGACCCGGTTATAGACCCCGACTTCGAAGGTTTTGCGACCAACGTGGCGCGTTTGGGTGAAATCACCGGCGAAGACACCTCCAATTACCATGGTTTCCTCGCCGCCCTGCGGCAGCGCCGGGAGTATTTCAAAAGCATGGGCGCCACTTCGACGGACCACGGCCACCCTACCGCTGTAACGGCTGATTTGAGTCGGGCGGAAGCGGAAAAACTCTTTGCCCTGGCATTAGCGGGCAAATGCGATGCGCAACAAGCCGAACTGTTCCGCGGCCAGATGCTGACTGAAATGGCTGCTATGAGCATGGACGACGGCCTGGTGATGCAAATTCACCCCGGCTCCTTCCGCAATCACAACGCGAAAATTTTCGCCCGCTACGGGCGCGATAAGGGCGCCGACATCCCGGTTGCCACCAGCTATGTACAAGCCTTAAAACCCCTGCTCGACCGTTTCGGCAATGAGCGCGATCTCACCGTTATTCTATTTACGCTCGACGAGACCGTGTACAGCCGCGAGCTGGCGCCTCTGGCCGGCCATTACCCCTGCCTGCGATTGGGGCCGGCCTGGTGGTTCCACGACAGCCCGGAAGGTATGCGCCGCTTCCGCGAACAAACCACCGAAACCGCTGGTTTCTACAACACCGTCGGCTTCAACGACGATACCCGTGCGTTTTTGTCGATTCCTGCCCGCCACGATGTAGCGCGTCGCATGGACTGCGTGTTCCTCGCGCAGCTGGTGGCGGAACACCGCATCAATGAAGACGAGGCCCGCGAATTGGCAGTGGATCTGACTTACAACCTCGTGAAGAAAGCCTATAAGCTTTTCTAACCCTTTTTGTTCTTTATGCCCCGGCCCATCGCCGGGGTATTTTTTTGAGAACTGCTATGCAACGACTGAATTCCGGCCTTGTGGCCAACTTGAATATTCCCCGCTTCACTTACGATCGCGCCAGCGTTCTTCCAGGCATAGTCCATATCGGCATAGGCGCTTTTCACCGCGCCCACCAGGCGTTTTACACCGAAACCGTAATGAACCAGTCGGGAGGAAATTGGGGCATTATCGGCTGCAGCCTGCGGTCGCCCTCAGTGCAACAACAACTGGCGCCGCAAGACGGTCTTTACACCGTGCTGGAGCGCGGCAACAGCAACCGCCCGCAAATCGTCGGGGCTGTGCAAAAAGTCCTGGTGGGGCCTGATGATCCGGCTGCGATTATCCAAGCTATAGCTGCGCCGACGATCAAAATCATCTCTTTGACCATCACGGAAAAAGGCTATTGCCACGAGCCTGCCCGCGGCACGCTCAATCTCGACCACCCTGATATTCAGCACGATATCCGCCATCCTGATCGGCCCAAAACTGCGCCGGGCTTTATAGTCGCCGGCTTGCGTCAACGTTGGAAAAATGGCCTGCCGCCTGTCAGCGTTATGAGCTGCGACAATCTGCCGAATAGTGGGGCAGTTACCCGCGCCGTAGTCACCAGCCTGGCGGAAACCATTGATCCGGAACTGGCCCAATGGATTCGCGACAATGTGAGCTTCCCCGGCACTATGATCGACCGCATAGTGCCTGCCACCACCGAGCAAGATATCCAATGGCTGGAAAACGAATACGGCTATCGCGATGAAGGTTTGGTCGTTGCAGAACCATTTACCCAATGGGTCATTGAGGACGATTTCTGCAGCGAGCGCCCAGCCTGGGAAAACGCTGGCGCCCTGCTGGTAAAAGACGTCGCCCATTATGAAACCATGAAACTGCGCTTGCTCAACGGCAGCCACAGTCTGTTGGCCTACAGCGGCTATCTCGCCAGTTACGCGACCATTTACCAAGTGATGCAGGACGCGGATTTTGTCGCCCTCACCCGCCGTTTTATGACCACTGCTGCCACTACCTTTAGCGCGCCGGACAATTTCGATGTTGCAGCCTATCAACAGCAATTAATCGACCGCTTCGCCAACCCCGGCCTGCAACACAAAACCTGGCAAATCGCTATGGACGGCTCGCAAAAGGTCCCGCAACGCTGGCTCAATAGCCTGCGCGGTGTGATCGCTCAAAATGGAGATACCCGCATTTTTGCATTTGCGCTTGCCGCATGGATTCGTTTTGTCCGCGGCGTCGATGAAAAAGGCGAATCCATTATTGTGTCTGATCCCCATGCCGCAAATTTTGCGACGATTTGGCAAGAGCATGGCAAAGACTATGACGCAGTCGTCAAAGCGTTTTTTGCCCAGCACAGTATTTTCGGCAGCGATTTCCAGGAAAACCTGCTCATTCAGCAACAAACAGCAGATTGGCTGAGAAATATTGCGAACAACGGAGTTAAAAAGGCGCTGCGCGATTTGCTTGGAAATTAATGGATAAATAGATTGATGAAAAATGCAAGGACGTGAAAAAACGGAATAAAAAAGGCCTGGGCTACCAGGCCAACTGCCAGCTCAGGGAAATCTGCCGGTTCAGCGGTACATCAAAAACACCAAAGGAAATTGGGGTCTCAGGACAAGTATGGCAGCGGGAAATCGGACTTGCTGTGACCCATCATGCAATTTGCCAAAACAAAAAATTCCTCAGACGAATGGAATTTATATTGGCAAAAATATTTCCGTTATTCTCCCTGCGGGCGGCCAATAGTCGCCAAAATTCCGCCATCCACATACAAAATCTGACCTGTGACAAAATTGCTGGCGCTGCTAGCCAAAAAAATGGCGGCACCCTGTAAATCCGCAGGATCGCCCCATTTTCCAGCGGGCGTGCGCTGAATAATAAATTCATTTAAGGGATTGCCGGGAACGCGAATCGGCGCCGTCTGACTTGTCGCAAAATATCCAGGCCCTATTCCGTTTACCTGAATATTGTGACGCGCCCACTCAGTCGCCATATTGCGGGTCAGCATTTTTAAACCGCCTTTTGCCGCCGCATAAGCACCGACGGAGTCGCGGCCTAATTCACTCATCATCGAACAAATATTGATGACCTTGCCGGCACCGCGCTCGATCATGCGTTTCACCACGGATTTACTGACCACAAATACGCTCGTAAGATCCGTGCGAATGACCTGCTCCCAATCATCCAGCGCCATTTCCAGCAGCGGAATACGCTTAATAATGCCGGCGTTATTGACGAGAATATCGATGGGTCCCACTTCCGCTTCAATACGGCCTACGGCAGCCTCCACCTGAGCGGGATCGCAGACATCGAATCTGTATCCGTAGGCATCAAAACCGCGCTCACGATAGTGAGTAACCGCGGCATCGATTTTTTCCTGGCTGGATTGTCCATTTACGACAATGCGCGCACCGGCACTGGCAAGGCCTTCCGCCATGGCCATACCAAGTCCGTGAGTACCCCCGGTGACCAGCGCAACTTTACCGTTGAGATCAAATAATGGATGACATTGCATGATGATTCCTCAGCGCAAATCACTGGGGCGGCAAAAATCCATATCCCCGTAATCGAGATTTTCCCCGGCCATGCCCCAGATAAAAATGTAATTACTGGTGCCCGCTGCGCAGTGCATTGACCAAGGGGGGGATATCACAGCTTCTTCATTGGCTAACCAGATATGGCGCGTTTGATCGCGCGGTCCCATAAAATGGCAAACCGCCTGATTTTCCGGTACTTCAAAATACAAATAGACTTCCATGCGACGCGAATGGGTGTGCGGCGGCATGGTATTCCAGACGCTCCCGGCTTTCAGTTCCGTCATACCCATTTGCAATTGACAGGTTTGAATAATTGGCGCGACCAATAATTTGCGAATGGTGCGCGCATTACTGGTTTCCAGCGCACCCAGATCCGCAACCTCCGCATCTTCCTGGCCAACTTTTATCGTCGGATAGGCCATATGCGCAGGTGTGGACAGTAAATAAAATTTGGCCGGATTTTTTGCGTCCGCACTGGTGAAAGTCACAGCGCGCGAATCCTTGCCAACATAGAGGGATTCTTTGTACGCCAGCGGATAATTTTTACCATCAACTGTGACAACACCGGCGCCGCCGATATTAATCACACCGAGTTCGCGCCGCGCCAAAAAGTACGGCATTTTATTTTGATCGATGGGCAATAAATCCACCGCTTTTGTCGCAGGAACCACGCCGCCCACCATCATGCGGTCGTAATGGGTGTACACCCAGCGAATTTCGTCGATGCCAAACACCTTGGCAACATGAAAATGCTTGCGCAAAGTTTCGGTGTCGTAATGTTTGT
Organism: Saccharophagus sp. K07; assembly: GCF_014336955.1. Classification (GTDB taxonomy): domain Bacteria; phylum Pseudomonadota; class Gammaproteobacteria; order Pseudomonadales; family Cellvibrionaceae; genus UBA5868. The sequence goes on along the minus strand of NZ_QRAI01000001.1, from coordinate 516,017 downwards.
AGTCGTCAATGTGAACCGCAAATCGTTCTTCCACATTTGGGTTCACCAATTTTTGTTCAGTCATGATTTTTGCCTAACAAGAATTTATGCATTTCGATACCGGCCAACATAAAAGGAACGGTACCTTTGGGATCGTTTGCGATAATGGCCTCATTCAGGTAGTAGTCGTAACTGCCGTCACGCCCATACCCAAGGCCGGCCACATGGCATTGGTTCACCATGCTGATGCGGCCGTCCGAATGAACCAGAACAAATTCCTTGATTAATCCCTCATAGGACCGCATCACCAGCTGATCCACATCACCACCGTAATTTTCCACTGTCAGATAACCGCGATTTACCGCTTTGACCAAAAAATAAGTAAACATGGCACTGGCAGAGGATTCACGGTAATTACCGACTTCGCCCGGTCTATCCATGATTTGCCACCAGGTGGCGGTTGGATCCTGATAATTTTTTAACGCCTTGGCCAATTCGACCGTCATTTCCAATAAAACTTCCCTGCCCGGATGTGCCGCAGGCAGAAAATCCAAAGTGTCGACCAAAGCCATGGCTAGCCAGCCATTGGCGCGCGCCCACAAATGTGGCGACAAGCCCGTTTTTGTGTCCGCCCAGTTTTGCTGTTTGTACTCATCCCAAGCGTGCCAATAAAGGCCCGTTTTGGGGTCGCGCAGGATTTCCCTCGTCAGATAAAATTCGCGCACGATTTCTTCAAAGGTTTTAGCTTTTTCTTGCTCATTCTCAAACAAGGAAGCGTATTCTGCTAAAAAAGGCATACCCATATAGACCCCGTCCAACCACAACTGGCCGGGATAAATGTGTTTATGCCAAAAAGCGCCATTGCTGGTTTTCGGCTGATCACGCAATTGTTCGCGCAATTGCTGCAATGCGCTTCGATATTTTGGCTCGGGGTTTTCCTGATATACCCGCAACAGTGCGCGGCCAGGAGCCACTGCATCTATATTAAAATCCCGCTTGTTATATTGGCGGATCTTGCCATCCTGTTCGATGTAGGAGGCAGTTACGATATTTTTGACGTCACTGTAGCGGGAATTGCCGGTTACGCGCGCTAGTTCATCATAGGTGTGCGGCAACAAACCCACTATGTCGTACTCAAATTTCGGTTTGCGCTTGCGGTTTTCATCCCAGCCGTCATAACGATAATTCAGGGTTTTTCGCGCAAGTTCAGAATCCGCCAATTTTGTCGCCCAACCCTGGGCTGTGTCGGCAGTAATTCCTGCTATGCGCGCCTGCGAGGTTGCACGCGTCGTTATGCGTTGGCGCAAAGGGCGGGTAAGTCGTTCAGTCTGCTGCGTTAAATACTGTTTAAATTCCTCGGATGTCTTTACGCCTTTACCCAGCTCACCTTCCCAGGCTGCGGCAAAATAATAGGTCAGCGCGCTGCCTGCGGGATTCATCAAAACAATATGACTGGAGCCGTCATTGAATATTTTTTTACTGTCGCCTTTGCGGAAAAACACCGCCATGCCGAGATTTTGCCCATCGAGACTCTGCGGTCCCCAAGTCGCAATATAGGTATAGGCATCCCCGGGAATTTCCTGCGGTCCTTGAATAAATTCCATATTGGGATGTGCCACCAAACCTATGGCGAGATTCGGCAATTCCGCACTGAGTCTGATCTGGTTTTTGGCCAGGCGGCTGCCTGCCTGCATGGAAAAATAGGCCGCGACATCCACATTTTTTCCATCAAACTGCCAGCCGCGATAGTCGATGGTAAAACTGGATTGCAGATCACCATTTTCCACAATCCGAGAACTGCGCTCTGCCACCTTTTGCACATGCACCAGCTCTTTGCCATCCCAATAGCCGAAACCTCCGGCTCCAAGGGATTTTCCAACTTTCAGAATATCCAGACCCCAAGGTTGCGGATGATGGTAGGACTCATAACCATCCAAACCGACATTTTGCAAAACCGGTTCCGGTATGGATTTACCAAAAATATCAAAACCGTTGCGACCGTCGAGATAAATGCGGTAACCGACTAAATCCGATTCAATCCCCGGTCCTTCATAACGGATCCAATTGGAGTGATCCGTGTAATAATCCGGCACGCGCACCGCATCGACATTTACAAATTGACCGCCTTCGTAATTGCGATACCCACTCCCATCTTTGCGCGGCACCCATTGCCCACCTTGTTTGATGGAAATTTCGGCTTGTGTGCGTTTGGATGGTTCTGCTTTTTTCCCACCCGCTGCGACCGTAACTTGGCGAACTTGAGCGCTGGCAAAATTCAATACAGTGAGAATGCCGTCCCCTTCCCCATCGCCATCAATATCCACCACTTCGGTGGGCAAGGATCTTTTGTCTTCGATAAAAACCAGATCGTCGCGAGAGCTAATTCCGAGGTTGTAAAAACTCAGATAAACCGGCTCATCGATACGTGCAAAATTCGACGGGTTGGCAAGTTCAACGGTGGCAATCCAAGACGCACCGGCACTGGTTAAGGAAACATCAGATTTTTTGCTGTGAGGTTGGCTGCAAGCGACTAAACCCATCGCTCCGACATAAAAAGCACCGCGTAAGAAAAGTTGGAATCCCATGATCTCGTTCTTCACTGAGTGTTGTCGTTGGTTTCCCTCGCTCAATTTTGCTTGAACTTGAGCAACGCAATAAAAAAACAGCTGGATTAACCTGCGTTAATCCAGCACAAAGCGTGGGACCCTTAATATTTGTACTGCACTCCAAAATAAAATTGTTTGCCGGTCTCGTGATAGTAAGACAAGCGATTGCCGACACTGTCCACCCACTGATCGTCAACTTCGTCCGTCAAATTCAATGCTTCAAACGACAGTTTCCAATTGTCAGTCAATTGATAAGACACAGCTGCATCTACGTTGGTGGTCGCATTGGTGCCTTCCATATCGTTGCCATCCCGTCCGAGCGGTTGCGTCAAATAGGAGGAGCGACTCACAGAAGAAATGCGCGCACTGAATTTGTCATTTTCGTAGTACAGAGTTGCACTTCGAGTAGATTCAGACAAACCATTCAGGTTGCGGGTCGCCACCACAGCACCGTTTAAGTCCACATAATCCATTTGCGCTTTGACATAGGTGAAATTGGTGATGATGCCGAAATTGCTCCAGAACCCTGGCAGAAATGTAAAAGGTTGCTGATAGCTGGTTTCAAAACCGTACAAATCACCGCCGGGGCCGTTGAGAGGCAGGCGATAATCCCAGGTAGCATTTTCATTACAACCTGTGGCTTCACCGTAACCGGGACCGGCAGTACACGCATCCACTACCCACTCCACCGGCAGAGGTTCGCCGTTATAAGTGAGATTGGTGTAAGCATCAGTACGGCGCAATTCCTGCGCGAAAGAATCTATGTCTTTCTTAAATACGGCGACAGAAAATGCGCCGCCATCTTCAAAATACACTTCCAAGCCGACGTCATAATTTTTTGCTTTTGTCGGTTCGAGTTGTGGATTGCCGCCCTGAATTGTGCGGTTGGCACCGGAAGCGGAAATGGACAAATTGGGACGAATGCTCTGCAAACCAGCGCGCGCCATAACTTCGGCATAGCCCACGCGCAGCAGCACATTTTCATAGGGCTCAAACACCACATTCAACGACGGCAAAATATCGTTGTAACTGTGTTTGCGCGTAATTAACTGATCGCTTGACCCCACCCGCGCCCAAGCGGTGGAGGATTGGTCGGTATCCACATAGCGGAAGCCGATATCACCGCGAACCGGGGTGTTTTTGATTTGCGTGTGGAAAACCAATTGCCCCCAAATTCCCAAGGTGTCTTCTTCCGCAGAATAGTTATCCGCCAAGCGGAATTGTGTACCGGTGGTAAAGGCACCGCCGTTATACAAACCGTATTGCGCGGCTATCGCATTTAAATCCGGAATTCGCCAAACACCTTGCGGGCCTATACCTGCGTTGTAAAGTGTTGTGTTGTTCTCGGTCAACTGAATTCCAGCAATCGCCTGCGCAGTGGCATAAGCAGGATCATTGGGGTTCGACGGAATGGATGTTCCTTCAGTTGGCAAACGCGCTTCGTAGGTATCGAACTCGAAGGATTTATAATGCACACCACCTTTTAAGGTAATGGCATCGTTGAGGTCGAATTCCAAATCAGCGCTGGCCACATCAAAGGTATTAGTGGCTCCCAAAGGACGCAAACGCACGCTGTTAATTCCCCAGCCATCCATCGCGTTGAGATCAGAAGCGTCTTCATTACCAAAAATCAGCACCGGATTTTCCCGCTTGCCATCGCGATAATCGTAGGAAAAATTCAATCCAGATTTTTGCATAACGACGGTTGTTTGAATCGGATTATCAAATTCCGATTCGGCGCGACCAATCATCGCTGACCCGCGCAAACGATCACTAAATTCATGGGTCGCATTTAAAGTTACTTGAGTAAAATCGGTGGTCAGTTCGTCGTAGCGATTTTCGGAACGGAAAGTCGCATTTTCAAACGCCGCATAGGTCACGGTATTACTACCGTCGATTTCGTAATCCACCACCGTCATAGGAGTGGTTTGACCATTGCCGTTTAAAATGGCCTGCATAAACACTTCCTGACGGGAAGCATCCAGGCGGGAATAAAGAACATTTAAGCTGAGGTCAGTTGCATCCGTCGGGCGGAACTGCAAACTACCGCTCACGCCCAATCGCTCCATTTTATGGGTATAAGCATCGTAACGCGGCAGGCGCGGGCGAAACGCATCATTGACAGCAGAGAGATCACAATCTTCGGCGGTACATGAACCAAAATCGTTGGCGCTTGCCCAGCGAACAGTACTGGAACCCTTATCTTCAATATTGCGTTCCGAATAAGACAACGACAGCAAAGCGCCGAATTTTTCGTTGAATACTTCGCTGACAAGCAACGATATTTTCGGATCAATTTCTTCAGATAAATCGTTATAGCCCGCTTGTGCGCTCGCGGTAAAAACTCGCTCGCCATAATCAAAAGGCTTTGCGGAATTCAAATCCACGGTCGCGCCGAGAGACCCCTCTTCCACATCAGCGGAAGCGGTTTTTCGCACTACGAGAGAACTGAATAAATCGGAGGAAAAAGTATTGAAATCGAAACCTCGTCCGCGATTGGCCCCGCCCGCCGCATCAGTGCCACCGCCAGTGGCGATTGCTTCCATTCCGTTAATACGCACACGAGTGTAATCCGGTCCAAGACCGCGAACAGTGATATTGCGCCCTTCACCCGCTACGCGGGAAATAGCCACTCCAGCAATACGCTGCAGCGACTCGGCCAAATTGTTATCGGGAAAATCAGCGATATCCTCCGCCATGATGGCATCCACCGCTGCCGTGGATTCGCGTTTGGCATCCAGCGCTGTTGCCAGGCTGTCACGAAAACTTCCTGTGACAACCACTTCTTCTACGAGCTTCTGCTCGGCATCCGCCAGGACGGAAAAGGAGGTAAATGCTGGAGTCGTCAAAGCAATGGCTAAGGCGAGCGGTTTCATGGTGGGAATCGTCATTATTGTTCTCCCGTAGATCATCATTTCGGCTTTGCCGCTCACCGAGGGGATCGGACGATGGCATGGCCCATTTATGTAGTGGGCCAATAGTTGCACAAATTGGACTACCAAACAATATGTTTTGTCAGACCAGTTTGACAACCAATTGGCCTTCCTAATAAGCCATGCTAATAAGGGAGCTTGTCATTCTCACAGCGCTTGGCCGTTGACGGAAACGCTGTCCAGAGCCAAGTCTTCAACGTGTTCCAAAACCCCGATTTCCGCCGCTTTCACGACATGAACATTCTTCAGGTGGAGAGACTCGATCTTTTTGCGCGCAAAGCCTCTGACCTGAAACACCCGCCGGGCGTTGTCGCATAACAAATTTTCGATAACTATGTCGCGGACGGTCGGATCGAACTGCCCTGCATCCCCCTCCTCGTAATAGAAATTGATCACCACCGCATCCTGAACCTGGCCTATCAAGATATTGCGGAAGCGCAGATGCTCGATCAGGCCACCGCGCACAGAGTTGGTTTTGATGCGAATACCCCGCTCCAGATCGGGGCTGCTCATATGGCAGTTTTCCGCAAAGATATTGCGCGCCCCACCAGAGATCTCGCTGCCAATGACAATGCCGCCGTGCCCGGCGCGCATCTGGCAGCCGCGAATCACAATGTTTTCGCTGGGAATCCCAATGCGCCGGCCATCGGCATTGCGGCCGGATTTGATGGCGATACAGTCGTCTCCGGTATCGAAATAGCAGTCCTCGATCAGCACATTCCGGCAGGATTCCGGATTACAGCCATCAGAATTGGGACCGAGGCTTTCCAGGTGCACGCGGCGTACGGTCACGTGATCGCATAACACCGGATTGAGCAACCAGAATGGCGAGCGAATGACCCGCACGTCCTCAACCAATACATTCCGGCAGTTGTAGAACTGCACAAACGGCGGCCGAAAATACGCCCCCTCTGCGTAAAGCCGCTGTGTCACAGGCACGCCTGCAGCAACGTCTGCCATTAGCTTTGTCCGCGCCTCATCCTGGGACGGAAAGCCGGGCCGACCCCACTCCTCGTTACCCTTCCATGGCCACCAGTTATCCCTGGACGCCTGCCCATCCAAAGTCCCGGGACCGGTGATGGCGACATTGGTCTGTTGGTAGGCATAGACCAGTGGCGAATAGCCCATCAATTCCATGCCTTCCCAGCGGGTTAAAACAGCGGGCAGGTAGTGGCGCGGATCTGTGTGAAAGCGCAGGACTGAGCCTGCTTCCAGATGAAGATTGACGTTCGACAGCAGATGGATGGGACCGCACAGATACTCGCCCGCCGGCACCACAACGCGACCACCACCCGCTTCATGGCAGGCGCGCACCGCGCGGGACATAGCCGAGGAGGCGTCTTTTGCACCGCTTTCCAGAAAGTCCGTCAGCCGAAATACCCGGTCGGGGAAAACCGGAACCTGGATATTCGCGCGAATCCATTCAGCTTCCAGCCAGTCGTCTGCACAAGCGGGCACTGATGCCGGGCGATCCAGAACAGAACAACCCCCGAGGGAGCCGATACCGGTCAACAAGAGGCGGCGCGTCAAAGGCAAATTCATTGAGATCTCCAGTTTGAACGACAGAACAACCCGAACGCTATCAAACTGGACTGACCAATTCAAATAAAATGGCCTTCCATCTATCAAAAACAAATTAAAGGGGAGATTTGCGAGAGAGATTTGGAAATAGGCGCGCAATTGCGCGCCATTCAACGAACTCGGGCAAAGCGCTCGCGTTCGCGCTTAACCTTGCGCAGGGCTTCTTCCACAGCTTGCTCTTCTGTGGAATCGAGTAGCTGATCTGCCACGCGATTGAGGTGGTCGCGCATGGCCTGACGCGCCGCTGCCGGGTCGCGCTTCTCAAGCGCATCCAGAATACGCGCATGCTCATCGATACGCGGGCGAGAACCTGCTCGGCGCACCTTTTCAAGAATACTTGCGGAAACTTTGGAGTTGTTGCGCAAAGCCCAAAGGTGTTTGCACACCGATACTACGGCTTCGTTGTGAGTTGCCTTGGCAATCAGCAAATGGAAAATTTCATCCGCGTTTTCCGAGACCTGCACCTGCTCGTTTTCCGCCACCATGGAGGCGAGTGCCGCACGCAGATCAGCCAGCTCTTGGTCCGTTATCGCCTTGGCAGCCAGAGCCGCGGCTTCACTTTCGAAAATCAGTCGTGCCTCTAGGATTTCAAAAGCTCCAATATCGAGTTCCGTCGATGCCAATCCCTTTGAACTGCCGGACGTGACATACACACCGGACCCACCTTTCACCTCCACGCAACCGGCCAATTCCAAGGCTATGATCGCCTCGCGCACCGTCGGACGACTGACATTAAAGCGCTCGGCCAGCTTCCGCTCAGCCGGGAGACGAGAACCCACCGGGTACTCGCCCGATGCGATCACCTCTGCCAATTGCTCGGCAACCCGCTGATACAGGCGTCCCGTATCGCCAACTTTGGGCGCACCGGCTTCCGCTTTATTTCCAATATTCTCCGATGCCCGGCCTACTGCCGTTTCCGAATGATTCATATTCGCTACCTATAAGGTCTCTAATCCACACGCCCGGCTCCGCTTGCGAGCGCTATCTAACAAAATATAAAAAGTTGGTCAGACAAGTCATAAAGAGTTGTAAGCCGGCAACTCCGACCGGACCTAATCGCTACTGGAGCACAAACCGCGACCAAGCTCAAGAAAAAGACTTCAGATTCTATCAAATGCCCTAAAAACCAAAAGCCACCCAATCTAGTCTTACCAATAATGAATTTGCGGTCTTACCAATAAGCTGATAAATTAAAACCATATACTATCGCAGGGAAAGTGAGCTTTTGATCAATAAGGTAGTCCCATGCATTGCTTAGTTAATCGGCGAGGTGTCGAGTGAATCAATTTCTGCAGTTGCACCGAGATGATAACGTCGCCATCGCCCTGATCCCCCTTTCTCCAGGCACCTCACTCAGCCTATCCGACCGGACCATTGCTCTGGCGCGAGAAATCCCAGTGATGCACAAGGTCGCCCTGGCCCGTATTGCAAAAGGGCAAGAAATCATCAAATACGGCCAACCCATAGGCACCGCAACTGTGGACATAGAACCCGGCGATCATGTTCATGTTCACAATTGCGATGCCAGCATCCAGGCCAAAGATTATGGGTTTTGTCAGAACACCAAACCCACTCCATGGGTTGCGCCGGAACAACGCACTTCCTTTATGGGTTACAGGCGTGCCAACGGTAAAGCCGGTACGCGCAATTTCATCGGCATTCTTACCAGTGTTAATTGCTCCGCCACAGTTGCTACCCATATCGCTGGGCAATTTTCCTATCCCGGCGCCTTGGCGGATTTTCCCAATGTGGACGGCGTGGTTGCGTTGACTCACGAAAGTGGCTGCGGCATGCGCTCATCCGGCGAGGCTTATGAATTATTGGAGCGCACCCTGGTCGGTTACGCAAACCACCCGAATTTTGGCGGAGTTTTGCTGATCGGACTCGGCTGCGAAACCATGCAAATTCAACGATTGTTGGAAGAAAACGGTCTTGCCGAATCACCGACTTTTAAAGCCTTCACCATTCAAGAAAGTGGCGGCACACGCGCCAGCATCGAAAAAGGGTTGGCCGCAATTCGCGATATGTTGCCAATCGTCAACGCGCAAACGCGCACGTCTATTCCTGCAAGTGAATTGATATTAGCGGTGCAATGTGGCGGTTCGGATGCATTTTCCGGCATTACCGCCAACCCGGCGCTCGGCGCGGCCTGCGATATTTTGGTTGCGCATGGCGGAACCGTTATTTATTCAGAAACTCCGGAAGTTTACGGTGCAGAACATTTGTTGACGCAGCGCTCGGAAACGCCGGAAATTGCGCAAAAACTGCTTGAACGCATCCACTGGTGGGAGGATTACACTGCGAAGCATGGATTTGAATTGGACAACAATCCTTCGCCCGGCAATAAATCCGGCGGCTTGACTACCATAGTGGAAAAATCCCTCGGCGCTCAAGCCAAAGCTGGCACAACCAATTTGCGTGCAGTCTATTTATATGCCGAACCCGTTAAAGAAAAAGGTTTGGTTTTTATGGACAGCCCGGGTTTCGATCCAGTCTCAGTAACCGGCCAGGTCGCTTCCGGAGCCAATATTGTGTGCTTTACTACCGGTCGAGGTTCGGCGTTTGGCTTCAAGCCTGTACCCAGCATCAAATTGGCGAGCAATAACGAGCTTTACGCCAGAATGCGCGATGATATTGATATCAACTGCGGAGAAATCATCACGCAAAAAATGTCGGTGGAAGAATGCGGCAAGCAAATTTTCGCTCGCATTTTAGCTGTGGCGTCGGGAGAGAAAACTCTGAGCGAGGATTTGGGATACGGACATAATGAGTTTAATCCGTGGAAACTTGGGGCTACTGTCTAATTTAATTATTAAACCGGCAACAAAAGCTTGTTGCCGGTTTACTATCCCTCGCTACTCTCTCAATGCCGCCAATACATAAACCAAAGGCGCATTCCAATTAATAGCGACCTCATTGGTTGAATAGCTGCACCAATCATCCAAATAAGATTTGGCGGGCAAGCGGCTTGGATATTTGCATTTGTCCTGCCATCCAGAATGCGGACCGCCGGCCAACATACCCGGAACTGGCGGAACAACTCCATCATATTGTGAAAGCCGATGGTGCGGATGTTTCGGCGATTTATATCCGAATCCGGTGACAAAGTTGTAACCAGTCGGGTTGCGTCCGAGCACATAATCCAATAAACCGCGCGCTGCCGGTTCGTAATCTTTATTTGGACTCACACGATTAGCCGTCAACAACACCATGGCTTTATTGAGCGCGACCGCATTGCTGCCCCAGCGATAATCCTCTTCGGTCATAGCAACGAGATAACCCGACGCCCAATATTCCCGCACCATGCGATTGGCCATATCGATCAATAATTGTTTCGCATCCTGCTGCAATTTCGCAGGTATCTTGCTGTAGGTGGCCAGCGTATAAAGTCCCAGAGTTTCCACTGCATCCCATTCGGGAACCCGCGGCTTGGCCGGCAATTTCACATCGTTAAGAAAGGTCTTTTTTCCGCTTGCGCGAAATAATTCTACAGCCGCCCACAACCATTCATCCTGCAAATCCTCGTCCGCCTTGGCATAAGTGCCAGTGGAAACATCCGCAGGTTGTATATATAAAACCTTGGGATTTTTCTTCGCCCAATTCCAGGCTACTTGCGCAGCTTGCAAATAGGCAGCCGAGCGCCCCGGGAAATGCTTTTCATAATCGCGCAAAACCACACTCGCATAGGCCATGACCGCGGCGTAATTTAATGCGGCCGCAGTGCTTTTCTGCAGCAGAAAACGCCTGCTATTTTGCACATGCGGCATTCCGTCACCAGAAAATGCCAGATCTGTCAGCTTGTGATAAACACCGCCGTCGTGCGGATCCTGCATGGTGGCAAACCAGTCGAGATTCCACATGATTTCGTCCAGCAAATCCGGCACAGCATTGGTCGATTCAGGAATATTCAAACGCACATCCGCAAACAAACGCGGAAAATCCGCGAGCGCAGCTAACAATGTATAAGTGGTGATGCCAGAATTCACCACGTACTTGTTGTAGTCGCCAGCGTCGTACCAGCCTTTTGCCGAGGCCACTACTGTACCTGCTGGGCGTTGGTTGGATGCAGCCGAAGGATGGATATAAGCGATCGTATCCGGGTGTCCCGCCGGACGGGCAAATTGCCCGGCATATTCTTTTTCAATAGGCGCGCCAGAGCGGTTGTAGTAATAGTATTTGATCGCGGCGGCGAGCAGCGGATCATAAATATTCTCTTGGATATAAAATTCTGGCGACTCCCCGACTTCCGCCACTTTGACCTTGTAGTGTCCGGGTTTATTGAATGCAGTGAAATCAGCGATCTTGACGGTCTCGCCGGCCACATCCCAAGACTGCGCCTGCGATAGAGGACCTCTCAACAGCTCCCGCCCGGTTTTCGCATCCACCAGCCAAAACTCACCGCCTACAGTGTTGGGCACTACGGCCACCTTGTTGGCTTCGGGCAAAAAACCTATCTGATTGAGATGAATCTTGACCGTTGTGGCCTCCGCCTGCGCCACTGCCAGACAGCTGGCAACCCCCATCACCAGGCACTTGGTAACCAAGTGTGAAGCCAATCGAAACGCGCCAGCCTGCCTGGTAAAGCGCTTACTGATCATCCGGAACACAGTCATCTGGATCTCCCAAGAGAAGTCAATTCAGGCTTCGGAGCCTAACAGACCAAAATATGAAACGCCAACCCACCGACTCGCTCATGAGAGCCGCTGGTCGTACCACGCAACCAATATAGAAAATCTGATTTACAATCTCTCCTCTTCGGTGGTAACGTACTAGTACATGAATACACGACCCCCCCCCCATCGCGAACTTATCCAACTTCTGTGCGACATTTCTGACCCCAAAGAAATGGAAGACGCACTGGAAGCCATTCTAACGCCTCGAGAATTCGAGGAACTGGAAAACCGTCTACAGATTTTTCGCATGCTTAAGCAGGATATTCCCCAGCGAGAAATCGCTGCAACCTTAAATGTTGGAATCGCCACCGTGACGCGCGGCGCGGCAGCGTTGCGCCATAGCCGCTTTTTTGCAAATTACACTTTTTCCACGAATCCTGCGGAAAAGCACAAACGCTGACCGCTGGTATGCACGAGAAGCTTATGAGCACCAAACCTTCCAAAATCGAACTGCCAGGCAAGCCCAGCTACGTAAAACTGGCGGAAGACCATAACTTTTTCGAGTTGTTTCGCAAAATCGAAAAACGTTATGATAATTGTTTTTTATTCGAATCCCTCGGTGAAGAAAGTCATATCTCCCGCCACCACATCATAGGTTTCGACCCTGCCCAGCTAATTTACGCAGAGGATCGCAACACTCTGTGCATCCGTGATACCAAAACCGGTGCAATACAGAAACACACCTGTGCCAATCCCTATTACGCACTGCGCGAACTGGTGCCACAAAATATTATTTCCCGGCGTTATGCCGGCGGCATAGTCGGCTATCTCGGGTATGACTCAGTCAATTTTTTCGAGCCTAGCCTCAATATCAAAACCAGTACTTTATTTGAGCCGTTTAAATTCGGTGTTTATCTGGATGGCTTAGTCTACGACCAGATGACCGGAGAAATTTTTTATTACTATTACGGCCACAATCGTTACAAAGAAATTGAACCACTGCTTTATGAAAAGTACGAAGAGTTTGGCGAGACCGAGTGCATTTGCTTAGGCGATACCATGTCCCGCGCCGAACACGCGCAAGCAGTAGCAAAAGTCAAAGAAGATATTCGCGCAGGTTTGATTTTCCAGTGCGAAGTCGGTTTTAAAACCCGCTACATTATTCGCGGTGATGCCACGCACATTTATTCCAAGTTACGTGACACCAATCCATCGCCGCATATGTATTACGTCAAATTCTCCGATCAGAAAATTATCGGTGCCTCGCCGGAATTGTTGTTCCGCCTGCGCAATGGCGAAATGGAAACCTACCCTCTCGCCGGCACCACCAAACGCGGCAAAGACGCCACCGAAGATACGCAACTCGCACGCAAATTATTGAACGATCCCAAAGAAATTGCCGAGCACAATATGCTGGTGGACTTGCACCGCAATGACCTAGGACGAGTTGCGCGTTTTGGCACAGTCAAAGTTCGCAACCTGATGGACATCAAACGCTTTTCCCACGTCCAGCATATTTCTTCGGAAATTGTCGGCATATTGAATGAAAACGAAGATATGTTTTCCGCACTGGCATCCAATTTCCCAGCGGGAACTTTGACCGGCGCCCCCAAAGTAGAAGCCATGAAAATCATCAACGGCCTGGAGTCCGATGGCCGAGGCCCTTACGGCGGCGCCATTGGCCAATTCAGTTTCAATGGCGACTGCACCTTTGCCATTCCCATTCGTTCGGTCTTTATCAAAGGGGAAGAAGCCTACGCGCAAACCTGCGGCGGCAATGTGTACGACTCCAACGCCGACGACGAATACCTGGAAATCGAGCGCAAACTTTCCGCCATGCGCAACGTGCTCGCCACCTTTGAAAAGAAATCTCCAGCCGATAAGGGCTGATTCAGGTCTCACTTATGCTCGTTTTAATCATCGACAATTACGACTCCTTTACCTACAACCTTTACCAGTATGTAGGCGAAATTCTTTCGTCCAAACTCGGCTTTGGCCATTTCAATGTGCTGGTCAAGCGCAATAACGAAATTACGTTAGAGGAGATTCAACAGCTCGATCCGGATCGGATCATTATTTCCCCCGGCCCCGGCTCACCGGATGACCGCAATTATTTTGGCGTGTGCAGCGATGTGATTTTGCAACTTGGAAAAACCATTCCATTGTTGGGCGTGTGTCTCGGCATGCAGGGAATTGCTCATTGTTTCGGTGGCATGGTCGTGCGCGCGCCAGTTCCTATGCATGGCAAAACATCCTTGATTCAGCACGACGGTCGCGGGGTTTATCACAATATTCCGCAAGCGCTGGAAATCATGCGCTACCACTCATTGATGGTGGAGGCGCAGTCATTACCGGATTGCCTGGAAATTACTTCAGTTATTGCTAAGCCGGATATGCCGGAAGATCTGGCGCAAGCGGCCTTGGCTGGCTGCGAAATCATGGGATTGCGCCACCGGCAGTTTCCCATCGAAGGAATTCAATATCACCCGGAATCCTTCGCCACCGAAGGTGGGCGCGAATTGCTGCGCAATTTTTTATTGCCAGAGGCTTAATCGAAGGGAAAACAACACAGATCGGCGCCGATCTGTGTTGTGCGTTATAGAACGGAGGAATTGGGTGCGGGGACAGTCGCAGGCGCGTTAGGAGCTGTCGCAGACTGGTGATAAAGGCAATTCGATATCAGGTTGAACCAGATATACAAACCCGCCACTATCGCAATATGCGTTTGCATGGTCAGTTTTTCATTGCGCCGCCCGAAGGGGTCACCTTCAATTCGATTTAACGCAAGCTGAGCTTGGTATATCGAATAAAACTGCACAATCAGCACCAGAATAAATGCGGATAACTGGCTCCAACAACCGAGTCCAAAACGATCGATGCTGTAACTAAACAGCACCTGCAAAACCGCCGCACCTATAAATACCCAGGCGAGTTTTGCGGGACGCCACGGATAATCCCCGCCTCTGCGGCGCTCTTCGTTGAAAATCAAATGAAACAATTCATATACGAATATCACTGCGAAGGCGGCACGGCCCACGCGGAAATAGCGTCTGCCGGTAACGCTCTCAGCGCCGCGCCAACAGAGATAAAACCAATAAACCACGTAAAAACCAGCGGTGGCAAAATACAGCAGGGTCAATTTGCCCATACTGATCACTGGAAATGAATGAGAGGAAGAATTGGTTTGCATGATCAGGAACACTGCATGATCAGGAAAGCGCCGGCGTGCACCGGCGCAGGAAGGTCAGATATGACGAACAGCTTCGATTTCATATTCAATATCGCCGCCCGGAGCTTTAACGACGGCTATGTCACCGACTTCTTTGCCCACCAGAGCGCGAGCAATCGGTGAGGAAACGGAAATCTTATTGCTTTTGATATCCGCCTCATCTTCACCGACGATTTGGTAAGTGACGGATTCATCGGTTTCGACATTGACGAGCTCAACGGTCGCCCCAAAAATCACACGACCGGTTTCCGGAATGGATTTTACGTCGATGATTTGCGCGAGCGATAATTTGGCTTCGATTTCCTGAATGCGCCCTTCACAAAAACTCTGTTGCTCACGCGCTGCGTGATATTCCGCATTTTCCTTCAAATCACCATGTTCACGCGCCTCGGCAATCGCTTTAACGATGCGCGGACGCTCGACTTTTTTCAGATGCTCCAGCTCCAGGCGCAGTTTTTCCGCGCCTTCCACTGTCATTGGAACTTTGTTTAATGCCATTAGGCAATCCCCTCATGTAACTCTTGCAAGCGACGCACTTTTTGTTGCTGACCAAAACGAATCGCCATGCACAATGCGTTAGCTGCAGCCAAAGTGGTGGTGTAATAAACGCGCTGATTTTCCGCGTTGCGGCGAATGGATGAAGAATCGCGAATCGCCTGTTTCCCTTCGGTGGTGTTGATCACCAGATCCACCTCTTTGTTTTTGATCATATCCACTATGTGCGGACGCCCTTCCGCCACCTTATTGACTACGCGCACATTGAGCCCGGCTTCTTGCAAACGGGCTGCTGTACCTCGAGTAGCAACCAGTTCAAAACCGAGATCCGCCAATTCTTTTGCGACGTGAACGGAGCCGTCTTTGTCGAAGTCGCGCACGCTAATAAACGCGGTACCTTTCGTCGGCAAACGCGCCCCGCTGCCCAACTGCGACTTGGCAAAAGCTTCAGCAAAGGTGTCACCCACGCCCATGACTTCACCGGTGGACTTCATTTCAGGTCCGAGAATCGGGTCCACTGACGGGAATTTGTTAAATGGGAACACCGCTTCTTTTACGCTGAAGTATTTCGGAATGATTTCCTTGGTGAAACCCTGCTCAGCCAGTGTTTTGCCGGTCTGGCAGCGAGCGGCGACTTTCGCCAGGGACACGCCGATACATTTCGACACGAACGGCACTGTACGAGATGCGCGCGGATTGACTTCGATGATGTAGATCTCACCGTCCTGATACGCCAACTGACAGTTCATCAAGCCGACAACGCCCAACTCCAATGCCATTTTGCGCACTTGTTCACGCATGGCGTTCTGCACGTCTTCCGGCAGAGAGTAAGGTGGCAATGAACATGCAGAGTCACCGGAGTGAACACCACACTGCTCGATGTGCTGCATGATGCCACCGATCACAACCTCTTTGCCGTCGGACACCGCGTCTATATCGACTTCGATGGCATTGTTAAGGAAGTGGTCGAGCAGAACCGGCGCGTCTTCCGAGGCTTGCACCGCATCGCGCATATAGGTGCGCAATTCTTTTTCGGAATAGACGATTTCCATGGCGCGGCCACCCAATACATAGGAGGGACGGACCACCAGCGGATATTTCACTTCTTCCGCTTTGCGCACGGCTTCATCGATAGAGCGCACGATCGCATTAGGCGGTTGGCGCAAGCCGAGGCGCTCGATCATCTGTTGGAAGCGCTCGCGGTCTTCCGCACGGTCGATGGCTTCCGGGCTGGTACCGATAATCGGCACACCTTCGGCTTCCAGCGCGCGCGCCAGTTTCAGCGGAGTCTGACCGCCGAACTGAACGATAACGCCCTTGGGTTTTTCTTTGTGCACGATTTCGATCACATCTTCCAGAGTTACCGGCTCGAAATACAAGCGGTCGGACGTGTCGTAATCGGTAGACACTGTCTCGGGGTTACAGTTGACCATGATGGTCTCGTAACCATCTTCCCGCGCAGCCAGCGCCGCGTGTACACAGCAGTAGTCGAATTCGATGCCTTGGCCGATACGGTTGGGACCACCGCCGAGAACCATGATTTTTTCACGGTTGGTCGGTTGAGCTTCACACTCCTCGTCGTAGCTGGAGTACATATAAGCGGTCGAGGTGGAGAACTCCGCCGCACAGGTATCCACGCGCTTATAAACCGGGCGCACGCCGAGCTTGTGACGATGATCGCGCACGGTTTTTTCAGTGACGCCAAGCAGATGCGCCAGACGCTTGTCCGAGAAGCCTTTGCGCTTGAGGTTGAACATGGTCTCAGCGTCGATTCCGGACAAGGGTTTGGATTTCAGATGTTCTTCCGTTGAGATGATGTCTTCGATCTGCGCCAGGAACCACGGGTCGATTTTCGAGGTTTGGTAAACCTCTTCCACGGTCATGCCGGCGCGGAAGGCATCGCCCACATACCAGATGCGCTCAGCGCCTGGAGTGGTCAGATCGCGGCGAATGCGCGCCAACGCTTCCGGATCAGCCAGGTCAACTTTGCTCTCAAAACCGGCAGAACCGACTTCCAATCCGCGCAGAGCTTTTTGCAGCGATTCTTGGAAATTGCGGCCGATCGCCATTACCTCACCCACGGATTTCATCTGGGTGGTCAGGCGCGCGTCGGCATCGCCGAATTTTTCGAAGGTAAAACGCGGAACCTTGGTGACAACATAGTCAATGGTCGGCTCGAACGATGCCGGCGTTGCACCGCCGGTGATTTCGTTTTTCAGCTCGTCCAGGGTGTAACCAACCGCCAATTTGGCAGCGACTTTCGCAATGGGGAAGCCAGTCGCTTTGGAAGCCAGTGCGGATGAACGGGAAACTCGCGGGTTCATCTCAATGACCACCATACGGCCATTTTCCGGGTTCACCGCGAACTGCACATTGGAACCGCCGGTTTCTACACCGATTTCACGCAACACCGCGATGGAGGCGTTGCGCATGATCTGGTATTCCTTGTCGGTCAGCGTCTGCGCCGGAGCAACGGTGATGGAGTCACCGGTGTGTACACCCATGGGGTCGAAGTTTTCGATGGAGCAGACGATGATGCAGTTGTCGTTTTTGTCGCGCACAACTTCCATCTCGTACTCTTTCCAGCCGAGTAGGGATTCGTCGATCAGCAGTTCATTGGTGGGCGACAGGTCGAGACCGCGCACACAGATCTCTTCGAATTCTTCCCAGTTGTAGGCGATACCGCCGCCGGAACCGCCCATGGTGAAAGACGGGCGAATAATGCAGGGGAAGCCGAATTCCTTCGGCACTTCCATAGCTTCGGCCAGGTTGTGCACTATGCGCGCGCGCGCGGTTTCCAGGCCGATCTTTTTCATGGCCTTGTCGAACAGATCGCGGTCTTCCGCTTTGTGGATGGCGTCTTCTTTGGCGCCGATCAGTTCGACGTTGTATTTCTCCAGAATGCCGTGTCTGTGCAGCGCCAGGGCGCAGTTCAGCGCGGTCTGGCCGCCCATGGTGGGCAGAATCGCATCCGGGCGTTCACGTTCGATGATTTGCGCCACGGTTTCCCAGGTGATGGGCTCGATATAGGTCGCATCGGCCATCGCCGGGTCGGTCATGATGGTGGCGGGGTTGGAGTTGACCAGAATGACTCTGTAACCCTCTTCGCGCAGTGCTTTACATGCTTGGGCGCCGGAGTAATCGAACTCACAGGCCTGGCCGATCACAATCGGCCCTGCACCAATGATTAATATGGATTGGATGTCGGTGCGTTTTGGCATAGTCGGGGTCCGCTGTTCTCTGAGACATCAATATTTCAAGACGGAAAAGTAGGCTGGCCCTCAGCGGCGCGCCTTCATCAGTTCGATGAAATGATCGAACAAAGGCGCCGCATCGTGGGGGCCGGGGCTCGCTTCTGGGTGTCCCTGGAAACTGAAAGCAGGTCGGTCAGTCCGGCTGATTCCCTGGAGGGAGCCGTCAAACAAGGAGCGATGGGTCGCTTTGAGGTTGGCCGGCAAAGTGCTCTCTTCCACCGCGAATCCGTGGTTCTGGCTGGTGATCATCACTGTGCCCGAAGCCAGATCCTGCACCGGGTGGTTGGCGCCGTGGTGGCCGAACTTCATCTTGATGGTCTTGGCGCCACTGGCGAGGGCGAGCAACTGGTGGCCCAGGCAGATGCCGAATACAGGAACACCTTTGTCGACGATTTCTTTGATGGCATTGATGGCGTAATCGCACGGCTCCGGGTCGCCAGGGCCGTTGGACAGGAACACACCATCCGGATTCAGTGCCAGAACTTCAGCTGCAGGGGTTTGTGCCGGCACAACTGTCAGGTCGCAGCCGCGATCGACGAGCATGCGCAGGATGTTGCTTTTTACACCGTAGTCATAAGCGACGACTTTGAAGCTTTCGCCTGCTGGGCGCTGGCCAAAGCCCTCGCCCAGAGTCCAAGAACCCTCGTTCCACGCGTAGGGTTCGCGCGTAGATACGACTTTGGCGAGGTCCATACCTTTCAAACCGGCGAAGTCGCGCGCCGCCTGCAGGGCTTTGGCTTCATCGATCTCATCACCGGCCATCAAGCAGCCATTCTGAGCGCCTTTGTCGCGCAACAGACGGGTAAGGCGGCGGGTGTCTATGTCGGCGATACCGATGATATTGTGCTTGCGCAGGTAATCACTCAGATTGGTTTGGTTGCGGAAATTGCTGGCCAGCAACGGCAGGTCGCGAATGACCAGACCTTTCGCCCAGATGCGCGAATACTCTTCGTCTTCGGCGTTGGTTCCGGTATTGCCGATATGAGGATACGTCAGGGTGACGATCTGCTCGGCGTATGATGGGTCTGTGAGAATTTCCTGGTAGCCGGTGATAGCGGTGTTGAATACCACCTCACCAACCGAAAGCCCTTCCGCGCCTATGGCCTTGCCGCGGAACACACTGCCATCCTGCAATACCAAAATGGCGGGTTTGAATGTACCAGTGGTCAAATCACTATCCTCCAGCTAGGCCTGCGTAACCGCAGACCGATATTACATTCGATGGTTGCAAACAGCGGCGCCGACAAACTGCAGGTGCGCGAAAAAGCGCCGCGCAGACTAAACCTGACCGGGAAACCGGCAGACTAGCGCGGTACTTTTGGGTAGCTGGTTGCAAAAAAGCGAGGGAAACGGCCAGTTTCGCCTCGCTTTTTAGTTTTATTTGGGATTCCGCGCAGCCTGAGCGCGGTGGGACGGTGGTGCCCCGATCTGGGCGCGAATTGTACGCCAAAGATCCTGTTGTCGCCAGTCAAATGTCGCCCTGATTTGGCGCATGTTTCGCTAGTCAAAAACATGCGGGTCATGTCCAGCCTACAACTCGCTATAATCGCCGCCCTCTTTCCCCGGTCGCCCTATATATGAAGATTCAGCTCAAGAAAACCGTCAGCCAAGCCACTACCCTGGTGGAGTTTATCGCGTCAAATTCCGATATCTCCAAAAGCGGGATCAAGAAGGCTTTGAACTTCGGTGGCGGCTGGCTGAAACCGCGCGGCAAAGGCACCCTGCAGCGCTGCCGGCGAGCGACCAAGGAGCTGCAGCCCGGCGATGAAGTGGAGTTTTACTACGACGACCGTCTTTATAAGGACACACCTTCCGCACCTATACCTATCCAAGTGACGCGCCATTGGGGCGTCTGGTACAAGCCGGCGAATGTCGTCTCTCAGGGCACCCCTTACGGCGACCTCGGCAGCATGGAATATCAGGTCAAACAGTTGAGCGGTTTGTCGCAGGTGTTTTTGATCCACCGCCTGGACCGGGAAGCGGCTGGACTGATGATCTTCGCCTACCACAAAGAGGCCGCAGCCAAACTGAGCGAACTCTGGCGCGAAACTCGAGTAGAAAAAATCTATCAGGCGGAAGTTCACGGCCAGCCGGACGACAACGGCAGAATCGACATCCCTCTCGATGATAAAGCAGCACTTACCACTTTTTCCGTCGCTCAACGCCTTTCAGATACAGCATTAGTGAGAATTCATTTACAGACCGGTCGCTTTCATCAAATTCGCCGCCATTTTTCTCTGCTCGGTCATCCATTGGTGGGCGATCCGCAGTATTCCTCAGTGTCCGATGGCCGGCCCATGCAATTGGTGGCAGCGGAATTGCGCTTCACCTGCCCGTTCAACAAAAAAGAACATCACGCAGTTTTGCCCCCGGAATTACGCCTCTTTTGAGCGGAATTATCCGACAATAAATTTTTAAATCGAGCCTATAGGAAATTTTTTCTGCCGACTCGCCTCTCTTTCCTATACTCAAAAAGCCGACTAGGCTGACGACCTTGTGGCGTTGCTTGTTTAGTAATGCAGAGCAAGCCTGCCACCAGCCGTTCAAGTGGCTTCTTGCTGGCATTTAAAAACTCTAACGCCGTACTTTCTGAGCTGAAATAGCTCTACCAGGCTGAAATAGCCGATCGCCGAACCAGATGTGTGGAGATCCGCATGCCGTTCAACAAGCTGTTCAACCAGGTTTACAACATCCCCAGTATTCCCAAGGTTGTGCAGGAACTTATCGATAACTTCAACAACCCGGACAGCAATGCTCGGGACATAGCGCAAAAAATTCAGATGGATCAGGCGCTCTCGGTCAAGGTTTTACGCTTGGCAAATTCCGCCCGCTACGGCGCGGGACGGCAGATCAACTCCATCGAATCCGCCGTGATCATTCTCGGCTTCAACGCTTTGAGAACACTGGTCATAGCATCCGGACTGGCATCCGCTTATAAAACCATCCCCGGGCTCAATCAGAAATCCTTTTGGCGCACCTCATTTTCGGTAGCACAGATTGCGAAATTATTAGCGAAGCTGGGACGCGCAAATGGCGAAGTCGCGTTTACCTGTGGCCTGCTGCACAACATTGGCGACACGCTGTTGTTTCTGGCCCACAAAGAGCAGATGGTCAATATTTACGCATTGGTCAACACAGGCGCGAACAAAGCCGCTCTGCAACGCACGCAATTTGGTTGCGATTACACTGATGTCGGTGCAGAGTTGGCGCGCCGCTGGAATTTTCCAGAGGAAATCTGCCAGGCCATTGGCGATCAGGAAAAAGATCGTGAGAGCCAAAACACTTATTCACAGCTCATCAGTCTGGCAGCAAAAATTAATCGAGCTTTACAGCAGGGAAAAACGCCTGCGGAATCGGTGCGCGACCTGCCCCAAGAACAGCTCGCCGATTTAAGAATCGATGCCATTTTAATGCTTGGTCAATTGATCGAACTCGTGGATCAGGAAGACGATATCGAAACCTTCATCCACTAAAAGCTGTTTTATTTCATTCCTTCTCAAAGGTGAAATAAGGATTTCACCCCATTCGCAATAAACTCCACGCTGATAGCCGCCATTATCAATCCCATAATTTTATTGACGATTGATACTGTGGTTGGACTTAAGTAGCGCATAAACCGGTTGGACATATGCAGGGCCAGCCAAACAATGCCGCCCAGCACCAACAGACAACCACTTAATACAGCTGAATGCCAGACGCTGTCACTGCGAAAACTAAAGACAATTACTGTGGAAAAAGCCCCTGGGCCCGCAAGTAAAGGAATCGCCAAAGGTACCACCACCTGACTGGCTGACAGGCTTTTATCCGTTCCATCATGACTCGGCAATGGATCATGGTTCATTAATTGCAGCGCAACGATCAACAGCAGCAAACCACCGGCGATCTGGAAAGATCCGATGCTGATACCGAAAAAATCCAACACTGACTGACCAATAAACACCGTAATCACCAGCGCAATTGTTGTAGTCGCAGCAGCTTTGCGGGCTGCTTGTTGTTTTTCTTCTTCGGTAAAGTGACGGACCAGATGCAGATACAGCGGCAAAATTGTTACCGGGTCCACAATTGCCAACATGGCGATAAAAAACTGCGTGTATTCTGAAAAGCCCAACATAGAAGAAGGCCTCGATCAAGGTTACGCTAAGCCTTAGCGACATCACGAGTTATGTGCGACCCTTCACAATTTTATTCACGCACAGAGCTCCGTATTTTTAAGTGTAGTGTTGAAACGCTCGCGCAAATGTTTTGTTGCGCCTCAGCAACACAATAGTCACAAGATCTGATTATGATCAGCGCATCGCAGCAGTGATTTTTTGGTTGACGATACAAGAACTACACTTTTTAAGAGATTCATTTCGAAGAGATACGTTCGACGTCCGATTACAGACGCAAGATATAAGGAATTTCAATGAGACCTACGCACAACCCGCTGGTCCCACTGATCCAAACTCTCGATGACGGCATTGAGTTTTATCGGATCGCGGAGAAAAAAACAGATTCCCAGCATCTCAAATCCGTTTTCCGCAAAATGGCCGAAATTCGTGATTTTGCCCTGGCTTATCTCCTACCCTATATCAACCAGCGGCATTTGGAATCCCCAGCCACAACAAACCGCTATGCGCCGCTACTCAACCGCATAATCGGCGACGATCGCCTGGACGTAGTACAAGAGGTGGAAGAACATCTGATCGATACCATGCTCGATACATCCCTGGAAAGTCATAACGCGCTGGTTCAGTGCATTATCAAAGATTTGATTCCACAAATTTCCTGGAATTTCGAGTCCTGTCTCAACGGACTGGAAGACGCTGGCGCAGTTGCCGCCTAAATCCATCAGCAAAGGTATCCACACAAATGCAATAAGCATTTGTGTGTTTTATTCCCTTGGTGTTCTACCCACGTCAAAACCTCTTCCCCCGCGGGCCTACGCGGTATTCCGCACAGATGAAAGATGAGTTGCGTCGCAAAGTCGATGCGCTGATTCGTCAATATCACAAGATACGTTGTATAAGCCATAACAAAGTGCGTCCGGCTCCATCCACTGCGCGCCCCGAGCTACGCACCCCGAGCTGCGCGCCCCGAGCAAAATGATGGCGGCGAATTACATTTTTTGACTCGCCAAATAAAATAGCTCGTTATATTTTCTGCTATTTTGGGGTGCCCCACTCAACCGCAGGACATACAAGGAAACCTGTATGGAGCATATTCGCCTGTATATTGAGTCGCCACTATGGCAGTCCGGCACATTGATCGCCGTGATCGTGCTGACCGTTTTGTTTACCCGACTGTCCGGCCGGAAGTTATTGGAGCTGGGTGTTCACTTGGTGTTCGTCTGGCTGCTGATGATGTTGCTCTGTTCGTGGGTTTCCACCGCCTACTGGGAATTCCTGGGCAAAGGCTTGCTGGCCATTGTGTTGTTTTTTGGTTGCTGGCTGGCGCTGCTAAAACTTTGCGAAAGGTTTGGCCAACCCTTCCTGCGGGAGGATGGTCTCGCCATCCTCCTGCCGATTTTTATTATTCCTCACATAGTGGTTTTGTCCCTGATCGGGCGCGGACTTATGGCGTTGTTTTATTGATGTCAATCCAGGCGCTTGTGGAAACGCCATGAGGCAACTATCAGTCCCACTACGGAGAAGCTTGCCAACCAGAGCAAGTCCTCCACCAGATCCCTCACCTCCGCCGCGCGCAACACGACTCCGCGAACCGCGCGCATAAAATGCGTGGCGGGCAGACATTCCGCCAACCACTGCGCACCGCGCGGCATGGCCTCATAGGGAAACATAAAACCGGACAATCACCAGTTCCAGAGCGTACCGTCTTCCAAACGGTTAACAGGCAAACATTTGCGCTGATAGGGGTACTTGGCCGCGAGTTTTTCGTCGATATCCACCCCATGCCCCGGCACTTCACCTGGGGTGAAATAGCCGTCTTTAAAGCTGTAAGCGTGGGGGAACACCGCATCCGTCTCAGCACTGTGCGCCATATGCTCCTGAATACCGAAGTTGGGTACCCAGTAGTCGAAATGCAGCGCAGCCCCCATGCAGACGGGTGACAGGTCAGTAGCGCCATGGAAGCCGGTGCGCACGTGATACAGCGACGCCAAATCGGCAATACGGCGCAAGTGGGTAATACCGCCCGCATGCACTATGGTCGAGCGGATGTAGTCGATCAGCTGGTTCTGGATCAGCTCGCGGCAATCGTGGATAGAGCTGAATACCTCACCCACCGCAATCGGCGTAGTGGTGTGATGGCGAATCAAACGGAAGCCTTCCTGGTTTTCCGCTGGAACTGGATCTTCCAGCCAAAACAGTTTGAACGGTTCAACTTCTTTGCCCAGACGAGCGGCTTCAATCGGTGTCAGGCGGTGGTGAACGTCGTGCAGGATATGCAGATCTTCGCCAAATTGATCGCGCACAGCGGCAAACAATTTAGGTACATGGTTGAGGTATTTTTCTGTCGACCACACATGCTCCGCCGGCAGATCGGAATCCGCAGGCTCATAATGGCCGGCCTTGCCTACGCCATATACCTTATCCAAGCCTGGGATTCCGCACTGCACACGAATGGCCTTGTACCCCTGGTCCTTCAACTCCGCCACGCGGTCGAGTGTTTCCGCGATGTCTTTGCCATTGGCGTGGGCGTAGACCATCACGCCGTCACGACTTCTACCACCCAATAGCTGGTACAGCGGCATATTGGCGGCTTTGGCTTTGATATCCCAAAGCGCCGTGTCCACTGCGGCAATCGCCGTCATATTTACCGCGCCGCGGCGCCAGTAGACACCGCGATAAAAGAATTGCCAGATGTCCTCGATCCGGTGCGGATCACGCCCGATCAAAGACGGGCAAACATAGTCCTCCAAAAAACTGACCACTGCCTTTTCCCGGCCGTTGAGCGTCGCGTCGCCCACACCATAAATGCCTTCATCCGTAATGATTTTGAGAGTGACGAAGTTGCGCCCCGGGCTGCAAACAATCACTTTGGTATCGATGATTTTCACGTAAGTTGCTCCTGGTGCTCAGAACCTAAAACAAAAAAAACGCGGGACATAGTCCCGCGTTCGATGTAATCCTTTTTGACGGGTTGGTTACCCTTTCATATCTTCCAATTCGATGCCTTTGGTTTCGTGGACAAACTTCAACACGAACACCACAGAAATCGCCGCGCAGAGAGTATAGAAGCCGTAGGCGCCCGCCAGACCTATGGATCCCAACATGATCGGGAAGGTCATGGTGATGGCGAAGTTGGCCACCCACTGGAAGAAACCGGCAACAGCCAGCCCAGAACCGCGGATTTGGTTGGGGAACATTTCGCCCAACATTACCCACATAACCGGTCCCCAGGACAGGTTAAAGAAAATCACATAGAGATTGGCGCTGATCAGAGCCAGGGCGCCCATGGTTTCCGTCAGAGACGGCTGACCATTGGCATCCAGGGTCGCGGAAGCAAAGGCAACTACGCACAATCCAAGGGTTACGGCCATACCGGCAGAACCGATCCACAACAGCGGTTTGCGACCAATCTTGTCGATCAGCAACAAGGCAACAATACAAGCGCCAATACTGACCGAGCCGGACACGACGTTGATCATCAGAGAGTCGTTTTCGGAAAAGCCGACGGACTGCCACAGCACGGCTCCGTAGTAGAACACCACGTTAATGCCCACCAACTGTTGAAACACCGCAAGCCCAATACCCACCCATACCAGCGGGCGTATCTTGCCGGTTGTTTTGTCGACCAGGTCTTTCAAACTCGGCTTGTGATGGTCCGCTGCCAGAGAGGACTCAATCTCTGCGACCTTGGCGGAGCCGATGACATTGCCATAAAGACGGCGCAGAACTTTGGCTGCTTGCTCTTTCCTGTCGCGCACGACTAGGAAACGCGGGCTCTCAGGGATCATGAACAAAGTGATCAAGAAAATGCCAGCTGGCAAGATTTCAACCCAGAACATCCAACGCCAGGCCTCATAATCCAACCACCAAATATTCAGCGAAGAACCCGACACGGCCGCAATCAAATAGTTACTCAAAAACGCTGCCGTCAAACCGCAGATAATGGCCACCTGTTGCACCGTCGCCAGCCTGCCGCGATAGCGGGCGGGAGCTACCTCACTGATATAGGCGGGACACATAACGCTGGCTGCGCCCACGGCAAGACCGCCAAGGACACGGTAGACAATAAATTCGCCAGAGGATGTGGCGATGCCCGACCCCCAGGCAGATACGATGAAAAAGATTGCGGACCAAATCAGCATGGTGCGGCGACCATAAATGTCCGCCAATCGACCTGCCGCTGCAGCACCTACGGCGCAACCGAGCAGCATGGAAGCTACGTTAAAGCCTGTCCCGACAGAATCCGAGTTAAAGGCGATCTTGAGCCCATCAACTGTCCCGTTGATAACCCCGCTGTCGAAACCAAATAGAAATCCCCCGATGGTCGCTACACAGCAAATGGCCAAGATGAAAAAGAAATTTTCCTGGTTGTCTCCCGCGTTTGCGGTAAGACTTTGTGGATCAGATGAACTCATGATAATTCCCCAGAAAAGAACAACTTATTATTGTGACGATTAAAGTTACGCGGAATGTTTCGCGGTGAAATTATAGTTGCGCTCAGGCGGTTCATCCGAAAATCTCGACCGGCGATAATCCCCAACATGCTTCATCACGCGTGGCCACGAATCATAGCACCAAAATTTCCGCTGGCAGCACATTTTCCTCTCCCCCGAACCAGTGGGCCGAAAGAAATAAAAAACCCCCAAACAAGACGACCAAGCATATATGGTCATATTGATTATTAGAATGGGTTAACACCGCTCCCAGTTGTAATTAACAAAGCTGAATGTGTGTGAAAAAAGTACCGCCACTTGGCTAAAAAGCATGTAACAAATGTCCGAATGTTGGCACTAATCTTCATGAACAACATAAGCGACAAGTCTAGCGTCAACGCTCTGACACCAAACGGAGCCATGCATTTTTCGCAGCTAGTGCTAATCTTGTAAGAACCGGACGGATTTGCCGACTGAAAATAAAAAGAACCGATGGGAAATTTATGTTGCCTTTCCTTGTTTGCTATAGGGATGCATCATCCAGGGCCGAAGCCCGCCACATCGTTCGCCTTAATCCGTCCGCTATTAATTGCTCGGTTTTAGCTGCTTAGCGCATTTTGCGCAGGCGGTTCACGTTTCCTTAGCCCGGAACTTTGGCGCATATTAAGTTGCGCCTTTTTTTTGCCCGCAAAAAGCCTATTTCCAGAATTTACCGCAATCTCACCGCCGTCTTTATTCCTTCAGTCCCAGCCATGATCGAATTCCGCAGCTAAACTTTATCTAGCTTTTAGGGGGTCTACTATGAACATAAATTTCCGCCAAATGCTTAAATATCCACTGTTCTCTGTCCTGTTAGCGGCGAGTCTGGGTTTAGCCAATACAGCACCGTCATCTACATTTCCCATTTTTGTAGAGGGACGCCTATCGGATGAAAGAACACTGACGGTGGGCGACCCGCAAAACTGGCTGCAACCCATCAACAACCTGTCTGGTACATCAGCAACTGGCAAAATTCGCATCTCTCCCGATAAATTCCGTATCAGTAATGATACTTTTCGAGCGATCTGGTCGGGTGAAGATAAACAAGGAGATGTATCGATCTACGGCGCTTCCATCAATTTAGCGTCGAAACTCAATAATTCCTCGTTGATCTTCGACGTCAAAGTCCATACACCTCCATCACAGGAGGTGCAGCTCGGTATGGACTGCGGCTTCCCCTGCCGCGGGCAATACAATATTGGCAGCATTCTCCGCTCGATTGAAACTGAACGCTGGACTGCTTTGCCTATCCCACTCTCGTGCTTTTCCGGTCAAACCTTCGATCTCAGCAAAATTTCCGGCGTATTTCTGTTGGGGACTTCCGGATCCATGGATGTCTCCATCACCAATATCCGCATTGCACCAACTCCCGCAGGACTGGATGAGTGCCCCGCAGCTTCCGAGACCCCGGCAGCCGAGGCAGCACTTAATCCGGACTTTTTTTACTTCGTGAAGGGTGAGCTGTTGGGATCCCGCGGTATTTTGTTGGGAGATCCGGGCAAATGGGCCATGTCGATCAATGGACTTTCCGGAAAATCCGCCAGCGGAAAAATTCGCGTGGAGCCGGATAATTTCGTAGGGCAAAACGATGCCATAAATATTTCCTGGTCGAAAAAAGATATGAAAGGCGAGCTGGGAATATACGGTCAGCCAATCAATATTGCGGCTTATAGAGATGTGGCGGCCCTAACCTTTGATGTGAAAGTCAAAACCCGTCCCAAGGAAAGCGTATTGGTCGGTATGGATTGCGGCTATCCGTGCCGAGCGGAATATGAAATTGGCATGCTGTTGCGAAAACTGAAGCCCGATACCTGGACATCCTTTCCAGTTCCGTTGAACTGTCTGAAAAGCTCCAATTTTGATTTAAGCAAAATCAACGGGGTATTTTTGATCAGCACATCGGGAAGACTGGATTTGTCGATCGCCAATATTCGCCTCGAACGCTTGCCCGAAGGCTCCACCGGCTGCAAATAAATCCGCAAATCTGCGCAAGCTGTATTTGCTCAGCTTGCGCCTCTCCTTAATAGTTCTCAGCTTTGCAATATTTTTCGATATATTCGCTGTGCGATGGCAGCTGCCGACTGGTGTTTTGGATAATTTGATATATCTGCTCGAATTTTTGTTTGAGCTCTTCCAGCGGCATGGTGTCCGCAATCGAATTGTAGTGTGACGTTTTCACTCCCTGCCCTACCAAAACCGAAATCCAACTGGTGTCACCAAACAATTCATTGTCTTGGCGGAAAAGTCTTCCGGCGTTTTGATAAAGATCCACTTTGTGGCGCAGCCGATCCGGAATATCCATATTGCGGCAATAATCCCAAAACTCCCCTTCGCGATTATTTGCCCAATAATGCAATATCAATAAATCGCGAATGGTCATATAGCTGCGCGCCTGCAGCTGATTATATTTTTCCACTAGCTCGCGCTTGACCACTTTGGTCGGGAACAAGCCAATAAAATTGGCAATCGCCTCATAGATCAAGTGAATACTGGTGGACTCCAGCGGCTCAAGAAATCCCGACGCCAATCCCAGGGCGACACAATTTTTATTCCACTGTTTGCGGCGCACACCGGTTTTAAAACGAATAATGCGCGGCTCTGACGTCGCTCCACCAGCCACATTATTAAGCAAGGTCTCTCTGACCTTTTCGTCGGAAATAAAATGACTGCAGAACACATAGCCGTTGCCGGTGCGGTGTTGCAACGGGATACGCCACTGCCAACCTGCTTCGCGTGCAGTTGCCCGCGTATAAGGTGGCAAAGGGTCTAACCGCGGACTGGCCACCGCCATAGCGCTGTCGCAGGGCAAATAATGGCTCCAATCCTCATAACCACTGCGCAAGGTTTCTTCAATCAATAATCCTTTAAAACCTGTGCAATCAATAAAAAAATCTGCCTCTATGGTGTCGCCTGTATCCAATGCCAGTGACTGGATATAGCCATTTTCCTTATTTCTGCCAACTGCAAGGACCTTTGCATCCACATGTTTTACCCCGCAGGCGGCCGAATAGCGTTGCAAAAATTGCGCATAACGGCCGGCATCGAAGTGATAGGCATAATCGATTTCGCTCAAGGGCGAGTTAGGCACATTGACCGGACGGGACAATTTATTTTGTTTGCAGGCTTCGATGCAAAAACAGTAATCCGGAAGAGATTTGGCGAGATTTAAATTGTGCAAGCGCTGCCAATAATGAAAAAACGGCACTGAACCGAGCGCGGTTCCATAACGCCCAAATGGATGAATATAAGACGCACCGGGATTGTTCCAGCCGACAAATTCGATACCGAGTTTAAATGTTCCTTGGGTAAATTTGAGAAACTCCCGTTCATCGACACCTAGAGACTTATTGAAATTGTAAATTTCCGGAATCGTCGCTTCGCCTACACCAACTGTCCCGATAGTACTGGATTCGATGACCGTAATCTTCATCGCGGAATTACGAAACACTCGACCGATAGCCGCAGCGGCCATCCAGCCTGCCGTTCCTCCACCCAGAATTACCAGATGCTCGATTGGCCCATCTTGAGATGCGGTATTTGTCTGCATACTGTTCCTGCGTCTTGACTGGAATCAACAACACTAATGCGGATAAAAAATGAATCTGCACAAATAAAAAAAGCGTATAGCTTTCACTATACGCTTTGCTTTGTTATCACCCAAGCGTTGTATTAATAACTCGCGGACATACGCAAGGTAAAACGCCGGTCGTTGATGAAATAATGACGCGGATGCAAATTGCCAGCCTCGTCATACTGGTACCGGGTATGCGTCGTTTCGTTGGTCAGGTTATTAACGTCAAAGCCGACTTTGAACGAATCATTCACTTTGTATGTAAACGAGAAGTCGAGAATTCCGCGGTCAGTGTTGTAAACCGGTCGTTTACCGATTACATCGCGAGAATTCAACATATATTCAGAGCGGAAGTTGTAAGCCAACCGCGTGCTGAATATATCGTTCTCGTAAAACGCGATCACGTTGTAGTTTTCTGGCGACAATCCTTCCAACGGAAGACCAACAAAGGCTCCATATATGGAAGTATCGATATTGGCTCCGACATCCTCTTTGGTATAGAGGCGGGTATAGTTTGCCTGCAAACCTAAACCGCTCCAGAATCCTGGCAGCATATCGTAAGTTTGCTGATACGAAATTTCGAAACCATCGATTCTCGCTTTACCGACGTTCTCATAGGTATCCGCCTGAACAACCGTTACCACTGCACCAGTTGAGGGGTTATCCGTGTCCAGACGAGCTGAGCCTTTGCGGATCAGGTTATCCATGTCTTTGGTAAAAATGACGCCGGACAAAGAACCTACATCAGAGAAATACCACTCAAGTCCCAAGTCAACGTTAATCGACTCTTCCGGCAACAAGTGCGGGTTGGAGCCACCAACAGTAGAGCTGGTGTAGTTCACGAAGGTAACCGACTTGAGCGGCTCACCCCGTGTTTCCGAATCCCATCCAGTGGGTGGATTATCATCCTCTACTGCGGTCACCTGGACCCCTAACTCCTGGCTCGCTCGTTTCAACGACAAGTGCGGCAGATAAATCGCTTTTGATGCGGCAAAGCGCAAAATCAAGTCTTCCCTTAAATTCATCGCCAAGTTCAAGCTGGGCAACACGGTTGAATAGCGTTTTGGTTTAACGCTGGTGCGTTCCGAATAACCATTGAGCCATTCCAGCGTCGATGGATCTGGGACAGGCGGTGTTTCACCCGCTGCGATGGCTTCTTCATAAGCCGCAGCGTTGTCACGTAACCATTGCTCCAAGTCGGCGGGAAATCCGATGATCTGGGTGGTCGGAGCATAACGTGCAGGGTCAGACCAAGCTCCAGCTTTTAAAGGCGTCGAGAAATTTCGCGAACCCGTTGTCGACACGTCGATATCCACGTAGCGGAAACCTAAATTCCCGCGAATAGGCATTGGCAGATCGACAAAGTCGAAATCGAATTGAACATAAGCGGCGCTTTTTCGCTCTTCTACCGTAAAAATGTAGTACGGCGAATATGGGCTGCCGGGCTCTTTGCCTTCCACATATCGGCTTTCCAATGTGTAGAAGGGATCGCCCGCGCCTTCTTCTTCGGTGTACCACCAGGTGGAATCCCGGCGTGGATCATTTGCATCGGGGAATCCCTCACCAATCGGCAGGGCAGCAATATCTGGATCGTATTCTTTCGGAATAATAGAGCGGAATTCGCGCTCGAACGCGTTCAGATCTTTTACCCAGTCCAATCTTGGCATATAGAAAGCAGTGACGCTGCCGTCGACAAACGCTTTGCCGTTGTGGAAGCCTCTACCGAAATCGAATACTTCCTGGAATTGCGGATAATCCGCCACGGAGCGTCTGTGTTGCGAACTCCATTCCGGAGAAATCACACCCCAGTCATATTCCGTCGATTTGTGAGTCTGACTTCTATCCGATACACGGAAGCCGACTTTGATATTGGTTAACCAGCTATCTTCCAATTCATAATCCGCATCCAATGAAAACGCAAAATCTTTTCCGGAGCTGTCGGTGTTATGGTCCATGGCTGAGCGGGTATGAATATTGGCGGGGTCCGTAATAGAGGTAATATCACCGCCCCAATAATTACCGTTGGCATCTTTCAATACAGTCCCTTTGTGACCCGCCGCCGCTTCTGCGGAACTTAGCATGTGGAAGTTGCTGCCCAGGAAACCGACTTGCGGATTGTCAGGACTTCTAAAATCCATCCACACATCAGATTCAAAATAACTGTGGATCGTGTGGTCGAACAGAACCAGGCCTGAATCCACAAATTGAATATCACTGTTGATGGTGAGGTTATCGTTGACTTTCCATTCGATGTCCAAACTTATGTCGTTCACATAAGTTTCTTCATCGTGATAACGCGTTTCTGGTGCGTATCCATAGGTAGCTGTGCCGCTACCGGCCAAAACACCGTGAGTGAACAAGCCGGTCTCAGGATCAAAACTTTCGTTCAAACCGGAAATGCCGGGAATTTCCAGCACATTCACGATATTGGCGTTGTCGAACTGATCGCCCAACTGGTCTTTATTCTGTACCAGACGCTCCGTCCAGGAAGACTTGTTATCCGAACGAATAAATTCCAAGGTAGCCAAAAATGTTTCGGACGGGTTGCGCCATTGCAGTGACGAGACGAAACCCAAACGTTCGTTAGCGTCTTGTTTGGTTCTCACCTGAATAGAAGGCGGCAACCAATAAACGGCATCAGGATCTGCGCCAGGAAGCGGCGAACCCACGCCGTCCAGGGAATTCCCCTCCGGATACCGTGGCGCGGTGCGATTACTTTTTTCATAGTAGTTGTGAGTACCGACGGATTGGGATGCCGCATTGGTTTCACTCCAAGCTACCGACACCAAAAAACCAATCTCACCAGCATTGGTTTCCCAGCGGTTACTGAACAAACCGGAAATATTCGGAGACCATTCTTCTACCAGATCGCCGTAATCCGCTTTAATAGCTCCACCCAATTGCATTCCGGGGCTATCGAATGCCTTACGGGTGATAACGTTCAAAGTACCTGCAATACCACCTTCAATCATGGAAGCGGTTTGGTTTTTCTGTACTTCAATTGCCCCCACTAACTCCGATGGAATATGCGAGAGGTTAACCGCTCCCCACTGAGTCGCACTGAAGGATGTGCGGCCATTAAATTGCGTCAGTGTGCGATCAAGGCCGCGCACCAGCGCGCTACTTCCCTCTGCGCCAAAGTGCTCGGGGTCATCCGTCGCTTCGAATACTTCCACGGTTACCCCGGGGACGCGCGTCAGCGCGTCCACCACAGATTTATCCGGCAGCGAGGTAATATCCGATGCCGTAATGGCATCGATTACCGTCGCCGAATCCCGTTTTAAATCCTGGGCGTTTTTCAGCGATTGTTTAATTCCATATACCACCACCTCTTCCACTACCGGAGCTGCAGTTTCCTCTGTTTCTGCGTTTTGCGCATAAGCCTGCTGAGCAAATAAAGCGCCGAGCAAAACAGCTGTCGAAGAGTAGGTGAATATGCCTGTTTTATTACGCAAGGTATTTATTTTATTCGTCATAACCATTCTCGAATTCTGTAAACGTGACAGTGAATAACAGTTTCAACTCGCTTTTTAATGCGTATAGATTTCGTCTACTTCTGTGATCACCAATGAGTCCACGTAATAAGAGCTGTCTGCATCGGTCGCCTCAAAATAAACCTTGAAAATCTCAGGCATTTCGTCAAAGGCAAAGGCATACCGGACTTTGAGTTGTACCCAGTCCGAGGTGTCTTCAGCGCGATCCAGCGTGGTGTAGCTCGATTCCGAATCATCTGCCCGTCGTCGCGTTTCCATGGTCATTGCAATGGGATCTTCAACGATCCCATCAATTTTCACCCATGCAGAAATATCGTAGGTTTTGCCGGGTTGCATGCCGCTATTTGTCAGATCGAACTGCGCAGCGTTCCAATTCGCTGCTCGATCCGTCACATACAGTGAGAAAGAACCGTGCTGTTTTTCCTCGTCTGTCACGGAGATGTTTGCCGCACCAGAGCCAGTCCAACCGATATGGTCTGTAGCGCTCACTTCCAGACCGCCGTTAAAGGCGTAATTGCGCGCAACGACAAGGTCATCGATGTAATAGCTGGTTTCAGCGCCTACGGCTTCGATATACAGACGCAAATTTGTCACATCGCCAGTCGGTGCGTAGTCGAAAATACCTTCCAGCTTGGTCCATTTAGTGTTGGTGACGGTCGCACTCGCAACATTGATGTACTGATCCGCTCCGCCGTCATTCAAGAGCAGCGTCAGATATACCGTGTCAAGTTCAGTATCACCGGCGAGCTTGACCCATACGGACGCTTTATAAGAAGTATTTTTTTCCAACTCCAAATCCAGCAGGGGGTATTGCGCAGAATGCCAGTTGGCGCTTCTGCCTGACACATGCAGACCAAAGAACCCTGAATGAGCACCGCCTTGCGGCCATTGCACAACGGAAATGGCAGTGGCGCCACCGGAGGGCTCCCATCCTTTGATCGTACCTGTCTCAAGATCGCCATTAGTAATCACACTCACAGGAGGTACGAATTCTGTAATGACCAGGTCATCAACAAAATAGGATGCCGTAGCGCTATCCGACTCAAAGTAGACTTTGAGCGTGCTCACTTCCCCATCAGGCAAATAAGTAAATGTGTTGCTTAGCTGAACCCAGTTCAACGTATCGGAAGAGCTGGCAATGGTGCGATATTGTGGAGATTCGCTCTCATCCACATATTCCATCGTCATTTTGATGGTTTCTGCGGTTGCACCATCCACTTTCACCCAGGCGGACAACAGATAAGTACGCCCCGGCACCAGGCCTATATCGCGCATGTCGTATTGCACGGAATTCCAGTTTTCAGTGCGGCCAGTCACGTGCACTGAGAATTCGCCGGAGTGTTTTTCCGCCGTGGTGACTTCGATGGTTGCACCCGCCTCATCCCACTTCGAGATATCGCCCGACTCGAATCCACCATTGATGTTGTAAATCTTGGTGACAACCAACTCATCAATAAAATAATTGGTCTCGGCGTTAGTCGCTTCTATATAGGGCCTGATGGATGTGACCGTTCTGCCCGGATTGAAGGTGAATACACCGGCTAGGCGCGTCCACTCCAGGGTATCGGCTAAGCCTGTGTTGGCAATCGGAATATAATCCGGATCACCTTCAGAGTATTGAACGAGCAAGGTCAGCTGCAGCGTATCCGCAACTGCGCCATCCACTTTCACCCAAGCAGCAGCGAAATAGCTGTCACCTGCGGTAAGAGCACTGTCTCCCAATTCGAATTGTGCAGAAGCCCAGTCGTATGCTCGATCAGACACGCGCAACGCATAACGGCCGGAACGTACGCCGTCCGCATTTTTGTTTGCATCAACCAGCTCAATTGCCGCGTTGTTTCCCTCCCAGCCTGTGGTAGCTCCAGTCTCAAAATTACCGTTCGATACCAGATTGGCGGCTTTCGCACGGGGCGGCGGCGGAATTTGCGATACCAATCTGAAGGTATCCAAACTAATCGAGTGCAGAGCGTTTGAGGGGTAACCCATTTGCGCGATTACATTCACCACTTCAACATCTTCCGGAATATTGGCTGTGAATGTGACTTCCTGCCAACCACCACTCAAAGTGGTAACGCTGGAAGCAAACTCCTTCGAACCATCTGCGGAATTGACGAGCAGTTTTACACGCGCGCCGGAATCACCATTGAATCGCGCGGAAACGTAATATTTGCGTCCACCTTCAACTGCCACATTTTCAAATCCGGCATAAACGTCTTCCAGTTGCAATAAGAAGCCGGAGTCATCTGAATTAGCGGCATTTTTGCTGAAATCAAATCGCAATGAATTGTTGCCGGTGTGCGCGTCGGTGTTATCCAGCGTGGTAGTCGCAATATTGTCCGGGGCAACCGTGGCCCACCCCTGCAGACCGTCTTCCAAATCGCCGTTGGTGAGAGCGTTTGGCAACAAAGTGAAATCATCCAGGAAAACATATTTTCCTTCATTCTGCGGATAACCCAGATTCACCGCCATTTGCAGACGAGCTACAACTGCATCAGCAGGCAAGCGGGCTTCCTGGAGCTCTGTCTCGGTTAAAACGGGAGCGTTTTCCGGCACAGTGAAATCAAACGTGACTTGCTGCCAAACGTTGTCGAACGTCACTTCCAAACCTTCCAGTGACGTCGCAATAGCATCGCTCAGCACGGGAACGAATTTCGCCTTGGTGCCCACGGTGCCACGCGCAAAAGCAGAATAAATATAGGTTTTTCCGGGAACGACAAAAATATCAGCAGGACCAGCCTGGATATCGGCAGGATTTGCCGTTGTGTCGATTATGCTGACTCTGAGAGATTGATTACCTTTGTTAACCAAAGACCGATTAAATTTGTCGACGATTTGCATGTCGAAATCGGCACTGGCGCCATTTGCGGCTTTGGTTTCCCAACCGAGGAAATCGAGAACATCCTCTTCCAGACTGCCATTGGTAACGTGGTTGTAGTCAAACAGGGAGGCGTTATCGCTGACCAGATCCCCAGACGAAGGAGCATATGGGCAAGTATCCGGCGGAATCAGCTTAATGTTGTCGACGTAGATGGTTTTGCCCTTGTTTTCAGCGAAATTGTATTGGGCGTAGAGACGGACTACATCAGTGCCATCGATTTTTGCTGAGAAACGCACTTCTTGCCATTCAGCGGTAAGCTCTATTTCCTGAGTACCATAAGAGTTGTATTGCGTCGGGTTTTGCACCAGGAAATTGATCTTGCCCCCGTTATCGCCCTTCACCCAGGCAGAAAATGTGTAAGTCCAGCCAGACACTACGCTAACGTTGGTAGGTCCGCCTTCAATAGCCCAGGGATCGCCAGTGCCGACCGAATCTTGAAAATCGATTCTGACCGCGTTGTTGCCGCTTTGCGCAACTCCTGAAGAGTCCACGCTAAATGTTGCACCCGCCTCCGGTGCTGTATTTCCCCAGGAGCCTGTAGCGCCAGCGATAGTCGTTGTGCTTTCTTCAAAATCGGAGTTGGGAACAACGTTGCCTTCCTGTATAGGTGGCATACGGGGGATGGGTGCGGCAATCATCCGATCGATATAAATTTCACTGCCGATATTATCGGCGAATCCCATTTGTACCGGGATTTCTACTTCAGAGACGCCATCCGGAACCTGAAAATAAAACTCAACCATCTGCGGTTGACCAGTCAGGAAAACATTCTGACTAACTAAAATCTGCTCAGGATCCGTATTGCCGACTGGATTAACCACAAATCGGGTCAAACCACACAAAGGACCTTTTACATAGGCGGCCCCGGAATAGGCTTGTCCAGGTTTCACAGTGACGGAAGATGGCCCCACAGAGATATCGTCGGGTGCGCTGTCAACTTCCACAATTTTCACCGACGTCTTCAGACTGTTGCCGCCCTGACCCAGGGTCGGAGCTAGTGCAAACTCAGCAACGACGCTGTCAGCTCTCGTTTCCCAACCTTCATCGCCGTTGGATAAGTCATGGTTTGGAATGACATTGGTTTCCACCACAGTTGTGTCCCCACCATTAAAGGACACGTTCGCCGGATCACTGTCGGAACACGCCGACAGAATTGCGAAGCTAGCATATAGCGGCCACGCAAATGGACTCCTGGAAATTGACTTAGACATAGCGTCTCCGAGATTACCTGATTAATAGTTATTTGTTTTTTAACCGATGATGTTTGCCCGGGATCGACCCCAATGTATCGAGCCTTTATTGTTATTGTGCTTAAAGCCCGTCCATGAAAGTGTTACTGCAAACCGCCTGCGTACGGTTTGGGAATAGCCCTTTTAGAGCATAGCCAATTAGTCAGAATAGCCAACTTTTGGAAGATCGCAGCTCCCAACAAGTGTCAGAAAAACGGCATTAGCCTCAGCACTTGATGCAAGCATGGCCCACGCTGTCATATAAGCAACATTCGTTATTATTTTCCGCATACACCCTCCGGCTTTACGCCAGACAAGGCTGCACAGAGCGGCACTATTTACAGCAGAACAATGATTGAGGTGATAGGACTACTTCAAGGCAAGTTCGCACACACTAAGTGCCATATGTGAAATGGCATTTGGATTATCTGATACCGCAAGTTGAATGCGTGTAGCGAGTCAAATAAATCAGATAGTAGTGCTTTTATTTTTATGAACCTGCACTTTGAACACAGTCACCAGCTAATAAGCTCTGCCTTATTTTTATTCCTATCCAGCAGGAGAGCTGCGGCAAAGACTAACATAGGGCTAGGCGTTGAATCTATCTTTTGTCAAACGCGCGCCATAAACTCATTATGATCAGATCAGCATGTGCGACAAAACGATCGTTTGTCGCACATGACAGCTAAAACCCTATTTATTGTAAAAACGGACTTTGTTCCGGCCCGAGATAACTCGGCTTTAAGCCTCCGGTATTGATCAATAATTTTTGTGGCGTAACGCCGGGATCTACCGCATACAATCTCAGTGTAGTCGGTCCTGGATGTTTTATCTTGTGACGACTGCTGCCTACACGCACTCCATCTTTTACCGATTCTTCCCATGCGGCATCACCATCCTTATAGCCCTGCAAAAAGTCCACTATCTGCGGTTTTTCGTTACCAATCGCGACAGCGTAACGCAACCCACGGCCGGGAACGAACGGCAGACTCGGCGCCAGCAAAACTTGCACATCGACTTCGCCCGATGAGAAGAAGGTTATGGGATATTCGACGTAAGGTGCTTTTGCCGGATTGCTAAAGACTTGATCGCCAATGGGATAAACCGAGATCGAGCTGTGAGTGCGCCCATGCAAAGGGATTTCCTGCCACGCAAAACCTTTAACCGCTTTGCTGGTGGTAAAGTTGGCCGCTTCTATTGCTATATATCCATCCGCTTCGAGATAACCTTTGGCGGTCTCTCGCAACTTCGCTACAGGTTTGTTGGCTGAGACAGAAATTCTCGCGCTCTGCCAGCCAGTGCCGCGAAAAACAATTTGTCCTTGTGCAACACCATCCGGCAACGCATCCCAATCAATAGTCACAGCAATAGCAACCTGATCTTGAACCGGGCCGCTTGCCTTGCTGAGCTTAATCCAAGGTTCCGCAGTGGCAGTGAATTCAAAAGG
Source organism: Saccharophagus sp. K07 (assembly GCF_014336955.1). Lineage (GTDB taxonomy): Bacteria > Pseudomonadota > Gammaproteobacteria > Pseudomonadales > Cellvibrionaceae > UBA5868. The sequence goes on along the minus strand of NZ_QRAI01000001.1, from coordinate 476,127 downwards.
ATGCTGGCCGCGATTGAACATCACCAATTCGCGGGTTTGTTTGCCGTAAAAATCAAACAGCAATTCATGCTTACCTTTATGCGGCCAAGTGCCCGCTACCGCCGACGGCCAGGATTCCGCAATACCTTCGACTGCGATGCCCATTTCCGCATAATCACCCGGCACATATTCGTACAGCACCGGCAGCTGATCGCCTTCCGGATTCTGCCAATTGGTGTAACCAATATGGGATTGATCCATAAAATGACGCCATTTGCCGCCATTGATGCTGTGGTAGCGCTCGCGTAATGCCTGGTCCTGACGGAACAATTCTTTGGCTTCCTGGCGATAGCGGTCCGCAATATTGCGCCCCTGATTGGCGTAAAGGCGATTTTTACCAGTCGCTATATAAAGACGGGAGACGGTTGCAGTGGCGAGCACCGGATGCAGCACCAACTGATAATAAGCATCGCGTTTATCCGCGCTTATCTTGCTGTAAATGTATTCCGCCTTGGCAGTCAGCTGCTGTAATTCTTCCAGAATCCGATCAGCTTCACCGTAATGCAGCAGACTGTAGGTTTCCGGCTCCATTAACTCGGGTTTGCGCCGGCCGTTATGGCGGGTATAGCCGGTGATCAGCGCTTCAATATCAGCTGCGTATTCAGGGCCGAATTCTCTCTCTGCCCATAAACGGCCAAATTCCTGCAAACGCTCTTTTGGCCATTGCTGCGGATTCCACGCCATGCGCAGGAAAAATTCGGTCGGAAATTCCATGGGTTTGAGATCGCCGACATTGGTAATCCAAATTTGGGTAGCGCCGTAGCGGTAGGCCAAATGCATTTGTTCCCAGATTTTGGCGATGGGAGTCGAATTAATCCAACGATAAGATCGCGGACCACCCACATAGTCGAAATGATAATAAACCCCTGCACCACCTTTACGATTGCGCTCTTGCGGCGTTGGTAAACGACGGATATTCCCCCAGTTGTCATCACTCCACAACAAGGTAATGTCGTCCGGCACGCGCATGCCTTTTTCGTAATAAGCTTGTACTTCTTTATATAAGCACCAGACCTGCGGAATTTCTTCGAGCGGGGTATGAGGAAATACTTCGCTGAGAATATTGCGCTGATCGCGAACAATCAGTTCCAACAGCTCAATATTTTCACCTTCGCTCATAGGCGCGTCTTCTTGTCCGCGCATTCCAAGTGTGTACAGACTTTCATAAGGTTTGGCGCGCTGCGTACCTGCTCGCCAAAACTCAAAAATATTTTCGCGGTTGATGGAGTATTCCCATGGGCCTTTGCCATAGCGGTTCCATTCTTTATCTGCGCGCATCATAGGCTCATGATGCGATGTGCCCATCACTATGCCGTACTCATCCGCCAAGGCCTGGTTTTTCGGATCGTCATCGTTGAAGGCGTTATTCCACATAGCCGGCCATAAATAATTGGCCTTTAAACGCAGAAGCAACTCGAACACTTTCGCGTAAAACTCGTGGTTATAGTCACCGTGATTCGCTTTAACCCAATTGGTCAAAGCCGGCGCTTCGTCATTAAGGAAAATACCGCGGTAGCGCACGGTCGGCGCACTCTGTTTGTGCGTGCCTGCGCGCACATAAATTTGCTCTTTGTGCTTTGGGGGAACATCTGCCCAGTAGTACCAGGGCGATACACCGATTTGTTCAGAAATGTCGTAAATTCCGTAAATCGCTCCCCGCTTATCCGCACCGACGATCACCAGCGCACGCTCAATATTAGGAAGAGGATTGTCGATCACTTCGAGATGAAACGCGTCCCATTGTCCAGCAATAGCCGCGACATCCAGTTTTTTCAGCTCTACTAATTGGCGAATTAACGGGCTGCGCTCAAGCGTTCCAATAATAATGGCGTGCCCCTTCAATTCTTCCGGAGACTGCACCAGCGCAGGGAGTTTTGCGGATACCCGCTGGACATCGAGCGCGAGATCTTTTGCCGCCCTAATAACGCCAGGAAAATCCGCCGCATCTACATATATAGAAGCCGTACGTTCTTTCCCGACAATTCCCAGAGCGCCAGTCTCGGCCTTATCACTAATATAGGCAGGCTCACCAAGAGCCCAGCTATTTAAGGAATATAAAAAAGTAAAAACGACTATAAAGAAAAAATAAAAAACTCGATTTACACGAGTTCGTTTTAGGAAAGAATTGCTCATTGAAATGACCAGATGAATTGGGCTTATTGAGTAACTTATTGTCAAAATCATAATGAGGAGCCTATCACCTTAATAGTGAGGTTCCCTCCCCTGTCTTAACCATTTCTTTGCTATTTTTAACCATAAGCACTACCCTTTTATGCGAAAAATGTGAGATTGGACGCATGGCGCGACATAATGACGGGTGTTAGACTGCAGCCTCAAAGGTGTTTGACCGGCAAAGCTTGCTGCCCCGCAACAACCCCGATTTGAATACCGTGAAAAGCTATGGAAAGAATAGAAAGAACTGATTTCTATCCCAGAAACGCTCATAAATCACGAACCGAGAAGTCTCAAGTTAGCATCACCATGGAAAAACCCGCTTTTGAAAATGTACAACTTGAAGCCGATGAATCTATTCGGGTTCTGCAATATTCCTGTCCGGCGTTTCAAGCCAATCACAAATGGCATTTTCATCCGCAATTTGAAATTTCGCTGATTCTCAAAGGCAGTGGTAAACGTTTCATTGGTGACCATATAGGAACCTTTTATCCAGGTGATCTGGTTTTAATCGGTCCGAATATTCCCCATTGCTGGATTAGTGACGACCAATTTACCGAAAACGAAATGTTGGTCGTGCAGTTTGACCCATTATTTCTCGGCGAAACTTTTTATAGCATCCCCGAAGCGCGGGCTATGAAAACGCTTATTACAGCGACTCGCCGAGCCCTGTTATTTACCCAAGGCAACCTGGGCGAAGCGCGCCAGTGGCTGGAAAATGTGCGCAATCACCGCGGACTTGCCCGTATCGCTCATTTTCTTTTGCTGTGTCAGTCTCTCAGTGAATGTGAGCAGGAAGCTTTGGCCAGTGACGACTATGTGGTCGAACAATCCGTTCGCGGCGTCGATCGACTGACCAACGCCATCAATTACGTCAAAAACCATCTACACGAAGAAATCAAACAGCCGGACGTAGCCAAGCTCGTCAACATGGCGCCGCAAAGTTTTTCACGCTTTTTCCGCGCGCAAACGGGACGCACCTTTGTTTCATTCGTTAACGAGGTTCGCATCGCTGAAGCGTGTCACCTATTGGCGACAACAGACCGGGATATATTGGATATAGCCTTAAGTTGCGGCTACGCCAACATCTCGCATTTCAACCGCAAGTTTCTCGAAAACAAGAAACTCACTCCCAGTCGGTTCCGCGAGAATCAGAGATTGAAATATGGCTTCTTAAACACAGGAGCAGCCCAAACTTGATCCAGCAATTGTGAATTTGCGGAAAGCATACAATTTAACCCGTTGATAATGGGTTTTTAACGTGCATTTGGGTAGTTAAAAATACGCGTTCAGGCGGTTAAAAAGCCTGTAGCCCGGCCGTGTTAGTCCCCTCTATTCTCGTTGGGATATTTTCGCGGCGTTTTGCCATTTAATTTTCAATAAATAGAGCCTCAATATGTATTTCTTGGGCATTGATATCGGTAGTTCTTCCGTCAAGCTTTCCGTGCTCGACGGCAAAACCGGCAGATCAGCGGCATCCGCACAATATCCAGCCGTAGAGCTGGAAATCCTCAGCCCGCAAAAGAACTGGGCGGAACAAGATCCGGAAACCTGGTGGAACTGTGTCAAACAAGGCTGCGCCGCGCTGTGGAGCAAAGGCACCTTCTCGCCTAAAGACATAGCAGCAGTCGGTATCACCTATCAGATGCACGGCTTGGTTGTAGTCGACAAAGCCAACCGAGTTCTTCGTCCTTCTATTATCTGGTGTGACAGCCGAGCTGTATCCCAAGGTGAAGAGGCTCTGCAATCCCTCGGACCAGATTACTGTTTCCAACATCTGCTGAACTCCCCCGGCAACTTCACTGCCTCCAAATTGCGTTGGGTTCAGCAAAACGAGCCTGAGATTTATCAGCAAATCCACAAGATCATGCTGCCCGGCGACTACATCGCCCTGAAACTGTCAGGTGAGGTGACCACCACCCCAGGCGGTTTGTCTGAAGGCATGTTGTGGGATTTCAAAGGATCCAGCCCTGCTCATCGTCTGCTGGACCACTGGCAGTTCTCTGCCGACTTGCTGCCTGCCATCGAACCCAATATCGGCGGCACCACCACTGTTAACGCCGCTGCAGCTGCAGAACTCGGCATTCCCGCCGGTATTCCAATCAGCTACCGCGCGGGCGACCAGCCCAATAACGCGTTCAGTTTGAACGTGTTGAATCCAGGTGAGATCGCGGCCAACGCCGGTACTTCAGGCGTTGTGTACGCCGTAACCGATAAACCGCTGACCGACCGTGAAGGTCGCGTCAACACCTTCCTGCACGTCACTCATACCAGCGAGCAAGCGCGCAATGGTGTACTCCTGTGCGTAAACGGCACCGGTCGAGCTTACAGCTGGTTGCGTTCGGTGCTCAGCGCCAACGGCAATCTGCTCGACTACGGTCTGCTCAACCAACTGGCAGAAAAAGTGGCTGTCGGCAGCGACGGCCTGCAGTTTTTGCCTTTCGGTAATGGTGCCGAGCGTATGTTGCACAACCGCACCGTCGGTGCACATTTCCACAATATCGATCTCAACCGTCACAGCTTGGGCCATTTGGTCCGCGCGACTCAGGAAGGTATTGTGTTCGCGCTTAATCGCGGTTTTGACGTCATTAAAGAACTGGGCGGCCGCTGCGACCTCGTGCGCGCATCCCGCGGCAATATGTTCCTGAGCAGCATCTTCACCGAAGCTTTCGCCAACACCACCGGCAGCACCATCGAACTGTACGAAACCGACGGTGCTGAAGGTGCCGCGCGCGGTGCCGCTTTAGGATCCGGCTTTTACGACTCTGTGCAGTCAGCCTTTGCTGGCCTGGCACTGAAAGAGCGCATCGAGCCGAAGCCTGAGCTGCAAGCGCAGTACCAGGATGCCTATCAAAAATGGAGTGAAACGGTACCCAGTGCCGAGTAATTCCTTATGAGCAAAGATTACGCAGCAGATATTCTTCGCACCGCCAATGGGTGCTTATTGGAATTGGTTCCAGAATTCGGCGGTCTTACCAACCGCTTGCAATTCCAATCCGCCAAAGGGCCCGTTGATGTGATCGTCGGGCTACCTAGCAAAAGCGCCATGGAAACCGACAAGGTTTTCCGCAATATTCCGATTTTCCCGGTGGTTAACCGGCTGCGCGACGGGCGTTATGAGTTCAACGGCAAGACCTATCAATTGCCGGTTAATGAGACGAGCCGCAACAATGCGCTGCACGGTTTTATTCATCATATAAAGCCTGAAGTCTCCGTAGTCGAAGGCGATGAAGTCAGCGAAGCAACTCTTCGCTACGACTGCGACGGCTCTCAGCAGGGCTATCCGTTTAAAGCGGAAGTCGTTATCCGCTACACCCTGCGCGCAAGTTCCGAGCTCGATATCGAGTATAGGGTCCATAATCGTGACAAGTCGCCGATGCCAATCGGTGTAGGCTGGCACCCCTATTTTGGGCTGTCAGAGAAAATGGATACGCTGAGTCTGAAGCTGCCGCGTTCACGCAAGCTGGCTATTGATGAGCGTATGCTGCCGACCGGTGAGCGCCTGCCTTATCACGAGTTCGACCAGCTCCGCCCTATGGGCGACATCCAGTTCGACGATTGTTTTGCCCTGGAAGACAGCGACGTAACCACTGTCGCCAAAACGATTCTCTGGTCTGAAAGTCAAAAATTAGGACTGGAGATTTGGCAGAAAACTGGCGAACTGGGATTAAACTACCTGCAGGTCTGTATCGCGCAAGACCGGCTATCTATCGCAATCGAATCCGTTAGCTGCGGCATCGATGCATTTAACACAGGCGACGGCCTGATAACTCTGGCACCGGATGACAGTTTTACGGCTCATATGGGAGTGCGCTTGATCACTTCCGTATAACCCACGCCCCGGCAGGGAGCACAACACTGAACAAGACATTTGTGTCATTAACAGAAGGTATTACGCAATGAGCATAGTAATTGGAGATAAAGAATATTTTAAAGGTGTGGGGAAAATCGGCTATGAAGGTCCAGAGTCCGATAACCCCTTAGCTTTTAAATATTACGACGCCAAGCGAGTCGTCGCTGGCCGCACCATGGAAGAGTTTTTCAAGTTCGCCACATGTTACTGGCACAGCTTCTGTGGCACTGGCGCTGACCCATTCGGTCCAGGCACCCAGCGTCGCGAGTGGAACGAAGGTTCTGACGCTATCACCCGCGCCTACAAAAAAATGGACGCAGCGTTCGAGTTCTTCACAAAACTCGGCACTCCCTACTACTGCTTCCACGACATCGACCTGGTTGAAGAAGGTTCTTCTCGTCACGAAACTCACGAGCGCCTGTTCACCGTAGTAGAACGCGCTAAAGAGAAAATGAAAGAGTCTGGCGTAAAACTCCTGTGGGGTACCGCCAACCTGTTCTCCAACCCACGTTACATGAACGGTGCTTCCACCAACCCGGATTTCAACGTAGTTGCCTACGCTGGTGCTCAGTTGAAAGACGCGTTGGATGCAACCATCGCTCTGAACGGTGAAAACTACGTGTTCTGGGGCGGCCGCGAAGGTTACATGAGCCTGCTCAACACCGACATGAAGCGCGAACAAGAACACTTCGCCCGCTTCCTGACCATGGCTCGCGATTACGCTCGTGCGCAAGGTTTCAAAGGAACCTTCTTCATCGAGCCTAAGCCGATGGAGCCTTCCAAGCATCAATACGATTTCGACTCCGCTACCGTCATCGGCTTCCTGCGCCACTACGGTCTGGATAAAGACTTCAAATTGAACATCGAAACCAACCACGCCACTCTGGCTCTGCACACTATGGACCACGAGCTGCAAGTTGCAGCTGACGCGGGCATGTTGGGCAGCATCGACGCCAACCGCGGTGACTACCAAAACGCATGGGATACCGACCAGTTCCCATACAACATCAACGAAACCGTTGAAATGATGCTGGTTATCCTGCGCGCCGGCGGCCTGCAAGGTGGTGGTGTTAACTTCGACGCGAAAGTACGTCGTAACTCTACTGACCCTGTTGACCTGTTCTACGGCCACATCGGCGGCATGGACACCTTCGCCCGCGCTCTGCTGATCGCTGACGACATCCTGCGCAACTCTCCGATCGAAAAAATGCGTAAAGACCGTTACGCGTCTTTCGATAGCGGCAAAGGTGCAGAATTCGAAGCTGGCAAGCTGTCCCTGGAACAACTGGCAGAAATCGGCAACAAAAATGGCGAGCCAGAACAAATTTCCGGTCGCCAAGAGTTGTACGAAAACATCATCAACCGTCACATCCGTTAATCGGTTGCTACGGAAAACAAACGGGGCCAATTGGCCCCGTTTTTATTTATAGCTTTCGATATTACTTTGGCGTTTCTATAGTTCGCGCCTGTAGCACGGCCAAACTTCCCTCCGTCATAAGTCGCAACCTGCCTCCTGAATCCAATGAGTCGGTGCTGGCGATATATCCCTTAAACATCAAGACGCCGCCAATTTTGACTTCATCCTTGGCCAGCGGCACAAAGGTGGTGGCCCAAAAGCGAGAAGGCTCTTTTCCCGTCAATTCCAGCTTGAGCAAATGGGTCTTATCCGGTGCATCGCGGATTTCCAGAACCTTGGCTTCCAGTGATACGCCGCGCCCGTGAAAACCTGGATTCAATTGACCCGCCACAAAGATTCCGCTGGGAATTTTGTCATTGGAGATTATTTGTCCAGGTTGTGCATCCGCTGCTTTCGCACTTGGAGACGTGGTATCACCAGCCCAAACCGACACTGACAATAACGCTGCAATAAGCCAAAAAAAGCGTTTCATCTGCATTTACCTATTTTTATGGCTCAAAAAAAGGGCCGGTCGATTGCCAACTCGGCCCTGACTCGCGCTTAAACTTTTATTGTTTGGTCGGCGCAGGTGCGCCATCCAAAATCCACTGCCGCAAAGCATCCAGCCCCTGTTGGCTCATGCCGGGCATAGGTTGTTTGCAGGTCGACAAGGCAGCTTGATTGCACACGGCGTTGGTGTTTTGGCTGCCTCCCGACGCCTTCAAATACAACCAGCTGTTATCCGGATCACCCGGAACAACCAGCTTGTAGCCTTGCGCATGAGCGGAATTGACATTGACTAAGCGCTGCACGATTTCAGCGGAGGAGATGTTGTAGCCAAGACGCAATCCTGCTGACTCACCGGGTCCGTGACAGCCTGTACAACCACCCTGCTCCAATGCCGGCCGCACCAGCTCGTGGAAATATCCGGCTTCTTCATCCCCGCCGGGACCTGGTTCGGGCTGTACCAAACTGGGATCGATCTGCTGCGCCCAGAAATGATGCTCTTTACATTGCTTGACCAGTTCCGCAGCCAGCTTGGGATCATCAGCGGTTAAGCCGACCTTGGTGCGATATTTTTCCCACACCATGTCTATCCAACCGTGCAGTTTCCAAAAGGTGTAGGCGTCGAGATTGCGCCGCTGATTGGCAACGCTGTGCGCTTGGTTGTTGGGTGGGAAGGCATTGAAATGCAGAGCACCGTGCAGACCGTTTAACCCCAAACCGCCTTGCAGAGTGCCGCATTGAATCCACTGCCCAAAATGACCTTCGGTTGGCCAACGGGACAAGACATCTTCCCGGGTCATTTGATCGATACCGTCGGCCAGGGCTGCATCCTGCGCGACGCCACTCGCCCAGGGGCGGAAGTACTGCTGCACCACATCCGGATAATCGTTTTGCGACGGGAATTTATCCCAGCCGGCAAATTGATCTTTCAGGCTCGGCCACAACTGTTGAAGGGTGTGGATCATATGGCGGTGCATGACCAGGAATTCATAGCCGTCCTGCGGACCCGCACATTCGTTTTCCGCTGGGCGCTTATCCGGGAACTGACAGGGATCTACAGTACCGCCACCACCGCCGCCTCCACCGAAGCCGCCAAAACCGCCGAATCCGCCACCACCGCCAGAGGTACAACGGCGTGCCTGATGCCAGATGAAATGGGCTTCTTGCCATGCCTGAGAATCCATCCAGGCGATGATCTCGGGACGCAGGGTCGCATCCGTTTGGCCGTTTTCCGTGTACTCCGCCCAGCGATCTGGCAGCGTTCCATCCGTTGAATGCGGATGGAAACCAACCTCGCAGTGATCGTGGGTATGCACATCGCCGGAGCTGGACGAAGATGAACTTGAGGAAGAACTGGAAGAAGAACTAGACGAACTCGATGAAGAACTGCTGGAAGAACTTGAACTGCTGCTGGAAGAGGAACCATCAAGTGGCTCATCCTCGCTGCCACAGGCAGATAGAAACATCGCCAAAACAAGGCTGCCAAGGATCCGCCCAAGTCGGGCTAAGGCGTCAATCGCATAAGGTTTCATGAAAACCTCCGAACGGAAATTTCCGCTGTGAAATAGTGGGGAGACGGACGGCGAGATGCCGCCCGGAAAGATCGCGCTTACCGCAATGAAAATTAATCAGATATCGAGAATGATCGACCGGTAGGCGAGCATGGATCCGTCTTCATTGCGCTTGGTGTCCATCACCCAATTAGCGCCGGATCCACCGCCACCGCCGCCTCCACCAAAACCACCAAAGCCTCCAAAACCACCGCCGAAACCGCCGCTAAAAACACTGTCTCTGGCGAGCGGGGTATCTTGAGGGCGCCCGATATATTCGGGGTGATTGACATGGATTTCGTTATTGAGCTCATCCGTAAAGGCGAACTGCGTCGCCAACAGCTCCTGGCCGTTTTCCACAAATAGCGCATGAAGATGATTCGAACGCCCCGCATACCAGCCAGGGAAGCAGGATTTGAAATACACCTCGCCCTGAGCATTGGTAATTTGCGCACCGCGATGCCAACGCGACTGCATAGCACGCTGATTGTTATTCGCGCAGAAAGGACCATTCCAATCAGGGGAACTCTTGGCAGCTCCACTGTTATCAGCTGAATAAAAACCTTCACAGTTGGTGTGCCAAATATCAACAATGATGCCGGATAAAGGCTGGCAATTTCGGTTAAGAACCTGAAAGGCAAAAATCACCGGCACACCTTTTTCACCATCGGAAATATCTTCGCGGAAATGATCGACGGAAAAATAACAGGGGCCTAGCATCAAATCGCCTGTGGGGGTACAGGTAGTGGCGCTGCCGGGAGTGAAGGGACTGGGTGGTGGAAATGCCGTCCACATAGAAGCAGTTCCGCCCGATGCCCATCCCTCAACGGGAGTTCCACTGCTACTGCTCGAACTTGAACTACTGCTGCTGGAACTGGAGCTGCTGCTTGAACTCGAACTACTGCTACTTGAACTGCTCGAACTGGAATCACCTGTGCCGCCGCCACACCCCAGCAGACTCATCACAGGCACCGCAACCACTGCCGATCCAATTGCTTTAACCAGTTTGCGCCGCTCCTCCCGTGAAGAGCTGACCTGATCGTCTGAATTCGATTTTTTCATAGTAGGTGACCATGTTGTATTTGGGGGAATAACCCCCAAAATTGTATGAGTCTACCTTCATTAAAAAATGAGACGCAGTTTGCGATTGCTTACTCTCAATTTATTACACGGATATTTTTTGTTAACACGTTTGCAAAAAAGAAGCCGCTATCAACATGTGGTTAAAATCAATATTTCTACGATTTGAGAAAAAGAGTTAAAAACCATCAAACATTGAGAGAAATGAATTTTCATTTTTTCTCGGATAAAAATTGCCGCAATGAAATTTTGTATTTTTCTCTCTGCAACCGACTCGCAACAAAAGATTCATCAAAATCACTGGCACCAATAAGATCCAGTACAATCCAAGTCTCATTACCGCAGTATGGTTAATACAATATGCTCGACACCATTTCATTTTCACTGCTTGAACTCGCTTCCATTCGCGAAGGCGAAGACGCATGCGAAACCTTTAAACATTCGTTGCGCTACGCTCAAAAAGCAGATGAATTGGGATTTAAACGATTTTGGTTGGCGGAGCACCACAATATGGAAGGGATCGCCAGCTCCGCCACCGCAGTTTTGATCGGCTACATCGCCAGCGCCACACGCAATATTCGGGTGGGGTCGGGCGGCATTATGCTGCCCAACCATCCACCTTTAGTGATCGCAGAACAATTTGGCACCCTAGCGAGCCTTTATCCAGAGCGGATTGATTTAGGACTCGGCCGCGCTCCGGGCACTGATCCTGTCACGGCACGCGCATTGCGACGAGACGATCGCGCCGCGGATGACTTTCCTACTGAAGTCAGCCTGCTGCAACAATTGTTAGCGCCCGCCACCCCCAATCAACGTTTAAAAGCCGTGCCCGGCGCAGGCACACAAGTGCCGATCTGGTTATTGGGATCGAGTTTATTCAGCGCTCAACTCGCTGCCCAGCGCGGTCTACCATATGCATTTGCGGGGCATTTTGCTCCTCGCTTAGTGCGCGAAGCGATTTATATCTATCGCACGCAATTTCGCCCGTCCGAAACATTGTCCGAACCCTACGTAATGTTGGGCGTGCCGGTAGTGATTTCCGAAACGGAAGAAAGAGCCAAATTTATTTTTACCACCAGTCTGCAGCGCATCCTTGCCCTTTTCCGCAATCAACCCTTGTGGTTGCGCCCGCCGGTTAAAAATATGGATGAACTCTGGACACCGCAGGAAAAAGCGGGTGTCAGCGACTTTCTCGCACTGGCAGGCGTAGGTACTCCTACTCAAATCAAAGCTCATTTGGAAAACTTGGCCGACGAACTAAAAGTTAACGAGTTCATGTTTACCATCGATCTGTACGACCCAGACGAACGCATGCATTCACTCGAACTCTTGATGTCAATCAAATCCTAAACTCCCTCCCTGCAATATCATCGCTACAAGACTTACCGGTGCCGTGCTAACGGCGCCGCTCTATTCCATTAGGTCTCGAATCAATTGAGTGGCGCTTTATGTTGTACGCCTGTTTCGCCTGCCTGCACATTCATTTAAGTAACCCGTTAAACACATGCCCAACCGCCCCTGAGAGGGTAATAAAACCGATTTTCCGGAACTCGTCTTATCAAGTGCACTTCTAACGCTAAGGTCAATAATGAGGACCCTCCCATGAAGAAAAATCAATTGCTCTCCTTGCTCATCGGCGGAACGCTGGTAATGGCAAGTGCCGCGAGTGCGGATCAGGCTTTAAGGGATCGCGCTAACGCCATTTTTAAACCGATTCCAATCAAAGTAACGGAAGTGGCAGGTGAAAAAGTCGTATCCGCGCAAATCGAACTGGGGCATAAACTCTGGTTTGACCCGCGTTTATCGCGCAGCCATCTCATCAGCTGCAACACTTGCCACAATTTAAGTATTGGCGGCAGTGACAACGTGCAGGTTTCGATCGGTCACGGCTGGCAAAAAGGTCCGCGCAATAATCCAACGGCGCTCAATGCTGTCTTTAATGTTGCGCAATTTTGGGATGGTCGTGCAGCCGACCTCAAAGAACAGGCTTTAGGTCCGTTGCAAGCACCGGTGGAAATGAACAATACACCGGACCGTATTGAAGCCACCTTAAAAAGCATTCCCGAATATGTAGCGGAATTTCAAAAAGCCTTTGGCGGCAAAAATCCCGTCACCATCGCCAACGCTGCGCGCGCACTCGCTGCATTTGAAACCACATTGATTACACCTAATGCACCATTCGACCGTTTTCTGAAAGGCGATAACAATGCGCTAACCAAACAGCAAAAAGAAGGACTCGATTTATTTATTAATACGGGCTGCGCCGCATGCCACAACGGCGTGAATGTCGGCGGCCAGGCGTATTTCCCATTCGGCGTGGTGAAAAAACCGGGTGCGGATATTCTGCCTGCGGATGACAAAGGTCGTTTTGCGGTCACTAACACAGCGAGCGATGAATACGTATTCCGCGCAGCACCTTTGCGCAATATTGCCCTCACCCCGCCCTATTTCCACAGCGGCGAGGTTTGGGATTTAAAAGAAGCTGTAGCAATTATGGGTGATGCGCAATTGGGACGTGAATTAAAAGCAAACGAAGTAGAAGCCATTACGGCGTTTCTGCATAGTTTGACTGGGGATCAGCCCAAAGTGACTCTCCCCATCCTGCCACCCAGCAGCCCGACCACACCTAAACCGGATCACGAGCTGCCCTCGCAAATCCGTGTCGGCTCAACCGATAGCGGCAGCTAAATTGAATAGATAGTGAACCTTGAATTGCGTAGGCCGGCAAATGCCGGCCTTTTCTTATCTCTCCTCGCCCACATCTTATAACCGCCCACTATTTATCATATAAATTCTGCAAATTTCCGTTATTATTCGGCCTTCGTTTTACACGAAAACACGCGGTATACCATCCAAACCAGGGTTTAGGAGACTATAAGAATGATCGCACCCTCCCGCAAACGCTTTACCCGTTTATTCGCCATCGCCCTCACCGTTCTCGGTTGTCAGCTGACCATTCCAGCCTTTGCGCTGGATGACACCATGACCCCGATTGCCATTCCCAAACAGCCCAACGCCATTACATTGGGAACCGGTCCGCTGCCGAACGCAACCGCCCAGGAGTCCTGGCACAGCCAATACGGCAGCTCCTTCGCTCGCAACGTGACCGAAGCAACCTTAACGCCCTTTCTGCCCAAAAAACGCAAAGCGACTGGCGCTGCTGTGATCGTTGCGCCCGGTGGTGGTTTCCGTACTTTGTCCATGAGCAATGAAGGATGGGATGTTGCCAAAGCACTGGCGGATAAAGGTGTTGCAGCCTTCGTTCTGAAATATCGCCTGGTGCAAACGCCTGCCGACATGGACAAATTCCAAAAAGCCATGGCTGCCATGTTCTCCGGCGCCCCACGCGCTGCTCGCCCGCTCTCAGATCAAAACCCGGCGGAAGAATTTGCTGTACAAATAGCTGATGCCCGCGCAGCTTTTGCCCTGGTGCGCGAGCGCGCCAAAGAATGGCGGATCGACCCAGACCGCATCGGTATGGTCGGCTTCTCCGCCGGCGCCATGCTCACCATGTCCACCGCCCTGTACGGCCAAGACGCCAATCCCGCATTTATCGCCAATATCTACGGCCCCTTGTCCAAAGTGGAAGTCCCCGCCGACGCGCCACCTCTCTTCGTCGCCCTGGCCGCAGATGACCCATTTTTTGCCAACTCCGGCTACGACCTGATCGACAGCTGGCGCGCCGCCAAACGCCCGGTGGAATTCCACTTGTTTGAACAAGGCGGCCACGGCTTCGGCATGTACAACAAAACCACCACCAGCACCGGCTGGTTCAGCAGCTTTGTGCGTTGGTTGGATATGCATGGGTATTTGCAGAAAAAGAAATAAATAAAAGTTAGATACAAAAAAGGCGATTCAAATGAATCGCCTTTTTTATTCGCAACTCTGGATCAGCTAATTTTGGATTGGTCCAGAAAAGACGAAAAAGAACAGAAATTTAGAAAAGCGTGGAAAACTATTTACTAAATGGTCTACCTGCATCCCGACACGCCACATCTCGGTGGCTTTTATCCAGTTCACTCCTTGTACGATTGTATTCCTGAATCCAGAAATTACAGGTTCTATTACGTTGACGCTGTATCTCCGCATTTTCCGCGGACTCCTTAGTATTCTCTAAAGCCAACGCATTTCGTTTCAGTAGGGCTTCTAAGTCTTTAATTTTGTCGGCCTTCAACCTTTCTTCCATCGCCTTCACGGCTTTTTCGAGTTGATATGCAGCAACCCAAGCAGTTATGTAATTGCTTGCCAAATTGCCGGACATAACCCCAATACTAATCACAATATATAAGATGGCCCATCTTCCTACAGCCATTGATTGCCCTCACTAATTATCAAAATATGGTCGCGCTGAATTTACCTAATGGCGATAAATCTGATCCGAATTTTTATTTGCTTCCACAGTTTTAAAAGACCTTTCCTGATAGCTGTGCCCACAACAACAGCAGCTAAACGTTTTTACCACTTCATAACGCTCTTCGGTCCAGGTCGTCACTGTAATTAAACGTTTGCCTTCATTAGGGCCGGAGATGGAGCGGCCGGTTTCTTGTTCGCGTTTGCGCGGGGTGGCGGAAAGAAAAGTTTCTTCGGTGTCTGCCAAACTCACGGCGAATGTCTCACCACACTGTTTGCACTGGGCATCTGCTGATAACCAGGCCATCACCACAAATTTTGCCCCCATAAAAGACCCGACGCCAGCCAATGCCGTAAAGATATAAACCCAAAACGGATATTCATCGCTATAAGAAAGCCACACCAAGCCGCCAATTATCAGCGCCGCAATAGCACCCGCGCCTATGCTGAGAAAATTCAGATGATTTTTGATGGCGGCTTGTTCTTGAGAAAGATTTTCTTCAGACATAGGGACTAGTGATTAATGCAGATGAAATCGAGCATCCGAGCGGTTGAAGGCCAGCGTGTTTGCTGAGGGAAAGTTGGATTAGTTGTAGATCAAGGTTGGCTTCTGTGCCACCCGGAGCCAAATACTTGCCATAAATATCTGCCGCTTACCTAACTCAAGCCATCTGCCCAATGGTTTTGCGAAAACGCGCCAGCGACAGGGAAAACAGCACCGCGCCGATCAGCGCGAGCGCCAGAAATTGCTTCCACACCGTCTCCAGGCCAGCGCCGCGATAGAGGATGGCCTGACCCAGTTCAACAAAGTGGGTGGTGGGTGCGAACAGCATTATGTCCTGCACAATTTCCGGCATGCTCTCGCGCGGCGTGGTGCCGCCGGACAGCAGCTGCAATGGCAGTATGGTGAGCATCATCAACATGCCGAACTGCGGCATGTTACGCGCAAGAGTGGCGATGAAAATGCCCATGGACGTAGTGGCGAACAGGCTGAGCGCCGCGCCGGTAAAGAACAGGGCAACGGACCCCTCAATAGGTACGCCGAGGATGCCGCGCACCATAATGCTGAGAGACAGAAAAGAGGCGATCAGCACCACCAGAGCCATGGACCAGACTTTGGAGAGCATGATTTGCACCGGTGTCACCGGCATCACCAGCAAATGCTCGATGGTGCCGTGCTCGCGCTCGCGGATCAGTGCTGCGCCGGTCAGGATGATGGACAGGAGCGTGATGTAGTTGATGATCTGAATCACCGAACCGAACCAAGCGTCGTCCAGCGACGGATTGAAGCGCGCGCGCAACACCAGCTCCACCGGGAGTGAATCAGTGCCGCGATAACGCTGGACGAACTCGTTCACTTCGCCAGTGAAAATCTGTTGCACGTAACTGCTGCCGGTAAACGCCTGACTCATACGCGTGGCGTCGACATTAAGCTGCACGGCAGGCGCTCGCCCCGCCAATACATCGCGCTGGAAGTTGGGAGGAATCACCAGCACGAAGGTGTAACGCCCCGCATCCATACCGCGATCCATATCGGCATAGTCGATCAAGGCTGGCGCCGTGAACTGCGGCGGGTAGAAGGCGGCGGCTATCCGCTGAGACAAGGCCGAATTGTCCTCATCGACTATGGCGATGGGCGCGTTGTGCAGCGCCGCCGGTATGGAGGTGGCCGCCATATAGACCGACGCGGTGAACACGTAGAGGATCAACGCCAGCATCATAGGATCGCGCCATAGGCTCCACAGCTCCTTCACCCCCAACTCGTAGATATTGGCGAGGTTGCGACTGCGCATCTTTAGCGCTCCTGTTTCTTGAGTAGTAAAACTGCCGCGCCAATGATGACCGGCACCGACAGCAGCATGGCCCACAGTGGCTGCGTCAGATCGGCAAGGCCGAGCGCTTTGCTGAAGACCCCGCGACAGATGGAGATCATATGGGTGGCGGGATAGATCTCCCCGACGAACCGGCTGGCGCCCTCGAGCGAGGACACAGGATCGATCAGCCCGGCAAACTGGGTGACCGGAATGACCGTGCCAATCACGGCAAATAACATGGCGGCAACCTGACTGCGCGTCACCGCCGACGCGAGCAGCCCCATGCCGGTCGAAGAGAAGCCATAAATAAACGCGGCGAGCGTTAAAGCGAAGAAACTGCCCTTAATCGGCACACCAAAAGCGGTGACCGCAAGCAGGCTCATCAGCAGAAAATTCACCATCGCCAAAGTCACATAGGGCAACTGCTTGCCCAGTAGGAATTCCAGGCGCGTCACTGGTGTTACATACAGATTGGTGATGGACCCGGTTTCTTTCTCGCGCACCACCGCCAGTGCGGTCAGCATGGCCGGCAGCACCAGCAGCAACAGAGGAATTACCGCCGGCACCATGGCAGGCAGGCTTTTCACATCGGGGTTGTAGCGAAAGCGCGTCTCGACGGTGGCATAACCGCTGGCGCTGACGCCGTTGCGTTCAGCCGCCTGGGCAAGCAACCACTGCACATGCATGCCCTGGACGTAGCCCTGCACCGTTTCCGCGCGCTGCGGCATGGCGCCGTCTATCCAGGCGGCGATCTGCACAGTCTCACCGTGCAACACATCGCGGTTAAAGCCCTCGGGAATTTCGATGGCAAGAGACAGCTCGCCGCTGCGCATGCGTCGGTCGAGGTCGGCATAGTCAACTATGGGCGCATGCTCATCGAAGTAACGCGAGCCGGCGAGATTCAACGTATAGCTCTGGCTGAGGGTAGTCTGATCGCGATCGAGCACCGCATAACGCAAATCCTCCACATCCATGGTGATGCCGAAGCCAATCACGAACATCAGCACCAGGGAACCCAACAGCGCCAGTGTCGCGCGCACCGGGTCGCGCACCAGTTCCAATGACTCGCGCCACAGGTAACTCAGCATACGCTGCAGGCTGAAACCGCCGGAACCCGTTACTCTGCCGTGCCCAGCAGCCGCAACTGGCGGTGCCTCCGGAGCAGCAACCTTGGGAGAAGTGGCAGCCGCGCCGCCCTCCGCCTCTATCAGGTAGCCGATAAAAGCCTCTTCCAGGGTTTTGGCGCCGCGCTTCTCCACCAACCGTGCGGGCGCGTCGCTGTCCAGCACCCTGCCCGCGTGCATCATCGACATACGGTCGCAGCGTTCGGCCTCATTCATAAAATGGGTGGATATAAACACCGTCACCCGATCGCGCCGCGACAACTCAATCAGCAGTTGCCAGAAGGCATCGCGCGCCACCGGATCAACGCCGGAAGTGGGCTCGTCCAGAATCAGCAGCTCCGGCTTGTGCACCATGGCAACCGCCAGGGACAGGCGCTGGCGCATTCCCAGCGGCAAACTGGTCGGCAAACTGTCCAGCACCTCCGCCAGGCCGAAGCGCTGCACCATTTCCTCCACGCGACTGGGAATCTCTTCGGCAGGAACGTTGAACAGCTTGGCGTGCAGCACCAGGTTCTGGCGAACCGTGATTTCGCTGTAGAGGGAGAAGCTTTGCGACATATAGCCGACGCGGCGGCGGGTATCCAGGTCGTGCGGGTTCACTTCCTTGCCGAACAACCACGCCCGCCCTTCGCTCGCCGGCAACAGGCCAGTGAGCATTTTCATGGTGGTGGATTTGCCGCAGCCGTTGGAGCCGAGGAAGCCAAAAATTTCCCCGCGGCGGATGCGGAAAGACACATTGTCGACGGCGACAAAGTCGCCAAAACGCATGGTCAATCCTTCGGCCTGAATGGCGATATCGTCCTCGCCGCCCTCCGCCAAGGGCGGGATCACCACCGCCTTATGTCCGCGTTTTTTCTCCTCCGGCAGCAGGCGGATAAATGCCTCCTCCAGATTGGCACTGCCGGTGCGCTCCAGTATTTCCTGCGGCGTACCGGTGGCGAGCACCTTGCCGGCATCTATGGCCGCCAGCCAGTCGAAGCGTTGAGCCTCATCCATATAGGCGGTGGCGACAATCACGCTCATGCCGGGACGCGCAGTGCGGATACGGTCGATCAAATCCCAGAATTGCGCGCGCGCCAGCGGGTCCACGCCAGTGGTGGGTTCATCGAGAATCAAAAAATCCGGGTCGTGAATCAGCGCGCAGCACAGCCCCAGCTTCTGCTTCATACCGCCGGAGAGCTTGCCCGCCGGGCGTGACAGGAATTTGAACAGCCCAGTGGCTTGAGTGAGTTCGTCAATGCGCTGGCGGCGCGCTGCGGCATCATGGCCAAACAGGCGCCCGAAAAACTGCAGATTTTCTTCAACAGAAAGCGTCGGGTAGAGATTTCTGCCCAACCCTTGCGGCATATAGGCAATACGCGGGCACACCTGCTGGCGATGCGCCTTGCTGGCCATATCGCCGCCCAACACTTCGACCGTGCCCTCTTGAATGATGCGCACCCCGGCAAGCAACGCGAGCAGGCTGGATTTACCGACGCCGTCCGGACCGATCAGACCGACCATACGCTCGGAAGGTATCTCCAGATCTATACCATCCAACGCCTTGACCTCGCCATAGCGCAGACTGACCTGACGGATCCGGGCAACCGTCTCAAGCTGGCTCATCTGCCTTACTCCGGCACTCGCACGGACAAGTTCTGCGGCCACTCGGCTTGCGGGTTGAGCTTGATCCAGGCCACGCCGGGCAGGCCGGTTTTAACCTGGGCCAAGTGCTTGCGCAGTAACTCCTGCGGAATCTGCGCGCGCACGCGGAACATCAGTTTTTGCCGCTCGCTGGCGGTTTCCACTGTTTTAGGGGTGAATTGCGCAGTGCTGGCGACAAAGGAAATGGTGGCGGGAATCACAAATTCGGGAGCGGCATCCAGCACTATGCGCGCCTCAGCACCAATGGCGACACGGCCAGCGACCGTTTCGGGCAGGAAGAAAGTCATATATACGTCGGACAGGTCAATCATATTCAACACCCGACCACCCGCGCCTATCACCTCACCCGGCTGAGCCACGCGCACCTGAACCCGGCCGTCGCGCGGGGCGCGCAATTCGCTGTCGCGGATGTCCACCTCGATACGTTTGATAGTCGCCGCAGCCGCCTCCACACTGGACTGCGCACCGATGACCTGCGCCTTGGCGACTTCCACTGCTGCCTGGGCAGAAGCCACCTGGGCTTTGGCCGCCGCCAGCGCCGCCTCTGCACCGCGCACCCGCGCCTGGTCATCATCCAATTGCTGAATCGAGGTATTGCCCTCCTTCGCCAAAGCCTGAGAACGTTTCAGCCGCCGCTGCGCAGCATCCAGCCCCGACTCGCGCTGACGCACCAACGCCAGCACCGCCGTCATATCCGCCTCCCGCAACGTCACCTGCGCTTGCGCCGCTGCCACCGAATGCTCCGCCTGCTGCTGCATGGCAATAGCCTCATCCCGCTGAGCTATAAGCGTTTCCAGCTGCATCTTGGCCAGCAACTGACCGGCTGCAACAAACTCGCCTTCACTGACCAAAATCTCTTCAATGCGCCCGGCAAACTTTGTGGCAATATCAATCTCCGTCGCCTCAATCCGCCCATTCCCACCAACAAACCCCTCCCCCGGCCCTCCATCCATCAACCGCGTCCACCCCCACCAGGCCAGCACCACAGCAACCCCGGCGACGGCGGCAATTAAGAATTTTTGCTTGGAAGTTGAAGAGGTAGTCATGGGCGTTAACCTTAACGGGTTAATAAACAGGAAGCGGAGTCATTCATTTCACAAATGGCTTATATAGATGCTAGCTGCCATGACGTGAATTAGTGAAACGAGGCAATTGAAACACCATTTGATTCGGCGTCTCTTTACTTAAGTCAAAGCATTGGTATTTGCCCCCATCCCCTTAACCCTTTGATTTTAAAGGGATCAAGGAATCATTTTCACCAAAAGATGTCCTATTGCGGACATCTTTTAGTGAAAATGACACCGCGATTAGCGGGGCTTTGTGGGGTTTGGTGGAGGCGGCGGGATTGGACGCGAGACCATCCCTGGTCTCGCCCCTGCGGGCGCCTCTCGGCGGTCCAAAACGTTCCTGACGTTTTGTGAACCCTGCGCTGTTGATTCGAAATCCCGCCGCCTCGACAAATTGCTCCTGCTTTGTCTACCTCCTGCACCCCTGCAGTCGTCCACCAAATCCCGCGCAAAAAAAAGCCTCGCGGATTGCGAGGCTTTGTGGTGTTGGTGGAGGCGGCGGGATTTGAACCCGCGTCCGCCAGCACGCAATCCGCGGCTCTACATGTTTAGGTTCCGTCTATTGATTTGACTCTGGGCAGCCCGGCGGGCAGGACGCTCAGAGCGAGTTTGCTTAGGTTTAGCCTGACAACCACAAACCGAGCGGGCAGGCGATCCAGTTCTATATGACAGTCAATACCGCGGTACTGGCACCTTGGCATCGACCGCTAGCCGGGATTAAGCGGCTAGAGCGTATGAATCGTCGTTTGCGACTATTCAGTTACAGCTTTGGATTAAGGTGATTCGCTGTCATCACCACATGCACCTTGGACCTTGTCACCGGCGTCGAATCCTAATCGCCCCCAAAAGGGTTAAATCGGTCGAACAGTATAAAGGTATTCCATCTTTTTGTCGTGACTTGGGTAATATTGGGGTTTCGCCTAATTCTTCAAGTCTTGAGGTTGCAGTTATGAAGTTCACCCGCTCTCGACTCGCGATTGTGCTAGTCCTGGGTGGCATTCTCCTACTTCCGATCCTTTTCCGCATTCCCAACCCCTATGGCAACCAGGTGATGCAGGAAGTTCACGAGACAAGCCATACGGTTCTATTTTTTTTCGCGCAATTGGCATTGATGCTGATCGTCCACAAGCGCAGGCCGGAGTGGCCGCTCGGCTACATCATGCTAGGCACGGCACTGGTGTGCGTCTTCCTGGGAGGGGTGATTGAGCTGATTCAGCCCTACTTTCACCGCAGTCGCAGCTTGAAGGACTTGGGCAGGGATATCTGGGGCATTTTGGCTGCGAGCGGGTTGTATTTCGGCTGGCAGCTGCCGCGCAGGGCGCCTTTGCTGAGAAGCCTGGCAATCGGCGTTTCCTTCCTGGCTTTTGCCATTGCATTTACCCCAATTGTGACCGCCGCACATCGTCATTGGGTGCGCGATAAGGCATTTCCGCTGCTGATGGACTTTGATAATGCAGAGATGCGCAAATCCATTGGCCGCGCCGAATATGGACGCATTAAATTTGTACCCGCCCCCGCTGACTGGGAGGGCAACAATACCCTCACGGCGGAAGTTTTGATGCCGAAGGATACGCGCTGGTCGGGTTTTGTGTTGTACAACCCCAGTCCTCGCTGGACTGGTTTCAGTCAGATGGCATTCGAGGTTTATTCACCACTGGAAAAAACCATTCGCATAGCCGTGAACCTTTACAGCGTCGAGACCCGCAACAATTTTCTGCGCTACCAGACCTTTGATGTTAAACCGGGCTTGAATAGGTTTGCGTTGAACCTCGGCGACAGTGAGAAATTGAAAGCCCATTACATCAACCGGGTGCTGTGGTATTCGATTACCCCGGAACGCGACATTACCTTGTATTTCGACAATATCCAGCTGGTGAAGTGAGGAGCAAAAGCCTTTTAAGCCATATCCAAAAAGTTGGATTAACTTGGAAGGCTTTCTGCAGATATTTAAGGAGAATTGAGCGCTTAGGGCGCCGGATGGCTCATCACGCGTTGTTTTTCGCGATTCCAATCGCGTTCTTTTTCGGTATCGCGCTTGTCGTGCAGCTTTTTACCTTTGGCGAGTGCGATTTCGCATTTCACCAAATGGTTTTTCCAGTAGAGCGCTGTTGCCACAACTGTGTAGCCTTTTTGCTCGACGGCTTCACGCAGGCGGTATAACTCCCGCTGTTTCAGCAGCAATTTGCGCGTGCGTGTGGGATCTGTAACGAAATGGGTGGACGCAGTGGCGAGCGGTTGAATCTGCGAGCCTAACAACCAGGCTTCTCCATCCTTAAAGATCACATAGCTGTCGGTGAGCTGTCCTTTGCCCGCGCGCAAGCTCTTGACTTCCCATCCGGTCAAGGCAATGCCGGCCTCAATCCGCTCTTCAATGAAGAAATCGAATTTGGCGCGTTTGTTAAGAGCGATGGTGCCGCCCTTGGATTGATTCTGGTTTTTGTTCGACATAGGCCGCGCATTATAACGAGTGCAGGGATTTCCGCCAGAAGCACCTAAAGGCCGGGATCTAAAAAGGAGCTGGTTTTGGTCTATACAACTTAAGGGGGTACAATGCGCTGCATTTCGCTTAAGCCATGCGATACATAAAACTCATAAGAGGCTACCAATGGATCAACGAGGGATTCACGGTGAATGGGCCAGCCGCTGGATATTTATCCTGGCAGCCACCGGCTCCGCAGTAGGTTTAGGGAATATCTGGAAATTCCCTTATATGACAGGTGAAAACGGCGGCGGTGCTTTCGTACTCGTCTATCTCATTTGCATAGCTCTTATCGGTATTCCTGTCATGATGGCGGAGGTGTTGATCGGCAGGCGCGGCCGTATGAGCCCGATCAACTCCATGAGGTATGTCACCAAAGAAGCTGGTCTGCCCCGCGGATGGATTGGCATTGGCTGGATGGGCGTGGTCGCTGGCTTGATGATCATGGCCTTTTACAGCGTGGTGGCAGGCTGGGCACTGAGGTATGTCTGGACCACTGGAACCGGCAGTCTCACGGGGATGGAAGCAGCTGCTATCGGCGAGCAATTTTCCGCACTTCTGGCCGATCCCAAACAATTATTTCTCTGGCATAGCGTGTTTGCCTTGATGACCGCTACTGTGGTGGCTCTCGGCGTCGAACGCGGCCTGGGCTCGGCGGCCAAACTTATGATGCCGCTGTTGTTTGCTTCACTGATCATTCTGGTGATTTACGGCATGTTCCATGGGGATTTTGCCAGTGGATTTCACTTTTTGTTTGATTTTGAAGTGAAGCGCCTTACTTGGGATTCGGTGCTCAAAGCCCTGGGGCATGCCTTTTTTACCCTGAGCCTCGGCATGGGAGCCATTATGGCCTATGGCGCCTATATGCCGGCCAATGCCTCCATCGGCAAAACGATCATTACAGTGGGGATTTTGGATACAGTCGTAGCCCTTACTGCAGGCCTGGCGATTTTCCCTCTGGTGTTTGCCAATCCGCCATTACAGCCGAGCGCTGGCCCCGGTTTATTGTTTGTCTCACTTCCTATCGCCTTTTCCTCCATGCCTTTCGGCGATATTTTCGGCACCATATTCTTTGTCTTGATCACTTTGGCAGCCTGGACGTCTTCGGTATCTCTGATAGAGCCAGGAGTCGCCTGGATGGTGGAAAGCAAAAAATTCCGCCGCGCTCCTGCAACCTTCCTGCTTACCGGGATTTCCTGGCTGCTGGGCATTACCTGCGTGTTGTCATTCAACGCACTGGCGGAGTTCAAACCCTGGTTTTTATTGTTCAAAACCCCCTTCGATTTTCTAGACTTTATGACTTCGCAACTTATGTTGCCGTTAGGCGGGTTGTTTATCGCCGTGTTTGTCGGCTGGTTTATGAATAAACAAATCGTCGAACGAGAACTCAATGCAGAAGGGCATGCGTTGTTTGACGCTTGGCACTTTGTAGTGAAGTTTATCTCTCCGGTGCTGGTCGGACTGGTGATGGTGCTGACCCTTATCGATAGTTTTTAAGGATTTTGTGTGAGCAAAGTTATTCAGTGCAGTGCCTTGGTACCTTACACAGCGCAGCAAATGTTCGACCTAGTAAACGATATCGAAGCTTATCCTTCCTATATGAACGGCTGCGCTGGAGCCAAAGTGCTGCAGCGGGGGGACAACTCCATCACTGCGCGACTGGATCTGGAAAAAGCCGGGCTACGCCAGAGTTTCACCACCCGCAATACATTGCGCACACCTTCCAGCATCACTATGGACTTGGTCGAAGGACCGTTTAAGAAGCTCAAGGGACTTTGGCAATTTAAAGAAATGGCGAGCGGCAGCTGTCAGATAGAATTCCGCCTGGAGTTTGAGTTTGCCAACTTTCTGTTAGGTCTGGCGGCGGGCAAACTGATGTCTCAGCTGGTGAACGATCAGGTGGGCGCTGTATGCCGGCGCGCGCAGGCGCTGTACGGCAAAAAGAATTGATTGATCTGAAACGATACGAAAAATGAGCGATATAGAAAGCATTTCGGTGGAAGTGGTATACGCCCTACCCCACAAGCAAAAGATCATTTCCCTGCTGGTGGAACCCGGCACGACTGCCTATCAGGCAGCGGTGAAGTCGGACATTACCCAGCACTTTCCCGACCTTGATCTAGAGAATGCGCCTATGGGCATTTTCGGGCAGACCTTGGGAACCAAGGGTTTGGCACCGGCAAAACAGTATGTGCTGCAGGCTGGGGACAGGGTGGAGATCTACCGACCGTTGACATCCGATCCGAAAGAAGCGCGCCGTAAACGCGCAGCTAAAAGTGCTTCCGCAGAAGAATGAACTAAGGGCGGTGCCAACCGCCCTTAAAGAACACCGAGGGTTAACTTAGCCTTCGGTTTGCTTCGCATCTTCGATATAGCTCTCGTCAGTGGGAGCGTCCACGTTAGGCTCGTAGTCACCTTCATAACGCACCAACTTGTCTTCTTCGAAGTAAACCGTAAAACGGCGTTTGCGCAGAATGTCGTCTGCTTTGCGTACTTCGTAGATGTAATCCCAGCGATCTTCGTGGAAGGTATCCACCAATAATGGCGATCCCATAACAAACTGGACCTGACGTTTCGTCATGCCGACTTTCAGCTGGTCCACTTTCTTCTGGTCAATAATGTTCCCCTGCTGCACTGCGATACGGTAGACGCCAGGAAATTTCAAGTAAGAACAAGCACTTAATCCCGCGCTCAACACCAGAACAACAATCGACAGAATACGAACAATAAAGGTTTTTTTTTGCATATCAGGGTTCCAGAAAGGAATGCGGGGGGGGATAATACCCGATCGTTCAAGCGCGACAAAAGGTTGGGATTTACTCCCGCTGGCTATTTGTCCTCTTACACTGCCTTGATTGACGAGGAGACCCAACATGACAGAAAACCAGGAGCTGCGCAAAGCAGGACTCAAAGTCACTCTGCCACGCGTAAAGATCCTCCAGTTTCTGGAAAATTCCAAAGAACGCCACCTCAGCGCGGAAGATGTCTACAAAGCCCTTTTAGACTCCGGCGAGGATGTGGGACTGGCAACGGTTTATCGGGTGCTGACCCAATTCGAACAAGCCGGGCTGGTGGAGCGCCACAACTTCGACGGCGGCCACTCGGTGTTTGAATTAGATAGTGGCCAGCACCACGACCACCTGGTCTGTGCTGAAACTGGGAAAGTGATTGAATTCCACAGCGAAAAGATCGAGCAGCTGCAACTGGAGATAGCCGCTGAACTCGGCTATGAATTGACCGGCCACAGCCTAGTGCTGTACGGCAAGCCCATCAAAAAATAATCACCACACCATCAAAAAATAATTTTTATACCCCCAGCATTTCCCTGGCGTGCGCCAGGGATTGCGGGGATTCGACTCCGCCGCCCATCATCCGGGCAATTTCCACTACCTTCGCTTCACCCTCCAAACGGGATATCGCGGTGCTCGCGCCTTTCTTCGATACGGTTTTTTCCACTTTCAGATGCTGATGCGCCTTGCTGGCCACTTGCGCCAGATGGGTCACACACAGGATCTGCGCCGATTCGCCGAGCTGGCGCAACATCTGGCCGACGACGTCGCCCGTGGTGCCGCCAATTCCTGCATCCACTTCGTCGAAAACCAAGGTGGGAATGATGGAGGTTTTGGCCACAACCACCTGGATGGCCAAACTGATGCGCGACAGCTCACCGCCGGAGGCGATTTTGGCGAGCGGTTTGGCTGGCTGGCCCGGAATGGTGCTGATCAGAAACTCCACGGTTTCGGCACCCCAGCGCCCCGGTTCTTTCTGCTCGCGCAGAGCAATCTCAAAGACCGCATGGCCCATCGCCAAAGCGGCCAATTGTTGGCCGACCGCTTTGCTCAAGGCTTTGGCGGCTTTGGTGCGCGCACCGCTCAGACGCTGCGCCAACTCCCGATAGTCCGCCAGGGCTTTTGCGCTGGCCTCTTCCAATTGCGCCAACTGCTCATCGCCACTTTGTAAGCCCTTGAGTTCCAATGCCAGCTGTTCATGCAGTTCCGCCAGGGCTTCCGGGGCCACTCGGTGTTTGCGGGCGATTTCATAGACGGTGGACAGGCGCTGCTCGATTTCGAACAGGTTGTCCTCCTGCTCCTCGAAGCCCGCCAGCTCCCGGTGCAATTCGCTATGCGCCTCCTGCACCTGAATCAAAGCGCCCTGCAGCATGGATTCGACTTCGGCGAGACGCGGTGATTTGAAGGGCAAGTTGTTGAGCAGGTGCAAGGCGCGATGCAACCGGTCGGCCATGGAGTCATCGCTTTCGTTGCACATATCCGCTACGGCCTGACAGCTCTGCTGAATCTGCGCGGCATGTGCGAGCTGGCGCTGGCGGCCTTCCAGGTTTTCCACTTCGCCCGGCGCCAGACCGAGCTGATCCAGCTCTTCTACTTGGTAACTCAACAATTGATGACGGGCATTTAATTCGGAGCTGTTGGTGCGCACACGTTCAGCGGCGGTTTCCAGTTCCTGCCAGCGAACAAAGGCGGCTTTTACTTGCTCGACCAGATCCTGGTGGCGACCGTAGTCGTCCAGCAGGCGTCGATGGGTAGCGGTTTGCAGGAGGGATTGGTGCTCGTGCTGGCTGTGAATATCCAGCAGCTGGTCGCCCAGCTCGCGCAGCTGTGTCAGGGTTACCAACTGGCCGTTGATATAGGCGCGCGAGCGCCCTTCCCCGGTCACTACGCGCCGCACTATGCAGTCATCGGCGTCGAGGTCGGCATCGCGCAGCCATTGCTGCACCTGGGTGAGACGGCTGATATCGAAACAGGCGGTAACCTCCGCCCGCTCCGCCCCGGCGCGCACTTTATCCGCCTCGGCGCGATCGCCCAGGGCGAGCCCCAGCGCATCCAGAAGAATCGATTTACCCGCTCCGGTTTCGCCCGTCAGCACGGTCAGGCCGGCGCCAAAATCCAAGCTCAATTGACTGACGAGAGTGAAATCGCTGACTTGCAGATGCGTAAGCACACGTAGGTCCCCAATCGGAAAAGGTGGTTATTTATACAGTAGTTCATTTCTCCACACCAGGAGGTATGGGATTCAATTACGACTTAGAAGCCCGCTCTTGAATGTCGCCGCCCCGCCCCCATTAAGACGCCATTCAACGCCCCTTAGGAGAATTACGACGTGAGCCAAGACCAGAATCCCTTGGATGAATTGCAAGACGATCAGGTAGACATCAGCTCAGCTGCGGATGATTCCGCACCGGTCACCGTGGAGTCGCTGCAAGAGCAAATCGAAAATCTGAAAAACGAACTGGCGCAGGCCAAAGAACAGAGTTTGCGCGTGCAGGCGGAAATGCAAAACGTGCGTCGCCGCGCCCAGCAAGACGTGGAAAAGGCCCACAAATTCGGTTTGGAAAAATTCGTCAGCGACTTGTTGCCTGTGGCCGACAACCTGGAGCGCGCGCTCGCTTCCACCAATGTGAGTGAAAATGTCGACCTCGCTGCTGTCGTCGAAGGTGTGGAATTAACGCTGAAGAGTCTGCTGGACACACTGAAGCGCCATCAGGTGGAGCAAATCAATCCCGAAGGTGAGCCCTTCGATCCGCAATTCCACCAGGCCATGACAGCGGTGGAAAACCGCGATGTAGAGCCCAATACGGTGCTCAACGTGTTTCAACGAGGCTACACCCTGCACGGCCGTCTGGTACGCCCCGCAATGGTGGTGGTTTCCAAGGCTCCTCAATCCAATTGAGAAAAAACACAGGTCGACCGCTTGAATTTGCAATAGCAGCGCCAATATTCACAAGCAAACGCTGAGCAAAGCAGCTGTTAACTGATCCTTTACGAATTTGATTAAACCTGGTTCCCCACACCAGTTGTGACAGGCGAAAGCCGCTAGGAGATTACACATGGGCAAAATTATCGGCATCGACTTGGGTACCACTAACTCATGCGTGGCCATACTTGAAGGCGATAAACCAAGAGTTATCGAAAACGCTGAGGGCGACCGCACTACGCCTTCCATTGTGGCGTTTACAGACGATGGCGAAATTCTCGTCGGTCAGAGTGCAAAACGTCAGGCGGTAACCAACCCGAAAAATACTCTGTTCGCGGTAAAACGTCTGATCGGCCGCAAGTACAGCGACGACGTTGTGCAAAAAGATATTTCCATGGTGCCCTACAAAATCGTGCAAGCCGATAACGGCGACGCATGGGTAGAAGCCCGTGGCGATAAAAAAGCGCCGCCGCAAATTTCTGCCGAAGTGCTGAAAAAAATGAAAAAGACTGCTGAGGACTACCTCGGCGAGCCTGTGACAGAAGCGGTTATTACTGTACCGGCTTACTTCAACGATTCTCAGCGTCAGGCCACTAAAGACGCCGGCCGCATTGCCGGTCTGGAAGTGAAACGTATCATCAACGAGCCTACCGCTGCCGCTCTGGCCTATGGCATGGACAAAGCCAAAGGCGATCGCACTATCGCGGTGTACGACCTGGGTGGTGGTACCTTCGATATTTCCATTATCGAAATTGCCGACGTGGACGGCGAACACCAGTTCGAGGTTCTTTCCACCAACGGTGACACCTTCCTGGGTGGTGAAGACTTCGACATGCGCCTGATCGAGTATCTGGCATCTGAGTTCAAAAAATCCAACGGCATAGATCTGCACAATGATCCGCTGGCACTGCAGCGTCTGAAAGAGGCGGCAGAAAAAGCCAAGATCGAGCTGTCTTCCAGCCAGCAGACCGAAGTGAACCTGCCTTACATCACTGCTGATGCAACAGGTCCAAAACACTTGGTGGTAAAACTGACCCGCGCCAAATTGGAGTCTCTGGTAGAAGATCTGGTTAAGCGCTCCATGGAGCCGGTAAAAACCGCTCTGAAAGACGCTGGCCTCACCGTCGACAAGATCAACGACGTGATTCTGGTCGGTGGTCAGACCCGTATGCCACTGGTGCAAAAATACGTAGCCGAATTCTTCGGCAAAGAGCCGCGCAAAGACGTGAACCCCGATGAAGCTGTTGCCGCAGGTGCGGCGATTCAGGGCGCGGTATTGTCCGGCGACGTCAAAGACGTGTTGTTGCTCGACGTCACTCCGCTGACTCTGGGTATCGAAACCATGGGTGGGGTGGCTACTCCGTTGATCGAGAAGAACACCACTATCCCGACCAAAAAGTCGCAGGTGTTCTCTACTGCGGAAGACAACCAGACTGCCGTTACCATCCACGTGGTCCAGGGCGAGCGCAAGCAGGCTTCTCAGAACAAATCTTTGGGCCGCTTCGACCTGAGCGATATCCCACCCGCGCCACGCGGTGTGCCGCAGATCGAAGTTACCTTTGACATCGACGCCAACGGTATCTTGAACGTATCGGCGAAGGACAAAGCGACTGGCAAACAGCAATCCATCGTGATCAAAGCGTCTTCTGGTTTGAGCGACGCGGAAATCGAAAAAATGGTGAAAGACGCTGAAGCCAACGCCGAAGCTGACCGCAAGTTTGAAGAACTGGTTAAGTCTCGCAATACTTTGGAAGGCTTGATCCACGCAACTCGCAAAACACTGCAAGAAGCTGGCGACAAAGCGACCGAGGATGAAAAATCCAAAATTCAGGCTGCTTTGACCGAAGCCGACGAAGTAGTGAAAGGCAACGATAAAGACAAGATCGATGCCGCTATCCAGAAATTGACCGACGCTTCACAAAGCCTGGCGCAGAAGCTCTATGCTGAACAGACCGCAGGTGCGCAAGCCGCCGGTGGCGACAGCGCTAAAGCCGGAGCCAAAGCGGAAGACGGCGTCGTAGACGCGGAATTCGAAGAAGTGAAGGAAGACCACAAATAACTTCCATCGCGACTTCGTTTTAAAAAGCAAGTACGACACAAAGCAGGGCACCGCCCTGCTTTGTGTTAAACAGAATTTGCATCAAGTGGAATTACATCCCGCGCGAAACCGGAAGCCGTTAAGCCGCTGTAGCGCAGGGCGAGAGGGAAAAATTTGGAATCCCTCTTCCAACATCAACCGTCACCTAAACAGTTGCGTCACATGTCGAAACGAGATTATTACGAGGTTCTAGGGGTATCGAAATCCGCGTCCGAGCAGGAGCTGAAAAAGGCCTACCGCCGGGTCGCTATGAAATACCACCCGGATCGCAACCCCGGCGATAAAGAGGCCGAAGAAAAGTTCAAGGAAGCCAGCGAGGCCTACGAGGTTCTGTCAGACGAGAACAAACGCGCCGCTTATGACCGCTTCGGACATGCAGGCGTGGAAGGCGCTGGCGGCATGGGTGGCGGTGCAGGTTTCGGCAGTTTCAGCGATATCTTCGGCGATGTGTTCGGCGATATTTTTGGCGGCGGCCCGCGCGGCGGCCCGAGCCGGGGTTCCGATTTGCGCTATACCCTGGAGCTGACGCTGGAAGAAGCGGTGCGCGGTACCAATGTCAAAATTCGTGTACCTACCCTGGTTTCCTGTAAAACCTGTGACGGCTCCGGCGCCAAACCCGGCACCAAACCTAATACCTGCACCACCTGCGGCGGCCACGGCCAAGTGCGCATGCAGCAGGGCTTCTTCTCGGTTCAGCAAACCTGTCCTACCTGTCGTGGTAAAGGCAAGGTCATTACCGACCCCTGCGGTGATTGCCGCGGCCGCGGTCGGGTCGAAGAAACCAAAACCCTCAACGTCAAAGTGCCACCCGGAGTGGACACCGGTGACCGTATCCGTCTGTCTGGCGAAGGTGAAGCGGGTGCCGACGGCGGCCCGAGCGGTGACCTCTATGTTCAGGTGTCGGTCAAACAGCACGAGTTTTTCCAACGCGAAGGTCGAGATCTCTACTGCGAGGTGCCGATCAGCATGATTGACGCCTGCCTCGGCGGCGAGCTGGAAGTGCCCACCCTCGACGGGCGTGTCAAACTGAAAGTCCCGGAAGGCACACAAACCGGCAAACTCTTCCGCTTGCGCGGCAAAGGCGTAACCCCCGTACGCGGCGGCTCACCCGGCGATTTGCTCTGCCGAGTCACAGTGGAAACGCCAGTCAACCTGACCAACAAACAAAAAGACCTGCTGCGTGAGTTGCAAGCCACCATGGCCGGCGACAAACACTCGCCCAAACAATCGAGCTGGTTTGAAGGAATGAAAAACTTTTTCGGTGATATGAAGCTCTAGACGCTTCGTCGAATTCGTAACTCTACTCACGCTTCTGCCGGCAGTCACCTGACTGCCGGTTTGCATTACGCTATGCTGAACAGCGTTTTGCCCGCCAGGTAAGCTCATGAAAACCATCGCCAATATTTTCATCAAAGGACTGCTTTTCACTCTGCCGCTTGTGATCACCTTTGGTCTGATCTACTGGCTGTTTGCCACCGCGGAAAGTCTGCTGAAAATCCCCCTGCAACTGCTGCTGCCGGAAGGCTGGTACGTCACAGGCATGGGCGTGGTATCCGCCACTGTTTTGATTTTTTGCGTCGGCTTATTGGTGGAAGCCTTTTTGATTCGCCACCTGTTCACCTGGTTGGAAAAAATCGTCGAGCGCATTCCCCTGGTCAAAACCCTGTACAGCAGCGCCAAGGACTTGATGTATTTTTTTGCTGGCGGACAGCAGAATCAAATGAGCCGCGTCGTCAGTGTGTCGTTTGACAATGGCATTCGCCTGATTGGTTTTGTCACTTGCGACGAAGTCAGTCTCAACGGCGACGATGATTTGATGACCGTGTATTTCCCTATGAGTTATCAAGTCGGCGGCTATATGGTTTACCTGCCGAAATCGCGCTGCGAATTTCTCGATATCCCCGTACAAAAAGCCATGCAACAAGTACTGACCGCTAACGTCAGACGACCGCAGAACACATAATTTTTCAAACCCGATTACCGGATAACTGATTATGACTACCCGCATTGCCATCATCGGAGCCACTGGGCGCATGGGCAAAGCCTTGATCGAGGCAACTGTCCAGAATTCTCAAACCACTCTCGGCGCTACTATCGGTCGCCCCGACAGTTCACTTGTCGGCGCCGACGCAGGTGAAATCGCTGGCATAGGCAAACAAGGTGTCCCTCTGGTTGGCCAACTCGCCGATGTTATTGATCAATTTGATGTGCTGATTGATTTCACCAGCCCTAAAGTCACCTTGGCCAATGCAGAATTGTGCGCAGCCCATGGCAAAGGCATGGTGATCGGCACCACGGGTTTTTCCGCTGAGGAAAAACAAACGTTGGTCGCATATCAAAAAACCATTCCCTTGTGTATCGCAGCCAACTTCAGCACCGGCGTAAATTTGTGTTTCAAACTGCTGCAAACCGCCGCGCAAGTGCTGGGTAATGATGTGGATATCGAAATCGTCGAAGCCCACCACCGCCACAAAGTGGATTCCCCCTCCGGCACCGCCCTGCGCATGGGTGAAGTCATTGCCGATACCCTCGGACGCGATTTGAATCAAGTTGCTGTCTACGGCCGCGAAGGCCAAATAGGCCCGCGCGCGCGCGACACCATCGGCTTTGCCACAGTGCGCGGCGGCGATGTGGTTGGCGACCATACCGTCATGTTTTTAGCCGACGGCGAACGCGTAGAAATCACCCACAAAGCCTCCAGCCGCATGTCCTTCGCCCGCGGCGCAGTGCGCGCAGCTATTTGGTTGCAGCAGCAGAAAAATGGCTTGTTTGATATGCAGGATGTATTGGGGTTGAAATAAATCGCCACTGTGGAATTAAAAGCCCCGTTAAACGGGGCTTTTTTATTTATTAATGGACATTGCGCCGATTAATAACATCCAAATCGCGCACTATATCCATCATGCCCTGCAACGGAATGCGCAATAGCGCTGGGCGGTTATTGGCTTCATAGGTAATTTCGTAAGCGGCTTTTTCCAAGGTAAATAATTTGATCAAAGCCTGCTGCCCTGCTGCATGCTGCCAGCGGTGGGGAATTTTGGCCGCAGAATTTTTATAGGCCGATAAAAAGGTATCGCATACGCGTTGGTGGAAACGTTCGAGAAATTCCAAGTGCATTGCACGAACGGTTTCACTTTCGAATAAGGCATTGCGCTCCGCCGCTGTAGCGGTGACGTAGTGGAAAGAGCGCAAAATACCGGCGACGTCGCGGTAAGGGCTTGCCTTATTGCGTCGCTGAGCGACATCGCGCATGGGCTCACCTTCAAAATCGACAAAATAGGCATCGTTTTGCGATACCAGAATTTGCCCGAGATGCAAATCACCGTGAATGCGGAAAATCAGTGATCCCACGCCTTTTGCCGCCAATGAAACCACTACATTGGCCAGTTCAATTCGACTGCGCAGCAAAGCTTCCGCATCCCAGCGATCCGAATCCGAAAGCGTGACCAGCGATTCTTCCAGATATTCAAACGCGCGGTAAATTTCGTTGACGACCGATTCCGCCCAGTGTTGGCAATCGTCTTCCGATGCTATAACGGGTTCGAATTCCGGATCGTTGGTAACATTGGCGAGAATCTGAT
Organism: Saccharophagus sp. K07; assembly: GCF_014336955.1. Lineage (GTDB taxonomy): Bacteria > Pseudomonadota > Gammaproteobacteria > Pseudomonadales > Cellvibrionaceae > UBA5868. Next base: position 441,661 of record NZ_QRAI01000001.1, on the reverse strand, counting down.
GCATTTCGCCCAAGCGTGTACCAATAACCTGGGCAAAATGGCCGAGATCTTCCAATGTCTGCTCTTGATCGAGAATTTCTTCCTCGGTTTGCGGCTCGAGGGATTGGCGCGCGGCCATTTCCTGACTGTAGCGTTCCAAATGTTCCTGCACCCACTCCCAGCCGTTGCCCTGGTTGGGGATATATCCCTGCAATAATGCCAACACAGTGGACTCCCCGCGTTCATCCAAGCGATACACGTAACCCAGCAGCGGTGGTGAATTGGTAAATCCGCCTTGCGTCAGTGCACCGCTCATCTCCACTTCAGGATGACGACCGCTGAAAAGGCGGCGTAATAATTTCAAAACTGCGCGTTCGCCCATAATCACAGAACTATTGGATTGTTCGACGGCCAGCGCGCGCACATCCAAATCCTCGAAATTCCATTCCACCGCATTAAATGCAGGCGTTGCCTCAAACACCATGCCGCTCGGCAATTCCGCGCCCGCGCCGGAGCGATCCAAAACCAATAAATTTTCCTTGTGATGAGAATGCATTAACTCCAGGGCCAGACGAGGAAAAAATTCCGAAGCCATACCATCAGTCAGTATACCGACGCGCTGTTTGCGTCTTACCCGCGCCAGCGCCAATTGATGGGCAACGGCCGGAACTGTGTGATCTTCAAAAAAGATGGTCAAAGGTACTTGATAATGTTGCAGCTCACCGCCGACATCCACTTCCAGTTCGGTAAAAAAGATATGCGCATATTCCGCAGTTGGATTACTGGCAGACAGCGCCAGTTCCGCTTGTGCGACTATGCGTACTGAAGATACGCGCGCACCTTTACCACCAAACCAGCGGCGTTTGGCGAGATAAGCGGGAAATACATCTCGTTCCAAGGTTGCGCGCGCGGCAGGCTCCAATATATCGCGCAAGCCATGGCGCAATACAAAAGTAAGATGCTCGGGCATAGGCTCGGGCGGCGCTCTATACCAATCCGGCTGTTGAGTTTTTTCCGCCAATAAAAACCAATAAAAACCGTAGGGCGGCAAAGTTAATAAATAACTTAATTCCCCAATCGGCGGAAATGCACTGCCGCCAATCATTTCCAAAGGCACCAAGCCTGCATATGCTGATAAATCCAATTCCACCGCCTGCGCGGTGCGCGACATATTGGCCAGACACAAAATAGTTTCGCGTTTGCCGGGATCGGCACACTTGCCTTCACATTCGCGCATATAAGCCAATACGCGACGATTATTGGGGTAAAGCATTTTGAAAGTGCCGCTGCCAAACGCTTTATAGCGCTTGCGCACTTCCAATAATTGACGCGTCCAGTTTAAAACCGAATGGGGATCGCGTGCCTGCGCTTCGACATTAATTACGTTGTAGCCGTACAACGGATCCATAATCGGCGGCAACATAAGCCGTGAAGGATCCGCCTTGGAAAATCCGCCGTTGCGGTCCGGCGTCCACTGCATGGGCGTGCGCACACCGTCGCGATCACCGAGATAAATATTGTCGCCCATGGCAATTTCGTCACCGTAATAAATAATCGGTGTGCCCGGCATGGAAAACAGCAGTGAATTCAATAATTCAATGCGGCGGCGGTCGCGCTGCATCAAAGGTGCAAGACGTCGGCGGATACCGAGATTCAACCGAGCTCGCGTTTCTGCGGCGTATTGATTCCACAGATAATCCCGCTCTTTATCCGTTACCATTTCCAAAGTGAGTTCGTCGTGATTGCGCAAAAAAATGGCCCATTGGCAACTATCGGGAATCGCGGGAGTCTGGCGCAAAATATCAGTAATGGGAAAACGGTCTTCCTGTGCAAGCGCCATATACATGCGCGGCATCAAGGGAAAATGAAATGCCATATGGCATTCGTCGCCCTGGCCGAAATATTCCTGGGTGTCCTCCGGCCATTGATTGGCCTCGGCGAGCAGCAGACGGTCTGAATAATGCTCATCCACTTCGGCGCGTATACGTTTGAGAATTGCATGGGTTTCTGGCAGGTTTTCATTGTTGGTGCCTTCCCGCTCCACCAGATAAGGCACAGCATCCAGGCGCAAGCCATCCACCCCCATATCCAGCCAGTATTTCATGACTTTTAAAACCGCTTCCAACACCGCTGGATTATCAAAATTCAAATCCGGTTGGTGGGAATAAAATCGGTGCCAAAAATAGGCGTTGGCTTCCTGATCCCACGACCAATTGGATTTTTCCGTATCGAGGAAAATAATGCGGGTGCCGGTGTATTTTTTATCGTCATCCGACCAGACATAAAAATCCCGTTCCGGCGATCCCGGCGGTGCCCGGCGCGCGCGTTGAAACCATGGGTGTTGATCCGACGTGTGGTTGATGACCAATTCGGTAATCACCTTTAATCCACGTTTGTGCGCCTCGTCGATAAAACGTTTGGCATCGTCGATTGTGCCGTAATCCGGATGTACACCGTAATAATCGGCAATATCGTAGCCGTCGTCGCGCAGCGGGCTGGGATAAAACGGCAGCAGCCAAACCGCGGTAACTCCCAGGGCAGCAACATAATCCAGTTTTTCGATCAAGCCTGGAAAATCACCGATGCCATCATTATTGGAATCGTAAAAAGATTTTACGTGCAATTGATAAATAATCGCCTGTTTATACCAGGGAGCTTGTTCGCTGCCTGCAATCGACGGTGCGACTACAACCGAATTGGTTTCCGCCAAGCGTTTGACATTTAGCATTGTTATATCCTCTTCGGTTGTATGCGCCATACTGCAAACGGAAGTTCCTGTGGATCAAAATACCAGTGCTGATTTCCGCCCTCCCACGGCACCTCAATACCGCGCATCAATTCTGTTGCGGTAAATCCGCTATGAAATCCCCATTCATTAGGTGAAATTTGCAACATCGCATGCTGCCCGTTGTGCGGATCGAGACTGACCGCAACCAGGACTATATTGCTGAGGTCGTGAGCCACCTTGCTGTAAAAAATCACCTGATCGTTATTGGATTCGTGAAAGCGGATATTCAGATGGGTTTGCAGCGCAGGATTTTCTTTGCGGATATGATTCAACCGGGTGATTTCCGCAATGATATTGCCTGATGCCGCAAAATTTCGCGGTCTGATCTCGTATTTCTCCGAGTCCAGATACTCTTCTTTGCCCGGCAATGCCGCTGCTTCACAATATTCAAACCCACTGTAAACACCCCACAGCCCCGAGGTGGTTGCTGCGAGTGCTGCGCGAATCAAAAAACCGGGACGCCCCGATGTTTGGGTGAAATAGGGATTGATATCCGGTGTGTTGACGAAAAAATTGGGCCGGTAGAAGTCGCGCACGGGCGGCGTCGACAGTTCAGTTAAATAGCTGGTCAATTCGTGCTTATTGTTGCGCCAAATAAAATAGGTGTAACTCTGAGTGAAGCCTATTTTTGCCAATTGATACATCATGGCCGGGCGCGTAAAAGCTTCAGAGAGAAAAATCACCTCCGGATAGGTTGCCCGTATATCAGCGATCAACCACTCCCAGAATGGTAGAGGTTTGGTGTGCGGGTTGTCGACGCGGAAAATATTGACACCTTCCGATATCCAATAAAGAACTATATCCCGCCACGCCAACCACATGACCGGCATGGCGCCTTTGGAATAAAAATCGACGTTGACTATGTCCTGATATTTTTTCGGAGGATTTTCTGCATAACGAATACTGCCGTCCGGCCGCCAGGAAAACCAATCCGGATGTTCTTTTAACCAGGGGTGGTCCGGAGAACATTGAATGGCAAAATCCAGCGCAATTTCCAAACCGTAATTTTTCGCTGCGTCGCGCAGACGGCGGAAAGCGGCAATACCGCCCAATTCCGGATGCACCGCATCGTGACCGCCCTCATCACTGCCAATCGCATAAGGACTTCCCGGTTCACCCGGTTTGGCGTTGACATTATTATTGCGACCCTTGCGGAATTTGCGGCCGATGGGATGAATCGGCGGAAAATACAGCACGTCAAAGCCCATGCTTTGAATAGCAGGCAAACGGGAAATCACATCGTCAAAGGTTCCATGCCGTTTGGGATTGTTGGTAATCGACCTGGGAAATAATTCATACCAACTTGCGTAACCCGCTGCGGTGCGTTCTACATCGACGACAAATATCTGTTTTGTCTGTGTCAGAAAAGCGTGCGGCTCTACCACTTCCACCGCTTGCGCCAAATCCTCACGCAGTAGAATATGCACTTCCGCATCAATGTCATCGATGCCGCGCGCTTTATCGATATCGGATAATGCTTCTTCAATCAAAGCTATAGCTTCGTAGCGATTGATCTCATGATGGGAAATAACCGATCGATCGATTTTATGACGCGATTCCTTGGCGTAATCGGAAATATCCTGCAGCAAAATCCGCCCCTCCTCTGCTTCCAGCTTTACCGGAACGCCCGCGAAGAATTTTTGCTGCAATTCGTAGTGAAAATTTTGCCAGCGATCCAACCAGGCTTCGATTCTAAATTGGTGCTTGGAAGCACTGACCGGCACAAAATACGCGCTCCATAAATCGTTGCCCAGTGAATGCATTGGCTCGCTTTGCCACTCGGAACTCGCTTCATCTTTCCATAACAGGCGCGCCGCCAAATGGTTGTGACCATCGGTAAAAATATTGGCAAATACTTGTATTGCCTGCCCTATGGTTCCTTTGGCTGGGTATTTTCCGCCATCGACACAAGGCGATACTTTATCGATGACCAGCCGCGGTTTTTGTACCGCCTCCTGAGCCGAGAGGGGCGAAAATTGACTGGCTTTACTTGAATAACTTTCTTTTGCAGGTCCCTGATTTTTTTCCTGGTGCTTTTGCAAGCGGTCCATATTTCTTTTCAGAGATTGGATGTCCTGATAAATGTTGGGCATAAACCATTCTCTCTTTCACTGGGCTTTTTAACGACTCGCTTATCGAACCGAAGCGATTTTCGAAAATCAATGTTAAAAGCCTTTTGCAAAAGCTTTGCCCACGCTTTGCTCGCAGCGTTTTTATTACAAAATAAGCAGATTAAATGCGATTTAGAGCAATACTTATGGCTTCAGGAGATAAAAAGCGGAAATAAGAGAAATTTCGCCTTAGATTCAAGCGAACCATTGGCGTAAATTTGGAAGAAAACGAAAAGAAAAAGAAAAGCTGCAATTCAAAATGAAAAAATGACAACCGAAGTTGCACTCCGGTTGCCTAATGTTGGGCTTACCGAACTTGACCATTACCAGAAATAAAGGCTGATCCCAGCTGAAAATAAATCAACTTCCAGGGTTTCCCGGCCGAAATCGAGATCAAAGCGTCTGTATTCCAAATCCACACTGATTTCATCGGAGACGTTGAAGGATGCCCCACCGCCTATCACTAGGCTTTCACCCTCATCAACGAAATAGGAGCGTCTCCAACCCTGGCGATCTCGCTCCCAAAAGAACAGGCCTATTTTTGCGTATATGTCCATTTCCGGTCCGAGAGGCAAAATCGCTTTTGCAGAAATCGTCGACCCGGAGTAACTGATGTCGCGATCTTCATACTCATCGAGAAATTCGCCCAGGTTCAGGTAGGACATTTCAACCGCCAGAACATCAATTAAGCGCACACCGCCTTTAAGCTCATAGGCAGTGCTTTCATCTTCCAGCCAATATTTTTCCGCATCGTTATAAAAAGTGGCCCCTAAATTGGCTCCTACATAGGTCTGCGCCCATGACGCGCTGGAAACCACGGTCAAGATTGCAGCCAACAACCAGCGCACTTTTTGCCAACAAGTTAAAGCCATAAGTCAGTCCTGCCACAGAAACGGTGCTGACAATGTAAGAGCCGCAAAATTAACCCTAACTGAATAATGCTCTACTTGGTTTAAGGTTGACGAGCCTGTCACATAAGGGGAGCAATTCCGCTCCAAATTCAGAAACGAGTCACCGAAGCGCGCGCGGGGGGATGTTATTCTGCCGAGGATAAAACCGCTGTATTCCCCGGTATTCAACATAATTCTGATAACAATCGATAAGGAGTCTCGCGTGCGAAGCCTGACAATCGTCCGTCGTGCATTGGTGTGCAGCGCCCTCGTTCTGTTGACCGCGTGCGGCGGAGGCAACGGGTCCTCATCATCGAGTTCATCATCCAGCGCCTCTTCGTCCAGCTCAAGCTCATCCAACTCGTCCTCCGGCGTTGCGCAAACCCGTCTGGATGCAGGGCCGGATCAAACAGTTTTCAACAGCACCTGGGTGAACTTAAACGGCGCAATCAACGGTCCCGCCAACGGCATATCTCCCACATGGCGGCAACTCAGTGGGCCGACGGTATCCCTGCAACATACCGGTAATCCGTTGAATACGGCGCTGGTTACTCCGGACGTGCGTGAACCCACCCATCTGCAGTTCGAACTGTCTGCCAACGGCGCTGAACGGGATACAGTCAATATCACCGTCACCCCCTGCTCTACCCGCGACGACCGCATTTTTGATGACTGTATAGCGCCCGGCTTCGGGCCCTGGCTGTCCTACGAGTCCAGTCCCCGCAACGGACAATTTTTCCAGTATGCAGGCCAGGGCGATTACCACGTGCAGTGGCAATTGGTCGACAGCGGTGACTCACAGCGCGGCAAAGTGATGGAAATTCGCTGGAACGCCAATGATCCCAACCATCAGGAGAACGCCCGCGGTTGGTTTGGTATGGCATTGCCGGGCGCTGCAGGTACCGAGGGAGCGGATTTAAGTGCTTATATCGACGGCGCATTGAGTTTTGATATGCGTGTGGTTTACCACGAGCAGCCGAGCACTGCCGCCCCCTTTATTTTCAAAATGGAATGTATTCACCCATGCGTCAGCGCTGAAATGCCGATTCGCAATGGCCACACATCATTCGATTGGCAGACGCATACCTTTCCGGTTCGCGAACTGGTTTCGTCCGGTCTCAACATCAATAAGGTCAATCACGTGTTTGTGATTCAGCCGGATTGGTTTAATCAGGAGCAGAATGTCACGGTGCAAATCGACAACATCCGCCTGACCAAGAGCTATACACCTCCACCACCGACAGACGGCTGCATCGCACGCGGCAATGTGACTTATACCCTGGCGCGCGCCACCAACCCCACCGCGGATCAATTGGAGGCCTATAACCTGATCACAGCGGCTATGGACACAGCAGTAAAAAACTACAACTGCTACACCAATTTGAGCCGCCATATCAATGTCAGCTACAACCCGAGTGTGGCAACCGCGGATGGCAGCACCAATGGCTCTATCCGATTCGGCTCACGCGCGTCCATGCACCACGTTACCGCTATGCACGAAATTGCCCACGTTTTCGGCGTCGGCTTTAATGAATTCCGCGCATTGATTCGCGATGGCATATTTACCGGTCCAATTACTACTGCAAAAGCGCGGGAAATATCCGGCAATCCAAATGAAGTGATTAAAACCGACGGCACGCATTTCTGGCCTTACGGTTTGAATTACATTAGCGAAGGTCGCACACAACAGGATTTAATCAATCACTGCTTGATTGTTCAGGCGATTGTTGAAGATCTGAGAAGGTAATCCCTAACCCCCCCCTCTCCCGGCTTTGATTCAAATCCTCGGAGAGTATTTAGGTGAAGGCAATATAGGCGCCGTCGATTTAAGACAAAAATAAGGATGTGCCAGTGAAATTTTAAAAGCCTCTAATTGGAGGCTTTTTTATTTTTGCAACGGAAACTTCAACCTACGATTATGGCTGCAGCCCCTGCAATTATGGCAACAACCCCGCCAAATCGATTTTGCGCCACACCCAAATCAAGGCTACAACACTAATAACCAATACAAACAGCGGTATATACACAAGCGGTTTGCGAAAATTTTTGAAAGCGAACAAACCGATCAAGGCCAAATTGAATACGGCGAGGACCATCAGCATACCGTGGGAAATTTTCTCGGAAATTCCCATGGCGAGGGCCGCACCAAATCCGCCAAACACACACGCAAAGCCGATGCGTTTATCGTGAAAAAAGGCTTCCATCAACAAAATCAACCAGGACACCGAAAGCCCGCACACACTTAAGGCCAATACCCAACCCAACACTTGTATCTCTTCAGCGGACACACGCAGCTCCTTTGGCAATTCAGCAGGAAAACGACGCAATAAAGGTGCCGCATTATGGCGGGAGGGAGAAAACTTGCAAACTTTTAGATGAGGTAGGCAGCAAGTAGATGATGTAGGCAGCGAGGCTGAACAAGAGCGCAGCTTATAGCCGCGCTCGGATATCGAACCAATAATCCTCACGATCCAAAGGGGTTTCTCTGGGCAAGGTAGGGTTTGTCAATTCAAATACGGCGGTGCGTTCGTGGAGTTTTGCCTGTTCAAGCGCACTTTTGACCATATCGTGGTTATAGAAATATTGATCAAAGGATCCCTTTTTTAATGCGCGCTCCAGTGCTTCGTGAATTTCCTGTGCGAGCTTGGCATTTTCCGGTGCGACAAAAAAGTAAAATGGCAATGGATAAATCATGAGCACGTGAGGATCCACCGTCAGTCCCAAATCACTGTGCGGACGCAGCTCTACCCACGGTTCAAGAACGCCACGAGGAAAACCATCAAAACGGCCTCCCTCTGTCATATAAAAGAGATTTTCGTATTTACTTGTCACCACAACGTTCAAGCCATTGCTGCGCAGAATACCCACGTCTGGCCATCCATATCCTTGGCCAAACGACAGCGCTTTAAGATCCTCTTTTGTTCGCACTGCGGCAAATTTGCCCCGATTTTGCGGATGGATAATAGAAACCCTATATCCGAGCAACCCTTTTAAAATCGGGAAGCGTATCGGTAATAAAGTATCTTCCGCTTCTTGATTGGCAGCGAGCCACATGACATCCAGCTTATTCGCGCGAATCTCTTCTATAACCCGCGTTTGGGTCATTTGCTCGTAGTTGACGTCCAACTTATACGGCCTGGACATCTCCGCCAATGCCACGCGCAAAGCGCCAACAGCATACTCATCCAGGGGATGAGTTCCCTGTTGCACCCGCAATGTCTGGGCCACCGAGAAGCACGGCAACAAACTGATCAAACCCGTAAATACAAACGCGCCAAAGGACAACCGGATATTCATATTCAAAACCCGCCTCCAGGCCAATTCTTATGTCTATTTAGCCAAGTGAATAGCGAAACATTTATTGAGTTCGCGATTTTTATAACTGAAAGTTTCGCGATTTAACTATTTAAACGTAGCGCTCTACTGAGTATGAACCAAAAATCCGTTGGCACAAGAAATTTAGGATGAATTACGCGCAACATAAGCAAGCCTGAAGCGGTTTGGGTGGACCAGCTCTTGCCTCTCCTGATAGCCAATAACCCTTGGGAGGGATGATATGACTAGGCGAGGAGCTTGGTTTTCTTTGCGGGCGAGCTTGTGGTTTATTCCTACGCTCGTTGTAGTGACAGCCGCTACTGGGGCTTTGGTATTCATAAAAGTGGACCAACGCTTCGATTCCGCTATCCGCCAATACGGGCCTGATTTTTTGCCTATTGAAGCTGAAATCGCCCAGCAAATACTCGCCACCATTGCCAGCTCCATGATCACGGTTGCCGGGGTGGTTTTTTCCATCACCATGGTGGCCTTGTCATTAACGGCCAATCAATACAGCCCGAGAATACTGCGGACTTTTATGCGGGATCGACTGAACCAGCTTACATTGGGAATCTTTACCGGAGGTTTTGTTTATAGCCTATTGGTCTTGCAAGCAATTGATTCTCAACAGCACGTCTTCATCCCCCTTATTTCTGTGTGGCTGGCAATTCTAGTTGCTTTAGTGGGCATATTTTTTCTTATCGCTTTTATTCACCGAACCGCGGCGTCCATTCAAGTTGCTGATATCACTGCCATTATCACTAGCGAAACCATCGCTGCAATGGACTCGATACAATGCAGCTTAAAAGGCTTCGGCAACTTAACAGACGTCGACAAGCTAAAAAACTTCGACAAATTAAAGGTTCACGGCACGCACCAGGGTTCAGATCAGCACGCCGTTCCCGCGCTCAAATCCGGTTACGTGCAGGATATCGACATAGCCAACCTCTGCGTGCTTGCCTGCCAATATAAAGTGCAGATTCAACTGGAATGCGCGGTAGGAGACTTTATAGTTGAGCAGCATCCGCTGTTGTGGATTTATCGCCATGACAATAACAATGAGTCTTTGGAATCATTCGATCAAAACCTGCAAAAATGCTTTGCTATTAATTCCTACAGAACCATTGAACAGGATCCTGCATTTGGGATACGACAAATCGTCGATATTGCTCTACGCGCTCTTTCACCTGGCATCAACGATACAACCACGGCGATCAATTGCTTGGATTATTTACACGTAATTCTGCATCACGCGTTACAAATGCCGGAAATGCCAAATGTGTATTGGGAAAATGGCCAGCCTCGCCTGCAAATTCGGCAATGGACACCTGAACATTTAATTGATATTGCACTGAATGAAATTCGTCAGAACGGCAAGGAAAATGTCGCGGTTCTTTTGCGGTTATTACGACTGATTCGCCAGCTATTGGAGGATAAAAATTTATTGGATGAGCAGCTGGCAAATAAACAAGATGGGGAGCGAAAGCGTCTATTCCACCACGCCAATCTGGTATTACATCAGGCCAAACGGAGCATTGTAGAACCCGCCGACCAGGAAGTTATAGCCGAATCCTTTAATAAAATAGCGGCGTTAATGAATTAATTTCACCAAGCCGCTTTAGGAGATGATCTACAGCTTCAACCAAATCCCAGTAAAGTGCTTTTGCGCGGGGTCTTTGAGTTTTTTACATTCAACGCCGTCGATCAGTTGCGAACCCTGATCGTTAAAGACCATAAACCGATCCTGAGTTTCCGGTGTAAAAAACGCTTCGGGATTGAATGTTTCGCCCACAGGCATGGTTAAAGCCCGCACTTTTTTTCCGCCATTCCACAAATACAGTTGGGATGGACCATCTCCTGCCGTAGAGCCAGCGGCTATCACATAGTGGCCGCGCCACCAGCTTAAGGCGCGCACTCCACGGCCACCGAGGTCCAATAACAAAGGGTCGCCAAACCGCGCCGCTTTGCCGTTGATGACCTCATCCGGATTCAACAACGTCACCATAAGAGCTTTGTTGTTGAACAGAGGATTGCGAAACCCAATCCAGACCCCGCCGCCTTCTTTGCGCTCTGTAAGGCCTTCGATATTCAATCCGCCGTGTTCTTTCGGCGCTTTTTCCGCAGCTTCCAGCAGATTGAATTTCTTCATGCGCGGGTCGGCAGCCAAGTCGGCAATCAGATTTTCGTATACCTGTCCCACCACATTGATGGGTTGAGTTTCACTTCCCAAATTAGTCGCAAAAAAGTGCAGGCGCTCTGGTTTTAACTTGCCGGAGGCACTGCGACCGTGGGAGGTAATCCAATAGGCGAGGCCGCGATAAATGGTGGCACCCTCAATATCCAGTTCAGGCGGATTCTTGGGCGGCTTTTCCGGATTTTTGCTCGGCCTGGGATAGAGTCCCAAACTCGCCGAGAGATCGTAAATTGCCAGCGGATCGCCACCGACATTGGCGTCGTAGATGCGCAGAGCGTTGTCTTCGTCATCCGCTATGGCAAATAAGCTCTCTGACAGTGGTACAGCGCCAGATGCGTCACACATGCCGTTAAATGTCACGGATTGAATTTCACTGCGTTTGATCGTCGGGGCTTTGCATCCGGCAACACAGGCAGCCATAGACATAATTAAAATTGCAGAACGCATAGATATTCGCTGTCGATTTTCCATTGCATAACCGCCTATCTAATACAGAAAGATTCAGCTGAGGCCGCAGCCAATAGCATTGACTCAACATTACAGAACTTTACACCCTGCCCTACCAATTTGATCTTTAATTCTCAGTAACTAGGTTCCGCAGGGCATATTTCACACCAAGCTGCTCGAAGTGATAGATCCCATCGAGGCTCGCTTCGTCGGAATTCGGACACCAGAGACAAAAAACGTCAATATCTCAACAACATCCGCCCGGAGATAAAAAGATCAACATTGCGTGTTGTAAGACTTCTAGGCGCTGCGCAGATCTACAATTTAACCCTGAGCAGTCGCTTACAACGGCATATTTTTCCATTGTATGTCGACGTTATATGTCATTGTTTTAACAAGCGATTACCAATTTGTAATGTACCTGCCAAATCGCTGGCCCCTGTTTTGCATAGCCCTGTAACAAACACGGTAACAAACACCATTTAGCCTGCGCCATCACTAAAACAATCAGCGGGCGGTAGCACAAAACACTGCGTAAAACCAAAAAGAACTAACAACCCTGTAAACCAATAAAAGCAAGAGTTGAAATCATGAGACTGTTTATCGCTCTGAGATTATTTAACGAAAGCCACGCCAAGGCCGGAATTGAATCACCACTGAAAGGAAAACCACGTGGAAAACTGATCGATTTAAATATCACGCGTTTCCATCCCGCCCTGCGCAATATCAACGAATATTTAAGAGACCACGGATTTTTGCCGGAAACGCGCCAGGGTTTTGTGTTGTACAAAGACGGCGGTAAAAAGACCGAGGAAACACAGGAAAATTGCCGACTTTACTGGTGCGAAATTGAAACTGACCTGTCGATAGATTACTGGCAGTCAGTGCAGGAAGTGGAAGCAATCATCCCGCGCGAAGAATTTAATAAATTTGTCTTGTCTATCCGCTACAAATCTGGGGCAGCTTATATCTCCGCTTGCGAAGAATACGCTAAGAGTGTTTGGGTTCACACACCGCAAATTCTGCGTTATCAACCACCGGTTTCACGCAAATACAGAGCGGCATAAAAAACGGAGGACATGGCCTCCGTTTACATCTGCTGGTTCCACTTAAAGTTTACTGGGTATTTTGTGAGCTATTACTAGCTGCCATTAATGGCTGTATCAAGAGATACAGCCATCTTTTGCGTGCATTTCCTATTACTTATTCAGCAGCGCGTGAGCGGCGTGAGTCAGGAAGATATAACGGCTTCCCATTGGAATCACGTACTCATTCTGCCCCCAGAAGAAAGGCCAATCCGATTTGTTTTCCGGATAGTCTGGTGGTAACACCAATACACCGGGCACAACTCCACCGGGAATAAAAGAAAAGTCCGCGCGGTTATTACCATAGGCTTTGGTCTGCGACTTAGCGCCGACACCGGATACGAAGGAATAATTTGAATCCGGATGGGTACCATAGAGGTAATTGAGACTACGATAGACCCACTCATCACTGACAAGGTCAGGGAAAAGCTTATTCAGCCAGTAGCTGGTAATACCGAAATCCATAACCGCACTGTTGCCTGCCCAACCTTGGCGAGTAATGGGCACACCGAAGGGGTTTTCCTCTTCGACTTTTTTCACGCGATCCAAATGCAGTTGCGCCAAGCGCTTCAGCTCTGCATTAAATTCAGCGTCCATCAAAGGCGCTGCCAGCACCAGCATGGCTACCGTATCGCCAAAGAACATTTCTGCAGCTTTGGGCAGAAGCTCTCGCACCGCCTGAGCGTACTGCGGATCGCGTGTGGTAATCAGCAATTCTGCAGCGGCTTTGAGTTTTTCTTCCTCCAATCGACCACCGGTGGTATTGCCGTAAAAGTAGGTGTTGGGCTTGCGACCGGCCTCATAACGCCACACTTTTTTCGCAGTTTCCAGGCACTCTTCCGCCAGGGCATCGTTATATCCACGCAACGCCCGGCTCGCCGCTGTCAGCGCCGCAGCAGAACCATAATTCAGCGCGGTGGTATTGGAAGTAAACGCCCAGCGATCGTCAAAGCGGCCGCTGTAATTTCCCTGCTCCGGCATTGGGTCTTCCAAGGGCGTTGGATCGACGGTGGAGGGGTTATACATAGGTCCAACTTTACGCTTGGCCGCATGCGGATCCAATTTTGCACTGTAGATTTTATTGTCGGTTTTGGTGGAACCATCGCCTAGGTGCGGATATTGATACAAATGCGCTTCGACGATTCCCGGAATCGCATGCCCTATAGCGCGATGCTGCGCAATCAGTGCCAAAGTGCCATGTTCAATTTGTTGCAATATGTCATTGATACCGTCCGGACGATTAATTTCCGTATATTTTCTTTCCTGGCTGATGGTGGTGTTATCCCGGTTGATGCCAAATTCTTCGTAGGCGTGAACCAGACCCTGCACTGCGTGATATTGCGACTGGGTGCGAATATCAAAATCGCCCGCGTCATACCAACCGCCGTAATTCAACCCGGGAATATGTTCGAAGGGTTTGAATTTGGTATCCAGATTGGCATCGTGCGCGAATAAATCGAAATGCTCATAATTCGGCGGAGCTTGCAGCGCGTCGTCCATATGAGACAGACCATGCCAAATGCGATAAGCCTCTCTTACACGCATGTGGTCCATCTGGACAGGGAAAAAGAAATCCAGCGTCGGCTGCCATACATCCGCAAAAACATTCGAATCTATGCGGAATGCGCTGGTGGTTTGCGAACCGTATCCCAGTTGATAAACACCGGGTTCAGTTACCGAAGAAAAATCAAACACAAAATAGTTGTAGCGCAAATAGGTGCCCCATTTTTCCGGCGAACCTGAAGCGACAACTTGTTTTTTGCCATTGGGTTCGATGCGCCACAAGGTGACTTTACCTTTAATGGAATCGCGGCGATCCAACTCGAGAACGGCTTGTTTTTTCTGCTTCGGGTGATATCCCACTTGCGAATGACCAATAACCGGCTCGCGCACCCAGCCTGCAATGGCATTGGCATTCAATTCCCATTGCACGACTTCGCCCGTTTTTCCAGCCGGAATCAAACTGCGCACCACATACCAACCGTTTTGCGCTTTGGTGCGACCGTCAAACAACATTAATTCGCCGCTGCCATCGAGACTGCGGATAGAAACTTGATGCTGCGGATCTTCCGGCGACAAAACCAAATTGCGACCGCGTGCGAGCGGTGCTGGCTCGGTGAGGCCAGCATCACTGGTCACCATACCGCCAGCACTGGAAGGTGAGCGCGGGAAACGACCGGATTTGCCATCGGCAATAAATGTTTTATCCCAATAAACCGCTGGCAAAAATTCCAAATTAAATCCCGCTTTGCCAACCAATTTTTGCGGCAGCGGTTTATCCAAAAGTACGCGTACCAATACACTGCCATCACCTTTTGGTGTAGCGCTGACTTTGTAAGAAAAGTCGTGCTCCGGGTACGCCAATGTAGCAGTGATCGTTTGCGTATCGCGATCAACTATGCGCTCGACCAATTGCCCCATGCCATCCCATTGTTCTGGCACATGCAGCAGTCTCACATCTCCGTTAGTTACCGTACGCTCACCGTGGTGAATAATTTCAATGCCGCTGGTTTTTGCATCGAAAAACATACCGCCTGGAGCATTGCTGAAAACCAATAGATCGACGCCCGGTGTCGAGAAATACTCCGCTTCGCTAAGCGTAAAAGTATTAGTTTGCTTTTGTTGTTGGGAGGCGCATCCGGCGATGAATAAAACCCCGCTGATAGCCGCAGCCAGGGCCAGTTTTTTACCTGGGGAGAAAACAGACATGGAAGACCTCTTTATTTATTGGATTGCACCCACTCAATTTTTATTAGTCAGCCTTTTATGCAGAGTGGAATACCGGAAATTGCATCGCAGAAGGGCCAATGCAATTGGCCTGGAAGGCCGTCGGACAGTATGGAAAGTACCGCGCCGTTTTGATTGGCCTTTTTTCTCTGATTGCTGATCTTTTGTTGCTTTCAATATAGATCAAATTTTTATTGCGCGATGAACGCAGCTAATTAGCCGATAAGCGTTCCAATCACCAAAGATATACAGTCAAGCGCTGAATATGTGGCAGCACACAGACAATTCTTTACGAATGGAAAATCACAAAAGCGCTACCCTGAATTTGCCCATCTCAATAAAGAACGCGTATTCTCAAAGAGAAGCCGCGCCATTCGCACATTTGCAAATGGAAATGAAACATATGAATAATTCGAAAATTCATCCGGCAATACAGCTGTCCAATAAATGCCCAGCATTTGTGAAGCCTGCGGGCTACCATCTGCCGCTGCGGCTTTTCCGCTTGATGGCGGTGATACTAGCGCTGATTCTGGGTTCCGGTTGTGATAGTGGCAGCTCGGACAAAACCTCATCGCGCGTCACAAACCCCGGCACACCTCCACCCTGGAACCCCAATATCCCCGCTCCCACGCCTCAGCCCATACCCGATGAAACATTGCCGCGCAACGATCAGGAACTGAATGTCATTGCCGCCTTCCCTGGACCAGGGGAACCTCGAGTAGCCCTGATCAGCCCGATCACGATCGAATTTGACGATGCCTTGATCAGCGGAATTGATCTCGCCACCGCCCTCACCATCCGCTCTTCGGACAACAAAAGTGTGGACGGCACCATCAGTCAACCGGATTTAGACCGGCTTGTATTCCATCCCAAGGACCTCTGGAACCCCAAGACCACCTATACCATCCAGGTAAACCCCGCGCTGATGTCGGCCCGCGGATTAAAGGTCAACGCGCAACTCCGCTGGCAATTCATCACCGCTGCGGATGTCTACACCACACCGCAACGCGTTATCGACGAATGCATGTCCGAACTCGATGAGGAAATGCTCGCCGCAGTTAACCAAGCGCGCAGTACGGCGCGTTCCTGCGGCAGCAAGGCCCAACCCGCGGTTGCTAAATTGACGTGGAATTGCCTGCTGCAAGAAGCGGCCATTATTCATTCCGACGATATGGCCGCACATAACTTTTTTGAGCACATAGGCAGTGACGGCTCCAGAGTTAGCGATCGCGTGACTCGCACCGGATATAACTGGCACTACGTAGGTGAGAATTTGGCCGGGAATGTGAGCACAGTCACACAAGCCATGAGCGGATTATTAAATAGTCCTGGCCATTGCGAAAACATCATGTCGAAAAACTTCACCGAATTTGGCTTTGGTTTCGCTCGCAGTGGCAATAGAACTTATTGGACACAAGTGTTCGCAACTCATTTTTAAGATGTCCGGGGAATTCTTCGCGCAGAGGATGTAATCGCAACACGTGCGATTACATCCTCTGCCTGATATCCAAGGCAGCCCCGCGCAAATGAATTTGCTTCCACACTTTAATACTTGCAATTCTCTCCAAGTCTCGCACCCCATGTGCTGCTGCTCACACAGGATGTGTAACCCGGCAAGAATCTGTTCTGCGGTAAAAGACAAGGTAAGCACAGCGAATAAATTCGCTGTGCAAGTGCCCGCTTACATTGCTAATTAATCGATGTACGAACCGTTTTATCAGCAGACCACCCCGCCCTATCAAAACTTATTGTTCCGTCGACCAGATAGCAGCTCATTTTGTGAGCAGAAAAAATGTTAAACGGGTCTTATATACAAATTGAACTTGAGACGTAGTTAATATTTGGCAGAAATCAAGGATGATTTTTTTCATATGAAATGGGTAAATGAGTGTGCGAAAGGGAGATTTACCTTAATGGACTTTAAGCCTATGCGGTTGATAGGTAGCGGCGACAGTGAGAATGATGACTGTAGCCTGCTTGTTCTGGCCCAAGTTTGGTCAGGTCGTTGCGTCAGCTCAGAGGCCAACGATTACAACAATTTAATAAAGAAACGACTCTTAACTCACAACGTGCGTGACTCTAGATAAAGGTAAGTGAAAATGTCCTCAATCAAAACGTTCGTGGATTGGCGCAGACCAATCACAATGGCAAGTACCTGCCTTCTGGCTCTTGCTTTAACAGCGTGTGGCAGCGACGGCGATAGCAGCAGCGGCGGCACCTCAGGTAACACCTCATCTTCGTCTTCTTCTTCGTCGTCGTCTTCTTCCGGGTCTTCTGGAGTTACCTCTTCCTCATCTTCGAGTTCAAGCAGTTCAAGCAGCTCCAGCAGCTCTTCTTCAAGCTCCAGCTCTAGCGGCTCTTCTGGAAACGGTCAACTGCCTCCAGACAGCGGCGTACCTGGTCGTTATCGCGTTAACGCGCAAGGCAAAATCACTGACAACGGCACTGTATTCCCAGTACGTTGCGGTAACTGGTTCGGTCTGGAAGGTCAGCATGAGCCGAAAGACGCTGAATCCAACCCGAATGGCGCGCCTCTGGAACTCTATATCGGTAACATGTGGTGGGTAGACAGCGGTCGAACCATCGAGCAAACCATGCGCGAAATCAAGCAGCTCGGCATTAACATGATCCGTCTGCCTGTTAGTCCGCAAACTCTGGAGCCAAACAACGAACAGGGTATGACCCGCGTTTGGAACGGCAGCTCTAAGAACCCCAACGGCCGTCTGAAAAACACCGCCAGCGCTTATCCATACGAAACTGCTCGTAAGGCACTCGAGGGCTTCCTGGATCTGGCCAACAAAAACGGCTTGAAAGTTCTGGTCGACATCCACTCCTGCTCCAACTACCTCGGCTGGCGCGCAGGTAAACTGGATTCCAAACCACCGTTCGTTGACGCAACCCGCGTTGGTTATGAATTCACCCGTGAAGAGTACTCTTGCTCTGCAACTGGCAACCCAGCAAGCGTTACCACTGTTCAGGCCTACGACGAATCCAAGTGGCTGGAAAACCTGAAAGACTTGGCCGGTTTGGCGAAGACCTATCCGAACATTATCGGTATCGACATCTTCAACGAGCCATGGGATTACACCTGGGATCAGTGGGCTACTCTGGCTGAAAAAGCTTATGCCGCAATCGACAGCGTAAACAAAGACGTACTGGTGTTTGTTGAAGGTGTTGGTTCAGGTCTGCAGGACGGAACCAAAGTTGACCACGGCAGCCTGGAAACCAACCCGAACTGGGGTGAGAACTTCTACGGTTTCCGTAGCCGTCCACTGCAGATCCCACGTGATCGCGTAGTTATTTCTCCGCACACCTACGGTCCTGCAGTGTTCGTTCAAAGCCACTTCATGGACGGCAGCTGCCGTGAACTGGAAGGTGACGCCGCTGGTGAAGCTAAGTGTCAGATCAACATTCCTGGCAACTCTGCGATCATCAAAGAAGGCTGGGAAGAGCACTTCGGCTTCCTGCGCGACATGAACTACGCAGTTGTAATCGGTGAATTCGGTGGCAACATGGATTGGCCGAACAAAACTCGCGCAGCAGAAAAAGAAATGTGGGGTCACATCACCACTGCAGTTGACGAACAATGGCAGAACCTGTTCGTTGACTACATGAAAGAGCAACAGATCGAAGCGTGCTACTGGTCAATCAACCCAGAGTCTGCAGATACCTACGGTCTCTACCAGCACAAATACGATCCAGTCTCTGCAGAAGATGCATGGGGTCAGTGGGGTGATTTCGATACCCGCAAAACTAACCTGCTGAAGCGTCTGTGGGGCACCAACTAATGCAGGAAGTGAATTCCTGAAACCGAAAGGGCCAACATATGTTGGCCCTTTTTTTATTGTCGTTTTTAAATGTTTTATACAAAGCGCACCGCATATACCGGTGGCAGATAGTTAGATACACAGCTCCAATCCGTCCCGCCATTTTCGCTTAGCCACATATTTCCCGTCGTGGACGCCATCACCAGACGATCGCCGCTGGAGTCTATGTCCAAGGCGTGGCGATAAACCAAGTCAAAGCTCTCCTGCTGCGGCAAGCCGCTGGTTTGTGCAATAAACGACCGCCCACCATCTGCCGTGTGAGTCACGCAGAAACGACAATCGACCGGATAACGGTATTCATCCTTAACACCCGGCACAAACCACGCTTGTTCAGGATTTTTTGGATGCACCACAACAGCAAAACCAAAGGATGACGGCGGTGCGTATACCCTTGTCCAGGTAGCGCAGCGATCTTTTGAATAAAAAATCCCGTTGTGATGCTGCACCCAAAAATGATCGGGCTCACCTGGGCATTGCACCAATCGATGGGGGTCTTGCTGGTTCGGATTATCTGCTTGTTCCGGCGGTAGATAATCCGCCACCATGCCTTTGGTAGATGGACGCCAGGTTTCACCATAATCCTCGCTCAACCAGACGCCACCACAACTAATTGCTAACGCCATATAGCCAGCGCGCTTAGGGTCGATACAAATCGAATGAATGCCGGGCGAATCATAGCCGCCGCCAAACCACTCCTTGCGCGCCGGGTTATGCCAGAGGAATTCATTTAATTGCCAAGTGTCACCGTTATCGGTGCTTTTGAATAAGCCACCGGGAATGGTGCCTGCCCATAAATGACCTTGATGATCTCGCTCTAAAATCCAGATCAATTGCAGATTGGCTTTTTCTTCCGAATCCGTAGCGATTCCCGTGTAACTGGGACAGGCAATTTCTTCCCACGAATTGCCGTCGTCTTTCGACCTGTGCAATTTCACACCAAAGTGCCCGAGATTTAATGCGGCGTACAGAAATGCATTATCAGGATCACGCAATACCGCGCTGACGGGTTGACCGAGAAAACTTTGCCCGGCAATAACCCAGGTGTTGCCTCGTTTTGCAAAATCCAATAACCCCTTGCGGGTGGCCAGCAAAATTCGATCTCTCATGATATTTCCCTTCTCGAAAGATAGTGAATTGGTGCTCGTTTCGTCGCGCAGGCGGCATTAACCGCCGGACAAGGCTTGCAGAACGTAAATCTCGTCTTTCTCCCCGACCTCCCGCTCCAATACCGAATCGCGCGCCTGCAGTGTTCCATCAACAAATATGGCTATGTGTTTTCGCACATCGCCCTGATCATCCAATATGTAATTCAGCAGCCTCGGGTAGCGTTGCGCCGCATCCTGCAAAGCCTCGCGCACCGTGCGCCCAGCCACCGGCTCCAGCTGCAAAGGTCCTACATCACGCAAATGAGAGGTACAAACAATGAAAGGCATAGGCATCTCGCATTGATAGGATCAAGCGGGTTTAGCTCCATGGCGCTACTAGAATCCATGGATACGGATGATTGTCGTTCGAGCCAGAACTAAATCGACATGAATTTTTGCTTGGTCTGCAACAAGTCCAACCGACGCGTGAGGATCTGCAACCAATGCATGTGGAGCATAAAGCGAACGAGCTTTACTTTTCGTTCGCTTGCGCAGTCAGCTTAAGAATATTGGACTCGGGCAGAGTGCAATGACTGTGGAGAACACCTTTCTGTGGGTGGAAATCGTGGCTGATCACCTGTGTCCGAGTTCGCTGCATGGCATCTACAACCGTATCAGTTTTTAAATCCAATTTTTGTGGCGGAGATTCACGGCACGGCCCGCCAGACACGAAGAAGACTGCATCTTGGCTGATACGCAATAACTTGCTGTTTTCCGGCAAATTAACACTGATTCTTCGGGGATTTTGTTCGGTTTCGCTCAACAACCATAAACCGGGTTGACCTGTGTATTGGAAATAAATATTGCCGCGATATTCAAATGCGCTGCCGACTGAGCCAAACGTCAGTTGTCTTTCTGCTCCTTTTTCCAAATCATGGCGCCAGATATTCCGCACATCATTCAGCTGTTTAACCAGCCAGATGGAGCGATTCACCGAATCGTATCCAAGCGGCTCTGCCCTCTCAGCTTTTTCCAACAATTGAACGGGCGTACGGCTGCCAAGGTGATATTGCCAAATGGCTTTTCCTTGCCGATAAATCAGAAAATCCTGATCTGCTGGCCACAGAATTTTGCTCGGGCGTTTGGTAAAGCTAAACAATTGCTCTTCGGACTGACCATGCCAACGCCACAGCTGATAATTTCCGTTGCGACGAGAAAGAAAAACAATGTCGTTGCCATCGCTGGAAAATAATGGCGAATCATTAGCGTAATTGCCGGATGCCACTTTGCTTTCGCTTGCCAAAGCACCAGTTTTATCCAGGTAAAATTCCGCCCGCTCCTGCGCCGCGGAGAGCAAAATGGTTTCACCATCGTTGCTGTAGCGCGGTCTGGAAATAGATAAACCGGCGTTAGGCGGCAACACAACTGGCTCAACCTCGCCCGTTAAATACACGTTATAAAGTTTTTGGTTATCTGTTTCGCTTAACAAAATGCCACTGCCATCGGGAATCCAACTGATATCCACTCCACTGGTAGGCAGTGGCCAGCGGGCCAACACCTGATCGCGCGCATCGATAAATTCCAGTTGCGCAGATCCGCGACGCTGGCTCACCAAGGCGGAAATTTTGTTGCGCACGGCACTTTTTAGTGGAACAAAACCATCGCTCGGCGATGGATGCAAAGAAAGAGTTTGATCAGCAACCACATACCTGTACCGTTCGTTGACGGAATTGGGCCCCTGAGATGCGATAAATTCGATAGTGTTTTCATCCCACCAGGTCACACTCTCAACGACACCTTGCCACTGACTGAGCAGATTCTTCTCGATCAAGCGTTCACCGCGAAAATCCAGGGTGAAGATATGGAATGTGTAGAGATAGTTGGGCTTTTCGAAATAGGCCGGCGCCCAGGGTAGTCCTTCCGCGCGGCGAATCTCCGTTGCCACCAGATTGCGTCCGCTGGGTGACCACGCCAAATCGGCCCAGGAGCCGTCAACACTCGCTAGAAGCCAGTCGCGGCCGCGCTCATCGCGAATCATGATTTGGCTTTGCGAGCGCCCAGTGACATTGCCGATATCCTTCACATAAGCAATTCGCCTTCCGTCCGGATGCGGTTCTGCCCCTCGCTCATGTCCCGTCTCATTGGTCACACCCATGATGCCCTTAAACGCAGTGACGTGATGACGCTCAATATCGCTGATGGATTGCTCAGGGCCGTTCTGTTGCCTAAAGGTGAAAAAGAGTACTGCCGCCACAAGCCCCAGCAATAAAACGGCCCCTGCTCCCACCAGCCCTGTGCGCACTCGGGGGTTCGTTTTATTGGAGGATGAGGATGAGCTTGAGCTGTCTTGCTGACTTACCGGCTCCTCCGGCTCCAATGGCGTAACGGGCAGGAGCAGTTGGTAACCCCGCTTGGAGAAATGCGCGATACATTCTTTGTCCCCTGCCAGCTCAGCAAAGGCATTGCGCAATGCGTTGATGCTCTTTTGCACTGAAGCATGCGTGACCACCCGGCCCTTCCACACATGGTCCAACAACTCTTCATTGCTGACCACCCGATCCCGGTGCTGGGCCAAATAACACAGCACAGCCATGACCTTGGGCTGCAGCGTCAGCGAGCGGCCCTGAGAAGAGAGCTTGTTGTGTTGAGGCGACACTAAAAGGTCGCCCAGCATGAACCGGTTTCTTTCTGCGTCTGTCACTGCCGGAACACCTATTCTCTTTATGATTATTTTTCCCTCGGATTACCGTTTACCGAGTAGTGTCCATTCTGCCGGACCGGGAGCTGAAGATACAAGCAACAGCTGTGCAAACCCTATTTTTAACCCGTTGATTTTTAATGGGTTTTATTTGGTAAGAGAAAGGTAAGTCACAGGTTAACGGACCGTCAGGGAAAGCGGATCGGGTTGCCGTATATTGGGTACATGCCGTAGCGACAAGAGCTGAGCGTACGGCGACTTACTGTAACGTCTTATAAGGAGGCGATATGAAAAAGATTCACTTTGCGACCCTGGCCACCTTCTTAGCTTGCTCGATCGGGGTCTCTGCGGCAGAAGCACCCAGGGCTTATATCAATGAAAATTTTGGCTTCAATGTTAAAGGTTATAACTACTCTCAATCGGAGTTTCCTTGTGATATCGACAAACATCTAGTGAAGTTGATGGTCGAGCAAGGCAAAAAAGAAGGCCTGGTACTAGAACCCGCCAAGACGGCAGACAAAATCCGCAATGGCGTTATTCCGGTTATTGCAATTGACGTAGAACAGTTGGTACTGGACAACAAGCGCTCCTTTGGTGACAACACCAACTCTCCGCTGCCCAAAGTCCAAGTCACCGCTGCAGTGATCAAGGGAAACGACCTCACCACCGCCAAGCACACCTGCGCTATAGCAACCCTTAATCAGCTAACCCCGTCCAGCAATGTGCTCGATCTCGGCACTGTCTCAACGGTTTGCTCCGCAACCCGCAAATGCCTGAAAGATTTGAGTAAAGACATTGTGGAATGGGCTGCTCCACAACTGAATTGAGCCCGCTTACTCAGGGACGAGTTTTTTTATCGGCTCAACTTTATGTTAAGGCCCGCCCCGTGCGTCTTTAGCAGAAGTTACAACGAAGCCACTCAGTTCTCTACAATCATTTGTAATTACCCTGTTTTTAAAATTCCTCTAAGTCATTGCTATTCAATCAGATTCGCCTTCTGGCAAACGAATTGCTAAAACCCCTTGCCATCTCATCAAGCAAGCGTGCTGCTTTTGACCTTTATTTTTCATTTACTGAGGCGAACAAAATGACTTCCATGAAAAAATTTTTTCTTGCTGTGTTTTTAGCAGGCACTATTCCTGGCACCGCACTTATGGCGGCCGATAAAGATAAAATAGATCCAAAAGACTTTGTGGAAGAAGCTTCCGCTAAAGGATTGGCGGAAATTGAGACGGGGCAACTAGCGCTACAGAAAAGCCAGTCGCCGGAGGTGCGCGAATTTGCCCAATCGATGATCGAAGACCATAAAAAAGCGAATCAAGAATTGGCTGCCTTAGCGCAAAAAAAGAATTTAAAAATCGCGAAAGATGCTGAATTGATGAACCAAGCCAAGGCGCTTGTTCTCAAACAGCGTGATGGTCAATCCTTCGACGAGGCTTATGCCAACAACCAGGTTGCCGCTCATAAACAAACCCTGAGCTTGTTTCAAAAAGCTGCCAACAGCGACGACGCAGAAATAAAAGCCTTTACTCAAAAAACACTGCCAAAGCTGCAACATCACTTGCAAAAAGCCGTAAATCTGCAAGCGGCAGTTGGAGCAAAAGACAAGGAGGCTGTTTCGCAAAATCGGGACTTAAACGATGAAGTCCCTGAATCCAATATTGGCACGGATACCGAAGAGCGAGCGCGAGAGCGATCGCTGTCTGACTCGGCAGATGATCAATAGGAGCTTATCCGGCGCTTGAGATTTTCAAGCGCCTTTTTCCTTTTCGACACATCCAAATATCTCTAACTTCCCTCGATTGAACGCCCCAATATCGCCCTCACCTAAATCCTCTCCAAGAGGGAGAGGAGTTGAAGCAGGAGGAGAAGATCGTGTCCTATCAAAACAAGCACCTGTAAACTCCCCCTCTTCTGGGTGAGGGCGAAAATTAAAACTGCGATCTTATTTGATCATACACCTGAAAACGCGCTGGAATTGCCGTATACACATTACCTGCGGACCAATTAAACAACGCCCCTCCCCAAGAACCGGATTCCGTCGGCTCCCAAACTATGGTTCCACGCCCGCGCCCATTGGGTAGAGCACGCATAATATCGTTCAACAAACGCGCTTCCGGATTGTATTCCACAACCAAAAAATCCAACTGCGGATAACGCGCCGCATAACGTTGAAAATAGTTCGACCAGTTGGAAACAGGTCCCTGAAACGCCGCATAGGCGGAAAAGCCTAAAATATCGAATTGCAGATTCTGCCGCAGTGCGCTGTCCACCCACCATTCCACGGTAGAAGGCTTGCCAGTGCTTTCAATATGCAGAACCGTTTCAATGGACGGATCAATCTGTTTTACTGCCGTTAATCCCGCGCGCAATAAACGCGCTAAATTCGGCCAGTTGTTGTCATTCGCCTGACCATTGAAGCCAGTATTAACCGAAGAATTATTGCCCCAACAATCCGTATTGTTGCTCGGAACATGAATCAACATTCCCGGCGTAATTTCGTTGCCCACTTGCACCATATCCGGCAGCGCATTAACCGCCTTTAAGGACTCCAATACATCACGTGTATACAGGCTTACATAATTTGCCAATTCATCGATATTGCGCGCGCCACGCCAGGATTCGGGAATAATTTGTTTGCCGGGATCAGCCCAGGTATCGCTGTAATGAAAATCCAATAACAGCCCCATGCCCGCTGCTTTGATTTTTTGCGCCGTGCTGACAATGTCTTCCTTGCCTAAAAATGGCTGGCTTTTGCCCGAGCAACCATTGGTATTGGCGGCATATCCATAGGGCGCCCATGGATCAACAAAAGTGCGCAGGCGAATAAAATTAACGCCGTGATTTTTCAACAACGCCAATAAATCCTTGGTGTTGCCATCGGTGTCTATATAGCGCGCGCCGCGCGCCAATTGTTCCGACCAGTAGGAAATATCCATCCCGATAATGTAATCGCCATTTTTATAGGCAACCCCTGACGAACTGGATGAGCTGCTCGAAGAACTGCTGGATGAAGATGACGAACTGCTGGAAGAAGAGGAGCTACTCGACGATGCAGAGCTAGAAGAAGAGGACGATGATGCAGAACCGGACGAAGAGGAAGAGGACGCCCCACCATTGCCGCCGCAGGCTACCAAGCCCATCAGCACTATTGCGATTCCCATCATTTTGCCAAGACTAAACTGTACGCCAGACATTTTGCCCCTCTTCTTATTCGTACTTGCCCCTAAACGCTAAAGCGTACCTGTTAACCGCATCACCGCCCGTGATACAGCTGGCAATTATGGGATCTGCCGTTGTGGTGGATTTATGTCCGAAGCACTTAAGGTGTAGGATTCTGCGGCTTGCGGTAAGAAGTGATCTCTAACCAACACCTATAACAAATCATCGCCCCAAGGAGGCCCCGCCATGCCCATCGTGCAAAACCCGGTTTTACGCGGCTTTTACCCTGACCCAAGCATTCTCAGAGTTGGAGATGATTATTACATTGCCACCTCCACCTTCGAATGGTTTCCCGGTGTGCAGATAGCCCACTCTCGCGATCTCGTCCATTGGCGCACCGCAGCCTATCCACTCACCCGCTACTCACAACTCGATCTGCGCGGCTGCCCAAATTCCGGCGGCGTTTGGGCGCCCTGCCTGAGCTATAACAATGGTCTGTTTTATCTCATCTACACCATCTCCCGCCGCTGGGCTGGCAGTTTTAAAGACGTACACAATTACTTGGTCACCGCATCACACATTGAAGGCCCCTGGTCGGAACCGATTTACCTCAACAGCTCCGGTTTCGATCCTTCGTTATTTCACGACGACGATGGCCGCAAATGGCTGCTGAATATGGTGTGGGACCACCGCCCTGGAAATAATGCTTTTGGCGGTATTTTGTTGCAGGAATATGACGAGCAGAAAAAATCTCTGGTCGGCCCGGTGACCAATATTTTTCGCGGTACCGAATTAGGTTTGGTGGAAGGCCCGCATATTTATAAAAAAGACGGCTGGTATTACCTGCTTACCGCTGAGGGCGGCACTTTCACTACGCACGCGGCAACCGTTGCGCGCGCCCAAAACATTACCGGCCCTTACGAAGTTATGCCGAATAATCCGCTGATCAGCAGCAACCAAAACCCTCAACTGCGCTTGCAATCCGCCGGCCATGGCAGTTTTGTGCAAAACGCCGATGGCAGTTGGTTACTCGCCCATTTATGCCGTCGTCGTTTAGCCAATGGTCGCTCGATTCTCGGGCGGGAAACATCGCTGCAGCCGATTGTTTGGCAAGACGGCTGGCCGCGCCTGGCGAGCAGCAGCCAGGAGCCTGCGGATGAAGTACAAGTACCGGATTTACCGCCCCGCCCCTGGCCCAAAGCACCCGAACGCGAAACCTTCGACACAGACAAATTGCCCATTCACTGGATGGCCCCGCGCGTACGCATCGATGACATCAGCAGCCTGAGCGCCCGCAAAGGCTATTTGCGATTATTTGGCCGCGAGAGCATTACCTCATTATTCGAACAAAGCCTGATTGCGCGACGGCAACAAGATTTCCATATCGAAGCCTCCACCTGCGTGGAATTTCATCCGGAGAATTTCCAGCAAATGGCGGGGCTCGTCGCCTTTTACAACACCGACAGTTTTTATTATCTGTATTTAACTTGTGCGCCCCACTCCAAACGCTGTCTCGGTCTGATGAAATGCGAAAAAGGTGTAATCAGCTATCCCATCGAAAAAGAATATCCGCTCGATAAATGGGATGCTGTCTGTCTGAAACTCACCATCCTGGACGATCGCATTCGCTTTTATTATTCAGCTGATGAAAAAAATTGGACCGCCGTCAGTTGGGAACAAGATGCCTCTATTCTCAGCGATGAACACGCCATGCCCTGCGGATTTACGGGGAATTTTGTCGGTATGGCCTGCCAGGATTTATCAGGAACGAGAAAACCGGCGGATTTTAAATGGTTTGAATACAAAGAATTGGAATAGCAGAAGAAAGCGGCAGCCAGATCTGGTCTGCCGCAGGGTGAATTTAAATAAAATGCTGCGCAATATAGGCTTCCAAGCTTGCCAAATGCTGTTTGCCACCTTCGATTGCGCCATATTTTTCCACTACTTCGTCGCGCTCTTCCTTGGTTGGGAATAAAGAACGAATAGTAACCAGCGTGCCTTTTGCAGTTTGCATTAGAGTCACAGTGCACTCAAACCAGATGCGCGTGCCGTCGCCGTGGTCGTAGACAATTTTTTCCAGAGGAATAATTTCTTTAAATACGGAGTGATTGGGAAAACGAGTGCCGTCCGGCGCAACCATATCAAATGTCCAGGTGCCGCCGACGGAAAAACTCATCACCACATTTTCATTTTTAAAACCGTCTGGTCCCCACCAGTTGTTCACATGGTTTGGATCCGACATAGCTTTCCAAACCAATTCCCGAGAAAAGGGAATTTCCCTCTGCACAATCACTTCGCGTTCTTGCTCGCTCTGACTCATGGCTTTTTCTCCTGCTCTGCCAATGTATGTAGATAATTTTCCAGCCGATCCAAACGGTCTTCCCAGATTTTTCGCTGGTTCTCGATCCAGTCCGCCGCCATCTCCAATGGCGCCGTTTCCAATTTGCAAGGCCGCCACTGCGCATCTTTGCCTCGACTGATCAGCCCCGCCCGCTCCAGCATTTTCAAATGCTTGGTCACCGCTGGCAGGGACATCTCCAAAGGCTCCGCCAACTCCCCCACAGTCGCCTCCCCCCTTCCCAACCGAGCCAACATAGCCCGCCGCGCCGGATGAGCCAGAGCGGTGAAGACGGAATCGAGTTGCATATCGTATTTAACCATTTGGTTAAATTAGGCTTGTGGAGAGGGTTCGTCAAGCGTTTTTTTGTTCTGTAGGAGCTTTCCAATAGGGAATGAGATATAAGATATGACTAAAAAGCAGCCTTTGCCGCCTCAAGAGCGTGCCATATCCGCAGCACATCCCCTTCGGCTCGATGAATTTTATAACGGCCAGAAGCAGCCAATTCAGTCGCCGCGCTCCGATAAATATCCGTTTCCTCGGAGGAAAGAAGATCAAATATAGAAGCAACTCGAAAATGCATGGGCAATTTCACTGAGAAAAACATGGTTTTTAACCAATCCTCATCCCAAAAAACAGCATCACTATAAAAAACCCCACCGACCGCTTCCGCTAAATCATTCAACTCCAGCGCAACCAGCTCCGCAGCCGTTCCTTTTTGCTCAAGCACCTCGCGAGATATTCCATGCATTTCCTCTGCTGTTTCACTCCAATAATCCCAACCCTTCTCCGGTTTAATCAACCAAGATCGAACCTCATTGCCAACAAGTACAGCAATTTCTATCGGGTATGAATCGAAGTGAAGGCCGCTGGCTTCTATGTCGAGAATGGGGATCGGGTTCATAAGAAAAACATAAAATCGCGAGGAGCGAAGATATTACGACGCTGGAAGATAGGAGAGCCGTCTTCATTTTCCCAAAAGACTCGGCTCTCAGGGCTTATTACTGAAAAATGGGCAGGAGACGAAGGTACCTTTTCGCACCAATCAGGTACCTGCTCGTTGGAGTTTTTTGGAGGCGCATTCCAAATCTCTACCATCCGCTCAATCAAGCAGGCTTTCAACGCAAGGCGCAGAGCGTCATTATCATTTGGCTTTTTAGCAGAAGACAAAGGCCAACCCCGTCTCCAAACGTATTGAACGAGATCTAAAAACTGAATTTCCTCATGGGCAACCAGCGCATCCACCATGCGATCCAGAGTGGTATCAAGATTTTCCATGCACCCGCTCCCAAATCAGATCAAACCGGGATTGAAATTTCGCATCCTCAATACTCGGAACAAATGGGCGGAATTTCGATACTTTGGCAAACACGTCTTGTTTTGACAGGCTCGGAATTTCCTTCAGGAAATGAATAGCGTCATTAATATCGCGCTCACCACGAAAAGCCGTTATTTTGTGTGCCAGCATCTCATGCCAATCAGCAGCTTTCAGGACGAGATGAGAATGGTTAAAAACGATGGTATTTGAAGTAGATTGAAGACCAATAAAGCTAACACTGTCGTTAAACCATTTATCTCTCGGTCCATGCTCCAATCCAAACTCCTGCCCAACTTCGTCAACCAATTGCTTCAGCAGTTTGGTGACATGAGGATTGTTGGGAAGGACAGTGACATTTGACCGTAAACATATTCCATAAACGAGACTGAAAAACTTCGGGGTCTACCGACTCCGTCATTTCGTCACGACAAATCACCCGATTGGAAGGAATCACCTCTCGCAGATCAGTGCTATCGAATTGTTGGCGAGTAATATTGCTCAACACCACTCCATGACCAAAAGGCATGATGAGCTTGCCTTTAAATGCATGATCAGGTGGGTACACCAATTGCGGGTCGCGTTCCAGGCATTTCACTACCGCGTGGCAATACTGACGAGCTTGTTCGAGAGGATTGGAATCATGCTTGACGCCTTGGGCAGTCAGCAAGGTAGCCGAGGCTTTATCAATCGTCTGAATGGTATCCAGCCGCCAGTCCTTAACCTCCAAAATCAAAATCCCACGCCGAGGGTGGAGAATAATGAAATCCGGATGCAGCCCTTTTGGGCCTACTGGCACGTCATACCAGCATAGGTAGTCGTCTTCCAGGAATTGCTCCAGGCGCTGGGCAAAGCGCCGTTCGCCAGGAGTCATACGAGATAGGCAAGAATTGATGGCAGGTATCAAAGCGGCCATGACCGTTCCCTCGAATTCTGATGTGTGGAGTATTGTCGACAATCAGATTTCGATCAAACACTGGCCAACTCTGATAACCCTTTTTGCGTCAAACAGGATAGGCAATAACTTTTTCTTTTATCTAAACAACATCAACCATATTCATATTTGGTCGCTCGCACCCAGGAAAAATCCGGGCGGACGCGGCCGTTTTCTTTTTCTACTACGGCAAATGCTTCGCCGTGGCGGGAATCCTCGTACAGCCATTCGAGAAATTCCGCTCGCTGATCGGGTGTACAGCTACTGGAGCGTATGCAGGCAAACCATTGTTCTGCTTCTCGCAACGGTATATTCATAAGCTTTCCCCTTCTGAATATTGGTGCAAAGGCTCTTCAGCAACGCTTGCGCCAATACCAAAAAATGCTGGAAAAATCCTTTCGTTTCAAAAAGATAGATCCGTCAGAATGGATTGTTGAGGCCGTTTCCGTTGCCCTGCCAAGGGGCCAACTCACTTCTTTTGCACGGATACAGGGCAGAACATTTATGAAAAAAGATTGATTAGGAAGAATTGCGCAGATTTAGCTCTAAAAAGAGCTAAATCCTTCTTATTTTGTCTTAGCGGAGCGGTTGGGCTCGGGAGAGGGTTTTCCTAGAATTTTGACTGGCACCGGCTCGTTGGAAGCTTCCATCCACTGGCCATTGCGCATTTGTCGCAACATGCGGTTCAGATTTCTGACGCTCTCGACATATTCGGCGGATTTATTCGCGGCACTGCTGGACTTGCTCATGTTTAACCCCCGGCTATCTGCACCATCAACGCCTGCCTGCGCGTCAACAGCTGATCAATCATTTCCTTAAATGGAATGATGAGATTGACGTAAGTATACACCTGTTTCTCGTCCACCAGGATATCGGGGCGATTGCAATGGATATTCAGGATGCCCCTCTCCGGGATGCGATCGTTGATGCGCACGGATAGCCAGCTGTTCAGACCTTTGTTGGCCTGCTCGTGGAAGTAGGTTTCCACCGCCCGTACCACACTCGGTGACACATCGCAGTTTTCTTCCACTATGCGGGCCATATCACGGCTGTCCGGAATCAGGCATGGCTCGTCGCGAAAGGCCGTCGGCGCCCCCGGAATATAACGCGTGCGCCCCGGTAAGGACGCATCCAACTCCGGGATGGGTAAAGCGATAGGTTCCAAACGGGCATCCGGATAGGTGGTCTCTTCGTCCTCATTAAGCGAGGAGAAAGACAATTTCAGCTCCAAATCCAAAACCCCCGCCAAACCATCGAGAGACCGGACATCCACAAATTTCAGCCGCCGGAGAACCGCGTCTTTTAATTCCGGCTCGGCCAGCAAATCCCGGCTTTTGCGGTAAAGCATGATGTTGGCGGAATAAACCGTATGGGTCGGGTAATTTTCGAAAGCGCTGATAATGGAACACAGGGCGCTGAGAGAAAGCCGAATGGCCTCCTCCACTTTTTCCAAGGCAATTTGCGGATCATTTTCCGTCGACTCCTGCAAATTGTGAAAATGCTCGGACAGAAATCGATAGGCCTTGCCGTACGCACCCAACATATTTTGCGGCGGCATAGTGCGCACGGTTTCCATTAATTGCTGCTGCGCCAGATTCAATTTTTGATTGTGCTGAATGCGCTCCACATTCAAGCGCCAATCGCGCAGCGTCCACATCACCAAAAATGCGGCGCAGGCGATGCAAAAATAGAGGGTGTATTCACTGCCGTCTTTGATTTCCGTGGCGTAAAGCGAGGATATGGCCCCCAAAATAACGCCCGACAACACCAAAAATGCGCCAAAACCGCTGTTTTTTACGGCGGCATCGAAAAGTCGGCACAACTTATCCCGCGAGGCCATATAAATTCCCTGGGTTGCGTTCAGTCGTTGACGAGACCGACTTTAAAGCGTTCCACATCAACACCGTGCCGCTGCACAATTTTGTAAAAGTCCGAACGATTGCGCCCGGCAAGACGGGCCGCTTCGGTGATACTGCCCTGCGTTGCGCGCAGCAGATCTTCAACGTATTTCCGCTCGAAATCTTTTTTCGCATCGGTGAGATTTTTGGTTTTGACCTGGTGGGAATAAGGCAGCGCATTTTCCACCAGGGTTTCCGGAATCACCATGCCGGGCGCGAGCGCCACCACTTGCTCTATGACGTTTTCCAACTGGCGGATATTGCCCGGCCAATGGTAGGCCAGCAGCGCACTCAGCGCTCTGGGAGCTAGGCTTTTGGGGGCCGTACCTGTGCGCTCGGCAATGGCGCGCAAGAAATGTTTTGCCAGCAGCGGAATATCTTCTTTGCGTTCGCGCAAACTGGGCAGGGCCAGATTGACCACGTTGAGGCGATAGTAAAGGTCTTCGCGGAATTGCTGGTTCTGAATGGCTTCCAGCAGGTTGCGGTGAGTCGCGGAGAGAATGCGCACATTGATGGGTCGATCCTTAGTGCCGCCCACCGGGCGCACGACTTTTTCCTGCAACACGCGCAACAGTTTGGCTTGCAGCGGCAGCGGCATATCACCGACTTCGTCGAGAAATACCACACCGCCTTCTGCCGCCACAAAAAGACCTTCGTGATCGCGGCTGGCACCGGTAAATGCACCTTTTAAATGACCAAACAATTCGGACTCCAGCATTTCGCTGGGAATCGCGCTGCAGTTGATCGCCACAAATGGCTTATCTGAACGACGGCTCTGTTGATGCAGTGTGCGCGCCAGCACTTCTTTACCGGTACCACTTTCACCGCTGATCAACACGTTGACATCACTGGCAGCCAGCAGATGCGCCTGCTCCAACAGCTGGTACATCTTCGAACTGCAGGTATTGAAATTCTGCGCCCAGGATTGTTTATCCCGCGGCGTTTCCGGCTGATGACTCACCGCCTGATTCAGCGTGGTCACCAGCTCGTCTTTGTCGACCGGCTTGGTCAAAAACGAAAACACGCCTTTTTGCGTGGCTTCCACGGCTTCCCGAATGGAACCGTGGGCGGTAATGATGATGACTGGCAGAGTCGGCCAATCGGTATGGATTTTTTCGAACAGCGCCAGCCCGCCCATCTCCTCCATGCGCAAGTCGGTGATGACCACATCCGGCAATTCCTGGCGAATCAACTCCAAGGCCTCGACACCACTGTTGGCACTGCGGGTGGTGTAATTGAGAGCCCCCAAGCGCATCGCCAGCAACTGCAACATGCCAGCGTCGTCGTCGACTAATAAAACATTGGCTCGGCTCATAAAATCACGGGGTATTGTTGACGGTTTGCTGCTCAATTTGTGCCTCTATCTCACTGAGTCCCTGAATGGTTTTTTCGTGCTCCTGCTGTAAATTGGCGAATTCCTGTTTTAAGTCCGTGTGCGCTTTTTCCAGATCGACATAGACTTTTTCCACCGATGCGTACGCCCTTTGA
The DNA here is from genome assembly GCF_014336955.1 of Saccharophagus sp. K07. Classification (GTDB taxonomy): domain Bacteria; phylum Pseudomonadota; class Gammaproteobacteria; order Pseudomonadales; family Cellvibrionaceae; genus UBA5868. The sequence continues at coordinate 407,380 of NZ_QRAI01000001.1, read as the reverse complement.
CCAGCGATGATCAAATCAAAAAACGCCGCGTACTCCTCCGGCCAAGTGCCGGCAGCCGTCAGTTCCGCCAGCAACTGATTGAGAATTCCCGGGGTGCGTGCGGGCTTGCACGAAGCAAACAAGAGCGCATTGAGTTTATCCTCATCCACCCCATTGGTTGCCCCGCGCTCTTTGGAAATCATGATGCGATTCAGATATTCGTCCTGCTCGGCAGGTGGTTTGTTGCATAGCGTCAGCCGTTCCACCAACAACTGATTGACTGAGCGGCTAGGCTGCAACACGCCCTCGCGCACCTCCACCGGTTTGGGGGTAAACGCTGAATCAATAGGAAAAAGAGCAGTCGAGCAACCGCTGGTAATACTCAAAGCCAGCAATAACCAATATTTCATTTCTTATTTCTCTCTGCGAAGCGGGAAACGCGCAGTAAATTCACTTCCTTCTGCGCTGGAAGTCACTTCTATAGTGCCCTGCAGGTGGGCAACGCACTCCTGCACAATGGCCAACCCCAATCCGGTTCCTTTTAACGGACCGCGCCGGCGGGCTCTGCCCTGAAAAAACGGCTTAAAAATCTTTTCGCGCTCCTCCGGGGTCATGCCGGGACCGTTGTCCGTCACCTTCAGCCACCAGCTATCTGACTCCTGCCCCCAGGTGACCGCCACTCTACCGGATTCCGGAGTAAAGTCGTGTGCGTTGGACATTAAATTACTGAGAATCATTTCCAATGCCTGTGGATCACTCCGGATGATGTTGGGTTTCCCGGATATGGACCATTCGCAGCGACTCGATGGGCGGGAGTCCATCAATTTGGTGCGAATTCTATTGCACAAGGCTGCCAGATCAACGTTTGCGTCGGCGTTAAGCATGCCATGTGCCACTGCGTTGTAGTTCAACAATTGCTGAATCAACACATGCAGGTTATCCGCATTGCTCATCAAAATGGACACAACCTGCTGTTGCGCAGTGTTCGCCGGCCCAGGCACCTCGTCGCGTAACAACGCGCCCGCTTCCACGATTGCGGCCAACGGCGTCTTGAGCTCATGGGTCATATGACGCAAAAACGCCTGCTTCTGCTTCTCTGTGGCATCCAAACGATGACGCATCCACTCCAGGTTTGCGCCAAGAGACCGCAAATCCGCCGGCCCACTGATCTGGATCGGCTCATCCCAATGACCCAACCCCAAACGCCGTATCGCGTATGCCAACCTTCTCACCGGACGAGTCACAGCGACAGATGACAACACGACCAACAACAAAGTGCCCGGCAGGGCGAAAACTCCGATCAACAAAAGGTGCCGCATGATTTGCTCAAACTGCAGGTCGCTCTCATCCAGCATCTCCTGCACCCTTTGATCAACCTCATCGCTCAGCTGGCGAGCCAAAGCGTTGGCCTGCTGAAAATTGGCCGAGATCGATTCCTGCGCAATAAGCTCCGGTGCAGTCTGACTCAGCTCCTGCGCAATTACTTTGATCACTTCCTGCAACAAGGCCGCAGACTGACTTTGCGGCAGATCTGCGCCAAGCTGATTAAGTACTGGCAACACCACCTCTATATGCTGCTGGAAAATTTCCAAAAAACGAGGCGTACGCAACAGCAAATACTGGCGGGCCGAGCGTTCGATACTGCTGATCTGTTTGCTGATTTGCGAATCCATCTCATTTAGGCGGCCAACAGAAGCCACCATCTCCCTCTGGCTTTGCGCCTGCAACATCAGATATTGCGCGGCGTAGAGCACCGCAATCACGAGCGGCAAAATCGCCAATAATGTCGCCAATATCCACTGACGGGTCAGCGTCAGACGGTTTAAGAGTCGAAACATCTTAGGAATTCCACTTCGAATGTTGCAAAATTGCAACAAAACAGACCTTTGATTTTAAAGGATTTTTTATGAAAACAATAAAACCGCGTTGCTTTTTACCAACAAAACGAGGGGTTCAAACAGGTCCAATCACCCCTGGGACTTGTTGAAAAGTTTATAACATGTTGATGTAAAAAGATTTTTTAATTTTTGGCATGAAAGCCGCTAAAGGCCAAGTCGCCATGTATGATCGAGGCGAGTCTTAAAAGCTCAAACCTTGATTACGGTCGGTCCGGCTAAGAACGGGCAGTTTTAACCTAAATGTTTTGGAACTCAACCCCGGCGTGCAATGAAAAATAAAAAACTCAGTATTTTTTCCATTGCCTGCTTATGTGCTATCGCATTGCAGAGTCTTGCGAGCGCAGCCTGGGCAAATGATTTGCAAAGCTGGCAGAAAGGAGTGATTGAAGGCGCATTTATTTTTAGCCCTTATCTTCGCTCCAAAGATATTCGAGTTGAGATTCAAAACAATTTCGCGATCCTAAAGGGATATGTGGATTCTGAAACGAGCAAAGCTTTAGCCGAACAGTTTGCTCTAAGTGTTAAAGGCATTAATAAGGTTGTTAACCGATTAATAGTGGCGCCGGAACAGTGGGAATCTTCGGTGCAATCGGTGGAGTTACAAAAAGATAATCAAAATCGTCTTTCGAATGTGACTATCACCAACAAAGTGCGTTCGCAATTGTTGGCTAACAGAATCACGAGCGGAATTGAAATCGACGTGGAAACCCGCAATCAAGTTGTCACACTGAGCGGTTCCGTCAATTCCGAGGCAGAAAAAATACTGATGTATTGGCTGGTCAAGAATACCCAAGGCGTGAAACAGGTTGTGGACAAACTGGAAATTGTCCCAGAGTCCTCGCAACACGCTGTGGTTCAGCTGACCGAGCAACTCGATCACAGAGAATAAAAGCTTACGTCGACCGCAAAAGGAGATGCGGTCATCTGCCGGACAGTATGTCGGCGGAGCCCAGAAAGCAGTGAGTTGTCGCTTTCTGTTCGCACCAATACAAGGTCGTCTAGTGCGGACGCTCTCATAATCAATCGGTTTGCCAGCAATATGCGGGGCAGAATCTGTTTGAGGCAGGGTCACCTGACGCACAACCGTCAGCTACAGCGCAATCATTTTGCTCTGGCGTCATGTGAAACTCCTCAAGTCCAACAGCCTGCTCCGCTATTGCTGGATTTTTTCGGGACCATTTAGGAGTTGGCCATGTTTCGTCGAAAAGAATTGTTATTTATCGTTCTGGTTCAGGCGGCAATTACGTTGATTTTGAGTTCTGTTACACCTAATCGCGGAATCGTGCACCCGCTTGTTGATCAGCACAACTCTTCACAATCTTTTGCGCATCACCCGGGTTATTGAGTTCTACTCGAGTAATTATCCCCCGTTATATTACTCTTCTCCTCTGCAATATCCTCAAATTCGCCATAATCAAAACTGAATGTATGATCGAGGTTTCCATCAAATGAAGGAAAACCCCAATAGGTTTTGTAATTTAAGCCCACTTGTCTTACGCCATTTCCAATACAGCTATCGCCTGCCCTGCAGCTACTGACTGTCCTTGTTGTCGTTTAACCGCTTTGACGATACCCGACTCGGGTGACGGAATTTCAATTTCCATTTTCATGGATTCTAGAACACACACTATATCGCCAGCCGAAATCTTATCGCCGGGTTTGACCAGCACTTGCCAGATATTCCCGGCCACGGGGCTTTCCACGGCTATAGCGCCCTGTTCGAGTTCCCCATGTTCTGCAGCATCCTCGTCGGCGCTCTGGCTTTCGTAGTGCATTTGTCCAGATTCCACCCAGCGCTGCAATTCCTCTTCAAAAGCCACGTTGCGTGTTTTGACGAATGCGTCGATGGATTTCTGCTCACGCGCAAGAAATGCCTGGTATTCCTCTAGATCAAAATAGGTCTGCTCGATTTTTACGTGATGGCGACCGAGAGGAAAATCGCGGCGGATCTGCGCTAATTCTTCTGCGGACACTTCATAAAAACGGATCTGATCGAAAAAGCGCAGCAGCCAAGGCTTGGTGAATTCTTCGGTTTGGCGATAGCGATTCCACATTTGCAGAGTGCGGCCGACAAATTGATAACCCCCCGGCCCTTCCATGCCGTAAATACACATATAAGAACCACCGATGCCTACGGAGTTTTCCGCCGTCCAGGTGCGCGCCGGGTTGTATTTGGTTGTCACCAAACGATGGCGTGGATCAAGCGGTGTTGCAACGGGCGCGCCCAGATAAACATCGCCCAACCCCATCACCACATAGCTCGCATCAAAAACGATTTTTTTAACCTCTTCTATGGAGTCCAAGCCATTAATGCGACGAATAAATTCGATATTGCTCGGACACCAGGGCGCGTCTTTGCGCACCGACTGCCTATATTTTTCGATGGCCAAACGACAGGCTTGATCGTCCCAACTCAAGGGCAAATGCACAATGCGCGAAGGCACGCGAGTGGTTTTGATATTCTGCAATTCGTCTTCCGCGCGTTCGAGTAAATCGAGCAGTTCATTAAGCGGCAATAACAGCGGGTCGTAATGAATTTGCAGAGAACGAACTCCCGGGGTGAGATCGATAATCGCATCCTGCAACAGCCCGTTTTTCTTGCGCTGCTCTTGCAACCACAACATCAAAGTGTGCGCGCGGAAACGCAGCACCAGATCCAAGCGCAGAGAACCGTATTCCACCAGCAGATGACACTCACCTGATGGACGATAAACCACCGGCTCGTCTTCGGGATTTTTTTGCAGTGTTCGCAAAATCGGCGATTGCAGTTCTGCACGCGCAATCTCGCGATCCCAGGCGATTTTATTTTCCAACAACTGCAGAGCCTGTTGTCTCTCAGCCAAAAGCTGCGCGGCATCGTCAATGCTCACCGGAATAAACTGTATGGTATCGCCCGCACGCAATTGGCCGAGCTTCCACAAATCCGCTGCAATAACTGTGGCGGGACAGACAAATCCGCCGAGTGAAGGACCGTCCGGCCCGAGAATAACCGGCATATCGCCGGTAAAATCGATACTGCCGACTGCATAAGCGTTGTCGTGAATATTCGATGGATGCATTCCCGCTTCGCCGCCATCTGAACGCGCCCATTCCGGTTTTGGTCCGATCAAACGTACGCCGGTGCGACTGGAGTTGTAATGAACGCGCCAGTGGCTGGCAAAAAATGTGTCTATATCCTTTGGCGTAAAAAAGTCGGGCGCGCCGTGAGGGCCGTAAATCACGCGCAATTGCCAGTGATTGCTCAATTGCGGGTGCAATTGCTCCGGCAATTTTGTTATGGCCGCATCCTGCGCAAAATCGAAACTGAGTACATCGCCCGTGCGCAAGGCATTTCCGGTAATACCGCCGAATTGGCCAAGCGTAAAAGTTGATTTTGAGCCGAGGTAATTTTCACAGAGAATACCGCCGGAAAATAAACAATAAGCGCGCGAACCGACGCCTTTGATTTTGCCAATTTTTAACACTTGCCCCGGTTTTACGCTAAAAACTTCGTAAAAGGCGACCGGTTCGCCATCCAGGGAAGCTTCCATTTCCGCTCCGGTCAGAACCAAGCGCTGGTGGCTATTGAATTTTAATGTCGGACCGTTAAAGGTGATTTCCAAACCAGCAGCGTCTTCTGGGTTGCCGAGCAAGCGATTACCCAAACGAAATGCCAGATCGTCAAAAGGTCCAGACGGCGGCACACCAACATCCCAATAACCGCGTCGACCGGGATAATCCTGAATGGTGGTCAAAGTGCCCGGAGATAACACATCGCAACTTTGCGGCACATAAGAAAAATCATTCAAATAACGGGTATGAATTTCACCGCGCAGCAGCGCATCTGTTTTTAAAATGGCCCCTATATAAGCGCTGTTAGTGACAATTCCCTCCAGCACTGTTTTTTCCAGTGCTGCGTTCAAACGCTCTATGGCATTTTTGCGCGTATCCGCCCAAGCGATGATTTTTCCCAGCATTGGATCGTAAAGCGGCGAAATAACCGATCCTGAACCAACCCAATGATCCACACGAAGTTTTCCAGTCTCTGCTTCCGGCCAGCGCACCACATTGAGCGTGCCTGCCGAGGGCTGAAAATCGCGCGCGGGATTTTCCGCATAAATGCGCGCCTGAATAGCATGTCCCTTTGGCTGCAAGTTTTTGCGCACATGATTCAGAGGTTCCATTTCTCCCGCCGCCGTGCGGATCATCCATTCGACCAGATCCACGCCGTAAATCATTTCGGTTACGCCGTGTTCAACCTGCAGGCGGGTGTTGACTTCCAAAAAATAAAATTGATGGGTCACACTGTCATAGATAAATTCGACCGTCCCGGCGCTGCGGTAATGCACATAGGATGCAAGGCGACTGGCGCTGTCGTGCAATTGCTGGCGCACATGCGGTGGGATATTGGGCGCAGGTGCTTCTTCGATGACTTTTTGGTGGCGGCGCTGGGTGGAGCAGTCTCGATCACCGAGCACCACCACTTCGCCTTTGCCATCGCCAAATACCTGCACTTCGATATGGCGCGCGCGTTCGACGTATTTTTCTAAAAATACACCTTCGTTGGCGAAGTTATTTGCGCTTAGCCGTTTGATACCCTGCCAGGAAGCGCGCAACTGCTCGGGATTGCGGCAGATCTGCATACCAATACCGCCGCCACCCGCCGTGCTTTTCAACATCACCGGATAGCCAATTTTTTCCGCTTGTTCTGCGGCTTCATCGACGGAAGACAGCAGCGATGTTCCAGGCAACAGCGGCACACCGCACTCCTGTGCCAAACGACGCGCTTCGTGTTTTAAACCGAAGGCAATCATTTGTTCCGGGGTAGGCCCGATAAAGGCGATATTGTTTTCCGTCAAAGCGCGGCAAAAATCAGCATTTTCACTTAAGAAACCGTAGCCAGGGTGCACGGCTTGCGCACCGGATTTTTGCAAAATATCGAATAATTTTTGTTGATCCAAATAGGTCTGCGCGGCTATGCCCTCACCTAAGGACCAGGCTTCATCCGCAAGGGATACATGAAGGGAATCGACATCCGCCTCTGCATAAACCGCCACACTGGAGATGCCCATTTTTTTTAAGGTTTTGATAATCCGCACGGCTATAGCCCCGCGGTTGGCAATCATGACTTTATTAAACATAAGAGATTCCCGGCGGGTCGTCCCGACATACACAGTAAACCGACTCAGGTCGTCCTGGTCAGCGTGTTAGCAGAGTTGCAAAAATTAATTCCAGACCAAAACTTCAATCGGCGTCGGATTGTAGGCATTACAGGGATTATTCAGCTGCGGGCAGTTGGAAATCAGCACAATCACATTCATACATGCACGCAATTCCACATATTTTCCCGGTGCTGAAATGCCATCTGCGAAGGTTAATCCACCGTCCCGCGTTACCGGAACATTCATAAAAAAATTGATGTTATGGGTGATATCGCGTTTGCTGATGCCGAGATGTTCGTGTTCCGCAAGTGCCAGCATCCAACTGTCGCGGCAGGCATGCATGCAGCGTTTTTCCAAGGAATAACGCACTGTGTTGCTTTCCGTTGCACATGCACCACCTATGGTATCGTGCCGACCGCAAGTATCCGCGACAATTTCCAACATGACGTTATTTAAATTGGAACGCAATTGACTGCCGACGGTTAAATACAAATTTCTTTGTTCGCGCACTGTATCCGTGGCGCTGTAGCGCTCGCTGGGATCGTCAGCGTTGTAAAACAAGGTATCGGCCGCCTGATTTCCTTCTAAATCCAAAATACGGAAGGTCTGCCCTTTTTTGATTTCTTTCAACCAATAATCACCGGCGCGCACCACTTCGCGCAGCACGGCATTTTCCGCGTTTAATAGACTTTCACGCACCATCGCAGTCATCGGGCAGCTCCCATGTAATACAGCATGTTATTGGCAAATCCGCGCTGGTTTTCGGCGCAACTATCGCGGCAAATATCGTCTGCCTCCAAAGCGTTGGATTCGAAAAATTCAAACAGAACGGGTTTGCGCGGATATTCCGCCTCAATATTCATTGGGTGTGGGCAGGTGTGCAGCACCACCAGCGTGTCCATTTCAAAACGCAAAGTCACACTGGAACCTGGTTTGGAGTGGTTTTGCACTAATCGCAATACGCCGTTGTCATCGGCTCCCACTTTGCTAAACCAATTGATATTGGCGGCCATATCTCGGCCATTCAATCCGTATTTGGCCAGTTCAACCAAAAAGCTGTCGTAACCGTTTTGTTTCCATAAATTGCGATCGCTCTGATAGTCGCGTGCGCCCCAGCGCGTCGCGACTGTTTCCGCGTTGCTGTTGCCGCTGATGGTTTCGTGCCAGCCGACGGTGTCATCGACAATCGAGCAAAAAATCCGCCCCATATCCGAATATAAACAGTGGCCTTTGGTTAATTTAAAAGTGTGCTGGCATTTCAGGGTGTCCGGCGCGTTGTAGCGCTCGAGCAAATCTTCCGGGTTGTACATCAACATTCCCACATTTGCGTCACCTTCCACATCCGTCATTTTTATGGAAAGACCGCGTCTTACACGGAAAGACCAATGGCTTGCGCCGGGCACGGCATAGCTGTAAAGACTAGGTTTCACCCTATATCTCCTATGTCTGTCGATTAAATTACAGGTTTGATCACGCCGCTCCGACAGCCAGTTTGATCTGCGTCGGAGAAACAATTTTTTCCGCCGTTTTTTGCGCGGATCGATCAACGGGTAAATCGTAGGTAATTTGCGCACCGTAGGCGTTGGGCGCCTGCGGATCGACGCGATGTTTATCGAAAACCCACAAACGGGTTCCCAGATAAAAACCTTCTTTGATGTCGTGAGTAATCATAAAGATGGTCAGCTTGTGCTCGCGCCACAGCGACAACACCAGTTGATGCATATCCGCACGAATACCGGGATCCAACGCGCCAAAAGGTTCATCCAGCAATAAAATGCGCGGGCGTTTGATCAGCGATTGCGCCAACGCCAAGCGCTGCTGCATGCCGCCGGATAGCTCGTGGGGGTACTTACGCAAAGCGTGCCCCAAACCAACCGCTTCGATCATTTCAATTGAGGACTTTTCCGCTTCCTTGCGCGCTTTACCGAATAAACGGCCTAAAAATGGGCTGCTTTTTAATTCGCTGGAAAGCACCACATTGTCCAACACGGTCATATGAGGAAATACGGAATAGCGCTGAAAAACAATTCCTCTTTCCTCACCCGGCTCGGCAACCATAGGTTCGCCGTCCAGCAATAACTGTCCACGACTCGGCGACTCTGTGCCCAACAGCAATTTCAAGAACGTTGTTTTGCCGCAGCCGGAAGCGCCGACGATAGTGACAAATTCACCTTCATGAACCGTTTTGTTGAGCTGTTCCAGCACAACCTGAGAGCCGTATTCTTTCCACAGATTGCGAATTTCGATTAATGCCATAATCAATTCCCCTTATGCGTTTTCCGTTTGCGCGTGAAACCACGGATAGCACAAGCGGGATATTTTCCGCAGCAGCCAATCCAGTAAAAACGCCAGCAAGGTAATCCACACCACGTAGGGAAGAATCACATCCATGGAGAGATAACGGCGCACCAGGAATATGCGGTATCCCAAGCCTTCAGTCGCTGCTATGGCTTCGGCGGCAATTAAAAACAACCATGCAGCGCCGAGAGATAAACGCACACTGGCAAGTAATCTCGGCATAGTCTGCGGCAAAATGACGCGCACGATAATTTGCCAAGTGCTGGCACCCAAGGTTTGCGCCTTGATCAATTGTTCTGATGGAATTTCCAAAACCCGCTGCTGAATATCGCGAATCAAAAATGGCGTAATACCGATCACGATCAACATGACTTTGGATAACTCACCAAGACCAAACACGATAAACAGAATCGGCAGAATGGCCATGGGCGGCACTAACGACAACGCAGTAACGAAGGGAGATAAAGGCGCGCGCAAATAGGGAATCGCGCCATTGAGTACACCGATAATCAGTGCGCTCAGCGCGCTTATCCCCACCCCCAAGGTCAAGCGCCACAAGCTGGCAGCGGTATCCTGCCAAAAAATATATTCACCACTGCGTTTATCGGGCGTTAGCGCAGCTCGATCGATGGCTCCCGCAATGCTGGAAAAAGACGGCAGCAATTTATCGTGTTGGTTTTCCGCTAACCGGGCATTGGACGCCACAAGATAAAGCACCAGACAGAGCACGAACGGCAGCAGTCCCAGCGTCCATCGCGCAGCCCACCCAGGAACACAATTGATCAATTTTTTCATGGGGCATCCCGATTGTAATTATGAAGCTGTCTTAAAATTCGCCAAATGCAGGCGTTGGTGAGCTTCTACAACTTGCCGTCCGCTGCCATTTGCATATAGGTCGGATCAAAGCGGAAACGAACATTTTTCGGATTGCCGTAAATGCCTACAGGTGTTTCTATGCCGATAAATCCCGCGTCTGATGCACCCTCGCCCAACAATCCATGGTCAAACGAAAATTCCGCCACATACTGCATGGTGGTTTTCAGGCTGGCGCTTTTGGTAAAGGCCACCGCATCTGCGGCTTGATAAAACATTTTGGTAGTCGCCAGTTGTTTTTCGTAACCGGCAAGATCGGTTCCGGATGCTTTACCCATAGCGTTGCGCGCGGCTTTTCCTGCTTCACTATCGGCGCTCATCAACGCCATGGTTTCGTACCAGGCGCCGACCAGTGCTTTGCCAAAATTCGGGTTGTCTTTCAGGGTTTCGGTGTTGACCACCAGGAGGTCGATGATTTCGCCAGGAATTTTGGTCGAATCAAAAACGGCGTGGGTGTTGGGCATGGCGAGAATTTCGGATAACAGCGGATTCCAGGTTACTACTGCTGTAACATCCGCCGTATTAAATGCGGAAACCAGATCCGCATCCGATGTATTGACAACCTTGATATCTTTTTCCGCCAAACCGACGCTATCGAGCGCGCGCGCCAATAAATAATGGGACACGCTCAATTCCACCAGATTGACTTTCTGGCCTTTTATAGCAGCCAGACTATTTTTATTTTTTAATACTATACCGTCATTACCGTTGGAAAAATCGCCAACGATCAGCGCAGTGGAATCCACATTTCCCGCCGCCGGAATTGTCAGTGCATCCATATTGGTCATGGAGCAGCCGTCGTATTTTCCTGCGGTATATTGATTGATGGATTCTACGTAATCATTGATTTGCACTACGGAAATTTCGATTCCGTATTTATCGGCCCATTTTTTAACAATGCTGTTGTCCGCAGCCAATCCCCACGGCATCCAGCCTGCGTAAATCGACCAGCAAATGCTGAATTTTTTTCGCGGCTCTGCATAGGCAGATGTGGAAGCGAAAAAAGCAAAACAAGAGAGGAGCAAAACGAAAGTGCGCAAACTGCCGGTCATCAGAACCTCCAAATGGTTACACGAATTTTGGACAGAGGACTCGACAGCACAATAAATATGAGTTGGCTGTTTTCGAACCTCCCGGGCTTTTATCCCGCCGTGTAACCTTCTGCAGTTCATATCCGACAACAATAATGAAGGGAGAAGGTCGACAGCTCTCGGACCAGACATTATCGCGACGATAATCGGAACCCTAGCTGTCCTATTTATACCACCCTGAATAAATCAGGACGGTTGATGCAACGAGCTTTCATAAAATGAGTAAATACTCATACTTACGAAACAAGTCCTCTGCTTGCAGCGCGATGATTCAGTAATTTATTTCGCTAATGAAAATTGAATTATCAGAAGCACCAAGCGAAGGGTATTCAGCAATAGTGATGCCAGATTCTAATAACAAGGTTGTGCCCATCTCCAAAATACAAGCGCGTCACAAAAATGGCGGCACAATTCATTAATCAACAAACTCACCCGCGGAAATCCGGCTGCGCGTAGGCACTGTCTTGATGCAACGCAAAAAATCTGCACCAAAAAAGATCTTTAATATCGCCCCCGGCCCCTAGCAATTCGCTCAAACAAACCCAATAATTTCCAAGCATCTTCATTTAGAGGTAAACCCATATGCATGCACACCAAGACCCGGTGTGGGAGACAATCAAACAAGAGACTCGCGACCAGGCGCAAAACGAACCTGCCTTAGCGAGCTTTCTGCACTCGACCATACTGAATCACGATACCTTTGAAGATGCTCTGAGTTATCACCTGGCCCAGAAGCTCGCCAGCCCCGCGATCAGCGCGCTGCAAGTCCGTGAAATCATCGACGAAGCCCTTTCCAGCGACCCCAGAATTGGCCAGGCGATGCGCGAGGACATCAAAGCGGTTTTCGAGCGCGACTCCGCCTGTAACGAATACTGCCTGCCCTTCCTCTACTTCAAAGGCTTTCACGCCCTGCAGTGCTACCGCGTGGCTCACTGGCTGTGGCGTCAAGGCCGGTTTGCCTTGGCCTACTTCTTCCAAAGCCATATTGCCCTGACATTTGGCGTGGACATCCACCCCGCCGCGCGCATCGGCAAAGGCATAATGCTGGATCACGCCACTGGCATAGTGATTGGGGAAACATCCGTTGTGGAAGACGATGTGTCCATCATGCAGTCGGTGACGCTGGGGGGGACGGGTAAAGAAACCGGCGACCGCCATCCGAAAGTGCGCCGCGGCGTGCTGATCAGTGCAGGTGCCAAAATTCTCGGCAATATAGAAATCGGCGAAGGCGCCAAGATAGGTGCGGGAAGCGTAGTGCTGAAAGCCGTGCCACCACATACCACCGTGGCAGGCGTACCGGCCGTGCCGGTGGGCAAACCGCGTTCCGCCAAACCCGCTCTGGATATGAACCACGAAATCAGTTGCGACAGTGACGACTGTGGTGGCTGAGGTTACAAGTCAGCGAAGGGCATAACCTCGCGAATGTCCTTCACTTTAAGCAGACACATCAGCAAGCGATCCACTCCGAGCGCCACACCGGCGCATTCCGGCAAACCCGTCTCTAACGCGGCGAGAAAACGCTCATCTACCTCCGGAACAGTCAAACCTAATGCGGTTCGGGTTCTGCGGTCGGACTCAAACCGCTTGCGCTGCTCTTCCGCGCCACACAGTTCCCAATAACCGTTGGCGAGCTCCATTCCATCCCAGTACACCTCAAACCGGCGTGCCACCTGCTGGCCTGCATCATTCAACGCCATGCGCGCCAAAGCACATTGTTCTCGCGGGAAGTCATACACAAAGGTGATGCCGTTGCCGAGTTCGGGTTCGACACAATGGCTGAACAGCAGATCGAGGCAGGAGCTTTTATCGGTAAGCGGACTATTGAGTTCGATTTTGCTGGCGATACAAGCCTGCAAATCTGCCAAGCTCGCTCGATGGGGACACAACCCCAACACCGCCTGGAATGCATCGGTGTAACTGGAAAAGCGGATGGCGACATGCGGCGCAAGCTCGCGGAATAGTTCCGCCATTTCCTGCATCAACGCATGGTCGTCAAAGCCCAACCGGTACCACTCCAGCATGGTGAATTCCGGCCGGTGCCGCCGCCCGGATTCATCGCTTCTATAGGCTTTTCCCAGATAAAAAATCGACGGACTGCCTGCGGCCAACAGGCGCTTCATAAAGTATTCTGGCGAAGTCTGCAGATAGCCGGTGCCCGGCACCACCAATGGCTCCAAGTGAATATCGGTGACCGTGGCCGCGCCTATGGCCGGGACATCCACTTCCATCACATCGCGGGCGTAAAAAAACGCGCGCAACTGTTGCAGCAGCTGCGCGCGTTTTTGCAGATTGGCCAGGCTGGCACTGGGCTGAAACATAAAGACGCCTGCCGGGCAACCTAGACGATCAATTATTTGTTGGCGCGACCCAGATACTCACCAGTACGAGTATCGACACGCAGAACGTCGCCAATGGAAACGAACAGAGGTACTTTCACCACGGCGCCAGTAGACAAAGTGGCTGGCTTGGTACCGCCTTGCGCGGTGTCACCTTTCAAGCCTGGATCTGTCTCAACCACTTCCAACTCAACATGGTTGGGCGGAGTTACTGCCAGAGGCTCACCGTTGTACAGGGTGAGGGTTACTATATCTTGCTCACGCAGCCATTTAGCCGCTTCGCCAACGGTAGCTTGATCAGCTTGCAGCTGCTCGAAGGTTTCCGGATGCATGAAGTGCCAGAACTCGCCGTCGCTGTAGAGGTATTGCATTTCACGATCGACAACATCAGCCGCTTCCAAGGTCTCACCAGACTTAAAGGTACGTTCCCAGACTCGGCCGGATTTCAGATTTTTCAAACGCACTCGGTTGAAGGCTTGGCCTTTCCCGGGTTTGACGAATTCGTTTTCCACAATGGAGCACGGGTCCCCGTCCAACATCACCTTCATTCCACTGCGGAATTCACTGGTAGAATAGCTAGCCATTTTGCCCTCAATTCATCTCAAGTTATCGGGTACTGATAAAAAAGGCGCACATGATACCGCGAACCGTGCCGACATGGCAGACCAAAAGCTGGCAGGAAGAACTGTCAGATCTTATTCAGGACCCGGCGATTCTCTTGGAGCGTCTTCAACTTGGCCCGGAATGGCTGAAGCCGGCCCTTGATGCAAGCATTCACTTTCCATTGAGAGCCACGGAATCCTACGTTTCCCGCATCCGACCGGGCGATCCGCAGGACCCGTTGCTACTTCAGATTCTGCCGCTGGCGGAAGAACTCAAACCCGCTCCGGATTATCAAAAAGACCCTCTGGAAGAGGCGCGTTTCACGCCGGTGCCGGGGTTGGTACACAAATACCAGTCGCGCGTGCTGCTGGTCGCCGCCACTCAGTGCGCGATCAATTGCCGTTATTGCTTCCGCCGCCACTTCCCTTATGAGGAACACCAACTCAGCCGCCCTGAATGGTTGGCGGCGCTGGACTATATCCGCCGCGCTCCCGAGATCAACGAGGTGATTTTGAGCGGCGGCGATCCCCTGTCCCTCTCGGATAAACAATTGGGCTGGCTGGTAGAAAATATTGGCAATATCCCTCACATAAAGCGGCTGCGCATTCATTCGCGCTATCCGATCATTTTGCCCAGTCGCATAACGCCGGAGCTGCTTAAGGCGATTCACCATCCGCGACTGAAAACTGTAATGGTTATGCACTGTAATCATGCACAGGAAATCGATGGCAACGTACACGACGCTGTTAAAGCGATGCGCGGTGCCGATATTCTCGTACTTAACCAAGCGGTGCTATTGAAAAAGATTAACGACAACAGCAGAATTCTTGCGACACTGAGCGAAAGTTTGTTCGATGCGGGCGTTTTGCCGTACTACCTCCACCTACTCGATAAAGTGCAGGGCGCCGCTCATTTCGCAGTCGCTGAAGACAGGGCTAGAGAGCTTTACGGAGAATTGCTGACACTCCTGCCGGGCTTTCTGGTTCCCAAACTGGTCAGGGAGACCCCAGATGAAGGCTCTAAGACACCCATCCCTCCGCTCTAGCATTCGTGAGCAGGGAAGCTGATTATGCGGTTCGGCGCGTCTTATATCGTCTGGACGCTATACTAGGGAGAAAGCTGATTCGGACCAGCGCATCAGTCGCAAGCACCTTTGACGCGAGCGTTGAGCGCGAGCAATATAACCAGTAAATGCTAGGACGGCATAAAGGTCTTTTGATGAGCCAAATATTTGAACCGATTCTGAGTCTTTCCCAATTCAAGCTGCCGCCGCAGGACATCAATCTGCTCAGCTTCTGTGCTAGCAACAAGCTGGCGAAGGTCAAAATCTGGCTCGACAACCTCAAGCTGACCCAAGTCAAAAACACCTGTATAGAGCTTTACGAAGCCATCCCGGAAATCACTCACCTCAAGACCGATCCCGAAACTCGCTATGAAATGCTCGAAGCATTCTGGCCGGTAACCCAGCAATCCCTACTCGGTTTATTAAAAGATTTTCTGCAACAGCCTTTGATTTTGCCGGAACCGGCGCAGAAAACAGCGCTGCTGGCGCAAGCCCTGCAGAAGCATCTGCTGGACGGTTATACCCTGTGCGCCAAAGAACTGGTGCAGCAAAAAAAACTGAAAGCGCAAAAACAGGCAATATTGCTGAATTCCTTGCATCGCGCGCTCTCGGCGCTCAGCTTGTTGATGTTGCGCGCGTATCAGCTCTACACCCCTATTCCACCATCCATGTGGCTGCGCGCCCACACTCTGTATCAGGTGGCGGAGTATTACGATCTGCACGACCGCCCCGCACCGGTCGCGGTCGGCACTGGCGCCCAGACCATTACTGAACAATATGTGCGCCTAGTGGTGATGGGCAGTATCCGCCCCAACCAGTTGGCGCAAAACGATATAGCCATCGCCTATCGCGCCCTGGAATCCTGGGCGCGCCATGTGCAACTGCACCCGTCCGCCACCGAGGACGAAAGCAATCTGTTTCTGGTGGATCTGCATCAGGACGCGGGCCCGGTCAGCAAAAGCCGCTTTGACGGCGACCCGAATCACCGGGTGCTGGAGCTGGATTTTCACTCCCTGGTCGGCCAGCTCTGCAAACTCACGGGCAACCGCCCCAATCCTGGCGCCGATTGGCTCGGGCAAATGCCCAG
The DNA here is from genome assembly GCF_014336955.1 of Saccharophagus sp. K07. Classification (GTDB taxonomy): domain Bacteria; phylum Pseudomonadota; class Gammaproteobacteria; order Pseudomonadales; family Cellvibrionaceae; genus UBA5868. Next base: position 391,011 of record NZ_QRAI01000001.1, on the reverse strand, counting down.
CGTGACTGCGCCACCGGATATGCCCTCCAGCCTGATCGACCATATGTTGCACTGCTGGGGCAACCCGGCCCAGCGCCGCCAGGACCGCCGCCGCATAGATGTCGAGATAGACGCGTGCGTCGGCTTGATCGATTGCCACTATCAACTGTGCGGCAGCGTCGAATTCGACCGTTTTATCAATCCGAAAGACGAGATCCTCGGCGACTCATTTCTCTCCGGCGGCTTCGACGCTCTGATCGCCAGCATGAGCGGTAAAAAGAGCATTGACTCCCCCAAACCCGCGCGCCAAACCACTTACCGGGTGGTGTTACAAAATCAAAGCAGCGGCGGATACTGTATTTTTTGGCAGGGAGATCTGCCGACCAGTCGTGTGGAAGCGGGCGAATTGATCGGTTTGCGCGAGCCGGATCGCCGGGTCTGGAGCATTGGCGTAGTGCGCTGGATTCGCCAGCTCAAAGGCGGCTCACAACTCGGCATCCAAGTGCTCACTCACCAGCCAGTACCCTACGGCGCGGCCTGTGTGATGGATATGGGCGGGCAAACCGATTTTATGCGCGCCATTCATATCCCTACGCCGGTTATGGAAGATCAACCACCCAGCCTGTTAACCGCGTCGGTGCCATTCCAAGAAAATATGCGCCTGAAACTCAAACAGGATGGCGACGTTATCAGTGTGCGACTGAATAAATGCGTCTTTTCCACCGCTAAACTCAAACTGTTTGGCTTCGAAACCCTGTCAAGTGACAGCAACGACTTTTAAGCAATCCACTGACAAGTTCACGAATTCAGATAAGAATCCTGGGCGATCATTCGGATTGTCCAATACTTGAATTGTTATTTTTCGTGGGGACTTTGCAGGCTAGGACTATACTTGGTATTTCAGTAAACTGTTGCGCTTATTCGATATCCCACTGACGACGGACAATTATATAAGCCGCGCTTGGGAGGCCGAGGGGCGGCCCCCTCCGACCATATAAGCTGAAGTGGTATGACCTCGATTCCGACCGTACGATTATTAATACTCAATGACTCCCGCTCAGAAGCTGAACGACTGATCAGCATGCTGCATAACGGAGGGCGACCTACCCGGGCACAGCACGTTGAAAGTGAAGAGGCCCTGGCAAAGCTTCTCCAAGAGCAGTCATGGGATCTGGTGATAGGACTGGATTCCACCCAAAACGTCCCGCCTGCCACCGCCATCAAACAAATCCGCCGCCTTGCCAAAGATATCCCGATGATCCTTCTCACTGATGAAGAAGGCACTCACGCCATAGTAGAGGGATTGAAGTTGGGCGCGGCGGACGTTGTGCGTTTGGATGAAGACCAGCACCTGCTGCAAGTGATCAACCGCGAGTTGATCAACCGGGAAAACCGCGCGCAGCAACGCTTGGCGGAACGCCGCTACAAAGAAATCGAACGCCGCAACCAACAGCTGCTGGACAGCTCGCGCGATGCCATTGCCTTTGTCCAGGACGGTATGTTTCTGTACACCAACCAATCGTTTGCTGAGCTGCTCGGCTACCAGGAGCGCGACGACCTGGAATGTATGCCGGTTATCGATATGGTGGAGGAACAGGACCAGGAGCGGGTTAAAGAATTTCTCAAAGAATTCATGTTGCGCGGCAGTGATGTCGAAACGGCCAAGCTGACATTTCAGGCACTGGGCAAAGATCAGGAACCCAGAAATCTCAGCGTCGAAGTTCGCAAATCGCAATACGAAGAAGAACTCTGTATTCAATTTGTCATTCGCTCGAATTCGATCAACAACACCGAATTAGAGGCGCAGCTAAATCAGATCCGCAATCAGGATCTGGTAACTGGCTTGTACAACAAAAATTATTTGATCGAAAAACTGGAAGAAACGGTCGATTCCGCCGTACAAAATCACACGACCGGAGCGCTGCTCTACATCGCCATCTCCGATTTTCTCGAAACCGTACAACAAAAATTGGGACTGGCGTCCGCCGATTTGGTATTGGGCAATATAGCTGCCTATCTGAAAACGCTGGTGAAAAGTGGCGATATCCTGTGCCGTTTCAATGAAGCTGGCTTTATGTTGCTGATTCCCAAAATCAATGTGGATATAGCACAAAGCCGCGGCGAGGAAATTGCCAAAGCCATGCGCAGTCAGATCGTCGATATCGACGGCGCAACTCTGCAATTTATGTATTACGCGGGCGTCAGCATTATCAACGAAACCACCAGCAATTCCGACACACCAGTGTCGCAAGCGCTGAAAGCCTACGAAGTCACACTGAACAAAGCACAGAAAGACAAAGCCATTTTGGCAACCACTTTCGAGGAAGAAGAGCAACAAACCAAGAGCGGCCGCTCTCCCAAAGAAATTGCGAAAATGGTGCAAAACGCCCTCAATCGCGGGCGTTTCCGTTTGTTGTTCCAACCGATCCTCAGCTTGCGCGGCTCCGACAAAGAGCATTACGAAGTGCTGCTGCGAATGGTGGACGATAATAATATGGGCATGTCACCAACGGAATTTTTGGATGTTGCCGCGGAAATCGGCGCAACCACCAAAATTGACCGCTGGGTTATTCTCGAAGCCATCAAAGTGCTTGCCCAACACCGCGCTTCCGGCAATAACACCCATTTGATCATCAACCTCAGCAAAGAATCGCTCAAAGACACTACCCTGCCACCTTGGCTCGGGGTCGCCTTTAAAGCGGCAAAATTGCCACCGGAAGCAATTATTTTCCAATTGCAGGAAAATGACGTTAATGATCACCTGAATATTGCCAAAACCTTTACCGCACAAATTACCGCCTTAGGTTGTTCGTGCAGTATCAGCCATTTTGGTTGTGCACTGAATCCATTCAACGCACTGGAGCATGTCTCTGCGCAATACATAAAAGTGGATGGTTCATTTACCAAAGAATTGCAAAACGGCACAGGTGAGCCGGAAGCGCTGAGCAATCTGGTGGCACAAATTCACGAACACGAAAAAATCACCATTGTGCCCTTCGTGGAAAATGCCAGCGTTCTTTCAAAACTCTGGCAATCGGGCGTGCATTATATTCAAGGTTATTATCTGCAAGGACCGACAGAATCGATGGATTACGATTTTGACACCGAAGGTTAAAAATCCATTTTTTATCGCAATCGACAAAAGGCCCCTCTGGGGCCTTTTTTCTTATCCGTATTTATTCAGTCTGCGGGAAACCCAAGCAAACGAAGCACTACAAAACAGCCTTGATGATATTTCGTAATTCGTGCTGACGGAAAATCCCAGGCGTAATATATTCGCGTCTTCCACGAGTATGGAGCCACGCAACTATGCATCACCCACTTCAGTGTCGCTGCGGTCAGCTGGCCGGTTACGTTGCTCATGCTCGGCCGCGCGGCCGCATTCTGTGTTACTGCCGAGACTGCCAGGCGTTTGCGCATTTTTTAGGTGATCCGCAGACAATTCTGGACAAAAACGCCGGCAGCGATGTGATTCCAGCTTCTGTGGCGGACGTGCATTTCACCAAGGGACTGAAGTATCTCGCGTGCATGCGTTTGTCCCCCACTGGGCTCTATCGCTGGTATGCCAGCTGCTGTCGCACACCGATCGGCAGCACACCTGCCAATCCACGTATCGCTTATATAGGACTTCTACATAGTTGCTTGCGTAGCGGAGCAAGTTTGGATGAGACCTTTGGACCTCTTCGAGTATGGGCATTCACCCACAATGCACACGGCCCGATGAAAAAAAGGCTTTTGGCGATGGCAACCAGTGTGCCTCGGATCATAGGTGTGATCGCCAGCGAAAGTTTGCGCAGACAGCATAGATTCAGCCCCTTTCTTCAGCCGGACTACAAAACTCCAATCGTTACACCGCGGGTTTTAACCTTGGCAGAACGCACCGAATTGATTGCGCGTGTTGAAAAGAGTCGGCGCGTTAACGCCTCACACTAATGTCATTTTTAAATCCCGCCAGATACCCTATAGCTACGGCGCGATTAAAAGCGCTGTTGGCGCTGGGTGCACGTCTGCTACAGAAATATCCCTGGGCGATTGCCATTATTGGGTTTGTATCCGGCGCCGCGAGCTTTTTTCTGGTAGAGCGCGAACAGGAAAAATTTGCGCAGATTCTTTCCGTGTTGATGTTGGCCAGCTGGGCGTGGTTGGCACTGGAGAAATTATTACGCCGCGGCATTTCCCACTGGTTCGGCTTTGAGCTGCCTCCCCCACTGCTCAGCTTTGTCACCCAGATGGTGCATCAGGAAAGCCTGTTTTTTGTTATCCCCTTTTTCTTTATTACCACCGCATGGAATACCGGCCAAGCCGTTTTTACCTCGATTCTGATTTTATTTGCCGTTTTATCCATCATAGATCCTATTTATTACCGCTGGATAGCCGCGCAACGCTGGCGCTATTTTATTTTTCACGGCTTCACCTTATTCGCGGTTCTGCTTACCGCGCTTCCCATTATTTTTTATCTGCCAACACCAAAAACTTATCTGCTGGCCTTGGGCGCAGCTATTATTTTGTCTTTGCCGGGAATCATAAGAGCCTTGCGCTGGCGCTGGTGGTGGCGTGCACTTTTTGTGGTTGCGATAGTCGCTCTTACCGCGAGTATAGGTCTTTATACGCGCACCTGGATTCCTCCAGCTACTCTGCGCCTTACCAAAGTGGCCGTGACCGATCAAATCGATGTATCAAAACGCGAGCCTACGCGCGCATTAAAGGTTATAACGGACGAACAGCTAAAATCCGGGCTTTATGCCTATACCGCTATTCGCGCACCTAGAGGCTTGCGGGAGCGCATTTATCACGAATGGCGGCTCAACGGTAGAACCATCGATAGAATTGCGTTGGATATCAATGGTGGGCGTGAAGAAGGCTACCGAGCTTGGACACATAAGCTAAACTTTCCTCCCTACCCCACAGGGAAATGGGAAATTCATGTTTTGACCGAGGCCAATCAGGTCATCGGAATTTTCCGCTTTACCGTAGTCAAAGCGCATCGCGCGCAACCAGCGGTCAAGGATGCACCTATACCGATACAACCAGAAGCAGGAACGGACGCAGACGCAATAAATGAGAATATTTCAGTAGAAATAAATGAACCACAGAGAGAAGAGATTCAGGAAATAATAGAAGAACCTCAAACTATCGAGAATAACGAGCCTGCAGAAGCGGAAATCAATGAACCGGCAGAAATAATCGAATCCGTTGAACCCGCAGAGGCAAATGAACCAGAAATTGAGATAATGGATTCGTCAGAGGAAAAAGGACCAGTGGATACAACGGAGAATGATCCAGTGGCACCTATGGAGCCCTCAGAATCCGCTGAATTACCAGAATAATCGCACGGATGTGACAACAACCCATAAGGTCACACAATGCAGATAAAACATTTTTTCCGTCCTATTACCTTTATTGTTTATTTTTTCGCTCTGACGCTCACGGCATCACTGAGTTGGGCACAGTTTTATTTTGCTGGCGAGGATGGCTACCGGCTCTGGCTTAAATACGATGAATTGCAAGACCAAACGCGCAAAAAGCACTATCAGAAACAACTGCAATCTGTTCTTGTGGAAGGGCAATCCCCAACCAGCGAAGTGATTCGGCAGGAGTTAAGTTATGCCCTGCGCGGACTATTAGGTAAAGCGCTGCCAAATAAAACCTCCATTGCCAACCATCAACTTATTGTTGGCACACCACAGAACTCCTCGTTGATTGCGGAGCTGCAGCTAGCGGAGTTGGCTGATCTAGGCAAGGAAGGCTATCTGATCCGCAAACAAAAAGTGCGCGGCAAAACCGTCACTGTGATTGCGGCAAACACCGATATAGGCGCCCTTTACGGAACCTTTCACTTTTTGCGCCTGCTGCAGACCCAGCAATCCATTGATCAGGTCAGCATTGTTTCGGCACCCAAAATGGATCTGCGCGTATTAAATCACTGGGATAATCTGGACCGACATGTGGAGCGCGGCTACGCGGGGCAATCCATTTGGGACTGGCACAAACTGCCGGATTATCAGGAGCAGCGTTATTACGATTACGCACGCGCAAACGCTTCCATCGGCATTAACGGTACTGTGCTGAATAACGTCAACGCAGATCCATTGATTCTGACTCCGCAATATCTGGAAAAAGCGGCGGCTCTTGCCGATATTTTCCGCCCCTATGGCATCAAGGTTTATTTGTCGGTCAAATTCAGCTCGCCGCAATTGATCGGCGGATTAAAAACCTCCGATCCGCTCAATCCAGAAGTACAGCGCTGGTGGCAGGAAAAAGCCAAAGAAATCTACAGCATCATTCCGGATTTCGGTGGCTTTCTGGTGAAAGCCAATTCCGAAGGACAACCCGGCCCGGGCGATTTTGGCCGCAGCCACGCAGAAGGTGCCAATATGCTTGCGGATGCATTGGCATCCCACGGTGGTGTGGTTATGTGGCGGGCATTTGTCTATGCCAATGAGAAAAATGAAGAGCGGTCTAAACAAGCTTATTCAGAATTCAAACCGCTCGACGGCCAATTTCGCAACAATGTTCTGGTTCAAGTGAAAAACGGACCAATCGATTTTCAACCGCGCGAACCTTTTAGCCCATTGTTTGGCGCCATGCCAAAAACTCCTCTGATGATGGAATTCCAAATCACCTTGGAATATCTCGGCTTTAGTACTCACGCAGTTTATTTGGGTACTTTATTTAAAGAAGTTTTGGATAGCGACACCTATGCGAAAGGCGCAGGTTCAAGCGTAGCCAAAGTCATCGATGGCTCACTGTTTAATAACAATATTTCCGGTATTGCCGGCGTTGCCAATATAGGCACCGACCGCAACTGGACCGGCCATATTATTTTGCAATCCAACTGGTATGTCTTTGGCCGACTCGCGTGGGATCATCAATTATCTGCGCGCGAAATCGCCGACGAATGGGTCCGCATGACACTGAGCAATGATGCCGAAGTTGTCGCGACCGTAACCGATATGATGATGGACTCACGGGAAATTACCGTGAACTATATGACGCCACTCGGTTTGCATCACATTATGGATGAAGGCCACCACTACGGCCCTGGTCCTTGGATCAAAGATTTGGGCCGCGATGACTGGACCTCGGTCTATTATCATCGCGCAAGTCCATCCGGCATTGGTTTTGATCGCTCACCCTCGGGCGTCAACGCGGTCGAACAATATTTTCCACCTGTGCGCGATCTCTATGCCTCACCAGAAACCATTCCGGAAGAATTTCTTTTGTGGTTCCACCACGTGAGTTGGGATTATAAAACCCGCTCCGGCCGCACCTTGTGGGATGAACTTGTACATCGCTATTACCAAGGCGCAGCCGATGTCACCGCCATGAAAAATACGTGGAACAGCTTGCAGGGAAAAATCGATCCTTATCAGTTCAGACAAGTGCAAATGGCGCTGGGTATTCAGGAGAAAGAAGCCTATTGGTGGCGCAACGCCTGTGTGCTTTATTTCCAGAGCTTTTCCAAGAAACCAATTCCTACAGGTTTGGAAAAACCGCAAGGCACTTTGGAAGAATATATGAAATTGAAATTTCCCCATGCGCCAGGCCAAGGTAAGTAAGGAAAGAGATATAGCCGTGAGCAAGAAAAAACTTGGGTTAGCTTTAGTCGGTCTTGGGCATTACGCCACAGACCGCATCGCCCCCGCCCTGCAAAATTCCCAATTCTGGAAACTGACAGGAATCGTTTCGGGCAGCCCGGATAAGGCTGCCCAATGGCAAAAAGAATGGAATTTGGCACAAGACAATATTCTGAATTATGAAAATTTTGATCGTATTGTCGATTGCCCAGATATAGATGCCGTCTACATATGCTTGCCCAACAGCATGCACGCAGACTTTACGATCCGCGCAGCCAAAGCAGGAAAACACGTGATTGTGGAAAAGCCCATGGCCACCAATATTGCAGACGCAGAGCGCATGATCGAAGCCTGTCGCGCAGCGGGTGTGCACTTGGCAGTTGGATATCGCCTGCGCTTCAATCGCTTTCACCGACAAATTGCTGAATGGGGACGCAATAAAACTTACGGCAAAGTAGATTACATCAATGCAATTTTCAGCATTAATGTCGGCGAACCCGGTCAGTGGCGTTTGAACCAAACATTATCCGGCGGCGGCGCCCTGATGGATGTGGGCATTTATTGCATTCAGGCTGCACGTTACGTTACTGGTGAGGAACCCGTTTCGGTAAAAGCGCAATTTGGTCCGGTTGTAGACACCGAAAAATATGCCGAAGTTGAAGGCAGTATTTCCTGGCAGATGAAATTTCCGCGCGGCACTTATGTCACGGCCTACGCGGGGTTTGAGCACTATATCGATGAACTCTGTATCCGAGCGGAAAAAGCTTTTTATAAATTGGAATCCGCTTTTTCCTACGGTCCGCTCAGCGGTATTTTGCGCACCGACGAAGATCACATTCAGCCGATCGATTTGCCCAACGAACATCATCAACTGATGCAAATGGAAGAACTGGGACAACTCATCTCTTCTGGCCATCCACCGCCGGATTACGCTTCTGGGCAAGAAGGGCTTAGCGATATGAAAATTATCGAGGCAATTTATAAGGCGGCGGAAACTGGCGAAGAGATTTACTTATAGAAGCCATCTCTGAAATCTGTGTTTTCACAGACATCCAATTGCCTGAACTATACGTATGTATGAGGAATTTAAAGAGGCGTGGGGAGAGCCGCGCCTCTTTATGAGAGAGGCGCTGAACCTTTAGAGGATTAAATATAGTTACTGCTTTTCCAAACGTCGTTAGTCGGTTTGGCAACCTGTAACCTCGGCTTGCGGTTGTTCTTCACATCAATAATGTATTGAATCAACCCCTGCTCGGCCAGATAACGGGTTTTAAACGGCCCCAGATTTCGGCCTTCCCGTGTGGTGGCATACCATTCAGCACCGATGGTAAAAAAGCGATCCGTACGGAACCAGGTTTTTTCTTTCTCCCCTTTGCGATAATTCACAGTTACATCTCCTAGTAAATCACAGTCAAACGAAGCAAAGCACAATTTGAACCAAATCCAAATTTGGCTTTTCCATCAAGCACTTAAGCAAAAAACCTTAAGAAGCCCTTGTACTGCGCTGTAAGCAAATTTGACACTTGCCACAAAAGCCAACAATAGCGATTGGAAATAAGGTGACGAACGGTATCTGCCGGGGCCAAGCGGCTAGGGTGTCGAAAAATTTTTCATAAAGGATTTAGCGCTACTGAAATATCTGGTTATACAGCAGCGGACAACTTATTAAAGAAGAAGAAAAATTTATAAGATAAATCGCTTCATTGCGGATTTTTCTTTTTTAATTGGCGGACCGCAGATACATCCCCAAGAAAAACCTTAAGCGCATCCTTATCTGAATCGGATAACGCTGAATCATCAAGCAATTTCAGCCTCTCGATGACAATTTCCAGCGCTTCTGCCAAGTGACCGATTTGTTTGCCATAGCTGCCTACATTCTGAAGAATTTCCTGCTCCATAGATGCATTTGAGGAAACGCCGGCGTTTACATTTAAAAAATTAAACGACCAATTAGGCAAAATCGGCTGATACAGATTATTAGGTGCCAACTGCAAAGGGAGATAGACAGATTGCATAAAACATCCTCCTGTTAAAGTTTCCTGATTGCAACACGCGCAGCGAACAAAACGTCACGCACCGTGCATTGTTAAATGCTATCAGGAACTACAGTAGCTTGATGATGCAGCATTTGCCAACGGCCATTTTCACTGATCCAAATGGAGCTGCGGAGGGCGACTTGTTGCGAGGGGGAAACAACGGAGCTATAGGTAACTAAGATGTGGGAGTCGCCGAGCAGTTTGAACCGAAAATCCGACAGCTGATAAGTAGACATCCGCGACTGATTTGCATCCGCTATAACATCGCTTTTCAGAATCACTCTGCCAGAGCTGCCGAACTCGACAAATTCATCAAACAGCCGTTCTTGAATACGACCAATATCTTTGCGGATTTTTGGATCGACCAACTCCCTTTCAAGATTTTCTATTTCGCGAAATATTTCCATTTAATCCCTATCTCACCCACCCGGCATCGGCAACCCAGGCAGCCCGTGGGTTACCAGCAGCAATCCGCGCTGATAATAATCCGAACTTTGTTGCGGCTCTCCCAGGTGGGCGAGCAGGCGGCCGAGTTCGGCGTAGGCGGCGGGGGTTGGGTGGAGGCGGAGGCTGGTGAGGAAGTGGTCGCGCGCTTGCCCCCAGAGTTCGTTACGCAGACTGATGCGGCCTAAGGCGAGATGTAATTCGTGATCGTCAGCGTGCTCCTGTTCCCACCGTTGCGCGTAGTGAAGCTGGCTTTGACGATCGGTGGGAGAGGCAAGCCCGTAAAGTTCGACGAGCGCGGGAAACCATTGCTCTTTAAGAGCTTGGCGAATTAATGCCTCAGCAGCATCGTGCGCGCCGGCGAGCACCAAATAGCGCGCGTAAATTAAGACGAGTTCAGGTTGTTTGCGATTGATTTTTGGTATGCGCTTCCAGATTTCTTCCAATTCTTCCAATACTGCGCTTTTATTTTCTTCGCGCAATTTTTTGCCTGTCTGATTTAACAAGCCTGCGTAGGTTTGTTGTTCAAGTTTCTGTATTTCATTTTCTGGCAAAACTTTATGCGCGCGCAGTTGCGGCAATAAAAGTTCAGCTGCTGGCCAATCGCCCATGGCGACATAGACTTTTTTCAATAAATTCAGCACCAGCGGATGAGAAGGCAGCGCGGTTTTGACGCGGTGAAGCGTGGCAAGGCTGGATTCGTACTGGCCTTTATCCAATAACATCTGCGCACGGCTGAGAGAAATAAGGTGCGAGTGCGAAGGTGAAACGGCTTGTGCTTTATTTAATAATTCCTGCGCTTTATCAAATTGCCCTAACTGATGAGCACTGTGCGCAGCCGCCAAATATTGCACGAGAGGTTTGTCTTGCTTGCGCGCGGCCTTGAGCAGGTTTTCTTCCGCGCTCTGCCAGTCGCCTTCAATAAAACTCAGCAGACCGCGCTGCGTACGCAATTCCGCCTTGAGTGCGCGGCGACGCGCAGCTGCGCCCCAGCCAAGCCGCATAAAACTTCCGGTACCGCGCACAAAACGCCAGAGCACACCCAACAACCAGAGGAACAGCAATACGCAAAGCAGCGCAAAAACCAAACGCATTTCAATGGTTTTGCCGGCGACGACAACCAATACATAACCTGTGTCATATTGCAGCAAATGCCACAATCCGGCGCCCGCCACTATGGCGAGCACGCTGACGAGAATCACTTTTCTCATAGTTGTCCCTCAGCGGCTGGGCGAACCCGGTGCAGTTGCCGTAAATAATTCCGCAATTGGGTTTTGGACTCGGTAATTTCCGGCAGGGACGGCGCCACATTGATGTGCGTTAATTCTTGCAGGGCGTTTTGCAAACGGCGATTGGCTTCGCTATCCACATAATATTGCTGCAGAAGTTTTTGCGCCTGTTCCAAACTGTGGAGATAAACACGCGGTTCTTCCTGCAACACCGCCAATTGCGCTTGTTCCAGCAGCAGGCGGACATTTAATGCGGCCAATTGAGCGGAATAAGTGTCCACCAAAGGTTTTGTTGGCGTAGTGACGTCATCGATGCGTACATAACGGTCAAGACTGCCAGCGATATTTTTAATCTCACGCCACAATTTTCCTGCCCAATTTTCCGGCTCGGAGTCGGCGGCAGGCTCTTCATTGATTTGTTCAACTTCTGTTTCAAATCCGGTAGGCGCAAGTCGCGGCAAGGTCTCGACGGTTTCCGCCAGGGCGTAAAGGCGTAAATAAATACCCTCTTTATCTACTGGCTCCACGCTTTCCAATGCGGCTATTTCTTCATTCAGAGTTTTGCGAATCGCAAATACAGTGGCATCGCCACTGCCCTGGCTCACCTGCAGCAGGCGATCGTCCGCCGCGCGCAACAATGCCAGGGCATTTTCTGGCGAGCGCTCCATCAGCACACGCTGATTGGCCACATTGAGCAGATATTCTGCTTCGGCGAGCAGCCAGTCTTCACGACTGGTAGTCGACAGGCTGTTAAGACGTTGCTGCTGGCCCTGCAGCTGCTGTTGCAGCTCATTTTGCGTTTGCTGGAGCTGGCGCAATTGCTGTTGCAGCGCTTGTTCGCGCTCATTGGCAGAGCGCACCAGCGCATCAACTTGCGCGTCGAACTCCTCTTGCAGCTGACTGCGCAGCTCGCCAAGCTCGCTTTGATTATTTTGCAGTTGGCGGTCAATCGCGGCTTCGCGGCTTTGCCATTGCTGCCAGAACCAGTAACCCGCGCCGCCCAAAGCAGCCATAAGCACGATCAGCACAAGCAGCCACCCTATTCCGCTGGAATTCGGAGGAGTTGTTGTGGTCGGCTTCGCAGGTTCCGCTGCCGCAGGCGGCCGCAGTTTCAAGGATTCAGCAGAAGATTCAGATGGAAGAGCGGGGTCGATGGGTGATTTGTCGTTGTTGTCCGCCATAAGACTCACTCAGAGTTGAAGGAATGGCCGCCTCATGGCGCGCCTATGGATCTTAGAGCCTCTTGTACACCGGCGAACATGACGGGGAGCGTGGCATTTTCCACCGCCACTACCCGGCTAAAGCCGGCACTTTCCGCTGCCTGTAACACTCGCTTGCCCGGTACAACCAGGACCATGCCGCGCTCGCTAACGCGATTGGCCTCCAGGACTTGTATGTAGTTCTGCACAGTTTCGCCGCTGAACAGCGGCACCACATCCGCGGCACAACCCGCCGCCAGCAGCGGCGCCGCTTTGGCGGCCGCTTCCGCCGGCAAACGCCGGTGGTACAACTCACAATAGCGCACTGTGGCGCCGCGGCTCTGTAGGATTTCCCCCATGCGGGGATAACCACCTTTTCCGCGGCAGATCAGAATCTTTTGACCCGCAACATTCTGCATTTGCGGCAGGTCCAGAATTTCCTCCGTATCCATGGATGTTTCGCCAGCGACCACCGGCACTCCCTCGGCCCGCACGGCTTCGGCGGTTTTGCTGCCGACCGCTAGATACTCCACCCCCAGGGGCAGTTGCGGCCAGTAGTTGTGCAACCAGTTAAATGCTTCGCGCACCGCGTTCTGGCTGACAAAAAACACTTTGTCGAACTGATCAAAATCCAGGATATGGTTTTTGATCGCCTGGATTTCCTCCGGCTCTTGCACCGGTTCTATGGCCAGCAATGGCAAGTCGATGACTTTGCGCCCAAGCGCTTCCAGCGACTTCCGCCATTCGGCGTTTTGCTCCTCTGGGCGTGTCGCCCAGATGCGCGTTTCAGCCACGACCATAAACCTTGCGCAGAATCTCGTCGGCCCCTTGGCTCAACAGTTGTTCTGCGAGCTTGATGCCCATGGCCTCGCCCTCTTCCGCCGGGCCGCGAACGTCGCCGCGCAGGATTTTCGAGCCATCGGGCTCCGCCACCAAACCGCGCAACCAGAGTTCGTTATTCTGGTGCACCGCATAGCTGGCGATGGGCACCTGGCAACCGCCTTCCAAACGCCGGTTCATGGCGCGCTCGGCCAATACGGCTTGCGCCGTAGGCAAATGATGCAGGGGCTTCAGCAAATCAATAATGGCGGCATCCGCCACGCGGCATTCAATCCCTACTGCTCCCTGGCCACCGGCAGGCAGGCTGAATTCGGTAGAAATATAGCCGCGGATGCGCTCTTCCAGACCGAGGCGGATCAGGCCGGCGGCGGCCAGGATAATGCCGTCGTATTCGGCGTCGTCCAGTTTATCGAGACGGGTCTGCACGTTGCCGCGCAGGAATTTGACCGTGAGATCTGGGCGGGCAGTGAGGATTTGACTCTGGCGTCGCAGGCTCGATGTGCCTACCACCGCACCGGCGGGCAGGTCGTCGATGGAATCATAGGTATTGGAAACCCAGGCATCGCGGGGATCTTCGCGCTCGCAGATGGTGACTAGGCCGAGCCCTTCCGGGAATTCCATGGGCACGTCTTTCATGGAGTGCACGGCTATGTCCGCTTCGCCTCTTAACAGGGCCTGTTCCAGCTCTTTGACGAACAGACCTTTGCCGCCCACTTTGGCCAGCGGCACATCCAGCAATACATCGCCACGACTGCTCATGGGCACCAGTTCCACCACCAAACCGGGGTGGTGCGCTTCCAGGCGGCTCTTCACGTAATTGGCCTGCCAGAGCGCCAGTAAACTCTTGCGCGTGGCAATACGCAGTTTTTGTGGATGGGTCATAGAAATGGCCTTCTCAGAGTGAAACATTGGCCCTGCTTCGCCAAGCAGGGTGCGGGATCATAACAAAGGCTCGCCCCAAGTGTCAGAAGCGAGGCTATTGCACCGCTCCGGTTTGAGGCAGAGAGGGCTCAAATCCATCCTCCTCTTCTTCCACGTCGGCGTCGTCATCGGCGGCGTCCTCCGGCCCTGCGTCAAATTCCGCCGCCTCTTCCGCGGTCGCCTGATAGCCGAGATGGTAAGCGGCAAACCCCGGCAGCATGACCTGATTGAGCGCCATACCGATCACCCGGCCCGGAATAGGCGCGTGGATTTCGTGGGAGATATTGGTAATCGGGTCGGTTACGGTTCCGAGAAATTGATTCGCCTTGACCCGCTCACCCAGGCGCACCTTGTTCAGCAGAATACCCCCTGCCGGCACACGAACCCAGCGGGATTTGTAGTACACAGGTTCCGTTTTGCGCGCCCACATGCCTTTGTAGGGGTACATGTTCAATTTGCTGAGCAGGGCTTCTATGGAGTGTACGCCCTGCTGAACCGCATCCGGTTCAACATTCAAAGGTTCCCCTGCCTCCAAAGTCACTGCCGGAATACCTGCGTTGACCGCCGCGCGCCGCAGGGAACCGCGCGTTCCCTTACTGTGCAATACCACGATCGCGCCCATATGACGGGTCAATTCGGCTACCCCCGGGTTGGTCAGATCGGCGCGCAATTGCGGCAGGTTGGTACGGCGGAAGGAGCCTGTATGCAAGTCCACCAGATACTGGCAATGGCTGATCACCTCATTAAAAAAAGAATGGGCGATGCGCGCCGCTGAACTGCCGGTGGGGTGCCCAGGAAAATAGCGGTTGAGATCGCGTCGGTCGGGCAGATAGCGGGACGCGCGGCGGAAACCCTGCAGGTTGACGATGGGCACACCGATCACTGTGCCATTCAGTTTGTCCGGCTGGAGGTCGTAGAGCACTCGCCGCACCACTTCTATACCGTTGAGCTCGTCGCCGTGCAGTGCCGCAGTCAGACACACCCTAGGACCAGGTTTGGCGCCGTGGACCACCAAAACTGGCGTAGGCACGGAAATCCCCGCCAGAAAATCTTTGGCAGACCAGGCAAGACGGGTCGAGGTGCCCGGCAATACTTCCGCGCCGAGCATACGCAAAGGCTCTACTACCGGTGGTGGTGCAGGTTCTGCCGGGGGTGCGACTGGCTCAGTGGTTGTCACTTGGTCCGGCGCAGTCTCCTCCACCACTGGCGGAGGCTGCACCTGCGGCAATACCTCTTGCAGAGGTTTGGAAATCACTTCTTTTAAATTGACGTTTTCCGCTTGCGGCAAGGCGGGAACCGGCTCCGGCGGTGGGCCAGCTGGTTCGGGTGCAGAGGAAGTCTCGGAGGCAGGATTTTCGGATTCGGACGCGATTGTTTCCGTCGCCGACACAGCTCCCGAATCTGTAGAAGCTTCAGATGCGCTTTCCGCAATTTCCTCTCCTAAAGAGTGGCTTTCTTCATCAGACGCCCAGCCTGCAGGGAAGGCCAAAGTCAGCAGCGCAAACAGACATACCCTTGGGAATAACGCCATAAATGACCTCGGCCTAGGAAACCATCGAGAGTTGCATCCCTTGCGATCCGTTAGACGCTGTCAGGAGAGCAGCTATCTACGAGGGACTACTGGGCGCGCAGGGTAGGAAAGTACCCTGCGGCGGTCAAGGGGCCACACCGCTTAGGAGACTGCGGCGGGTTATTGATACTTTTCCACTGGAGGAGCGACACGCAGCACCTCTTCCACGGTGGTGAGCCCAGCGGCCACTTTTTGCGCGCCCGACAGACGCAGGGTGCGCATTCCCTCCCTCATAGCCTGCTGGCGCAGCATGTTGAGGTCGGTATCGTCATGGATAAGACGCTGCAGACTTTCAGTCAGAGGCATAATTTCGTAGATGCCCTGCCGACCCATATAGCCGGTGTTGCGGCATTCCAGACAACCGCCAGCGGTATAGATAAATTCCGGCTTGGTCACCTTCCAGGGGCGCACCAGCGATTCCCAGTCTTCTTTATCCACCTCGGTTTTCACCCGGCAGTGTTTGCACAAGGTTCGCACCAGACGCTGCGCCATCACTCCCACAACAGTCGCTTTCAACAAATATGCTGGGATTCCCAGGTCCAATAAACGGGAAATCGACGTAGGCGCGTCGTTGGTGTGCAGAGTGGAAAGCACCAAGTGGCCAGTGAGAGCCGCTTGTACCGCCATTTGCGCGGTTTCCAGGTCGCGAATCTCACCGACCATAATGATGTCCGGGTCTTGTCGCATCAGGGTGCGAATACCAGCGGCGAAATCCAGCCCTATATTGTGCTGCACCTGGGTCTGATTGAAGGCCTCTTCCACCATTTCGATAGGATCTTCGATGGTGCTGACATTTACTTCGTCCGTGGACAGAGTTTTCAACGACGAATAAAGCGTGGTGGTTTTACCGGAACCGGTGGGACCGGTCACCAGCAAAATGCCGTGGGGCGACTTCATCATGCTGTGCCAGCGGTTGTAGTCCTCGCCTATCAACCCAAGATCATCGAAGGAGCGCAGCAACACTTCCGGGTCGAACACCCGCATCACCAGCTTTTCGCCAAACGCCGTCGGCATAGTGGACAGACGCAGTTCGGCTTCGGCACCGTCGGAGTTTTTGGTTTTTAAGCGGCCGTCCTGCGGTTTGCGCTTTTCCGCCACGTTCATACGGCCGAGGATTTTGATCCGGCTGATAATGGCGGTGGCGATATTGGCGGGAAATTCATAAATGGAATGCAAAATACCGTCGATGCGAAAGCGCATGCGCGCTGTTTCCCGCCGTGGTTCTATATGGATATCACTGGCGCGCTGATCAAAGGCATACTGCAGCAACCAGTCGACGATATTGACGATGTGTTGGTCGTTGGCTTCCGGGTCCTTGAGATTGCCCAGCTCCAACAACTGCTCAAAATTTGCCACCCCACTCGGCCGCGCCGCACCGCCGGCAGCCCCAGAAATAGAGCGCGCCAGCGAGTAGAACTCGACTCTGTAGCGCTCAATTTCGGAGGGCACCGCCAATACCCGCACAATCTTGCGGCGCGATACCTGATGCAACTGTTCTTCCCAATCGCGCTTGTAGGGCTGGCCCACCGCCACGGTCAGCTCATCGGCGGTGATCTTCACGCACAGCAGATCGTGACGTTTGGCGAAGGCATAGGACATCACATCCGCCAGCGCCGCTACCTGCAGCTTCATAGGATCTATATGAAACAGCGGCAAGCTGCATTGCTCCGCCAGCCAGGCGGTTAAGGCCAATTCATCCAAGTTTTTGCCAGGGCGTTGGCGGTCGGCCAATTGTTGCGTGCCGAGGTAAGTGATGGGATGGAGTGCCGATTCTTCGCGGCTGCGAGAGCTGCCCAGAACGCGATTGACGTCCTCTTGGGCAATGCGTCCACTTTTCTGTAAATCCGTCAGGATACCGCGCAGGTCCAACAAACGATCGGTCATAAAATGCTCACGCCACTGGAATTTATGTGTAGAAAGATGTTTTTGAATTGTAGCCGGAACCGCCCAAGCGCGTCAGAACCACCTGCGCTGTCCCAATTGAGATGGCGGTGATATGGTAGCTGCGGAACCAATCATCTTCGCGAAGGCTCAATTGGTTCAACTCGCGGCAAGCCATAGATGGAGCGCTCCGTTATTAGCGCGTTAAAAACTGGCTGAAGGCCAAAAGCCGGTCGACCCGCGAATATGGCTATAATCCGACCCCATCTACCGCTTCTGCGGTTAAACAAATACCGATTGTGATCCTATGAATTTCCGCCAATTCCAGTCCCAGCTCGCCGCCCTTGTAGGCGCCCCCTCTGTCAGCTGTACCAGCCCCGAATTTGATCAAAGCAACCACCAGGTCGTCACCCTGCTCGCCCAATGGTTGGAACCTCTCGGGTTTCGTTGCGAAGTACAGGAAATCGCTGGCTGGCCGGGCAAATACAACCTTGTCGCGGTAAAAGGCACAGGCCCCGGCGGACTGGTGTTTGCCGGCCACACAGATACAGTGCCGTGCAACCCGGAATTGTGGCAGCAGGACCCCTTTACCCTGACCGAGAGAGATGGGCGGTTCTACGGCCTGGGTGCCACTGATATGAAAGGTTTTTTCCCGGTGGTACTCGCCGCGCTGGAGACCTTTCGCGAGGTGGAATTGCGCGAGCCGGTAATCGTATTGGCCACGGCGGACGAAGAGTCCTCTATGTGCGGCGCACGCGCATTGGCGGCGCAGGGTTCGCCCAAAGCGCGCTATGCGGTAATCGGCGAACCTACCGGCATGCGGCCGATTCGTATGCATAAAGGCATAGTGATGGAAAGCGTGCGCGTGATAGGTCAAGCCGGCCACTCTTCCGACCCGAGCCTGGGAAAAAATGCGCTGGAAGTCATGAACTCCATCATTACGCAATTACTGCAATATCGCGGCGAACTACAAAGCAAATATCGTCACGACGGGTTTAATGTCGCGGTGCCGACACTCAACCTCGGCTGTATTCACGGCGGCGACAATCCCAACCGCATTTGTGCCAGCTGCGAATTGCATTTTGATTTGCGCCCGCTGCCCGGCATGCCGCTGGAGCAACTGCGTCACGATATGCAGACCCGCCTGCGTCCCCTCGCGGAAAAAGCCGGCTGCGATATAGTGTTTTCCTCACTTTTCCCCGGTATCGATCCCTACGAAGAAAAAGCCGATTCCGCCATCGTCAAAGCGGCGGAAAAACTCTCCGGCCACACTGCATCCGCCGTTGCTTTTGCTACAGAAGCGCCCTTCCTGCAAAAAATCGGTATGGAAACCATTATCATGGGTCCCGGCGCAATTGATCAGGCACATCAACCCAATGAATTTATCGAGCAAAGCCAAATTGCGCCTGCGATTAAAATCATTGAAGAGCTGATTCGCAAATTCTGTCTTTAAATGCTTGTTCACAAGGAGGTGTTAACCATCTGGAATTTCACACACCCTGTTTTTTTATCGCCATTTAATTGGCGAGTTTTATTAATTTATTGCATTTCAAGGACGCTATGAATTACGACAAAATTTCCCGAGTTATACGAGCCCTTAGCCGCAGCGCCGCCGCAGGCGCAACCTCCTGGCGCGAGCTGGATTCCCAAACCGCGTACGAAGCGGATTTCGCCAAATACAGCGTGCGCATTTCCGCTGACGTTGGCGAAGAATCCAATGCAGCACCAAGCCAATACAAACTGGAAATTGTGCGGGACGGTCGCGTGATCGAAACCGTAACCAGCGACCAACTAAAAGCCGCCCTCCCCGCCTCCGCATTTATTCTGCGCGAAATGTACGACGCAGCGCGTAAAAAAGCGCTCGGAGTGGAAGATGTATTGGATGAAATTCTTGCGTCCTTGAAGGAATTTGATCGCTGAGACCCGCACGCGCCAGACCTGACTCTGGCGTTTACCTGCACGAACATTAATTGCTGAACGCTTGGTCGACGCTGGCTTCGATGCAAAGCGTCCAGCCGTTATTGCTTCGACGGGTCAGTATGTATTTGACCAAAGGCGCCATCATGTCCACCTTGCGCCAATCTCATTTGCGCTCTAAATTTGTCATGTCATTTTTATGTCCGCTCGAAATGCTAGACCCAGCAGGTGAACGCGCAGCAGAAGGTGCCCGCGCCAATGGCACTCCGTGGCTTAGCCGAAGAAATAATGTCTCTTGCCTACAATGTCGGTTTTAAAAAAGCAGAACATTTCTCGTCTGCAGCCATGACCGAACATTACTTCGCCAATAGCGTAGATGGTTTAAGGCCACCCAATAATTCCGAGGAATTATTGATCGCAATGACGTAAAACTGGGTTGTGCCTACCGTTAGTTTAGTGAACGGCTCTCACAATTAGATCACACGTAAATCAAATTCCAGCATCGCTGCGTTTCTTCCAACTCCACGCAACAGCTCAAGCGCAAAACCGTTCAAGCACAAAGTGTGCAGAACCTCACAGTTAAAAGCTCCTGCTAGACCATATAGCCCCCACCTCACAGGTTCCTCACATTTAGATTTTATAGTCTCGTCAAAAAATACCCCCGCACACTTGTTGTAGCGGAGAGGGCGCTCGGCAAATGACATCCGATACTAATAACTCTGATCAGGTAATGACCATGACGAGATCCATGAATTTGAAATCCAGTTTTTGTTTGGCGTTGTTGACGACATCGCTGTTGGTCGGTTGTGGTGGCGGCCAACCTGTAAACAGCTCTTCAAGCAGCTCATCATCCAGCAGCTCCTCAAGCAGCTCATCTTCAAGTTCGTCGTCAAGCTCTTCATCCAGTTCTTCCAGCTCCAGTTCATCATCGAGCTCCAGCTCTTCTTCAAGCTCCAGCTCATCTTCTGGTGACTTGATTACGACCCGCCCATCAAGCGGGGAAAGAAGAATTACCGTAGGTGGCAGAAGCCGCTCTTATAACCTGTATGTACCAAGTAGCTATCCAACGGATCGACGCGTGCCTTTGGTACTGCGCTTCCACGGCCTGGGCGGCAATGGCGGCAGCGAAATCAGCTCCACCGGTTACCGCGGCATAGCCGATCGGGAAGGCTTTATTCTGGTTGCTCCGACAGGTGTCGGGAACGCCTGGAACGTCGGCCCCTGCTGTACCAGCGATCGTTCTGTGGATGACGTCGCCTTTGCCAAAGCGATTGTGGAAGACGTGAAAAAAATCGCCAACATTGACTCCGACCGCGTTTACGCCACTGGTTTCTCCATGGGCGGTGGCATGACGCATTATCTGGCTTGCCATGCAGCTGATGTGTTTGCCGCTTTCGCGCCAGAAGCTTTCGACTTGCTGCAAGAGAACGTCGGCCAGTGTAATCCGCCGCGCGCCGTTCCAATCCTAGCCCAGCGAGCTTCCAACGATACAATTGTTCGTTACGAAGGCGGTCGTGATTGTTTGACCGGCACCTGTATCAATTTTCTCGGTGCAGTAAATACCAACAACACCTGGAAGCAGAAAAACGGCTGTACCAATCAAACCTCGACACAAGGAACCTGTTCTATCAGTACTCAATGTAACGACGGTGTGGAAGTCGGATTGTGTACTGTTAGTAATGGCCACTCTCCACATGACCCCAACACTGGTTGGAATTTCTTGAAACGATTTACCTTGCCCTGATGCAGTAATCTTGCGCCCTGGTCTCTAGGGCGCCTTTTTTCTCCCTCCTGCAAAATCTTATCCCGCATCAAATTCCCCCCAATTCATTGCTCGATTACCAGTTCGTCTTTAGGATGCGCAAAACCGTCTGGTATCGTTTATGAAAACCCGATTCAAAAAAGTTTTGCTTGTCATTGCGGTGATCCTGATCGGCGGATTTTTGCTGCCGGAACGCATCTCTATACCCGTCAAAGGCGCAACAGCCAAAGACTGGCATCCCAAATCTTTTTGGTTCGAACCTTGGGGCACATCGGGCGTTCATAAAGGCATTGATATTTTTGCCAAACTAGGCCAACCAGTAGTGAGCACAACCGATGGCATTGTTTTATATAAAGGCCATTTGGCAAAAGGCGGAAATGTGGTGCTGGTCTTGGGTCCCAAATGGCGGCTGCATTATTTTGCGCATTTACACACCATTGATACCGCCTGGTTCAATATAGTCACATCCGGAGAACCTATTGGCAAAGTCGGCGACAGCGGCAATGCCAAAGGCAAACCGGCTCACGTGCACTACTCCATTGTGCGAATTTTTCCTGCGCCATGGGCCATGGACAGATCCACCCAAGGAGTTAAAAAAGCCTTCTTTATTGATCCGGATAAATATTTAAGGAAGGCAGAATGAATATTCTGAGCAGTTTTGTTTGATTTAGATAATACCCTGCACGACAAAACTGCCACATTGCCTCATCTTCAGGGGAGTAATGCCATTTGACTGGACGAAATCTTTTATTGATCTCAACAATCAGCGGATCGAAAAATCGAAGTGTTTCGTCAGCCAACCAACATCTATGACAAAACGATCAACTGCGCAACCTTCTGTTGCAGAATTTCGATAATCATTTTGGGGCATTCGCGGAGCCCCTTTTTGGTGCAATGGAGCTGGTGCACAGTTACAAAATTCGGATTAAAAACCCGGAATCCTCACCAACGGCCGGGATTTCTCCTGCTGAGCAAATTGCCGGGCAGGGCTTAAATCCCCTCCTCGACGCATTGGTAACATCCGGGGAATTTGGCTGCAAAAGCCCGATCCTTCAAGATTGATTAATTGTTTAGAACAATTGCTGGTCGACGCCAGTGAAGCCATTTTTATCGGCGATGATTTTAAAATGGGCATCCCGTTCACCTTGAATAAAAGTTATTTGGAATAGTCCGAACATGTCATTCTGCGCATGGTACTGCTCAAACAACCTGCACCATATAAGAGCATTCATAGAGAAAGAGTTTAACCTGCGAAACTCTTGAATCTTCCACCTCTAACTATCCACCACTACCGAATATCCGAGATTCCCCTCAATAGCTTTAAATCCTGACCAAAAGCTTTGATAATGGAGCGAAGCCTGACATAACGGGCTGACCTTCAAAGAAAATTTCTATCCCTCAAATATCCAACGGCTACAGGAGAACCGGACTCTTCCTATCAAAGATCAATTCACGGATTGGAAGTGCCGGTCCTGCTGGCTCTACATAGATTTAGAACGGAAGCTTAAATATGGTGATCAGTCGTGCCTGCATTTTTTTTCCGATAATTGGAGCGGCCGCAGTCTTACTCGCATTGCCCCCTCTCTACTATCTCTTACCCGTCAATCCAGATAGCGCGGTTTACGATTACGTGGGCCTTGTAGTGAATCAGGGCGGAAAGCTCTACCAAGATGCAGCAGACCAAAATTGGCCTGGGCAAATGTTAATTCATGTTGCTTCCGTGGCACTTTTCGGCTCCGACATTCAGTCCTACAGGACTTTCGAGCTTCTGTTTATTTTGCCGCTTTCCTGCCTGATCATAGCCATCAGCCTTGACAAGATTTACAACCGAACGGCAGCACTTATATCGATTCCAGTTTATATAGCCATTTACACCACCATAGGCTATTGGGCGGATGGTCAACGAGAGATTGTGGCTGCCCCTTTGTTGGTAGGCGCAGCACTAATGCTTTATTTACGGGTTATTGGGGGTAGCAGACGAGTGTTGATTTGCATGGGGGCTTTTTTATTTGTCGCCATGCTGATTCGACCAACCTTGCTTATCATGGCGCCAATGCTTGCAATTGCAGATGTTTCGGCAAAGCGTTACACCAATCGAACACTAAGCACCATTTTCTGGGATCAGGCGTTATCGACGTTTATCCTCATTTTCTTAACACTGTGCACCGCAGTACTGGCGCATTATTTGGGGATCCTTAATCATTGGTTTGATATTTCGATTCTCTTCAACCTGCAAGTTTACGGTGGGGGCAAAACCACCGTAGAAATCTTACGGGCGCTTATAACCAATGCTATAAGCTCGTGGCACTGGTTTATTCTGTGGAGCATTATCGGTGCTCTTGCCCTTCGGAGAAAATCCCCAGTTGCCTTAATTTTCGTTGGTGCTATAGCGCCAGCAACGCTTATTTCTGTTCTCGCGCAAGGCAAAGGCTTTATCTATCATGCGGTGGTGATATATCCCTTGTTTGCGCTGTTAATCTCAATCGCAATGGCAACAGGACTTCGCTTCGCGATTGAAAAAAACCGCGCAACTTATATCCGACTGGCGGCGGCGATAATTCTCTGTATCCCCGTAGTAGATTTCGCCAAGAAAGCCTGGTCCGGACTTTCACTGCAACGTGCAGTGATGCTTAGAAAAATTTCCGCAATGGAAATGTACGACCAATACCCCGCTGGTGAACATGTCACTGTTGGCGATGTTGTACGCGCTGCCGATTACATCAATTCGCTAAAAACAGAGGATACAGAAATTCTGGTTTGGGGACGCCCATGTCATGTTTACAACCTGACTGGGCTGACATCACCCTTATTCGCAGCATCTTTTGCATTATTGGATGAACCAACTCCAAGCTTCGAGCTGTTTGATAAATGGCATCAACACATAGAGGATGTCTTCGGCATCTCGCCACCGGAATTTCTTTTATTGGTGAAAAACCCTGTCAAAAATGAGTACGAACATTTTCATGAAGATTCGCAACCAAGACTTTCAGACGTGATAAAAAGTGCATTACCCAGATATCAGCTGGAACGCACGTTTTCCAATTTGCACGTTTTTAAGCTTGCAAATTAGTTACTGTTGCGGTGTCGCAGCAGACTTTGATTTCGGCAGCGATTCCTGCGCAGGTTTTTCTTGCAACATATCTTTCAGCTCCGCATCCAGCTTTAATTCCCACTGCCTTTTATTCTGCGCTATCACAGTTTTCAGATAGTCGTCGATGGGAAATTGCAACCCTTCACAGTTCGCTGTCGTCGGCGGCACGGGCAGCGTAATGGCTGAAGTCAGGGTAGTAATCACCCCGGGTTTTGCCGGAGTGAAAACAATTTCCCCAATAGAGGTAAAACTGCTGCTACAGGCAAGTTTGATTTGCAACATATCGTTGGCAACCTTGCCGGAAATCAATACCTTCAGCGGAATTTTAACGTGAATATTGGTTTCGGAACTGGTCACCTCTGGGCGACCCGCTTTTTGAACCTGCAAAGAATAATCACCACCGGGCCAAGGATTGCTCGCTTGTTCGTACATAGGCTCCGGCAGATGTCTTTCCAATAGCACTGCCAATAATTGATCGGTAATGGTTGGCGTGCGTGGCGCTGCCGCGGCATCAATCATCAATGCGACGCTGCATACTGGGATCAATACAGATTTAATCAATTGTTTCATCGTAGGTAAGCTCATGATTTGTTTTCTGGTCTGCGCGTGCGCGCTACCGTAGGCAATTGTAAGTGAAGCGCCGCTTTGGCAACTATATGGGCGCTGATGGGTGCAGTTATAAATAAAAAAACAACAACCAGAATTTCATGCAGACTGAGCCCATTACCGCGAGTGCTGAAAAAAATCGTGGAACCAATAACCATACCGCCCACACCCAGTGTGCTCGCCTTTGCCGGCCCATGCAGACGCATATAAAAGTCCGGCAGGCGGGCGAGCCCTATGGAGCCGACAAGCGCAAAAGCAGCTCCGCCTAATAAACAAATGGAAACCACAATTTCTACAAACAATTCCATAAAAATTCCCGACTACTCGATAATGTCGCCACGCAGCAGATATTTGGATAGCACCACTGTGCCGACAAACCCCATCACCGCAATCAACAGTGCCGCTTCAAAATAAAATTCGCCTTGTTGATAAATACCGTAGAGCACCAACAAAGCAATCGCGTTGATATACATGGTATCCAGAGCCAGGATGCGGTCCGGCAATGAAGGTCCGATCAGCAGACGCCACAAATTGAGCAACAAAGCTGCGCTGATCATAAAAAATGCGATGGGGATAACGACATTCAACATTCGAACATTTCCTTGAGCGGCGCTTCGTAACGCTGCTTCATCTGCGCAATCGTTTGTTCGATATCATCGACGTGCAAACTGTGAATCAGCAGGTGACGCCTGTCTGCGGTGAGATCGGCAGAAACCGTTCCCGGGGTCAGTGAAATGGTGCTAGCCAGCAGCGTGATAGTGAAATCCTCTTTAACGTCGAGCGGCATCAGCATAAAAGCCGGCTGCAAACGCTCGCTATTGCTCAGGACAAGACGAGCCACAATGGCGTTGGCGATCAGTATGTCCACCATTACCACGCCGAGAAATTTCAGTCCCAGCCAGGGCTTGCGCAAACTCATCACGCCCGGCCAAAAACTATGGGTATAGAAGGGAATCAACCAAGCCCAAAAAGCGCCGAGCAATATCTGGCCAAAACTCACACTGTTAACCAGGAGCAGCCACAAACCCCATAAGATCCCACTTAATTCCGGCCTGGGAAATAAACGCCGCATCATCGAATATCTCCCCGCTCGACCGGTTGGAATAGCGAAGACGCTTCAAGATAAGCAGTGGAATCGGCGAGCTGTTGCGCCGTATCCGACATAAAACTCAAGACAGGATCACCCGCAAAACTGAAGACAATGGAGATCAGCAGCAATCCGCCAACTGCTACCATTGGCATTACCCCCGCTCTGCTCTGGGCTATGACATCGCCCGTCGTGCGCCAGAAAATGGTGGTCCCGCTGCGGCTCAATGCAGTGATGGTCAACAAGCCGGAAATTAACAGCGCGGGCCAAACCCATACAGCTTCCACGGTCGAACTTACCGCCTGCATTAAATTCACTTTGCCGACAAATCCGCTGGTGGGCGGCAATCCAACGACGCTGGCGCAGGCGACAAAAAAGAAAATACCCAGAATTGTGCCTTGCACCAGTGGAGGACCGCTTTCGATGGTATCTTCCAGCAGACCGCGCTGCTGGCGCATAAGATCCACCAGAATAAACAGCGCTGCACAAATCCAGGTGGAATGAACCAGATAGTAAAGCGATGCCGCCAGCGCCTGCTGACTATTCATGGCAACTCCCAACAATAAAGTCCCCACCGAAACAAGGACCAGGTAGGCAACCTGACGACGCAGTTCACGAGCGGCGAGCACACCGACAATACCCGCTGCCAAAGTTACCAATGCGAGCGGCCATAACCAGGGTAAAAGCAGTCCGGGTTCAGATGCGAACACTAAGCTGTACACCCGAACCATGCTGTAAATGCCGAGCTTGGTCATTACTGCAAACAGCGCTGCAACGGGACCGGCCGCCGCCGCGTAAGCGCTCGGCAACCAAAAATACAAAGGCGCGACTGCCGCTTTCAGACCAAATACCGCAAATAATAAAAGTCCGCCAGTAATAGCCAGTGGGCGATCAGCCGGATCCAGCTGCGCGATGCGCTGCCCCATATCTGCCATATTCAAAGTGCCCGTCACACCATAAAGCAGCGATACCGCAATCAAAAACAATGCAGAGCCGGCGAGATTCAGCACCACATAATGAAATCCCGCTCTGGCCCGCTCTTTTCCTCCGCCGTGCAGCAGCAAAGCGTAGGAGGACAGCAGCAGCACTTCGAAAAATACAAACAGATTAAAAATATCGCCGGTGAGAAACGCGCCGTTCAATCCCATCAGCAGGAAATGAATAAGTGGATGCAAACTGTCGCCGGGTTGATCGCGGTCACAGGCCGCATACCAGATCACAAACAACGCCAACACACTGGTCATCACCAGCATCAAGGCTGCCAGCCGATCGAGCACCAGAACTATGCCGAAAGGCGGCGGCCAATTGCCAAGTGCGTACAGGGAAATGGTTCCTTCTGCAGCGCGCTGCAACAGCAGCAGATCCACCGCGAGCAGGGCCAATGCACTGGTTGCACTGATCGCGCGGGTGACGCAAATGCGATCGGACCAAATCAGTAACGCCAGACCGGTAAATAAGGGCAGCAATATTGGGATAAGTATCCAATGACTCACGTGCGCCCCTCTTGATTGCCATCCACATGGTCATTACCGAGTTCAACGCGCGCGCGCAACGCGAGCACCAGAATAAATGCGGTCATGGCAAAACCGATCACAATGGCCGTCAAAACCAGCGCCTGCGGCACGGGATCTGGATAGGTTTCACCACTGCCGATCACCGCCGGATTGCCGGTCGACAGACGCCCCATCACGAAAATAAACAGGTTAACTGCATATGACAGAAGCGTAAGTCCCAAAATCACTGGAAAAGTCCGCGCCCGCAACATGAGGTAAATAGCGCAACTCGTCATAACGCCAATTGCAATGGCTACCAACGCTTCCATCAGGCGATCTCCTCCGTCAGTTTGCGTTTTATTCGACTGGGATGAGTCAGCATCCCCAGCTGCGCAAGCGCCAGCAAAGTCGCGCCCACCACGGTGATATACACCCCGAGATCAAACACCATGGCGGTGGCGATTTCGAATTCACCAACCAACGGCCAATGAATATGAGTGAAGCTGGTAGTCAGAAAGGGATAACCGAAAATAAATGCGCCGCAGCCGGTCAGAGCCGCAATCAGCACCCCCAAGGCGGCCACGCTACGGTAGTTCCAACGTAGACGCTCCTGAATCCACGACAAACCGCTGGACACATATTGAAGAATCAAAGCTACACTGGTGACCAGCCCGGCGATAAAACCGCCTCCCGGCTGATTGTGTCCGCGCATAAAAATATAAGCAGACACCAGCAGCGCCAGCGGCAGAAGTACACGCGCCAATACGGCAAGAATCGGCGGATAAATCTCCCGCGCCCACGATCGCGGATCAGAGGTATTGGGCAATTGCAGAGTGCGCAACATAGCCAAAATACCAACTGCCGCCAAAGCCAGCACCGTTATTTCTCCCAGGGTATCGAAGCCGCGGAAATCCACCAGAATGACGTTCACCACGTTAGTGCCGCCACCGCCACTTACGCTATTTTCGAGAAAATAACCTGCGATGGTCTCATAGGGCCGCGTAAGAACTGCCCACGTCAACACCGTGACACCAATTCCCGCCGCACCCGACAAGGCAATATCCCGGATAATTCTCAGCGTGCCCGATTGTCGGGGCGACAACTGCGGCAGGAAATACAGTGCCAGCATCATCAACACTATAGTGACCACTTCCACCGATATTTGCGTAAGCGCAAGATCCGGTGCGGAAAAACGCACAAAAATCAGAGAGACGATCAGCCCCACCACACTTAATAACAACAGTGATGCCAACCGATTGTGATGAATCAAAACCGTACCGACAGAACCGGCAATCAGCAAAATCGCCGCAATAACGCTGACGCCATCAAGCGGCATTAACGGACGTGTGCCGGTCATATTTGCCAATGGCCAAATTCCCACAACACCCATCACCAGAGTAAAACCGACAAACCACGCCACATAACGTTGTAATGAACCATTTTCTAAGGTGTTCGTTATCCATTGAGACGCTCGCACTCCGCGCTGGACGCGTGCTTCAAAAACCAGTTTTTCATCGAGGTGAAAACCGCGTTCATAAAAAGCAAAAAGACCGCGCCGCTGGCTATACAGCAGCAAACCTCCTGCTAGAGCAGTGAAACTCATCAGCAGAGGCAAATTAAAACCGTGCCATAGGGAAATCTCGTAGGGCTCAAGCTCCGCACCTGCTACCGCCGCAGATGCGGCATCAATAAAAGGTGCGACCGTTAAATTGGGCATGATTCCCACCAACAGACACAGCACCACCAAAATTGCCACAGGCGCTTTCATAAAAGGTGGTGGTTCATGCGGCGGAAATTTGGGTAAATCGACGGGCTTACCATTAAAAAACACATCGTGAATAAATCGCCATGAATACGCCACGGCAAAAATTCCCGCGATGGTGGCGAGCACCGGCACCGTCCAACTGAATAATCCGAGAGATTTCAAATGCAGGGTTTCGTTGAAAAACATTTCTTTGCTTAAAAATCCGTTCAGCAGTGGCACGCCGGCCATAGCGGCGGCGGCAACCATCGCCAGCAGTGCCGTTTGCGGCATGTATTGCCAAAGACCATTGATTTTGCGCATATCGCGCGTGCCAGTTTCGTGATCGATAATGCCGGCGGCCATAAACAAAGATGCTTTAAATATCGCGTGATTGATAATGTGAAATACCGCAGCTGTAGCAGCCAATTTGGTACTTAGACCCAACAACATGGTTATCAACCCGAGATGACTGATGGTGGAATAAGCCAACAGCCCTTTGAGATCGTGTTTCATCATGGCCGTATAGGCTGCATACACCAGCGTGATCAGGCCGACAAACGTCACAATAAAAAACCACATTTCACTGCCAGCCAAAGCCGGATATAAACGCGCCAGCAAAAAAACACCCGCCTTAACCATAGTGGCGGAATGTAAATAGGCAGACACAGGTGTCGGCGCAGCCATAGCGTGCGGCAACCAAAAATGAAAAGGAAATTGCGCAGATTTGGTAAAGGCTCCCAGCAAAATCAGCACGAGCGCAATCGGATAGAGTTTGTGGTCGCGAATTAATTCGCCATTGGACAAAATAACGCTCAAATTAAAGCTGCCAACCATATGCCCGAGTAACAGCGCCCCCGCCAATAGCGCCAAACCACCGCCACCGGTAATTGCCAACGCCATACGCGCACCTTTGCGCGCATCACTGCGATAAGACCAATAGCCGATCAGGAGAAACGAACTCAGGCTCGTCAGTTCCCAAAAAACAATCAGCAATAACAGATTGTCCGCCATGACAATGCCCAGCATCGCCATCATGAACAATTGCAAAATCGCGTAGAACTTACCGATGGAATCTTTATTCGACAGGTAATAAAGGGCGTAGAAAATAACGAGCAGACCAATACCAGTGATAAGAAGCCCAAACATCAGGCTCAAACCATCCAGCCGCAAACTCAAATCCAATCCGATGTTGGACAACCAGGGGACATGAAATATCGGGATATCGCCAGCGAATATGGCTGGCAATTGGGATATGATCAAACCCGCTGAAATCAGCGGTGCTGCAACGGCAACAGCAGCACAAATATTGCGTCCGAACCGTTCCGTCAGCAACGGCAGGACCGCCCCCAAAAGCGGCAGAAGAACAATCAGCAGTAAACTCATAACCGGATCCTGTCTGTGCCGGATTACGGCATTTTCGAAGACTAGTCATCGAAACGATTTTTAATTTTATGCGGGGCCGAAAGTCGCCGATTATTCCGACTGCACCAACATTTCGTTTCACTTCGCAGAGCAAGTCCGGCAGTTATACACTGGCAGCGGCGCGAGTTCCAGAAAAACAGCACCCTATAAACACAAAAAGCGGTATAAATAGGGGGCTAAATGCCCATTAATAAGGCTTCTGTCAGAGGTGATGTATATGCATGACATCCATCGACCCACAAAAACAGACGCTCTGTCGCTTTTAAATGCCGCTAATCTGCCGACTTCCGATTTAACCGAAGCACATATGGATTATTTTTGGGCCGTCAAGGAGCAACAGGAAATCATTGCCGTCATAGGTCTCGAACCATTTTCACCTTACGGATTATTGCGCTCTTTAGTGGTGCGCCCTAATAAACGCAATCAGAACATAGGAACTCGACTGGTTCGACATGTGGAAAATATGGCGCGCCAAATGGATATTCGCGAGCTGTATTTATTTACATCCACCGCGCAGGAATTTTTTGAAAAATTCGATTACAACACTGTGTTGCGTCACACAGCTCCTGATGCCATTCGCCAGACAACGGAATTTGCTCTTTTGCGACCGAATAATGCAGTGCTGATGAAAAAAGATTTGCGTTAAAAACAAATGGCCTTGCCCTAAGGCAAGGCCATTTGGCTGGGCCATTTACTAAAAAAAGCAAATTGCCTGATCAATTCATAAATCAACGAATCACCAGATAAAACGTACCGCGGCCGCGTTGAATATGGAGAAGAATGGAATCTTTACCTCTACCAACGGCAGAATTGAAATCTTCCAGGTTGCTTACCTTGCGGCGGTTGGCACCAATAATCAAATCCCCCTGTTGCAAGCCACTCGCCGCTGCCGGAGATCGCGGCGCAATGCGGCTGACCACAACACCCTGTCCATCGGGATGATTTTCAAATTGGGCACCTTCCAACAGTGGGTGGGATTTGCCGGATACGCTTGCAAAAGATTCATTGGGATTGCCCACTTTGCAGCGCACGGTTTTTTCCCGGCCATCGCGAATATAGGTGATTTTTACCGTATCACCGATTTTGCGCACACCAATCGCATTGCGCAGTGCGCCGGTGGATAATGTTGGGCGGCCATCGACTGCAATAATCACATCACCCGGTTTTAATCCGGCCTTATCTGCTTCCGACTTGTCCGCAACCCCCGTAACCAGCACACCGAGTTGACCGTTCTTCAGGCCAAAAGCTTCCTGCAATTCGGGTGTAACGTCTTGAATGCTGACGCCGATCTGCCCGCGTTTCACTTCCCCGTGATCCATGATCTGCTCAACACTGGCGCGCGCCATATTGATGGGAATGGCAAAACCAATTCCCACGTTGCCGCCTGCTGGGGCGATGATCGCAGTATTGATACCGACCAATTCACCGCGCAAATTCACCAGCGCACCGCCGGAATTGCCTGGGTTGATGGAGGCGTCTGTCTGGATGAAGTCTTCGTAACCCTCAATGCCAAGCCCGGTTCGTCCCAAGGCACTGACCACACCTGTGGTGACGGTTTGGCCAAGACCAAAGGGGTTACCTATGGCCACCACAAAATCTCCTACCTGCAATTCGTCGGAATTGCTCATGGGAAGTTGCGTGAGGTTATCCCCTTCGATTTTTAATACAGCGATATCCACTTCCGGGTCAGACCCAACAAGCTTGGCGGCGAAAGTGCGACCGTCATGCAGCACTACCTGGATTTCGTCCGCGCCGTTGATAACGTGATGGTTAGTGATAACCGTGCCCTTGGCTGCGTCGACGATTACGCCGGAACCGGCGCTGCGTTGGCGCTGAGTTTGGCGCTGCTCCGGAATATTAAAAAAATGGCGGAAAAAGGGGTCGCTGAGCAGCGGGTTGTTGACTTCGCGCTTGGTGTAGGTGGCGATGTTCACTACCGCCGGGTTGACGTTTTTCAGCATAGGCGCGAGCGACGGTAGAGCATTGCCGCTGGCATCGACACTGGGCAGTGCCGCATAAGACGGTGTACCGAGCAGGAGGCTCGCAGTCAAGGTGAGAGTCGATGCAGCTAAGGCGCGGAACTTCATCAGGGATTCCTCAACAAGATACAGAAAGCTCAAAAATGGGGTTGGCTGAAACACTTTCAACCCTCGCAAAATCCGTGGTTCTACAGATGAAATTTTCTACCTGAAGTTCCGGTTCGAAGAAAAAAAGCAGGCGGGAATTGCCCCTCCGGGTGGAGGGGCAGAATAAGCAGAATAAAGAGAAAGGTTCAGGACTGTCGCAAATCCTGCACTTTGGCGAGCGCGTCGTACTGGGATTTGGACAGGCGGAATGTTTCGTTGATATCGCTGCGGCGAATGTAGTACTGCTCATTCTTGCTCAGCAGCTGATAGCTAAACTCCCCTTTGTCGGTGGTGACGGTCCACTCGATTTTCAGGACTTTGTTTTCGTCCTGGGCATTGACGTCCTGAGTGACCGGAGCATCCAAATCGGCCTGATTTTTGGCGATGCCCAGCACAGTGATATCGCCCAAGGCTTTGGCGAATGCGGCGCTATCAAACTTCAGGGTTTTATCACCTTCAGCTGCGTTATCCGCATTACCCTCAGTTGCCACTACTGCTTCAGCAGAAGCGGCGCCCTCTTCCTTGGTCGCGTCACCGGCTACAGAATCAGGAGTTTTTGCGGGCCAGTGACCGGCGACTTTCTCCACCTTGTGGCCGTCAAACTGCACAGCGGTAATCTCGCCAGCCGGGCGCATCAGCTCGGTATCCAACCAGCTGTCCTGTTCCGTGGTCAGAGAAAACTCGTCAAATTTGACTGAGTAAATATTGGCATCACCTTGCTTGCGCACGTGGGTCTGACGGAAAGATGGTGAAGTGCCCACCAACAACACGCCGACTTCTTTGTCGCCGGACAACAGGCGCAGCTTGCGCTTGAATTTGTCATCGGCAACCTCAAAGCGCTTGGCCGCGTCACCAGTTTTCGCCACAGCCCAACCACCGCGCAGCCCCTCAACCTCTTTTAAGAGATCGTTTAAGCGAGTTTCCGCGATTGGCAGGCTATCACCGATACGCCACTGCCCGTCTTTTTTGCGCAGCTCGATTTTTTCCTCACCTGAGGTGATTTCAACGGTATCGACGGTCGCCTTGTTGAACGTCAACAGCGGTTCGTTATTCGCCGTTGGCTGGCGGTGCTGCACATTGAACAAAACCACCGCCAACACCAGCTGGGCACCGAACACGCCGGCGAGCCAGGGGATTTTTTTGGATATTTTTGTGATTTTTGAAGTTGTCATATCACCTCCCAATTATGCTGCCAGCCACTGCTGATAACGGGCGTCGCGTGAACGGTTCACGTAATGCAACACCAGCCAGAGGACCAACAATCCCAACAAGGCCAGGCCGTAGTTGAGATACTCCCAGAATTCCTGAGTGCTTGTTTCCATCGGCGTCAGAGTGCGGTTGAAATGACCGCGGGCGCGAATGCTGAGCAGGCCTTGATCTTCCAGCGCCCAATCTGCCGTGTTGGCAACCAACTGCAAGCTGTTGAAGTAATTGCCGCCCATCACGCTACTCAACATGTTCACAATCTCGTCGCGGAACATATCGTTGGAGGCAAACACCACCAGACGTGCAGACTCTGCCGAGTGGTTCAACACCACGTTGACTGGTTTCGCTGCATTTTCTTCTTCACTCTCGCCCTCTTTTTTGGCTTGTTCAGCCAGCGGAGAGTCTTTGCCGGAGAACATGGAAGTGAACTTACCTTGCAGCGCGACAGCCAGCAGATGCGCTTGGCGATCACCCGCAGGACGATAACCAAATTGCAACTGCTCCGCATTTGGCATTACGCCGGAAGTGTCGCCGAGCCATGAGCGCTCCGAGCTTTCCAACAGGCGGGTCACTCGCAGATTTTGGGTTTTGTCTGAATCCAGCGTAATCGGCGATGCCCAGGCCACAGTCACTTGCGGCAGATCGGCGGTTACCGGCGACTCATCATTCATGCCTTTGCCACGCACATCGATGAAATACGGATAATCCAGCAAACGCATTTCCTGGAAGCGCATACCGCCAACTTCACGCACGGTCGGTACAGGGAACGCAGAATTCTGCGAATCCATGACCAGGTTATTACCTATGTTCACACCCATTTCTTTCAACCAGCGACCGAGCTCACTGGAATAATTGTTGAGCGACAAATTCGTGCGCGAAACCTGCGCTGAATATGGAGACAGTGCAGCTACCACCGTGCCCCCACGCATCAGGAACTGGTCGATGGCGAACAATTGTTTGTCATCGGTGAGATCTGGAGCTGCGAGCAGCAACAAATCCACATTGCCGGCGACGCGGCCGTCGGTCAGATCTTCATCCACCACATTGAAATTCTGGTTGAGGATATCTCTCAAGGCAGTGAATTTCGGTTTGGTAGAAATGGATACGCCAAAATGATTGGACGACTCCGGCGTTGGTGTCACCAAACCAATGGTGCGGGTAAAGCCTTGCGCCAAACGTTTAATGCCGCCTTGCAATGCTGAGTCAAAACTCCCGGGAGTGAAATCGCCGAGCGGGATTTGCATCAGTCGATCACCCTGCGCCAACATCACGTAGAAATAAAAACGATTGGGATCGAGCAAGCCAGCCGCCATAGGCGCGAAGCCGTATTGTTCAGTAATACGTTTTCCTTCTGCACCGCCGTTTGCATCCGGGTCAACAAACCGCGCAGTGAATTTATCGCCGGCGAGCTTTTTAACTTCTTCAATTTTATTTTCGATAGCCGTGCGCAAATCCACGAGCTCTGGTGGCAATTTGCTGTTGGCAGAAATATAGGCAGTCAGCTCAATCGGTGTTTTGATGCTGGCGTAAATGTCGCCACCGGATTGATAGGAATACAGCACTTTTTTGATTATGCGAGTGACGTCGTATTCCGGGTTGCGCAGACGCACTTGTATATCGGTGTCGCCGCTCATTTTCACTTCGATCAGGTCGTTGAAACCCAGCACTTCGTGCACATCGCCATATTGCACCAGAACGTCAAAATAAGCGTTCACCAGCGCCGTTTGATGGCGATCATTCACGCGGAAAGGCGTCGGACGAATGCCAAAGCGGGTTTGCGCTTCGTCTTCCAATTCCGGATTTTGCGTCGGGTCGACAATTTCCACACGCACACGGCCATCGCCTACCACTTCATATTCACGCAACAAATCTTGCAGTTGCGGAACCAAAGGCGCCAACAGT
Source organism: Saccharophagus sp. K07 (assembly GCF_014336955.1). Classification (GTDB taxonomy): domain Bacteria; phylum Pseudomonadota; class Gammaproteobacteria; order Pseudomonadales; family Cellvibrionaceae; genus UBA5868. The sequence continues at coordinate 354,979 of NZ_QRAI01000001.1, read as the reverse complement.
GGGTGAGTTTTTTGCGTGAAATAACCGCGAATTAAAATCGGCTCCTGCAATTGCGCCAGATAGCCTTCAGTTGCAGCAGAGATGGAATACATTTTTCCGCGTGTGGTATCCCAGCGCAGAGATGGCAACTGGCTCAGCCAAATATTGGCCACCAACATATTCGCCACCACCAATACGGTTCCCCAGCGCCAGATGCTGTGGAATTTGGCATTGCCATCGCTGGCCCAGCGGCCGCGCTCGAGAGCAAAAATATTCAGCGCCAAAAATACTGCGATCAAACTGATGTAGTAGTACAAATCGCGCAGATCCAACACGCCGCGGGTAATGGATTCAAAACGCGAACCTGTGCCTATGCTGCGCAGCACTTCTGCCGTCTGGTTGCCCACCAGGTTGGTCAATACGCTGGAGCCAATCACATAAAACGCACCGGCGAGTGCAACCGTGAGCAACAGGCTGACAATCTGATTGTCGCAGCGCGCGGAAATAAACAGGCCCATGCTGATATAAGCACCGCCCAACAACAGCGCGGCTATATATCCGGACCATACGGGACCCCAATCCACATCGCCGAGGAACGACACGGTAATCGGCAGCGGCAGAGTCAATAAGAGCGCAATTGCCAACAAAATCCAGCACGCCAGGAATTTACCAACGACAAATTGCCAGAGTGGTACAGGTTGCGTCAGCACATGTTCCAAAGTGCCACTGCGGCGCTCTTCGCTCCACATTTTCATGGTGAGTGCGGCGGATAAAAAAATCAGCAACAACGGCATCCAAACAAAAAGCGGTCGCACGTCGGCGATATTGCGGGCGAAAAAGGATTCCACCCAAAAGAAAATAAATAAAGAAACCAACAAAAATGCGCCCAGAAAAAGCCAGGCAATGGGCGCGCGGAAAAATTGGCCCAATTCTTTGGAAACAATTTTGCCGAGCGCGCGGTTCTGCACATCACGCTGCATTGGCGATACCCTCCCCAGAATTCAATTCACGAAACAGTGTTTCCAGATCTCTCTGTTCACGGTGCAATTGATAAAGCGCGCCGCCGTTTTCAATGATTTTTTTCGCCAAGCTGGCGCTGATGTCATTGCCGGCACTCGGTTCAGCCAATTTGATGCGGCACTCCGTAATCCCTGCATGCTGCTGGAACTGATAACCCTTGATGCCCTCGATGACCTGCAGCAAAGGTTGCAAGGCATCGGGCGTCAGAGAGGTTTTGACTTTCAATTCGCTGGCGTCGGTCAAAGCGTCCAGGCGGGAATCCAGCACCAGCTTGCCGCTGCGCACCATCAGCACGCGATCGCACACCGCTTCCACCTCGGACAGTATGTGGGTGGAAACTATGACGGTACTGGTTTCTGCCAGCTTGCGGATCAGCTCGCGCATTTGCAGAGTCTGGGTGGGATCGAGGCCGTTGGTGGGCTCGTCGAGCACCAGCACTTTGGGGTTGCCCAACAGGGCCTGGGCGACACCGACCCGCTGTTTCAAACCGCGCGACAGAGAGCCGATCTTATCCAGCGCGCGCCCGCGCAAATCGGTCGCGTTCAGTACCCGGCGAATTTCCGCCGCCTGCTGCTCCTGCGGAATACCGCGCAAGCTGGCGGCGTACTCCAGGTAACTAACGATGGTCATTTCCGGATACACAGGCAGGTTCTCCGGCAAGTAACCGATATAGGACTGGGCAAGCTTGGTATCTTCGGCTACATCGATACCATTGATAGTGACGCGCCCGGAACTCGGCTCGAGATAACCGCACATCATCTTCATGATGGTGGTCTTACCCGCTCCGTTGGGACCTAGCAGGCCGATCACTTCGCCCTGAGAAATAGTGAAGCTCACATCCTGGACAGCGCGAAGACTGCCGTAGGTGCGGTTCAAACGCTCAACTGTGATCACGAGGAAAGCCTCCTTTGAATGAAAAACAATCCGCGCTGTGCACGAATCAGATAAAACAAGAAGGAATTGCAGAGAAGTGAGAACAGGACGGCATCCCCCGATGAGGCTGAGCTGAATTGACATTCAACGCGGCGGTCCACGGTTAAGTCCCCTGTTCGATCAGATGAACACCGTCTCAGCCAGGCGCTTAGACGGTGCGATTATTATTGGATTACACCGGATCAGAAGTGCCGGCGCGCGTAACGGCGCTTATAGATTGGGCTGGCGCCACAAAGTTTCAAGCGCAAAAAACTCGTTTGAAATCACACTTTAGCGCAAAGTCGACGCAACGGAGCTTAAGCCAAAGGCATGAAGTGACAGCCCTATCTTCTAGTCCTTACAACCAAATGATTCGGACGGATGCTAGGCGGCTTATCGCAGCAGGCGCAGGTTGTCGATCTGGAGCACCACACCACGCTGATTACCAAACAGAGGCGAGATCACCAGGGGCGTATTCACCCGGGTCAAATCCAGCCCGCCATTGGCCAGTTCCGCCAGGGGAATGGTGTAGCGGGTCCATTGGTTCAGCATTGGATAGCCGAGCGGGTAGTCGCCCGAGCTGCAGGGATAGACACAATCCGCGCGCACGACCAGCGGGTCCTTGACGGCGCGCGGATCGCTGACCACGCGTATATCCATGGAAATTCTACTGAAGCTGGAAAAGTCCGCCTGCGCATCGGCCTGGAAAAAGCCTATGCCTTGATCAGTGTTGAAGGTCACCTGCGCCACCAGGCCATAGTCGCCGCCGACATTGATCAGCTCGTAGTCCACAGAGCCATTTTCCGTCCAGGTGCGCCATTCATAAGGAGCGGTCACGGCGCCGTTAAAGATGACAAACTCACTGCCATTGCCGGGATCAACCGGCGCCGGCCTGGGAACACCTGGGTTGAGCTTGAAGTTGCCATCACTCGAGCCACAGCCGCGTCCTGTCTCGCGGTCTTTGCGGCATTCGAACACGCGCACGTAATCCACCAGCATTTCCTGGGGAAAGGCACTTTCATCGATACCCGTGTCATTCACGTTGCCCGCCCAGTCACCGCCGACTGCCAAGTTCAAAATCAAATGGAAACGCTGGTCAAAAGGCGCGCTCAACTTATTGAGTGCCTTGGCGGAGTACCAACCCGTCTGAGTTTGGGTTGCGAAATGATCGCCGTCCACATACCAGCGGATTTCGCCCTCTTCCCATTCCACCGCATAAACATGGAAATCATCGGCAGGATTGGTGCCACCTGGCAGCACATACTCCTCACCGGAGTACACATTGTTCGGCCAGTTATCGCCGAAGTGCAGAGTGCCGTGGATGCGGCGCTCACCGCCGACCTTCAGATTGACCGCCTCCATAATGTCGATCTCGCCAGAGCTGGCCCAACCGCCATAAATCTGGTCGGTCGGCAGCATCCAGATAGCCGGCCAGGTTCCCTGTCCCCAGGGCAACTTCGCGCGAATCTCGAAACGGCCGTAGCGCCAGTCACCTTTGTCCTTGCTGCGCAGGCGTGCCGAGCTGTAGGTACCACTGCCGGACTGGTCGTTGGGGTTATAACCCGGGTCGTCGTCCGCAAGCGCCGGACCGCGCAGGTTTTGCCGGATTGCCTTGATATGCAGATATTCGCCGTCCACCCAGGCATTATTCGGCGAGTCGACATAACACTGCGCCTCGTTATTGCCGCCGCCATAACAGTTGCGCTCAAAGCTCCAGCGGCTGAGGTCGATCTGAGTTCCGTGGAATTCATCACTCCACACCAGGCAATAGCCGTCTCCTGCTGCCGCAGGGACGCAATCAGCTGTACCGCTTGAGCTGGACGCACTGCTGGAACTGGATGATGCGCTTGAATTGGATGAGCTGGACGAGGAACTCGACGAACTGGAATCACCCGGCGTCTTGTCTGAACCGCACGCGCTGAGCAGAGCGGCCAAAAACACCGATACAAAAATAGATTTGAAAAATTGTTTGGCCATGAACTGCGCCCTCAAACGCGCCACCATTTGTGGGCGCAAATCGTTATGTCAGGCGACACCCCGACCGCCTGGATTCAATTGCACGCAGTTTAACGCTCACACGCGGAATCTCTAGCGTCGCCATCACAAATGAAAAATTCCGATAATGGAATATTCCACTGTTAAGCGAGTTTTTCTCTTCACTTCGTTTTGGCTACAACGGACCGAGCTTGCGAAACTGACCGGCCCCCCATAGAATTCCGTGACTTGTATCTCAGAGTTTTGTGGAGCAAGCCAAATTGCGGTAACTAGGCGAGCGAAAAACATCCATTAGGCGATAAAACTTGAAAGCCATCACCCTAAGTAATTGGACCAGTCAAGACATGCGAGGGATGCGCAGTTACGTTACGTCCTACACTCTGCGCAGCAATAACTCTGAGTTGTTTACCATTCATTTGAATCGCCAATTCGGCTTTTATCAGATCTCCGAATTCAGCGCGCCCGACGGCCAGGAAAATTTCATTATTGAACAAACCAACCGTGTCGGCGCTCCCAAAATTGCGGCATTCGATAAAGATTCAGGCACTATGCTGGGCGTGTTAAAAGGCAACACATTATTGGATGCTAATGAATCGCCTATCATGCAAATAAAAATGGCTGCGGATCTAACGCCTGATTACGAGCGCCCCGTGCGGGAATGCCGTCCAGATGATTGGGTTGGCGTGCTCGAAGAAAGCAAAAAAGTCGCGGTATTATTTTCCCGCTTAGAATCCCGCGGTTTTTTTCGCCGCATGATCACCAACCTGTCCAAAGCGCCAGCAGACGTTCTCAACACCGTGATTATTGAAGACGATATCTGTGATATTCGCATGATCTATGCCGTTGCCGTTGTGCTGCACAGCCGCGGCGGTTTGCATCTGGAAGGTGGTGTCATTATCAAAAAATAAATTGCCGCGTTTAAAAATAAAAAAGGGAGCTAAGCTCCCTTTTTTATTGAGTTTCGCTTAACACCAATCAAGCGTGTTTCACGTCTGAACCTTTCAGTCCATAAAATGCGATAAAGGCATAACACAATACAGGCAATGCAAACGCCATTTGCAGGCCTATAGTGTCGGCCAATACACCTTGAACCAGAGGAATCAAAGCGCCACCGACAATTGCCATACACAAAATACCGGAGCCCTGACTGGTATGAGGTCCGAGACCTTTTAAAGCAAGACTAAAAATAGTAGGGAACATAATGGAGTTGCACAGGCCTACTGCGAGAATCGCCCACATGGCGATTTTTCCTGAGCCCAACATAGCGATGGAAATCAGTACGCATGCGAAGATAGCGTTAAATGCAAGGGCAACACCCGCGGAAATTCTCTGCATAGCAGCCGCACCAATAAATCGCCCCACCATGGCCGCACCCCAATAATAGGTCACCATTTTCGCCGCATCAGCTTCCGACATATTGCCTATATGAGACTCACTGATGAAATTCACCAAAAAGCTGCCAATGGCAACTTCTGCACCCACGTAAACAAAAATACCCACCGCACCGAGCACCAGATGGGGATATGCCCAGGCAGATTTGCCTTGCTCGCCGGCATGAACAGGAATTTCATCATCAACAACGCGAGGCAATTTGAGCAACGCAAAAATAACCGCCAACACCAGCAAGGCGCCCGCGAGCATTAAATAAGGGCCTTGCACTGCTTGTGCTTCTTGAGCTTTCAATTCCGCACCCGTCAATCCTGCAGTGGCACCCGCCAAAATCAACACTGAACCAAACCAAGGTGCAATCGTAGTACCCAAAGAGTTAAATGCCTGAGTCAGAGTCAAACGGCTGGACGCTGTGCGCGGACTACCGAGAATAGTGACGTAGGGATTTGCCGAAACCTGCAAAATCGTAATACCACCGGCCAAAACAAACAGTGCAGCAAGGAAAATCCAGTACATTTGAATTTGCGCCGCGGGATAAAACATCAAACAGCCAACTGCCGCGATCGCAAGCCCTATGACGATCCCTTTTTTGTAGCCGACTTTTTTTACCAGCGCGCCCGCTGGAATCGAGACAATAAAATAAGCCCCGAAAAAGCAGAACTGCACCAACATCGCCTGGGTGTAATTCAAATCAAAAACATTTTTTAGGTGCGGAATCAGAATGTCATTGAGGCAGGTAAGAAAGCCCCACATAAAAAATAACGACGTCAACCAAACCAGCGACATCGTATGATTTTGCTCAGAAAAATTCCCAACAGCCCTGGCCTGCACGCCAGCCCCTGATGATCCAGACATAAAGACCTCGATTCTTATATAGTCGTGTTGCCGCTCTTCAGCGGATACGGATTCCGATGACCGAACAGCCTCGGAAAGTGAGTTTTAAAATTATTATGGCGATGCCGCCCATAGCCCGGCGTGCGGCAAAGCGACGTTATTATGCTTACTTGAGTTTGGAATCACCAGCCGCCGATCGGCTACTGAGTGCAGCCAAATGCACTTTTATCAAACCAGGGCGGCTCTCAACGTTTCTGCGGACTTGGCGCTTTCCAGCGAGTCCATAATCAAATCCATGACTTCGCAGAGCAGCACCCGCGTAGCCTCACGACCGCCCTCTACATCCCGGCGGGCTATGTGCTCATAAATCGCGCGGTGGTCGCTCTCACTGGCGGTGCGGATGGATTTCAATTGGTTGGTGCAGGCGATACTGATGCGCAACGCCGCCTGAATAAAATCGCAGAACTGCAGAAAAAACCGGTTGTTGCTCGCTTCCAGAATGCTGGTGTGGAACGCAATGTCAGAGTCGAGCGGGTCGTCTTCGCCCCTTTCCGCCTTTGCCATACGCTCCAGCGCCCGGCCAATCGCTGCAATTTGTTGGTCTGTGGCAAATTGGCACGCCAAAGCAACCGCCTCTGGCTCTATGGCAAAACGTAATTGGGTGAATTCCTTGAGCAATTGCAGAGAGGGTTCCGTGGATAAGGTCCAGCGCAATACATCCGAATCAAACATATTCCACTGATGCGCGGGCTGGACGCAGATGCCTTTGCGCGGTCGAGAGGAGATCAAACCTTTTGCAGTCAGCATTTTCACCGCTTCGCGCGTGACGCTACGGCTGATATTGAACTGAGCGGACAACTCGGCCTCTGTGGGAAAACCCGTACCCTCCCCATATCTGCCTTGCACTATGGCGCACCCCAATTCGTAGGTCAGCTGCTGAGTCAAATTACGGGATTGTTCAATCGAGTTCATATTCCGCCTGGTCTCTGCTTATTCTTGTTGATGGTATCGAACCTTACACCGACGTTTAATTTTTGTACACAACGTCCACCTTCTACTACCTCCCTCCCCAGCAGCCTCCTCCTTTCGCAAAACGGCGAAATAGTCATCACGCTCGGATGAGCGGCTATACTTTTTAAAAAAACCGCCCCATTCATAATGTACAGCCGAACGTTTTATTGCTTTTGAACACCAGTCACATTTTCGTGTGACCGGTTACATAAAAGAGCCTACGGAGAGGTTTATGAACGCTCACATTCTGGTGGTTGAGGATAACCCTGATAACAGCAAGCTAGTGTCGTGGATTCTCGAGGACGAAGGGTTTGATGTGACCTGCGTAGAAAGTGGCGAGCGCTGCCTGGCGCTGTTGGAAAAAGGTCAATACGATTTAATTCTGATGGACATCTCTCTACCGGGCATCAGCGGCAAAGAAGTCACCCGCCGTATTCGCCAGATCCCCACGTTGCAGAATCTACCCGTGCTCGCACTGACCGCGCATGCCATAGAAACCGAACAGCAGAGCATCCTGACCAGCGGTGTCGATGATTTGCTGACCAAGCCCATCAACGAAGATCAACTGGTCAACACCGTTAAAAAATACCTCTCCTGAGCAAAAAGGCCGGGGGTGATAGCAAAAAGGCCGGGGGATTACCCGGCCTTTTGCGTTGTTTTGCAGTCTTATCGCTCTGCGCGGATCTTTTCGATCAAGTAATCGGCGATTTCCAACATTTCTTTCTGCCCACCCGCGTTGCCAGCGGAGATGTGGTAATAACCACCAACAACGATTTCCGGAGTACCGGTTACGCGATAGGCGCGCTGGCGGGCGTCGGCCTGAGTAACCTGGGCGTTAACGGCGAAAGAATCCATAGTCTTAACAAACGCCGCACCATCCAATCCCTGAGCAGACACTACGGCAGAAATTTCTTCCGGAGTAACCAGGCGCTTGTTGTGTTTGTGCATGGCATCGAAGAACACGGTGTGAAGCTTGTCCAACTGACCGAGAGCACTGGCTGTGTAGAAGAGGCGCGCGTGGGTCCACATAGCGTCAGTCGGGTTGCGGCGTTGTTGCCACATGGCGGGTGAACGGACCAGAGCCACATCTTCCGCCAGTGTTTTTTCCCATTCGTGCAGTACAGGTTCAAACACATAGCAGTGGCCGCAGCCGTACCAGAACAACTCAGTCACTTCGATTTTGCCCGATTTGGACGGCTTGGGCTGACCGCTCAGCACCGTGTAATGCTTGCCCTCTTCATACTTGGGCTTAGCGGGCGCATCAGCAGCACTTGCCAGCAATGGCAGAGCCAGTCCCAGGAACGCAATCAGAAAACGCATGTATTTCCCCTTAGTGTGATAATCGCAGGTCGAATGGACAGTGATCGCGACGGCGCGCCACTTGTTGCGGTTAGAAAGGTACAACAGCGCCGAGTTCCCGCGCGATAGACGAAGCGTGAACTCGTACGCTAAATGGCAATGCGACGATTAATTGAGACCAGCGATGTAGTTCGCCAGAGCAACAATTTCCGCATCTGACAGATGCTCGGCAACTTTGCGCATGATCTGAGCATCACTGTCATTCACACGGTTGCCGGCACGGAAATCGCGCAATTGTTTTTCAATATATTGTGCGTACTGGCCACTGAGACGGGGGAAGCCGGCCGGATCATTGCCAAGACCTCGGGGAGAGTGGCAGCCTGTACAGGCAGGCGTATTGGTTTCGAGATTGCCCGCGCGGTAAATCTTTTCACCCAATTCCAGAGCGTCCACTTCAACTCCGGAGTTCACTCTTACTTGCAGAGCTTGTGCACCGGAGAGCTGCATGCCTTTACCCGCAAAAAAAGCAGCCATATCGGCAAGATCTTGTTGGCTGAAGTCGTTGAGCAAGCCAGTCATTTCCGGCACTACCCGCACGCCGGTTTTGATATCCACCAATTGTTTGGTGATGTATTTTTCGCCCAGGCCAGCGATTTTAGGGAAGTTAGGGGCAGGACTGTTGCCATCGGCGCCGTGACAGGCGGCACACACAGCCACTAAGGTTTCGCCCCGCGCAGCATCGCCCGCCGCCAAAGCGGTAGGTGCCAGCGCGCTTAAACCGAGGACTAGCAGGATTGTGCGAAATGAGTTGCTCATGAAGATTCCCGTTTAGCTAAAAGTGATTCGTTATAGCCACAGATATCTGCGGCCCGAGCACAGGCTTTTTTAGTAACTGCTTTTTTGGCTTTTTATTGCTGCGTGTGTCTGGCGCCCGACGCGCAAGTTCGCCAGGGTCGATTTGGGCTGGCATTATATACACTCGATTCCGATAACTCATCTAGAAGTCATCTTAAAATGCCGCCACGCAATACTTTTTGAGCTGACTTTTGCTTACTCACCGAGTGTAACCAATGGTAGACCCCAATTTATTCCGCAAAGCCAGATTTCTTACCAGCGCGCCGAGCATTCACCAGTGTCCGCCGGAAACCGGTGCCGAAGTGGCGTTTGCCGGGCGGTCGAACGCGGGTAAATCCAGCGCGATCAATCGCCTGACGCATAACGGCAAGCTGGCTCGCACCAGTAAAACACCCGGGCGCACTCAGTTGATCAACTTTTTTGCCCTGGGCGACGAGCAAGTGCGCCTGGTCGACCTGCCGGGTTACGGCTACGCCAAAGTCCCCCTGGCCACCAAACAACAATGGCAGGAGCACTTGGCGGAATATCTGCAAGCACGCCAGACATTGCGCGGTCTGGTGTTGCTGATGGACATACGCCACCCGTTGCAAAACTACGACACCACCATGTTGAACTGGGCCGTGGCGGGCGAAATGCCAGTGCATTTGCTGCTGACCAAGTCAGACAAGTTGAGCCGGGGTGCCGCGCAAAAAACCTTGGCGCAGGTGCGGCAACATTTAAAGAAAGCCAAGGTGCACGATCTAGTGACCGCGCAGACCTTCTCCGCGCAAACTGGCGAAGGACTGGAAGAGTTGGAAAACGTACTCCTTCAATGGCTGTTGCCAGCAGATCAGGAAACACTTCCGGAAGAGGAGTCCAGTTCGCCCGAATCCAACAACACCCCGTAGCCTTCGCGATAGGACGGATAGAGGAAGTTATAGCCCGAATTTAACAAACGGCGGTTGCTGCATCTTTTATTGCCACCCCGTGCATTGGCACTAATGTCCGTGTCGATCGCCAAGGAGTTGGGGTCGACACCAATCTGCTCGGCCAACCAGCGGCGTACCTCAGTTCCCGGAGCTGGTGCACTGTCACAGCCGAGATAGATAGTCTCCGACGTCTTCCCAGCAAAATGCTGGCGCAGTAAATGCGCCAGCACTCCGGCGCAATCCTCAGCGTGAATGCGATTGGTATAGGCGGGAGAACCGCCTCGTCCCGCGCGCACTTGGCGCAGCAAAAAGTCGCGCCCCGGCCCGTAGATTCCTGCAAACCGCACAATACACACCGGCAGCCCGCTGGATATCAGCAAGGACTCAGCTTGCAACAAGATCTGGCCAGAAAAATGATCCGGTTGCGTCGGACTGGCTTCGTCAACCCACTCCCCTGAGTTCTGGTGGTAAACGCTTGTGCTGGAAACAAACACAACCAACCCTGGCGTGCATTCCTGCCACACCGGCAGCAAATGCTTCATTGTCTCGACATAGGTCCGGGCATAGGCTTCCGCAGAATGTTCTGCCGGGGTGAGCGTCACTACCACTGCATCAAAGGCCGTCTTAGCCAACCATTCGAGTACCTCGGGGCTATCCGCCCCGCCTTGGCGGAATTCGACGTCTGCTGCCCGAGGCTTAAGGGAACGAGCCACCCCCACCTTTTGATACTCCGGCAAAATTGCGGCGGTTCGAGCCGCAAGGTCGCCGTATCCGAGGAAAAGAATCTTTTTTGATTGCAAAACTGCGTCCTCTAAGGTTTATTTATTGTATCCACCCACTTGATAGATTTTGCCATGACGCTCACTGAACTTCGCTACATAGTTACACTGGCGCAGGAACAACACTTTGGCCGTGCGGCAGATCGCTGCCATGTGTCGCAACCAACTCTGAGCATTGCGGTAAAAAAGCTGGAAGACGAGCTGGAAACCGCCATCTTTGAGCGCTCCAAAACCCGTGTTTACCCGACCCCTCTTGGTGAGCAAATCGTGCGGCAGGCCCAGCGAGTCCTGGAACAGGCGGCGGCCATCAAGGACATCGCCAGCGCCGGAAAAGATCAACTCTCCAGCCCGCTCCATGTCGGTGCCATATTTACGATAGGCCCCTATCTTCTGCCCTATGTTATCCCGCAACTGCAAAAACTCGCCCCCAAAATGCCGCTGTACGTGGAAGAGAGCTTCACCGGAACCTTGCGCCGCCGCATCCGCCAAGGTGAGCTGGACGCCATCATAGTCGCCCTGCCCTTTACCGAGGCGGATGTGGTCACCCAGCCACTCTATGACGAGGAGTTTGTCGTGGTAATGGACCGCAGCCACCCGCTTACCGAATACGCAGCCATAGAAGCCAACCAGCTCACCGGACACAACCTGTTGCTGCTGGGTGAAGGCCATTGCTTCCGCGATCAGGTTCTGGAAGCCTGCCCTGCACTCAAGCCGTCGATCGACGACCCCAGTGGCCGGGTGCGCACGGCGCGGGAGGGAAGTTCATTGGAGACCTTGAAACATATGGTGGCGTCAGGTCTGGGGATTACGATTCTGCCGCGCTCTGCGGCCTTCGCTGGCCATCACTTGGCGGACTCGCTGATCGTCAAACCCTTTGCCGGCACTCCGCCTAAACGCACTGTCGCCCTGGCCTGGCGCGCCAGCTTCCCGCGTCACAAAGCTATTGATGTGCTGCGCGAGGCCATTTTTGCCGCGCGCGCCGAACTGACCAACTAGTCAACTCCCGTGTCGGCGGCGCCGTCTCTCGCCAACCTGCCAGTAACCGCGCTGAAAGGCGTGGGTGACAGCTTCGCGCAAACCCTGGCGAAGCTGAATCTTTTTACTGTACAGGACGTGTTGTTTCACCTGCCGCTGCGCTACCTGGATCGAACCACCGTGGTACCCATAGGCGATCTGGCGCCCAACACCAGCGTGGTGCTGGAAGGCACTGTGGTCCGTTGCGATGTGGTAATGGGGCGGCGACGCAGCCTAGTGGTGACGCTGAGAGATGAAACCGGCCAGGTCAATCTGCGCTTTTACCACTTCACTGGTGCACAAAAAGCCCAGTTTGCCGTAGGTGCAGAAGTGCGCTGTTTTGGTGATCCGCGTTTGGGCGCCTCGGGAATAGAGCTGTATCACCCGGAATACGAATTGATCCAACCAGGCGCCGCTTATAAGCCGGTGGATCAATCCCTGACGCCGGTCTATCCCACCACCGAAGGACTCTCACAAGCGCGCCTGCGCAAATTGACTTCCCAAGCGGTGGCGCTGATGCGCACGTCGCCGCCGGCAGAATTGTTGCCAGCGGAAATCAACCGGCGCTTCGGTGTGGAAACCCTGGCACACGCCTTGGCGTACGTACATTTCCCGCCTAAAGAAGCGCCGATCCCTGCCCTGGTTGCAGGCACGCACCCCTGCCAACAACGACTCGCGTTTGAAGAGATGCTCGCCCATCATCTGGCGTTGCAGGAGAGCCGGGAACAGGCGCGCCAAGAAACGGCCCCGCGTTTGCCCGTTGATAGCAAGCTGTTACAAGACTTCTACGACTCCCTGCCGTTTTCACCTACCAATGCCCAACAGCGGGTGATTCGCGATATCCACGCCGACCTGTCCCAACCACAGCCCATGTTGCGACTGGTGCAGGGCGATGTTGGCAGTGGCAAGACGCTGGTTGCGGCGGCGGCCGCTCTGGCGGCGGTGGGCAATGGCTGGCAAGTGGCGCTGGCAGCGCCGACGGAAATTCTCGCAGAGCAACACAAGCGCAACTTTGAGCGCTGGCTCGCGCCCCTCGGCTTTCAGGTCGCTTGGCTGGTGGGCAAACTCACCGCCAAACAGAAAGAAAAGACCCTGGAGCAGATTGCGCACGGGGAGGCACATCTGGTGGTCGGCACCCACGCGCTGTTTCAGGAGCAAGTGCGTTTTGCCAAGTTGGGACTGGTGATCATCGACGAACAACACCGCTTCGGCGTGCACCAACGCCTGTCCTTGCGCGACAAGAACGCGGCATCTGGCGCTGCGCCCATCTTTCCCCATCAACTGGTGATGACCGCAACCCCAATTCCCCGCACCTTGGCCATGACGGCTTATGCCGACCTGGACCTGTCGGTTATTGATGAGCTGCCGCCTGGCCGAACGCCGGTCAATACGGTGCTGATCAGCCAGCAAAGGCGCGCGGATGTGATCGAGCGGGTGCGCGACGCCTGTCTGGCGGGGCGCCAAGTGTATTGGGTCTGCACCCTGGTGGAGGATTCAGAGACTTTGGCCGCAGCAGCAGCCGAGGAAATGGCCAGCCGATTGCGCCAAAGCCTGCCGGAGCTGCAAATCGGCTTGATCCACGGGCGCCTGAATAGCCGCGACAAGGAGCAGACCATGGCGCAGTTCAAGGACGGGCATATTCAGCTGCTGGTAGCCACCACCGTGATCGAAGTCGGGGTCGATGTGCCCAATGCGAGCCTGATGATCATCGAAAACCCCGAGCGCCTCGGCCTAGCGCAGCTGCACCAGCTTCGCGGCAGGGTCGGCCGGGGCAATATCGAAAGCCACTGCGTTTTGCTCTACGGCCATCCACTGTCCAAAGTGGCCAAGGAGCGTTTGCAGGTAATGCGCCGCACCCATGACGGGTTTGTCATTGCCGAGGAAGACCTGCGCATTCGCGGCCCCGGCGAATTGCTCGGCACCCGCCAGACCGGTGCGCTACAGTTCCGCCTGGCCGACCTGGAGCGGGATGCCCATATGATCCCCCTGGTGCATGAAACCGCCGAACTTCTCCACACTTATAACCAGGCCTTGATCCGACCATTGATCCAGCGATGGTTCGCCCACCAGCAACATTATGTAAAGGGCTGACCGATCTACCGATCGTCGGATCAAACGCCCTTTGCTGCGCTCTCCCGGCCTCATTTGGGCTTACTTACATAGCGAATCGTCCGAAGCAGACTATATTCAAGAGTGAGCTGAACTGCGGCAGCGGTATCAGCTTCTGGTGATTTTTGTCGCCGCGCCGTATTTGCCAGGAGATTTGTGGGATGTCCGTACCCGCCAGTGTTATTCAGATTCTTGAGTCCGCCAACATCGCTTATCAGCTGAAGGCCAGTCACACTCGCCTCAATGCAGTGCGCACCAGCCTGTCACCTGCGGTCGATACCTGCGCTGTCAAATCCCTTGTACTCCAGGACAATCAGGGTCGTCTGCAAGTGCTCTTGCCGATGGATCATATGCTGGACCTGGCGTCCGTGAAGGCGCAATTCGGGCGCAATCTGGAAGCCGTTCCAATGGCGGAACTCACCCCGCTTCTGCAACAACAGAATTTAAAAACCGTGCCCGCCATTCCCGAATGGCAGGGTATGACGACTATGGTGGATGCCGCTCTGCTGCGTCATCAGACACTTTGGCTGGACACCGGTGACGGTGAACAGATGCTGGAGCTGCACCAGCCCGACTTCAAAAGCATTATCAAGTCCGCCTGTGTAGGCGAACTTGCGGTACCGGCACCCCATTTGCCGGACTCGCCCGAAATGGACGAAGAGCAGATTCTCTTCTCCCTGAAAAATTTCACTACCTTGCGTATCAAGCAGCGCCTGGATGAAACCCTGGAGCTGCCGCCGCTACCGGAAACCGCTCAGCGCATCATCAAGCTGCGCGCCGATCCGGATGCGGATATCAGCGACTTGGCCAACATAGTCGAGCTGGACCCTGCGCTCGCCGCACAGGTGGTCAGTTGGGCATCCTCCCCCTATTACTCCGCGCCGGGCAAAATCAAATCGGTACACGACGCCATTGTGCGGGTGCTGGGCTTCGATATGGTGCTCAATCTGGCCTTGGGACTTGCACTCGGCAGAACCATGAACACCACTGCCATGACACCGCGCCAGACGCGCGCCTACTGGCAGGGCGCTGTGTGTACGGCTGCGGTTGTGGAAGGCCTGGTTACCAGCATCGCCCGGGAACATCGCCCCGGATTCGGCATGGCTTATCTGTCAGGCTTGTTAAACAACTTTGGTTACTTGGTACTGGCGGAAGTTTTCCCTCCCTACTTCGCCAATATCAGCCGACATCTGGAAGTGAACCGCCATATCCCGGCCTCTTCGGTTGAGCAACACCTGCTCGGCGTTTCCAGCTGTCAGATCGCCGCGTGGCTGCTCGAATCCTGGCATATGCCGGAGGAAGTGGTTATCGCCATGCGCCACCAGAACAACCCGAATTATCAGGGCGAACACAGCTCCTATCCGAAACTTATCTATGTGGCGCGCCAACTGCTCGCTAACAAAGGTCTAGGCCACGGCGCCTATCAGGAAATCCCGGCTAAGGTCTACGAAGACCTCCACCTGGATCCGGTCACGGCGTCAATCACTGTAGACAACATTCTGGAATCCTCCCACGACCTGCAAGCCATCGCGGAAAAGATTCAAGGCTGAGTACGCCAAGGAAGGACAGCGGAGCTAAAGCCGGCAAAACCAGCCGATTTAGCTCCCGCTGAGGTGGCTCAGCCGAGGAGCGCTTGCTATTCCATCAAGGATTATGAGCCCTTCAGGATTTATGGGGACTTAGGCAGGAAAACAGACCTTACTCAGTATTTTTTGCTCGTCCATACAACCCCGTCTCCCCTTCCGTACTCGCCACTATCACCGCGCAGCAACTGTCACTGAAGACGTTGACGGCGGTGCGCATCATGTCGAGGATGCGGTCGGTGACGAGCAGCAGACCTATACCTTCCAGCGGCAGGCCGACGGCGGTGAGGATTACGCTGATGGCGACAAGACTTGCGGCCGGAATACCGGCGACGCCGATGGAGGTCAGCAGCGCCAGCACAACCACAAGGAATTGCTGGGTAAAGCTCAAATCCAACCCATATGCCTGAGCTATAAAGAGCGCGGCAGCGCATTCATAGAGTGCGGTACCATCCATATTGATGGTCGCGCCTAGAGGCAGAACGAAGGACGAGGTGCGATTGGAAACTCCGGCATTTTTTTCCAAGCACTCGATGGTCACGGGCAAGGTGGCCGATGAGCTGGCGGTGGAAAACGCCGTGAGCATGGCGGGAATCATGGCGCGGTAATGTTTCAACGGATTGATACCGCCAATCATCCGCAGCATCAATGCCAGAGAAACAAAGGTGTGCAGCAGAAGCGCGGCGACCACGGTAAAGAAAAACACCAGCAGCGGTCCGAAGGCGGCAAAACCTGTGCTCATGATGGTTTTAGCCACCAGGCCGAAAACGCCAAGGGGCGCAAGGCGCATGACGAACATGGTCATAGCCATCATCACTTCAAAAACGCCCTGCCAGAAGTTTTTCAAGGTTGCGGAATACTGCGCGCTGACACGCAGCATAAATACGCCGAACAACAGGGAAAACACGATCAACCCAAGCATATCGCCCTTGGCTGCTGAGGCGACCACGTTGGTAGGGATCATGCGCAAAAATATGCCTGCTATATCCCCGCCACTGCGTCCTTCGACCTTGCTAAGACTGCTCTCCAGCTCCTCCTTTGAGGACAAGTTCAGCTGCTCACCGGCAGCTTGTCCGTCAATAATCCCGGGGGATGTGAGATTGACCAAAAACAGTCCCATCAGCACGGCCAGCAGTGTGGATAGCGTATAGAGACCGATCGTTTTCAGGCCGATGCGACCGAGGTTTTGTCCAGCACCGGCGCTGGCAACCCCGCAGATGATCGAAGACACGATCAGCGGCACCACGATCATGTGGAGGGCATTGAGAAATAAGGTGCCGAGAAAATTGAACAGCGAAAGAAAAGTAAAACTCCCGATGCCGTGTTCCGGTTCCAGGAGGGAGCCCACCACCACTGCCAGCCCTATGGCCAGCAGGATTTGCCAATGCAATTTCATTATTGTGATTGGACTATGGCGTTACGGGACGGCGGCTATCAACTAGCCGCTGATCGCGTCCTTCAAACCTTTACCAGCCTTGAAGACAGGAACGTTGCTGGCAGGAATCTGAATGGCTTCACCGTTTTTCGGGTTGCGGCCTTGGCGAGCCGGACGGGATTTCACGGAAAAAGAACCAAAGCCGACGAGGTTGACCGACTCACCGCGACTGAGTGCGTTGGTGATCTGTTCGACCACAGCTGACACCACGGCATCTGCCTGACGTTCCGACAGATCCGCAATCTCGGCCACGGCTTTAACAAGTTCAGGTTTACGCATAGAACACTCTCCTTATCGATATCTGTGAACGAAGGGCGCCGAAAAAGGAGCGCCCATTAGACCAATCCCGAGGGGGAAGGTAAACCCCTGCGCCGTTTAACGGTGTGCATCCTGACGCGAACCGCGATAGTTGCCACTGCGCTGACCGCCCGCACCTGCTGCGCGATAACCTGAGTTTCGCTGGCCTGCGCTGTGGCGACCGTCCTGCTCCGAACGACGCCCTTCTGCGCGCTGGCCGTTGCCACCGCGGTTGGCTCGCGGCGGTGTATGACCGCCATCTTGTTGACCTTGAGATCCCGCATATGCAGCGCGCCGGCCTTTCTGACCGCCATTGCTGTGATTACCGTTTCTCTGATTGCCATTGCGGTTATCACCGTTATGGCTTCGATGATCGCCGCGCTGGGACTGGGATGCCCCCTGGCCTCTCGCCGGGCGCTGGCCGCGCAACTGGATCGGCTCCGGGCGAATGGACGGATCAGGCTCAAAACCTTCCACCACCACTTTCTGAATAGGTCGTTTGATCAAGCGCTCGATATCGCGCAGAAATTTGTTTTCATCCACGCACACCAGCGATATGGCAACACCTTCGCTCTGCGCCCGTCCGGTGCGGCCGATGCGGTGTACGTAATCTTCCGGCACATTGGGCAACTCGTAGTTGACCACGCGGGGAAGCTGGTCGATATCAATGCCGCGCGCGGCTATATCGGTCGCAACCAGCGCCCGCACAGCGCCGCGCTTAAAGTCGTCGAGCGCTTTCATACGCGCTCCCTGGCTTTTATTGCCGTGTATCGCTGCGGCTGTGATGCCATCCTGCAACAATTGCTCCACCAATCGGTTTGCGCCGTGCTTCGTTCGGGTAAAGACCAACACCTGCTTCCAGTTGCCGTCGCCAATGAGGTAGGAAAGCAGTTCGCGCTTGCGATTGCGGTCGACCGGGTGGACGATTTGGGTAATGGTTTCCGCTGTGGCATTACGGCGCGCAACCTCAATCAATACAGGCTGTTGCAGCAGCTTGTCCGCCAGCGCTTTGATGTCATCAGAGAAGGTGGCGGAAAACAAAAGGTTCTGGCGGCGTGCGGGCAAGAGCGCAAGGATTTTGCGAATATCGTGAATAAAGCCCATATCCAGCATGCGGTCGGCCTCGTCGAGAACCAAGACCTCCACATCCTTTAATGAGAGTGCCCCCTGGCTCTGCAGGTCCAAAAGTCGCCCCGGAGTGGCGACCAGAATATCCACGCCGCCCCGTAAATGGGCGATTTGCGGGTTGATGCCAACACCACCGAACACTACTTGAGCGCGCAGCGGCAGGTATTTTCCATAGGCTTTGACGTTATCGAATACCTGAGCAGCCAATTCTCGGGTGGGGGTGAGGATCAAAGCCCGAATAGGTTTTTTACCGTTGACGCGCGGTCGCGGATCGCGACTCAGTTTTTCCAAAAGTGGCAGAGTAAAGCCTGCGGTTTTGCCAGTACCGGTCTGGGCGCCAGCCATAAGGTCGACGCCTTGAAGGACCGCTGGTATGGCTTGAGCTTGAATAGGGGTTGGCGAGGTATAACCTTGATCGGCGACCGCGCGCAGCAGTTCTGCCCGCAGACCGAGATGTTCAAACGACATAGAGTGTTTTCCTGATGCCAGATCCCCCAACGTTGGCAATGGCCATCGTTCTGACTTCGCGGGATTCGGCGAATGAAGTATTTAAAGGCTGGATAGTGAAGCCGGAGACAGTCCAGGCGGGCACCTTACCGGAATTTTCCTCTCTCTGCTTGGATATTTCCTCAACGGTCCATCACCGGGACTGAAAAACGCAGGTGTCAGGCGTCTCGAACAATCTTCATCTTCCGGTTTTCTACGTGTATGCTGCCGGCAAATCAACCGAACTACCCTGATATGAATACGACTTGGTCCATTCTCGGTCACTATGTCCAACTCACCCGCATCAATCGTCCGATCGGGATCTATCTGGTGCTCTGGCCGACCCTGTGGAGCCTGTGGCTGGCCGCCAAAGGAGCACCGGACATCAAAAATCTGGTGATCTTTATTCTGGGCTGCATTTTTATGCGCTCCGCTGGCTGCATCATCAACGACTTTGCCGACCGCAATTTTGACGGCCATGTGGAAAGAACCCGCAATCGGCCACTGGCCACAGGCGCTATCAGCAACCTGGAAGCTCTGAGCCTGTTTGGCTTTCTGTGTTTTCTGTCGTTTCTGTTGGTGCTATTCACCAACGGCTTGACGATCAAGCTAGCCTTCGCCGGCTTGGCTTTGGCGCTCTCCTATCCCTTTATGAAACGCTATACCCACCTGCCGCAGGTTGTCCTGGGTGCCGCTTTCGGCTGGGCCATTCCTATGGCATTTGCCGCACAATCCGGCAGCGTTCCTCTGGAAACCTGGCTGGTGTTTACCGCCGCGCTGATCTGGACCGTGGTCTACGACACCTTCTACGCCATGGTGGACCGCGATGACGATATCAAGATCGGCATCAAATCCACAGCGGTGTTGTTCGGTGAAAACGATCGCATCATCACCGGAACCTTGCAGGTTCTAGCATTGCTAGCGCTGATACTGGTGGGAAAACGATTTGGCTTGGGCTGGTTCTACTATCTCAGCCTGGTGGGTGCCGCTGGCCTGTTTGCCTATCAGCAATATCTCATTCGCAACCGCAACCGGGATGCCTGTTTTGCTGCATTCCTGAACAACAACTGGGTGGGGATGGTGGTTTTTATAGGCATAGTTGGTCACTACGCGCTGACACCAGCTGCAGTTAATCCGTAACAACAGCTAATCCGTAACAACAGCACCAATGCCGTAATAAAACCGCCATGGAATTGTCATAAAACCGCAACAATTCCTTTATTTAATGGCCGGTAATCGGGATAAGCATCGCTATCCCCTACATCAGGTGACAGGTTGCATGGCTGATAAAACAATTTTAATCGTCGATGACGAAGCCCCCATTCGCGACATGCTGCGCATTGCATTGGAAATGGCGGACTACGCCTGCCTGGAAGCAGCGGACGCACAACAGGCACACAGTCTTATCGTCGATCAAAAGCCCGACCTGATCCTATTGGACTGGATGCTGCCCAGCACCAGCGGTATTGAACTCGCCCGACGCCTCAAGCGCGATGATTTCACTGCCGCCATCCCGATCATCATGCTGACCGCCAAGGGCGAAGAAGATAACAAGGTTCAGGGACTGGAAGTCGGCGCGGACGATTACATCACCAAACCCTTTTCCCCGCGCGAATTGGTCGCCCGCCTGAAAGCGGTATTGCGCCGGAGCGAGCCTACCAATCTCAACGAGCCTATCCAGGTCGACGGTTTACGCCTGAATCCCATCAGTCACCGCGTGACCATCAACGAAACACCCGTGCAGATCGGGCCGACCGAATATCGCCTGCTGGAATTTTTCCTCACCCACCAAGAGCGCGTGTACTCCCGCAGCCAGCTGCTCGACCACGTGTGGGGCGGCAATGTCTACGTAGAGGAGCGCACAGTGGACGTGCACATCCGGCGACTGCGCAAAGCCTTGG
Source organism: Saccharophagus sp. K07 (assembly GCF_014336955.1). Lineage (GTDB taxonomy): Bacteria > Pseudomonadota > Gammaproteobacteria > Pseudomonadales > Cellvibrionaceae > UBA5868. Next base: position 334,045 of record NZ_QRAI01000001.1, on the reverse strand, counting down.
CGCTTGATGGGCACGACCGACTTGTTCAGACTGTGCGCGGCGCCGGTTACCGGTTTTCCAATAAAACCGTTGAAAACCTCTAGCCGTCCACTCTGGCGACTCCGTCGCTCTTCTCCGACGAACACTGTTTATGATGCGCAGCGGATTTAAAGCGGAAGTCTGGCGCTGCCTTGCGGTGGTAGCGGCCTGTGCTTTGATCGGATTGTTCTGCGGCAGAACAGCTGTCGGTATAGCTCTGGGTTGTGCTGGCTATCTGCTGTGGCTGTTTACCCGCATCTACCAACTGGAAAAGTGGATCAACCTCACCCGCCGCAACGGTACCCCACAACAGGATTTGCCAGGGCTGTGGGCGGATGTCAGCTACGACATCCAGCGCTTGATCAACCGCCACGACAAGGAGAAAGCGCGACTCCAGGGCATAGTACAGCGCGTGCAAGAGATGACTGCAGCCCTGACCGACGCAGTGATCCTGGTCGACCGCAAAGGCAATATGGAATGGTGGAACCAGGCGGCCGAGCGCCTGTTCGGTTTCCGCAAAGTCGACGCGGGCCACAAGCTGACCAATGTGATCCGCCATCCCAACTTCGTTCAGTACTTCGAGCAGAAAATCTATGCATCGCCGCTGCAGATCTCCCTATGGCAGACCGACCAGCATCTGGAATTTCAGATTCACACCTATGGCGAAGGCGCACGGGTGATTATTGCGCGCGACATCACCCGCCTGATCAAACTAGAGCAGATACGCAAAGACTTTGTCGCCAATGTCTCGCACGAGCTGCGCACACCGCTTACGGTTATCCGCGGCTACCTGGAAACCCTGGCCGAAAGCCCCCAGTTGCCGGTGGCATGGCAGAAAATCGTGCAGCAGATGGAGCAGCAGACGCAGCGTATAACCCTTCTGAGCAACGATCTGATCACCCTGGCCAAGCTGGAAACCGATCAGAAGGAAGCCCCCAAAGCCATCGCCGTTGCTCCCTTGATCGACAGCATCATGGCAGATGCCAAGGCAGTCAGCGGCGGTCACCACGAATTGCGCAGCCAAGGAGATGAGGATCTCGCTCTTTTGGGAAGCGAGCGCGAATTGCGCAGCGCCATCTCCAATCTGGTGGTCAACGCCATCAACTATTCTCCTAATGGCGGCCTTATCGAAGTGATCTACGGGCGCGACAAGGATGGCGCAGCCATTACCGTTCGCGACCAGGGAATCGGCATTGACCCCAAACATATTCCGCGCCTGACCGAACGTTTCTACCGCGTAGACCCCAGTCGCTCGGTGGCTTCGGGCGGAACCGGACTTGGTCTAGCCATAGTCAAACATGTGCTCTTGCGCCATAACGCCGAGCTGGTCATCACCAGCAAGCTCGGCAAAGGCAGCGAGTTTTCCTGCCGTTTCCCCGCCAGCACGGTGACCTACACACCCTTCTCTGACGCTTAGTCCGTTATCATCCGCTTCTGCCTTTAAAGATCGACGACTATGCGAACCGAATTTATTCAATCCCTGGCGGATATTCCGGCCGCGCAATGGGACGCTGTTTGGGATACCGACTATCCGTTCGTAAAGCACGCGTTTCTGCTCGCCCTGGAGCAGAGCGGTTGCACCACCGCCACTACAGGCTGGCAGCCCCATCACTGCCTGGCGTGGGATGGCGCGACTCTGGTGGGCGCCCTGCCCTTGTACATCAAGGAGCACTCCTACGGCGAATATGTGTTCGACTGGAGCTGGGCCAATGCCTATCACCAGACCGGCACCCCCTATTACCCCAAGCTCGTAAATGCCATTCCCTTTACTCCAGCAACCGGTCCGCGCTGGGCGGCCTCGGACTCCGGCGTTCTTGCCAAGATGTGGGACGCTGCATTAGCAGACGTATCGCGGCTGGAGATATCCAGCCTCCACTGCCTTTTCCCCGCGTCTCCGCCGAACCATCTCCAATTCCTTCAACGGCTGGATTGCCAGTATCACTGGTTCAACCAGGGATACGCTGAGTTCAATCACTTTCTCGATACTTTTGCCTCGCGCAAACGCAAAAACATCAATAAAGAGCGGGCCAAAATACGCGAGCAGGGATTTTCCGTTGCCATGGTAGAAGGCAGGGATTTAACCGAGAGCAACTGGCAGAATTTTTATCGCCTGTATAGGCGCACCTATCGCAAACGCAGCGGCCACGACGGTTATTTGAATGGCGATTTTTTTCAGAGTATCGGTGCAACAATGCGCGATTCCATTGTTATGGCTGTTGCCACACAGGGCGGGGAGCAAGTCGCGGCTGCGCTTTATTTCAAAGATGCCAGGACTTTATACGGCCGTTACTGGGGAGCGCAGGAAGAATTTGACGGACTGCATTTTGAGTGTTGTTTTTATCAGGGAATCGAATACGCCATTCAGAAAGGTTTGCAACGTTTCGACCCAGGTGCTCAGGGCGAGCATAAAATTTTGCGCGGTTTTACTCCGGTGCTCACCCAATCCTTTCACTTCCTCCAGGATGAACGTTTTGCCGCCGCCATTGCACGTTTTCTGCACCAGGAAACTCAGCAGGTGTTGCATTATTGCGAAGACGCTCGCCAGGTTTTGCCCTTTAAAGATGGTCAGCCACTGACGCCCAGAGATTTTCTCATTCGACTAAACGAAAATGGTCTCTGATAAAGCACTCAGTATTCTTGCCGATCTCTATAACCCGGCATTGTGCATAGGGATTCTTTTGGTGATGTTCCGTCTGCGCCGCTGGCGCTCTATAGGCCGCGCCACAGCGCTGCTCGGTTTATATTGGCTCGGGGCTTTTGGAATCAGTTTGCTGGATTATCTATTTCCGCTTTGGTCGAGAATTGGCTGGGATTACAGCACCCATACTGCGTTTGCCGCCGCTTGTGTCTGGTTTTTGTGGCGTTATCGCCAGCAGGCAGCGCTATGGATTTTGAGCTTATTGGTGTATTTCTGGCTGATGCGCCATTTGCGTTATCACACCATCGCGGATATGGCGTCAACGCTCGTTGTTATGCTTTTCTGGTTGCAGCTAGCGGATGTTTTATTGAAAAGGTTTAAAAACGGAAATTCAAATTCCAGCCAAATCCCAAAGTATGAGCGTAATCCAAATTCGGATCATCAATCGTAAAATACAAATCACCAACCGGCATATTCAAGCGCAATTCCACAGCGGCAGTTTCCACTTCACCGGTTAAACGCACCCCCCAGCGCTCTCCCCACAGATAACCCGCCGATAAACGATTGAATTCCATTTTGGACATTCGATCATGCCAATAGCCAAAAATAAAATTGCCATGGCGATAATCCATCTTCACATAATCCCGTCGAGTTAAATCCTGCGTGAAATTATCCCGGGTTTCCCTTCCCTGAAAACTTGGCACCACACCAACAGAGCCATCTTCGTTGGTTATAAAATTATTGGAAGTCGCGTCAGCCGTGATATGCGGCATATTTTTCCAACGAATTTCACCCATCAAATCCAGACTCATGGCATGCACCGTCAGGTGCTCATTCACTTGCCATGTAAAACCGAGGTCAATGGCATATCCCTGACCGGTTGGAGCATCGACCTTATTGCGAAATAAAGGATCGTCCACAAAATAATAATCGGTGTGCAATTCACCATCCAATGCTTTTACCTTGCGACCGCCCTCTTCTCGTTCCACCATCGCAATATGGCCGCCCTCGCCATTTTCATCTTTTCCTAAATAGCCAGAGACAGCTTCCGTTCCATACAAATGTGAATAGGCGACATGCACATCAAAATTTTTTCTAAAGGGAATGGTGAAGCCCAATTTTGCGCCTGAAGCTTGATATTGATTTGCCCAAACATCCACATCGTAGCGCTGGCCATAGGGAATAGTTTTGCGGTTTTTATTGAGATACGCAAACTCCGCAGCATCGCGACTGAAATACAGGTTGTAGTCGTTGCGGTGCAACAAAGAAAACTCAAAAGCCTTGAATGCAATTCCCGTTTCAATGATGTTGCGGGAAAACGCCAATTCTCCATTATCCGGCGCAGGCCCGATCAGAAAGTCGATATAGGCAGTAACGGGATTTGCTGCACTGTAACTAAAACTCTCAGCCCGGGCAAAAAAGCTCCAATCGCCATCATCCGCCACGGAAATCGAGCTGATCAGGCTCAGGCAGGCTATGTTCACGACTCGCTTCAACATATTCAAAAAACACTCGGCTGATTGGGGAAAGGCAAGTATAAGCATAAATGATAGTCCGACTGAACAAAAAAGGGGGCTTAGCGCCCCCTTTTGTGAAAGTCTCGTTACACTAGAAGGACTCAAAATCACCATTCATATAACGTACCTTCACCCACTGACCCATATCGATTATATCGGCCGCCTTTTCTCCGCTTGATATTTCTACCGCGCCCGTGCGCTTTTTATTGATGGTGTCGAAATATAGGCGTGTCCCATCCAAATTCGTCGTTTCCAGTGCCGACATCCCACCATTATTATTAAAGCGACCATTTAACAGCATGCCGTGCCCGGAATAACCAACACGTATATTTTTAACGGTATTGGTGTACGGAGATCCCCGCTCTACAGAAAGCTGAACAAATGCCGGATCATTAACACTCTTTAATTTTGTCTTGAAACTGGCAGAAGCATTCAACGCAAGAAATCGCTCTTCACTTTCTCCTTCAATATGAAAATCCGCTTTTTCCTTACAACCCGAGTCAGCAGGCGAACAATGAATGACGCTGCGTATGATAGTAAGCTCTTCAGGCAATGCCGAGACTCCTTGGGCAACATTAAATGCCGACGCTGAAGCATCATTTACCACGTTAGAAAATCCTATTTTGAAATTTTCCATCGTATTGATACGCATAACAGCTTCACTGGAGACAGGAGAACGCCCAGATTCTTCAGAAAGAATACTTCTATCAGTGTACTTCAGGCGGAGTTTGCCAGAATCAACCGATACGAATGCTTTGAAAGTTTTGCTCTCCGAAATCTCTCCTGCTTTTTTAACCTCAAACGGCAATCTGACTCTCATTGCATCGATTGAAACTACGTACTCATCCCCGACCCAAAGATCCTCTCCATAGTCTGAGACAGAAATGGATGGCATGATGGTTCTAATCTGGAAATCACTTTGTGGAAATGACAACTCCACTGCAGCAGCGCTCACTGCTCCGCCAATCCGCACATCAAATGCATCGGGAGCAAAAGTCCGTGTACCCGCATTTCCGGTGAATCGCGTTACGCGCATAATAAAGTTGAGATTCAGATTTGCCGGACAGGTCGAGCCTTTCACCAAGCAAGAATCGTATACAGTTTGAAAAATAAATAGGTGGTTGCCTCCTTGGCCAACATTGTGGACAAAAGTCACTCCTTCATATGAAGTGCGAATAACCGAGTCGGCGTAGTAGTCCACCAGAGAAGAAAATGCAGCTTCTGCAGCGAAACCTAAAGCGGATAACGCAGTATCGAAATTTTTGTCCTGGAATATTTCGCTGGTATCTGCATTGTCGCCAAATAGATTAAGAATATTGGATATTCCTCCTTCCATCATTTGCGACAGGTTCGACATGCCGGCCAGCTTATACAAATCGATCGACGCGGCAAATCCTCTGACGTCATACACAAACCCTTTAGCCTTATCTATATCGGCAGAGCCTGCTGTTACACTGGGTTGGCCAATTTGGTATTCATCTGAACCAGCTATAGATAACAACGCGAGTTTCGATTCGAGTTCCGTGACAACGCCTCTGAGATCCCTATTTTGCTGTTGTTGTATTGCCGTCAATATTGCGGAGGCCTCCTGAAGAATGTCCGCGTAAGAGACGCCAGTATCTGAATTGCGAATATCTGGAATTCCAAAATCGATATATTGGTCAACAAAGGCAGACAGAGCGTCCGGAATGCCTGTCGCACCGAGATACTTTTGCGCGGTTTGAATAATGGCGAGATTTAAAGACTCCAAATAAATAGCATCAACGTGCTGACGATAAGAGTCCTCAAGATAATTCAAATTAACAGAACTTAACGACGCCAGCTCTTGAAAAGCTCCGAATCGGCTGGAGACTGTACTATTCGCACGCTCAATTTGCAGTTGTTCTAGCTTGTCGCCCGCTTGAGCAGTCAATAATTTGAATGCCAGATGCGACAGAACAGACACGTTTAAAACCGATTGATTCTGCAAATTCGGCACAGCGAGAAACAATTCCAGATCATTGTTAAGGCGGAACTCCTCTCCCAATTGCACCCCTGATCCACAACCTGCATTCAAGGTACATTTAAGATTTGTTTGGTGTGCCAAAACCACAGCCCGAACAACCACTGGCTGCGCAAGATGATCGGCATCCACTTCCAACAGAAAAGCGCCGGCCGCATCTGTTTCGCCATAGCCGATAGGAGTATTCCAGTCCACCCTGCCATCTTGAAAACGATGCACGAAAACCTGAGCTTGAGAGCCAACTCCCAAACCCACCCTGCCGTGCAACCGAGTCTCTTCTGAGTGCGGCTTTTGCGGACTTGATGAACTGTCGGGCGTCTTTAGCCGCTCGGTTTTACAGCCTAAAGTCGACATGACCGCTATTAAAAGTAAGGCATACAAACAACGCATGAGCGCCAACCTTTAAGAACTGGGAAGTGGAAAAGTGTGAAGCATTCCACGGCGAACGAGCCCAACCTTGAGCCCTGATTATTATTTGAGCGCTCACAATAACTCAAACGCCGTAACCAGAATGCAAACTTTTTCTCAATTAGAGGGAGATACTACAAAGAAAAAAGGCCCCGAAAAGGGGCCTTTTAAACTTTGATACAAACTTCTCAGAATTAGAGAGTCTGAGAGGTTCCGTCTACGTAGCGGATTTGCAGCTTGCCGTTCTCTTCTACGACATCAGCCACTTTGCGTCCGCTCTTATCCAGCAATGTACCACTGCGAGATCCGTTGGATGCGGAGGTGATGTCCAGCGTGAAGCCTGCATCATTCAATGCATCCAAGCTAGCCAACTGGCCTTCAAAGTCGATATCACCAGACAGAGTCAGCTCTCCACTATCCGAACTCACTCTGAATGGATTCAGGCTGAGCAGTTCGTTTGATGAGCGCTGTCCTGCTGCTTTAACAGTAACCGGACCAAGGCCTGTCAATGTGGCAGAAGCTTCCACGTCAACTGATGCATTCAAGAATTCAGTTGCAGTCTCTTCACTGGTGGTGAAGGTGGTTTTCTTACCAACGGTTTCCACCAAGAAACCATAGACTCGTGGAGCTGGGATATCGTCAAACGGATCTGGGTCAACTGATACTTTTGATCCATTTGCTCTTACCGCAGCCTTGGTAACTTGCAGGCTTTGAGCTGAATCGCTGATACCAGCCGTTGCATCCAACTCGACGCCTTGCAACGCAAACACATCAACTGCAGTGCGGCTTTCGCCATCGCGACTCAAGATACCTACATCAACTTTGATTGAGGTGCCTTTGCCCGTGACAGTCACATCCGCCTTAACCGGATCTGTTGTACCCAGCTGCTCCAAGGTCAGCGGCAAATTAAGAGCCAAGTTGCTGAAGTTCAAGCTCAGTGCAGTCGAGTCTTTCCAGCCTGCAATCGCATTGGTATCAGAGGTAAAGGACAAGCCGCTCACTTGCAGATGACCAGCTGAAACCGGCTGAACCGTTGCTGATACATACGCATTTTTCAGAACCGCTTTCGTAATGGTCACACGCAAACCACCCGCAGCATTCAAGCTGGTGACACCATTACCCTGAGCACCTGTCGGACCGTTCGGGAAGTCGAGTTGCAACACCAGGTCAACGTTTACAACGCAAGCCTTAGTATCTTGGCCTTCATCACAAACATCTACATCCTGTTTGACCGTATAGATGTGACGCTGCGGTGAGTTGCCTTGGATGCTTGAGGCCACAACAATCTGACCTGATCTGGTTTCTGTTGGACGCTCACCGTTCAGCGTTTTCGCCAACACATCAGCGATCGGAGAGGCAGCCTCGCCAAGCGCACTCAACAAGAATTGCGGGTTGCTGCCATTGATCAATCCAGCTGAATTGATCTTATCCCTGAAGCCATCAAATGTCGCTTTAGTTCGGCCGTCCAACAGCTTGGAAATGGACAGCAAGATATCCTCGCTACCAACTCTGGAGACAGTTCGAATGTCGCTTACAAATTCTTTTGCTTGAGCAAGCGTTTCGGCATCCACTTCACCACCTGATGTTGAGGAGCTTGAGCTGCTAGAGCTGGACGATGAAGAGCTGCTTGAGCTTGAGGAGCTGCTAGAGCTTGATGATGAGCTGCTAGAGCTGCTGGAGCTTGATGATGAGCTGCTAGAGCTGCTGGAGCTTGAAGATGAACCAGCTCCACCGCCAGCCGGTGGCCAATCGTCACCAGGACACCAGGTTCTGCCGGCATTCAAGGTATGGGTGATATAAGCCACAAGTGTATCGGCCTGTGCGGCAGATACAGACCCCAATGCAGTGATAGGCATATACAGAGAGATGAACTCGCTGAGATCCAGGCTTACCTGGTTGCCAGCTGCATTAGTTTTGTAGCCATCTCCAAGAGAGTCATACACATCCATAGCTGCAAGCCCACCTTTCCATGAGGTAGTAATACCATCTGTGGGTACATTGCCATGGCAAAAGGAGCAAGTTGACGCGTAGAGAGCTTGTCCTGCTGCTACATCAGCATCACAAGTATTAGCTACACCAGAGGATGAACTTGATGAGCTGCTTGAAGAGGATGAGGAGCTGCTCGAAGAAGAGCTGCTTGATGAAGAAGATGAACTGCTAGACGAAGAGGAGCTACTGCTCGATGAGCTAGAAGTAGTGTCCCCACCGGAGCTTGAGCTAGCACTGGAAGATGATGAGCCCGTAATGCCGCCATTTGTACAACCTTGCAGAGCAAATGCTCCAGCAGCCAATAAGATTAGAGCGATATTTTTCATATAACGATCCTATAAAAGGCGTCCAGTAAAACTACATATGCCGCATACTGAACAATTGGAATCCGCTGCCCCCTAGTTACCGCTTAAAGAGGCTTATTATGGTTACAACCTGCACCATAATACGCGAACTCGAATCAGCTGAACGTCAACCAGATCTCGTTCTTTCACTTTAATTGCCAATAAAAAAGGGGCCCCGAAGGGCCCCTAAATTACCTTGATAATCAAGCTAATCCTTAAAACACGCCGGAAGTTCCGTCCACATAATTGATATACAGCTTGCCGTTCTCTTCCACGACATCAGCCACTTTGCGTCCGTTCACATCTACCAACGTACCACTGCGTGATCCATTAGATGCTGATGTGATTTCCAGCATAAAGCCAGCCTCATTCAATGCATCTAAGTTGACCAATTCACCATCAAAATCGATGTCACCGGACACAGTCAGCTCTCCACCGTCAGCAACCAGTTTGAACGGATCCAAACTGAGCAGCTCATCTGAGGAACGCTGCGCTGCGGCGGAGATTTCAACTGAATCCACTCCTGCCAGCTTGGCTGATGCCTCCAACTCAACAGATGCGTTCAGGAATTCCGCTGCAGTCTCACCACTAGTGGTGAAGGTGGTTTCCTTACCAACAGTTTCCAGCAAGAAGCTGTAGACCGGAGGTGCAGGGATATCATCGAACGGATCTGGGTCAACTGATACTTTTGATCCATTTGCTCTTACCGCAGCCTTGGTAACTTGCAGGCTTTGAGCTGCATCGCTGATACCAGCCGTTGCATCCAACTCGACGCCTTGCAACGCAAACACATCAATTGCAGTACGGCTTTCGTTATCGCGACTCAAGATACCTACATCAACTTTGATTGAGGTGCCTTTGCCTGTGACAGTCACATCCGCCTTAACTGGATCTGTTGTACCCAACTGTTCCAAGGTCAGCGGCAGATTAATAGACAGATTGCTGAAATTCAGGCTCAGCGCAGTCGAGTCTTTCCAGCCTGCAATCGCATTGGTATCAGAGGTAAAGGACAAGCCGCTCACTTGCAGGTGACCAGTTGAAACAGGCTGAACCGTTGCTGATACATACGCATTTTTCAGAACCGCTTTCGTAATGGTCACACGCAAACCACCTGCAGCAGTCAAGCTGGTAACACCATTACCCTGAGCACCTGTCGGGCCGTTCGGGAAGTCGAGTTGCAACACCAGATCAACGTTTACAACGCAAGCCTTAGTATCTTGGCCTTCATCACAAACATCTACATCCTGTTTGACCGTATAGATGTGACGCTGCGGCGAGTTGCCTTGGATACTTGAGGCCACAATAATCTGACCTGACCTGGTTTCTGTCGGACGCTCGCCGTTCAGTGTTTTCGCCAACACATCAGCGATCGGAGAGGCAGCCTCGCCAAGCGCACTCAACAAGAATTGCGGGTTGTCGCCATTGATCAATTCAGCTGAATTGATCTTATTTCTGAAGGCATCAAATGTCGTTTTGGTCTCACCATCCAACAGTTTGGAAATGGAAGCCAAGATATCCCCATTACCAATTTTTGAGACATTTCGGACATCGCCAACAAACTCTTTCGCTTTAGCAATAGTCTCGGCATCCACTACACCACCGGATGTTGATGAGCTTGAGCTGCTAGAGCTCGATGATGACGAGCTGCTTGAGCTTGAGGAGCTGCTGCTAGAACTCGATGATGATGAGCTGCTAGAAGACAAGCCGCTGGAGCTAGAACTGCTGCTTGAGCTAGATGAAGACGAACTGCTGCTTGAGCTTGAAGATGAGCCAGATCCACCTCCAACCGGCGGCCAATCCTCACCAGGACACCAGTTTTTGCCTACATTCACTGTGTGAGTCAGGTAAGCAGCGATATTTTCAGCTGTTTCCAATGACACAGGAGCAGCTGGGAACGGCATATAGGTCGCAATGAACTCGGACAAGGACAGAGAGACCTGATTTCCAGATTGCTCTTTATAGCCATTCAATCCAGCGTCATACAAATCGATAGTCGCCAAAGGACCTGTCCAAATGACCACACCTTCTTGAGGCGAACCATGACAGTTTGCACAACTCAGACCTGCTGCGGTGCTCGCAAAAGCAATGCGACCAGCTTCTACTGCAGCATCACAAGATACTGGGTCACCAGATGAGCTTGAGCTGCTGGATGAAGAAGACGAGCTGCTGCTTGAGCTTGAAGACGAGCTGCTTGATGAACTGCTGGAAGATGAACTGCTGCTCGAAGAAGAGCTGCTGCTTGATGAGCTGCTAGAAGACGAACTGCTAGAGCTGGACGATGAGCTGCTGCTTGAGCTTGAAGACGAACTGCTGCTCGATGAAGAAGAGCTGCCCGGTTCACCGCTGCTACCAGAAGAGGTAGATGAGCTTGAAGATGAGCTGCTGCTGGAAGACGAGCTGCTAGAGCTTGAGCTAGAAGACGAGCTGGAGCTTGAAGATGAGCCAGATCCACCTTCAACAGGCGGCCAATCCTCACCAGGACACCAGTTTTTGCCTACATTCACTGTATGAGTCAGATAAGCAGCGATATTTTCAGCTGTTTCCAATGACACAGGAGCAGTTGGGAACGGCATATAGGTCGCAATAAACTCGTGCAAGGACAGATCAACTTGATTTTTTCCTTGCTCTTTATATCCATTCAATTCAGCGTCATACAAATCTATAGTCGCCAAAGGACCTGTCCAGGTAACCACGCCTTCCTGAGGCGCACCATGACAGCCTGCACAACTCAAACCTGCTGCAGAGCTCTCATAAGCAATGCGGCCAGCTTCTACAGCAGCATCACAGGATACTGGGCCACCAGATGAGCTTGAGCTGCTGGATGAAGAAGACGAGCTGCTGCTAGAGCTTGAAGAGGAGCTACTGGAAGAGCTGCTAGAGCTTGAAGATGAGCTGCTAGAAGACGAACTGCTGCTTGATGAGCTGCTAGAGCTTGAAGACGATGAAGAGCTGCTGCTTGAGCTCGACGAAGAGTCGCCTGGCACTCCGCTGCTACCAGAGGAACTGGAAGAACTAGAGGAAGAGCTGGACGAACTTGAGCTTGAAGAGCTGCTTGATGAGCTGCTGGAGCTTGAGCCCGGATTGCTGCCATCCAAGTATCCAAGCAGGTGCTCGGCGATATCAGCAGCACATTGAGCGTCACACTTCTCCGGATAGATTGGCGGCATTGCCTTTTCAATGAAATCGGCAAGCTCGTCAACCGTGGTGTGACGCAGGTTGTTCAGATCAAATGGATTGGAGCCGCTGAAGGTTCCGTCTAAATTATCGGTGTGGCAACTTGAACATTCTTCAATGAATTTTTTTGCACCTTCAGTTTTATTGCCTACAATTCCTGAAGATGAGCTGCTTGAAGAGCTAGAACTAGAACTGGAGCTGGAACTCGAGCTAGAACTAGAACCTGTTGGTGGATTCTTCGGAGGCGTTGGACTGGACCCTCCGTTACTACACCCTTGCAGAGCAAGAGCACCAACCGTAAACAGTATTAGTGCGAGATTTTTCAAGGTAAGTCTCCTGTACGTTTTAATACTTATGACGTAATTTGCCTGTTTTCTTGTTCACTTCACCAGCGGTTAAGAGGAACATCCAGCGAACCGGTCATGTTCTTTTAATCGCCTCTTTACGAGGTCTTGTTTTTCCAAATCGTCTTTGACGCCAATAGCAGGACACCCACGCACGGGAAATTCACCGCTTTTTTCCTAGGCGGCATCTTAAACGGTGGGTCAGAAATCATTCAATGACGGACACCCGCCGCTCATGTGACGCAGTTGGCATTAAAAGAGTACTAAACGAAATAAAGCGAAGAAGTTGAGCTTTTTTAGCAATAAGTCCAAACCAAATGTGAATTGGTCGAATTTTGAACAGACGTTGAAAAACGCGCCTTGGTTATATAAAACCGCCTCTCATATAAGTACGTATAAAAGAAGAAAGACTTCTTCTCACTTCATCACTGGCCGAATCCTTCCTGTAAACTAGCCCGCTTTGCAAATTGACCAACAAAGGGGCACGCGATGTATTCCGCAAGATCTCTCTATGTCCTACTGATCACCTTACTGTGCGGCATTTACCTAAGCGGTTGTGAAGGGGGCAAAAGCCAAGGACTGGATTGCAGAAACAATCAGTCCCCCTACGAAAAATGCGATTCCCCGCCCAAGCCCTGCCCCTCTGGTCAGCAGTGGATTGGCGGCAAATGCCAAGTGCCTAATGGGAATTGCCCGATTGGCCAAACCCCGGTCAATGGAATTTGTGTGCCGGATAATGGCAACGAATGCGGCCCTGGCAGACATTTGGAAAACGGTCGTTGCGTTACCGACCAGTTGTCGGTGGAAATCATCAGTCGATCTGCGTGCTGGAACCCCAACAACGGCGCAAGCCGAATTATCCTGCAATTTGTCACCCGCGATGAAAGCGGCTGGCCGCTCGATCCGGAGATTGATGCTAATAAAGAACCCACAGCACTCTTGTCACAGCTGCTGGTCAATGACGAACCGCCTGATGTGGAAGCGTTACTGAGCCGGGATTCTGAACTTTTGAAATCCGATATGGCGTTATCTTTGGTGCTCGACAGCACTTACTCCATGTTGCGCCATAATCCGCCCGCGTTTGAGCCAATGAAATCTGCCGCAGTCGATGTTTTGCAGGAATTGGCCAGCGCTTGGAATGCCAACAACTCGAATTTCTTCTGGGAACTGACTTGGTTTAACGATCTCATCTACCGCCCGGCAACGAACAACCGCGGTGAGGGATGGCAGTTCTCCGACATTTTGAATCTTCCCGAACCCGTCCAAGGCAGCTACACAGGACTGTGGAAAGCAGTCGATTACACCATCGGCGTACATGAGGAATTGCTGCGCGACGGCAAAGCCGCGGGCAACCGGGATCAACATGTAATGGTTATTTTCTCCGACGGCGAAGACAACCACAGTACCATCTTCGACAACAGCGCCGACCGTTATAGCGGTGAAGGCGATTTGCAAGGCAAATTATTTTGGACTTACCAAGGTTACCCGATTACCGACCTGGCTTCTGTCAAAGCGCGTTTGGCCAAAATACGCAATCTGCGCGTTTACGTCATTGCTTTTGGTAACGAGTTAAAAGAACAAGGCAAACGGGATCTGCGCAGTCTCGCCGAACAAAGCCGTGGCCAATATTTCTTTGGCAGCGACAGTAAAACACTCGGCCAGTTGTTTAACAGCGTAAAAAGGGAGTTCATCACCATGCAGACCATAGGTATAGAAACCCCCTTGCGCCGCGGCGAGCACAGATTCACGTTGCACACCAAACATCTCGCCAGCGGCGCAGAAGGCAAGCAGGACTTTGTATTGCAGATTGACGAACAAACGCTTGGCACATGCCCGACTGGTCGCTAATTTTTTGGCACCGTACAACAATTATTAGATCTGCTTAATTTCTACTTTGGCAAATAACGGTCGGAAAGTTATATTAACCGACCGTTTATAAGTTAATGCGCACTCCTTCTTTATCTCGGAAAAATACTCGTCTACTGTTGTAAATGGCGACCTCCACCACCCACCGGGTTGTGAAATTGCGCGCAAAAGGTGAGGAATATGCATCTGTCAGCAGATTTGATGAGCGCTGCTTTAATGGCCAGCAACGAAGGCATTGTGATTGCCGAACTGAATGACTTCAACACGCCGATTATTTTTGCGAACCCGGCATTTTTACAATTAACCGGCTATACATGCGAAGAAATTTTGCATCAGGAATGCTTATTTCTGATGCCGCTTACTGACGATGAAGAACGCAAGCGCATACATGACACGCTGCAAAAACGCCTCGAATGTTCCGAACGGCTGCGCTTAGAAGGAAAAGGCAGGTCTTTTTACGTGGACTTCTCTTTTCGCTATACCGAAAAAGACGGCCGCTATTCCCACATCATTTGTTTCTACAAAGACGTCACCCAAGAGGAATACCTGAAGAGCGTTTTGGACAAGGTGAATATTCTGTATCGGGAGATGAGCAAACGACTCGAATACACCAACGAAACAGACAACCTCACCAAACTCAAAAATCGCGGTCATTTATCCACCCGGGGTGAATTTTTATTAGGCGCGGCAAAAAGAGAAAAATTGCGTCTTCACGCAATTCTCGTCGATATTAATTGTTTCAAAATGCTCAACACCATCGGCGGCGCAACCCTAGGCGATGAATGCTTAATTAAAGTTGCCGATATCATCCGACGATATTTTTCCCGCTCCGCCGATATAGCGATCCGCATGTGCGACGATGAGTTTGTAATCGTTTGCATCGAAGATGACGATCAACGCGTGTACGATCGTGTGGAGTCTCTGCGCAAGGAAGTCAATGAACTTAAAATGAAAGATGTGATGGGAAGAGAACACGACGTGTCGGTGAGCATCGGCATTTATTCCGTGACACCAGAAAAAAGTACCACCATTGAAGAAATGATCCATAATGCCGGGCAATTGGTGTTTCGCCACAATCAGGCTCCCGACGGCCAAGTGATTCACGATAAACTTGACGGCCACGCTCGTCCATTTCGCCATTAACTATGACTCAAGCCTGTTATTGTTCCAGCGGTCGTTTGTTTTCCGACTGCTGCCAGCCTTTTCTCACGAACACAGATATTCCAGCCACGCCAGAAGCTCTGATGCGCAGCCGTTACAGCGCATTCTGCAGTAAAAATTTGCCCTATTTACTGCAAACTCGCCTGCCGGAAAAACGCTATCTGGATAATCCGACCGATCTCGAAAAAACCTTTGACCAGGCCCAATGGTTAAAGCTGGATGTGCTTAATTCAAGCGCGGTTGATGACCGCGGCACCGTGGAATTTATTGCTTTTTACAAGGATGCAACTGGCATTGGCCAAATACATGAACGCTCGGATTTTTTGCGACGGGATGGACATTGGTATTACGCCGACGGTGTTCATTTGCCCGCAAAAAAGCTGCAGCGCAATGATCCGTGCTGCTGTGGCAGCGGCAAAAAATTTAAGAAATGCTGCGGAGCTTGATGAGATATGCCCGTTCCTATGGAGCGGGCATAATTAGATCAATTTAAAAGAAGCGTTAATTGGCTGGGGTCAGTTTAGCGAGTTGAGCCTTGGCAGCTTCCGCTACATCACCCGTACCTTGCGCCGCAAATTCAAAATAGCTACGCGCGGTATTCTTGTCGCCTGCCGCCAGTGACAATTCTCCGAGATGATAGGCCGCCAGTGGCGTTTCCAGATATTGCATGCTCTTTTTCAGCGCATCTGTAGCAGCGGAATTTTTACCCGCCTTTTTCTCCAGCAAACCTACGCCTAAATATCCCAAATAATATTCAGGATTCAGCTTCGCCGCCTGTTGAAAAGCCTGCAATGCGGCGCTGTCTTCTTTGGCTGCCATTTTTAATTGGCCTTTGGTGATATGAAACAGCGCTTCATTCGGCTGTTTTTGAATCGCTTTATCGATCAAGCTGGACGCCTGATTAAAATCGTTGTTCTGCGCTGCTTGCAAAGCTTGCTCGTGCAATTGATAGGCTTCCTTGTCACGCAATAACTGTTTAATCGCATTCTGATATGCGGTTTTGTTGCGCGCGCCTTTGTTGGCATTTTCGGCCGCAAGTTCACGGTTGCGTTTTACGCGCTCTTCTGAGGGTGGGTGGCTGGCAAACAGGCTTTCCATAAAACTGCTCTGCTGCCCTTTCGATAAGGCGACAAATTTTTCCTGCAGCTCGACGGCGCCTTGCGGGTCATAACCGGCTCTTACCATGTATTGAACACCGTATTTATCGGCTTCGAGTTCCTGATCGCGGCCGTAGTGAGCCTGATAGGCGCTCGCTCCCACACCTGCGCCGGCCAGCATCCATTGGCCATAATCGGATTTCTGCGCTGCTACCCCAGCTGCCATCAAGCCGACATTCAGCAAGGTCGCGCGCGTCATTTGCCGCGCGGAATGGCGCGCTGCGGCGTGTACGATTTCGTGCCCTAACACGGCAGCCAGTTGCGATTCGTCTTCCAACATAACGAGCAAGCCGCGATTCACCGCAATTTTTCCGCCAGGCAAGGCCCAGGCATTCGGCACACTATTATTGAGTACGACAAATTCATAAGGCAGATTGGCGCGATCGCTGACGCGCGCCAATTTTTGGCCGACGCTGTTTACATACACCGTCAATTCCGGGTCCACGACATAGCGTCCGCCCTGTTGTTGCTGGTAGGGCTGGTACAGTTGTGCGCCCTGACTTACTTCCTGCTCCGCACTCATCAAAGAGAGTTCGTTTTTGCCGGTGACAGGATTGACGGCGCAGGCGGTAAGCGCCGCCAGCAGATAAACCAGTAGAAAGCGGGACAGAGTATGCATTGAGGCTCCTTTTTAGTGTCGTAATTGGCTTGGAGAATACCCGGCCTTTATCTATGGCTCATCATGGAAGCGTGCGAATCAGCCATGATGATCGGATATTGTCGTTATAATGCGCGGCCATTTTAACCAGGAAAGCTGACACTATGCAGACAGCTCAAGTCATCGAATTGTTCGCTGGCCAAAATCCGCACGGGCAGCCTGTTGTGGAACGCCTGCCAGTGGACGTCACTGAGCAAGACGAATGCCGCCTTCTCCAGTCGCCGCTGTTGGTCAAAGGTTTGGCTCGTGGCGATTTAATCAAACTGGATCGTGGTGCCGGTGAATTTACCCTGCGTCAGCGCAGCGGCAATTTGTGTATTCGGGTATTCAGCCGCGGCGACATTCGCATTCTCGACGAAGCCATTACCCCGGAAATGGAAAAACTCGGTGGGCAGTTGGATTTGGAGACGCCGCGTGCCCTTGTCTACAGCATTCATGTCAGCTGCGGCTTCGAACCGATTGAAAAGCTGCTCAATGCGCACATGACGCCCGACAGCGCGTGGTTTTACGGCAATGTCTACGACCCCACCGACGGTGTGACTCCGCTCAATTGGTGGGTCGATATACTGAAACCCCAGTAACCGGTGCGCCTGCACAGGCGCGCATTGTTTACCGCTTTTCCCCCACAAGCTCGCCCTAATTTCATCCAATAAAACTGGCCCTTTACACGCACAGGGGCATATCTGCGCCTATAGTTTATCCATCGGCGCCCAGTCTCCGCCGTTTAGATTTGAGTTACTCGATAACCCTACGCGGTTGTCGCAGAGGAGATTAGCAGCATGTCTTTAAAGGTTTTGGTGGTGGATGATGCGACCTTCGTTCGCGATATGGTCAAGCGCACCGTCCGCCAATTGGCTCCAGATGCAGAACTGCTGGAAGCGCCCGATGGAGCCAGAGCCGCAAGTTTAATCAAGAGTAAAACGCCCGATCTGATTTTGTCGGATTGGGAGATGCCGGAAATGTCCGGCGAAGAATTGCTTCGCTGGTTACGCAAGCAGCCAGAAATTGGCCAGACGCCTTTTATCATGATTACCAGCCAGGGCGGCCGCAATCACGTGATGGCAGCAGTGGAGGCAGGGGTCAGCGACTATCTCTCCAAGCCGTTCACTCGGGATGAGCTCGGCCGCAAGATCAGCAAACAGCTCAAGCGCCTCGGTTACAAACCATCGGGTGCCGTTTCTCCGGCGCAGCGCGGCTTTGCCTTTTCGTCCGTGGATGTCTTGACCGGCGGTCGAGCCAGTGCCGTAACCCATCCGGCGACGACCGAGGTTCCTCCTTCGTCTGCGTCCAGCCATAAACCCAGCAAATTCGCCGGCAAAGTGCTGCTGCGCTTCCCGCATATTTCCTGCGAATACGATTTGTTGGAAACCTCGAGCCAGGCGCTGTGCGGCACTGTGACGCGACCGCAGATCCTGCCGAGCGTATTTGATCAGGCCGTGGTGGACATAATGGCACCGGACGGCAAGGCGCTCGCCCGCATCAATGCCTATATCCACAGCATCAGCGCCTGTGAACCCACCCCCAACGCTCAGAGGGTGCGGATGATCGTGCGGTTTGTCGATCAGGATCCGGCCAAACACGAGGTTTTAACCAGTTTGTTTGGCGCTTAACCTCTTACGGAGTGGGCTGCTGCTCCGCACGGAAATCCCCCGCCCAGATAAACGACACATCTTCCGCTTTTACGTGACGGCGCAAGGCTTCCAGCAACTGCTGAGGGGTCAGCGCCTGCAGCTGAGCTTCCCGTTGCATCAGCCACTGGATATCCCGGCCGACTTCGAGATTGCGCGCTAGCATTTCCGCAAGATTTTCGTTTTGCGTCCGCGCGACCCGCGCTTCCTGCAACATACCGGATTTGGCCGCCTTGACCTCGGCAGCGGTGAAGCCCGTGCTCAGTATCTTGCCAAGCTCCTCGCGCAGCCCCTTTTCTACCGCCGCACGATTCTGCGGGGCAAAGATGGCGTAGGAAGTGAACTGGCCGTTATCCGTCCAGTTGGACATCACCACCCAAGCCGATGAACTGTAGGAGAGTCCATCCTGCTGGCGCAGACGGGTGGTCAGGCGGCTGTTGAGAAAACCGCCGCCGAAAATATAAGTGCTGAGTTGCAATGCTGCGGCATCCGGGTGATTTTCACCGACCGGCACCGGCATCAGCGCCATGACCACCGCATTTTCTTTATCCGGTGTGGCAAAAGTGCGAGTGACAGGATCAATCGGGCGATAGGGCTGCAGTATTCGCACATACTCCGCCGAACTGCGCCACTCGCCGAATTGCTCTTTCAGCGCAACCAAAATTTCCTGCTCATCAAAATCGCCGACTATGGCGATCTGCATCTGATTCGCGCCGTAGAACTCTTTGTGGAAGCGCTTCAGATCATCTATGGTCACGGCGCGAAGCTCGGCGATTTCTTCGTCCAGAGTCGGCGCGTAATAAGGATGGCCGGGAGGCCATGGGCTGTAGAAGCGACGCGCTTCGCGACCGGCTATGGACTGCGGATCCTGGCGCGAGGCTTCCAGATTGGCGATAGCGCTGCTTTTGAGAAGCTCGAACTCCTTGGTATCAAACACCGGGTTGCGCAGCACTTCGGCCACTACTGCCACTACATCGGCAAGATTGGCTTTGGTGGTCAATACAGACGCATAAGCGCCCATAATTCTGCCGCCGATGCTGGCGTTCGCCTGCAGCTCATCGAGACGATCCTGCAACGCTTGGCGGTCGTATTGGCGCGTACCGCGCATCAACATGGCACCGGTAAGAGAAGCCACCGCGCTTTGATTCCACAAACTTTTTTCGCTGCCGTACTGCATGTTCAAGTTCAGGATCACCGACTCACCACGGGTTTTGCGCGGCAAGAATGCGATCTTGGCTCCTGCGGGAAGCGAGTGTTCCCGCACCAGGGTGGAGATATTCTCCAAGGACGGATCAAACTCTTCACCCGCGGCTGCGATCTCACGGCCCTTGTATCCTTCAAGCATGGCTGCAACATCCGCCACTACCGGGATGTCGACTCGCTCCGGCGCAGTGGTGGGATAAAAACGTCCTTCCGTGCGGTTGTTGCGCACCAGATACTGCGTCGCTACCCGCTGCACATCTGCGGCGGTGACTTCTTCGATACGATCGCGGGTCAGGAACAGCAGGCGCCAATCGCCCATGCCGATGTATTCACTGAGAGCTATGGCAATTTGTTCGGAGGAGTTGAAGGCGAGCGTAATGTGTTTCAGCAGATTGCGCTTGGCTCGCGCTACTTCATCGTCCGTGATGGGCGTTTGGGCAACGCCTTCCACCAACTGCAGAAATGCTGTGCGGGTTTTCTCCAAATCCGCGCCCTTCTCCACCCGCGCGCCGAAGAACAGCAGGCCGGGATCCTGAAGCTGATAG
Source organism: Saccharophagus sp. K07 (assembly GCF_014336955.1). Lineage (GTDB taxonomy): Bacteria > Pseudomonadota > Gammaproteobacteria > Pseudomonadales > Cellvibrionaceae > UBA5868. Next base: position 313,393 of record NZ_QRAI01000001.1, on the reverse strand, counting down.
GGATAGCCAAAGGCCGATACCGCCAGTTTTGTTTCCACCAACCCTTTATGCAGGCGACCGCGCGGCGTATCTGCGAGAATTTCCGTCAGCACTTCCAGCGCTGGGTAGTCCGGATGGCTGCCGGCGGGTATGTGATAGGCGGCGGCGAACCACTGAATATCCCCCACGCGCCGCACCGTAACGCTTCGTTCGCCGTCTTGGGCAGGTTCTGCGGTGTAGAGTTTGGTGAGCTGACGCTTTGGCCGGGGAATTTTGCCGAAATGTTTTTGAATCAGTTTCAACAAGGACGCTTCATTGAATTTTCCGGCAACTGTGAGCACCGCATTGTCCGGCTGGTAATAGCGCCTATAAAAATCCTGCAGTCGCTCAATAGAGACATTTTCGATATCCGAGCGAGCGCCAATACTGGGTTTGCCGTTGTTGTGCCAGAGATAAGCGCTGGAACTCATACGCTGCATCAACACGCGCAACGGATTGTTTTCCGCGCGTTCGAATTCGTTGCGCACCACCGTCATTTCACTGTCCAGATCCTTTTTTGCAATAAACGAATTCACCATCCGGTCCGCTTCCATGCGCAGCGCCCAGTCGATGTTGTCTTCGGTGGCGGTAAAGGTTTCGTAGTAATTAGTGCGATCCAACCAAGTGGTGCCATTGGCTTCGGCACCGCGCGCCGACATCTCTCCCGGAATATCCGGATGCTTCTTGCTGCCCTTGAACAACAAGTGCTCCAACAGATGCGCCATGCCGGTTTCGCCGTAGCTCTCATGCTTCGAACCGACCTTATAGGTCACATTGACCGTGACTGTTTCTTGACTTGAGTCCGGAAACAACAACACCGTCAATCCATTTTTTAAGCGGTATTCGGTAATGCCTTCGACCTCAACAACTTTCTCCACCCCGCGCGGCAGCGGGACGGAATTATCAGCGTAGGAAAGTTTGGCTGTCGTACTGGCAGCCGCAAGCAACAATACGGCGAATAAGCTCAACAGAGATCGAAGCATCTGACTTCCTTAGGATGGTTGGAAAAAACGGCCGAGTTTACTGGCTGTTTATTGGGTGGAAAATAGAAACACTCGCGCATCCCTAACAACCCTGGGCGAAGAAAGTTCCGCTGGCGGTGGCCTTGACGGACTTGACTCGGTTTCGGGAGCCACTATTATCCGAAAAGGCCTTGCGCGACCATCCGGTCGCTGATGCCCCTAATAATTCATTCGTCCCAAGGAAGCCCAAGGCCGTTCATGGATCAAGCCGTAATGATCGACACCCGTCATCCCCTCGAAACGCCCGAGGGCACTGATTTATCGCTCTATCCCGCCGGTTTTTGGGTTCGTTCACTGGCCTACACCATCGATTGGTTGATTCGCGTTGCGGTTGTGGTGGCGACCGGATTCCTGTTCAGTGCCAGCGGCATAGGTCAGGGCATGACACTGGTGGTGTACTTTCTGATGGAGTGGTTTTATCCGGTCTACTTCGAGCTCTGCCACAACGGTCAGACCATCGGCAAAAAGGCGTTACATCTCAAGGTTATTAATGACGATGGCACTCCGGTCACCTTCGCTGCCTCACTGATTCGCAACTTGTTGCGCACTGTCGATTTCCTCCCGGTGTTTTACATCTCCGCCATTATCGCGTCTTTGTGCAACCGCGATTTCAAGCGCCTCGGTGACTTGGCCGCTGGTACGCTCGTGGTTTACACCAATCCCATTAAACCCAGCCCGGCAATCGACAATGTCGGCGTGCGCCCCGTTCCTGAGGGCTTCAGCACCGACGAACAACGCGTGCTGGTGGCTTTTGCGCAGCGCAGCGCCACTATGAGTGGTGCGCGCCAGGCCGAGCTGGCCAATATCATTGCCCCTCTAGTTGCGCCGGGAGACCCCGTAGTCGCCATCAAACAGATGGCCAATCACATTGTTGGACGGCGAGCGGATTCTCCATGAAGCAATCCACTTTCGAGCAACTCCACGCGCCAGTCTGGCAGGCGTTGGAGGCCAAGCTGATCCTGTTGGAAAAAGGCCAAAAACCCCAATCGGGGGAACTGCGCGAATTTGCCTCGCTGTTCCGCAAGGTCTGTCATTTCCACGCCCTGGCACAGGAGCGCCACTACAGCAGCTTTCTGGTGGATCACCTGGACAATCTGGTGGTGCGGGCACATCAGCAGCTCTACCGCCGTAAACATCCGATTTGGCAACCTCTGCTGCAGTTTATCGTGCGCGATTTTCCCGCTCTGGTGCGCCAGGAGCGCCAAGCTGTGTTGTGGGCAGCTTTGCTGTTTGTCGGCCCGTTGCTGGGATTTTTTGTCGCCACTCTGGTGAATCCGGATATGGCCTACACGGTGATTGCACCGGATCAGGCGGCGCAAATGGAAGCCATGTACGACCCGGCCAACCGGGTTCTGGGCGCCGCGCGCGATTCGGACACCAACTGGGGGATGTTTGGTTTTTATATCTACAACAATATTTCGGTGGCTTTTCGCACCTTTGCTTCCGGACTCTTGCTGGGCGTCGGCAGCGGCTTTTTCCTCACCTTCAACGGCGCGCTGATCGGCGCAGTCGCCGGCCATCTCACCAACGTCGGTTTTACCACCACCTTCTACACCTTTATCGTCGGCCACGGCAGTTTTGAATTGACCGCCATAGTGCTCGCCGGCGCGGCGGGGTTAAAACTGGGTTACAGCCTGCTTGTGCCTGGGCAATTGACTCGGGTGGAATCTCTGAAGCGCGCCAGTCATGTCGCCATACGGCTGGTCTACGGGGTGATTTTGATGCTGGTGATTGCGGCGTTTATCGAAGCCTTCTGGTCCTCCAACAATATTTTTGCCCCCTGGCAGAAGTATCTGGTGGGTGCCGCATTGTGGCTGGTGGTGCTCGGCTATCTGATTTTCAGCGGGCGCGAACGGAGTCATTCATGAATCTGGAGCAACTGCGCATCGCCATACGCCCACGCCGCGACTGGGAGGCCGTGGATCTCGGTCTGCAGATGGCGCGTCAGTGGTGGTGGCCGATGCAGCGCATCTGGCTGCTGGTGACTTTGCCTTGGATATTGATGGGATTGCTGCTGCCCGCGGATTCCCTGTGGCTGGTATCGCTCAGCCTTTGGTGGTGCAAACCCTTATTTGAACGACCGCTGCTGATGATCCTCAGCCAGGCAGTCTTCGGCTTTACTCCCTCCACCAAGGAAATCCTGCGCGCGCTGCCGAAACTCATTTTTAACCAGATTTTTGCCAGTCTGACTTGGCGGCGTTTTAGTCTTACCCGCTCCATGGATCTCCCTGTGATCCAATTGGAAGGCTTGCGCGGCAAGGAGCGCAGCAACCGCCTCCAGGTACTGCACCGGGACGACAGCGGGCCGGCAACTTGGTTGACTATTATCGGCGTCCACGTCGAATCCTTTCTGATGATCTCCGGGCTCGCCCTCTTGGGTCTGTTTATTCCGGCGGAAGTAGATCTGGGTATAGATAGCCTCGAATTCTGGGGCGAGAGCAAAACCGGTGGACTGTTGCTACTGTTTTTCAGCTATAGCGCCATGGCTCTGATCGGCCCGCTGTTTGTGGCCTGTGGCTTTTCCTTGTACCTCAACCGCCGGGTCAAGCTGGAAGGCTGGGATATCGAAATCGCTTTTAAACGTATGGTGCAAAAACGGGGACTGCAAACCTTTGTTTTGCTGGCCGCAATTGCCTTCTTTAACTTGCTGCCCCAGTCGGCACCACCGGTTTGGGCAGCGGACGAACGCGCGGAAATCCGTGAGCAGATCATTGCCATACGCAATGGCCCGGATTTTCACCAGATGAAAACCCACAAGATTCCCAAATGGCAAACCGACAAGGAGCCAGAGCTGGACAGCGGCTTCATTGAGGCCTTATTCAAACTGCTCGAGGCGTTTGGCAGGTTCATCAGTTCTATCTCCGGTTTTGCCGAAATCATCCTCTGGGGACTGGTACTCGCGTTGGTTGCCTGGGTCGCCCTGAGATACGGCTCCTGGCTCAGTCGCTTTCCCCAACTACTGCCGCGCAAACGCCGTCAGTATTACCAGCCCAAAAAGCTGTTTGGCATGGCGGTGACGGAGGAGTCCCTACCGACCGACGTCAGCGCCGCCGCATTGGACCTGTGGCAACGGCAGCAGCCGCGCCAGGCGCTCGCCCTGCTGTACCGCGCCAGTCTCGCCCGCTTGTTACAAAGCGGCGCCCCCTTGCGCGAAGACCACACTGAATTGGAATGTTTGAAAATCGCCAAGCAGCAATCGCTACCCGCTGATGCCCTGGCGTATTTTTCCCATCTGACGCAGGTTTGGCGGCAATTGGCCTACGGTCATGAACTGCCGGATAACACTCTGGCCGAAAGCCTGTGCCGCAACTGGAACCATCACTGGCCTGACGGGGCGCGCGTATGAGCAAGCTGCGCCCTTACATTCCCCACATGCTCCTCGTCCTGCTCGGGGCCTTGCTGGCTTTGTGGTACTTCAACCAGGAGTGGGAAGAACAAGCCATTGATATGGGTCCTACCAAAGAAGCTCGCCGCAACCCCCTGCTCGCCTTGCAGCGCTTGCTGGAACAGCAGCAGAAACCGGTGGAAACCATTCGCGGCTTCGCCGGCTTGGAACGGCTGCAATTTGGCGAGCAAGCTGTTGGCGACCGAGACGCTCTTGTACTACTCAATACCGGCGGCGCTTTGCGCGAGTCACAAGTGGCATCCCTGCGGGGTTGGGTGGAACAGGGCGGTCAATTGATCGTTACGGTGGAAAATCCCTACTTCAGCATCGATGACAGTCATAAGGATCCACTGCTGAATTTGCTTGGACTCGCCCTTAACCATACGCCTTGGCTTGAACATGAAGCAGTTGAGGAAAACAAAGCAGAGGCGTCTGAGGAGGAAGATGATAAACCCGCCGATATCGAAAGCTTTCCTCTAATCTCCGATAACAAAGATGAAGACCCGGCCGCCAAGAGCTGCGGCTGGCGCCCCACCTACCTGCCAATCCACCTCAGAGGCCAGGAGCAGCTGCAACTGGCGTTTGGCTATGGCCTGGATACATCGTTTGTGGACGTGACCGCAAGCAGCCGACCGCTGGTGATGCGCGACGAACAGATTTATCTGGCGCAGATGAGAGTCGGCGCGGGCGAGATTTTCGCGCTCGTCAATGCGAGTCCATTGGGCAATAACTACATAGCCTGCGGCGACAACGCATTTGTGATGTGGCAATTGCTGCGCGATAGCGACAAGGTGTGGCTGGTATTGAACAGCGATACTCCCAGCTTCTGGCGCTTACTGTGGGAGACTTCCATGTTTGGCTGCCTCGCCCTGCTGGCCGCTCTGGCTCTCTGGCTGTGGTACAAGGTGCCGCGCTTTGGCCCTGTATTAACTGTGCCGGTGACGGGGCGACGGCAATTTCTCGACCATATTCGCGCATCGGCCCATTTTCTCCTGCGCCACCAGAATAATGCCGCCCTGGTGGAACCGCTGCGGGAGGAAATTCTGCAGAAATTACGCCTGCGCCAACCGGGTTTTGCGCAACTGGCACCGGATCAGCAGGTGGAAAAAATTGCGCAGCTCAGCGGTATACAAGCAGCTGACGTTCACCTGGCCCTTTACCACCCGTTGCCAGTGCAAGACGCCGTGTTTATCGACATAGTGCAACGCCTTCAACATCTCAGGAATTCTCTATGACACAAGTGCCTCCCTCGGACTCCGAAATACAAGCCGCAGATGAGCCCCGTGAAAAAAGCGACACCTTTGAACAGGCTTACCAATTGGTGCAGGCGCTGCGCAATGAAATCCAGCGTGTCGTAATCGGCCAGCAAACTGTTGTTGAACAGGTTCTGCTTGCGCTGATTGCACGCGGTCATGTGTTAATTGAAGGTGTTCCGGGGCTGGGTAAAACCCTGTTGGTGCGCACCCTCGCCCAGTGTTTTGGCGGCCGTTTTGCGCGCATTCAATTTACCCCCGACCTTATGCCCAGCGACGTCACTGGACATGCGATGTTCAATATGAAGACACAGGAGTTCGAGATTCGCAAAGGCCCCGCCTTTACCAATTTATTGCTGGCCGATGAAATCAACCGGGCGCCCGCCAAAACCCAGGCGGCGTTATTGGAAGTGATGCAGGAGGGGCAGATCACCATCGAGGGCACTTCGCATCCGGTCGATGCGCCTTTTATGGTGCTGGCCACGCAGAACCCTATAGAACAAGAAGGCACTTATCCGCTCCCGGAAGCCGAGTTGGATCGCTTTATGTTGAAGGTATTGATCCAATATCCCGAAGCCAAAGATGAAGAAACCATGCTGTTGCAGCTCGGCAAAAACAGCGATGAAAAACCGGTACGGCAGTTGATCAAACCAACCCATGTTTTGAGCCTGCAGAAAATCGCCCAGCAAATTACGGTTGATCCCGCCATTGTGGAATACATCGTCAAAATCGTGCGCGCCACGCGCAATTGGCCCGGGGTTTCCCGCGGCGCCGGACCGCGTGCAAGTATCGCACTGCTCAACGGCGCACGCGCTTATGCATTGATGAACAATGATCGTTATGTAACACCGGATGATGTAAAAGCTGTGGTACTGCCCGCCCTGCGCCACCGTTTGTTGCTGGCGGCGGAATTGGAAATCGAAGGCGTATCGGTCGATCAGGTTTTGCAAGACATCAGCAAAAGTGTGCCCGCTCCGCGGAAATAAGTGGAAAAAAACGCTCGATGACGATTTCCAAAAAACGCTGGCGCCCGACACCCAAGACCATTTTTCTGGCGGGTGGTTTGGGATCTGCTGCCCTGCTCGCGGGCTTGCTTGGTCACTGGTGGACAGCATTTAGTGCAGATTGGGTGCAGTGGAGTTTGCTTGCCGCCGGACTGATGTTGTTTTTTCTGGTGCTGCTCGATTACGCCGGCAGTCGCAGCCAACCCGACGTAGGAGTTGAACGCCTGCTGGCAAGTGGTTTGGCGCTGAATCAGTGGACGGAAGTGCGTTTGATCTTCACCCATCACTTCCGCTATCCCGTCACCATCGAAGTATTTGATGACATCAACCCGCAGGTGGTTTGCGAACACGTTCAGCAATTTGTACCGTTACAACCCGATCAATCAACGCAGATTACCTACCGTTTGCGCGCCTTGCAGCGCGGGCCGCTCACTCTGCAAAAGTGCCATATTCGGGTGCCTACGCCACTGGGTTTTGGCAGCGTGTCCTATTCGGTCGCAGTGGAAAGTACCGCCAAGGTGTACCCCAATTTTTCTGCGATTGCGGCCTATACCATTCTGGCGGCGGAAAATCACACCAATGAATTGGGCATCCGGCGCAAGAACCGGCGCGGCCAGGGGCTGGACTTTCACCAATTGCGCGAGTATCGCCAAGGCGACAGCCTGCGGCAAATCAGCTGGAAAGCCACGTCCCATCGGCAGCAATTGATCTCCAAGGAATATCAGGATGAGCGCGATCAGAATGTGATTTTGCTGATCGACAGCGGTCGGAGAATGCGCGCCAAAGACGACGAACTCGACCATTTTGACCACGCACTCAATGCGAGCATTCTGGTCAGCTATATTGCGCTGCGCCAAGGTGATAGCGTCGGCGTGTTGAGCTTCGGCCATACCGAACGTTGGATAAGCCCGCAGAAAGGTGCCGACAGAGTCAATGTCATCTTGAATGGTTTATATGATCTGCAGGTGGAAAACTGCGCGCCGGATTATCTCGCCGCCGCAGAAAAAGTTTTCCAATTGCAACGCAAGCGCTCTTTGATCGTGCTCGTCACCAACTCCCGCGATGAAGAAATTGAAGAGTTGATCATGGCGGTGCGCCTGCTGCAAAAACGCCATCTGGTTTTGGTGGCTAATATTCGCGAAGCCGTACTGGACAATACATTGATTGAGCCTGTAACCGATCTCGATCAGGCCGCAGCCTACGCTGGCACAGTGAATTACCTGCACTTGCGCAAAGCCGCACATAAAAAACTGCAGCAGAGCGGAGTTTATTCCGTGGATTGTTTGGCGAAAGATCTGGCGCCTGCGCTGGCCAACAGCTATTGGGAAATCAAGCGTTCCGGAGTTTTGTAAGCGGGGATTATTTGTTGCGCGGGAAAAGATGGCGATCCAATATTTGTCGCCATTGGCTGCGGGAATTTATATGGCGACGGCGCGCATTTTCAAAAAAACGTAGATAAGAACGGCTAAATTGCACACGCTTTCCATTTGTCAGCCAGTCTAAATCCGCCGCAAATTCCTCTGGTTCAACAATATTTTCGTCGTATTCCGCGAGCTTATTATTCACGCATCGCAGCCGCACGGGTTTTGCTGTTTTTAATATTGCTTTTTTAAACGATAACCAACGAGAGAAAAAAAGCGGTTTCGCCTGCGCTACGCAATCTTCCATTATTGTCACCTTATGCCTACGGTTGGGGTCGAAACCCGCTTTTGCATCGTGCATGCATCATCACATTTCAAACCACTGCATGACATTGCAACCCTTCTTCTGCATGTTGCACTGCAAATAGATTGCCAAAGGCGGGAATGCCGGACATTCTGGCGTCGCACTAATCTATTGCGTAAACCCCTCGCCAAGAATTGGCCCAGATGGAAAATTAATGTCAGTTTTGCCGAAATTTTTATCAGCATCGCTCGCAATAACCAGTTTTGGTTAACTTCATTTTGGTCTAAGTGACTTTCGCAAAGTCAAATTCGACGACGCAAAATTGTAATAGCTGCCAGCGTGCTGCAGGTTTACGAATTTCCTTGATTTTGTGACCCAGGCATACGAAGCAACAGACGACAGCTGCAAGCATGGCGAATTGTTAAAGGAGAAAAGATTGCAAAGAAATACTATCAATATGCACAACAAGCAAAATTTACAGAGGATTTTGCAAGGTATTTTGCCGTGTCGGTTTCATTAGTTTTTTACTGTTGTTTAGGCGAGGTACGATAGAAATAAACACTATTGGAGGAGGCGAACAGTCGACCGCATGACATTTGTCATGATGAACCTATGACTCTCTACAATGGCATCATCCGCCAATTTGACGATAATGGTTTTATCAACCCTGTCTATTTGAGCGATATATGCCCACGGATCATCTTCCGTCCCCTTGGATCAACTCTCACCGGCCGACCTTGCGCCAACAATTTGCGAGCTTGGTATTTACCTGTTTTTACCTGATGCGCTGGTTTTTCCCAATGACGGCCTTCGAATGGGCGATCAATATCGCCGGCTTGCTGATATTCCTGGTTTGTTATTTTGCCGCTTTTAATCTGCCGAAATGGACCCTTCCAGGCGCACTCCTTATGGTGGCTCTGGCGGTGGGACTTGCGCCCTACAACCATGGATCAACTACCTTTGCGATTTATGCCTGCAGCTTCTTTGCCTACTTTTTGCCTGCGCGCACAGCGCTTGTCTTTTTTGCGATGACGCTCGCTGCGCTCGCTTCTGCGACCTATTTTTTTCAGCTCGACGTCATTTTTTATTTCGTCGTCGGTGCTGTTTCCAGCACCGGGATTACCCTGTTTGGCATTACCGATCGCCAACGCATATTGCATCAAAGACGCGAGTTGCTGTCGCAGGAAGAAATTCAGCGCTTAGCGAAAATTGCCGAGCGCGAACGCATCGGCCAGGATTTGCACGACACCATAGGCCACCGCCTCACCGCGATTCATCTGAAGGCACAACTCGCTTTGAAACAACTGGAAAACAAGCAGGAATCTCAGGCGCGGGAGCATATTGCACAAGTTCAGCAATTGGCCCAAGACGCGCTGCGGGAAATCCGCGAGACCATTGCCGGAATGAAAACCCACGGCCTGACAGCAGAACTGGAAGCGCAGAAAGAGCTGCTGGGATCACTCGGCATTGACCTCCAATACTCCCTGCCACCGGTATTGCTGCCACCTACCATGGAAAGCGACTTATTGCTGATCGTGCGCGAGGCTCTGACCAATGTATTGCGGCATTCAGGTGCTGAGCGCTGCGAATTGCGCTGCAATACGACAGAAAAAACTTTGGCATTGTTGATTCGGGATAATGGCCGCGGCTTTGCCCAGGCGCATGAAAGTGCCTTTGGCAACGGCTTACAGAGCATTTATCAGCGTGTTACTCTGCGGCGCGGCACCTTGTCCCTGAATCCTCCTGGTGAGCGAGATTCCGCTTGGCCCGGATTAACTTTGTTGATCCACCTTCCCTGGAATCAACCGCTCGTTACTTAAGGCGCTATGGCCATGGCCAACCCGACACAAATCCGTTTATTTCTGGTGGAAGACCAAACCCTGGTGCGCGACGCCCTGGCGCAGTTGCTGGCGTTGCAACCGGATTTTGTCGTCGTCGGCACTGCCGCCAACGGTCTGGAAGCACAAAAGGCCATTCCAGAGTGCCGACCGGACTTGGTGTTGAGCGATATTGAAATGCCCGGCTGTGACGGTCTGACACTCTGCCGCTGGCTGCATGAACATCACCCCTCTATCAAAACGGTGATTCTCACCACCTTCAATCGCAGCGGTTACGTGCAACGTGCCCTGCAAGCAGAGGCGCGCGGGTTTATTCTCAAAGAGGTACCAGTGGATACACTCGCAAACCAGCTGCGCAACATCCACAGCGGTCAACGTGTTTACGATACCGAATTACTGATCGCCGGTTTGCACGACCATGACCCGCTAACCGAGCGTGAACGCCAGGCCCTGCGCCTGGCAGAACAGGGGTTGAGCACTGCGGATATCGCCCGCAAGCTCTATCTGTCTGAGGGCACTGTGCGCAACTATTTGTCGGAATCTATGGCGAAACTTTGCGCCGGATCGCGAAATCAAGCAGCGAAGATCGCGCGGGAGAAAGGCTGGCTGTAGAAAGTCATACAATGACAGCCAACCAGACCGGCCGGAGTTTCGAAATGGCATCAGCAAAATTCATACGCATTGCAGCCGCCTTGGCATTTGTACTCGGCGGCGCCGGTGCGCATGGAGAGATCTACAAATGGGTGGATGCACAGGGGCAGGTGCACTTCAGCGATAAACGCTATGCCAATGAAAAGGCCAAGCGCATTGATGCCGAAGTGGTTCAGGAGCAGCAGAATCCCAATCAATTTGTGTTTTATCCCGACGCTGATGCCTTACTGCAACAAAATCAGAAAAAGCCCCTCGGCACATCCACCGCGCTGTCCGCCGGGCATTCACAGCAGGGCCAGAACATCAGCCTGATTCGTTTTGATGTAGCGTCACTGTTGGAAGAATTGCACCGCAATCCGAACAAAAAACTGCTGCGCGCCACCCTGCGGCTTTACGCCAACGCCGATGACCGGCTCTACGGCCAGAACACTACGGCCGAAGCCGGCCACTTCGGCAAAAACGGCGACAACGCCTTCTATCTGAAACCTGTCCATAACAATTTCGAAGAGAAGACGGTCACCTGGGCAGATTTTTTCGACCAATCCCATTACACACCGGCGGCGGTGCGCAATCTGCCGAGTGTGACCGCGCCCAGCAGTAACGAAGACAACCTCAAGGATTACGAAATCGACGTATTGCCGCTGATACAACAGCTTATGGCCGCCAACCTGCGCCAGTTCACTTTGGAAATGCGCCTGCAGCGGACATCGGGACGGGGGCAAGTGACGTTTTTCTCACGCGAGGCCGATCCGGCCAAACGCCCGAGTCTGACGGTGGAGTTATTTAGCGAACAGAACTGATTGCCCTAAAAATTTCTTTGCACTCAGCAGGCTTCCACTTAAAATCGCCCGCCTGCTGTTTTTCACTTCTGCAAAGTCATTTCTATGGAAAAACCCCTCGAACAACTGCTCTACCGTACCCGCTGGTTGCTGGCACCTATTTATTTAGGTCTGGCATTCGCTCTGTTGGCCCTGATCATCAAGTTTTTTCAGGAATCGTTTCACTTGCTGATCGATGTCGTGCATATGTCGGAAGCCAAGATGATCCTCAGTCTGCTCACGCTGATCGATTTGGCGATGGTGGGAGGATTGATCGTGATGGTGCTGATGAGCGGCTATGAGAATTTTGTATCGCAGCTCGATCTCGACGGCGAAAAAGAAAAATTGAGCTGGCTCGGCAAGATGGATTCGTCATCGCTGAAGGGCAAAATCGCCGCCTCTATTGTGGCGATTTCGTCAATCCACTTGCTGAAGGTCTTTATGAATGTGCAAAACACAGACGAAGACAAAATTTATTGGTATGTGGTTTTGCATTTGACCTTCGTCGGTTCCGCCTTTGCGATGGGGTTTCTCGACTTTAAAGCCAAACACAAATAGTAAAATCAAACACAAATAGTGAAATCGGGCGGGCGATTAAGGCAGCTGTTTGAGCTCTCGAGCGTCCGCCTCACGTTGAATCAACCACTGCACAAAATCCGCCTCTGCCATGGGTCGCGAGAACAGATAACCCTGGAACACATTGCACCCCATGGCCTTGAGTCGTTCCAACTGCACTTGCGTCTCCACCCCTTCTGCAACCACCTGCAAGCCCATATTGCGACCGATGGCGATCATCGATTCCACCAATGGCTCATGGGCATTGGTGGCCAGAGTGTCGACAAAGGTTTTATCCACTTTGAGGATGTCCAGCGGTAGATCGCGCAAGTAGGCCAGGGATGAATAGCCTGTGCCGAAGTCGTCCAGCGCTATGGTCATACCGAAGCGTCGCAACTGACTGAGTTTGGTGATGGTGTCCTGAATATCGGTCAGCAGCGCGCTTTCGGTGACTTCGAGAGTAATATGACTGGGCGGCACCTGCAGCTTTTCCACCGCCTCCACAGTGGCGGACACAAAGTCCGGGCGCGCAAATTCCCATGGCGATACGTTGACGGAAAGATGACCGTAAAACGGAATACGCCGCTCTGCCCACTGTTTGCGATGGGTCAGAGCCGCCCGCAACACCCACTGGCCGATACCATTGATCAAACCGGTCTCTTCCGCCACGGGAATAAATTCCGCCGGCGATATCCAACCCTGGTCCGGATGGCGCCAGCGGATCAGCGCTTCAGCCCCCATCAGATTGCCCTCGCCATCCACTTGTGCCTGGTAAAACACGTGGAATTCATCGTTGGCCAGAGCCGCGCGCAAGCCGTGCTCCAGGGCGAGCCTATGGCTGACAGAGTCGTGCATCTCCGGCGTAAACAGCTGGTAGCCGCCGCGGCCGGAGCCTTTGGCTTTGTTCAGGGCTATATCCGCATTGCGGAATACGTCCAGCACGCTTGTGGCAAATTCCGGAAACAGCACCGCACCTATGGTGCAGCCTAGATCCAACACGTGATCTCCCACCTGTACTGGCTGTTCCATGGAGGCAATTAGTTGCTGGATAGTACGCGTCAGGAACAACTCGGCGCCCGGCCCCAGATGGCGGAGCACCACGGCAAACTCATCACCGCCAAGGCGGGCAAGAAAAGCATCGTCACCCAATACTTGGCGCAACCGGGCGCTGATACGGCGCAGCACTTCATCACCCACATCGTGGCCGAGTGCATCGTTGATGGTTTTGAAATGATCCAGGTCAATCTGGATAAAGGCGCAGGTTTCGGGCGCATCCTCTCCCTGGAGCAAATGGATGACGTGTTCATTCAACGCAGAGCGATTCGGCAGCCCGGTCAAATGATCTTCGTATGCCATTTTGCGAATGCGCTGCTCAGCTTCCAGGCGATGCAGCTCGGTGCTGGCACGGGAGACGAAAATATTCACCACCTCCAGCATTTGTTTGACGTTGTCCATGGGCTTGTCGTCCAGCACCGCGATCAAGCCGATGGGTTCGTTATTGACGTCCACCATGGCCGAGCCGACAAAACTCTCCAGGCCCAAATTACGCAGGAACGGGTTGTCCGGAAATTCGCGCTGCGCTTGGCGCGGTATGGCGTAACTGCCTTCCTTCAATACTTTTTCCGACGGCGAATTGATCAGTTCGATATTGACGTTGTCCATCAACTCACCGTTCGCCGAGACCGCCAAAGTCTGGATGGTCATGCGCCCTTCGACGAATTTCTTCAGACCGATAAATACGAATTTCTTATTGAGCAGCTTGGCGAGGTGGATGGTGAACTGATTAAAGAAGGCGTGACCGATCTCCGTGGAAACCGCCATGGAAATGGTTTTGATGGCGTTTTCGACGAATTGCTGGTCGGTGACATCTTCCATGCGCACCACAATTTCCTGCAATTCGCGCTCGTGGTTGTAGATGGGATAAAGCTTGAACTTCAGCCAGGCATCGCGCGCCAGATACAGAGCGTCGACCGGCATACCCGCCACCAGGAAAAACGGCCCGTATTCACCCCGGCTCTTTTCCGCAATGTCTTGCAGAATTTGCTCCTTGCTCACCCCGAGCATCTCCAATACGGTGATGAAATTGACGCGCGGAGGCGCGCTTACGTCGCGGCGCAACAAGCGCAAGCTCTCGTCGTTGACCTGGAGGGTTCGGCCATTCAAATCAATGATGTGGGTGGCCGCAGGCGCTTGCATAAATACCTGGGACAGGCGCTCCAATTTATCTTCCGCTTTGCGCCGCTCCTGGATTTCCGCTTCCATCTCGCGCTCCCGCCGGCGCAACTGGCGGCTGTTGCGCGCAGCCTCCAGGGTAAAGCCTATGCAGAACCACAACATAAAAGCAGTTAAGGCAAATCCCGGCAGATAAATACCGTTCCAGATGCCGAGATCCAGGCTCAAACTGGAATAGACAGTCGCGATCAAGAGGAAGAGAAAGAGAAATTGGGTAAAAACTTTGGCGGGACCTATTACTGCGCGGGAATGGAAATTCCACCAGAAGGAAGCCAGCAAGGTTATCCCCATGGCAATGTGCCATAACCAGGAACCACCGCCCGGCTCCCCCTGTAAAGCGCCATATGAACCAAGCCAGGGATTGGGATATTTTGTTAAGGTGGCGACGTCGGCGAAATGGAGAGAAAAATCCGACGCACGATTAGCCACCAGCAACATCAGCAGCGCCAACACAAACAGAAACGTCAGATAACCCGGCACATGGCCGCGGTAGCGCAGTGCGGCAAAATAAAAGCCGGTGGACAGCAACATAATGGAGGCGAAATCGGTCTGCCATATCAGCGCGGTGATGGCAGCGGCCTCAGCATTGGTTTGGTAGTAATAGGCGGTTGCCAGTTGATACCCGGCACCACTGAGCCCCATTAGGGCGACGGGCGTGTAGATAAAACGGTTATGCAGGGAATAAGCGGTTACGGCTATAGCGCCGGAGGTCAAACCGACCACCGACAAATAACCGGTCGTGATGTAAAAAAGAAACATCACCCAAGGCAGGGTTTCGCTCATACCTGTCATAGTATTCTTATGTTTTGGGTAGATCTCCGATTAACCATAGCCTCTACGCTTGGCCGCGGCCAAAATTGACGTCGCGCATCCGACGGGATGCGCGCTGGAGAAGAAAGAGTTTAGATCAGAAAGCCAAACGGTCTAGGAAAGTTGGCTGAGGTATTTCAATTTGTTTACCCATAGGGGTTAGCGCACCGGAAGATTCGATGCGAAATGCCACCAGATTGTGACTTTCCTGATTCGCGACTATTAGAATGCGTTCGTCTTCCAATACCAGGAAATGACGCGGCCAATCGCCCAACACAGGCTCGATCTCCACCAGGTTCAGTGAACCATCCTGCCCTATATTGAACACCGCAATACTGTTGTGGCCACGGTTGGAGGCATACAGAGTTTTGCCATCGCTGGTGACATAGAGATGAGCTGCTTGGCTATGCTCGGTAAATGACGCAGGCAACATTCCGATTTTCTGGAATTCGGTAAAAGTACCGTCGCCATTGCGCCGCGCCGCGACCAGGGTATTGCTCAACTCGTTCACCACATAGACAACTGGCAGGTGCGGATGGAAAAACAAGTGGCGCGGACCATCGCCCGGCGCCAGGCGCAACGCGGTAAAACCTTCGCCCGCACCATCATCAAATGGATAGGCTTTCACCTCATCGATCCCGAGATCCACCACGTACAAATAAGCCTGCTGCGGATCCCATTGCGCCCAATGAGCGTGGGCCGCCTCCTGGCGGTCCGCGTTTGGTCCTTTGCCTTGATGTTGCAGCACCTGCGGGACACCTTGCGGCACACCAGTGTCATCGAGGCGGAATATGGAAGTGTTCCCGCCCATATAGTTGGCTGTGGCGATAAACCGGCCGTCCGGGCTCAGACTGATATAACAAGGCGATGCCCCCTTTGTCAGCGCGGTTGCCAGAGATTGCAGAGTGCCGTTTTCAGCTCGGGAATAGGTCGTCAAAGCACCATGGTCGGTTTCCACTACGGCATACAGACGATTGCCGTGCTGGGAAATAAAGGAAGGATTATCTGCCCGCGCCTCCAGCTTCGGCTCCCCAAAGGTGCCAGTCGATGGGTCGAAGGAAAGACTGTAGATGCCTTCGCTCCCCTTCTGGTTGTAGGTGCCCACGATCAAAGAAATGCCAGTACCTTCGCCCACAGATTCCGCTCCGTTGTTCGAGATCAATGACTGACAGCCAGCACATAACAGAAGAACCGCCGCGCCGAGCAGTCGATAGCCCAGTTGATACATGTTATTTGGGATCACAATCGCTCCCCTTGGTTAGTGAGATGATCTGCAATTATTGAAATGGCCTATGACTTTGCAGGCCGGCAAGTGTAAGCATCGCGGACAACTCCCGCCAGTCAATTGCTGCCACCAATCGGCAACAACGGGCGTATACTTTTGGAACCTTTGCGATACATCAAGCAAACATCATCCATACAAGCCTTCTTAATCCGGTGATTCCATGTCGACATTTAATACTTTGAGCGAGTTTATTGTTGAGCATCAGATGGATTACCCCCAGGCAACCGGGGAATTTTCCGCCCTGTTCTCCGCGCTTTGCCTCGCCGCCAAGATCGTCAACCGCGAGGTCAATAAAGCCGGCTTGGCGAATATCACCGGTCCGGCAGGTGAAACCAACCCTCAAGGCGAGGCGCAACAAAAACTGGATGTATTGGCCAATGAAGTCTTTAAATCCGCGCTCGGCGCTCGCGGCGTGGTGTGCGGAATTGTTTCGGAAGAGGAAGACAATTTTATTCGCTTTGAAGGCAGCCAAAATCAGCATGCCAAATATGTGGTATTGATGGATCCGCTCGACGGCTCATCCAACATAGACGTCAATGTATCGGTGGGAACCATTTTTTCGATTTATCGCCGCTTGACACCCGTCGGCACTCCCGTGCAGATGGAAGATTTTCTCCAACCGGGACGCGCCCAGGTTGCCGCAGGGTACATTATTTACGGCTCTTCCACTATGCTGGTTTACTCCACCGGCAATGGCGTAAACGGTTTTACCTATGAACCGTCCCTCGGGCTTTTCTGCCTGTCGCACCCGAATATGCAATACCCGCGCAGCGGCGCCGTATATTCCATCAATGAAGGTTTTTACAGCCGTTTTCCCGACGGTGTAAAAAAATACATCAAATATTGTCAGGAGGAAGATCCCGCAACCCAGCGGCCCTACAGTTCGCGTTATATAGGTTCACTGGTAGCGGATTTTCATCGCAATTTGATTCATGGCGGAATTTATTTATACCCCACTTCCAGTCGCTATCCCGAAGGGAAATTGCGCCTGCTTTACGAGGGCAATCCCATGGCATTTATCGCCGAACAGGCCGGCGGCAAAGCCATTGTCAGCGCGGGCAAATCCGTCCTGGATTGCCAACCGCAATCCTTGCACCAACGCACCGCGCTCTATCTGGGCTCGGCGGAGATGATCGAAAAATTAGAGGAATTTCTGACGGCCTAAGGCCGCGCCAGACCGAATTGCCGTCAGCATTGCACGGGTGTCAGGAATTACACCCGCGAGCGCCCGTTTAATTTTTTGGTTTTCATTAAGTAAATGGGCGAAGACAGCCTTTTCCTGTTCTTTAAAGCTCCATGGTAGCTGTGGGCGGTATCCCATACCGCACAAAATATATTGATAACTCGCGGCGGGAAACACTTCTTCTTTATATAAAAAGTCTTTTTTGTAGGGAACGTGGTACTGCCACAGCTGCAAGGATTCCTGCAACGAATCGGAAATGGTTGCAGAATCTTTATTGTCTCGCCAAAAATCACCGCTGCGCTCGCTCAGCACATAATGCAATTTGAGAAAATCCACAATGCTGCGCCAGCGATAGGTTTGCAATGCATTAAAGCGTTTTGCCACTGTCGGCATAGCCGCTTTATGGCGCGGCAACTGATCGCGAATGTAATTGGCGGCGAGTTCCACCATAACCAAAGCGGACGCCTCCAGCGGCTCAATAAATCCCGCGGCCATGCCTATAGCGACACAGTTTTTTTGCCAAAAAACATCGCGGTAGCCGCAGGGGATTTTGATTTTGCGCGGAGATAAATTGGCGAAGCCGGGGCCTATATAGTCGGCCAAAACCGCTGTCGCCTCATCCTCCGACATATGCCGACTGGAATATACGTGCCCAATACCTTTGCGGCTGTAAAGGCCGATTTCCCATATCCAACCAGCTTTTTTCGCCTCGGCAAGTGTGTAGGGAAGTATGGGAGCTTCATCGCTCTCGTAAGGCACTTGCGCAGCCACGGCGCTGTCGATAAAGATTTCCGCACTCTTATCAATAAACTTTGCACCCAGCGCTTCGCCCAATAGCAATGATTTCAACCCGGAACAATCGATAAACAAGTCGGCGGTTAAAGTCTGCTGCTCCAGAGTTTCAATACTTTCGATGCCCTGTTCATTTTGGTTGATTTTACAGACAGTACCTATGACGTGTTTTACGCCGAGTATGGTTTTACAGTGTCGACTTAAAAAAGTCACAAATTTTCCCGCATCCAAGTGGTAACCGTAATTGACCTGCGATTTATATCCAGGTGCATCCGGCGTACGCGGTGCCAAATTGCGTTCGCATAAAAATTCCTGTGCGCAAACCGCATCAGCAAAAGAAAGGGAAGACGGATTTGCAATCCACCATTCGGCAACATTGCGTTCGAGAAAACCGATCGGCAGGGAAAACGGATGGTAGAAAAAATCGGCATTATCCTTTTGCCAACCAATAAATTTGACGCCCTGCTTAAATGACGCATCACACTCTGTAAAAAAATCCGTTTCTGAAATTCCCATATCTCGCAATGTGTTGCGCAGCGACGGCCAACTGCCCTCACCAACTCCTATAATGGGGACATCTGCAGATTCAATTAAAGTTATTTGCACATCCTGTCCATAACGAGCCGCCAGAATTCCCGCCGTCAGCCAACCCGCCGCACCGCCGCCGACAACCAATATTGAGTCTATGAGGTGAGTACTCATAAATATCCGTCTGAAAAATAGAGGTCGAAAAGAAAAAGGCCATTGCAAAGAATGGCCTTTTCATATTTGTTGCGTCAAACACTCAAGAAATTAGAAAGTCGCTCTAACTCCCAAAGCGTAACGCGCAACGCCGTCACCCACGAAGAACATATGATTGTCCTTTCTGCCGTGTTGGCGGGTTCCCTCTTCCGTCACGTTGATACCTTCCAGGAACAGGCTGACATTGTCAGTCAGATCGTAGCTCATGGATATATCGACCTGAGAATAATCCTCCACTACAACCGGCTCGTTACTGGTGCTGGAATAGTAGTATTGGAAGCCTCGAATAAAGGATTCACGCCAGTTGTATGCAACCCTGACTTGGAACGGTCCATTTTCATAGAAGGCGATCAAGTTCGCGGAATCACTTACACCAACGACCGCATCCGCTTTTGGCACTTCACCCATTGGCGTATCGTAGTTGTATTTGGGATCAGAAAACACAAATGTTGCGTTTGCAATCACACCAAAACCGGACTCACCAAAAATATGCTGTCCACCGAGTTCAAAACCGTAAACCTTTTTGGTATCGAGGTTGCGTGGACGGCGCATTTCATAAACGGCGTCTTGGCCAGTCGCGGGATCAAGTACTCCAGTAATGATTTCCGGTGCTGCTTCGGTCACCACAAAATTATCAATGGATTTATGGAAGCCGCCGATAGAAACATAGTCAAAATCATTGATATACCATTCAGCAGACAAATCAAAGTTGTCTGACATAAAGGGTTTCAAATTCGGGTTGCCCGCACTGCCATTCCCTCTCTCCCCTTGACGAATATCACCAAAACTGCGCGCCGATCTCATATCCGTCAACTCAGGACGAGTAATGGTTCGCGAAGCGGCAAAACGCAGGATAACGTCATCCGATATAGCGTATTTAACCGAGATATTCGGCAGAAATACGTCGTAGCCATCACCATCGGTAAATGGCACACTGTCCGTAAATTCGCGCTGGTAGTTCTCTCCCGGTTGCGCAGGAGGGGTCAGAGAAAGCAGCGTCTGTTCCAGTGATGTGGAATCGATAGAAGTATCTTCGTAGCGCAATCCCGCAACCAGAGTTAACTCTTGGCCACCCAATTCAAATGTCTTGGTACCCTCGACATAAAGAGCCGTGGTTTTTTCGTTGACCTGTGACCAATTGGGTTGCAATACCAACGTAGAATTATTCAGATCTCTCTGTTCAGCCGTGGCATCCGGATCCTGTTGTGCATGTCGCAACCAATCGTTGAATGCAAGCGGATCAAACGAGAAATAAGCCAAAGAGCCCAGCACACCATGATTCATAGTGTGTACGTGATAACCCGCCGCATTCGCCTCTTCTACAGTACGGAAAAGACTCGTTACAGGATCGTCGCCAACCAATGTGTATCTGCCTTGCAGACGGCCGCCACCTTCCGCCATATATTGCTGTATTGTTTTGGTTTGATCGGTCAACATCAAACCAGCTTTGACGGTAAGAGTATCCTGCGTGAAGGTGTAATCCACCCGCGCCTGATTGATTTCGTCTTTGCGGGGATCAGAATAACCGTCGTATTGCCAAAGTCGCGCATTTTCGAGCGAAATCTTTGAATTGTCGTAGTAATGGCTAGCAACGTCTGCCCGAACTTCAAAGGTAAAAGACAAGGGTGCCGCCTGCACATCTGATCGACTAATATTTGCCTGTTTATCCGGTTGAGCTTCCGCAGTCGAGCGGCTGTATGCGAAAACAAGATTGGAAGATTCATTAATATCCCAATCCGCTTCAATGCCTGTGCTCAAGCCGACTTCCTGCGTGACAGGATTATTGACAAAGAAGTCCAACCCCGCATTGGTAATCGTGCGATAAATCAAAGTTTTATTGCTGTCGACCAGGTGCTTTTCGCTGGTACTGTTGCTGTACCACGCAGCGCTCTCATATTCCAATCCCTCTTGTTGGAGATCTGAATATTGTGCATCCAGGGTCAGAGTCAAATTGTCCGATGGCGCAAACTGAAACACCAAACTGCCATTCAATCGTTCCCGTTTAAAATCTTGACGTCTAATCACTGACTGGGTTGGCAAAAAATCAACTTCCAGCTCATTTCCTTGGGCATCAGGCAATTCAATATATTGCCCAATCGATCCGGGGCGACGTGAGTTCCAATCCCAACGACGCACTTCCGCTGCATCACTCTGATACTCACGCTCTTGATAACTAAGTGCGGCGAGAATACCGATATTGTCGTTGATCGTTGTGCTGAAAAGACCTGAAATCGAAGGCGTTACGTCATCAATATTGGATTCTTTCAAGCCTTTGATTGAACCGGTAATTTTATCGCCGACATCGAGCGGTCGCGCGGTTTTGACATTGACCGTTGCACCTATGCCGCCGGATTGTGTCGCCGCGGTAGACGTTTTATATACCTCTACGCCGCTTACCATTTCTGCAGCAACTGTATCGAAGTTGAATCCTCGACTGGCATTCGCGTTCGGCATTTGCCGGCCATTGAACAGAACCGTATTAAATTGCGGTCCCAATCCGCGCACGGTAATTTGTCGGCCTTCGCCACCGCTGCGATCGATCGAAACACCAGTAATACGTTGCAGCGATTCCGCCAGGTTTGTATCCGGAAACTTACCTATATCCTCCGAACTGATTGCGTCTACAACGCCAGTAGAATCGCGTTTGGTGTCCACTGCATTTTGCAAACTCGCTCTATAGCCAGTCACTATGACTTCTTCGCTTATGGGCGCATTATCAGGGGACTGAGCATAGGCTCCAGACGCGGTAGCAACCGCAAGACTGAGCAAACTCAAACGAAAAGTTGGGTGTGTATATTTTGATTTCATAGGGGATTTTTCCTGTAATTATTATAAAAACTCAATCCGCAAGGTTAAAAAAGGAAAAAACAATTGATAGTTTTCCTTTTGTCACCAGCCTACTTGCGAACCGGGCGTATTGGATAACATTTTTGCCTCCGTCGCCAACTCCCCACTTAGGTATAAAAATATTAATTCTAAAAATCTATTTTTTAGAATTTCCCCACGACAATATATTTCATCACCCGCCATTACTTAAAAAAATAATCATTGGCCCAAAATAAAAACGGGACCAGACGGTCCCGTTTTGTATATAAGTATTTTTTATTTGTTGCGTAAGTAAAAACAACTACATTTTAGTTGGCGCGCAACAATCCCAACTTGTAAGGCCGTCCATCGTATGAACCACTGTAACCGCTGAGATTGACGCCCTGATACAGGAACTGCAAATTACACGCATCCAATTCCATTTTTTCATCCCAACCGGAACGCACCATTTCTCCGTGGCTAATTTGCTGTGTCCACTGGCCACCGGGGAAGGTTACATTGCTGAGACCGGCAAATGGATCATTTTCGCTGGTTTTATAAGCAACCCACGGACCGTCCAATGAGGTTGAAGTCCAAGCGCGGTATAAACGACGGCCTTCCGATGCACCCCAACCTTCCACCATCAATAGATATTTGTTGAGGCCTTTCAATTTATAAACATTACCTGCCTCAAACAGAATATTTTGACCACCAGCGCCTTGTACGTTGGATGTGGTCACCTGATTGATGTCGAAATTGGGGAAATTACCGATTGGTGTTTTTACCTGATACATTTTTCCGTCATCTTTAAAGAAGAACAGGTAGCAGGTTGTATCGTTACAAATCACCCAATAATCAAGCGCACCTGCATGGCCGCCGGTTACGCCCGGCCAGAAATCCTTCGGAGCGGACCAACTGTTGGGGTCACTGATATTGGTTGACGTGGTGTATTTAGCATTCCACTGCGTCACTATGTACCAGCGGTTTTGCGGTGAGAAATAAAATACCTGCGGTGCAACAGTCGAGCGTCCGCCGGGCGCAAAAGTGACATGGTTGGCCGCTGGCGCCTGGTCGAAATCCGTGAAATTCAAATAAATGGATTTATAGGAACCAGAGCCATAGGCTGTGGCAAATACATGGTATTTATTGTCGTAATAAACGATCGTCGGATCTTTTACGTTTTCATAGCCATTTTTCGGGCTGATGATCGGCTGGGTTGAAGTCCAGCGCAAAGTCGCCGGCAAATCACACGCTACAGGCTCTTGCGGCGGAACAAATCCTCCACCGGCATTGGAATAAATGGCAAAACCGCTGAGTGTGGCATTGTCGATTTGCGATTCCAATTCAATCGTCAGCGATTTATCCGCCACCATAATATTTGGCACTATCACTTCATATGCCGTGTCATGCCCAACAGCGGCAAATAAATCGAAATTCTGCAGAACAGGTTGACCTTCCACTGTGACGCTGAATTGGCGCGCACCCGTTTTGGTTTGGTACAGCTCAACAAAATGCAGTTTTAAGCTGTAGGTGCTATTGGTGACAGGAATTTCATATTTATAGGTGCCAAAACGCTCGGACTGATACAGCGTGTCCTGGCTTACGCCGTCAATGGGGTCGGTGGTGGTATTGACCGTGCCGCCGCTGTAAAAACGGTCTGCCTGATATTCCACATTGTTCAGAGTCGTCGCGGCCCCGCCCGCGTTCACCGCATACACCAGGGTCGAGCCCGCAGGAATGCTGCCGGATGAGCTGCTCGATGATGAAGAGGAAGAAGAGCTTGATGAGCTTGACGAAGAGCTGCTGGAACTCGATGAGCTGGATGACGATGAACTTGCTGAGGACGACGAACTGCTCGATGAAGAGGAGCTGCTGGACGATTCAGTTCCGCCGCCACAGCCAGAAAAAATGCCAACCGCGAGGAGAAGCCCAAGGCGTATAAGTCTTTGACGATCAGATGGAGTTTTCATATCCCTTCCAAGCCGAGTATCGGACAATTGATTGTTATTGCTTTATCGTTGGCCCATCACAATCGCCGAAACCGCTTGGAAATGGATCAGCGGCGAGGATGGACCTTCACCGCTTCCATTATTTCATATGATGAATTGAGTTCTATGAGAATGGCGTATCAAATCAGGTCCCTTGGCCATCTCAAAATCCGCCATCACATCTTTTGAGACTGTTTTTTATAGGCGTTTTCCTGTTTTGATCTGCAAATGCGCTTCCTTGCCAGCCACTGGAGGCAAGCCTGCTCTCTGCCCCGGTTGACCGCCGCCCACCCATAAAGTCACCTTGCCGGGTACCACAGCGCGAGCGCCGGCTTGATCGACTGTGCTCAAAAGTTGTTGATCCAGTTGGAAAGTCACGCGCTCGGTTTTGCCTTTGGGAATATGGACGCGTTTGAAGCCCACCAGGGTTCGGATCGGCGATCCTGCAACGTCGTTATGGGTCGCATACAGCTGGACCACCTCGTCTGAATCCATACCACCGGTATTGCTAACGTCCACAGATACAGTAACCGTGCCCTTCGCGCCCCATTGTTCGGGCGACACTTTGACCTTGTCATAGCTGAACTGGGTGTAGGACAGACCATGTCCAAACGGATACAACACTTCGCCCGCGTGGTAACGGTAGGTGCGATTCGCCATGGAGTAATCGCTAAATGGCGGCAGCTGCTCCACCGAGCGGTAGAAGGTCACAGGCAAGCGTCCGGCGGGGCTGAAATCACCAGCCAGCAGGCCAGCAACCGCTTCCCCACCCTGCCCGCCTGGATACCAGGCCTCCACAATCGCTGCTGCGGCTGCATCATCTTCGTTGACGGCCAGAGCGCTGCCGTTGATCAACACCAATACTACCGGTTTGCCCGTGGCATAGAGCTGTGTCAAAAGATCGCGCTGTACTTTCGGCAATGCCAGATCGGTCCTGTCACCTCCGCTGAAACCCGGCACCGGCACCGGAATTTCTTCACCTTCGACCTGGGCGGTCAAGCCGCCGACAAACACCACAGCATCCACTTGTTTGGCTGCCTCGACTGCTGCCTGCGCGCCCGGATTGGAAGGCAGGCTCCACACCAATTTTTCATCCCCTTTTTCGCCGCGCTGGAAGGCTTCGACTTTCAGGGCATAACGTTTACCTGCCGTCAGTTCCACAGCACCGCTGGCAATGGTCGGACGCCAGTCGACGTTCCAGGCATCGAGAATCAATTTGCCGTCCACCCAAATGCGATAACCGCCATCCGCCACATAACGCAGGGTATAAGTGCCGGTTTCAGGAGCGGTCAAATAACCCGTCCAGCGCGCTGCGCCACTGCGCACTTCATTGATCCAAGAGACGGTCGCATTAGGTTCTACGCGTTTGCTCAGAGGTTTACCCTTGAGCTTGTTATCCGCATAAAACTCGGCCTGCAATCCGCGGGTGCGGCATTTTGCATCTACACACAAGGCATCATCGGGGATTGGGGTTTGCACCGGATCCAACAAGCCAGAACCCTGCACATAACGCACATTCGCTTCACCAAAACGCGCTTGAATGCCTTTTAAAACCGTGACTGGTTGCGATGGATTGCCGTTGTAATTACCGACCAATGAATCCAGCGTATCCGCATTGGGACCCACAACGGCGAGCGTGCGGATATTGGATTTAAATGGCAAAAATCCGTCTTTGTTTTTCAGTAACACCAAAGCTTTTTCTGCCACCGTGCGTGCAAAAGCGCGATGCTCGTCGGTGTCATTTGCGGCGGGCGTAATATGAGGAAATACCTGTGGACGAGGATCAAACTGCCCGAGACGCATTCTCTCGGTAAACAAGCGCACCAAAGCTTCGTCGATTTGTTTTTCCGTGATCAAATTTTTTTGTACCGCTTTGCGAATATTGTCGGCCTCCGATGCATCACCGCAAATCAAATCCATACCGGCTTCAAAGGCGACTTTAATGCCCTCTTCCGGTGTTTTGGTGTAAGCGTGGTTTTTTTCTTCGTAAATATCGTAAACCGCACCACAGTCCGATACCACATAACCATCAAAGCCCCATTTTTCCCGCAGTGTTTTTTGCAGCAAATCCTTGCTGGCACAGGCAGGCACACCGTTGACCGCGTTATAGGCGCACATCACAGAGCGCGCACCGCCTTCAATAACCGTTGCGCGGAATGCGGGCAAATAGGTTTCTTCCACATCTTTCGGGTGCGGATGAATATCGTCGCGATGGCGGCTGGCTTCCGGGCCACTATGCACCGCGTAATGTTTCGGCGTGGCCACAGTTTTTAAGTAACGCGGATCGTCGCCCTGCAGACCTTTTACAAACGCCACACCTAAACGCGCCGTTAAATAGGGATCTTCACCGTAGGTTTCCTGACCTCTGCCCCAGCGAGGGTCGCGAAAAATATTGACGTTGGGCGACCATACGGTCAGCCCGGCGAACCAATCCGAACCGCCAAAACGGTGTTGTTTGGCGTAGTGCAGAGCGCGAAATTCTGTGCTGATGACATCGGCAATGCGGAACATCAATGCGTCATCCCAGGTTGCTGCCATACCTATGGCTTGCGGAAATACAGTCGCATCGCCCAACGCGGCGACGCCGTGTAATCCTTCATTCCACCAGTTAAATTCCCGCACACCCAAGCGCGGAATCGCTGGTGCGTCATTGATTAATTGCGGAATTTTTTCATCCAATGTCATATGCGCAACCAGATTTCTGGCGCGCTCTTCAAAACTCAGCGATGTATCCTGATACCGCCGCTTCAGCGGAGCATCCGCCTGGGGCAGCAAAGGCACAAGACATAGAGAAAACAACACACTCTTTAGAACATTTCGACGAATACTGCGAAACGCGGGAATGCCGGAGATCATGAAGAATTTCACCCTGATGAAAATTATCGTTATGAAATTAAATTGCCCACGGATCTTGGGGATCCGCGGGCAGCGCGCACAAGCAATATTGATTAAATGTAGACTATTTTGACTTATTTTTATTAAAAGTTTTTATGCTCAATAGTCCAATTTGAATTGCAGATTCCGCAGGAATTACCAAGGAACATACCGCGACCATTAGCGCCTTGATTATCCTTTAAGTGCCAGTTGAGCCACGCAACACCGACCCGCGCAAATTCACCGCCGTTATCCTGGTCGTAAGTACCACCGTGACCAACCGGCAAATTCGCATGGTAAACCGGCACATGATTAATCGATTGATAATCCCGCTGACCGTTTGAATAAGCGATATCGGACGGGCCACCATTAAAATAGGCAACCGGAGTGTGCATGCGGGCATACACATTCTGGCTGGGATTCAATAAACCGCTATTCATCGCCACTACGGTAGACAAACGAGCGTCACCAGCGGCGTTCAAGGCCATCAAACCACCGCAGGAATATCCCATCACTGCTACTTTTTCTTCATTTATACGGTTATAGAGCGAACTACAAGGATTGTCGTTTTGCTCAGTTGCCCAATCGATTGCAGCTATGTGCGTCGATCCATTATCCGGATCGTTGCCGCCGCCATTAGGAGCACCGTTCGCGATCACCAAATAACCGTGCGAAGCGATTTCCGCCAAAAACTCCGCAGAACTCAAACCATTTGCACCACAGCCACCATTACCCCATGAAACGATCGGCAGTTTTTCAGCGGTAAATGAAGCGGGGCGATATACGGTATGGCGAGACAAGGTTTGATGCTGCTCCACCACCACATCGCGATAAGACCCACTCAGTGGCGAGCCGCGATTTGACCAGGAGACACGATTGGGTGCCGGGAGTGGATTCTGACACTGCGCCACACCACTCGACGAAGAACTGGAGCTTGAAGAACTTGAACTCGAAGAGCTCGAACTCGAGCTAGATGCAACACCCGATGAAGAAGCATTTGAGCTTGACGAACTGGAGGAAGAACTTGATGACGACGATGAGGAGTCGCCTCCTGACCCACCACATCCGGTAATGACCAAGGATGCCAATAGTATTAAACCACCACACCACCTGACTTTTTGAATTTTGTCGTTCATTATCGTTATCCCCTGATTGCAGTAATCGTTTTGATGACCGGCAACGGGAACGCGCCAAAAGCAGAATGAAACGCGGTTCTACCGGTGCCTGAAAAAAATCGAGGGTTAACAACAACCGTACGCTGGTGACAATCCCGAACGGCAATAACCCTCAAAAGGTGCAACGCACCAATAGGACTCGGTGACACGGACAATCCAGTTCCGCTAAAAACCCTTTCACTTCAAAATTTGCGCAGGTGCAGCTAGCACAAACCAAAAGCCATCTCAAAAATGCTGCGCTTGGTAGCTCGGCTGATTTTGAGATGGGTTCCGATTAAAAATGGGATTTTGAGATCGGCATGAAGCACTCAAAGACCATCATTTCATATGATGATATAGTGATTCTACTTATACGGGAAGGCTAGTTTTTAGGGAACGGAGGAGACTCACACGCACAATGTGAACAGCCTCACTCCCAAGAATGGGGGGCAATAAAAACTGGGCAAAAACGACCAACTCCCTTTGGTCGCTCAAATAAAAGCAGGGCCTCGCTTTACTTCAATTCGACGACCACTACAGATTTGGCGGGAACAGTTACAGTGAACTGCTTGCCTTTTTTCTGTGCGGAAAATGCTTTAGGTGCAACTTCATTCTTTTTATCGAATGTGTTGTGTGAATCCATATTTTTCGCAGTGAGAATCTGACCATCAGCGCGCTTCCAGTTGCCATCGAGGGTGATATCAATCTTGGAGGTCGGGTGAATATTGGTTAAAGCCAACACCACTTTTCCATCCGTTGTTTTAGCCGCAGATGCACTGACCTGAGGTGCAGAATGGTCGCCCAATTTATATTCGCGATTGCCTTTGATATCCAACGGCAAATATGTCGCCTGCTGAAACGGAATATACATTTTGAATACGTGATAAGTCGGCGTTAACAGCATTTTTTCGCCGTCAGTCAAAATCATCGCCTGCAGCACGTTGACCATTTGCGCAATATTGGTCATGCGAACCCGGTCGGCGTATTTATGGAAAATATTGAGGTTCAGCGCCGCAACCAACGCATCGCGAATGGTGTTTTGCTGGTGCAGGAATCCGGGATTATCACCTTCTTCTGTGTCGTACCAAGTGCCCCATTCGTCAACATAAAAGCCGACTTTTTTCTCCGGATCATATTTGTCCATGATCTCGGTATTGGCCTTGATGTAATCCTCGATTTTTAAGGTGCGCGTGAAGGTCATCAACCATTCTTTTTCCGGGAATTGAATGGCGCGGCCTTTTTTCTCCCAATCGCTGAGCGGCAAGGTGTAATAATGGTGGCCGATACCATTCATGCGCAAACTCCAGTTTGGCTGAACATTTTTCATCAAAGTCTCGGTCCACTCGGTCAAATGCTCATAACCGCCGCTGGCAATCAATTCTGGTCGATTATCTTCCGGTGTTTTCAGGAAGGTGGCGTAGTGCTTATAAAGATTGGCGTAATATTCCGGGGTCATATTGCCGCCGCAACCCCAGGTCTCGTTGCCAATCGCAAAATAATGCACTTTCCACGGCTCTTGCCGACCATTTTGCCGGCGCAAGTTGGCCAGAGTGGAATCGCTGGGCGAGGTCATATATTCCAGCCACTCGGCCATTTCCTGCGGTGTGCCGGTGCCCAGGTTGCCATTGATGTAAACTTCGGCGCCGAGCATTTCTGCCAATTCGAAAAATTCATGGGTGCCGAACGCATTGTTGTCGGTGACACCACCCCATGAGGTGTTCACAGTAACGGCACGTTTTTCTCGCGGGCCTATGCCGTTGCGCCAGTGATATTCATCCGCAAAACATCCGCCCGGCCAGCGAATCAAGGGAACGCGCAATTCTTTCAAGGCTGCGATCACATCGTTGCGAAAACCGCGGGTGTTGGGAATTTTGGAATCCGGACCTACCCAAATCCCTTCGTAAATTCCACGCCCCAAATGCTCGGCGAACTGTCCGTAGATGTTTTTATTGATCGTCGCACCTGGACGATCGTCGTGGATTTTCACTGATACATCAGCTTGCGCCACGGCGGAAAAAATGAATGAACAGGCCAAGCTGATACATCCAACGGATTTAAGAACGGGGGCGAGCATAAGCACCTCTTGATTTATTGTAGGGACCCCTGGCGCTCGCATAGCCTTGCCAGGGACTTCAGGTTTGCGCAATGTGAATCACCATAATCCATCTCAAAGTTCCGATGTTTTTGGCGACTGATTGTTGAGATCGCTTATAAAAATAGCTGATTCTGGGATTTTTGCTGACTTCGAAGGGAGGCGCGCCCTAATTAGAGCGCAACCACCTCGCACTCCGCCAAACTACGGGACTTGGCAATTCGATAGGTATTGCGTAAGGGGCGACCAAACCAGTCGCTTTGCACTTCGAAAATATCGCCTGCGCGTGTCTCGAAGTTATCAGCGAAACTGAGTGTACTGGTACCGAAGAAATGAATATGAATATCGCCTGGACGTAGAAAGGCCCGATATTTGAAGTGGTGATACTCCAAATTGGCAATGGTGTGCGACATATTGTCTTCGCCACTGACAAATGCTTTTTGCCAGGCGACCTCACCATCGCGAATAATTTTGGAGATACCTTCAATGGAACTGGGTAATTCACCCAAAGCCAATTCCGGCCCGATGGAACATGGGCGCAATTTACTGTGGGCCAAATACAAGTAATTAATTTTTTCCGTTTTGTGATCGGAAAATTCATTACCCATAGCAAATCCCAAACGATAGGGCTTGCCATCATCGCCAATGAGATAAATTCCCACTACTTCCACTTCGTCACCGAAATCCAGAGCAAATTCCGGCGATTCAATATCAGCTCCCGGCGCTGCGATTATGCTGCCATCGCCTTTATAAAACCATTCGGGCTGAACACCAACTTGACCAGCAGCGGGCTTTCCACCTTCCAAGCCCATACGAAACATGCGCATGGAATCGGTCATTTGGGCTTCATCCGCATTTAATTTTGCGTGCATAGCCGCGCGCGTATCCGCGCTACCCAAATGCGTCAACCCAGTGCCAGCCACCAAAATATGGGCGGGGTCGACATGTGAGATCGGCGACAATAAGCGTTGATCACGATCCAACTGATCGTAATCCAAATATTGTCCCGAGCGATTTTCCTCGACAAGATCAGACAATGTGCGCCGGCTGTTGATGGCGGCTTTTGCCAACTCATAAATACCGCCGCGCCAATTGAGAATTTCGACTTTTTCACTACTGTGAACCAAGCCTACGCCAATGTCTCCGTCGTCAGTGCGATACTGGATGAGATTTTTTTTCATTATTTAATTAATCAACGAGAATATTTTTTATCGAAATCCTGACGTGAATCCTGCAATAAAGTGCGCACAGCTTTATCGGCTTTTGCAGGGTTTTTTGCCGCTATTGCCTTATAGACGGCTTCATGTCGTTGCAGCGACAATTCATGAATTTGTTCGTGCCAGGAAGTCAGACTGATGGAAATTGCGATGGCATTATGGAGCGTATGCCCGATGTAACGAATCACGTCGTTATGGGTTGCATCCAAAATAGCCTGGTGAAACCGAACATCCGGCTCTATGGATTCGGCGATGGTTTTCGCATTTACCATTCCGCGATATGCGCTGGCAATTTTTTCGACATCTTCATCTGTCGCTTTTTCCGCTGCCAGAGCAGCTGCACTCGGCTCAATGGCCATGCGCGCTTCAAACAACATGTCGAGAAATTCATTAGCGGGTAATGATTGTGTGACCCAATGCAAAACATCTGGATCTAACAAATTCCAGCGATCCTTGCTTTGCACGATCGTGCCAACTTTTGGTTTTGAGTTTAAAAGTCCTTTTGCAATCAATATTTTGGTGGCTTCCCGAACAATCGGACGACTTACTCCGAATTCGGCACACAATTCCGGTTCAATCGGTAATTGTTGTCCTTCCTTATAATGACCTCGAACAATTCTCTGTCCCAAAAGATCAACCGTCTGGGCGTTTAAATTTTTTGGTTGAAATTGTTTGGTTTGCATATTTGTGACAGCTTGATCTCGTAATCTGACAGACTATATCATATGATGATTGAAAAGCAACGAGCCCAATGGGCTATTATGTATGCTTTAAATCGCCCCTAACAAAGATTGATTCTCCATGAGCAAACCGAAGAGAAGTTTACGGTCATCCCAATGGTTTGGGACCAATGACAAAAACGGTTTTATGTATCGCAGCTGGATGAAAAATCAAGGAATTCCAGAGCATCAATTCAAAGGAAAACCTGTCATCGGCATCTGCAATACCTGGTCAGAACTGACCCCCTGTAATGCTCATTTGCGCCAAATCGCCGATCGCGTAAAACAAGGTATTTACGAGGCTGGCGGATTTCCCGTTGAGTTCCCGGTTTTTTCCAATGGCGAATCCAATCTTCGCCCTACTGCCATGCTGACGCGCAATTTGGCTTCCATGGATGTGGAAGAAGCCATTCGCGGGAATCCCATCGACGGCGTGGTACTTCTAGTCGGATGTGACAAAACCACCCCGGCACTGCTGATGGGTGCAGCCAGTTGTGACGTTCCGGCCATAGTAGTCTCCGGCGGGCCTATGCTCAATGGTAAACATCAAGGAAAAGATGTGGGGTCTGGCACGCTTGTCTGGCAAATGCACGAAAAATTGAAAACGGGCGAGATTTCTCTGGAAGAATTTCTCACTGCGGAGGTGGGCATGTCCCGCTCTGCGGGAAGCTGTAACACCATGGGAACAGCGTCCACTATGGCCTGTATGGCCGAGTCACTCGGCACCTCCCTGCCCCACAACGCTGCTATTCCCGCTGTCGACTCCCGCCGTTATGCCTTGGCCCACCTTTCCGGCATGCGCATTGTGGAAATGGTCGAAGAGGATTTAAGGCTGAGTAAGATCCTCACACGCGAAGCCTTTATCAACGCCATACGCACCAACGCAGCCATCGGCGGTTCCACCAACGCCGTTATCCATCTGAAAGCCATTGCCCAGCGCATCGGCGTTGAGCTGTCACTCGACGACTGGCAGACCTACGGTAAAAACGTCCCAACACTGGTCAACCTGTTGCCCTCCGGCAAACACTTGATGGAAGACTTCTACTACTCGGGCGGCCTGCCTGTGGTACTGCGCCGCCTGGGCGAGAACAATTTGCTGGAAAAAGATGCCTTGACCGCCAACGGCCGCAGCATCTGGGAAAACGTTCAATCCGCTGCTTGCTACAACGATGACGTTATTCGAACCTTCGAAAACCCATTGGTTAAAAACGGCGGCATCTGCATTGTGCGCGGCAATTTGGCTCCGCGTGGCGCCGTATTGAAAGCCTCCGCCGCCAGCCCTCACTTGATGAAACACCGCGGCCGCGCCGTAGTGTTCAACAATTTCGACGACTACAAAGCCCGAATTGATGATGAGGCGCTGGATATCGACGAAACCTGCATCATGGTGATGAAAAATTGCGGGCCGAAGGGTTATCCCGGCATGGCGGAAGTTGGCAATATGACGCTGCCCGCAAAAATCTTGAAAAAAGGCGTGACCGACATGGTGCGTATTTCCGACGCACGCATGAGCGGAACCGCGTTCGGCACAGTCGTTCTTCACGTCGCACCGGAAGCGATGGAATTCGGCCCTCTCGCCGCAGTACAAGACGGCGACATGATTATGCTGGATGCGGAAAATGGTGTGCTGCATCTGGAAGTGAGCGATGAAGAAATTGCAGCGCGCATTGAGGTGCTGAAAAAAAATCAACCGTTCATCAAAACCGGCGGCTATCTCGAGCTCTACCGCAAGCATGTATTGCAAGCGGATGAAGGCTGCGATTTTGATTTTCTGGTGGGTTGTCGCGGCGCGGATGTTCCTGCGCATTCTCACTGAGACAACACCCTTAGTTAGAAACCTGTACGTCTTGATTTACGAGAACTCCATTTATGGCGCTCAGCAATTCATACCCGAGTCTTAAAGACAAAGTGGTTTTTATTACCGGTGGAGCTTCCGGTATAGGCGCTGCTTTAGTGGAGGCGTTTTGCCGTCAGGGCGCGCGCGTGGCATTTGTCGATATTTTGGAGAGCGATGCCGAGCAGCTGTGCAAACGCCTCAGCGAAATTCAAGGTGTAACCGCTCCGCGATTTTTTTTCTGCGATATCACCCAAACGGCAGAATTACAAAACACGATAAATATCGTCTGCGACGAAATTGGTCCTATCAGCGTATTGTTGAATAACGCTGCCAGCGATACTCGCCACGATTTTCGTACGATTGATGAAAATTATTGGAACAGTCGCATCAACGTCAATTTGCGTCACGCATTTTTTGCCATTCAGGCGGTCTATCCGCAAATGAAATCCCTCGGCAGTGGATCGATTATTAATTTCGGCTCCATGAGCTGGTACGAATGCCAGGGAAATATGACGGGTTACACCACGTCAAAAGCCGCCATGGAAGGATTAACGCGCGGACTTGCGCGCGATCTCGGCAAAGACAATATTCGTATCAACACCCTTATTCCCGGCTGGGTTATGACCGAACGGCAATTGCGGGATTGGGTGAACGAAGAAACCTTAAAAGATATTCAGCGCAGCCAGTGCTTGAAAGATCGCCTTATGCCAGATGACATTTGCGCGATGGCACTTTTTCTCGCCTCTGACGACAGCAAAATGTGCACAGCACAAAATTTTATCGTCGACGGCGGCTGGATCTGATTAATTGGAGTGAACATGACGATTTCGGGGAAACAATTAATTGGCGGTGAGTGGACCGCTGGCGACGGCGGAGCATTCCACGCAGTCAATCCGACCAACGGAAAGCGTTTGATGCCGGCAATTTCCATTGCCTCCAATCGGCAAGTCGAAGCAGCGGTGCGCATGGCCGAGGCGGCCAGCAAAAAATTCAAGCACACACCGTTGAATGTGCGCGCGGATTTTCTGCGCAGCTGCGCCGATCAAATAATGGAGCTCGGCGACGAATTATTGGAGCGCGTCTCAGAAGAAACTGGTTATCCACGTGCCCGCGCTGAAGGCGAGCGCGCCCGCACCTGCAACCAATTGCGCATGTTTGCCAGCTATATCGAATCCGGCGACTATCTCGACGCGCGCATCGATACCGCACTTCCCGACCGTCAACCTCTGCCGCGGCCGGATATCCGCCATATCAATCAGCCGATCGGCCCGGTAGTCGTATTTGGCGCAAGCAACTTCCCCCTCGCCTTTTCCGTTGCTGGTGGCGATACAGCGGCAGCTCTCGCCGCCGGTTGCCCTGTTATAGTCAAAGGTCACCCGGCTCATCCGGGCACCAGCGAACTGGTCGCCCAGGCCATTGCCAAGGCGGTCAATCAAGCAGACCTGCCGCGCGGTGTTTTCTCGTTTCTGATCGACCAAGGCCACGCAGTCGGAGCCCAACTGGTCAAGGCGCCGGCGGTGAAAGCCGTGGGCTTTACCGGTTCCTTTGCCGGCGGTAGCGCTCTGGTTGCACTTGCCAATCAGCGTCCCGACCCTATCCCTGTGTTTGCAGAGATGGGCAGCGTCAACCCTATGTTCCTGCTGCCCCAGGCTCTGAAGAACAACGCCGCAAGTCTGGCGGCCGGGTTCGTCAGTTCATTCACCATGGGTTCCGGCCAGTTCTGTGTGAAGCCAGGCTTGGTGTTTGCGGTTGAAGGCCCGCACCTGGAGGAATTCATCGCCGCAGCGAGCAAACTTGTCGCAGACGCCGCTCCCGCTGTGATGCTGAACGATCGTATCTGTGATTCGTTTGGGAAGGCGTTGGACGAGCGCATTAGCGCGGGTGATCTGCAAATTCTCGCTCAGGGTAAAGCGCCGGACGGGCAGAAAGGGTTCTATTCACAGGTGACTTTGTTTGGCAGCACCGCAGCGACCATTCTGGAAAAACCCGAACTTTTGGAAGAAACCTTCGGTCCCGCGTCCATCATCATTCGCTGCCGCGACGAGAGCGAAATGCTGAATGCGGCGCGCAAGCTGCCGGGGCAACTTACCGCTACCCTGCACGGCACAGAACAGGAATTGGCCGACTTTGCTGCTCTGGCCGACCAGTTGGTCGAAATGGCGGGCCGCTTGGTCGTCAACGGCTTCCCGACAGGGGTGGAAGTGTGTCATTCAATGGTACACGGCGGCCCCTTCCCGGCAACCTCGGATGCCCGTTTTACCTCAGTGGGGACTAATGCGATTATGCGTTTTGTCCGTCCCGTTTGTTATCAGAACTACCCAGAAGCGCTTTTGCCACCCGCTCTGCGCAACCACAACCCGCTGGGTATCACCAGACTGGTCAATGGAGTCAGAACGGCTGAGCCTATCGCTTGATAGGCTGACCTTGCAGCGGCTCGTTCGGTCCGGCGAGCCTTAACAGTCAACGATAAAAATAATGAAACAGGGTTACTTATGCGAATCATCTATCTGCTGGCATGCCTGCTCGCCTTCGTAGGCTGCGGTGAATCCGGAAAACAAGCTGATCATGATCATGGCAATCAGGGGAAAAAAGCCCTGGTGATCGGCTTCTCCCAAGTCGGCTCCGAAAGCAGCTGGCGCACTTCCTTTTCGGAATCGGTAAAAGCTGAAGCCGCCCGTCGTGGCATCGACCTGAAGTTTTCCGATGCCCAGCAAAAGCAGGAAAACCAAATCAAAGCGATCCGCAGTTTTATCGCCCAGGGCGTAGACGCCATAGTGGTTGCCCCAGTGGTGGAAACCGGTTGGAAGCCTGTCTTGGTGGAAGCCAAACGCGCGGGCATCCCAGTGGTGATTGTCGACCGCAATATGGCCCTGGATGACGACTCCCTCTTTCTCACCCGTATCGCCTCCGACTTCGTCGAAGAAGGCCGCAAAGCCGCGCGCTGGTTGATGGAAGCCACGGGCGGCACCTGCAATATCGTCGAGTTGCAAGGCACCGTAGGTGCAACCGCCGCTATCGACCGTATGGCCGGCTTCAAAGAAGTGATCTCCGCTTACCCAGATGCCAAAATCATTCGCTCTCAGACCGGTGAATTCACCCGCAGCAAAGGCAAAGAGGTGATGGAAGCGTTCTTGAAGGCGGAACAAGGCGGCAAAAATATCTGCGCTGTGTGGGCCCACAATGACGAAATGGCATTGGGTGCTGTGCTCGCCATTAAAGAAGCAGGGCTGAATCCTGGCAAAGATATTTTGATCGTCTCCGTCGATGCAGTGCCGGATATTTTCAAAGCCATGGCTGATGGCGACACCAATGCCACAGTGGAATTGAGTCCGCATATGGGCGGCCCGGCATTTGATGCGATCGAAGCTTATTTGAGCGGAAAACGGGATATTCCAAAACTGATTACCGTTGACGGTGGCGTCTACACCCAGGAAACCGCCGCCGAAGAATACGCCAAGCGCAAGAAGTAATTCCCATGACTGCGCGACCAGCGGCGTTACAGCTCAATAAAATTTGTAAGAGTTTTAATCGGGTCAGCGTATTGCGCAGCGTTGACCTGGAACTGAGAGCAGGCGAAATCCACGCGCTTCTCGGCGAAAACGGCGCTGGCAAATCCACTTTAATTAAAGTGATGACGGGCGCTTATTCGGCGGATGGTGGCGAAATTATTCTCGGCGATAAAACCATATCGCCGCAGACACCGAGCGATGCCCAGAAGCTGGGCATCAGCACTGTGTATCAGGAAGTCAATCTACTGCCGAATCTCAGCGTTGCGCACAATCTTTATCTCGGACGCGAGCCGCGCCGCTTCGGTTGTATTCAGTGGAAAAAAATTCGCGCCCGCGCCACTGAACTGCTAAAACGTTTCGACCTCGACATTAACGTCAACGAACCACTCTCCTCTTATTCCATTGCCGTGCAACAACTGGTTGCCATTGCGCGCGCGGTGGATTGTTCTGCAAAAGTTTTGATTCTCGACGAACCTACCGCGAGCCTCGACGCGCGCGAAGTAGCGCTGTTATTTCGTGTAATGCGCGATCTGCGTGACAGCGGTGTGGCCATTTTATTCGTCACCCATTTTCTCGATCAGGTTTACGAAGTTACCGATCGCATTACGATTTTGCGCAACGGCGAACGCGTCGGCACTTTTGCGACCAACGCACTGCCGCGCAATGAGCTGGTTGCGCATATGCTCGGCAAAGAATTACACGCGCTCGAACACCTGTCGCATCACTGCCCGCCCGCCGGTCGCGAAGAAGATGTGTTGTTGGAGGCGGATTCTGTCACCATCGCCAACGGCGTTGAACAATTGAATTTCAAAGCACGCCAGGGTGACGCCATTGGACTTGCCGGATTGCTCGGTTCCGGCCGCAGCGAAATCTGCTCCATGTTGTTCGGCTTGAGTCACGTCACTTCCGGCAAAGTGTCCTTGGCTGGCAAAGAATTCCGTCCCAACTCGCCCGCCGCTGCCATCAAAAAAGGCTTTGCCCTGTGTCCGGAAGATCGCAAAACTGAAGGCATAGTCGATCCTTTGAGTGTGCGGGAAAACCTGCTGCTCGCCCTGCAGGCGCAAAAAGGCTGGTGGCGTCCGATACGTGCGCAACAGCAAAAAGCACTGGTGGACGAAGCCATACGCGCATTAAAAATCGTTTGTAGCGATGCGGAAAAACCCATCGGGCAACTCAGCGGCGGCAACCAGCAAAAAGTGATTCTGGCGCGCTGGCTGATGACCAAGCCGCAAATTTTTATTCTCGATGAACCGACTCGCGGTATCGATATAGGTGCGCACGCGGAAATTCTCGAATTGATCCGCAAATTGTGCGCTGAGGGCATGACGCTGATAGTCGCGTCCTCCGAAATCGAGGAGCTGGTCGCCTTCAGTAACAAAGTTATTATCATGCGCGATAAAAAAATGGTCGGCATGATCGAAGGCGATGCCATTACGGAAAATTCCGTACTGTCGGCCATCGCCACACCGGTTTGATTCTATGCGAACGATTCAATTATTCGATTCACGATTCCTGCTGCCGGTTGTGGCACTGGCGCTGATTCTGCTCACCAACCTGATTTTGAGTCCGGAATTTTTCCATCTGGAATTCAAGGACGGGCGGCTTTACGGCAGTTTGGTGGACGTGCTCAACCGCAGCGCGCCCTGTGCGCTTTTGGCGATTGGCATGTCGTTGGTGATTGCCACCGGGGGCATTGATTTGAGTGTGGGTGCGGTTATCGCTATCACAGGAGCCGTGTGCGCCAATCTGCTCAACAGTTCGATCGATTCCATTTCGCTAATCGTGCTCGCAGGTTTGTTTGTCGGCGTGGTTGCTGGCGCAGTCAATGGCGGTTTGGTGAGTTTTTTCGGTATCCAACCTATAGTTGCCACATTGGTTTTGATGGTGGCCGGGCGTGGTATCGCGCAGCTGATCAACGACGGCCAAATCGTCACTTTCCAAAATCCCGCGTTTGCCTCTATAGGCGTCGGCTCTATTTTTGGCCTGCCCTCCCCTGTGGTGATTACCCTGGGCATTTTTTTATTGGCGCAGGCGTTTGTGCGTCTCACCGCAATGGGATTGTTTATCGAGGCGAGCGGCTGCAATCCCAAAGCCAGTTCCTATATCGGTATTCCAGTGCGCACCATCAAATGGTCGGTGTATGTGATGTCCGGCCTGTGCGCAGCGGTTGCGGGCATGATTATTACAGCGGATATTCACGGCGCCGATGCCAATAACGCGGGACTCTGGCTGGAATTGGACGCGATTCTCGCCGTGGTACTTGGCGGCGCATCTCTAGCGGGCGGGCGTTTTTCTCTGCCACTAACCTTGATTGGTGTTTTGATTATTCAGGCCATGACCACCACCATCATCATGAGCGGCATAGATCCGAAATTTAACCTGCTGATCAAGTCGCTGATCATTGTTACGGTGTTGCTGTTGCAATCGCCGATTCTGCGCGGACAAATCCGCGGTTTTTTCGCCCGCAAACATAAAGCCGAAAATTCAGCAGTGGTGGAAAGTCAGTCATGAGCGCTCGCTTTATTCCTGTTGTCGTCACCGCTGTTTTATTCCTCGCGCTGCTCATTGCCGGCTCGCTGCAATTTTCCGGCTTTGCCAGCCCGCGCGTGCTGTTGAATTTATTAACTGATAACTCCTTTCTCGCCATTATGGCGCTCGGCATGACCTTCGTGATTTTGTCCGGCGGCATAGATTTGAGTGTCGGCTCCGTGCTCGCTTTGAGCAGCGTGCTGTGCGCGATTCTGGTGGAAAAACACGGCTGGCACCCATTGCAGGCAATTCCGGTTGTGCTAATTGCTGGAGCGGCTTTTGGCGCAATTATGGGAGCGCTGATTCACGTCTATAAACTGCAGCCGTTTATTGTGACCTTGGCGGGCATGTTTTTCGCGCGCGGTCTTGCGACAGTGCTCAGCGAGCAATCCATTCCCATCACTCATTCGTTTTTCGATTCCGTCAATAATTTCGGCTTTAGTGTGTTGGGCGGCTGGATTGGCAGCGCAACGCTTTTATTGATTGTCGTATTTGCCTTCGGCCTGTGGCTCGCGCATTTCACGCGTCTGGGTGGCTATATCTACGCGCTCGGCGGTAATTCCACGTCCGCCGCGCTGCTCGGTGTGCCTATGGGCCTCACCACCATCAGCATTTACACCTTGAGTTCAACGCTCGCCGCCCTGTCCGGAATTGTTTACACCTTCTACACCGCATCCGGTTACGCCCTCTCCGGCGTTGGCATGGAGCTGGATGCCATTGCCGCAGTGGTGATCGGCGGCACATTGCTCACCGGCGGTTATGGTTATGTGCTGGGCACTCTGCTCGGCGTCATGATCATGGGACTGATTCAAACCTGGATTTCCTTCCACGGCTCGCTCAACAGTTGGTGGACGAAAATTTTTATCGGCAGCCTCGTGCTGGCTTTCATTATTTTCCAGCGTGGCATTTCCGCAGGATTCGGAACGAAAAAAGCGAAAATATGACCTTCGAATTAGTCGATATCATCGAAACCGCCAACACCTTGGGTGAATGCGTTCTGTGGGACGAGCGCCAGCAGGCCGTCTGGTGGACGGATATTCACGAGTCCAGACTGTATCGACTTGTTTTGGCCAACCGCGCACTGACGCAATTTAATTTGCCGGAGCGTTTGTGTTCCTTCGGTTTTACCGACGATCCCAATACGCTGATTTGTGCATTTGCCTCCGGTTTTGCGCTATTCAATCCGGAAAATGGCGAACGCGAGTGGCTCGCACGACCGGAAGCCGATTTTCCCGGCCACCGTTTTAACGATGGACGCGTCGACCGCCAAGGCCGTTTCTGGGCTGGCAGCATGGTGGAAAAAGCGGATATCGCCAACGGTGAAAAAGGCAGTATTTATTGCTTGAGCGGCAACCAATATCGCAAAACCTTTGGCGGCATCGGCATTTCCAACAGCATTTGTTGGAGCCCTGAGTCCGATAAATTTTATTTTGCCGACTCCACCCGCTACACCATTAATGTGTGCGAGTTCGATCCTGTCAGCGGTATTCCCGGCGCGCCGCGCGTTTACGTAACCACTACACCACCTTTTGAGCCAGATGGTTCAGTCGTGGATGCGGAAGGCTATTTGTGGAACGCCTTGTGGGCTGGTGGCAAAGTGATTCGTTACGATCAAAAAGGCCAGCCGAGTGCGGAATTGAATTTACCCGTCACTCAACCGACCTGCGTTACTTTTGGCGGGGCAGACATGAATCTGCTGTTCGTCACCACCGCGCGAGTGGGATTGGATGCGGAGCAATTAAAACGAGAGCCGCAGGCCGGTCATCTTTTTATTTACCGAACTCCTTTCACCGGCCTGGCGGAAACGCGCTTCAAGATTTGAAGCGCGAGACTTTCACAGATTTGCCGTTGTATTGCACTGACGTATCCTGGGTCGAAAAGTCCGCAGCATCTTGGCGCGGACCACTGATCCAGCGCACGCGAATTTCGCGATTCTTGACCATACCGGCAAATTCGCCTTTGCGCTCGCCAATCGTCAAAGTGCCTGCCGCCTCGTCATAGCTGAACGGAATGCGCGAATAAGCGCCTTTTTCGTAGGCGTAGGATTTGCCGTCATCCTCATACAATTCG
This sequence comes from Saccharophagus sp. K07, assembly GCF_014336955.1. Classification (GTDB taxonomy): domain Bacteria; phylum Pseudomonadota; class Gammaproteobacteria; order Pseudomonadales; family Cellvibrionaceae; genus UBA5868. Next base: position 271,347 of record NZ_QRAI01000001.1, on the reverse strand, counting down.
TAATAGCCATTCGCGCCTGTATATACGGTCACGGTCAACGGATCAGCAGGTTTTTCATCCACATATTGAATATCCGGACCCGTTGGTACTATTGCACCAACTTTTACAAAAATCGGCATACGTGCATAGGGAGCATCTGCTTTTATTGTCTGACCACCCGAGAAACGTTTTCCGCTATAGAAGTCGTACCAGTCATTACCTCGCGGTAAATATACAGAGCGACTGCGCGCTTTGAATTCGTATACCGGGTTGATCAAAAATGCCGGGCCAAACATATATTGATCGCTGATATTCCATACGGCCGGATCCTGCGCATAATCCATTACCAAGCCGCGCATCAAGGTGCCGTCTTTATGATAAAAATCGCCCGCCGCGGAATAAATGTATGGCATCAAGCGATAGCGCAAACGAATATGCCAGGCGATGCTTTCATAAGTCTCAGAACCGGGAGCGGCGATGTTATAAATTTCGCGATAGGGGTTTTGTCCATGCGCGCGGAACAATGGCGCAAAGGCACCGAACTGGAACCAGCGGGTATTCAGCTCCTGCCACTCAGCTACTTGGTCTGAATCGAGATCCGTATAAGGTCCGACAAAACCTTTTTTGCTGGAACGGAAACGATCTTCCGGCGTAAATCCGCCGATATCAAACGTCCAGTTCGGCATACCGGAAAGCCCGACATTAATACCTGCAGCAATTTGATCTTTCATATCGTCCCAGCGCGACACTATATCACCACTCCAAATAGCGGATGCAGTGCGCTGAATGCCGCCGAAACCGGAACGGGTCAGAATAAATACGCGTTTTTCCGGCGCGGATTTTCGATCGCCCAGATATACGGTTTCCGCATGGGGCAGCGCATAGGCATTAAAATATTCCGCTCCTGTTCCCAACGCATTCGGCGTCATAAAATCCTTGCGCGCAGTAAAACTGATATTGGAATGCATATCCGGCTCAACCGCATCCAACCACCAGGCATCAAACCCAAAACGATTGATTTTGTTGTCCATCTGGCGCCAGAAAATTTCCCGCGCCTCCGCTGAAAACGCATCGTAAAACGCGTTCAAATAACCGGGGCCGATCCAGTCGTAATTTTTCGCATCAATATTTTTGTTGAACATATAACCTTTGACGTTGAGTTCTTTGTAATGCTCAGTGGTGGGATAAAACTTCGGCCATACGGAAATCATGATCTGTGCATTCAGTTCATGCACTTTATCCACTAAGCCTTGCGGGTCGGGGAAAAATTGCGGATCAAAATCGTGGCTGCCCCAGGCATCTTCCGGCCAGTAGGACCAGTCCAACACGATGTTGTCGATTGGAATGCGTTGCTTGCGATATTCCGTCACTGTGTCGATGATTTCCTGCTGGGTTTTATAGCGCTCGCGACTCTGCCAGAAGCCGTAGGCCCATTTAGGCAATAAAACAGCTTTGCCAGTCAATCGGCGATAACCGGAAATTACGTCGTCTTTGTTTTTGCCGACCACCAGAAAATAATCAATGGCTTTGCCTGTGTCGCTCGCCAGCGACAATAATTGTTCTTCTGCAGGAGTCTGCGGAGCATTTTGTAACAGACGGAAATAACCACCGCCTGGTTTCCACTCGACCACCAGGGATTTTTTCTCGCCGGCTTTAAATTCCACATCAGTATTGTGATACCAGGGATTCCAGTTCATGCGCCAGCGGTGCAGCAATTGCTGATTATCCAGCGACAAGGTTGCATAACCGCTGGAGTACATTTTCAGGGTATGTTTGCCAAAATTTTTCGCTTCCAGTGTTCCGCTGATGACTATGCGAAGATCTTTGGCTTTTTCGGCTTCCGGCGGCAAGGGATTTTCACGCACGGAGGCATGACTTAAAAATTGATAATCGACATCCGCTTCTGTGCGGGTGAGCAACAGCTTATTGCCGTCGTAATAACGCACGGTGAGCCCGCCTTTTTTGCCATTGGCATCGTAGAGTTCAAAGGCATCTGCCAAAGGTGCGGCAGGTCGCGGATCGCCGAAACGGGTGACGGAGGCGTTATTCCACAGCAAACCATAATTTTTACTGGATACTAAATAGGGAATGGCTATTTCCAGGTTATAAGTGGTCAGCTCGACATCGTGGCCGGCGTAATTGACCAGGCCATTCTGATGTTGTCCCAAGCCGTAAAAAGCCTCGCCCTGCTCGGGAATAAATTGTTGTTGAATGGAATAGGAATCCGCAGCCACCGGGCCCGGTTCGTCAATCACAGGGCCAAAGCGGCCGCGATTGGCTTCCGCTAAAATGGGGTTGTCCGCGCGGTCAAAATAGCTGATTTTGCCGCTCGCCAAATCCACCCGCACTTCCAAAGCGCGGGTGCGCAATTGCACTTGCGTCTCGGTATTCACCATATCGAAGGAAACCGCAGCCGGCTTGGCATTGACCATCAAATAATCCGGCAAATCGGCAAAATCGCTTTGCGGCGTCGCGGTGACGCGCACTATATCGTCCGCATAGAATTGAATGCGCAACTTGCGCACTTCACTTCCTGCGAGCGTTACTGTCACGCCATAGCGATCCTTTACCACCTGCTCCTTACTGGCCGTGCCCTTGTCAATAATATTGCCAACACACCCAGACAATAAGAAAGCTGTCAAAACAGCAATAAATAAAAAGGTTGATCGTCGAAGCATAAAGCCCCCGGTTATGATTTATTTTTCTGGATCATCTCAAAACGCCATGCCCGGCTGATTTTTAAGACGGTTTTTCAATAACTACACGTCCATTTTTTTATTGAACATCGGTCGATTTCTGCCACCGAATGCCATCAAGTATAGAACCCCAGGAGCCATCTCTTAGGGGTTCCAGCCAACATAAGAGAACGGCGCGCAATTGTGACACAAATCACGAAAAACCCACCATCGTAGTACTACTCTGTCAAATATGTGCCAATATCGAGATAAATTATATTAATCATATGAATTGATTATTTGATCACATTTCGCCTTACGCTCAATTGATTCCCAATAGGCGCTATGGTGAGATTGAGGCCACCTCGAAAAACTAGCGCGCTTGGCTAACTTTTGAGAACACAGGTTTCACAAGGTCGCACTCGCTGACGAAAACTGCATTTGCATAAGCCGAGTAAAACAGAGAAGGCAGAATAAATTGGCTTAAAAAATTCTCTTTTTTGTTAATGCAAATTTATTTGCAGAAAACGGGATAAATCACCTTCCATGGGGGGATTTTCCCTAAATGAATAAACCGACGGAAAACGACTGACGGATCGGATTTGCGCGGCCTTCCGGCATCAGCGCTCTCGACTCGTCGCGCCATCAATTATTAGATTACAAGGCCCATGTACGAGACGCCCAGATTTTATAGAAGTGCCGCAATTCTCTTTGCGTCTCTTGTTATTACGACGATTCTGGCTGGCTATATCAGTTTCGAACAAACCTTTTTGGTCGACCGTCTATTACCCGCTTCAAAAAGCGTACTTCCTTGGGAAATCCAGGCCAGTTCCGATTCTGAGCAGGATGGTGAATCGACTATTCAGGTCCATGATGCAGTGCAAACTCTCGACTATAGCTTTACCTTGTCCGATAAGGCTGCCTACAGCTATGCCACCCTGGCTCTGTATTTCAATCCGCAGGATACCGCTACCGAATTCGCCAATCTGGCCAAATATCCCCTGCTGCGATTCAGCGTCAAATGTAATCCGGCCAATACATTGAGTTTTACCGCCGTTACTCGCGACAGTGCATTTGCAGACGAGAATCATCCCAAAGCCTTCCGCATTCCAACCGCGTTTTTCTCCTGCAACGAACAGTGGGAAACCGTCGAAATTGATCTGCGTCATCTGGAAATTCCCGAATGGTGGCTTAATTATCACGGCGTGAGCTTGTCCGACCGCGGCTATCAACTCAGTCAAGTCGCCAATTTAAGTTTTGGTGTTTCGATCCAAAGTCCGCGACATACACCCTCATCCGTGAAAATTGCCGATGTCGAATTGATTGGACGCGACTGGCGTTCTTTGTACTTTTTTGCAGCATTTTCCGGAATTATCTGGCTGACATTCGGCTTCTGGTTCTTCAAGGTGCATATGAAAATCTTGATCGCCACCTTGGAAGAACAAATCCAAAAAGACCGGCCCTTGATTGCCTATCAGCAGTTGTCCGTCGAGCCACATAGAGATAAAGAAAAAAGCGCGGTGTTGCGCTATATGGCCACGGAATATGCCAATCCCGATATCAGCTTGGAAACGGCCATTTCCGCACTCGGAATTAACCGCACCAAGATGAACAGTATTTTGAAGGACGAAATCGGCCTCACGTTCAGCGCTTATCTCAACAAATTACGCCTGACGGAAGCCGCCCGCCTACTTTCCGAAAAACCGGAAGCCAATGTTGCGGAGATTGCCTTTTCCGTTGGCTACAACAATGTTTCCTATTTCAATAAGTTGTTTAAAAACGAGTATGGATGCTCACCCAAAATGTTCAAATCCATATATTCCCAAAAAGGTGAAACCGCAGGGGCCGATAATGAAAATGTTACACAATCCTAAAAAAGCTGCTCTCAGCGCCGCAATATGTGCGCTCTTATGGCAAGGAATTTCAGCGCACGCTGACAACCCTTTGGTATCGCACGTTTTTACCGCGGATCCTGCTGTTCGATATTACGATGGCCGATTTTACGTCATGGCATCCCACGACAAAGACGGCGCTACCAGCTACGACCTCAGCGATTATTATTTATTTTCCAGTGATGATTTAATCAACTGGCAGGATCACGGCATCATATTTGACGCCCGTGCCAACACCACCTGGGCAACCCAAGCCTATGCACCGGACTGGATCAAACGCAACGGCAAGTACTATCTGGTATTTCCCAACGGTGCATCCAATATTGGTATTCTGGAAGCGGAAAAACCCGAAGGCCCCTATCGCGATTTAATTGGCCGAGCGCTGATTACCCGGCAGACCCCCAATGCCAACGTAGAGTGGTTATTTGACCCCGGCGTATTTGTCGATGACGACAACACCATGTACGTTTATTTCGGTGGTGGTGGTCCAGGCAACGCGCGCGTCATTAAACTCTCTGATGATTTGCGCAGCACCGTAGGCTCCGCCATCACCATTGATGCGCCGAAGTTTTTTGAAGCGCCTTATATGTTTAAGCGCAACAATACCTATTATTTCAGTTATTCCACAGACAATAGCGGCGGCTTCACCATTGATTACATGACCAGTAATAATCCGACTACGGGTTTTCAACATCGTGGAACGGTTATTCCCAATCCCATTAATAACGTCGGCAACAATAATCACGCATCTTTTGTTGAAGTGAACGGCCAGTGGTACGCGTTTTATCACAATCGCGCGGCGTCCGGCGGCAGTGTATATGAGCGCTCCATCTGCGCCGATCTTGCCTATTTCAATACCGATGGCACTATGCAAAGAGTGCAGACCACCACTCAGGGTGTGCCCAAGCTGAAAAATTTCGACCCTTACCGCAAGGTGGAAGCTGAGACGATCGATCGTCAATCCGGCATTGAAACCGAACGCAACCAAGACGGCACCATGCACGTGCAATTTTTCAACAACAGTTGGTTGCGCGTTTCCAACGTGGATTTTCAATCCGGCGCGACCAGTATTGATATCAATGTGGCAGCCTCTTCTGCGGCCACATTGGAAATTCGCCTGGATTCAGAAAACGGACCACTTGCCGCAACTATTCAAGTACCAGCCACTGGCGGTCTTACCAGTTTCCGCACCATCAATGCGAGTGTGAGCGGCGCGCACGGTGTAAAAGATATTTATTTAAAAGCGCGCGGACGCGTGAACGTCAACTGGTATCAATTTATTTCCGTACCACCGGATTGCGGCAATGAAAACGGCGTTGCTATTTGTTGCGATATATCCGCCGACGTGGACCGCAATGGCTGGGGCGTGCAAGCCGGTCAGGAATGTAAAGTCACGGAAGAAACCAAAGGCTATGCGCCACTCAACCCTCCGTCCGTTATAGCGGCGATTAATGTGGGTGGCTCCAGCGGAGATTATTACAAAGGCGTTTATTACCAACCGGATATTTTCTTCTCCGGTGGGCAAATCAACGGCACGGAAGACACGATCCAGGGCGCTGAAGGCAGTGCGATTTTTTCCACCGAGCGCTATGGTGATTACACTTACGAAATTCCCGTGACATCGGGCAATTATCAAGTGGATCTGCATTTTGTGGAGATGTACCAACAAGCCGCCGACAACCGGATTTTCAGTGTCAAAGTTGAAAATCGGGAGGTTCTGTCCAACGTGGATTTATTCTCGGAAGTCGGCCATGACGTTGCGTACACACTGTTTGGCATTTCCACCACAGTTACCGATGGCAGCCTGACCATTGATGTCAGCACCTCCGTGGATAACGGCACACTCAGTGGCATTCTCGTCAAAACCGCTGGCAGTTCATCTTCGAGTAGTTCCTCTTCGAGCAGCTCGTCTTCCAGCAGCTCAAGCTCATCATCGTCCGGCAACTCATCATCCGGTTCGTCATCCGGCGGTTCCTCCGGTGGCAGCCTGCAAAGCAGCACCATTGGCTTCCTGACGTTGTTGGGATTGTTGGGTTGGGCGCAACGACGAAAATATCGATAAATAAAATTTTTTCGATAGTAAAAAACGCTCGATGAAGTTCGTCGGGCGTTTTTGTTTTCTGAAGTGAAGTACGAGTGCCCTCAGTCCAAAGGGTTACCTATGTGGCCGGTTTGTGCCCCTCACCCCTGCTTTCTCCAAGTTATGAGATCCGCAAGCTGAGAATGGCTCATTCCAAGGGGAGAAGATTTAGGTGAGGGCGATAGGTGGCTTGATCCATTTAAATGGCAGCAATAATTACGCGGGTATGCTGAACGACCACTCTGCTCTCGTGCCTGGAAGCGTCAATTTATTTAGGGCGAGTCACGAGCATAAAAAAAGGATGCCCAAAGGCACCCTTTTTATTTCTTCAAATCAACCTATCCGAGCTTCCAATTATTTCGTCCCGATTGTTTGACCTGATACAAAGCTTCGTCCGCGCGCTTGAAGGTAGTGTCGAATGATTCACCTTTGCGCGCATCTGTAACGCCGACGCTCATAGTCACTTTCCAGGGTTCTGCAGGGCCTTGCAGTGTTATAGATTGCAAAGCGCGCATTAGGCGGCCGATCATCACTTCCAATTTATCGCCGGAGATTTTGGAAATAATAATAAATTCCTCACCGCCCCAGCGGCCGAAAAAGTCATCAGCGCGCAATTCTTGCGATATCGCAAAAGAAACCTTGCGCAGCACCTCATCACCTGTAGCATGCCCCAGAGTATCGTTGATTTTTTTGAAGTGATCCAAATCGAGAATCATCACATATACACTAGCTCCGTCAGCAACCGGAAACATTTCACCAATCACGGTTTCCAAGCCAAGTCGGTTAAGACACTTCGTCAACGGATCTATGATCATGGTGCTGCGCAGAGCGCGGTTTTCTTCTGTCAGACGGCGCGCCCAAAAACTTGTCAGAAGCTGGACCAAAAACACCAGAATCGCAACACCTGCCAAAGCGTAGATCGTTATTAGCAGATGCATCTGAGAAAAATAGGATTTGCTGGCCGTAATACTATTCAATTTAAATCGGTGTATTCCGGCCGGTGACAGCGCTGGCAAGTCGATACCGAGTTCAAATACCTTATCGAATCTCGGCGTCCGCAATTCCTGCGGAGGCTTGACTCGATCGATCCACCATCTCGCAACCGCCATCCGGGAAAACTCAACTTCATTTGGCTTCCGCATGGGGTCATATTCATAATGGATATACGGCAATGCGCCATAAGCATCAAGTGTCAGAGGCTTCTCATCGATAATATTGCGCAGAAAAAAATTCATGGCATTGCTTTCGCCAACATAATCCACCGAAAGATGCACTCTTTCGTATGTGGATAAATCCAGGGAGGTTGCGTCAGGCATTGCAAACTCATCGGGGATATCGTAATTGGGAGATGCGCTGTCCTTATATTTTATGATGACGCCGCAGTAAGGATATTGCACCCCATAGCCAATCTCGCAGGTAAACAGCCCCTGCTCTCTGTCTATCCACGCAGCTTTGCTGGTACCTTCCGGCAGCTCGGAGTCCGCAAACAAATGCACCGCGGTACCCGGGTAAGGATATAGCTGGATATATTTTTTCGGATTTATAACGATCATCGTGACACAAAAGAGCACGATAGAAAAAATCAGGAAGTATATTCCCTGGAAAACAAGCTTATAAACTTTCTCCCTCCCCATATAATGTGGCTTACCTCATGTCGCCCTTATCTAGATCATTTACATAGGTGGATTGTGGCTGCGTCGAGCCATTCAATGACTTCAAGTATTAGACCACTTAGCGAGACGATTCTTCGGTGGTCTATATCCAGTGTAGACCTTTATTTAATTGTGGGTACACCGCAGCAAGAAAATCTTGGTACAGCCCTCTGTCGGAGCTGTACTCGGCATAAAACTTTTGGAGATCAAGGCGTCAGATGAGCTTCCTTATGCGATATGCAAATAAGATTTTATAAAAAGAAAACCCACTCTTATATAGGTAATATTACCTCCAAATATAGTCCTCACCCGCTTTGGTCATCACCTCCACTATAAACGACCGTTCAAGTGAAACCTGCGGCAGGTTCTTGTTGGTGTTTTTACGTGGTATTTTGATTTTAGGGACCGCGTAAAACGGATTGGGATTTTCCCCTTTCGCTTTCGTTACGCGAACATTCTGCGCCTTTGGCAAGGGAGCATAACTTCTAAGACGTAGATTACCTCCCAAGCGGGAGTGGACTTTTAAATAAACCACGTCACCACGCTCCCAGCGCATATCGACTACAAATCCGCCGCGCATCACCAAACCTTTTACTTCGCCCGCCGGCCAGGCATTCGGCAGTGCCGGCAACAGGTGTATCGCACCATCGTGGCTCTGCGCCAGCATTTCGGCTATGCCCGCGGTAAAACCGAAATTACCATCGATTTGAAAAGGCGGATGCGCATCGAACATATTGGGGTAAGTGCCCCCGGATTCGGAAAAGCCGCTCACTTTCACTAATTTGATTTGATCGCGAATCAGTTTGAGCGCGCGATCACCATCGAGCAGGCGCGCCCACAAATTGATTTTCCAATTCATCGACCAACCAGTGGAAGGATCGCCGCGCTGCTCCATGCTCACCTTGGCAGCATTAAAAAGATCCGGAGTACGAACAGGCGAAATTTGGTTGCTGGGATAAAGCCCGTATAAATGGGAAACGTGGCGATGCTGATCAAAAGGATTATCCCAATCATCCAGCCACTCCTGCAATTGGTGGTAGCGGCCGATTTGCATAGGCGGCAATTGCTCGATGATGTTTTGCCAATGACGAATTTCCGCCTTGTCCTGCTGCAGAATTTTTGCCGCTGCCATGGTATTGGTAAAAAGATCAAATAACAGCTGATTGTCCATAGTGGCACCGGCGGCGATTTTGACTCCAGTGGCCAAGGGCTCATTTTCCGGCGACATGGAAGGCGACACCATCAACCAGCCAGTTTTTTCATCACGCCACAAAAAATCCTCAAAGAATCGGCAGGCCGATTTCATAATCGGATAGACACTGCGCAAATATTCTTTATCACCTGAATGCAAATATTTTTGCCATAAGTGCTGCACCAGCCACGCATTGCTGGTCGGCCAAGGCCCCCATGGGCCATCGACTGCTCCCGTGGTGCGCCAAATATCCGTATTGTGGTGAGCGACCCAGCCTGCTGCGCCGTACATGGTCCGCGCAGCCTCCTGACCGGTTTCAGACAAATCGCGAATCAAGGAAATAAATGGCTCGTGCAATTCCGCGAGATTGGTCACCTCGCTCGGCCAATAATTCATTTGCGCGTTGATATTCAGCGTATATTTACTGTCCCAGGCCGGTTTGCTGTCAGCGTTCCAAATGCCCTGCAGATTTGCAGCTTGGGTTCCCGGTTGTGAAGATGAAATCAGCAAGTAGCGACCGAACTGAAAATACAAAGCGACCAATGCGGGATCGTGACGCTGGGAAAATTTTTCGATTCGCTGATCGGTTGGCTCTTGTGCAAATGCATTTGTCCCCAAATCCAATGCCACTCGATCGAAATACTGGCGATAAAATTCTTCATGAGCCGAGCGCCGTGCAGCATAGTCCGCGGCGGATTCGCCAAAGCTGTTGATTGCAGTCTGCATGGTTTGCTCTGCACGCACCAATGCATTAGCTGACAGATCCCGATAATTCACAAAATTGGTGGCGAGAGAAACCAGAATAACCGCCTGAGTTGCATTGCGGACGGAAAGCTGGTTGTTGCGCATTTCCATTTCGCCATCTTGATGTAGCAGCCGCACCAGATTGGCTAGTTGAACCTGGCCCTTTACGCCTTCGTGATCGGAGGAAGTCCCTTGCAATAACAAACCATTACTTTTCACCTGAACTGACATATTTTCCGGATGGGATAATGCCAGGGAAAAATTCAGCGTGCCTTGTTTATCCGCATGCAGGCGAATCACAACCACTTGATCGACAAAGGAGGTAAACACCTCGCGATAAAAATTATTGCCTCTTACGCGGTACTGAGTGCGCGCAACCGCATTGGTTAAATCCAGCTCGCGATAATAATCGCTATAAGAAGCGTGCCCCGGAAAATCAATCTGCAAACTTCCCGCAGTTTGATAGGGCATTCCCTGCGCGCCTTGACTGCTAATGGTTTTTTCTGCCAGCGCAGAGGCTTCTGCGTGTTTACCTTCAGCAATTAAACGACGAATTTCTGGCAAGGCTTTCTGCGCTGCCGTATTCAAATTATTGTGCGGACCACCTGCCCAGAAGGTATCCTCATTCAACTGAATAGTTTCCCGCTCTACCCCGCCGTATACCATAGCGCCTATGCGGCCATTGCCGAGGGGCAAGGCTTCCTCCCAAATCTGCGCGGGCTTGTTGTACCACAATTTCAGCTCGTCACAATAAGCCGTTATAGATAGGAAAGACAGGCAGACACTAATAGTTAGATTGCGGAGCAAGGTTTTTACCCTCTTCAGATTTATTATTGAGGAAGCCCTCCCCTTTCCAAGAGGAGGGTTGGGGTGGGGTTAACCCCCTGGAATAATTAAACCAATTTCTCAAACCGATACAATTCTACGCTGATCGCTTCAATGCGCAGCGTTTTTGCTGTCGCATCAAATTCAGATTCCAGAGTGAGAATTTCCGGCGCTTTGCCCACCGCATTTTTAGCGTCCGGGCCTGTGCCGGTGAATTTCCAGCACTTACCTTGTGCCGCATATGGAAATCCTGTGATCTCCAGATTTAATGGCAACGCTTGTTCCGTGGCGTTAACCACAGCGATCACCAATGCATTGCCATCCTCAGTGAGAGCAGCGGAAACATCCAGCGGATAGGTCGGACTGCCAGCGTTGACTTTGGGTTGGTCGCCGCCGATGGGATATTGCGGCTCCGGCGTCGGTGAATTGCCATTGACCGCTACCGGAATCGCGCCAAAGTGCTGTTGATACAACTGGAAAATTCGCCCCTTGGCGCTGATGGTGGATGCAGTACGGTCATAGTCGAGCCAACCGGTCGCCATGGTAAATCCGGCCATGGCAATAAAATCCGTATGGCGGAAAAACTCATGAAAGGTCAAGGCGATTGCCAAGGCGTTTTTCAGACTGTCGTCAAACGCATAGGCCCATTCATCAAAAAATACTTTGACGTGACCTTCATTTAATTTTGGAAAATGCTTTTTATATTCCTCCCAGGCATCCACCATGGTTCGGACTCGGTTGGCTGGCTGACGCGCCCACTCATTAAGAGACTGTTGCACATCAAACAGCTTGCCGGTTTTTAAATCGAAACGTTTATTTTGCGGCGGATAGGCGTGTGTGCCTAAAGCATCGAAATATCCCCAGCTATTTTTAAACATGCCGTACGCCCAGTCGCGCTCCGATCCGACTTTCACTTCAGGCTGGCCTTCAATAAAAATACCTTGGCCGGTGGTCATCTCATCCACAAAACCGCCGGGCGCGACTATATAAATAGAAGGATCAACCGCGCGCATGGCTTCGACAAACAAATTGTGTTTGACGGTGTACTGCTCGCGTGCCATATGGCCCATCTGCCAGTGTCCGTACATTTCATTACCTACCGCCCAATATTTAACGCGATAGGGAGTTTTGCGACCATTGGCAACGCGCACTTTCCCCCAGGTTGTATCAGATGCGCCGTTGACGTATTCCAATAATTCAGCGCCGGAGCGCGGTTCACCAAAACCTGTATTGACACACCAGAAAGGCTCGCTGCCGATCAATTCACAGAACTGCAACAATTCATCAACACCTACGTCATTTGGTTGCAGCGCGCTCCACACAGGATCAAAAATCGGCGGTCGGCGGTCGGGATCACCAATGGTGTGTTTCCAATCATAAGCGGAAACAAAATTGCCGCCGGGCATACGCAAAATGGGGCATTTCATTTCCTTCATCAAAGCAAGCGTATCGGCGCGGAACCCTTTCACATTATCCGCCGGCATCAAGGAAACTGCGCCTATACCTGCGCGACCTTTACCCGTCGCCACAATTTCAAATCTGGCAGAGTGAGTATCCACACCAGGATTCAACGAAAAGCTTTGTGTTTTCCACTTTTGCGTCGTGCGAATTTTTTGCGAGACGGATTGATCCCCCCAACGCAAGGTCACTGTGACTTTAACGCCCGGGTCCGCCCATATAACGATTCGCCCCTTATAAGGAACAGTCGATTTAATTGCTAAACCATTTTGTGCAATGCCAACAACTTCATTATTTCCAGTCACAGAAATAATTGGGCTATGTTTCCCCACATATGGATTTTGCGTGTCCAAATGAATGGAAGATATTGGACCTATAGCAACCCACTTTTGCAAAAAACGCATAGCGGCGCGCGGATCTGTAGGTTTTGGTTCCGGTTTTTCCAGCACTCCATAATAAAATTTGCGGTCATCCAATACCTCACTCCACAGACTGTGGTTGATCAAATTGCCAATATGCTCAATAAATCCGCCATAAAGCATATTTGACAATTTGGGACGGGTATTTTGCGTATCGATTTGCGCTGCAAGCGTTTTTCCTGCAGATAAGCCATTATCCGCAGATAAAGCCAGAATATTCCAGCCGCCCGCCAATACGGCAGAGCCCATCAATAAAGAACGTCGGGATATTTTTGAGGATGAATTTTTCATTCTGCTTATCTCATCAAATAGTTATTAGTAAGAGTGCAGCAGGCGGATTTTCCTATCGAAACACCTCCAATTTTTATCCGTGCTTGTCGCGTTACAAACCTGCGTAGTTGTCAATGAGTGCAACATGAATTGTCTCACATCTGCACCCATTCATTTTATCATATGATATGTCTTATAAGTTCCGACGTTTTTTATAACTAACTCGATTCTTTTTTCTGCACTTACCATAAATAAAATCAGAGGCAAGCAACTTATGTCATCCCTAACACCAAAAGGCACTTGGCCGGGGCGAGGTTGCTCCGCAGTGATCGTTGCGCTGATTCTCAGCGCAACGATAGGCTGTGGCGGTAACAATGGGTCCAGCGGCTCCAACTCATCGAGTTCTTCATCCAGCTCATCCAGCAGCTCTTCGAGTTCCAGCAGCTCGTCCAGCTCTAGCAGTTCGTCTTCCGGTGGAATTTCCGATCAAGACGTATTGGTTTATGCAATTAATGCGGGCGGTTCATCTCCAGCCACTTTCCGCGGCGTTACCTATCGTGCGGATCGTTTCGCCTCCAGCGGTACACCGCAAATCGTCACGGATCCAATTGCGGGAGTTGATGAAGATACGCTGTTCCAATCTGAGCGTTACGGAAGTTATAGCTATGAAATTCCCGTATCCAATGCGACCTACAGTGTAGTGCTGCATTTTGCCGAGCTTTATCACACTTCTACCGGATCACGTTCTTTTAACGTAACCGTAGAAGGCCAAAGCGTTCTCAGCAATTTTGATTTGTTCGGTGAAGTGGGCCACGACACTGCATATTCCGTAACCGTACAAAACATCGCAGTAGCCGATAACAAACTGACCATCAATCTCACCACAGTGATCGATAACGCCACCATCAGCGGTTTTGCCATTTATTCCCGCGACGGCGGTGTATTTGAAGAGCCACCAGAGCCAGTATGTTCAACCGCTGATCGTCAATTGCCGACGGCTATTGATTACAACAGAGCGGTTACTCGTCCTGAACAACGCAATCCGCCATCTGGTCCTTACGGCTACGCGATTGAGCACGCTACTCAGACCTTGCCGAACCACACGATTTATCGTCCGGATCTGAGCAAAGTGACCAAGATCCCAATCGTGGCCTGGGGTAACGGCGCCTGTTCCAACATAGGTACTGAACAAGCCGACTTCCTGTTGCAAATTGCTTCACACGGCTACTTGGTCATCGCCAACGGTGGACCTTTCGGTTCCGGCAACAACGACGGCAAAGGTACTGAGTTGATCAAAGCCATCAACTGGGCAATCGCCGAAAACAGCCGTGAGTGCAGCCAGTTCTACGGCAAACTCGACGTGGAAAATGTCGGCACTATGGGTTGGTCATGCGGTGGCGGTATGGCTCACTACGCAGCTGTTGACCCACGCGTAAAAACAGCGGTGGCATTAAACAGCGGCCTCGGCATTTACGGCGACCGATTCGATTACTACCCACGCTTCCACTCTCCGCTGGCAATTTTCAACGGCGACCAGAGCGACGTGGCCTACAACCCCGGTCGTCAGCAGTACAGCGAAGTCAACAATGTGCCGATTTACCACGCCAACTACCCGATCGGACACGGCGATGCCTACTTCCAGGATAACGGTGGCGAATTCGGTATTGTCGCCGTCGGCTGGCTGAACTGGATGTTGAAAGGTGATGAAAGCGCAAATGGTAAAGGCATGTTCATTGGCAACAACTGCCGTCTGTGCCGTCAACCATGGACATCCATGCACAAAGGATTTAATTAATTTAGGAAACGCTTGCCCCAGCAATGGATTGCCGGGGCAAGCTGGCATAGGGATATGCCATTTTCTTGCTCTTCTCCCTTTTTGTTGTTTTAAGCTCCCTACTTTTCCGTTTACTCCGCACTTACTTGAAAATAATCAAAGTCCGCATAACCGCCGGCAGACTGTCGTGCGAAATTAAATAGAGCGAAGCGATAACCCATAAAATGGGTAAGCTCGTATGACATCTGCAAGGTATTGCCGAGCGACGTCCAATTGTTGCCATCCAAGCTGTAGGCAAAAGTGGCTTTATCCGTTTGATTGCGGAAATCACCGCGCACACGCAAATAGACAATTTCCTGATCCAGTGGAACCCGCGCAACTTCCGTGTGATTTTTGCCATTGTTGTTCACCATAACCACATAATTTCTTCCATTGCTGCGATTAACAGCGACATAACCATATTGATCCTGAAATGCGGCAATTCCT
This sequence comes from Saccharophagus sp. K07, assembly GCF_014336955.1. Classification (GTDB taxonomy): domain Bacteria; phylum Pseudomonadota; class Gammaproteobacteria; order Pseudomonadales; family Cellvibrionaceae; genus UBA5868. Next base: position 255,901 of record NZ_QRAI01000001.1, on the reverse strand, counting down.
GCGGTATCGCCATCTTTAAGTCCTGTTACATCCAATTTCACCACGCCAGTGCTGGTCGGCCCGAACATACGTTGTGTCAGCGTATTGCGCGTCGCGTGAATATTGGCATCGACGCGGGTATTTTTCAGACGCAAAAAACCGGGGCGATCCGTTAAAGACCAGCCATTGGTTTCTGGATTGTGATTCCATTGCCAGACAATATCCAAGGATCCACTATTAAAGTCATCCGAACGGATAAGGCCGCTGACTTGGCGATCTTCGACATCAAAATTCAGCGTGGCAGGAACACTGCCAGCAACTGGCCAATCGTTTTGCCATGTCACAGGAACTAAATACGGAATTCTGCCCACCGCGCCGCTGTCGCGAAATGCGTACAAAAACCATTGGCCGTTCGGCGTGCTGATATAAGAACCCTGCGCGACACCTGCGCCATTGACATTTTCCCGCAGTACCACGCGCCCTTCATAAGGCCCAGTAATACTGCGCGAGCGATGAACAATTTGCGTGCGAGGTCCACCACTCGGCCAGACAATATTGGAGATGTAATACCAGCCGTTGATTTTTTGAATCTGAGTGCCTTCAGCTTTCAAAATAAAATTTGTACCTGCAATCGCAGAAGCACTTTGAATAATCGTCTGATTAATTCCACCCGATTTAATTGCTGTAGCATCGGCATTTAATTCGATCAAACGAACCTGGTCGGATCCATAGGCCAGATAATTACGCCCGTCGTCATCGAGCAGCAGTGAACTGTCATGATACAAATTCGGCAGCACTGACTGACTCCAGGTGCCGCCCTCAATATTGGTAGTTTTCCAAATATAGGTTCGATTAGTGGTGTAGGAAAATGAAGTCACATAGTAAGTGCCATTTTTGTAATTAATACTGCTCGCCCAGGTACCTTTGCCGTAGGCATTGCTGCCATTCAAATTCAGCGCATTATTATTCGCATCCAGCGCTGTATGGGCATAATTGACGACTTCCCAGTTTTTCAAATCCTTGGATTTCATGATAGGCACACCAGGGTTGAGATGCATGGTGGTGCTGCTCATGTAATAAGTATCACCAACCCGGATAACGCTCATGTCCGGCACATCGGCCCAAATATTGGGATTGGTTGCGCGCACTATTGGATAGACCGGCTTTTGTAATTCCCCGGTATCAGAAAATACCGCGATACCCGACAAGGTTCCATTGTCGACACTGGCGGTCAGTTTGATTGTTAAGCTGCCATCGCTGACATTTACGCCTCGAACAACACGTTCGTAAGCCGTGTCATGCCCGACTTCCTTAAATAAATCCAGATTGGTAAATATCACTTGATCCTCAACGGCCAAGCTGAAAGCCCGACCATTTTCGGCTGAATGGTAAAGCTCGTTAAAAAATAATCTTAAATCGTATTTACCATCAGAGACTGGAATTTCGTAGGAATAGTTGCCGTAACGCTCGGTCTGGAACAGCACATCCTGGTCCACACCAGAAATAGGATCACTCGTACTGTTCACGCTACCGCCGCGAAAATACTGATCTGCCTGAAATTCGATTCCAGCATATTCCGCCGCCGCACCACCTGCATTGATCGCAATCACCAATCGGTTCGAAATGGGAGCACCACTGGAAGAAGAGGAAGAGCTCGAGGAAGAACTGTTTGATGATGAACTGCTAGACGATGAAGAAGATGATGAGGAGGAAGAGCTTGTTTGTTCACCGCCAGAGGAAGATTGCTCACCACAACCTATGACCATGAGCAGTACAAATAAAATAGCAAAAATGCTTCTGGATCTTATCGACATATAGAGCACCCGGATAAAAAATAAGAATAGCCAAAGACACGACTGTTGAGCTAGAAATCGGAAAAATCAGCCGAGCGCAAGAACGGAGCGGGTCAAGATCCGGCTCACATGCGAGCGCCGGCATTTTCAAGACGACTTCTGATAAAAGTGGGAAGTCCCTTTCCCAATAACAGTCACAACGGTGCTTTCAGAGGCAATGGGTTTTATGGTCTTATTGTTTTGGATTCTGTTTTATGTAATTCATCAACCAGGTCATGGCCGGGCGAGGTGTTCCATTGTCTTGAATCAAACCCGAGCCTTCAATCCAGGTTCTGCCGACCACATAACCCCAGATGGTAATGCCTTTGACATGCGGATGGTTATAAAACACCGGGAAATGCGCTTGGAAATTCTGCAACTGACGCTGATCATTGGTTTCACCTATATCGTATTCAGAGATATAGATAGGAACGCGCAGCTGATTCCACAAGTTATCCAGAGCCGTTTGCACGGTTGATGCAGGAACATCTTTTAATTCGTGCGCCTGCAAACCAATCGCATCCACATAACCGCTTGGGATGGCGGATTTGGCCAGTGTAATAAATTCATTATGCTGCCAGCGGATATTGTTGTAGTCGTTCAGAATAAGAATGGAATTGGGGCAATATTTGCGAGCCAATTGGAAGACTCGGACAATCCAATCATTACCAAAGGCTTTTTGCGCATATCCCGCAGGTTGATGTCCAGGCACGGCTTCATTGACCACGTCGATCATGGCAGTGTCAGGGTAGCGAGCACAATAATCGCGGATCCACTCTTCAATTTCCTCAGCGATTTCTGGTCCGCTCAAATTGTTCAACCAAGACGGTGATTGTGCACCCCAAACAAAGGTGTGGGCTTTAACTGGGATATTGTGTTGCCGAGCGTATTCATAAATATGATCCACTGGCGCCCAATTATATCGATCGCGAGTACCTTCAACTGAGCCCCATTTGCCTTCGTTTTCTGGCGTAATCTGGTTCCAATACTGAATAAAATCGGAACGCACATTGCCGGATGTGGTGATATTACCGACAAAGAACTTATGATCTTTGCCTGGAACTACCGGCGGCTCGACAAATTTTCCACCTGCGTTGGAATAGATCGCAAATGCACTGATGGTGCCGTTGTCGATACTGGCGCTCAACTCAATCGTCAGTTTTTCATCTGCCACCATAATATTCGGCACTATGATGTCGTAGGCATGGTCATGGCCGGCGACCTTATATAAATCGAAATCTGTAAATACCGGCTGCCCTTCCACCGTTACACTGAAAAGACGGCCGCTTTCAGCTTGGTGAAACAGTTCGACAAAGCGCAGATGCACACTGTAAGTAGAGTTGGTAACGGGAATTTCGTATTTAAAATTGCCGTAGCGCTCGCTTTGATAAAGCACATCATCCGTAGTGCCGTCGATAGCATCGGCGGTGGAATTGGGGGAACCGCTGGAGGCAAAACGATCCGCTTTATATTCCACGCCGCCAACGGTTACGGCAGAACCACCCGCATTAATCGCATAAACCAGTGACGATCCCGCGGGAATCGTGCCCGAACTCGATGCGGAACTGCTGGAAGAACTGCTGGATGATGACGAAGACGAACTACTTGAAGATGAACTGCTTGAGGAAGAGCTGCTTGTCGAACTGCTGGATGAATTTGTTGTGCCGCCCGAAGACGTGCCGCCGTCGCTACCGCAGCCCACAAATAAAAATGCGCATCCGGCAATTGCCAACATGCGCATGCTCAATAACCGATTGGTGAAATATTGCTTATTCATAAAAGCTCCTCGTTTTTGCTTATTAGAATTAAGCGCTGCCTTCGCGGCAGCGCTTCCTAGCCCCAATTTTTGTTAGCTTTACTTTTTCAATTTGAGCAAGCCCAATTTATAAGGCTCGCCACCGTAATCCCCGTTTACTGAATTTCCGGAATCGCCCTGATACAAAAACTGCAAATTACAGGGATCAATGGTGAGATATTCGTCGTAGCCGGATCTCACCAATTCACCGTGACTGATACCGGTGGCCCATTTTCCTTGCGGCCATGTGACATTGGCTTCGCCAGCGAAAGGATTTTCTTCAGTGTCGGCAAGCGCAGTCCAGGGACCGTCCAGGCTCGTTGATGTCCAGGAGCGGAAATAACGCGGACCGTATCCCGGTGTTCGATAGGCTTCAACCAGCAACAAATATTTATTGGTGCCGTCGACCTTGTAGACGTTGGCCGCTTCGAATAAAAAGCTTGCGCCATTGCCGCGGTGGTCTTCCATGACGATGGAGTAGCCATTGAAATTCGGGAAATTCTCGCGTGTGGTTTTGGATTTATAGAGCACACCGTCATCGCGCGAGAAAAACAAATGGCAGTGGGTGTCGTCGCAAATCACCCAATAATCCAATTCCGGTTTATTGGATTCGATCGGCGGGCCGTTGCGGAGAAAATCCGTTCTGCGCGTCCAGCTGTTGACGTTGGTAATATCCGTGGTAGTCGCATAACCGCGTCCCCATTGGGTGAAGATGTACCACTTGTTGTGCGGGCGATAGAAAAATACCTGTGGCGCAACCGTATTGCCCACCTGCGTGCCATTCATGGGGATATGCTGTGCATTAGCCGCCTGATTCCAATCGGTAAAATTCAAATAAACGGATTTCCAATTGCCGTCATTAATGGTCGCCCAAATATGGAAACGTCCGTTGTAATGCACTATGGAAGGATCTTTAATTCCAAACGCGCCATTTTTAGGTGAAATCAAAGGTCCACTGGATTCCCATTGGAAACGCGTTGGCAAATCGCAGGTCTGCGTCACCGGGTCCAAAGTGCCGTCATAAGGCCCTATGTGGATCCAATCGAGATCGAGATAACTTTCGCCGCTGACAGTAACGCGAATTTTTTGATAACCCGCCTGCAAACGAATTTTTCCCGCCGACCAGGTTTTGAATTCGCCCCACGCGCTCACCGTCGGCACGGTAAACGACTCAACCAGAGCGGTATTACATTGGGAAATTTTCAGGGTGCGCCCGGCGTTGGTGGAGCCGGAACGAATGGTCACGTCATATTCACCTGCCGTTGGAACATACACGGTGTATTCCAGATATTCTTCACTGGTCATCCAACCGACGGCGTGTCCACCGCTGATGGTTTTGATATCGACGCCGGTATCCGTGCGGTAAGCACCGCCCTCATTTTCTTCCGACGAATCCATATAACCATTAGGGTCAAAATCCTCAGCCTCGATTCGACCCGGAATCTGCGGAACCATCATTTGAAAAGCGTTACGCGCTTCACTCGCACAGGTCGGATGCACAATTCCGCTGGAGCTACTGCTGGAGGACGATGATGAACTGCTGGAGGACGAGCTTGAGCTTGATGAAGATGAGCTACTGGACGAGGAACTCGACGAGTTGGCATTGCCCGGTGCCGGCTGCTCGCTCCCACAACCGGTTACTAAAAGCGTCATCAGCAAAGCGGACGCCGTATGCGCAATCAATCTTGTGCCAAATCTTCCGCGCTTGACGTTTTGATTCATATTTTTTCACTCGCGTATGTAGCTGTTGTTATGTCAGATGCCTTTGCGTGAAAAAGACGCGAGCGCCAACATCCCGCTCGCGTAACTCACCATGCAATCATCAGGATGAAGCTGGTCTTCACTGCTGAGGAGTTACGCTAGCGAAATCGAAAACAAAAGGATTTGATTCGGGGTTCTTTTTTTAAAAAATAACTAAAAGTTGAATTTTTTTTATCTTATTTTTTCCAAATTTTCATTTTTTATCACAGAACTGTGAAAAAATTCACTTTTTGTCACTGAGATCATAAGTCGACAAAAAAACGGGAGGGACTGCCAAAAGAGGGGGCTTACATGGAAATCAGAGGTCTCAGCGAAGATGATTGCGTCTCACCCGACGATTGGCTCGTCGGAGTGTGACGCAATTAAAAGACAAACTTAACAGGCAAAATTAGAGCAATTCCCAAGTTGCGCGCTCGGACTGTTGTGCTTGCACCAAAGCCTGTTCCGCGCGCTCCCGCGCATCGTCGAAGGATTCACCGGTTTTTGCTTCCGTCACGCCGATTTTCATGGAAACCTGGGTGGCCCCATCTCCTGCACTGCTCTGCACTGAACTGACTAAGCGCACTATGAGGCTGTCCAGATTGTCCCGATTGATACGGGAAATGATCACAAACTCGGCCCTTTCCCAACGGCCGAACAAGTCACTGCTGCGAAGTTCTTTCGCTATGGCCGCCGCACATTTTTTCAGCGCTTCAGTCTCGAGCACCTTATCTGTTCTGGCGGCACAGCCCAAGCCCACCGCCATAACGTACATATTAGGGGTTTCCACCGGAAAAGTGCGCTCTGCCGCCGCTTTTACACCCGTGCGATTGGGGCAATTCAGCTCGCGATCAACCCCCTCATCACCATGCATCTGTCCTTTGCGTCGCAAGTAGGTTTGCGCAGCAAACAACAGCAGTCCTGCAGCTACGGACAAGGCGATCCAAGCCACCAGTGCAGTACGAGATATCACCGATTTTACCGCGAGAATCTCCCTCAGCTTGATTCGGTGCACACCTTCAACCGGCTCACTGGGAAAATTCACCCCCAGCTCAAAAACTGAGTCGAATTTGGGACGGCGCAAATCCTCCGGCGGGTTGAAGCGGTTAATCCACCACTGCGCAACCTCAATTTGTCCGAAGTCGATATAGGCGGTATTGCCTTTGATTTCAAAATCCGTGATGAGATAGGGAACCCGATCATATTCAGCATCGCTGCGCGGCAATACCTTGGAGTTGCGCATATAAAATCTTAAAACTTTATTCTTACCTGAATATTCGTAGGAAATCTGCAATCCATCATAGCCGGACAAATCGATCGCCCGGCCATCGCCGAATTCAAAATAATCCGGAAAATCATAGTTTTTTGAGCGGGGATTTTTGTATTTGATGACAATACCGCAATAAGGGCTGGGAAGGCCGTAAGCAATGCGGCATTCATAGAATGTACTGGTTCTATCCACCCAGGAAACCGCGCTGGCGCCTTGTGGCTCGGCAGAGTCCGAAAACAGATGCGCGGCAACGCCTTTCTGCGGATAGAGCACGAGGGTTTCCTTCGGACTGACAAATGCCGCCAGAATGCCAGCCGCCAGGAATGCCGCAACGAACAGATAGAGAATATTAAATAGGCGGGAGGACCGTTTGCTTAGCATTGGCCTGTTCCTTCCAACCTACTGTTTTCTTCCCAAAGCATTCCCAATTCAAAAACCTTTGCGCGGCATCCTCCGTGAGATCTCCCCTCTTCCGCTTTGCTGCCTATTTGGTCAATTAAATTCATGTATAAGTTGATGCCTTAACTGTGCCGGGTTACTCACGAGTTCAACGAGCTAGAAGTCGTCTTGCATCTCAGCCGTGATTTGAGATGACCTCTAGTCTTAACTAAGCATAAATAGAGTTCTGCTTAAGCCAGTTTAGACGCCATTTCGCTTATAAGCATTGAAAGTTCCACCCTTCTTTATAACGGAAAAGAATGGATTCCAAGAAAAATCCCTTAGAACAACCTAAGCCTACATTCCCGTTCCCGGGCCAGCGCAAACGGGCTGCGTGATTGAGTTTTGGATATGGAAGGTATCGGTGCGGTAATATTTCGCTTATTTATTGCGCTGGATGCCCCGTTATGCGAGTCAAATTGGCCCACAAACTGTTCCTGATTAACGCGAGCATCATGCTCATCTTGACTGCGGCCTTTATATCCCTCAGTTATTTCTCCAGTAAGAGCATGTACAGCAATGCGCTCAACGGGATCGACCGCGAAGTAATGGATGTTCTCTCCAAAACCTTGAGCGAACACTACAGCCAGCATCAGTCCTGGGATGCCTTCACCAGCAACCCTTCTCAATGGCAACAAACCGTCGATAAAACCTTTTTTTCCGTGTTTTTTTCCTTGATGGCCAAAGCCGCCAAGGATATAGGCGCACCTATGGCAATGGGTATGGCTCCGCCGGAATACCAGGATATGCCCAAATGGGAATTTCCCTTCGGCACTTTTTTACAAAGACTTTCTTTGCTCGACTCGCAAAAAAATGCGTTGATAGAGCCGGAAATTTTCAATCAGGCGGCGACTTATAAAGCGATAAAAGTCAAAGGCAAAACGGTCGGCTGGCTCAGAGTGGGTAGCATTAATGTGGATATGCTGCCGCTGGCGCAGTATTTTTTTGATCAGCAACTCCGAATTGTCTACTGGTCATGTCTGCTCGGCGGACTGCTCGCCATTTTGTTGAGTTTCACGCTGTCTCGCCATATCACCGCACCGATCACTCACCTCACGGCTATGGCACGACGCATCGCCAAACGCGATTTTCGCAGCCAGGTCGATATTCAAACACGCGATGAATTGCAGGAATTGGCTGAGGGTTTTAACTACGCGTCGCGCGAGCTGGATCTCTACCAACGCCGGCAGAAACAATGGCTGGCAGACGTTTCCCATGAGCTCAAAACACCGCTGACGGTTTTGGTGGGTGAAGTTTTCGCGATTTGCGACGATCTTTCCAAATGCGATGAAACCACGGCCGAGCTGCTGCAAAGTGAAGCACTGCGAATCAAACGCATCGCCGACGACCTCCATCAATTGTGCCTGATTGATGAGCACGGCATTCCCTTAAAGCCGCAACCCATTTCCCTGCAGTCGATCTTGCAAGAAAAAGTGCTGTACTACTACGGACGCTTCCAGCAAAAAGGAATCGAAATACACGAAACTTATCTCGAAAACCCTCACATGGTGATGGCCGATGGCGATAGAATTGCACAGGTTTTTTGCAATTTATTGGAAAACTGTCTGCGCTATTCACAGGCGCCTGGACATTTATTTATCCGCGAAGAAATTTCCAGCGCTGGAGTGCAGATTGCAATAGAAGACTCAGGCCCCGGCGTTCCTGAGGAGTCCTTGGATAAAATTTTCGAACGTTTTCACCGGATCGAATCGCCCTCCCGCTCGCACAACGGAGGTTCCGGCCTGGGACTGACCATTAGTAAAGAAATTATTCTGGCGCACGGCGGAGCCATTATCGCCAAACAGGGTGCACACGGCGGACTCAGAATTGAAATAACCCTGAGGGAAACCCATGAGTAAAACCATCCTCGTGGTGGAAGATGATGAACGTATTGCAAGCCTCATCTGCAAATATTTGCAGATGGAATCCTACGCCTATCACGTGGCGCGCACGGGCCTCGACGCTATTACATTATTTGAAAAGACCAAACCGAATTTGGTTATTCTCGATTTGATGTTGCCATCCATTGATGGCGCCGCAGTTTGCCAGAAAATTCGGGCCATATCCGATGTGCCGGTGATTATGGTTTCCGCGCTGAGTGAAGAATCCCATCGCCTCGAAGGTTTTTCCATAGGCGCGGATGATTATATTTGCAAGCCTTTCAATCCGCGCGAATTAATGGCGCGCATCAAAGCTGTGTTGCGCCGGGCATCGCCCAGCGAACCGCGCTTGCTGTCCTACGGAACCATCCATATGGATTTGGATGAACGGACCGTCAAAGTCAGCGGCCAGCCGATAACCTTGACGCAGGTGGAATTTCGTCTGCTGGAAGTGTTGCTGTCCAACCCCTCGCGAGTATATTCCCGCGAAGAATTATTGGAGGGCTGCCATATTGAATATTCCGAATCCTCCGTTCGCTCCATCGATTTCCATATCAAAAACCTGCGCCGCAAACTTCATCCATTAACAGAAGATAAATTGATTAAAACGGTTTATGGCTTTGGCTATAAATTGATTTAATGACCCATCTTTCTCAATTTAAAAACGCATAAAAAAACGCCGCTAAAATCAGCGGCGTTTTGGTTTTTTCAGCGGCCAGAAAATCTGGCCGCACATGATTAGAACTGACTGATAAATTGCCAAGCTTCTCCAGGAATCCAGGATTTGGCTTGTCCGCGATCTTTTTCTGTCGGGTTGTGGTCACCGTCAAATGCACACCAGCGCACTGGATATCCCTCGCGGCAGCCTTGGAAGGATGTACAAATGTGTGTACCACTTCCGCGTGCTGGTTCAGGCGCATTGGTTGCGGCGCAGCCGTTGTTGCGCGCGATGCGGTCGCGGATTGAGCGGCCTTGAGAAATATTCAACACTGAGTCAAAGATGCCGTGCGCACCGAAATATGCGATTGGTGCAGTACCGCCGTCACAACCACTCAACTGTGCACCAGCGTAAAGAGCAACACCGCGGAAAACATCCGCGCGAGCACAAGCGATTGCGTTCGACATACCGGCACCGTAACTGAATCCGGTGGCAAAAATGCGTGACTTATCGATACACAGACCGTTTTGCACTTGATTGAGGATTTCATCGGTCAACGCCAAGTCGCGACCGCCAGTGTTAGCCCAGCCAGAGTCCAGACCTTCCGGCGCAACGAAAATAGTGGAGTTGTTAGCCAAGTCCCACAAACCGTAGAAAGGATCTTCGGTAGAACCGCCCTGACCGCCCTGAGCAACCTGGTTCGCGTTACCTCCCAGCCAGTGATAAGCGAAGATCAAGCGATAAGGTGTCTGGTTGTTGTAGTTGCTGGGCGTACGCAGGATATAAGAACGGTTGGTGCCACCGACATTGATGTTGATGCGACCATCTTGCACGGTGCGCGCCTTACCGCAACCGGCGCTGGGCACAACGGCGCCCGGCTCAGGCTCAGGTGGCTCAACAAATTTACCGCCGGTGTTGGAATAAACTTCCACGGCGCTGATAGTGGCGTTGTCGATGCTGGCAGTCAGCTCAATAGTCAGACTTTCATCCGCCACCTGCACTGGCGGCACTACTACGTCGTAAGCCTTGTCGTGGCCCACTGTTGTATACAAATCCAGGTCGGTAAATACGGGCTGACCTTCCACCGTTACACTGAACAGTCGGGCGTTAGCTGCGGTTTGAAACAACTCCACAAAACGCAATTTCAGGCTGTAAGAAGAATTGGTTACCGGAATTTCATATTTGTATTTGCCGTAGCGCTCAGTCTGATACAACACGCCTACATCCGTGCCGCTGATGGTATCGGTCGTGGAGTTGGGTGAACCGCCAGTTGCAAATCGGTCCGCGTTGTACTGGATTCCACCAGCGGTCACTGCAGCGCCGCCAGCATTTAACGCATAAACCAAAGTCGAACCAGCCGGAATACCGCCGCCCGATGAAGAACTGGATGAGCTGCTTGAAGAACTGCTGCTGGATGAACTGCTCGATGAGGAGCTGCTGGAACTGGAAGACGACGAGCTGGATGATGAACTACTGCTCGATGAAGGTTCTCCAGACGAGGAGCCACCTGGGCTTCCACATCCGGTCAAAGTCAAACTTGTGGCGACAGCGATTCCCGCCAATCGCGTTAGTATTTCGCAGCTCTTCATTATTTGCTTCCCCATAATCAGACGAGCCAAGCGCGACTCTCTGCCGCACTGGTCCCAGAGTTATTAGAAGCCATCACAAAATGCCGGCGCTTACCGGAATTTTGCGAGACTTCTAGCTATATATGGGGGAAACAATATCATATTATGATAATGTTTATGGGAAGCTTAACTCAGGTTTTCCAAGACATAGCGCACAAAATCTATTGCCGATTACCAGCGATCAGCTTGTGATCAGCATCAACGACAACCCCCTTCTTATTTGCCAATCTCAAATATCAGACAAAAGACGCGGATTCTTTCTGGTTTTTAGTTAATGGGCGCTGCGGCGCGACGCTGCAGTTTTCGCAAATCTGACTAGTACTGGAAGACAATAAATAAAGGCATGAAAGATCTTTTATTTAACGGCCATGATGTTGTGTTGATGCTGGTGATCGGCATCAGCTTTATGCTGTCTCTGCGCTCGGCGCTTTCTACGGGCCTGGCTCGAGCTGTGCGCACCTCTATGGCGATTTTTTTCCTGCTGAATGCCTTTATTTGCATAGACACATTGCTGTTTTGGGGCGATTCGATCAAATACGCAGCATTTAATCTCTCCCCTTGGCTGCCCACCATTTTCAGTTTCGCCTCCTTTGCCATAGGTCCGGTTTTATATTGGTTGATCCGTTCACAAACCGAGCCGGAAAATCCCATTCGGCGGGCGGATTTATTCCATTTGCTACCCGCATTGGCCACGCCTGTGTATTTATATTGGGCCTGCTACAGGTATCCTCTCGATCAGCAAATTGACTTGGTTCTGGAAATGGCCATTTTTGGTAAAACCGAGGCTTATTTTTTGCTATTCCTGACCCTCAAAAAATTAATGCCACTGATTTACGGCGTTACCTGTGTCACACTTATTTTTGAATATTTAAAAACCCACTCGGATTTACCCGCAAAAGCCAAGCGCGCACTCTCTCTTTACGCCGGCTTTTGCATTATCTGGGGCTGGATTTTAATGACCCACATTCTCGGCCAGCAGTTGCCGGTCGGCACTGCCGATGTGATGGGTATTTTCGGCAATTACATGACCCTCACGCTGGTGATTGCACTGTGGTTTAGCAATACCGAAGCATCAAGCTCGTTGATACCAATACCGGTTACACGAGAGGAAATTGCAGAAAATCCTCTCGAAACCGCCGAACCAATTCCCTCAACCGACGCAGAACTCGACGCAGACATTCTCACCCTTGCACAACGCATCGACCGTTTTATGCTGGCGGAAAAACCTTATTTAAATTCACGCCTGACCCTGGAGCGTTTCGCGCATCTTTTACAGGCTCCGCCGCGCCAAGTATCGCTCGCGATCAACCGTTGTTTTGAACAGAATTATCAGGAATACATCAACCGATTCCGGATTGAAGAAGCCAAGCGCCTACTGCGCGATCCCACATCCCAGGCACTGACGATTTTGGAAGTTGGTCAGCGTTCCGGTTTTAACAGCAAAGCAACCTTTAATCGTTTTTTTAAATCTTTTGTTGGCGTAACACCCACCGCATACCGCGAGCAAGCAAACGACTACCAGCAGAGGCATGACATAGACGCTGAGCTGGTGCCGCAAAACTCTCATTAAGACAATCCCAATCTTCCTCTGAACCGACGAGCGCCGAATAGGCGCTTGTGGACCATTTCGTCTTTTTAATCTTCCTTCTTTTTCTTCCATTTCGAACCAAGGATTTTGGGTCTCAGATTAACCTCCGTAAGTGCATCGCAAAATGATGTTTTCGGGCGCTCAGGCCGCGAAACCCGCCGTCAATCGTCTCAATTTGCTCCCAGAGGGTATTGAGACTTTACACTCCATGTGACCGGGCGCAGCCTTGACCGTTAGCGGTCAACCCTCTTGGACAGACCGCAGGCGGCAAACCCATTTGATGCACAGCTGATGCACGAGGATAACTATGAACTCTTTTAATAAACGACTGCTTCTCGGCGCCTCCCTGTTATGCGCCTTGGTGGGCGTATCCGTTCCCGCTCTGGCCAAACCTTATAAATCTGCGGAAATCTATACGCTGAACGCGGAACTCTACGGCAAATACGTCGTGCGCATGCGTGCCGCCAAAGGTAGCGGGATTATCTCCAACTTCTTCTTATGGAAAGACGGCTCAGAATTGCCAGAAGTGTTCTGGGAAGAAGTGGACGTCGAGGTATTCGGCAAAAACAACGCCCAATCCTGGCAGAGCAACATCATCACCGGCCATGGCACCACTCGTCATTCCGAGCAAGTACACCAACACCCCTTCTCATTTGGTGACGCGTACCACACCTTCACTCTGGAATGGCGACCTGACAGCGTACGCTGGCTGGTGGATGACCAAGTCGTTCGCACTACCACTGGCGATCAGGCCCGTGACCTTACGAACCACGCCCAATTCCGTTTTAACTTCTGGCCACCAAACAACCCAGCCTGGGTAGGCGACTGGAACGACAGCATCCTGCCTGTTTATATGTTCGTTAACTGGATCGAGTTCCACCGCTGGACCGGCGACGGCTTCCAATTCGCGTGGCGCGATGACTTCAACAGCTTTGATACCAACCGCTGGGGCAAGGCCGACTGGACCTTTGATGAAAACCGGGCGGACTTCCACCCGAACAACGCTGTAGTACGCAATGGCTATCTGGTTCTGGCGATGACCCGCGAAGGCCAAGAGGGTTACAACGGCACTCCGCCGGCTGACGTTGCATCCAGCAGCAGCTCATCCTCTTCGAGCTCTTCATCTTCAAGCTCGTCGAGCAGCAGCTCTTCATCGTCTTCCAGCAGCTCTTCAAGCTCTAGCAGCTCTAGCTCATCCAGCAGCAGCTCCAGCTCTTCAAGCGGCAGCAACCCCCCAGGCAACGGCTCCAGCGGCGGTGCCAAAGGCGGCGCATTTGATTTCGCTGCACTCCTGTCCATGTTGAGCTTGTTGGCCCTGGGCCGCGCTCGCCGCACCAAAGCTTGATTCGCGACATCTGCAAAAAAACAAAAGGGGCTTAATGCCCCTTTTTTGTTTTCGCTTACCAGCTGCCAAAGGCGTCACAGTTGGAGGCAAAAGATCCAGCCAAATGCTCCTTAATACCTCGCCGCCTCCCATGCGTGTAGCGCATGCTTGCGGATCTCGCCCCAACGATACCCTCCTAACGCTCCACTTTGCTGAATCACCCTGTGACAGGGAATTGCAACCGCTATGGGATTGGCGCCGACAGCTGTACCCACTGCCCGCGCCGCTTTGGGATGACCTATGGCCTGGGCGATCTGGTTGTAGCTGACCAAAGCGCCCGGCGGGATACGCAGGAGTGCGCGCCAGACGCTAACTTGGAAATTGGTTCCTGCCACACAGAGCGATAGGGGGCGGTCCGGTTTGGTGTCCGCGAACACCTGCTGAATCAACGTTTCAGTGCTACCCGGATTTTCCTGTAGAGCAGCCTGCCCCCAATGGCGACGCAGTTCCGCAAATTGCTCATCGATACCGCCCTCGCCCAAAAACGCCAACCGGCAAATACCTCGCGGCGTAATCGCTATAAATGCCTCGCCAAAAGGCGTGCTATGCACGCCGTAGTCGATCGCAAGCCCCTCTCCTGCGGCTTTGAATTGCCCCGGAGTCATTGCCTCCAACTGCACAAAATGGTCGTAAAGGCGCGAGCCGCTGCTCAGCCCAACCGTATCCGCTACCTCCAGCAACGGAATGGATTCGCGCAACAAGGTCTTCGCCCGCTCGACCGTCAACACCTGCAGAAATCGTTTAGGCGTCACACCAGCCCAGCGACAAAACAGACGCTGAAAATGGTAAGGACTCAGCCCCACATGGGCAGCGATTGCCTCGAGCGATGGTTGTTCCACCATATGCGTCACCATAAAGGCTATGGCGCTGCTGATACGGTCGTAGTCGTTCATGATCTCACCTTGCTTAAATCGTCCCTTGATTATCCCGCTCAGCCTGGGGCAAAGCGACCCGGATATTGCTGCGTCATACAGGTAACGCGGTTTTAACCACCGGGGATTTCAATACAAAGGAAGAGTGAACGCCGCTGACCCCTTTGATGCGGGTGAGCTTTTGCAGCAGGAACTGCTGGTAAGCATCCATATCCGTCACTATGACTTTCAACAGATAGTCGGCGCTCTGCCCCGTGATCAGGTGGCACTCCATCACTTCCGGAAAGCTTTCCACGGTTTTTTCAAAGGCTTCAAAACGCTCCGGCGTGTGCTTGTCCATGCTGATATGGATAAACGACATCAAGGTCAGGCCGAGTTTGCGCGCGTTGAGCAGTGCCACATAACCTCGAATCAACCCGTCCTCCTCCAATTGGCGGACACGGCGCAGACATGGCGATGGTGACAAGTTGATGGCATCAGCCAGTTCCTGGTTGGACATGCGACCATCCTGTTGCAGGCGCTCCAGGATCATGCGGTCGTAGCGATCGAGCTCCATAAAATCTCCGGAAGTTGATGGAAAAATTGGCTAGTCGACGAGGCTTTTGCTCTGCCTCGCCCCGCATATAGCAATTTATTTCAATTTATACACTTTCTGCGCAATTAAATTGCGCAATTTCTTTATATTAGATCATTTTGGCAATTTTCTGCCCGAGCACCACCACTATACTGATTAAGTCCTTCACCGAATCACCAGCCGTGAAACGGTGCCAGGCAAAGCCACAAGCTGCGCCGAACCAACCAAAGCCCACCAGGCATTGGCGTGATCAGGGACCCGATTTTTCTTTCACACCACTGGAGACCACCCATGATTGCCAATCCCGCCAGCAAATACGCTCGTTTTGCAGGCATATCCTTGCCCGATCGCCAATGGCCCAACAAGGTCATCGAAAAACCGCCCATCTGGATGAGCACCGATCTGCGCGACGGCAATCAGGCGCTAATCGACCCTATGTCCGTGCAAACGAAATTGCGCTTCTTCAAAGAGTTGGTCGCCATTGGTTTTAAAGAAATTGAAATTGGCTTTCCGTCCGCATCGGAAATCGATTTTGATTTCACCCGTTTATTGATCGAAGGCGATCATATTCCGGACGACGTCACCATAGAGGTATTGGTGCAAGCGCGTTACGACTTGATCAAACGCACCGTGGAAAGTTTGCGCGGTGCCAAACGGGCCATTTTGCATATCTACAACCCACTCGCTCCGACGTTTCGCAAAATCGTCTACAACACCGATAAAGAAGGGGTAAAAAACATTGCGATACAGGGCGCTCGCTGGGTTAAGGAATTGACCGCCGAAGCTCCGGAAGTTGACTGGATTTTCCAATATTCTCCCGAGGTTTTTTCCAGCACGGAAATCGAATTCGCCAAAGAAGTTTCCGACGCTGTTGCCGAAATATGGCAACCAACGCCGGGGAAAAAAATGATTTTGAATTTGCCGGCAACCGTCGAGATGAGCACGCCGAATACTTATGCGGATCAAATCGAGTGGATGCATCGCAATCTCAATCACCGCGACAGCATTATTCTCAGCGTGCATCCACACAATGACCGTGGCACTGCGGTGGCCGCAGCAGAATTAGCGGTTATGGCAGGCGCGGATCGCGTCGAAGGCTGTCTGTTCGGCAACGGCGAACGCACCGGCAATGTCGACCTGGTGACTCTGGCGTTGAATTTGTATTCTCAAGGCATTCATCCGGGATTGGATTTTTCCGATATCGACCGAGTGCGAAAATTGGTGGAAGAATGCAATCAATTACCGGTTCATCCACGCCATCCGTATGCGGGCGAATTGGTTTTCACCGCGTTTTCCGGCTCGCACCAGGACGCCATTAAAAAAGGGTTTGCCGCGCAAAAACCAGGGGAAATTTGGCAAGTACCTTATTTGCCAATCGATCCTGCAGATGTGAATCGCAGCTACGATGCTGTAGTGCGTGTGAATAGCCAATCTGGCAAAGGCGGCGTGAGCTTTTTGTTGCAGAAGGAAGCCGGCTTGCAATTGCCGCGACGCTTGCAAATTGAATTCAGCGGCATAGTGCAAAAAATCAGTGACAGCACCGGCAAAGAAGTCAAAAGCAAGGAAATCGTCGAAGTATTTAATCGCGAATATTTAGCCGTTGATAAACCCTTCCGTTTTCGTCATTCGACCATCAGCGAAAATGCCGAAGAGGTGGAAATTACCATCGAAAGCGACTATCGCGATAAACCTGTAATCTTGACCGGAAAAGGCAATGGCCCAATCGATGCCGCAGCAAACGCAATCAGTCGGCATATAGGCTGCGAAGTAAGTGTGGTGGATTATCAGGAACACGCAGTAGGTGAAGGCTCCAATGTGTCGGCGGTCAGCTATATCGAAATGAAAGTGGACCAGGGCAAACCAATTTTTGGCGTGGGCCAGGACAACAATATTATTGTTGCCGCACTCAAAGCCTTGCTGAACGGCATCAACCGTTCTTATAGAGACTAAACATTTCACCAATTAAAAGCCCTCCATGCACACCAAAGGTGCATGGAGGCTTTTTATTTCTTGGAAATGAAATGGATTTATTGACGATAAGCAAACAGTCCACTTCGCCTCGTTATTCCCGCAATAAATCTTATTGAAGACATCTCCCGAAGCGCTGGCTTCCGGTAAACTATGGCGGCTGACAACCTCTGCCACCAGGAGTTACTTATGTCTTTAAGTCCGCACGCTGGAAAAATTCTGCCGCATGACATGTTGGTGGACCTGCCCAAATTAATTGACGCTTACTATGCGGTCCAACCGGACCCGGCGATACCGGAACAAAGAGTAAGCTTCGGTACTTCCGGCCATCGCGGCTCTGCGTTGAATGGCAGCTTCAACGAAAATCATGTTCTGGCCATCAGCCAGGCCATCTGCGATTACCGCAAGCAGACAGGCATCGACGGTCCACTTTATCTCGGCATAGACACCCACGCCTTATCCGAACCTGCGCAAATCAGCGCAGTAGAAGTGCTCGCCGCCAACGGCGTGACCCTAATGCTGGCCAATGCCGGTGAGTACACGCCAACCCCCGCCATTTCTCATGCAATTCTGACCTACAACCGCGGCAGAACCAGTGGCCTGGCCGATGGCATTGTGATCACACCTTCGCACAACCCACCGGACAACGGCGGCTTTAAATACAACCCAACGCACGGCGGTCCTGCGGACAGCGACATCACCAGCTGGATTCAAAATCGCGCTAATGAATTATTAAAAGACGGCTTGAACGGCGTGCAGCGTTTGGCCTATCAGCAAGCGCTCAAAGCGGATACCACGCACCATCACGATTATATTCGCCATTATGTTGCCGACCTGGGCAATGTGATCGATATGGATGCCATTCGCGGTGCTGATGTATTGATGGGTGTCGATCCTCTCGGTGGTGCAGGTGTTAATTTTTGGCCGGCCATTGCCGCTCAATACAACTTGAATTTGCAGGTTTTGCATTCCGGCATCGATAAAACCTTTTCGTTTATGACGGCGGATTGGGACGGAAAAATTCGCATGGATCCTTCATCGGCCTACGCCATGCAATCCATGATCGGCCGCCGCCACGAATACCAAGTCGCGTTCGCCTGCGATACCGACCACGATCGCCACGGCATAGTCGCACCGAGTTGCGGATTGCTTCCACCGAATCATTATCTGGCGGTGATGGTGGATTATCTATTCCAGAATCGCCCGCAATGGAGCGCTACAACTGCGGTGGGAAAAACCGTTGTCAGCAGCGCCATGATCGATCGCGTAGCGGAAAAATTGGGTCGCCGCGTGCACGAAACACCGGTGGGCTTTAAATGGTTTGCACCGGGATTATTCGATGGCTCACTCGGTTTTGGCGGCGAAGAAAGCGCGGGGGCATCTTTTTTACGCAAAGACGGCACTGTATGGGCGACAGATAAAGATGGAATTATTCCCTGCCTGTTGGCCGCGGAAATCAGAGCCAATACCGGCCGCGATCCCGGCGAACGTTATGCGCAACTTGCCAATGAATTTGGCCACGCTGCAGAAGCGCGCGTGGAAGCACCGGCAAATAGTGCGCAGAAAGCTGCGTTATCCAAACTCTCCCCGCTGCAAATTACGTCCACTTTCCTTGCGGGAGATAAAATCACACAAATACTTACCGAAGCACCCGGAAATAACGCTGCTATCGGAGGAATTAAAGTGTGTACCGCTTCAGGCTGGTTTGCCGCGCGCCCATCTGGCACTGAGGATATTTACAAAATCTACGCAGAAAGTTTTAAAGGAAAAGAACATTTACAGGAATTGATTAGCGAAGCTCAGGAAATTGTGGATCGCGCTATAAGCTAGGACAGCACAATATTCTGTAGGTATCCGTTAGCAGCCTTTGTTTTTCGACATCGGCTGCTAACAGCAGCACACAATAATTTTGGCTTTCCCCGTCACCCCAACACACAATAAGCCCTACAAACACGCAAAATCCCGAATTTTTTCGCCTTGGATATTTTCCAAATCACCTTAACAAGGGCGAAAAATCAAAATTCTCACTGCGACACAAATTGTGAAGAAAAATCACATCCCTGAAACAAAAGTGTGAATTGATTCACTATCGAGTACAACCAACATCATTTGAGTACTAAGAGCACGCTATTAGAATGCCGATAAGGGCTTGATGGGTGTGATAATTTTGGCGGCGATGCGGCAGCAGTACAAAATAGATATGTTGCAGCAACAAAAATACTAACTGCTGCGGGTAAAAATCAGTGTCAGCAAAGTCGTAGCACTCCTGAATTTGTTCCTGCTTGCCGTTTCCGCAGAAATTGAATGCCCACGGCGAAAGCCTAATTAACAATAACAACTGGGTGACACCAATGAACAAAAAAATCCTGAGCAAGTTTGCGCTTGTCGGTGCGCTGATGGCGTTACCGTTCGCCGCCAACGCAGCGCCAGATCCAAACTTCCATATTTATTTGATGATCGGCCAGTCCAATATGGAAGGGGCCGCTCCTATTGAGGCCCAAGACAACTCCACCCATCCGCGCGTACAGGTGTTGCAGAGCCAGACCTGCGGCAACAATGCCTATGGCACTTGGCGCCCGGCATTACCGACCTTGATTCGCTGCCCGCGCAACGGCGGTGGACTTGGCCCCGGTGATACTTTTGGTGATTACATAGCGGAAAACACCCCAGACCATATCAAAATTGGTTTGGTGGGGGCGGCCTACGGCGGTGCCAAGATTGAATACTTTTTGAAGAACTGCGGCAGCGACTGTACTCCGCCCTACGGCGGTATTACCGGCGCGCCCAACAATGGCACCCGCGGCTACGACTGGATCGTCGACCTCGCCAAGAAAGCGCAGCAAGTGGGTGTGATTAAAGGCTTTATATTCCACCAAGGTGAAAGCAACTCCGGTCAACAGGACTGGCCGCAAAAGGTAAACACCCTGGTCACCGATCTGCGCCGCGATTTGGGTCTCTCAGCGGCGGACAGCCCCTTTATCGCCGGCGAGCTGCCCTACACCGGCTGCTGCATGAGCCACAACACCCAAGTCAACCGCTTGCCCAGCGTTATTGAAAACGCCCATGTGGTTTCCGCTGGCCCCGAAAATGGCCAGACCCTCGGGGATATTGGCGACCGCCTGCACTGGAACTCCGCTGCCGTCCGCGTCATGGGTAAGCGCTACGCACAAAAAATGCTGACCCTGGTGAAAACCGGCCCGGCTGACTGCGGCACCAAAGATGGCAACGCTATCTGCTGTGATATCAGCGCTGACCCGGATGGCGATGGCTGGGGCACCCAAGACGGAAAAATGTGTCTGGTCACTGACGGCACCCGCGGCTACGTCCCACCCAATCCTGCGGACGTTGTCGTTGCCATAGACGTAGGTGCTTCTCAAGGCGGTGCATCTTACAACGGCATTTACTACCAGGCTGACCGGGATTTCGTCGGCGGCATGCCGAATTCCACCTCGGACACTATTACCAACGGCAGCTCCGTATTCCAGACCGAACGCTACGGCGATTTCAGCTACGAAATCCGCGTACCCAACGGCACTTACAGTGTGGAATTGCAAATGGCGGAAATTTATCAAACCGCTACTGGTCGTCGCGCCTTCAGCGTGTCCATTGAAGGCACGCCGGTGCTGAACAATATTGACCTGTTCCAATTGGCAGGACATGACGTGGCTTATACACCGCCGCCGTTCATCACCAACGTCACCGACACCAGCTTGAGCATCGCCGTAACCTCCAGCGTTGATAACGGAACACTGGCCGGCATCGTTGTGCGCACTGTGTCGTCATCCAGCTCAAGCAGTTCTAGCTCCAGCTCCAGTTCGAGCAGTTCCAGCTCCTCCAGCAGCTCAAGCTCATCTTCTTCTGGTGCAAACTCTTCCTCTGGAAACAATGGACCAGGACAACCTGGCAGCTCTTCCGGCTCTGGCTCCTCTGGTGGCGGTGCGGGTACGGATTCACCTGGGTCATCCGGTGGTGGCAGCGTCAACTTGTGGTTCTTGATGCTGGTCGGACTGCCTATGCTGGCGCGACGCCGTTTCGTCAAATAAGCGTTTTCTCTTGTACTCCAGCCGCGAGCGATCGCGGCTTTTTTTGTTTTTGGAGCACAGTTTCGGATTAATGCTCAAAAAACGCGTACACGATTTCGAACGCGATCAGCAGAATAATGATGATTTCCAAAGAGTGCGCGAGGCTGAGATGAGCACGGTCGTACATGGCGCGCGCCACTTCCGCGACCGCTTGTTGGCGCGCCACCACAGTGCTGCGCCAGGCCGGAATCTGAAAACGCTCGATTGCACCGCGATAAATCCGCGCATAGTGAGCATCTTCGGTAATCTTGAAGGCATTTTGTGAGCGGTCGATAAAATCGCCTATGTCGAGCAGGACCTGATTGACCCTATCCACGCCCTTCTGCGCCAGCCCCGGTCGCCACCAGCGCACTACGCCTTTGCCCTGAGAGGTCCATTCGTAGAGCAGATCCAGCTCGGTTTCCAAAATACTGTCGTAACGCTGATACTCCAGCAGTTGGGTCAAGGCAAGAGCGATGAGATCTGGAATATCTTCGGTGGGATTGGGCTCGATATTAACGGCTGCATTCCAGTCGATCACACATAAATCGTCGACGCTGTAGCGGTAGTGGTGTTTGACCAACTGCTCGAGAAAACTCGGTGCCGGCACCCAGTCCGGGGTTTCACCCAGCAGCAGACGCGCAAGATCCTCAGAGCGCAAAACCTTGTCGATTGAGACTGGCTCCGCGAAGCGCTGGATATTCAGCAAGGTATAGCTTTCGTACTCATCGTATTGGATCGGCCGCACAATCGCCGGGGCGATCATTTCCGCCACTGTGGCGGACAGGGAGCGCCCTAGCTCAGTCAGCGCCCGGCTGTCATTCAATTGGGCAATCAGAGAAGCCGCCTGCGCCGCACTCAATGCTGGTGCAACCGGAGCGACAGAATTGGAGTGGCCGATGGGGATATAAAAACACGGCGCCAATACACCGAAATTGAACACCAGGACGGTGCAGTCGACCTGAATGGTGAGGCCATTCTCCAGCTGCAGCTCCCGACTGCCCAACACAACCACGTTGAGCAGAGAGCGCAAGCGGCCAAAGAAGGTCAGCTTCCCTGGCCGTACACTGACAGGAACAGGAAAACTTAACCGCTCCAAGTGGCGTAAATTGATTTCTTCCGCCACTTCAAATAATCGGTAGGCGTAAAAGCCACCTTGAACGATATCCGGAAGATTCAAACACATCCCTCGCTAGTTATCGGGTGATGTTCAAGAACATCACCCTCTTATTCGAGTATAGCCTCCCGGTTATGGCCCGTTCGTTAGATTACGCCCGGAATAAAACGGTACTTCACATGCTTACAATATTCGACGTAATCCGGATCGAAGCTCAGATGACGCTCCTCGGTAATCGCCCGGGCGTAGTAAATGGCAGTCAGCAGGATCAATCCACCGACATAAAAGACGGCCTGACCGAAACCATCGATATACCCGGCATAGATTGCCGAGGGCAGACCGACCAACCACCAGGCCAGGTTTTTGGCCGCGTATGCCGGGTGGCGCACAACCGCAAACGGACCTTTGCGGATGATGCCGCGGTGAGTCAGGTTGGAGAATCTCAGACCGAACCAGATGGTAGGCAGCATGTAGAAGAAGTAACTCAACACCATCAAAGTGCCAAAGAACATTACCAGCCCTTGATAAGGGATTTGGGTATACAGGGACTCACCCGGACCAGTAAGGAACCAGCCACCGATAACCCGGAACGGCGGGTAGCTGATCAAACACACCAGCCAGCCCAGAGTGGTGGGCTCGGCGGAAACCGTGTTGTTATCCACCCAGCGGGATGAAATGACATATCCGCACCATGCCAAGCCTACGTCAATGGTGAAAATCAGATTGGTGAGAACATTCCCCATATCCTTGCCAAAATTGGCCATGTTGTAGGTGCCGTCTATCCATTTGGGAATGGCATTGGAAATCAGGTAATCCGCGTTGTTCTGCATGTGATGGAAATTGTCGAAAAAGAACACCGTCATCACAGGCGCAAAGAAAAATTTCACCGCAAGACCGCGCGCAGCGCGTTTATCGTCGATGGTGAACTGCGGCCGCAGAGAAGCAAATGCAGGAATTGCCGAAAGGAGGTAGCACAACACCCGCTGCGTCAATAACGCATAATCTTTTTTATCTTCCGCAGGGTTGTATTTAAACGCGCGCGTCAAGGCAATATAGGGAAAGCCGCCAATCAGAAACAACTGCCACAAAAAATCCAGGGTGTAGAACCATGGCTGATAATAAGAGTGATTTGGACGAAAACCGTATTCGTTAAATGAATGATAGGCCCAACGGCATACGGCAAACAAAACGATTAACAGCAAATAGCTTTTCAGGCACTCCGCCAAAAACTGCACGACTTTGCCTTCAACCAATAATGGATCACGGCGGATAAATTGATAACCGGGAAATCGAGCAAGCCGAATCAATTCCACTATCACCATACACGCCCCAACCACGCCCAACGTGACCAACATTACGGCGTATTTTTCCTGCTTTAGCTCCAAATCCAGCCAGGGCACGCCGTTAAGGTGGGCGCGCTGAAGCCCAAAATAAATGCCCATAAGCAGGAGTACCACTGTACCGATCACGCCGGTTATCCAGGCACCATCGGTTATCCAAGGTTGGTCGTAGCGAGAAACGGCAGACGTCTGTTCACTGCCGACAGCGGTTTGCTCAGATTTATGCTTCATAATTGTGATCGTTGTCTCGTTATTAGATTGAACAGAGCCTGCATCAATAAAAGCCCGCGTCTCTGTTGCCTTAGGTTACGTCCACCCTCAGCCTATGGCGACCTTCGCCGACGGAAGGCGACAATCAGAGCCAGACGGCAGGTTAGCCTCGCCTAAGGCCGGATTCAATGGCGCGCACAAAAATAAACGATTCGCAAGCGCCCAGGCGCGACTTGGTTCTACAAAAACACACAAGTGAGCGCTAACGCCCGCGCTGTTCATTGCTCTTCCAGCGTCCGAACAATCCAAATAGGACGACTTAATGGCAATTTCTTACCGCCTACACTCTTTTACAGACTGCTTCGCTTTTTTGTTGCTTCATAGGCGCCTTTTTTAGGCAAAAGCTGCCTGTTTTAACTGAAAAGGAGTTATAAGCAATGAAATGTATTTCTAGGAATTTCCCGGGTGATAGAGCCTCTCTCAGCAAAATTTTACGCTGCATGGGACTGTCGATTTGTCTGGCATTGATTACCGCGTGCAGCGACTCGAAGTCGAAAGCGGAAAACCCCTCACCCGTCGGCAGCAGTTCTTCCAGCTCATCGTCCAGTACCGCAAGCTCTTCTACTAGCAGCTCGTCGAGTTCAAGCAACAGCTCCAGCTCCTCAAGCTCATCCTCGAGTTCCTCTTCGAGTTCTTCAAGCAGCTCTTCAAGCAGTTCTTCCAGCTCATCCAGCTCGTCTAGTTCGTCCAGTTCTTCAAGCTCTAGCGGCGTATCCTTTTCTGAAAGCTTTTTAAGTCTCGCAGTACGAGGAATCGACGGCATTCCTCTATCGCCAGCAGAACTGCTTATCACCGTCGATTTATTGGATGAAAACGGTGAATCCGTCGAACAAAAAATTCTCCAGGCAGCCCCGCAGAACGGCGGTGGACGGGATTTGTTGAAAGTCACCAGTCCAATTGCGTTGAATGGAGCTGAAATTCTTGTCGTCAACGTCAATCACCCCGGCTACACCAGTTATTCACGCCGCTTGGTTGCAGAAGAAGCCATTTATTTAAATGCCGAATTGCTGGGTGTCGAAGCTATTACGGTTGCGCCAACGCAAAGCACCAGTATTTCCGGTACGGCCATTGACGGCTTCGCGTTATCTGTCCCGGCCATGGGTAACGAAGGTGATATTTTTGTCGCCATTCCCCGTTCGCTCGTGCCGGAAGGCACCACAAATTTGATCGCCGAAATCCGCTCGTTTGATCCGAATGATCCAGTCGACGCACAAAATTTCCCCGGCGCTTACGCCGATACCGACGGCAATAATCTGGTTTCTGTTGCTTTCAATTTTGCCGACATTCGTACAACTGACGGCCAGGATTTAGGTGCTTTGGTTGCAGCACGCGCACAGCAAAAATTATCGGCGCTCAGCAGCGCCGCCGAAGCCGAAGAAGCCGTTATCATCAACCGCAATATTCCCGCCGCCAGTTGCGCAACCTTAAGACGCCTGGGCGATTCCAACGCCGCACAAGCAGGCTTTCAAATCCCTGTATATTCCTATGACAGCGGTCGAGGCCTGTGGGAATTATTGGGCCACGGCACTGTTTATGCACCCAATGGCACGCCCATTAATTCCGTCGGTGACGATTGTGAAGACGGCGAATATGTATTGGAAATTGCCGTCACCAGCCAGATTCTGGCAAGCGACTGGTGGAATCTGGACTATCCGTTGATTTTTTCTGAGCCAGTAAAATATTGCGCGCAAATTCATTTACAGAACGAAGATCAACAACCGCTTAACGGCCGCTACGGATTTATTTACGGCACCGCGGGCGACTTCGTCAGCCACTATTTTGTGTCTGATAAAAATGGCGCAGCCCGCATCGAAGTAGAAGCTGCGGATATCGGAGACACTATCTCTGCCAGTGTTTCCATCATTGACGAAAGAATTTTCACTGGCGAAGTCGTTTTATCGCGCAATTGTGCTAGTCCACAAGTTCAAGTGGTGACAGTGGATTTACCCCGCCTCTGCCAGGTACACGGCAAATTGGTCTATCCAGACGGCACTCCAGCAACTCGCCATCCCGTTATGTCACTGCCAACGGAATGGAGATTGGGAGATTATTTCGACTTTACCGGCACCGACGCCAACGGAGAATATTGGGTAAATGCAACCTGTGAAAAAAATTACACAGTGTCTGCCTATTCACTCAATAAAACCTTTGAATATGCAGTAAATGTCGACGGTACAGTGGCAGGCGACGAGCAAGCGGACAGCGGGGAGATGGTCACGCTGCCAACCGCGACGGTCGATCCTATACCAACCACGCTCCAACCCGCCGTCTATTCAACGGTCGATAAAAAAATGCTGCTGTTTGTCTTCGGCCACAGCGACAATTTTCCAATGACTTACCAACTGACCATCCAGACACCACAAGGGCAAACACTCGACACTGTTGCGGGAGAAATTCAGCGCATTGTTGGCGATGATGACGATACACCTTTCTGGTACGGTGTAGCTATGGTCGAAATTGCTCTCGATGCCGACATTGGCAATTCAGCAACACTCGCCATAAAAGGCAGCATAAAAGACAGCCACGATAAAATGACGCCTGTTGATACGGTCATTTTGGTCGTCCATGAGCCACTGAACATGTACACCGACGAATAATTCACCTCAAAACGAAAAAGCCCCCTGATGGGGGCTTATCTTTATTTAATCTCGCTTTATTTTTTATCACGCTTTATTTTTTATCCCCGCAATCACTTGCCAGCCACTTGCCTTCCATATTGGCAATGATTTCTTGCGTTTTCCCGTCTCTTTTATCAATGGTTTTCGATTGCCCGGTGAAATGTGTGGGTGAATGAAACTCCATGATGGACTCTGTCGTCATCCCATCACACACCTGTACAGACTTATAACGCTTTTTATCCAATTTGGTGAAAGTGGACTGGCAGTCATCTTCAACATCCGCTATATCACCTGCCTCGATTTGCTCTTTCGTCACACAATGGGTGATCACCATTCCATCCTTACCGGCAACCACACTCCCACCTTCAAATTCCACGCCCTGTTCCGTAACATTCACCCCCCCCATGGCCTTTTCCAGAGCTTCTCGCTGCTCCGGCGGCAAGTTTTCCAATTGCTTTTTCATTTGTTCAACCGCCGCTTTTATTTCTGCGTTGTAGGCGGCATCGCTTTGCTCGGAGAGTTTTACTTTATGCTCCCAAAGGCCCGGTTTCATGTCGAGTTTTACCTGCGCTTGAGCCGCACCTGCGCACAAAATTCCCATAGCAATAAAAAAGCGCTTTTTCATTCGAATACCCTTCCAATTTATCAATATTAAAATCCAGTATCAGCAGGCGAAACACACGCTTGCTGATGACAAATATCTTCGCTTATGCAGTATCTCGGCTCAATAATGAATTCCAGCAAATGGATAAACGGCAACGCGGTCCCCTACCCTAGCAGACCTTGGATCTTTCGTTATAATGCCGGACCCAATTCACCCATCAGGTGAGGTGTCCACTTGCCGCCCGTCAATGTTCTGTGCATGAAATGGGGAGTCAAATACTCCGCCGACTATGTCAACAAGCTTTACCGCGCCGTGGCGCGCCACCTTTCGCTGCCGCATCGGTTTATCTGTTTGACGGATGACCCAGCCGGAATCGATGCCGGTGTGGAAATTTTTCCACTCCCGTCAATGCCAGTGGATATCAGCGGCCCGGAACGTGGCTGGACCAAAATCCTGACCTTTAGCGAAACCCTCTACGACTTACAAGGCAAGTGTCTGTTTCTTGATTTGGATCTGATTATTCTCGATTCCATCGACGAATTTTTTACCCTCGATGGCGATGTATTGATCATTCGCGACTGGTTGAAACACGATGGCACCGGGAATTCTTCGATTTATCGTTTTGAGGTCGGCAAACACACTTATGTATTAGAAGAATTTATCAAGCAGTGGCCGGCACTCAAACAGGAATATCGCAATGAGCAGGAGTTTATCTCAGCAATTCTTCTGCAAAAAAATGCACTCAAATACTGGCCAGATGCTTGGTGCAAGAGTTTTAAACGTCATTGTATGCACCCTTTTCCGCTATCGATTTTTAAAGAGCCGACTTTACCAGCCGGAGCCAAAATTATCGTTTTTCACGGCCACCCAAACCCTCATGCGGCCATTGAAGGCCGCTCCGGCAAATGGTATCGCTTTTTAAAACCGACCTCGTGGATCTCCCGGTACTGGTATTGATATCAAAATGAATACTTCCGTAAAACAAGTTATTTGTATTAATTGGGGCACCAAATACGGTCCGCCTTTTATCAACCGGCTTTACGGCATGGTGGCAAGAAATATTACGCCGCCTTTTACTTTTACCTGCTTTACTGACAACACTGCAGGAATACGGCCCGAAGTGCTTTGCGAACCGCTGCCGCAGCTCGATGTGGTTATGCCGGTGCGCACTTTGGGTATTTGGCCGAAAGCGCGGCTGTGGGGAAAAGAACTCGGCAATTTGCAAGGCGATGTATTATTTCTCGATCTCGATATGGTAATCGTCGACAGTCTTGATCCCTTTTTTGAATTTGGCGAGCCGGGCGATATTATTTTGTCACGCAATCCGGCCAAACCCCTTGAACGCCTAGGCCAAACCTCTTTATTTCGTTTTCCCGTCGGCAAACTTTTTCCCCTGCAGGAAAAATTCCGCGAAAATCCGCAAGCCATAGCCGACGAATATCGCTTCGAACAACGCTTTGTCACCCGCAACGCTCCCGGCGGCATCAAATTATTTCCGCGCAACTGGGTGCGCCATTTCCGCCATCACTGCCGCAGACCGTTTCCGCTCAATTATTTTCTTGCCCCCAAATTACCCAAAGGCACCCGCGTCGTCATCTTCCCCGGTGGCCTCCATCCCCAACACGCCATAGAAGGTCGCTACGGCCCGAACAAGCCAAACAATGTGCGAGATCATTTAAAAGAAATCTGGAAATCCGAAGTTGGCCCGCTCAGCCACTTACGGCATTACATTCGGCCTACGGATTGGGTGGGTGAGTATTGGAGGGAGTAAAAACGCGGCTATAAAACCGCG
This sequence comes from Saccharophagus sp. K07, assembly GCF_014336955.1. Taxonomy (GTDB): domain Bacteria; phylum Pseudomonadota; class Gammaproteobacteria; order Pseudomonadales; family Cellvibrionaceae; genus UBA5868. The sequence continues at coordinate 226,493 of NZ_QRAI01000001.1, read as the reverse complement.
TTTTTAAACCTCAATTTTTAAACAAAACTGACGGGGCAAAAATCACTTATTCACAAGAAGATGGGAACTTGGAACATCCCGCCCCCGGATTGCACGAAGATCATGGGCGCTTTGGCGCTAAAGCAAAAGATAGCGCTATTAGCGTAACGCAAAAGACAGCTGAGCATACTTGGATAGTGGCGAGAGTGGCGGGAGTGGGATTAGTGGGGGTTTTCGCGGGTCTCATATTCGGAAAAAGCGCATCGCGCAATGTATTGAGACGCTACAGTTACAGCGGAAATAAATCGCGGCGGCGAAGCCACTGTGATCTACAGCCCAATCAAATTGAGATCTCTTCGACGTTACTAGCCGCTGTTTTTCCCTTTCCCAGCTGAACAGCCCAAAATTTGGCGCGTTCGATTTAACGAAAAGCACCAAATCCTTATACAAACCGAAATCTCAAAGAATGTAAGACTAATAACGCATATATTTTTTCTCTTTCCCAGTATGCTGCTCGCGGGAATACAAAACGACCGGGAGCGTCTTGGCTAAGGCCGGTCACAAATACTCATCCCACGTCATCTAACAATAAAGAGAGAACCTGTATGAAAAGCGTATTCACGGCACAGCGGGCTATCGCCAGTGCTTGCTTACTGTCATTGCTCACGGCGGCTGGTTGCGGCGGAGGAAATCAGACGGGTTCTTCGTCTTCCTCGAGTTCATCATCCAGCTCAACGTCTTCCAGTTCCTCTTCAAGTTCAAGCTCTTCGTCCAGCTCTTCATCTTCGAGCAGCAGCTCGGGTGTTGTCCATGCATCCTGCCCCGGTGATGCGCGCAATGCTTATCAAAATCGCGCCATCAATTTGCCGGGCAGAATCGAAGCTGAAGATTTTGATCCCAATGGCTATTTTGACAGCACCAGCAATAACGAAGGCGGCGCTTATCGCACCGATACCGATGTCGACATCAAACAAATTGATGGCGGTTACGCCATAGGTTGGATGACCGTAGGCGAATGGGTGGAATACACAGTCTATGTGGCTGAGGACGGTGAGTACGATGTGACCATCCGCGCAGGTGCAGTTGAATCCGGTCGCACCCTGCAAGTGTTGCAGTGCGACAAGGTGCTGATCGACGCATTCAATGTGCCGCGAGTGAGCGCTTGGGGCGAATTTAAAACCCTGTCCGCCGGCAAAATTCGTTTAACCAAAGGAGTCCAAGTCATTCGCGTGAAAGTGGGTGCGGCTGCCGACGTGGATTTCGATTGGCTGCACATAGGCCCTTATACAGGTCCGATCGATACAGTGGGCGCGGGTGTTCCGGGTGACTATCCGTTGGGCAATCCGCCGGTAAAAAGCTCTGGCTGCGGTACCGATGGAAAATCGACCTTACTCGCCGGCGGAACATCAGTGAGTGGCGGCTTGCCGACCTCAACTCAGCTCAGAATCCAAAGCAATAATCAGAGCCGCGAATACATTATCGATATCCCTGCGGATTACGACAAAAACAAACCCTATCGCTTGTTTTACACCTCGCATTGGATTGGCAGTACCGACAATGCCGTCGCCACCGGCGATCACGACATGAGAAATAAAAGCGCCGCTAACTGGAGCTATTATGGTTTGCGTCGTGAATCACTGGCGGCGGGCCAGCCAGCGATTTTTGTTGCACCGCAGGCGGACGGCGCAACTTGGCAAGAAAAAGACAACAAATATTTGTTCAATGACATTTTGCAAAAAGTGAAGAGCAGTCTCTGTATTGATGAGTCGCGCGTGTTTGCCACTGGCTTTAGCTTTGGCGGCATGATCACCTACTCACTGTCGACAACCCATCAAAAACAAATTCGCGCTGCCGTGGGTATCAGCCCTGCCAATTACAATATCTGGCTGCCCAACCCAATTCCTCGCGATCCTATCGCCTGGATGAGCACCACCGGCATGAGCGATGGCACAACCCCATGGGATGGCGGTAACGGCCGCGGCGCAAAATACGCCGCCGAGCGACGCGCGCAGGATAACGGCTGTACTGCAGTGAATATTCCCACTTGGAACCAATCCAGCCCATCACGCCATATTTGCTACGACTACCAGGGATGCAAGGAAAATTATCCCGTCAAAGTCTGCACCTACAACGGCGGCCACGACCCGGCACCCTACGATGGCGGCAGCGGCAGCGACGGTTTAAATTCCTGGGTACCTAAAGAATCCTGGAAGTTTTTCTCGCAGTTTTAGGTTAGAACCGTTCCGTATTAAAAGCCGCGACAGTTTTAACCGGCTGCCGCGGTTTTTTCTTTGGAGATCCAATGATCTAAGCTGACTCTCGGCATAAAAAATTTGCCGTATACGCGCTCAACGTGATGGGCGCTTTGCGAGGGGAATATACCCAAGTGGCCGGGACGGCTGGATTGCTTCTGGGAAGAAGCTGCCATAAATACAGATAAATTTCCTAAGCGACAGATCAATAGATCTGCCGACTTCAAGTGATTCCCATATATCTCGACCGAAGACAGAGAAATGACTAAAGGCAGACGAATAAAAAGCTACAAAGAGTAGCTTTTTATTCAAAGTTGAAAACCGTAATGGGTTCCATTAGGAAGTTCGATATCTATCCGCATTTTGCTTCCGGTCGATTCAACATATTTCTTTATTGAAGAAAGTTTAAGATCTCGGCCTACTTTTTCCATTTCGGCAATCGTAGGTTGTTTTACTCCCATAGCATCAGCGACCTCACTTTGTGTTTTTTGAACAAGCTGTCGCAATTCCGCGAGATGAATATTTAAAAGAATTTCGTCGGCTTTTTTTTGAGCCCTTGCTACGACTGCGGGTTTTTCTGCCGCTAACAACTGATCTAATGTACGAGCCATGGTGCTTACCTCTCTTTCAATTTCTCCAAGTGCTCCGTAAATAATTTATCGGCAATTGGAATCATCTGTTTATAAAAGCGCTTCGCGTTTCCCGTCTTATTACCTGCACACAACAGTATTCCTCGACGCAATGGATCAAAAGCAAAGAATGCCCTAATCGGATCTCCTTTACTTTGAACTCTCAGCTCTTTCATGTTGGTATGACATGAATCCTTGACCGTATCAGCATGTGGCCTAGGAAGAAGCGGCCCTTTTTCTCGAAGCAATATAAGTGCTGCGAGTACGCTCTCCCTATCGGTATCATTGAGCGAATCGTACCAATCATCAAATACATCCGTAGTTTCGACCTGCCACATCATCCCAGCACCTTCATATAGACCAAAACCTATATAGGCCTGGACCTATATTAGGCAGTCTGATGAAGCTTTACCAATTGCTAAAAACTATCAAATGCTTTTTATAAATTGCCCGACAGCATCGAATAGTGAAACCATCAAATAAACTCTTGATAATAAAGGGAATAAAATCCAAATAGTCTGGCAAATGCGCCGAAACGACACAAAGAGGGCTCGGCAGACAGCAGCCGCCGAGCATCCTCCGCGCTTTGGCCTCGCAGCTGACAACTCCGCCCTCTGGCCTTAGAATTCCCTCCTTAGGAATCACCACCACAAGGACCCGTATCTATGTCACTCGCCATAGTCCACACCCGTGCCCAATTAGGCATTGACGCCCCTCAGGTTACCGTCGAAGTTCACCTCTCCAATGGTTTGCCCGGTTTTGCCATTGTCGGGTTGCCGGAGACGGCGGTTAAGGAGAGTAAGGACCGGGTGCGCAGTGCTATTTTGAATAGCCATTTTGAATTTCCCATCAAGCGCATTACCGTCAATCTCGCGCCTGCGGATTTGCCCAAGGAAGGTGGTCGTTATGATTTGGCGATTGCCATTGGCATTTTGGCGGCGTCGGAGCAGGTTCCGGCTGATCAATTAAATGATTATGAATTTATCGGCGAGCTTGCCCTGTCCGGCGATATTCGTCCGGCGCGCGGTTGTTTGCCGGCGGTGTTAGCCAGTGGAAAAGCTGGGCGCACCTGTATTGTTCCGGTCGATAATGCCGAGGAAGCGAGTTTATGTCGTGATGCACCTCATTTATTGGCCAATCATTTGTTAAGTGTTTGTGCGCATTTGCATCGGCGGGAAAATTTACCGAGTTCACAACCGCTAGCACTGAGTGAACACACCATCGGCCTCGATCTGGCGGATGTAAAAGGTCAGGCGCAAGCGCGGCGCGCATTGGAAGTGGCCGCAGCAGGTGGGCACAATTTACTGCTGTTCGGTCCACCGGGCGCGGGAAAATCCATGTTGGCGAGTCGTCTGCCCGGTATTTTGCCACCACTGGCGGAACATGAAGCATTGGAAGTCGCTTCCATAGGCTCCATTGCTGGCGGCAACGTCATTCAAAATTGGCGCACTCGCCCTTTTCGCAGCCCGCATCACACCTCATCTGCTATTGCCCTGGTAGGCGGCGGAGCACATCCGAGACCAGGAGAAATTACTCTCGCTCACAAAGGCGTTTTATTTTTGGATGAATTGCCGGAATTTCCGCGCAGTGTTTTGGAGGTTATGCGCGAGCCGTTGGAAAGTGGCTGCATTCATATTTCCCGCGCTAATGCACAGGTTAGTTATCCCGCGCAATTTCAATTAATTGCCGCCATGAATCCCTGCCCTTGCGGTTTTCTCGGTGATAAAGACGGTCGCTGCAGTTGCACACCAACGCAAATCAAACGCTATAGAAGCAAAGTGTCCGGGCCGCTGCTGGACCGGATTGATATGCATATTCAGGTCAATGCCCTACCCATCACCGATTTGCAGGACACGCCCCAAGGGGAGAGCAGCGCTGCCGTGCGCGAGCGTGTGCTGGCGGCTTACCAACGCCAGCTGGATCGTCAGGGGCGGACGAACTCACACTTGCGCGGCCGCGAGCTGCACCGCCACTGCCGCTTGAATGAAAACTCACAGAAGTTATTGGCCGTGGCGATGGACCGCCTGCGCCTGTCCGCCCGCGCCTACGACCGGATTCTGCGTGTGGCACGCACCTTGGCAGATCTGGTGGGCAGCAACAGCGTAGAGACGCCACATATCAGCGAAGCACTGGCTTACCGCATGCTGGACCGCCCACCGAATTGACCCGATTGGCGCAAACAATCCGACTGAATTGGCCGGAGTGATATAAGCTTTGCAGAGCACTTCACAACTCACCTCTTAAGGGAGACCCCCATGCCCACTCAACTGCCCTGCTGTCGCCTGAGCGACGGCGAGCTGCTGAACGATTACTTCCGCCCCGTTCGCATCATCTGTATCGGCCGCAACTACGCGGACCACGCGAAGGAAATGGGGCATGATCCGGCGCGCGAAGCGCCGTTCTTTTTCTTTAAGCCCATCACCGCTCTGGCGCGCGACGGGGCTTTTGTGTTGCCCAGCTATTCCCAGGAAGTGCACCACGAGCTGGAGTTATTGGTAGCCGTGGACCAGGGCGGGCGCAATTTGACCGAACAGCAGGCGCGTCAATGTGTGGCGGGTTTTGGTATCGGCCTGGATATGACCTGCCGCGATATTCAACGGCAAGCTAAGGAAGCCGGGCGCCCCTGGGAGCTGGCCAAAGGCTTTGACGGCTCCGCCCCTTGCTCTCCCATAGCCCAGGGCACCATCAACGACCTGGCACGCCTGGGAACCATGACGCTGCGCAAGAATGGCGCAATCGTGCAACAGGGACACTGGCGCGACATGATCTGGTCCGTGCCCGAGCTGCTCCAGCGCATCTCACGCTACGTTGCCTTGCAGCCGGGAGACCTGATCTTTACTGGCACTCCCGCAGGCGTTGGCCCGGTTGTGGCGGGCGATCTTCTGGAGGCCACCATGGAGGGATTCCCCAAATCCTTGCGGTTGCAGATCACAAAGGACAGCATCTGATTTTGCACCCGCCGCCGGGGAGCACGTACAATCCCCGGCCTTGCATCCACCGTTGTTCACTACTGTGTTGTTCCCGTGACCAAACTCAATTCCCGCCAAGCCGAAGCTGCCCGTTATATCGATGGCCCCTGCCTGGTACTGGCCGGTGCGGGCAGCGGTAAAACCAGCGTTATCACCCGCAAAATCGCCTATTTGATCCAGGAATGCGGCTACCCGGCGCGCCATATAGCCGCGGTAACCTTTACCAATAAGGCCGCGCGGGAAATGAAGGAGCGCGTCGGCAAGCTGGTGCGCGGCAAAGAGGCGCACGGCCTCACCGTCAGCACCTTTCACAACCTGGGCCTGAATATTATTCGCCGCGAACATAAATCCCTTGGACTGAAATCCGGATTTTCGATTTTCGACTCCGAAGACGCACGCGCCCTGCTGAAAGAATTGATGCTGCGCGACGAGGATGTGAACACGGATTTATTGGATCAGCTGCAACATCAAATTTCCAATTGGAAAAGCGCCCAAATTTCGCCGCAACATGCGCTGAGCAAAGCCAGTAGCGACGGCGAACAAAAATGGGCTTTGTTATATGAGCGCTACAATCAGGCACTGCACGCCTATAACGCCGTGGATTTTGACGATTTGATCCGTTTGCCCACGGAATTATTCAGCCAAAATCCAGATGTGCTGGAGCGCTGGCAAAATCGTATTCGTTATTTATTGGTGGATGAATATCAGGACACCAATACCAGTCAATATTTACTGGTCAAACAATTGATCGGCCATCGCGGCGCTCTGACCGTCGTGGGCGATGACGACCAGAGTATTTATGCGTGGCGTGGCGCGCGGCCGGAAAATCTCAGTTTGCTCAAACAGGACTTTCCCAATCTGCACGTGGTAAAACTGGAACAAAATTACCGCTCCACCGCGCGCATTTTGAAAGTTGCCAACACGGTGATTGCCAATAACCCACACGAATTCACCAAAAATCTGTGGAGTGAATTAGGTGTCGGCGAACCTTTGCGCATTATTCGCTGCCCCACCGAAGATGCCGAGGCGGACAGAGTCGCCACGGAAATTCTGAATCAGCGTTTGCGCAGACAATGTGAATTCCGCGACTTTGCAATTTTGTATCGCGGCAATCACCAGTCGCGCCTGCTGGAAGTCAAATTGCAGCAATATCAAATTCCCTACAACATCAGCGGCGGCACCAGCTTTTTTGCTCGCACGGAAATCAAAGACATAATGGCGTACTTGCGGCTGCTGGTGAATCCGGACGACGACAATGCATTCTTGCGCATTATCAATACGCCGCGTCGGGCCATAGGCACTGGCACTTTGGAAGCGCTGGGACGTTACGCTAATGAGCGCGAAATCAGTTTGCTGGCGGCCTGTCAGGAAGTGGGTTTGCAAGCAGTCTTGCCGGAAAAAGGCCTGGATCGCGTGCGCGAATTTTGTGCCTGGCTGGAGCGCGTGCGCTACAACTGTCACAACCATAATCCGGTCGATGCCATACGCGAGATGATCGAAGATATCGATTACGAAGGTTGGCTGCACCAAAATGCCAGCTCGCCCAAAGTGGCAGAGCGACGTATGGAAAATGTTTGGTATCTGGTGGACTCCATCGGCAAAACCCTGGCGCGCAACGAAGACGAAAGCAAAGACAACGAAGAAAATCTCACCAGCGCCATCGCCAAAATGATGCTGATGGATTTATTGGATCGCCAGCAGGAAGAAGACGAGAGCGACCGCGTGCAGATGATGACGCTGCACGCCTCCAAAGGTCTGGAATTTCCCCACGTTTTTATCGTCGGTATGGAAGAGGATTTATTGCCTCACCGCACCAGCATCGAAGAAGACAATATCGAAGAAGAGCGGCGTTTGATGTACGTCGGCATCACCCGCGCGCAACGCACGCTTACTCTGACATTGGCCGGAAGCCGCAAACAGTTCGGCGAAAAAATGGAAACCACGCCCAGCCGGTTTTTGGAAGAAATTCCGGCTGAAGACGTGGTTATGGAAGGTTTCGGCAAAGCCACCAAAGAACAGGTGGAGCAAAAAGGGCGTGAGACGATTAGCAATATTCTCAATATGTTTGATTAAACTCCTTACAATTTTTTAATCGCCTCGCCTTCGCTCAGACCTTTGACAATCTCAATATTGATTCCATCAGAAAGCCCCACAACCACTTCGCGGCGTTCGAACTGTTGCGGGCCTTTTTCGATTTCCACGTAGGTTTTATTGCCGTCGACAATCAAATTGCCTTCATTGATCGCCAACACGTTTTCGCGCTTTTCCAGCACTATATCGGCGTTGGCACTGTAGCCGGCGCGCAGAAAGGTATTTTTATCCAACACCACAGCTGCGCGGATTTCGAATTTAATGGTGCCTTGATCATCCACCCCTTTGGGAGCGATGTATTCCAGATTTGCAAAAAAACGTGGATCACCGATGGCACCGACGCGCAATTCCAGCGGCATCCCCTCTTTTAATTTGCCGACTTCGGATTCATCCACCCGACCTTCGAAAATCATATCTTCCATATTGGCGACTGTGGCGATGGTGGTTCCCTCGTTGAAGGTATTGCTCTGGATAACAAAACCACCTTCTTTTACTGGCACATCGAGCAATATTCCAGATGCGGTTGCCATAACGATATTGGATACCATGCCGGATTTTTTGGTGGCGCCATCGCGAATCAGTGCGACATTATCCTCAGCGCCGCGCACAGCTTCTTCGGCTAAACGGTATTGCACTTCGTAACGGTTAAAATCTGTTTCGGAAATCAATTTATCGCGGAACAGGGCTTTCTGCCGTTCATAATCCCGTTTGGCATTTTCCAGATTGATCTTGGCTTTTTCCAAGTCGGATTCTGCGCTATTTAAAAATTGCAAATCTGGCAGCAATTCGATTCTGGCAATTTTCTCGCCTTTTTCGATTTGCTGACCCGCTTCAACGTAGATCTCCGCAATAACACCAGGGACGCGCGATTTTATGGCGATTTCCTTGCGCGGGACGATTTTGCCCGTGGCGACGGTTTTGCGCACTATGTCGGTATGAAAAGGCTTTACCGTTTGGTAAATCACCGGCGCTTCCTGAGATTTACGGTAGAGAAATACGGTAGTGCCGACAAACATTGCTAGAATCAGAATTCCTACCAATGCCAGAAAAAACTTTTTCATGTGTCCTCTTTGGATCGCAATAATTGTTTTTGTGTTTATTCATCCTGCAGCGCAATGATGGGATTTACTTTGGCTGCTTTGCTGGCGGGCAGCAATGACGCAAAAAAGCCGGCAATAACCAACACCACAATGGCCGTAATCGCGGTTTTAAAATCGATTTCCACCAATGCCAGAAAACGCGCTCCCGGCGCATCCTGGGCGATGGAGCGAACCAATTCCAGCACCAGCACCCCCAGCACCAACCCCATATAACCAGCGACCGCGGTAATGATTACCGCTTCCTGCACAATCATTGCAACGATCGAACCTGCGGTTGCTCCGAGCGCTTTGCGCAGGCCAATTTCACGCGTGCGTTCTTTTACCGTAATCAGCATGATATTGCCGACCCCAATCACCCCCGCGAGTATGGTTCCCATGGCAACAAACCAACTAAATGCGGCAATCCCCGTAAACAATCCTTGTACCTGCTGGTAAACCTTTTCTGTATTAAAACTGCCAAAAACGCCGGTATCCTGCGGGTGAACCTTGTGGCGTTCGCGCAATAAATTCAGCACTTTTTCTTCCACAACAGCAGAAGAGTATCCGAGTTTGGGAATCAGGCGTATATGACCGTAATACCAGAGTTGATTAAAGGTGTGGCGCAGCGTTTCATTGGGGATCATCACCAATTCCGCATCCTGCATGGCTTGTTCCCCAATAGCCCCGGGATGAAAAACCCCCACCACCTGAAAATCCACTCCACCGATGCTGATGCTCTCACCAATCGGATTTTCATCCGGCTCAAATAAGGTTTCATAAACTTTGCTGCCGATAACGGCAACTTTGCGCAACTCGGCGTTATCCAGAGCGTTGAAAAAGCGCCCCTGTAAAATCTTGAGTGACTGCATTCGCAAAACTTCCGGATGCGCGCCACGCGAGGTAAATGAACCGCTGTTATCGCCGCGCACCACATACTGCGGAGATTGCCAACCGCCCACTTCGTTAATACCGATAACCACGTCCACTTCCGGAATACGCGCTTTAATTGCTTCCGCATCCGCTGGTCGCAGAGGAATCCAGCGATTGCGATCAAACCCTTGATAAGGCAATTGGGTGCGCGACGAACTCCACACATAAACGGTATTGGTATTGCCGCCGAAGTTTCCCAGTGCATCATTGCGCAAACCATTGCCAGCCCCCAGCAATACCACCAGCATGAATACGCCCCAAATCACGCCAAAAGCGGTTAGACCCGAGCGCAATTTATGCTTTTTCAGGGTTGCGTATATTTCTTGCCAATTATCGAGATCAAACACGTTTATTGCGCTCGCATGGCTTCAATGGGAGAAATACGCGCTGCATGCCAAGCAGGGAAAAACCCAGCCAACACGCCGCAACCGACAAGAATAATGAGTGAGGCTACAGCCACAGAAAAATCCACTTCCGGCCGGGAGAAAAAGCGCAAATCGATATTCATCGATGTCATGGCGTAATTCACCAGTTCCAATAATCCGACCGCGAGCACCAATCCCATATAACCCGCAACCGCAGTCACCAACACTGCTTCCAGCAGAATGGTGCGAATAATATTCCACGGAGGCGCACCCAGTGCTTTGCGAATGCCGATTTCCACCGTGCGTTCCTGCACGGTGATGATCATGATATTGCTGATGCCAACAATTCCCGCGGTTAAAGTACCCAGTCCAACAAACCAGATAAACCAAGTGATTGCATTTAAGGTCCCACTGATCTGCGCAGACTGTTTGGCAAGGTCAAACACAAAAATGGCTTTGCGGTCTTCCGGCGCTATGTTATGCCGCTGCTTGAGCACAGCCTCTATATCTTTCGCAACATCATCACCCGTATAACCCGGCGCGGGAGTGACTGTAATCACGCTAATATTTTCGCCGACGCCAAAGGTTTTCTGGAAAGTGCTGAGCGGTATATACAAGCGTTCCGACATGCGCCCTTCCCAACCGCTGTCGTAAAACACACCGACCACTTTAAAGTTCACACCATTGACAACAATTTGCTCACCCAGCGGATTTTTATCGCCAAATAATCGGTCTTTTACCACGGTTCCAATAACCGCGACTTTGCGCTGCTCATCGTCATCGAGATTGTTGAGCTTCCGCCCCATACGATATTCCTGGTAGCGTTTGATCTCAAAATAATTCTTGCCTGCGCCCAGCAGGGTGAAAGTCCCGGAATTTTGCTCGTAGGTCACTAGCCGGGTTGAACCCGATGAATTTTCTGCGGAAATTAAACCAACGGACGGCACCATCTGGCGAATGGCGGTAATATCGGATTCTGTAAGCTGAACCTTGCGGCCGAGCGCGAGTCCCTTATAAGGCACCGATGTTTTGGTGGTGCGAATCCATAGACTGTCGCGCACATCACTGCTAAAACCTTTTTCCAGTCCGCGCTGCAAGCCTTTGCCGGAACCCAGCAAAAGCACCAGCATAAAAATCCCCCAAAAAACACCGAACGCAGTCAAGGTCGTGCGGAGTTTATTGCGCTGAAGCGAATAGAGAATTTCCTGCAAACCATCCGGAATCAAGTTGTCGGCTCCGCGTTGACATAACGATCGCGCGTAATCAGTCCATCTTTAATGGTGATGATGCGCTGGGTTTGCTCGGCGATATCCTGCTCGTGGGTGACGATCACCAAGGTTTTGCCAAGGCTATGGACTTGTTTAAACAACGCCATGACTTCCTGCGTAGTTGCGCTGTCGAGTGCGCCGGTAGGCTCATCCGCGAGAATCACTTTAGGATTGGTCACTAATGCGCGCGCAATGGCAACACGTTGCTTCTGCCCACCGGACATTTGATTCGGCATATGTTCGGCACGGTCACCCAAACCGACCATTTCCAATAATTCACGCGCTTTTTTGTTGCGCTCACGCCGGCTGACATTTTGATAGTACAAAGGCAGTGCCACATTTTCTGTAGCGTTTTTGAAGGGCAATAAATTAAACGATTGGAAAACAAATCCGATATGGCGATTGCGCAACGCAGCCGCCTGGCTTTCTTTGAGGTTGCTGATGGGAATACCGGCGAGCTTATAACGGCCACTATCATGGCTGTCGAGCAAACCGAGGATATTGAGCAGAGTGGACTTGCCCGACCCCGACGACCCCATGATGGAAACCATTTCACCTTCATGGATCTTCAGGAAAATGCCCTTCAGCACATGCAAGCGCCGGTCGCCCTGACCGTAGTATTTATGAATATCGTCAAGCTCAATCATGGAATCGCCATCGGCACGTCGGATTTAGTCGGACAACGGTAGCAGGCATCCGTTCTACGCTCAGGCGCTGGTCCGTTACGAAAGGACTAAGTTTAGTTGCACCATCCTAAAGCAGGCAAGGAAAGAAAAATCCGGCGGCGGGCAGACGCTCAGAGAAATGTGATTTTCTCCTAGCGTTTATTCGAGGGCGCTTATCTCAGAGCTGACTAAGCGCTCGCTTCAATTCGGCAAAATTGTTGATCTCCTCCAATTGTGCCGAGCGAATGGCATTTCGTCCGAAGCGGTAGAGATTCGCAGTGAGCACTACGTTGGCGGCGACTTGTGGACTGAGAATGGTGCGTTGCTCATGCTCAAGAATAAGGCCCTGTATTGATTCTTCCTGTTTCATGCCTTTGGAGATAGCCATGGCATCGTGGCGGCGGGCCAAATCATATTTGCGGATAAAAAAATAGGCATTGGATAAATTGCGGTGCAATGCCATACGCACTTGCTCCATATCGGCCGATGTCTTTTTACTGGTGAGCAAATGGGTTAATTCCTGCTCCCAGGTGGCTGTCACCGACTTGAGTGTATCTTCTGCTTCTTTGGTGATGCCAAATTGCATGGACAAACCAAAAGCTTCACGCGCGCGATCAAAGGCGCGATTGGCATTATCGAAACGGGAGTTTTCCGCAGCAAAATAAAACAGGGGAAATTGTAAATCCTGATAATCCAACGCACTGTTGTTTTGGATAAATTCTTCCATCTGCTTGCGCGCCTTCGCAAGCAACTGCTTTTCCAGATTGGCCAACCAAGCGGATTTTTCCCGCTCAAATCGCGTTTTTAATTCCGCATTGCCCTCGCAAGCGCCCTGCCCGTAAAACGACGTTCCATCGGTCGCCAACTGTTCCAAATGCAGCACACGATTTTTGCGTTGATCGGTAATACGAAAAATGATTTCGGGGCCGCGGTAATCTACCGCGAAATAGTGATTTTGCTTCGCCTTGCCATTGCATTGCAGCGTTTCCATAGCTGCATTGACGGCGATTATTTCTGTTTTACCTTGGGTGGCGTATTCAAAAGCGAGGGCATCATAGGCAATACCATCGAGGGAAATGCGCGGAAATTTCATCACCCGTGCATCTACACTAATGGACTTTACCGTTACAGCTTGCGCAAAAGTAGCACTCATTCCCGCGATAATAACCAATCCCGCGCAACACGCTTTCAATAGCCAATTTCCCAACATAATGCTCAGCCAACTGACAAAAAGTTATAAGGCAATGCGCCGTCATAGGCGCTGTTGTAAATATAGACGAACCCGGAAGGAAACGAGGGAGAGGCATCAGCGGTGGAAAGAGCGTTTTCCACCGCTTAAGCTGGCGTGAGTAAAAAAGTCGGATTTTGTGTTTCTCTTATTCTGTTGAACTAGCGATTCAGTTCCTGCAGACGTTCCGGGGTGCCGACATCACACCAGACGCCTTCATAAAATTCACCCGTCAATTGGCGATTTTGGATCGCCCAGCTGAAGATTTCACGCAGCGGAAATTGCGCGCGTTTTTGCGGATATTCAGCGATTAAACTCGGCGTTAAAACGCTGATGCCGCTAAAGGTAAAACTGGTTTCGCCGTCGAGTTCTTGAATGGCGTTATTAGCATCCAGAGAAAAATCGCCCGTCAATTTATGCGCTGGATTTTCCACCAGAACCAAATGGCCCCTTTTGCGGATTGGCGCCTGTATCAAGCGCGCGAAGGGATAATCGGTCCAGACATCGCCATTGACCAATAAAAAGGGTTGGTCGCCAAGCAGAGGCAACGCATGCAATATGGCACCCGCAGTTTCCAGAGGTTCGGGCTCGGCGGAGTAGTCGATGCGCACATTCCATTGCGAACCATCGCCCAGAGCTGTGCGAATTTGTTCGCCGAGATAGGCGATATTGATGACGAACTCGCTAATACCTGCGGCTTTCAAGCGGCGGATATGGTGCTCGATCAAACTGATGCCTTTGACCTGCAATAAAGGTTTGGGCGTCGCCAAGGTCAAAGGCCGCATGCGACGGCCCTCGCCCGCCGCCAGGATCATCGCTTTCATTTACGCGCATTCCACCAAGGCTGTTCCCGCACCAGTGGCAGCAATTTTTCCTCGAACCAGGCGACAAACTCCTCACCCTCTTCATAACGCCGCGCCACTTCCAGGGTGTAATCGATCACCAAAGGAAGATCGTTGAGATAGCCATGCTTTTGATCGCGCAGCGACAAACGCGCAAAGATGCCGAGTACTTTGATATGGCGCTGCAGTCCCATCCAGTCAAACCAGCGCAGGAATTGGCTTTCCTCCACTTGCGGCAGTACCCCCGCCTGCTGCGCAACTTCGGCATAGCTCAGCGCCCAGCGTTTGACCTGCTCCTGCGGCCAGCGGATATAACAATCGCGCAGCAGCGACACCAAGTCGTAAGTCACCGGGCCGACTACCGCATCCTGAAAATCTATAACCCCCGGAGGACCATCGGCGCGGTAGATCAAATTGCGCGAGTGGAAATCGCGATGCACCAGCACCTGCGGCTGCTCCAGGGCGGAGTCCTCCAACTGGCTGAACCAGCGGTCCAGCATGCGCAGTTCGCCTGCATTGGGCTGGTAACCGAGCAGGCGCGGTACGAACCACTCACAGAACAGATTCATTTCCACGCGCAGCCGATCGCGGTTATAGGGCGGCAAATCAAGTCCCTCGACCGGGCACTGCTGCAGGCGCAATAAACAATGCAGCACTTCGGCGTACAAACCTTCTGCGATGGCAATGCCCGCAATACCATCAGCACCTTCGGCTCTAAGCTCCTGTAACAGCAGTGTGTGACCTAAATCCTCCAGCAAAAAGAAGCCGCGCTCCAGATCCACGGCGGCAACTGCCGGAGTCAACACCCCGTGGTGGCGCAAATGACGGCTGAGTTTGAGGAAAACTTCGTTGGGTTCTGTCTGCGGGGGCGAAAAGACCGCGAGCAGAGGAGGTTCGCTCGCTAGGCGAAAATAGCGGCGGAAGCCCGCATCCCCGGGCAGGGGCTGCCATTCAGGTGCCTGGTGGCCAACACCTCGAAGTCCCGGACGGACCGTAAAATCATTAAGTTGAAGATGCGGCCATTGAGCGTCTACCCACTGACGCAATTCGTCGCTGACAGTTTGCATGAAACTCCTTGGAAGTCGTTTGGAGGTTAAAGGCGCCTAGGATGATACAGGGCGGAAGCGATCACAAGAACGACCGCCGCTTATGCCCGCGCCGGTAGTAATCCCGCGGCGTCGCCATTACAATCGCCTCCTCCTTAAAAACCGCGATTCGGGTCCCGCCTTGCTTAGTCCACTGCTGCGCAACAAGTTCTTCAGAGCCAAGAGCCTGGCAGCTGCCATAGGCGCGCTCAGCCTGTTTGTCAGCCACAGCGGCTGGGCAGAGGCAACAGAAGAACAGCGCCGCTACGACTGGGTACCCGTGGAAGACCTGACGGACGAACAGCAAGCCCGCCGTTCGTACGCCTGTCGCGGTGTCTATCTCGATCCACTCTCCGCCAGCGAAGTTGTTGATCCTCTCAATGCTGACATCGACATAGAAGCCGATCGCACGGAAATGGGGGCAAACCTGATTTCGCTGGACGGCAATGTCGCCATCAGCCAAGGCAGCCGGCAAATTCAGGCTGGCAGCATGGTGTACGACAAGATCACCGAACGAGCAGCGCTCGACGGCGGAGTGGAAATCCGCCAGCCGGGAATGCTGGTGCGCGGCCAGAAAGCCGAAGTCAATTTCGGCGGTCGGGATGCGAGTTTTGTCGGCGGCGAGTTTGTGATGCACGAGCAACATATGCGCGGCAGTGCTGGCAGCATCGAGCACCTCTCCGACGGCGTTGTGGTGTTGAATGACGGCCGGATCACCAGTTGCGAACCTGGACGGGAATCCTGGTTGATCAAAGGCCGGCGCTTGAGCGTCGACCCGGTCAAACAACAGGGCAGCGGCCATGGCGTGACTGTAGAACTCGCAGGATTCCCGGTTCTCTATACCCCCTATATCACTTTCCCAGTGGGCGATCAGCGCCAGTCGGGACTTTTGGTGCCCTCGATCAGCACCAGTGAAGGCGGCATAGACATCACCGTGCCCTGGTACTGGAACATCGCCCCCAACTATGACGCGACTATCGCCCCGCGTTTTGCGGAAGGTCATGGCGCCATGTTGGAAACCGAGTGGCGCTATCTCAGCCGCCATACCATGAACACGCTTAATTTGGCGGGTTTGTACAACGATAAAGGCGGCGGCGACCCGGATGTAGATCGCTTAATCGCCGAAGGTGCCGACGAGCGCACCCTGCGCCCCTACAAGGGGGAAAATCGCTGGCTCGCCAGCCTGTTCCATCAAGGTGGCCGCAATACGCGGTGGTACACCGAAATTGACTACGCCAAGGTCAGCGACGTGGATTATTTCCGCGATCTGCAACCCGAAAGCTTTACCACGGCCAACAGTACCTTCCTTAACCAAGGTGCCATCATCGGCTACCACCTGGACAACTGGAATGTCAGCGCCCGACTGCAATCGTTCCAAAACCTGTTGGTCGATGTCCCGCCCAGCTATCGCCAGCTGCCGCGCATCCAAGCCAATGGTCGCTATCACTGGGGACCGGTCGGGCTTTCCCTGCGTAATGAATGGGTAAAGTTCACCCACGAAGACTCCAGCTACGTCACGGGCCAGCGCGCTTCCATGGACTATGACCTGGAATGGAACCAGCAATGGCAGTGGGGATTCGCGCGACCGAGCGTCGGCGTCCAGGCCATCTACTATCAGCTGGATGAAGACAAGCTGCTGCCCAGCGCCAACGCCAACCCCTCGCTCAGCGCCCCCTATTTCAGCCTGGACACTGGCCTGTTCTTTGAGCGGGACGGCGGTCGCCAAACCCTTGAACCGCGGCTCTTTTACCTCTATCGCGATCAGGCTGATCACAGCGATTTGTACTCTGTCACGCCGGGCGATGCCTTGACCTCCCAGGACGTCAACTTCGACACCACCTTGCTGACATTCAGTTACGACCAGCTGTTTCGCGACCGCCGCTTTGCCGGCGGCGACCGTATCGGTGATGCCGACCACTTGGCGATCGGCATTACCTCCCGTTGGCTGAGCAGCGATCTCACCACGACGCTGGCGTCCATCAGCCTCGGACAAGTCATTTATTTCCGCGACCGCGAAGTCTCTCTGACCCATAACGACCGCGCGCAAACCATCGAAGAGTCAGATCTGGCGACCAAAATCTCCGCGCGCGTGTCCGACCGCATTCGCCTGCGCAGCGACTTTCTCTACAACCCGGAAAGCAATCGGCTGATGCGCGCCACCACCGGTCTCGAATACAGCGACGACGCCAGACGGCGGTTGCGCATCGATTATCGCTATGTGCGCGAAGATCGCGTGGAACTGGCGACCTTGCCGGTCGACCAGATCGATACCGCCTTTGCTCTGCCCTTTGGCGAACAATGGCAAATTGTCGGCAGACTGTTTTACGACCTCGACGAGTCGCGGGAACTCGATGCTTTCATCGGTTTCGAATACGACGATTGTTGTTACCGCCTGCGCGTGTTGGCGCGCCGCTGGCTCGACAGTAAACTCGCCTCTCTGGTCAATGACGAAAAACGCTACTACGACGACGGTATTTTTCTTGAGATCGACCTCAAGGGCCTCGCCAGTTCCGGCAACCGAGTACAAAAACTATTGGCCGAAACCATACCTGGCTTTCGTCAATCCCGTGATTAACGCCCATCCAGCAGAATTCTGATCCTATGAAGAAATCGCTCCATCAATTGTTTTTTGCAGTCTGCATTGCCCTCACCGGTCCGGCGTTTGCGGAACCCCGTCCCCTGGATAAGGTGGTGGCGATCGTCGACAAAGACGTCATCATGCTTTCCGAGCTGGAGGAGCGCATGTTCGGCGTTATCCAGAATGCCCGCGGCAATAAACTCGCACTTCCCAGCGAAGAAGTTCTGCGCAAACAAGTCATCGATCATTTGATCAGCGAGCATCTCCAGTTGCAGATGGCGCGCCGTGTAGGCCTGCAAATTACCGATGACCAAGTGAATCTTGCGGTCGATCAGATTCGACGCAACAACAAATTGACCCAAGAGCAGCTTGTCGCTCAATTGCGCATGGATGGCATGACCTTGGACGATCTGCGCAACAAACTGCGCCGGGATATAACACTCCAGCAAATCCAGCAGATTGTCGTAAATCAGCGCATCCAGATTTCCCAGTTGGAGATCGACAACTTCTTAAAATCCGCCGATGCCCAATTCTGGATTTCGCCCGAATATCACCTCGGCCATATCCTGATCAGCCTGCCGCAATCTGCCAGCACTGAAGAAGTCGATGCGGCGCGCAGGCGCGCAGAAGACATGGTGAAACGCATTCGCGCTGGCGCCAATTTTGCCGAAATTGCCATTGCTGAATCCGATGGTCCTACAGCCTTGAACGGCGGTGATCTGGGCTGGCGCAAAACCAGCGACTTGCCCAGTTTGTTTGCAGATCTTCTGCCCGCACTGGAACCTGGACAGGTATCTGAGCCGGCGCGCAGCCCAGCCGGCTTCCATATTTTGATGGTGTACGACAAACGCGGTGACGAGCAGCAGACGGAAACGCAAACCAAAAGCCGCCATATTTTGATCAAAACCACCGCCATCCTCAGCGACGAAGAAGCCAAAGCCAAGTTGGAGAAATTGCGGCAGCGAGTGCTGGACGGTGAAGACTTTGGCGCCCTGGCAAAAGAACATTCCGAGGATATTGGCTCAATGCTGGCAGGCGGCGATCTGGGCTGGAGCAAACCGGGCATGTTCGTGCCGGAATTCGAGCGCACCATGGCGCAAATGGAAGTTGGCGAAGTCAGCCAGCCCTTCCGCACCCAGTTTGGCTGGCACATTCTGCAAGTGCAGGAGCGGCGCCAAGAAAACATTACGGAGGAGGTGTTGCGTGAAAAAGCCGCGCGGATTCTGACCTCACGGCGTTTCGAGGATGAACTGCAAATCTGGTTGCGCGAAATGCGTGACGAAGCCTTTGTGCAAATCAAAACTCTGACTCTATGACAGACGCGTCCATACCCCGCCTTGCCGTCACTCCCGGAGAACCCGCCGGGATCGGCCCTGAACTGGTGGTACGTCTGGCGCAGAGGGAACTGCCGCCAGCGGAACTGGTCGCCGTGGCCGATCCGGACCTATTGCAACAGAGCGCCCAGCGCTTGGGTTTATCCCTGCAACTGAATGAGTTCGACCCGGCCAAGCCAGCGCCATCCGGCAGTGGCCGGTTGAGCATTGTGCCGGTCGCTCTGCGCCGGCCAACCACAACGGGTCGCCTGGAAGTGGAAAACGCGGCTTATGTACTGGATACCCTGCGTTGCGCCACAGACCTTTGCCTTGATCACACGTTAAAAGCCTTGGTCACCGGCCCGGTACACAAAGGCATTATCAACGACGCAGGCATCCCGTTTTCCGGTCACACCGAATTTCTCGCTGAACGCAGCGGCGTCGACCAGGTAGTGATGATGCTCGCCTGCGAAGGTCTGCGCGTGGCGCTGGCGACAACGCATCTTCCCCTGCGCGAAGTGGCCGACGCCATCACCGAGGCTGGGCTGACCCGCACCATTGAAATCCTGCATCACGATCTGGTGACCCAATTCGGCATAGCCGAGCCGCATATTCTGATTTGCGGACTCAACCCCCACGCCGGCGAAGGCGGCCATTTGGGGCGGGAAGAGTTGGAAGTGATCAACCCGGTGATCGCCCGCTTGCGCAAGCAACACGGCTGGCGCCTGAGCGACGCCCTGCCAGCAGACACTCTGTTTACTCCGCGGCATCTCGAGCACACAGACGCTGTGCTCGCCATGTATCACGATCAGGGTCTGCCGGTGTTGAAGTACAAAGGCTTCGGCGCGGCCGTGAATATCACTCTGGGACTGCCCTTTATTCGTACTTCCGTCGACCACGGCACCGCCCTGGATCTGGCCGGCACTGGCCGCGCCGATCTCGGCAGTTTAGAAACCGCTCTCTCCACCGCTTTGGCGATGGCGCGCAACCGTCGCTAGGAAATCACTCTCAATGGCTTTCGAACATCAGGCCCGCAAACGCTTTGGCCAGAATTTTCTGGTCGATCAAAACATCATCCAACGCATAGTGCGCGCCATAGCGCCGCGGGCGAACGATCATTTGGTGGAAATCGGCCCCGGCCAGGGCGCGATTACCGCCCTTCTGCTCGACGCCTGCCCCAACCTGCAGGTGGTGGAACTCGACCGCGATCTGATTCCGATCCTGCAGCAAAAATTTTCTGGCTACCCGGGCCTGACCATTCACGCCGCCGACGCCCTCAAGTTCGATTTCTCCAAACTGCCGCCGGAAGGTCAGCGTCTGCGCGTGGTAGGCAACCTGCCGTACAACATTTCCACACCTCTGCTGTTCCACCTGCTCGGCTATCGCGGCTTGATTGCCGATATGCACTTCATGTTGCAAAAGGAGGTGGTGGAGCGTTTGGCGGCAGAGCCCGGCAGCAAGGACTACGGACGCCTCAGCATCATGTGTCAGTACTTCTGCCAGGTGGAATTTTTGTTTGAAGTCGGCCCGCACTGTTTCCGCCCCGCGCCCAAGGTCGACTCCGCCATAGTCCGGTTGACCCCGCACGCCACCCTGCCTTACGAAGCTGAGGACACCAAGCTACTCGATACGCTGGTCAAAACTGCTTTCCAACAGCGCCGCAAAACTTTGCGCAATGCGCTCAAACAGTGGTTGCCAGCGGAGGCGTCATTGGCGACGCTCGGCATAGATCCTCAGTGCCGGCCGGAGGAACTCCGGGTGCAGGATTACGTGGCTCTGGCAAACCATTTACAATCCCTCCGCTCCAGCGGAACCGAAATATGACGACTCCTGACATCCACGTACAGGTAAAAACCCAATATCTGGCCGATCAATCCGTGCCGGAAGAGGAGCGTTTTGTCTTCAGCTACACCATCACCCTGACCAATCGCGGCGAGGAGACGGCCCAACTGATCAGTCGCCACTGGATCATCACTGACGGCAACAACTCGGTGCAGGAGGTGAAAGGCATGGGCGTTATAGGCCAGCAGCCGGTATTAGAGCCGGGCGCCAGTTATACCTATACCAGTGGAGTGGTTCTCTCCACGGAAACCGGCACTATGACCGGTACTTATCAGATGCGCACGGAATCGGGCTCGGACTTCGAGGCTCCCATACCGGCGTTTGCTCTTATCCCGCCTTATCTTTTGCACTGAACTGTATGGCCACCTACGTCATAGGCGATATCCAGGGCTGCTTCGATGCTTTTCGCAGACTGCTGGACAAAATCTCGTTTGCTCCGGAGCAGGACCGTTTGTGGTTGGCTGGTGACTTGGTCAACCGGGGTCCGGATAACCTCAGCACCCTGCGCTTTATCAAAAACCTCGGCGATCGCGCTCTGACCGTGCTCGGCAACCACGACCTGCATCTATTGGGCGTCGAAGCCGGCGCGCGCAAACCCAATAAAAAAGACACGCTCGACGATATCTTCGCAGCTCCTGACCGGGACGAACTTTTGGAGTGGCTGCGGCACCAACCTTTGATCCACCGGGAGGGCCCCTATGTGCTCAGCCATGCGGGCATTCCGCATATCTGGAGCTCGGAGGAAGCCGCTAACTACGCCAGCGAAGTGTCCCAACGTTTGCAGGAGCCGGACTATCGGCTGTTTTTGCGCGAGATGTACGGCAACGAGCCGGCGCGTTGGAGCGGCGACCTGAGCGGCAACGAAAGGTTGCGTGTCATAGTCAATTACTTCACCCGTATGCGCTTTATCGCCCCGGACGGCACCCTCAATTTCGACGAAAAAAAGGGCAGCAATGAAGCGCCCGAAGGGATGAAGCCCTGGTTCGATTACCCGCGTCATGATGCGGATCGTTACAGTGTTTTTCTGTTTGGCCACTGGGCTGCGCTAGAAGGCAAAACCGGCAAGCCGAAATTTATCGCCCTGGACACCGGTTGCGTTTGGGGCGGCGAATTGACCGCGCTGCGCCTGGACGACGGACAGAAATTTCAGGTCCCAGCCAAGGGGAAAAACTAGCCCCAGCGGAGCGACTGCGCAGAACGACTGGCTCACAATCCTACTTGTCGCGCTTTTAATGCACCTTTCTAAACAATAGAATGCCCGGTTACCGCCACCGGGCACTGAGTTTCGAGCATTCATGTTTGATGAGATCCCACTACAACGGCCCCAGACGCCACTGCTAGACACCATTAACAGCAGTGCGGACCTGCGCGCATTGAGTGAGAAACAGCTGCCCCAGCTGGCAGCTGAGTTGCGCCAGTTTCTGTTGTACACCGTGGGTCAGACCGGCGGTCACTTTGGCGCCGGACTCGGCGTGGTGGAGCTGACCATAGCTCTGCACTACGTCTTGAATACGCCCGAAGACCGCCTGGTGTGGGATGTCGGCCATCAAACCTACCCTCATAAAATTCTCACCGGCCGGCGCGAGCAGATGGCGACCATTCGCCAGGCTGACGGCCTCTCCGGCTTCCCCAAACGCAGCGAAAGCCCATATGACACCTTTGGTGTCGGCCATTCGAGCACGTCGATCAGCGCTGCTTTAGGCATGGCGCTCGCCAACCGCGATCTGGACGCCCATCGCAAGACAGTTGCCATTATTGGCGACGGTGCCATGACCGCTGGAATGGCGTTTGAAGCCATCAACCACGCCGCCCACACCAAAGCGGATCTGCTGGTTGTGCTCAACGACAACAACATGTCGATCTCCCCCAATGTCGGCGGTTTGGCCACCTATTTCTCCCGCATCTGGGCGAGCAAGTTTTATACAAGCCTGCGTGAGAGTGGCAAAAAGGTTCTCGAAAGTCTGCCGCAAGCCCGCGAGCTGGCGCGCAAGGCGGAAGAGCACATGAAAGGCCTGGTATCACCGAGCACCTTGTTTGAAGAACTCGGCTTCTACTACGTCGGCCCCATCGATGGCCACGATCTGCCGCGTCTGACGCACGACCTGCGCAACCTCAGCAATGTGCCCGGCGCCAAGCTGCTGCATGTAATTACGCAAAAAGGCAAAGGATTTATCCCGGCAGAGCGCGATCCTGTGGGTTATCACGCGCTCAACAAAATCGAGCCGAAAAAACGCGCCTCCGTCAGCGCCAACAAGATTCGTTACCAGGATGTATTCGGCAACTGGCTGTGCTATATCGCCAACCGCGACTCCAAACTGATCGGTATCACCCCCGCCATGTGCGAAGGTTCCGGCATGGTGGAATTCAGCCGCCAGTTCTGCGATCGCTTCTATGACGTCGCCATTGCCGAGCAACACGCGGTAACGCTCGCTGCGGGATTCGCCTGTGAAGGCTTAAAGCCGGTGGTGGCCATCTACTCCACCTTCCTGCAACGCGCCTATGACCAACTGGTTCACGACGTCGCCCTGCAGAATCTGGACGTGACCTTCGCTATCGACCGGGCAGGCCTGGTAGGCGAAGACGGTCCGACCCACTCCGGTTGCTTTGATATCAGCTTCCTGCGCTGCATCCCCAATATGATCCTGGCGGCGCCCAGCGACGAAAACGAGTGTCATCAATTACTCAGCACCGCCTACCACTACGAAGGCCCCGCGGCAGTCCGCTACCCCCGCGGTACCGGCACGGGGGTCCCCATAATCGCCGAATGGCAACGCTTCCCCATCGGCCAAGGACGCCAAATCCTGCGCGGCAAACGCGTAGCCCTGTTGAACTTTGGTGTACTTCTGCCAGAAGTTCAGGCGGTGGCGGAAAAATACGGTTACAGCGTCTACGACATGCGCTGGATCAAACCCTTGGATACGCAATTGATCCTGCAGGCTGCCAGTCAGCACGACATGATTGTGACTGTCGAAGAGGGGTCTATCGCCGGTGGCGCTGGCGCAGCGGTGGCGGAATTCCTGGCTGCCCAGGCGACCGTCAAACCGATTTTGATATTGGGTATCCCGGACAAATTTATTGAACACGCCAGCCGCTCACAGCAGCTGCGGGAAGTTGGCCTGGATCGAAACGGAATCGAGCAAGCCATAGCCGCGCGCCTGGCGAAACTGCCACAACCAACCATTCTGCGAGTGGGTGCAGTCAACCTCTAACACTCTAATCTGCAAATAACTGGGGGCGGTGAAGGAAAACCGCCCGACCTCAATGTTCTTTTCTCACCAGAAATTCAAGCCCTGCTCCCGGGTCTTCCTCGCCAGTGACCGAGGCATCTGCCGGTCCCCCTGCCGCGGCGTCGCGGCGCGTCAATACGAGATCACGCTCGCAATGAAAATCCTCTGGCTGAACGTCATGGGAGGATTCCGATACCTCCGGCACTGCCTGCGTTTGCGATTGGCGTGGTTTCATAGCGCATCTCCAGCAATAGGGGCTTTAGGTTCGACCGCCGACAGCTCAGGAATTCCTGTCAGACGCCATTTAGCACTTCAATAATCTGAGCCAACTCCACGGGCTTGACCAAATGATGGTCAAACCCGGCAGCGCGGGAGAGCTCCCGATCCTTTTCCTGTCCCCACCCGGTCACAGCGGTCAATACACAATTCGCTGTCGCCGGATATTCACGCAGCCGCCGCGCCAGGTCGTAACCGTTGAGCCCGGGCATGCCGATATCGAGAAAGGCGTAATCCGGAGCAAACTCGGCAGCTACCGTCAGGGCACTCACACCGTCGTGAACCGTCTGCACCTCATGCCCAAGCAAACTGAGCAAAGAGGCCATGCTGCTGACGAAATCGACATTGTCGTCCACCAGCAGAATCCGCCGTGACGGGCATTCTGGCGCAGAGGCTTTGGTATCTTCCTTGGCGTCTTCCGGACAGGGAACAGTAGTCAGAGTGACCAGGAAACGACTGCCCCGCCCTATGCCGTCGCTCTCCGCCACCAGGGTTCCACCGTGCAATTCCACCAGCCGCTTGGACAGCGCCAGTCCCACGCCGAGACCGGCGTGCGCCCGCTCCAGGGAATAATCCACCTGGGTGAACATATGGAAGATCTCCGGCAGCATCTCGGGCGCTATGCCGATACCGTTATCGCTGACTTCCACTATCACCCACTCGCCGGACTGACGCGCGGTAAAGCGGATAAGCCCACCGGCGTTGGTGTACTTGGCGCTGTTGTTTAGCAGATTAGCAAAAACCTGCGCCAGACGGACATTGTCGCCACTGACACAGATGGGTTCTGAGGGGAAATCCACCTCCAGGCGGTGGCCGCAGGATTCGATAAAGGCCCCGCAGGTCTCCACCGCCGCCTGCATCACCTCGCGAATACTGATGCACTGATGGCTGATGGTGAGTTTGCCAGTAGTGATGCGCGATACATCCAGCAGATCGTCCACCAGCCGGACCATCTGGCGCAGCTGGCGCTCCATGATCTCTTGCGCATCGCGAACCTGGGGAGAGTCGCGCTCGGCCAGCCGCAGAATGCGCAGACCGTTCAACAGCGGTGCCAGTGGATTGCGCAGTTCGTGCGCCAGAGTCGCAAGAAATTCATCTTTACGGCGATCGGCTAATAAAAGCGCTCTTTCGGCCGCCTGCCGCTCAGTCATTTCATGTTCCAATGATCGATTGGAATCCTCCAGCGCGCGCGCGCGCTTTTCCACTTCACTCAACATATCGTTGAAAGCATCCACCAGAAGGCCGATCTCATCGTGGGAGTATTTTTCCGCGCGCAGGGAAAAATCCCGCTTCTGCATTACTTCGCGCGCCACATTGGTCACTGCAAACAGCGGGCGGGTAAGCGCGCCTTGCAGCCAGAAAGAAATCAATAGAGCGAGGCTCATGCTCGCCACCATCACACCCGCCAGGATCAAGGCGTAATTGGCCAGGCGGGCGCGCGCTTCATAACGGGCCAAAATATAAACAGCACCGAGGGTGACGCCGTTTTTGACGATCGGATGCACCACCGATATCCGATCACCATCGATGAAATAACCGACTGATGGCCCCGCCACCAATGGCTTGGCCCGCTCGCCATTGATGGAATAATCCGCAAACACCGCCCCCGTGGAGGAATAAACGGCGGCCTGCAAAATCGAGCGGCGGGTGCTGAGAAGGTTGAGCGTCTCGCGGGCCACCATTGGATCATTGAATTCCAATGCCGGGGCACTGACTTCAGCAATGATATTGGCCTGGGTGGTCAGATCCTTTACCCAGTTGTCGTGATAAGTGCGCAGATCGTAGATCAGCATGATCAGACCATAGGCCAGTAGGGCGAGGAAAGTCGTTGCGAGCACAACCAGCATAAGCTTGCGCGATACAGAGCGGCTGATGTATCGCATAGGTTTCACAAGCCACCGGTCTCCACATAGCCGGCCACTGCTAGAAGCCGGGAGCTCAGTTTTACCCCGCGCGCAGTGGCGTTCACCAAGGAAACATCAAAACCAACCCGATCATCGACGAAACGGAAATTGATGATACTGCCAGCGCCGAGACCTATATCGCTTTCCGTCACCGTTACCACACTGTACGCCGCCGCCTTTTGCAACAGGCTCCGCTCGCGCGTGTCACTGACCTCCTGACCGATAAACAGCATGTGCACATCGCTAAGATCCGATTTCATGGTGACTTTTTTTACCTGAATCGGCCGGTGGTTCACTGTGCGGTTGACCGTAATCTGCTGCAATTCGGTTGCTATATCCGCCGCTCCAGCCACAGCTATGACGTAAGGGGTGAGAGGATCTTTGAATAATTCAGTGGGCCATTCGATATAGCCGAGAAATTTGTACAACATGGCGGCCTTTACCTGCCGCTCTAAGCTGGCGGCAACAGGAGAGGCCGACGCCGACATATTCGGCAAAATCGACAGGCTAAAGCCGAGCAAAACCGCCGTGACCAACACGCGAAAGCGGTATTGCAGAATCCTTTTTAAAAGACTCTGCCCGGCAAAAAAACGGCGTGTCAGCGTTATAGCTCCCATAACAACTTCACATAGAGTGCGCGGCGGAATTCGGCGTGGCTTGGTGCAGAGCCAAATTCCGCATGTGCGTGATCCAATAGATTTTGTCCGACGACCGACACTTCCAGCTCCGATGTCAACCGCCAGCCACAGCGTATGTCCAAAGACGAATAGGCGGGTGTCGATACGACCTCGGCACCAAACCTATCTGCACCAAGCTTGCCAACGCGACGGAAGAAAGCATCGACTTCCAGCGTATCGGTCAAGGTATGACTGGAGCGCAGTTGCCAATAGACTTCGGGGTCGCCATAAGTCAGTCCGGATTCTTCCAGCGAATCACGGCTGGACTGAGCGAGTTCCACGTCCACTTTTTGCCCCACCACTCCAGCGCTTAAACGCCATTGATCAGCTACCTGCCAGTTGCCCCAAAATTCGATGCCGTAGCTATCTGCAGTCGCTAAATTGCGAAATTCCGTTGCTTCGCCGATCGGCTCCAGGGTCCGTAGGCGCTCGTAATGACCGGTAAACAAGGTGATGGAATAAGACAGGGCTGTGGATGGCTGGGAGCGATATCCCAATTCCGCCACCTCGGCGATTTCCGACAAAAACTCAGGACCACCGCGATGAGGAAGAACTGCGGCCGATTCGCTGACATGCATATCGCGCTCGAGCCGGGATGGCGAGCGCACCGAGCGGGCCAGGGATCCCCACAGCAGCGAGCGATTGGGTTCCGGTGCCCAAGACAGACGCACATTGGGTAAAGATTCCCACCCGGTGTAGGGGTTGCGCTCGAATTTCGCACCCAGCGTCAGATGCACAGAATCAAACAGGTCTATGTCATTTTGAGCAAACAGATTTGCCCAGTTGAGAGCCCTTGCGGAGGGGACATAGAAATAGGGGCCGTTATCGAGCTGCTCCACCTCATCCTGAGCGTGCCTATAACCCCCGCCCCATACCAGTTGGTGACGTCGCCCCATACGAAAGCTGTGCACCAAATCCAGGTCGATGGTATCGGTCTGCTCACTTGTGAAGCCTGGCTGATCTCGGCGATGGTGTTCTAAATAGGTCTGCACCATCAGTTCAGAGTTATGACCTGCTCTATGTTTGACGCGCGCCAACAAGTTCACATTGAGCGCATCCAAGTCCTCGAACCTCGGTTGTTGCAGACGCCCACTCATTGCCTCGCCTTGCACGGTCACAAACTGCTTAAGTAGATCCCAATCCGTGCGAAATCCGATCAAACTGCGGTGAAAGCCGCTCTGACTGGCGAAACCCGCCGCTGTTTTCACATCGTCCTGAATACGATGTTTGGCATACACACGGTAATGCACTGCTTCACCTACAGAACCACCATAACGAGCTGCCAATTGCCGCTCTTCCGTACTGCTGCCGGTGCTCAACAAAGTGCCTTGCGTGTCATCAGCGGAGCGCGTGATAACGTTGATTACGCCATTCACTGCATTGACTCCCCACAAGGTAGAGCCGGGCCCGCTGATCACTTCGATGCGCTCGATATCCTCCAGAATAAGGTCCTGTGAATCCCAGTAAACTCCGGAAAATAAATTGGAATAGATGGTGCGACCATCTACAAGCACCAGCAATTTATTGGAAATTCGATTATTGAAGCCGCGCGCAGAAATTGCGTAGCTCTGCCCATTGGCGCGCGCGACATGAAGATTGGGAGCGAGTCGAAGCGCTTCCGCCAGGGTAGTGGAACCAGAGCGGCGGATCTCTTCACCGGTGATGACATAAATGGAGGCCGCCGCTGCAGCCAAAGGTGTTGGACGACGCGACACGGAGGTTACGGATAATTGGGAGAGTTCTTCCAGAGTCAGATCCAGTAACACGAGATCGCGGCGATCGTCCTCCGCCTGCACACAGATCGGCAATCCGATCCCAAACGGCAGCGCCAACGCGAAAGCGCACGATAAGTAACCTGCACCTCTGTAAAAACTGCCGCGTGACAATCGTTGGTCCTCAACTATTGGTTTCCGATGAAGATAGCGCTTATCGATATTTCCCTATCGTTGATCCCTGCGGTCGGTTTCGGCAAAAACTGCGACGACAAATTCAGGCTGCGTCAAACCGAAGATTGTGAAATTCTGGAGCCGTTTTACGAAATGCGCTGCGAAGGAGGCGCATGATAAACCAAGCCGAAAAGGAAAGCATCGCGAACAAATAAAAATGCACAAGTTAATTTTTATGTTTCGTTTCGCCTACAGAACACTTCCAAAGATATTCGAAGCCAAGCATAAAAACCGCACGCCAAAAAGACGAATCGCAGCTCAAATTATTTTTTGAGTGCAAACCTAAGAGCCAAAAAACAAAGCCACGCGCTACTCAACATTTATTAAGCAACGCATGGCTTTTTGCGACATCTAGACGAGCAGCATTTTCTGCCGCAGCTTCAAAGCAATTTAATTTACTCGTTCAACAGGTGACCAAGCTTTCCTCGCTTGGTATCGAGATAGTGCTGGTTATGCGGATTGCGCCCGGTAACATGCTGAATACGTTCAACAACTTCAACACCTTGTTCTTTTAGCGCTTTGATTTTTCGGGGATTGTTGGTCATCACCCGGACTTTTTGAATACCAAAATGCTCAAACATGGGGCGCAGCAGAGAGTAGTCGCGCATATCGGCGCCAAATCCCAATTGCTCGTTCGCTTCTACAGTGTCCGCTCCGCGGTCCTGCAAATGATATGCGCGGATTTTATTGAGCAGGCCAATTCCCCTTCCCTCTTGGCGCAAATAAAAAATTGCTCCCCGCCCTTCCAAAGCAATTTTGTGCATAGCCGCTTGCAGCTGTGCGCCACAATCGCAGCGCAAACTGAACAGCGCATCGCCAGTCAGGCATTCCGAGTGCACGCGGATCAATACGGGTTCAGGCGTGCGCAAATCCCCCATAGTTAACACCACATGCTCTTTGTCAGCGCCGCTGTCACTAAAGCCATGCATTTCAAACATGCCCCAAGGGGTGGGCAATTTGGACGATTCAACGAAGGAAATGGCCACCGTGGATACAACCTCCAAATGGGCATCAGCCCGAAAAATAAATCAGTGCCTGCAAACAGGCCGCTGCAGGTATGGCCGCGAGCACGTCATCCAACATAATGCCGACGCCTCCGCCCACACGGCGATCAATCACGCTGATGGGCCAGGGTTTGATCATGTCGAATACGCGGAACAGAACAAATCCCGCCAATACCCAATACCAATGTAAAGGCACCGCAATCATGGTGAGCCAGAAGCCGACAAATTCGTCCCAGACGATGCCACCGTGATCGTGAACACCCAGTTTGTATGCGGTGTGATGGCAGAGGTAGACACCGAGCACCAGCGCCACTGCGACCATCACCAAATAGCCGGTCAGCGGCAAATAGGTGGCTGCCAACCAATAAATCGGCACCGCCGCCAAAGTACCTACAGTACCCGGCACCCATGGCGCTAAACCGGAACCAAAACCGAAGGCGAGAAACGCGACGGGGTCGCGCAGCAGATCGCGAGCGCTGGGGTTTGCATCAGCCAAAGTGATCATACCCCCGGCGCTCCAGTTCGAAAGGCTTGCCGTTTTTGACCAATAACAGTTCTTGTTTGTGGGTAATTCTGCCGATGGCCGTGGCGTTGATACGGCCTTCCGCAATCCAGGAGTCCAGTCGCGGAGCGTGCTCACTCGGCACGGTAAAGCATAGTTGGTAATCGTCCCCACCGGTCAGAGCCCATTGCTGGCTTTGCCCTTCTGTGGTGTAACTGCGCCAATGCTCGGAGATGGGCAGACTCGTAACCTCGACAACAGCCCCAACTCCGCTCGCCTCACAGATTTTGCCCAGATCGGCATAGAGCCCGTCCGACACATCAATAGCTGCGGAAGCCATACCAACCAGCATTTCTCCTTCCGGGATTCGCGGGGTCGGGGCGTAGAACCGTTTCAGCAAGTAGCTGTAAGTGCCAGCGCTGACCGTGAGCTGTTTTTGGATCACCGCTAGTGCAGCGGCGCCATCTCCCAGGTTGCCAGTAACGTAGATCACGTCATCCGGCCGGGCGCCGGATCGGCGCAAAGCTTTACCGGGTTCGACGGACCCGTGCACTTGCACAGTCACGCACAAGGGACCTTTGGTTGTATCACCACCAATTAGGCTGCACTCATAGCGGTTGGCAACGGAAAACACCCCTTCAGCAAAAGCTGACACCCACTCCGGATCACTCTCTGGCAGCGTCAGCGCCATGGTGAACCAGTGAGCTCGCGCGCCCATGGCCGCGAGGTCGCTCAACGCTGCGCACATGGCGCGTACGCCTATGCGCTCCGGCGCTGTCCCGTGGGGAAAATGCACACCGTCCACCATGGTGTCGATCGACATCACCAACTGCCGCCCCTCCGGTGGCTGCACGATTGCGCAGTCGTCCCCTATGCCCAAGAGCACATCGGTGCCGAGAGGAGCGCGAGCGAAGTAGGTGTTGATGAGGTCGAATTCGTCCATGGGTAGCCTCAGCGCGCCTGCTGAATTTCGGCTGTGCGCAGGCGGGCGGCAACCCGGTCGAGCACACCGTTGATGAATTTGTAGCTGTCAGTAGCGCCGAATTTTTTCGCCAGACGCAGCGCTTCGTTGATCACCACACGATAGGGAACGTCGAGACGGTAGCGCAGCTCGTAGGTGCCCATGCGCAGCAACGCCAGGGTGATGGGGTCTATTTGGTCGAGAGTGAGATCGGTGACAAACGGCAGGAAATCGGTCTCGATCACCGCCAGATTTGCCGGAACCTGATGCAACAACTCATGAAAATAGGCGACATCGATCTTGCTCATATCGTTGTCGGCATGGAATTCCGCCTCGATGATACTGAGGGGATTTTTACTGACCGACCACTGATAGAGCGCCTGCATTGCGTAATGCCGCGCTCTGCTTCGCTGGGCCGGAAGGGTACTGAATTCTTCTTTGCTCATAAGGCTCCCGCCTGGAGTCGAAAATCAAAGTTTGCCCAGCAGGGAAACCATCTCAAGCGCCACCAGCGCCGCTTCCGCGCCTTTGTTGCCCGCCTTGGTGCCAGAGCGTTCGATCGCCTGTTCGATGGTATCGACGGTCAACACGCCAAACGAGACCGGAACTCCCGTGTCGAGGGAAACCTGCGCCAGACCTTTGGTGCATTCGCCCGCGACATATTCAAAGTGCGGTGTGCCACCGCGAATGACCGCGCCCAGTGCAATGACCGCATCGTACTTGCCGCTGCGCGCCAGCTTCTGTGCGACCAGCGGCATTTCGAAAGCGCCCGGGGCATAGACGATCTCGATTTGTTTGTCGTCGACGCCGTGGCGGCGCAGGGCATCGATTGCACCTTCTTTTAAATGCTCCACGACAAAGCTGTTCCAGCGGCTGACCAGTAGTACATAACGGCCGCTGACGGAGTGGAAATTACCTTCAATTACGTTCATAAAATTTCCGTGTTCGCTGTTTAGATATTTCTTTGCTTAATCACTATTGGAGATGTACTCCACCACTTCCAGATTGAAGCCGGAAATGGCGTTGAAGCGATAAGGCGCACTCATCAGGCGCATTTTTTGGACGCCGAGATCCTGCAGTATCTGCGACCCTGTACCCACTTGTTTGTAGGCCAATTGGCGGCAAGGCGTGCGCGGTTTGCCGGTCATGATCCAATCGATACTCTCTTCAATTTCTTCGGTGGTTTCGTTGTGGCAGATGAGTACCACAACTCCCTTGCCTTCGGCGGCAATTTTCTGCATGGCCGCCTGGCAGGTCCAAGGTTTCTCTTCCGCACCACCCGCTGGCCATAGCCCCAGCAAATCGCGCGCGGTACTGCCCACATGCACTCGCACCAGAATCGGCTCTTCCGGCTCTATCTTGCCTTTCACCAACGCAAAATGGCGCTCGTTACGCGCGCCGTCCAAGTAGGTCTTCAGCAGGAAATCGCCGTGCAGCGTTTGCACCTTACGCTCATTGATGCACTCCACGGTTTTTTCGTGCACGGTGCGGTACTGGATCAGGTCGGCGATAGTACCGATCTTTATGCCGTGATGCTTGGCGAATTTCTCCAGGTCGGGCCGGCGCGCCATGGTGCCGTCGTCGTTCATGATCTCGACTATAACGGCCGCAGGTTCCAGACCGGCCAGGCGCGCCAGATCGCATCCCGCCTCGGTGTGGCCGGCGCGGGTAAGAACGCCGCCGGGCTGCGCCATTACAGGAAAGATATGTCCTGGCTGAACTATATCCTTGGGCTCTGCATTTTTGGCAACCGCCGCCAACACAGTGCGCGCGCGATCTGCCGCGCTGATCCCGGTGGAAACGCCTTCGGCCGCTTCGATGGACACAGTGAAATTGGTGCGATGGCTGGCGCGATTGTCCGACACCATCAGCGGCAAGCCCAACTGGCGACAGCGGGCTTCCGTCAGCGTCAAACAAATCAGACCGCGGGCGTGGCGCGCCATAAAGTTGATATCTTCCGGCCGC
The DNA here is from genome assembly GCF_014336955.1 of Saccharophagus sp. K07. Classification (GTDB taxonomy): domain Bacteria; phylum Pseudomonadota; class Gammaproteobacteria; order Pseudomonadales; family Cellvibrionaceae; genus UBA5868. Next base: position 192,916 of record NZ_QRAI01000001.1, on the reverse strand, counting down.
ACCTTCTCCGCCGCCATGATCAGATCGCCTTCATTTTCACGATCTTCATCATCCATCAGGATCACCATCTTGCCCTGGCGGATGTCTTCGATGATTTCAGCAGTGGTATTAAGAGCCACGGATCTCTCCTATGAATGCTGATAAAACTGGTTCAGCCTATTGGGCAACGAATAACAATGACCCCACCCCATCCCAAGGGGAGGGAGAACAGCACCAGGGGAGGTTGGACGGGTCACTTATAAAACCCATTCTGCGCCAAAAACTCTGGGGTTATCCCTGGTTTCTCCGGCTGGGCAGCCTTGTCGCCCATTAACAAGCGCTCCAGATAACGAGCAATCACGTCGACTTCCAGATTGACCTGGGTGCCGACGTGATAGTGCTGGATCACAGTCTCTTTCAGGGTATGGGGCACTATATTGAGATCGAAAACCGCTCCATTGACCGCATTGACTGTCAGGCTGGTGCCATCGACTGTAATCGAGCCCTTATGGGCGATGTATTTGGCGAGGCTGTCCGGGGCGCGGATTTGCAGGCGCTCGGAACGCGCATCGCCGTGACGGCTGATCACTTCACCTATGCCGTCCACATGGCCGCTCACAATATGACCACCCAGGCGGGACTCGGGCGTCAGCGCCTGCTCCAGGTTCACCTGGGTTCCGGATTTCCAGTTGCCCAGAGTGGTGAGACTCAAGGTCTCGCGCGATACATCCGCACGAAAACCGTCGGCGAGTTTTTCGATCACCGTTAAACAGATGCCATTGGTGGCGATGGAGTCGCCCAATCGCACGCGCGTCCAATCCAGCTTCGGCGCGCGCACGGTCAGACGCACGTCACCGCCAATGGTTTTGACTTCGGAGACTGTTCCTATGGTTTCGATAATGCCGGTAAACATAGTGGATCCCGTCAAATGATCTGAGGTTCTGGGTATTGAACCTGAGCGAGAAAACGCCAATCCGCACCGATTTGTTTTACGTCCTTGATATCCAGTTGCACAGCTTCGGACATAAACGACAGTGGTAAATCAAACAAAGGCCGCGCCGTACTGCCGAGAAGTTTGGGAGCCATATATACGATCAGCTCATCGATCAAACCGGCGCGCAAAAAACTTCCGGCCAGGGTCGGGCCCGCTTCCACCAATATTTCGTTACAGCCGCGCTCTGCCAGCTTTTTCAGCAAGGCATTCAAGTCGACGGAACCCACCACACTGGGCAAGCCCCAGATTTCCGCCCCTATTGCTGGGCGATTCAACGCACAGGTCGCAATAACAGTAGCGCCTGGCATACGCAACAAGCGCGCGTCTTCAGGGGTGCGCAAACGGGTGTCGACCACCACGCGCAACGGCTGACGCGGATTTTCTCCAAACGCCGGATCACGCACCGTCAGCGCCGGATCATCCTTCATTACAGAGGTAATACCGGTCACGATTGCGCAGGAACGCGCGCGCCAATGCTGCACATCCGCCCGCGCCGCTTCGCCGGTAATCCAAAAACTTTCGCCCGACGCCATCGCCGTGCGGCCATCCAAACTCATCGCCAGCTTGCAGCGCACTAGCGGACGGCCAGTCGTCATGCGTTTGATAAATCCTGGGTTGAGGTCGCGCACCTGCGCTTCCAGCAGGGGACCTCTCACCTTTATTCCAGCATCGCGCAAGCGCTGCAGACCTTTGCCGCTGACCAAGGGGTTCGGGTCTTCCATGCCGTAAACAACTTCCGCTACACCCGCAGTAATCAAGGCTTCACTGCAGGGGCCGGTGCGCCCCTGGTGATTGCAGGGTTCGAGCGTGACATAGGCAGTACAGCCGCGCGCGGCATCGCCGGCATTGCGCAAGGCATCAATTTCCGCATGCGCATCGCCAGCGCGGCGGTGGTAGCCCTCGGCGACCAGTTCGCCGCGGCTGTTGACCAGGACACAACCGACGCGCGGATTAGGCGTAGTGGAATTCAGCCCGCGAAGGGCGAGGTCACAGGCGCGCTGCATCCAGTGCTGATCGGCGGAACTCCACTGGTCGGAACCGGCTGTCATTCCGGCGCGCTCTCCAGATGATCCAGCGCTTGGCGAAACTCACTGATGTCCTGAAAACTGCGGTACACGGAAGCAAACCGCACATAGGCAACACCGTCGAGCGAGCGCAAAGCTTCCATCACCTTTTCCCCGACATAACGCGATTTTACTTCGCGCTCGCCAGTGGCCTGCAGATCCTGCTTGATGGAGTTGATCGTGGCCTCGATGCGCTCCACGCTCACGGGGCGTTTTTCCAGGGCTTTCAGCAAACCGTGGCGCAACTTCTGCTCGTCGAACGGTTCACGTGTGCCGTCGTTTTTGATGATGCGCGGCATCAACAATTCGGCCACTTCAAAGGTGGTGAAGCGTTCGTGACAACTCAGGCACTCACGGCGGCGACGCACTTGGGCGCCGTCGGCGACCAGACGGGAATCTATAACTTTGGTATCGGCTTGGTTACAGAATGGACAATGCACGAACAGGCTCCTAAAGGCGCCCTTTCCCATGCGAGGCGCAGATAAAGGCGGAGCTTGCGCCCCGCCTGGAGTGGATTAGTTACCGTAAACCGGGAACTTGGCACAAATGGCGAGAACTTTCTCTTTGACTTCCGGAATAACTTTAGCTGAAGTGCCATTTTCCAGACTCTCCAACACATCGCACATCCAGTTCGCCAGATCGCGACACTCGGCTTCTTTAAAGCCGCGAGTGGTGATCGCCGGAGTACCAACGCGCAGACCGCTGGTGACGAAAGGTGAACGCGGGTCGTTCGGCACCGCGTTTTTGTTCACGGTGATATTGGCGTTGCCCAGAGCTTCGTCAGCGTCTTTACCGCTGTACTCTTTGCCGATCAGGTCGAGCAGCATCAGGTGGTTTTCAGTACCGCCAGAGACGATCTTGATACCGCGCTCGATAAAGGTCGCCGCCATGGCTTTGGCGTTTTTGACGACCTGTTGCTGATAAGCCTTGAACTCGGGGCTCATGGCTTCTTTGAAGCTCACCGCTTTGGCGGCGATGACGTGCATCAAAGGACCGCCCTGACCGCCGGGGAATACGGCGGAGTTGAGTTTTTTCTCGATCTCTTCGTTGGCTTTCGCCAGGATGATGCCGCCGCGCGGACCGCGCAGGGTTTTGTGAGTGGTGGAGGTGGTGACATCGGCGATTTGCACCGGCGATGGGTAAACACCTGCGGCGACCAGACCGGCTACGTGCGCCATGTCGACCAACAGATAGGCGCCGACTTCGTCAGCGATTTCGCGGAATTTCTGCCAGTCCATGACTTGGCTGTAGGCAGAGAAACCGGCAACGATCATTTTCGGCTTGTGCTCGCGCGCCAGGCGGGCCACTTCTTCGTAATCCACCAGACCAGTTTCCGGGTTCAAACCGTACTGGACCGCGTTATAGATCTTGCCGGAGAAATTGACTTTGGCGCCGTGAGTCAAGTGGCCACCGTGAGCCAGGCTCATACCCAATACGGTGTCGCCCGGGTTGAGCAGTGCTTGATAAACCGCAGAGTTCGCTTGTGAACCTGAGTGCGGCTGGACGTTGGCGTAATCGGCGCCGAACAGTTCTTTGGCGCGTTGAATGGCCAGAGCTTCGGCTTGGTCGACGTATTCGCAACCGCCGTAATAGCGCTTGCTCGGGTAACCTTCAGCATACTTGTTGGTCAGCTTAGTGCCCTGGGCAACCATGACGAGCGGGCTAGCGTAGTTTTCCGAGGCAATCAGCTCGATGTGCTCTTCCTGGCGACGGCTTTCGCTCTCGATGGCGTTCCACAGTTCAGGGTCAAACTGGGCGAGGGTCAGGGACTTATCAAACATGGGCATCCTCAAACGGGTCGGGGCAAATGAAGGGGCGCAATTGTACACCAAAAGGCCAGGGAGGCAGACAATTCTCAGGCGCCCCCTAGGCAGCCAATCCGCAAGCAGTGCTGCTCGAATGCTCCCTACAGGATCATCCCATCTATATAAGAAGTACTCACGGCTCGCCTGAGGCCTAACTCTTTCTGCCAACCAAAATCAGTCCCAAGCCAGCTCAATCATACATACGTTCGAATACACCCAGCTCTTGCTCTCACCTTGGCGTCAGGTTCTTTTTCAAATATAGTCGCGCCAAGTTTCAATATGTTGGCTAGACACTGCAGCGCAGCACGCCTGCCTATCTACACTCGACAAGCCCCGATGGATCGAGGGGTTCGACAAACCAACATTTTTCTTCGAAGAAACAACAATCCCAGATTGCGCGCATTATTTGTTGCGCCATAGATGATTTTTTTGCGCGGAAATCGCACGGAATTTATGAAACCCTTTGGCTGGACACTATCTCTTCCTCACCCACCGCATTTCGCCAAGGATTCACTCGTTCCCTTCCTCAAATCTCATAAAAAAAGTTTGCAAATAAAAGTTACGAATCGAAGAAGCAGGACGGATTTAATTAACGGACAATCAAGGTAGGCTTATGAAAGCAATTATTGCTATCAATCGGAAAATCGCATCACTCATTTTCTTTTTGTTTTTCTCTACCCTTTTCATTTCCGCGTGCTCAAGCGGAGGGAGCGGCGGAAAGCCTGGCCAGCCCAGCACAAAATTCCCCAACATCGACAACCCCGGATCGACTTCGAGTAGTGGAAGCAGTAGCGCTGGTTCCAGCAGCTCAAGCAGCGGCTCCGTTGTAACGGAAGAAGAGGTGGCTATAGCCATTACAGAATTAGCGCTCAATGCTATCGAGTCATATGACGGCCCGCAAATTGACCCACCAACCGAAGGCATCGCTGCCAGTAATGTCGCCCTGTTGAACTCCATTCCGGCTTCCGCTTCTCGAACCTCAGAAACGGTAAAACCGGGACCTTGCGGTGGTCAGATCAAAACCGTTACGACGGTAACTATGCCCGATCGGCTAGGTGTTATTTTCCCTTACACGACAAATTCAGAATCCACTTACAGCAATTACTGTAGTGGCAACCACCTCATAAATGGAAAATTCTGGCTGGACGGAGAATATACCTCCGAATCCAGCTACACAATGACTTGGTCTTATGACTATACCTTCACATCAAAAACAACCAATGATGCGCACCGATACAAATATTCACAATACTGCGTAACTCAAAATAACAACACAACTTGCGAAGATGGCACGTGGTATAGATCAACTTATGGAAGCAGCTATAGGTTGCATAACAGCTCCGTTACAAAATCCAGCTCTAATACCTATGAAATTTCCGGCAGCGTTGTCATTAGCGATTCTCGAACCAATACGTACACCTTGACCGCCAAGAATCTCAGCTTATGCGACAACGGTCGCCTTGGAACCGGGACTATCGAGTTAACACTTAATGGCTCACTGTACATGCGAATTGAATTTACCAGCTGCGGTGAATTCACTTATTACGCAGACGGAAATTCATGGGTTTATTCCTATTGATCTCATTGTGTTGATCTAAGGAGCCTCTGGTTAAGTCCAAAAATTTGGCATAATTAGCACAGCTCAACTCTTAGGGTAATCGATTATGAATCAGCTCACTTTTGCCGAAGCCGAATATAACGCAAAGAAGCGCAAAACCCGGCGGGAAAAGTTTCTCGAACAAATGGATACGCTGATTCCCTGGAAGCAATTGGAGCGCAAGATCCAGCGGCATTACCCCAAAAATGGCCAAGGGCGCCATCCCTACCCGTTAAATGTCATGCTGCGAGTTCACTGCATGCAGCTGTTTTACAATCTCAGCGACCCAGCTATGGAGGATTCACTGTACGAGATCGAATCCATGCGCAGATTCGCAGGCTTGAGCTTGAGCGGTTCCATACCGGACGAAACCACTATTTTGAAATTCCGCCATTTGTTAGAGCGCTACAATTTAGGCGAAGCCCTTTTTAAAGAAGTGAACCACCATCTCGACAAACAGGGATTAATACTGAAAGAAGGTAGTATTGTTGATGCCACTATTATCGAAGCGCCCACCTCGACCAAAAATGAAAATGGTGAGCGTGATCCCGAAATGCATCAAACCAAGAAAGGCAACGAATGGCATTTTGGGATGAAAATGCATGTTGGCGTGGATGATACTTTGGGTGTTGTTCATACGCTAACTACCACGTCTGCCAATGAGCACGATATAACGCAATTGTCGGAACTGCTGCACGGCGAAGAGGGTACCGTTTGGGGCGACGCGGGATATCGCGGCGCAGAAAAAAGACCCGAGCTAAAAGATGTGGAAGTGGATTGGCTAATTAGTCAGCGTCCCGGTGTTCGCAAAACATTAAGAGGAATTGCCGCACGGGCAGAAAAAGCCAAGGCCCAAGTGCGAGCGAAAGTAGAGCACGTATTTTTAAAGATCAAACAGCAGTTTGGCTATGCCAAAGTGCGTTACCGGGGACTCGCCAAAAATACCAACCGGCTTTATGTTTTAGCGGGTTTTGCAAACCTGCTTACCTGCAAGAAATTCTTGCTGACCTAGGGTCAGTGCGCCTTAAATCTGGCAATTGGCCAGATTTAAGGCAAAACAAGTAGGAAAAACGGGAAAAATCATGCCTTTTCCGCCATGAATGAAATTGAGAATTATTCAAAAAATATGAGTGAAAAAATTTGAACTTAATCAGAGCTTCCCTAACTCTGACGAGCGGGCAAATATGCCCGCTCTGACTTCGGCCCATGAAATTAAAACTGCTTCTGCTCCTCATATTATTTGCCAAAAGCTATTTGGTTTATGCAAATCCTGAAGCCAGCATTGAAATTGCCACTCGCTCACTGCAATACCATGAGCAACTGGACGATAAAATTTTCGTCAACGAAAAAGGCAAGGCACATCAGGCCACAATTCAATATAGAAAATTTCTTTCGCCGTCCTGGCATTTAAATGTGCAAAGCCAAATAACCTACGGAACTCTGGACTATGAGGGTCAGACTCTGTTGGGTACGCCCTTGATAACAGAAACGGATTACCGACTGGGCAATATTGCCTTGCAAATTCAATACGCCCATTCGACACAATTTTTTACCGTTTTCCCCTATCTGAAAATCTCGCCTCATTATTGGAGTAGAAAAGTATTGCCTACGGAGCACACAGCTGCAGTGAGGATTTCCAGACGTTGGTGGGAAATGGATGCCGGAATTATTCTGCACAAACCCCTGATCAATCACTGGAGCATTCAGTTCGAGACCTACTGGGGAATCAGCGCCGGCGAAAAAGTGATGTTTGACTATACAAGTTCGGGATTTGCCAAAAAATCTGCTGATAGCAATCAAGGTAATTTTTGGGGAGCCGGAATCTGTGTGGCAAAACAATTCCAGTCTCCTTGGCGGCTGACTACCGGGTATCGCCTGCATCACGCACACTGGGGTAAAAGCGACACAGTCATTTTTGATCACCCGACCATGCTGTCTTTGTTTGAACCGAGAAACCGCCTCAAAAACGCTGAAATCTTTATAGGACTGTCCACGCGCATCCAATGATGCCATTATTCCGCCCTGCCCGCTGAACATCACCACCTACGCAGATAACGCCTTGGCTTACTAGAACGATAAATCAGATGCTAACTAGCCACCTTCCAGCACTTGACCTGCTAAACGCAATGTTTCATAAATGGCGCATGATCACCGAAGCGAAAAAAGCGCCACCCCGAGGCTGATATGCCGCAGCTGCAGCAGGTATTTTTGGAATTTTGTGAAACCCTCTATTCCGCGACCGACATAGACACCATGTTCAACGCGCTGGAAAAGGCCGTCCTGGCCATGGGGTTCGACAATCTTTCCTACACCTTCATACCCGGGGCACTCGGTCGTTCCCTCAATCAGCTCAGTCCCATATTCCGAATTTCCAAATCCTATAACGCCAAATTTATCCAGCATTACAGCGAGGCCCGGTTTGGCAAGGATGACTTCACTATCAAACGCATCACCAGCGGTGACCTGACGCCAATGGTGTGGTGGCGCGAGGCGGAAGAACGACGGTTGGCGAAATCCGAGCTGGAAGTCATCACCGTCGCCCGTGAGGACTACGGTATCCATCAGGGAATTTCCGTTCCGGCCTTCAGCGACGGTTACAACATCGCTGGCGTCAGCGTCACCCGAGAAGAAGTCGACCGCGGATTTGATCAATTGTATGAAGAGCGCGGCGAATACCTGCGCAAAATGTCGCTGATGTTCAGCGACAGAGTGCTCTGCACAACCGAAGCGAGAGCGATTTTTCTCGCCCCTTTGTTACGAACGCTCTCCTCCACGGAAAAGCGCGTTCTCAGCTCTCTGGCCAAAGGCAGTAATTTAAAAGCCGTCTGCCAGGAATTGGACTTGGATTACAAGTACGTTGCCAACAGCGTCATCAAAAACCTGCGCAAAAAGTTCGGTGACGTCACTCGGGATACTCTGATGTACGAAGCTGGCCTGCTCAATCTCGCCGACCTGATAGCTGGCGAGCGAAACTCACTCAAGCCCGCAAAAGGTTGAATTTTCCACGTTGTTTGGCGCGCAATTCCTTCCTACCATGACCGTTCCGCTACGGCCCTCAAATCCGGCATCAAGGAAGCCACAGAGCGCCATTAAGGCCAACAGGCCCGGCTTGGCAAAGTCATAACGCAGTCGTTTTTTGCTTTTCGAAGAACCAATAATCAAAGCGCTCGACAATCGAGGAATGCTCGTGGATGGGCTGTGCACTTTTCTTATGTCTGTATCCGTTCAATAGACATTTCCCAGGGATTTACGCAATCCCTGGAAGCAGTCGATGACAATCGCCAACCCGCTTACAGACTTGTTATATGAAACGCCGGTGAAACCGAAGAGCACCAACCTGGAGCGCCCTTGAATCCTAAATTGCTGACCAGATGCCTGGTACATCTGCTGAAAAGAGAGCGCCCCAGCTTATTTAAACGCCTCGCCCATCTGATCGCAGCCGCCCATCAATATGGCGTCGACATAGGGACGTTATTTTTTGTATGCCCCGCCGACCAGTCACAATTGCATGCGCTTTTTTGCAACAAGGTGGATGAAGCGGCCAATGATGATGGTGGAGGTATAGTTGCCACTTACACCGACGGCATCTCCTTTCGCATTCAAGCGTGCTCACTCCCCTATCTGGTCATGACAGCCAATCTTGTTGCGGAGCTCTTAGGGTTCGAGGAATTTATGCTTCGCGCCCGAGATATCGCCAGAGTCGTTAGTATTCGCGGACTCGTGGAGGCAATTGCACTGGATTGGGCGGACGCGTTTGAACAATATCGGCAAAAACGCAGCGGCATTAGCCAACAAAATCACCGATTTAAAACCATCATCGAGTTTCTGGATCGCCGTTTTGGCGAAGGTTGTTTTTCCTATATGGATATTCAATCCGATCAAGTTCTCGATTTTTGGATTGAACACTGCCGCAACAAGGATTTGAATGTCCAACGTTATTCGAAAGTTCACCAGCTTTTCGTGTCTTTCATCGAACACTTTGCAGCTGCAGCAGACAAAGTTGATTCCGGCCTGCCAAATGACAGCGTCGACCTTAGTGATTATTTGGATTCGTTGGTAGAAATTTGCTCGTCACTTCATGGCTGCACTTGGCAGGACGATTGGCTGGCTCTTGTTACCGAATTTCCGCAAATCACATTTCTAAATAAAGCCGATCTGAGCAACATCTCCTATTTGACGGATTTGCCAGCGCCAGCAATGCATCTTGCACTATCCGCTCTGCGCTCCCATTGTTTTGCACCTTTGCAAAATGCATTGATTGAATTCAGCAGCAAAAGTACTGATAAACAACTGACCCGTTTGTTGCATCTGCAGGAAACTCAGCGACACATTCTGAATTACACCGACGCTATTGCCAAAATCGAGGATGCCATAAGCGAATTCCGCAAAATTTGCCTTGCTTGCGCGCACATCCTTATAACCCACCAACACCCCGAAGGATTGCAATTGCTTTTTGCAATCTGCCCCGACCTTATCGGACACGAGTCTTTCCCTCATGATGCACCTACAAGCAGGCAATCGCACAATGGCTCAGTACAAACCATTCAACAACAACTGGCAGCCAATGCCCCACTTCCAGAGAGGCTGCAACAGGCTATGCAAAAATCCCGGGAAGCCTGGGAGTTCCTCGACTCAAATCATTATCTAAAAAATGACTTGATCCACCCCTGCTCGGTGACGACCGTAGCAGCAGTCGCTGAAAGATTGCCAAATGCTTTATTGCATTTGCATTCGATAAATCGGCGTTTAAAAAACTTTCTTAAAACTCCAGAGCAAAAAATGTTAAGTGACATTTCCACCATATTGGTCACTTTCGCATTGATTTACCAAAACTGGTGATAAGCAATCCTATGAACAAACGATGGAAAGATTTGACTGTAAGTGCGCGCCAGACCGTTATGCAGGAATTTATGGTGCACAACCAAGCAAAAGAATGGATAGAGCAATTTCCTGCCATCAGTCTGCGGCAGCTGTATTGCTATGTACAAAATCCGGAAGTTGCTGACAGTGAAAAAATTAAATCCGCATTGCGGCAGGACGAGGACATTTATAAACGCTATTGCGCCATTCTCGATTCTTTAGGTGCTTGCGTCATGATTTCCACCAAAACACCCGAAAGTCCAAACATGTTAATTCAAGGCCACTCGCCTACTGAGAGCGACCAGCACTGGCGCTACAGACTGGAATTATCCCCAGCTTCGCCAGATAAATATTTTCTGCTGATCAATACAGCTTCCGGATCAATGTCACCTACACGTCTTTGTGCACAAAGCGCACATGGCGGGTGCGTCGATTTACCACTGAATGAGGCACACCAGGGCGTGATTCATATGGTTTTTCACAATACACATCCGTTAATCGGAATCCTGCAGGATGAGAATCCCGAGGTCAGATTACTACCATCCCAATTGCGCAGAACTTCACTCCTCCCTGGGACAGCAGCACCGCGCAGGTGAACACGCCGCCACAAGTTCAGTTGATTCAACTATTCCTCATTCCTGTGAGGACCATTGATAGGCGACCGCAAGGTCGCCTTTTTTTATGGCAAAAGCCTTTTCAAACTCATACACCTGTTCGAACGGGCTGCAGTTGAAATCCCCCCGGTGGGGGGCTAATCTGCGCGCTCTTTTCCCTCACCCGCAAGTTTTGAGGTCGCCCAATGGCGCAATACGTCTATACCATGAACCGGGTTGGCAAAATCGTGCCGCCCAAACGCGAAATTCTGAAAGACATTTCCCTGTCGTTTTTCCCCGGCGCCAAGATCGGTGTGCTCGGTTTAAACGGTTCGGGAAAGTCGACTCTGTTGAAAATCATGGCGGGCCTCGACCAGGACATCCAAGGCGAAGCCCGTCCCATGCCGGGGATCAAAATCGGCTACCTGCCGCAGGAGCCGCAGCTCAACCCGAACAAAAACGTCCGCGGCAATGTGGAAGAAGGTGTGCAAGAAGCGGTGGATGCACTGGCGGAGCTGGACAAGGTCTACGCTGCCTACGCCGAGCCGGACGCCGACTTTGACGCCCTGGCCAAGCGTCAGGCTCAGCTTGAGGACATTATTCAAGCCTGGGATGCGCACAACCTGAACCACACCCTTGAAGTCGCCGCCGACGCTTTGCGCCTGCCGCCCTGGGATGCCGAGATCAAAAATCTGTCCGGTGGTGAAAAGCGCCGTGTCGCCCTGTGCCGCCTGTTGCTGTCGCGCCCGGATATGCTGCTGCTCGACGAGCCGACCAACCACTTGGACGCCGAATCTGTCTATTGGCTGGAGCAATTCCTGGTCAACTTCCCCGGCACTGTAGTGGCAGTAACCCACGATCGTTACTTCCTCGACAACGCCGCCGGCTGGATTCTGGAATTGGACCGCGGTCGCGGCATTCCTTATGAAGGCAACTATTCCTCCTGGCTGGAGCAGAAAGAACAGCGTCTGGAGCAGGAAGCCCGCACCGAAGCCGCCCGCCAAAAGGCTATGAAAGCAGAATTGGAATGGGTGCGGCAGAATCCGAAAGGCCGCCATGCCAAGAACAAAGCTCGCTTGGCCCGCTTTGAGGAAATGCAATCCCAGGAATACCAAGCGCGCAATGAAACCAACGAGATTTACATTCCGCCGGGCGAGCGCCTGGGTGACAAGGTCATCGAGTTCAAAAACGTCTCCAAGAGCTTTGGCGATCGCCTGCTGATTGACAACCTGAGCTTCAGTGTGCCCAAGGGGGCGATCGTCGGTATCGTCGGTGGTAACGGTGCAGGTAAAACCACCCTGTTCCGCATGATCAACGGCACGGAAACCCCAGACAAAGGCGAAATCATCATCGGCGAAACCGTCAAAGTCGCCTACGTCGAGCAGAGCCGCGACAATCTGGATAACAACGCAACCGTATGGGAAGCCGTGTCCGGCGGTCAGGACATTCTGAAGATCGGCAATTACGAGGTCAGCTCACGCTCCTACGTAGGCCGCTTCAACTTCAAAGGCACCGACCAACAGAAGCGCGTCGGTGAATTGTCCGGCGGTGAGCGCGGCCGCCTGCATCTGGCCAACACCCTGAAACAGGGCGCCAACGTCTTGTTGCTCGACGAACCGTCCAACGACCTGGACGTGGAAACCCTGCGCGCCTTGGAAGAAGCCTTGCTGGCGTTCCCCGGCTGTGCGCTGATCATCTCGCACGACCGCTGGTTCCTCGACCGCGTGGCCACCCACATTCTGGCCTACGAAGGCGACAGTGAAGTGGTGTTCTTCACCGGTAACTACACTGAGTACCACGAAGACTTCATCGCTCGCAAAGGTGCCAATGCCCAGCCGCAGCGCGTGAAGTACAAGCCACTGAAAGCTTAATCTTCCTCTCACAACCCAAAGGGCACCACTTGGTGCCCTTTTCTTTTCGTGCCACTGTTCAATTGGTAGCCGTCGCGCTGCGGGTCTAAACTTGGGCTGTTATCCCAATATGAGCAGCCATTTTCATGGAAAAGACCATAGTTACACCGGAGCGACGGAATTTCAGCCGAATTCCATTCGATGGGGATGTGCGCCTGTTGCAGGAAGGAAAACAGTACCAAGCACAGCTGCAGGATATTTCTGTCAATGGCGTGCTGATTTCCACTCCAGCCGACTACCACCTGCGCACCGATATTCCCTGCACCCTGCAGGTGACTTTGGCGGATGATGTCATCATCACCATGCAGGTTACGTTGGTACACAGCAGCTCGGCATTTCTCGGTTTTCACTGCACCAGCATCGATATGGACAGCATGGTGCATTTGCGCCGACTGATCGAAATCAACCTGGGCGAGCCAGGGGCCGCCGAGCGGGTACTGGCGGAGCTGCTAAAACGCCACCAGCAATAAGTTTTAGATGTAGGACAAAACGTTTTAGATGTAGGACAAAGCCTCGTCGATCTTCTTAACCGGGATCACTTCCAATCCGGCAATTTTCTCTTTGGTCGTATTGGCTGCAGGCACTATGGCGCGGCGGAAGCCGTGTTTGGCCGCTTCGCGCAGGCGTTCCTGCCCGCTGGGTACCGGGCGAATCTCGCCGGACAGCCCCACTTCACCAAACACCACCAAGTCACGCGGCAAGGTTATATCGCGGAAGCTGGATACCAGCGCGAACAGCAGCGCCAAATCGGCACTGGGCTCCATGATCTTTACCCCACCGACGGCATTCACAAAAACGTCCTGATCGCCCAGCATCAAGCCACCGTGGCGGTGCAACACCGCCAGCAGCATGGCCAGGCGGTTTTGCTCCATACCCACGGCGACGCGCCGCGGGTTGCCGTGGCTGCTGTCCACCAGCGCCTGGATCTCCACTAGGAGTGGCCGGGTGGCTTCCCAGGTGGCCATTACTACCGACCCCGGGGCGATTTCTTCCGCGCGCTGAAGAAAGATGGCCGAAGGGTTGGGCACTTCCTTCATGCCCTGCTCAGTCATGGCAAACACCCCCAACTCATTCACCGCGCCAAAACGGTTTTTGTGGCCGCGCAGGGTGCGGAATCGGGAGTCGTGGCCACCTTCCAGCATGATCGAGCAGTCGATAATGTGCTCCAGCACTTTTGGACCCGCCAGGGTCCCGTCTTTGGTGACATGCCCCACCAGAATCAGCACCGTCCCCGTCTGCTTGGCAAAGCGAGTCAACAATGCGGCGCATTCGCGCACTTGCGACACACTGCCCGGCGCGGAACTGATATCCGCCAGATGTACCACCTGAATCGAGTCCACCACCATAATGCCCGGCGCAACCTGTTGCGCCAGATTGACGATGCTTTCCACATTGGTTTCCGCCAGCACCTGCAAACGGTCCATGGGCAACCCCAGACGTTTTGCCCGCATGGCAACCTGCTGCAAGGATTCTTCGCCGGTGACGTACAAAGCACGGTGTGATTGCGAGAGTTTGCAGAGGGATTGCAACAGCAGAGTCGATTTACCCGCGCCCGGATGCCCACCGACCAGCACCACCGAACCCGGTACAAAACCGCCGCCGAGCACGCGGTCGAATTCGCCCATAGTCGAGGTAAAGCGCGGTACTTCAGTGAGGGAGACATCCTGCAGGGTTTGAATCTTCGCCTCGGTAGCACCGGCGTATCCTTTCAACACTCCTTCGCCACTTGAGCGGGTACTGCTGCTAAGGCGGACTTCCTTCAGCGAATTCCACGCGCCGCACTCGCTGCACTGCCCCTGCCATTTGGTGAAGTCGGCGCCGCAGTCGTCACAAACAAAGGCGGTTTTAGCCTTGGCCATTCGCAATCTCCTGCAAACGCTCACGCATCCGCCGGCGCACATCCATCCAGACCTGCCCCAACATGTTCTGTCCGCGCAGATCCCGCCCTATTCCCCAATAGTGGTCGTACAGCGATGTCTCGACGATCTTTTGCTCGCCCGTCGCCAACAAAAACTCGCCGACTTCCGGATTTTGCTGGGCTTTGCAATAGAGCGCCCGCGTCATCAGCACCCGGCGCACCTGCTTAAAATCACCCCGCTTGAGCGGCCACCAGCGATTGCCGAGCTTATACGCCTCCTGCGCCGACGAGGCCTGGGCAATACGCGCTTGATAGGCCGGATTGTGCGAAAACTTCTGCGCCTGATAACAATGCTCCGCCGACAGCCAAGTAGTTTCGTCCAGCACAAAACGGTGATCGGAAACGGTCGACAGCAAATGTCCTTCGTCGAAGCGGGAGAAACACAGAGCTTCTTCAAGATCGTTGGAAACGGGAAATAACATGACGGACTCGGGATCAGAAAAACGCGCCAACACTAACACAGGGGTTAAATCACACCAAGAAGAGCAGAGTCCGCAATAAGCTGCGCCTGTCCACACTTGCTCCATAAGACGGTTACCAATAATCGAAGGGCAGTGCTAGAGTATGGAACTAAGACTTGAGTTCCCCATGACCCGATCCCACGATCAAAACAGCTTGATACCCGAAACACCGATACTGGTTTACCCCACTCTGGCGGCCACCATTGGCCTCGAGGAAGCAACCATGTTGTCGATACTCACTGGCGTAGCGCGCAGCCAGACCGGGCTTAGCAGCAATGGGTATGTTTGGTTCACCTTGAACGAAACATCCGTCAGTCGCCTGATGCCCTTCTGGCAACCCCAAGATGTGCAGCGCGTTGCCGCCAACCTGCGCGAGCAAGGCTTGCTGCTGATCGCATCTGCTCCTTACGCCACCGCGCGCCAGCTAAAATTCGCGTTCAATGACAGAGTGGTACAAAGCGCATCTGCACCTGTGCCGCAGCAAATCGCCGCGCCGACGCCCGCCAGCAAAAACCTGATGCCGCCGTCCTGGCAACCCGACCGCGAAATCCTCGGCCGCCTGGCGCAGCACAATATTCCCAGCAGTTTTGCCCTGGAGCAGGTACCCGAGTTCGTCAACTACTGGCGCGAGCGCGGCGAGTCAGCCCACTCCTGGGGATCGAAGTTTATTCAGCACACCATCCGCAAATGGCGCGAATACGAAGCAGAGCAGAATGCGCGCAGCCGCGAGACGCTAATGCCGCGCAACTGGCGGCCCAGCGAAGAAGCAATTGATGTGCTGTCGCGCCACGCCGGCATCAGCCGTCAGTTCATTGAAGATGCGATTCCGGAATTTGAGCTTTATTGGCGGGAAAAAGGCGTGCGCTCGGACAACTGGAACAAAAAGTTTCGCGATCATGTCCATCATCAGTGGTTGCGCTACAAAGCTGCCCTGGAGCACGATCCTACGCCGCGCCGCATCCCACCCAATTGGGTGCCGTCCCAGGACGTCTACGAAGTATTGCGCTTGGCGAATATCGATATCCCCTTCGCCCAAAGTCTGTTGCCCGAATTCGTTATCTACTGGCGCGACAGCAACCAGGTGCATTCCTCCTGGAACACCCGATTTTTACAGTATGTGAAACAGCGCTGGGCGAAACGCCACGCGCAAGAAGATCCACAAACCAAGTCCACACGAGAATTGAGCCTTGCCGAACAACTCACCGACCGCAGTTGGGCCCTCTGAGCCCCCCCAATCGTCCAAAGATGCCGCTGCCCAGGCCCGCCGTTTGGCGATGGTGGATGCCATCAACCAGGTGTTCACCCTTTTCCGGCTGAATTATCACAACCAATACTTGAAGGCGTTCGGTAATGCTGCCGAACTCAATGAGGTCAAACGCCTCTGGCTGGAAATGCTGGGGCGGTTCGACGCCCGGACACTACTCAGCGCCGCCAAGATGGTGATCGAAACCAGCGAATACCTGCCGACGCTGCGCACCATGATCCACTACTGCGAAAAAGCGAGCAGCGATCTCGATCTGCCGGACGCTCACAGTGCTTATATCGAGGCCTGCCGCGCACCATCGCCCAAAGCGGCCTATAACTGGTCCCACCCTGCCGTCTATCACGCCGGCAAACGCTGCGACTGGTACTTTCTGCAAACCCAGCCGGAATCGGTCGCTTTCCCGATCTATCGGGATATCTATGAAGAAATCTGCCAAGCCGTGCGCAACGGAACTCAATTGGAACCGCCAGTGCCGCCCGCTCTGCCGGAAAAAGCGCCCGAGCCATTGGATAGAGCCCGCAATCAGGAGAAGCTCCAAGCGCTGCGTTCGTCGCTGAAACTGTGATATTCACCACATAATCATCTACGCTTTGGGGTAACAAGACGAAGCCGTAGATTGATGCATGGGTTTGAGATTTAAATCGGTTCTAGCTTATGGCCTCGCCGGCTACTGTATGTCCTTAGTCGGCACAGGCTTCTTCCTTATGAATTACCCGTGGCCCAGCGACAGCCCGTCGTTGGCGATCATCGAAGAAACACTCCCCCCTGACGCTTGGGTCGACCCTGCCCCGCCAAACTTCAAAGCCATCCGCGATATCGCCTCCCGCAAAGAAGCGTTTTTTCAGTTTTTTCAGCCCTTGATTGACCAGGAAAACCAACGCCTGCTTGAACAGAGGGAAATACTGCTACAGCTAAAAGAACGCGCCGCTCACGGCAAATTGCGACCGAAAGAACTCGCACTATTGGAGGAATGGCGGACGAGCTACAGCGTGGCAGAGGCCCCGCCTGCTGTTGTGCTGCAGCGTTTGGAACGGCGCATCAATCAGATTCCAGCGGCCATGGCACTGGCTCAGGCGGCTTCGGAATCGGCCTGGGGCACCTCGCGGTTCGCGCGCGAGGGTAATAACTACTTCGGCCAGTGGTGTTTCAAACCAGGTTGCGGAATGGTGCCCAATCGGCGCCGCGAAGGCGCATCTCATGAAGTTGCAACCTTTGCCTCGGCCAGGGAATCGGTGCGCGCCTACTTCCTCAATATCAATAGCCACTCGGCCTATCATGAACTGCGAGTTCTGCGGCAGGAGAAGACCGCCAAAGGAGAACCTTTAACTGGATATGAACTGGTGGGAGCGCTGCAGAAGTATTCGGAACGAGGGGAAACCTACATAGAAGAGTTGCGCTCTATTATCCGCGTCAATCACTTAGAACCGGATATCCCTGCGCAACTCTTGCTGTCTTTAAATTCGGAGGACCCGACTTTTAATGCGAAGAAAGAGCCGAACCCTGTAACCGAACAGGTTAAATAAACATCAAAGCAAAACCGTCTTTACTCAGACGGGCCACTTGCAAGCGGACTTTTTCCGTTTCACTGTCGGGACTTTCAATGTGCGCTTCCAGGGTGTCGCCCAAGCGCAATTGACTCAGTAATGCGGAATCTGTTTGCGACTGCAAATCGATAAAAATACCTGATGCGCTTATATCTTTTGTTACGACATCTAAGGAACCGAGCCGCTGATGCTTGAGCTGCATAGGGCAACGGATAGACGTTCGTCCGTGTTTTCGGAACATGACACAACCTCTGAACGTGTAAAGAAATTTCCGATACAGGAAAAAGAAAACTACAGAAGAATATGCGACTCGCCATGTAGCGTCGCGCTTGGCCAGGACTGTAAGCAGGCACTTAGAAAACGGGCGTAGTTTACGCCCGGGAGCGGGAAAAAAGCGAGTAGTAAAAGCGGAAAAACGTCAGCTTTTTTTACACCAACGTTTAAATCAGCGTGATTTTGGACAGGATTTGCACGAAACGAAACAGATCCTGTCCGTGCGTTAATCTATGAGCTCAATCCGGTCAACGCGCTGGAATCCTTGCGGCAATTTGTGCCCTCTGCGACCGCGCTCCCCCATGTAATGCGCCATATCTTTCAGGCGCAATTGCAGCGAACGTTTACCGCACCAGATTTTGACGGTTTGCCCCTCGGTCAGCGGAACCACTGCCACCATATATTCTTCACGGGTTTCCAAACGGCTGGTCTGGATACCTATGATCTTATTGCCCTTGCCTTTGGCCAGAACGGGCAATTCAGTGACCGGGAACACCAACATACGGCCGTCGTTGGTCACCGCCACCAACTGCGTTGTGCTGACGTCTTGAATAATAGCCGGAGGTAGTACCCGTGCACCTTCTGGTACCGTCAGCAGCGTCTTGCCCGAGCGGTTCTTGCTCTGCATATCTCCCAGTGTCGCGACAAAGCCGTAACCGGCGTCTGTGGCGAGCAAGATCGGCTGGGAATCCTCGCCCATCAACACTCCCATAAAGGTGGCACCACTGGGAGGATTGAGGCGGCTGGTGACAGGCTCACCCTGCCCCCGGGCCGATGGCAAGGAGTGGGCGGGAATACTGTAACTGCGGCCGGTTGAATCCAAGAGCAGCACCGTCTGCTGGCTTTTACCGCGAGCGAGAAACGCAAACTGGTCGCCCGCCTTATAGCTCAAGCTGTGCGGGTCTATATCGTGGCCTTTGGCCGAGCGAATCCAGCCTTTTTCTGACAGAACAACCGTCACCGGCTCGCTGGGCAGAAGTTCGGTTTCGCTGAACGCCTGAGCTTCGGCTCGTTCCACCAAGGGACTGCGGCGGTCGTCGCCGAATTCTTTTGCCGTCGCTTCCAGCTCTTTGCGCACCAGGGTTTTCATGCGTCGCTCAGACGCAAGAGTCGCTTCCAGGTCGGCTTTTTCCTTGGCCAGCTCTTCCTGCTCGCCGCGGATTTTCATTTCTTCCAGGCGCGCCAACTGACGCAAGCGGGTATCGAGGATGTAATTGGCCTGATCTTCCGACAGACCGAACCGCGCCATCAATTTTTCTTTCGGATGATCCTCGGTGCGGATGATGTGGATCACCTCATCCAGATTGAGATAAGCGATCAACATACCGTCCAACAAATGCAGACGGCGATCCACCCAATCCAAACGGTGCTGCAGACGGCGGCGCACGGTCTCCATGCGGAAAACCAGCCATTCAGTCAGCAGCTCCGCCAGGTTTTTTACCCCGGGCTTGCCGTCGTTGCCAATCAGATTGATGTTGACCCTGTAGCTGCGCTCCAGCTCAGTGGTGGCAAACAGGTGATTCATCAATGCGTCTACGTCGATGCGGTTGGAGCGCGGCACTATCACCAGGCGCGTCGGGTTCTCATGATCCGACTCATCACGCAGATCCGCCACCATCGGCAGCTTCTTCGCCTGCATCTGCGCAGCAATCTGCTCCAGGATCTTGGCACCG
The DNA here is from genome assembly GCF_014336955.1 of Saccharophagus sp. K07. Taxonomy (GTDB): domain Bacteria; phylum Pseudomonadota; class Gammaproteobacteria; order Pseudomonadales; family Cellvibrionaceae; genus UBA5868. Next base: position 172,981 of record NZ_QRAI01000001.1, on the reverse strand, counting down.
CTCACTTGATGCGGCAGAGCCGTGATAACGATATCACCCTCTTCTTTAATCCATTTGGCGCGCATTTTCACGCTGCCGCGGCCGGTTTCGTAGATGCGCACCAATTCAGCTCGCGGAGTAATGATTTCCGCATCGGTCGGCATATCAGGGCCGAGCACAAACTGGCACAACTCCGCCGGGGTCGCTTTGGGGTTTTCCAGCAGATGCACAGTCGCCGCCACTACCTCGCGCAGGTTGTGCGGCGGAATATCCGTCGCCATACCCACCGCGATCCCGGTAGTGCCATTTAACAGTACAGTCGGCACACGCGCCGGCAAAACCCGCGGCTCTTCAATGGTTCCGTCAAAGTTTGGCTGCCAATCCACCGTACCTTGGGCGAGTTCGCTCAGCAGCACTTCAGAAAACGGGGTGAGCTTGGCTTCCGTGTAACGCATGGCGGCGAAGGATTTGGGATCGTCCTGCGAACCCCAGTTGCCCTGCCCGTCGATCAGCGGGTAGCGAAAGGAGAACGGCTGCGCCATCAAAACCATGGCTTCATAAGCGGCTGAGTCGCCGTGCGGGTGGAATTTACCAATCACATCCCCCACGGTACGAGCGGATTTTTTGTACTTGGCCGAAGCCTTCAAACCCAATTCGCTCATGGCGTAGATGATGCGCCGCTGTACCGGCTTGAGACCGTCGCCCACATGCGGCAGGGCGCGGTCGAGAATCACGTACATGGAGTAGTCCAGGTACGCCTTCTCGGTGAATTGTTTAAGGGGAATACGTTCGTCTGCGGAAGGTGCAAGCAAATCAGTCATAGCGACGGCAAGTTTCCAAAGGGACGGGAACCCCGGCCACGGCCGGGGCAGAGAAGCTGGCGATTATAAGGAAATCGACACAAAAGACAGCCCAAACTGCGACATATCGACCGTCGGATTGCAAATTTCGATCTGATCAGCGGCGGCTCCTGACTCAATCAGGCGCGTGCGAATGATTTTTCCGCGTGCGCTGGCAAGACCGATCAGCTCTTCTTCGTGCTCAGGTAACAACTCGGTGGATGTAGCAGGGCGTTCACCATCGTTGAAGATTTCTGCCCATTCACCCGCTGTGCTCACCGGGCAAAAGGTCATTTTCAGATGGGGTTTGTCCCGCAGCATAGCGGCAATTTCCACCAAGCGGTTCAAATCCGCATCCCCCGGGTAACGGCTGTTCGCGCGGTACTCGATCGGCAGAAATGCCACCTTGCCAGCGGATGTAGACCCGGCAGGAATGCGCGCAGCACCGACCGGATTAACCCGTTGACGCGCCATATCACTCAGCACCCGGCGAATCTGACGGGAGAAGATGTATTCCGGCTCTAACTGCGCACTGCCAAACTCACCGCGCAAGGGCATGGTAAACGCGACGCTGCGGTTATGGTCTTTGAGAAGGTCATACGATAATTCCAGGGGCATATCCGAACTGTTGCCACGACTTGGTTCGATGCGCAAATCGGTGAATTGCCAGCGGGTATCTGCCTCCAATTGGTTGTTGCGCGCCACAGCGCTGATGGACACATCCGCCAAGCCCTGGTCGACCCTCTGATGCAGGTATTTACGGCTATAGCCTTCCAGCTTGGAGAGATCCACATCCTGGACAAAGCCGGTCAGGGCAAAACGAATCGGTGAGGTGAATGGATATATATCCCCTTCCAGCAACGTTTTTCCTTGTTGGTACAGGCCGCCGGTTAACTTGAGAGGGACGACACTATCCGGCTTGCTATTATCGATAGCGCCAAGCTGCAAATGAAGCGAAGAGGCGTTGGCGCTCGCGGGCGGAGTAACGGAATGATCCAGCCAGGACACGGCTCCGTCGCGCACTTCCACTTTTTCTACCGTCAAATTGACCTTGGGCATACGCAGCCGGATTGGCACCATCAGATGGCCATCGACATTGCGATACAGGGACTGCCGCAAACTGGTGACATCAACTGCGCCAACCGCCAGAGTGTGAGGAGCCCCCCTCTGCCACTGGAGGCTTGTAATGGAGGTTTCACCGATCTGCGTTTGATAGGGCGCTTCCATTCCCGCGGCGCCAAAAGAACCCTCAATAAACTGGAAATTGCGTAACATCAAATTTTCCAGCTCGACCGAACCCGCACTGTACAGGCCGCGGGCAATACTGAGTTCCGCCCCGTAAAACAAAGTACCGCTATTGTTTTGATCGCGTAAAAAAACTTTCTCGATGGTTAGCGGTGCATTGTGCACAAAAGACCAATTCTGCCCCGAAGTCACCCATCTGGCGCGCGAAAAAGTGACGTTCTCCGCCCGAATACACTGTTGAGTTGCATAACAAAAGTCGACGTAAGTCAGCTGTGCCAGCCGAACTTCGAGTGGATAGAGGCTACCGACCCTGCTCATAAGATCGTCGAACGAAAACCCGGCAACGCTCAAACCATTAGCGGTGTGGCGGATATCCAAACGTGCGCTGTCCGCTTTCAGCCTATCGATAACCAGCTTGCCATCTTTAATAGGCCATAAATCAAAATCCGCTGAGGCGTCAAAAATTTCAAAGCGCTCTCCGCTTGGGCTTATGAGAGCAACGCCCTGAGCGCTCAATTTGCCCCACAGAAAATTCATACCAAGACGTTTGATTTCGGCCTGATAACCTTTGCTTTCCAGCCAGCGGATGACGTACCACTTGGTAACCAGAGGGACAGCCGCGAGCAAAATGCCCACGGTAATGACAATACCGATCAGCCATTTGAGAAAACGCATGAGTGCCTCGACAGTTAGAGCGACTGGTGAGCCGGCAGGTCCGACCCACTTCGTTATTATTGTTCGCTCCCGCCATCCGCAGCTGCGGGAGCTTTAGCGGTTTACATACCCTTTCAACGGGACCAAACCGGTCTCCTGCACCGTCAACCGGGTTGGCCAACCTTGCAGGCTTAGCTTGGCGGTCAGAGCATAGGAAATGTTCTCTGCCGCATTCGGCTGCGTCAGATTATTCAACAAGCGCAGCGCACCTACCAGATCTGTGGAAGCTTCAATTTCCACCAATGTTTCGCTAAAAGGTTCCAGGGTGGGTATTTTGCCAGAAACGCCTTCCAACAAGTTAAAGCCGTTGAGCGCCAAAGCGTAGCTCAACCCTTTAACCGAGAGGGCGCGATCATTGGGATTGATCACCCGCAGCCCCACCAAAAAGCGCTGATTGAGACCCTGAGGTTCCAATAGTCTAAGCGAATCCACTCGAACCTTGGGCGATTCTATATTCCCGTTCAGGTGAGCGCATCCACCGACCATAGCACAAACGAAAGCCAGCAAGACACTCAAAGCCAATTTCATGGTCTTCCTCCGATAAAAATCACCGTTTGCAACCATCCCAAACGGATCCCAAAATTAAAAAATTCCACATTTCGTCGCTGATTCGGGAATAATGGCATCCGCAGTTTTGCTTTAATTGACAACACGAAACGTACCGAACCTCATCTGTCTGGAGCTCTCGTTGCCAGGTAAAACTGCTTCTGGTGAAACTGTAAAACTTGCTGTAGCTTCCGGGAACGGAGCGCCGCGCTCTGGACGCAACCTCACATAAGTTTTGGCTGATGTTCGATACAAATGTCGCTGACGTTGTCAGTGATAATCAGTAAAAGCCAGCTCAACTATATAGGACTGCTCAAATTACAGGACCAAGTGAATGACTATAGGACCAAGTGAATGACAAACAAAACTCGCTCCCTTTTGATCTTCACCGACCTTGACGGAACACTTTTGGATCATGATACGGCGGAATGGAGTGCAGCCGAACCTGCGATCCAGCTCGCCAAAGCGCGCAGTATTCCGATTATTCTCAGCAGCAGCAGAACCTTTGAAGAATGCGCTCTGTTGCAGAAACAGATGGGATTGCGCGGACCTATTATTTTCGAAAACGGCGCAGGCGTGGCTCTGCCACAAAATCAATTTCGCCAACCGACCCTCCCCCCTTCAGATAGCCAGGACGGGTTTTGGGTCTGCCGCGTGGCCCAGCCCTACCCCCAGGTTCGGGCAGTTCTGCAGGCCTTGCGACAGTCCAAGCATTATCAATTCCGCGGGTTTGGCGATATGTCCGACCTGCAGGTAAAAGACTACACAGGCTGGGATTTCAGCATGGCGCAGCTGGCGAAAAAACGTCGCCACAGTGAGGTTCTGTTCTGGCTGGATGATGCCAAAAGCTTTGACGCCTTCGCCAAAGATGTGGAGAAACAAGGATTGAAATTGAGCCGTGGCAGTCACTTTATCCATATCGGCAGCCCGTGTGACAAAGGCCAAGCCATGCGCTGGCTGACCAGTGTCTATCAAAAAGTGATGAGCGCACGCCCCTTTGTGATAGCACTGGGCGACAGCGGCAACGATCTCCCCATGTTGCAAAGTGCCGACTGTGCGGTAGTGGTACGCCCACCGCACACCATTCCGCTCAAATACCGCCCTAACAATCCGTCCCAGGAATACTCTGTTACCGTGGAAATCGGTCCGGAGGGCTGGAATCAAGCGGTAAAGCGGCTGCTGGCGAGCATTAGCGTCCCCGCCTGACGCGCGGGTTCGACAGTGCACGCCGCTCAGTGCAAGTCAAAAGTTATCCGCAATATCTTCCAATGCTTGGGTAACGTACTTCTGCAGGACGTGAGGCGGCTGTTCCAGCATCACGTCCAGATCCCGCTTACCCAGCTGCGCTGCACCGGAATCCCAAATAAAGCTTTTCGCCGCACGCTCCAATAACTGGGTGAACACAATCGGCGTACTAAAATGCGCGCCCGGATTGTGGCGACAAAAGCGGGTGAAGGCGTACAAGGCTTCGATGACCGCACTTTTGTAATAGGTCGGGTGCAGCTGCTGGGTGAGCTTGTCGATCAGGTTGGCGAAGCTGACCTCTCCCGGGGTCATAGAGCTGCGCACGAACTCGCAGTCGAGGATATATTCCTGGCTTCCCCGGTCCCCAAACACCAAAGTCCGCGCCGATTCCAAACTCTGCCAGAGGTCATTCAATAAGGCGTCGTCCAAACGTGTGATGGAACCGCGCGCCACACGCCATTCGAACCAGTCCGTATCCGCGGCTAATATGCTGCGCCCTGCCTCGCCGATTTCGTCCGCGAGCACATTCGCGCGTAAACCGCGGGTGAATTCTTTGTGCTGTTCCGCAAGGACGGCCCAGACTTTGTCGAGAATCCGCGACGGCGACATGGCGCCTACGGTCAGCAGAATATCCAGCTCGGTGGTCTCATCAGATGCTTCTGCACACAGCATCATCAAGTTCTGCAGCATGACCGAACGCAAACCCTCAAACACCCGGTGGTCAATACGCATAATGGTGCCGAGCACCGCCAGCAGCTCCTGCGCCAGCGCCCGCTCCAACGGACTGAAATACAGCTTGTTGAGAGCGTCCACCAGGTCGTTGTAGGCCATAGGGCTGTCGACCACCAGCGAGTTCACCTTGCCTTTGCCCAAGACCACCGACACATGGCGCGCCACTAACATGGTCAGCGCATCGGTCAGGTCCAACGGATACTCGTTGAGGCTCGCATAGCAGAAACGCGACAACAGCCAGTAACAGCGAGTTTGCGCCCGGTAGTAGATATGCCGGACCAGATCGCGGACTTCCAGCGGTTGCGCGCCACCATCCAGAACCGCATTGGTCGGGTATTGAGTGAGGAACACTTCCAGAGTCCGGTACGACGTCAGTTCGGATTCAATGTCGACGCATTCCAACAACGTCCTCGCGCGCGGATCGAGTGCTTCGCGATCTGCAAAAAGATGGCCGACCGGGTCCACCGAAACGTGCTGGGTCAACGGCATTAGATTGAATTCCGGCACCGTCAGGCGGTTGACCCGCGAGGCGCGAATGGCCAGCTTGGCGGAGGCATAACCCACCCGGTCGGACTTGGCGCGCAGTTGCAGATCCCGCAGGGTGCGAAACAACACCTCAGCGTTATTGGCGCTGCAGAAGTGTTCGTCGACCATCCAGGTGAACACGGCAATTTCCGGGTTCATCCAGTGAGTGGCGATATGGCTCAACTCGTGCTCCAGGTTCTTCGCCAACAATTCCGCGTCGTACACCCGGTAGTCGGCGTATTCGCTTTGAATCCACGACAAACACAAACAGGGCTTGCCGTTGATCTCATAGGTTTGGGAGGTGGCGAGACTCTGCAAGCGCCGACCGGGTCGACCGGTCAGCTTGAGCGCGCGATTGGCGCCCACGTGTTTATAGGTTTCCACCAGACTCGGCGCGGACAACACATTGATCGGCTTAATGTCCGCCAAGGTTTCCGCGATCACGCCGGATTGCGCCAGCAGGGATTTGACCTTGTCGTTTTCCGCCAGCACCACCAATGCGACTTGCGTTTTGTTGAAGCGCCGCGAGCGGCGGCGCATTTTCAGCGGGTCGACATCGTCGCGCGATACCAGACCTTCATCCAGCATCAGACCGACGTAAAAAAGACTTTGTGCCCACACCAGCGGAATGTTTTCGTTGGGCACACGCGGCTGCGAGCGCGGTTTTTGTTTCTCCTGCTCTATATGTTCGCGCGGCACGTAATAGAGTTCGGGAATCAGGCGTTTGCCATCGACTTCCACCATCAGGGATTCGATTTTTTCCCGGTAATGGCGCGCCGTGGTTTCATTGCCGTCAAACAGCGCATGGATGTACAGATAGGTGAAAAACAGCGGCCACTCGGATTCTATATGCTCAAAATTGGCGAGCTCCGAGTGCTCGTAATACAGGCGCGAGCTCTCTTCCAGCACAGTCTGGTGACCATCCCACAAAAAGCGTTTACAGCCGTAATTGCCACCGAGTTTGCCGAGAATCTTATCGCGCGTTTTGGTGATCAAATCCTTATCGCCGATCGCAAACGCCGGAAACCCGATGATGCTGAGCAGCGCACTATCGGTTTCTTTGGACAGGGATTCGCGCGGCAGCAGTGAGGCCAGGGTGTTGCGCGCAAGAGAAATGGAATCGGCCACGGAATGCACTACCGCGCGCGGCGACGCGTCCTTGCCAAATAGATTAAAACCATCCAGCGCTTGCAAGGCCGCTTTCGCCATGCCTACAGAGCTGGCGTTGATTTCAGTTTTACCGTTGTTGATTTTGTTGCCGCGCTCCCAGATACCGAAGTCGGGCGTGCGATAAGCGCTGGCGATGTAATACACGAGGTTTTGCACAAAATCGACTTCGTCGAAAGTGCATACAATGCGCAGGCCCGACGCCGTCATTTGCGCCAGCATCAAGAGATAAATGGAGGTTGCATCGATCTGCAAATGGCCCCAGGCATCATCGGCGACCACTTCCAAGCCGGTCGCTGTATCGTATTTGGCGTGCAGACTGTGGTTTTTGTCCAAAGTATGCTTGAAACTTTCCACCTTAGAGGACTGCCGCATCATGGACGTCAGCAAGCCACGCATCAGCTTGATGGTCGCCTGCTCCAGCTGATCGCAGCGCTCAGTATCCCCCGCCCGCCGATAGGCGACACTCAGAACCCAGACACACAAGATGGAATAGACGTTGTCCCGCACCCAGGCGTCACGATAATCGCCGTGAGTATTCACACTCGTGCTCGCAGGAAGCAATCCGGTTACCGGATGCTGACGACAGAGGATAACGGATTCAACTTCTTGGAAAATTCGGTCGAGAACTTCTTTTTGTTTCATGCAAAGGGTTCACTTGCAACGGACCAAAGGAATGCTTATCGCTCATGGTGAGGCCAACAAGTATAGCGGCCTGAGCCACGCCACGCTGCGTCAAACTCAGCGAGGTACCCGCGCCAAGAACCATGCGCAACATTTGCCAGGAGCCAGGCGCAACATTAAGCAAGAAATAAACCTTTTTGTGTGTCAGTGAACACAAGATACGGATTTGAAGGGAAATACAGGAAAGCCGGCGGGCAGCAAATAAACAAGGATTAGGGGCAAATTAAAGGAGGAAAAACGGCAAAGAAAAGGAAATGGCGGCCGTTAAACGGCCGCCCTAAGATTACACCGCTGCGATAATTTGATTCAAAGTCGCGCTCGGACGCATAGCCTTGCTGGCGAGCTCAAAAACAGGACGGTAGTAACCGCCAATATCAACAGACTTGCCTTGTACGCCATTTAATTCGGCAACAATCGTCTGCTCTTGACTGGTCAAAGCTTCCGCTGTTTTGCTGAAACGCGCTTTCAATTCCGCATCGTCATTTTGCTCAGCCAACGCCTGCGCCCAGTACATGGCGAGATAAAAATGGCTGCCGCGGTTGTCGATGCCGCCAACTTTGCGTGAAGGCGATTTATCGTTGTCGAGGAATTTCGCTGTGGCTTTATCCAGAGCTGTCGCCAAAACCTGCGCTTTTTTATTGCCCGTGACCTGGCTCAAATGCTCGAGGGATGCAGCCAGTGCGAGAAATTCGCCGAGAGAATCCCAACGCAGATAATTCTCCTGCAGGAATTGTTCAACATGTTTCGGCGCGGAACCGCCAGCGCCAGTTTCAAACAAACCACCGCCGTTCATAAGAGGAACAATCGACAACATTTTTGCACTGGTGCCGAGCTCCAAAATCGGGAACAGGTCAGTCAAATAATCGCGCAATACGTTGCCGGTGACGGAAATAGTGTCTTGTCCTGCTTTAACGCGCTCCAACGTAAAGCGAGTTGCTTCCACCGGCGACAGAATGCGAATGTCCAAACCACTGGTGTCGTGATTTTTCAGATATTTTTCGACCTTGGCGATCAATTCGCGGTCGTGGGCGCGGTTTTTATCGAGCCAGAATACCGCAGGCGTATTGCTCAAACGCGCGCGGGTCACAGCCAGTTTTACCCAATCCTGCACAGGGGCATCTTTAGTCTGGCATGCACGCCAGATATCGCCCTGCTCGACTTGGTGCTGCAGCAGAATCTTGCCGGATTCGTCCACTACATTCACAACGCCGTCAGCGGGGATTTCAAAAGTTTTATCGTGTGAACCGTATTCCTCTGCTTTTTGCGCCATCAAACCAACGTTGGGCACGCTACCCATGGTGCGCGGATCGAATGCACCGTTTTTCTTACAGAAATCAATGGTTTCCTGATAAACACCGGCGTAGCAGCGATCCGGAATCAATGCCTTGGTATCGTGCAATTTGCCATCGGCGCCCCACATTTGACCAGAAGAGCGGATCGCAGCAGGCATGGATGCATCGATAATAACGTCGCTTGGCACATGCAGGTTGGTGATGCCTTTGTCGGAATTCACCATGGCCAATTCTGGACGCTGCGCGTAGCAGGCTTTGATATCCGCTTCGATTTCGTCGCGTTTTGCTTGGGGCAGAGATTGGATTTTGGTGTAGAGATCGCCGATACCATTGTTGGCGTCCACACCCAATTCGGCAAACAAAGCAGCGTGTTTTTCGAATACAGGTTTGTAAAACACTTTAACTGCGTGGCCGAAAATAATTGGGTCGGATACTTTCATCATGGTCGCTTTCATGTGCAGCGACAGCAAAACGCCCTGTTCTTTAGCGTCTTGAATTTCTTTGTCGAGATATTCGCACAGCGCTTTTTTGCTCAAAATGGCGGCATCGATAATTTCGCCTTTTTGCAGAGCAAAGAATTTTTTCAATTCGACGGTTTTGCCATCTTTGGCAACCAATTCAATTTTGATTTTGGTCGCTTCTGGCACAGTGACGGATTTTTCGCTGGCGTAAAAGTCGCCTTCGCTCATGGAAGCCACATGCGATTTGGAATCGGCGGACCACGCACCCATAGAGTGCGGATTTTTACGCGCATATTGTTTGACGGACAGAGGCGCGCGGCGGTCCGAGTTGCCTTCGCGCAATACTGGGTTTACCGCGCTGCCTTTTACTTTGTCGTAACGCGCTTTGATGTCTTTTTCCTGCTCGGTTTTCGGCTCTTCTGGATAATCCGGCAGGGCGTAGCCTTTGTTTTGCAATTCTTTGATTGCCGCTTTCAGCTGAGGAATGGATGCACTGATATTGGGCAATTTGATGATATTGGCTTCCGGTTTGGTCGCCAGCTCACCCAACAACGCCAAAGCGTCTTCCTGTTGTTGTTCCGGTTTCAGAAAGTCGGGGAAAACGGCCAGAATGCGTCCGGACAGAGAGATATCTTTGGTGACCACCTCTATATCTCCGGCAGCCGCGAAAGCTTGAATGATAGGTAACAGCGAATAAGTCGCCAGCGCAGGAGCTTCGTCAGTTTCGGTATAGATGATGGTGGGTTTCTCTGTCGACATTGGGATACCTAAAGACGGTTGAGAGGTTCGAGGAAGATAGACGGGCACTAGGGAACATCCCCGCTGGGGCCGGTCCAGCAAGCGCACCCCGCGTTTTGCGGGCGGCATTATATCAGCATGCCCCAGGGGGGTGTAGTCGAAGCCGGGAAGGCCACGCGGCTATGTTAAGATGCACCATCTTATTGCAACCGGACTCTGCAATGCTTCGCCTAATCTTTTTAGGTTGTATCTCATGGCTGTTGAGCATCTCTTGTGCGAACGCGTCCACCCCAGAGGAACGCGCGCCGCTGGTGTGGATTTATACCAGCGCTCCGCCTTTTTACATCACCGACGGACCATTGAAAGGTCACGGTTTTACCGATCAAGCCCTGCGTATGCTGCAGGAAGAGCTGCCGCAGTGTGACCATACAATGCGAATGATGCCGATCCGGCGGCTCTTCAAGTTTTGGCGAGAGGACGCCAATCTATGCTTGATGACTATGGTCCAACACTCGTCCCCCCGAGACGACGACTACATCCTCTCCATCCCCTATGCTCTCTATCGCCCACATGGCGTCATTGTCAAAACTGACAACTCCCGCGTAAGCGCCATCATGCAAAGCGCATCGGACGCTCCTATGTCGGTGGAACGCTTTTTCGCTGCGCGAAATCTCCTCTTTGGCACCATGGTAGATCGCCCCCTGGGAAGAGACCTCGATCCTCTTTTAGAACGCCACCGAGCTGACATGCGTATTATTGATCGCAGCGATACCCACAGCCTGGATGATTTGTTCAATATGCTTAAACGCGGACGTGTGGACTATCTGATCGACTACCCATTCGTCTTCGATTTTTACAATGAGCAACCCGATTACCAAGGTCTGTTTGACTGGGTTCCCGTGGAGGAAAACCGGGATGCCCTGATATGGGCATCGGTTGGCTGTACCAACAACGCCTGGGGTAAGCAGGTCATAGCCACCATTAATCGCGCTATAGTCCGACTTGCCCAAAGAGAGGATTACCAACGCTTGGTGGTGAAGTGGCACGCGGCAAAAGGGAAGGAAGCCGAATACTGGCATATGCTAAGTTCCGTTATTAACGAAACGGCACCAGCCGAAATCCCAACCAAAGATGCGCCGACGCGCGCATCGGAATAACCATAATTAATTTATGCAACGATTTTCCTTACGCCAGAAACTTATCCTTGGACTTCTCGTCCTTGGCGGACTGCTTACCATTGCCATCGCCATCATCGAGGTCTACATCGACTATCGTGGCGGAAGGAAAGAGATTGATGAGCAGATCAAGATCATTGAATCCGCCAGCTTGCCGATTTTGCGCTCCGCGTTGTGGGCGCTGGACGACGCCCAGGTCCGGCGACTATTGGAAGGGATGTTGACTGTGCCGATGCTCGGTTATGTCGAGGTGGAGAGCGATGGGCGAATTCTCAGCGCGGGCCGGAACCTTTCGGACAAAGAAAAAGCGGACACTATCCACCGTGAATTCCCGGTGTTCTTCGATGACGGGGAACGTATCCACAATCTCGGCGAATTGCGTATTTACGCCCCCTTGGAACCGCTTTATCAGAAGTTATCCCACCAGACATTCCTCACCCTCGCGGTCAACGCTGTGCGCACCCTCGTGGTCGCCTTTTTGGCCGGCTGGCTGTTTGATCATCTGGTCACTCGCCATGTCCGTCGCGTCGCAAAGTATTTGGAGCAGACGCCCTATGCCGCCGACGCTCCCAAGCTGAGCCTCACCCGCACCAGCAGTAGGCGTGACGAATTGGATGAGCTGGTCGCTGCGGTGAACCACTTGCGCACCAAACTCAATCTCTACGACCGCGAAATCCGCGACGAAAAAAGCCGTTATTACGCTCTGGTGGAAAACAACCCGGAAGCCATTTGGCGCTGCGAGATGCGCGAGCCCATTTCCGTTCATAGCCCATCAGCGCAGCAAGTAGAACAGCTGAAAGAAGTCGCTGTACTGGCAGAGATCAACGAGGCTTCCGCAAATCTGACACCGGGGAAAAGTCGCCACCAAATCATCGGTGCCAGCTGGAACAAACTGCCATTTCTGGACGACAGTCTCTGGCATGAGTTGGTACAGCGCCACTATCGGGTGAAGGACTGGATCAGCCGCTTCGTTGATGAAAACGGTACCGAGCACTTCTTCTCCAACAGCCTTACCTGTTTGATTACGGATGGGCAGATCAAAACAGTCTGGGGTATTGCAATCGAAATTACCCAAAGGGTTGTCGCCCAACGCGAATTGGAGAACCGCGAACAGCAACTCAGCTTGAGCCAAACCCGCCTGGCGGAAGCGCAGGCGCTGGCTCATATGGGGCACTGGACCTATAAAATCGATGACGATGTCTTGCAGGTGAGCGACGAATTCGCGCGCATTTACGGCTTTGACCCCTATAACGACAGACCGACCTGGGAGCAATTGGTCGCTCGCATCCACCCGGATGACAGAGCCCGCATCTTTCGCACCCTAAACGACCCGACCGCAACTGCGGTAGGAGCGGAGCACCGCATTGTTTGGCCAAATGGCGAAGAGCGCCATGTTCAGGCGATAGCGCGCAAGGAAGTTGTCGATCAACGGGTTACAAGCACCTTCGGCATCATCATGGATATCACGGACCGCCGCCGCGCAGAGGAAGAACGCCGTCGCAGCCAACAGGCGCTTATCGAAAGCGAGGCGCGCATGGCGGAGGCCCAGGCGATCGCCCACCTCGGCCACTGGATCCTCGATCAAAACACGCAAACCTTAAGCTGTAGTGATGAGTTCTTCCGCCTGTTTGGCCACCCTCCCCAATCGTTCCAGCCAACCGTGGACGACTTCTACCGGCAGATTCATCCGGAGGATCAAGAACGGATCCGCCAGATGTTCGACAATCTCGCTGAGCGGGCGCTCTCCTACGAGTATCGAATCATTCGTACCGACGGTGCCGTTCGCTATATGCGCGGAACCATCACACCGTTTTATTCCGGCGGCAAAGATGTGCGGCGGGTATTCGGCATTTCCATGGACGTCACTGAACATAAAATTGCCGAACAAATTGCAGAGCAGCAACAAAAACAATTGCTGCGCGCAGATAAATTGGCATCGCTCGGCATCATGGTCGCCGGCGTAGCCCACGAGATCAACAATCCAAACCACCTGATCCAAATGAATGCCGATCTGCTGGACGGCTTTACTCATCACCTGCTGAGCCTTCTGGAAGAGCGCATCCAGGATGAACGGGATCAATTGGATTTCAACGGCATGTCGATAGACGAAATTATGTCTGCCATGCCGGAATTGTTGGCTGATATCAAAGCGTCCTGCCGTCGCATCGACCGTATCGTCAAAGATTTAAAAGACTTTTCCCGTCCACGCGACAACGCCGAATTTTTGCCGCTTGATCTCAATCAGGTTATCGAAAAAACCCAGTCGCTGCTCAGCTCGACTTTGGATAAGCGAAAAATTCGCCTGGAATATGATCTTGCAGCGGAATTGCCGCAAATTTCCGGAGACTCGCAACAGCTCGAACAGATTCTGATTAACCTGGTCAGTAATGCGCTGGACGCAGTGGACGAAACCAACGGGCGTGTTCTGGTGCGCACTTACAGCAGCAACATTGATACCGGGGACGGTAAGGATGAGGCCAAAGTCATCTGCGACGTAATCGACAACGGCTGCGGCATAACCGACGAAAACATCCGCCATATTTTCGACCCATTCTTTACCACCAAGCAGGAGCGAGGCGGCACCGGTTTGGGATTATCCATTTCATTCCGCCTTATTCGCGAACACGGTGGCCAATTGGAGGTCATTTCTGAGCCCGAGCAGGGCACGACCATGAGAATCATATTGCCGACGCGCAAAAACACAGCCTGAACGAAAGCGCCACAACCCCTGCGACAAAAGTTGCTTACACTTAGGCAGGCAAAGAGGATTTATAGCGCGAAAAAATGAAAGCAGTTGCTGCCCAGCGAAAACACCCGGCAATACCCGGGTGCAAAAAATGTTTCACCCCCGGACCACCTGGAGACCAGAAAAGTGCTAATAACAGCAATACAAAATTAAATATGGTGCCCTGGCGCAATAATTGCTGTTCCGTTTTTTGATAATGTCCTGATGTATCGAATAAAACAGGGAATTACGGATATAGCCGTTTACGTAATTCAAAACACGATAACAATTGAAAAAGCATAAAAGTACATCGAAAGCGACCCGCGACTTGACCGGCCCTCTAAAAGTCGATGTACCGCATTTTTAAGAGCGTAAACCGTGACAGCGATGAACGATACACTGCCCGTCCTTTTAGTGGACGATGAAAGCCAAATTCTGCGCAGCACCGCGCTGGCCCTGCGAACCTCCGGAATAGCGAATGTAGTCACGCTAAACGACAGCCGGGAGGTTTTGCCCTACCTTGCCGAACATCCGGTTGCGGTCGCTCTTTTGGACCTTAATATGCCTCACATCGGCGGTGAAACCCTGCTGCAACAAATCGCCGAACGCCACCCGGAAATACCCGTCATCATCATGACCGCCGCCAATGAAATCGAGCTGGCGGTGCGCTGCATGCGCACTGGCGCAGTGGATTATTTGGTCAAACCCGTAGAAAAAACCCGTTTGGTCAGCGCCGTCAATCACGCAATGGAAACCCGCAGTTTGCGCGATGAAATTGATCACCTGCGCCACGGCATGTTGTCGCGCGACCTGCAAAAACCCGATGCCTTTCGCCATATCATCAGCGACAACGAGGCCATGCAGGATCTCTTCCGCTATATCGAAGCGATCAGCCGCACGTCGCAACCGGTTCTGATTACCGGGGAAACCGGCACAGGCAAGGAATTGTTTGCCCGCGCTGTGCATCTGGCATCGGGTCGCAGCGGCGAATTTATCGCGGTGACGGTCTCCGGGCTGGATGACACCACATTTTCAGATACTTTATTCGGCCACAAAAAAGGCGCGTTTACTGGTGCAGAGCAAAAACGTGAAGGGTTAATTGCTTCAGCGCAAAACGGCACTTTGTTTTTGGACGAGATTGGCGACCTATCCATCCCTTCGCAAGTTAAACTTTTACGCTTACTGCAAGAGCGGGAATATTATCCTCTAGGTGAAGATCAACCGCGCATTTCCAATGCCCGCGTGGTGGTGGCAACCAACGTTGATCTAAAAAAAGCGATTGAAAAAGGCGAATTTCGCCAGGATTTGTATTTCCGTTTAAAACCACACCACATTCACGTTCCGCCACTGCGCGAACGTATCGACGACATTCCAGCATTGGTGGAGTGTTTTTGCGAACGTGCCGCTGCCGAAATCGGCATAACGCCACCGAATATTCCTGTTGCGCTTTATCAGCTTCTCAACACCTATACATTTCCCGGCAATGTGCGCGAGCTTGAAGGCATGGTATTTGACGCAGTAGCGCGTCAGAAAGGCGCAACGCTCAGCTTGCAAAGCTTCCGCACGGCAATGGGGTTGGAAAATGTCAGTGACACAGCCAGTGCGCCAAAACCCGAAGATCTTTTTAATAACGAGCGCTTGCCGACTTTAAAAGAAGCAGAAGATGCTTTAGTGCAAGCCGCATTGAAAAAGGCGGACGGCAACCAGGGCGTTGCGGCAAGCTTGCTGGGTATTACGAGACAAGCCTTAAATAAACGCTTAATCCGCGCACGCGATCAGGAAAAATAATTTTTTTATATCCCTTTCAAGGATGTTGCGACTCGTTGCCACATCCTTATGTTTATTTCAATCTCTTTTGTTATTCAAATCATCGAATCCGTCTTTTCATTCGAAGCTCCTTTTTTATTCAAATCCTTCATTTTGAAAACGACAAATATCCTTCTGTTATTTCTTGGCTCCCCTTATGTCTTCTGTTCAACCCCTGCGACAAGCGTTGCAAACCGGGAGACAATTTATTCCTTTCAGCAAAAAACGTCTCTGTTTTTACCCTCGCAATCAACATAAGCTATTGAATTTACTTGACTTTAATAGTTGGCACTATAGCTGCAACTACCCCTCTGTAAACGACGAGGCGGCTGCGGCGCCACCTCGGAGATGATCGGATATTTTGGTAATCATCTGAGCAACGTCGCGGTGCGCACACGAGATCGCACCCAAGGCTGGCAAGGGTGACTCCGGGACCTGACACGAAGAACAACCTGGAGAGGTGCGCAATGTATTGCACAGAAACGTGTGCTGATTTGGTGCTCTGCAAAAAGAAGGGAGCGGTTGATACATCCAGCGATCAAAAAACTGCAATTCAAAAAGCGTTGCAAGAATTGAGTGAGACGCTGAAAAGCACAAACGAAAGCTTGGCAAATTGTTTTGTGTTTACGCTGGAAAGTCGCAATCGCTTAATGGACAAAATTGCGGAGGTAAAGGAATGCGCAAATAAACACGATTGTGGTTATTTACAAGAATTATCGTCCCTTGCAGAGATAGTGATTATGTTGTTGTTTCGATCTAATCATTATCGCGATCACCAAGGACTCGCACGGATTGAAGATGCTGTGCAACAAATGCAACTGTGCTTCGTAACAAACGATTCGGACGAAGGTCACAGAAAACGTGTTACAGAGACGATTGAAAATCTCTGGCAATGGGTGGACATGAATACTGTCACCGGTATTCGCCACTTTTAACTTAAAGACTTTTCACCAAGACAAAGTCCCAATAATGGAGATGTTATTATGTTAATTCTGTCAAGAAAAACCGGAGAGAAATTGATGATTGGTGACGATGTCGAGCTGACCATACTCGGCATTAAAGGCAATCAAGTCAGGGTTGGCGTGAGTGCGCCTAAAGATGTGCCGGTACATCGTGAAGAAGTTTATCTGCGAATTCAGAATGAAAAGCAGGAGTTGGTAAAAGCTTAATTCTGATTCTTTCCTCAACCTAAGTTTTATTTTTTGCTGCGAGTCTGACAGCAAGCCGTTTAACCTGGTTAAACGGCTTTTTTTATTTGCGCACAATCCATTTTATTTGCCGCAGATCTACCTTCGGCAATTTCTCTCACGCTATTTACTCTGCCCCTTGTTTTTATCCTCATTCGACGCCATTCAATAGGGAATTTAGAAGCTGATGGAACTGTTACTAAGGGCTGACATGTCGATCTCTGTACTTTTCTGGCTGCTCGGTGCCGCCGCACTGGTCGCCGTTTGGATTCACCACAACAATCTTAGCCATCAGGCTGTTGTCCTGGCGCGCCAGCACGTCCGCCAGCAAGGCTTGCAATTTCTCGATCAGAGCGCTGTTTTATGCCGTGTGAGTATCGCCTGCAAGCGGTGGAGTTTAAGTCTGGAGCGTACTTACAAGTTCGAGTTTTCCGTCCGGGGAGATCGACGTTACAACGGTCGATTGACCCTAACCGGACGCCGGCTGAGCCGCATAGAGCTGGACCCCTACCCAGATTTTTCACCCCACCCTCCCGGACAGGTCATTTCACCCTCGGATAATCACCAACCGCCCCAGATTGATCAACAATAACAATACCTTTACACATGCGTACTCCATAAAACCGTCAACTCTTTCAGCTATTCACCCGTTTTTCGTCTCCGCTTGTTACCTAAATCCCCAAGGGCCGATTGATGCGGACGCGTTTGTGTCACCATCAAACTCATTTGATTATTTAAACGCCAAAGTTCTATAAAAATCGCTTGAAAAAGAACAAAAAATTCTAGTCGGCAAATTTGACATTAAGCGCCATTTGAAGTCCCAAAAACGATTTAAGCATTTGAAATATAAATATATTTTTCTGACCGACTTAACCTGGCACCTATTGTGCTAAAGGATCTCAACACCGGGCGCAAGCTGACCACCCGGTCGTTGCAATAACCTTTGGGAGAACTCGAATAATGAAAAAGCAAATCTTAGGAATGGGGTTGGCTGTGACCTTCGCATTGGCTGCCTCCCCTAGTTTCGCTACCGGAAACCACCACAATCAGCCTGTGATCAAAAATCCAATCTGTTTTTTCCTGCCATTTGCTTGCGCGCCAGCAAAACCAGATAAACCTGGCAAATCAGAAAAAACGGAACCACCAAAACCAAACCATCCAGGTACGCCCACACACTCCGTGCCAGAAATCGATGCCGCTAATGCAGGTTTGGCTCTGGCTTTGGTTGGAGGTTTGGTGGCGATCCGTCGCGAGCGCCGTAACCGCCGCTAAGTGTCAACACCCTCTCTTGTTAGAAAGCCTCCGGCCTAGTGCCTGAGGCTTTTTTTATGAATTTTTGCTGCTAGGAGGTATATATCGCAGCCCAGCTAAGCTAGGTTAGGCAATAAAGGTCATAAGCCCGCTAAACTGGTTGAGTGGTGGCAAGTTTGTGATTAAGGTGGCTCGCCCACGGCCGTTCGTCATTGTTAAAGGAGTGTTTCTTGTTACAGATCACCCGGTCGCAACAATTCAAACCCACTCTGCTGCTTGCAGGCGGCATACTCCTCGTTCTTGAAAGCCTATATCTGAGCCAAAGTTTCGATGCTGCCACCCTTACATTGGATGGCGAAGTTACTGGCTGGCGAGTTTTGTTCAGCCATTTTGGCAGTTTGGCCAAACTGGGCTTGGTCATCCTGTTTGCCATAGGCTTGCTATTGCAGCACAAATTCAAACGCTATTGGCCCGAGCTACTGGACGTGATTTCGGTGCAGCGTTTCCTGACGCTATTGCCGATCCAGCTTCTTTGTTACGCCAGTCTCTACTACTGCACCCATCTTATTTACGCGGTTCCGGAAAATGCCCATAACCTGCCAGCGTGGCTTTACGGTCTCTGGTTGCTCAGTTTGTCGGTAACCTTAGCGTCCTGGCTGGTCATGCTGGTTGATCCGCGCTGGCTGGTGGATTTCATCAAACACGAGCAGTTGGCCATCGCCGTCGGTGTCATCGCGGGACTGATCGTATGGTCTGTAGCCATGTGGACGCAGCGCTTCTGGGGCCCCCTTAGCGAAGCGACGTTCTTCCTGGTTGCTGCACTGCTTCACGCAGTGTATGGCGAGCATATGGCCGTCAATGCCGTTGACAAAACCATCGGCATCGACGACTTCTGGATCAATATCGCCCCTGCCTGTTCCGGCTACGAAGGTATTGGGCTGATTACTGCCTTTACCGCAATTTATATTTGGATCCACCGCGACGCACTGCGCTTTCCGCGTGTTTTACTGCTTTTCCCTATAGGCGTCGTCGCTATCTGGCTGCTTAATGTGGTGCGTATCGCGGTACTGGTCAGTATCGGGCATCACTGGTCTGAGGAAGTCGCCATCGGTGGTTTTCATTCCCAGGCGGGATGGATCACTTTTATCCTCACGTCACTCGCCTTACTCTGGTTGACCGGCGACAGCGCCTATTTCAGCAAAGCTGCTCGCAACAAAACGCCTGCGGCGCCGCCCTTGTATAGCAGCCTGCCTATCGCCACCCTGTTGCCGATGGTGGTACTGCTCGCAGTCACTCTATTGAGTTCCGCGTTTACCGCCGATTTTGACTGGCTTTATCCCCTGCGCGTATTCGCCGTGATCATCGCGGTCGCATATATTTGGCCGCAGTCGCGCCAAATGTCGCTGCGCCTGCATTGGTCTGCACTTGCAGGCGGCGCTGTGACTGCGGTGCTGTGGATCGCAATGTTGGGGAGTGATACCGAGACCAGCGCGGTTATCCAGGACAATCTGCAGGCGGCCCCCAGCTGGGCGGCGGGCCTGTGGTTACTGTTCCGCATTGCAGGCGCAGTCATAACCGTGCCTATCGCGGAAGAACTGGCGTTTCGGGGCTATCTTTTGTGCCGCTTCAGCAAAACCGAAGTACGCCTCGACGGCCCTCTGCCATTTTCCGTGCTGGCGATTTTTTTCTCGTCCTTGGCCTTCGGTGCACTGCACGGAGCTTGGCTGGCAGGCACAGTGGCGGGCTTGATCTACGCACTAGTGCGCTGGCGCAGCCAGTCCATGGCAAATGCGATTTACGCCCATGGAATTACCAATGCACTGATTTTCTCCTACGCTGCCGCAACCGGTGAATGGCATCTGCTGTAATTTTCATCAGCTCTCAACTGGCATTAACGGCGGCATTCCGTAGAATGCGCCGATGCCAGTCACCCCCAAACTCACTGACGAACAGATCCGCGCCGCGAGCCACCGCCATGGCCACGCGCGCATAGTCGCGGTCGCTGGTGCGGGGAAAACGGCCACACTTACCCACTACCTTACCCGTCGACTTGTAGAAGGCGCAGCCCCCGACCGCATTCTGGTGCTGATGTACAACCGCGCCGCGCAGCAAGCTTTTCAATCCCGTCTGAGCCAGCAGGCTAAAGGTCCTTTGCCGCGAGTTCGGACGTTCCACTCGCTCGGGTTACGCCTCTATCAGAATTTGATCCAGACCGGCTGGCTTCCACCCATTCAGCTCCAGCCCATGAATGAATCCGCGGTTGAGTTGCAACTCAAACAACTATTGCAGCTCCATATGCCCGCAGCGGAAAAGGACGACGACCGTCTTGCCGACTGGTTGCAGCTCGCGTTGGAGTTGTTACAGAGAGTCAAAAGCGATTTTCGTGAGCCCAAGGACGTCTTCGCCGAACACGTGCCCCTAGGCGGCGAATTTCTTGCAGAAGTGATTGCTGGCTTTGAATCCTGGCGGCGGGCGCAAAAGCTGATTACCTTCGACGACATGCTCTACGAACCCGCGCGCCTGTTCCACCTGCAACCGGAAAGTCAGACCGCCTTTCGCGATCGTCTGGACGAGATACTGGTGGACGAATATCAGGACATAAACGCGGTACAACATTTTCTGCTGCGCGTATTGGCTGGAGAGCGCGCTCGGGTGATGGTCATTGGCGATCCCGACCAGACGATTTATGAATTTCGCGGCAGCTCACCCGATTTCATCACCCACACCTTCGCGCGGGATTTTCCGGCATCAGCGAACTATCAGCTGTCACGCACATTTCGTTTTGGCCACACAATCGCGCTGGCGGCCAACCATCTGATTAGCCACAACGCCGGGCGCGATCCGGTCTTGACCATCAGCGCCCCCGGCACACCGGCGACACGTCTGAATTACGCCGCAACCAACGACCACGGCGGAAAAATTGCCGACACTATCGCCAAACTGCGCGCGAACGGTGGTGCCTACAAGGGTATGGCGGTGCTGTGCCGCCTCTGGTCTTACGCCAGACCGGTGGAATTGGAACTTATGGCGCGCGGCATTCCCTATCGCATGGACGGGGAACAATCGATTTTGCAGTGCCGGGAGATTCGCCCTTTCTGGCACTGCCTGGACATACTGACGGGTAGTTTTTTCGCCCGACCCGCGCAACAAAAAGAGCAAATCCTGTTCGACTTGCTGACCATTCCATCCTGGAAAATCCCGCATCCGCTGCTGCGTGCGCTTGCTAGAGCCTGGGCACAGTCGGATAACCATCAATTAGCACGCAGTCTTGAAAGTTGCCTGCCCGCCGAGCTCAGTCCATTTCAACGCCGCTGCCTGCAACAAATGGCAAATGCCCTGGACGCGCTCATGCGGCCGCAAGCCTGTCCGCGCCAATTGCTCGCCTATGCCCACGCCATCGACTACCAGGAACGGCTGCGTAAAACCGCCATCAATGAAACCCAAGGGCAGGAACACGCGGGCACGGTGGAGGCGTTTCTGCGTTTTCTCCTGCACCTGCGCATCGACGCCGCTGCGGATCTGCTGGCGTACCTGATCGAATTACAGAATCGTCATCAGCAAGTGCCGGAAAACGCCGTCACCCTGACCACGATTCATCGCAGCAAAGGACTGGAGTGGCCGGTGGTGTTTTTGCCCAATTTGGCAGAAGGCCATCTGCCCTGCCTGACCGGGCGGGAATCCGATCCGATACGGGCATTGGAAAGCGAACGACGCCTGCTCTATGTCGCTCTGACCCGCGTGCAAAAACAGTTATTTATCACCCTGCCAGACACTGCGGCGGATTCCTCACTGACCACCAGCCGCTTTTTTAGCGAAATGCGCGCGGATCTCAGCATCGCCCTGGGCAAAGCCCTGGAGCAAAAACAGGATTCCCTCAGCCTGCCCTACCCGCTGAGCAATATCAGCCAGCGCTATCTGGAAATTCTCGGCAATCCTTTGGCCGTGGCAATCGTCAAACCAGAAATCGAGCAAACCGACCGCCAATGGCAGACTGGCCAGCGGGTACACCACGCCATTCTCGGCAGCGGTGAAATTCACGCGCTCGATCCACAACGCATTCATATCCGTTTTGCCGATGGCAAAGTGCGGGTATTTGCCAGCGATCTGGCGGAACCTCATCTCACACCACTGAATTGACAGGAGAGCTATGCAAGGCGAACTCGGCCAACTGCTGAACACATTGCCGCAAATTGGCGAAGTGAAATGGATAGGCGTGCGCCCGGCGCGCGGTGAACCGCTATTGACGCCGGAGGTGGTGGAAGCGCGTTTGGGCCAAGGGCTTGTCGGCGATCGCTACGCCGGCAGCAGAGGCAAACGGGAAGTGACTTTGCTGCAGTGGGAACATCTGGCGGTAATTGCCAGCCTGACCGGCAAAACAGAATTGGATCCTGCAGTATTGCGCAGAAATATCGCCGTCAGCGGCATTAATTTACTGGCGCTGCGCAACCGGGAATTCACCATCGGCGGCGTAAAGCTGCGCGGTACCGGCTACTGTGAGCCGTGCTCCAAAATGGAAAAGGTGCTCGGTCCCGGAGGCTACAACGCCATGCGCGGTCACGGCGGTATTACCGCGCAAGTCTTGTCCCCGGGGCTGATTCGCCTCGGCGACAAGGTCATGGCCATTTAACTATTCTCGACCACCAACAATTGCCCCTGCTGCCGGTCCAGCAAGGCTTTATAAGGTGCTTTGAATCCGGTCAGAGCAACGCGTTCTTCATCGAGCGGCAGAGTTTCCAGGCGCGAATCCAACAACTCGTCCATCAAGGCCGCCTGAATCACTATGCCGGTATCGGAAACGGCAAGTTTGACGTCGTATTCGGGATGACAGATCTCTGCGACTACCTGAAAGCGAATTTTGTGTTGCAGGTTGAGCTGGTAAATCAAATGCGCACAACACACCGCACGAAATGCCGCTTCCGACGCACTCTCACTGCTGGTAAAGCGAATGCAATAAATGCCCGCCTTGGTCGGAGCACCGACCGGCACGCCGCCGTATAGCGCTAGCACTTCTTCCAGCGTGGTTTCAAAGCGGGAGACCAATTCGGCAAAACGGTCGCCGTTTAATTGCTGCTCCAGCTTCTGTCGATTGGTTACCGCGAGCACCAGGTCGCTGTGGCGCAACACGGCTTCTTGCGGCTCGTCTTCCCATTCGGAAGTGGCAATGGGTGCATCACTGAAGTCATCGCTATCAGCTACGGGCTCAGGCTCGGGCAGATCTTCCGGTTCCTCCGTACGTTCTTTCTCGGGAAAAGTGAATTTGCGCATTTCCCAGGCGTAACCACGGGTTTCATAGAGCGAGAGCGCCGCCATAAACAGCAGCAACACTGCGGTTCCTATCAAGGCCCAAACCAAGGCCGTTTCACCCGGAAATTCCGTTATCAGCGTAATAGTGACGTGACCGGCAATGCTGTCATGTAAAGGAATGGGCGCGGAAAACGATTGGGTGCGCACGCCTACACGCGGCTGACCAGCCTGGACCAACAGGTTCTGATCCAGATCATGAACTGCGGCCATCACCACACGAGGCTGCGAATGCACTTCCTGCATCACCACGTGCATACCCACCAAATCGTGACTGATGGAGGCGTTGACCACATCTTTGGCCGACAGCTGCGCCAGGGCATTGCCGAATTCCACCAGCAGCTCGCGATTTTTCTGCGCGGATCTTTCACCTAAAACGAAGGCGGCCAACAACAGGCCGAGAAGTGCACCTATGCTCAAGCAGAAAATGGGCGGCAAGCGTCGCCAATGGACAAGCGGCAAGGAGATTTGGTTGGGCATGAAGATGATCGCTTAAAGTGTTATGGGAATAACCGCCAAGCCGACACGCAGTCCGTGCGCGGAAAATCACCTAGTGTACCTGAAGACTCGGCACAGAAGGCAGCATCTCAACGAGCAGCCATCGCAAAATGCCTGCGCTCGACGGTTTTTTGACATAGTTTTAGTAAAGCTGGGTTTGCCCATTAGTAAAGCTCCGTCTGGGTGTTTTCAGCGTTAACGCAGCACGGCAGCAATCCCGGCGGAGTTCTGTATAATGCCGCCTCCCTTTTCCTGAACTGACCTAGTGCTGTGCGCGAACTGATTCTAATCACGATTTCCGGTATCGATCGCCCTGCGGTGACCTCGACGGTCACTTCCATTCTGGCGCGACACAAAACCAACATCCTCGACATAGGTCAGGCCGTTATTCACGAGAACCTCACCTTAGGCCTGTTGGTGGAATTTCCCGGCGGCGAAGATCCAGCGCCGATCATTAAGGAAGTGCTGTTCCGCATGCACGAATTCGGCATGCAGGTGAAATATCAGCCGATCACCGAAGCCAGCTATCAGGACTGGGTCAACCAGCAGGGCAAAGGCCGCCATATCGTCACTTTGCTCACCCGCCAAGTGACTGCGGAACAAATTGCCGCGCTCACCTCCATCGTTGCCGAGCATGGCCTTAACATCGACGCCATCAGCCGCCTTTCCGGCCGCGTCCCCCTCGACAGCGTGGATAGCAAAAGCAAAGCCTGCGTGGAGTTTTCCGCCCGCGGCACACCAAAAGACATCACCGAACTGCGCGCCGCCTTTATGGAGTTGTCGACTCGCCTGGAGATCGACATAGCGGTGCAGGAAGACAACATGTATCGCCGTACCCGCCGCTTGGTGTGCTTCGATATGGATTCCACTCTGATTGAAGCGGAAGTCATAGACGAGCTCGCCAAAGCGGCCGGTGTCGGCGACAAAGTCGCTGCCATTACCGAAGCGGCCATGCGCGGCGAGCTCGATTTCAAAGCCAGTTTCGCCCGCCGTATGGCACTGCTGCAGGGCTTGGATGCCAGTGTGCTCGATGAGATCGCGGAGCGTCTGACCCTGACCGAAGGCGCCGAGAACCTGATGCGCACCCTGCGCAAACTCGGCTACAAAACCGCGATTCTGTCCGGCGGTTTCAGCTATTTTGGTCGCTACGTGCAGAGCAAACTCGGCATCGACTACGTCTTTGCCAACGAACTGGAAATCGTCGACGGCAAAATCACCGGCCAGGTCGTCGGCCAAGTGATCGACGGCCAGCGCAAAGCCGAACTGTTGCGCGAGCTGGCCGCTAAAGAGGGTATTTCCCTGGAGCAGGTAATTGCCGTGGGCGACGGAGCCAACGACCTGCCCATGTTGAGCATCGCCGGGCTCGGCATCGCCTTCCGCGCCAAACCGCTGGTCAAGGCGTCTGCCAAGCAATCCATCTCAACACTGGGGCTCGATGCCATTCTTTATTTGATGGGGCTGCGTGATCGCGACATTCAAGCCGGAAATTAAGTCCGCCGATCGATCACACTTCCCTCAATCGGGTAATCCGAGCTAAGGTTACAGGTCGCGTCAAATTTCTGGTCCACTATGAAACCTGTACCAACCAAAGCCGAACTGCGCGCTGAACTCGAGCGGCAAATGCAGGAATATTTGCAAACGGGCGGCGTGGTCAAGAACGTACCTCGCGGTGTCAGCGGGCAGTTGGAAAACCGCCCCCTGTTTGGCCATATAGGTGACAACCCTCCGCGCCAAGAGCGCACTCCGGTTGATGATGTCGTGCAAGCCGTGGAAGCGCGCAAACATCCTCACGCGAATGTCAAAAAATCGAAGCGTCCGCGTAAAAAACTTATCACTGATGACTTCGGCGAACCTCTGCGGTGGGTTTGGATAGAAGACTGATAAATTCAATACACGCGCTATTAATTAAATACACGATAAGCAGAGAAACGGATATGGCACGCCACTGGCTGTTCAAATCAGAACCTCATGTTTTCAGCATCGACGACCTGGAAAAAGCACCGTCCAAAACCACTCGCTGGGACGGCGTGCGCAATTACCAAGCGCGCAATCTGCTGCGCGATGAGATAAAAGTTGGCGACCAAGTGTTCGTCTATCACAGCCAGTGCAAAGTCCCGGGCATAGTCGGTCTGGCAAAAGTGGTCAAAGCCTCCTACCCCGACCCCGCGCAGTTCGATCCGGAAAACACTTATTACGATCCCAAAGCGACAGCCGATAATCCGCGCTGGTTTTGCGTCGATATCCAGCATGAAAAAACTTTCGCGAAAGTCATTGCATTGCAGGACATCAAACAAGATCCGTCACTGCACGATATGGTGTTGCTGCGACAAGGTCGCCTTTCGGTGCAACCCGTCACCCCCGAACAAGCCAAAATTCTGCTGCGCGATCACGCTGCCAAATGACCCAGACTATTTCGCTACCAGACCAGAGCGTGCATATCTGGCTGGTGGATCCAACAACGATTACCGATCCTTCCCTTCTCGCTCACTACCACCAGTTAATGACGGCGGATGAGCACACAAAATGGGAGCGCTATCGTTTTGACAAAGACAAACACCAGCATCTGGTCACCCGCGCGCTGATCCGTCATACCCTATCGCTTTACCAACCATCAGTAGCTCCTGCGGATTGGCGTTTCGAAAAAAACCAGCACGGCAAACCGTCTATTGTGAATCCACTGGAAAAACCGCTGTTTTTTAATCTTTCCCACACCCAAAAACTCGCCACCATTGCGGTGACACACAGCGCACTTGTAGGAGTCGATGTAGAGCGCATAAAAACCGTGGACCAAGTGCGCGGGCTGGCCGAACGATGTTTTACGGAAGAGGAAAACGCCTATATTTTTCGCGGAGACGCGGATGCGGTTTTATGGCGGTTTTTTAAGTTGTGGACATTAAAAGAAGCTTACTTAAAAGCGCTCGGATGCGGCATGAGCCTGTCATTGCAAGCGCTGAGTTTTTCCCCCAAAAGCACGCCTATACAAGTGCGTTTTGATGAAAGCCATGATGACAATGCCGAACACTGGACTTTTAGAACATGGCAGGCAACCACAGAACATCTGCTCTCACTCGCCATCAATATACCGGCAACTGCGCCTTTATCGATTCAGTTTTTTCAAACAACTCCAGCACAGGAGTTTTCTGAAATTCACTGTGAAGAAATTGTCGGCCGCTAGGCCGACATCAGAATTTGTCGAAATAGAGCGCAACCAGATAACCCGCCAGAGAAATCAACCCAAGCACCCCGAGCAGAATGACCAACAGCAACCAAAAGCGAAAAGGTTTGCGCTCGACTTTATAAATTCCTTCATTCAACACACGATCCACTCGCGCCTGATCTTCCGGATAAAGTTTTGGCATTATTGACTATCACCTTATAAATTCGTGGTTAATTCGCCGGAACCGCACGTTCCGCAGCCCACTGACGCAACATGTCGATATTCTCCGCCATAACGACGGACAGTGGTTTGGTATTGGCAATCGCATCGCGCAAATGCTGCACCGATAGTTCTTCATCGCGCGCCTGCGCGCTGTACATCGCCGACACGACTGCCTGTTCAATTTCAGCGCCAGTAAATCCGTCACTCATGACCGCCAGTTCATACAGATCAAAACCGCTGCTGATCAAACCGCGTTTTTCCATATGAATTTCAAATACCACGCGCCGGGTTTCCACATCGGGCAGATCGACAAAAAAGATTTCATCGAACCGGCCTTTGCGCAGCAATTCCGGCGGCATAACGCTGATATCGTTGCTGGTCGCCACGATAAATACGCGCGACTTTCGCTCCGCCATCCAGGTCAACAGTGTGCCTAATAAACGTTTGGACGTGGCATTTTCACCGTCATTTTGTGACAAGCCTTTTTCAATTTCGTCCATCCATAACACGCACGGCTCCATGATATCGGCAAGCTTCAGAGCTTCGCGCAGATTGCGCTCTGTTTCACCGACATACTTGTTGTAGAGCGCGGCCATATCCAGGCGCAGAAGTGGAATGCCCCACATGCCGGCAATCACTTTGGCGGCGAGACTTTTACCACCGCCTTGCACACCGAACAACATCACACCTTTGGGAGCATCGATTTTTTTGCCGCCGTTGTCATTCAACATGGCGCTCTTGCGGTTGCTCAACCATTCCTTCAAACGATTGAGACCGGCCATATCTTTGAAGTACGCCGTGTTGTATTCGAAATGCAGCACGCCCTCCATATCCATCAAGGCAAATTTTGCGCGAGTGACCTCAGGCAGGTCGCTCTCGCTGATCGCGCCGTCATCGACTATGGCACCGCGCGCGAGCCGACGAACATCCTGATGCGGCAGGCCTTTGAGATTGTTGACCAGTTTCTGCAGAGTCGCGGCATCGGTCTTGATGCGCTCGCCGCCATTGCGATCGGACCAGAATTTGGCCTCTTCGCGAATAATCGCCAGAATTTCTTCCTCGGTCGGCAAACTCATCTGCAAGACTGCGCTGTAACGCGCGACTTCCGGTGGCAGCTTCAGCCGGTGGCTGACTAGAACCACTTTATGACGTGCGGCCATCTGGTTGAGCGCAATATCCTTTAACAAGCGCACCATTTTCGGCTCATCCAGATAAGGATGCAGATCACACAGAACAAAAGCGCTCGCCTTCTGGCATTTTTTGATGTGTTTGAGTACGTCTTCAGGCTTGGACTGATTGTTCTCATCCTCGGAGCGCAAACCGAATCCCAGCGGTTGCAAGCCGTCGGTAACCGACCAGCGCCAACTGGCGATACCTTCGTCGCGGAAGTATTTCTGCAGCAGTGTCAGCGCGCGGGTCTCATCGAAGGTCTCCACCACAATCAAAGCGATATTGGAGTGGAGCAAGATGCTCAGATCGTTGTAATTCATGTTGTCTCCCGTTCACTGCGCGAAATTGAATTGGCTAGAATCTGCCAATTCATCCATTATCTGAACCCTGACCGGCATATTACGGCCTAAGCCGCAACACAGTCATAAAGCAGGCGAATCATTATGCCCCAAACTTCTCAAGACAAGCTGTCACCCTTGGATCGACTGATCTGCCAATTCGACCGGGCATTGCAAACGCTCAGCCCCGGCGCAGTTCCGGGATATCGACCGTCACCGGCCGCCGAAATAGATGACGCCGAACTTTCCGCCCAGGAAGCACGCCACGCCGCTGGCCTGATGCGTGTCAATCACACGGGTGAAGTCTGCGCCCAGGGCCTTTACCAAGGGCAGGCGGCGACAGCCAAGCTGTCCCACATCCGCAAAAAAATGGAAAGAGCCGCCGATGAAGAGATCGATCATCTGGCCTGGTGCGAAGAACGACTGGCGCAACTGCAAAGCCATCCCAGCAAATTGAATCCATTGTGGTACGGCCTGTCATTCGGCATAGGCGCTACCGCAGGATTGATCAGCGATAAGATCAGTTTAGGTTTTGTCGCGGCAACAGAGGAACAGGTTGGCGAACATTTAAAGGATCATCTGAAGCGCTTGCCGCCGCAGGATGAAAAGTCGCGAGCAATTCTGCAAACCATGCTCAAGGAGGAAGAGGAGCACGGCAATAACGCTTTGCGGGCTGGCGGTTACAAATTTCCACAACCGGTCAAACGTCTTATGCGTCTGACTTCCAAGCTGATGACATCCACCAGCTATCGAATCTAGTCCAGCCTAATACGTGAAGAGGCCCTCAGGCCTCTTCGATCACTTCATAGGAGTGGGTAATTTCAACTCCCGCAGCGCGCAGCATAATTGAGGCTGAGCAGTATTTTTCCGCAGACAGGTTAATGGCCTTTTCCACCTGACTCTCTTTCAGGTTGCGACCACTCACCACAAACTTCAAATGAATCTTGGTAAATGGAGAAGGAACACCTTCTGCCCGCTCTGCTTCCAGATCGGCGCGGCAGCTGGTGACATCCTGACGGGCCTTTTTAAGGATGCTGACCACATCAAAGGACGCACAACCGCCTAAACCCAATAAAATCATTTCCATCGGACGTACGCCGATGTTGCGACCGCCGTGATCCGGTGGCCCATCGATTACCACTGCATGGCCGCTGCCGGACTCCGCTACGAACGCGGCGTCCCCTACCCATTTGATCGTTCCGCGCATGTCACCCTCCACCAAAGCACTGAAAACAGGGCGGCAAGCCTACCACATCCACCCTTCAACGAAGCAACAAAAGTGTGTGCTCTATAACACTTGTAGTGCGATGCCATAGCGAGCGGTTTTGTATTATGCTCCTATATTCACGCGCCTCTATATGTGGAAGTTTCAGTCTATACTGAGAACGGGCGCGCTACGGTTTCGGAGTAAACTGCGGGCCGTTATACTGCTGCGAACGGGCTCAGCCAGTCAGGCTAAGCGGGAAGGGCTCAGGTGGTACTCGCAAGGGCAGCATAACTACAAAACATTATTTTTCTTATAAGAATCGAGGATTGCGATCTTGGTTTCCGTGACTTTATCACCTCATATCAAGAATTTAGAAAGTTTCCTCAGTCACTGTCATCGCAGACGGTACCCAGCCAAAAGCACCCTGATTTACGCCGGCGACAAAAGCGACTCCCTCTACTACATCATCAAAGGTTCCGTAACGGTTCTTATTGAAGACGAAGAAGGCCGCGAAATGATCGTTGCTTATCTCAACGACGGTGACTTCTTCGGCGAGATGGGCCTGTTTGACGAAAAAGACAATCGCAGTGCCTGGGTCAGAGCCAAATCTGAATGTGAAATAGCGGAAATCAGCTACGCCAAATTCCAGGAATTGTCGGAAGAACATCCGGAATTTCTTTACGCTCTGGGATCCCAGATGGCGCGACGCCTGCGGGCGACTACCCGCAAAGTCGGCGATCTCGCCTTCCTGGACGTCACTGGTCGAGTCGCACGCACGCTGTTGGACCTGTGCAAAGAACCCGATGCCATGACTCACCCGGACGGCATGCAAATCAAAATCACCCGCCAGGAAATCGGTCGCATCGTCGGCTGCTCACGCGAGATGGTGGGCCGGGTATTGAAAACTCTGGAAGATCAGGGCTTGGTATCTGTAAAAGGCAAAACCATGGTGGTTTACGGCACACGCTAAGAACCATCAGAACCACAGCTCAAATATAAAAAAGCCCCAAATTTCGGGGCTTTTTTATGGCTTACAGTTCAAACAACTCCGCCAGTTTTGCACCGGGATCCGGCGCTAGCATAAACGACTCTCCCACCAAAAAGCCGTGTACATCTTTCTCTCGCATGGCGGCCACATCCTCCCGGGTCAAAATCCCGCTTTCCGTGATAACCACCCGGTCTTGCGGGATTAAGGGCAGAAGATCGAAAGTCGTCGCCAGACTGACTTCAAAAGTGTGCAGATTGCGGTTGTTGATACCGACAAGCCGATTGGGCAGTTCCAGAGCAAGCTCCAATTCAGCTCTATCGTGCACTTCCACCAAAACGTCCAACCCGAGTTCCAACGCCTGCTGGTTGAGCTCTTTCAATTGCACAGGATCGAGACCTGCGACGATCAACAGAATACAGTCGGCCCCCAAAGCCCGGGCTTCAACCACCTGATAGGGATCTACCAGAAAATCCTTGCGGATCACCGGTAATTGCGTGGCCGCCCTCGCCTGCTGCAGATATACATCCGCACCCTGAAAAAAATCCACATCGGTCAACACCGACAAACAGGCCGCGCCGGCTTTTTCATAGCTGCGTGCAATGCTCACAGGATCAAAATCCGCGCGAATAACGCCTTTGCTCGGAGAAGCTTTTTTGATCTCCGCAATCACGGCAGGCTTACGTGCATCCACTCGCCGGATAAGCGCATCCGCAAAGCCGCGCGGTTTTGATTGCGCTGCGGCCTGAGCTTCCAGCGCCTGAAAAGAAACCCGCTGCTGGCGCTCGGCGACTTCTTCGTGTTTACGCGCGATGATTTTGCGCAGGATGGTTGGGGTATCGCTCACAGAAATCTTCTCGCTCAATGGATTACGCAAAACACTGACTGAATTCGGCCAGCTCGCTCAATTTTTCCGCCGCAAGTCCCGTGGCAATCGTGTCTTCCGCGAGGGCAACTGCCGTTTTCAGGTCATCGGCCAATCCGGCCACATAGAGGGCGGCACCCGCATTCAAGGCGATGATATCGACTGCTTTTTGTGCGTTAGGCAGAGCCCGCTTGCTTAAAGCATCGCGAATAATGGTCAGCGACTCTTGCGCCGATGAAACGGTCAGTCCGTCGAGGGTGTTGCGATCAATACCGAATTGGGTTGGATCTATGGTGTATTCGCGAATTTCGCCATTGCGCAGCTCGGCCACATGAGTCGGCGCCGCCAGCGAGATTTCATCCAAACCGTCTTCCGAACGCAAAGCCAGAACATGCTCGCTGCCCAGGCGCGCAAGCACTTCGGCAAATACGCGACACAAGCGAATTTCATAAACACCAACAACCTGGCGTTTGGCGCCCGCCGGATTGGTCAGGGGGCCCAGCATATTAAAGATGGTGCGCAATCCCAGCTCGCGTCGCGGGCCAACGGCATGCTTCATAGCCCCGTGGTGACTAGGCGCGAACATAAAACCCAATCCCAGGGACTCAATGCAACGCGCAACCTGATCCGGCGCCAGATTGAGATTAACCCCTGCAGCTTCCAACACATCGGCACTACCTGCGGTGCTAGTGACCGAGCGATTGCCGTGCTTGGCGACATGACCGCCTGCTGCGGCCACTACCAGCGCGGACGCGGTGGACACATTGAACAAGCGGGATCCATCACCACCAGTGCCGCAGGTGTCGACCAAACGGTCAAAATCGACCTTGACCTTGACGGCCAAATCGCGCATCACCTGCGCCGCAGCAGCGATTTCATCAACGGTTTCGCCCTTCATGCGCAGAGCGACCAGGAATCCTCCGATCTGCGCTGGAGTCGCCATGCCTGTCATGATTTGAGTCATGACCTCCGCCATTTGTGAATGACTTAGGTCGCGGCGCTCGACCACCTGGGCCAACGCTTCTTTTATTTCCATGACGCCTCCGGAAGATTCAAAAAGTTCTGCAGAAGTGCGTGGCCGCACTCGCTCAAAATGGATTCGGGATGAAATTGCACCCCATGAATAGGTAAATGTTTATGCTGCAGACCCATGATATAGCGGCGATCATCGCCGGGATCCGCAGACTTGGCCGTGATCTCCAACTCCTGCGGCAACGACTCATGGTCAACAACAAGCGAATGATAGCGCGTCGCCCGCAGTGGATTGGGCAATCCCTGAAAAAGACCTTTGCCTGCATGCTCAATCAGTGATGTTTTGCCGTGCATAACACGATTTGCCCGCACGACCTTGCCGCCAAACGCCGCGCCTATACATTGATGCCCCAGGCAAATTCCTAGAATTGGAACGCGACCGCCAAACGCGCGAATAAGCGGCACTGATATACCGGCTTCATCCGGGCTGCACGGCCCCGGCGATATGACAATGCGCTGAGGTGCCAGCTTCTCAATCGCCGCTAAATCCAGTTGGTCGTTGAGCACCACCTCAACATCGGCGCCCAACTCTCTCAGGTACTGCACAATGTTGTAGGTAAAGGAATCGTAGTTATCCACCATCAAAAGCATGGCTGGGTCCGATCAATCAAACCGGCATTATACGTAAACCTGACCGTTGGTGCAGATGCTCAAATCTGTCGAGCGGTTTTACAAATGACCAAAATAGCGCCACGTGCAAGCGAGGCCAATGTTGCCTACACTAGATGAAAATAATTTTCACTTCCGTATAGTGAATGGCTTGAAATAACTCCCTAATAAATGAAAATAAGCCTCATTCGTTGATAAACTCTGTCCATTTCGCCTTAACGGCGTTGATGTCAACGCAGTGTTGAGAAGTGATGCCGATGCAACTCTGGCGAATTGGAATACAATTTGCTCCACGAAGCGGAATGATAATTTTCGCAGGATCAATGGGTTGCGATTTTCGCGGGGGACTTGGTTTGAATTTGTCCTTTCTTGATCCCGAACTCATGGTTGAGCGCCCATTAAGTGAGTAGAGCGCAAAGGCAAGATATGTCACGCAAACCCTTAAAACCCGGTCATCTCGAACTGATCAACCAGCGTGGCCGAGAGCCTATACAACCGCCGCGCCTGCTCGCTCATATCCAGAAAAATACCCTGGCCCACTGCGAACAACTCGCCGCGCATTTGTTTTCCGCCGCTGACGACCTCTTCTACGATCTTTCCAAGCGCGCATCGAGCAACCAGGAACAAAACCTGTACTTTGAAGCCATGCGTGAAATCCGCGTGCGCAGAGAGGGTATCGCCAATAAATTTCTGCGTACGATCAGCCAGCAATTTAGCGATTTGATCGATGCCAATGCCCCGGCTGAATTTGATACCTGGGAACAGGAGCGTGAAACCAAACTGGCGATCGTCGACGGCGACGATCTGGAAGTCGACTTGGCTCGCAGCAATATGGTGAGCCGCACGCGCGATATTTATAGGGAAGAGCTTTACGAACTCGGCATGCGCCTTGATCACCTGCTGCTGCAGGTGGAAATCAATGAGGACAACAACCCTCTCGACCCGAATCAGTTGACTAAAGCCTTTATCAATGCGTGTCAGAACACGCTCGATATCAACATCAAAGCCAAGTTGATTCTGTACAAGCTGTTCGAGAAACACGTTCTGAAACAGCTGGGCCACGTCTACGCTGATGCCAACCAAATTCTGATGGATGCGGGCATTCTGCCCAAAGTGCCCAAGAACCTGGACAACAAAGTCGTCCACGGTGGCGCTGCACCTGTTGGAGGCACAACAGCTACGCCAGGCGGCCAAACCGCTGCAGATGTGGCTTCACCTTTCGCCCCGGTCCCTGAATTCCGCATGGGCTATGACGCCCTGAGCATGTTGATGGCGGCTGCGCGTAATTTTGCCTTCAATGCGACAGGCAATACAGCAACGGGAACAGGCCAAAATCAATCGCCGCAAATCAGCTGTTACATTTTTACAGCCAATCCTGGCCCGGTCATGCCGGCACCAGAACTGACAACCCTGCTCACTCAGGCGCAGCCCAATTACGACCAGCTTCTCGCTACCGGCACCCCGCGCAATATAGTTGCAGACGCAGTAAACCAGGCGCTCAAGCACAAAAATCCGGACCAGCCGCAAGCACTCGAACAGACCGAAGAAAATGTCATCAATCTGGTGGCAATGTTCTTCGACCAGATCCTGGCCGATGAAGCCCTTCCTATTGAGATTCAGTCGTTGATCTGCCGTATGCAGATCCCGATTCTCAAAGTGGCCATTCGCGATCGCACCTTCTTCAGCAATCCCGAACACCCGGCGCGCAACCTGGTCAATAGCATCACCCGCATAGGCGTGGCGTTCGACAGCAGCAAACCACTGGATCGCGATCCGGTGTACCGCAAAATGGTTGAAATCGTTCAGACGCTGAACCGCCAGTACAAAACCGACGATCGTATCTTCACCGAACTGCAAGCAGAGCTCGACGCCGTCGTTGAAAAAGAAAGCCGCAAATCGGTAGTGGTAGAACAGAGAACAACACAGACAGAGGCGGGCAAGTCGCGCATTAAACAAGCGCGCGTTGCCGCACAAACATCCCTGTACCACAAACTCAAAACGGTCGATCTGCCGGATTTTGTAAGAACCTTCCTGACCACACATTGGTTACAGGTAATGGTTATCACCCACCTCAAACACGGCTCTGACAGCCCTGAATGGGTATCCAATGAGCAAACCGTGTCCGATCTGATCTGGATTTGCCAGGATCACGAAGACGCTCGCTCACTCCAACGCCGCGACCGCCTATTGCCCGAACTGCTCGATCGTATTGAACGCGGTTTGGAAGTTGCGATCGACAACCGCGATGCCCGCAAAGCCAAAGTTGCCGCTCTGGAAGAGGCCTTGAAGATAGCCCCGGTAGCGCCGCAAATTCAGGCGACCATCGCACCTTTGAACAGCGAACAAAAAGAAGCCTTGGGCCGCGGTGAAAACGCTCCCAAGACCTGGGATGAAATGACGGCGGTAGAACGTCAGCAGGCCCGCTATGAAGAACTCTCCACCAAGTTCTACGAAATGGCCAAAAACATGGCCGAAGGCACGTGGCTGGAGTATTTCAACGAGGAGACAGCCAAAACCATTCGCTGCAAGCTTGCCTCCAAGATTGACGCCGACACCTATATCTTCGTCAACCGGCTGGGCTTTAAGGTT
This sequence comes from Saccharophagus sp. K07, assembly GCF_014336955.1. Taxonomy (GTDB): domain Bacteria; phylum Pseudomonadota; class Gammaproteobacteria; order Pseudomonadales; family Cellvibrionaceae; genus UBA5868. The sequence continues at coordinate 136,697 of NZ_QRAI01000001.1, read as the reverse complement.
TTGGAAAAAACCCGCAAACAGTTTGCTTACGACATGCAGTTTAACCGAGCGAAACTCGTTGACACCCGCCCCTTCTTCGACCGGATCATGGGCAGAGTCGTTGAAGACCTGTCCAGCCAGGGCGCCGTCTAGGCGCCCACTTCCCACCACGCCTCCTGAACTTCCTGTTACAATCCCGCGCCTTGTCGATCTCAGCTCGATAAACCAGCCACTTCAAAAACCAACAACAATAAACGCTCCAAGACAATTGCGGCATCATGCAAGATGTATCAAGCCGCCTCCATCTTTCGGACGTGTCTATTATCTATTAGGAGTGCCAACGAGCCCCTAGTAGTAGCACTGAACACAAAAGATCGGAGAGTGTTGCAACTGCGGTGATGCATGCGATGGGAAACATCATGGAAATAGACAACGTTACGCAAGTCGCTTTTATTATCGCCAGCATCCTGTCTCTGATCCTTACCGGAATTTTCATTGCCCAAATTCACCGCAAAGCCCTGCACTGGTCATTTGCCGCCGCCAGCGCCATGCAGACTTTCTGGCTGTTGAATATCGGCCTCAGCCAAAAAATGAATTTCTCCCTCGGGCACATCATGCTGATCGAGTCGGCGCATATCGCCGCCTGGATTTTGGCTACCACCCAAACAATCCGCCACTACTGCCAAAACTGTCTGCCGAAACTGTATACGCTAGGGATTTACGGTCTGTGCGGTGTTCTTCTCTCGGCTAACGCTGCCTACGCCCTATTTGAACCGCCGTGGTTGGACGCCAAAATTGCGCTGGTGCTGCAGGGAATTGTCTTTTCCATAGTCGCGCTTTTGAACGTCGAACAGCTGTATCGAAACGTGCAGGCCATACGGCTGATCAAGCTCCTGAGCCTGAATTTGGCGGCCATTTTTATTTATGACGTGTACTTTTTCTCGCAACACCTGGTTCAGCCCGAATTTAATTCCGGCCTTTATCAGATTCGCGCGGTTATAGCTTTCGTCACCAGTGCGTTCATGGGCATAGCGGCGATTACATTGCATCAAACCCAGGAACAAACCGCGCGCCTCTCCTTGTCGCGTCCCGTGGTTTTTTACACCACCTCACTCACCCTCGCCTGCGCGCTTCTCGCCCTGATCATGCTGGGCGGCTATTACGTCAGAATGTACGGTGGCGACTGGGGCACCGTTGCTTACTCTGTTTTATTTGTCGGCACGCTTATTACCATTATTCTGGTATTCGCCTCGCGCTCCACCCGCGAAAAACTCACTGTTCTCATCAACAAACATTTATTCAGCCACAAGTACGATTACCGCACCGAATGGTTAAAACTGATCGAGCGCTTGTCCCAACCGACCTCGCCGGAAGACGTACACAGACGTGCACTCAGCGCCGTCGCCACTATTTTTAAAAGTGCCGGTGGCGCTTTATGGTTGCGCAAAGGAAAAGTTCTGGTGCCGGTTTATCAGGAAAATATTTCCATCAATGTATTGGAAGCCATAGAGCCGGACGACAGCCCATTCATTCAGGCGCTGGAACAATCCGAGTGGGTGTTTCTGCCTTCCTTCACCGGTTCGCAAGATCCACTCGCCCAGAACAATGAATACCTGCCCGAATGGGCCAACAGAATTGTCGACATATGGCTGATTCTGCCGCTGTTAAATGAATCCGAATTGATCGGCTTTATGGTGCTGACAAGCCCGAACGGTGATCCATCGCTGAACTGGGAAGATCTGGACCTTCTGAAAACAGTTGGCAGACAAATTGCCAACTATCTGGAGCGGCATGAACAAGCGGAACAACTGGCGGAAGCGCGTCAGTTCGATGCCTTTAACAAGCTAGCCGCTTATGTGATGCATGACCTGAAGAATCTGATTGCACAACAATCCCTCGTTGTAAAAAACGCCGAAAAGCACAAAGACAACCCAGCGTTCGTCGAGGATGCCATTCAGACGATCCACAATTCAGTTACGCGCATGAACAACTTATTGCGCAAATTACAACGCAATGAGCCAGAGGGCGTGCGCGTTCTCAATCTGAATGATGTGCTCGTAGAAGCCATTCGCCGCTGCCAAAAAGGCCAACCTGTGCCGACCTTGCGCAACGAGGATTTGGAAATTCGGGTAAAAGGCGATTGGGACAGTTTGGTCATGGTGTTTGTCCATCTTATTCAAAACGCTCAGGACGCCACCCAAACGACCGGCTTTATCGATCTTCATGTCAGCCGCGACAACAATGTAGTGTCAATCGCCATTGAAGATAACGGTGAGGGTATGGACGAAGACTTTATCCGCAATCGCCTGTTTAAACCTTTTGACACCACTAAAACAGGCAAAGGGATGGGTATTGGTGTGTATCAAGCCCGCGACTACGTACAAAATCTCGGGGGCAATCTCAGTGTGGAGAGCACTAAAGGAGAAGGGACCACCTTCACCATTTCGCTTCCCATTACGCAGAGTTAAGGCAGTAACCACTACCAGCGCATAAACTTATGCAACGATACGCCAGTTGTTTTACCATGGCCGTCGCTTTCACTTTTCATAAGCCGTTACCATCATGAGCAAAGCCAACAAACAGAAGCTGCTGATCATCGAAGATGACCTGGGATTGCAAAGCCAACTCCGCTGGCATTTTGATCAGTATGAAGTGATTGTCGCCAGCGACCGGGAAGAAGCGCTCGCCGCAGTTCGCTTGCACGAACCGCCAATCATTCTGCAGGACCTCGGCCTGCCCCCTGATGATGAAGGTGTCGAAGAGGGCTTTCGCTGTATTCGAGAAATCACTTCACTTTCCCCTGCAGCCAAGATCATCGTCATGACGGGGAACTCCGATTATGAAAATGCCGTACGAGCGGTGGCCATGGGCGCTTATGACTTTTATCAAAAGCCGGTAAACGCCGATACGCTCGACCTGATTCTGCAGCGAGCCTTCCACATCTATAACCTGGAAGAACAGCATCGCCGCCTGCAAGAACAGCAACAAGCCCCGCTGAGCGGCATTATCGCCTGCGATCCGGGCATGCTGAAAATCTGCCGCACCATCGAAAAGCTCGCCCCCACAAACGTCACCTGCACCCTCACCGGTGAAAGCGGAACAGGTAAAGAAGTTCTCGCCAAAGCACTGCACCGTTTGAGCCCGCGAGCCCATAACCGCATGGTGGCCATTAACTGCGCCGCAGTGCCGGAAAATTTGATGGAGAGCGAATTATTCGGTTACGAAAAAGGCGCTTTCACCGGCGCGAACAAACGCACATTGGGCAAAGTGGAAATGGCCCATGAAGGCACTTTGTTTTTGGATGAAATTGGCGATATGCCATTGGCGCTGCAAGCAAAGTTGTTGCGCTTTTTACAGGAGCGCAAAATCGAGCGCGTCGGCGGTCGGGAGGAAATTCCGGTTGACGTGCGGGTGATTTGCGCGACCAACAAAAATCTCCAGGAAATGGTGAAGCAAGGCACCTTCCGCGAAGACTTGTTTTATCGCATCTGCGAAATGGAAATTCATATCCCACCATTGCGTGAACGCTACGGGGATAAACTCCTACTCGCGCGCCATTTCCTGCGCATGTATACCGAACAAAATAGTTCTCATGTCGTGGGATTCAGCCCTGAAGCAGTCGAAGCAATCGAGACCTATGACTGGCCGGGTAATATCCGGGAAATGGAAAACCGGGTTAAACGTGCCGTTGTGATGGCCGATGATAAATTGGTCTCATCACAAGATTTGGGCATAGCGCCAACCGGTGAGAGCCTGAATATCAACCTCCGCCATGTCCGACAAAACGCTGAACGAGCAGCGATTTTGCGCGCCCTGACTATGACAGAGAGCAACATTTCCGCAACTGCAAAACTGTTAGGCGTTACCAGGCCCACTCTGTACGACCTTTTGAAGAAGTACAACATCCAAGTCCCTGGCGGAGCGCACGACATCCAGGAGTAAAAGTCAGCACACTGAAGTTAAGCCAGGGATGGCAGCAACTCCCCCTCTTACATCTGAGCACCTTCCCCCTCCCTTAGACACGTTGTCGAATATTTTCACATGGCCAAAATAGGCCAACTCCCGCGCAACGCAACATTCGAAAATGGAATATAAAGTTTTGCGCGCCTCTTAAGTGTTCATTGTTTGACCAAATTGGGTCACTGCTTGATCACAACTCAGCGCGACCATGTCGGGGTTTTATACATATAAGCAAGATATGCACATATGCTTCGCTGCAAAAACGAACATATGTTTAGCAAAAATGAGTAGCTTGTTATTCCCAAACCCAATACTAAATGCTCAATTCCTTGTTTTTTATGAATTTTTTTCCTAACCAAATCTCATGTTTGCAGGCCAAGCAAGATTTTATTTTTGTGACCTGCCTCATAAAAACAATATGGCACAGTTTCTGCTTATAACCCCAGGCGCTGTATACGCAGATAAATAGACCAGCAGCCGAGAAGCTGCTGTTTTTGGTTCGACCACAGGAAGGAAAAGGACAGATGAAACGAGGTACTGTATTTTTCACAAAAGCCATTGCAATCAGCTTATTGCTGTCGCAAACCGTTACGTCCGATACCGGTTATCAATTCATTGGTAACCCGATAGATGAACCAATTTTTCTGACAATTTGTGGAATTGCTCTTTTGTTTCTCGGTCTGTATCGCTCGAAGGGTAACGCCTGAGGGCGATACAGCATACCTGTCACTATACCTCTCCTCTAAGTCACTATACCTCTCCTCTATGTCACTAACCCCCCCGCCTTTAATTGATTAACTTCAGGCTCTCCTCATAAATTCCATGAGCAACCGGCGATAAACCAAGTTGCCCAAAGCCAAATTATTATGTTGCCTACCGCCAAGTACAGCCAGTGATGAAGCTGATATACTCCGGGCCCGCGACATGATGCCGCGTACATTCGGGCGAAACAGAGATGAAAGATCACCCTATGAGTGAATCGAACCCATTTGCTACCCAAAGGCCGCGAAACAAGCGCTTATTGCAAAATCACGACACCCTGGCCCAATGGATCCAGCACATTCTCAATCTGTTGGTGGTTGGCGTAACGCTTTGTGCTTTCGCTTATTGGAGGGATGGAGAAATTGGCCAGCAATATCGAACCATGTTGGCCTTCGCGATCCTGCTAATGACCATCACTTACCACATTATGGGAGTGTTCCGCCGCTTCGACCGATTGGAGGGCGCGATTCAGCATTTGGCGCGAGCCTGGGGCGTCGTCATCATCATTCTGGCTTGGACCGCTTTTCTTACACGAACATCTGAAGAATACTCGCGCCAGGTTATCGTCTATTGGGTACTTACTGCGTTTATCGGCCAAGCTTTATTACTGACCATTACTTATAACTGGTTCAAACTGTACAGACGAAAGTACCAACAGCGAATTCCGGCCGTGATTCTCGGCACAGGCAACCTCGCCTTACATCTCGCGAAAAGCATTAAAAAGAATATTTGGCTGAATGACACGATTGTTGGAGTTGTGCGGCACAAAGATGAGACTAGTGAATGGAACGCCCCCGAAATTCCTTTGCTCGGGGATAATCAAGATCTCCGGACAATCATTAAAAAGTATGGAATTCGCCGAATCTACGTAGCTCTTCCCCTGCCGCTGACCTACCAGGTCAAGAATGTCCACGACCAGATGTTCGACGAAAATCTCGACCTTGTCTGGGCGCCGGATATCTTTGAATTCCAATTACTGAACCATAGCGTCCGTGAAGTTGCGGGAATCCCCCTGCTAAACCTTAATGAGACGCCCCTCATGGCCGGCGGCCCGGCGTTCGTCAAACTGCTGATGGACAAGGTTATTTCATTGGCTCTTATCATCCTGCTCAGCCCGCTCCTGCTCGTCATTGCCCTGGCAGTCAAACTCTCCTCTCCTGGACCAATCATCTTCAAACAGCAAAGGGATGGATGGGATGGAAAGAAATTTAATGTGTACAAGTTCCGCAGCATGTACATCCATGAAGAAAAAGAGATCGTTGAACAAGCGAAAAAAGATGACCGCCGCATAACCCCGGTTGGCCGCTTTATACGTCGCACCAGCCTCGATGAGCTCCCGCAATTGTTTAATGCCCTGGAAGGCTCCATGTCCCTCGTCGGTCCAAGACCTCATGCGGTATCTCACAACGTCTACTATTCCGACAAAGTGAAGGCTTACTTGGCTCGCCACCGCATCAAGCCCGGCATCACAGGTTTGGCGCAAATCTCGGGTTACAGGGGGGAAACTGAAAATATTGAGGATATGCGGAAGCGGGTTGAATACGATCTTGAGTACATCAGCAATTGGTCGCCAATGCTGGATTTAAAAATACTGTTTTTAACGCCCATTCGTTTGATATCAAAACGAGGCAATGCCTACTGAGACAAGCGCTCAGCAGGCATTTCAAACAACTCAGCGCTCGTACAGCCGATAGATGAAGCGAGCACCGACATAGTTATAGTCATACCCCCCCGCGGGTTTGAGGTCACGTTTAACGTTCCCCGTGAAGAGTTCCAACATCCCATTCCGGACAATTTGCGGAAAGTTGACTGACAGTTCCCATTGCCGCTCGTCATATCCTGTTCGCGGCTCTACCTTAACTTCCTGGAAGTCGCGGAAGTTGGCCCCCAAAGACAATCCCCAATAGCGTGACGGCTTATAGTCAAACTCGAATCCAGTGCGCATTTCACGAGAATCAAGCTCAGGGAAAGTGACGTAGGTCTCCTGGTCGAGCGCCAGATCAATACTCATAGTGCACACGGCGCAAATCTGGTCGTGCGTCCATGAAACGACGAATCTCTGCAACCTGTATTGATCGACCACATCTCCCAACCGGCCATCCACCTCAACTCGAGGTTGAAACCTGCCAGTCTCTTGCCCTCCTTGTGAGGTATCGGATAGATACTGGTTATACGCAACCAAAAGAGTTTGCAAACCCGATCTGTAGGTCAAATCTGCAGAAATAGAGGGAGAGGTTGTCGAATCTGTGTCGCTCTTAATATTGTTCCCTCCAATTTCAGCACCATAACTAATACGGCGCAGCGCAGTCCGCCAATAGACAGCTGCTCGTCCGTATTGCACATCGCTATTGTCTAGATTCTGATACTTTAATTCATAACCGGTCAGCACCACCCCCGAGACACTTACAGGCGATACTGCATGATCGAAGGAAGCTCCGACACTAAATCGCCGGGATTCGTTGGTCTTGTTTTCATCAAATTTGATATCAGAAGCACCAGCCCACAGTGACAAGGTGTTGCCACGGCCAGAAATCAAATCACCATGCGCTGAGACGGAGTAAATTTCCCGATTATCACGATTGGACGGCAAGTCCTCAGCTAAAGGATCAATGGAAACCTCGCGGGAGGAATGAGACAACTCGAGATAATAACGACGGTGCTGCGGCCCTAATATCAGCTTTAAATCGCCTAAAATTACAGTCTCGTCATTTTCCGAAATCTCGGAATGGCGACGGTTTTCCAAGCGGTATTCTGTATTGAATTCCGACCACTCCCCTTTTAAATGTCCATCTGCCGATAAAGTTGCGAAGGTTTGGGTTTCTTTGATTTGCTCTTCAGAGTCCGGTCGCAGTGCCGCGTTGTCCACTGAGCGAACATCTATGGCTGCATCAATCCTCAGCCCAAGCAAATCTCCAGTTTGAGCCAGAGCCTGCCCCCCAGTTCCTGTTCCACCAAGTGCAAAAACAAACAAGGCGTAGTATTTTTTTCTCACACTCCCCCCCAAAATATCAGTCCACTGACGATGGCTCGATTATACGCTGTGTGTTTGACGAGCACAGTCTGTTTATAGTCAATTCCCAGAACTGTTCACCTTGCCCCATATACTCTGGATTTCAATGTGATTAAAATCTCATTGCCTCGCAAAAGGACAAAGCATATTGCAGCAACGCGTCCAAGCTTTATCGCTTCATAAGAGGCCGCCGGCTCAGAGCTCAACGATCCGATAAATCTTGCGGAAAAATGACAACGGGAAGCATGGCAGGATGTTTGCTTACATACCAAACCCAAAACTTAACAGCAGGAAAAAACACCACAATGCGAATAAGTAAAGTAAAAATGCTAAATGTGGAAATGGATAACTTAACCATGGACGAACTGCTGCAACAATTTGACAAGGGTTTGTTGGTTACTCCCAACATCGACCATCTCATCAAGCTGCAAAAAGACCGGGAATTCTATCTGTGCTATCAACAAGCCGCTTTCACCGTTTGTGATAGTCGCATCCTGTTTTTGCTGAGCAAAATTCTATTCCCAGGTAACCCTCTTCGCGCTCAAATTACCGGTTCAGATTTTTTCCCTGCATTCTGCGATTATCACAGCCAGCGGCAGAGCGGTGCACGGGTATTTTTGCTGGGCGGAACGGATGACTCGGTCGAACAAGCGAAAAATAAAATTAACTCGCGGACACAAAGCAATATCATTGTGGGGGCTTATTCACCCCCATTTGGCTTCGAAAAATCTGCTGAGGAAACACAAAAAATTATCGATTTAATTCAAGCATCAGGAGCTAACACCCTCGCAATCGGTGTGGGAGCTCCCAAGCAAGAAAAATGGGTTTGTGCCCATCGGGATAAAATGCCACAAGTGATGCGGTATTTAGCTATAGGTGCCACTATTGAATTTGAAAGCGGAAATCTGAAACGAGCCCCAAAATGGATGACGCGCTTGGGTTTGGAATGGTTATTCCGCCTATCGCAGGAGCCCAAACGCCTAGCAAAGCGTTACTTATTGGAAGACATGCCTATATTCTTTTTATTGCTTAAGCAACGTTTAGGGCTGTATACCAATCCTTGGTAATCCAATCCAGAACTTAATATATAAAGCGAGTGCCGCTAGAAATACTTATTGGCAAAGCGATTTATATATTTCATCTACCTCATCTCTCTTTCTCTCCCAGGAAAAGCTCTCCGCTCTCTTGGCAGCGGCCTGGGATTTCTGCGCTAAAATTTCCGGCTTCTCACACAATTCCTGCAGGGCCGCAACCAGTCCATTAATGACATAATCAGGGCCAAGAGGGGCTATTTTATAACCGGACTCTTCAGTGACATATTCACCAATTCCGCCATTGTCTACCACAATACATGGCAAGCCGGCAGCCATCGCCTCCATTACCACCGCCCCACCAAACTCTCTTACAGATGGAAAACCAAACACATCCGCAGCTCGATAATAATTTGCCGTTTCCGCCTGCGGAATCCAGCCGATAAAGTTCACTCGATCCGCGATATTCAACTGCTTCGCCAAGGATTTCAGAAACCCAAGTTCTGGCCCATCACCAACAATATCCAAAATAATCCGACGATCTTTTATTCGAGGATCGGCCATTGCTCTTAACAGCATATCCGCCCCTTTATAAGGGACTAAGCGCCCTACAAATAAAACTCGGAGTTCACTTGTATTTTTTTCCGATGAGCTGCCTATTCGATAAAAATGCGATGCGACTGCATTTTCATATACAAGGCGAACAGACTCTTCATTACGGCCAAATTTGTTTATGATCCATGTCCGGGTATATGTAGAACCAGCCAGGATGACATGGGCGTGTTTATAGGTCTGGCTATACCCGGGAATCAAGAGAGCTCCCAGATTTCTTAAAAAATTAAAATGAGAGAACTCTTTTCTGCCAAGGGCCTTAAATGCTTCAGGGAAAGGCACCCCACCATTGACAGGCCCTAAAACGAAAGGGGTTTTAATGCATGCCTTGCTAATAGAAACTGGATAACGCGGCATCATTGGAGTCAGAGAATGCACTAGGTCGTACTTTCCCTCTAACACCTCATTTGCATAGGCTTTTGCCACGGTTTTATCGAAAAAAAAGTAAAGAGGATATTGCAACGCATGTCTTATTGGCCAAACTATCCTTCCTTTATATGTGCTCAGCGCGCATATCAATCGATAATAGCGCCCCTCCCACAAGCCAGGCTCTATGAAGTGGATACGAGCATCCGGATGAAGCTTGAGAAGAGCCTCTCGATTGCGAGAATGCGTAACCAAGGTAACGTCCGCAATCGATAAAATCTCTCGGTAAAAATTGTATCCAACCAATGGAACCGAAGCCCATTCAGGGTTACAGCTTTCAATAATTAGCAGAACTTTTAGCCTTCGATTCATTTTTCCCCGACCTTATTCTTCTTATTCCGGACACTTGCCGTATAAGCGTTTATTGCCCTGTCAATATAACCATCCGAATGGAGGTTGCGTTCCGCCCAAGTGCGAGTTTGTGATCGCATTGCAGCCAAAGCTTCTGGCTTGGACATGAGCTCTATAGCAAGGGAGATAAAGGAACTCTCGTCAATGTCACATATATATCCCGACACCCCATGCTCTACCGTATATTCTGCGCCGCCGCTGTTCGTCCGCAGGACTGGGCATCCACATGCGACCGCCTCGGCAGCAACCAGTCCCAACCCTTCATATAAACTGGGCATAAGAAAAAGATCGGCCGCCCAGTATGCCTCTATGGGGTCCATCCACCCCACCAATTTCACTACATCATCAAGTTCAGCCGCAGCAACCAACTGGCGAGTATCTGACTCCAACGGCCCTTCGCCCACCATTAAAAACTTAACATCATGCAATCCCGCGTCACGCGCTCTTTCTGCTAATTGCACAATAATTTCGGGGCGCTTTTGCTCATGAAAGCGCCCAACAAATAAACCGACCGTTTCACCCTCTAAAATATTGAATCGCTTTCTCGCAGTCTCTCTCTCTGCGGCGCTCGGCGGACGGTACCGTTCCAAATCCACACCATTCGGATTCAAAGTAATTTTATTTTGATCAACACTGAGCTCCCTGCTCAAATAGCTCTTAGCTTCCTCATTCAGTACAAATATTTCCCGCCCCAGCGGCGATAAATATTTTCGAATCGGACCAAAATCTAACGGGCCAACCTTGTCCGTTAAAAATGAGTTGTGAAAGGTAAACCAATCTGGCATTCGACCAGCCAAAATCGAAGTCAAGGATGCACTTCTGGAATGAGAGTGCACTATATCCGGTTTCTTTGCTCTGATCACCGACGCCATGATTCGCGCAGTTTTGAACAATTCGGTGGGACGGTTGTATAAAGGGGCTTCAATGTAATCCACACCCAAATCGGCAAGTGCCCGGGGATCAACGCCACCATTCCCAATCAAGGTGACCGAATGCCCTTTTCGTGCAAGGCCGCACACCAGCTGCTGTATTGCTATAGCGACTCCGCCCTTATACCGAGTCGGCCCTACTTGCAGAATATCCAGTTTCCTCTCCATACACCCCTCATTATCAATGAGACCGATCTTGCGGTCCGTTACTCCAGCTGCTCAAAGGGAGCTGTTCCACGTGGAAGAATCTCCACTTGCTCGTTGTTATCCATTGCTCGCCCTGAACTCTAACGCGAATCCCTTCCCTTCTTCTACAAATGGATGAACTTGATCCACAGCCAAGAAGCTGAAGAATGCTAGCGTCACAATATGTGGAATTCAATGCCGATTCAGCCAATCAAAATGCGCGGGTCTTGGCATTTGTTCACATGATTTCATGCGTTACCTTCTTGTAAGAGTGTTTGGCGAGGGCAAAACCATACGATGGAATGGGTGCAGGGTAGGCTGAGTAAGACTTTGAATTGTAAAAGCATGAGTTTTCCATCGACTGAGCCAGTTCTAGGGCGCTCATAGATGGGAGAGGTCAGATAGGAAAGGATATTTTTGCCTTAATAAGGCAAGCCACTATGGAGGCTTAGGACAGGAAGCATTGATATGAAAGTTATAAAGAAAAGGGGGCCGAAGCCCCCAATTAACCAACTTGAGTCGTCAGATTATCGACCGAAGCCAGCTCGGATATATTTGTTGATGGATTCTGCTGTATATCTCGTATCCCAGGTTCCTACTGGACGATTCAATACAACATTCATGAAGGCGTCAAAGCTCTTTTCACCACCCAACGTCTGATTGTAGCTGGCCAAAGTTCTAGTAGGATCGGGATATCCTTTATCCTTGCCTTCACTATCAGATCCCCATGCATATGAAATATTATTTGACGATTTCACTGCAGGATCATCCAGTTTATTTAAGCCTCGTTTAACCAAGCCGCTATATTTGGATCTCCACTGAGTATCATCTGGGCTGAGCTGGCTAGCGATATTCCCATGAGCTTGCCAATCCGCTTTGCCATATATCCCAAAGTCGACCCCTACAAGAGCGGCGGTACACAGGTTGGCTCCGTTACAAGCGTCGATGCCTTTTACCATGGAGTGCCCTTCCGATACCACGTTGTTAATCGCGTGCGCCACAACTCCTGTAACCAATGGCGTTTTATCGTAACCAATCAACAGACCAAGTGCATTCCTGGCAAAAAAGTTATTCTCTGCAATTCCACCTGATCGCAACTGGGCTCCATGGCTGGACCCGCGAGTAATAATGTTATTGCGCAGACGGAGACTTTTACCTTCTGTACTGGCTTGAATATAAATGTTGTGGTTAAACATGTTCGCACCAGCGCCTTTAGTCTTAGGATTCCATCCTCCTTGGTCGATAACATTCTCTTCAATAATCAAACCAATAACACCGTCCGCATAGATATTTGATGGTCTCTTGTCACGATTGTAGGATGACTGATTTACATAAGCTCCAGTCCAAATATTTCTTCGGAAGGTAATATTGGTCGGCTTACCACTATCCCATTGCTGGATAATAACTTCTGTATAAGAAAATTTATTGTCCTCGAACAGAAGGTTTTCGTTGCCACCCAAAAGGGTAATATCTGCGCCGCCGCCGCCGGTAAATTCTTTATGTGCTGGATCTCTTGTATAAGAAGAGAAATCCAAACCGATGAAACTGAAGTTTGACATCTTGCCTTTGAACACGTGCAATGCTGCGCTTGAATTTTCCAGTTTTGGTCGAGCACCAGACGTGCCGTAATAGGTGATAACAGCTGGCTCTTTGGCACTTCGACCAGAATGCAGGTTGACGAACCGCTCACCTCTCCACACATCACCTCTCTTCAAGTAGAGATGATCTGGATATCCATTGCGCATTTTCTCCAATCCCGCAGTAATTGTCTTACAGGGAGCCGCTTCGCTCAGACAGTTATTGGTATCTTTTCCTGTAGAGCTACTGACATATATCAACTTCGAGTCTGCAGAAGGCTTAATCACGGTAAAGCCTGAAGAGCTCGAACCAGAAGAACCCCCGCTCGAAGCAGCTACAACGTTAATTGAAACTGTAGCGCTGGAAGTTTTGCCATCCTGCGTAATTTGATATGTAAACGAGTCCGCTCCTGAATATCCGGAATCAGGTGTATAGGTGAAATATCCTGCATCAAACATGGAGACGCTGCCATGAGAAGGATTTTTTGTAACAGCGAACTTCGCTCCTGCTGCAAAGGTGTCATTAGCGCTTACCGGAGTTGCCTCACCTGGCTGGTCTGAATTGCCAGCAAAATAGGTGTAGCTATCGTTTTTAGCTTCTGGTGCAGAAGCCGGCACTTGAGGAACTTGACCTTTGTTGACAACACTGAAGTTTAACATCAGCGGAATACCCGCCTCACCGCCGGTATCCGGCTTTTCATATGGCGTCACAATCAGCGTATACTCACCCTCAGGCAATTCATTTTTATTGAGGCTGAAATGCTTCGTTTCGTTTTGCAGTGCAAAAGCCGCTGTGTTCTCATATCGGTTAATTTCGATTGGACCAGTCAGGTCAAAATGCACACTGCCTGTTTTAGCTACATCTTCACTGATTGCAATAAAGTTAACGAGTGATGCTGACATCTTGCCGAAATCAAGCTCAGTACCTTCCGCCAAACGCGTAATAGGGCTGTATTGCCCGCCTTCCGCGACAGAAACCAACTCCACGGCCGCAATTTTGGGAACATTTGTCACGATCTTTTTATCGGTAACTTTAAAAGAAACAGTTTTCACCGCGCCTTTTGTACCCGCCATATCAGGCAATGAATAAGGTGTCACAGATAAGGTGTAATCACCTTCTGGAAATTGACCTTTGGAGACACTCAAATTCACTGTGTCTACCACCATGGTATAGATGGCATTGTTTTCCCAGCGATCGACGCTGATCGGACCAGAAAGTTTGAAGTGGACACTTCCTGTTTTGCTCACGTCAGCAGAATCAGCAACCACGTTGAGCAAATCCACAGATGTCTGAGACAGATCAATGACAGAGCCATTTTGGATAGTGGTCACATCAACGATCTCGCGCGCACTTGTGAAACCAACCAATCTCAAATCGGTGATCGGCGGCGGCAATACCGCTGTTGGATCTTCAGAAGGCTCTTCTGGATCAACAGCCGCTGGAGCGACGATTACAATGCGTTTGACTGGAGTGGCAGCCAAGTTTCCAGAATCCTTCACCTGATAGGTAATTTCATACTGGCCTGGAACGCTGGTGTTGAGCTTTGAACTATCAACAGAAACCGCACTGGTCAGATCACCATCTTCAGCATCTGTTGCAACTACTCCCGGCTCCGAATAGGCGGTATTTACCGGAATTGTAATAGTGGACTCCCCGACAAGAGTGATAACCGGAGGGGTATTAGTTGGTGATGGATTTCCATTACCCGGGTTATTGGGATCTTGAACGTCTACCTGACAACCCGTGAGAAAAACGGACGCCGACAAAAATAGCGCCGAGCAAAATTGCAAATGTTTTGCCATGAAAAACTCCGAACATCTAGAGTGTATTACTCAGAAAGCGATAGCTGATACTGCCGGCTACCCCGTGCCGGCTAAACCGAATAATTCCAGAAGTGTTTTCGGTGAGATACCAACTGCGTGTTTATTGCGGGGCTTGGCCCTCGCGCCGAGTTCAGTTTGGATACTCTGAGTTTTCCCGTGTTGATTCCTATGCCACATCTTGAAAAAAATGTTTTATCGCAAAAAAATCTTTTTAAAAATCAGGAGTTAGCTCAAAGTAAGGCTCGTGAATACCCGCGACATAGCAAATCCAAAACAAATCAGAAATGCCTGATGGCGCTTTTTACAGATTTGTTTTTCGCGGACAGCTTTGGAATAACACAAGGTTGCCCCAAGATCGCAAGTATTCTTATCGTCAGCTATTTTGAGTACCTTGATGCCCCAAATTAAGAGGGGCCTGGACATACGCGGCGAATCTTTTTGGATGATCATTCGCCCTGAGGGCTTGTCAGCGTATGAAAAGGTGGTCGAATTGTGACCGCACAAACAAAGTCTTGTCAATGCCGGATGTGCAATCTATTTCA
Organism: Saccharophagus sp. K07; assembly: GCF_014336955.1. Taxonomy (GTDB): domain Bacteria; phylum Pseudomonadota; class Gammaproteobacteria; order Pseudomonadales; family Cellvibrionaceae; genus UBA5868. Next base: position 121,508 of record NZ_QRAI01000001.1, on the reverse strand, counting down.
CAAAGCAATTTTATTGACCAATATTTTCCCCGTTAATCAACTGCTACAAAATTGTGCAAATGAGTTTGCTGCAGAAAAAAACAGTTTATAAACAATTGGCAATCAAGATGGACACGCAATTAATTCGAGACAACAGGCAAGGCATAAAAATATAATTTTTATACCTTTTCAGGCACTGAAAACTATTTTTTCTGGCCGAAATCTGAGCAAAAAACGCTACGAACCAAAGCATAAGAAGATTCTGAACACACAACAAAAGATGTATTTAGAAGAGATTCTTTTTGGTTGTAGGACAAAGGATTCAATGTCCTCCAATCCAATACATGGCCGCCGGCGGCCTCCACCACTGCCTGTGCAGCAGCCGTGTCCCATTCACTTGTTGGCCCAATACGCGGATATAAATCGACACTACCGTCCGCCACCATACACATTTTTAGTGAGCTGCCAATAAAAACCATTTCATATTCTGGCAGTCGCGCAAGAAAATCAGAAAAATCTGGCGAGAATTTGTGCGAATGGCTCGCTGCGATTCGCAATATTTTATTGCTTGAACGAGATAAGGAATTGATCTGCTGAGATTGTCCGCGCGCACCTCGCCGACAAAACGCCCCAAAATTGCGCGTCCCCCAAAAAATTAAATCCTGTACTGGCGCATATACCACTCCAAGGACAGGATTTCCATCCTGCACGAGAGCAATGTTTACCGTGAATTCTCCATTGCGTCTGATGAATTCGCGGGTTCCATCCAGAGGATCAATCAACCAATACTCAAACCATTGTCGACGAATTGACCATTCCGGCATCTCAGACTCTTCAGACAACACAGGTACCGTGCCCAATGCCCTCAATCCCGACTCTATAACTTTATGGCTTATATAGTCGGCGCGCGTTACTGGCGACTTATCCTCTTTGAGTTGCACATCCCATTCTGCACCGTGATACACCTCCAAAACAGCACGTCCCGCTTCGATAGCGATATTCAACACCTCGTCAACTAAGTGTTGATGCTGGGTCGTGGGAAATACAAATTTCGTGGTCATGCGGGACGCAAACCTTCGGTAATCGGTCGGGACCTGCTCTCAGCTAACTGTTTTGCTCTGCCAAGAACGGCACCCGCGATCAAATAACTCAGGTGACATAAAGAAGCGTTAGGGATCTGGTCAATCATATAAATCATTAAGATGAAGACCAAACCTAAAGTGTAAGTGGAAAAATCTTTTTCAGTTTTGTCATTCAAAGTTCGCTTCAGCGCGAACACAGGATACGCAAGCAGTCCCATAGAACCTATATAACCCAACCAACCAAAAATTCCATATGCGAGTATCCATGCGCCATCTGTCACACTGAGGTCTTTTCCTGTCAATGGATCATATATACGGTTGCGCCCCCATGTTCCCCAACCAAACCACGGGCGCTCATTGCCTTTCTCCAAAAGGTGGTCTTCATGATTAAATCGAAATTGCAACGATGCCGCTCTGTCAGGATTGAGATCCATAAAAAATTCCGTTATTTCGGACAACGGAAGAAGACTGCGGACTGCGGGATAGAACAAGAAAATCAGCCCAACTACGGACGCAACTGTCAATCGCATGCGTATACTGAGGAAAAGTGTCAACGCTAAAAATGCTAAAAAATAAATCACTGCACTGTAGGTTTTACATAGAATTAATACGGCTATGAAGTACAAGACAACAAACGCTCCTTTTCCCTTCATAACCTCATGACGATTACGCCATAAAATAAAAGCTGATATCGTCATCAGACAGCCATATAAAGCGACAAGGAGACCATGTCCAAGGAATGCAACCGGTCGAAATCCTCCCGCTCGTATTTGTTGTATCCAGTCATGGGGGAAATAGCCATAAACAATTCGGTGCAATTGCGGACTCATCCGCACTTCATACACCATAATCAACGAATACACCAACCCAAGAATAAAAATCATCTTAATAAATTCTTCATGGGCCCTATTTGTATTTAAAAGGGAAAAACCAATAATAAATGGCACATAGACCTTGATATAGACGCCCGCAAAAATCGACAAAGCTTCTGAAAATTTCAACCCCGGAAGAACTCTGGTTCCGAAAACCAATGGATCATTGTTTGCGAAAACCGTCATGAATGGGGACAACAGAAATGCTAGACAAAACACTAAACTCCAGCGGAACTTGGGCAGGTAATCGAGCTTGATTTTGTTCATATAAATTAGAGCAAGCGCGACAAAAACCGGCACAGCCTCCTTGTCCAACGGAGGAAATAAGGGGAGCTTTATGGGGGTCATCCCACCATGAGGAACAGGCAAGAATAGATAGGGCACCAGGAAAAGCAGAATTATGGACCTGTCCAGACTGTAGCGTTTAAAGATTTTGTATGCCACCAATGGCCACAGGATAAAAAGCGCTATGTAATAAAAGCCATTTGGAGGCGGCATTATCGGCATCAGCAATAACCCAATCTAATAAGTTGATCAAAATATAATCTGTCCTGGCACCACATCCACTTCTGCACCAACCTTCACCAAGTTAATATGGATGAGAGGGCACCCCATTGGAACGCCTGGACAAAATCCCGCGACCTCGTATTATAAGCAGCAACCGGGAGTCCACTCATCAGGATCCATTCTCCACTGAGGACCTGGGCGCGCTCTGTCTCCTAGCGATACGAACCGCACGAGAAGGAAATCTTTATGTTCTACCGCCCCGAGATCGATGGTTTAAGATCCGTAGCCGTGCTGCCCGTTGTCTTTTATCACGCGGGCTTTACCCTGGTAAGCGGTGGCTTCGTTGGGGTTGATATTTTTTTCGTCATAAGCGGATATCTCATCACCTTTTTGCTCCTGCGCGAACTGGAACAATCGCAGACCATCTCAATTAGCAAATTCTACGAACGTCGCATCCGCAGAATCATTCCGGCACTCATAGCGGTATCTGTCGTCTCATCCGTAGCGGCTTTTAATTGGCTCCCACCTCAAACATTGGATCACTTTGGGGCAGCTCTTGCAGCGACATTTCTATTCGTTTCCAACATCTATTTTTGGAGAAACACCGGATATTTTGACTCGGCCGCAGAACTCAATCCTCTTTTGCATACCTGGAGCCTTTCTGTTGAAGAGCAGTTTTATATATTTTTTCCGCTCCTACTGTTGTTTCTGTTTCGTTTTCGCAAAAACAGACTGGTCCTCTTCCTTATTTTATTCGCCGCAGCCAGCCTTACTCTGGCTCAGCATTTGGTGAGGAGCAATCAAGGCGCCGCCTTCTATTTGATTACCTCTCGCGCATGGGAGCTTTTAATTGGATCCTTGTGTGCAATTTATTTGACTTACTACACACAAGCCCTCCCCAAGAACCCTATTGTTCGGGAAGGCCTTTCCGTAATTGGCCTGCTTTTTTTGCTAAGCTCCATATTTTTCCTTGATCACAAAGTTCCCTTTCCTGGTTTGGCTGCGGTCCCTGTTGTTCTTGGAACAGCCTTTATCATTTGCTTTTCGCAACACACGATCACAGGCAAGCTTCTGTCTGCCAAACCATTGGTTGCCATAGGCTTAATTAGTTATAGCCTGTATCTCTGGCATCAGCCCATATTTGCCTTCGCACGCCTGAGATGCCAGTGCGAACCGGACTTTACTTTTTACATCCTTCTGATCCTGTTGAGCTTCGCTCTCGCCTATCTCAGCTGGAAATTTATTGAAGTACCATTCCGCCACAAAAAGAAACTGCCTTCAACCAAGGTTTACTTGTATTGTGGCTCTGCTGCCATACTACTACTGGTGTTTGCCATAGCGGCGAAATTCAGTCACGGAATGAAATTCCGTTTCAGTGAAGAAGTTTTAGCAGCTATTGAAATAGAACGCGATTCGGACAAGGCAATCTGCCCACACAAAAACACTTTGGCAAACGCTCCTGGCGTTGAACTCTGTGAATTCGGTGCGCCGAATGCAAATGAAATAGTCGCTCTGATCGGCGATTCTCATGCTGGAATGCTGCTTTATCCATTGAACCAACAGCTCATCCAAAGTCACAAAAAGGGTGTGTATATTATCAACTGGAATTGCCATGTTATTCCGGGGTTTATAGGAAATGCTGGCCACGCATCCAAGTTGAGCGACTGTGACAGCTCTCAAAAAGTCGTCTTGAATTATTTGGAAGCCAATCAGGCAACCACAATTCTGATTGCAAGATGGAGTTTCAGTATTGCACCTATCGATGGCTATCTTGATAGCGTTTTCTTCGATAACCAACGCGGTGGAATCGAAAAGGCAAACGCGCCCCGCGAAAATTACGTTCTGGTCAATGGCGTACGCTCTAATACTCCTGAAGCGGCTGCAACGATTATTGAAAAACACATCAAATCCCTTGCCCAAGCGTCCAAGCGGCTTGTTTTGGTAAAACCTGTTCCAGAAGTCGGATGGGATGTGCCCACCTACAATTTCATGCACTATTTACAACACGGTTCAATACCGAACGAAATCAACACAGACTATCCCATCTATTTAAAGCGAAATCGCTTTATCCTCGAACTCATGGAGCGCATCCAAGGAGATAATATTGCTTTAGTTAATCCTGCGGATTTTCTGTGCGATACATTACTTAATATCTGTCGAGCTCAAACCGATGGCAGCCCCCTTTATTATGATGACGACCATCTAAATCGACGGGGTTCCGCAATTCTTGTCGATAAGATATTAAGGTTATTCAATGATCAACCTGTGCAAAAAGTCACGTTAGACCACCAAAGTTAGTAACCACCACAAAAATCTATTGGCTAGCCCTAAAAAATTCTCGCCTCGTTCATCAGAACGCAATACACTACGCTCCAATGAATTCTCTTCGAGAGAAGCACGTAAACGGCGCTCACCGACAACTTAGTCACAGAGATTTAGTGTTATAGATGCTAACCATATTGAAGCGCCTGCGCCAGGGTTCGGAGTTGAAACGCAGGATCTATTCAGGGAGTTTTTGGATCGCCGCGGGCTTTGGCAGTCAAAAGGCACTTCAACTGGTCAGCAACCTGATTTTGACCCGGCTTCTTTTCCCGGAAGCCTTTGGCCTGATGGCTTTGGTCAATGTCTTTGTTATCGCCTCCACCATGTTCAGCGACCTCGGGATTAGACCCGCGATCATTCAAGCCAAAAACGCCACCAATCCCGACTTTCTTAATACCGCCTGGACAATGCAAATCATTCGCGGGTTTGTGCTATGGATTGCACTGTGTTTGCTTGCGTATCCCGCATCGCGGTTCTACGGCGAAGATCTACTTTTCCCCTTACTCTGTTTTTGTGGCTTCAGCGCGGTTATAAGCGGATTCCGCGCAGTTGACTTCGTTCTCGCAGAGCGGGAATTGAAAGTGAAGCAGATCATGATCATGCAATTAATAGGGCAAGTGGTCTGCATCATCTCAATGATTGTACTCGCATTAATTCTGGAGTCCGTATGGGCTTTAGCAATTGGCAGCTGGGTCGGCTGCGCGATGGAGTTGCTACTTGGACATGTATTGCTGAAGGATCACAAGCATCGTTTGTGTTGGGACCCGGCTTTCGCCAAACAGATATTTCACTTCGGCAAATGGGTCTTCTGGAGCACTATATTTACCTTCTTCAGCGGCCAGGGAGTAAGGCTGATCGAGGGGCATTTTGTGTCTACGACGATCTTGGCAATGATCGCCATTGCCGGGACTATTGCATGGATTTTTGGAGAATTGGTAGAACGTTTTATGAGTAGCGTTTTGTTTCCTACTCTATCTCGCGTTCATCGGGAGGACCCTAATAAACTCCAATTCATGCTGATTCGACTGCGCACCATTCTCATGGCTGTCACAATCCCTATGTTCGGGATTGTATCGCTTTTATCGGTCTTCATTATTGAGATTCTCTACGATGACCGCTACGCCTTCGCAGGACAGGTGCTCACAATCCTGGCGATCAACGGCGCAATCCGCACCTTGCCGCAAATCTATCAAAACGCGCTGCTTGCCCAGGGAAAAACCCGCATCCACTTTTTTACAGTCTGCACGCTGGCAACGTGCAACATTTTGGGATTAATTATTGGCTATCACGTTGCTGGCATATTTGGGATGCTGATCGGCTCTGGACTTGGCTATTTGACTGGCTATGCCATCACCTTAGCGTTTATCGCCAATTCCGGTTGGATATCAATAAAATGGGAATTGCTGTTTTTGCTATTGATCGCGGGATTCGCAGCTGCCAGCTTTAGCTTGAATTTAGACCAATCCTCACTAGCCTCTTCGGCCACCGCGTCACTTCACTCGGCCAGGTTATACTGACCGGAATCCAACCGACTGGAGGACACCTGACTTTGTGCATCTTGCGTGCCTAACACGATGTTTTCCAGGAGTTTTCCCCATTTCATGGAGATCTGCAAACTCCGCCAGGTTGCCATGGCATTTTCTGAGAGATGCGCATAAAGCGCAGGATCGCCCAGCAGTTCCATTACACTCTGCGCCAACGAAATCGCCGAACCAGACTGAAACACCATCGCGTTAGCCCGATTTTTCAACACTCGAGCGAATATTGGATGATCGGAAACAATCAGTGGCGAACGCGAGCACAAAGCCTCATTAATGGTTTTGGGGAAGCCTTCAGGATAAGATTTGCGACTGGGTACAATTACAACATCGGCACCGGCCATACGGGAAATGACTTCTGTATTGGGTAACAATCCACAAAAGTTAACTGCATCCGCCACACCGTATCGCTGCGCAAACTCCCTACACTCCTCTACATTGCCTTTGCCACAAATATCCAATGCCACCTCTTGACCCAATTTGCGTAAATGGGCAACGGCTTCGATACAATCAGTTACGCCTTTGTCTTCTGATATAGCGCCGACATACAGCAATCTAGGGTTGCCAATGATTTGCAACCTCTTCGGCGGAAAACGAGACGGATCAACCGAAACAGGCCAGTCCCACGGAACAATTTTAGCGGCGTTAATACCTATTTTTTTCAAGGACAGGCATGCGCCGACGCCGTGATTTCCTATCCATCGAACGTTGGAATGGTTGCATTCCCAAGCAAGCTGCAAGTAGCGGATTCGATCCCCCAGAGATGAACCGTTAAATGAATCTGCCAGAATGAGTGATGCAGGGATTTTTTTCTTACGCAACCAGCGCAAGATAGCGGTTGCCGGCGTGCGGAGAACCACATAATCCGGCTGGTAATTTTCGAGAGTTGCAATTGTTTTTTCGATGGTAACTGGATATCCATCAGCTTCCGTCGCGCCTACGCCAATGGCACGAACACCGGGCTCAAGAATTTCTGAGTAGGCGCCCTCAGAATGACAACAAAGTGTCGTCACCTCCCCTACATATTCTTTCAGGCGGACAACCGCTTCGATTGAATATCGCTGATTAGCGTAAAACTCCGGCGCTCCAGAGCGAATCTTCTGGTAAGCCTCCTTGAAGTCGCCACCGTATTGCACGATTAAGAGTTTTTTAATCATATTGTCGTTTTCAATTTATCGAGGCGCCAATAGCGGGCGCAATGCAATAGTGATGCCAAATCAATTCAGGAGAATGATTAAGATTAGCCGGGCACAGGCCTATACCCATTATCACGGCGATAACAATGATGCTTTTCGTTTTGTTTATGCTTTATAGCTCGCAAGAAAAAACGAACAGGACGACCGATCTTTCTATCCATCCATCCCGCCTGCCTCCATCTTTCGTACCCCTGCGTTACCGGGCCATTCAAAAATTGGTACCACGCTTGAGCCACAACATCAGCAGAGCACTCCTTGGCTCGCTGCAGTCCATTTTCCACCATCTGTTGATAGAGTGATGGATTCTCCTTCAAACGCTTCAACTCCCGTAACGCATCTTCGGCTGTGATAACCTCGATATAATCCAATTCCGATTTACGCAGCGCTTGATATGCCGGTTCAGGTCCTAGTATCGCAGGCACCCCTGCCATCCAAGAGTTAACCAGCTTGACGGCCGGTTTTAAGCCAAAATCATATTCAGTGAGATTGCGAACAGCTAAGACCACATCACTTTGTGAATAATCGGCCCAGGACAGAAATTGATTGCGAGGATCTACCTGTTCGACAGCCGCATTACTATCGAATAAAAACTGCATTCCAATTTCGCGCAAACTAGCTAAAAATTCCGGCGTTTTGAAGGGTCCTGCCAAGTTACGCGGATGCCCTTTGAAATCCAAATTCTCCACTCGACTACCTCGCGTTCTATCCCGCGGAATCAAAATGGGTTGCGGCCAATGCGGTAAAAAGTGATCGTCCGAATCGACTATTGCCAATGGATTCATCACTGAACGTATTTCACATATTGCTGGGCGTGCCGAGTCGGTACGACAGGCAACAACGTAACTATTAAACGGCAGATCCCGTACCATCAAAAAATTATGCGGCACAACACAAATCGCATCAGGTACATAATGATCCGTCAAATAAATATCCAGACCTCGTTGCTTCAACAGGACATAACTCTGCACTGACCATACGTCAGCGCCAGACATGCATCGCTTAAATGCCTCTTCACTATTCGCAACAAGCCCACCATTGTCGATGAGATCTTTAAACCTATGTAGCTCCTTGCTAACAAAATAAACTGGATAACGTAATGCAGGTAAGGTCAGCATATAAACTAAATCCAATGTTCGGTTACAACGCTATCTCACCCGGTAAATTCCATCCCCGAGAGAGATCGCGTTTCCTTCCAATTTAATCCGCAAAAAAAAGTGCGTTTTGCTCCGCGCGCAGTTGATCGCACAACCTGCCCGGAGGCAATTCCACATCGTCGTACGTCAGAACCTGATCTTTTGGAACGTCGCGTTTTAATATACACCCTTCCGCCAACCCCATTGGCAATAGCCGGTCGCGAAACACCACATCTGCGTTTTCCGCCTGACCGTAGGTCATGTACCAGCCGATTCCGTCGATAGTATCCCCAGCCTTCAAATCTGTCTTAGCGGTGGCCACCACATCCACCATTGGTTTACCGATTGGAGCTACCGCAGCATCGTGGAACAGCACAGCACGCGCAACCGTATTGCCAACCTCAAAATGACATAAGTGGTAAGGGTTATAAAAACAATACAGTGGGCCCGGGCCTACTTTATAGAGATTCAGGTAATGCTGCTGTCGAGGATTATCATGCATACCCAGAACAAAAACACCGCCGTTGGGTACTGCGCCCACCACATAATCCACAATGCCCGGCCCATTTTCCAAATGTTCGAGCGGGTAAAGCTCAACTGTTTTTTCAATAGGAGTACCAGCCGGTACCGTAGGTCCCAACATGCCGCGTTTTGCAACAGTCATTCCTGTGGCATTGGCAACAATCGCCTGTTCAAAAGAAATTTTTGACCCGTCGGCAAAGGAGGCCACCATATGAGGTTTTTGCCCCCATTTTTTCGCGAATTCCTGCTGCGTGGTGGGGTTTCGATAAGGATCTTGCAATCCTTTGATATTGCCGCACAAAACGGGTTTGACACCCAACCCTTTAACAAAACGGTAAAGGTTGACTATGACACCGGGCTGATCACCGTCGACGTTCGTAAACACGACACCCGCTTTATCCGCCTTGGTTTTCAAAAGTGGGCCCAGCGTGCTGTCCAACTCTGCATTCATCAGCAATATATGTTTTTTATTTTCTATTGCTTTTAACGCAACTTCTGCGCCGAACTCAATCGCACCTGTAACCTCAAGCACTACGTCAATACCGTCGGCCTCGCAAAGCGCCAGCGCATTCTGCGTAACGGCTTTGCGACCGCTCATGATTGCGTCTTCCAATTGGGCGGCTGTCTCGACCAAAGCAACGTCATCGACGCCCGCTTCAGAATAGGCGCGACGGGCCCCATCAATATTGCGATTGGATATACAAACCAAATCAATTCCAGGAGTGCTTTGAATAATATTCAGAGCTACACCACGCCCCATAAATCCAGCTCCGATCATGGCCAGACGAATGGGTTTGTTTTCTGCCGCTAATTTGGCAAGTGCGGTATCAACGATAATCATGTGGGTTATCCTTCATAATCAGGCCAAGCAGCGTCTTTTGCAGAAATGCAGGTTGGCTCAAGCGGCCATTCGATTTGGAATTGTGGATCATTCCAACGGATACCACCTTCAGAGCCGGGTTGGTAACTCTGCGATACAAGATAAAACACCTCTGTATCATCCTGGAGGGTAATAAATCCGTGAGCAAAATCTTTCGGGACAAATAATGCGGTTCGGTTATCTGCCGTAAGCTCCACACCAATCCATTGTTTATAGGTGGGCGAATCTTTGCGCAGATCTATAATCACGTCATAAATTGCACCGCGAACGCAGCGAATAAATTTGGTTTCTTGATAGGGGCTATATTGAAAGTGCATCCCTCGCAAAGTACCCTTGGATCTATTCCAGGACATATTTCCTTGCACAACATCTGACACCAAGCCGTGTTGTTCAAATTCGTTGCGACAGAAAATACGTGAAAAAAAACCTCGTTCATCCTGAAGCAAATTGAGATCCACAATATAGGCGCCGGCAAGTTTCGTCTCTTGAAATTTCATATACCCTTCCCTGATTAACGCCAATAAAGACTGTCGTTGACTCGCTGAGTCGCCATATGCCCTTTTAGTACCACCAAACGAATATATTGAGATGTGCGGAAATTGGCGTCTTTAAATTGCATTTTTTCCAATCCAGCCTTGAGCCCTTCAACGGCTTGAGTCAGTGTCACTCGCGGTTGATGATTGGGGGCAAGCTGGCGGAATTTTTCGAAACTCACTTGATATGAGCGTTTGTCCGGCACTGCATCGGGATTAATAGAGACAGTAGTTCCGGGAACAACTTGCGCAACTGCCTCTGCCAGATCTTTTACTTGATAATTCCACTCATCGCTTCCGGCATTAATGGAAAGGAATGCACCGCCATTTTCTGCCAAACGAGCAACTGCCCATTCGATGGCCAATGCCATATCGTCGATGTGAATTAAAGGGCGCCATGGCGTGCCATCGCTCAGAATGCTGATTTCGCCAGTGGCAACGGCTCCCGCGACAAAATCGTTCAATACGAGATCGAGACGAGTGCGCGCACTGAACCCACACGCAGTTGCAAATCGCAAACACGTAACCACAAAAGAATCCGATGCGAGACTTTTAACACCTTCTTCTGTTCCAATTTTGGATTTGGCGTATGCTGTGAGCGGGTTGAGACTGTCTTCTTCCTTGCGGGGACCGCCTTCCGCAAAACCATAAACGCTACAGCTGGAGGCGAATACGTAATTTCTCACACCTGCTTCTTTAGCTAGTTCTGCCAAGCGAATACTGGAGCGACAATTAATTTCGTCTGTAACAGTTTCGAAGGTTTTCCCCATGGGATCATTACTGATAGCAGCCAAGTGAACTACCGCATCAAATCCTCTTAGCATATCAATATTAATATTGCGAATATCGCCATACCATTGTTCATTCAATAAGGTATCAGGGTACACATCCACCCCTGTCAAACAGTGAGCAAAAAAACCTGTATCTAAACCGACCAATCGCCCCTTGGGAAAAGTCGCACGAAGTTGTTTGATGACAGAAGGCCCTACATATCCGAGATTTCCGGTAATCAAAATGTTCATAGTCGTCCTATAAATGCTCGTTTAAAAGGAAATATCAATTTGGAAATTCTGCCGAAAAACTATTGATTCGCTTTTCTAACTTTTGCAAAACATATTCGCCAATCGCCATGGATGCAGTAAGTCCTGGGGATTCGATTCCATACAATCCCACAAAACCCGGAACAGAATGCAGCTCTTCGCTTTGAATAATAAAATCACCCGCTGCTGTCCCTGGCCCCACAATCTTGGGGCGGATGCCCGCATAGCTGGGATGCAGAGACTCTCGTCGAATAGCGGGATAATATTCCCGAATGGCTTGGTAAAACGCGTCTCCCCGACTCGGGTCTACTGTGTAATCCACAGTATCGACCCATTCCGTGTCTGGCCCAAAACGCGCTACTCCCGCTTGATCCAATGTGAGATGCACACCCAGCCCTTCGTTATTGGGCAGAGGGTAAATCAAGCGCGAAAAAGGGGATTTTCCGGCGAGCGAAAAATAGCAACCGCGAGACAAATACAGTTTTGGGATGGAATCTGCGGGAATCCCTTTAATATGAGAACTGACCTCTTGCGCTCCCAAACCGGCGCTGTTGATCAACTCCCGACAGCTTATAAAGGAATTCTCTTCGCCACCAATTTCCAGTTCAAAACCGCCGCTGATCGCTTTTCCCTGTATCACCGGACTGGAAAGCGCCAAGATGCCTCCCTGCCGCTCAAGATCGCCCTGATAAGCCAGCATAAGCTCATGGCTATTAATGATACCTGTGGAAGGCGACAAGATAGCTTTTGTCGCGCACAATGCCGGCTCCATTTCGGTTAAACGATCCTGATCGATAAATTCAAGATCATCCACACCGTTCGCCCTTCCCTTCTCGTAAATTAGTTCAAGCGCGGTATTTTGATGATCGCCGGCCGCGACAATTAATTTTCCTACGCGCTTGTAGCTGACATTATGGCTATCGCAGTAGTTGTACAGGAGTTCGCGCCCGCGCACACATAAACGCGCTTTCAAACTGCCGCTGGGATAATAAATCCCCGCATGAATAACTTCACTATTGCGAGAACTGGTTTCCTGACCGATGAATTTGTGACGCTCCAAAACCAGCACACTGCGCCCTGAACAGGCAAGGGCTCTTGCAACCGCCAAGCCCACCACGCCAGCCCCAATGACTACACTATCGAAATCCATATGATCGCCTTTCAAATGCCCGAGAATTGAATCCGAGTCAAAATCTCGGTATCACCACTTGATCCAGGGCGCCCGACGTTTTTCGATTAATTCTTCAAGATAATGCTTGTCTCTCAGAGTATCCATCGGCTGCCAAAATCCTGTGTGTTTATATGCAGCCAATTGACCTTCGCGAGCGAGATTCTGCAGCGGTTCTTTTTCCCAGGTGGTGCTATCTCCTTCAATGTAGCTAATGGCACTCGGTTCTAAAACAAAATAACCGCCATTTACCCAAGCGCCATCGCCGGAAGGCTTTTCGTGGAAGGAATTAATTTTGGTTTCGTTCTCTCCTAAGACAATCGCACCAAAACGGCCCGCAGGCTGAACTGCGGTAAGGGTCGCTTTAACGCCTTGGCTCTTGTGGAATTTGATGAGAGCAGTGATATCAACGTCGCTGACGCCGTCACCATAGGTGAAGCAAAAGGTTTCATCACCAATATATTCTCGAACTCGACGCAGGCGACCGCCGGTCAGGGTATCCGCGCCAGTTTCAATCAGGGTGACTTTCCACGGTTCAGTGACTGCGTCGTGAACTTGGACGCTATTGGAGGTCATGTCGAACGTCACATTGGATTTTCGCACGACATAATTGCTGAAAAATTCTTTGATAACGTGGCTTTTATAGCCGCAACAAATAATAAAATCGTGAATGCCATGAGCTGAATAAATTTTCATGATATGCCATAAAATCGGCATCCCACCTATTTCAACCATAGGCTTTGGTTTAATTGTTGTTTCTTCACTAAGACGCGTTCCCAAACCCCCTGCCAAAATCACAGCTTTCATGACGTGCTCCTCATTCACATCGATTGATTAAAAATCCCCAGCGGATCCACCTGATTTTTCAACCCTTTCTCATTTTTTGCTCTAAACCACTGCCCCATCTCATCTTCCACAATCTGAAAGATCTGAGATGTCACAGGCTAAGCAATACTTAAATAGTTGAAGAGCGCCGATAGCAAGCAAGCCTCATTCCAAAAGCCAAAATTGCAAACCAGCGCCAGCAGAACAGCATCTAAACCAAGCTATTTAACATCTGGCGATAGAATATAGTCCAGTATCAAATCCAACCAAATGAAAAATAATTCGACATCGAGAGGAAGCGAAGCATTAAATAACAGATTCATATTTTATGGGTTTAGCAGGGATGCCCACCACAGTCGTATTAGCAGGCACATCGTGCAATACAACTGCATTTGCGCCTATCACTGCGTCATCACCAATTGAAACTCCACCCAGTATTTTGGCGCCGGCGCCAACATTTACCCGATTCCCAAGGCGGGGGGCATCAAATGGTTTATTTAAATGACGATTTCCCAAAGTGACACCCTGACGAATGATGCAGTCGTCACCCATCACCACATCTCCGTGAATCACAATAGCACTCTGATGCTCTATAACTATGCGCCGCCCCGCCTGCACGGAATAGGGAAATTCAATCCCATAGCGGTTGCGAATGCGACGAAACAAAAATCGGTAAATAAGACTTAAAGGTGCGCGCAGATATTTGGGCTTTATCGTCATGCGCCACACCCCAAAACGATAAACAGCAAGCGCACGAAATCCCGGCCGGGTCCAGTCGCGCCCGTTCGCCACCCAATCTTCTTTGATAAGTTCCCACAAACCTGGTTGGCTCATTACAAGCATCTCCCACGCACAAAAGACGAGTTGCGAATAAAGTCTTTGATGAAATGTGGAGGGTCGCGCAATATTTTTTTCTGTATCTTGGCTCTTATGCGCAGAGATGAATATGCCAACAACCAAAAAATATCCGCTATTAATGTGGCAGCAAAGCCAAAGTTCTTCTGAAAATATCGCTGCCGTGACTCAAACCAATAGGTTGGTCGTCGTGGCGCCTGCTTACGCGTATCTGAAATCCCTGTCGAAGCTCCCACATGATGGATTACCCGGCTCGTTGGCTCATAAACAATTTTGTAACCCGAGGCGATCACGGCACGACAAAAATCCACTTCTTCGAAGTAAAGGAAATAACGCTCGTCCATCAAGCCAACATGGCGAATAACCTCGGCCTTCATCATCATAGAGGCTCCAGCCACCCAATCGACTGACTCTCGAGTAGCACTAATGGGGCGAGGTATGGTAGAGCGGGGAAACAATCTTTCCAGAACACCAATTTTGGCGGTATTTATCAACTCACCCCAAGGGGTCGGAAAATTGAAAGCCGATACTTGCGGAGTGCCGTCGCTGTCTTCAAGACGACTGCCTGCAATACCAATCTGGGGATCACCTTCCAAACAGTCGATTAATGCCCGAGTGGCACCAGGCAGCAGACGCGTATCGGGATTCAATAACCAGATGAAATCACACCCGCTATCAAGCAGGCGGCGAAAGGCAATGTTATTACCGTATGAATAACCTCCATTTTTTTGCCCGTCCACCACGGCAATCCATGACTGCCATCCTTGTTCTGCAACAAAAGTGGATATTTTGTCCAAAGAGCCGTCGCCAGACGCATTGTCCACTACCACAACCTGCAGGCGGCCGGTGAACTCTGTTTCTTCCGCCAGGGATCGCAAGCACTCTACCACCAAATGGGGGGTTTTATAATTAACAATCGATATTCCAACAAGATAACCCATAACTTTCTCTAACCCTAAGAAGTGCGAAAAACTGGCACATTTTACGACGTAAATTTATCGCGACAATAGCCTAAGTGGTTTAACCAACATTCTCGATCTGCGCCAAATGCTACTCTGCGAAAGCTTGGCTTATACGCGCAGTTTTTATGAAATTAGCATATATCACCACTTGTTTCGGAACTCCATCGCATACATTTATGCGCAGGGAAATTCGTGCATTGCGTCATTTAGGCGTTGCGCTATCCCTTTATGGCACGCGCAAAGACGACACTCCAGCAGTAGACGCAAAAGACCTTGTCGGCGAAACCTATTACCTGTATCCCACCAATGTAACAGCGACTTTAGGGGCAAATCTGCGATATTTCTTGCGCAATCCTGTCGCTTATTTGAGCGGCCTCTGGCGCACCTTCAAGAGCCCAGAATTTTCGCTGCCTCGACGTGGGAAAATGGTGCTGCATTATTTTCTCTCTGCACCTCTCGCTCGTCATATGGAGGAACAGGGAATTACCCATGTACACGCACACTTTCAGAATGTTGCTTGTTCGATTGCCATGTTTGCCGCCGAACATGCGCATATTCCTTATAGTGTGACGCTTCATTCTGCTGGGACCTACAAAGCCAAGGACACAGTCGGATTACATCAAAAGCTGCTTAATGCCCAGTTTTTGATCATGATCTCCCACTACAACGTAGATTATTACGATCGCATCGTTCCTTGTCGAAATAAATCACACGTTATTCGATGCGGAATGAACCTCGCCGAATTTCCATTTCACGACTTTGACGATAGCATCCCTAAAAATCCAGACAAAATTATTCTCCTAGGGGTTGGTCGCTTCGTTGAAAAAAAGGGGTTTCGATATTTGATCGAAGCTTGCCACTTACTTAAGCAATACGACCTCAACTTTGAATTGCATATTATCGGCAGCGGTCCTCTCGATACCGAGCTGCGCACACAAGCTGAGCGATTGGGATTGCAATCCGAAGTCATTTTTCTCGGTCCTAAAAATATTGCGGAAGTGCGCACTGCCATGGCAAAGGCGGACATTGTGATAGTCCCATCCGTGACTACAGATTCCGGCGACATGGAAGGGCTTCCAGTCGTGATTATGGAAGCAATGGCCACTGGCACCGCGGTTGTAGCATCCGCGCACGCTGGAATACCGGAAATTGTAATTCCGGGAGAAACCGGCCTGTTAACGGAAGAGCGAAATCCTCACAGCATTGCCAATGCAATTCGCGCTCTTATCGATCACCCGTCCAAACAACAACTGATTCGCGCACGCAAGTTAATCGAACAGCATTTCAATATTGAAGTGGTGGCGCATCAGCGCCTGGATATTTTCAGCCGTTACCACGTAGAGGCCATCAGCTATGAACATCTCCGTGATAATTCCTTCCTATAATTCACAGGACACAATCTCGGCAACGCTTGCGCACATTTGCCAGCAGCAGACGCGGTGCTCCTACGAAATTATCGTCGTTGATTGTTCCAGCGGAAATGAAGTTCGCGATATCGCAGCCCACTTTCCCCATGTTCGCTATGAACACCGATCGCAACGCTTCAATCCTGGCGAGGGCCGCAACATAGGCGCTCAATTAGCCAAGGGAGAGTTGCTAATTTTTATCGATTCAGATGTTTACCTAGCTCCCGGTGCACTGGATGCTGCCTGGAGCGCGCTACAAAGTGGCAAAAAAGTATTTGGCGGTGCTTTGGAGTTAAATACCCAGGTTTCCGCCGATATGGCGGCGTATTTTGAGCACTATTTCTTTAATCACGAATCGCAAGCCCTACATCCACCTTGCAAAAGAAATAATCTGAGTTCTGCCCTAATGTGTTTCCACCGAGAGACATTCTTAAATGTCGGCGGCTTTAAAGGTATCCCGCGAATGCAGGATACTGAATTAACCGAACGACTCAGACATCAAGGGCATAGCCTTTATTTTTGCCCAGACATTGTAGGCTTGCAGATTCAAGATTCACCGTTTAATAAGGTTTTGAAAAAAATCTACATTAACGGACAGAACCTTTACTACATTCGCTATCAGCCCAATATAACCGCAGCAAAAAAAATTGTATTTTTTCTCGCGCTACCACTGCTGGGGTTTGTGAAAGTAGTGCGAATCATTATCCGCCATCTTCGCTACCAAAACTGGCAAAACAAGTTGCGAACCATTTGGCTAACCCCAGCCTTGATTTTAGGCATCCTCTACTGGATCGGCGGGTTTTACTATGCGCTCTGGACAGAAAAGGGCATCAGCGCCGAGCGGTAACGAGCCCGTATAAAAAAATCCCGGTTTGCCAATCAAACCGGGATTTTTTATTGAGTCTTACAAAATAAATTGTGCCAGCAAAGAATTTTTAAATGTATAGAAGGTGTAGCCGTATATCACAATCAATATAATGCCCAGCAACGTCAGCAAAATAATATCTTTGCGCAACAGACGAGCAGCGAGCGGCGTCCCACGATGAGGAACCGCAGCCAACAGAGGCACGCCTTCTGGCAGCTTTTGTGACAACAGAGCAACTGATCTTAAACGTGGATCTAGTACGACAAACACAAGCGCCAGCCCCACGGGCGCCGCCAGGGCAACCACCGGTGCAGCAATAAAAATCAGAATCGCAGGAACACCAGCGGGTTTTATTGGAAACGCGGGCGGCTCTAGAACTTTATAGGACTCCCCTTGCCCTTCATCATTCAAAGCCAATGTAATATTGGCATTTTCCTTACGGGCCAGCATTTCTTCATAAACTTTTTTCGTCACTTCATAATCGCGAGTCAGATCCATCAGCTCCGCTTGGTTAGCCGCGACACGCTCAGCCGTTTTGTATTCTTTTTCCAGCAGATCTTCTAGCGAGATCATGCGACGTTTCTGCGTCTTTAACTCAACATCTGCCGAAGACAGCTGTTTACGCAACTCTTCCAACAACGGCAATTCTGAGTGCTGATCAGAAATAGAGTAGAGATTTCGGAACTGGTCAATCAACTCGTCTATTTCAGATATCTGATTTTTTAGCGTTATTATGTCCGGATATGTGTCCTGATAAATCAATCGCATTTGATCCAGCTGCTCTACCAAAGCTGTGCGCCGATCGGTGAGCGACTTATACCGAGCCCGTTGATTAACGTTACGGCTCTCTTCTTCCAACTGGGCTTTTGTAGTCTGAATTTTTTCTTCCGACTCCTGGATAGCGATACGCAGACTTTGAAGTTGAGAAGTCAAATCCGAAATACGTTCCTTTACAGTCTGCTCACTGATATCGACGTTGGCCGCCTGGAAGTTCTTCAGTTTTTCTTCGGCTTTTTCCAAGCGTCTTTTATAGATTTCCACCTGTTGGCTGATGAAGTTGTGAGCTTCGTAGGTAACCTTTTGTTTTTCTTCCATCCGGTCTTCAATAAAAACATCGACCACAGCTTTTAAGGTTTCATAGGCGTCGTCAGGGTCAGCTGACATAAAGCTCAAATTGGTGAGGTTTCGATTGCGTGAATCCGTGGTGACCTGGAGATTGCGCCGCAATCGAAGAATTTCCATTTCCAATTGATCCGGCGACAAACTGGCCTTTTCAGAGTGGAGGCGAGAAATTACCCGATCGAGCAGACGGCGCGACAGAATCAGATCCTGCACAGTTTCATTCTTACTGACATCAGCGACTTCCGCAGTGCCGCGCAACAGCGGTTGAATGACGTTTGTTATGTCTTTGACGATGATCGCTTCTGACACGTAATACTTTGGCCAGTTAAGCGCAACGTAGAGAACCGCGAGAAAAAGGACGGTGAATAAGGCTGCCGCCGCAGCGCGATAACGTATCAACTCACGTTTGAGAGACGTATAGACGTCTTTTACGTACTCGAATGCGTCCATTTCAGGCACCTAATTTAAGGCTTGATAACAGCGGTGTTTTATTTTTGTTGTGAATCAACACCAGTTATAAACAATGCCAGCCAAATGATCTGCACCGATTTTGTCGATGGAGGCGTTCAGCTGGGATTCCGTAACTTTTCCGTAAGGCACAACCAGCACAACAAAGTCGCATAGCTCTGCAAGAATCCGAATTTCTGCGTCATAGTCGGCCGCCGATGGCGCGTCCACTATGACAAAACGATCCGAATAGCGGTTTTTGATTTCCGCGAAAAACTCGCGCATGCGCGGAGAGTTCAGCTTTTCCGTACCCCCCTCGCGATTATTACCCACAGGCACAACACGCATACGAGGCACACCGCTAGCGTAGACAATGTCCTCAACACCGGTGGTGGGATCGTCCAAAAAGTCGGTCAAACCGAGTTGCGACGGGACGGGCAATAGCACTTCTGCATAGGGCGAATACAGATTCGCGTCGACAAGCAATGAGGTTTTGCTTTTATCCAGAGCAATGGTAGCTGCGAGGTTGACCGCCACGTGGGAGCTTCCTCCCGGCGCGGCGGAGGTCACCAAACAAACGAAGTTGCGCCAGTCGGTCTTCTTCATCAATTGTGTACGCAAATCCCGAAACACTTTTAGATGAACAGATCCTTCATCCGAAGCGCTCACGATTTTCAATGCCTGAAATTCCGCAGAGGTGAAATGCCGGACTTCAGACATTTTGGAAATTTGCGCCGGCGCTAAGGTCGTCGACTTATTTAATGGGGCTACTGGCGAAATGCGTTTGTTTTCCAAGAGTCAGCTCCTGCAAAAGACCGAGGTCAATTAAAAACTTCTCTCCGGCACAGTCACCACATCTGAAGGCGCCAGTATGTAATTGGTTTCGAGTTGTCCTTTCTGCAAAATATCGTCCAAGTAGATCGGATAGACTTCCATTTTGTCCCCTACCCTGCGAAACAATTTGGACTTGTTACCGCTGGCAAACTCCGTGAGCCCACCGGCTTCCAACACAAGGTCCAGCACCGTGATACCTTGCTGGTGGGGCAGACTTAGAGGCTTGGCGACCGCCCCAGTTACACGTACTCGACGCAGATATTCACCACTCGAAGGGTTGAGCACTATGACGGTAACCTGGGCGTTGCGAACGTATTCTGAGAATCCTTGAGCCAAGTTGGCGGAAAGTTCTTTAGTGGTATGGCCGGCAGCAACAACGTCGCCGATAAGAGGAACCGAGATTTTTCCATCAGGTCGCACCGGCACATTGAGAGAGAGTTCCGGAGATTTCCACACTTGGACCGCCAGTTGGTCACCCACACCTATGGTGTATTCAGATTCCGTGGCCGTTGTAAGGGTTGGTATTTTGCTTACTGCAGAGTTTGATGCGCAACCGCTAAACAACAACACAAGAAAACTCAGAAACAACCAGTTCTTCATATATGCTCCTCAAATTTGGATCTCTTCCCACCTTCTTGGTGGCATGGGGCAGCCAGTATAGAGCGCTGTAAACAGTGGCGCAGCAACTCTTTTCCCGCCACTTTTCGGCAAACCAGAGTTTCTTGTAAAAGATTCTAAACCTTGCGCTCTTTGCTAAACCCTTGACCAACTGGGCAAAAACGACCAAAAAATGGCCGAGTCTGCCGCTGAAGTTGCTAGCCACCCGCTCCCAGCGCTTTGCGAATGGCTGCAAATGTCTTCCCATAATCCGGCGTACCGAAAATGGCAGACCCCATCACAAAGGTGTCAGCTCCCGCATCAGCGATAGCGCGAATGTTATCAACTTTTATGCCACCATCGACTTCGAGGCGCGTGGGCAGCCGCTTTTCATCAATCAATAGGCGCGCCTGACGCACTTTATCCAGCACATAGGGCAGGAATGGCTGGCCGCCGAATCCCGGGTTTACCGACATTAATAAAAGCATGTCGAGCTTGTGCAAAACCGGCTCAATCAGACTCAGCGGAGTCGCCGGATTGAGCACCAATCCCGCCTTGCATCCGCCCTGCCGAATCAGCTCCAGAGACCGGTCAATATGGCGGCTCGCCTCTGGGTGAAAGCTGATGTAGGTCGCACCAGCCTTGATAAATTGGCTGATCAGCTCATCCACCGGTTCCACCATTAAATGCACGTCCAGAGGCACGCTCACACCTTTGCGGGTGAGCGCCTCGCAGATCATGGGACCGAAGGAGAGGTTGGGGACGTAATGGTTGTCCATAACGTCAAAATGGATCAGGTCTGCTCCGGCGGCAATCACCGCATCAACCTCTTCTCCCAATCGTGTGAAGTCGGCAGATAGGATGGAAGGCGCAATATAAAAACTGCGGGTTGCTTGCATGTTCATGACCTTGCGACCAAGCTGATTGTAAAAAGTATCGGCATTGTAATGGTTATGTCCCGCGCTAAACACTCGGCACCACGCAGACAGCTCCCGCTCCTCCTTGGGCTGCTCCTTTCAATTATGCCGCTTACCTTTGCAACCATAGCAGCTCAAGAGCCGGACGCTCCGCTTGCGCCACAAGCGACGCCGGAAGAACTCGACATTTCTACTCCAAGCGCGCCAGCTAATCTACCGGTCCCCATTCGTTTAGAAAACACCCAGCGTCAGTTGCTCACCGAGCTAAAAGGGCCACCGTCGACTGTGTGGCTGCAGGTTGGCGACAAATCCGTACCTGCATTCTGGCAGCCAGACCAGAGCGGCAATCCTCGCGGCGCAGTGCTGTTGCTGCACGCGCAGGGTCAACATCCGCGTTGGAAAAGCACTATGCAGCGCCTGCATCAATATTTACCAGTGCACGGTTGGGCCACCTTGAGCGTAGAACTGCCCGATCTACCTCCGCCCGCGATTCCCAAGCGACCGGAAAAACCAAACCCGCCCAAAGAAACCACGGCAGAAACAGCCTCAGCGGGCGCAACATCGCCAGAACAAGACGTGCCGGGTGATAACACTGCAAGTGTTAACGACCTGGACGTCGGTGACAGTACCCCGGATGAAACTGCAACAAATGAAACAGCGGCACCGGCCCAAGAGCCCCCGGCAAAACCTACGCGGAAAGAAGTAATGGGGCAGATTCAACAGCGGATTCAAGCAGGAACAGATTTTCTCCACCAGCAGGGGCAGTTCAATCTGGTGCTGTTGGGGGAGGACATAAGCACGCTCTGGGCCCTGCAGTATCTGGAAACCGCCGTCCCACCAACGCCGATCACCTCGGCAGATTCCAAGCGCAAGGCGATCATCGAGCGGGCTATACGGGCTGTAGTTCTGCTGAATCCGCGTCTACCGGCAGACACATCGCTGCCGCCCTTGACCGATTTACTGCAGCACCCCCAGGTGCCAACGTTTGATGTGTTTTCGGACCTGTCGTTGGAAGCGCGTCAGGAGGCGCAAATAAGACGTCAGAAAGCCAAACAGATGCGTTATGAAAATTATGTGCAGCGCCGTTTGCCGCCCATGACGGGAGCCAATCCCGACGCTGATGAGATTTTAGTGACCAAAGCCATTCGCGGCTTTCTCCAGAAGCACTGCCAAGGCGTTGAGTTTCAATAAGCCTTATTCGCTGGGCTGCTCGTTGACGAAGTCTTCAACCGTGCCTTCGTAATAATTTGGCTCATCATTGGAAACGGCGGGCTCGCTGTAGTTGTCCTGCTCAACCGGGTCCGGCGCATACGCCTTCAGACATTCACGTATCAATAGATTGCGCTCATCGATACTGTAGGCACCCGGCGGATACATCTCGTAACAAATCTGGCTGTCGTCGGCCGACGCAATGCTTGTCAGCCCCAGCAAGATAAAACTCAAAGATGCGCTCAGTAATTTCATAAAAATACCTCTTAACGGGTTTTACCCGAACAATGCACCATCAGACCACCAGCGTCATACTGGCCGTATCGCCGACCGCAAACGCACTGATATTGTTCAATGTCACCTCAGCAATTTTTTCCAAGGCTTCGCGGGTGAAAAAAGCTTGGTGGCCGGTAATGATGACATTGGGGAAGGTCGTCAGACGCGCGAATACATCGTCCTGCACCACTTGGTTGGACAGGTCTTCAAAGAATAAGTCAGCCTCTTCTTCGTAGACATCCAGCCCCAGATAGCCTATCTCACCGCTCTTCAGACCTTTGATGACGGCCAGAGTATCCACTAATCCGCCCCGACTGGTATTGATCAACATCACGCCTCGCTTCATCTTGGCGATGGCGTCAGAATTGATCAGATGATGGGTGCTCGGCGTCAAAGGACAATGAAGTGAGATGATGTCGCTCTCGGGCCACAACTGTTCCAGTCCAACATACTCCACGCGCGAAGCGAGCTGCGGATCTTCCACCATATCGTGAACCAGCACCCGGCAGCCAAAACCGAGCATGATGTCGATAAAGGCGCGACCAATTTTTCCCGCTCCTATGACGCCGACGGTTTTGCCATAAAGATCAAACCCCATCAGGCCGTGGAGCGAATAATCGTTTTCGCGGATTCGGTTGTAGGCTCGGTGGATATTGCGGTTGAGCGCCAGGATCAAACCCACCGCATGCTCCGCCACCGCGTGAGGTGAATATTCCGGCACGCGGCAAACTGGCAGCTCCAAACGTTTTGCCGCAGCCAAGTCGACATTGTTATAACCGGCACAGCGCAGCGCCACCAATTTCACGCCTTGTTCCTTAAGCTGCTCCAGCACTGGCTCGCTCAAAGTGTCGTTGACAAAGCAGCAGACAACGTCAAAACCCGCAGCAAGACTTACCGTTTTCTCATTAAGGTGCGGCTCCAGATAATGAATAACATGTTCATTTGATCCCACTTCAAAAAATAAGCGGTCATAGGGCTTGCTGCTGAACATGGCGATGCGCATGTAAAAATCTCCAACAAAAATCGGGCTATTACTTTTTATGATTAGCTACGTTTTAAGATCGGGTGTTTTAGGATTTCGGCTGGCGTTGGCGAACGGCTTCGAACAAGCAGATACCCGTCGCTACCGAAACGTTCAGGCTCGATACGCTACCCGCCATAGGGATATAAACCAGGTGGTCGCAATGTTCGCGCGTCAAACGCCGCATACCTGTGCCTTCCGCGCCCATTACGATGGCCAACGGACCGGTTAAAGGTGCCTTGAACACCGGCACTGGCGCATCACCAGCGGTACCTATAATCCAAACACCTTGATCCTGCAGTTGCTTCATAGTACGTGCGAGATTGGTGACCGGAATCAATGGCACGGTTTCCGCTGCGCCACACGCCACTTTGCGCACGGTTTCATTCATGCCAGCGGAATTATCTTTCGGCACTATCACAGCCTGCACACCAGCGGCGTCCGCGCTGCGCAAACAGGCGCCCAGGTTATGCGGATCGGTGACACCATCGAGAATCAACAAGAACGGCGGTTCGCGCAATTCGGCGAGCAATTCCCACAAAAAGCCTTCGTCGTGCAACTTGCCCGGCCGGGCCAGCAAAATAACGCCCTGGTGATTACCATCACACAGAGCGTCCAATTCCGCTCGTGTTTGCAAACGCACGGGAATTCCCAAATCGCGCACCTGCTGCATGACTTTCTGTACTCTCTGGTCTTCGCGCCCGCGCAACACCAGCAATTCTTCCGCGCGTTGAGGCGCGCTTTTCAAAAGGGCCTGCACGGCATGCAGGCCGAAAACGTATTCGTGTTTCACTATAAGGAACCTTTAATCAGCGACGTGAGGCGCGCGACTTTTTAACGGAGCGGGATTTTGGCGCAGTTGGTTTTTTAACTCCAGCCTTGGCTTTAACAGCCACTTTGGTTTTTCCGGCTTGCGCTTTACCGGTTTTTGCTTTATCCGCTTTCACTTTGCCAGCGGAGCCTTTGGCCGCGCCGGGCTTCCCTTTGGCTTTCCCAGCATCAGCTTTCGACGCCTTTTCTACCTTTGCGGATTTGGATGGCGCAGGCGCTTTGCCTAGGACTTTTTCTTCTTTAGGTCTTTTCCTTACCTTGCGCGCAGTTTTTTCCTGATATTCCTGAGCCAGTGCTTTGGCAGTTTCAGAAACGAAAATTTTCTTTTTCTTGCCGGGTTTTATCTCGACAATTTCGAAATCAATTTTGCGCTCGTCCAGATTGACGTTTACTACCTGCACACGCAATTCATCGCCCAAAGCAAAAACCTTGCGCGTGCGCTCGCCGATCAAACGTCCGCGGGCAGGCTCATGCACGTAATAATCCGACGGCAAATTGGTGATATGAACCAAACCTTCGATGTACAGATCTTTTAATTCGACAAATAAACCGAAGGACACCACCGACGACACAACACCGTCAAACACTTCCCCTACGCGGTCCTGCAAGTATTCGCATTTAAGCCAGCTCACCACATCACGCGTAGCTTCGTCTGCACGCCGTTCGGTAATCGAGCTCTGCTCGCCCAATACCTGCATATCGTCGACGCTGTAGGGATAGATTTGCACCAACGGCAACAATTTTGCCTCCGGATGGCGGCGAACTTTTTTGCTCTCTTTTTCCGAACGGATAATGGAACGAATCGCCCTGTGAACAAGCAGATCGGGATAGCGGCGAATTGGCGAGGTGAAATGGGTATAGGCGTCATACGCCAAACCGAAATGCCCGCGATTTTCCGGCTGATACACCGCCTGATTCATACTGCGCAACATAGTGGTCTGAATCAGATGTGCATCCGGCCGACCTTCGATGGCTTGCAAAACTTCCTGATAATCCCGCGGCGTCACCTGAACGCGATCGCGCAACCCCAGCCCCAAACCAGCGAGATACTCGCGCAATAATTCCAGTTTTTGCTCTTTTGGTCCTTCGTGCACTCGATACAACGCAGGCACTTTATGCTGTTCGAGAAATTTGGCCGAACAGACGTTGGCGGCCAGCATGCATTCTTCAATCAATTTATGCGCGTCATTGCGCTGCACCGGCACAATTTTTTTGATCTTGCGGTTTTCGTCAAAAATAATGCGCGTTTCGACGGTTTCAAAATCAATCGCGCCGCGCTGTTCGCGCGCTTCGCGCAACACCTGATATAAATCGTGCAGATCATCCAGCTGTTTCACCACATGGTGAAATTGCTGCCGGACACCGCTGCGCACTTTGCCCCTTTCCGCCAACACCTGACCCACCTGGGTATAAGTGAGACGCGCGTGGGAGTGCATAACCGCTTCGTAAAATTGATAGCCGGTAATGCGCCCCTTGGCGCTGATGGTCATTTCGCACACCATGCAGAGACGATCGACATGCGGATTCAACGAACAAAGTCCGTTGGATAAAGCCTCGGGCAACATGGGCACTACATAATCCGGGAAGTACACCGAATTGCCGCGCAGCGCTGCCTCTTTATCGAGTGCGTCACCCACTTGCACATAATGCGAGACGTCGGCGATGGCCACGAACAAACGCCAGCCGCCGCTTTTTTTCGGCTCACAATAAACTGCGTCGTCAAAATCGCGCGCATCCTCTCCGTCAATGGTCACCAACGGCAAATCGCGCAGATCGAATCGCCCTTGTTTATCGCTTTCAGTGACTTCGCTAGGAAGAGCTGCCGCAAGGCGTTCCACTTCCGCCGGCCAGATATGCGGAATGCCGTGGCTGCGAATCGCCACATCGATTTCCATCCCCGGTGCCAGATGATCACCGAGCACTTCGACGATACTGGCGATGGCGAGATTGTCGCGTTCTGGGTATTCGATAATGTCCGCCACCACCAATTGACCGGGCCTGGCATTTTTGGTCTGGTCAGAAGGAATGATGATGTCTTGTACGATGCGCGGATTGTCAGGGCGCACATAATGCACTCCGCGCTCAACGCGGTAGCGTCCCACCAGCTGGTGTGTGTTGCGCGCGAGAATTTCGACGATCGAGCCCTCTTTACGCCCGCGAAAACCGCGCTCGCCCAAGCGAACTAACACTTCGTCGCCATCAAAAACGCGCCGCATCTGACGATTGGGTAGGTAAATATCTTCACTGCCATCGCCCGTCAGCACCCAGCCATATCCGTCCCTATGTCCTTGAACCCGACCACGCACCAGATTCATTCGATCGACTCGGCCAAAGCGCTCTTTGCGATTGCCTACTATTTGGCCATCGCGCACCATGGCTATTAAACGGCGCCGCAGCGCCTCCTGCGACTCCTCGTCATAAATACCGAGCTTTTCGGCTATGACCTCCCGCGGCAGGGGTCCATCGGAGTGGTCCAAGAGGTCGAGGATAACCTCGCGGCTGGGAATGGGATTGGCATATTTGCGCGCTTCGCGCTCCGCGTAGGGATCGTGAATGGTCGGTTTTTTCGTCAAAGTTGTGTCCTTTTAAATGTGACCACAGGCGATAACTGAAGTATAACCCGCGGAAGTCGTCTCACCCGGCAAACGACTGCCGTGGTAACGAAACGATGAGCGGCAGTATACAGCAGTGTTGACAAGCCTACTCGGCCGTTTTATATTGCGCGCCCTCGCCCAGGTGGTGAAATTGGTAGACACGCTAGCTTCAGGTGTTAGTGGCTTTGCGGCCGTGGAGGTTCAAGTCCTCTCCTGGGCACCAATTAAGGAAAAGCCGACACAGTCGGCTTTTTTTTTGTTTGCATGGACCCGAACCACTGTTCGACAGCAAACGAAACTGCAGCTCACCTATCTCGATTTCTGATGCAGACCCACTTAAGTGCGCGCCGAGTTACCGACGTGATGCGCCCGCAGCGCGGCATTTAAAAATTTCGTTTAAAGCCGCTCGCGTGTCGTGGCAACGCACGAATCAAAAGTGGCCCGCACACGGAATCAAAAAACGAGTCTAATCTTTGACTCAGAACTGAGCTCCATACCCTCCGCTAAACAGGCGCAACAAGCGCAAGCTTTGCCGGAGAACGCAGTTTTAAATGCTGTCATAAGTTAATACAGATTACGACGGCAGAAAAAATAATTCGAATTAAACCGGAGACGGCTTGTGAGATTATTCTTGGCATTGCGGCTTTTTAGTGAAAGCCACGCAAAACTCGGCATTGAAGCCACTTCCAAAAATTCTGGCCCGCGCGGCCGCCTGATCGACGTCCACATCGAACGCTTCCACCCCGCCCTCAAAAATATCATCGAATATCTGCGCACCAGCGGTCGCTTACCGGCGACTCGAGAAGGCAGCGTACTGCGCACCGAAAATGGCAAAAAAATCGTTGAGCGCACAGAACAGTGCCGGCTTTATTGGTGCGAAATAGAAAGCAACCGCGATATCGCCTTTTGGGAATCCCTGGCTGAGGTCGAAGTCGTCATAGAGAAAGATGAATTCGTGAAATTCGCCCAGTCCATCCGCTGCCGTGCAGGCGCCGCTTATATTGCAGCCTGCGAAGAATACGCCGATCAATTGGCGATAAAAACGACAGCTCCCATCAGTTACGAGCCGCCGCGCCGCACCAGCGAGCAGGCAGCGTAATTAACCGCTTACTGATTTATCCAGCAAACTGGTAAATCACAAAAGCGACCAAAGCGGCAATTACCGCGAGCGCGATTAATGCCAGCGCGCCGTCGCGGGAAATCAGTGCCAGGCCGAAAGAAGCCAGCGCCAACCCTGCAAAGTTGGCGCTGAACGGCACTATCTCCATGATCGGCATGGCCAGCGCAATGACGATGCACATCAACGCCACCGCTCGCTGTCCCCATCCCTCCACCAAAAATGTCAGGCGCGGATAGGTATAACGGTCGACAAACCTCGCAGGCTTGCGCGACCAATCAAGCATCTTCTGCATTTTGCTTTTCGAAACTGAGCGCTTAAGCAGCCACTGCGGCAGCCAGAGGTGTTTGCGATGAAAAGCCAATTGCCCGGCAATCAATAACACTACAAGGGCCATCACGGTCGGCACACCGGGAATGTCGCCTATGATAGGCGCGAGCGTGATTAATCCTGCCAACAATAACAGCGGCCCCAAAGAGCGGGTTCCAATCGAATCCAGCACTGTTTTTAATGTTACTGTCTCCTGATCTTCCACCACGTCCGTGATTTTTTCGATCAATTCAATGAGGGTTGTAATATTTTCAACCATAATCAATTGGCCATTTCGAGGCGGTTGTTTTTTCAAAGAATTCAAGCAGTCGCTTTGCGGTCATCAAAGGTTGTGCCAATCTCACTCCACATGGATGTTATGATGCGCACCGTCTGTTCCTAGGATTTGCCTTATTTTTCAACGAACGTCTCGCCCGGAGAATCCCATGCTGATTAATTGCGTCGCCTACCAGGAAGGAAAAAGACTGCGTGATGTGCCCGTGGATAAAATCAGCGATTACATCAAGAAACCGGAATGTTTTGTCTGGGTTGCATTAAAAGACGCAGACCCCGAAGAACTCACGCAAATGCAAACGGAGTTCGGCCTGCACGAACTCGCCGTGGAAGATGCCCGCAACGGCCATCAGCGTCCTAAAATCGAAGAATATGGAGATTCCATTTTCGTGGTGCTGCACACCATAGAAGTTATCGACGGCGAATTGAACGTCGGCGAAGTGGCAATTTTCGTGGAAAAAAATTACGTGCTTTCCGTGCGCAGCCGCAGCCAGCAGGGATTTCTCGGTGTGCGCGCCCGCTGTGAACGCGAACCCCACCAGCTGCGCAAAGGGCCTGCCTTCGTCTTGTACGCTTTAATGGACGCAGTAGTGGACCGCTATTTTCCCGTTATCGAAGCGCTGGAATCTGAACTGGATGCCATTGAAGAAAAAATATTCGCGCAAAAATCCCAGCGCGCCAATATCGAACAGCTTTACGATCTCAAGCGCAAAACCACACAACTCAAACACGCTGTCGGCCCGTTGATCGATGCCGTCGGCCGTTTGCACGGTGGCCGAGTGCCGATTGTCTGCGCCGGCACCCAGGAATATTTCCGCGACGTGCACGACCACTTGCAACGCATCAATACTTCCATCAATGCCATTCGCGATACCATCTCCACGGCCATTCAAGTGAGCCTTTCCATGGTAGCGATTGAAGAAAACGATGTGAGCAAACGGCTTGCTGGCTGGGCCGCAATTTTCGGTGCAGCTACCGTCTTTGTCGGAATTTGGGGGATGAACTTTACCCATATGCCGGAACTGGATTGGATGTTCGGTTATCCACTCGCACTGGGAATCGTCGGGTCTGTGTGCGGTTACTTGTATTACCGCTTTAAAAAGGCAGGCTGGTTGTAACCCGAGTTTTTATGCGTCGCCGTCGCCACTAAATTCCACTTTCTGATGCGCGCCGATTAACAGTGCACTTTTCACCAAACTCAAATGGCTGAAACTCTGGGGAAAATTGCCGAGAAAAGTTTTATTAACCGGGTCGTATTGCTCCGCCAACAATCCCAGATCGTTGCGGATCGATAACAAGGTTTCAAACAACCGAATCGCTTTTGCTTCATTGCCTGCGATCATGTAGTAATCCGCCAGCCAATAAGTGCAGAGAATAAAAGCCCCTTCGCGACCGGTGTATTCCGATAAGGGATTGCGATAAACGAAGCCCTCAGCAGTGCAAAAATGACGTTCTATTTCCGCGACGGTTGCAACGATTCGCGGATCGTCCGGCGGTAAAAACCCCAACAATGGAATCATCAACAAACTGGCATCCACCTGATCGTCGCCGTAAAAGCGGACGAAATAGCGGCCGGATGGGTCGAGTCCTTTATTTAATATTTCCTCGCGAATGCCGTCGCAGGCTTTTTGCCATTCATCCACTGGCGCTTCCAAAGTGTATGCCTCGACATCGTGAAGAGAACGGACAAACGCCGCCCAGGCAAAAACCTTGGAATGAACGTAATGCTTGGGCGAATCCCGCGACTCCCAAATGCCCGTGTCCGGCTTGCGCCATTCCTCGTGTAAACGTCCCAACAAGTGACATTGCAGTCGCCACATTTCCGGCTTGAGCGTTTGTCCCTCTTTGCGCACCAGATGCAACATGTCGATCACTTCGCCGCGCAGATCGAGTTGAAATTGCTCTCCCGCCGCATTGCCAATGCGCACAGGCTGGGCGCCTCCATAACCGGGCAACCAGTCTAGAGTGGTTTCATCTGTCTTAAGTTGTGCGTCGGCGGTATAGAGGGTTTTCAATTCACAATTGGAATCGCGCACCGCCCGCACCAACCAGTCGCGCCACTCTTCCTCTTCGTGGGGATATCCCGAGCGCAACAATACATCGAACACCAATGCCGCATCGCGTGGCCAGGTATAGCGATAATCCCAGTTAGCCGAACCGCCCGGCACTTCCGGCAGTGAGGTTGTGGCAGCGGCAATCAAGGCGCCGGTCGGTGCATAGATCAGGGCTTTTAACGTGATAAGCGATCGAACCACTGCGTCGCGCCAAGGCCCCTTATAGGTGCATTGCGACACCCAAGTGGTCCACCAGCTTAAACATTGTTCTTGCGCAGCCGCTGGGTCAGCCAAAGGCTCAAATGATTGATGGGGAGAACAGTGACTCAACACAAATTGGAAATCGTCACCTTCTGTCAGGGCGATATCACCTACCACAGAACCATCACCCCTTGGTTTTAATGCTGGATTTGGCGACAGCCTCAGCCAAATATCATCAGCGCGAAAAATAAATCCGCCCTCCTCCTGCACCACTTCCACCTGATCCCGCCCGTATTGAAATTTGGGTGAGCAAATAAAGCGCAGAGACATTCGCCCCTGCAAACAGCGAATGCGACGCACCAAATGGCAATCCGACTGCACCGGCATATAGTCCAGCAGCTCAGCTACTCCATGTTTGGAGCGGACGGTGGTTTTTAATAACAGGCTATCGGCTAAATAAGCGCGCTCTGTCTGTGCTTCACCAATAGGCTCGATCGCCCAATAACCGTGGCGGTCATCGCCCAAGAGGCGGGCAAAACAGGCGGGAGAATCAAAACGGCCAGGACAGAACCAATCGATTGAGCCTGCGCGAGACACCAAAGCAACCGTGTGGAGATTGCCGATCAACCCATAATCTTCGATGCGCCGTCCGGCAGGAACCTCTCCTTGCTCAACCATACATGGACCTCAATCGACGAGAGCGAATACCGCCACTCCCAAAACAATCGCTATCAACACTCCCAACGCCAGCTTGCCCCTGTGCAGAGCCAGCCACAGTTCGATGCTGGCATCTTTGGCAATAGCGTCGAAGCGACCATGGGCGCCGATATCCTTTTTTATGGGTTGAAATAGATTGTCCGGCCGATTCGGATCCGGCGGTGGGCCCTGTCGATCGAACTGACCGTCCCAGCCGACTTTGGCTGCCAGTCGCCCCACCAAACCTGGCAGTAATAGGGTAGCGACTATGGTTTTCACCACTGGAAAGCCAACCCAAAGTTCGCGCTTTCGATGATGAGCTGCCCACTCAATCGCTTCAGCTGCAACTTCTGGTTGAAATACCGGCGGCACGGGTTGTGGTCGATATGGCAGCTTGTGACGCCCCCAGTCGAATTGGGGTGTATTGAATGCGGCAAGTTGCACCATGGTGATCTGAATGGGAATTTTGTCGTGCAGTAGTTCAGCGCGCACGGCATCGGTAAAACCGCGCATCGCAAACTTGGCTCCACAATAAGCCGATTGCAGCGGAATAGCGGTATAAGCCAACGCGGAGCCCACTTGCACAATAGTGCCGCGCCCGCGCGGTCGCATGCGACGCAGAGCAGCCAAAGTGCCGTACACGGATCCCAGATAGGTCACCTCGGTGGCACGGCGGAATTCGTCAGGGGTGATATCCATAAACGGGGAAAATACCGTGGCCATGGCATTATTGATCCAGATATCGATGGGTCCGAGCAGGGCTTCCACATGCTCCGCGGCTGATTCCACTTGATCCGCATCGGCAACATCCACTTCGATCGCCAAAGCAATTCCACCCGCGTCTTCGATTTCCTTAACCGCGCCTGCGAGTCCTTCAGCCCCCCTCGCCAACACGGCTACAGCCGCACCTTGCTGGGCAAAACGCACAGCGGTTGCACGTCCTACGCCGCCGGAACCACCGGTGATTACCACCACTTCTCTTTTTTGTTCTGGGCCACTTCGATTCGGCCTGCCTGTCACCGGCTGCGCCTCCGCTATTCGGTTTAAATTCGATAAGGCTCCGCGTCACTGCGTCGCAATTCAATGCCGTGACCTATGCGGTCCAGGTCCGGCCATAAAGCGCCGTCGTGCAGGCTGTCACCACTGTCGAACAACATGGCTTCCACCCGCGAATGATCATGAAAATATTCAACGTTGCGAACGCCATCCACCGCCACACACAGAGGAATATGCAGCGCCGGTGCACAATGAGCGGAGACGGGAATATTGAAAGCAGATGCCAATTCGGAAGCGTGCAGAAAACCCGTATAACCGCAGCGGGTTGCGTCCACCTGCAAGACGTCGATCGCCTTGGCTTCCAATAAGCGGCGAAAGTAATAACCGTCCCAACCGTATTCACCTGCGGCTATGGCCATATCATCCGGCACCCGGTCGCGCACCCAGCGCAAGCCTTCGTAGTCCTCCGCGGGAACGGGCTCCTCAAACCAACAAACCTGCTGCTCCGCCACGCATTCCGCCAACGCCAAAGCGTCGCGCGCACGACAGGCGCCATTGGCGTCCACCATCAAGTCGACGCCAGGGCCGATAACCTCACGAGCCAAGACCACGCGGGAATCCGCCTCATCCAGGTTGTCGCCGATTTTGATTTTCACCGCGTTCAACCCCTGCTCTAGCCATCCTTCAAGCTGGCGCTGCAGGCGCGCGGCGGTATAGGTCACAAAGCCTCCGCTGCCGTAAATAGGCACACTGGCCCGCGCCCGCCCCCAGAGTGCGGACAAGGGAATATCCAAAAGGCGCGCTTTAAGATCCCACAACGCTTGGTCGACAGCGGCAATAGCCATCAGTCCCAATCCCGGCCGACCTATGTAACGCAACTGTTCGTTCATGGCGCGCCAGAGCGCGGGAATGTCATAGACACATTGGCCAACTATGACCGGCGCGAGCTTGTCGAAAATCAGCCGCGCTGCCGGTTGGGCCGCGGTGTAGCTGTACCCCATACCGACCAGCCCTCCGGCATTGACGTGTACCACCACCAACTCGACTTCACTCCAGCGCAACGCGCCATCGCCCTCCGGGCCATCCGTGGGAATGCGATAGCAACTCACATCCAGGGAGCGAACATGGGGAAAATCGGAATCTCTCAGAATTGAGATATCACTCATTTGCCACCTCCGATTGTTACCCCACGAGCAGCGATTTGGGGAGAGATTGTTAGTGAATAGATCTGCCTTTAGGCCGCGTGTATGCAATCTGCCCAGACAGCCATGGTGGTTTTCGCTGCGGGATAAACTCTGTTCGCTAAAGAACAAACGAAAATGGCCAGAAACATTCTGAGGATTTAATAAGTTACGTAGCGTGACTCGCTTTCGATCGCCCAGGGAGGGCTATGGAAACGAACTCGATCGTTCGAACAGACAAAAAATCCCAAACGCTCCCAGCGCTAACGGGCATTCGCTTTTTCGCGATTTTTCATATTTTTCTGTTTCACCTGTGGACTTTGTACGACCGCCACAATTTGCCAACTTAGTGCACGGCTTCAGCGAGCTTCCACCCGTACTGGTGAATTTTCTTTCGCACGGTTGGAGTTGGCCGACCGGCGCTGATTTTTATCTATTTGGTGATGCCCAGGTTGATGCCGATCCTGCTCGGTATTATCAGCACCCTACGGCATCGAAAAACCGCTTGCCAAAACGCCTGCAAACGCTGGTTATACAAATAGGTTTTACTGCTGAGCGAGAAGCAGAAAATCCTGCAAAAAGGCGATCTGCGCATCTTCCTGACGGAACACCAAATAGAGATGTTTATGCACACCAGACGCCCCTAGTGAGCGCACAGCGAGAGGATATTGAGAGCGAAATTTATCGGCCAGCCAACCGGGAAGTGTGCACACGCCGCGTCCCGCGGCGACCAGTTGAATCATGATTTCGGTCGCTTCTACTTGGTGATGTTTTTTCGGTTCACAGTGCGCGGGCAATAAAAATCGCGTAAACACATCCAGACGTTCCCGCGCCACCGGAAAGGTGATCAAGGTGGCTTCACACAAATCTTCCGGACAGACCCAATCTGTCCGGTCCGGTCGCCAACCCGGCGCCGACACCAGCATCAATTCATATGCAAACACGGGATGGTTGAGAAATGCAGGATTGTCCAGCGGGTCGCTGGTAATGACCAGATCAACTTGGTGATTCAGCAGTGCTTCCAGAGCGTTAAAACGGAATTGTTGCACCACATCCAAATCCACCAACGGCCAGCGTTGCAAAAACGGCGACACCACCGTCAACAGCCACTCATAACAGGGATGGCATTCCATGCCGATGCGCAACTTGCCCTGGCGTCCCTCGGCATAACCGCGCAACACGGTCTCCGCCTCTTTCAGCTGCGGCACCACCCGCTGCGCCACCCCCAACAAATAACGTCCCGCCTGAGTCAGCCTTAGTCGCCGCCCCTCTTTGCGCCAGATTTCGACACCCGCGTGGTCTTCCAGCTTGCGAATTGCGTGAGATAAGGCCGATTGGGAAAGATGCAGCCGCTCCGCCGCCTCGGCCAAGGTTCCGGTGGCATCAAGCGCAAGAAGAATATCCAGGTGGGAGCGCTCTATCATGAGCAATTCTCATTGATTGAAAGGAAAACATTTATTTTATTCATTTATCCCTTTGCGTGGGAGAAATAACACCTGAATCGCGCCGTCAGGCATTACAATGCGGCTCCATCCACTCCAGACGTACCATGAGGTCAAGGCTGTGCCCTCTTTCGAATCTTCCACCATTTCGAATTCGCCCCGGATTGGCGCCGTCGCCATCGGGCGCAATGAAGGCGACCGTTTGGTGACTTGCCTGAAATCCTTAACCAACTTGCCCCTGGTGTACGTGGACTCCGGCTCCTCGGATAACAGCGTCAATTTCGCCCGTTCCATAGGCGCTATTTGCGTGGAATTGGATTTGAGCCGGCCGTTTACTGCGGCGCGTGCGCGCAATACAGGATTTCGTGCGCTGCTGGAACAACATCCCGACCTGGAATGGGTGATGTTTGTCGACGGCGATTGCGAGGTAGAGCCCGACTGGCTGGAAAAGGCCCTGCAAATTGCCCAAAGTGACGAGCGAATTGCTGCGGTCTGTGGTCGCCGGCGCGAGCGCTTTCCAGAGAGCTCCATATACAACCAGATGTGCGATATAGAGTGGAATACCCCAGTGGGCGAAGCGAAGGCCTGCGGCGGTGATGCACTTTATCGCGTAAAAGTTTTTCAACAGGTCGGCGGATTCGACGACAGTTTTATCGCTGGCGAAGAACCGGAGCTGTGCTTCCGCATTCGTGAGCAGGGTTACCGAATTCTGCGCATCGACGCCAATATGACCCGTCACGACGCAGCCATAAGCCGAATAGGCCAATGGTGGAAACGCACCGAGCGCAGTGGTCACGCTTTTCTGCTCAACTACCTCAAGCACGGCCAAAAGAATGCTGAACGATTTAACTATCGCGATGTGCGTAGCATTTTGTTGTGGGCGGGAATTTATTGCGCATTTTTGCTTGCGGTGTTGGTGACCGCATCTTTGATACCACTACTCCTGCTGGTTTTATTGATCACCTCCCAAGCCGCAAAAATGACCCTCGCCCTGCCGCGTATCAAAGCGGAATACGGCGAATTGGCCACCTTCCGTTACAGCGTGTTTGTGATGTTGGGAAAAGTACCACAGGCCTTGGGGGTGATCCGCGCCTACCTCACCAGCCGCCGCGGTGGCGAGCACCGGTTGGTGGAATATAAATAACTAAGAATGGGATTTTTGTTGGTTGAGCATGGCCACAATGCCCGGGTGTTTGATTTTCTTCTGCTGGGAAATCACATAAAACTGCGCGCGCACGCCTTCCATAACACCGAGCGGATGAATATGGAATTGCTCGCGCAGGTCTTCGGCGATCAACGCCGGAGCCGCCACCATTCCCAACCCCTCATGACAAAACGCATACGCCAGAGCACTGTCGTCAAACTCACCAACCACCAGCGGATTCAAGTCGTGCTGGTCAAACCAGCTCACCAGCAATTGGCTCAGCATGGTCTGCGAGCTCGGCATCAATAAGGGCGCGCTGATCAAACTGCCGGGGAAATTCTGCCGATAGGGCTCGATGAGATCTTCTCTGCCAAATAACGCTATATCCGTCTCCGCCACCAGATGGTTGTAGGCCCGCAATCGGGCTCCCGGTGGCATAGGCCGCTCCGACAGCACCAAATCCACCTTGTTGACCGCCAGCTCGCCCAGCAAATGCTCCAAACTGCCTTCGCGGCAGACCAAGTGAACTGGCTGATCCAGGGATGTCACGGGTTTGATCAGGGTGTAAGCCAAGGCTTTGGGGATTACATCCACTATACCCACGGTGATGGAGAGCCGCTCCACCACTTCCGGTTGTTTCAACAGGGTTTTTAGTTCGTCCCCGAGATGAAAAATATCCTCCGCGTAACTCAAAACCATGCGACCGCGCGGGGTCAGAACCAAGGTTTTACCCTGTCGTTCGAACAATGGATAGCCGATCTGCTGTTCCAGCGCGGTGATTTGCCCGCTGATGGTTTGCGGAGTAATGTGCAGGTTACGGCTGGCCGCCGTGACACCGCCGTCCACGGCCACGCGATAAAAATAGTAGAGATGGTTGTAATTGAGAGGCGTCATAGCCAGGGATTTTCGGATTTTCCGAAGGAAACGTCAAAAACATTCGAATTTCTTTTATCGATCAACTCGCGTAGAGTTCTGATCCAATGCGACTCTGGAAAATGTTTATTCTGGCCGTTTAGCGAGTTATCTGAGCAGTTGCGCTAGGATTAATGTCTAATAGTCGCCAAACTTTTACTTGATCATCAGCACGACCAAACGGAGGTTATATGCTTGATACCAAACCAACCGCCATTACCTATGGCCACGAGCACGCCCTCGAGGTTAATAAGGTGTTGCGCAACACCTACGCCCTGCTGGCGATGACGCTGCTGTTCAGTGCCTTCACAGCCGGCATCAGCATGGTCTTCAACCTGCCCCATCCGGGCATTCTCATTACGCTGGTTGGCTATTTCGGCTTGCTGTTCTTGACCCAATACCTACGCAACAGCGCTTGGGGCATTCTGAGCATCTTTGCCCTGACCGGCTTTATGGGCTTGACCTTGGGCCCCATCATCAACGCTTATCTGTCCCTGGCTAATGGCAGCCAGATCGTGATGAACGCCCTCGGCGGCACCGCTATCACCTTCTTGGGTCTGTCTGGCTATGCCCTGACCACCAAAAAGAACTTCAGCTTCCTCGGCAACTTCCTGTTCATCGGAATTCTGGTGGCGTTTCTGGCTGGCCTCGGTGCGATCTTCTTTGAGATGCCTGCACTTTCCCTGGCTGTGTCTGCGATGTTCGTGTTGCTGATGAGCGGCTTGATCCTGTATCAAACCAGCGAAATCATCCACGGCGGGGAAACCAACTACATTATGGCGACCGTCACGCTGTACGTTACCATCTACAATCTCTTCACCAGCTTGCTGCATTTGTTTGGCGCGTTCGGCGGCGACGACTGATTGAGCCCCAAAACAAAAAAGCGCTGCCTGGGCAGCGCTTTTTTTATGCCTCAAATATCAACCGGCAAAGCGATTTTCCACCAATCCCGGCACATCAACTCTCACGCGAAACACCGAGCCGGAATCCGGATACTGCTTTAACTCTTCTTCAGATCGGCTGCCGACGCTGGTGATATACAGGGTTTGCAAATCCTCATCACCAAAGGCCACCATGGTGGGACATTTGGCAGGAACCGGGATTTCTTCCAGGATTTCTCCCGCAGGACTCAAGCGCACTACCCTTCCGCCTTCATACAAGGCTGTCCAATAACAACCTTCGCTATCCACGGAAGCGCCGTCCGGTCTCCCATTACCCAGGGGGAATTGGTGAAATACCCGGCAATTTGTCACTGTCCCAGTCTGCGGATCGTAATCACAACGCTGAATGGCATGGCTGGGGGTATCGGCGTAATAGAAGGTTTTGTTGTCGGGACTGAAGGCAATCCCATTCGCGGTCAGCAGGTCGCCAATCCATTTTTTCACATCACCTTCCGGCGTCAGTGAATAAATGCTCGCGCCGCCATAGTCTTTCGGAGGATAGACGCTGCCAGCGAACATGCGACCTTTAACATCGGCGCGACCGTCGTTGAAACGGTTTTTATCCATACCCACTTCAGGGTCTGTAATAAATGTCCGTTCGGTATTCCATCCATCCGTTGTGTAAAAACCGGTGCGCATGGCCAGTAAAAATCCACCTTTCTCGCGCAAGCTGAAACAGCCGATTTCCTCATCGAATTGCAGAAATTCATCACGCCCTGAAGCTGGATCGAAGCGGTGCAACTGGTATGCGTTGATGTCCACCCAATAAAGACACTTCTCTTTTTCATCCCAGCGAGGACACTCGCCGAGATTTGCGCGGATTTTCAGCGCAACTTCGACTTTTCTCATAATGGTTGACCGACTCATGGTAAAAACAGGGCGCTAATGATCGCACAGTTACCAAAACAGTCAAATTGGAGAGGAAAACCTGTGGGGGTGATCTCAGGCGGCGGGATGTTTTCTCACAGGGCCATTGTAGTGATGAAACTGCGGCCGCAGATATTCCATCTGGTCGCCGCGAATTCTATGACTATTGATCAAGGCGAGATATTCGTACGGATTTGGCCGATATGGCAGGGCAATCAAACTCATGTTGATTTCCGACAATAAATAATTCCCTTTGCGCTGATTGCAACGGCGACATGCGGCCACCACATTTTCCCATTTATCTTCGCCACCGCGACTTGTTGGGTGCACATGATCGCGGGATAAATTTTCCGAATCGAAATAATCGCCACAATAAAGACATTGAAAATTATCCCGATGAAAGAGCGCAAGATTATTGAGCGGAGGATTTATTCGAACTGGCGTGAGGCGTTCACCACCACACGCCATAATTGCAGGCAGACGTATGACGGTATTGGTGCCTGTAATTTTCGATTTTCCTCCGCGAACTTGCCGCACAACACCACCGAGAGTCCACGAAACCAGATCGCGAGCGTATAAACACACGCCCTCTCTCCAGCTCAACCACTCAATAGGCTGGCCCGCCAAATTCAGACGCAAAATTCGAGCTTCCATAAATCTCTCCTGTTTAACAGCGCATTAAATCTTTCCGGATAAATCCGGGCTGATTAAACGCTCGAAAATTTACGGTTATACCGAACAACACTAGGCTCAACACGTCCCCCATAACGAAAAACCCCGCATTGGCAAGCCAAGCGGGGTTTTAGAAGTCGGTGGTCGATAAATTTATAGGGGTGACGAGTCCAGTGGGTCGGTATTGAATGCATCGACCTCGCGGTTTTATTTTGGCGCATCATCGCCAACTGTCTGCTTGCAATGTTGAAGACGAATCTCCTCTATTACGGATTAGCAGGGACTTAATTTTAATAGTACCCGGAACCTTTGAAGAGTCAAGGCGCAATCCATAATTTTTGGAATTAAGAAAAGGCCATCACAACAGAAAAGTTTGTTAATGCACTTTATAACTACTGCAAAAATTTTAATGAAATAAAGGATTTAGCAGAAATGATGCAGAGCAAAATAGAAATGAATAACGGAACGAAAAAAGGCGGACCACTACCTGGTCCGCCTTTCGGATATGGTTTCTCTGTCCTCCCTCCCTGACAGCTCCCAGTCCGTAACTCAGTCATCCTGACTAAAATTCCAAGTTCAATGTCCTTCTATAACAGTCTTTCAGTCCCTTTCCCTGGCTCGTCCTCGAGCGATTTCCTTTACTTGTTCATCCCTGTAAAAGTCCATTTGTTACAACTCACCTCATCCTGTGGTGCAGTACATCCATGACTTTTCCGAACCGTCCATGAACATCCTTATAAAGACACATCCTGCGGCGCGCTTCCATTCTGAGTCCGTTCGCAATTCCTTGCTTTCCTTTCCCATTCGAGCGTCCCGAAAAACACCGTGACGATAGTTTTACCATCACGGCGAACTCTCACAGGATTCGCCCCAGCCCTGCGGCTATGCCTAATCCCTCTTCCGTGGCAAAGTCCCAATGCGTCCTTACGAGTGCTCATTTTAGTGATTTATGCAACAACGCCCAGTCGACACCAGCATCAGGTTTTGTCAGACATTGACTACAAAACACCGCCTGCAGTGGCCGACAAGAGGCTTGGCTTCTAGAAGATTTCGTGGGGGTTGAGCTCAAACAGATACTTCGGCGCTATATCGAGTTCGCGCAGGATGTCCTGCCCGTCTTGCGTCTGTAGAAGTGCCTTGTCTTCAGCGCTCAATTCTTCTGCCAATCCCTGCTCGATCACGATCTCCACACGGCGATTACGCGCGCGGTTTTCCGCTGAGGTATTCGGTACCAATGGCTGCGTATCCGCCTTGCCAGACACTTCAAAACGGCTGGGAGACACTACACCACCCTTCATCAATTCATGGGCTACTGACACAGCTCGAGCGGCAGATAAGTCCCAGTTGGAGCGAAAGCGTATCGTGTTAATCGGTACATTATCCGAATGTCCTTGCACTATGACGCGCCCCGGCTTGAGCGCTATCACAGACCGTATCTCTTCCATCACATCGCGATAGGCAGGTGCCAAATCTGCCGAACCGGAATTAAACGAACCCTTCTCCCGGATTCGAATAATGATTTTGCGCCCCTGCGTTTCGACCTCGACAGAGCCGTCTTCGATTTGCTCTTTTAAAGCCGCCGCCAAGTCGTAGGCATCCTTTTCGGTTTCCTTAACAAGCTCTTCAAGTCGCTGTTTTACGCGTAACTTCGCTCCAGCATCCAGGCCTTCTTCTCCCTGCTCGATATCAAACTCTCTATCACACTGCACGTCCAGCGACATTTCATGGACATTCTTCGTGCTCTGCCAGATTTCGTTGATGGGGGTCGGCTCCGGCCGTCCGGGGCTGAATTCTTGCGCAATGATGCTCGTTCCTTTGGGAATATCTTCCACATTAAATTCCGCTTGGACGCCAAAGGCCTGCGACATGGAACCTGCTAGGCGCCGGAATTTCATGGCGTCCATCTCAGAAAATGACAGCAAGAGAACGAAAAAACACATCAACAGGGACATAAGGTCAGCGAAGGTCGCTAACCAGGCCGGTGCGCCGGGGGGACATTTACAGCCGGAATCTTCATCGTCGTCGACCATGACTCAACCTCTATGTCCCGATCACATCACGCTTTCCTTCGGGCAGATAGTTGCGCAATGTCGAATCAATAATGCGTGGGTTTTGACCGCTCTGGATTGCCAGGAGCGCGTCAATGACAAGGCTTTTCACCAGGGCTTCTTCCGCCGCCCGCAACTTAAGTTTGTCGGCGATGGGCCCGGCGATGCAGTTGGCGATCAAGGCTCCGTACAAGGTCGTCAGTAAGGCCACCGCCATAGCAGGCCCAATGGCTTTGGGGTCATCCATATTGGCTAACATGGCAACAAGACCAATCAGGGTTCCGATCATCCCCATCGCCGGAGCCACCTCCGCCATGGCGGAGAACAGCGAAGCTCCGCGAGCGTGGCGCTCGATGGTCTGGTTCCGGTCCTTGGTGAGCATGGTCTTCACTACATCAGAGTCATGACCGTCCACGAGTAGCTGAATGCCTCTTTTAATAAAGGCATTGCTCACTTCTTTGTCTTCGAGGGAAAGCAGACCACCTTTTCTGGCTTCATCTGCCAGAGCCACCAGTTCGCTGATCAGGTCTTCGGGGTCTGGGTTTTTTACCACGAAACTTTTGGCGGCCACTTTGCCCGCGCTCAGAAACTGCCCCAACCCGAATTTGGCCATTACCGCAAACATTGATCCGCCGATGACAATCACCACCGACGGGCCGTCGACAAACATACCGAGTTCGCCGCTCATCAACATGGCGACCACGATCAGGGCAAGGGAGCCCACCACCCCCACCAGGGTTGCTAAATCCACCATATACCTCGCACTTTCGTTAGGCCGGATTGGCCAACTCTGAAAATCTTTTGACGAACTAAGTCTAGCCGGGGATTTTCCAGCCAGCGTCGAAACTACGGGCATTGCTTCAATTGACCACCTCCAAGCCGTCCGGTAGTGTTGCGCCTCAACTCGACACCGGCGGAGCAATCTATGGCAGCCAAAAAGAAAGCGTTCGACTTTGAGCGGGCCTTAGGCGAATTGGAGCAAGTGGTTACTGCGATGGAAGCCGGCAATATGCCGCTGGAAGAATCACTCAAGGCGTTTGAAAAAGGCGTCCGGCTGACGCGCGAGTGCCAACAAGCCCTTCAAGAAGCAGAACAGAAGGTGGAAGTTCTCTTGAAATCAGACGAGGGAATCGAAACCAAACCGTTCGTTGATACAGAAGATGACACCTATGACGCCTGAGCTGAAACAGTTCATCACCACCTACAGTCGCCGGGTCAACCAATTATTAGAACGAGCTTTGCCAGCGCGCATCCCCGGTGGGGAGAGGCTGCTTGATGCTATGTCCTACAGTTTATTGGGCGCCGGAAAACGCGTGCGTCCAATCCTTGTTTACGCCAGCGCGGAGGCGGTTAATGGCGACATGCAGGCAGCGTTGGTGGACGCCTGCGCCTGCGCCGTGGAATGTATGCACGCTTACAGTCTTATCCACGATGACCTTCCCGCTATGGACGATGACGATCTGCGTCGCGGGGAACCGACCTGTCATATCGCTTTCGATGAAGCCACCGCTATCTTGGCTGGTGATGCCCTACAGTGCCTCGCCTTCGAAACCTTGCTCAACGTTGACGCACCAGCCTCTCAAGTGGTTGCCGTAGCTCGCGAACTGGGCCGTGCCTCCGGCGCCACCGGCATGGTGGTTGGCCAGGCGATTGATCTAGGCGCAGTTGATACGTCTCCCAGCATGGACCTGCTCGAACAGATGCATGTACATAAAACCGGGGCGCTTATCGAAGCTGCGGTCATCATGGGCGCGGTGGCCTCAGGCATTGAAGAGAGAAAAACCCTGCGCGCCTTGCGAACATTCGCCAAAGCCGTCGGTCTGTCGTTCCAAGTACAAGACG
The DNA here is from genome assembly GCF_014336955.1 of Saccharophagus sp. K07. Classification (GTDB taxonomy): domain Bacteria; phylum Pseudomonadota; class Gammaproteobacteria; order Pseudomonadales; family Cellvibrionaceae; genus UBA5868. Next base: position 77,259 of record NZ_QRAI01000001.1, on the reverse strand, counting down.
ATATTTTGGATGTTACTTCCGACACCGCTTCCCTGGGTAAACGCACTGGCGCGGACCAGGAACGCAACAAACCTACCTACGTAAGCCTGCTCGGTCTCGATGAAGCCAAAAGGAAAGCACAACAATTGCACGAGGAGGCAATAGACGCCCTGGCTGGTTTCGGTTCAAAAGCCGGCATTCTGCGCGACCTCTCTGCCTATATAGTCCAACGCAGCGCCTAATTTACGTTAGGTCTTGCGGTGCCTGTGGCGAAACAGGCACCAGCTGTCCAAAATCGGGCATCTTGTTCAATTCATCGAACCCGAAAGCGCACCAAATTGGGGCAATGAACTTCAACTTTGGCCCACTCTCTTTTAGCGCTTTCTGCGCCCCCATTGCATAACAAAAGAAGCCGATCCCGCGCGATTTTCCCCATCAGACGCTGTCGAATTTCAGGCATAACAAATTATTTGCATCTAACGCGACCTGGTTTTAATAACAAGTAATTTTAAACTTGGAGATGCAGGAAAAGCGGCTTTTGTCGTCAAACGAAAATGTCTGCTATGAAATTAATTAAAGTTTGGCTTGGATCTTGAATTACTTTGGGAGAGAAGTGCGTTTGACAGCCAAAACGCTCTTTTGTTGTCAGGAAAAAGAGTTCGTTTTTTTCTTGGCGGACGACAGAAATATCGGGTTAAATACCTAAAGAAGGATCATCAGTAATGTGTCGCCAAGTTCATGGCACTTCGACGAAACATCACTTTATCTGGAACCCAGTAATTCATTTTTTTGTCGAAACGAGGCAAATTTTTTTCCAAATTGCCGAACGCCGCGAATCCATAAGGTCTATGCTTATCCAAGGGGATTGAAACGCGGGAACATGTCCGTCGCCACATACTTACATTCAAAACCTCGGCACCCCCGCGGGTTATGAATCACGCCGTTTGAGGAGGACCATTTATGACGATCTTCAACCACTATCGCAACCGATTTGCTGCGACCCAACAGGAAGAGCTGACCATCCAGGAATATCTGGATTTATGTAAATCAGACCCCTCCGTATATGCCACCGCAGCAGAACGCATGTTGCTCGCGATAGGGGAACCCGAACTCGTCGATACATCCCGCGATTCGCGCCTTAGCCGAATTTTTTCCAACAAGATCATCAAACGTTACAAAGCGTTCGAAGATTTTTACGGGATGGAAGAATCCATCGAACAAATCGTTTCCTTCTTCCGCCACGCTGCACAAGGCTTGGAGGAGAAAAAACAAATTCTCTACTTATTGGGTCCTGTCGGCGGCGGTAAATCCTCGCTTGCAGAAAAACTCAAAAGCCTGATGGAAAAACAACCAATCTACTGCATCAAAGGATCGCCCGTTTTTGAATCACCCCTCGGACTTTTTGACCCCGAAGAAGACGGCGCCATCTTGGAAGAGGATTACGGTATTCCAAGACGATATGTCAAAACCATCATGTCACCTTGGGCGGTAAAACGTCTGCATGAATACGGTGGCGATATCAGTCAATTTAAAGTCATCAAGGTTTATCCTTCGATCCTGAATCAAATCGCCATTTCCAAAACCGAACCGGGCGACGAAAACAACCAAGATATTTCCTCTCTCGTCGGCAAAGTCGACATTCGTAAACTGGAAGACTTCCCCCAAAACGATCCCGATGCCTATAGCTTCTCCGGCGGTTTGTGCCGCGCCAACCAAGGCATCATGGAATTCGTGGAAATGTTCAAAGCGCCAATCAAAGTGCTCCACCCGCTTTTGACGGCAACCCAGGAAGGCAACTTCAACGGCACTGAAGGCCTCGGGGCGATTCCGTTTGAAGGCATTATTCTCGCGCACTCGAACGAATCCGAGTGGCAAGCCTTCAAAAACAACAAAAACAACGAAGCCTTTATCGACCGCGTTTACATCGTCAAAGTCCCTTACTGCTTGCGCGTGTCGGAAGAGATCAAAATCTACGAGAAACTGTTGCAACACAGCTCGCTGTCTGAAGCCCCTTGCGCTCCGGATACGCTGAAATTGCTGGCGCAGTTCTCCGTGTTGTCACGCTTGAAAGTGCCGGAAAACTCCAATTTGTTTTCCAAAATGCGCGTCTATGACGGCGAAAATCTGAAAGACACAGATCCCAAAGCCAAATCGCTGCAGGAATACAAAGACAGTGCGGGCGTCGACGAGGGCATGACCGGTTTGTCGACACGCTTTGCCTTCAAAATTCTGTCCAAGGTATTCAACTTCGATCCAACGGAAATTGCCGCCAACCCCGTGCATCTGCTGTACGTTCTCGAACAGCAGATCGAACAGGAGCAATTCCCGGAGGAAGTTGCGACACGTTATCTGGCCTTTATCAAAGAATTCCTCGCGCCGCGTTATGTCTCCTTCATCGGCAAAGAGATTCAAACGGCCTATCTGGAATCCTACGCCGAATACGGTCAGAACATTTTCGATCGCTATGTGACCTACGCGGACTTCTGGATACAGGATCAGGAATACCGCGACCCGGAAACGGGCGAAATTCTCGACCGCGGAGCCTTGAACGAAGAGTTGGAAAAAATCGAGAAGCCGGCGGGCATCAGCAATCCAAAAGATTTCCGCAACGAAATCGTCAACTTTGTCTTGCGTGCACGCGCCAACAACAACGGCAAAAACCCCTTGTGGAGCAGTTACGAGAAGTTGCGCACCGTCATCGAGAAGAAAATGTTCTCCAACACGGAAGAGCTGCTGCCGGTTATTTCCTTCAACACCAAATCGACGAAAGAAGATCAGAAGAAACACGAAGACTTCGTGGCTCGCATGGTACAACGCGGCTACACCGAGAAACAGGTGCGATTGCTGTCTGAATGGTATTTGAGAGTCCGTAAATCGCAATGACCTAATGAGGTGTCACGAGTGACCTATATTGTCGATCGCAGATTGAATTCAAAAAACAAAAGCACTGTAAATCGGCAACGGTTTTTGGAGCGCTATCGCCAGCACATCAAAAAAGCGGTGTCTGAAGCAATCGATAAACGCTCCATTACCGATATCCACAATGGAGAAAAAATCAGCATACCCGCCAAAGATATTGGGGAACCCATTTTTCATCATGGGCAAGGCGGGAAAAAAGTACGTGTTCTTCCTGGCAACAAGGAGTTTGTCACTGGCGATCAGATCAAACGGCCCGAAGGTGGCGGCGGCAGCGGTAATGGCAAAGGCGCTGGTAATTCGGGCGAAGGCATGGATGACTTCGTTTTTAATATCACCCAGGAAGAATTTCTCAATTTCATGTTTGAAGATCTGGCGCTGCCCAATTTGGTAAAGCGCCACCTCGCCGGCAATACCGAATACAAATTGCATCGCGCCGGCATTGCCAACGAAGGCACCCCAGGCAAAATCAATATTGTCCGCTCACTGCGCGCCGCCAATGCACGTCGTATCGCATTGACCGGCGGCAAACGTCGCAAGCTGAAAGAATTGGAAGAGGAAGAAGCGAAACTCTTAAATGCTTCCCATCCGGATGATTTGCTGCGCTTGAGCGAAATTCAGACGCAAATCGCCGAACTGCGCAAAAAAATTCAGCGTGTGCCCTGGCTGGATGATTTCGATCTCAAATACAACCTGCACGTCAAACACCCTGTACCGCGTTCACGCGCAGTGATGTTCTGCATCATGGACGTGTCCGGTTCGATGGATCAGGCGACCAAAGACATCGCAAAACGCTTTTTCCTGCTGCTCTATTTATTTTTGCAACGCAATTACGAGTATACGGAAGTCGTCTTTATTCGCCATCACACCAGCGCTAAAGAGGTGGATGAGCAGGAATTTTTCTACAGTCGTGAAACCGGCGGCACCATAGTTTCCAGCGCGCTTAAATTGACCGATGAAATCATCAGCGAGCGCTATCCTCCGGAACAATGGAATATTTACGCGGCCCAGGCGTCGGACGGCGATAACTGGAACGATGACTCCACGATTTGCTACAAGGTTTTGTCAGAACGCTTGATGCCCAAATTGCAGTATTTTTCCTATATCGAGATTACCGCCAGAGAACATCAAGCGCTCTGGACGGCTTATGAGAAAGTGCTCGAAGATTTCCCTCAAACCTTTGCCATGCGGCAACTTGTCAGCGCGAGCGATATTTTCCCGGTTTTCCGCCAGCTGTTCCAAAAAAAGGTGGCTTAAATGGCACGAGCACAAAATCCGATTTCGACCTCCTCAGAGTGGAGTTTCGAGTTGGTCCAGGCCTACGATCAAGCGATCGGCGAAATCGCCCGAGAATTTGGCCTGGATACCTATCCCAACCAGATCGAAATCATCAGCTCCGAGCAGATGATGGATGCCTACGCATCCGTGGGCATGCCCATTGGCTACAACCACTGGTCGTACGGCAAACAATTTCTCAACGTGCAGCAATCCTACAATCGCGGCCAGATGGGATTGGCCTACGAAATTGTAATCAACTCCAATCCCTGTATTGCGTATCTCATGGAAGAAAACACCATGATGATGCAGGCCTTGGTAATTGCCCACGCGTGCTATGGGCACAATTCCTTTTTTAAAGGCAATTATTTATTCCGCACCTGGACGGATGCATCGTCCATCATTGATTATCTCGTGTTCGCTAAACAGTACATTTCAGAGTGCGAGGAAAAATATGGTGTGGAAGCGGTGGAAGCGATTCTCGATTCCTGTCACGCCATCATGAATTACGGTGTCGACCGCTATAAACGCCCCTACCCTATTTCAACCCAGGAAGAACAGCTGCGCCAGAAAGAGCGCGAGGAATATTTGCAACGGCAAATCAACGATTTGTGGCGCACCATTCCTAACGACGATCACGATAAAAAGCAAAAGAAAAAAGTGCGCTTTCCTGAAGAACCTCAGGAAAACCTGCTGTATTTTATCGAGAAAAAAGCGCCCCTGCTCGAACCCTGGCAGCGCGAGATCGTGCGCATAGTGCGCAAAATTGCCCAGTATTTTTATCCGCAACGGCAAACCCAGGTAATGAACGAAGGCTGGGCGACGTTCTGGCATTACCATTTGATCAACACGCTGTATGATCGCGGTTTGGTTACCGATGGTTTTATGCTGGAATTTATGCAATCGCACACCAGCGTAATTTATCAGCCCTCTTACGACAGCCCTTATTACAACGGCATTAACCCCTACACTCTCGGCTTCAGCATTTATACGGATTTAAAACGCATTTGTGAAAATCCAACCGAGGAAGACAAGCGTTGGTTTCCTGAATTTGCCGGCAGTAATTGGGTGGAGACGTTGGATTTCGCCATGCGCAATTTCAAGGATGAAAGTTTCATTTTGCAATTCCTTTCTCCTAAGGTCATGCGCGATTTGAAACTGTTCTGCATCCTCGACGATGATAAAAACCCCACCATCGACGTAACGGCTATTCACGATGACGAGGGTTATAGAGCCGTTAGAGAGGCCTTGTCCGCCCAATACAACTTGGGCAACCGCGAACCCAATATTCAAATTTATGAAGTGGATGTGCGCGGTGATCGCTCCATTACGCTGCATCACCAGCAGTTCAATCGCCAACCGCTGGATGAAGAATCTGCACAGGAAGTTCTCAAGCACATCCACCGCTTGTGGGGCTTTGATGTGCATTTACATTCCGTGCGCGATAACGAAGTTGTTGAAAGCTTCCACTGCCCGTTACCTAAAAAAGAAGACCATTAAGGCTTATCCCACAGAACGCGTGAAAACAGTGTGTCATGCTCAAGTTTTTGAGATGACACACCTCGTTTTATGACCACCGCAATTTTTTGGTTCACGCTCGACCTTCGCTTGCAGGACAATCCAGGTCTCGCAGCAGCACTGCAGCAACACAAACAAGTCATTCCCCTTTTTATTCTTGACCACGATGACCCCTGGTTTTTCGGCAGTGCCAGTCAATGGTGGTTGCACCACAGCTTAAAAGCATTACAACAAACCATTGCCGCGCAAGGTGGAAAATTGCTTTTGCGGCATGGAAAAACAGCTGACATATTGCATGAACTCGCCAAACAAACCGGTTCTACCGCGATTTATTTCAGCCGCGCTTACGAACCTTGGCTAGCAACAAAACAACAGGAAATTTTTCACGCGTTTGACGCAGAAGGAATCCACTGCAAACGCTACAGTGGCAGACTATTACAGGAACCGGATTCGATACTGAATCAACAGGGCAAACCCTTTCAGGTATTTACGCCCTTTTATAAACACTGCTTGAAGCATCTGCATATCCCGGCCAATCCTCCACCAACTAAACCTAGCTGGTATAAACGATCTTTACAGAGCAAAAATCTGAGCGACTGGCACCTTCTGCCAACCAAACCCAACTGGGCAAAAGGATTTTCTCCCTGGCTACCCGGTGAAACCGGCGCGCAGCTGGCTTTACAGGATTTAGTCGACGACAAACTCGCACATTATTCAACTGGACGCGATTTCCCTGCGCAGGATGGCACTTCGAGATTGTCACCGCATCTGCATTTCGGCGAAATCAGTCCGCGCAAGGTCTGGCATGAACTCAGTCGATTTCGCACGACTGCGGAGCCTTTTTTACGGCAATTAATGTGGCGGGAATTCAGTTTTTATTTATTGCACCACTGGCCGCATATTACAGATAAGCCCTTTAAACCTGCTTTTGCAAATTTTCCTTGGAAAAAACAGCCGCGTTTTTTGGCGGCGTGGCAGAAGGGACTTACGGGTTATCCGATTATTGACGCTGGTATGCGCCAGTTGTGGAAGACCGGTTGGATGCACAATCGTGTGCGCATGATCGTCGCATCATTTCTGGTCAAACATTTGGGAATTCATTGGCGCGAAGGTGCGCGCTGGTTTTGGGAGACTTTGGTGGATGCGGATCTGGCGAATAATTCCGCTGGCTGGCAATGGGTGGCAGGTTGTGGCGCGGACGCGGCGCCCTATTTTCGGATTTTTAATCCCATTCTGCAGGGGCAGAAATTCGACCCCGCAGGCGATTATGTTCGCGCCTGGGTACCGGAACTTGCCAAACTGCCCGCGGCTTTTATTCATAAACCTTGGGCAGCGCCGGAATCCGTATTGATTGAGGCGGGCATCACTTTGGGTTATTCCTACCCGCATCCACTGGTTGACCATGACACTGCCCGACGCGAGGCACTGGAAGCTTACGCCACATTCAAACGGACGGGAGGTAGCTGACATCCAGGTAAGATTGCATAGCGCCGCGCAGGCGAATGATCTGTGCTTGCAGCTCTTCGACTTCTTCCTGGATCTGCTCACTTTCCGGTGTGCTCAGTTTCTGCTCCAGCTCGGCCAGAAACGCCGGCAGCGCCCGCGCCCCCAAATTCGCCGAGGATCCTTTCAGACTGTGAATCTGACGCGCGGCAAAGCCCCAATCCTTTCGCGCTATGGCTTGGACAATCTCCCGCTCCACGGCATCCAAGCCAGATAGAAAAGATTGCAGCAGTCCTACCATCCGCTCCTCTTTCTGTCGGACTAATCGATATAACGCCGACGGGTCCCACACCACAGAGGCGGAAATGGGCTCCGGCTTTTCCTCAATCCAATTCGGCTCATAACCCGGCAACAACCATTGGTTGAGTTTGCGCTGCAAAACTTCCAGCTGAATGGGCTTGCTGAGGTAACCGTTCATACCTGCGGCCAGACACTTTTCACGATCGCCCGCCATGGCGTTGGCCGTCATGGCGATAATCGTGACCGGCGGCAGATTGTATTGGGATTCTCGCTGGCGAATTTGTCGGGTCGCTTCATAGCCATCCATGACCGGCATCTGGCAATCCATCAGCACCAAGTGGTACGCCCGATTCTGCTCCCATGCGCGCGCAATCAATCCGACAGCTTCCAAGCCGTTACTCGCTATGTCGGCGCGGTAGCCGAGCGTTTCCAGGGCAATTTCCGCGACCTCCTGATTGGTGCGATTGTCTTCCACCAGCAACAAACGAACATCCGCATGCTCCACCCGGACGTTTTGATTATCAGGGCGACTGACGGACTCAGGTTGTACTGGTTTGCTACCCAATTGGCCCACCTCCAGAACTTCGCTCAAGGTGCGAAACAGACGCTGCGGCGCCACGGGTTTGTTCAACCAAGCACTGATTCCCAACGACTGCATTAATGCAGGATCCAACTCATGCAGATCCGAACTCAATAACACCAGCACCAGATTTGGGTTTTCTTCCTGCGCGCGGATTTTTTCAATCAGCATCAAACCATCCACTTTGGGCATCTGCAGGTCCACCAAAGCCATATCCACAGAAGGATGGCGCTTGAGCCACGCCAGCGCTCGCGCAGCGCTATCGGCCTCGGCTACCACAACACCTTGGTGTTCAAGCTGTTTGCGCAGTACCAATCGATTAGTGGCATTGTCGTCCACCACCAACACCTGCTTGCCCGCAAGTCGATAGGCGCTTTGTGGCGCCACCTCAGCTGTAGGCGATTCCGCCACTTCCAGTGGAAGTGAAAAGAAAAACCGACTTCCCGCTCCAGGCTCACTTTCAACGCCGATGTGTCCACCCATCAACTGACACAACTGTTTGCAGATGGCGAGTCCCAACCCCGTGCCACCGTACAGGCGCGTTGTCGAAGCGTCCGCCTGGGTAAAACTGGCAAACAGATCTTCCTGTCTTTCTTTGGCGATACCTATACCGGAATCCTTGACCGACCAGTGCAGCTCCGTCAGGGACTCATTTGGCTGCACCGCTACAACTATTTCGCCTCGATCAGTAAATTTGAGCGCATTGGCCACAAGATTATTGAGGATCTGGCGCAGACGAACCGGATCGGCTTTGATAAACGACGGCGTGGCTGGCGCCATATCCAAAATCAGTTCGAGCTGTTTTTCCTTCGCGGTAGCGGCAAATGCGGCAATAACTTCATTGACCATCTGTTCCAGATCAAATACCACAGGTTCAATTCGCAATTTCCCCGCTTCCATTTTGGAAAAATCGAGAATGTCGTTGATGATGGTGACCAGCGCATTTGCGCTCGAATGAGCGACCGTGAGATAGCGGCGGGTGTCATCGGCGAGATCGGTATTTAACGCTATATCCAACATACCGAGCACACCGTTCATAGGCGTGCGAATCTCGTGACTCATGTTGGCGAGAAAATAACTTTTTGCCTGCAGAGCTTCTTTTAATTCTCGATTTTGATCGCGCAGGCGATTGCGCAGCTTCACCAACGCACGGCACAACAGTGTCAAGGTCACCGCGCAAAAACTGAAGGTGAACCACTGCAAACCAATATCCCAGGAAAACGGCCCGGCAAAACCGAGTTGCGCGCGCACGCCATGAGCCAACAATATGCCGCCAATTACATATGCACACAGCACATTAAATTGGCGCTCGCTGGCACGAAAAACGCCAAACACTACAGTGATCAACACCAGCAGATAGAGCACCAAGTCCAAATTGGTCGATATCGCCAGCGCCCCCATAACGCAGGTGGTGGCCCAGTACATTTGCGGCAGGCTCAAACCTGGATCGTCAAACCGCTGATTAATGCCGCTGGCAACAACGAAAATAAAACCGGCATTGACCAACCAAAAAAACGCCAGCAACACCGCCAACGACAATCCGGAAAGCCAGACATAGGAATTGAAAAAGCCATGTATCAGGGCCAAGGTCAGCACAACACCGCCCGCTGCGGCCAGCAAAGTATTCGTCAGGCGTAATGCCTGCTGTCGCGCCACATCACTCACGCAAAAATGCCTTTTATTAATGAAAAATCCGGAGCGGTGCGATCAGCCGCTGATGTCGCTTCATCGACTGGCAAACGCGAATCGGCATGTGACACTGGCATCTGCACCAAATTGAGCCGCACCAATTAGTTAGCGCGCTAACTTTATCGCTCAATTTGCCGTGCGTCGATGGCTTCGGCGCGGATGATGTGACCATCCACTCTCGCCGAAGTCCTTCGGATCCTAAGCTTAAGCCATTCCATGACGCGACTGACCAGCCCCTGGTACAAGCCCAACGCCGCAAGAATCAATCCAGCTCCCACCAAAGTCGGAGCGGAAAATTGCTCCCCAGCCAACATGCCCCAGCTCAGCGCCATCACCGGTGTGATCAGCGTAATTAATGAAACACTGGCGACCGAACAGGCTCGCAAAACATAAAACCAGAGTATGTGCCCCAGCAAAGAACCCGCAATAATGAGATAGATGACACCTATCAGCGAACGCTGGTCAATTGCGGTCGGCAAGGTGCCATCTGCCAGCCACCATGCAAAGATGAAAAAAGGTGCCGAAATAACAAGGCTGCCGGTTCCCAAGCGCAGAGGCTCCATATTGACCGCGAGCTTTTTCACGAAAACTGAACTCAAGCCCCAAATCAAGCAGGCGAGCACGATTGCCGCAATTCCCCAAAGGGCATCGACACCGGCAGCCGCCTGCTCTCGATACACCAGCCACAAGCCAAAAATGGCGAGCAATAACGCAAGGATTCTGACTGGGGAAAAAGGATTTTCCCGCAACACCACAATGGAAAATACACCAACACAAAAGGGATAAATCCCCAAAATAATGGACATTAATCCAGAGGGAACCGACTGCGCCGCCCAATACATCAGTAGCATATTGGGAAAAAGCCCGAATGAACTTGCGGCATAAATCAGCCAATCGCGCGACTCGGAAATAAATGGTTTGCGCAGCAATTTCAGCAATGCAAAACACAAAATTGCCGCTAGCACCATGCGCGCCATTATCGAAAACGAAAAGGATAAAGAACTGATGCTCCAGTGAATTCCCAAAGGAGTGGTCGACCAAATCAATACGACCAAAGCGTAAGCGCTGGCGATTCTCATGAATAATGCCCCTGTAGATAACCTCAAAGCAGCTTTTCTACGGCGCATAAAAAAGGCCGCAGATTTTGATGCTGCGGCCTTTAAAATTTGGGTTTAGAGTCGTCTTATTTCATCATCCCCCGCCTTCACTCGGCCGCCTACGCGCCACAATCGCACGCACAGCACGCAGCCACGCACGCACGACATGCTTCGCCAGAGCGGCGGCAGAATGTAGTTGAATGCTGGAATGCAGGCATGACATAAAAAGCGAGTTCTCATGAAAAAATGCGACTGAGATCATTTGATCTTACAGCCGAAAGTTGGCTAGAGTGTGTCGAAACATCTCAAAAGCGTCAACACAAATTATGGAAATTTTTTTGGTAGGCGGCGCGGTGCGCGACAAGCTGCTCGGTCGACCGGTTGTCGAAAAAGACTGGGTCGTGGTCGGCGCAACACCCGAGGCCATGATCGCTCAAGGCTACCAGCCGGTCGGCCGCGACTTCCCGGTCTTTCTGCACCCGCAGAGCAAAGAGGAATATGCGCTGGCGCGCACCGAGCGCAAAACCGCTCCTGGTTATAGCGGATTTCAATTTTATGCCGCCGAAGATGTCACTCTCGAACAGGACCTGATCCGTCGCGATCTCACCATCAATGCCATAGCGGAAAATTCCAACGGCGAATTAATTGATCCATTTAATGGCAGAGGCGATCTCGAAAAACGCATCCTACGTCATGTGTCACCCGCATTTGCGGAAGACCCGGTGCGCATATTGCGCGTTGCGCGTTTTGCCGCGCGCTATCATCACCTGAATTTTTCCATCGCAGCGGAAACGCTCGACTTGATGCGCGCAATGGTCGACAGCGGCGAAGTGGATCATCTGGTCGCCGAACGCGTTTGGAAAGAAATGAGCCGCGCGCTGGAAGAAAAAAATCCGGAAGTTTTTTTTCTTACATTGAAAGAATGTGGTGCGCTCGCGCGCATCATGCCGGAAATAGACGCGCTTTTTGGCGTGCCACAGCGACCGGAATATCATCCAGAAGTCGACACCGGCGTGCATACCATGCTCGCCCTGCAGCAAGCCTGTCGATTAAGTTCGGAGGTGCAAGTGCGACTTGCCACACTGCTGCACGACCTCGGCAAAGCGACAACCCCAAAAGAAGAATGGCCACGCCACCACGGCCATGAGGAAAGAAGTCTGCCTTTGGTACGCGAATTTTGCCAGCGTTTGGCGGTACCCAAACATATGCGCGATCTGGCACTGGCGGTTGCGGAATTTCATACCCATTGCCATCGCGCCTTGGAACTGAATCCGTCGACCTTGGTAAAAACCCTGGAAAAACTCGACGCTTTTCGCCGACCAGAAAGATTCGCCGAATTTTTACTGTGCTGTGAAGCCGACGCGCGTGGCCGAACCGGATTTGAAGATCGTCCCTACCCGCAAGCGGTCTATTTTTCCGGCGCATTTAACGCCTGCGTGCAAGTCAAAGTGCGCGACCTGCTCGATCAGGGCTTAACGGGTGCACAATTAGGTGAGGCATTGCATAAAAATCGCATCCAGGCGGTGACGCAATTTCAGGCCGAGTGGCAACAGAGAAATCCATCATGACCTCATCGCAAAATAAAGTGGCCTTGGTGACCGGCGCTGGCCGACGCATAGGTGCGTGCATTTGCCGCACACTGCATAAAACAGGATGGAATGTCGTTATTCATTGCCATAAATCCTATGCACAGGCGAATGAACTGGCAGATGAGCTAAATTCTCTGCGCGCGAACAGCGCACGAGTCATTCAAGCGGATTTAAATCTGCTCGCGGATATTCGATCTCTGGCAGTTAACGCCGCTTCGACTTGGGGAAGGCTGGATGCATTGATCAATAACGCCTCATCGTTTTTTCCCACCCCGGTCGAAAGCGCGTCCGAAGATCAATGGAACAATCTGATCAACAGCAATCTCAAAGCGCCCTTTTTTCTCAGTCAGGCCGTTATTGAAGCGCTGCGCCAAACCCGTGGTTGCATTATCAATATCACGGATATTTTTTCTGTTCGTCCTATGCCGGGCCATTCAATTTATTCCATTGCCAAGGCCGGCAATGCCATGCTCACCAAAAGTTTGGCTTTGGAGCTTTCACCGGATGTGCGCGTCAACGGTGTTGCGCCCGGCGCTATTCTTTGGCCAGAGGATGCACATGGAAAAGAAATGGCATCGGAATTTAAATTGCAGCAAATTCCGCTCGGCGCCCTCGGCGGAGCGCAAACCATTGCCGATACGGTAAGATTTTTAATTGAAGATGCGCCCTATATCACCGGAGAAATTATCACCGTGGACGGCGGGCGCTCATTGATGCAATAGAAAAAGGAATTTTTAGGCGTCTGCTGCAGCAGATAAATCCAACTCCACCCGCCACAAACTCTGGCGAGTTTTATCGTAGTTTTCCCAAAGCTCCGCTATGGTTTTGTTTTCCTGCGGATGGACAAGATCGGGAGCCAGATCGAATAATGGCTGCAATACAAACGCGTTTTCGAGAATTTCCTCGCGCGGCAATTTCACGCCGTCGATATCTCCCACTGCATCGCCGTACAACAGAATATCGATATCCAAGGTGCGTGCACTAAAGCGCGGCGCTGTGCGATCTCGTCCGTTGTCATTTTCGATGCAGCGTAATTCCTGCAATAAATCCCCGACCGACAAATCGGTTTCGATCTGCACTACCAAATTCAAAAAATTATTGCCGACAAAGCCGACCGATTTGCTTTCATAAACAGGCGAGATATTCACAGCGCCAAAACACTTTCTCAGCGCGAGCAGCGCTTGAGAAATGTGATACGGCGCATTCCGATTACTGCCTAGTCCCAGGAATACCTTCATGCCAAACGCCCCCGCTCAATAATGACGCCGACATTTTCCGCTCCGCGCACGGCGCCGGGTTTATACAAGGTCAAGCGGAGCCACGGCACAGAAAATTCCGTCATTATGACGCGCGCGGCTTCTTCTGCGAGGGTTTCAATTAACAAATACTGGCTGTTTTCCACCAAGGTAATCAGGCGTTTGCTCACCGCTTTGTAATTCAGCGCGTATTGAATATCGTCGGTCTCTGCGGCTTTGCGAATATCGTGAGCCATTTCGATGTCAAAACTCACGGTTTGCCGCACCTGCCGTTCCCAATCGTAAATACCGATGATGGTGTCGACGCGAAGATTATTGATAAACACTTTATCCATGCAAAATTCCAAAAACGAAATCAGAATGCCAGCGGCGGCAGGGTTTCCATATTCCAACGCGGAAATACATTCACCCCCAACTCTGCCGTTTGACCAGCGAGTAATCGCTGCGCGCCGGCAAATGCGATCATGGCGCCGTTGTCAGTACAAAATTCGTGACGCGCATAAAACACTTCACCACCAATTTTGGCCAAGGACTCGGTCAGTTTTTCACGCAAGCGGCGATTGGCTGATACGCCTCCGGCAATAACCAGAGTGCGCTTGCCCGTCTGCTCCAGGGCACGGCGACATTTAATGACCAGAGTATCGACGACCGCCTCCTGAAAGGCCCAGGCGATATCGGCACAGGTCTGGTCATCAGGCAAGCCATCGGCGCCCGCATGGGCGGCGATAGTCGTCAGAGTGAAGGTCTTTAAACCACTGAAACTAAAATCAAGGCCAGGGCGATCCGTCATAGGTCGGGGAAACTCAAAACGGCCTGGCGTACCCTTCTCCGCCAGTCGCGCCACTAATGGCCCACCCGGATAATCCAGGTCCAGCATCTTAGCCGCTTTGTCGAAGGCTTCACCCGCGGCATCATCGACCGACTCACCCAACAATTTGTACTGGCCAATACCGGCAACATCGACAAGTTGGGTATGGCCACCAGACACCAATAAGGCAACAAAAGGAAATGAAGGTGGATTGGGTTCCAGCAGCGGTGCCAATAGGTGGCCTTCCATATGATGCACGCCGACGGCAGGCACTCCCCAACCGTAAGCCAGACTGCGGCCAAAACAGGCGCCGACCAACAGCGCCCCGATCAATCCGGGACCGGCGGTATAGGCCACGGCATCAATTTGTTTGGGTGACGTATTGGCTGCTGATAAGACTTCTTCTATCAAAGGCAGCAATTTGCGCACATGGTCGCGCGAGGCGAGTTCCGGTACCACGCCACCGTATTCCGAATGCAGGGCGACCTGACTGTACAAGCGGTGCGCGAGCAAGCCCTGATCGGTGTCGTAGATCGCCACCCCAGTCTCATCGCATGAAGTTTCTATGCCCAAAACGCGCATAATGACTCTCGTTGGTTCTGCAGATACAAATGAAAATGCGCGTCAGCTGGCGCAAAACCCAGCCATCTTACCCACTGGCCATCGGGCTTCCAACAATCTTCTACAATTCCTCCGGCGCTTCGGCTACCAAGCCCAAGCTCCGCTAAACTAACTTGACCCTTGTCAGTCGTAAACGATGGGTATAGAATTCTCGCCCCTAAAAGCGCCCTCCCCGTTTTTGAGGGTTGAGCTGAAACCAACTGAAAGAAATTCAACAGAGTAGACTTATGCCTTCAGTAAAACTGAAAGAAAACGAACCATTTGATGTTGCCCTGCGTCGCTTTAAGCGTTCTTGCGAGAAAGCTGGCGTTCTGGCTGAAGTTCGTCGTCGCGAGTTCTACGAAAAGCCCACTTCTGTTCGCAAGCGTAAAGCTGCTGCTGCCGTTAAGCGTCACGCTAAGAAATTGCTGCGCGAAAACCGTAAATTCCAGCGCATGTATTGATCTCTGAGGGGCTATCCCCTCAGCTGATGCTTTTGGCACGCCAGATCCGCTTCATTCCACTGCCTGTCTACGCCGATAGTTGTTTAACGGCGTAGCTCATCTCGAGTGCATCGATCCATGAGTAGCGCCATCCAACAAGCCATCAATGAAGCCGTTAAAGACGCCATGCGCGCCAAGGCCAAAGAGCGCCTGAGCACCTTGCGCCTGATCACTGCGGAATTCAAGCGCATTGAAGTGGATGAGCGTATTGAGCTGGACGATGCCCGCGTACTGGCCGTGCTCGACAAAATGGTCAAGCAGCGCCGCGAGTCCGCCAAGCAGTACAACGACAATGGACGCCCCGAACTGGCCGAGCAAGAGCTTTTCGAGATCAGCGTTATTCAGGAATACCTCCCGCAACAGTTGAGCGAAGAAGAAATTCGCGCACTGGTTCAAGAGGCCGCCACCGGTCTTGGCGTCAGCGGCATGGCCGATATGGGCAAATTGATGGCCGCTGTTAAGCCCAAAGTGCAGGGTCGCGCCGATATGGGTCTGGTCAGCCAGATCGTTAAAGCTCAGCTGCAGTAATCTCTCGTCTATTCGAATCAAAGCGCCGCACGCAAGTGTCGGCGCTTTGTTTTATTTGCTATCTAAAATTTTAGTGAGACTTGCAAGAGCACTTTGACGCAGTTTGGCTTAAGCTTGTTGCGCCTTGCACTCAGATTTCACCTATGAGCCGGATTCCCCAGCATTTCATTGACGACCTGCTGAATCGCATCGACATAGTCGAAGTGATCGACAGCCGCGTGAAATTGCGCAAAACCGGCAAAAATTACAGCGCCTGCTGCCCCTTCCACAAAGAAAAAACGCCATCCTTTACCGTCAGCCCGGACAAGCAGTTCTACTACTGCTTTGGCTGCGGCGCCTCCGGCACAGCCGTTGGCTTCTTGATGGAGTACGAAAACCTCGGCTTTGTGGATGCAGTTGAGAACTTGGCGGGTAGCGTCGGCCTTGCCGTCCCGCGCGAAGAAACCCGCGAAGCGCCGCAAAAATCCCAGCAGAATCTCTACAGCATATTGGCGCGCGCGCAGAAGTATTACGAACAGCAGCTGATGGAACATCCACAGCGCCGGGAAGCCATTACCTATCTGAAAAACCGCGGCTTGACCGGGGTTATCGCCAAGGAATTCGGCCTCGGCTATGCACCTCCTGGCTGGGACAATCTGTTGGTCAAACTCGGCCTGAATGAAGAGGACCGCCAGCTTCTGTCCGAAAGCGGCATGGCCATTATTAATGAAGAGACAGGTCGCCTCTACGACCGCTTCCGCCATCGCATCATGTTTCCCATTCTGGACTTGCGCGGCAGAACCATCGGCTTCGGCGGTCGCATTCTCGCATCCGATAAAGAACCGCAATCCCAGGCAGGCAAAAAGCGCGGTGCCGGACCGAAATATCTCAACTCGCCCGAAACCCCGATTTTTCACAAAGGCTGCGAGCTTTACGGCCTATACCAAGCCCTGCAACATCAGCGACGACCGGACAGCCTGATCATCGTTGAAGGCTATATGGATGTGATTGCCCTGGCCCAGTTTGGCATTCGCAACGCCGTAGCCACCCTGGGCACAGCCTGCGGCGAAGAGCACCTTAAACTCGCCTTCCGCCATACCAGCTCGATTATTTTCTGCTTTGACGGCGACAACGCCGGGCGCAAAGCCGCCAAACGAGCACTGGAAAATGCCCTGCCCGTAATGGACGACGGTCGCAAAATTCAGTTTTTGTTTTTGCCCGAAGGCCAAGATCCGGATTCGCTGGTGCGCCAAATTGGACCCGAGCGCTTCAACCAGCAATTGAACGCTGCTCAGCCACTGGAAGAATTCTTCTTTTCTGCCGTTTCCGAAAATATCGATACCCGCACTATGGAAGGCCGCGCCCGCATGAGCAAGCTGGCCTCTCCCCTGCTCGGCCGCCTGCCTCCCGGCGTGTTTCGCGAATTGATGTTTGCACAATTGGCGCAGCGCACGGGTTTGAGCCTGGATGTATTGCTGGAGTTGATTCACGAACCGGTCAGCCTGGCAGAGCCTGCACCACAAACTCAACCGGCTGCCGAAACTCCAAAACCACCTCGCCCACCCGTCGCGCCACCGCGTGCGCCGGAACCCGTGCGGCCGATGATCAGCAGCCAGCCGCAAACCAAAGATGCCAAAGGCCGCGTCAAACTATCGCCCGCTCGCCTAGCTCTGACCATCGCCTTGCAAAACCCCGAGCTGATTCATCATCACAGCATTAACTGCGAACTGCCGGAAAGTGATGATCCCGAATTGCAGCAGCTCAAAACCTTGCTGACTTTTTTGCGCGATCGTCCGAACGCCAGCTTCCACAGCATTCTGGGATATTGGGGCGGAGCTTATGGCCTGGATGCCCAACGTCAACTGATGAGCCTGGTGATGCACGACCTGGTGGATGAAGCAAAACGCGGCACCCGCTACGACGCTTGCCAGGAGCTGAAGGACGCCTTAGGCCGCATCCGCCAGGAACATTTGCTACTTGCACATGAAAGGGAACTGTTTGAGCTCGCCAGCATCGAAGTCGGTCAAATGAACGAGCAGCAAAAACAACGTCACCGTGAATTGCTGATCCTCAAACAGCAAACTAGACTCACCAAGCAGTGAATGTTTGAGCCGGGTTTTCCTTGGGTGTTCGACCAAATTGTCATAGTCCCCACGCCTAATATGCAGAGAGAACCAGACTGCCGGCCTTTTTCTGCGCTGGATTTTATGGATGCCCCCTCCATAAAACGCTATAATCGCCGCCTTTTTCGTTAGCCCTCACCGTTTCGCAGGATACTGAATGAGCGATCAACAACAGTCTCGTATCAAAGACTTGATCAACCGTGGCCGAGAACAAGGCTACCTGACCTACGACGAAGTCAATGACCACCTGCCGGACGATATTTCCGATCCCGATCAGGTCGAAGACATCATTCAGATGATCAACGACATGGGCATCCGTGTATACGAGGTCGCCCCGGATGCCGATGAGCTGTTGATGAACGACAGCGACAACACCGACGAAATCGCCGCTGCGGAAGCCGCTGCCGCCCTGGCTGCGGTTGAAACAGAAGCAGGCCGCACCACCGACCCCGTGCGCATGTACATGCGCGAAATGGGCACCGTCGAACTGCTCACCCGCGAGGGCGAAATCGCCATCGCCAAGCGTATTGAAGAAGGCCTGCGCGAACTGATGCACGCCATCGCCTTCTGGCCCGGCGCAGTGCAAACGGTTGTCGACGAATTCGACCTGATCGAAAAAGGCGAGCGCCGCATTTCCGATGTTATCGCTGGCTGGCTCGACCCATTTGAAGCAGAAGTTCAAGAAGCGGACATCGACCTGCCCGTTGACGATGACAAAGCTCCTGCCGCCGCCGTTATTAACGACGACGAGAGCGAAGAAGCCAGCAGCGACACCGAAGAAGACGACGCCGCCACTGGTATCGACCCCGAAGTGGCTAAACAGCGCTTCGAAGAGCTGCGCGTCCAACTGAAGAAAACCCTGGCAGCCCTGGAGAAACACGGCCGCGACAGCAAACAGGGCAACAAAGAGCTGGAAGCGTTGGGCGAAATCTTCCGCTTCTTCAAACTGCCACCCCGTCAGTTCGACCCTATCTACAAACAGGCTCGCGACGTACTGGCGCGCATCCGCGAATGCGAAAAGGAAATCATGGCTCTATGCATACGCAAAGCCAATATGCCGCGCAAAACCTTTATCAAAGAGTTTCCAGGCAACGAGACCAACGAAGATTGGATCCCAAGTATTGTTAAGAAGAAGCGCGACTACTCCGACGCGCTGCGCGCCGTGGCAGACGACATAGTCGCCGTGCAACGCCGTCTGGCCGACATCGAAAATGAAGTGGGCATCAGCCTGGCGATGGTGAAAGAAATCAACCGCCGCATGTCCATCGGTGAAGCCCAGGCCCGCCGCGCCAAGAAAGAAATGGTGGAAGCCAACCTGCGTCTCGTAATCTCCATTGCGAAGAAGTACACCAACCGCGGTTTGCAGTTCCTCGACCTGATCCAGGAAGGCAACATCGGTTTGATGAAAGCAGTGGACAAGTTCGAATACCGCCGCGGCTACAAGTTCTCTACTTACGCCACCTGGTGGATTCGTCAGGCCATTACACGCTCCATCGCCGACCAAGCACGCACCATCCGTATTCCGGTGCATATGATCGAAACGATCAACAAGCTCAACCGCATCTCGCGCCAAATGCTGCAAGAGATGGGACGCGAGCCGACGCCGGAAGAACTGGGCAAGCGCATGGATATGCCGGAAGACAAGATTCGCAAGGTGCTGAAAATCGCCAAAGAGCCAATCTCCATGGAAACCCCGATTGGCGACGACGAAGATTCGCATCTGGGGGACTTTATCGAGGACACCTCGATCACCTCTCCAGTGGACGCAGCAACCGCACAAGGCTTGATGGAAGCGACCCGCGAAGTTCTGGCTGGTCTCACTGCGCGCGAAGCCAAGGTTCTGCGCATGCGCTTCGGTATCGATATGAATACCGACCACACATTGGAAGAAGTGGGCAAACAATTTGACGTTACCCGTGAGCGTATCCGTCAGATCGAAGCCAAAGCTCTGCGCAAACTGCGCCACCCAAGCCGCTCCGACCATCTGCGCGGCTTCCTCGACGATTAATCAATTGCCTCGCAAGAGGCTGGCCAAGCTCGCCGCCGGGCACTATAATGCCCGGCCTTGACAGCCCCGGACATAGGGCCAGTCAAACAACCGACCACGACGTCAAAAGCGCAAGGTTCGGGACTCTTTAAAGTTAGGCGGGTTCGATTGAAGCCACTCACTCCTACCCGCCACCGGTGCCACGAGCACCGGACCTTTCTTTCAGGGCCTATAGCTCAGTTGGTTAGAGCATCCGACTCATAATCGGCAGGTCCCAGGTTCAAGTCCTGGTGGGCCCACCATCTTAAGCATTCGTTTTATTTCCTTCGTAGTCAGCTCAGTGAACCTGGGACCGCTTTTCTTCGGCAGGCCCCAGAGCTAAGGCGCCCCGTTAAGTCCTGGTGGGCCCACCATCTCAAGATATAATTTTGTTATTTCTTCGTTGCTGATCTGTGAACCTGGGACCGCTTTTTATGCGGCAGGTCCCAGAGCTGGGCGTTAAGTCCTGGTGGGTGCGCAAATCTGTAAATTGTTATGTCGCATTTTCACGCTCAATCCGCTTACTGAGCTGTTACTATCCGATCCCACCCATCCGCCACCTGTAAGAGAAGGAGTCCAGCATGAAGGATATTTTGGGGTTTACCTATACACCTTCACTATTCAAAAACGTAAAAACCAAAATCGGAAAGGAAAGAGCAATATTTAGGCTTCAGCAACGTTTCCCTGCATACATCTGGAATGACTCCTTAACCGAAGGCAAGGCTTATACTTACCCGATGGTTAAGACTGTGATTGACGGGATCACGACCGGCGGCAGCAAACTAACCCACCAACAGGACATCTTGAATCAGAAAAAGAGCCTCGAAAAATTGATTGACTTGGTCAAACGTGGGGAGTTCGACATCTCTAAAAATGCATTTTGCTCTCTGCACGATGTGGCAGCAAAGGAAGAAGCCCTTGAATGGGGCATATTTCGATCTGGCAGCGTAGGTGTCGCAGGCACAAACTATTCCCCGCCTCCAGCTCATCTCCTGAATTCCATTTTCGAAAAAGGAATCCAGGCAATAAAGAAAATCGACAATTCATTAGAACAAGCGATAATTTTCTTTTTATTCGGGGCTTACCATCAATTTTTCTACGACGGCAACAAACGCACATCTCGCCTTATGATGAACGGAGTTTTGCTTTGCAAATGGGTGGGACGCGCTCGTCATTGATGCCAATAAACGTGGCGAATATAACCGTACGATGCTAGAGCTTTACAATGCAAGAAATGCCGACAGCGCAATCAAATTTTTGATTCAATGCTATCGTTTTCAAGATTCCAGACACTGCGAGTAAACCATGCAAACTCCAGATAAAACGCGCTTAGGTATTGAATGGTCGGATGGTGGTTTTCAGCTGATCCCGGCTACCGACCCTCGCAAACCAAAATTCATTTTGAAAAAATTGCTTGCGCAATATGTTTGGGATATCACGCAATTAGAAGACAACCCCATGTCTTTTTTAGACGTCCAAACTGTTTTGGACGGCATTACGGTTGGTGGTTATAAAACTGAGGATTTCAATCAAGCCTTGAATCAAGCAAAAGCTCTTCGCGAATTATCTAACTTGGTCGGAAATCCGGAGTGGAGCTTATCCAAAAAACTGGCAACCCACCTGCATTCATTTGTCGCGCGTGAAGAAGCTTTAGCATGGGGCGAATTCCGCAAAGGCGCTGTCGGCATCAGCGGCACCTCTTATCAACCACCGCCCCCAGAACTTCTCGATACCATTTATGAAAGTGGTATTAATGAAATAAAAAAAATCACGAATCCTGTTGAGAAAGCCGTTATTTATTTTCTCTGGGCATCCCTGAACCAATTTTTTTATGACGGAAATAAACGTACTGGTCGACTGGTCATGAATTACCTCTTGATGAACAATGGCTACTACTACCTGACAGTCCCTGCGGAAAAGAAAGAAGAATTCAACTCAGGAATGGTCGACTTTTATAACACTCGAAACGCTGATGGAATGATTCGCTTTATGAGGGACTGCTATAAAAATTGGGACTAATGTTTCCTGCCTATTACAGAATTTTTCGGCAGCAATCTACCACATTAAAATTATTGCTCATTTTCAGGCCCTCCGCGGAGGGCCACTCCATAATGCTTAGCGCTCATCACACTTTTATATAACGCAAAGCCAACACCACAACTCCTGCCAAGCAGGCGATGATCAGCAGCAGTCCAATTCGCAAGCCGATCAACGCAGGTATTGCACCGCCGACCAGTGATCCCAGAATCGCGATGCCCAGCGCCATACCAACCTGCCGCGAAGTGTTGTAAATGCCGGAAGCTAATCCAGAACAAGCAGGATCGACCGTGGTTGTTGCGACCAAGTTTAATGCTGGGGAGTAGATGCCTGTACCTATGCCGATCAGCACAGTTCCGAGCACGAAGATGGGCCAAGTCGCGGGAGTTGTAATCCACAGGGCAACTACGCCGCCTAACAAGGCCCAGAACCGCCCACCCACAACATCCAGCGCGCGCCGTTTTTCCGCAGACCTGGATTGAGCACCGCCGTGGTCAGAATCACTGCAATTGCAAAGGGCAGCAGCAATGTTCCGGCTCTAAGCGGCGTTACTTGCCAGGCATGCTGGACGAATAGAGCCAGCATAAACAGCAGACCATAGCAGCTGAATTGGAAGGCAAAGCCGCCTGCAACCGCCGCACTGAAAGGCCGATTGCGGAAAATTCTTAGTGGCAGCATGGGATGAGGCACATGCAATTCGGCCCAAATGAACGCCATGATTCCCATCATACCGCCGGCAATCAAACCGATCACCAATGGGTGTGTGCCTCCCAGGGTGTTGCTTTCGATAAGGCCGGCAACCAAAGATGTCAGAGCCAAGGTTCCCAGGCTGACGCCGACAAAATCCAGCGGGACTCGGCGCAATGAGGTCTCTCGCAAGTATTGATAGGTCAGCCAAGCGCCCAACAAACCCATGGGCAGATTAATCAGGAAGATCGACCGCCAACCCCAATACTCCGTCATCCACCCCCCGCCGATCGGCCCAACCACCATAGCCACACCACCGATAGTCGCCAGCATATTAACGGCGCGGGCGCGCTCGACTTTGTCCTGCCAGCTTTTGGCAACGAGTGATAACACCATGGGAAGCAACCCTGCCGCAGCCACACCTTGCAATAGGCGCGAGGCGATCAGAACACAGCAGCGATGCAAACGAAAATGCCAACATTGCTGCGATAAACAATCTCCGCGCACCCCATCGATCACCCAGAGCGCCCGCCGTCAGCAGCAACCCCGCCAACGGCAAGGTATAAGCCGTGACGATCCATTCCAATTGCGAAACCGTGCTTTGAAACTCCTGCTGAATAGTCGGCAGCGCCAAGTTCAACGCGGCGCCATCAAGCGTGACCATAAACACGCCGGAGCAAATGGCAGCCAGCCCCCAAGGATTGCTTCCGGAATAGCTCTCTTCTCTTACATCGCGAGAAGGAAATGAAAGTGACATTGAAATTCTCCAGATTGTACCTACTAGTATGTTTTTACTGTAGCACGAAAACATACTAGTTGGTACAATCATGCCCCATGAATAAATCCATCGAAAAATTAATCACGACAACCCAAGCCCTGCTTTGGGAACGCGGCTACGTCGGCACTAGTCCGCGCGCCATCCAAGATCGCGCAGGCGTTGGCCAAGGCAGCATGTATCACCACTTCCGCACCAAAGCCGAACTCGCTCAGGCCGCGGAGGAGCGGTCTGCTGCTGAATTGATTGAAGAAGTTCGCGCCCTCCTGGATGCCCCCGGAGATCCTCTGGACCGTGTGCTGACCTACCTGCGGCGAGAACGCGACGTCCTTAAAGGCTGTCGCATCGGCCGCTTGGCTGCCGACCCTGAAGTCGTGGCTGATCCGGCTTTGCGCAAACCACTGGAACACGCCTTTGGGTGGATCACCGAACGATTGGCGGCACTGCTACGTGAAGCTCAGGACTGCGGCCGTCTGCCCCAAGAGTGGGACGCGCAATCCCTTGCGGCAACGGTGCTTGCGGTAATCC
Source organism: Saccharophagus sp. K07 (assembly GCF_014336955.1). Classification (GTDB taxonomy): domain Bacteria; phylum Pseudomonadota; class Gammaproteobacteria; order Pseudomonadales; family Cellvibrionaceae; genus UBA5868. The sequence continues at coordinate 53,023 of NZ_QRAI01000001.1, read as the reverse complement.
AGGGAGGATATGTGTTGGCACGAGCGGCCAATTCGCCGGCGCCTTTTGAGCAGGCGATTGAAGGGTTGATTGCATTGTTAACCAACAACGCAACCGCCGAAGATTGACGCCGCGTAGCGGACGCTTGATTTGGCGTTGCTTGACCCAGTAATTTTCAGCTTTTCGGGAATCCAACTTAAAATAAGCAAAATCCTTATTTTATTTTTTAGGCAAATTTAAAATTAGGATCAGAAACCCTTCACCAACTTTACTAAAGCTCCGCCCGTTTTCCGCTCATTCGACATCCGCCGCTTCAAAATTCCGAAGACCACACTGCGGCACCCTCACTTACCAATAGTTGGTATATTTGAACCACTAGTTGGTAAATTTGAACCACTAGTTGGTATATAATATTGAGACGTATAGCGGTGAGGGCGGATATGTTTGTCTTAAAGGGTATCTTGAGAGCTGAAAGCCAGGAAAAGGTTTTGATCTATCTACTGGTCCGCGAAACCGGCTATGCCAGAAGTATCGCGGAATTTTATGGTGTGCCAACTAACCCCGTGCAAAAACAACTGGCTCGTCTTGAGGAAGACGGTGTTGTCGTTGGCAGCTACGTTGGGAACGTCCGGCAATACAAATTCAATCCGCGTTATGCGTTCATAGAGCCACTAAAAGAGCTACTAAAAAAGGCGGTCGCGGCTTACCCATCAGATGTCCAAATAAACCTGACGGTACAACGAACCCGCCCACGTCAGCCGGGCAAACCATCAAACCGCCTGCGCAAATCCAAGCAGGCAACCAATAATGACAATTGACTCAATTTTGGTGAGGGGCAAATGGATTTCAGCAAAACTTCGATTGTCGAGCTAGCCACAATAGTCGCTGACCATCTACAACAACACGGCATCGATGTGGTGTTGGTAGGTGGACTTGCGGTGGAGATTTATACGGAAAATTTGTACTTAACCAAGGACATCGACATGGTCAACACCAACTATAAAAATCCGCAGGAGCTGCGGAATGCCATGTCAAAGCTGGGCTTTCAAAAAAAAGGCCGGGTATTTGTGAACCCAACCACCGATATAACAATTGAGTTCCCTTCTGAGCCTTTGTCGGTCGGGGACGAGTCCGTTGTCAAAACAACAATGGCGAAAGTGGCAATGGGAAAAATTCCAATTTTGGAGGTGAGCCACGTGATTAAGGATCGCCTAGCGGCTTACATCCACTGGCGAGATAGGCAATCTCTTGTTCAAGCACTCGCCATACTTCTCAAATATCCAACCAACCGCACGAAATTAAAACCGTTTTGCGATCGCGAAGGTGGAGATGGACTTTATTTGATGTTGGAAAATTTGCTCAAAAAGGCCAAGTCTCAAAAGCTCTCGACTATGGAACAACTGCAGCAGCTGGTCACCGATCATTTCATCGAAAACCTTTGATTTTCGGATCAGCATATCCCGAATATCGGCATTTTTCATCCATCACTTAGCTCTCACCACCCTTCTCCCCATAAAACACCGCCCACATTTTGATCCCACTGAGATTGCCCTTAAATTGATGCTGTTGGCCGGCTTTGACGAAGATGGCGGAGCCGGGGGTGAAGGGAAATTCTTTGCCTTCGATTTCGATAATGCCGCTGCCTTCCAATACAAAATACAGCTCATCCTGATCATGCGGCGTTTGGTAATCTGCCCCTTCGGGGGCGAAGTAGAGTAAGGTCATGGTGCCATGTTTAAAGGCTTCTATATCCCAGACGCCCTCTTTCCATTTTTCGGTTGCGGGCAGTGGTAATTGGGGGTGGTAGTCGTCTGGGTTGAAGATCATGGTTATGCCCTTTTATTGGGTGCTTTTTGGTTAAGCATAGATTATCCATTTCACCAAAATAAAAAACCCCGCGCTTGGCGGGGTCCAGACAGGAGGGGTTTGATTAGTGGCTGATCATCCAAGGCCGCATGGAGGGAAACATTTTTTCGCCGCGGGCGGTGTAGAAAAGTTTGGATTTTTTCAGCCCGTGGTCGCAACCGCACTGCTGGCGGTGCCTGTGGTCGTGTTGGCGACGGTCTTGGGAAGAGATGATGGGTTCGTGGCGGGATTTTTCGTTGGTGGCGTGCGCGAGGCGTTTGTCTGGATCCATCAACAATAATTCCGGCGGCAGCATAATGATGCGCGGGCACAATTGTGCACACGTGGGACATTCGACCGGTTTATCGTGATTTTCCATGGTTTGCAGTTGATAAAAAACACCATGTTCGCGGCAGCGGTAGTCGTACACAGGCATATTATTAATCTCCAGCAAATTACCCGTCCGTGGGTATCAAATTACAACGCTACAAATTAAAGATCGGGGGCTAATGGAACGTCGACGGAGCCATCAACCGCTTTGGTCGGACCCGATGCATTCGGCTTGATATCAAATTCAAAGATATCCGTCGGCAGCCACAAGGTTGCACACGCGTTCGGAATATCCACCACACCACTGATATGCCCTTGTACCGGCGCCACGCCCAAAATGGCGTAGGCTTGCGCCCTGCTATAACCGAACTTGGTCATATATTCGATGGCGTTCAAACAGGCCTGACGATAAGCAATATGCACATCCAGATAATGCTGTTTGCCTTTTTCGTCTACGGAAATACCTTCGAAAATCAAATAGTCGTCGTATTTCGGTGTGATTGGGCTCGGTTTGAAAATCGGGTTTTTAATACCGTATTTTTTCATCCCGTCTTTGATCAAATTGACGCGCAGGTGAATCCAACCGGCCATTTCGATGGCACCGCAGAAAGTAATTTCTCCATCGCCCTGGCTGAAGTGCAAGTCACCCATGGACAAACCGGCATTTTTTACATAAACCGGGAAATACACTTTGGAACCGCGGGATAAGTCTTTAATGTCGCAGTTACCGCCATGCTCGCGCGGCGGCACGGTACGCGCACCTTCTGCGGCAGCTTTGGCTTTATCTTCGCCTTTTAATTGCCCCATATGCGCAGTTTCTGCATAAGGCAGAGTGGCAAGTGCAGGTACAGCGTCGGGATCTGTGTCATACAAGGCTTTTTCGCGCTTGTTCCACTCTTCCAGCAATTCTTTTGACGGCAAGCAACCGATCAATCCGGGGTGAATCAAGCCGGCAAATTCCACTTGTGGTACGTGGCGGGATTTGGTGAACATGCCGTTGAAATCCCAGATGGATTTTTGCGCTTCCGGGAAATGTTCGGTCAAAAAGCCGCCGCCGTTTTTCTTGGAGAAAAAGCCGTTAAAACCCCAGAGACTTTCTGCGAAAGTGCCTATATCCAGAATATCCACTTCCAACAGGTCGCCGGGCTCTGCGCCTTCGATGCCGACCGGGCCAGATAAAAAGTGTACTTGGGTGAGGTCCACATCGCGTACGTCGGATGCGTCGTCGTCGTTTTTGATTTGCCCGCCGGTCCAGTCGTAGCACTCGATAATAAAATCATCTCCCGGTTTTACCATAACCGCCATGGGGATATCCGGATGCCAGCGGTTGTGGACTTTTTCATTTTCATAAGGAGATTGCTTGAGGTCGATTTTGATAATCGTTTCAGCCATTGGGATTTTCCTCTTGCGGTTGTTAAAAATAACGTCGTGAAAAATGCATTAAACAGAGAGATAGGACGCGACCTTGTCGTGGTCCACATCCTCGCGCTTCTGATCCTGAACTATGTGGCCTTTCTCAATTACAAGAATGCGATCGGCCACATCCAGCGCAAAACTTAAAACCTGCTCAGATACCACTATGGAAAGCCCGCGTTCGTCGCGAATGCGCCGCAGCGTGCGCGCCATTTCACGAATAATCGAGGGCTGAATACCTTCGGTGGGCTCGTCGAGCAACAAAACTTTGGGATTGCTGGCAAGCGCTCGCGCAATGGCCAATTGTTGCTGCTGACCGCCGGATAAATTGCCGCCGCGGCGACTTTTCATTTCTTTTAAAACCGGGAAAAGCTCGTAGATATTTTCCGGTATGTTTTTTTGCGAAGTGGTGGTTAAACCAGTTTCGATATTTTCCTTCACGGTCATGGTGGAAAAAATCATGCGCCCTTGCGGCACAAATGCCATACCACTTTTTACCCGCTCATAACTTTTTTGTTGCGACAATTCTTTGCCGTCCAGTTTGAGTGAACCCCCGGCGGTGGGAATCATGCCGATCAGGGATTTCATCAAAGTGGTTTTACCCATGCCGTTGCGACCGAGAATGGCAACAATTTGGTTGGGCTCCACCGTCACGTTCATGTTGTGGATGACTTCGCTCTGACCGTAGGCGACCGAATAATCTTGAATGGCTAACATAGCGGTGTTCCTCTTAATGCCCGAGATAAACTTCAACGACTTTAGGATCGTTTTTCACACGCTCCATGGAGCCTTCCGACAGAGTTTTTCCCTGGTGCATCACGGTAACGCGATGCGCAATGTCTTCAACAAATTGCATATCGTGCTCAATCACAATCACCGAGCGACCTTTGGTAATACGGTTGAGCAATTCCGCCGTGCGTTTGCGTTCGGCAACGGACATGCCCGCAACCGGCTCGTCGAGCATCAGCAGATCGGGTTTTTGAATCAGCAACATGCCAATTTCCAGCCATTGTTTTTGTCCGTGACTCAATAAACCGGCGGTGGTGTGCAATTGGTCTTTGAGAAAAATGGTTTCCGCGACTTCTTCCACCGCTTCGACCACTTCGGCATCGCGGCGGAAAAACAGCGCGCCTAGAACGCTTCTGCCGCGCGGAAATGACAACTCCAGATTTTCAAAAACAGTGAGATCTTCGTAGATCGACGGGTTTTGAAATTTTCGGCCGACGCCATTGTGGACTATGGCGTGCTCAGTCATTTTGGTCAGTTCCATACCACGGAATTTAATCGACCCGGCGGTGGATTTCGTTTTTCCGCAGATCAAATCCAGCACCGTGGTTTTACCTGCGCCGTTAGGGCCGATAATTACGCGGATCTCCCCTTCGTCCACGTAGAACGACAAATCGTTTACCGCTTTGAATCCATCGAAGGAGACAGTCAATCCTTCAACTGCGAGGACAAAATCTTTAGCTGCTTTTTTCTCGCTCATAAATGTCTCCTATTTCCCCATGGCGCTGATAGAACCCGGAATTGATGGCGGCTCTGCTGATACAGGTTCTGGTGCAGACGCAGGTTTTGGTGTACTGGGCTTTTTCTCAAACATTTTCGGTTTGCGCGAAAACAGCGGTTCGATATGGGATTTGTAGATACCGGCAAGACCATTCGGGAATGCCATTACAACTCCGATAAACAGCGCGCCCATGGCAAACAACCAGAGTTCAGGGAAGGATTCGGAAAAAGTGGTTTTCGCCCAGTTGACCAGCAGAGTGCCGTACACCGCCCCGAAGATTGATAATCTGCCGCCGACTGCGCAGAAAATTACCATTTCGATTGAAGGCACTATGCCGACAAAGGAAGGCGACATAAAACCAACTTGCAGGGTAAACATGGCGCCGCCGATCGCGGAAAATGCTGCACCCAGGCAGAACACAAAGATTTTGAAGCTCGATACGTCGTAACCGGAAAATCGCACCCGGTCTTCTCTACCGCGCATGGCCACCAGTAGACGACCCAGCTTGCTTTTACGCACGAATTGCGCGGCCAGCAAACACAGCATCAGCAGGATGAAATTCACGTAATACAGAATGTATTTGGCGGAATCGGTGCGGATATCCCAGCCTAATAAGGTGCGCAAATCGGTAATGCCGTTGACGCCGCCGGTATATCCCTGTTGGCCAATAATCAAAATCGTCAGAATGGAGGCAATCGCCTGAGTGATAATGGCGAAATACACTCCGCCCACACGCCGTTTAAACATGGCAACGGCGATGATGTAAGCGAAAATGGTCGGCACCACAAGAATGGCAATCAAGGCAAAAGGCAAGCTGTAGAAGGGCTCCCAAAACCAGGGCAATTCGGTAATCTGGTTCCAATCCATAAAATCCGGAATTCCCGGTGTGGATTGAATTTTGGTGCTTTCCGGATCGGAAGCTTCCAGTTTGAGAAACATTGCCATGCAATATCCGCCCAGCCCAAAAAACACCCCCTGGCCCAAACTCAAAATCCCACCGTATCCCCAGCACAACACCAAACCTACAGCGACGAAAGCGTAAGTGAGATATTTCCCCACCAGATTCAGGCGGAAAATATCCAGCGTCATAGGCAGTAAAATCCCGAGAAATACAGCCAGTATGGCGAGATAAATAATGTCATGCTTGGGAAATAAGGCTTTTAATCCGTGCTGCGACAGTGGATTTTCAACCAGCGCAGAATTTTCCATTGATGATTGATTAGGCATCGACATGGTCATCACCTCATTTGCGCACTTTCATGGCGAAGAGTCCTTGCGGGCGAATCATCAAGATGATGACGACCGTCAGGAGCGTTAATACTTTTGCCATAGAACCGCTCAAAAAGAATTCCATGGTGGATTGAGCTTGAGAAATGGTGAAGGCTGAAGCGATAGTGCCAAGCAAACTGGCTGCACCACCGAATACAACAACCAAGAAGGTATCGACAATATAAAGTTGTCCAGCAGTTGGGCCTGTTGAACCAATCATGGTAAATGCACTGCCAGCGACACCTGCAATTCCACATCCGAGCGCAAAGGTAATGCGGTCGATTTTTGCCGTATTGATTCCCACAGCTGCAGCCATAGGTCGGTTCTGCACGACGGCGCGCACCTGGCAGCCCCAGCGGGATTTGTACATCAATAAATAAACGGCAATGGCGATCGCAATGGTCAAGCCCATGACAAATAAACCATTAATTGGGACTTCGATGGTTTCTGTCAGAGGTACGGAACCCATCAACCAATCCGGCAGAGTCACACCCACTTCGCGCGCACCGAATACGCTGCGATAAATTTGTTGCAAAATCAGGCTTAACCCCCAGGTTGCCAAAAGGGTGTCCAGCGGGCGTTGATACAAAAAGCGAATAAACGACCACTCCACCAAAGCCCCTAGAGCACCAGCGGCAAAAAAGGAAATGATCATGGCAACAAAGAAATAAATTCCGAAAAGAGACGGTAGATAGGTCGAAAATAAATTGGAAATTAAATAGGTGACGTAAGCGCCGAGAATCATAAATTCGCCGTGGGCCATATTAATTACACCCATCTGGCCGAAAATAATGGCAAGGCCCAACGCCATTAAAACAAATACGGAAAACAGAATTAGCCCTGCAAAACCTTGCATGGCAAATATGGATAGAAGCTCAGCACTGGTGTAGTCGGCAAACATTGGAACCCCACGTCTTTATCCGGTACTGCTGGTTTACAGGAAGGGCGGCGTGCGCCCTTCCGATCACTTGCGTCAAGACAGATGGTTTTATTGATAACCTTTCGGGAATGGATCTGGCTCCATCAACTCTTCGGTTTCGTGTACCACTTTGTACTGACCGTTTTTCAGAGCCAGACCTATGCGGGTTTTGGACCAGAGGTGATGGTTTTCGTGAACTTTGACGTAGCCTTCAGGAGCCGTGGTCAACTCAATGCCGGGCGATGCTGCGCGCACTTTATCGATATCAAAGGAGCCAGCTTTTTCCACCGCCGCTTTCCACAACCAGGGGCCGAGATAAGCCGCCTGAGTTACGTCACCGATTACGATGTTATCGCCGTACTCTGCTTTAAAGGCTTCAACGAAAGCTTTGTTGTTGGGGTTGTCGAGGCTTTGGAAATATTTCATGGCGGCATAAGCGCCTTCGATATTTTCGCCACCGATACCGAGAATTTCGTCTTCAGTTACGGAAATGGTGAGCAACAGCGGTTTTTCTTTCGGCAAACTGATACCAGCCGCTTTCAACTGTTTGTAGAAGGCAACGTTGGAACCACCGACCACAATCGCGTAAATCACATCAGGCTTGGTGAGTTTGATTTTGTTGATCACACTGTTGAACTGGGTGTGACCGAGTGGGTAATACTCTTCACCAACCACTTTCAAACCGAGTTTTTCAATATGTTTGCGGGCGATTTTGTTGGAGGTGCGAGGCCAGATGTAGTCCGAACCGAGCAGGTAAAATGTTTTTGCACCTTTTTCTTTTACTACCCAGTCAATACCAGCAAGAATTTGCTGAGTTGCTTCCTGACCGGTGTAAATGACGTTGGGAGATTGCTCCAAACCTTCGTAGAAGGTCGGGTAATACAGCATACCGTTGTACTGCTCAAAAATTGGCAATACCGCTTTGCGCGATGCTGATGTCCAGCAACCAAACACTGCAGCGACCTTATCGTTCACCAATAATTTTTTGGATTTTTCCGCGAAAGTCGGCCAGTCGCTCGCGCCGTCTTCCTGAATAAATTTGATTTGCCGTCCGAGCACACCGCCCATAGCATTGATTTGTTTGATGGCCAATTTTTCTGCTTGCACCGAACCGGTTTCACTAATGGCCATGGTGCCAGTCACCGAGTGGAGGATCCCCACAGTGACCTCTTTATCCGTCACCGCTAGACCGGTGGTATTCACGTCCGCGGCAGCTGCGGAAAAAATCCATCCGCTGCAAATCGCCAACGCTGCTTTACCCAACCAGCGCCGCGATATTCCGCGGATCCCGGTCATATGGAGATTCTTCAACTTCAACTGCATCGTCATAGGTTTACCCTCTCGCAATGGACAACATTCGTCGGAGCCATTGTTGGGCAATAACCGAATCGGAGCCTATGCGAGGAATGCTCACCCCACCTACGTCAAATGACGTATAGGCGGCCGACTTTTGCTGATGTTATAGGACGCATGCAGGAGGATTGTTCACGCGAATTTCATCACAGAAAAACGCTCGCGTTTTCGGAGCGGCACGGACTGTGCAATCGGATGTTACTCATGATTCGACTTAGCCGCTTAGCGACACACTTTCGTGTCAGCAATGTGTCATTTTTTGAGAAATTTTATGGCGGCCATTCAGCATATTTTTCGTATCCGCAGAAGTTATAACCAGTGGGTGAACAACCAAACCCTGGAAGACTACGCCTTGCGCTTTACCGCCAACGGTTCGCGCAAATGGTCCTTGACCAAAGTCGCCAATACGGCGTTGGGAGCGATTTCTTTTTTGGCGTTGGAAGCCATTGGCGGGGCTATTACGCTGAACTACGGCACTCTGAATGCCGTCAGCGCTATAGTGGTGGTCAGTGCGCTGATTTTTCTTGCCAGCGTGCCCATCTGTTATTACGCCAGTCGTTACGGCGTGGATATTGATCTGCTCACCCGTGGGGCAGGCTTTGGTTATATAGGCTCTACTGCAACCTCGCTGATTTACGCCTCTTTTACGTTTATTTTTTTCGCGCTGGAAGCGGCCATTATGGCCAAAGCGTTGGAATTGCTCACCGGTTTGCCACTGGCTTGGGGCTATGTCATCTCTTCGGTGATTGTGATTCCCATGGTATTTCACGGCATTACCTTTATCAGCCGCTTTCAATTGTGGAGCCAGCCGCTGTGGTTGACGCTGCAAATCCTGCCGCTGCTGGTGATTTTTATTTCCGATTTTTCCATGCTCGAAGATTGGGCTGCCCTTCCACCCGCGCACCAAAACAGTGAGACAGGATTTAGCCTTTTGCTGTTTGGTGCAGCAGCGTCGGTGATGTTTGCACTGGTGGCACAGATTGGCGAGCAAGTCGACTTTCTGCGTTTTCTGCCGGAAAAAAATTCAGACAATCGCTATCGCTGGTGGCTTGCCATGCTGGCCGGAGGACCGGGCTGGATTGTGATCGGCATGCTGAAATTGCTCGCGGGCTCCTTTCTGGCATTTCTCGCCTTGTCCCATGGCATGTCCATGATGGATGCGGCGGATCCCACTGCCATGTACACCATTGCGTTTTCCTATCTCACCCAATCTCCTAACGCTGCACTTTTATTGGCCGGGGTGTTTGTCATTTTGTCGCAACTAAAAATTAATGTGACTAATGCTTACGCGGGCTCTATTGCTTGGTCGAATTTTTTCTCCCGCCTTACCCACAGTCATCCCGGCCGTGTTGTCTGGTTGATCTTCAATGTGTGCATTGCCTTATTGTTGATGGAGTTAGGGGTCTATCACGCGTTTGAGAAAACTCTGAGCGTTTACGCCATAGTGGCCGTTGCTTGGGTGGGAACATTGGTTGCGGATCTGGTTATCAACAAACCTCTTGGACTCAGCCCGAATTACATCGAATTCAAACGCGCGCATCTCTACGATATTAATCCAGTCGGCGTGGGAGCCATGTTGGCGGCGTCGCTGGTGGGAATTCTCGCTTACCTCGGCATGTTCGGCGCTTACGCCCAAGCCCTTGCACACTTTATTGCTTTGGCTTGCGCCTGCATTCTTGCGCCGACGATTGCATTGATTACGCGCGGGCGTTTTTATATAGCGCGCCCGGCATCCATTATCAGCAGCGATGCAACCATTCGCTGTTCCATTTGTGAAAATACCTACGAACGCCAGGATATGGCATTTTGCCCGGCGTATAACGGGTCGATCTGTTCGCTGTGTTGTTCGCTGGATTCACGCTGTCGCGACGCTTGCAAAACGCACGATAGTTTCAGCGAAATTTTTACCCGCAGTTTGCAGCGAGTGTTCCCGGAGAAATTGGGCGACTATATCAATATCCGTCTGGTGAATTTTTTAACGCTGCTGATTCTGGTCACCGGCGTCACCGGCATTCTGCTCTCGTTGATTTACACCAATTCGATTACGGATATTCCGGGCGCGAATGAATTTCTGTCGCGCACTCTGTGGAAAGTGTTTTTTATTCTGATGATTGTCGCAGGGGTTATTTCCTGGCTGTTTGTACTCGCCCATGAAAGCCGCTTGGTCGCGGAAGAAGAATCGCAGCGACAGAATCGCCTGCTGGCAGAGGAAATCGAGGCGCACAAAAAAACCGACCTCGCCTTGCAACAAGCCAAAGAAACCGCTGAAGCGGCCAACAATGCCAAAAGCCGTTACCTCACGGGTCTTAGCCACGAACTACGCACGCCGCTCAATGCGATTCTCGGTTATGCACAATTGCTCGATCACGACGATCAGATTCCCAAACACAAAAAGCATCAAATCAAGGTGATTCAGCGCAGCGCGGAACACCTGACGGATTTGATCGAGGGCTTGTTGGATATTTCCAAAATCGAAGCCGGTCGTCTGGAAATTCAAAAGGACATTTTTAATCTCAATGCGATGATGAACCAGATCGTCGACATGTTTCGCCTGCAGGCGGAAGGTAAAGGTCTGAATTTCCGCTATCTGCGCACCACCCCGCTGCCGGACTTGGTTCAGGGCGATGAAAAACGCGTGCGCCAGATTCTGATCAATCTTTTGTCCAACGCGGTGAAATTCACCCCCAAGGGCGAAGTGGAATTGAGCATTCGTTATCGCAATCAGGTAGCGGAAATTCGTGTGCGCGATACCGGCGTCGGCATTCCAGAAAATGAACTGGAGCGGATTTTTAAACCCTTCGAGCGCATTCGCCTGCCCGGCGCGCCGGTGGTCAGCGGCACCGGTCTCGGCCTCACCATTACCAAATTGCTGGTCGATATTATGGGCGGCGATCTAGTGGTCACCGCCAATCCCAACGGCGGCGTTACCTTTTCTGTGTGGCTGATGCTCGCCCATGTTTATCAGATGCCGTCGGAAGTGGTGAAGGAAAAAATCTACGGCTATATGGGACAGAAGCGTTCGCTGTTGATTGTGGATGACGACCCGGCCCATCGCGGTTTGATGCACGATCTCTTGGCCCCACTCGGATTTACCGTGGTGGAAGCACCGGATGCAGAATCGTGCTTAAGCGTTTTGAAAATATTTTCGCCGGATGCCTTTTTGATCGACCGGCGTATGCCCGGCATAAACGGGCCGGAATTGGCGCGAAAACTGCGCAGTCTGAATTATCGCCAGCCAATTATTATGGTTTCGGCCAACGCCAACGAAGACGCACCGCCAGCAGAATCAAAACCGGCGTATGACGATTATTTGATTAAACCCATTCGCTTGGACAGTCTGTTGGAAAAATTGGGCCAGCATTTGAATTTGACCTGGGATCATCAGCAGCGCATGACGGATATGTTTTCTTTTTCCTCCTATGGTGGCGAAAAACTTCCCTCGGATGAAATTCTGGAAGAAATGATCGGCTGGGCCGAGGTCGGCGCCTTAGGGAAAATACGCGATCTGGTCAACCGACTGGAAGAAGAAAACGGCGCGAGCGCGCAGATGATTCAGCGTTTTCGCAATTGTTTGGACCAAGTCAATCTCGATGATTTGATCGACACGGTTCGTTCCGTACAAGGAACACCGACTTTTTCTCAATCACTGTAATGTTGGATCGTGGTTTACTGAGATGTACCTTATGAACACTTCAAATTCCCATGATCTGGTTCTGGTCGTGGATGATTCTCCGGAAACCCTGGGCATGCTTAATGACGCCTTGGAACAGGCGGGCATGACCACTCTGGTCGCGCTGGAAGGCCGCCAGGCTTTGAATATCGCCCGCAAAATGACCCCCGACGTTATTTTGCTCGACGCTGTCATGCCGAATATGGACGGTTTTGAAACCTGCGAAAACCTCAAACGCGATTTGGAATTAAAAAATATTCCCGTGATTTTTATGACCGGCCTTGCTGATACCGACAATATTGTTAAAGGATTTTCTGCAGGCGGGGTGGATTATGTAACCAAGCCCATTAATCCGCTGGAATTAATTGCACGTATTCGTGTGCATTTAAATAATGCGCGCGCCACACGCAGCGCACAGGCGGCGTTGGACAGCACCGGGCAGAATTTATGCGCCGTCAATAAACGCGGCGAATTATGCTGGGCAACACCACAGGTTAATCACTACCTCGACAAAATATCTCCAGGTGGTTGGGAAACACTGCACCTGGAGAGTCATTTTGCACAATGGCTAAAACACAATCCACCCGAGGGCGGACAATTACAAGTGGATGCCGCCGGCACAACATTGAAATGGGTGCTAGTCGGTACTGCCAGCAACAACGAATTTCTTTTGCGCTTGATCAGCGATGAGCAGCCCGAAGAAAGTGGTTTGCTGAAAAATCATTTCGGCGTTACTCAGCGTGAAGCCGAAGTGCTTTTATGGGTAGCGCGGGGCAAGACCAATCGGGAAATTGCCCAGATCCTCGAACTCAGCCCCCGCACCGTCAATAAACATTTGGAACAACTGTTTAAAAAAATCGGTGTTGAAAATCGAACATCGGCTGCGACCTTGGCGGTGAGCGTTCTGCAAAAAGGTCGCATTTAATTTTTTCCACGATCCCTTTAGACGAGCCCAATAAAACGCCATAGATTTGCGGTTGACGCCATCGACCGCGTAAAAATTATTCACCCGGTCTGTGTCCTTCCCCACAGTATTCCCCTTCTCTTTCCTGAAATATGATCAGGTCGCGTGAAAAAGTCGCTTGAATAAGCAACGCAAGATGATCAAAAAATCATCAAGGCGCAGCCCGGCTTGCTTCCGTTGTGTGTCGGTGGTTAAATGCCGAGGCTCTGGTTGCCCCGGGACAAAATGCAGTTTCTCTAGTGCAGCCAAATTTCCAGACATAGCTATACTTGTTAACTAATAATAAAAATCGCCGGCGTGATATCGCAGTACGACTGGCCCGATGTCTGGTTTTTCACTTATCACTGATTGTTTGTTTGCGGCCACTTATTTGCTGTATGGCGCCTGATGTGCGACATAAATCTGGTCTTTTTGCGGCAAGGTTTTCAGCAAGGGTTTAGCAGTTTGTAACAAACGCGCAGTAAAGCAGTTAATTGATTGCTGGTTGCGTTTTTTAAATCAGAAATCGAGCGCCTCAGGCGCCAATGCATCGAGGAGAATCAAGGTGAAAAAGCCCATTCGCTTTATTATTTATGTCGCTATTCTCATATTCGCTTGGTTTATGCTGGCCCCGGCGATGAGCATCAACACTGCGCAAATCGGCGCACCCTTAAAATCCCTGGCGACCGGAATGAACACGCTGGCAGCGGCTACAATTATTTTTGGCGCCGCACTGGTTATTACTTACATGATTACATCGGGATGGGGACTGATACTTTTGGGCGCACTGGCGTTGATGAGTTTGATCGTCGTCAGCGTGTTGCATCCCTACCTTTTCCCGTTGTTGATTCCCCTGTTCACGCTCTGGCTGCTCTGCGCTGCTGCACGCCGCAAGGAAAATGCCGCAGCCGCCAAACCTGCATCGCCTTCTAAACCTGCTTAATTCAGCAGGCAACGCTTTTAAGGGTAGTACTTAGCGAGTTTCGCCAGCAGTTTTTTTACCGCGCGCCCGCATAGCGGGCGTTCCTACAGCGGTCAGATCCTCTATGTGGTGAACCACTTTCTGCCGTAATTCCGCCTGATCACTACCCAGTCCGAGATCGGCCATGGCCTGCATGGCCATGGTTTTCACTATGCTGCTTTTATCCTGGGTGTAGTCCAGCAAAATATGCAGCACCTCACCTTCTTCGCGTTTGCTCAGCGGCAGGCGAATCAGCATTGGCGCCACATGCCAGCGTACTTCTTGCTGCTCGCTGTGACTCAATTCCCCCAGCAGAATCTTTTTGTACGGTGCCAACCACTCGGGATGGTGTGCCGTCACCTTTTCTGCCACATCCGCACAGCACATACGCAGTACCGGATCTGCGGAGGTCATTCCTTCGAATAATTCCGCCAATAGCTCCGGTTTCTGCAACACCTGCTGCGCCGCCTCTTTGGCCGCGCCTATGGAGCGCCGATCGCCGCCGGACAGTTGTTGCAGTAGCGTCCCTTTTTCTCCCACTGGCGTTTTTCCTTAATAGAGTTTTTCCAAGTACTCCTTGGCTACTGCCTCCCAGGTAAAACGCGCTTTGGCAGCACCCTTGGCGATGGATTGCAGCTTTTTGGGATTCTCGTCGTGGAGCGCGAGTATTTCCGCAAAACGGTCGAGCAACTGTTGACCTTGCTCATCGCCGTCATTACCGCGAAAAACAAAGCCGCTCACCCCGTCGATCACCGTATCGTTGAGACCGCCGACCCCGTGCACCAGACAGGGTTGACCGGCGCGCATGGCCAGCATCTGGCTGATTCCGCAGGGCTCAAACGAGCTGGGCATCAGGAACAGATCGCCGGAGGCATAGAGTGCCTGGGCAAGCTCGTTGGAATAGCCGCGCAGGAAAATAAAATTCGGGCAATAGGCGCTGGTTTCCAGCAGGAATTTTTCGTAATCCGCATCGCCACTGCCGAGCAGAATAAACACGCCTTTATCACCGAGCTGATTCAGCAAATGGCGCAAAACCGGCAGTTCGCGTCCCTGATATTGCACCTTGTGACGCAACAAACGCACCTTCTGTTCGGTCACCCGTCCCACGGACGTCAACAGCAAACCGCGCTCACGCCTGTTGGTCCACTGCTGCAAACGCTCCCGCGCCACCCAATGCACGCTTAATACGGCCGGGCTTTTGATCACCCAATGCAACAGAGTTTCGTCGATAAGCGCGGACAAACGGGCTTTGTTAAACCGCGGGTACTCGGCATCCTTGGGATATTCACAACCGTTGAGAATGCCCAGGAGACGCTGCTGCTTGGCCGCTGCGACCAAATCAGTTTCCAGCCCTTCTCCACCGTAAATATGCTGCGCCACTTGGCTCGGACGCTGAATTTCTTCCGCATAGGTGGGCGATACCGCGTGAACCTTGTCGCTCAAGGCGATGGCGGCGCGCATAGGGTTAAAGCAGTGAGTCACCCGTGGATCGCAAATCACTGCCTGATCGTACTCCAACCGCGGAAACCAGCTTTCCAGTGAGGACGGGTCGCCCGCCAAGGGACGAATGCCTTGCAGCGATAAATTGTGGATGGAATAGACCACGCGGGAGGATTTCAGACGCGCATAGTGCGGATCGTATTCCCGCAACACCGCCAGCACAGCCGCGTGCCAATCGTGCAAATGGAGAATATCCAGAGGGCCAAAAGACTCGTTCAAAATCGCCTGGCCGACAGCCGCACAAAATAACGCGAATTTACCAGCGTCCGAGGCAAATGGCCGGTTATTGGGATCATTGCAATAAATCTGTCCTGGACCGCAGGGATAAAAACCCGGATGGTCGAGCACCCACTGATGCACGCCCGGCGCATCAACATCCTGCCCCTCTTGCAATTGGCTCCAACGGAACAAGGTAACCTGTTCAATGGCATTGCCGAACAAAACCGGAAAGGATGCGACTTGCTGCGCCGCGCCGCGATGTAAAAAACCATATGAAGGGACGACCACATGAACGACACAACCCTGCTCAGCCAAAGCTTTGGGTAAATCTCGCACCACATCGCCGATGCCGCCAACTTTGGCGTTGGGCAGCGCATCATTTTCCGCTGCCACCATCAGAATTCTTTTTGTCACTATCGCACCTTACTATTTGCTTCTGTTTCGCTGTGCCGCCTTTTTTATGAGCCGTTTGGCTGTGGCGGAGCACAAAAAAGGGAACCTATAGAGGTTCCCATCGCTATACAGTTTAAGCCGATTTGATCAATAACGGGCGCCGCCGCGTTGACCGAGCATTTCGCGAGTCACCAGGGTAATGCCCTTCTTGGTGACGCGGAAGCCGCGGGCTTTGTCCTGCTCGTGATCGACACCAATTTCCATGCCGCGCGGAATTTCACAGGCGCGATCGATAATGGCTCGTTTCACCTTGGCGTAACGGTGCACCTGCACTTCCGGCAACAACACGGATTCTTCAATCAAGGTGTAGGAGTGCACGCGCACGTCGGAGAACAGCAGCGATTTACGCACTGTACCGCCGGAAATAATGCAGCCGCCGGATACCATGGAGTCCACCGCATAACCGCGTCGGCCATCGTCATCGAACACGAATTTCGCCGGTGGCAATTGAGTTTGATAAGTCCAGATCGGCCACTGGTGGTCGTACAGGTTCAATGAAGGTGTGGGCGATACCAATTCCATATTGGCTTCCCAAAACGCATCCAGCGTTCCCACATCGCGCCAGTAGGCCTGATTGCCGCGCTGATCGCGAAAACGGAAAGCGTATACGTCGCCGCTGTCGATAATTGACGGAATAATGTCTTTACCAAAATCGTGATCCGAACCTTCTTTCGTTGCATCTTTTTCCAAGAGATCCAACAGAAATTCGGTGTCGAAAATATAGTTGCCCATGGAGGCAAGACACAAGTTCGGATTACCCGGAACAGGCGTCGGGTTGGCCGGTTTTTCGTCGAAACGCAGAACCCGGTTGTTGTCGTCCACCGTCATTACACCAAATGCACCCGCCGCTTCTTCCACCGGAACTTCGATACAGGAAACGGTCAGCTTGGCTTTGCTCTCGACGTGATAGGCGAGAATATTGCCGTAATCCATTTGATAAACGTGGTCTCCGGAAAGCACCATCACATATTTCGGATTGGCTGCTCGAATAATATCGACGTTCTGATACAGCGCGTCTGCAGTGCCTTGATACCAGTTGGGAGAATTGCGCTGGCTCGCCGGCAATACTTCAACATATTCACCCAGTTCACGTTTGAAATGACTCCAGCCCACTTGGATATGGCGGATCAAGGAGTGCGCTTTATATTGGGTCAAAACACCGACGCGGCGAATGCCCGAATTAATGCAGTTGGAAAGCGGGAAATCGATAATGCGGAATTTTCCACCGAAATAGAGCGCGGGTTTGGCGCGCCAGTCGGTGAGTTCGTAAAGACGGCTACCGCGCCCGCCGGCCAGAATCAACGCAAGCGTGTCTCTGGTGAGGCGGCTGACAAATCGCGGATTTGGGTGTTCCAGGGGTTTATCCATTGCAGACCTACTCAATTTCAAAAATTAACGTTATGGGTGATTCAAATTATCTGCCAAATATCACGGGCATATTCCCGGATGGTACGGTCACTGGAAAACCGTCCACTCGCCGCCGCGTTTAAAATACTCATGCGCGTCCAAGCTGCACGATCCTGATACATTTCCGCGGCTTTTCTCTGTGCTTCCACATAACTGCGAAAATCCGCTGCCACCATCCACGGGTCGTCATCCCGGCGTATGGCTGCAACTATAGGGTCAAAAATACCGGGTTCAAACAAACTGAAGTGACCGCACTCCAGCAACTGCATCACCCGTTTTAAATCTTCATCGTGTTCGATGATTTGATTGGGCTTGTGAGCCGCGCGATAGGCCGGAATATCTTCCACCCGCAAACCAAATAAAAAGAAATTCTCTCCGCCTGCAGCCTCCAATATTTCAATATTGGCGCCGTCGTATGTGCCAATGGTCACAGCACCGTTCATCATGAATTTCATATTGCCAGTGCCGGATGCCTCTTTCCCCGCGGTGGAAATCTGTTCGGAAAGATCCGTCCCCGGGCAAATAATTTCCATGCTGGACACACGATAATTCGGCAGAAATACCACCTGCAATAAATGTTTTACGGAAGTGTCTGCGTTGATCACCGCCGCCACATTGTTGATCAGTTTAATGATGAGTTTCGCCATTGCATAACCCGGAGCCGCTTTGCCTCCGATCAGCACGCAGCGAGGTTTCATTTTCACCGCATCACCGCGTTTAATACGGTCATACAAATGAATAATATGCAGAACATTCAGCAACTGGCGTTTATATTCGTGGATACGTTTTACCTGCACATCGAACATGTGGCCAGTATCAAAACACACGCCACATTCTCTGTGGACCAATTCAGCAAGTGCCGCTTTATTGTGTTGTTTGATCTGGAACCAACGCTCGCAGAAGGCGCTGTCATTTACAAAATCTTTTAAATGACTGATTTTTTCCAGATCGGTCTGCCAACCATCGCCCACGGCCTCTGTTATAAGTTCAGCCAGTTTGCGATTGCTGTGCGCCAACCAACGCCGCGGTGTTACACCATTGGTTTTGTTATTGAATTTTTCCGGCCAGAGTTCAAAGAAATCTTTGAATAATCCGCGCTTCAACAAATTGGAATGCAGCGCTGCCACTCCATTAACGGAGAAGCTGCCGACAATACCCAAATACGCCATACGCACATGGGGATCATTGCCTTCTTCGATCAGCGACATACGCTGTTGCCGTTGGGTATCGCCCGGCCAGCGCAAAGCAACTTCAGCGAGGAAGCGCGCGTTGATTTCGTAGATGATATCGAGCAGGCGCGGCAATAATTCGCGCATCAGACGCACCGGCCATTTTTCCAAAGCTTCCGGCAATAAGGTGTGGTTGGTGTACGCCATTGTGGACGTGGTAATGCGCCAAGCGACGTCCCACTCCAACAAATAATCATCCAGCAACAGGCGCATCAATTCCGCGACTGCCAGCGTCGGGTGCGTGTCATTTAATTGAAAAACATGTTTATTGGCGAACTCACCAAAATTTTCCCCGTGGAAATGTACCCAGTCTGCCAATACATCCTGCAAACTCGCGGAAGCGAGAAAATATTGTTGGCGCAGACGCAGCTCTTTACCGTTTTCGCTGGCGTCATTGGGATAGAGCACCATGGTGATCTGCTCGGCTCGGTTTTTCGCCGCCACTGCCTCGGTGTAATCACCCGCGTTAAATTCTTCCAGATCAAACTCGTCCGTCGCCGCCGCCCGCCACAAACGCAGAGTATTTACTACGCCATTGCCGTAGCCGGGAATCGGCACATCGTAGGGCACCGCGAGCACATCGTTGGTACCGGACCAACGCGCGCATTTGCGCCCGCGATCGTTGATGTAAAACTCGGTGTGACCGTAAAACTTCACCCGCTTGGTCAGTTCAGGTCGTTCCAGTTCCCAGGGATTGCCTTCGCGCAACCAGTGGTCCGGATATTCCACTTGGCGGCCCTGCTCAATCCGCTGATGAAACATGCCGTATTCGTAGCGGATGCCGTAGCCGGTAACCGGCAGACCGAGCGTTGCACAACTGTCGAGGAAACAGGCCGCCAAGCGCCCCAAACCGCCGTTGCCCAATCCGGCATCGAGTTCGTTCTGGCGCAATTCTTCCAGGCTGGTGCCGTAATAGCGCAGAGCTTCGGCGACTTCATTTTCCGTCTGCAGATTCATCACTGCATTGCTGAGCGTGCGTCCCAACAAAAATTCCAGCGATAAATAAAACACCCGCTTCGGATTATTCTGAATTTCCTGCAACCGCGTCTCGCGCCAGCGCTCGATCAAGCGATCGCGCACCGTCAGCGACAGCGCCAGCAACAAATAACTGGGGATTTGCTCGCATTCAAAGCGGCCGAGCGTAATGTTGTAGTGCTTTTGCAGCTCCGTCACCAGCTGCGCAGAATCTGTGCCTGCCGGGACGGGGGTTTTTACCGAAATCATCGCCATAGTTCCTCTAGATGCACAAAGATTCGCGGATATGCCACGCACAAACATCAGCGCGACTTTTGTTTTTCTTTTTATCTACTGTTTTTCTTTTTATTTGCCGAATTATTTTGCAAGACGGTTCTTGTCTTTGCCCGACTTGAGGCTTCAGGTCAGGGCGATTCCTTTAAGGTTTGGACGTATCGGGATTGCCGACCAACAGAGGGTCTGTCTGCCAATCGCACTGGCTGGATAAGCCATACAACACCATCATGGATTTTTCTTCCACCACCAGTTCGTTTTCCAGTTCTACGTATCGCTCCACTGGCAAACCATCGGTGGCCGCGGTATCCAACAACGCAACCCAATACCAACCGGGTGGCAAACGGAAGCTCGATGCTTTATCGCCAGCATTGAACAAGCTCAATAAACAGTGCACACAGCGGGAATTGACTACCGACTCCAGCATCCAGCCCAGGCACACCTCATCTGGGCGCGACCATTCTTCGTCTTTCATGGGAACGCCATCGCGGTTCAACCAGTGAATGTTGTACCCCGCCTTGGTCACCTGCTCTTCCGGTTTGTGAATAAAAAACGGGCTGCGCAACAGATGAAATTCCCGGCGCACACGAATGACGTTGCGCACGAATTCGCGCAAATTCCACTGCTGCTGTTGCAGCGCGGACCAGTTGAGCCAGTTGATGTCGTTATCCTGGCAGTAGGCGTTGTTATTGCCCTGCTGAGTCCGGCTCAGTTCGTCTCCTGCCAGTAACATGGGAGTGCCTTGGCTCAATAACAGAGTCGCTAAAAAATTGCGCTGCTGACGCATGCGCAGAGCATCGATGCGCTCATTTTGCGTCGGACCTTCTACACCAAAATTGTGACTGAAATTCGCGTGGTGACCGTCGTTATTCTGTTCTTTATTCGCGTGGTTATGACGTTGACTGTAGCTCACCAAATCCCGCAGCGTAAAACCGTCGTGACTGGTGACAAAATTAATGGTGCTGTAAGGCTTGCGACCAGAGTATTCAAACAGGTCACTGGAGCCGTGAATTCGCCGCGCGAATTCCGGCAGCATGCCCTGATCGCCGCGCCAGTAGCGCCGCACCGTGTCGCGGTAGCGGTCATTCCACTCGGCCCAGCCGGGAGGAAAGTGGCCAAGCTGATAACCGCCTGGCCCTATATCCCAAGGTTCGGCGATCAGTTTTTTCGTATTCAGCACCGGATCCTGGCGGATCACATCAAAAAAACCGCCTTGTGAATCAAAGCCGTGAGCCTCGCGTCCAAGTACCGACGCCAAGTCGAAACGAAAACCGTCCACTCCCATTTCCGTCGCCCAGTAACGCAAGCTGTCCATCACCATTTGCAGCACGCGCGGATGTTTGACGTTGAAGGTATTGCCGCAACCGGTGTCGTTCACATAAAAGCGCGGGTCCTGGCTCAGCAGGCAGTAATAGCTGCAATTATCAATGCCGCGAAAACTTAAGGTCGGCCCCAAGTGATTGCCTTCCGCCGTGTGGTTGTAAACCACATCCAGCAATACCTCGATTCCTGCGGCGTGCAGGTTCGTCACCATCTGCTTGAACTCGGCAACCGGATCGTCTGTAGCCGCATAAGCCGGATGGGGCGTGAAAAAATTGAGCGTGTTATAACCCCAGTAATTCACCAGGTTACGTTTGATCAGAAAATGCTCGTCGACAAAAAAGTGGACGGGTAACAGTTCAACGCTGGTAATTCCCAGCTCTTGCAAATAGCGCACAACAGGTTCGCTGCCCAAACCCGCGTAAGTCCCGCGCAGATTCTCTGGCAAGAGCTCGTTGAGCTTGGTAAAACCTTTGACGTGCAACTCGTAAATCAGTGTATCTGTCCAGGGCACCGGCTTGGCCAAGGGCTCTGGCGGCTGCCCCGGGGCGACCACCACTGCCTTGGGCATTTGTGCGGCGTTGTCGGAGCGATCGAAGGAAAAATCTAAACTGGGATCTTTGAGGTTGTAGCCGTAGTGCTCATCGCACCAGACAAATTTGCCGTGTATGGCTTTGGCGTAGGGATCTAATAAAAGTTTGTGGGGATTAAAGCGGTGGCCGTTTTGTGGTTGGAACAATCCGTGGACTCTGTAGCCGTACAAAGCACCTGGCTCCAACCCCTCGACCCAACCATGCCAGACGTGGTCGGTCGAGCCGGGAAGCGTCAAACGGGCAATCTCCCGCTGTCCAGTTTCATCAAATAGACAAAGCTCGACTTTTTGCGCGTGTCGGGAAAAGAGCGCGAAGTTGACGCCACCTTCCATAGGCGTGGCGCCGAGCGGATATGCCACCCCTTCTCTGACGTTATAAGTAGTTACGGTAGACGACATAGTGTCGCTAAATCACCTCGCATTTAGCGCGCCCGCGACGCGGGCGCGTTGTCTCGCATACACAAGACGGAATAAGTTGACTGGAAATTCTACTCGAGCACGAACACCAGCGTTGCCAGCGGCGGTAAGGTGAGGCTTATCGACCACTGCCGGCCGTGGCTTTCCACTGCTTCGGCTAAACAGCCACCGGCATTGCCACGATCTTCGCCGCCGTAAATTTTTGCGTCGGTATTGAGCAGTTCGCGATAGTAACCGGGCGCCGGTACTCCCATGCGATAGCCGCTGCGTAGAACCGGCGTCATATTGGTAACGATCACGACGGGAGCGGAGCCTTCGGCCTTGCGCATATAAGCAAACACGGAGTTGTGGCTATCGTCCGCGTCGATCCACTCAAAGCCCTTCGGATCGCAGTCGTGATAATGCAATGCTGGGTATTCACGATAGAGCCGATTGAGATCCTGAACTAAACGCTGCACACCTTGATGCAGGTGGATGTCCAGCAAATGCCAATCCAGGCTGACATTGTGATTCCACTCTTTGCCCTGCGCAAACTCGCCGCCCATAAAGAGCAGTTTTTTCCCAGGGTGCGTCCACATATAGGTGAAATACGCGCGCAGATTGGCGAATTTTTGCTCTCCCGTTCCTGGCATCTTATCGAGCAGCGAACGCTTGCCGTGCACCACTTCGTCGTGGCTGAGCGGGAGAATAAAGTTTTCGTTGAAAGCGTACAGCAGGCTGAACGTCAGATCGTGGTGGTGATACTGGCGGTAAATGGGGTCGTAGGACATATAGCGCAGGCTGTCGTTCATCCAGCCCATATTCCACTTGTAACCAAAACCAAGCCCGCCCACGTGCACCGGATGCGACACCCCCGGCCAGGCAGTGGATTCTTCGGCGATCATCATGATGTCTGGAAAACGCTCGTAGACTTTCTGGTTCACACGTCTGAGCAGATCAATGGCTTCCAGATTCTCCCGGCCGCCGTAGGCATTGGGAATCCACTCGCCCTGTTTGCGGCTGTAATCCAGATACAACATGGAGGCCACCGCATCGACGCGCAGGCCGTCCACATGGAAACGATCCAGCCAGTAGAGCGCGTTGGAATACAGGAAATTTGCGACTTCGTGGCGACCGTAGTTGTAGATGTAAGTGTTCCAGTCCGGATGGAACCCCTGACGGTCGTCGGCGTGCTCATACAAAGGTGTGCCGTCAAACCGCGCCAACCCGTGGCCATCAGAGGGGAAATGCCCGGGCACCCAATCGATCAACACGCCGAGACCCGCTTGGTGGCAGCGGTCGACGAAATACATGAAATCCTGCGGATCACCAAAACGGGAAGTCGGCGCGTACAAGCCGACGGGCTGATAACCCCAGGAGCCGTCAAAGGGATATTCACTGACCGGCATCAGCTGCACATGGGTAAATCCCATGCTCTGCACGTAAGGAATCAGTTGCTCCACCAATTCACGGTAGGTGAGATATTCCTCCGGATTTTCCGGATTGCGGCGCCACGACCCCAAGTGCACTTCGTAAATGGAAATCGGGCGATCCAAGGCCGATTGATGACGGCGATTGGTCATCCACTGCTCGTCGCCCCAGCGATAATCGCGGGTATCCACCACTTTGGATGCGGTGCGCGGCGGGCGCTCCGCGGCGAATCCCACGGGGTCGGACTTGTGCGGTAACAAATGGCCGTCACGATTTTTGATTTCGTATTTGTAGAGCGTACCGGCAGTGAGATGGGGAATAAAAATCTCCCACACGCCACTGGGGATATGCTTGCGCATCATGTGCTGGCGGCCATCCCAGAAATTGAAATCGCCCACCACTGACACTCGGCGGGCGTTGGGGGCCCAAACGCAAAAGCGCACGCCGGGCACGCCATCCACTTCCATTACATGCGCACCCAACCAATCGTACAGACGCTCATGACGGCCTTCGCCGAAAAGATAGATATCCAATTCACCAATAGTGCTGCCGAATCGATAAGGATCTTCGCGCACCACCACATGTTCACCATAGGTCACACGTAAGCGATAGGGGAAACGCGATTCCGCCTCGATCAAACCAACAAAAATACCGTCGCGGACTTCGTGTAAGGTGCCGAGCACGCCATCGCCAGAAGCTTCAATCACATCCACTGCATTGGCGCCGGGCAAAAACACCCGCAACACATATTGGCCTGGTCCCCACTCGTGCAGGCCCAACAGGCCAAAAATATCCTCGCAATCGGAATAAATCAGGGAATCAACTTGTGCAGGAGAAAGCAAAGCCAAGTCGTTTATCACAATGTGTTTTCCTTATCGTTCTTATCACCCGGAAAGGATCCAGGACACCTTCCCAGCATCGCGCCGGAACGCGTTCAGTATTTCAGCTATCCGGGTGTTGGTTAATCTGAAAGGAGCGTTTAACTTCGCTCCATGGCAATCGCGCGCAACAGAGATTGCACACGCTCTTCGGAAAATAACATTTCCAACGGCACCGCCAGCTTGCGCTGCCAATTGGGGTATTGATAACTGGTGCCTGGCACATTGACCGGATCTTCCAGCAACTCCAGGTCCTCCAGTTGCACGACAAACAGCTGCGAGCTGCATTTGCTGACGCCGTGCAAGAGCGTCGCGGCAAAAGCCTGCGTCATGGGTCCGGCGAGCAATTCCGCGAATTCCTCGCGTTTCACCAATCCCAAGTTGGCCAGCCACTCCAACAGGCGCAGTTTTTCCATATCCCGCTGCACCGACACTTCCTCGTAACCAACACCGTCCTCTAACAAATTCAGCTTCGCGCGCAACTGCAGATCGGAACCGATCCACCAACTCGCGATGGTGGGCACGTCGTGATTTGTCAGCATCGCCAGTGAATGCGGTTCGTATTGCTCTGGCGGACGGAATTGACCGTCGTGCAGTTTTTCAAAATAAAACAACTTGTTAGTGAAAATATTCGCGTTGATCAAAGCTTCGCGAAACTCTTGCGGCACCACCCCCATATCCTCACCGATTACGACGCATTGATTGCGTACGCTCTCTAACTTAAGGAGGCCGAGCATTTCTTTGAACGGGTAATAAATATACGCACCGTAGTCCGCAGTTTGCCCCGGTGGACACCACCACAACCGCATCAGCGCCATGGCGTGGTCAATTCGCAAGGCGCCGCAATGGGCCATATTGGTCCGCAACAAGTTAATAAAATGCGCAAACCCCGTAGCCCGCAAGGTCGCTGGGTCCATTGGCGGCAGCCCCCAATTTTGCCCTTTTTCCGCCAGCGGATCCGGCGGAGCACCCACCGCCGCCGAGCGGCAAAATAAATGCAGATTAGTCGTTACTTCAGCGCCGCCGCCATCCGCGCCCACCGCCAGATCGCGCATCAAACCGACTTTCATACCTTTGTCGTGGGCAAGGCGCTGGCAGGCTTCGAGTTGCGCGTCCGCCAGCCACTGCAGATAAGCATGGAATTGAATCTGCTCCGCGTAACGGCTGCGGGCGCTTTCTTTTTCTTCAGCACTCAGTTGATCGATCTGCTGACCGGTTGCTTCGGCCAGAACCTGGTAGAGACAAAAGTCCTGCAGGGTAGGTCCTGCCTTCGCGACAAACTCGAGAAATTTCTGCGCTCTGGGCGATTTTTTGTCCAGCTCATTGGCGACAAACACCGCGTACATTTCCCGAAATACCGACATTTTGGTGCTGTAGACGGCGGCGTAAGGCACCTTGTCCTGGGCGCGCAGACGAACCAAGATTGGCAGCATATCACCGGGTTTCTTTTGGTATTCGGGTTCGACTTCCGGATCTATATAGAGCGGATTGAGAAAGCGTCGATCAGACGGGCTGTAAGGACTGCAGTGATTTTCCACCGGAATCCGCAGCGCATGCAGAGGATTCAGCCCGATCATATCGGCGCCCGCCGCAGCGGCTTCAGTAATCAATAATTTCAGATCGGTAAAATCGCCGATTCCCCAGTTGCGGGCAGAGCGCAATGTGTACAACTGGACGATGATTCCCCAGGGATGCTTTTCCTCAGTCACCCATTCCGGGGTATAAGCCTGAGACGGCACCACTACGAACTGCGTTTCCATGGACGCACCGGAATCCGACACCATGATGACGCGCAGACGGTGATAGCCGATTGGCACCTCGTGCACTCCAATGGCGCGTCGAGAATATCGCGTGCCCTCATAAAGGTAATCACCGACCTCTGGGCAATCCGCTGCGACAAACTCACCACTTCGGGTGCCACCGGACTCTAAAAAGATTTCGTAGTGAAATTTATGGGGTAAATGAGATGGCGGTAAATTGATCGTGAAGTGCGCGTTGCCCCCGACCTCAGTCATTAACATTGGTGGAAACCACGTGCGCCACGGCTCTATATCAAGAGCATATGCCTGCTCTGCTATGGCTTCGGGGGAGTCAACGTTAACTCCCATTGCCTGCAGCAAACGTTGACGATTTTCCAGCGAAACAAAAACTCTCTCCCCTCGATAGTTGTAATATTCGTCAGCTATTCCACGCCAATAAAACAACTTATCTAAGTTGTTCATAGATTCACCACCAATGGTCGGTTTTAATTATTGAGAGAATTCCTAAAGGAACAAGTCTAGCTTATCTCATGCCAACTTCTAGGGTTTGATCTCGGCCAATTTATCCCTTCGTTTCGCGAGAGCAACTGAATCCAAAACAATGCCAATTTTTTGCCAAAGGCAATACTGATTTTTGGCTAGGTATTTTTTTCACAGCCAGAGAAAAAATTACGTTTAACGCTGGAAATTTGCGAGCTCTCACTCGCGCGCAATGCTAAGCCAATTTTGAGTTGCAGAGTGAAAAGAAAAAAAGAGAACGCGCAATTCGCGCCCATAAAATCAAATGCGCGAATTGCGAACAACCGGCGTGCTTAAAAGTTTTGCTGCAGAAAATCTTTTGCCAAACCTGCTGCGGCTGAATTGGTACTAGCAACCTCTTGCAGCATTTTTTTGGCTCGCTCCAGCTGCCCTTCTTCGAAATAGAGCTTTGCCAATTTGAATTTGGCCTCAGGCGTCTTTTGATGATTGGGGTGTTGATCAATCAACTGCTGAAACCAGCGTTTTGACTGCTGCGAATCATTTTTTTGCAAACTGATCTGACCCAACCAGTAAAGCGAATTCCCCGCGTAATGACCAGCCGGAAAATCCTTGAGATATTGCTGAAGCGCGGCAGAACCACCGTCGAAATCCCGCTGCTTCAACACCAGGTCTATGGCAGTGCGATACGCGGCTAATTCATTGGCCTGGGCGCCATCCGCTACCGGAAGCTCTGCAGCGGTCTCTCGCGCAACATCCAGCGACCGGGAGGTCGATGCTGACGGTACGACGGGCTGAGACGGCGCACTTCCCGACAACTGACTCAAACGGCGATCCAAATCCAGATAATCATCCATTCGCTGCTGTTTCAATTGACGCAGTTCGAACGACTGCTGCTCAACCAATCCGCGCAATTCGAGTACTTCCTGCTGCAACGCTTGGATTTGGAAAAAGATCTCTGCCTGAGCGGCAGCATCGGCGGGTGCTGGTGCGGAACGCGGTTGTGGGGATGAAACTCGTCCCCCAATAGGTTGGGAGTCGATGATTTGAACTTGTGCGTTCGCGAAAGGAACCGCCATCACGAGGATGGCGGTTAGCATATGTTTCAGCATTTAAAGCTTATCGATAGAACAGTTCTACACGACGGTTTTTAGACCAGGAAGACTCGCCGCTGCCAGAAACTGCAGGACGCTCTTCACCGTAGCTGACAGTTTCAATGCTGGAGCTGCTGACACCTTGGAGTACCAGGAAGTCGCGCACGGCATTAGCACGACGCTCACCCAGAGCCATGTTGTATTCGCGTGAACCGCGCTCGTCAGCGTGACCTTCCAGACGAACAGAGCGGCTTGAGTTGCGAGCATATTCAGCGTGAGCGATCAAAGCTGCGCGAGCTTCAGGCAGCAACACTGCTGAATCGAATTCGAAGTAGAACACAGTCGCCAGATCAGCAATGGAATCTTCACCGCCATCGACGTCCACACCGCTGGACTGAACGCCAACACCAGAAGTATCAGTGCTAACAGAACCAGCATTTGGATCTTGTTCAACTGGTTTGTTGCTTGAGCAGCCTACCATCAACCCCATTACCACGGCCAACACAGCGAAAGACTTAATTGACTTCAACATTTTTTGTAACTCCCAAGTGAGCATGAAATAAATAAGAAACAACTCGATAAATTATTTAGCAAACGGAGACCAAGCCGGTTCCCGTACATCCCCCTGTTTCGACGGTAGGCGAAACTTCACACCTGCATCCATGGAGACCGCGGCCAATACACCCTTATTCTGGTGCTGCGTAGCATATAGTAACATAGCCCCGTTTGGCGCGATGCTCGGTGATTCATCTAACCATGTTTCCGTAAGAATGCGCATGTTACCAGTTTTCAAATCCTGGGAAGCGATGTGGAAAATGCCATCTCTACGATGAACCATGATCAAAGTTTTGCCATCGGGTGACAAACGCGGACGCGCGTTGTAATCCCCTTCAAACGTCAGTCTCTCAACCCGACCGGTAGCCAGGCTCACCTGATAAATCTGCGGGCTGCCTCCCCTATTGGAAGTAAAGATCAGGGAGCGGCCGTCCTGCGTCCAATTCGGTTCTGTGTCGATGGCAAAATGATCAGTGACACGACGCAACTGGCGAGTAGCGATTTCCAAAGTATAGAGCTCCGGATTGCCATCTTTCGACAAAACCAGCGCCAATGACCGATCATCCGGCGACCAGGCCGGCGCGCCGTTCAAGCCAGTGAAATTGGTCATTTGGGTGCGCTTACCGGTGGCCAACTCCTGAATAAAAATCGCCGGTCGAGATGTTTCAAAGGAAACATAGGCAACTTTGGAAAGATCGTTAGACCAAGCGGGTGACAGCAACGGCTCGCTGGAAGAAAAAAGCACTCGGTCGCGAGCGCCGTCAGCATCGGCGTAAATCAATCTATAACGACCCGGTCCCGGGCGTTTCAAATCTTCCACATAGAGAATCTTGGTGCTGAATGCGCCGCGAATACCGGTAATAGCTTCATAAACAGCATCGCTTACCGCGTGCGCAATATCGCGCAATTGGCTGTCATTCCCTGCCACTTGTTTTTGAAATACCTTGCGCTGCGACAGTACATCATAGAGTTCAAATTGCAGTTGGTATCGACCCGCCGTGTTGGTCATTTGTCCTATCACCAGGTAGGAAGCGCCGAGCATACGCCAATCGCGGTAAAACACTTCCGCCTGGGTTTTCGGCATGGCCAACATATCGGTTTTGGGGATCGGACGGAAAAAGCCGCTGCGCAACAGATCGGCAGAGACGATGTCCTGAATATCTTCCGACAAGCCCTGCGCCCCGCCAAAGGGCACTATGGCAATGGGAGTGGGATTATCCATTCCGGAGGTGATTTCGATGGTCAATCGGGCCATCGCCGGACTGGCCAACACGCTGATTAACAAGCCAACAATCCAAACAAATCTCACTGTCTCAAATCCTGCGGATTAAAATTCAATTCAAATTCACGATAGTGTCGCTCGAATACCTGTGACGGCATTTCTTTGACTTCGTCAAATTGCTCTACTTTCTTGACCGCCTGCACAGCCGACAAATCAAACGCTGCATTGCCACTGCTTTTCAGTACGTCAACACTCACTACCCGACCGGTTGGCACCAGGCGAATCAATAAAATACATTGCATGCCATTGCGCGCAGACGGCGGTCGGCTCCAATTTTGAATAACGCGTTGCGCTATAACGCTCATATAACTTTGCGCGGTGACAGCGTAGGACTGTTCCGCCAGAAGCGCTTCTTCTCGAGCCAGGGCTTCTTCAAATGCCTGCTGCTCACGCTTGCGCTGCTGCTCTTGCCGCTGTTTTTCCGCTTCCGCTTTGGCCTTGCGATCAGCCTCTTCTTTTTTACGCTGGGCTTCCGCCTCGCGCGCTTTTTTCTCCTGCTCCTTCTTTTTCTGCTCTGCTTCAGCTTTCTTTTTCTGTTCAGCTTCAGCTTTCTTTTTCGCCTCTTCCTGGCGTTTCAACTCTTGCTGTTTTTTCTGCTCCGCCAGCTGTTTCTGGCGCTCCTGCTCCTTGCGCTTCTGCGTCAAATCCACCACCTGCGGCTTGTCCGCTGGCTTTTGCGTTTTGCTCTTATCTTCTAGCGTGACTAACTGCGCCCGCACAAAATTGGGGGTTTTGATTTCGGTTTTCACCGGTTCGGGACTGAAACCAAAAAACAAAAACGCCAATACAGCACCGTGAAGACCAACGCTGACAATTGCGGGAGCGATGTATTTTTCCAGTGTGGCTTTCATCAGCCGCCTATCGCATCTTCGGCGGATCTGTCACAAGTCCGACCGATGCTGCGCCCGCCGCCTGCAGCTCTGTCATCAGCGCAACCACAGTGCCATAGGGCACTGCCGTATCACCCCACACTAACACCGGAGTGGAAGGCTTTTGGCGCAATACTTTGCTGACGGTATCGGTAATTTCCTTGAGCGGCTTTGCCGCCTGCTGATCCTGACCGAGATTCAAATAATAAGTGCCGTCTGTTTTGACCGAGACGATCAAAGGTTCATCTTCTTTGTTGTCGATAGGTGCGGATGGTGCCTGGGGCAAATCCACTTTTACTCCCTGCATCAACAGCGGCGCGGTCACCATAAAAACCACGAGCAGCACCAACATCACGTCGATATATGGAACGACGTTGATCTCAGCCATAGGTTTACGTTTATTGGGTGTCGCCATAATCGGGCCTAAGCAGCGTGAATCTGACGGTGCAGAACGGCGGAAAATTCTTCAGAAAACGTCTGGTAATTCGCCTTCAACTGCTCAGCTCGGGCAGAAAAGCGGTTATAAGCAAGCACCGCTGGTATAGCCGCAAATAATCCCATCGCGGTTGCGACCAATGCTTCAGAAATACCGGGAGCTACAGTAGCTAGAGTGGCTTGATGCACATTGGCCAAGCCGCGGAAGGAATTCATGATACCCCACACAGTACCAAACAATCCGATATAGGGGCTGACGGATGCGACACTCGCCAAAAACGGCAAATTTTCTTCGAGTTTTTCTTCTTCGCGCGCCAGTGCCACACGCATCGCGCGCTGAGTGCCCTCCATAATGGCATCTTTGTCAGTACCGGGCTGCTGGCGCAAACGGGAAAATTCTTTAAAACCGGCGCGGAAAATATTTTCCACGCCCTCTACTTTGCCGCGCCCTGCATTGCTATTCCCTTGGCGATAAAGCTGCGACAGATCTATACCGGACCAAAATTGCTTCTCAAAATTAACCAACGCCTGCTTCGCGCGCGCTTGATATATACCCCTTTGCACAATCATGAACCAGGAAACTACCGATGCGAGCAGCAACAGCGCCATAACCAGTTGCACCAGCAAACTGGCCTCGGAGACTAAATGCCAAATAGATAGAGGTTCAGGTTGATTCATGAAGATCGGGTCCTTATGCGTTTTTTAGCGAAACATCGTGAATGCGCTGAAGCATAGGTGGCGGGGCCGAGAGAAACAAGCCGGGCACCTAACGCACATTGAGTGTTTCATCCACCTGGCCATGGGTTCGCCACACTCCTGAACACACTCAGTTGCGCAAAGGTGCAACGCTTAACCTGCATGCAGGATAACAGCGATGACAAAACGCAGTTTTGAGCGTGATTGGGAAAGGGAGTTCCGTAAAATTGCGGCAGAATTACCCGCAGGAGGTGGGTCATTTGAGGCGCGCAATTTTATAGATTCCGTTATTCATCCGCCATATCTGTCACAGAAATATTTTTACATCCCCGGTAAATCGGGCTGCAAAGTTTTGGGGGGATTGAGCCCAAAGTGCTCATAGGCATATTGAGTCGCAATGCGTCCACGCGCCGTGCGCATCATATAACCCTGTTGGATCAAATAGGGTTCGAGCACGTCTTCGATAGTATCCCGCTCTTCGCTGATGGCAGCCGCGAGACTTTCCACCCCGACGGGTCCGCCGCCAAACTTTTCCATCAGGGCGAGCAGCAAGCGGCGATCCATATGATCGAACCCTTTGGCGTCGACATTCAGCATATTCAATGCGGCATCGGCAATCTCGGCACTGATCACACCATCGCCTTTTATTTCAGCGTAATCGCGCACTCGGCGTAGTAGGCGGTTGGCAATTCGCGGCGTGCCACGCGAACGTTTTGCCACCTCTTCCGCGCCGCCCAGATCCAATTTCACCCCCAGCAGATTGGCCGAACGCATCACGATCTGGGTGAGGTCGGCGACATTGTAGAACTCGAGCCGCTGAACAATCCCGAAACGATCGCGTAGCGGTGACGTCAACAGACCGGCACGCGTGGTGGCGCCGACGAGGGTGAAAGGTGGCAGATCGAGCTTGATTGAGCGAGCTGCAGGCCCCTCGCCGATCATGATATCGAGCTGATAATCCTCCATCGCCGGATAGAGAATTTCTTCGACCATCGGGCTCAAGCGATGAATTTCGTCGATAAACAAAACATCGCCCGGCTCCAGATTGGTCATTAATGCAGCGAGATCACCGGCTTTTTCCAAAACAGGACCCGAGGTGGTTTTCAGATCCGCATTCATTTCCGTGGCGATGATATTGGCGAGGGTGGTTTTGCCGAGACCGGGCGGGCCGAAGACCAGCGTGTGGTCGAGCGGTTCGCCGCGCTTTTTCGCCGCACCGATAAAAATTTCCATCTGCTCGCGCACCACGGGCTGGCCGATATAATCGCGCAGTGTCTTTGGACGTATGGCGCGATCCTGCATATCCTCGCGCGGCTTGGCCACACCATCGATCAGGCGGCCACTGGTGAATTCGTCCGGTTCGATCATCTCACTGCCCTCGCTGAATTACTTCGGCATCATGCTGCGCAATGCAAGGCGAATCAAATCCTCACTGCGCTCCACTGCCTGCTCCGCCAATACCGCATTCAGCGCTTTGGCGGCTTCGACCGGTTTATAGCCCAGCGTAATCAAAGCGCTTTCGGCGTCGGCAAACATTTGATTGCTGGAGGAAACAGCCGCTTTTACCGGTGCAGGCACAGGACCATCCGCGGCGCCGGACCAGTCGCGCAAGCGATCGCGCATTTCTACTACCAAACGCTCCGCCGTTTTTTTGCCGACCCCAGGAACCTGCACCAGCGCATTCAAGTTATTGCTCATCACACAGCGGACAAATTCGCTGCTATCCATACCAGATAAAATGCCGAGCGCCATTTTCGGGCCGACGTTACTGACCTTGATCAGCTGACGAAACAGCGCACGATCCTCTTTGTTGATAAAAGCAAACAACTGCTGGGCGTTTTCACTGACGGAGAAATGCGTATGCAAAACGACTTCGGCACCAACTTCCGGCAAGCCGTAAAAGGTGGTCATAGGTGCAAGCAACTCGTAGCCGACACCCTGCACATCCAGCAAAAGATGCGGCGGTTGTTTTTCTAGCAGAACACCTTTTAATCGCCCGATCACACCAATCTACCCCGTCGAAAATGACGCGCTTGCGTCTGATGAATCAAATTGTGTTGCGTGTTGGCGTGGCATAGCGCTACCGCCAGAGCGTCAGCCGCATCCTCCTGGGGAGCACACGGCAAATGCAGAAGCGTTTTCACCATATGCTGGACCTGCAGCTTGTCCGCCGCGCCAGTGCCAACCACGGCTTGTTTGACTTTGCGGGTTTCGTATTCGAATACCGTGAGATTATGGCTGACGCCCGCGACAATCGCCGCGCCGCGCGCCTGCCCCAATTTCAGCGCCGAGCCGGCACTCTTTGCCATAAACACCTGCTCGACCGCCATTTCCTGCGGCCGGTATTGCGCAATGATCTCGCTCACTGACGCAAAGATCACTTTCAAACGCTCGGGCAGCGTCAACTCCGCCTGAATGCGGATGACACCGCTGGCGACATAGCGCATTTTGGTTCCATTGCGCTCCACAATTCCGTAGCCGGTTTTACGCGAACCCGGGTCGATTCCCAAAATAATGCTCACGACCGATCCACCACGACTTCGGCAATATCAAAGCATCGCGCAAATTGGCTAGAAAACAAACAAGTCATAAAGCAGCGGTCCCGCCGAGGGCTGTATTCATATACAGCTTAGAGGGCCGTAGCTGCGGCGGCAACCGTTCACTGACAATTGCTGATTTTTCCCTTTGGGTCACACCCGCCAGTCGATCGGCGTTTGTCCGCGCTGCTGCAGCCATTCATTTGCCTTGGAAAAATGGCGATTGCCGAAAAATCCGCGATGCGCCGACAGCGGCGAAGGGTGTGGTGATTTCAAAATCAGATGACGGCGGCCGTCGATCAATGCACCTTTTTGCTGGGCGTAAGAACCCCACAATAAAAACACCAGCCCTTCGCGTCCCAGGTTCAATGCGGAAATAGCCTGATCGGTAAAGGTCTCCCAGCCTTTGCCTTGATGGGAACCCGCTCTGCCCTGCTCAACCGTCAAAGTCGCGTTAAGCAGCAAAACCCCTTGATCGGCCCAGGATTGCAGACAACCCTGCTGCGGCACAGGAATGCCGAGATCCTGCTGAATCTCTTTAAAAATATTGAGCAGTGATGGCGGAAACGGCACACCGGGGAGAACCGAAAAACAAAGCCCGTGGGCCTGACCAGGGCCGTGGTAGGGATCCTGCCCCAAAATAACGACTTTCACCTTGTGAAACGGCGTGGAATTAAATGCGTTGAAAATATTTTTTCCGGGCGGATAGATCACTTTACCCTGCTGTTTTTCCTGCTGCAGAAATTGCCTCAGCGACTGCATATAAGGCTTGTCGAATTCATCGTGCAGAACCTCAAACCAGGATGGTTCTATCTGAATATTTCGTTCAGTTGCCACAGCATTGATCCCCTAATACTCGTAAAAAAGGAGGCTTTTGGCCTCCTTTATTGAGATGTTATTACCTAAGGCATTACATCAGGTTTCCGGACGCATATGCGGGAACAAAAGCACATCGCGAATACTTGGAGAATTGGTCAGCAACATTACCAAACGGTCGATGCCGATTCCCTCGCCTGCAGTTGGCGGCAAGCCATATTCCAAGGCGCGAATGTAATCTGCGTCGTAATGCATAGCTTCCAGATCACCCGCATCTTTTTCCGCAACTTGCTGACGGAAACGCGCTGCCTGATCTTCTGCATCGTTCAACTCCGAAAAGCCATTGGCGATTTCGCGCCCGCCGACGAAAAATTCAAATCGGTCGGTCACAAATGGGTTGTCATCGTTACGGCGCGCGAGCGGTGATACTTCAGTCGGATATTCGGTAATAAAAGTTGGCTGTTCGAGGCGATGCTCAACGGTTTTTTCGAATATTTCGATCTGGATTTTTCCGAGACCCCAGGAATCTTTCAGCGGAATTCCGAGGCGGCCAGCAATGGCTTTCGCTCCTTCCAGATTATTGAGTTCATCCGCGGAAATTTCCGGGTTGAATTTCAAAATCGAATCAAACACGGTCAAGCGCGTAAATGGCTGAGAAAAATCGTAAGTAACCGTAATTTCGTCTTCGCCTTGCGTGCGCGTATTAACCACTTGGTTTGTTCCCAATACTTGCGCAGTCAACTGGCGCAGCATGTCTTCGGTCAGATCCATCAAATCGTGATAATCCGCGTATGCCTGATAAAACTCGAGCATAGTGAATTCAGGATTGTGACGCGTACTCAGACCTTCATTGCGGAAGTTGCGGTTGATTTCATAAACCCGCTCAAATCCGCCGACCACCAAACGCTTGAGATACAACTCCGGCGCAATCCGCAAATACATATCCATGGAGAGCGCGTTGTGATGGGTGATAAACGGACGCGCCGTTGCACCACCGGGAATAGTTTGCAACATAGGCGTTTCCACTTCGAGGAAATCGCGCCCGTTGAGATAGTTGCGAATAAATTGCACAACACGAGAGCGAATAACAAACGTGTTACGCACTTCCGGATTGGCAATCAAATCCACATAGCGTTGACGATAACGAATTTCCTGATCGGCGAGACCGTGGAATTTATCCGGTAGCGGACGCAGCGCTTTGGTGAGCAACTGGAACTGCTCCATATTCACATACAAATCGCCCTTACCGGATTTATGCAGCACACCAGCGACGCCGACAATATCGCCGAGGTCGATGGTTTTGGCGAATTCGCGCGCTTCCTTGGTGACGTACAACTGAATATTGCCGCTGCCGTCCTGCAACACCATAAACGCGCCGCGATTGCGAATGATGCGACCGGCAACACTGACTTGCGTGTTGAGAGCTTCGAGTTCTTCCTTGGTCTTTTCACCAAACTCGTTCTGCAACGCCTGGGCTTGATGCTGAGGGCGGAAATTGTTGGGAAACGGATTGCCCTGAGTACGCAACTGCGCCAATTTGGCGCGGCGTTCGGCGATGAGTTTGTTTTCGTCAAGGACTGGCTCGGTCATGGGAATACTTGCTGTCAAATAAATGAAAGGTTTGCCGATCTTACAGACCGGCTTTCAAACTGGCTTCAATAAACATATCAAGGTCGCCATCCAACACTGCCTGGCAGTTGGACGTTTGCACACTCGTACGCAAATCTTTAATCCGCGAATCATCCAACACATAGGAGCGAATCTGGCTACCCCAGCCGATATCGGCCTTGCTGTCTTCCATGGCTTGTTTTTCCGCATTGCGCTTAAGCATTTCCTGCTCGTACAACTTGGCGCGCAGCATTTTCATGGCTTTATCACGGTTGGCGTGCTGCGATCGTTCGCTCTGACACTGCACCACTATGCCGGTCGGCTCGTGGGTAATACGAATGGCCGAATCGGTTTTGTTAACGTGCTGACCACCGGCACCACTGGCGCGATAGGTATCGACGCGCAAATCCGCCGGGTTGATATTGATTTCGATGTTGTCATCGATCTCCGGCGACACGAACACGGAGGCGAAGGATGTATGGCGGCGGTTACCGGAGTCAAACGGCGATTTACGCACCAAGCGGTGTACGCCAGTTTCCGTGCGCAACCAACCGAAAGCATATTCGCCTTCAAAATGCACAGTGGCACTTTTGATTCCCGCCACTTCACCGGCGGACACTTCTTCCAATGTCGCCTTAAAGCCTTTGTGATCGCCCCAGCGCAAATACATACGCAGCAGGATTTCTGCCCAATCCTGGGCTTCCGTACCACCGGAGCCCGCCTGAATATCGAGGTAGGCATTATTGGGATCGGTCTCGCCGGAAAACATGCGCCGGAATTCCAGTTGCGCCAATTGTTCTTCCAGACTTTGAATTTCTTTCTCTACATCGGCAAGACTGGCTTCATCCTTTTCTTCCACGGCAAGATCAATCAGCTCGCCGCAGTCCGACAGTCCTTGATCCAGGGTATCGATGGTTTTTACCACCTGCTCTAAAGATGCGCGCTCTTTGCCCAGTGCTTGGGCGCGCTCTGGATCATTCCAAACATTGGGCTCACTCAGCTCGGCTTCAACTTCCGCTAAACGCTCTTTTTTGACTTCGTAGTCAAAGATACCCCCGAAGCACGTCGGTGCGTTTTTTCATATCGGCCAAGGCGTTAAGAAGCGGGTTGATTTCCATGGATGTGTCTCAAGCTGAATAAAGAAGGGTGGCGCTAAAAAAGAGGCGAATTGTACATCAATTGGTCTTGCCCTTAACAAGAGCGCGACCGGTTCGATTGTTCGGTTTTACTGAAAACCGTTACACTAAGCTTCTTTTCCCCCGCGGACTGCATCGTTTTTTGCATCAATATCCGGCAGTCAGCCGAGGGACGCGGCATCGATCTGGCCCGCGCCGACCTGCAGATGCCCCGCCACTTCTCCCACAGCTTTATTGTTGTTCGCTGCTTTGAGTTGAGACTTACCGAACGAATCGGCGCTCTGTTTTGTTGTCTACTGTGCACACGCGGCAGAGTTATGCGACCCGCTTGTGGACGTCATACATCTGCCGGACTCTGTTTAGAGAGAGGTACACCATGGAAAATCGGCCGAAGATTTTGTCCATTGACGACAACGACGCAAACCAAAAGCTGGTGGAGCGGGCGCTGGGCGGCGATTACGACGTTAAAACCGCCATGTCGGGCCTTTCCGGCATTGAAGCGGCGGTGACCTTCAAGCCAGATGCCATTTTGCTCGACGTTGATATGCCAACGATCGATGGATTACGCCTGTGTCGCATGATCCGCTCCGAGCCTTTATTCGCCTCCACCCCGATTCTGTTTGTCTCTGGCCTCGACAGCCAGGAAGACCAGGCGCGCGGCTTTCAGGCGGGCGGAGATGACTACATCAGCAAGCCCATTGATGTGGAACTCCTCCGCCAAAAGCTGAATTTCAATCTGCAGCGCGCACTTCTTTTGGATCGTCAGTCCTCTGCCTCCAATGATTCCCTGGCGCTAGACCAGAACACTCAAAGCCTGCACGACTTTTTGCTCAGTCTGATTTCTTTTCGGGGAACACAACAGGAGTTAGGGCAATTAGTGCTGGATGCATTGGATAAATTGGGTCTGAAGGGCGCGGTTTATCTCCACGCCAGCGGCGACATTTTTTCTTCCATCGGTCCACTGACCGATCTGGAAAGCATGCTCCTGCAACAAGCGACACGGCCCTACCCGTCCGAATATTCCGCCCGCTACCTGTGGGGCTCCGACAATCTCGGCGCAATCATCCAGAACATGCCCTTGGCGCGGCACGAGCAATACCAACCGTTGGTGCAAATCCTGACCACACTATTTAGCGCTACCAATCAAAAGATTGTGGAACTGGCGCGACCGACCGTTACCAAGCTCACCCCGCAACGCCAAAACCCGCCATCCGTGGACTACGCCGGCATTCAATTGCACGGCTATAAACTGGAGTGCGCATTGGAGGATTTGGAGAACAGCAGCGAGCAGAGTCTTGCGAAAGTCTGCCAGCGCCTGCAAGAGCTTTCACTTCAACCCGACAAAAGTCCGCAAGAGCAACAGGCGCTACGAATGCTGCTGGATGACTGTATGAAAACCCGCTTGGCGATTTACGACCAGTGTCTGGAAATCCAATCCCAATACAGCCACATAATGGCGCAGCTGGGAATGAAGGTCGCGTTTAACTGACGCGCTTAACACGATTCCAGATAATCCACCATCAGCTGCACCGAGCGTGTACCGCGGAATTCGTTGACGGCGAGTTTATAGGCCGCAATGACCTTCTGGCAGTTGGGGTTCGGCCATTGGGCACGGTCGATATTGAACACAATGGCATCCACCACCATGTCCGGCCTGGAAGCTGGCGCCAACACCAGCTTCAAGTGCTTCTCACCCACTACCTTCTGATTGACCACGTGGAATTGGCCATCGAACACCGGCTCAGGAAAGGCCTGCCCCCAAGGACCACCCTCCTCCAACTGTTGCGCCAGCGCCAAAGTGAAATCATCCGCCTGAAGCTCACCATCGCTTTCAATAACCGGCTCCAACCCTCGATCACCGAGATGGCGCGCGACCACAGATGCGAAGGCCTGGGAAAAGAGTTCGAGATGGTGTTTTTCCAGACTCAACCCGGCCGCCATGGCATGACCACCGAATTTGGTTAAGAGGCCGGGATGTTGCGTCGCGACTTCGTCGAGAATATCGCGCAGATGCAGACCTGGAATACTGCGCCCTGAGCCTTTGAGCGCGCCGTGTTCATCGTCGGCAAACACAATCACCGGTCTATGCCAGCGATCCTTGATGCGCGACGCCAATATGCCGATGACGCCCTGGTGCCAGTCCTCGCGATATAAACAGATGCCAGAGGGCAGTTCTCCCTGCATGGAAACCAGCATGGCTTCGAGATTCGCCGCTGCCTCTTTTTGCATCACCGCTTCGATAGCGCGGCGGTCACGGTTGAGCATATCCAGCTCCTGCGCCAACGCTTGAGCTTCTCCCTCATTGTCAGCCAACAGGCAGCGTATCCCGAGACTCATATCGTCCAGTCGCCCGGCGGCGTTAAGGCGAGGTCCGACCACAAAGCCCAGGTCCGTGGCGGAAATTTTGCGCCAATCGCGCCCGCCCACACTCAAGATCGCCCGTATACCAGGACACGCCAGCCCGGCTCGCATACGCTGCAACCCTTGGGCGACCAAGATGCGGTTGTTGAAGTCGAGCGGCACCACATCGGCGACGGTTCCCAAAGCCACCAAATCCAAAAAGGACGCGAGATTCGGCTCAGGGCGCTCGGCGTTGAACCAGCCAATCTCCCGCAGGCGCGTCCGCAACGCCGTCATCACGTAAAACACCACACCCACGCCGGCGGCGGATTTACTGAGAAAATCACAGCCGGGCTGATTCGGATTGACTATGGCATCGGCATCCGGCAATTGCGCACCGGGTAAATGGTGATCGGTCACCAGGACGCGTATTCCGAGAGCATGAGCGCGCTCCACCCCCTGAATACTGGCGATGCCATTGTCCACCGTAATAATCAGATCGGGTTTGCGCTGTGCCGCCACCTCGACAATTTCCGGTGTCAGGCCATAGCCGTATTCAAACCGGTTCGGCACCAGAAATTCGGTATTGCGATGGCCGAAGGCGCGCAGACAGCGCATCGCCAGCGCCGTGCTGGTCGCCCCATCCGCGTCGAAGTCGCCGACGATCATAATGCGCTGGTTTTCCTGTAGCGCCGTCACCAGCAGCGACAAGGCCGCTTCCAAGCCTTTAAGGGAAGGTTTGAGCAGGCGTTTGAGTTCGTATTGCAGCTGTTCTTCGTGAGTGACGCCGCGGGCGGCGTAAAGCCGGCTTAAAATGGCCGGCGTATTGGGGAAGGCTTGAAGGTCTGCTGTCGCCTGGCGGCGTTTGATCAATTTGCGCATAGTCTGGCCGAGCAACAAAATTGCTCGGAAGTTTAGCGCGATTTGCCGTGCTTTTCTTATGTCTTCAAACCTGAGCGTCTTAAGTCTGCAAATCCTCAGTTTTTAAGTGTTCAAATTCAGTGCGCCAATCGCTGATGCACTTGCGACAACTGCTGATCAAACCGCTTAAACAGTTGATCCAAGGTTTTGGTGGCCTCGGCATAGAAACCGCTCGCCTCAACTCCCGGCGCGTCCTTCAACAACTGCGCATCGACATAACTGAGAAAATCCAGAATGCGCTGCAAATTATCGCCGTCGATACCGGCCCTATAGTTGGGCGAGTCCAGACTGGTCAGGATTTCCTGGCTGAGTTCCTGTAAATCCTCGCGCGTTTTATTTACCGCGATTTCATCCTGGTGATTTGCAACTGTCGCGATTGCGGTACCCAGCGCGCGCATCTGTCCCACATATTCCGCCAGAGTCAAAAGGTCGCGCCATTGGCTGCCACCGGGCACATCGTGCAGGTGATGTTCCACCGCAATTTCATCCACCAGCGCCAATACATTTTTAATCAGCAGCGTGTGTTGATGGATTGCGTCAGATACCGAGAGCCGATGCATGCTTCCGATCAAGCGAGTCCAATGTTCAACAATGGATAACCAATCGGCGTGCTGGTTCATCCATTCGCCCACGCCGTTGATTGCGTCTATGTCCTTAAAAACCTGTTTGCGGACTTCGCTCAGGTTTTCTTCCAGTGCCTGCTCGCCCCCCAACACCCCTGCGGACAAACCTCTATGCCGTTGCAGGTGCGTAATCAGGCGACGCATGGCTTGCAACCACAAAACACCCAGTATCTGTTTTTGACGCGCAGTCTGGTGCAGCATCATGCCGATCACCATAAATGCCGTCACCACCAATACCGGGATAATTTTGGTTATCGGGGCTAATTCACCCATCGAACGCCTCTTGTTTCTATCTGGACACAATTGCTCACTACGCAACCAACGGAGCAATTAATATTCCAGCCCCAAAATGATGATTTGGGCGCAATTAAAGGAATAAAAATGCGCCATCAGAAAATTTAAACGACACAATTTGGTGCAGACGTACGAGGTAATGCTCCTGAAGGGCTCAGAGCAATCAGAGAAAAGTGTTAAGAATGCAGGGAATGTTAGGAAAATGATCAGACCGAATATTCGATCTGACCGTTTATTTAACGCAGCGCGCGCTTAAAAATCACGCGCGAATATTGGAGCTGATAAAGCTTTTCAGGCTGGAGAGATCGTTGGCCAGCACCTGATAACGCTCATCGCGCGCTAACAGATCGCGCATATGGTGTGGCAGCGCAGGGTCACCCTCTGCGACGGCTTGCTTAACCGCTTCCGGGAATTTCGCCGGATGCGCAGTCGCAAGGCAAATCATCGGAGTGGAAGTATCGCGACGGGTTTTACGCGCAGCCTGAACACCGATCGCCGTGTGCGGATCCAACAGGTATTCGGTGTTTTCGTACACGTCTTTGATCACCGCAACCGTTTCTTCATCGCTCAGGCGATAACTGCTGAACAAGGCGCGCGCTTTATCCAGTGCGGCGGGAGCCAAAT
This sequence comes from Saccharophagus sp. K07, assembly GCF_014336955.1. Taxonomy (GTDB): domain Bacteria; phylum Pseudomonadota; class Gammaproteobacteria; order Pseudomonadales; family Cellvibrionaceae; genus UBA5868. The sequence goes on along the minus strand of NZ_QRAI01000001.1, from coordinate 10,094 downwards.
GCAGAGCTCCGGAGTTTTTGAACTCGTTCATCAAGGAATTGATCTGCGCACCATCGCGGTCGTACAAATCAAACAACATGCGCTCGAAGTTGCTGGATACCATGATATCCATACTGGGCGAGAGCGAATGTTGCAGCGGTTTTTTCGTGTGGTCGTTGCTGCTGATGCAACGGTGCAGAATGTCGTTGCTATTGGTGGCGATCACCAACTGGTCGATCGGCAAGCCCATGCGCTTGGCCAGATAACCCGCAAAAATATCGCCGAAATTTCCCGTGGGCACGGAGAAAGCCACTGGACGATGCGGCGCACCCAAAGCCAGGCCCGCATAAAAGTAATAAACGATTTGCGCCATGATGCGCGCCCAGTTGATCGAGTTGACCGCAACCAACTGTCTTCCAGCAGGCAAGAACGACTGATCGGAAAAGCTGGCTTTGACCAAATTCTGGCAGTCGTCGAAATTGCCTTGCAGCGCGATATTGTGGACATTCGGCTCCAGCACGCTCGTCATCTGCCGGCGCTGCACCTCTGACACTCGCTGATACGGATGCAAAATAAAAATATCGACGTTTTCGCAGCGACGGCAGCCTTCAATTGCTGCGGAACCTGTATCCCCTGAAGTAGCACCGAGCACCACCACTTTCTGTTGGCGTTTGGCCAAGATGTAATCCAACAGATTACCGAGGAACTGCAACGCGAAATCTTTGAACGCCAAAGTCGGGCCTTGGAAGAGTTCGAGCACCCACTCGTTGTGGCCCGTCTGCACCAGCGGCGCAATGGCCTGGTGGCGGAAGGTGTCGTAGGAAGAATCGATAATGCGCTTCAGATCCGCATCCGGAATCGCGCCGGCGACAAACGGAGAAATCACTTTGAACGCGAGATCTCTATAGCCCAAGCCCGCCCAGGAAGCGATTTCCGCATGGGAAAACTCGGGCAGAGTTTCAGGAACGTACAACCCGCCGTCGGTAGCAAGGCCGGTCAATACCACATCTTCAAAACCAAGTGCGAGGGCCGCACCTCGTGTACTGATATATTTCACAACGAATAACCTTGGAAAAATTAAGAGAGAGATTCCACCCGGATCTTCACCACTTTGTGGTGGATGCTGTCCAACTGCTCGATCTGCTGAATAGCTTCATTCATATGGCTCTCCCGCACGCGATTGGTCAGCAGAATAACCGGCACTTCGGTTTCTCCCTGCCAAGGCTGCTTCTGGATAAGCGCTTCTATACTGATGCCCGCATCGCTGAGGATTTGCGTGATCTTGGAAAGAACGCCCGGCTTATCAACCACGGACATGCGCAGGTAATAGCTGGTTTTCACGTCGTCGATCGGCAGAATGGGAAATTCTTTCAACTGCTCAAACCGTGTCCCGAGATAAGGAGCACGCACATCCTGGTCCACATTCAATGTTCGGCTAATGTCCATGATGTCTGAAATCACCGCCGATGCCGTCGGCTCGGAGCCTGCGCCCGGACCGTAATACAAAGTCGGCCCAACCGCATCCCCTTTAATGACCACCGCGTTGGAAACACCGTCGACGTTGGCGATCAGGCGGCGCTCAGGAATCAGTGTCGGATGAACTCGCAGTTCCACCCCATTGTCATGCTTGCGGGCAATGCCCAGATGCTTGATGCGATAGCCCAGTTCACCGGCATAAGAGACATCCACTGGCGATATATTGCGAATGCCTTCGGTGAAGACCTTGTCGAACTGCAGCGGCATACCAAACGCCAAAGCTGCCAGAATCACCAGCTTATGCGCAGCGTCTATGCCTTCCACATCAAAGGTCGGATCCGCTTCGGCATAGCCTAATGCTTGAGCTTCTTTCAATACGTCCTCGAAAGCGCGCCCTTTATCGCGCATTTCCGTCAGGATGAAGTTGCCGGTACCGTTGATAATGCCCGCCAGCCACTCAATCCGGTTGGCCGACAAACCCTCGCGCAGGGTGCGAATAATCGGGATACCACCTGCTACCGCCGCCTCAAAACCAATGCTCACTCCCTTTTCATTCGCCTTGCGGAACAACTCATTGCCGTGCTGGGCAATCAAGGCTTTATTGGCTGTAACAACGTGTTTGCCGTTGGCGATCGCGCGCTCTACCAGCTCTTTGGCGACCGAGGTCCCGCCAATCAACTCCACCAAAATGTGGACATCTGGATTGTCCGCAACCTCAAAAACATCTTTCGTAACAGGGATACCGTCGAGATCACAATTTTGACGATTCCGTCGGGCACCGATCTGAGCGATCCGAATATCACATCCCGTGCGCGCCGTGATTTCTTCGTGGTTGCGCACTATGACATTCACCGTACCGCTACCGACGGTACCCAGACCGCATATACCGACGTTGACAAGTTTCAAACTGACACCTCATTGATCACAGCCCCTGAAAATCGGGGCCCAAAAAGATACGCAACCATACTGGCGCGATCTAGGGCTGTCAATTGGAGGCAGAGGGAGGATGGATACCAAGGCACCGGAGGAGGTGCCTTGGTGAAGAGCGCAGGATCAACGGGGGATTAGATACCGACCATTTCGGCCAAGCGGGCAGGCTCGACATAGCCGCCGATCAACTGACCATCTTCAAATACCAATGCCGGGGTACCGCTCAGGCCAATTTTTCGGCCCAGATCGAATTGCGCGGCAACAGGGTTTTCCGCACACACGTTTTCTGGAATCTCTTCCAGGTTTTTCAGCTTGGTAATCGCTTCGTTGCGGTTTTTGGAGCACCAGGCAGAGGCGATTTTATTGTAGGACTTGGAAGGGATACCGGCGCGGGGATAGGCCAGATAGCGGATCTCGATGCCGAGGTCGTTATATTCCGCCACCTTGGAATGGAGCATACGGCAGTAGCCGCAATCCACGTCGGTGAACACATACATAACCTTCTTAACATTCCCTTTAGGGGAGAAAACGATCGCATCTTTTTTGTTAACCCCTGCGATCAACTTGGCGCGCTCTACGTTGCGCTCCTGATCGGTGAGATTCACGATCTTGCCGGGCGACAGTTCATAGACTTCACCCGCAATAAAATACTTGCCATCTGCAGTGGCATATACGACTGGACCATCTCCTACCTGAGTCTTATAAAGACCTGGAATCACAGAGGTTTCAACGGAAGTCACGGTCAGACCTGGCTTAGCGGCCTGGATTCCAGCAGAGATAGTCTGCTTCACTTGCTCCAAATTGGGTTCTTTTTTCGCTTCGGCGGCGTACGCACTGGCGGCCACAACCATACTCAGGCCAAAAATAGAGCGAAGAGCAATGCTGAAAGGATTTTTTTTCATAGGAGATTACTTCTCAATCGTTATGGACACCCGTGCGCAAGCGCGACGATCTACCGAAGACACTAGATCCAGCGGCCGGTTCCGTAATATGGCAAGGGTGATTGCAAGAGGCAAGTGGCGATAAGATTTTTGTGAATTACCGCCCTAGAAATGAAAAGCGGCCCAGAGGGCCGCTTCATTTGAAAGGGAATTAGTTGAGCTTCTCTTTGATACGAGCCGCTTTACCAGCCAATTCACGCAGGTAATAAAGCTTGGCTTGACGTACGTCACCACGACGCTTCACTTGGATATCAGCAACTTGCGGGCTGTGAGTTTGGAAGGTTCGCTCAACGCCTACACCGTGAGAGATCTTGCGCACAGTGAAAGAAGAGTTCAAACCGCGATTGCGAATCGCGATAACAACACCTTCATAAGCCTGCAGACGCTCGCGATCACCTTCGATTACGCGCACCCGAACAACGACAGTGTCACCAGGAGAAAACTCTGGCACGTTTTGTTTGAGCTGCTCGTTTTCCAGCTCTTGAATGATCTTGTTCTTAGAACTCATAGCATGCTCCACACAATATGTAGCTTCTCAGCTACCAATCAACTTTGCAAAAACGGTAATCCGCCAATTTATACTTCAGTATCTTTCGCTGCCTTATACGCCTCTAACAGCTCGTGCTCGGCAGGGCCTAACTGAATTCTTTCCAGCAAATCCGGCCTACGCTCCCAGGTTCGCCCCAGGGATTGCTGTAGTCGCCAGCGCTCTATTCGCTTGTGATCACCGCTCAACAAAATGGCGGGGACCTTCTGCCCCTGGTAATCCTCAGGGCGCGTGTAATGGGGACAATCAAGTAGACCTTTTACGAAAGAGTCCTGCACTGCAGAATCGGCATCTCCTAAAGCCCCGGGAATCATTCGGGTCAGCGCGTCGATCATGACCATGGCCGGCAACTCGCCACCACTCAACACATAATCGCCGATGGACCATTCCTCATCGACTTCGGATTGGATGAATCTCTCATCAACCCCTTCGTAGCGTCCCGCTATAAATACAATATTTTCCTGCGTCGCCAGCTCGGCAACACCCGCATGACAAAACCTTTTGCCCTGCGGAGATAAATAAATCACTTTGATCTCACCAGCACGAGCACCTTGATCAATCAGGTGCTTTCGAGCCGCTGCCGTTGCCTGACGCAACGGTTCAATCATCATCACCATTCCCGGACCGCCGCCATAAGGCCGGTCATCCACAGTTTGATGGCGATCTGTCGTGAGCTGCCGCGGGTTAATGCAATGAAGGCTCAACAACCCCTTCGCTACCGCCCGCCCGGTGATGCCGTAATGCGTGACCGCCTCAAACATCTCCGGAAATAATGTCACTACCACAATTCGCATAACCCGCGCCGTTTGTTTGCCGGGTTAAAACTCCGGATCCCACATTACATATATTGCTCTGGCATCCAGGTCCACTTTCCGGACATAAAGATCGGGCACATAAGGCACCAAGCGTTCACGGGCATCAATGCTGTCAGGGCTTGGCCGAACCACTAATACGTCGTTCGCCCCTGTTTCCAGCATCTCGGAAACCACTCCCAATATCTGGGGGGCTCCTTCTTCCGTGATCACCTTTAAACCGATCAATTGATGCCAGTAATAATCACCAGCGGGTAGCTCAGGCAACTCAGCAGCGTCGACCTCGATTTCGGCGCGCCCAAATTGGGCTGCGATATCGCGGTCATCAATGCCTTTAAAGTGCACAACCAAGCCTTGTGGGCGAAGGTTGTACGCATCCACCTCTAGGGTCTTAATTCCTGTCGCCGTTTTGATTCGCCAGGGATTGTACTCTAGGATATTTTTTTCCGGCTGAGTGAAGGATCGCACCTTAACCCAGCCTTTTACTCCGAATACGCCCGCCAACTGCCCAACGACAATGCTTGTCGACGGAACATCTGCCATAAATTAAGCAGTTTTGGATTCTTTGATCAGCTTGCCAACTCGTTCTGACACTTGAGCACCAGTGCCCAGCCAGTAGTTCAAACGCTCAGAATCCACACGCAGTTTGACTTCTTGACCGCGAGCAATAGGGTTAAAGAAACCAATACGCTCAATAAAACGGCCATTACGTGCACTGCGGCTATCAGTGACGGTCAAGTGGTAGAAAGGACGCTTTTTGGAGCCTCCACGAGCCAGTCGAATGGTTACCATGAATGTTCAATTCCTATTAAAAGATTGACCTAACGCCGCAGCACTCACCGCAACGTTGAATAATAAACACGCTGTGCGGACCGCCAGATATAGGGGGTCCGCAGAAGGCCGCGTATTCTAATCGAAAGAAAAATGTGTGTATAGAGTTTAAGCACAGAGGCAGGCGAAATTTGCCTGCCTTAGGTCACAAACTGGAACTCAACGACCGAATCCTGGCGGCAATCCACCGCCACCACCCATCATTCCGGACAGGCCGCGCATCATTTTCGACATGCCGCCGCCCTTGAGCTTTTTCATCATCTTGCCCATTTGCTTGTGCTGTTTGAGCAAACGATTCAAGTCCTGGATATCCGCACCGGCACCCTGAACGATGCGGCGCTTGCGCGAACCATTCAGTATCTCCGGGTCACGGCGCTCAGCAGGCGTCATGGAGTTGATAAGAGCTTCCATTCTTTTAAATTGTTTGGTGACATCAGCCTGTTCGGCAATTTGCGCGATATTGCCCATGCCAGGCAGCTTATCCAACACTGACCCGATGCCGCCGAGATTTTGCATTTGCTGCAACTGGTCGCGCAAATCTTCGAGATCGAAGCCTTTACCCTTTTTGACTTTCTGAACCAGCTTCTCGGCTTTTTCCTTATCCAGCTTCTGCTCGGCCTGTTCGATCAGCGACAGTATGTCGCCCATCCCCAGGATTCGGGACGCCAAACGGTCGGGGTGAAACGGCTCCAACGCATCAACCTTTTCACCCATCCCCAGAAACTTGATCGGTTTGCCAGTGACGAATCGGACCGACAAAGCCGCACCACCACGGGCATCGCCATCGGCCTTCGACAGGATGACACCGGTCAATGGCAGCGCATCGTTAAACGCCTTGGCGGTATTGACCGCGTCCTGACCGATCATGGCATCAACGACAAACAAAGTCTCGATAGGATTCAGAGCCTTATGCAGATCCTGGATCTCTTTCATCAACTCTTCATCAATATGCAGACGACCAGCGGTATCGATGATCACCACATCCGCGTGAATCTTTCTTGCATGGGCAACGGCGTTCTTGCCTATGTCGATTGGCTGTTGATCAGGGCTGGAAGGAAAGAACTCGGCCGACACTTCTGTAGCCAGCGTCTCGAGCTGCTTAATAGCAGCTGGACGATAAACGTCAGCGCTCGCAACCAGAACCTTCTTCTTTTCTTTGTCTTTGAGAAAGCGCGCCAACTTGGCCACAGTGGTCGTCTTACCGGCACCCTGCAAGCCGGCCATCAGAATAACTGCTGGCGGCTGCACCGCCAGATTCAAGCGCTCATTCGCCTCACCCATGACCTGGGTCAGCTCACTTTCGACGATCTTTAAGAACTGCTGGCCCGGGTTAAGCGCTCTCGATACCTCTTGACCCAAAGCACGCTTGCGCACTTGATTGACAAACGCTTTGACAACCGGAAGCGCTACGTCAGCCTCGAGTAGCGCTTTGCGCACTTCTCGCAAAGTATCCTGAATATTGTCGTGGTTGAGCCGAGCTTTGCCGGTAATGCTCCGCAAGCTACGACTGAGGCGATCCGAAAGGCTTTCAAACATAGGCGTATGAGTATCTCTTCAGTGGTCCGGATAAATTGGCGGGCAGTATATCGCCAAAGATTGGTAAAGACGACCTGCTACCAAGCCCTTGCCAAGCATCTGGCGCCCCTCTACCCTTGCTCTTTTGCAGCCTGTCCACCAAGAATCTGAGCCATGCCCATAACAATCGCGATAACTCTCTATAGCATTGCTTGGTTACTGCTAGTCCGAGCCATTAGCCGTCGCCGCACGCATTTCCCGGCGCTTTTCAATGGCATATTGGCGCTCGCTTTACTGGCGCACGGATTTGGGATCTATAAGCAAATGGTGATGCCAGACGGCTATCACTTTGCGTTTTTCAAGATATCCTCCCTGTTTTTCTGGACGGCCAACTTCTTGGTGTTGCTCAGTAGCCTACGCAAACCGCTGCACAATCTGTTTCTTGTCACTCTCCCGATTTCGATTTTTGCGCTGCTCAGCAGTCTCTATACTGAACCGGATGCCGCTAGTGTGTATTTAAAGCTGAGCACCAGCTCGGCAATACACATACTTTTGTCGATCCTCGCATACAGCACTATGATCGTCGCCACTGGACAAACGTTATTGCTGGCATTTCAGAACTACAAACTCAAACACAAACATCCAACTGGCTTGATCCGCCTATTCCCGCCTCTGCAAACCATGGAAAAGCTGTTATTCGAGCTGCTGTGGGTGGGTGAGATTTTGTTGACTCTGGTGATCATCACCGGTGTTTTTCAAATCGAAAATATTGCCGCACAACATCTTCATCACAAAATCGTCTTCACCGTTCTCGCTTGGCTGATTTACGCGATTTTGCTGTGGGGAAGACACCATCTCGGCTGGAGAGGAAACTCGGCGATACGCTGGAGTCTTTCGGGGTTTGCAAGCTTAGTACTGGCTTACCTGGGCAGCAAATTCGTTTTAGAAGTCATTCTCGGTATTAGCTGACCACTTGGTTAATGCCGACTCTCTCACATTCCTTTCAAAAGCTTTCAAAACAGCTCACAAATTGCTCTCATATAACCAATCGCTATAGGTTTTTTGGGTTACACCCTTAAATCGCTATGTTAGGCTCGTTCACGTTTTAACCAGTACACGAGCCAATACCATGAGCGGTTTAGATATTGAATATTTATTTGAACTTGCCAAACGCGATCCTGAAGAGTTGGAAAGCTGGCGCTTGCGCGAAATTGAGAAATTGATCAACAGCGCCCCCGAGACCTTACGCCACAGGCTTCGCGGCCTACAGTTTCAGATCGATTGCAAGCGACGCCTTCACCCCACTCCCATGGGGGCCTGCATTGCCATCAGCCAAATGATGATGGATTCGCTGCTCAATCTCCGACTTTCTATAACTGGAGAAGGGATTAGTCCGCTTAAACCAGCGCGAGCGCAGGTAATTCCAATGGGCGCATCTCGAAGTCAAATGTCTATGAGCGGCCACGCGCCATAAGCCGGTTCCTCGTACGGATGTGCACGCTTCATAGCCGCGACGACATCCCGCAGCACCGCCTCTTCGCAAATCATTTCCAGCTTGTATTCGCGGACATAGGTGAGCTGATTGATTTCACCTAAAGTAGGATTGCTGTGTGGCAGCGGTTTAAACTGCCCCTGCCCCAACGTCTGCCAAGCGCATTGCTCATAGCGTTCCGTTCGCCCCGCTCCCGCCTCAAACATGGCTGACTTAACGGTCTCAAGGGCATCCTCCGGAACATAAACAGCTATTTTTATCATTTAAACCTCACATGACCGGTTTAACCGTAAAATAGGCATCTCATTTATCCCATCGAGCAATCACCACAATTATGCGTTTATTTGTCGACAATCTGACCAACATTGATTTCAGTTATCTGTGCCCAAAACGTGGACTTGTGGGTGAAACCTGGCTCGCGAATGTGGAGCTCGCGGGAGAATTGGACGAGCAAGGCATGATTTGCGATTTTGGGATCGTAAAAAAGATCCTCAGAAATTGGCTTGAACACCGTATCGATCACTGCCTGCTGGTTCCTGCAAACAGCCCAGAGGTCAAAACAGATACGCAAGGAAACCAGCAACTCGCGTCCCTCCAGTTTGATAATTCCAGCATAGAAGTCTCTGCACCGACTGAAGCCATCACTCTTATAGATGTAGCGGAGGTAACCCCAGAGAGCGTCGCTGACTGGTGTGCGGCGCAAATGAAAAAGGAATTCGGCTCAACCGTAGCGCAGGTAAAACTCTCCTTTACTACGGAACATATTGAGTCTCCCTACTATCACTACAGCCACGGCTTAAAGAAACACGGTGGCGACTGTCAGCGAATTGCTCACGGCCATCGTTCCAAACTTCTGATTTGGCGCAACGATGCTTTATGCATGGATGCGATCCAACGTTGGGCTTCTTCCTGGAAAGACATCTATATAGCTACCGAAGAAGATCTGATTGCCAATGACGGCAAGAGCTACACCTTTGAATACACATCCTCACAGGGCTTTTTCCGTCTGAAGCTCCCCAAAACCTCTTGCTACATGATCAAAACCGACTCAACCGTCGAATTTATCGCCCAACATCTCGCAAATGAAACTGCCCGACACTACCCGGGAGATCGCATCCGGGTCAAAGCATTCGAGGGCATTGGCAAGGGCGCAATAGCGGAAGCACTTAATCACTAGCCCTCCGCATCACGGCTAAAATAGGCCTAGGCTATTGTCTCGATATGAACAATATACTTTTCTAATGAATGATAACGATTATCATTAAAGAAAAGGCGTTCGGGAGAATTAGCCATGTTGAAGACAATGACTTTTGCTATCACCCACTTCACAGTGGCATTTACGGTTGCGTGGTTGTTAACCGGTAATTTTGTTGTGGGTGGCCTGATTGCTTTAGTGGAGCCTGCGGTGAACACGGTTGCTTACTACTTTCACGAGAAGGCATGGGAGAAGATTGGTAAAGCTGGGATTGAAGCAGGAACTGAGGTCAAGACCAAACACGGATTGGTGTGTTAGGAAGGGATGCAAGGAGAAGAAGATGTGAAGGATGTAGGTGTTCTTTTCCCCAACTGCA